>CAWHKY010000001.1:0-480513 GCA_963830135.1 uncultured Solirubrobacterales bacterium
GGTGCTCGAAAGCACCTTGCAGTCGACCTTCGCCTGCTCGAAGATCTCGCGCGCGAATTCATACCAGGAGCACTTGCCGGCGGCGGCCATATGGTGGATGCCGTACTCGATCCCCTCGATCAGGCGGACGATCCCGTAGGCCAGGTGCCAGGTGTAGGTCGGCGAGCCGACCTGGTCGCGGACGACGAGGACCTCGCTCTGGCTGCCGGCGAGCCGCAGCATCGTCTCGACGAAGTTGTTGCCGCCGATCCCGAAGAGGCCGGCCGAGCGGACGATGAAGTGGCGCTTGTTGGCCGCCGCGACGGCCTCCTCGCCGGCCAGCTTGGTGCGGCCGTAGGCGGAGAGCGGCGCCGGCTGGTCGCTCTCGACGTAGGGCGCGCCCTTGGCGCCGTCGAAGACGTAGTCGGTGGAGACGTGGACGACGCCGGCGCCGAGCGCGGCGGCGGCCGCGGCGACGTTGCCGGCGCCGGCGCCGTTGACCGCGAAGGCGGCCTCCTCGGCCTCCTCGGCGCCGTCGACATCGGTCCAGGCGGCGCTGTTGATGACGATGTCCGGCCGCTCGAGGTCGAACTTCTTCTCCACCGCGCCGGCGTCGGTGACGTCGAGCTCACGGCGCCCGAAGCCGACAACGTCGTGGCCGGCGTTGCCGGCGGCAAGCATCAGGTCGCGGCCCAGCATCCCGGCGGCGCCGGTGACGAGGACCTTCATCGGGCGGGATTGAGGATTACCGGGGGCATGATCTCGACAGGCTAATCCGCGCAGGCGATATTTGGCTTGACGATCGACTCCAGGTTACTTGCGTTGCATGCGAGGCATTGTTACGATTGCACTCGTGACGTTGCAACCCGAGGCCCTCGCCAACGTCCCCGGCGCCCGCTGGAGCCTCAAACTTGCACGGCACGAGGAAGCCCAACAGATCGCCGACGCACTGCAGACGAACCGGGTGGTAGGCCTGCTTGGCGAGGCCGAGGTGGGCAAGACCGAGACCCTCCGCCAGGCGCTAGGCCACTCGACCCCCAAGCTGTCGATCCTCCGGCTCGACCTCGACGGGGTCGCCGGCGAGGAGCACCTGGCCTTCCAGATCTCTCGCGAGATCGCGAGAGCGGTCCTTAGCCTTGCCGAGTTCTCGACCCTCAAGGTCGGGGTTCTCGTCCCCACCTCGATCGAGGCGAAACGGATCGCGCTGGCCGACCTCCTCGGCGTCAACGGCCTCGACGAGTCGCTGCGGGACTGGCCCTCCGGTCGCTACCCGCTCGCGCGGGCGCTGGAGGCCCTGGAAAAGCTGGCGAAAGGTCGCGACGTGTTCCTTTGGCTCGACCACCTGGAGGCACCGGGCCTCACCCCCAGGCACCCCCTCGACCTCGACCACCTGCTCTGGGCGATACGCGAGATGGTCCAGCGACTACCCGACCTCAACGTCGTGCTGTCCGGGAGAGATGCGGTCGAGGGCCGGGTCCTCGGCCGCGAAGCGGCCTTCCACCAACAGGGGAGATGGCTGTCGCTGGACAACCCGGGGGCAGAGGCGTGGCTAACGGTCGGGGCTGGGCTGGAGGTACCCGCCGCGACCGCGAACGACCTCGCCGAGCTCACCGGCGGTCATCCGGAGACGATGCTGCTGGCGCTGTTGGAGTTGACCGAGGAACCGAAGCGGGACGCCGACGATGTCCTGCGGTACCTCGCTTCGACCGCAGGGGCGCTGACGGCGCGGGCGATGCAGCATGCCCGGTCCCTGCACCGACTCGGCGGACAGATCCTGATCCAAGTCGCCTCCGGACTGGGGCCATACGCTGGCGCTCAGCGCGGGGAGTCGCCCCCACAGGAGATCCGCAAGGTCCTCGGTCGACTGCATCTGGCGGGACTGATCCGCCATGACGAGGGCTGGTCGGTCGTCAATCCGCTGATCCGGATCGCTCTGCGCGACGGCGTGCACCGGGCCAACGCCCCGGACTGGGACGACGAAATGTAGGCCGGCGGCTAGACGATTTTGATCTCGGAGTTGTCGCCGACCAGCAGGCGCAGCGTCTTCGGCGGGCCGTCGCTGCGGGTCAGCTTGACGTTGCGGCCCAGCAGGCTGGCCTCCATCCGGGTGCCGAGGTCCTCGACCACCGAGCCGGCGAGGATGATCGAGTGCTCGATCTCCGAGCGGCAGACCCGGACCTCCTCGCCGAGCGAGGTGTAGGGGCCGATGTAGGCGTCCTCGATCTGGGCGCCGGCGCCGATCACGGCGGGGCCGCGGACGACCGAGCGGGTCAGCGAGGCGCCCGGCCTCGAGCACGACCCGGCCCTCGACCCGGGACTCCTCATCGACCGTCCCGTCGAGGCGCGTCTGCAGCTCCTCGAGCACGAGCCGGTTGGCCTCCAGCATGTCGGCCAGCTGGCCGGTGTCCTTCCACCAGCCGCTGACCACCTCGGAGCGGACCTGGTGGCCGTCGTCGATCAGGCCCTGGATCGCCTCGGTGATCTCCAGCTCCCCGCGCCAGGAGGGCTGCAGGGCGCGGGCGGCATCGAAGATCGCCGGGGTGAAGAGGTAGACGCCGACCAGCGCGAGGTTGGAGGGCGGGTCTTTGGGCTTCTCGATCAGCCGCACGATCCGCTCGCCGTCGAGCTCTGCGACCCCGTAGTGCTCGGGCTCCTCGACCGGCGTCAGCAGGATCAGCGCGTCGGGCGAGTGCTCGACGAAGGTCTGGACGAGGCCGCGCAGGCCGTCGCGCAGGAGGTTGTCGCCGAGGTACATGACGAACGGGGAGCCGGCGATGAACTCCTCGGCGGTCAGCACCGCGTGGGCCAGCCCGGCCGGTTCGTCCTGGACGATGTAAGTGATCTCGGCGCCGAACCGGGAGCCGTCGCCGGCGGCCTCGCGAATCTCCTCGCCGGTCTCGGGGGCGATGATGATCCCGATCTCCTTCACCCCGGCATCGACCAGCGCCTCGATCCCGTAGAAGAGCACGGGTTTGTTGGCGACAGGCACGAGCTGCTTCGCCGAGGTGTGGGTTATCGGACGCAGGCGAGTGCCGGCGCCGCCGGAGAGGATGAGTCCCTTCAGTGGCTCCATGCGAGGCTGCAACCCTACTGAGCCGAAGATCCACGCGAGCGACGCCAGGCCGTGGCCTGGACTCAGTCCGTCTGATCAGCGACGATGCCGGAGTGACCGTCATCGATGAGAACGCACGCGTGCCGCCGGTGGACGCCGCCGCGCGGGAACGGCTCTCTGACGCCCTCGACCGAGAGGGCGTAGTGGCAGCGATGCTGATCGGCTCCCAGGCTCGGGGAGACGCCGGGCCACTCTCGGACATCGACGTTGCTGTCTGGCATGACCCAGATCTGGATGCGGCACAGCGCCTCTCCCTCCAGCTCGGACTCAGCTCGGCGGCGTCGGCTGCCATGGGCACTGATGAGGTGGACGTCGTCATGCTCAACAGAGCGCCGGCCCTGCTGCGCCACCATGCAATCCGCGACGCCGTTCGCCTGGTCGAGCGCGACTACGACGAACGCGTGAGGCTGGAGACCAGGGCTGTCCTTGAGTACCTCGACACGGCACCGCTGCGCGCGGAGCTGGGACGTGGCATGCGGCGCCGGATGAGCGAGGGTCGGTTTGGTCGACGCTGAGCGTGCCGAAGCCCGCCTCGCCCGACTCGAGGAGCTGATCGAGCGACTCGAAACCGTACGCGGAAAAGGCGTGGACGCCTACCTCGGCGATGTCGAGTTGCGGGCGATGACCGAGCGCTGGCTCGAGGTCGCCCTCCAGGTCTGCATCGACCTTGGCACGCAGGTCGTGATGGAGCAGTCGGCACCCGCTCCCTCCAGCTACGCGGAGATCTTCCAGACGCTCGGTCGAAAGGGGCTCCTGTCGGAAGAGCTGGCCAGCCGCATGGGCGACGCGGCCCGGCAGCGCAACCTTCTCGTCCACCTGTACATGGAGGTAGACGATCATGCCGTGTTCGCCTCCCTCGCGTTCTTGGACGACCTGCGCGAGTTCGCCACCTTCGCCCAGAGCCAACTCGGCTGAGCAGCCATACGCCCCGCCGTTTACATCCCGAACTACAACGGATCCGAGCGTATCAGGCGGGCGCTGCGCAGCCTGCGCGAACAGAGCCGGGAGATCGACGTCGTGGTCGTCGACAACGGCTCCAGCGACGGCTCGGTGGAGCTGCTGCGCGACCAGTTCCCCGAGGTGGCGCTGCTGGCGCTGGGGGAGAACCTCGGCTTCGGCCCGGCACTGAACCGGGCCGTGGCCGAGCATCCGGCCGACCCGCTGATCCTGCTCAACAACGACGCCGAGGCCGAGCCGCGCTTCGTCGAGGCTCTGCTCGACTCCGCGGCCGAGGGCGTGCAGGCGGTGGCCGGGGTGATGCTGCAGGAACGCTCGCCGGGGCTGATCGACTCCGCCGGGGTCGTGGCGGACCGGACGCTGATGGGGTTCGACTACCTGCACGGGGAGCCGCTCGAGGCCGCGCCCGACCCGCTCGGCCCGACCGGCGGGGCGGCGCTGTATGACCGGCGGGCGTCCGAGACGGTCGGGGGCTTCGACGAGCGCATCTTCCTCTACTACGAGGACCTCGACCTGGCGCTGCGGATGCGCGCGGCCGGGGCGCGCTGCCGGCTCGCCCCCGGGGTGCGGGCGCTGCACGCCTACTCGGCGAGCCTCGGGGCCGGCAGCGGCGAGAAGTTCGCCCGCACCGGCTGGAGCCGGGGCTACATGCTGCACCGCTACGGGGTGATGTCGCGGCCGCGCGACGCGGTTCGCGTGCTGGCGACCAAGGGGGCGATCAGCGCCGGGCAGGTGCTGATGGGCCGGACCGCCGCCGGGCTGCGGGGGCGGCTGCGCGGCTGGCGCGAGGGCGGCGGCGGCGAGCCGCGCGAACTCGACCGCGGCGCCCTGCTCGACCTCAGCGCCCGCGAGGCCCTGGCCCTGCGCCGGCGGCGGCGGGGCTGAAAAGGTTGATGACTTGACCCCACTGTGGGTGGGTCAAGTCATCAAGGTTTGGGACCAGCGCCGAGCCAGCGGCGGGCGCGGGCGGGGTCGCCCTCGCGACGCAGGCGACGGCGCTCGCGCAGAAGTCGGGGGAGCCAGCGCAGGGCGGCGAGCTTGCCGGTGAGGGTGGCGCGCAGGCGGGGCTGGGTGGCGGCGCGGGCAAGGGCACCGACCTCGACGGCGAGGATGCGAGGGATTGCCGCGGCCGGCATGAACTTGACCTGGGTGGCGAGCCGGTTGCGCGCCACGAGGCGCGCGTTCTCGGCGCCGGGGCGGTGGAAGCCCGCCTGCCAGGAGGCGTTGCCGACGTGCCAGACGACGGCCTCCGGGACGTAGGCGAAGCGCCAGCCGGCGATCCGCGCCCGCACGTTGAGGTCGACGTCCTCATAGAAGGCGAAGTAGGTCTCGTCGTAGCCACCGAGCTCGGTGAAGAGCTGGCGACGCAGCAGGCAAGCGGCGCCGCAGACGCCGAAGACCTCATGGGTGGCCGGCAGGCGGGAAGGCTGCGGCTCTCCGCTCCGCGCTCCAGCGCCCGCCCGTCGGCGGCCAGCGCCTGGCCGGCGCTGTAGAGGCGGGCGGTGGCCGAATCCAGCGGCGCCCCGGCGGCGCCCTCCAGCTGTAGCAGCCGCGGCTGCACACCGCCTAGCTTGGGGTCGGCTTCGAGCACGTCGAGCAGCAGCGCCAGGCAGCCGGGCTGGAGCACCGTGTCGGCGTTCAGCGCCAGTACCGTCGCAGCTGCGGTACGGGCAACGCCGAGGTTGACCGCGGCGGCGAAGCCGACGTTCTCCGGCAGCGAGACGTGCGGCACCCCCTCCCGCTCCAAATACTCGAGCGAGCCGTCCGTCGAGCCGTTGTCAACGACCAGCAGCTCGAGTTCCTCACCCTGTTCGCCAAGCGAGCCAAGACAGCGCGGCAGCAGCCCGGCCGAGTTCCAACTCGGCACTACCACCGCGACACTCGGCGCTGTGCTCACGCCGGGCAGCCTGACACACGGATATCGTGCCACGGCGATGCGGGGACGGCGCCGATGACGATCTCTTCCCTCCGCCGGGCACTCGACGAGTCGCTTTTCCGGGACCCGCCCGCCGCGCCGGCGGGCGAGCGGGCGCCGCGGCTGCTGATCCTCAGCAGCCTCTTCGTGGCGGCGGTGCTGCTGCAGATGCTGCGCATCGGCTGGTCGACCTCACTGCACTCGCTCTGGGCCGAGGATGGAGCAATCTTCCTCTCCGGGGCCGTCCACAGCAGCTTCGGGGGCAGCCTCTTCGACACCTACGCCACCTACCTCGTCTTCGTCCCTCGGGCGATCGGCGAACTCGCCAACCTGATGCCGATCGAGGACGCGCCGGCGGTGGTCTCGATCCTCTCCGGCGCCGTCGTCGCGCTCAGCGGCCTCGTCGTCTGGTTCGCCAGCGAGGGGCTGATCGAGAGCCCCTACCTGCGTGGCGGCCTGGCGCTGACGACGGTGCTGGCGCCGGTCGGGGGCCTCGAGTCGACCGCCTCCGCTGCCTACGTGCCCTGGTACATGCTCGTCGCCACCTTCTGGATCCTGCTCTGGCGCCCGCGCGGCAAGCGCGGTGCCGTCGCCGCCGGGGTCTTCGCCCTGCTGACCGGGCTCAGTACCCCGGGCGTCTGGTTCTTCATCCCGCTGGCGCTGCTGCGCACGCTCGCCTACCGCGACCGCCGCGACGGCTTCCTGCTTGCTGGCTACTGGGCCGGCGCCGCAGTCCAGGTTCCGGTCCTGGCGCTGAACGAAGAAACCGCAGTGACGCCGCTCTGGACTCACGACATCTGGACCGCCTACCTGCAGCGGGTGATTGACGGCGCCGCACTCGGGCTGCGGCTCGGCGGCAAGGCCTGGGAGCACTTCGGTTGGCCGCTACTGATCATCCTCGTCATTCTCGCCGTCGCCGCACTCGCCTACGGCGTCTACCGCACCAACCTCAGCGCCCGGCTGCTGGCGCTGATCGCGATCCCAACCTCGGTGGTGATGTTCGTGGTCTCCGTCTACCAGCGCGCCGTCGCCACCGAAATGGTCTGGCCCCATGGTCTCTACATCGAGGCGGCGGGTCGTTACGCGATCGTGCCCGCGATGCTGCTGGTCTCGGTCGCCGCGGTGATGCTCGACCGCCGCTCGCGCCGCCGCGCGGGCGAAGACCGCCCTCGCTGGCTGCCGATCGCGGCACTGGGGGTGGCGTTCGTCGTCGTCGTCTTCTCCTTCAGTGTCGCCAACCACGAAGCGCGCGGCGCCCCACCCTGGCGGTCGTCTCTCGACCAAAGCGCTGCGGCTTGCGCCGGTCAACCGCCGGACGCCGAAACCCCCGTCGCCACCTCGCCGCCGGGCTGGGGGCTGAACGTCCCCTGCGAGGAGCTACGCGACTTCGAGCCCAGCCGCTGATAGCTCCTCGCAGGCGAGAGCCGGACGCCGCTCAGCGGCAGACGCGGGTCAGCTGGCTCGCTTCGACGTGGATGTACCAGGGGTTCTTGGCGCGGTCGTGGGGGACCGTTACGACCGTGGTCGAGTCGCCTTCGCCACCGGCGATCGGGACCGGGAATTCTTCGGTCGCGAAGCGGCGCATCGCTATCGCGGCTGGCGGCCCGGGAGCGACTTCGACCCTGGTCAGCCCAGGCTCGATCCTGACCTCTTTCAGCGCCGATTCGCCGCCCGGCAGGGTGACGCAGGATTCTTCGGCAGAGCTACTGGAGTCGAAGCTGCCAGGGGTGCTTTCGACCGAGATCGGCAGCGCCTGGGAGAGCACCAGGTCGGCGAAGTGGCGGCCGATCGGCGATGCCCGTTCGAGCTCGGGAACGCTGTAGGCGGGCGTCCCCCAGCGATCGACGGCTTCGAACCACTTTTCCGCTTCGACCAGCGACAGCGAGGCGGTCCCGGTCGTTTCGACCGAGCCGAGGTAGAAGGCCGGGGCGACGGTGTCGCGGGCGATTTCCATCGCCGCGATGTCGGAGCGGGTGTAGACGCTCTGTTCCTTCTCCCAGTCGCTGCCGTTCTTCATCTGCGCCAGGTTGGGGAGGATCGCCAGCAGCGCCGCGGCGCCGACGATGATCAGCCCCTTCTTGCTGAAGCGCCAGCCGCGCAGCAGCTCCGCCGCCATCAGCAGGACGAAGACAGCGCCGGCGTAGACGTAGCGGCTGGCCGAGGCTTCACGGCCGGGGACGAAGTTGAGCGCCGCCAACAGCCAGTAGCTGACGGCGGGGATCGCGACCGTCCAGAAGCCGCGCGAGAAGCCCGGCTTGCGCCACTGGCCGAAGGCGACGAGGGCGACGACGCCGACCAGCAGCGGCCGGCCCCAGTCGTTCTGGCCGGGACTGTTGACGGGGATCGTGCTGAGGCCGGCGAGCGAGTCGAGCGCCGAGGCGAACCCTTCGACCACGTAGGCCGGCGAGTTGAGGATGTTGTGCAGGGTCAGGTGGTGTTCGGCCTCGTGGCCGTAGCCCGCGTACCAGGCGAGGTAGATCAGCAGCGGCACGGCGAAGACGTAGGCACGCCGCCAGCCGCGCTCCTCTCGATCCAGGACCAGGTCGACGAAGGCGGCGACGATGAAGGAGATGCCAAGGCTGCCGGAGATCGTCGCGAGCACCAGCATCACGCAAGCCCAGGCGTCGCCGCGGGAGTCTTCGCGATCGAGGAAGAGCAGCGCGGCCAGGCCGAAGACGATCGGCAGCGTGAACTCGTTCTCGAACGGCCAGAGGATGACCGGCCAGGCGGAGCCGAGGAAGAGGATCGTGATCGCGGCGACCAGCCCCAGCCAGGGACCGACGCGACGCCGGACCCAGACGAAGAGCAGCACCGCTACGGCGATCAGGGTGGCACCCATCGCGATCTGTTCCGGCACGTTGGAGCTCATCCCGAAGACCTCGAGCAGGACCTTCGTGATCAGCACCGGCAGCACCACGATGTGCTCGTTGTGCGGCATGAAGAACGAATGCGCTGTCCAGGGTTGACGGTCGAGCAGGAAGGCGAAGGTGTCCTGGAAGAATGTGATGTGCCACTGGGCGAGGACGAGCACGACCGCCGCCACCGCGATCGCGGCGACCAGCAGCGCCACCGGTCCGTGGCGCCCGAACCAGGCACCCGCCCCGTGGCGGCGTCCATTCCCGCCCGTTGTCTGCACCTGAGTCTCCAAAACGCTTCGCGGCGCCCTAGTCCGGCGCGACGGCGGAGTTTATTCGCGAGCCCCGTCGCCCCCCCAGCCCGGGCGTCGCCATCGCCAGGGCGCCGAACCCGGCCAATGCGAGAGTGGCGATCAGCAACGACCCGAACGACCAGGAGCTGCCTTCCGACGGTTCGAACGAGGGCACGTAGATCACCAGCATCGCCACCGCGTTCAGGCCCAGCCACCAGCAGGCGAAACGCGGATAGACCGCCCGCAGGCCAACTGCGCAGCCGCAGATCCCGATCACCGGTAGCAGGTAGCTGCCCTGGTGGATCGAGGTCTGCGCGACCGCGCCGCCGTACTGGATCAGCGCCCAGAGAACCGCGCCGAGCCCGAATGTCGCCAGGCACATCGCCGCCAGCCGCCACTCGGCCGGATCGTGGCCGCGGCGGCGCCAGCCGATCGCCATCGCCACCGGGCCCAGCAGCAGCAGGCCCAACGATGGCACCAGGTTGAAGAAGAAGATCGAGCGGACCGGGCGCACGGCTTCTTCGAATTCGCCGTTTCCGACGGCCGAGACGGCGTGGTCAATGTTGTCCGCCATCGGCCGGCCGCCGAAGATCGAGACGAAGTTCTGGCCCTTGTGGTGGATCGTGCCGCCGAGGCCGGATTCGGAATAGCTGTCCTCGATCGCTTCGCCGACTCCGCGGCCGTCGATTTCGCTGACGCCGCCGAGAAACCACTTGGTCAGGCGGTTGCCCGGCGGGTCGCCCCACTTCTGGTAGGCGGACCAGGGCGCCATCAGGACCGCCCCGGCAAGGAGCGCGACCCCCAGCCAGCGCCAGCTCGGCAGCCCGCGAACGGCGCCGATCACCAGCAGCGGCAGGACGCCGAAGACGCTGGCTCCGTGCCCCATCATGGCCAGGCCCAGCAGCACCGCGAACAGCGCCGCGCCCCACAGGCTCCGCCTCACCTCAGTCCAGAGCGGCGTCAGCACCAGCGCCGCCGCCGCCAGCAGCATCGCCGCCGGCAGCATCTTCGGCCAGACGAAGAACCCGTTGACGATCGCGATGTCGCTGAGCAGGACCGTGATCATCGCCAGCGCCCGGGTGACCCGACCGGCGCGCCCGGCGACGAGCAGCGCCCAGAGGCCGACGATCCAGAGCTGCTGCAGGACGACCCCCATCACCTGGTAGTGGAGACCGAGGTTGTCCCAGCCGAAGGTCCGCTCGAAGTTCGCGTAGCCGACCTGCAGCGGCGGCCGGTCGCTCGCCAGCCATTCGCCGGGGAAGATCGGCGGCGTGCCGTGGTGGCCGTGGGCGTAGAACCAGTCGGAGAAGAAGTGAGGCATGTCGTTGTCGCTCGGCAGCGGGCCGGAGAACCGCTTCGAGGCCATCCCCACCGCTTCGTAAGTGCCGCCGTGCGCGAAGCCGAGGAAGACGAGGAAGCAGCTGCCGAGCACCCAGAGCGCCAGCGGCACCGCCAGCGGCCGCAGCAGGTCACGCTCTATCCCACCGTCGTACAAGAGCCAGGCGGTGAGTAGCGCCGAGCCGAAGGCGACCATGAAGGAGGCCGTCTGCCCCAGCTCATGACCGCCGTAGAAAGCCCAGAACGTGAGCATCGCGGCGCAGCCCGTGGCCGCCAGCGCGATCGCAAGCAGCACCGGCTCCCGCCGCTCTCCCCTGCTCGCCGCGAAAAGCGCCGCCGCAACTCCGGGCAGCCCCGTCAACACCAAGTGGACCGCGAGCAGGAGCAGAAGTTCGCCCTGCACCATTGATCGGAGGTTCGCAGATCGTGCCGAGGAAGGGCACGCTAGCGTTCCACTCCGCGCCGGGGCTTTCCCCACCGGCAAATTCCTCATGTCAATCGAGAACGCCATCCCAAGTCCCGCCACTGCCGGCGCGCCAGGGTCCGACACGCCGCTGGCAATCCAGGTCGAGGATCTGCACAAGTCGTTCCGGATCCCGACCCAGCGGGTCGACTCGTTCAAAGAGCGGGCGGTGCACCCGTTTGCCTCACGCGACTACCGCGAGCTACACGCCCTCGACGGGATCTCGTTCGAGATCCATCAGGGTGAGTTCTTCGGCATCGTCGGCCGCAATGGCTCCGGCAAGAGCACCTTGTTGAAGCTGTTGGCCAGTATCTACCGTGCCGACAGCGGCACGATCCGGATCGCCGGGCGCCTAGCGCCCTTCATCGAGCTGGGAGTCGGCTTCAACCACGACCTCACAGCGCGTGAGAACGTCGTCCTCAACGGCGTGATGATGGGACTGACGCCAAAAGAGATGCGCCGCCGCCTCAACGCCGTCATCGAGTTCGCCGAGCTGGGCGAATTCGCCGACCTGAAGCTGAAGAACTACTCGTCGGGGATGCTCGTCCGGCTCGCCTTCTCGGTGATGATGGAGGCCGACGCCGACGTGCTGCTGATCGACGAGGTGCTGGCGGTGGGCGACGCCTCCTTCCAGCAGAAGTGCGCCGACGCCTTCCACCAGATGAAAGCCGAGGGCAAGACGATCGTCCTTGTCACCCACGACATGGGAACGGTCGAGCAGTACTGCCACCGCGCCCTGCTGCTCGCCGATGGCGAGATCCAGTTCGTCGGCAACCCGGCCGAGGCGGGCCGCGAGTACCTCAAGCTGAATTTCGAGGCGGACCTGCCGCAGGTCGGCCTCAGCGAGGCCGAAGCGGACGGCGCGCTGCTGCTCGAATGCCGCGTCATCAACGAGGCGGGTGACGAAGTTTCGAGTATCGAGAGCCGCGAGGACATCCGCGTGCGAGTGGAACTTGAGCTACTACGCGAGACGGCCTCTGCGGTCCACGTCGGCTTCGTCCTGACGACCAACGACGGGCTCGGGTTGATCGAGTTCGGCGAGCACCTGAAGCCAGAAGAACAGCAGCGGCCCTATCCCGCCGGGACTCGATTCAGGCTCGAAGGCCGGGTCGAAAACCGGCTCGCCCCGGGCCGCTACTTCCTCAACTGCGGCGTCACCAGCGCGGCCGGGATCTCGGTCTACGTAGAGCAGATCGCGACCTTTGTCATCTTCGGCAGCACCAAGACCGGCGGCGTCATAGCGCCGGAAGTACGGTTCCAGGTCGAGTCCGACGAGGGTCAGTCGTGAGCGCCGCGACCCGCACCGCCGAGTTGCGCGAGGTTCAAGGGCCGTCGGCCGTCGGGGGTGGCTGGCGCCGATTCTTCGATCTGCTCTGGCTGATCTCGGCGACTGAATTCAAGCGGGTCTACTTCGGCACCGTACTCGGCTACCTATGGTCCCTGATCCGGCCGCTATTGCTGTTCGGGGTGCTGCTCTTCGTCTTCACCCAGGTCTTCAAAGTCGGCAGCAGCCTGGTCGAATACTACGCCGTGATGCTGCTGATGGGGATCGTCCTCTACACGTTTTTCTCGGAAGCAACGAGCAACGCGGTGACCTCGGTCGTCGCCCAGGAGGGAGTGGTGCGGAAGACGCAGTTCCCCCGCCTCGTCATCCCCCTGGCGACCGTCGTGACCGCCGCTTTCAACCTCTTCCTCAACCTGATCATCGTGCTGATCTTCGTGCTCGCCTTCGGGGTCTCGCCTGCCTGGACCTGGCTGCTCTTCCCGATCGCCCTGGCGTTCCTCTTCATCGGCGCGGCGGGCATGTCGATGGCGCTCTCCGCCCTCTACGTCCGCTTCCGCGACACGGCTATCATCTGGGTCGTCGTCTCGCAGGTACTGATGTATCTGACGCCGATCCTCTATCCCGTTGACGCCTTCGAAAGCTCGACCAAGGAACACCTGCTGATGGTGAATCCGCTGGCCGTGATCTTCGAGCAGGTCCGCGTCTGGATCCTCCACGAACCGGGCGCGCCGACCGCGGTCCAGGCCGCCGGCGGCTGGCTCGGCCTCCTCCCCGCAGCGATCATCTACGTCGGCGTCTGCGTCTACGGCGCCTGGTTCTTCAATCGCGAGGCGCCGCGAATCGCCGAGGCACTCTAGGTCCCCGAGTAAACTCCGTCCGGATGCCGGAGCCGATCAACTCCCTGGAAAGGGTCGACCGCCCCCAGACCGATCTCGAAACAGAGATCGCCACTCGTGACGAGGAGATCCTCCGCCTACGCGACCAGCTGATCGCCCGCGACGCCGAACTCGGTGCAGTCAAAGGCCGACTGAAGATCATCGAAGACCACTCCGAGCGACTGTCCCGCCTGACCACGCGGATCCCGATCCCCGGCGCCCGCTGGGTGGTCGACGCGCTGCTCCGCCTGATGGCTGCCCGCGGCGGTTGACCCCGTGGCGGCCCCCCGCTTCTCGATAGTCACCCCGGTCTACGAGACGCCGACCGACATCCTCTGGTGGGCGATCGAGTCGGTGCTCGCCCAGACCTTCGGTGACTGGGAGCTCTGCCTGGTGGACGACCGCTCGCCCTCGGCGCGCGTGCGTGTGCTGCTCGACGACTGTGCCGCGCTTGACCCGCGGATCCGCGTCGAGCACCGGGCCGAGAACGGCGGCATCGCCGCCGCCTCGAACACCGCGCTGGCGATGGCGACCGGCGAGTTCATCGCTCTACTCGACCATGACGACCGCCTCCACCCCGACGCGCTGGCGCTGGTCGACGAGACGATCCGGGATAACCCGGAAGCGGACTACGTCTACACCGACGAAGACAAGATGACTGCCAAGGGGCACCACACCGCACCATTCCTGAAGCCGGGCTGGTCGCCGGAGCGTATTCGCACGCAGATGTACACCTGCCACCTAAGCGTGCTGCGACGCTCGCTGGTCGAGGAGGTCGGCGGCTTCGATGCCGACTGCGAAGGGGCGCAGGACTGGGACCTCGTGCTGAAGGTGACCGAGCGGGCCCGCGCCGTCCTCCACGTGCCGCGCGTCCTCTACCACTGGCGCGGGCTCGAGACCTCCACTGCGGGGGGCGGCGAGAAGGCGAAGCCGTGGGCCTTCGAGGCCGGGACGCGCGCGATCCAGGCACACTGCGAGCGGACCGGTGTGCAGGCGATAGCGGCGCGTGATCCAGGCGACCCAGGCGTCTACCACCTGAATCCGGCCCTGCGCGAAGAGCCGCTGGTCAGCATCGTCATCCCGACTAACGGGCAGCGGCGCGAGATCCGCTACCGAGAGGTGACCCTCGTCAGCCATTGCGTGCGCAGCATCGTCAACAATTCGACCTACTCGAACTACGAGATCGTCGTCGTCGCCGACGAGTCGACCCCGGCGGGCGCGATCGCCGAGCTAGAGGCCGCCGTCGGCGACTGCCTCCGCCTCGTCCTCTACGACAAGCCCTTCAACTTCGCCGAGAAGATCAACCGCGGCGCCGTTCAAAGCCGCGGCGAGCACCTGATCTTCCTCAACGACGACATCGAGGTGGCGACGCCGAACTGGATCGAGCGGATGGTCATGTACTCCTCAATCGATGGGATCGGCGCGGTCAGCGGTCTGCTGCTTCTCGAAGACGGCCGCATCCAGCACGCCGGCGTCGGCTTCGAAGGCGGCCTTCCCGGCCACCCCTACTACGGCTATCCGCGCGATGTCCCCGGCTACGCCAACGCGGTGCGCATCGCCCGTGATCTGCTCGCCGTCACAGGCGCCTGCCTGATGACCCGCCGCGATGCCTTCGAAGAGGTCGGCGGCCTCAGCGCCATCTACCCAGTCAACTACAACGACGTCGACTACTGCCTGAAGCAGGTCGAGTGCGGACGGCGCATCGTCTACGACCCCGACCTGGTAATGACCCACTTTGAGTCTTCGAGTCGTTCCTCCGACGTCAACGAGTGGGAGAAGTCCCAGCTCCTGGCACGCTGGGCTCCGCTGACTACGGCCAACCCTTACTCGAACCCCTACCTCCGCAACGAGATCCCCCGCGCCGCGTCGGCTTTCCTCTGGGCAAAGCGCCGCAGGTATCGGCCGCGAAGGTGGCGACCGAGGACGGCGCGTGTCTGAGCATGGAGTTCCAGTTGGCTGTTTTTTGACAAGGTGCTGCCGAGATGAATATCTGCACGATCATCGCCCGAAACTACCTGGCCCAAGCACGGGTCCTGGCCGGCTCCTTCAAGAAGGTTCACCCGGACGGCAACTGCACTGTCCTCGTCATCGACGACCCCGCCGGCTATGTCGATCCGACCGCGGAGCAGTTCGAGTTGCTGACGATCCACGACATAGGCCTGCCCGACACCGAGCGGATGGCCGCCTACTACGACGTGATGGAGTTGTCTACCGCCGTCAAGCCCTGGTTGCTGCGTACGCTTCTGGCGCGCCCCGGCGTCGACTCGGTCTCCTACCTCGATCCCGACATCCAGGTCTTCTCCTCGCTGGCGAAGATCGAGGAAAAGGCGCTTGAGCACGGGATCGTCCTTACTCCCCACTTCACCGCGCCCCTGCCGCGTGACGGGCGCCAGCCGAGCGAAGAGGACATCCTCATCGCCGGCACTTACAACCTCGGCTTCATCGGGCTTGGCGCCGGAGAAACCGCCGACCAACTGCTCGACTGGTGGTCGGAGCGGCTGGAGAACGAGTGCCTCAACGATCCGGCCAACGGCCATTTTGTCGATCAGCGCTGGATTGACCTAGCACCCGGCTTCTGGCCCAGCTGCTTCCCGCTGCGAGAGACGACTTACAACATCGCTTACTGGAACCTGCCGACCCGGACCCTGGAAGCCGACGGAGACCGCTACAAGGTCGACGGCGAGGGACTCCACTTCTTCCATTTCAGCGGCTACGACCCGCGTCATCCCCGTGACCTAAGCAAGCACCAAGACCGAATCAAGCTGTCCGCCCATCCCACTTTACAGCGGATCTGCGACTCCTATGGCGCGCTGCTGAAGAAGAACGGCTACGAGAAAACGGCGACTTGGTCCTACGGGTGGGCCGAGACCTTCGACGGCCTCAAGATCGACCGGATCGCCCGCAGGCTCTTCCGCGAAGGGGTCGAAAGCGGCCGCTTCGACGCCTCCCTCTTCGACGCGGCCGGCGCTGAGAAGTTCAAGGACTACCTGACCGAGACCGTCGCCGGCGACGACGACAACCCGATCAGCCGCTACGCGGCGGTGCTGTGGGAGTCGCGCCCCGACCTTCGCGAAGCCCACCCCGCTCTAAACGGACCGGCTGCCGCCGGCTTCCATCAGTGGCTGCGCGAGTACGGCCCGGAAACCGGCGTCTCGCAGGAGCTGCTGACACCGGGTGAAGCGGCCGGTGCTCCCGCCGCGGCGGCGCCCGCCACGTCCCCGACCCGCTCCACCGGACCCAGCGCCGCGACGCCGGTGACGGCCTCCGGCGTCAACGTCGTCGGCTATATCAGCTCCGAGCGGGGGGTCGGGGAGGCAGCTCGCCAGATGCTGGCGGCGCTCGAGTCGCGACACATCTCCACCTCGGCGATCGACACCCCGACCGACCCGGTCGAGATCCCGAAAGCCCTCGCCCACCTCGGCACTGGCGACTATCCCTACGACTACAACCTGATCTGCGTCAACGCCGACATGCTGCCCGCCATCGCCGCCGGGCTCGGACCGCGCTTCTTCGACGGCCGCCGCACCGCCGGGCTCTGGTTCTGGGAGGTCTCGAGGTTCCCTGACTTCTGGCTGCGCTCGTTCAACGACGTCGACGAAGTCTGGGTCGCCAGTGCGTACATCGCTGCCGCCCTGCAGCCGCTCACCGACAAACCGGTGCGCACGGTCCGCGTCCCCGTTACTCCCGGACCGGCCGCCGAGATGACGCGGGCGGAACTGGGGATGCCGGAGGGATTCTGCTTCCTCTTCATCTTTGATTACCGCAGCGTCTTCCGCCGCAAGAACCCGCTCGGCCTGGTGAAGGCGTTCACCGACGCCTTCGAGCCCGGCGATGGCCCCTCGCTGGTAATCAAGTCGGTGGCCGGTGACGAATTCCCGGCGGAGCGCGACAAGCTCGCCGCCGCCGTCGCCGATCGTCCCGAAGTCCACCTAGTCGAGGAGACCATCAGTGCTGGCGCGAAAAACGCGATGATCGCCAACTGCGACTGCTACGTCTCCCTTCACCGCTCCGAGGGCCTCGGCCTGACGATGGCGGAAGCGATGTACTTCGGCAAGTCGGTGATCGCCACTGCGTACTCGGGCAACCTCGACTTCATGACGTCCGAGAACAGCTTCCTCGTCCCATGCACCGAGGTAAAGATCGGCGCCGACGCCGAGCCCTACCCGCCTGACGGCGAATGGGCCGAGCCCGACCTCGATTATGCGACGCGGGTGATGAAAACCGTCGCGTCCGACCCCGAGCAGGTCGAACTGCGCGCCGAACGGGCGGCGATCGACATCCGCCACACGCACTCGCCCGACGCCGCCGCCGCGTCGATCGAGGCGCGGATCGCCGAAGGGCGGGCCGACGAGCTAGTACACCGCCTGCGCGCGCCCGACTCGCCCGGCAGCGAGCACCTGAACCACCTGATCGGCCTCGGCGGCCCACCCGTGGACCGCGCGTCCAAACAGGTAAAAGACCAGGCACGGCGAGCGTACCTGCGCCTGCTGAGGCCTCACATCGCCTACCAGAGCGAGGTCAATGCGGCGGCTACGCAAGCTCTCGACGACATCCGCGACCAGCTGGTCGGTGGGCTAAGGCTCGAGCAGCGGCTAACCAGCCGAGTCGCCGACCTCGAGGCACGCCTGGCCGAGCAGGACGCGACGCTGCGGCTCTTGCAACAGCGCCAGGGGCGCGCCGACAACCTCGTCTCGGCCGCCGCCGCCAAGCCCTTCATGTCCGACAACCGGCTGGCCCGCCGCGAGGACCCCATCCTCGGCAATACTCTCGGCTTCCGCGCCACCGAGCAAGAACGCAGCGATGGGTACCGCGACTTCGAGGATCTCTTCCGTGGCTCCGAGGAGATGATCCGCGATCGCCAGAAGGTCTACCTCGACGTGATCGGCAACCGCGAGCCGGTCTTCGATGCGGGCTGCGGGCGCGGCGAGTTCCTCGATCTCCTGAACGGCACGGGTAAGGCCTTCGTGGGCGTCGACCTCGATTCGACGATGGTCGAGCGGTGCCGCCAGAAGGGGTACGAAGCGGTCGAGCTCGGCGACGCGGTCGAGGTGCTCGAGGCGACCGCGCCCGGCAGCCTCGGGGCGATCTTTAGTGCCCAGGTCATTGAGCACATGCCGTTCGAGACGCTGCGACGCTTCCTCGAGCTTGGCCTCAGCCGCCTCAAGCCGGGCGGCCTGCTGATCGCCGAGACGGTCAACCCCCACTCGGCCCGCGCCCTCAAGGCCTTCTGGCTCGATCCGACCCACCAGCACCCACTCTTTCCCGAGGTGCTGCTCTCCCTCTGCGAAACGATCGGCTACCTGAGTGGCGACGTGATCGCGCCGAACGGAACCGGCGACTGGGAGGTCGACCGGGTGCGCGAGGGCGAGTACGCGGTGATCGCCGCAGTGCCCCGCTAGAACCCGCTCACGTACACCCTGCCGGGGTCCCGAGCTTCTGGGGGACGCGGTAGAAGTCGACGCCACCCACTTCCCGTGAGCGCAGGCCGAGCTTGGCCAGTGCCGGGCGCCAGGGTTCGGGCGACGCTGATTCCATCACCACGGCGCCGATGTCCCTTCGCTCGAGGAACGACTTCAACAGGCATGGCGTTTCGGCATTCGCGACACCGGTGAGAAGCTGCGTGACCACCGGTTCTTCCATGTAGTCCTTGGGCGGCACCTGACCGAGGTATCCCCCGGCGAGACGGAACCACATGTCGGTCCGCGCCTGCCACAGAAGGCTCTGCCCGCGGGTCGAGAACGGCAGCACGAGCGCGGTCTCTTCCTTTGCCAGGTATTGCTTGTATTGGTCGGTTGTGAAGAACGATGGGTCGGGCGGCGTACTGTGAAAGAGGGCCGATCCACCGCTCGGGAGCAGCATGACGACGCCGATGATCGCCAGGGACCAGCGCAGCCAGGCCGAGCCGGTCGAGGCCGCCAAGGCCAGGGCCACGGCGACGGCGACGATCAGGGACGTGTACATGGCGAGTCGCACCGGAATGACCTCTTCCAGCAGGGGCAGGTGGTCCAACCACTTCCATGGCAGCGAGATCGTCGAATGGCCGGAGATGTAGAGCGCCGTTCCGAGCGACGCGAGGACCGTGCAGGCGAGCAGCGTCAGCATCACGCGGCTCGCCCTAGTCTTCCAAGTCGTGGCCAACCACCAGCCGGACAGAAGCACAACCGCGATCCCGAGATAGCCGCCGGCCTCGGCGTAGCCACCGGAGAAGGTGCCGGCCACGGGAGCGAAGGTGATCCGACCGATCCGCTGCACGGGCGTGGGCACCACCGGGTTGAGCGCGTCCATCGAGAAGCGCGCCGCCGAGATGAATTCGGGTTGTGAAGTGTAGAAGAGCGCGTAGTACAGGAACGGCGCGATCACCACCGCGGCGAGGACGCCGCCGCCCAGGGTCTCGATCGTCACCCGACGGATCCGCTCCCGGCCGTTCGCATCGGCGAAAATCGCTCCGGCCAAGAGACCGGCCGCCCCGAAGATGACGGAGGTAAGGAGGAGCTCGGTCGAGAGCAGCGCCTGCCCGGCGATCACCGCCGCGATCGAGATGACGAAGCGGCGGCGACCGACTGCCCCGTCTATACGCCGCAGGACGAGGTGGACCGCGAGAGGGATGAAGAAGACCAGCGTGAGGTTCAGGTGGCCGATCGTCTGGCCGAGCATGTAGCCGGAGAAGCCGAAGATGAATCCGCCGACCAGGGACGGCGCGACGCGACCGGTGAGGTAATAGCAGAGGCGGAAGGTGAGGAAGGCGGCTAGCGTCGGCGCGAGCAGCGCCAGAAGGTTGTAGGAGGCGAGAGGCCCGAGCGTGAGCGTCACCGGAGTGGCGACGACCGCGGCGAGCGGCACCGACGTGGCGGTGGCGAGATCGAAGGGCCCGGGCGCCCACATCGAGTGGGTCAGAAACGGATTGATCCCCGATCCGATCGCGTGCGGCCACCAGACCATCAACCAAGCAAACTGCGTGGGATCCGCCGATTCCGTACACAAGCAGTTCGAATCGAGATGGGAGACGACCGTCCATCGCCCGATCAGGACGACCGTGAGCGCAAAATAGCCGAGCAGCACGAGAGTGCCGGTGCGCCAAGACAGTGTGCGTCCTCGGTCGCTCATCGTCCCCGCGGCGCGCTGCCGGATTTCCGATCCGAGGCGGCGATCGGGGGTTCGTCAGGCAGTCGAGATCGGGCTGCCTTCGCTCAGCAGCGCCAGGTCGGCGTCGATCATCAGTTTGACCAGCTGCTCGAAGTCGACGCTCGGCTGCCAGTCGAGCAGGTCGCGCGCCTTGCTCGGGTCGGCGATCAGCAAGTCCACCTCGGCGGGGCGCATGAATTTGGGGTCTTCGCGCACGTACCGAGCCGGATCGAGGCCAAGGTGGGCGAAGGAGATATCAACGAGTTCGCCGACCGAGTGGGTCTCGCCGGTTCCAACCACGTAGTCGTCGGGCTCGTCCTGCTGCAACATCCGCCACATCGCCTCGACGAAGTCGGGGGCGTAGCCCCAATCGCGGCGCGCCTCAAGGTTGCCGAGCGCCAGCTCGTCGGCGAGGCCGAGTTTGATCGCCGCCGCGGCGTGGGTGACCTTGCGGGTGACGAACTCGAGGCTGCGGCGCGGGCTCTCGTGGTTGAAGAGGATCCCTGAGCAGGCGAAAAGGCCGTAGCTCTCCCGGTAGTTAACGGTGATGAAGTGGGCGTAGACCTTCGCTACTCCGTAAGGGCTGCGCGGGTAGAACGGCGTCAGCTCGTTCTGCGGCGTCTCGCGCACCTTGCCGAACATCTCGCTGGATGAGGCCTGATAGAAGCGCGCCTCGGGCCGCGCTTCGCGCATCGCCTCGAGCAGCCGGGTAACGCCGACGCCGGTGAACTCGGCGGTCAGGGTCGGCTGGTTCCAGGAGGCGCCGACGAAGGACATCGCGGCGAGGTTGTATATCTCGTCCGGCTCGCAGGCGCGGATGATGTCGCTCATCGAGCGCTGGTCAAGCAAGTCGCCGGTGTGGAGATTGATCCGGTCGCGGAAGCCCTCCAGCCGGTGGTGGTTCTCGCTCGAGAGCCGGCGCACCATGCCGTGCACCTCATAGCCTTTGTCGAGGAGCAGTTCCGCCAGGTAGCTGCCGTCCTGGCCGGTGATACCCGTGATCAGAGCCGTTTTCGCCATCGGTCAAGCCTAGCGAGACTCGTGGCGGCGATGCTTAAACCTATCCTCCGCCCCCCTCTCCGGCCGCTAGGACGCGGGGGCGGGGGCCGCGGCCGCGTGCTCGCGGTACCAGGCGATCGTTCGCCGCAGGCCGTCCTCGAGCTCGGTCGACGCCGTGAAGCCGAGTACGTCGCGGGCGCGGCTGGTATCGAGGCTGCGACGCGGCTGGCCGTCCGGCTTGGTCGTGTCCCAAACGAGCTTGCCGTCGAAGCCGGTCAGCTCGGCGATCGCCTCGGTCAACTCTCGGATCGTGATCTCGCGCGCGGCGCCCACGTTGATCGGCTCCGGGTCGTCGTGGCGCTCGGTGGCGGCAACAATCGCCTCGGCGCAGTCGTCGACGTAGAGGAACTCGCGCGATGCGCCGCCGGTCCCCCAGCAAACGACCTCGCCGGCGTCCGCCAGCCGCGCCTCCTCGCACTTGCGTATCAGCGCAGGGATCACGTGGCTGGACTCGAGATCGAAGTTGTCGCCGGGCCCGTAGAGGTTGACCGGCAGCAGGTAGGAACCGCGCAGCCCGTACTGGGCACGGTAGGCCTGCAGCATCGCCAGCAGCGCCTTCTTGGCGACGCCGTAGGGCGCGTTGGTCTCCTCGGGGTAGCCGTTCCACAGCTCGTCCTCGGAGAACGGTACCGGCGTGTGCTTCGGGTAGGAGCAGACGGTCCCGACCTGGACGAACTTCTCGGTGCCGCGCCGGCGCGCCTCCTCGATCAGGTGCAGTCCCATCGCCATGTTCGCGAAGAAGTAGCGGCCCGGGTTGTCCCGGTTGGCGCCGATGCCGCCGACCTCTGCCGCGAGGTGGACGACGGTGTCGGGGCGGCCGTCGTCGTAGGCGTGTGCGACCGCCGTCGCGTCAGTCAGGTCGTACTCGGCGCGGCGGGGTACGAAAACCTCGGCGGCCCCGGCGGCCTCGAGCCGCTCACGAACCTTTGTGCCCAGGAACCCTGCTCCCCCCGTCAGAAGAATCCGCTTATTGTGAACGCCGTTGGCCATTCTCGCGACAGGTTACAGATCATTACCCTTGCACCAACTTGAACGATGCCTCCCAGAAGACGCGAGTGACCTCGGAGTCGCCGACCGTGTCGATCGTGACGCCGAGCTTCGAGATGGCGGGCTTCCTGCGCGAGACGATCGACAGCGTGCTTGCGCAGGATTGGCCGCACGTGGACTACCTCGTGATGGACGGTGGGTCACGTGATGGGACGCGCGAGCTGCTTGAGAGTTACGGCGGTCGGATTCGCTGGGTCTCGCGGCCCGACGGCGGCCAGGCCGACGCCGTCAACCGCGGCTTCGCCGACACGTGCGGTTCGATCTTCACCTTCCTCAACGCCGACGACATCTACCGGCCCGGCGCGCTACGCACTGCGGTGGAGGGCTTAGACCGCCATCGCGACGCTGGCGCGGTCTACGGTGACGCCGACTTCGTCGATGGCGACGGCAACACCGTTATGCCCTATCCCGTGTGCGACTTCGACCGCCAGCGCTTGATGAACGAGTGCTTCATCTGCCAGCCAGCGGCGTTCGTGCGGCGTGACGCCTGGAGTGCCTGCGGCGGCCTCGACGCGAGCCTACGCTACGCGCTGGACTACGATTTCTGGATCCGGCTCTCCAAGCGCCGCCGGATCGTTCGAATCGACGGCACGCTCGCGACCTCGCGGATGCACGCCGACAACAAGACGCTCGGCGAGCGCGGCGGCCTCTACCGCGAGAGCATCGCCGTCGCGAAGCGCCACTTCGGCTACGTGCCGATGAGCTGGCTCGAGCAGTACGCGCGCCACCGGGTCGACAACGTCGACCAGTTCTACGAGCACTCGCTGCCTTCGCGCCGCTCGCGCGCGGTCGCGCTGGCGCTCGGCTTGAGGCATAACCTCGGCCAGCCGCGCCGCTTCTGGCGCGACTGGCAGGCGGACGGGCGCGACGAGCTCTTCGACGACGGCTGGATGTCGAAGAGCTACCGCCAGCTCCACCCCATCCCGGCCGATGCGACGCGGCTGGTTGTCGTCGGGCACCACAACGCGCTCGTGCGCCGGCCGCTGCTCCTGACGGTGGCCATCGACGGGCGCCGCATCGGGCGGGTCGTCGTAAGAGAGCGGGGCGACTTTGCGCAGGCCTTCCCGATCCCCTTCGAGCTTCGCGGCCGAAGCCCCGCAGTGAGCATCCGGTCGGCCTGGACCTGGCGGCCGGACCACGGGGGTGGCGACGAACGGCGCCTCTCCTGCCTGCTGGATCGGGTCGCATTCGAGTAGCCGGCACAACGGACCGGAGCTCCGTTCCATAGCATTGGCGCGGTGGAGCTGTACGGACAGGAAACCGAGGTCGCGCTGCTGGGAGCGCTGCGCGGGCACCTGTCGTCCGGCGCCTTCGTCGACGTCGGCGCGGAGCGCGGCGGGCTGGCGCAAGCGCTCCTCTCATATGGCTACGGTCCCGCCCATCTGATCGAGCCGGCCCCAGCGAACGTCGCCGAGCTGCGGCGAACCTTCGGCGAGCGTTCTGACGTAGAGATCCTCGACATCGCGGCTGGAGCCTCGGATGGCGAGGCGACCCTCTATCTCGCGACGACGCTGGATGGCGAGCCTCAGCCGGCCTTCCACGCGATCGGCTCACCGGGAAACGGTGACCAGTACCGCTGGACCGCGGATCGAACGGTCGCGTGCCGGTCGCTCGACTCCTTACTCCGCGAGCAGCGGATTCCCGGCCGCGTCGGACTGCTGAAGATTGACGCCGAGGGCACCGACCTCGAGGTCGTGCAGGGCATGGGCGCGCTGGAGTGCGACGCGCTGATGATCGAGTTCTGGCTCGACATGCCTGGAGCTGTCGGGCGCTGTCCCTGGACGCTCGAGGACTTGGTCGAGCTGCTCGAGCCGGGCGGACTCCGACGGTTTGTCTTCGTGAACCACAAGGCCTCGGCAGTCCGCCTCGTCGATGGCGCCGCCGAGCCGGCCGAGGGGGACTACGGCAACGTCGTGTTCATGACAGACCGCGCCTACGAGAACGCGCACACTGCGATCGAGCTCGTAGCGGACCAGGCCGACAGGCTCTCCGACGCACTCGCCGAGATGGAGATCAAGGAGCACAACGTCAATATCTTCGCCAGAGAGGTCGAGGAGCAACGCGTGGCGATCGAGCAGATGGAGGCCAACCGCCAGCGCCTCGAGTCGGAACTGCGAGAGCAGGACTGATGCGCGTCGCCGTCAACCTCCGTCACTTCGTTCCTGGCGTGATGGGCGGGGGGATGGAGACCTACGTCCGCCAGGCCGTGCCGGCTCTGCACGACTACCTGGCCGCGGCCGGAGGTTCTATGGCGGTCTTCGCGGACCCGACCTGGTGCTCCTCGGTCCGCGAGCTCGCGCCGACCGCGCAGCTCTTCCCTGTGGCGACCGACGGCGTCTCGCTGAGTCGCGAGGCGCTCGCGGAGGCGAAAGCCGACGTCCTCTTCTGTCCGCTCACCTTCCTGGATCCGCCATTGCCGGAGATCCCAGCGGCCGTGATGATCGCCGACCTCTACCCGGAGGTCGAACCGGCGGCGCTCAGTCCGTCATACCGAGAGCTGACCCGTCAAGCGATGCGCCCGTCCGCGCGCTGCGCCGACGTCGTCCTCACGATGAGCCAGTGGACCGCTGGCGACATCGCCCGGCGCTACGACGTCGAGCCCGAGCGGATCGCGGTCACTCCTCCCGCCGTCGACGCCGAGGTAGCCATGGCCGAGGACGTGCCCGCCGCCGAGCTCACAAGGCTCGGCGTCCCGGAGCGCTTTCTCTTCTATCCCGCCCGCTTCTACCCACACAAGAACCACACTGCTCTCCTCGAGGCGCTGGCCCTACTTTCCAGCGACCCCGAGCTCGGCGACATCCCCGTGGTGCTGACCGGCGAGGACATGCCGGCCGATGTTGCCGCGAAGGTCCGCCAGCTCGGCATCGAGCGACAGATACGGGCGCTCGGACGCATCGACCGCAGGCTGGTACTAGCCCTACACCGGCGGGCGGAGGCGCTGGTGTTCCCATCCCGCTTCGAGGGCTTCGGCATCCCACTGGTTGAGGCGATGCTCGCCAACACGCCGGTGCTCGCGTCGAGCCAACCGGTCCCGTGCGAGGTCGTCGGGGAGGCCGGGCTGATCGTCGACGAGAGCAACCCCTCTTCGATCGCCGCCGGGATCCGCCGCATCCTGACCGACGACGACTTGCGCGCAAGACTGCGAGAGCTGGGCGCGGTCCAGGCGAGCAGTTTCACGCTCGAAAAGGCCAACGACACGCTGATCCGGACGCTTACCGGCCTGGCCGACAGGGAGCGCCGCACGGACGCCGCCGTGCGCCGGGAGCCGCCCACGGTCGGCGTGGCGACGCCCTCCTGCAACGCGGTGGAGTTCATTCGAGACACGGTCGACAGCGTCCTCTCGCAGGACTACCCGCACATCCGCTATGTGGTGATGGATGGCGGCTCGACTGACGGGACCGTCGACGTCCTGCGCTCCTACGGCGACCGGCTCGACTGGGTTTCGCAGCCCGACGGCGGCCAGGCCGACGCCATCAACCGCGGCATCGACCGCGTCGGCGGGGACATCGTCGCCTTCCTCAACGCCGACGACACCTACGAGCCCGGGGCGATCGCGACAGCGGTGAAGCGCTTCGGGGAGCGCCCGGGCGCCGCCCTGATCTACGGCGCGGCGGTTCAGCTCGACGCAGCCGGGAACACCGTCCGCACGACGCCCGTGCTGCCCTGCGACCATCAGTCGCTAGCCGCCTACAACCCGATCTCCCAGCCGGCGGCGTTCGCCTCGGGCGACGTCTGGCGCGAGGTCGGCGGCCTCGATCCGAGCCTTCACCTAGCGCTCGACTATGAGCTCTGGATGCGGATGTCCGAGGGCGGCAGGCCGTTGCACACCGTGCCAGATGTCCTCGCGCGGATCCGTTTCCACGCGGGCGCGAAGTCCGAGGCTCAGCGTGGTCGCCACCTGCGCGAGTCGATGGCAGTCGCCCGTCGTCACTACGGGCACGTCCCCCCGGCTTGGAGTGACGCATACGCCCGCTGGCTGGCGGCCCGCCGACCGTCGGTACTAGTCGCGCTGCCGCGCACGCGGAAATCGGCCGCACTCCAGCTTCCGCTTAACCTGTACGCAAACCCGCGTATGCCTATTCGTGCGGTTCGCGGTTGGGCTGGCGACATCGGCCTGCTCTCGACCTTCGAGGGGCGCTGGCAGGACAACTGGATCTCGCGCCGCTGGCGCTCGGTGGTCTCCGTGCCGCCCACGACGCAGCGGGTCCTGGTCCGGGGGATGCACCACCGGCTCAACCCCCGGCCACTGAAGCTGAGGATCGTCCTCGACGGCAGAACGGTCGCGACCATAGTGCTGACTGACCCGGGCAAGTTCGAACTCGAGGGGACGATTGCACCGGAGTTTCACGGACACAATCGCGAGTTAATCCTGAAGGCCAGCTACACGACGCGCCTGGAGACTGACCCGAGGCGCCTCTCGTGTCAAATCGAGGAGGTCGGCTTCGAATGACGACCGGGACGGCAAACGATCCGACCGAAGATCGGTTCGGGCGTCTCGCGACGCATCTCGAGCGGCCACTGGTCGTGATCGATGTCGGCTGTCGCGACGGCGACGCCGCCGGCTGGACGACGTTCGGCAGCAACGTGCACGTGATCGGCTTCGAGCCCGATGTTGGGGAGTGCGAGCGCCTCCAGGAGAGCTACGACGGCCCCGCGCGGCGGACGTTCGTGCCGCTGGCGCTCGGAGGACGCGGCGGCGAGGCGCTGCTGCACCTGACCCGCTTCCCGCAGAGCTCGTCGCTATACGAGCCGAACACCGAGGCGATCAAGCGCCACCCGGCGCTCACCGCCCACGAAGAGATCGACCGCCGGACCGTCACGCTGACCACATTGGACGAGTGGATCGACGAGGCCGACGCCCCAGCGCCCGACTTCGTGAAGCTCGACATCCAGGGCGCCGAGCTCGACGTGCTGCGCAGCTCGCCCCGCGCGCTCGAGAGCGTCCGCGCGCTCGAGGTCGAGGTCGAGTTTCAGCCGCTCTACCGCGATCAGCCGCTATTCGCCGACGTCGACGCCTATCTGCGCGAGCAGGGCTTCGTGCTCTGGCGGCTGCGCGGGCTACGTCATCTGGCGGTCGCCGGCGCCGCGCCCGACGACATCCTGATGGGCTACTCGGTGCTGGCCGACCAGGCCGAGCTGCAACCGACCGGCGGGCAACTCTCATGGGCCGACGCGGTCTACGTGCGCGACGACTTCGGCGCCGCGGCGCGGGACTCGTGGCCAGCCTCGGTGCGGGACGCCTGTGTTGCCACCGCGCTCGGCCTGCCTGAGCTAGCTCAGATCGCGTTGCGCGCGGGGGTCGCCGCGAAACCGCCGGCCTCGGTGGAGGAAGAGCTCGAGCGCGCGCGCCAAGTCCTCGCCAGTGAGGGGCGGGGGTGTCCGGACCAGGCGATCACGCCGGGCTACGCGGACGTCACTACGGTCGAGCAGCTGACCTTCGAGCGCGACGAGGCGCGCAGCGAGGTCTACCAGCTGCGCGACGAGCTGCATGCCCTGCGAGCGTTGGTCCCTGTCACGCGGAAGCTGCGCCAGCTGCGGGACAAGCTGCATGCCCTGCGAGCGCTGGTCACGCGGAAGCTGCGCGGTGCGCGGGCGCGGGCGCGCCAGTGGTCCATCCCCAGGCTCGGAGTACTGCGCCAGTACGCTCCGGTCGAGCTGCGCGTGCCGCGTCATCAGCTCTACCTACGCCCCCGCCCAACCCCCCGGTGATCGCGCTGGTGACGCCCTCCTACAACCAGGGCGAGTTCGTCGAGCGCACGATTCGGAGCGTGGTCGACCAGTCCTACCCAGCGCTCGAGTACGTCGTCCAAGACGGGGGCTCCGACGACTCGACCCAAGCCGTGCTCAATCGCTACCGCGACCGGCTCGCGGCCTGCGTGTCCGAACCCGACGACGGCCAGGCCGACGCGATCAACCGGGGCTTCGCGCACACCAGCGGCGAGATCATGGGCTGGCTGAACTCCGACGACGTGCTCCTGCCCGGCGCGCTGGCCGCGGTAGCGCGTCACTTCTCCAAGCATCCCGAGACCAACCTCGTCTACGGGCACCGGGCGGTGATCGACGAGGACGACCGTCAGGTTGGCGCGTGGATCGTCCCTCCGCACGAGGATTGGCCGCTGGAGCTGGCGGACTACGTCCCGCAGGAGACGATGTTCTGGCGCCGCAGCCTTTGGGAGGCGGCAGGCGGCCGCCTCGATCCCGGGTATGAGTACGCGTTGGACTGGGAGCTGCTGCTGCGCTTCCAGGATGCCGGTGCGCGGATGGTCCGCCTGCCCTACGTGATGGGCGCGTTCCGCTTGCACGCCGACCAGAAGACGAGCACCCACCTCCACGTCGCTGTGTCCGACACCGACCGGCTGCTCGCGGGCCGTGGAGCTCCCTCGGACTACGAGGACCGGCTCGAGCTGCTTCGTCCCTATCTCCGTCGCCACGTGCGCAGCCATACGGCTCACCGGCTGATGGCGCGTGCCCCCGGGCTCATGGCGCGCATCGATCTCCAGCCGGCACGCGGGAACTGAGGGGTCAGAACGTGGGCGCTCGCCGCCCCGCAGGCCCCCAGCACGGCGCCGCTCAGCGCGTAGCCACCGCTAGGTCGATCTATGCGACGATCACGCAAACCTCCCCACTCCTGATCACAATCATTCTTCAGGTATGAGCGCCAGCACAGCAGGGGCGGGGTGAGCATCCCGAACACCGAGTGACGGCACCGGGTGTTGTGGAAGAGTTCGATGTAGTCGTTGATCGCAGTCGAGGGTTCAGCCCGGGTCTTCTAGCGTTTGCAGCTGAACAGCTACGACCTGCATCCGCCCCCAGAACGACTCGACCGTCGTGTTGATGCTCCTATGTTCGTCAAATAGATATTTAGGTTAGGTGCAGCCGCTCCGGGCGCGGCCCATCTGCGGCTCGCGGATCTGGTAGTCGCCGCGACTGAGGACTTTCTCGAGCCAGACGTAGAGGACGATGAAGAGGTAGCGACTGCCCATCTCTTTCATCTTCAGCTTCGCCACGCCGGCGGCGCGGTTGGTCCAGTCGGTCGGAATCACCGCGTAGCTGTGGCCGCGCACGACCGCCTTCAGCGGCATCTCGACGGTCAGATTGAAGTGCTTGGACAGCAGCGGCTGGATCGTTTCGATGACCTCGCGGCGGTACGCCTTGAAGGCGTTGGTGGTGTCGTTGTAACCGTGCCGGAAAAGGATCCGGATGAACCAGTTGGCGAGCCGGTTGATCGTCAGCTTCAGCCGTGGATAGTCGTAGATCTTGGCCCCGGCCATGAAGCGCGAGCCGAAGGCGCAATCCCAGCCGTCGCTCAGTAGTTGGTGGTACTTGACCAGATCCTCGGGGTTGTCGGAGGCGTCGGCCATCACGATCACCACCGCGTCGCCCTCGAAGACGTCGAGCCCGGCTCGGATCGCCATCCCGAAGCCGCGCTCGTAGTGGGAGCGGTGGCAACGCACACGCGGGTTCTCGGCGCCGATCGCCTCGACCACCGCTTCGGTCGAGTCCTCGCTGTCGTCGTTGACGACGATGACCTCGTAGTCGATCTCCTCGCGCTCGAGCACGGTCACGACCCCTTCAACCGTCCTCGCGACCGAGCCCTCCTCGTTCTGGGCCGGCATCACCACCGAAAGCTTCATCCCCTCTGCCATAAGGCGGCGACGCTATCGAAAGTCACAGAATCTCTGCGAAGTGGCGCGGCATATTCGGCTTTCCGAGCATGTTCCGTTGCAGACGATAAGTTACGCAATTCTGATGGTGGTGATGATGCCCAGGGAGCAGTGGACCGACAAGCGCCTCGACGACCTCAACAAGAAGGTCGACGACGGCTTCGCGCGCCTCGACAAAGACATCCGCGAGCTACGTACGGACATGAACAGCCGGTTCAATTCCTTGGAAGGTCGCTTTGAGAATCGCTTTGAAGGCTTTGAGAATCGCTTCGACAGTCTGAATCGAACGCTCATCGGCGGCTTTTTCGTGCTTATCGCCGCCGTGATCGGCAGCAACGCCTTTTAGCGCAGCCTCAAGCGGTGGCGCCGACCCAGCGCTCGAGATTCTGCTCGTACATCTCACGCAGGATGTCCTCGACCCCGTAGCGCAGCTTCCAGTCCGGGTAGTCGGCTTCGAACGGGGCGAGGTCGGAGATCCACCAGCGGTGGTCGCCGATCCGCGGCTCCTCGCCCATCTCCCAGCTCAGCTCACGGCCGGAGACCCGCTCGCAGATCTCGATCGCCTCCAGCATCGAGCAGTTGCTGAAGCGGCCACCGCCGATGTTGTAGACGGCGTGCGGCCGAGGGGCCTTGCGGAAGGCGTCGAAGGCGGCGATCAGGTCGGCGCTGTGGATGTTGTCACGGACCTGCTTGCCCTCGTAGCCGAAGACGGTGTACGGGGTGCCGGTGACGGTGCACTTCATCAGGTAGGCGAGGAAGCCGTGCAGCTTGGCGCCGGCGTGCTGGGGACCGGTCAGGCAGCCGCCGCGGAAGCAGACCGTCGGCATCTCGAAGTAGTAGCCGTACTCCTGGACCAGGAGGTCGGCGGCGGCCTTGGAAACGCCGAACAGCGAGTGGGTCGAGGTGTCGATCGACATCGAGGTGTCGATCCCCTTGTAGTAGGGGTGGGATTCGGGCAGCTCCAGCCGCTTCTCGAGTTCCTCCAGCGGCAGGCGGTTGGGAGTGTCGCCGTAGACCTTGTTGGTCGAGCAGAAGATGAAGGGCGCGTCGGGGCAGTGGGCCCGGGCCGCCTCGAGCAGGTTGAGGGTGCCGTTGGCGTTGACGCCGAAGTCGGTCTGCGGATCGCTCGCGGCCCAATCGTGGGAGGGCTGGGCCGCGGTGTGGATCACCAGCTCGATCTTGCCTGCCTGGGCGGCGAAGATCCGCTCGATCGCCTCAGCGTCGCGGATGTCGGCGTTCTCCCAGTGGAACTCGGGGTGCTCGACGACGAGCCGCTCGGTGACGTGCGAGGTCGAGGACTCGGGGCCGAAGAAGCGGGCCCGCATGTCGTTCTCGATGCCGACCACGTCGAAGCCCTCGGCGATGAAGTGCTCGACGGCCTCAGAGCCGATCAGGCCCCCCGCCCCGGTGATGATTGCGACCGGCATCTCGTCGTCTACTCCCTTCCCCCGGCTGGGGTGTCTATGTTGAGCGCGTCGGCGATTCGCTCGGGGTCCGACGCAACCCACTCGTGGATGTCGGCGAGCACCCGCTCGGCGCTGCGCCGCGGTCGCCACTCGTCCAGGCCGAACAGCTTGCCGCAGTCGGAAAGGTATACGGGGACGTCTCCGGCCCGCGTCTCGGCGACCGGGGCGATCGGCACCTCGTTGCCGGTCAGCTCGCGGCAGATCGCGGTCGTCTCCAGTAGTGAGAGGCTGCACTCGCGGCCCCCGCCGGCGTTGACGGTGCGTCCGTCCCAGGCGCCGGGGTCGAGCAGCTGGCGCTCGACCAGGTCGACCAGGTCCTCGACGTGGAGCAGGTCGCGGACCTGCTTGCCCTTGCCGCCGAAGCCGATGTAGGAGAGCGGCCGGCGGAAGTAGTGGGCCAGCATCCAGTGGGTAAAGACCCCCTGGTCGACCTTGCCCATCTGCCAGGGGCCGGCGATCACGCCGCAGCGGTCGATCACCGCCGGCACCCCGAGCCCGGAGCGGTACTCCTCGCAGAGCAGCTCGGCGGCGAGCTTGGTGGCGCCGTAGAGGGTGCGCGGGCCGTCGAGCGGAAAGCGCTCGGAGATCCCCGCGGGCGAGACCCCCGGGACCTCCTGCTCGGCGGCGATCTCGAAGCGGGTCTCGGCCTCCTCCAGCTTCAGCTCGACCTGCGGCGCGACCGGGTAGACGCGGCTGGTCGAGAGGAAGACGAAGAAGGCACCGTCGCGACGCGCCAGCTCGAGGCAGTTGTAGGCGCCGGTCAGGTTGGTGTGGACCAGGTAGCCGGTGTCGCCGTTGACGCCGCTCATCACGGAGGGCTCGGCCGAGCACTCGATCAGAGCGGTGACCTCCGGCAGAGCCGCCAGGTCAGCGGGCTCACGGACATCGCCGCGGACAAACTCGACGCCGGCCTCTTTCAAGCGCGGCAGGTTCAATTCCGAGCCACGCCGGTAGAGGTTGTCCAGCGCGAGGATCTCCCAGTCGGGGTGCCTGGAGGCCAGCGAAACAGCGAGGTTGGAGCCGACGAAGCCGGCGCCGCCGGTGATCAGGACGCGGTTCAAGGATCGCGAAGCTACCAGCCTGTCAAGAACTGAGACCGCCAATAGACCAGACTGGGACGGATGGAGATTGGCTTCGATCGCCCCACCTGGCCGGTCGGGCCGTCCCGGCCCCCGGCACCCTCTACCGAGGTTCACGTCTGGCTGGCTGAGCTCGACGCGCCCGGCTGGCCCGGCGTCGAGGGGCTGCCGAGCCTCGAGCGCAGGCGCGCCGCAGGATTTCTGCGGCCGGGTCTTGCCACGCGCTGGTCCGCGTCGCGCTGGGCCCTGCGCACGATCCTCGGCCGCTACCTGGACGAACGGCCGGCGGCGATCGACCTGCTTGCCTCCGAGCACGGCAAGCTGCGGCTCGCCGAAGAACCGGGTCGGCTGGAGTTCAACCTCAGCCACTCCGGCGAGCTGGCCCTGATCGCCGTTTGCGTTGGACGCCAGGTGGGAGTGGACATCGAGGCGATCAATCCCGGGCGCGATTTCCTCGCCCTAGCCGAGCGCAGCTTCGAGCCCGACGTGGTTGAGGCGATCCGCGCTGCGCCGGCGGAGCGCCGCGCCGGCGCTTTCTACGCCGCCTGGACCCGGCACGAGGCGCTCGCCAAGTGCGACGGCGGTGGTCTGGCAGGGCGCGTTCGGACGCAGCGGATGGCGACGGCATTGCTCGACCCTGGGCCGGGCTATACCGCCGCGCTGGCCGTCGCCGCGGCGAGGATGCCGCCGCTCGACAGATGGTCGATCGAGCCGCGCCACACCCGGATCCGTCGCTAACTTGCAGAGATGATTCGAGCCACCATCGCGCTAACGGTCTGCTTGGCACTGCTCAGCGCCGCAGCGGCCGGCGCCGCGACCCTGGAACCGATCGGCAGCTTCGCGGCGCCGATCTATGTCACCTCCGATCCCGGCAACGGGAACCGGCTCTTCGTCGTCGAGCGCGGGGGGCTGGTCGAGCAGGTTGAAGACGGCACCGTCACAACCTTCGCCGACCTGCGGGCGCAGGTCGGCTGCGGCGGCGCCTGCGAAAACGGCGAGCGCGGCCTGCTCTCGATCGCGATGGCGCCGGACTTCGACTCGAGCGGCCGCTTTTTCGTCGACTACACGAGCGAACTCGACGGTTCGATCAACGTCGCCGAAATGCGGGCCGCGGGCGGTAGCGCGCCGATCTCCAGCCTGCGGCCGCTGCTGACGAACCCCCACCCCGGCGCCTCCAACCATTACGGCGGCCAGCTGCAGTTCGGCCCCGAAGGGGACCTCTTCATCTCGACCGGCGACGGCGGCGGCGAAAACGACCAGTTCGAAAACGCTCAGAGCCTGACCAGCCTGCTGGGGAAGATCCTCCGCATCGACCCCGACCCCGGCGCGCTCCTCCCCTACACCGTCCCCGCCGGCAACCCGTTCCCGGAAGCGACGCCGCCCTACGAGACGATCTGGAGCTATGGCCTGCGCAACCCTTTCCGCTTCTCGTTCGACAGCGGCGGTGGCGGGATCTGGATCGGCGACGTCGGCCAGAACGCACGCGAGGAGATCGACCACGGCGCAGCGCCAGGGCTCGGCGGCGGCGGCGACTACGGCTGGAACTGCTTCGAGGGGAGGCTCCCCGGCCCGGAACCGGACCCCGGCTGCTCCGAACCGCACACCTTCACCGGCCCGGTCTTCGACTATCCCCACAGCGGCGCCCCCAGCGGCGGCGCCGAAGGCTGCGCCGTGATCGGCGGCTATGTCGTCCGCGACCCCGGCCTCGGCGAACTCTATGGCCGCTACCTCTACGGCGACCTCTGCGGCGGCGACCTGCGCTCCTTCGCACCCGCCAACCCCTATGGCAGCGATCGGGCCACGGGCCTCTCCGTCGCCAACCTCAACTCGTTCGGCGAAGACGCCTGCGGCCGCCTCTACGCGGTCTCGGGCGATGGTGTCGTCTCGCGCCTGGTCGGCTCCCAGCCCACCCCCTGCCCGGCACTCGCGCCGCTCCCGCTCAAACCCTCCCACGCCGGGATCAGGGCCCTCCGGCGCCGCGTCAAGCGGGGACGGCGGGCGGTTGTCACGGTTTGGGTCTCGCCCTGTGCCGGCCGCAGCGGCGAGAAGGTGAAGCTGTTCCGCGGCCGCCGCTCGCTCGGCGCCCACCGTCTCGGCCGCGCCTGCACGGCCCGCTTCCTACCGCGCATCCACCGGCGCTCGGACTTCCGCGCCAGGATCGAATCCGACGCGACCTTCGAAGCCGCAGTCTCGCGGCGGCTGGCGATCAAGCCCCGCCGCAGGAGGCACTGACTACGGCCGGGCGCGGCCGCCGGTGATGCGGACGAAGGCGCGCCAGGCCGGCTTGGGCTTGTAGCGCTTGGCCTGTGGGAAGAAGCCGACCGAGTCGCAGAAGTCGCAGCTTTCCCTGATGTCTTTCCAGGAGAACCAGTAGACGCCGCGGAGATTGAGGCGGCGCTGGTTGGCGAGGAGGAAGTCGTAGGACGCCTTCAGCTCCCGCGCCTGGCCTCCAGGGCCCTGCTCGAAGGCGTCGTGCTGGAAGTTGTTCTGCGATCCCCAGCCCATCTCGGTGATGTAGAAGGCGGGCCGGTCGTGGTTTTCGACCAGCACTTGGTGGAATTCTTCGACCAGTTCTTCCAGGACTTCGCTGTCCACCGCGTAGGGGTGCAGCGAAACGCCGTCGAAGCGACTCTTGATCCCCGGGTAGCGGTAGAACTGGCGCAGGAAGGTGGCGGCCGGCATGCCGCGCGAGCCGCCGGCCGTCGGCTCCCCGAACAGCCCGGAGAGCAGCACCTTGGCGTTGGGCTGGACCGATTTGATCGCCTGGCTGGAGATCGTCACCAGCTTCGCGTAGCGGCGGGGCGAGACCGGGTAGGCGAAGTAGAAGAAGTTCGACTCGTTCCAGATCTGCCAGGTGCGGATCGGCTGCGGGGCCGGGAGGGCCGGCACGTAATGGGTGCCTTCGGGGCCTTCGATCCTCTGTTCCCGGGCGTGTTCCTTCCAGAATTTGCCGCCCGGGCCGTAGCGCTCGACCGCGGCCTCGAGAAAGGCCTTCCAGGCGGTTCGCTGCCTGGCGCTGTTGATCGGCATCGTCGTTTCCTTGGCCGCGATCCAGCGCGGCGGCGAGACGATCGAGGGCAGGATCCCAAGGCCGCCCGCGGCGGCGACTTCGACCGTCTGGTCGAAGCCACTCCAGTCGAAGCCGCCCTTCTTCGTCGGTTGCACCGCGCCCCAGGAGAGGGGCCAGCGGATGCTTTCGATCCCGCCCGCCTTCATATAGGCGACGTCTTCGGCCGTCAGCGCGGTCTGCGGCGCGATCCCGAAGAAGCCCTTCGGCGGCCGCGGCGGCGCCTTCGCCGAGCCCACCTGGGCGCTCGCGAAGAGCGCCGCGAGCAGGCAGACGAGGAGCAGGCTGGTGGCGAGGAGTCGTTTCATCGAGTCGGGAAGGTAGCGGTCCGGTCAGCTTGCAACACGACCGCCGGCCGCATGTATCGGTGCTGTCAACGCCGGCTCAGTAGGTGCCGCCGAGCTTGCGGTGGTCCCAGCTGGAGGTGCGCAGCGGCTTGAACTGGATCGCCACCCGCTTCGGAGCCTGCGCTTCCAGCCCCGCCCTGGCGTCGCCCTCGACCGAGGAGATGCCGTCGGCGTAACGCAGGGTCAGCTCTTCGGCGAAGCCGAGCACGGTCTCGAGATCGCGATGCAGCACCGCCTCGGCCTCGATCATCGCCCCGCGCAGCTCGCCGTACCCGTGGCCGGTCTCGATCAGGACCGTGGCGCGGGGGTCGCGTTCGAGGTTGCGGACCTTCTGGGACTTGGCGTAGGTCCAGATCCAGACCTCGCCCTCGCGGGCGACGAACCAGAGCGGCATCGAGTGCGGCCAGCCGCGTGGCCCGAGGCTGGAGACGATCGCCACCCGCTCGCTCGCCAGCAGCTCGGCAAGCTCGGCGTCGCTGAGGACGATCTGATCGCGCCGGCTCACGGCCGGAAGGCTACCCGCCGAAGATTCGCCCACCGCGAGTAGCGCCCCCGGAATGCCTCGACCGCGGCCGGATCCAGCTGCGCACCCGCCTCGGCCTCGATCAGCTCGAGGGCCTCGCGGGCCTGCTTGGCCGGCCGGTAGGGACGGTCGGAGGCGAGCGCGTCGAAGGTGTCGGCGACGGCGACGATGCGGGCGCCGAGCGGGATCTCCTCGCCGCTCAGGCCGTCGGGGTAACCGGCGCCGTCGAAGCGCTCGTGGTGATGGCGGACGATCGCCGCCAGCTCCGGGTCGCCGAGCCCGGCGACGATGCGGGCGCCGTCCTCGGCGTGGCGGCGCACCACGGCGTGCTCCTCGGCGCTGAGCGGTCCCGGCCGGTTGACGATCTCCGCCGGGGTCTCGACTTTGCCGATGTCGTGCAGCTCGGCGGCACGACGGATCCGGACCACCTGCTCGGTCGCGAGGCCCATCCGCTTCGCGGTCGCGGCCGCGGAGGCGCCGACCCGGCGCGAGTGCCCAGCGCTGCCGGGGACACGGACCTCCAGCTCGGCGGCGAGCCGGGCCAATTCCCCCGCCCGCGATCGCGACGCCGGGTCCGAGACCGGGCCGGAGCGGATCAGTGGTGATTTCTGCAGCGCTTCCATCGACGGTACGACGACAGAGGAGAACCTCTCCCCACCCGCGCAGGAATCCCCTACCCGGTTACCGCTGAAAACTCGCCTACTACTTAACTTTCGTAACCCGCGCACCCGAACTCGGGGCGCCACCGCCGAACCAGTTCCCGCTGGCCCGTTCCCAGCCGGGAATCTATCCGCTCACCCCCCGGAACGCCGTCCCAGGGCCCGGCGAAGTCCGCATCGTGAGCCAAAATAGTCGTCCAGAACGCGACTCCCCCGAGCTGTAACCGTTGACGCCGAACCCGTCGAACCGTAGATTGAGGTCCCCGTCCGCTCCGAAGGAGGATCTCTTGAGGAAGTCTCGTCCCCGCCGTCCGACGCCGGCCCTGGTGGTCGCGATCGTCGCACTCGTCTTCGCGATGGTCGGCACCGGCTACGCCGCCTTCAAGTTGCCCGCCAAGAGCGTCGGCACCAAGCAGTTGAAGGCCAACGCGGTGACGACCGCCAAAGTCAAGGCCCATGCGATCACCGGCAAGAAGCTGAAGCTGAAGTCGATCGGGACGGTGCCGAACGCCAGCCACGCGACCCTCGCCGACACGGCCAACGCGCTTCCGGCGCCGGTCCTGCATGTCGTCGGTGCGCCGGGCGAGCCGCCGTTCCTCGAAGGAGCGGCGAACATCCCCGCCGAAGGCCCCATCTCCTTACCGCCCGCCGCCTTCTTCAAGGACGCCGACGGAGTCGTCCACCTCGAAGGCGCGGTCAAAGCCGGCAGCAGCGAACTGCTCTTCGCCCTGCCTCCCGGCTTCCGGCCCGGCAGCGGCAAGTTCCAGGCCTTCCCCAGCAACAAAGCCTTCGTCTTCGGCTCGAACTTGAACATCGAAGGCAAAGAACTTTCGGGGTCGGTGGTCGCGCTCGGGGAAACGGTCCTCCTCTCGGGCATCAGCTTCCGGGCGGAAAGCTAGGTGGCCGAGATGGGCAGGTCAAAGAGATCGAGCCGCCCCTCACCCGCCATGATCATCGCCGTCACCGCTCTGGTGCTGGCGATGGTCGGCACTGGCTACGCCGCCGTCCGGCTGCCGGCCAAGAGTGTCGGCACCAAGCAGCTGAAGGCCAACGCGGTGACGACCGCCAAAGTCAAGGCCCACGCGATCACCGGCAAGAAGCTGAAGCTGAAGTCGATCGGGACCGTGCCGAATGCCAGCCACGCGATCCTCGCCGACACGGCGAACGCGCTGGCGGCGCCGGAAGTGCACGAAATCGGGGCACCTGGCCAGCCGGGGTTCAACGCCGGCGCAAAAAACATCTCGACCGAAGGGGCGCCGTATACGTTTGTGCCAGCCAGCTTCTTCAAGGATCACAACGGTGTGGTTCACCTCGAAGGGGCTGTGGAAGCCGGCTCGAGTGCGATTCTCTTCGTCCTGCCGCCGGGATTCCGGCCCGGCGGCGGGAAGGTGCAGGTCTTCCCTGGAAACGAAACCGAGATCTTCGGTTCGAATGTCGTCCTTTCAGGCCAAGATGTCTCCGGCGCGGTGGCCGGCGGTGGCGGCGCACTCCTGACCGGCATCACCTTCCGGGCGGAAAGCTGATCCGGATCCCGAACAGACCGGCCGTCGCGGCGCTCGTCATCTGCGCCGCGACGGTCGCGGGCTGCGGCAGCGGCTCCTCTGACTCGGCGCCGACCGCCGGTCACCAGGGGGGAACGCCGGCCACCTCCGCGTCGAGCGCTCGGGCGCCGGCGAAGAGCGCCGGGAGCGGACGTACCGACGACAGGTCGGGAGCTGCCACCAATTCGAGCGGTGCCAGAAAAGCCTCGGGCGGTCATGCGAAGACCACGCCGAATGCGCAGCCGAACCGCGGCGGCAGGGCCATGCCGGCCGACAGCCCGACTGCCCGCCGGTACCTGCAGAGGCTGACTCAGGCGGTCGCCACCGGCGGCGGCCCCGCCAGCAAGCGGCTCAAAGAAATCCTGGCCAAAGCCGAGCGGGGCGAATTTGGCGGCGACCCCTCCGGCGCCGGCTCGGCGACCGGTTACGCCGAAGAAGCCCTGCGCAAGATCGCCGAAGGCAAGATCGGCCAGTAGTCAGGCCGGCGCCGGCCTGAACGAGCGGCGGTAGGCGGTCGGCGTCGTCGTCGTCGCGCGGCGGAAATGGTCGCGCAGTGAGGCGGCGGTGCCGAAGCCGCAGCGCCAGGCGATCGCCTCGACCGGTAGGTCCGACTCCTCCAGCAGGCGCCGGGCCTCCAGCACCCGCCGGCCGAGCAGCCACTGCAGCGGCGTCGTCCCGGTCTCCTCGCGGAAGCGGCGCGCGAAGGTGCGCGGGCTGACGCCGGCGTGGGAGGCCATCGCGGCGACGTCGAGTGGCTCCTCGAGGCGGGCCGCCGCCCAGTGACGGGTCGGCTCCAGGGAGCCTTCCGAGCCCGTGGCGGCGGGCTTGAAGTACTGCGCCTGCCCGCCCTCGCGGTGGGGGGCGGCGACCATGTGCCGGGCGACTCGCTCGCCACAGGCGGCGCCGAAGTCCTCGCGGATCACGTGCAGGGAGAGGTCGATGCCGGCGCTGAGGCCGGCGGAGGTCAGCACCGCGCCCTCGTCGACGAAGAGCGCCTCGGGGTCGACGGTGACCGCCGGGAAGCGCGCCGCCAGCTCCCCCGCCCAGGCCCAGTGGGTCGTCGCCCGGCGGCCGTCGAGCAGGCCCGCGTGGGCGAGCGCGAAGGCCCCGGTGCAGACCGAGAGGACGCGGGCGCCGCGGCGCCCGGCGGCGCGCAGGGCGGCGAGCGCCGGCTTCGGCGGCGGCGCCAGGATCCCGGCGTAGCCGGGGACGACGACGGTGTCGGCCCGCCGCAGGGCGCCGAGCCCGGCCTCGGGCGAGATCCCGAAGCCGCTGGTGGTGCGCACCTCGGCGCCGTCGATCGAGCAGGTCGAGAAGGCGTAGTGCGGCTCGCCCCCCAGCCGCGCCGCCAGCGCGAAGGCCTGGGCGGGCGCGGTCAGGTCGAAGGCGACGAGACCGTCGAGGCAGAGGGCGACGACGCGGTGCATGGCAGGAATCTAGCGGACATTGGCATTCCTGCCTCTGGCAATCGCCACCACGGGAGCGGAAGATGGCGGCATGGATATAGCGATGCTGGTCTACGACAAGCTGGCCGGGCTCGACGCGATCGGGCCCTACGAAGTGCTGCGCAACGTGCCCGGCTGGGAGCCGCGCTTCGTCGCCAAGGAGAAGGGCCTCGTCCGCGACGAGAACGGCGCCCTCGGGATCAGCGCCGACTACGCGCTCGACGAGGTGACCGAGCCGGACATGGTCCTCGTCCCCGGCGGTGCGGGCAGCCGGCCGCTGATGAAGGACGAGGAGGTGCTCGAGTGGCTGCGCCAGGTCGACCGCGGGACCAAGTGGACGACCTCGGTCTGCACCGGCTCGCTGCTGCTCGGCGCCGCCGGCCTGCTCGAGGGCAGGCGGGCGACCTCCAACTGGCTGCTGCTCGACGTCCTCGCCCAGTTCGGCGCCGACCCGGTCGGCGGCCGCTTCGTCGAGGACGGCAAGGTCATCACCGCCGCCGGGGTCACCGCCGGGATCGACATGGCGCTGCACCTCGTCTCCCGCGAGGTCGGCCCCGAGGTCGCCCAGGCGATCCAGCTCGGCATCGAGTACGACCCCGACCCGCCCTTCGACTGCGGCTCGCCCGAGAAGGCGCCGGCGGAGATCGTCGAGCTGGTCCGCGCCGTCTCCAGCGCCGGCGACCCGCTGCTGAGCGGCGGATAGGTCAGCCGGCGTCGGGGTCGGTCAGCGCCGCGACGTCGGCGAGGTCGACCGGCCGTCCGCGCGCCAGCTTCATCCGAATCAGATCGTCGAGATCGACGACCGGAACGTCAACGTCACCGAGGCGGACGTGCATCGCACGCTCGCTCAGGTCCTCATAGGGATCGCCGCCGGGGACCTCGTGCATCACGTCGATTCCACCGTCCCTGCTGGTGAACTGCCAGATCGTTGCCCTGGGAAGCATCCCCGCCTCGATCTCAGCGTCCTCGTGCCCCTCGTTCAGCACCCGCGCGTCCAGCGCACGGAGCGCGGCGGCCAGCCGCTCCAGGTTCGCCGGGTCCGGGGCCGGGATCAGGTCGGCGTCGTTCGTGGTCCTGACATGTCCATGAGTCTGCACCGCGAGGCCACCGATCAGCACGTACCGAACCTCGTGTTCGGCCAGCGCCCGAAGGATGCGCTCGGCATCGAGGGGAGTGTCGATCTCAGCCACGGGCGCGGCGTCCCGCCGCCGCCAGACGCCCGGCCAGTCGGTTCCACGAGATGCCGAGGGCGAGCCGCTCCTCCGGCGACCGCGCCGCGGTGGCGCGGCGATGAACGGGGTCGTAGTCGCGCCGCAGCGGCTCAGAGGAGAGCTCGAGCTGCTCGCCCATCGCGTGCAGCAGCAGTTCGAGAGTCTCGACACTGGGCGAGTTCTTCCCGGCTTCGAGCCTGCTGATCGCCGACTGCTTGGTCCCGGCGCGGCGAGCCAGACGCTGCTGACTAAGTCCATGACGCCTACGGGCGTCGCGGATCAATTCTCCAGGCGTCACGCCTGAATTATAGCAAAAATGTGATAAATGCGCGCCGGTCGATGGGCCACGGCTACAGGGTCCCCGGCTCGGCGAGCCAGACGCTCTCGAAGCCGAGGTGGGTGTGGGCGGCGATCAGGTCAAAGTCGCGGTCATAGTGAAGGATGTCCGCTTGCGCCCGGTGGGCACAGGCGGCGATCACGATGTCCGACGGCGCCAGGCGGTGGTGGCCGACCTCGGCCAGCTCCCGCTGCGCCTCCAACGCCAGGCGTTCGACCTCGGCATCGACGGGAACCCGCGGCAACTGCTCGAGCCGGGCCATCATCGCCTTGCGATCGCCTCCCGAACGCGCGGAATAGCCGGCCTCCAGCAGAAAGGGGAGGCAGGTCCCGAGCTTGCCTTCGAGCATCAACTCGATCACCGCCTCGCGCCGGTCCTGCGGAATGCCGCCGCCGAGCAACCGGACCAGGCCGAGTTATCGAGCAGTTGCACCTTACTCGTGGTAGTTGGCGACCAGGCCGAGATGCTTTACCTCCGCCGCCGCCACGATATCCACCTCGGGCCCGTTGCCGGTGCGAATCCACTCGGCGATCACCTGTCGTGCTGTGCTGGCCGACTTGCTCTCGGCCAGCAACTCCCGAACCTTGTCTCCGGAGTTAGCTCGCGGGCACCAGATCCAGCTCCCGCCAGGGCCCTTCGCCGCTCATCTTCTGGGTGCGGCCCTCGAACCAGTCGGCCTGCAGGTCGTCGTAGTGAGGGCTGGCGGGGTGGCCCGACTGGCCGGTGAACATCTGCCAGCGCGAGCGGTCGGGGTCGGTCGGGTCGCCGACCATCCGCCAGCTCGGCGCCCAGACGGCGCGGTAGGGATCGTTGGGGTCGTAGGCGATCTGGCTGACCGTCTCCTGGGCGCCGCCGGCCCGCAGGCGGCGGTTGAGGTAGCGGCGCAGCAGCGGGTTGGCTTCGCCCAGCGGGTGCGGGAACTCCATCTCGTGGACCCGGCCCCAGCGCCAGCCCTCCTGGTCGGGGCCGAAGCGCTCCTCGAGGTCATCGAGGGCGCCGGCCAGCGCCTCCAGCACGAGCTCGTCCCAGGGCCGGCCGACCAGCTCCTCGTCGGCCTCCTCCCAGAGCGCCATCAGGTGCGAGTGCCAGCGCCAGGGTGAGGTGACGTGGGGCGTGAAGCCGTTGTCGGCGCGGTCGAGCCAGCGCTCGGAGAGGTCGCGGTCGCCGATCGCGGCGCGGGCCACCTCGCGGGCGAGGCGCAGCAGGAAGGCCTGGTAGATCGTGCCGGCGATCGTCTCCCGGTCGAGGTACCCGTCCCAGCTGCGCAGCCGCTCGATCGCGCTGCGCTCGCGCTGGCCGCCGGCGTCGAGCCGGCCGAGGCGGCGCGCCGCCTCCAGCCCCGGCAGCGAGAGGTTGTCGCCCTGCATCGCCTCGAAGCTCTCGAGGTCGTGTTCGGTGCTCTCCCCCAGCAGCTGTTCGATCCGCTTGGCGCGGAAGCCGTCGAGCCACTCGCTGGTGATGTGGTGCGGGTAATCGTCGCCGACGATGCGGTTGTTGGCGGTGACGAGGAAGCCGCTCTCGGGGTCGATCACCTCGGGCAGCTCGTCGTAGGGGATCGTCCCCTCCCACTCGAACTCGCCGGTCCAGCCGGGCTTGGGCAGGTCGGGGCAGCCGCCGCGGCGCAGCGGCAGGCGGCCGATCAGCTTGTAGCCGATCGAGCCGTGGCGGTCGGCCCAGATCATGTTCGAGGCGGGCGAGGTGTGGCCCTCGAGCTTGGCGACCAGCTCCGGGCCGGACTCGATGTCGAGCAGCTCGAAGAGGCCGGCGAAGCTGGTCGGCTGGTCGAGGGTCTGCCAGCGCAGCGCCAGCGGCTCGGCGTCGTCGGCGCCGAGCGCCTCGTTGACGATCGGGCCGTGGTGGGTGATCCGCACGTCGATCGTCACCGTCTCGGTCCGGCCCTTGACGGCGATCTCCTCGCGCACGACCTCGAGCGGGCGCCACTCGTCCTCGAACAGGTACCGGCCGTCCTCGATCCGCTCGACGAAGAGGTCCTGGACGTCGCCCATCACGTTGGTGATCGTCCAGCAGACGTCGTTGTTCTGGCCCATGTAGATGCCCGGCATCCCCGGCAGCGAGGCGCCGCGGGCGAAACGGTCGCCGTGGCGCAGGCCGACCTGGTACCAGATGCCCGGCATGCTCGGCGGCAGGTGCGGGTCGCCGGCGATCAGCGGCGAGCCGGTGGCGCTGAGGGCGCCGGAGACGGCCCAGTTGTTGGAGCCGCTGGCCTCGGCGGCGAGGCCCATGCCGCGCCGCACCGAGTCGATCTGCTCGACGATCGAGAGCCCGTCGCCGCTCCAGGCTTCCTGGGTGACGACCGGGTTGTCGGCCGGGTAGGCGGGGTCGAGGCGGGCGGTCAGCTCGGGGCCGAGGGCGCGGACCATGTCGGCCCGCAGCAGCTCCTTCTCCCAGTTGGTCGAGAGGCCGAAGGCGAGCAGCTTGCCGAGCCCGAGGATGTCGACCGGCCGCCAGGGGTCGAAGTCGAGTTTCAGCAGCTGCATCTCGAAGGGGCGGGACTTGGCGTTCGCGGCGGCCGCGTTGACGCCCTCGCAGAAGCGCTCCAGCCGGGAGCACAGCTCGGGATCGAGCGCCGCTTCCTCGGCTTCGGCGGTGCGGTAGATCCCGAGCGTGCGCATCAGCCGGTCGATCGGCAGGCCCTCGGGCCCCGCCATCTCCGAAACCCGGCCGCGGACGGCGCGGCGGTAGAAGTCCATCTGCCAGAGCCGGTCCTGCCCGTGGCAGAAGCCCTGGGCGAAGTAGAGGTCGTGGCGGTCGTCGGCCTCGATGTGGGGGACGCCCCAGCGGTCGCGCCGCACCCGGACCTTGCCGCGCAGCGCCCGCAGCTCGATCGTCCCCTTCTGCTTCGGCAGCGGGCGCCGCGCCAGCCGGTGCCAGGCGACCGCGGTCGCGGCGGCGGCGATCCCGGTTCCAGCGGCCCCGGCCAGCAACCCCGCCCGAGCCGCCCGCTGTCTACTGGAGCGAGCCATGCCCCGGGAGTATGCAGCAGCCCTGGCCAGCCGGCCAGTTCGCGAGTCCGTACTAACCCGTCCATAACACGGTTAAGTACGGACTCGGCGAGCTACTCGGTGAGATTGGCGGGCAGGCGGCCCTCGGCGTCGAGCTTTTCTAGGTGGGCCTCCATGGCCATCGCGGCCATCGGCAGCAGCTCGATCGGGATGTCGCTCCAGGCCTCGGCGAGCAGGGCGGCGCGGGAGCGCTCGCCGCCATCGAGCGCGGCGAGCAGTTTGCGCTCGCGCATTTCGCGGTGCTCGACGTATTCGGCCAGCTTCGCGTCGGGATCGGTGATCCAGGGGCCGTGGCCGGGAGCGATCAGGTCGATCTCCTCGGCCTGCAGCAGCGCCAGCGAGTTCATGTAGGCGGCCAGCGAGCCGCCGCCGGGCGGCACGATCGTCGAGCCGAGGCCGAGCACGAGGTCGCCGGCGAAGCAGACTCCCTCGGCAGAGATGAAGCTGACATGGTCGGCCGCGTGGCCGGGGGTGGCGAGGGCGCGCAGGCCGGCGTGGGTCTCGCCGCCGGGGGGAAGGATGACCTCCGCCCCGAGCCGATCGGCGCCGTTGGCGTGATCGGCGTGTGAATGGGTGAGAAGGACGAGGCCGATGCCGCCCCGCTCGGCAGCGGCAGCGCGGATCGCATCGAGGTGGGCGTCGTCGTCGGAGCCGGGGTCGACCACCACGCAGGGGTCGGCTCCATATACATAGGTGTTCGTCCCTTCCAGCGTCATCGGCCCCGGGTTCGGGGCGACGATCTTCAGGACCTCAGGATGTCCGGGCGCCTCGCTCATAGATCTGTTGGCGCCTTCTACCCCCTATAGGGGGGGCAACTCGCCAGTAGATCGGCGAGCGTCAACCGGAGATCTCCTTGGCGATCGCCTCGCGGGCGTCCTCGGGCTCGAGCACGACGAGGTCGCCGGCGCCGCGCAGGATCTCCCGCACCAGCCAGGGCTTGCCGGCGTAGGGCAGCTCGACGACGACGGCGCCGTCGGCCAGCTCCTCGACCACGGTCCGCTCCTCGCGCAGCCAGCGCGCCCGCTCGGGCGAGACCCAGACGCGGGCGACCTCGGCGGTCGGCACCTCGCCGTGGGTCATCCATCCCTCGACCCCGGCGAACTCCTCGACCTCGGCCCGCGGCTCGAAATGCTCGTCGGCGAGGTGCGCCTCCTTGATCCGGTCGAGCTTGAAGTGGCGGACGCCGCCTTTGGTCAGGTCGTAGCACTCGACGTACCAGCCCTCTTTGCCGTTCTCGAGCCGATAGGGCTCGACCCGGCGGTCGGTGAACTGGTCCTCGTTCTCCTTGTAATAGGAGAGCTCCAGCACGAGGCTGTCGGCGATCGCGTCGTTGACCATCCGCGCCACCGAGGCGTCGCCGCCGCCGCCGGCCGAGGCGATCTCCAGCCCCTCCTCGGAGGGGTCGTGGCCGAGGGCCTTGACGATTTTCGCTCGGGCGCTCTGCAGGTTGCTCTGCGGCAGGTGCTCGCCGAAGAGGTCGATCGCGGCGACCAGCGCCTTCGCCTCCAGCGGCAGCAGCCGGGCCGGGCGGGCGAAGTTGTCGCCGTAGGGCTCGGAGTCGACCTCGATCTCGTCGCCGAGGAATTCGGCGTAGAGGACGTAGGTACCGCCGCCGAAGTTGACGACGTTGAGCAGCTCGACGTCCTCGCGCAGCTCCTCGTCGGTCAGTTCGAGGCGTTGGCGCAGTTCGACGATCTGCAGCCGCTCGCCCTTTTTCGCCGCTTCGATCAGCATCCCGGCGAGGGTCACCAGGCGGGCGAAGCGCTCCGGCCGGATCGCCGCCTCGCCGCGACCGTTGGAGCGGGTGCGGCGCGGGGCGTCGCGCAGCGGCCGGTCGACGATCTTGGCCTGTTTGAAGCCGTTGGCGTGGCGGTCGTGAAGCAGCGCCCGGCGGCTCTCGGCCTCGGCGCGCAGATCCTCGGGGCCGAGCACCTCGGCGTTCGCCCGCCAGCGCAGCGCCCAGGCGATCAGCTCGCGGTGGGAGGCGTAGCTGGTTTCGAAGATCTTGCCCTTGCCGGGCGCGCCGTCGGACTTCTTCGCCTCGCGCAGCTCGCCGTAGGAGCCGTAGTCGCGCTCGATCAGCCAGGCGATCCGCTCGCGGATGAAGATCTTCGCCGTACCCTTGGTCTCGCCCAGCTGCCAGTCGGCGCGACTGCCGTAGTCGCGGCGGTCGAAGTTCTCTGGCGGCGAGAAGTCGTGCTCGGCCTTGGAGGCGTAGCCGACCTTGCCCTGGATCCGCGAGAGGCGGAAGACCCGCACCGCATCGCGCTCGTGCGAATGGCCGATCAGGTAGAACTGGCCGCCGCGGAAGACCAGGTGGTAGGGATCGACCCTGCGCTTCTCGGTCTCGTCCCGCTCCATCGTGTAGTAGGTGAACTCGATCGTCTTGCGGCGGCTGATCGCGGTCTCGATCTTGGAGAGCCGCTGGGAAAGGTCGCGGCCGCCGGCGGAGGCGGTCATCGCCATCTCGACCGGGGCCCGCTCGGCCTCCTTCAGCGGGTTCGGGTGGCCCCAGGCGACCTGCTGCAGGGCCAGACGCAGGGGCTCGGCGTAGGCGAAGCCGCCGTCGGTCAGCAGCAGCAGCGCAGTGCTCAGCGCCGCCAGCTCGTCGTCGGAGAATTTGATCGCGTCGAGGTAGAAGTTCTCCGGCGGCAGCGAGTAGAGCTCGGCCTCGAAGAACCCCTCGCCGGGCTTCTCGACCCCGAGCAGGATGCCGAGGCTCTCCAACTCCGCGCGGTCGGCGTAAAAACGGCGCGCGAACGCGTCGTCGTTCATGTCGCTGTAGCCCTCCACCTCTCGCTTTATCTCGAGCGCCGAAACAGGCCTGCCCTGGGCCATCAGGAACGAGATCAGCGAGAGCTGGCGAATCAGCTTCTCGGTGTCCTTCGCCACGTTGCGCAGGATAGTCTGCGGCGGACGCCATGGACATCCTGCGCAACCTCTTCGGGGCCGTGACCTCGGGCATTGTCCGGCTATTGGTGACGGTTGGGATCATCGCCGCGATCGGCTACTTCCTGGTCAAGCCGGCCCTCGACACCGCCAACAAGGGGATCGATAGCTACAACAAGACCTTCGAAAAGTCATTCGGTCCCAACGGCGCCAACCTCGGCGACATCGGCAAGACGATCGAAAGCGTCGACAAGCAGGTCCAGGTTCAGATCGAACGCTCCTTCCACACGGCGAAGAGGCACGGCAACCCGAACCGGCTGGTGCGCTGCGTCCAGCACGCCGAAGGCAACGTCCACAAGATCCAACGTTGCACCGTGAAGTTCTAGCCCTCCCGCGCAACCGCGATCCTTTAAGCCCTTCGTGCTGGCTTTAAGGTTAGCCATGTATCCTTAAGGGATGGTGTCGAAGCGAAAAGGTTCGGAGGCCCCTGCGACCTCTGCGCTGGGACGCTACGTGGAACTCACCTGGGCTCCAGATTTCAGCCATGGCAGCCGGCGAGGGCGCAAAGCGCAGCGCTACAAGGCGTTCGTCCCAGGGCGGGTCGCCGGCTTCGAGCCTGTCCTGGGAAGCGCGACGGCGGCGCTCGCCGAACGCGCCGGAAATGCCGTGCGGGTGCTCAACGCCGATCGCACCGGGCTGGCCTCGCTGGAGGGGCTGGGCCGCCAGATGCTGCGCTCGGAGGCCCTGGCCTCATCCCAGATCGAGGGTCTCAGCGTCCCCCACCGCAAACTCGCCGAAGCCGAGCTGGAAGGTCGCCAGGGCCACCACCGCGCCCGCGAGATTATGGGCACGATCAGGGCACTGGAGCGCGCTGTCGAGATCGGCGCCGATTCGGGGGCCATCGACCTCGACACGATCACCGAGATCCACCGTGAGCTGGCGGTCGTCCCACCGCTGGACAGGATCGCCGGCCAGATCCGCACCGAGGCGAGCTGGATCGGGGGCAGCGCCCCGCCCGACGCCGAATACGTCGGCCCCCCCCACGAGGAAGTTGAGCCACTGCTGCGTGACCTCTGCCGATTCATGAATCGCGACGACATCTCGCCGATCTCTCAAGCGGCGATCGCGCATGTCCAGTTCGAGTCGATCCACCCCTTTGGCGACGGCAACGGCCGCGTCGGCCGCTGCCTGATCCACGTCCTCCTCCGACGTCGGGGGCTGGCGCCGAACTACGTGCCGCCGATCAGCCTCGTCTTCGGCGCTGACAAGGACGCCTACGTCAGCGGCCTGACGGGCTACCGCGCCGGGCGCGTCGAGAGCTGGGTCGCACAGTTTGCCCGCGGCGTCGAGGCGGCGGCGGAGCGGGCCCGCGAGTTCTCGACGGAGGTGGCGGAGCTGCAGGAGGACTGGCGAGATCTGGTCAAGCCGGTCCGCAGCGACGCGGCGGTGCTGCCGCTGATCGACGTCCTGCCGAAGTATCCGGTGATCACCGCGGCGATCGCGGAGAAGGAGATCGGACGCTCACGACCGGCGACGATCAACGCACTCGCGCAGCTGGGGTCGGAGAGGATCCTGACCCGCCATCGCAACCAGAAGAAGGGCGACAGCTGGGAGGCCAAGGAACTGTTCGCGCTGCTGAGCCGCTTCGAGGAAGCGGCGCGCCTGCCGCTCGGGAAGCTGAGGCGCAGGCCGGTCAGGCGGCGCGCTGGCCGAAGTAGGCCGAGCCCGAGAGGGCGCGGTCGAAGCCCGACCAGGACTCGCCGGCGGGGAGCTGGCGCTCGAGGCGGTCGAAGCTGCCGAGCCGGCCGCCGAGGTTGTCGATCATGTGGACGAGGACGGCCTCGCGGGTGGCGGGCACGACGGGCGAGCCGTGCTCGAGCTGGCCGTGGTGGCTGAGGATGATGTGGAGCACGGCCTGGGCCGGCGCCGGGTCGAAGCCGGGGACATCCTCGATCGCCCGGCGCACGGTGTAGTAGCCGAGCGGGATCTCGCCTTCGAGCCGGCCGGCGTCGGTCAGGTCGATCGCCAGCGGGTCGTCGTTGTAGGCGACGATCTTGCCGATGTCGTGCAGCATCGCCCCGGTGACGGCGACCTCGCGGTCGATGCCGGGGAAGAAGTTGGCGGCGGCGCTGACCGCCTGGGCGACCGAGAGCGTGTGCTCGAGCAGCCCGTGGCGGTAGGCCTGGTGGTAGACCTTCGCCGCCGGCGCATCGCGGAAGCGCGGCCAGGTCTCCGAGTCCTCGCCGAAGAAGAGGTCGAGCAGGTGACGTAGCTGCGGGTTCTGGACCGTCGCCAGCAGCGAGCGCATGTCGCTCTCCAGCCGCTCGGCGGAGACGTGGGACTCGGCCGCCAGGTCCTCGGTCTCGTACTCGTGCGCCTCGGCCTCGCGCAGCCCGGTCAGCTTGACCTTCGCCCCCCACCGTTCGCTCACCTCGAAGACACCGGTGACGAAGACGGGAGTGCCCGGAGCCGCGAGCGCGTACAGCGCCTCCGCGTCCTCCCAGCAGACCGCCTCGGCGGTCCCGCTCGCGTCACCGAGGCTGAGCCGCAGCCAGGGATCGCCGTTCTTCTTGCGCCGCAACTCGCGCTCGCGAACCGCGTAGACCCCGCGGACCCGCTGCCCGTCCTCGCAGTCGCGGAGGGCAACCCGGGCCAGCTCGCTTTCGGGCTCGGCAACCGCCGGGCTGGCCATCAACGCGTCGATCTGCGTCTGCTCTTCCATCTCCCAAATCAAATTAGAGACGGTGAGCGGACAGTGAAGGGAGATGGGGAGGGTCTCCCCGTCACAACAGCGGGGAGGTTCCGGGGAGACCCTCCCCGCTCCCACGCGGTCCGGCTTAGAGCCGGGTGCCTATGAGGTGACCGAGGGCGACGGCGGCGAAGCCGAGGACGATCGAGAGGGCGATGTTGAGCCAGGCGACCTGGGGCAGGCCGGCGGCGGAGAGGCGGTGGGAGTCGAGGATCCAGGTCGAGAAGGTGGAGAAGGAGCCGATGCCGCCGCCGGCGACGATCGCCAGCGCCTCGCCGTGCAGCGCCGCCCCGGCGACGAACCCGAGCGCGATCGAGGCGGAGAGGTTGACGACGAGGATCCCGACCGGGAAGGGCCCACGAGCGCGCAGCGAGATCTCGAAGTCGATCAGGAAGCGGGCGCCGGCGGCGAGGCCGCCGAGCAGGCCGACCGCAATCCAGGCAGCGATGCTCACAGCGCCGCCCGCCGCGGTCGCTGCCGACGCTCGAACTCGATCCCGAGCCGGACGAAGAGGTAGCCGGCGGCGACGGTGACGGCGCAGTAGGCGGCGGCGAGGCCGAGATCGCCGCCGTCGACCAGCTCGTAGAGCTCCAGCTGCAGGGTCGAGAAGGTCGTCAGCGTGCCGCAGATCCCGGTCCCGAGGAAGGGGTGATGCAGGCTCTCCTCCGGGTGGTCGCGGAAGAGCGCAAAGAAGTAGCCGAGCGCCAGCGCCCCGGCCATGTTGACGGCGAAGGTCGGCCACGGCCAGGTGCCGGGATCGGGCGGGAACGCCTGGGCCAGACCGACCCGGATCAGCGCCCCGACGACGCCGCCGAGGTAGATCGCCGCCAGCTTGCGCCCCGGGTGTCTCGTCACCTGCACAGCGCAGGATCTACCACCGCCGCAGGACGTGGCGCGCGTTTCGCGCTTCAGTCCTGATGCATCCAGTGGCCAGGGCCGGATTCGAACCGGCGACACCACGATTTTTACGTCGAGTATGTATGTCGATACGGCAGCGGTTCGCCCTCGAGGACCCCGTGATATTCCGGTTCCGCCGGCCGACCTCATGTGCGGCTTCCAGGGGATGGCCGCCAGGGGGCAGGGGTTGCCCCATGCTCCTCGTCGCGGGTGCGCTCGCCCGAGCTCGCGGGGCTGCCGGAGTCATCGGCCTCCTGAGCGTGGCTCAGCCGACCAGCTTCAGCCGCCTGGGGGCAAGGCCGGTGCCGGCGAGCCGCGCGTGGAGGCCCTTCTTGCCCGCTTTGCGCAGCAGGGCCCTTCCCTTGCCGGTGAGGTGGACCGAGACGGTCGCGTCGCCGCCCGTGGCGAATGAGAAGCTTGCCCGCCCGATCGTCAGAAGGCTCCGCTGGGAGGTCCGGCGCTTCGTGTGGTGCTTGCCGGTCGCGGCGACCTGGAGCAGGAGGGTGCCGCTGCAGGGCCCGGCCCCGGTGCAGTGCAGCGCGACGGCGGCCTTACCGCCTTTGACCGGCGCCTTTGCGGCCGCCACCGCCGTGCCCGAGGCAACGGACGCCCCGCTGCCTCCGGTGCCGCCACCGGTCCCCGAGCCGCCGCCGCCTCCGTTCCCGCCGCCGCTTTTACCGCCGCCCGCGGACTGCTGCGCAGCGACGACCGTCGTCGCGGCCGAGGTGGCCGGGGTGGACCCTCCCGGGCCCGAGGTCGAGACCCGGACCTCGATCCGGTGCCCGACGTCGGCGCCGGTCAGCGTGTAGCTCGAGCCCGCCGCGCCAGCGATTGAGACACAGTTGGCGCCGGCCGAGTCGCAGCGCAGCCATTCGTATGCGAAGGCGCCGGCGTGTTCCCAGCTGCCCGGGTCTGCGGTGAGCGATTCGCCTTCGGTCGTGCCACCCGAGATCGTCGGTGGCGAGGTGTTGGCGGGCGGAGAAGCCGCGGAGACGACCGCGCTCGGCGGGGAGGTCGCGGTACCCACGGCAGTGCCGTTATGAGCGGCGACTTCGACCTCCAGGGTATGGCCGGCGTCGGCGCTGACGACCGGGTAGAGCTGTGCGCTCGCCCCGGCGATGACAGAGCAACTGCCGCCGCCCGCGTCGCAGCGCAGCCACTGGTAGCTGTAGGAGCCGGGGCTGTGGGTCCACTGCCCGTGATTGGCGACCACCGTTTCGCCGACGGTCGCGGTACCGGCCACGCTGGGTTGTTCGAACGACACCGCGGGCACGGGCGGCGTCACTTCCGCGGTCGGTTCCGACCTCGCCGAGGCCGAGCCGTTGACGTTCCTGGCGAGGACTTCGAGCCGGATCGTGTGGCCGACGTCGGCGGCGGCGAGGAAATAGACGGTGCCCACCTGGCCAGAGATCGCCGCGCAGCTGGCTCCGCCGGCGTCGCAGCGCAGCCACTGGTAGGCGTAGGAGGTGGGGCTGTTTTCCCAGCTGCCGACGTGCGCGCTCAGCGCTTGGCCTTCGGCCGCCGCGCCGCTGATCGTCGGCAGGGCGGTGTTGACCGGCTTCGGCGCGGCGGCGATGACGCCCGTGGGGGAAGTGGTCGCCGAGGCCGAGCCATGGCTGTTGTGGGCGGTGACTTCGGCCTCGAACCGGTGGCCGGCATCCGCGCTGGTCAGCGTGTATTCATCGCTGCTCGCCCCTGCGATCGCAGCGCAGCCAGTTGCCCGCCGAGTCGCAGCGCAGCCACTGGTAGGTGTAGGAGGTGGGGCTGTTTCCCCAGTAGCTGTGGATGGCCGTCAGCGTTTCCCCTTCGCGTTCGACACCGCTGACGTAGGGGCGCGCGAAGCTGAAGCTGTACGGGATCGGCCCCAGGGACTTCGCCACCACCGAGTGCTGGTCGTAGAGGATTTCCATCACCGGGCCGTCCGCGTAGGTGCAGGAGTCGAGGCGCGTCCCGTTCGGCACGTCCGCGAAGCTGCCTTCCACGTTCCCGCTCGTCCGCACCAGTTCCAGTTCGCTGCCCGCCGGGACTTCGGCGCAGCTCGGGTAGGAGATGATGTCGCTGATCAGCGAGAGCTTGGCGCCGCCGAGGTCGACGTTGCCGGCGGCTTCGAGCTGCGTGTAGGTCGTGCCGGCGGTCGCCCCTTCGCCGTAGGCGAAGCTGGCTTCCGTCGCGGAGTCCAGGCTCACGGTCCCGTTGACCCGCAGCTGGCCGTACGGATCTCCTTCTCCGGGGGGAGCCGGACTGGCGACGTCGAGCTCGCCGCCTTCGACGGTGAGCGGCCCCGTGATGCCGTGGCCCAGCATCGCGACGTCCTTCAGGTGCACGGGGTTGCCGTCGGTCGCGTTCAGCCCGGGTTCTTCGCCGGCCTCGGATCCGATCCCGAGGAGCCCGTTTTCTGCAGCTTCCGCACCGGTCTTCGCCGGGTTGGCGCCGCTGATCGTCACCGCGCCCACCTCGTTGTCGGGGCTGCCGACCAACGACACCCCGGCTTCTTCGCTGAAGTCCATCTCCAGGCTGTGAGATTCGCCGCTGATCGGTTCCTGGAATTCGAGGCCGCCGACGCCGTGGGATGAGCGGCCGGTGCCTTCCACCGTCCAATGCTGGTCGGTGCCGAGGGCGATCGGCATGCGGAAGGAGGGCGTGAACCCTTCTCCGTCCGTGCCCCCGGAGAGCGCTTCGATCCCGCCGCTGCCGAGCGTGAACGGTTCGCCGTAGAGGATGTAGGGGTAGTGGTCCGCGACGACGACCTTTTCGACTTCGACTTCGGCGATGTCATTGCGGCTCTGGTAGCAGGCATCGACCGGCGGGAAGCCTTCGCAGTTGCTGTTGCTCGCCAGCGAGGGCAGCGTCAGCGTTCCGACGTTCAGCGCTTCGCTCGGGCCGGTACCGCCTTCCCAGTTGCCGCCGGTGCTCCAAGCGTCCGCGGCGCCGCCGGAGCTCCTCGGCGTCGCCCCGCTCCAGGTGAACGACTGGCTCGCCCGGGCGACCACCGCGCTCGTCGCCGCCGAGGTCGCGGTTCCGTTGCCGCCGGCGTTGCGCGCGATGACTTCGACCTCGATCCTGCCGCCGACGTCGGCTGCGGCCAGCCGATACGTCCGCGCGGTCGCGCCGCCGATTTCGACGCAGTTGCCGCCGCCCGAGTCGCAGCGCAGCCACCTGTAGGCGAACGAGGTCGGGGCGTGGGTCCAGGTCCCGTCGGAGGCGCGCAGCGTGCGGCCTTCCATCGGGTAGCCCGCGATCGCCGGGGGCGAGACGTTCCCCGGCGCGGCCACGTAGGTGAATCCGTCGGCCGGTTCGACGTTGGAGGTGCCGGCCGGCGTCGTCACGGAGACGTCCACCCGTCCTTCCGCATGGGCGGGCGCGGTGGCGACGATTTCTCCGCCGGAGCTGACGGTGAAGCTCGCCGCGGCGGCCCCGCCGAACGCGACCGCGCTCGCCCCGCCGAAATCGTGACCGGTGATCGTGACCGACGTGCCGCCGGCGATCGGGCCTTCGGCCGGCGCCACGCCTTCGACCACCGGCAGCGGCGCGTATTCGAACTCGTCGGCTGCTGAGGTGGCCGTGGTGCCGCCCGGCGTCGTCACCGTCACGTCGACGGTGCCTTCGGCGTGGGCGGGAGAGGTCGCAGTGAGCTTGGTCGCCGAGACTTCAACCACGTCGGTCGCGGCGGCGGCGCCGAAATGGACCGCGCTCACTTCGGCGAGATGCGCGCCTTCCATCGTCACCTCGGTGCCGCCGGCCACGGTGCCGCGGCCGGGCTCCACGGCGGTCACGGTGGGCGGTTCCACGTAGGTGAAGCGACCGAGCGCCGTGGCTTCGCTGGTTTCGCCGTGCGCCTGGACCGTCACCTCGACTTCTCCCGCGGCGTGGGCAGGGCTGATCGCCCTGACTTCCGACGGGGACACCTGCGTCAGGCCCGTGGCGGCGCCGCCGTCCAGGGAGACTGCTTCGACACCTTCGAGGCGTTCGCCGGCGATCGTGATTTCGGTGCCGCCCGTGGTCGGCCCCCGCGCCGGCGCGACTGCGCCGATCGCCGGCGCAGGCAGGTACGTGAAGTGATCGGCGCTGCTCATGGCGCTGGTGCCCCCGCCCGTGCTCACGGTGACGTCGACCTGGCCCGGCGCGTGCCCCGGCGCCAGCGCCGTCAGCTCGGTCGCCGAGACTTCGACCACGTGCGTCGCGGGGACGCCGCCGAATTCGACCGAGCCCACGCCCTTCAGGTGTTCGCCTTCGATCGTCACGTCGGTGCCGAGGTCGCCTTCGCTCGGGGCGACCGAGCTGACCCTCGGCGCCGGCGGCGCGAAGGCGGCGAGGCCGGCCGGCGTGCCGACACCGGTCGGACCGTCGTAGCCGGTGGCCGCGCGGCAGATCAACTTCGACTGGCAGTCCTGTTCCTCTTCGACGACCGTGCACCCCGCGGACTTTCCGACTCCGTCGAACGCCTTCGTGCATTCCCCGTTGGACCCGGAGGTGACGTCGTACAGCGCACTCGAGCCGAGATGGCCGTACAGGGTCTGCGCCGGATAGGCGACGCCGCCGGAGCCGCCGGCGAGGGCGAAGGTCGAGGCGATGATCGGCGCAGCGAGGCTGGTGCCGCCGACGGTCGACCAGCTCCCGGCCCGGTAGACGGCGACGCCGCTGTAGGGGTCGCCGTCGGCGGCGACGTCCGCCGCCGCGCGCTTTTCGCCGCAGCCGACTTCCGCCCAGTCGGGCACCCCCTGCTGCCAGGACTGCGCGCTCGGATGTTCGCTGCAGCCGCCGCCCCCGGCCCCAGCCCCGCCACCCAGCGTCGAGCCATCGTTCCACACCGTCTCCCCGGTCCGGCTCCCTCCGTTCAGGGTCAACCGGGTTCCGCCCACCGCGACGACGTCGGGGGAGGAGGCCGGATAGTTCGGGTGGCCCGCGTAGCCGAGTCTGGAAGAGCTCCAGTTGAGGTATCCGTCGTCCCCGGTGGAGGCGATGATCACGGTTCCGGGGTGGTCGAAGGCAGAGCCTTCGACCACCGGCTCGGGCCCGCCGAAGGAGTCGGAGACCTCGGTGGCGCCCATGCTCACCGCCGTGTTCTCGGCCGCTTCGAGCGCCGCCGTGCTCGAGCTGGTCGCCTCGACCAGGAGGATGTGGCAGCTCTGGCAGACCGCATGGACGCTCTCGACGTCGAGTGCGATCTCACCGGCCCAGCCCGATTCGAACCCGGGGTAGTTCGATTCTTCGCCCGTCTGGTTCACCTTGGTGAAGCAGACGTCGGCGTGGGTACAGGACGGCAACCCGAATTCCTGCGAATAGTGGGTGAGGTCTTCTTCGACCGTCGGGTCGTCGTAGGCGTCGACGATCGCCACCGTCTGCGAGACGGTGGCCGAGGTCGGCAGCGAGTAGCCGCTGTGCAGGTCCTGCGGTCGCAGCCCGTAGGCGCCATCGGCGGCGCTCGCCGGTTCGACCGGGTGGTGCACCGTCAACCCGATCGGCGTCGAGTGGGCGCGGGCCGCGGCCGTCTGCGGCACCAGCCTGACCGCGAAGCAGGAAGCGTGGCCCGGAGCCGGGGCGCCGCACAGCGCGTGGGTCGTGTAGTCGGAGGCCGGCAGCGGCCGTTCGGCGAGCGCGGAGGCGGGCGCGGCGCCGACAAGGGCGACCGCAGCCGCGACCAGCGGACCGCCGATCCATTTCAAGCTGTGGCTCCGGATGCTCACCGGCGGCGAGCGTAGGCGCGAATCGACGCCCCAAGCAAAACCCTGTAAGCGGGTCGCTGAAAACCTGTAAGTCGGTCAGTCGGTCGACGAATCGAGCGCCGCGGTCAGTTCGTCGCGTCCGGAGATGCCGAGCTTTCGGTAGGCGTTGCCGAGGTGGAACGCCACCGTCCTCGACGTCACCACCAGCTGCTCAGCGATCTCGCCGTTAGTCATTCCGGAGCTCGCCAGATCCGCGATCACGGCCTCGCGCTCGGTGAGCGACTCGGGTCCTTCGAGCCGGAGGCGACGGGGTCTGCTGCCGGCCGCGTGAAGCTCGGCAAGGGCGCGGCGCGCCAGCGCCCGCCCGCCGCACCGCTCGGCCAGGTCGAGCGCCACCCGCAGTGCCTCGGGCGGCGCTGCGTCCCCCGCCTCCCTCTGAGCGCGGGCGAGCGCATAGACCGCGTACGCATGGTCCAGCCGGGTCTCGCTGCCTTCGAGAACCTCGACCGCGCGGGTCATCCAGCCGAGTCGCTCGCCGGGCGAGGCCACGAACCCGCGCACGCGCAGCGCGCCGCCGAGAGCCCGCGGCCCACCCCAGGCCTCGGCGCGCGCGAGGTCCTCGTCAGCAAGCGCGATCGCCTCCTCGGTTCGCCCCAGCTCCGCCAGCGCGACCACGCAGTCCGATCGCCACGGAGAGCATGCCGGATTCGAGATCCTGAGCTCGGTCGACATGCGGCGCCCCGTCTCCTCGAGGATCTCGAGCGCCCGCTCGGGATCGCCGCGCACCAGCTCCAGACGCCCACGCGCGGCCTCGGTCATCGCCCACATCGGGCTCTGGCGGGGGTGCAGGACGAAGTCGTCGGCAGCCGCGAGCACGGCATCGGCGCCCACGAGGTCGTCGCGCTCGATCAGCAGGTAGACCAGCGCCGAGGCGTTGATAGGAAGCCACGCGGACCAGCCCTCCTCGCGCGTCGCGAAGGCCGCGCGCAGCTCCGTTTCGGCCTCGTCGAGGCGGCCCGCGTAGGCGAGCGCGTGCCCGCGCATATGCTGCCAGGTCGCGATGTCCATCCGCGAGCCCGACCAGCGCGCGGCGGCGAGGCAGCGATCGGCCATCGCGATCGCCTCCTGCTCGGCGTCGGCATTGTGAAGGACCGCGAAGAGGCGAATCGCGGTGGGATCGTCCGTCCCCCCTCCAGGTAGGCTCACGGCGCCGGCCCACACCTTCCGGGCCAGGTCGGCGGCGGCCTTGTGGTCGCGCCCGGTGAAGAGTCGCTCGCGAGCCTCCGCGATCAGATCGTTCATCCCGGGGATGCGCTCGATCGCACCGTGGTCCTCTTCGCTGTCCGAGGAGGTCCAGATGGCGGCCGTGTCGTGCGCCGCGGCGAGCTCGGTTCGCAACCGGTCGTCGGCGAAATCGATGCGCAGCCCCAGCGCGGCGGTCTCCGCGGCCTCGCCGAAGCGGGCCTGATCCTGGTAGGCCCGGGACAGACCGAGCAGGAGTCGTGCCCGATCCTCGTCCTGCTCCGTTTCGGCGATCGCCGCGGCGAACGTGCCCACGCCGGCAGGGTCACCGATCGTGGCCTGCGCGCGGGCAAGGTCGGCGAGGACATGCGGCCGCTGCTCGGGCGTCGGGGGCTCTTCCAGCGCGCGCTCCAGCAACTCGACCGCCCTGTCCGGGCTCGACCCCCGGCGTGCCTGGTCTGCCGCGCGGACCAATGCCTGCGCCGCCCACGGCCTGCCGGCGGCGGGACTGAGCAGCAGGTGGGCGGCGACCGCCGCCGGGTCCCCCCGCTCCGCGAGCAGCTCTGCGGCCCTGCCGTGCAGCGACGCCCTCTCTGCCGGTGGTATCGAGACCCGGATCGCCTGCCCGATGAGCGGCTGCGCGAAGGACAACCGGGTCTCGCCCTCCACCAGGCCGGCGACCTGCAACTCGCTGATCGCGTCTCGTGCCGCGTCCACGTCGACGCCGGCCAGGGCGGCGGTGAGCTCGACCGTGCCATGCGTATCGAAGACGCTGACCGCTCGCGCGACCGCCGAGGCCGGCTCGGAGAGCCTGCGGAGCGTGGCCTGGACCGCCCAGGCGACCGGCTCCGGACCGATCCGCCGCAGCAGCTCGAGGTCCCGATCGGACCCCGCTGCTCCATGCTCGGCGAGGCCCCGGGCCAGCTCGCGGACCAACGACGGGTTGCCGCCGGTGAGGGAGAAGCACTCGCGGGCGAAGGCGGGATGCAGCGGGCCACCGAGCGCTGCGGCGACCGTCTCGACCACCGCCGTCTCGGGAAGCGGGCGGGGCTCGATCCGCACCGCTCCCGGCGTCTTGGCCAACTCGCCGAGCAGACGCGCCTCGGCCCCCGGGTAGGCGGGACGTAGCACGACCGCCAACAGGACCGGTAGATCGGCGACCCGGCGTCCGAGGTAGGCCAGGAAGCGCAGTGACGGCGCGTCGAGCTCGTGGGCGTCGTCCACGAGCAGAGCCAGCGGCCGCCGGGCCGCGAGGTCGGCCACCAGCCTGTAGAGGCTGTGGATGAGCAGATGCTGGCCCTCCGTGTCGCCGAACGTTCCGGGACCTGGATCCAGGGAGAACAGCCGCCTCGACATGCCCGCCGCGCCGGTGAGCAGCTCGGGCGACTGTCTCACCGGTGCCTCGAGCAGCTGGAGCACCGCGCCGAACGGCAACTCGCGCTCCAGTTCGGTGCCGCGCGCGAACAACCTGATCAGGTCCGGACGAGCCGATGCGGCGGTCGCCCGCAGCAGATGGGTCTTGCCGATCCCGGCCGGTCCGCTGACCAACAGCATCCTCCCCCGACCCGCCTGGGCGCTGCCTACGGCCGCGCGCAGAGCATCCGCGCGATCCGGCTCCCGCGCTGCCGATGCCTGACTGTTGGGTCCCGCCCGCTCCAACGCACGCCTATGGTATTTCGACCGGGTCGTAGGGGCCCGAGTAATTCGCATGGATCCAGGCGGCGGCGACCGGCGACGAGGGTCAGCAGCTGTCCAAGGACGCCGCCCGTCCCTACCGGGCGGTGCTCGAGCGCCTCTGGCTGCTCGACCCCGTTCCGCCTGGCAGCCGACCCGGCGGCCGCCGATACCGCGCTCGCGCGGCGCTTTTCGCTCTGCAATGGGATGGCCAGGGCCGGATTCGAACCGGCGACACCACGATTTTCAGTCGTGTGCTCTACCAACTGAGCTACCTGGCCTGGAGCGCGGCGCGGCCTGCGCTGCGGGAAGGCTAGCGACCGGGCGGCAATCGGGCTGATTGCATTAGGTCGTGGCCTGGACTCGTGCAGCGGTGGGGCTGGTGGCCGTGGTAGCGGTGGGGCTGGTGCTCGTCTCGGGCGGCTCTGGGAGCGATCCGCGCACCCCGGCGGCGCTGCCGGGGCTGCCACCGCCGTTTCTCGGCACCGCGGTCGCCGGCAGCGGCGGGTTGACGGCGGCAATCGACGCCTACGGCGACGTGGTCGACCTGCGACCGAGCCCGACAGGGCCGGCGCTGATCGACAACCCGGCAGCTCGGCAAGCGGTTGGGACGGTTGCGGCGGGCACGGGGATCGTGCCGCGGGTGAGCGTCGCGGGAGGGCCGGCGTTGCCACTCTGGCGGGCCGACTCGGTCTCCCAGCGCTACCTGTCGGGAACGAATGTGGTGCGAACCGTGGCGCGGTTCGGGCCCGTCGTGGCGATCGTGACGGCCGCTGTCTCCGGGAGCTCGCTGGCGGTCGAGATGCGCGCCGACGCGCCGGCGGGCACCGGGGTGAGGACGAGCGTCGGCATCGACGTGGAGGACCGCCGCGATTGGCACCTCTGCCTGCGCCGATGCGGCGGCCTGATTCAGGCCGCCGCCCGCGGGGATCGCCGCTGGCTGGCCCGCGCCCGGCCGGTCGACAGCGAGGCGCCGGCCTGGGCGCGAGGGATGTACGCGCGCTCGCTGCTGACCCTGCGGGCGCTGACCAGCCGCCTCACCGGCGCCGTCGCCGCCGGCGCCCGCGACGGCTGGGCCTACGTCTGGCCCCGCGACGCGGCCGCCGCGGCGCTGGCGCTCAAGGCATCCGGCTATCGCTCCCTCGCCCGCCGCGTCGCCAAGCGGCTGCTCGCCCTCGACCCCGGCGCGGCGGCCCGTTTCCGAGCCCGCGGCGAACCGGTCCCGGGGCGCGGCCCCGAGGGTGACGCCGCAGGCTGGATCGCGGCTGCGGCCCGCGCCACCGGCCTCGCCTCCTCCGGCACACCGGCCCAATGGCGCAACCGTCCCGACTACCAGGAGGGCGACGGCGGCGAATACCTCGGCAACGCGATCGCCACCACCGCCCTCACCGCGGACGTGTCTGAGCTTGGGGGTTCATATGAACGCCAGACCTCAGACACGTCGGTCGTGGCGCGGCAGATCGCCCGCGCGTTCGGGACCGAGGCGGGGCTCGTGCGGCGCGCCGGCGATTCGGGATCAGGTCTCGACTCGGCCGCGGCCTGGGCGGTGCGGCCGTTCCCGCTGCCGGAGCTCTTCCCGGTGGTGCGGCGGACGCTGCTGAACCTGGCCAGGGATCAGACCCGGTACGGGATCACGCCGGGCAGCGGCTGGAGCGGTGGCGTCGATCCCTGGACGGCACCGACCGCCTGGAGCGCCTGGAGCCTCGCCGCGCTGGCCAAAGGCGAAGCCTCCCGCGCCCCTCGCCGCGCGGGCACGGACCGCCACGCCGCCCTGCGCCTGCTCGCCGACCTACGCCGCGCCGCAACCCCGGCCGGCTCGCTCCCCGAGCGGGTTGACGCGCGGACCGGCATCCCCCGCTCGACCACCCCGCTCGCCTGGTCCCATGCCTTCGCGATCCTCGCCCTGCGCGAACTCTGGCCCGGTCCCTGACGTTTCTGAGCTAACGCCCCCACAGTGGGGTCGAACCTCAGATACGTCGGCGGTGAAATGAGTTGGGGACGGCGCCGGCGGCTGAGCGAGTTGTGCGGCGCCAGGCGGCGCCCGTCACCCCGCCGACGACGCGGAGGGAGTCGGCTGTCGCCGGCACCCAAGCGTCTCCGCCGAACTCAGGCCGACCCGCCTCGCATCAGCCCCATCAGCTCCAGGGCGCCCGCCTTGTGCAGCGGTTCGTTCAGGTTGCCGCACTTCGGGCTCTGCACGCAGGAGGGGCACCCGGACTCGCAGGGGCACTCGGCGATCAGGCGCTCGGCATCGCCGAGCAGGCGCTCGAACTCGTCGTAGCCGCGCCGGGTGATCCCTACCCCGCCGGGGTGGCCGTCGTAGATGAAGATCGTCGCCCGGCCGGTCTGGAAGTGGACGTTGGTCGAGAGCCCGCCGATGTCCCAGCGGTCGCACATCGCGATCAGCGGCAGGACCGCGATCTGGCCGTGCTCGGTCGCGTGCAGGGCGCCGAGCAGGACGTCGGAGCGGCAGCGCCGCGCTGAGCCGCTCCGGCAGCACGTACCAGAGCGCCTGGGTGACGAAGCTCTGCTCCGGCAGCTCAAGGGCGACGATGTCGATCGGCTCCTGCTCGGAGATCGAGACCCGCTGGAAGGCGATCACCTGCTCGGTCACCGAGACCTCGCCGAAGTTGAGCTGCACCCCCGCCACCTCGACGCTGCTCGTGGGTCCGTTCGATGTAGATCTCGGTCTCCTTTTTCGGCCGCGTGTACCAGTCGCCGTCGAAGCTGGAGACCAGCGCCCGGCGCTCGGAGATGTCGAGCCGCTCGACCTCGTAGGAGCGTCCGAGGTGGAGGTAGATCGCACCGGGGTGGATCGTCGTGAAGGCGCGCTCGGCCTCGACCAGTCCCAGCATCTCCCCCGCGTCGCGCTCGATCACCGCGACCGAGTCCGAGGAGGCCGAGCGCAGCGGGACCCGCGAGGCGACGAACTCGCTGCGCCGCGGCGCCAGCCGGCCGCCGGCGTTGCGCAGCTCCCCGGCCGCCAGCAGCCGCTCGGCGCGCCCGCGCCAGCCCGGTCCGAAGAACTCGTCGTCGGCGTCGCTCAGCGGCAGCTCGTAGGCGGCGGCGACAAGGTGCCGGGAGGCGATCTGGTCGTTTTCGGGATCGAGGATCGCCGCCTCGACCGGGCGGTCGAGGAACTCCTCCGGGTGGCGGCAGAAGAACTGGTCGAGCGCGTCCTGGCCGGCGACGTAGACCGCCAGCCCGCGCCGCCGCCGCCCGGCCCGGCCCCACATCTGCCGCAGGCTCGCGACGGTGCCGGGGAAGGTGACGCAGATCGCGGCGTCGAGCTCGCCGACGTCGATCCCCAGCTCCAGCGCGTCGGTCGCGACCACCGCCAGCAGCTCGCCGGAGCTGAGCCGCTCCTCGATCGCCCGCCGCTGCTGCGACGTGTAGCCGCCACGGTAGGGGGCGATCCGCGCCGCCAGCTCCGGCTTGCCGCGGCGCTCGAGGTTTTCGCGGGCGAAGCGCTGGATCAGCTCGATCCCGCGCCGGCTTTTGAGGAAGCAGATCGTGCGCACGTTCTGGGAGACCAGCTCGGCCAGCAGGTCGGCGGCCTCCGAGAGCGCCGAGCGCCGCGTCCCGGTCGCCTTGTCGATCAGCGGCGGGTTCCACATCGCCACCTCGCGCCCGGCCCGCGGGGCGCCGTCGTCGTCGATCAGCTGGAACGGCGTGCCGACCAGGTCTTCGGCCAGGTCGACCGGGTTGGCGATCGTCGCCGAGGCGAGCAGGAAGCGTGGCTCGGCGCCGTAGTGGCGCGCCACCCGCCGCAGCCGCCGCAGGACGTTGGCGACGTGGGAGCCGAAGACGCCGCGGTAGGTGTGGGCCTCGTCGACCACGACCCAGCCGAGGTTGGCGAAGAAGTTGCCCCAGCCCTTGTGGTGGGGCAGGACGCCGACATGGAGCATGTCCGGGTTGGTGAGGACGAGGTTGTTCTGGCGTCGGATCGCGGGCCGCTCCTCCTTCGGAGTGTCGCCGTCGTAGATCGCCTCGCGCAGCCCCGGCGGGCGCAGCTGGGCCAGCTTGCGTGCCTGGTCCTGCGCCAGCGCCTTGGTCGGGTAGAGGTAGAGGGCGCGGGTCTTCGGGTCGCGGGCGATGCCGTCGAGCACCGGCAGGTTGAAGGCCAGGCTCTTGCCCGAGGCGGTGCCGCTGGTGATCGCCAGGTTCGAGTGCGCCGCCGCCTCGTAGGCCTTGAGCTGATGCGTGTAGAGCTTCTCGATCCCGCCGCGCCGCAGGGCCGCGGCGAAGCCGGGATCGAGCGAGTCCGGCAGCCCGACCGGCCGGGCCCGCCGTGCGTCCTCCGAGCTCTCGGCAACGATCCGTCCATCGCGAACCGCCGGCCCGATCGCCACCGACCACTGGTGCTCAAGCAACCCGCCGCGCGCCATCAAGCCCCCCGCCGACGGGCCGATTTGTCAATCGTGGGACGACAAATCGTCCCGTCGGCCCTGGTGATCTGACCGGCTACGCGCATCGCCTGGAGGGAGGACCGGTCGTGGATGCGCAATACGTCGGCGCCCTCGCGGACGGCCAGGGCGACGGCGGCGACGGTGCCCCACTCGCGCTCGCCGCGCCGAGCCGCTCCTCCCAGGAACCGGCGAGGACGGCGCCGATGAAGTCCTTGCGCGAGAGCGAGACGTAGAGCGCCAGACCCCAGCGAGCGCAGCTCGCCGAGCCGCCGCAGGATCTCCAGGTCCTGGTCGGGGCTGAGGTCGAAGTCGAGTCCGGGGTCGATGGCGATCTGCTCCTCCGCGACCCCAAGCTCCCGGGCGAGCTCGACTCGCCCCTCGAACCAGGACCTGAGGTGGTCGACGACATCGTCGTACTCACGCCACGGCCGGTCGACCCGCGGCGGCCCCTCGATGTGCATCAGCACGTAGCCGCAGCCCGCGCCGGCGACGAGGTCGAACATCTCCTCCGAGCCGCCGGAGATGTCGTTGACCGCCTGGGCGCCGGCGCCGAGCGCCCGCCGCGCCACCTCGGGGGAGAACGTGTCCGCCGAAATCGGCACCCCCTCCCCATCGCGTGGTTCCTTTGGGTCCTCTGAGGGGACAAGGGAACCACGCGTTGCCGCGGCGAGCCCCGCGATCGCCGGGACCAGCGCCGCGGCCTCGTCGTCGGCCGTCACCGGCGGCCCGGCCTTGGCGGCGACGGCCCCGACGTCGAGCATGTCGAAGCCGCCCTCGACCAGCGCCAGTCCGTCAGCCACCGCCTGCTCCGGCGTGCCGCTGCGCGCCCCCTCGAACATCGAGTCGACGGTGACGTTGACGATCCCGGCGCCCAGCGGCTGCGCCAGGTCGAGGGTCGTGTCGGTCAGCCGCCATCGCATCGTCGCTACGGTAGCGACCGCGCCATGTCGCTGAGCTGCGTCTACACCGACCTCGACGGGACCCTGCTGGGGCCCGGCGGCGTGCTCTTCCGGGACGCCGGGGGAGCCTTCTCGATGGCCCAGGCCCGTGGCCTGGAGGCCTGCAGCCGGGCCGGTGCCGAGGTCGTGATCATGTCCGGCCGGCGCCGGCCCCAGGTCCACGAGGCCGCCCGCCTGATGGGCCAGACCTCCTACATCTACGAGGCCGGCTGCGCCTTCGCGATCGACGGGGAGGAGACGCTGATGACCGGCGAGATGGCGCCGAACGAGGTCGGCACGATCTACGAGCAGATCGAGGCGCGGGGGATCCCGCGGCTGCTCTTCGACCACTTTCCGGGGCGGCTCGAGTACCACTCCCCCTGGCACCACGGCCGCGTCCACTCCCACCTCTTCCGCGGCAAAGTCGACGTCGACGAAGCCAACGCCCTGCTCGGCGAGCACGGCGACGACGACCTGCGGCTGCTCGACAACGGCGCGATCGGAACCCCGATGACGGCGATCGAGGGCCACACCCACGCCTACCACCTGGTCCCGCTGCGGGTCAGCAAGGCCGCCGCGGTCGCCGCCCACGCCCGCGCCCGCGGCTACGACCCGGCCGACTGCATCGCCGTCGGCGACTCGGTCGAGGACCTCGAAGTCGCCGCCGCGGTCGGACGCTTCTTCGTCGTCGCCAACGGCCCCGAGCGCGACCCCGGCCTGCGCTCCGTCCTGCACCGGTGGAGCAACGCCACCGTCACCGAGGGAAGCATGGGCGACGGCTTCTACGAGGCGGTCGTCTCGACCCTCGTTGAGCGGCGCTGAGCAGCCACTAGTATCGGCTCCTCGCCGTCGAGTCCGTAAAGGAGCACCGTTGTCCTCGGAGACCGCAACCGTCGCTGAGCAGGAGTACCTGGAGATCATCTTCTGGCTGGAGGAGGCCGGGCTGCCGATGACCGGCGCCAACATCGCCCGCGCGATGCAGCTCTCGCCGCCGACGGTGCACGAGATGGTCGGCCGCCTGATCGAGGACGGCTACGTCAAGCGCAACCCGAACAAATCGCTCTCCTTCACCGAGTCCGGCCGGGAGCACGCCAGCCACATCGTCCGCCGCCACCGGATGATCGAGCGCTTCCTCACCGACGTCCTCGGCATCCCCTGGGACGAGGTCCACGAGGAGGCCGAGAGGATCGAGCACGCGATGTCGCCGGTCCTCGAGGAGCGGATGCGGGCGGCGATCGGCGATGCCACCACCTGCCCCCACGGGCACCCGATCGTCGAGGGGATCCGCGAGCAGGGCTCGCTGCTGGCCGACGTCGAGGTCGGCGCCGACGTCACCGTCCTGCGCTTCGAGAACGAGGCCGAGGAGCTGCTCCACTACCTGCGCAAGGCCGGGCTCGAGCCGGGGCTGGAGGGCAAGCTGGAGAGCTCCGATGCCGAGACCGTCACCATCGCCTCCGCCGAGGGCAAGCACCAGGTCAGCCGCAGCGTCGCCGAGACCGTCTCGGTCCGCGCCGACCCGGCGCCGCCCCCCGCGCCGCGATCCCAGAGCAGCTCGTGCTGTCCAGCGACCGCTACGGCCGATAGGCGCCTTTAAGAGACGGGGATTTCGGCGATCGGCGACGAGGTCGGCGCTTCGCTGCCGCCGGCGGGCTCGGTGGTGACCATCACCAGGTCGACCCCGCGCATGTTGCCGAGGTTGGTCGTCGCGTTGCCTTCGCCGTCGGGGACGAACAGGGCCTTGACCGGTTCGACCTCGCCGTCGCGCCGCACCCAGGCCTCGAGCACCCGGTCGGGCGGCAGGCTCGAGACCGCGGTGAGGTGGATTTCGCCCGAGTCGCCTTCGCGCACGACTTCGGCGGTGACACCGGGTTCATGGCCGGCGATGAAGGCTTCCGTCGAACCACCGCCACCACCTCCGCCGCGGCTGCCGATCGCGTAGCCGCCGAGGGCGACGACGACGAGCAGCATCGCCGCCAGCCAGCCGACCCGGCGCCAGTCAAGCGTGCCCGAGCCGAGCCCGCCGAACCAGGAGCCGGCACGGCGCAGGACGCCGTTGCCCTGTGGCTCGGCTCGTGACCCCCGCCTCGCGCGCATCCGCCTCGACCTCGGCCAGCAGCCGCCGGCGCAGCGCCGGAGGCGGCGCGTGGCGCTCGACCGCTTCGGGCAGGACCTCGACCGCCGTGGTCAGCCAGCGCATCTCCGAACGGCAGCGTTCGCAGTCCTCGGCGTGGCGCTCGAACTCGGCCGCGTCCTCCGGCTCCAGCGCGCCCAGCATGTAGGCGGCGACGTCCTCTTCCCAGCGCTCGTGCTCGTTGCCGTTCATGCCAGTCCCTCCGCCAGCTCGCCCCTGATCTTTTCCAATCCCAGCCTCATTCTTCCCTTCACGGTCCCCAGCGGGATGCCAAGCATCCGCGCGATCTCCGATTGACTGAAGCCGCCGAAGTAGGCAAGCTCGATCACCTTCGACTGCTCGCCGGGAAGCTCGCCGAGGGCGCCGCGGACCTCGCTCGCGGTCTCGCGCCGCATCGCCTCCTCCTCGGTCAGCTCCCCGGACGGGCGCTGCTCGAGGATCGCGTCGTCGTCGAAGCTCAGCTTCGGCGCCTTGCCGGCCTTGCTGCGGAGGAAGTCGATCGCCCGGTTGCGGACGATGCTCAGCATCCAGGAGCGGACGCTGCCGCGGGTCCGGTCGAAGCGGGCGCCGCTGCGCCAGATCGAGATGAACGCCTCCTGGGTGACGTCCTCGGCGGCCGCCCGCTCGCCGACGATTCTGTACGCCAGCGAGTAGGCGGCACCGCCGTGGCGGTCGTAGAAGACGGCGAAGGCCTCGGGATCCTTGGCCCCGATCAGCGGCATCAGCTCCTCGTCGGCCAGCCGCTCGGCCTTCTCTCTTCGGACGCTCATCTCAACCTATCTTCCGCTTCTCGTCTCTCGAACCGCCGCCGCCGTCAGGCGATGAAGGGTTCGACCGCCTTCAGGACCTGCGCTTCGTCGAGCGAGGGATCGAAGGCGTCCGGAGCCGGTTCTTCACCGTTCTGCAGCCGGATCGCGGCGGCGTGGCGAGCCTCGACCTGGACGATCGAGCCGGCGGCGCCGAGCACTTCTTTCGATTCGATCATCGGGCCGGCGCCGTTGTAGGCGCTGACGCCGGTGTCCTCGAACGTCTGCGCCAGCTTCAGGAAGCCGGCGGTGTTGTTGTAGGGGAAGTCGAACTTCGGCTCCGCCACCGGCTTGCCGCCGAGCTGCTTGATCGTCGCCGTCAGCGCTTCGACGTGCTGCTGCTCGTCGTCGGCCAGCAGCCCGATCAGGCTCTTCAGTTCGCCGCTCGCCTTGGCCCGGGTCTTCGCTTCTTTATAGAAGGTCGACTCCAGGTACTCGAGGGTGAGGGCGAAGTTGAGGATGTCGACGTCACCGCCGCCGGACATCGCCAGCGCCTTGCGGACGAAGGGGCCGACCATGAAGGTGCCGTAGACGGCCCCGGCGGCCAGCGCCCCCTTGAGGATGACGTCGCCGCGGGAGAGGTCGCCGCTGTCGTTGATGACCTCGACTTCGGCGAGCTCCGGATTTGCGAGTTCTGAGTTGCTCATTGCTCTTTCCTTTCGCTTTCTCGCCGCGTCAGCTGACGATGAACGGTTCGACGGATTTGAGGACGGTCTTAGCGTCCGCCGGTTTGGCGAAGGCCCCGTCCGGGGTGATCGACATGCCGAGCAGCGTGTTCAGCGCGGCGGCGTGCCGGCCCTCGACGCTATGGATGGCGAGTGCGGAGGCCAGCACTTCGGGGCTTTCGATGTTGCCGGCCTGACCGAGGTAGGCGGCGGCGCCGAGGTTCTCGACCGTGCCCGCCAGTTCCAACACCGACTTCGCGCTTTCCAGCGGGAATTCGGTCTTCGGTTCCGGCGCCGGCTTGCCGCCGAGCGACTTGACCGCGGCGGTCAGGGCGGAGACATGTTCTGCCTCCTCTTCGCCGAACTTCTTGATCGCCGCCAGTTCGGCTCCCTTGAAGAGACCGCTCTTGACGACGTCGGCGTAGAAGGCCGTCTCCAGGTACTCGAGCGTCAGGGCGTAGTTGAGGATGCCGATGTCGCCCTTGCCGAACTGTTCGGTTTCGCTGCTGCCGCTCTTGGTCGTGGTCGGCATCGTGCCGGCGGTCGTGCTGCTGTCGCTGCCGCAGGCGGCAAGGAAGGCCGCCAGCGCGGCGGAGCCGCCGGTCAGGGCCATGAACTTGCGCCGCGATACCGGGTCCTTGACGGCGCGAGCGACGGCGTTGCTCGCCACCGCGTCCGACTTCTCGGTTCTGGTGCTCTCAGACATTGGGTTGTCTCCTCGGTGGTTTGCGCATCTGTCGGTCCCATACGCGAGGTCGCCGCCGGGCGGATCACAAATGGGCGGAGTCGGGTCTGCAAGCCGGGAAACGTGGGAATTGGGTTAGAGGCCTGATCCGATCCCGGAGATCATCCGTAGAGGTGTGTCATGGGAACCACCCGTCCCACCGTCGGTGTCATACGCCCCCTCCTCGCCGCGATCGCGGTCGGACTGGTGTGCCTCGCGGTCCCACTGGCCGGCTGCGGCGGCGGGGGCGGCACCGACTCTTCTTCGCAGTCCACGAGCAGCGGCTCCGGCGCGGCCCCCGGTTCCGGCGGCGGCCCCGAAGCCGTGACGATCAAGGACTACAAGTACGGGCCGCCGAGCCTCACCGTTGCGGTCGGCACCACGGTCAAGTTCACCAACCGGGACTCGACCCCGCACACGGCGACCTCGAAGGAAGCCGGCGGCTTCGAAACCGGCCCGATCGACACCGGCAAGAGCGCCACGATCAAGCTCGAAAAGGCCGGCACCTTCACCTACTACTGCGTCTTCCACCCCTTCATGAAGGGCACGATCAAAGTGACCGCGCGGATGACCGGCACATAGCGGCGTCCTCGGTCACTCACGTGCAGAGCACGCTTCGCTCCCTGCGTCCTTGCTCTGCTTGGTCAGACGGCGCTGGTCGACCGCAGGCGTCAAGCGCCGTGGCAATGCGGGAGACGCCCTCGGCCGCCTGGTCGGCGGGGACCGGGGCGAAGGAGAGGCGGAGGCTGTTCTCGCCGCCCTCGATCATGAAGTCGGGGCCGGCGACGAAGGAGACGCCGATGGATTTCGACTCGGCCAGCAGGGCGACCGTGTCGGTCCCCGCGGCGAGGTCGAGCCAGAGGAAGTAGCCGCCCTCGGGGACGACGAACTCGGCCTCGGGGATCTGCTCGCCCAGAGCCGCGACGAGCGCATCGCAGCGCGCCTTCAGCTCGCCCTTGACGAACTCGATGTTGCGATCGAGGGCGCCGGAGGCGCAGAGCTCGAGGACGATCGACTCGGCCAGCATGTTCGGCGAGATGTAGGTCTCGTTGGCGCGCTTGGCGAGCTTGGCAATCTCCTCGGCGGGCCCCGCCAGGTAGCCGACCCGGACGCCGGGGCTGACGGTCTTGGAGAAGGAGGAGGCGTGGATCACCTTGCCGGCGCCGTCGAGCTCCAGCATCGTCGCCAGCGGCTCCCCCTCGAAGGGAAGCTCGCGGTAAGGGTCGTCCTCGAAGATCCAGAAGTCGTGCTCCGCGGCCAGCTCGACCAGCCGCCGGCGCTTCGCGACGGAGAGCGTGCAGCCGGCGGGGTTGTGAGCGTTGGGGATGACGTGGGCGAACTTGATCGGCCCCTCGGCGAGCGCCGCCTCGAAGGCCGCCAGGTCGAGCCCGTCGGACTCCAGCGGCACCGGCACCAACTCGACCCCGAGCCGCTGCAGCAACAGCAGCGTGCGGTCGTAGGTCGGCTGCTCGACGACGACCCGGTCGCCGGGCCCTAGCAGGTGCTCGAAGAGCATCGCCCCGCCCTCGAGCGAGCCGTTGGTGACCATCACCTGCGCGGGGTCAAGGCCACCGTGGCGCTCGGCGATCCACTTGCAGAGCCCCGGATGCCCGATCCCGACCCCGTAGGAGAGCGCCTTTTCCCAGTCGTCGGCGAGCGCCCGCGCCGCCGCGTCCCGCACCGCCTCGTGGGGCAGGATGTCAGCGCTCGGAGCGCCCCTCGCAAACGAAATCGTCTCGCCAGCCATCGCTTCCGACATTACCAACGCCCAACCCTCGCCCGCACCCCGAGCCCGACCCCCGAGCCGCGGCGTCATTTCGAGGCCGCACCGGGCCAAGGGGGGGCGAACCACCGACGTTTCTGAGCTTTGACGTTCATATGAACCTTCAACCTCAGAAACGCCCGGTCGGGGAGCGGGGGGAGGCGCGGCGTGGGCGGCGGGAGATGGGACGGCTGGTCTCCGCGCTGGCAAACGCTCAGTACGGGGTTGTCGCTCGCCGGCAGCTGTTGGAGATCGGGTTGGGCGCGGAAGCGATCCGTGGCATGTTGGAGATGGGACAGCTGCTGCCGCTGCGACGGGACGTTTACGCGGCCGGCAACCTGCGGGTCAACCGGCGCGGGCGCTGGATGGGCGCCGTGCTCGCCTGCGGTCCGGGTGCGGTGCTGAGTCACGAGAGCAGCGCCTGCTTCTGGGGCCTGCAGGGAGACCGGCCGCTGATCGACGTCAATGCCGACTGCGGTCGGCAAGGGCAGATGCGCAGGGAAGGTGTCCGACTTCATCGCTGCAAGCTGCGCCCGGAGGAATGCGTCGTGGAAGGCGGGATCCCGGTGACGAGCGTCGCCCGCACGGTTTTCGACCTCGCCGAGGTGGTCGACTACGAACGCCTGAAGCAGGCAGCCCAGGAGGCGGACCGGATGAAGCTACTGCGGCTGAGGGACTTGGAGGGAGTGGTCGAGTTCGGACGCGGCCGCCGCGCTTTGAAGCCGATCCGGCGCCTGCTCTCCGAACTGCGCGCTCCGACCACCACCCGCTCCCCGCTCGAGGAGCGCTTCGCCGATTTCCGCGAAGCCCACCGGCTGCCGCCGCCCGCCACCAACGTCCTCGTCCTCGGCCACGAGGTCGACTGCCTCTGGCCCGCCGCGAAGCTGATCGTCGAGCTCGACAGCTGGGAATTCCACGCCCACCGGGCCGCCTTCCAGCGCGACCGCGTGCTCGACAGCGAACGGCTCGTCGCCGGCTACCGCACCGTCCGCGTCACCCACGACCGCCTCGACCACGAAGCCACGACGCTGCTCGCCGAGCTGCGGGCGCTGCTGGGGATCGGTGACTGACCGGCGCGGGGCGCTACAGCGCGCGGAGCATCTCGACGGCGATCGCGGCCGCCTCGCTGGGGCTCTGGCCGACCCGCACGCCCTTGGCTTCGAGCGCGTCTTTCTTCGCCTGGGCGGTGCCCGAGGAGCCGGAGATGATCGCCCCGGCGTGGCCCATCTGCTTGCCGGGCGGGGCGGTGAAGCCGGCGATGTAGGCGACGACCGGCTTAGAGACCTCGGAGGAGATGAACTCGGCGGCCCGCTCCTCGGCGTCGCCGCCGATCTCGCCGACCATCACGATCAGCTCGGTCTCCGGATCGGCCTCGTACATGGTGAGGATGTCGATGAAATCGGAGCCGACGATCGGGTCGCCGCCGATGCCGACGATCGAGGAGTTGCCCTCGCCGGCCTGCTTCAACTCGTTGCCGATCTGGTAGGTCAGCGTCCCCGACTTGGAGACGACGCCGATCTTGCCGGGGTCGAAGAACTGAGCCGGGATGATGCCGACGTTGGCCTTGCCCGGCGAGAGCACGCCCGGGCAGTTGGGCCCGATCAGGCGCACGCCGGCCTCCTTGGCCTTCCAGTACGTCTTCAGCATGTCGAGCACCGGGATCCCCTCGGTGATCGCGATCACGGTCTCGACGCCGGAGTCGATCGCCTCGTCGATCGCCGGCGCGGCGAAGCGCGCGGGCACGAAGATCATCGAGGTGTTGGCGCCGGCCTGCTCGACGGCTTCGGAGATCTTGTCGAAGACCGGCACGCCCTCGACGTCCTGGCCGCCCTTGCCGGGGGTGACCCCGGCGACGAGGTCGGTCCCGTAGGCCTTGTTGCGCAGCCCGTGGAAGGAGCCCTCGCGGCCGGTCAGGCCGGAGACGGCGAGCTTCGTCTCCTTGCCGACGACGATGCTCACGAGGCACCCCCCGCCAGCTCGACGACGCGGCGCGCCGCGTCGAGCATCGTCTTCTCCTGGTGCAGGTTGGGAAGGTCGGCGGCGGCCAAAATCTCGAGGCCCTGCTCGGAGTTCGTCCCGTCGAGCCGCACGACCAGCGGCAGGTCGAGCTGCAGCTGGCTGGAGGCGGTGACGATCCCGTTGGCGATCTCGTCGCAGCGGGTGATGCCGCCGAAGATGTTGAAGAGGATCGCGCTGACCTTGGTGTCGGACTTGATCACTTCGAGCGCGTTGACGATCGCCTCGGCTTTGGAACCGCCGCCGGCGTCGAGGAAGTTGGCCGGGGCGCCGCCCGCCTGGGCGACGACGTCGAGTGTCGACATGCAGAGCCCGGCGCCGTTGGCGAGGATGCCGACGTTGCCGTCGAGTTTGACGTAGGTGAGGCCCTTCTCCTTCGCCATCTGCTCCTGCGGGTCCTCGACCGTGTCGGCGACCTCGGCCAGGTCCTGGTGGCGGAAGAGGGCGTTGCCGTCGATCGTCACCTTGGCGTCGAGGGCGACGACGTCGCGGTCGGCGGTGACGATCAGCGGGTTGACCTCGATCAGCGTCGCGTCCTCTCCGGCGGCGACCTCGGCCAGCTTGACCAGCACCGCGGCGGCCTCGTCGAGCGCGTCCTCGGCGAGCCCCGCAGCCGCGACGATCGGCCGTGCCGCGGCGACGTCGAACTCCGTGGTCGGGTCGATGTGGACTTTGACCAGGGCGTCGGGGTCCTCGGCGGCGACCGCCTCGATGTCCATCCCGCCCTTGGCCGAGACCATGGCCAGCAGCTTCTTCTCGCCGCGGTCGAGGATCACCGAGGCGTAGTACTCGGCGGCGATGTCGGAGCCGCCCTCGATCCAGACCTGGTCGACGCGGAAGGGGCCCTCGCCATGGGGGCCGACGATGTCCATGCCGAGGATCGCGCCGGCGTACTCGCGCGCCTGCTCGACGTCCTTGGCGATCTTGATCCCGCCGGCCTTGCCGCGACCGCCGATCAGAACCTGGGCCTTGATCGCGCAGGGGTAGCCGATCTTCTCGGCGGCGGCGACGGCGGCGTCGACGGTCGCGGCGACCTCGCCACTCGGCACGGCGATCCCGTGCTTGGCGAACAGCTGCTTGCCCTGATACTCGAGAAGGTCCATGGGGGAGACACCCGAAGGTGCGGCCGGGGACCCTATCCAAGTTCGCCGCGAGCCAGCCTCTCGACGCCCCGGGGGGTAGGGGAAACCCCCAACCGAGGGGCGCTTGCCATAATCCCGCGTCGCCGATGGCCCTCCCGAGTCTCAAAAACATCAACTGGGTAACCACCGACTGTTACGGAACCCTGATCGATTGGGAGAAAGGGATCGTCGACGCCTGTAAGAAAGAGGCGGCGAAAGACGGCTTCAGCTTCGAGGAAGGCCCCTTCCTGGCCCGCTTCATGGAGGTCCAGGCCGAAATCATGGCCGGCTCCTACGAGCTGTACGCCGAGGTCCTGCGCCGCACGATCGTCAAGGTCGCCGGCGAGCTGGGCTGGGAGGTGGAGCCCTCGCGGGCCCAGTTCCTGCCCAACAGCGTCGCCTACTGGCTGCCCTTCCGCGAGTCCAACGCGGCAATGGACCGGCTCGGCAAAAAGTATGAGATCGGGATCATCTCCAACATCGACGACAAACTGCTGGGGATCTCGCGCCGCCACCTGCGGACCGAACTCGACCTCGTCGTCACCGCCCAGCAGGTCCGCAGCTACAAGCCGGACCCGGTCCACTTCAAAGAGTGCGCCCGCCGGATCGGCGGCAAGAAAGGCTGGCTGCACATCGGCTGCGACTACACGACAGACATCGCCCCGGTGCTGAAAATGAACGTCCCGGTGATCTGGGTCAACCGCCACGGCGAGAAACTGGAGGGGCGCAAAGCCCCCAGCGCGACGGTCAAAAACTTCCGCGAAGCAGTGAAAAAGCTCGGCGCGTCCTGAGCATCTTCTAGCGTTCGGGCGCAACTCGGCGGAGAGCCGCCGGTTTCCATTGCGAGGCGCCCTTTTTATGCACCAAGAGTCAAAGACCCATGCGCGCGGAAGCGCGCGCCTGTCGATCGCGGCCCTGAGCCTGGGGCTGCTGATCCTCGCCCTGCTGCTGGGGGCCGGACGCGCGCCCGCCGCCAGCGAGGGTCGCCCGCGGCCGAGCTTCGTGGTCATCCAGACCGACGATCAGACCCTGGAACAGCTCTACGCCAGCTACAGCCCGGTCGGCGGCAGCCCGATCGAAGCGATGCCGAACACGCTGGCGCTGATCGCCAACCGCGGGGTCACCTTCAGCCGCTACTACACGCCCTACTCGCTCTGCGCGCCCTCGCGGGTGGCGCTGCTGACCGGCCGCTACGCCCACAACAACAACGTGCGTGGGAACGTGTCCCCCAACGGCGGCTACCCGGGCTTCAGCAGCCGCGCCGCCGCCCAGCACAACGTCGCGACCTGGCTGCAGGGCGCCGGCTACCGGACGATCCACGTCGGCAAGTTCCTCAACGGCTACGGCGAAAAGCCGTACTCGAGCCCAACCGAAGAGCCGCCGGGATGGAGCGCCTGGCAGTCGATCATCAACTCCGACTCCGACCACTACTACTACGGCTACGAACTCAACGACAACGGCGTGGTCGAAGGCCCGTTCGGGGACTCGGGCAGCTGGGAAACCCGCGAATACGGGGAACGCGACGACTTCGGGTGTCCGCTCGCGCCGCTCAACGGCAAACCCTGCAATTACCAGACCGACGTCCTCAGTGAGATTGCCGCGAACGACGTCTGGGTCACTCCGGAAAGCCAGCCCTTCTATCTCCAGGTCGACTACAGCGCTCCCCACGGCGACTTCCGCCGACCGGCCGGTCCCGAGCCCCCGACCCGCTACTACGACATGTTCAACGGGGCGCCGCTTCCGGCCAAGTCCTCGGAAGGGTTCAACGAGGGCAACGTCAACGACAAGCCGCGGTTCATCCGCGAAGCGCCCTACCTGTCGCCGAGCGAAATCCACACCTACCGCGTCTACTACGACAAGGCCCTCGAGTCTCTGAAGGGAATCGACGACGGGGTCAAGAGGATCATCGACACCCTCGGCGCGATGCACCGGCTGCGCAACACCTACATCATCTTCACCTCCGACAACGGCTTCTTCTACGGACAGCATCGGCTCGTCGGTGGGAAGTTCCTCGCCTACGAGCCGTCGACCCACCTGCCGCTGCTGATGCGGGGACCGGGGATCAAGGCCGGCACGGAAAGCGGTCAGCTCACGACGACCGTCGACATCGCGCCGACGATCCTCGAACTGGCGGAAGTCGAAGCGGACAAGAGCATCGACGGGACCTCCCTCTACCCGTTCGCGAGGGACAGCGGCCTCCGCACCCGCCGCCCGCTTCTGTTCGAGTCATTCGTCCAGACGAGCGACGTCGAGGAAGACGGCGGCGCCGCCTCGGCGAAGGCCTCGCGGCGGCCGGCGAGGGCGTCGAGCGGCAAGGCCGGCGCCTCGATCGTCGCGCCGCCGAAGAACTACTACGGGATCCGCCTCGGCCCCTACAAGTACATCGAGTGGCCCGATGGGGAGAAAGAGCTGTACGACATCACCAAGGATCCCTACGAGCTCAACAACAGGATCCGTGACCGCAACTTCTTCCCGATCCGGGGCTTCCTGCACGCGGAACTCGAACGACTGGAGACCTGCGTCGGCCGCACCTGCGGCGAACCGTCCGGCAAGCTTCCGCTGACCAAGGACCAGCAGCGCAGGATCAAGCGGGAAAAGGAAAAAAGGCAGCGGGAACGCGAACAGAGGCGGAAACAGAAGGAACGCAACCACCATTAGGGCGGTGGCGCGCCGGCCCTCCGCTCAGCCCGGCCGCAGCACGCAGCGGAAGCCGATGTGGCTGGTCGAGCTGTCGATCGCCTCGCCCTGGCGGGCCGCTGGACGGTAACGAAGGCAGTAGCTCGGGGAGCAGAGGTGTGAGCCTCCCTTGATCACCATGCGAGGTATGTGGGCGTCGGGTGCGGCGGCGTCATAGCTCCCCTCGGGGGAGGCGACGCGGGGGTTGCGGGGGACGCAGCAGGGACTCGGGGCCTCCTCGGGATGGCGCGGCGAGAAGAAGTCGGCGGTCCATTCCCAGACGTTGCCCGCCATGTCGAACAGGTCGTACCCGTTGGCCGGGAAGGCACCGACCTTCGAGGTGCCGCGGAAGCCGGCCGCGCCGAGGTTCTCCCACGGGAACCGGCCCTGCCAGGTGTTCGCCATCAGCCGATCGGGACCTTGGTCTTCATCGCCCCAGGTGAACAGCGCCGCGTCGAGACCGCCGCGGGAGGCGAACTCCCACTCCGCCTCGCTCGGCAGCTCCTTCCCGACCCAGGCCGCGTAGGCCGCGGCGTCCTCGTTGGCGACGTGCACGACCGGATGCAGGTCGCGGCCGCGGGTATCGCTGCCGGGGCCCTCGGGGCGGCGCCAGCAGGCGCCCGGAACGAATGCCCACCAAGCCCGGTAGTCGGTCAACGGCACCGGACCAGGGGTCCCCTGGAAGACCAGGGACCCCGGCACCAACAGGCCCGGGTCGATGCCCGGGTAGTCAGCTGGGTCCGGGCGTCGCTCGGCCACTGTGAGATGCCCGGTCGCCCGCACGAAGTGGCGGAACTCCCGCACGGTGACGGGCTTGGAGTCGATCCAGAAGCCATCGACCTCGACCCTGTGCACGGGCCTCTCCTCCGGGTAGAAGCGCTCGCAGCCCATCCGGAAGGAACCGCCGGGGAGCCAGGTCATCCCCCGCGTCGTCGCGTCTTTGGCGCCGGCGGCCACGGGGCGGAGTTTAGGCGGCGACGATGGCGGGGAAGGGAAGCTCCCTCGCGTCTGCTCCGGCTACTCGATGGTGGCGATCAGGTCGCCGGAGTTGATCGCGGCGCCCTCGGCGATCGCCAGCGAGGTGACCTTGCCGGCGCGATGGGCGGTGATCTCGTTCTCCATCTTCATCGCCTCGATGATGCAGATCAGATCGCCCTCGGCGACCTCGGCCCCCTCGGCGACGACGACTTTGAAGACGTTGCCCTGCAGCGGCGCGACCAGCTTCTCGCTGGAGGCGCCGGAGCCGCCGCCGGCCTTGCGCTCGCGCTTCGGCGGTTTCTTGCCGCCGGCCGCGGGTGCGGCTCCGCCGGCACCTGGCTGGGCGCCGATCACCTTGACGTCGAAGAGCTTGCCCGAGACCTCGACCTTGTAGTCCCGCGTCACCAGCTCGGCGCCGTCCTCGGCGACGGGCGGCGGACCGGCGTCGGCCGGGGCGGTCGATTTGAGCCAATCGCGGTCCTCCATCAGGTCGCGGCAGGTCTCTCCGCGAGCCCACTGCTCGGTGGCGAGGATCGCTTCGTGGAAGGGGATCAGGGTGGTCAGGCCGCCGGAGTCGTATTCGCCCAGCGCCCGCAGCATCCGCCGCGTCGCCTTCTCGCGGTCGACGTCCCAGACGATCAGCTTGGCCACCATCGGGTCGTACATCGGCGTCACCTCGCCGCCGCCCTCGACCCCGGAGTCGACCCGCACTCCCGGCCCCGACGGCTCGCGGTAGGAGTCGCCGATCGGGCCCGGCGCCGGGGCGAATTTCTTGTGCGCCGCCTCGGCGTTGATCCGGCACTCGATCGACCAGCCGCGCAGGTCGACGTCCTCCTGGGAGATCGAGAGCGGCTCGCCGGCGGCGACGAGGATCTGCTCGCGGACGATGTCGACGCCGCTGATCATCTCGGTCACGCAGTGCTCGACCTGGACGCGGGTGTTCATCTCGAGGAAGAAGTACTCCTCGCCGACCTGCATGCCCTCGATCGTGCCGGCGCCGCGGTAGCCGACCGCCCGCGCCGCGTCGGTGGCGATCTTGCCGATCCGCTCGCGCATCTCCTCGTCGACGTGCGGCCCGGGGGCCTCCTCGATGACCTTCTGGTGGCGGCGCTGGATCGAGCAGTCGCGCTCGCCGAGATGGATCACGTTGCCGTGCGAGTCGGCCAGCACCTGGACCTCGACGTGGCGCGGGTCCTCGAGGTAGCGCTCGACGTAGACGCGGTTGTCGGAGAAGAACTTTTCGCCTTCGCGGCCGGAGCCCTCGAAGGCCTCCTCGAGCTCGTCCGGCGTCATCGCCACGCGGAACCCCTTGCCGCCGCCGCCGCCTGCCGCCTTGCAGGCGACCGGGTAGCCGGCTTCCTCGGCCTGCTTGCGGGCCTCGTCGATGTCCTTGGCGACCTCGGTCGAGCCGGGCACGATCGGCACCCCGGCGGCCTCCATGATCTCGCGCGCCCTGGTCTTCGAGCCCATCTCTTCGATCGCGTTGGCGGGCGGGCCGATGAAGACGATCTCGGCCTCGGCGCAGGCGTTGGCGAAGTCGGCGTTCTCGGCGAGGAAGCCGTAGCCGGGATGGATCGCCTCCGCCCCGGCCTCCTTCGCGGTCGCGATGATCTTCTCGATGTTGAGATAGCTCTCGGCCGGGACCGCCGGGCCGATCAGGAAGGCCTCGTCGGCCTCGCGCACGTGCGGCGCCTCGCGGTCGATCTCCGAGTAGACGGCGACCGAGACGATCCCCATCTCCTTCAGGGTCCGGGCGACCCGGATCGCGATCTCGCCGCGGTTGGCTATCAGCACCTTCTGGAACACGGCGGCGCAGTCTATTTATGTCGGTCTTGCGGGGGGTCGTCGACGCCCTTTCCAGACCCGCTCGCTGCGCTCGCTTTTTGATCGTCTGGAAAGGGGTCGACAACCCCCCGATCACGGGCCGTAGCTAGGCTGCGCCGTCATGTTGATCGAGCTGGAGCTGAGAGCCTTTGCGGGCGGAGCTGGAGGAGGACGGTGTTGATCGAGTTGCAGAGTCATTCGACGGTGTCCGATGGGCAGTTGGAGCCGGCTGGGGTCGTGGAGGAAGCGGCGAGGGCGGGGGTGACGACGCTGGCGTTGACGGATCACGATGCCGTCGCCGGCGTGCCAGAGGCAGCGGAGAAGGCGGCGGAGTTGGGGGTCGAGCTGGTGCCCGCGATCGAGATGTCGTGCGTCCACGAGTACGCCGAAGACCTGCACATCTGCGGCTACTGGGTCGACCTCGAGAAGATCGCGCCGGCCTGCGAGCGGGCGCAGACCGAGCGCCGCGAGCGCGCCGGGGAGATCGTCGAGAACCTGCGGCGCGAGGGCTTCGACCTGACCCTCGACGACGCGATCCGCGAGGCCGGCGCCGCCGACTCGATCGGCCGCCCCCACATCGCCAGGGCGGCGGGAGCGAGCGGCGACCTCGGCCCCTTCTTCGAGGAGTACCTGGTCCCCGGCGCCAAGGCCTTCGTGCCGCGCCGCTGGCCCAGCGCCGAGCAGGCGATCGAGCTGATCCGCGAGGCCGGCGGCGTCGCCGTGATCGCCCACCCCTACTGGGACATCTCCTCCCCGCAAGAGGTCGAGGATCTGATCCGCTCGCTGCGGCCCGACGGGATCGAGACCTTCTACCCGCCCCACACCAGGGAGCAGACCACCCACCTGCTGGCGCTCTGCGAGGAGCTCGGGATCATCCCCACCGCCTCCTCAGACTTCCACGGCCCGACCCACAAGACCTTCAGCAGGTTCGGCGCCTACGACACCTACGGCCTCGGCGAGCCGGTCGCTCCGCCGAAACCGCTCTAACCAAGCAGTCGCAGAACCTGGCGGACCGCGACCTCAAGCTCGGCGTCGGTCTTCAGCTCCGGGTTCAGCGGCGCCTCATAGGGGCTGCCGACGCCGGTCAGGTCGGTGATCTCGCCGGCGCGGGCCTTGGCGTAGAGGCCCTTGGGGTCGCGCCGTTCGCACTCCTCCAGCGGCGTGTCGACGAAGACCTCGAAGAAGGGGATGCCCGCCTCTTCGTGAGCGACGCGGACCTTGTCGCGCTCACCCTTGTACGGGCTGACCAGGGAGACGATCGCGATCGTCCCGGCCTCGGCCAGGATCCGCGCCACCTCGCCGACCCGGCGCACGTTCTCGGCCCGATCGGACTCGCTGAAGCCGAGGTTGGCGTTGAGGCCGTGGCGCAGGTTGTCGCCATCGAGCATGTAGGCGGCGTGGCCGTCGGAGACCAGCGAGTGCTCGACCGCGGTCGCGATCGTCGACTTGCCCGAACCCGAGAGGCCGGTCATCCAGACCGTCGCGCCGCTCGTCTCCAGCGCCGCCCAGCGCTCCTCGCGGGTCAGCTTGCTCGGGTGGAAGGTGATGTTCTCGGCGACGATCGGCTCCGGCGCGGCGATCGACGACTCGCCGGCGGCGCCGATGATCATCCCGGCGCCGACCGTGAGGTTGGTCGCGGGGTCGACGAGGATGAAGCTGCCGGTGTTGCGGTTGAGCCGGTACTCGTCGAAGAAGAGCGGTGAGTTGGCGTAGATCGTCACCCGGCCGATGTCGTTGACCTCGAGCGTCTCAGCCGCGAGGTCGCGGTGCAGGGTGTCGACGTTGAGCTCGTAGCGCAGCGCCTCGACTTCGGCCGTGATCCAGCGGGTCGTGTGCTTGAGCTGGTACGGCGCCCCGGTCCGCAGCGTCGAGGTCTCGTCGAACCAGCAGACCATCGCCTCGAAGCGGCGGTTGGCGGTCGGCTGGTTGGAGGGGCGGCAGATCATGTCGCCGCGCGAGACGTCGAGCTCGTCCTCGAGCAGCATCGTCACCGCCATCGGCGGGAAGGCCTGCTCGACGGCGCCGTTGGGAGTGTCGATCTGGGCGATCGTCGAGACTTTGCGCGAGGGCAGGACCATCACCTCGTCGCCCTGCTTGAAGATGCCGCCGACGATCGAGCCGGCGTAGCCGCGGTAGTCGGCGTGCTCCGCCGACTGCGGCCGGATCACCGTCTGCACCGGGAAGCGGTTGTCGACCAGATTGCGGTCGGAGGCGATGTGGACGTCCTCGAGCTGGCCCAGCAGCGGCTGCCCGTCGAACCAGGGCATGTTCTCGGAGCGGGTGACGACGTTGTCGCCGGCCAGGGCGGAGATCGGCACGAAGCCGAGGTCGGTGATCTCGAGCTTGGCCGCGAAGGCGCCGAAGTCGGCGCGGATTTCGTCGTAGATGGCGCGGTCGTAGTCGACCAGGTCCATTTTGTTGACGCAGAGGACGAGGTGCGGGACGCGCAGCAGCGAGGCCAGCAGCGCGTGGCGGCGGGTCTGTTCGAGCACGCCTTTGCGGGCGTCGACCAGCAGCAGCGCCAGGTTGGCGGTCGAGGCGCCGGTGACCATGTTGCGCGTGTACTGGATGTGGCCCGGGGTGTCGGCGATGACGAACTTTCGCCGCGGCGTCGCGAAGTAGCGGTGGGCGACGTCGATCGTGATCCCCTGCTCGCGCTCGGCCCGCAGGCCGTCGGTCAGCAGCGCCAGGTCGGTGTGTTCGTCGCCGCGCTTCTCGGAGGTGCGCTCGATCGAGGCCATCTGGTCTTCGAAGATCGATTTGGTGTCGTGCAGCAGCCGCCCGATCAGGGTCGACTTGCCGTCGTCGACCGAGCCGGCCGTCGCGATCCGCAGCAGGCCGCTCACTAGAAGTAGCCCTCCTTCTTGCGGTCCTCCATCGCCGCTTCGGAGAAGCGGTCGTCGCCGCGGGTGGCGCCGCGCTCGGTGATCCGCGAGATCGCGGTCTCCTCGATCACGCCCTCGAACGCGGTCGCGGTCGAGGCGACGGCGCCGGTGCTGGTCGCGTCGCCGACGGTCCGGTAGCGGACCATCTCGCGGTGGGACTCCATCCCCTCCGGCAGCGGGAAGAACTCGTTGACGGCCATCAGCAGGCCCTCGACCTCGACCACCTCGCGCTCGTGGGCGAAGTAGATCTGCGGCAGGTCGACCTGCTCGCGGGCGAGGTAGCGCCAGACGTCGAGCTCGGTCCAGTCGGAGATCGGGAAGACGCGGATGTGCTCGCCCTTGCGATGGCGGCCGTTGTAGAGGCGCCAGAGCTCGGGCCGCTGGTTCTTCGGGTCCCAGGCACCGAATTTGTCGCGGAAGGAGAGGACCCGCTCCTTGGCGCGGGCCTTGTCCTCGTCGCGGCGGCCGCCGCCGAAGACGGCGTCGAAGCCGCCCTGCTGAATGCCCTCGAGCAGGGCGACGGTCTGGTGGCGGTTGCGGCTTTCCAGCGGGTGGTCGACCTTGATCCGGCCGGAGTCGATCCACTCCTGGACCGAGGCGACCTCGAGCCGCAGCCCGAGCTCGGCGACGGTGCGGTCGCGGAACTCGATCACCTCGGGGAAGTTGTGCCCGGTGTCGACGTGCATGATCGGGAACGGCACCGGCGCCGGGCGGAACGCCTTGCGCGCGAGGTGCAGCATCAAGACCGAGTCCTTGCCGCCGGAGAAGAGCATCACCGGGTGCTCGAACTCGGCGACGACTTCGCGGATGATGTGGATCGACTCGGCTTCGAGGGTGTCGAGGTCGGACAGCTCGACGGCGGCCTGGCGCACTGAAGTCGTCTCCTCCATCACTTGCCCTTCACTCGCGGTCGGCTATCGGCTCTGGGGCGGGAGCGGGTGGGCGGCGGCGGCGCGGCGGCGAGTCGAGCCCGCCGCGCTAGTTGATCCCGCACTCGGTCTTGGCGACGCCGGCCCAACGGCCGTCGCGCGGCGAGCCACCGGGGCCGACTGGCTGCGTGCAGTGGGTGCAGCCGATCGAGGGGTAGCCGCGATCATGGAGCGGGTTGTATGGGAGGTGGTGCTCACTGATGTAGTTCCAGACGTCGGCCTCGGACCAGTCCGCGAGCGGATTCAGCTTCCAGAGGTTGAATTTCTTGTCCCAACCGAGCTTCGGAGTCTTGGAACGAGTGCTGGAATCTCCGCGGCGGACGCCGGCGACCCAGCAGTCTACGGAAGAGAGCGCCCGCCGCATCGGCTCGACCTTGCGCAGGCCGCAGCAGGCATCGGGGTCGCTCTTCCAGAGCTCGTCGCCGTACGCGGCGGCCTGCTCGGCGAGGGTCAGGTTGTGGAAGCGGTCGAACTCGATCCCGAGCGTCTCAGCGAGCCGGTCGCGGGTCTCGTAGGTCTCCGGGAAGAGGACGTCGGTGTCGAGGTAGAAGAAGCGCGCCTCGGAGTTGATCTGGTTCGCCATGTGCGCGGTCACCGAGCTCGTTTTCTGGAACGAGCAGGCGATGTAGTGCTCGGGCCCGAAGGTGTCGAACATCCACTCCAGCGCCTCCCGCGCGGTGCGGTCCTCGAGTTCGGCGGCGACCGTCTCGTGGTCGGTGACTGTCGGGACGGTGCCCGAGAGGGTGATCGGCGGCGGCTTCATCAGATCGCGCACTCCCCCTCGCCGCGCTCGACCTTGTACGGGCTGGAGCGATTCCAGTCGATGAACTGCTGCATCGTCTCGAGGCTGAACTCGGCCGGCAGGGTGAGGTCCTTGACCTCGGCTTCGAAGGTCTCGGCGCCGGTCCGCTCGGCGAAGGCGTTGAACTCCTCGCCCGGCTCGCGCTCGGCCTCGTAGAGGTGGATCCAGCGCTCGACCGCCTCGGGGACCCGTTTCGCCGGCAGCCGTGATTTCAGCCGCTTGCCGAAGACCACCTCGCCGCCCTCGAAGTTGCCGCCGATGTGCGGGATGTAGGCGGGCATCTGCCGCTCGCCGAGCTTCAGCGAGGCGCCGTAGAAGCCGATGTTGGAGATGTGGTGCTGGCTGCAGCCGTTCGGGCAGCCGCTCATTTTGATGTGGATCCGCTTCGTCAGCTCGTCCTCGATCCGCATCGAGTCGACCCGCTCCTTGATCGCCCGGTTGAGGCCCATCGAGCTGGTGATCCCGAGTTTGCAGCTGTCGGTGCCGGGGCAGCTGACGACGTCGGTGATCTCACGGGCGCCGGCCTCGCCGAGCCCGAGCTCGGTCAGCCGCTGCCAGACGTCGTAGAGCGACTCGTCGCGGACCCAGCGGAGGACGAAGTTCTGCTGCACGGTGCTGCGGGCGTGGCCGCCGGTGAACTCGCGCATGATCTGGGCCAATCCCCGGAACTGCTCCGGGGTCAGGTCGCCGCGGGTGATCTTTACCTCGACGGCCGAGAAGCCCTCCTGGCGCTGGGCCTCGACGTTGCCCTCGAGGAAGCGCTCGAACTCGGTCCGATCGCCGTTGGGCGAGGCGGCCACCGGCGGCACCGGCGGTGCGGTCGCTTCCTCGTCGACGTCGAAGCGCATGCGGTCGACGTCGAAGTCGCGCTCGCCGACCCAGTCACCCTCGAGCTCCTCGTCGACCAGCTCGCGGAAGGCCTCGATGCCGATCTTGTCGACCAGCACCTTGATCCGGGCCCGAGCGCGGTTGACCCGCAGCCAGTCCTGGCGGTCGAAGATGCGGAAGACAGCCTCGGCGACCTTGATGTAGTCGCCGTTGTCGGCCGCGACGAAGTCGTAGACGGTCGGCGCCACGCGGGCCATGATCGAGGTGCCGCCACCGACCCGGACCTCGAAGCCCTTGACGCCATCCCGTTCGCGCGAGATGAAAGCGATGTCGTGGATGCCGGTGATCGCGCGGTCCTCGTCGGAGCCGCTGAAGGCGGTCTTGATCTTGCGCGGCATCAGCTGCGTCGTCGGGTGGCGGACGAAGTAGCGGACGTAGGCGCCGGCGTAGGGCGTCGGGTCGAAGATCTCGTCCGTCGCGACCCCGGCCCAGGGGTCGCCGGTGACGTTGCGGACGGTGTTGCCGCAACCCTCGCGGGAGGAGAGGCCGACGGCGGAGATCTCGCGGATCAGCGCCTCCATGTCGCGCAGCGGCACGTGATGGATCTGGATGTTCTGGCGGGTCGTGATGTGGCCCTTGTCGAGCGGCGCGTACTTCTCGACGACCGTCGCGAAGGCGTCCATCTGCTCCGGGGTGACGCCACCGAATGGCAACTTGACCCGGACCATCTGCACGTCGGGCTGGCGCTGGCCGTAGACGCCCTGTTTGAGCCGGAAGCCGATGAACTCGTTTTCCGGCAGGCGCTCGGCGAGGAACTCCTCAGCTTCGTTGTCGAAGTCGTCGAACTCTCGCTCGATGATCGGGATCACGTTGCCGGGGACGTTCTCGTAGGCCTCCGGGTTCTCGAGCGTGCCGAGGCGGCCCTTGCCCCGTTGCTCCTTGCTCTCCGTTACGACGACGTCCATCGGGGAAAAATAGCAAAACCCGACAGGGATTTAGGTATTTATCTCTGAGCGGCTCTTTGCCGTGCCTGGAGGATGGCTGCGGCTTCTCCCGACTCGGCCACGTAGCCGTCGTCCGGGTCGACCGGCAGGTCCGCCTCGACCCAGCCGACGATCCCCTCGCTCAGCTTCGCGGCGTCATAGCCGGCGTCGGCGAGCGCCGCGGTGGCCATCGTCGAGCGGTTGCCGCCGCGGCAGTAGAGGACGACGGGACGCTCCCTGTCGACCTCACCGGCGCGCTGCGCCAGCTCGTCGAGCGGCAGGTGGGTGGCTCCCGCGATCCGCCCCACCTCCCACTCGTGGCCGGTGCGCACGTCGATCACCTGGGCGCCGTCCTCGATCAATTTCCGCGCCTCATCGCGCGAGACCTCGTTCCCCGCCTCCGTCATACGTACGTACCTTTCTCGCGTGAAAATCGCCCCGGATTCGAACAACCGGAGATCACCGTGTCGATCTTCACGCTCAGTCGACCTCGGTTCCCTCGATCAGGAATGCGACGCGCACGTGGGCCCGATACTCGTCGAGGTTCTCACCGCGGATCCCGGTCGAGACGATGTCGACCGCGCGGATGTTGCGCAACGACCCCTGGGCCTGGCTCAGCGCCTGTTTCGCAGCGTCGTCGGTCGAGGTCTTGGAACTTCCGACCAACTCGATGATTTTTACGACAGCCATGTCGATCCCTTTCCTTTCGACTCCTGGACCGCCTCCTTTGCGCCCACCCCTTCCAGCAGCGCCGCGCGCTGCCAGGGGCTAACCGTCTCCGGAGCATCTCCGGGAACGGCGCCAACCTCTGCCTCGAACCGCGCCACCGCCGCGGCGATCGCCGCAGCCTCGTCTCCACTCGCGGTCTTGGGGGCCACGTCTCAAGCCTAGTTCACCGGCTCCGTTCGTCACTTGTCGCCCAGAGGGCTACAAGTGACGAACGGTCGAGCCAGGGCTCAGCTCCTCGCGACGGCGGCGAAGGTGGGCGGCGACCCGCTCAATCATCTGCCGCGGTTCGCGCTTCAGCCGCGGGCCGGTAACCCGAATCATCTCCACCCCGATCAGCATCAGATCGTCCTGGCGCTGCCGATCGCTCTCGAAAGCGGCGCGCGTCCCATGCGTCTCGTAAACGTCGAGTTCGACGACGAACCGCTCAGCCGCCCAGTAGGCATCGAGCTCGAAGCCCGCGACGTTGAAATTCATCGCCGGAGTTGGCAGTCCCGCCTTCCGCACCTCGGCAAGAAACCGCTTCTCCAGTCGCGAGCGAGTGAACGCGGGCTCAGGCCGGTAGATCGCCAGTGCCCGCCGCAGCTTGCCGGCACCGGAGTGGCCGCCCGCCCGGGAGAGCACGTCGTCGACTGCGGTGAGATCGAACCGCCCCAGTTCTTCACCCCGCTGCAGGGCGCCTTCGAGGCGAGCGTCAGAGAGCATCGTCGCCAGGTCGAGATAGGTCCGGGCAGGGGAGGTAGTTGGAATTGCCATCGGCAGAGCCATGTCCTGTCCCGCGAGCTCGGCGGCGTGAACCACGAAGGGTCGCTTCGCTCGCCGTGAGGTTGGCGCCGTTACATGGATCGTGCCCGACCGGGTGCGAAGAAGTCCCCAGATCCACCCGGCGGAGAGATGGCTGGCGACAGCGGGACGAGCGGACAGCACCGCCGCCATGCAGCGGCCTTCCCAGGTCAGTTGCTCGTGTCCTACGGCGTAGACGCCGCGGTGAATCCGCCGCAAGCGCCCCGCCCGCTCGGCTTTCGCCGCTGAACTCCTCGTGTAGCCAAGCGCCGCAAGCTGCTGCGTTGAGACGACCCCGTGCTGCCGCGTTGCCAGCGCCCTCAGCGGAGCGTGACGACCTTCGCGCGTGTGTCCTTTGTCGCCCACAGGGCTACAAAGGACAGACGCGCTCCGAGTCTCCCCCCGGCCGGGGTTCAGATCACGGCTTGAGCCCTGGTGGCGGCGCGGTCAGCCGTTGAGGCCGGGGACCGGGGTGCCGTGTTTGACGATCGCGCAGTTGAACGGAGCCGGATCGAAGGAGTCCGTCAGGGCGCGGCCGGTAGGCCTGCCGGTGGCCGGGATCGTCCCCTTGCCTTTCGCCCTCGTGATCGCCGGGTGGCCGCGGCCGCACTGGATCGACTTGTCGCGGACGCCGTCGCGGGCGTCGATCACGTCTTCGCCGCCGTTGCCGAAGAACTCGTCTTCGCCGGGCTGGCCGAGCATGCTGTTGGGGCCGGCGTCGCCGATCAGGACATCGTTGTCGAAGGAGCCCTCCATGTCCTCGTCGGTCGGGGAGAGATGGACTTTGTGGCAGCCCTTGATCGCGTCGATCCAGGCCGCGTGGGCGACGAAGGAGATGTAGAGCAGGCCCGGGTGCGCCTGGGTCTCGGCGAAGGAGGCGTCGTCGCGGCCGGGGCCGCCGACCAGGGCGCCGCCGGCGCAGCCGCCGCCGGCGGCCAGCAGGTCCCCCCCGGGGCCGCCGTACAGATAGGTCGGGCCGGGCAGACCGCCGACCAGGCCGTCGGCGCCGGCGCCGCCATAGAGGTGGTCGCTGCCGGGCCCGGCCTGCAGCAGGTCGTCCTCGGGGCCGCCGCGGATCGTGTCGTTACCGAAGCCGCCGGCGATGCGAACGAAGCCCACCGCCTTCAACGAGCCTTCGACCCGAAGGCTGTCATTGCCGGGGCCGAGATCGGCCATCAGCCAGCGGCCCGGCCCGTTCGCCGGGCAGTAGGCCTGGTCGGGGACGTGCGGGGGCCGCAGGCAGCCGGGGCCGACCGCGAGCGCCTTGCGAGCGGTGACGGCGAAGGTCTGACTGGCTTCGTCGAAGGCGACCGAGAAATCGTCGGGACCGGCGCCGCCGACGATCTGCAGCCCGGCGCCGCCCCCGGGGCGCGGTGCCAACTGCAGGTAGGCGGAGCCTTTCGGCGCTGCTTCCTTACCGCAGGAGACGGTGTGCCCTTTCGCGCCCTCGCAGCCGTCGCTGCCCTGGCCGCCGTTGAGGATGTCGGCGCCGCCGCCGCCGATCAGGTGGTCGTCGCCGGGGCCACCGTCGATCACGTTGGCCTGCCTGTTGCCGATCAGGGTGTCGCGGAAGGCAGACCCCTCGAGGCTCTCGAATCCGAACAGCTTGTCGTGACCGTCGCCGAACGCCCTATGCGCCTTCAGCGAGGCCCAGACGCCGGCGCCCTTGCCGCCGGCGATCGCGGTCGCGAAGGAGGCGACATCGCCCTTGCCGGCGCCGCCGGACATGCGGTCCCAGCCGTAGTCGCCGTGGACGACGTCTTCATTGCCGGGGCCGCCGTTGACGATGTCGATCCCGAGGCCGCCCGACACTTCGTCGCGGGCCCCGGCCCCGCCGAGCACCTTGTCGTCGCCGAGGTCGCCGTAGACCCTGTCTTCGCCGGCGCCACCGTCGACTACGTCGTTGCCGCGGCCACCGTGGATCAGATCGTTGCCGGCGCCGCCACAGATCAGGTCGTTGCCGAGGCTGCCGTAGATCGTGTCGTCGCCCTTGCCGCCCCAGATCACGTCGCGCCCCGGCGTGCCGTGGATCACGTCGTTGCCGTCGGTGCCGACGATCTTCGCCAAGCGCCCATGGCAACGGGGCGCTTCGGGTTCCTCGCTCACGGCGGCGCCGGCCAGCGCCGCGAAGGCGACGTATGCCGCCAGCGCGGCCAGGATTCCGATCCGAAGCTTCATCCGGCCGAGATCAGGCGCTGCGGATCAGCTTCTTGTTGACGAACTCGTCGGCGCCGAAGCGGCCCAGCTCGCGACCGAATCCGGAACGCTTGAAGCCGCCGAACGGCAGCTCGGGGCTGTCGGCCAGCACCAGGTTGATGTAGACCATGCCGGCTTCGATCCGGTCGGCGACCCGCTCTCCCTGATCCCGGTCGGTGGTCATCACGTAGGAGCCGAGGCCGAACGGGGTCTGGTTGGCGAGGGCGACCGCCTCCTCCTCGGAGCCGACCCGGTAAACCTGGGCGACGGGACCGAAGAACTCTTCCTGGGAAGCCTCGTCGCCGGGCTTGATCCCGGCCAGGATCGTCGGTTCGAAGTAGTTGCCGTCGCGCTTGCCGCCGACGACGACCTCGGCCCCGTTTTCGACCGCCTTCTTCACCTGCTGCTCGAGCCGATCGGCCGCCAGCTCGGAGGAGAGCGGCCCGACTTCGGTCCCCTCGGCTGTCGGGTCGCCGGTCTTCGCCGCGCCCACCACCGCGGTCAGCTTCGCGACGAACTCGTCGTAAAGGTCGTCGACGACGATGAACCGCTTGGCGGCGTTGCAGGACTGGCCGGTGTTGTCGAGCCGCGCTTCGGCCGCGGCCTGCACGGTCGCGTCGAGGTCGTCGGTCCCGAGCAGGATGAACGGGTCCGAGCCGCCGAGCTCGAGCACTACCTTCTTCAGGTTGCGCCCGGCGATCTCGGCGACGGCGGCGCCGGCGCGCTCGGAACCGGTGACCGAGACGCCGTGCAGGCGCGGATCGGCGATCACCCACTCGATCTGCTCATTCGTCGCGTAGATGTTCTCGTAGGCCCCCGCGGGAAAGCCGGCGTCGCTGTAGATCTGGGCGATCGCCGCGGCCGATTCCGGGCACTGCGGCGCGTGCTTGAGCAGGATCGGGTTGCCGATCACCAGGTTCGGCCCGGCGAAACGGGCGACCTGGTAGTAGGGGAAGTTCCAGGGCATGATCCCGAGCAGCACGCCAAAGGCGCTGCGGCGCACGATTGCGGTGCCCTCTCCCGCGAACCCCTTGACCGGCTCGTCGGCCATCAGGTCCTCGGCGCTGTCGGCGTAGTACGCGTAAATCTCGGCGGCGAAATCGACCTCACCGAGGGCCTGCTCGGTCGGCTTGCCCATCTCGCGGACGATGATCTCGGCCAGCTGTTCGCGCCGCTCGCCGTGCAGCTCGCCAACCCTGCGCACCAGCGCCGCCCGCTCGGCCACGGTGGAGGACCCCGACCAGGTCCGGGAGGCCTCAGCGGCCCGATCGATCGCGGCGCGCAGCTCGGCGTCGCCGATCTCCGGGTACTCCTTGACCTTCTCGCCGGTGGCTGGGTTGACTACCGCGTAAGTGCTCATTCAGCTCTCCCTATGGGTATCTGTATCGAGTCCCAGATGACCAGTGGTCACCAGGTCCATTGAAGCAATGGGCGGGCTCATACCCCCGCCCCCTCCAGGCCGAGGGCCTCCTCGACCGGGACGAAGTCCATCCCGACTCCCTCCGCGACCGCCGCGTGGGTCACCTTGCCGGCGACGACGTTGACGCCGGGGCGCAGGCCCGGGTCGCGCCGGATCGCCTCGACGACGCCGTGGTCGGCGAGGGCGATCGCGTAGGGCAGGGTCGCGTTGGTCAGCGCGTGGGTCGAGGTGATCGGCACCGCGCCGGGCATGTTGGCAACGCAGTAGTGGGTGATCCCGTCGACCTCGAAGGTGGGATCGGCGTGGGTCGTCGGCCGCGAGGTCTCGAAGCAGCCGCCCTGGTCGATCGCGACGTCGACCATCACCGCGCCGGGCTTCATCAACGCCAGCTGGTCGCGGCGGACGACGAACGGGGCCCGCGCTCCGTGGACGAGGACGGCGCCGACCACGAGGTCGGCGCGCGGCAGCATCTCCTCGACCGCGAGGGTGGTCGAGTAGACGGTCGAGCAGCGCCCGCCGAAGACGACCTCGAGCTCACGCAGGCGGTCGATCGAGCGGTCGAAGACGAAGACGTCGGCCTCCATCCCGATCGCGATGAAGGCGGCGTTCATGCCGACCACGCCGCCGCCGATCACCATCACGTTGGCGGCGGCGACGCCGGGGACGCCGCCGAGCAGGATGCCGCGGCCGCCGTGGGGCTTCTCCAGCGCATGGGCGCCGGCCTGGGTCGCGATCTTGCCGGCGATCTCGCTCATCGGCGCCAGCAATGGCAGCCGCCCGCGGCTGTCCTCGACCGTCTCGTAGGCGAGCGCGGTGACGCCGCTGCCGCACAGCCCCCTGGTCTGCTCGGGATCGGGCGCCAGGTGCAGGTAGGTGAAGAGCAGCTGGCCCGGGCGCAGCATCTCGATCTCGGTCGGCTGCAGCTCCTTGACGTGGAGGATCATCTCCGCCGCGGCGAAGATCCCGGCGGCGTCGGGCACGATCGTCGCCCCCTGGGCCTCGTAGTCGCCGTCGCTGATCGCGCTGCCGGCACCGGCGCCGGCCTGGACCAGCACCTGGTGGCCATGCTCGGCCATTTCGCGGACTCCGGCCGGCGTTATCGCGACGCGGTACTCGTCCGGCTTGATCTCGGTCGGGATTCCAACTCTCATCCGATCAACTCCCTCGCTCGCAGAGCCAGCCAAAACTCGATCCGATCGTGGGCGCGGGAGAGGTCGCGACCGGTCAGCTCCTCGACCTTGCGCATCCGGTAACGCAGCGTGTGGCGGTGGCAGTAGACCTCCCGAGCCGCCTTCTCCCACTGGCCGTTCTGCTCGATGAAGGCCTCCAGCGAGCGCAGCAGCTCGCCGCCGTACTCCTCATCGCCCTGCTCGATCGGGCCGAGCACGCTGTCGCAGTAGAGCCCCAGCGCGTCGTCGTCCTGGATCGAGAGCAGCAGGGTGAAGGCGCCGAGGTCGCGCCAGGAGGCGACCTCCGGAGCGGTGCCGTTGTCGAGCGCGGTCGCCTCCAGCGCGCAGCGCGCTTCGTGGAAGGAGTGGCGCAGGCTCTCCGGCGAGGCCGAGCGGCTGGCGGCGGCGCGGACGATGCCGCGTTCGGGGCTGAGCGCCCGGCGGGCGTCGGCGGCGACATCGATCGGGTCGCGGTCGGCGGCGTCGATCACGGCGCAGAGCAGTTCTCGGCCGCCGGTCGCGTGCGGGGCGACGACGGCCGGGCAGGCGTCGGCGGCGAGCGCCCGTTCCAGTGCCCCGGCGGCGTCGGCAGGATGGTCGAGGGAGAAGACGAGGACCGCCGCCTCCTCGCCGATCCCGAACGGCTCCAGCCGGCGGCGCAGCTCGGTCGCCTCCATCCGCCCGCCAAGCGCCCCGGCGAGGACGTCGCCGGCGAGCCGTCGCTCGGTCTCGCGGGCGACCCGGCGGCGCATCAGCTCGAGCGCGACGACGGCGACAGCCTGCTGCAGGATCAGCCGCTCGAAGTCGCCGAGGCCGCCGGAGTCGCGGACGATCACGACCCAGGCCTGCGGCGGCCCGCCGCCGGGTGAGATCACCGGGTGGGCCAGCGCCCGCCCGGCCACCGAGGGGTGCGAGGGGACGAACGGGTGCCCGTCGGCAGCGTGGCTGAGCGCCTCCTTGCGGACCGCGCCGATCGCGTCGGCGGAGAGCTGGCGGCGGAAGCCGCGGCCGGCGAGGCGCTCGCCGCGGCCGTCGAGGATCGCCACCGTGCCGCCGACGGCGGAGGCGATCGTCGCGGCGATTTCCTCCAGGCCGCGCTCCTCGAGGACCAGCCGCTCCAGCCGCCGCTGCACCGCGATCCCGCGCTGCAGGACCTCGTACTGCTCGTTGACGAGCTTGGCGAAGGCTTTCTCGGTGATCGCGATGAAGGGCGTCGAGTAGGGCACCTCGAAGAGCGGGAAGTCCCGCTTCTCGGCCTCATCGACCAGGGCTTTGGGAATCCGGCGGTGGCTGAAGCCGGTGCCGAAGCCGAGCCCGGCGAGGTTGCGGTCGGCGAGCAGGCGGACGAAGGAGCGCTGCTTGGCCGGGGTGTCGAGCGGGATCCCGGTGGTCAGCATCAGCTCGCCGCCGGAGAGCCAGGGCGTCGGGTCCTCGAGCTCGGAGATGTGGACCCAGCGGACCGGCGCCTCCACAGCTTTGGCACCGGCCGCGAGGTCGAGGTCTAACTCATCGAGCAGGCTCTGGACGGTGAGCACACAACCACCTAACCGACGACCCTGTCCCAGGCCTCGGCCAGCACACTGCTGAGCACGTCGTGGATCTCTTCGAACTGCGTCGTGTCGGCGATCAGCGGCGGCGCCAGCTGCACGACCGGGTCACCGCGATCGTCGGCCCGGCAGATCAGCCCGCGCCGGTAGAGCTCGCCGGAGAGGAAGCCGCGCAGGAGCTGCTCGGACTCCTCGTGGTTGAAGCTTTCCTTCGTTTCCTTGTCTTTGACCAGCTCGATCGCGTGGAAGTAGCCGGCGCCGCGCACGTCGCCGACGATCGGCAGCTCCTGCAGGCTGTCGAGCATGCGGCGGAACTCGCCCTCCTTGGCGAGCACGTGGCCGCAGAGGTCCTCGCTCTCGTAGACGTCGAGGTTGGCCATCGCGATCGCGGCGGCGATCGGGTGGCCGGCGAAGGTGAAGCCGTGCGCGAAGGTGGCATCGCCCTCCATGAACGGCTCGGCGACCCTGTCGGAGGCGATCACGCCGCCCATCGGCGCGTAGGCCGAGGTCAGCGCCTTGGCGACGGTGATGATGTCCGGCACGTAGCCGAAGCGTTCGCAGCCGAAGTAGTGGCCGAGGCGCCCCCAGGCGCAGATCACCTCGTCGGAGATCATCAGCACGTCGTGGCGGTCGCAGATCTCGCGCACCTGCTGGAAGTAGCCGTCGGGCGGGACGAAGCAGCCGCCGGCGTTCTGGACCGGCTCGAGGATCACGGCGGCGACGGTGTCGGCGCCCTCGAATTCGATCCGCTCCTCGATCGCGTCCGCCGCCCAGAGCGGGTGCCGATCCTCCGGCCAGCGGTAGATGTTCGTGTTCGGCACGTGGCAGCCGCCCGGCGCCAGCGGCTCGAACGGGCTGCGCAGCTCCGGGATGCCGGTCACCGAGAGCGCTCCCAGCGAGGTGCCGTGGTAGGCGACCTCGCGGGCGATCGTCTTGTGCTTCTGGCCTTTGCCGTGCATCCGGTGGTAGTTGCGGGCCAGCTTCAGCGCCGTCTCGACCGCCTCCGAACCGCCGTTGGTGAAGAAGACCCGGTTGAGGTCGCCGGGAGCGAGCGAGGCGATCCGCGCCGCCAGTTCGATCGCCCGCGGGTGGGCGTAGCTCCAGAGCGTGTAGAAGTCGAGCTCTTCGATCTGCCGAGCGGCGGCTTCGCCGTACTCGCTGCGACCATGGCCGGCGTTGACGCAGAAGAGGCCGGAAAGGCCGTCGAGATAGCGCTTGCCGTGGATGTCGTAGACGTAACAGCCCTCGGCCCGGGCGATGATCGGGATCTCGTGGTCGGCGTCGTAGCCGCCCATCCGCGAGAAATGCATCCAGAGGTGACGCTGGGCCAACTCCTGAAGTTCGGTGTCAACTGGTGCCTGCGATGCGGTGGCCATGCCGCTCTCCTCTCCTACTACGACGATATGGACAAAGCTAGACCCAAGATGGCACAGAAGCAAGTGGTCGTTGGGTCAAGCGACAGCGACGGACTTGTACATAAGGTACAAGTGGGCACTGTGCTTTTGGGACATTCGCCACTTGCGCAGTGGTTCTCCTAGGCATACGGTCGTGCAAAGCCGAGCCGGCCTGAGGCCAGGTTGAAGAGAGGAGACGGACCGTTGGAGAGCACCGCAGTGCCCGCCCCGGACGTCGCCCCAGCCCACTCCCAGGGAGTCGAAGACAAGGGGCTGAAGAAGAACGCGATCGGCTTCGTTTCCAGCGTCGTCATCGGCGTCGCCTCCACCGCCCCCGGCTACAGCCTCGCCGCGACGCTCGGCTTCGTCGCCGCTGCGGTCGCCCTGCAGTCGCCGGCGATCCTGCTGATCAGCTTCATCCCGATGTTCCTCGTCGCCGGCGGCTACTACTACCTGAACAAAGCCGACCCCGACTGCGGCACCAGCTTCTCCTGGGTGACCAAGGCGATGGGCCCGCAGCTCGGTTGGATCGCCGGCTGGGTGATCGTCGTCGCCGACATCATCGTGATGGCCAACCTGGCGCAGATCGCCGGGCTCTACAGCTTCGAGCTGTTCGGAATCCATGCTTCGACGGCGGCCGTGACGATCGTCGGAGTGATCTGGATAGTGATCATGACCGCGATCGTGGTGATCGGGATCGAGCTCTCGGCCCGCACCCAGGTCGGCCTGCTGGCGGCGGAGATCATCACCCTGGCGCTGTTCTCGATCGTCGCCCTGATCAAGGTCTACTCGGGCAGCGCCCCGGCGGCCTCGATCCACCCCAGCCTCTCCTGGATCAACCCCTTCTCGCTGAGCCCGAGCGAGATCTCGGCGGGGATGCTCTTAGCCGTCTTCATCTACTGGGGCTGGGACACGACCGCGACGGTCAACGAGGAGACCGAGGATCCCGGCGAGGCGCCGGGCAAGGCGACCGTGATCAGCACCCTGATCCTGCTCGGCATCTACCTCGTCGTCGCCGTCGCCGCTCAGTCCTATGCCGGAGTCGACAACCTGGTCAAGAACCAGGAAGACGTGCTCAGCTCGCTCGGGACCGAAGTCTTCGGCTCGCCCCTGGACAAGCTGCTGATCATCGCCGTCCTCACCTCGGCGGCAGCATCGACGCAGACGACGATCCTGCCCACCGCCAGGACCACGCTCTCGATGGCGCGGGCGCACGCGATGCCGGAGAGCCTCGGCCGGATCCACCCGCGCTTTCTGACCCCGCACATCTCGACGATCCTGATGGGCGGCCTCTCGATCGTCTGGTACGTCGGCCTGACGCTCTTCAGCGAAGACATCCTCTTCGACTCGCTCGCAGCGCTGGGTCTGATGATCGCCTTCTACATCGGTATCACCGGCTTCGCCTGCACGATCTATTACCGGCGTGAGCTCTTCCGCAGCGTCAAGAACTTCTTCTTCATCGGCGTCGGTCCGACGCTCGGCGGAATCATCCTCTTCTACCTGCTGGTCAAGAACGCGATCGAACTCTCCGACCCGGCCAACTCCGAATCCGGCAACTCCTGGTTCGGGATCGGTCCGCCGCTGGTGATCGCAGTCTTCTTCCTCCTTCTCGGCGTCGTCCTGATGTGGGTCCAGTGGCGCAAGTTCCCGGCCTTCTTCAAGCGCAGGCCCGAGGTCGTGCCGGCCGGATTCCTCGAGGGCGAAGCACCGGCTCCCGGCCCGACCGGAGTGGCTGACTGATGGGGGAGATCGTGGTCGGATACGACGGCTCGGCCTGCGGCGACGCGGCGCTGACCGCGGCGCTCGGGCTTGCCGGAGAGCTGGGGGACAGCGTCGTCGCTGTGTTCGGCTACGCGCCGCCCGGGCTGTGGGGCGGTGAGATCGCCGAACACGAGGAGGCGATCGAGGAACTGGGCGAGAAATTGATGGCCAGGGCGAAGGCGGAGGCCGCCGGCAGGGGGGTCACGATCGAGACCCTGCTCGTCGCCAAGCGCGCCGCCGAGGCGTTGATCGACACCGCCGGGGAGCGCCAGGCGCGGATGATCGTCGTCGGCAGCTTCGGCGACCCGCCGTTGAAGGGAATCATCTTGGGCTCGACGCCGAACAAGCTGCTCCACCTGTCGGAGCGCCCGGTACTGGTAGTACCCGCGAGTTAGCGAGTTAAAAAGTGGCCCCGGCGGGTGGCCACGCTGACGAAAGGACACCCATAGAGTGGCAAACGTGCAGGATCAGACCCAGAGCGTTGTTCTTCGTGAGGTAACGAAACGCTTCGATGATTTCGTCGCTGTCGATGACCTCAGTCTGGAGTTGGCCCGCGGTGAGTTCTTCACCCTGCTCGGCCCCAGCGGCTGCGGCAAGACGACGACGCTGCGAATGATCGCCGGCTTCGAGCGCCCCAGCGAGGGAGCGATCCAGATCGAGGGCGAGGACGTGGCGTTGCTGCCCGCGCACAAACGACCGACCAACACCGTCTTCCAGAGCTACGCCCTCTTCCCTCACCTCAGCGTCGAGAAGAACGTCGCCTTCGGCCTTAAGCGCAAGGGGGTCGGCAAGGACGAGATCGCCGAACGGGTGGCGACGGAGCTGCGGCGCGTCGGCCTCGCGGCCGACGCGAACCGCCGCCCGGCTCAGCTCTCCGGCGGTATGCAGCAACGGGTCGCCCTGGCTCGCGCCCTGGTCAACCTGCCGAAGGTGCTGCTGCTCGACGAGCCGCTCGGCGCCCTCGACCTCAAGCTCCGCAAGGGCCTGCAGGTGGAGCTGAAGCGAATCCAGCGCGAGGTCGGGATCACCTTCGTCTACGTCACCCACGACCAGGAGGAGGCGCTGACGATGAGCGACCGGATCGCGGTGATGAACCACGGCCGGGTCGAGCAGGTCGACGTCCCCGAGGAGATCTACGAACGGCCGACGACGACCTTCGTCGCCGGCTTCATCGGCGTCTCCAACCTGATGCCGGGCTCGGTCGCCGCGCCCGGCAGGGTCAAGCTCGACAGCGGTCCCGAAGTGGCGGCCAACACGGGCTCGCTCGGGCCCAGCGAAGGCTGCGCGGCCGTCGTCCGGCCGGAGAAGCTGCGGGTCGAGTTGGTCGAGGATGGCCCGGCGCCGGCCGACGGTCTGCCGCGGGTCGAGGGCGTCGTCGAGAGCTCCCTCTACCTGGGAACCGCGACGCAGCTCGTCGTCAACCTCGGCGATGACGTGCGGATGACTGTGCTCGTCCCCAATGCCGACGAGGCGGTGCGGCAACGGCTCCCCGGTGGCGGTGCCAAGGTCGTCCTCAGCTGGGAGCCCGGGCACATGCATGTGGTGACCGAATCCATGGGAGGCGATTCGGCCGACCCAGAGCCAGCACTTTCAACCAACCAAGAGGGGTGAGCAGGATGCGGATCAGGAAATCCGGCAGAACGGCAGGAACGGTGGTGGTGGCGCTGTTGGTCCTCGCGTCGGCGCTGGGCCTGGCCGCGTGCGGCAGTGGCGGCGGGATCAACGGCGGCAGCACCGAATCCGAGTCGGTGAAGCTGGAAGGCAAGCCGAGTGGCTCGATGACGATCTCCAACTGGCCGCTCTACATCGACAAAGGGACGGTCCCGAACTTCGAAAAGGAAACCGGCGTCAAGGTCAAGTACATCGAAGACGTCAACTCCAACGAAGAGTTCTTCGCCAAGTTGCAGCCGCTCCTCGCCCAGGGTCAATCCGGCGGTCGCAGCCTGTTCGTCGTCACCGACTGGATGGCGGCCAAAATGCACGAACTCGGCTACCTGCAGAACTTCGACAAGTCGGCGATGCCGAACTTCGAAAAGAACCTCGTCTCCAACCTGCAGCATCCGTCCTACGACCCGAACCGGGAATTCAGCGCTCCCTGGCAGAGCGGCATGACGGGGCTGATCGTGAACAAAGAACAGGCCCCCGACGTGCACTCGATCTGCGACCTCTTCAACCCGAAATACAAGGGCAAGGTCGAGATGCTGAACGAACTCCGCGACACGGTGCCGCTGGTGATGAAGTGCGAAGGGGTCGATCCCAACAAGGCGAGCGAAGCCGACTGGCTGAAGGCGATCAAGAAAATCGGCGCGGCTGCCGAATCGGGGCAGATCCGCCGCTTCACCGGCAATGACTACGGCGCCGACCTGACCAGCGGCAACGCGATCGCGGTGATCGGCTGGTCCGGCGACGCGGTTCAGCTGCAGGCCGACAACCCGAACCTCGAATGGCGGATGCCGACCGAAGGCTGCATCCTCTGGTCCGACAACATGGTGATCCCGGTCGGCTCGCCCAACCCGACGGCCGCCGAGGCCTGGATCAACTCGACCTACGATCCCAAGAACGAGGCGCGGATCGAGGCCTACGTCAACTACGTCAGCCCGGTCGAAGGCGTGAAACCGATCCTCCTCAAGGAAGAACCGGAAATCGCCAACAACGAGCTGATCTTCCCCAGCAAGTCGTTCACCAAGAACTGCTCGATCCAGCCGTCGCCGAGCGGCGAACTGGAACAGAACGTGAACCGGGCCTTCAACGCGGTTCTCAACGGTTAGTTCGATGAGGCGCCGGATCGTCCCCTACTTTCTGCTCGGGCCGGGGGCGATCTGGCTTCTCCTCTTCTTCGTCGTACCGCTGTTCTACCTGGGCGAACTCTCGCTCAACTCGGGCACCTTCGGCCACTTCGAATTCAGCTGGCACTGGAAGAACTACTCCGACGCGCTCTCGCTCTACGACACGCAGTTCGTGCGCTCCTTCGTCTACGGCGGGATCGCCACCCTGTTCGCCCTGCTGCTCGCCTACCCGCTGGCCTACGCGATCGCCTTCAAGGCCGGGCGCTGGCGCAACCTGATGCTGTTCGCGGTGATCGCGCCGTTCTTCACCACCTACCTGATCCGGACCCTCGCCTGGGAGACGATCCTCTCCGACGAAAGCCCGGTGGTCGAAGTGCTCAAGGCGGTCGGCCTGGCGCCAAGCGGCCACGTGCTGGCGACCGGGCCGGCGGTGATCGCCGGGCTGACCTACAACTTCCTGCCCTTCATGGTGCTGCCGATCTACGCCTCGCTGGAGCGCCTCGACGTGCGCCTGATCGAGGCCTCCAAGGACCTCTACGCCTCCGCCACCCAGTCCTTCCTGCGGGTGACGCTGCCGCTCTCGGCGCCGGGGGTCGTCGCCGGCACGCTGCTGACCTTCATCCCCGCCGTCGGCGACTACGTCAACGCCCAGTTCCTCGGCAGCGCCAACAACCAGATGATCGGCAACGTGATCCAGTCGCTCTACCTCAAACAGTCCGACTACCCGGCGGCGGCGGCGCTCAGCTTCGTGCTGATGGCGCTGATCCTGACCGTCGTCGTGATCTACATCCGCTTCGCCGGATCTGAGGCGCTGATGGGGGAGGAGGCGGCATGAACGCCGGCAACGAGAGCCGCGCCGCCCGCGCCTGGCGCCGGCTGCGCGAGAACGCGGTGATGGGGGTCGGAACCCTGGTCGTGATCTACCTACTGCTCCCGATCGCGGTGATCTTCGTCTTCTCCTTCAACGATCCGGCCGGTCGCTACAACTTCACCTGGGTCGGCTTCACCTTCTCCCACTGGAGCAACGCCTTCGGGATCCCGGAACTCAACGACGCCCTCGTCACCTCGCTCAAACTGGCGCTGCTGGCGACCGTGGTCTCGACCGCGATCGGGACGCTGATGGCGCTGGCGCTGGTCCGCCACCAGTTCCTCGGCCGCCGCTTCGCCAACTTCCTGATCGTGATCCCGATGGCGACCCCCGAGGTCGTGATCGGCTCGGCGCTGCTCTCCTTCTTCCTCATCCTCGGGTCGCCCTCGCTCGGCTTCCAGACGCTGCTGATCGCCCACGTGATGTTCTGCATCAGCTTCGTCGTCGTCGTCGTCCGCTCGCGCCTGATCGGCTTCGACCGGCGGCTCGAGGAGGCGGCCCGGGACCTCGGCGCCAACGGCTTCGAAACCTTCCGCCTCGTCACCCTGCCGCTGATCGCCCCCGGCATCTTCGGCGGCGCGATGCTCGCCTTCGCGCTCTCGATCGACGACTTCGTGATCTCCAACTTCAACTCCGGGACGACCGTGACCTTCCCGCTCTACATCTTCGGCGCCGCCCAGCGCGGCATCCCGGTCGAGGTCAACGTGATCGCGATGATCCTCTTCTTCACCACCTCCGGAGCGATGGCCTTCGTCACCTGGCAACAGCGCCGGGCCGAAAAGATGGCCGCGGTCCGGCCCGACCAGGAGGAGCCGATGCCGGCGGTCGTTCCAGTTCGGCGTGGCGTAGGGACCCCGGGGAGGTCTCGCCGTCACGAACTGCGGGAGGTTCCGTCAAGACCTCCCCGGGGTCCTCACTCGGGCCGCTGTTAACGGCCGATGTGGAAGCCGATCAGTTCCGGAACCCTCGCGATAGCTGAGGAGATGTGGCTTGGGGGCTTGCCGGCCATCTCGGCGTTCTCTTTGGCTTGGATGCCGAGGCGGATCGCTCCGCCGCCGAGAGGCGATGCAGGCGGCTCGTCACCCAGAGGTCGGCAAAGTCGCGGTCCCTGGTGCTGGTCTCACGACGCTGCATCGCGGTGACGATCTTCTCGGCCAGGTTGAGGGCGAGTGGATAGGCATCCAGAAGTATGGGTGGCCGATCGAGAACCGACCGCAGCTCGATCACGGTCGCATCTCCCGGGTCCCCGAAGGAGAGGTCAAGAGCGAAGGGAATCCGGGCCTGCCCGAGAGTCGCGACAAGCTTGCATCGCACCCCGCGGTACTCATCCTGCTCGCGCATGGTTTCGGTTCTGAGGGTGCTCGGATCGATCACGACGCCGTCGGAAGGATCGGGCTTCAGCGCGCAGATCCGGGCGATGACGTCGCGTACCTGCTCCTCGTCGTTGGCCAGGCCGTGGGTTGAGAAGTCGGCGTCCCTGGTCATCTCTCGAACCCGGCTGAATGCCATCAACATCCCGCCCTTGAGGACCATCTGGTGGGCGTGCTCAGATATTGCAAGGCGTCGCAGGAAGGACTCCACGGCGTAGACGACCAGTAGGGGCTGGGTGTTGCCGCCGTGCTCGCCTCGGGCCTTGGCCTGCAGCGCCCGGAATGCTTCGCTCGCGACGCGGTCGAACTGAGGCTGCGCGGTCAACTCACCAGCACTTCCAGAGCCGGGCGCAGGCGAGCGCTGCCGCCCAGCTCGCGCGCCAGCTCGGCGAGCCGGGCCGGGCTCGCATCCGGCCGATCCATGTAACGGCGCAGAGCCTGCAGGCCGACGTCGCGCCCGACCCAGCGCGCCATCCGCAGCGCGTCGACCACGGCGCGCTCGGGAGAGTAGATCCAGAACGGCTCCTCGGCGTCGGTTTGGGCCTGGCGGCGGTCGACCCCGAAGGTGCCGGCGTGGAAGACGTGCACCTTGGTCGGTGGCCAGTGGATCGACGGCCGGTGCGCGCCGCGGGGGACCGCGACGTGGACGCGGGCGGGGACCTCGTCGGTCAGATCCCAGAATGCGAGAGCGGAATTGAGACAGATCGTCCCACCGGGAACTTTTGCCGAGACGACCGCCAACCCGGAAAGCATTCCCATGCCGGCACCGGACAGCTGCACGACCCCGCGGCCCACCGTCGCCAGCTCACCCTTTTGGCGCAGCCGGTGCAGAGTGGTGCGGCTGGCGCCCTCGTCAATCGCCTCAGAGACGCGAAAGGGCTTCTCGCCGAAGTGCTCGCGGATCAAGCCGACGGTGTCCAGTTGCCTGTTCATCTTGGAATGAAGTCTACACCCAACTATTAGATATGTGTTGGTTTTATTCCACCAATGTCTCGCCGGGTGCCTATCGGCCGATGTGGAAGCCGATCAGCTCCGGAACCCTCGCGATAGTTGAGGAGATGTGGCCTGGGGCCTTGCCGGCCATCTCGGCGTTCTCCTTGGCTTGGATGCCGAGGCGGATTGCTTCGCCGCCGATCCAGTGGAAGGGCTCGGGGGGGACGCGGGGGGTGGCGCCGTCGATGAAGGCGAGGTTGGTCGAGTCGTCGCGGCGGTCGAGGGCCAGGGAGGCGAGGGAGCGGCCGATCATGTTCGAGGGGCCGACGCCGTTGCCGGTGTAGCCGGCGGCGGCGAAGGCGCGGCCGTGGCGCAGGGAGCGGATCTCCGGCAAGTGGGTCGGCGAGGCGTCGATCGGGCCGCCCCAGGCGTGGGTGATGCGCCTGCCGCGCAGGCCGGGGAAGTAGTCGAAGAGGTGCGCGGCGGTCGCCGCGATGACGGCGGCATCGACCTCGGCGCGGCCCCTGGTCCGCGCCCCCATCGCGATCCGGCCGCCGCCCCAGCCGAAGGCGATGCGGCCATCCGGGGTGGTGCGGAAGTAGTCGAGCAGGGCGCGGCAGTCGGTGATGCACTCGCCACCGTCCCAGCCGACCTCGGCCAGCAGCTCCGGCACCGGCTCGGTCAGGACGATGTGCGAGGAGGCGACGGTGAGGCGGCCGCGCAGGGGGCCGTGGCGCCCCTTGGCGGCGGCGCCGATCGCCAGCACGGCGCGGCCGGCGCGGACGACGCCGCCATCGGTCCGGGCCTCGACGCCGTCGGCGCCTTCGCGAAAGGAGCGCACCGGCGAGGACTCGAAGATCTCGACCCCGGCGCCGCGCAGGCGCTCGCGCAGGCCCAGCGCCAGGCGGGCGGGCTGGACCGTCGCCGAGCTGGGGCTGACGGCGCCGGCGCGGAATGCCGGCGAGGCGCAGCGCTCGGCCACCTCGGCGCCGCTCAGCGGCACCATCGCCTCCGGCACCCCAAGCTCGCGGCAGGCCCGCAGGGCCGCGGCCCAGGCCTCGTCGTGGGCCGGCGCAGTCGAGACCTGCATGTAGCCGGCGGGGCGGAACCAGGCGTCGACCTCCTGCCGCTCGCAGAACTCGGCGATCCGGCCGACCGCCTGCTCGGAGGCGCTGCCGATCGCCAGCGCCGCCTCGTCGCCCCAGCGGGCGCGCAGCGAGGCGAGCGAGAGCCACATCGCGTTGCAGAAGCCGCCGTTGCGACCGCTCGGGCCACGGCCGCATACCTCTTCGGCCTCGAGCAGGACGACCCGCGCCCCGGGCTCCAGCCGGCGCAGGTACCAGGCGGTCCAGAGCCCCGTGTAGCCGCCACCGATGACGAGGACGTCGGCCTCGCGCTCGCCGGCCAGCGGCGGCGCCGGATCGACGGGGCCGGCCTCCTCGATCCAGTAGCCGTGGGCGTTGTGGCGCATCGGGAGGATTGTCCAGCACCGGGCCGCTCGACACCGTCCAAAGATCTCGCTGCCGTTGTCCGTTCGTCACTTGTCGCCCTCTGGGCGACAAGTGACGAACGCAAATGCGCGCGGCGCGCGGCGTAGACTCGCCAGATGCCGGATTCCAACCAGGACTCGACTCCCTTCGTCGACGCCCTGCTGGCCTACGCGGCGCTCAACCCCGGCCGCTTCCAGGTGCCGGGACACAAGGGCGGCGCCGGCGCCGACCCGGCGATGCGCGAGCTGGTCGGCGAGGCCGGCATGCGCAACGACATCCCCTCGGTCACCGAGGGCGTCGACATCGGCCCCGAACCGACCCCCTTCCAGCAGGCGCAGCTGCTCGCCGCCGAGGCCTGGGGGGCGGCGCGGACCTGGTTCCTGATGAACGGCGCCTCGCAGGGCAACCACACCGCCTGCCTGGCGCTGGCCCACGGCGGCAACCGCGTCGTCGTCCAGCGCAACGTCCACTCCTCGGTGATCGACGGGCTGGTCCTGAGCGGGATGCGGCCGACCTTCGTCGCCCCCGAGCTCGACCCCGAGCTGGGCATCGCCCACGGCCTCACCCCCGACTCGCTGGCGGCGGCGCTCGACGAAACCCCGGGCGCGGTCGCGGCGATGGTCGTCTCGCCGACCTACTTCGGCGCCTGCGCCGACGTCGCCGCGCTGGCCGAGGTCGCCCACGGGCGCGGGGTGCCGCTGGTCGTCGACGAGGCCTGGGGCGCGCACCTGCACTTCCATCCCGACCTGCCCGCCGACGCGCTCGCCTGCGGCGCCGACCTGGTCACCTCCTCGACCCACAAGATCGTCGGCAGCCTGACCCAGGCCGCGATGCTGCACCTCGGCGCCGGCGGCCGGATCGACGCCGCCGTCGTCGACCGCTGCGTCAGCCTGGTCGAAACGACCAGCCCGAGCGGGCTGCTGACCGGCTCGCTCGACGCCGCCCGCCGGCAGGCCGCCGTCCACGGCGTCGAGCTACTGGGCGAGACGCTCGCGGCCGTCGCCACGACCCGCGCCGCGATCGCCGCGATCCCCGGCCTCGCGGTGCTCGACGAGGCGCTGGTCGGCCGGCCCGGGATCGCCGGCTGGGACCCGCTGCGGCTCTCGATCGACGTCCGCGGCACCGGCTCGACCGGCTACCGGCTGGCGAAATCGATCTTCTACTCGCACCGCATCGACCTCGAGCTCTACTCCGAGAACGTCGTCGTCGCGATCTTCGGGCTGGGCGAGCCGGCCGCGGCGGCGGGCGAGCGCCTGGTCGCCGCGATGGCCGAGGCGGTCGGTGGGCTCGAGGCCGAGCCCGGGCCGGCGGAGGAGAAGCTGGCGCCGCCGCCGCCCTGGGGCGAGTTGGTGATGAGCCCGCGCGAGGCCTTCCTCGGCCCGCAGGAGGTGATCCCCTTCGACAGCGCCGCCGGGCGCGTCGCCGCCGAGGGGCTCGCCGCCTACCCGCCGGGCATCCCCAACGTCCTCCCCGGCGAGCGCCTCACCGCCGAGACGCTCGACTACATCCGCGAGAGCGTCGCCCACGGCGGCTACGTCCGCGGCGGCTCAGACCGCGAGCTGAAGACGCTGCGCGTCGCTCGCTAGGGTCTGGAGATGGCCTCCTACGACGCGATCGCCGAGCTGCCGCTGGCGATCGAGTCCTGCGAGTTCGAGGGGCTCGAATTGGTGATCGGGGAGTTCGAACGGCTGGCGACGGTGATCAAGCTGCGCGGCGGCGGCCACGAAGGGGTCGGCGAAGACGTCACCTACGACGCCGTCGACCACGTCGGCCAGCAGAGCCACGGGCCGCCGGCCGGCCTGCCCGGCACCTACAGCTTCGACTCGTTCTCGAAAGCGCTCGACGCGATCGATCTCTTCCCCGCCGCCGCTCCCGAGCGCGACGTCTCCCGCGACTACCGGCGCTGGGCCTTCGAGTCGGCGGCGCTCGACCTGGCGCTGCGCCAGGCGGGGACCAACCTGGCGGCGATCCTCGGCCGCGAGCCGCGGCCGCTCAACTTCGTCAGCTCGCTGCGGCTGGCGGGCTTCGGCCCCGACGCGCGCTCGACGATCGAGCCGGTCCTCGCCCGGCTCGCCGTCTACCCGACGCTGCGCTTCAAGCTCGACCCCTTCAACGACTGGGACGACGAGCTGATCGCGGCCCTGGTCGAGACCGGCGCGGTCGACTCGCTCGACCTCAAGGGCTTCTACAAAGGCACCCCGGTCGACGTGATCACCGATCCAGAGCTGTACGCGAAGCTGATCGAGGCATTCCCCGACGCCTGGCTCGAGGATCCCGACGTGACCGACGAGACCAAGCCACTGCTCGATCCGGTTTCCGAGCGAGTCACCTGGGACGCGCCGATCCACTCGATCGCCGACATCGAGGCGATGCCCTTCTCGCCGCCGAAGACGGTCAACGTCAAGCCCTCGCGCTTCGGCCCGATCAGCAACCTCTTCGCCACCTACGACTACTGCGACGCCCGCGGGATCGGCGCCTACGGCGGTGGCCAGACCGAGCTCGGCCCGGGCCGTGGCCAGATCCAGTACCTGGCGGCGATCTTCCATCCCGACACCCCCAACGACGTCGCCCCCGGCGGGTACAACGACCCCGAGCAGGCGACCAAGCCGGGGCTGCCGAGCAGTCCGCTGCAGCCGTCGATCGACCCGCTCGGCTTCCGCTGGATCATCTGACGTCGGTCCGGATTCGGCTCGCCTAAGCGATCGCTTCGGCCGACCGAACTCCGCCGTTCGGCTACGTTGGCCCTGTCCGTCCCACCCCCCGCACCGCCGACAAGGAGCTTTGAGATGGCCGACAAATCTTTCGCCGACGCACTGAACGAGCAGATCGCCAACGAGTTCGCGGCCTCCCAGCAGTACGTGGGGGCGGCCGTCTACTACGACGCCGAGACCCTGCCCCGCCTCGCCGCCTTCTTCTACCGCCAGGCGCTGGAGGAGCGCGAGCACGCGATGATGATGATCCGCTACCTGCTCGACGTCGGCGAGTCGGTCCACATTCCCGACATCAAGGCCCAGGAGACGACCTACTCCGACGGCAGCTCACCGGTGCGGATGGCGCTGGAACAGGAGAAGCGGGTCAGCGACGAGATCTTCGCCCTCTTCGAGCTCGCCCGCGAGCTGAAGGACTACCGCGCCGAGCAGTTCCTGCAGTGGTTCGTCAAGGAGCAGGTCGAGGAGGTCGCGCTGATGGGCGACCTGCTCAACGTCGTCGAGCGCTCGAAGGACAACCTGCTGCTGGCCGAGGACTACATCGCGCGGGAGAGCCTCGGGGCCGAGGGCGGCGACCCGACCGCCCCGCCTGTAGCCGGGGAGTAGTTCGGGCATTGCAGGGAGGGCTGTCGGGCACGACTCGGCGGACGCACTTCGCGAGGTTGCGCGGCGGCCTCCCGGTTAGCGTCGCCGGCGCTCCGTGCTGATAGTCCGGCGAGTCGTGCCCGACAGCCCTTCCCGTAACGCCGCGTCCTCCTCTTAACCCAGCCAGCCCGCCCTTTTGCGCATGGTTTTGATCCGGCGGAACTCGGCGATGTCCTCGCGGAGGGCGGCGGGGGCGGGAGCCGGGAGGAAGCGGGCGGGGAGCGGGGACTCGGCGACATCGCCATCGCGGGCGCGGACGCGGTAGGCGCGGGCGCCGCGGCGGGCGGTGACGGCGGAGGGGGAGTCTTCGCCCTCCCAGAGCAGGCCGGCGTAGTCATCGAGACCGTAGCCGCCGGGCATGCCCTCGGCGACCGCCTGCAGGTAGGCGGCGCGGCGCTCGGGTTCGTTGTTGTAGTGGACGCAGAGGCTGCCGGCGAGCAGGCCGAGACCGGCGGCGGCGAGCGGCTTGCCGGAGGACTTGGTGATCCCGGCCTCGAACCAGCACATCGCGCCGGCGCTCTGGCCGGCGAGGACGATGCCGCGGCGCCAGGCGAGGCTGAGGATCGAGGCGATGTCGTGCGCCTCCCAGACGGCGAGCAGGTTGACGAGGCTGCCGCCACCGACGTAGATCAGGTCCTGGGAGAGCAGGTGGTCGCGCAGCGCCATCGGCCTACGGCCGAGGCGGAACAGCGAGAGGTCCGACGGTTCGCAGGAGCGCTCCCCGAAGGCGGCGTAGAAGCGGCCGATCTGCTCGGAGGTGTCGCCGCTGGCGGTCGGCAGGAGGCAGACCCGCGGCCGTTCGCCGCCGCGCTCGCCGGCCAGCCTCAGCAGCAGCTCGCAGACGGCGCGATCGGGCGGGCGCGAGGTGAAGTCATGGCCGCCGAGCGCGAGGATGCGCCGCACCGGCGTCGCCGGCGCGGTGGGACCGGCGTCGCCGTTGGGACCCGGTGGCCCCATCAGGCCGCGACCGCGGTGGAGAGCGCCTCCGGCAATGGTGCGGCGGGAACGACCCCGCGTTCGCCGAGATAAGTGGTGGCGATCCGCATCTCCACCACCCTTTGGCCCGAGACGTCGAGGCGATAGCCGCGTGCCTCCGGGCGCGAGGAGATCACCCGGCTCAGCTCTTCGCCGCTGAAGTGCAGCGCGGCGCCGTCTTCAGCCGCATAGCCGGGCCGCATCCCCTCGCGCAGGAAACGGTGGTAGGACTCGCGGCGCTTGGACCCGGGCTCGTAGTGGACGCAGTTGCTGAACGGCAGCAGGCCGAGCCCGTCGAGCCGTTGTGGGGCGCCGTGGAAACCGGTCACCGCCTCTGAGAACCAGCAGAGCGAGCCGGCGGAGAGCCCGCAGAGGATCACCCCGGCTTCCCAGGCTTCGCGCAGGATCAGATCGATGCCATGGGCGCGCCAGACGCCGAGCAGGCTGATCACGCTGCCGCCGCCGACGTAGATCAGGTCCTGGGAAAGCAGGTGGCGGCGCAGGTCCTCCGGCCCCTGCTCGCGGCGGAAGAGCGAGATGTGGCTGGCCTCACAGCGGTGGGCGGAGAAGGCGCGGTAGAAGCGGACGATGTAGTGGTCGGCGTCGCCGCTGGCCGAAGGCAGGAAACAGACCCGCGGTCGCTCGGCGCCGGTCAGAGCGAGGACGTAATCGTCGAGCAGCGGGTTTCCCGACTCCATCGAGAACCCACCTCCTCCGAAGGCGACTATCTGTCGCGGCGCGGTCTTCATTACCCAATAGTCGCCGCCGGCGGCCCCGGCGTCGTTATCCACCGGTCCGAAGTTCCCCGCGCAAGAATCGCCCGTATGTATAGCGGCGGCAAAGCAGGAAACCGGTCGGGGTAAGCGATCACTGGAGCAGGTAGGCCCGGCGCAGCCTGTCGCGGGCCCGGTGCAGCCTGACCTTGGCGGTCCCTTCCGGGATCCCGAGCTTCGCGGCGATCTCGCCCTGGGTCAGGTCCTCCTGGTATCTCATCTCCAGCAGCGTGCGGTCGCGGTCGGCGAGCCGATCCAGTGCCGCCTGCAGGTCGGCGCGCTCGACGGTGGCCACGACCCGGGCGTCCTCGACCCCCTCCGTGCCCTCGATCGCCGCGGTCGGGGCAGGGCGGATGCGGGCACGCTGGCGGAAGGCCTCGTTGCGGACGATCGTCGCCAACCACGGGTTGCGGCGCTCGGGGTCGCGCAGGGTCGAGCGACGCCGCCAGGCGCGAAGCAGAGCATCCTGGGCGATGTCCTCGGCTTCGCTCGGATTGCCCGCATAGCGATACGCCAGCCGGAGGCAGACCGTCCGTGCTTTTTCCCACTCCCAACCATCGTCGATCCCACCGCGATGCCCGATTGGAGTGCTGATCAAACGAACCTACATAAGCAATGAGCGGCGAGGCGAAGCTAACTGACGCAAACTGCGCCGATCGACGCGTTACTCGGCTGAGCCGAAGCCGACGCGGTGGGCGCCGGCCTCGATCCGCAGGAAGGCGACCTTGCCGAGGTAGAGGGCGACCACGCCATCCTCTGTGTGGAGGTCATGCCAGCCGCCCTTCTCGAGCTGCTTGCGAAGGTCCTTGAGGTCGTCCTGGCCGAGCCTGGCGGAGATCACCTGGCCGCCTTCGAATCCGATCTCGACTTTCTGTGCCTCAGCCATCAGTGTCCTCCCGCGGGTTCGACGATCTCGGTAAGAACCCCGCCGGTCGAGCGGGGATGAAGGAATGCGACGCGGCTCTCGCGGATGCCGATCCGCGGCTTGGTGTCGATCAGCCTGACGCCGGCGGCGGCGATCCGCTCGAGGGCGGCGTCGATGTCCTCGACCGCGTAGGCGACGTGGTGCAGCCCTTCCCCGTTCCTGGCCATGAACTTGCCGACGGGGGTGTCGGGACCGAGTGGCCGCAACAGCTCGACGTGTCCGTCGCCGACGTCGAGCAGGACCGCCTCGACACCCTGGGACTCGACCGTCTCGCGGTGCGCCGGCTCCATCTCGAAGCTCCCCTCGTATAGGGCCATCGCGGCGTCGATGTCCGCGACCGCGACGCCGATGTGATCAATCCTTCCGAACATCACAATGCCGCCCGCGTGCTCTGCTCTCGTTCGTTCGCGCTCATATTCACTGCAGATCTCGCTCACTCTCTTCCGCGTCCACCGCGGGCGGGGCAGTGTATTGCCCCTCGACCCGGAGGATCTCCGCCAGCGCCGCGAGGCCGACCTCGAGTTGCTCGGGGGTCGGCTCCCTGGTCGCCAGGTGGCGCTGGATCTCGCGGCCCGGGGTGTGGAAGGCCTCGGCCAGCGGATCGCCGTGGTGGCGGTCGCTCCAAGCGAACATCTCGACCGCGATCGAGGCGCCGCCGAGCCCGACGCCGGCCCGCACCGCGGCGCTCGGCTCCTCGACCAAGCGCTCGATCAGGACGGTGCCCCCCGCGGAGAGCAGCATCATCGGGACGATCAGGTTGGAGCCGCAGCGGTCGTGCTCCTTCGGCACCGAGGCGACGTCCTCGATCCCCTGCTCGTAGGCGGCGATCGCCTTGTGCTCGACGCCGTGGTAGGCGGCCAGGTCACGGTCCATCAGGGCGACCACGGCCGGCACCGCGCCGATCGCCTGGACCAGCCCCTCGCGCAGCGCCGAGGCCGGTGCCCGGCGGCGCAGCAGGCCGGTGAGCGCCAGAGTCGCGACGACAGCGGCGACGACGCGCGGGTCCTCGAAGGGGAGCCGCGCCGCCGGCAGACGGCGCCGGGCCAGTGGCAGCACCGCCATCGCCTCGGCCAGTTTCAGCGGCCCGCGCAGGCCGGGCGCCTTGGCGAGGAGCCGCGGCGCCAGCTCCGGCTTGCGCGCCGAGGCGACCTGGATCTCTCCGCTCGAGTCGCGGACCGCCGCGGACCAGTGCGTCGGGCCGTGGATCAGCAGGCCGTTGCGCAGGGCCATCCCGCCGAGCCGCAATCGCTGGGGGTCCGTGGAGGCCATCGGCCAACATTAGGCGATGGCGAAATTCCGCTCAGATACCCTGCCCTGAACCGCGAGGGAGGACTTGATGTCAGACGCCAGATCCGCCTATGACCAGCTGGCCCGGATCTACGACGAGTTCAACGCGGCGAACGATTACGAGCTGTGGTTCGGGGTCCTGCTGCCGGAGCTGGAGAAGCGCGGTCTGGGCAAGAGCGGGCGGCTGCTCGACGTCGGCTGCGGGACGGGACGGGCCTTCGCGCCGATGCTGCGGCGCGGCTGGGAGATCCAGGGCTGCGACCTCTCGCCGGCGATGCTCGCGGAGGCACGAGGCAAATTCGGCGACGCGGTCCCGCTCACGGTCGCCGACCTGGCGGAACTGCCGACCTTCGGCCGGTTCGACCTGGTCTGGGCGCTCAACGACGTGATCAACTACCTGACCGAGGACGGCGAGCTGGAGCGGGCCCTGGCGGGAATGCGAGCCAACCTGGCGCCGCGCGGATTGCTGCTCTTCGACACCAACACGCTGGCCCTGTTCGACAGTCACTTTCGCGGCGACGGCGAGAATGAGATGAGCGTCGGCGAGTGGCGCTGGCGAGGCCTGTCGACGAGCATCGAGCCGGGTGGCGACTTCCTGGCCCGGGTCTCGGGAGAGGGAGTCGAGACGCACGAGCACCGGCAGCGGCACTATCCGCTCGAGCAGGTGCAGGAGGTCATTGCCGCCACCGGGCTCGAGCTCCTCGCGTCATTGGGCCAGGCGGAGGCGGACGGGGCGATTCTCCTCGCCGACCCCCCGGACGAACGGCGCGACCACAAGGTGATCCATATCGCCGCCTTGGCGGATTAGCTCCCGGCGCCCGGCCCAGGAGAAGGCCGAGCGCCGCTCGCAGGACTAACCGACCTTCGTGGTCGTCAGTGAGCTGAAGACGTGCGCGGTTTTCTCGATCGTCATGGCATCCACCCCCCTTCTCGCCGTTGCTGACGCGTCACTGCGATGAACCGCGCTATTGCTGGAGAAGTTTCCTCTAGTGGTAGAAAATTGCGCAATAAAGCCGCCGGGTGCTTAGAAAATTGACTCTGCCGGAGGGGGCACGGGCGGCCAAGACACGCCCTCGGAAAAGCGGAGGGCGCCGAGGAAGTCCCTCCTCAGCGCCCTCTCCTCCCTGTGCAAGTACCGGCCGGAAGCCCCCAGTCCAGGCCTCCGGCCGGTGGTGTGTCGGCTCTCCCTGGCTCTAGCTTGGAAAGCCACCCACTCAAACACGACCATTGCCGTGAAGTTGCGTGGCGTTTATCGACCGCTGAAGCGCTTGCGCAACTCCGCCAGCCGGTGGCCGAGCTCGGCCTCGAAGCCGCGGTCGGTCGGCGTGTAGAACCGCCGGCCCTGGAGGCCCTCGGGGAGGAGTGGCTGATCGCTGACGCCGTCGGGCTCGTCGTGCGCGTAGCGGTAGCCGCTGCCGCGACCGAGTATCTCGGCGCCGGGGTAGTGGGCGTCGCGCAGGTAGTCGGGCGGAGTCCTGGCGCCGTTGGCGCGGACCTCGGCGCGGGCCGCGGCAAGCGCTTTGTAGGAAGCGTTGGACTTTGGCGCCAGGGCGAGGTGGACGGTCGCCTGGGCGAGGTTGAGGGCGCACTCCGGCAACCCGACCCGGTCGACCGCGCGGGCCGCGGCGTCGGCGACGAGCAGCGCCTGGGGGTCGGCGTTGCCAATGTCCTCGGAGGCGAGGATCACCATCCGCCGGGCGATGAAGCGGGGGTCCTCGCCGCCCTCCAGCATCACCGCCAGGTAGTAGAGCGAGGCGTCGACGTCCGAGCCCCGCGTCGCCTTGATCCAGGCCGAGACGAAGTCGTAGTGGCGATCCCCCTGGCGGTCGTAGTCGAGCGCCCTGCGTTGCAGCGCGTCCTCGATCGCGGCGACGTCGATCGCCTTCCCCTGCGCCCGCTCGACCGCCCGCTCGAGCGCGGAGAGCGCGACCCGGGCATCGCCGCCGCTGCGCTGGGCGAGCATCTCGATCGCCTCGTCGCTGATCGCCGGCGGTTCCGCGATCCCGCGCTGCGGATCTGCCAGCGCCCGCCGCAGCAGCTCTTCGGTCTGCCCCGCCTCCAGCGGGCGCAGCTCATATACCTGCGCCCGCGAAAGGAGGGCCGAGTTGACCTCGAAGTAGGGGTTCTCGGTTGTCGCCCCGATCAGCGTCAGCAGCCCTTCCTCCACCGCCGGCAGCAGGGCGTCCTGCTGGGCCTTGTTGAAGCGGTGGATCTCATCGAGGAAGAGGATCGTCGGCCGCCCCGAACCCTTGCGGCGCTCCCGCGCCCGCTCGATCACCCCGCGGATCTCGGCTTTGCCGGCGTTGACAGCCGACTCCTCCTCGAACGCCCCCTCAGCCCCCGCCGCCGCGATCCGCGCCAAGGTCGTCTTCCCCGCCCCCGGAGGCCCATACAAGATCGCGCTGTGGGGCTTCCCGCTTTCGATCGCGGATCGCAGCGCCGACCCCGGCCCGACGATGTGCTCCTGCCCGATCATCTCGTCGAGATTCCGCGGCCTCATCCGCACCGCCAACGGCGCGTCAGCAGCCGGCTTCGGCGGCCCCGAAGTTCCGCTTTCGCCGGTATCGAACAGCTGCTCAGCCACGCGTCTGAGTATGAGGGAGTCGGGGGAGGTCTCGACGGAACCTCCCGCTGTTCGTGACGGCGAGGCCTCCCCCGACTCCCTCACCCCTGCGTGACGGCGAGACCTCCCCCAGCTCCCTCCCTGCTTACCCCGCGTAAGATCGAACGATGGAGAGCGCTACGCAGCCAAGAGAGTCCCTGTCCACCCTGGAGTCGTTCAACCCCGCCGGCGGCGAGCTGGTCGGCACGGTGCCGACGATCACGCCCGAGGAAGTCCAGGGAGTGGTCGATGACGTCGCCCGGATCCAGCCCGCCTGGGCGGAGCTGCCGCTGAAGACCCGCGCCACCTACATGCGCCGCGCCGCCGACGCCCTGCTCGACGACATCGACGAGATCGCCGAGCTGCTGGTTCGGGAGCAGGGCAAGCCGCGTGTCGAGGCGTACACGATGGAGCTGCTGCCGACCGTCGACGCCCTGCACTGGTGCGCCAAGGCCGGCCCGAAGATCCTCGCCGACGAGAAGGTGAAGATGACGCAGGCCTTCACGCTCTCCAAGAGCGGCCACTTCTCCTACGAGCCGATCGGCGTCGTCGGCGTCATCGCCCCCTGGAACTACCCCTGGTCGATCCCCTTCGGCGAGGTCGCGATTGCGCTGATGGCCGGCAACGGCGTCGTCCTCAAGCCGGCCAGCCTGACGCCGCTGCTGGGCGAGCGGATCCGCGCGGTGTTCGAGAAGGGCGGGCTGCCCGAGGGCCTGATCCGGGTCGTCCACGGCGGCGGCGCGGTCGGCGACGCGCTGGCCAAATCGAGCGCCGGCAAGATCTTCTTCACCGGCTCGGTCGAGGTCGGCCGCACCGTCGGCGAGGTCTGCGCCAAGGCGCTCAAGGGCAGCGTCCTCGAGCTCGGCGGCAAGGACCCAATGATCGTCTGCGCCGACGCCGACCTCGACAACGCCGTCTCCGGCGCGGTCTGGGGCGGGTTCGCCAACGCCGGCCAGACCTGCTCGGGGATCGAGCGGGTCTACGTCGTCCGCGAGGTGGCCGAGCGCTTCGTCGCCGGCGTTGCCCGCGAGGCGGCGGCGATGCGGGTCGGCGACCCACTCGGGTGGGAGACCGAAATCGGGCCGATGACGTCCGAGGGCCAGTACGGGATCGTCGCCGAACTGATCGAGGACGCGGTCGCCTCCGGCGCGACCAAGCTCTGCGGCGGCCCGACCGAGATCGCCGGGATGCCCGGCAGGTTCATCGCCCCGACCGTCCTCACCGACGTCACCCACTCGATGCGGATCATGCGCGAGGAGATCTTCGGCCCGGTCCTGCCGATCGTCGTCGTCGATTCCGAGCAGGAGGCGATCGACCTCGCCAACGACTCCGAGTTCGGTCTCGGCGCCTCGGTCTGGACCAAGGACCGCCGGCGCGGCGAGCGGATCGCCCGGCGGCTGCAGTCGGGGATGGTCTGGATCAACGACCACTCCTTCAGCCACGGCGCCTGCCAGTGCGCCTGGGGCGGGGTCAAGGACTCAGGTGTGGGCCGCTCGCACTCGAAATTCGGCTTCTACGAGTGCGTCAACATCAAGATGAACGCCTGGGAGCCGGGGCTGACCCGCGACTTCTGGTGGCACCCCTACGACCGCACCCTCGGCGAGGCGGTCAAGGCCTCGGCGAAGATCCTCTACGGCAAGGGCGAGACCCGCACCCGGGCCCTGCGCGAAGGCGCCGGCCCGCTCCTCGCGGTGGGCAGGCGCACGCTGCGCAAGAGAAAGCGCTGATTCCGCCGGGGCCTGGCCGGACCTTCACAATGCCTCGGGATGGCCTCTGAGAACACGCCCGCGCTGCGGCTCACCGGACTGCGGCGGGACTACGGCGAACGCACCGCGCTCGACGGCGTCGGCCTGGAGCTCGGCGCGACCGAATCGCTCGTCGTCGTCGGCCCCAACGGCGCCGGCAAGACGACGCTGCTGCGGATCCTGGCGACGCTGCTGCGGCCGAGCGGCGGCGAGGCGATCGTGCTCGGCTGCTCGCTGCCGCGCGAAGCCTGGAAGCTGCGCGGGCGGATCGGCTACCTCGGCCACGAGCCGCTGCTGTACCGCGACCTGACCGGCCGCGAGAACCTGCGCTTCCAGGCCCGCCTGCACGGAATCAAGGGCGAGGCCGCGGAGGCGAAGATCGAGGAGCTGCTGCGCGCCGCCGGGATGCGGCGCCGCGCCGACGAGCGCGTGGCCGAGCTGTCGGCCGGGATGCGCCAGCGGCTGGCGATCTGCCGCTGCGTCCTGCACGAGCCGAAGCTGCTGCTGCTCGACGAGCCCGACTCCAACCTCGACGCGGAGGGGCGCGAGCTGGCCCACCGCCTGATCGGCCCCGGCGACCACGCCCGGGTGATCGTCACCCACGATCCCGAGCGCTACCTGCCCGCGGCCGATCAGGTCCTCGAGCTCGGGGTGCACGAGCGGGCGGCGGTCGCGTGACCCCCTCGCGCGTCGCCTTCGCGGCGATCCTCGGCAAGGACCTGCGCTCGGAGCTGCGGACTCTGCAGTCGCTGCCGGCGATGGCGCTGTTCGCGATCACCACCTTCGTCATCTTCCGCTTCGGCCTCGACCGCACCCACCTCTCCGGCAGCCTCGCCGCCGGGGTGCTGTGGGCGACCCTGCTGTTCGCGGCGGTGCTGGGCATCAACCGGCTCTTCGTCGCCGAGCGCGAGGAGGGCGGCTTCGACGCGATCCGCCTCGCCCCGATCGACCGCAGCGTCCTCTTCACCGCCAAGGTCTCGGCGCTGATGATCTACCTGATCGCGCTGGAGCTGATCGCGGTGCCGGTCTTCGCGCTCTTCTTCCTCGACTCCCCGGCGGCGCTGGGGCCGCTGGTCGCGGTCCTGCTGCTGGCCGACATCGGCCTCGCCGCGACCGGCACCCTGATCTCCTCGATGGCCGTCAACTCACGCGCCCGCGACCTGCTGGTGCCGCTCGTCCTGCTGCCCCTCGTGGTGCCGCTGATGATCGCCGCGACGGGCGCGACCGAGCCGCTGATGGCGCTGGGAGGACCCGGTTACCACCGCTTCGGAACCTGGCTGATGGTCCTCGGGCTATACGATCTGATCTTCGCTTTGGTCGGCTACGCGGTGTTCGACTTCCTCCTCGAGGACTGACCCGCCAGGGACCGCCCGGCTCACCACCCTCGAGCATGTACGGCAAAGGACTGAAACCACTCTCAATCGCCGCCGTGGCGATGCTCGCCGTATCGCTTTCGCTGGTCTTCTTCTACGCCCCGCTGGACGCCGACCAGGGTTTCGTCCAGAAGATCTTCTACATCCACGTGCCGCTGGCGACGGTGGCGTTGCTGGGCTTCATCGTCGGCGGCGTCTTCGCGGTCGCCCACCTGCGAACCGGCAACAGCCGCTGGGACGCCTACTCCTACGTCTCGATCCACATCTCGGTGATCTTCGGCGTCGCGGTGCTGATCACCGGCGCGATCTGGGCCAAGGCCTCCTGGGGGCATTGGTGGGTCTGGAACGAGCCGACCCTGGTCAGCTTCCTGATCGTCTTCCTCCTCTACTGCACCTACTACCCCTTCCGCTACGCGATCGAGGACCGCGAACAGCAGGCCCGCTACGCGTCGGTCTTCGCGGTCACCGCCGGCGCCTTCGTGCCGCTCAACTTCCTCGCCGTGCGGATGGCGCAGAGCCTCGTCCACCCGCGCGTCTTCGCGACCAGCAACGGCGGCCTGCCGGGATCGATGATGCTGACCTTCCTCTGCTGCTTCGCCGCGATCGCCCTGCTCTGGGTGACCCTGGTCAAGTTCGAGCTGGCGGCGAAGAGCGCCTCCGGCCAGGTCAAGCGCCTGCGCCGGGCGATCGACGCGCCGAGCCCGGGGGGCGCCTCGCGGATCGCCCCGGAGGTGAGCTGATGCCGGCGCTGCTGCTGCTGGCCGAGGCGCCGGCGCTGCCGCTCGACGAAGCCGGCAAGTACGTCGCCGGCGCCTACGTCGTCTTCGTCGTCCTGCTCGTCGTCTACGTCGCGATCATGGCGGCGAAGCTGGGCCGGATCGAGAAGGAACTGCGCGAGATCGCGAGCTTCGCCGAGAGTCGCGCCGAGGGTGAAAAAGCCGCCCCCGGACGCGGGAATGAGGAGCCATCCATATCTGATTCTGTGGCTCCTCATGGAGCTGAGGAGGCGGCGCTGAATGAGTGAGCTGCTGGCGCTCGGCGTCTCCCACAAGACGGCGCCGCTGGAGCTGCGCGAGCGCCTCTCGCTGACCGAGGGGCGCGCCGTCAGCGCCCTGCGCGAGCTGACCGATGCCGCCGGGATCCACGAGGCGGCGGCGATCTCGACCTGTAACCGGACCGAGCTCTACCTGATCGTCTCCGACCCGGTCGAGGCCGAGTCGACGGCGCTCGGCGTGCTCACCCGCCAGGCGGACATCCGCCCGACCGAGCTGCTCGGCCACCTCTACTCGCTGCGCTCGGGCGAGGCCGCCCGCCACCTGCTGCGGGTCACGGCGGGCCTCGACTCGATGATCCTCGGCGAGGCCGAGATCCAGGGCCAGGTCAAACGGGCATACGAGCTGGCGCTGGTCGAGGGCGGCACCGGCCCGATCCTCAACCGTCTCTTCCGCGGCGCCCTCACCGCCGGCGGCCGTGCCCGCCAGGAGACCGGGATCAGCGAGAAGGGCATCTCGATCCCCTCGGTCGCGGTCGAGCTGGCGCGGCGTGCACTCGGCGACCTCGCCGAGTGCCGGGTGCTGATGGTCGGCGCCGGCGAGACCGCGGAACTCGTCGCCCAGGCCCTGGTTGCCCGCGGCGTCGCCACCGTCTTCGTCGCCAACCGCCACTACGACCGTGCGATCGGGCTGGCGCAGCGCTTCGACGGCAGCGCCGTCCGCTTCGAGGATCTGCCCGAGCAGCTGCTGGTCGCCGACATCGTCGTCTCGGCGACCAACTCTCCCCATCACATAGTCGAGCGCGACGGCCTCGAGCAGGTGATGAAGACTCGCGGCGGGCGGCCGCTGCTGGCGATCGACATCGCCGTGCCGCGCGACATCGAGCCCGCTTGCCGCGAGATCCCCGGGGTCAGCGTCCACGACATCGACGACGTCCAGCAGATCGTCGAACGCAACACCAGCGGCCGCGAGGCCGAGGCCAGACGGGCCGAGCTGATCGTCGAGGCCGAGCTCGACCGCTTCGACCGCTGGCTCGCCTCGCTGGAGGTGGTGCCGACGATCACCTCCCTGCGCGAGCGCGGCGACGAGATCGTGCGGCGGGTGATGGCCGAGAACGAGTCCCGCTGGCAGGACCTCGGCGCGGCCGACCGCGAGCGGGTGGAGGCGATGGCGAAAGCGATCGCCTCGCGGCTCCTGCACGAGCCGACGGTGCGGCTGCGGCGCGCGGCCGGCAACGACGACGCCTACAACTACGTCAGCGCCCTGCGCGAGCTCTTCGGTCTCGACGTCGCGACCGAACCCGAGGCCGACGCCAAGAGCAATATCACTGAGCTGCGCCGTCGAGAGGGAACGTGACACGGCGCATATCGGCGTCCTCGGTCGCTCGCGTGCAGAGCACGCCACGCTCCCTGCGTCCTTGATCTGCTTGGTCACGCTCCCTCTCGACACCTGATGATTCGGATTGCCACCCGCGGCAGCACTCTGGCCATGACGCAAGCCGGCCTGGTCGCCGAGATGCTCGGCGGGGCCGAGTTGGTCGAGGCCTCCTCCGACGGGGAGCCGGGCGACAAGTCGCGCTTCGTGCGCGGCGTCGAGCGGGCCCTGCTGGCCGGCGAGGCCGAGGTCGGGGTCCACTCCGCCAAGGACCTCCCCGGTGAGACCGCCGCGGGACTGCAGATCGCTGCCGTGCCGCCGCGTGAGGACCCGGCCGACGTCTGGATCGGCGCCGGGACCTCGCTCGATGACGTCGCCGAGGGCGCCCGGGTCGGAACCGCCAGCCTGCGCCGCCGCGCCCAGCTGCTGGCAACGCGCCCCGACCTGCGGGTGCAGGAGCTGCACGGCAACGTCGACACCCGCCTGCGCAGGCTGGCCGAGGGCGAGCTCGACGCGATCGTGCTCGCCGCGGCCGGCCTGCGGCGGCTCGGCCGCGCCGCGGAGATCGGCTTCGCGATTCCCTCCGACCAGATGGTCCCGGCCCCCGGCCAGGGAGCGCTGGCGCTGCAGGTCCGCGACGGCGACGCCACCACGTCGGAGGCCGTGATGGCGATCGGCGAGACGCGGGCGCTGCGCGAGCTGACCGCCGAGCGGGTCGCCGTGGCACCGCTGGGCGCGAGCTGCACGAGCCCGATCGGCGTCCACGCCCGGGTCGACGGCGAGCTCCTGGAGATCGAAGCCTTCGTCGGCCTGCCCGACGGCAGCGAGTGGCTGCGCGACCGCATCGAGGGCGACGCCACCGACCCCGCGACCGTCGGCCTGCGCCTCGCCGAGCGCCTGCTCGGCGCCGGCGCCCGTGAGCTCCTCGATCGCGCCGAGGCGCTGTCGTGAGCGCGCGACCCGGAGTCGTCTACCTGGTCGGAGCCGGGCCCGGGGATCCCGGCCTGATGACGGCGCGCTCGCTGGCGCTGATCGCCACGGCCGACGTCGTCTACTACGACCGTCTGATTCCGCCGGGGGCGCTGTCGGGAGCCCGTGGGGACGCCGAGCTGGTCTACGTCGGCAAGCAGCCGGGGGTGCCGTCGGTTCCCCAGGCGGAGATCGGCGAGCGGATGATCGAGTCCGCCCGGGCCGGGCGCAGCGTCGTGCGGCTGAAGGGCGGCGACCCGTTCGTCTTCGGCCGCGGCGGCGAGGAGGGTGAAGCGCTGCGCGCTGCCGGCGTCGAGTTCGAGGTCGTCCCCGGCGTCACCGCCGGCGTCGCCGCCACCGCCTATGCCGGCATCCCGGTCACCCACCGCGACGACGCCTCGGCGGTCGCCTTCGTCACCGGGCACGAGGACCCGACCAAGACCGAGACCGCGCTCGACTGGGAGGCGCTGGCCGCCTTCCCCGGCACCCTCGTCTTCTATATGGGCGTCAAGCGCCTGGCCGAGAACGCGGCGGCACTGATCGCCGCCGGCCGCGACCCCGAGGAGCCGGCCGCGGCGATCGAACGCGGCACCTGGTCCGGCCAGCGCACCGTCACGGCGACCCTGGGGACGATCGCCGCGGTGGTCGCGGCCGAGCAGGTCGGTGCCCCGGCGCTGATCGTGATCGGCGCCGTCGCCGCCCGGCGCGAGGAGCTGGCCTGGATCGAGCGGCGGCCGCTGCACGGGCGCCGGGTCGTCGTCACCCGGGCCCGCGCCCAGGCCAGCGGCCTCGCCGCGACCCTGCGCGACCTCGGCGCCGACGTCGTCGAGCTGCCGGCGATCCGGATCGAGCCACGGCTAGACGCCCCGGAGGTGCGCGCCGCGGCGGCGGCGATCAGCGAGTACTCGCTGATCTGCCTGACCAGTCCCAACGGCGTCCGCCTGCTGTTCGAGGCGCTCTCGGCGGCGGGCAAGGATGCTCGCTCGCTGGCCGGCGCGAGCGTCGCGGCGATCGGCCCCGGCACAGCGCGCGCGCTCGCCAAGCGGGGGGTCAGCGCCGACATCGTCCCCGAGAAGTTCGTCGCCGAGGCGCTGGTCGAGGCCCTGGCCGCGGTCGAGGTCGAGGGGCGCCGCGTCCTCGTCGCCCGCGCTGCCGAGGCGCGCGATGTCCTTCCCGACGCTCTGCGCGAGCGCGGCGCCGAGGTCGACGTCGTCACCCTCTACGAGACCGTCCGCGAGCAGCCCGACGCCGAGGCGATCGAGGACGCCCAGGCCGCCGACTACGTCACCTTCACCTCCTCCTCCACCGTCACCAACCTGACCGACGCCCTCGGCGAGCGCTTCCCGGCCAAGGCGCGAATCGTCTCGATCGGCCCGGTTACCAGCGAGGCCGTCGTCGCGGCCGGCCTGCGCGTCGACGTCGAAGCCGAGCGCCACGACATCGACGGCCTGCTCGCGGCGCTGCTCGCGGACGCCGACCAGCGATGAGCGATCCGGCAGCGCGTCTGTCCTTTGTAGCCCTGTGGGCTACAAAGGACAGACGCAGAGGCCCTGCATGAGCTTCGGCACGCCGCATCGGCACTTTCGCCGCACCGACTCGACCAACAGCCGCGCCCGCGAGCTGGCCGCGGCCGGCGCCCCGCACGGGACCGTCGTCACCGCCGCCGAGCAGACCGAGGGACGCGGCCGCCAGGGCCGAACCTGGACCGCACCGGCCGGCAAGGCACTGCTCTACTCGGCCGTCCTCCGCCCCCTCGGCGAGCACCACCTACTGCTGCCGCTCGCCGTCCCGCTCGCCGTCTGCGACGCGGCCGAGGAGCTGCGACCCGATCTCGAGTGCGGCGTCAAGTGGCCCAACGACATCCAAATCGATGGCCGCAAGCTCGCCGGAGTCCTGATCGAAGCCCGACCCCAAGACGGCTGGGCGGTCATCGGCATCGGCCTGAACCTCACCATCTCCGCCGACGAGTTCCCGCCGGAGCTTCGCGATCAGGCGATCTCGATCTCCGGTTCCGAGCAGAGGGGTCAGGGGGTGTCTCGCCGGAGCCTCCCCGCTGTTGCTCCGCCGAGACACCCCCTGACCCCTCTATCCGCAGCCGAAGTCCTGAATCGCCACCTGACGACCTGGGTCGCGGCCGACTCGGAAACGGTGCTGAGCGAGTGGCGCAAGCGCGACACCCTGCGCGGCAAGGAGGTCAGCTGGGACGGCGGTTCAGGAGTCGCTGCCGGAATCGACGACGGCGGCTACCTGGTCGTCGTCACCACCGCCGGCGAGCGCGTCGCCGTCGCTGCCGGCGAGGTCCACCTGACCGTCGCCTGAGGCGGCTTTCGCCCGAGCGCCGGATTTGCGTCGTTTGCGCGGTTTGCGTGGCTTGCCCGCTTTGCGCTCATGCGATTTGCTCTCGCCGTCCTTGTTCGCGGCTTTGCCCTCGCGCGGTTTGCGCTCGGCGCGCTGCTCCTGCCCACCGTCGCCGTTCTCGGGGTTGCCGCCGTTCTCGCCCTGGCCGCCGCGCTTGCCGCGTTTGTTGCGGCGGCGCTTGCCGCCTTTGGGGAAGTTGCGCAGCAGCTCGCGGGCGACGGCCGATGGTTTCCGCGCCATCCGCATCCGGGCACCACGCAGGACCTCCTCCCCCTCGGGGGTGTGGGAAACGGCGGCGGCGAGGATCGAGACCGCCAGGCGGCGGTCCTGTTTGCGGGCCGCGTGGACGAGCCGCCGCGCGTTGCGCCCGTGGGCGCGACCCGACGAGTTGACCAGCAGGCCGAGCAGCCGCTTGGTCTCCGGCCAGCGCTGCACGGCGTACTCCTCGTGCAGTTCGCGCGTGTAGGAGGCGAGGCGCCAGGCCCAGGCCTGGGCCTGGTCGCGGCGACCGATCCGCTTGTCGATCAGCGCCTGCAGCAGCGTCTTGGTGCCGGCCCGTTTGTCCTCGCGGCTCCAGGTGCCGACGATGTCGATCGCGTCGTCGAAGGCGTCGGAGTCGCCGAGGTCGGCGATCTCGCCCAGCGCTTTCAGCCGCAGCTGGGCGTTGCGGTTGCGCTGCACGCAGGTCAGCAGGAATCGGCGGCGCAGCTCCTTGGTCGCGTCGTTCTGCAGCATCGCCCGCGCCCGGCGCCAGCCCTGGGTGCTGACCCGCGCCCCGGCCAGCGCCGCCCAGGCGTGCTGCTCGGGGTAGTCGAGGTTCTCAACCGCGATCCGCCAGATCTCCCGTTCCAGCACCTCCATCCGTTTCTCCTCGACGTCGGAGACCGGCACGATCCGGCGCTCGACCCGGACCTTGCGACCGCGCCCGCGGCGCACCGGGCCGACGACGATCGCGCCGCCGCGGTAGACGTCGCGGTCGAGCAGGCTGTGCAAAGTGACGATCGTCTCGTCATGGGTGGTGGCGGGATGGACGAAGTCGATCACGAGGCCCGCCTCCTTGCCCGGCGCCCGGCGGGTGACGCGGCCGACTCGCTGCTGGTAGATCCGTCGCGAGGCAGTCGGCGCGAGGTGCATGCAGATCGTCGCCCGCGGCGAGTTCCAGCCCTCGGCCAGCAGCATCGCGTTGCAGAGCACGTCGACGTCGCCGCGCTCGAAGCCGGCGAGGATCTCGGCCAGCTCGCGCTTCGGCGTTTCGCCGGAGACTGCCTGGGCGTTGATCCCGGCGGCACGAAAAGCTTTGGCGACGTTCTTCGCGTGCTGGACCCCGGCCGTGTAGAGGACACCCGGGACTTTGCGGAAGCGGGAGCGGTAGAGGTCGGCGATCGCGACGTTGAAGGGCTCCTGGTCGAGCAGTGCCGCCAACTCCTCCTGGTCGAAGTCCTGGTCGACCTCGCCTTTGCGCAGCGGCACCTTGGCGATCGTCCGCACCCCCGGCCCGGGCGGGATGCGCAGGCAGCGCAGCGGCGAGATGACGCCGCGGCGGGCCGCCTGGGCGAGGTCGAAGCGCGAGGTCTGGGTCGGGAAGAGGTCGGCGACGTGGCGGGCGATCAGCGCCCCGGTGGCGGTCATCCCGATGTAGACGGGGCCGTTCCAGGCGCGGATGCAGGCGCTGGTTTTCTCCCCCAGCGCGGTGTGCGCCTCGTCGCAGATGACGATCGAGTAGGCATCGGAGACCTTCTTGTGGTTGCGGACGAACCACTGGTAGGTCTCGACCGTGACCGGGCCGTCGGGGTCGTCGCGCCCGTCCATCAGCGGCGGCCGCAGGCGCTCCTTGTAGCCGCGGTCGGAGATCTCGCCGATGAACTGGTCGACGAGGTTGCGGCGGTGGGTGAGGATCAGGACGCCGCCAGTCTTGGTCGCCTCGATGAAGCCGACCGCGGCGACGGTCTTGCCGGCGCCGGTCGCGTGCTCGAACCAGAAGCGGCGCTCGGCGCCGGGATCCTCCGGTGCCTCCTCGACGACCTCCTCTTCCTCGTCGGCCGTCTCCTCCCAGTCGCGCGGCTCCTCGTCGAGGGCCAGCTCCTCCTCCTCGGAGAGCTCGTCGTCGTCGCCGAGATCCTCGCCCTCGTCGAGATCGGCTTCGCCATCTGCCCCGCCCTCGTCGATCGAGACTTCCGTCCCGGCCTCGGCCTCGCCGTCGAGCTCAGCGCCGGCCGGCCCGCCGTTGCGGTGTTCGTCGTCGGTGATGACCTGTTGCTGGGCCATCAGCTCGGCCAGGGTGCCCGAGAGGGCGTCGACCTGGTGCGGGTTGAGCTCGGCGCCGTCGCGCAGCTTCGGCGGTTCGGCGACCAGCAGGCGCTCGAGTCCGAGCAGCAGCGAGAAGTCGCGGCGCCACTCGATCGAGGGGTTCTCGGCGCCGGCGTCGATCTCGGTCAGCGCCGCCTCGAGGGCGCGGCGCCTTGCGGTCCCGGGGGCGAGCGCCTCCGGCCCCTCGCCTTCGAGCAGGAAGGGCTCGCGGGCGAACGCCGCCGCGCGCTCGATATCGGCGCTTGAAGGAACTGCCGCTACCGCGGCAACATCACTGGTCTTGGCCATAGAAGGCTTCTGTGTCTGCCCCCACCGAGCACGAGACATGCGGCTGGAGGCGAATCGAACGAGGCTGCCAGAGACACGAATCCCGTCTCCCCAGCGTTCTCAGCTACCCGCATACCCGCGGGCCGAACGTACGTATTGTAAACACGGATCGGATGACTGCGCGACGAAACCTACCGATGGCGCTGACCGTGCTGGCGCTGCTCGGTTCGGTCGCTGCCGGGTGCGGCAGCTCCAGCGCTGGCGATTATGGCGGCGGGCACCCCGATTACGCCACCGCCCTGGCCGGCTCGCCGCCGCCGCTGGCGGCCCTTCACAAGCAGGCGGATGAGTTGCTCCCCGGTGGCACCAAAGCATTCGAAAGGCGGATCGCGGCGCTCAGGGGCTACCCGATCGTCGCCAACCTCTGGGCCTCCTGGTGCGAGCCCTGTCGCCGCGAGTTCCCGACCCTGCAGAGGCTCTCGGCGCGCTACGGCAAGGAGGTCGCCTTCCTCGGGGTCAACTCGCAGGACTCCGACGCCGCCGCCACGACCTTCCTCAGGGAGGCACCGCTCTCCTACCCGAGCTACACCGACCCAGACAACAAGATCGGTGCCTCGATCGGCACCAGCGGCGGCCTGCCGGACACCGCCTACTACGGACGCGGCGGCGAACTCTGTTATCTCAAGATCGGCGAATACGCAACGCTCGCCGATCTCGAAGCCGACGTTCGCCGCTACGCGCTCGGCAACGGCTGCGAAAGCGGATAATCAAACGATGGAAGCATTCGCGATCGTCGCCCTCGTCGGTTTCGTCCTGCTCTTCGTCGAGCTGCTGCTGCCGACCGGGGGCATCCTCGCGGCGATCGGGGTCGCGGGACTGGTCGCCGCCGGAATCGTCGCCCTCGACTCCAACAACAGCGACGGCGACGTGGTCGGCGCCGCCCTGATCACCCTCGGGGTGATCTCCGCGGTCAGCTTCTACTTCATCACCCGCAAGGTGATCGCGGCCCACCGCGACAGCCCCGTCCGGGGCGGCACCGAGGAGATGATCGGCGCCCTCGCCGAGGCGCGCTCGACGATCGACCCCGAGGGCCAGGCCTGGATGCAGGGAACGATCTGGAGCGCGCGGCTGGCCGACCCCGGCGCGCCGGTACGGCTGGGGGATAAAGTCCGGGTCGAGGCGGTGGACGGGCTGACGCTGGTTGTTCGCGCCGAGCCCGGAGCCGTGGAGCAGTCCAAGGAAGGGATCGGCTGATGGCTGTTGTCGGAGGCATTCTCATCGTCCTCGCGTTCTTCGCGCTGATCGCGATCGGCGCCTCGGTGAGGATCCTGCGCGAGTACGAGCGCGGGGTGATCTTCCGTCTCGGTCGCCTGATCGCGCTCAAGGGACCCGGCCTGATCCTGCTGATCCCGTTCATCGACCGGATCGTCAAGGTCGACCTGCGAACCGTGACGCTGAACATCCCGCCGCAGGAGGTGATCACCCGCGACAACGTCCCGGCCGGCGTCAATGCGGTCGCCTACTTCCGCGTCGTCGACCCCCGCAAGGCGATCACCGAGGTCGAAAACTTCCTCCTCGCCACCTCGCAGATCTCGCAGACGGCGCTGCGCTCGGTGCTCGGCAAGGCCGAGTTCGACCAGCTTCTCTCCGAGCGCGAGCGGCTCAACGAAGAGCTGCAGAAGATCATCGACGAGTCGACCGAGCCCTGGGGCGTGAAGGTCACCGCGGTCGAGATCAAGGACGTCGAAATCCCCGAACAGATGCAGCGTGCGATCGCCAGGCAGGCAGAGGCCGAGCGCGAGCGGCGAGCCAAGATCATCAACTCCGAGGGTGAGTTCCAGGCGGCCCAGAAGCTCACCGACGCGGCCGACATCATCAGCCAGAACCCGGCCTCGCTGCAGCTGCGCTACCTGCAGACGCTGCTGGAAATCGGCAGCAACCAGAACACCACGGTGGTCTTCCCGCTGCCGATGGACGTGCTGGAGCCGTTCATCGGCCGGGCCGACCACAAGGCGGGTGGCAGCAAGGCCAAGCCCCCGGCGCCTCCGGCCCCGCCCGAGCCGCCGCCGCTGCCCGCCGACGACGATCTCCCTCCCTCCCGCTCCTGAGCGCGCCCGAGCTCCGCATCGATCAGCTCTCGGGCCTGCCGGTCCTGCTCGCCCCTGGCCGGGCGGCCCGGCCGGACAACTTCAGCGTCCGGGCGAGCGAACCGGAGGGGGCGGAGAACTGCCCCTTCTGCGAGGGACACGAGGACCGCACCCCGCCCGAGCTCTACGCGCTGCGCCCCGAGGGCCCTGCCGACAGCCCCGGCTGGAAGACCCGCGTCGTGCCGAACCTCTACCCGGCGCTGGGCGCCGGCGAAAGTGCCGCGCCGGGCAGCCCCGGCGCCGAAGCGGGTGCCTTCGCCAGCAGCGGCGACCCCCTGCTGGCCAGTCGCCGGGCGGGCGAACCGGACCTCTTCTCCTCGCGCCCGGCGACCGGCGCCCACGAGGTGATCGTCAACTCGCCCCGGCACGTGACCGCGATGACCGAGCTCGACGAGCCGCAGTTCGCCGCCGCCGTCGCCACCTGGCGGCAGCGGATGCGGGCCCACCCCGACGCCTCCTACGTCCAGCTGATCGTCAACGAGGGTGGCGGCGCCGGCGCCTCACTGGAGCACAGCCACGCCCAGCTCTACGCGCTGCCGTTCGTGCCGGCGGCGGTCGCCCGCGAGCGCGAGCGGGCCGGCGCCTACGGCGAACGGACCGCTGGGTCGGGACTGCTGAGCGATGTCCTCGTCGAGGAGGTGCGGCGCCGCGACCGGCTCGTCGCGATCGACGACGAGGCGGCGCTGATCTGCCCCTGGGCCTCGCGTTCTCCGTTCGAGCTGCGCGTCGTGCCACGGACCGAGAGCGCCGGCTTCGCCGACGATGAGGCCGGCACGGCAATGATCCGGACGGCGATGCGCGTCCTCGCCGCCCGCTTCGACGGCCCGCCAGAGCTGAACCTCTGGGTTCGCACCGCCCCGCGCGGCGCCGAGCCCTTCCACTGGCACGTCGACATCGCCCCGCGACTGACGACCAGGGCCGGCTTCGAGCTCGGCACCGGCGTCGACATCAACATCTACCCACCCGAGCTCGCCGCCTCGGATCTGCGCGAATGCCTGTGAACCGTCTGCTCGGCGCATTTCGGCGTCCTCAGTCGCTCACGTGCGGAGCACGCTTCGCTCCCTGCGGTCTTGAACTGCTTGACCAGTCGGCCCACAGGTAGGTTCTATTTCATGACTCCGAATCCGCGACCGATCCCGCACTTCATCGCCGACAGCACTCAGGAGGGGATCCCGCATGGCCGCTTCGCCGAGCGCCTGCGGGAGGCGTTCGCCGAGGCAGTCGACGCGATCGGCGACCTGCCCGCCGGCGCCGCGCTGCCGGATGAGTTGGACTGGTTCCCGGAGCGCGCCTGGGGCGGCCGGGTCTGGGTGCCGTGCTCGGCGAACACGGGCAGCGAGGAGGGCAAGCTGGAGCTGTTCGGCCACGTCTCCTACGTCCAGCCCCCCGGCGGCGAGCCCTCCGACTTCAGCGCCAAGGCCGACTTCACCGACGTCCTCGCCGAGGACAACCCGGAGTGGCGGATCGATCTCAATGACGACGTCATCGGCCGCTGGCGAGGCGAGAACGGCCGCGCCGGCGCGGTCACCCTGGTCTGGGGCCGACCCCTGGTCCGCGGCGCCGTCGCCGCGACCGCCGAGCTCGACGCCGAGACCGTCGACCAGGAGGAGATCTCCCAGGACCGCTTCACCCTGATCGGCCTCGACGCGCTCGAGGGCTACGGCGACGAGATCTTCATGCAGGTCAAGCTCTGGAGCCGGCGAGCCATCGAGCTCGCCTCCGAGAGCCTCTACGAAGCCTGATGCACCGCGTCTGCGGCAAAATCGCCACTCCGCCCCGATAGCTCAGCTGGATAGAGCGATCCCCTCCTAAGGGATAGGCCGCTGGTTCGAATCCAGCTCGGGGCATTTTCACTGCCGTTCGGGAAGAAGGATCTGCCCTTGCAAATCCAAAGTTTGACTTTAGGATTACAGGGATGATCGAGAGACGGGTCAAGTCGTCGGTGGAGACTCTGCTGAGCGAGGGTCCCGCGGTGGCCCTGCTCGGGCCCCGCCAAGTCGGCAAGACCACGCTCGCGCTCGCGCTCTCCGAGGGCCGTCCGTCGGTCTACCTGGACCTCGAGTCGGCGGCCGACCGGAGTCGGATCTCCGAGCCGGAGCTCTATCTGGCAGACCACGCCGAAGAGCTGGTGATCCTCGATGAGATCCACCGCGCCCCGGGAATCTTCGAATCGCTGCGCGGGACGATCGACCAAGGCCGCCGTGAGGACCGGAGCACCGGTCGCTTTCTCCTGCTCGGCTCGGCCGCGATCGACCTCCTCGCCCAGAGCGGCGAGACTCTCGCCGGCCGTATCGCCTATGCCGAACTCGATCCCTTCGATATCTCAGAGCTCGGCGCCGAGGCGCTCGACCAGCTCTGGTTGCGCGGCGGATTTCCCGAGAGCTACCTGGCCTCTTCGGAGGCGGCGAGCCTGCGCTGGCGCGAAGACTTCATCCGCACTTATCTTGAGCGGGAGATTCCCCAGCTCGGTCCCCGGATCCCGGCCGAGACCCTTCGCCGCCTCTGGACGATGCTCGCCCACAACCAAGGACAGCTCCTGAACAGCGCGGCAATCGCCCGCGGGCTCGGGGTGAGCGGGACCACCGTCGCCACCTACCTCGACCTGCTCGTCGACCTGCTGATGGTCCGCCGCCTTCAACCCCGGCTCGCCAATATCGGCAAGCGCCAGGTGCGCTCCCCGAAGACCTACGTCCGCGACTCCGGCCTTCTCCACGCACTGCTCGGCCTTGCCGACAAGGAGGCGCTACTCGGACACCCAGTGCTCGGCGGGAGCTGGGAGGGCTACGTGATCGAGAACCTCGTCGGCTTATCTTCCGAGCGGGTCGAGCCGAGCTTCTACCGCACCTCTGGTGGTGCGGAGATTGACCTCGTCCTGCGCTGGCCCGATGGACGCGAGTGGGCGATCGAGGTCAAACGGAGTCTTTCCCCCACACCCAGCCGCGGAATGCTTTCCGCGGTCGAAGACATCGGGCCGGAGCGAAGCTTCATTGTCTACCCTGGCGACGATCGTTTCAGGGTGGCAAAGGAAATCGAGGTCATCGGCCTGCCCGAGCTGGGCGCCGATCTGCTGACCGCACCCTCGGCGCCGTCGTGAGGCGGTGGTTCCAGCTCGGGGCACCATGCGAGCGCAGTGCAACTTCCGCCGCCCATTCCCGTTGTAGCGAGAGGCCATTGATCCAGCGACCAAACCACCGACAGCTGCCGCCGATCTTCATCGTCCTCGCCACGATGGGGTTGCTGATCGCCTCGCAGCTGGCGATTCCGGCAGCGGGGGCGGCTACCCGTGAGGTCCACTTCGACGGCCGCTCGATCGAGGTTCCGCCTTCCTGGCCCGTCTACCACCTCGCCCGGCACCCGGGGATGTGCGTGCGGCTCGACCGCCGTGCCGTTTACCTCGGCTCCCCCTCCGCCAACCAGCGCTGCCCCGCGGACGCGGTCGGCCGGCGGCGAGCGATCCTCGTCGACCCGAGTGCCCGCGCCGCTCGCGCCGGCGCGAGCGCGGCCGCCGCATCACCGGCACGCGCCTCCGCCGGCGGCAGCATCTTCACCGGCCTCGGCTTCGACGCCTGCAGCGCGCCCTCATCGAAGACGATGGCGGCGTGGTCCGGCTCGCCCTACCGGGCGATCGGCGTCTACATCGGCGGCGCCAACCGGGCCTGCTCGCAACCGAACCTGACCGCCGGCTGGGTCAGCGCCCAGATTGCCGCCGGCTGGCACCTGATCCCCACCTACGTCGGGCTGCAGGCGCCGACCAGCAGTTGCAGCAGCTGCGCCAAGCTGACCTCCGCCCAGGCGAGCGCCCAGGGCTCCGCGGCAGCGGTCGACGCCGTCAACCAGGCCGGCGCGGTCGCGATCGGGCCGGGCAGCCCGATCTACTTCGACATGGAGTCCTACTCGCCCGGCGGCAGAGCGAGTTCCGCCACCCTCGCCTTCCTCGAAGCCTGGACCAAGAAGCTGCACGCGCTCGGCTACGTCTCCGGCGTCTACAGCAGCAGCGCATCCGGGATCGCCGACCTCGCCGCCCAGGTCGGCAGCGACTACGTCGAGCCCGACGACCTCTGGATCGCCAACTGGAACGGGCAGCAGAACACCACCGACCCGGTGGTCCCCGGCAACGCCTGGACCGGGCACCAGCGCATCCACCAGTACCGCGGCGGCCATAACGAGACCTACGGCGGCGCGACGATCAACATCGACAATGACTACGTCGACGGGGCGACCGTCGGAACCGCGACCCTCTCGGCCGCCGAAGACGACCCGATCGGCTACCTCGACCTTGCCGGCGCCAAGCCCGGCTACGTGCGGGTCAGGGGCTGGGCCTTCGACCCCAACGCGCCGACGGCGCCGCTCGGGATCCGCGTCTTCGTCGGCGGACAGGCCGGGACGGCGGGGGCGCTCGAATACGAACTCGGCCCGATCGCCACCAGGTCGCGCGCGGACGTCGCCGCCAAGTACCGCGAAGCCGGCGCCAAGCACGGCTTCGATGCCACCTTCCCGACCCTGAAGTCCGGACCGCAGCCGGTCTGTGTCTACGCGATCGGGATCGCCCCCGGGGAAGACAGTTTGCTGGGCTGCAAAGCGACCAAGATCCCGGCCGCGATCAGCGTCTCCCACCTGCGGACGACCGCCCACTGGGTGCAGCTGCGACTGACCTGTGAGTGGCCGGCCGGAACCGAATGCCCCGGCCAACTGGCGCTCCGCACCCGCTTCCGGGTGGCCCAGCGCCGCGGTCACGGGCGGCCAGCGCGGATCCGCGTCGTCAACCGCTCCCTGGGACGGCGCACGTTCCGCCTCACCGGTTCCCGCAGCCACACCTTCCGAATCCCGCTCAGCAGCCAGGGGAGGCTGCTGCTGAAGCAGCGCCGCAGGCTGCGGACGCAACTGATTGCCGCGATCCCGGGCGGGCGGCGAATCTACGTGCTGAAGCTCGGCAAGTAAGGCTAGGCGCCGCTGGGCGGCTCGCCGTAAGCCTGCCGCAGCCGTGCCAGCTCAGCCCGCAGGGAAGCGATTTCGCCTTCCAGGCCGGCGACGATCTCGTCCTCCTCCGAAGCGGTGGGCGCGGGAGCCTCTGCCGGTGCCGCTTCCTCAGCCTCGCCGCCACCGAGCAGCTGCGCGTATCGAACCTCCTTCTGCCCGGGCCGGCGCTCGAGCCGGGCGACGTGACCGCGCTCGATCAGCCGCTCCAGGGTCTCCTCCACCGCGGCCAGGTCGGCGAAGCCGTGCAGCCGCTCGCTGCGCTGCTTCAGCTCGCCGGGGGTCTGCGGCCCACGCAGCATCAGCACCGCCAAGAGCGAGATCTCGGCCGGGTCGAGGTCGAGGGCCTCGGGCAGCAGGTGGCGATACTTGCGGGCGCGGCTGCCGGCGCCGCTGGCGAGCCGGGTCCAGCCCCGCAGGGCAAGGCGGCGCAGCGCCTCGCTGACCGTCGCCTCGTCGTAGGCGACGACCGGGTCGCGGTTCGTGGACTGGTTGCAGGCCAGCCGCAGGGCATTGAGCGAGAGCGGGTAGGCGTCCGGCGTGGTCCGCTGCTTCTCGACCAGGCAGGCGACGACGCGGATCTCGATTGCGTCCGGCTCCACCGCCCAGATCCTCAGCCGCGGTCCGGCCGGTCCGGGTAGATCTCGTCGATCGTGACCAGGGCGCGGTACGGCGCCTCGGCGGCGGCTTCGATCCTCTCGCCGCCACCGGCGAGCCGGTCGACGACGGCGACGACGCCGGCGACCGCGAGGCCCTCCTCGCGGATCCGCCCGATCGCCTTCGCGGTCGAGCCGCCGGTCGTCACGGTGTCCTCGACGACGAGGCAGCTGAGGCCGGGCCCGACAGGACCCTCGACCCAGCGCTGCAGCCCGTGCTCCTTGCGCTCACCGCGGACGAAGAAGGCGACAAGGTCGGCTCCCGGCCGGAACCGCGATCGCGGCGCAGGCGGGCGGGATCGCGGCGGTGGCCGGGCCACCGACGGCGGTGGCCCCGAGCTCGCCGGCGAGGGCGGCGATCAGCTCCCCGGCCGCGCGGAAGCCGGCCGGCCGCATCAGCGTCCGCCGCGCGTCGACGTAGTACTGCGCCGTGGCACCGCCGGCCAGCGTCACCTCGCCGATGATCAGCGAGTGCTCGCGCAGCTCGGCGAGCAGATCCGCTTTGCCGCCTGGAGATCGGTCACGACTGAGCGTGTGTGACCAGGGACGCAGGGAGCGTGGCGTGCTCTGCACGCGAGCGACCGAGGACACGGATATGCGCCGTGTCACACACGCTCAGAAGACGAAGATCGACTCGCCGAAGTTCAGCTGTTCGTAGATCCGCGGCTGGTCGGCGATGAAGGTCCGCACGCAGCCGTGACTGGCGGCGTAGTTGGGAACTTCGTGGTAGCCGTGGACGGCATAGCCGTTGTGCCAGTAGAACGAGTAGTACATGCCCTCTGAGTTGTAGCCCGGTTCCTGGCGGAAGAAGGAGTAGTGGCCGGTGACCGTCGGCGTCGAGGGCTTGCCGGTGGAGACCGGGTAGATCGCGAACGGCTTGCCGTCCTTGATCAGGACCAAGACCTGCTTGTCGAGCGGAACCTCGGCGTGTTCGCCGGCCCCCGGGTACTTGACGCGGTAGGCGCCGCGTCCGGCGTAAACGCTCTTGACCAGCCCGGCGCCGGCCTTCTGGCTGCGGTTCATGTTGTTGACCTTGCGGTAGGCGAGCACCTCGCGGCCGAGCCGTCCGTTGAAGCAGGAGCCGCCGCCGGAGACGTAGCCCAACGCCGCCAGCTCGGCTTTGAAGCCCCTGACGACCTTGCCGCACTCACCCGGGTGCAACGAGGGGAAGCTGACCCGCCAGCTCTTGCGGACGGTCGTGTCGCCGCCGAGCTCCGGGTTCGCCTTGTGGTGGGCGCTGACCGCGTACCTGCCGTCTTTGCGGATGATGATGCTGTCGCTGAAGCTGCCGGAGCCTTCGGCGCCCTTGCGGACCGCGACGTTGCGCCTGACCAGGCTGTGGCCACTGAGGTAGTAGGTGACTTCGACCTTCTGGCCCGCGACGTAGGGAGTGACGGTGCCGGCGATCGGCACCTTGTCCCAGATCTGAGCGCTGCCGCCGTGCAGGCCGAGGGCTTCGATCTTGACCGTCGCCTTGGGCGCCGGTCCCGTCGCTTCCTTTTCCGCCTTGGCCGCAGCGGAAGCCGAAGCGGGCACCACCAAGATCATGGCGAGGGCGGCGCAGGACGCGAAGCGACGAATCACCAGCGCAATCCTACTGACCAAGCAGGGCAACCGAGTTGTTCAGCATGTGCAGGATGATCCCCGGCACGATCGAGCCGGTCTTCTCGTAGAGCAGCGCCAGCAGGAAGCCGAAGAGGATCAGCGGCGGCACGGCGCTGATTCCGGTGATCGCGTGCAGGCCGCCGAAGATCAGGCCGCTGAGCAGCGCCGCGCCGATCCGCGGCAGCTTCTCGCGCAAGCCGCCGAACAGCATCCCGCGGAAGCAGACCTCCTCGGAGACCGGGGCGGCGATCACGATCAGCAGAATCTGAAACGGCAGCGCGCCGAAGCCCTTGGCGATGTCTTCCTGGTGCGGTTCGACGATCAGTTGCGAGTAGAGGCCGCCGAGGACGAGGTAGACGACGATCGCCAGCCCCATCCACTTCAGGGCCGAGGGCTTGAAGGTCCGCAGGCCGAGCCGGGCGATCACCTCGCCGAAGCTCGAGGCCCCGCGCCAGGCGGCGATCGCCATCGGCACCAGCAGGAAGCCGAGCGCCGTGGCGAACTGGACGAAGACGTTGCCGGCCGTGGTCAGGTGGCCGTCGGCCTTGTGCCAGAGCAGCAGCCCGGGGATGCTCATCAGGACGCCGGCGCCGAGCGCGAGGATCACGCCGAGCACGGCGGCGCCCGGTCCCCAGTTCGAATACGGGAACGATCGCGGGGCCTTCTCGACCCCCTGTGCAGCTAAGTTGGCCTCCATGTCGCCGCCAGTTTCACAGGTCTCGCGCTCGACCAAGACCCGTCTGCGGATCCTCCGTCGCCTGCTCCTCCTGACGATCTTCCTCGTCCTCGCCGCCCTGGCGCTGAGTCAGTTCACGGATTTGAAACGGATCGCCACCGGGATCCTCGCCTCGACGGCGGTGATCGGGCTGATCATCGGCTTCGCCGCCCAGCACACGATCGCCAACATGGTCGCCGGGGTCCAGATCGCCGTCGCCCAGCCGATCCGGATCGGCGACCGCATCAGCTTCGAGGAAACCGCGGGGCGGGTCACCGACATCACGCTCTCCTACACCTACGTCGATCCCGGCGACGGCAGCTCCGTGGTGATTCCCAACCAGCTGCTGGTCGAAGGAGTGGTCCACAACCACTCGACCGACGACACCCAGGCCTGAGCCCCTGCCGCGGTCGACGGGCTCTGAGTACCCTCTGAGTCGATGACGCAGCGCACGCGGCGACGTCAGCGACGCCGGGGAGGCATCGGCACCAAGCTGCTGATCGTTTTCGGCGGCGTCTTCGTCGTGATCGCAATCGCCGTGATCGCCGTCACCTCCTGGGTGCTCGGCGTCGCCGCCAAGGCGCCGCCGCTCTCCAGCTGCAAGCCGATCGACCGCGGCGGCAACTCGGTCGTCTACGCCGCCGACGGCAGCCGGCTCGGGGTGATCGACTCCAGCGAAGCGCGGGTGCCGGTCGCGATCAAACGGATCCCGCGCAGCCTGCAGCTGGCGACGGTGGCGATCGAGGACCAGCGCTTCTACGAACACGGCGGCATCGACACCGAGGGGATCCTCCGCGCCGCGGTCAAGGACGTCGAAGCCGGCGAAGCGGTCGAGGGCGGCTCGACGATCACCCAGCAGCTGGTCCGCAACCTCTGCATCGAGAATCCGGAACGCAACCTCGAACGCAAGATCGTCGAGGCGAAGCTGGCGGAAGAGTACGCCGGCAAGCACTCGCCGCAGGAAATCCTCGGCTCCTACCTCAACATCGCCTCCTACGGGACGGTCGAAGGGTCGACCGCGGTCGGGGTCGGGGCGGCGTCGCGGATCTACTTCTCGAAGCCGGTCTCCGAGCTCGACCTGAAGCAGGCGGCGCTGCTCGCCGGCCTTCCCCAGGCGCCCTCCGAATACAACCCGATCCTCAACCCGTCGCTGGCCAAAGCGCGGCGCAACCAGGTGCTGCGCAAGATGGACAAGCTCGGCTTCGCCGCCCACGACCGGGCGGTGGCGGCGGAGCGCAGCGGCCTCGGGCTCGACGTCTCCCAGAGCTACTTCAAGCACCGCCAGCCGTACTTCTTCGACTACGTCGAGAACGAGCTGATCGGCGACTACGGCGTCAACACGGTCCGCCGCGGCGGCCTCAGGGTCGCAGACGACGATCGATCCCGAGCTGCAGCGGGTCGGGCTGGAGGCGATGCGCTCGGCCCTGCCCTACTCGACCGACCCGGCCTCGGCGCTGGTCTCGATCGATCCCGAGCAACGGCGAGATCCGGGCGATGGTCTCCAGCACCCACTACGCCTCGAGCCAGTTCAACCTCGCCGCGCAGGGCCACCGCCAGCCCGGCTCGACCTTCAAGGCCTTCGTCCTCACCACCGCGATCAAGCAGGGGATCGACCCCTACACGACCTACTACAAGTCGAAACCGCTGAACCTCAACCTGCCCTACTGGGGCCACTGGGAAGTCCACACCGCCGACCAGGGCTACCAGGGGACGATCAACCTCAAGCAGGCGACGGTCACCTCCGACAACACCGTCTTCGCCCAGCTCGACCTCGACGTCGGTCCCAAGGCGGTCGCCCAGACGGCGAAGTCGATGGGGATCACGACCAAGCTCGACGGCATCCCCGCCGAGGGGATCGGCGGCCTGCGGCTCGGCGTCTCGCCGCTGGAGCTGACCGATGCCTACGCGACGCTCGCCTCCGGCGGCATCCACCACAACCCGGTCGCGATCCGCAAGGTCGTCTTCCCCAGCGGGCGCGTCGACCGTCCGGAACCGCCCGATCCCAAACGGGTGCTGCCGGAAGCGGTCGCCTACGAGGTGACCCGGCTGCTGCACGACAACATCACCGAAGGCACCGGAACCGCCGCCTACACCGGCTGCGCCGGCCAGGCGGGCAAGACCGGGACCACCGACGAATACACCGACGCCTGGTTCGCCGGCTACCAGCCCAACCTGGCGACCGCGGTCTGGGTCGGCTACCCGGAATCGAACAAGATCTCGATGACCAGCGTGCACGGGATCATCGCCTTCGGCGGCACCTTCCCGGCCGAAATCTGGCACTCGGTCTACTCCGAAGGCGGCATCCCCTGCGAGGAATTCAGCCCGCCGGCGCAGCCGATCAGCTGGGCCCCGTTCTATGGCTCGTTCACCCAGGCCAACCCGGCCGATCGAGCGGGCCGCTCCGGCAGCCGCGGCGGTGGTGGCGCGCCGCCGCCGGGGACCGCGGCGGTCGGTGGCTATGACCCCAACGCCTACGCGCCCGGCGCCGGGCAGGAACCGGCGCCGCTGCCGCCGCCGCTGCCCGAAAGCGGCGTCGGCTCCGGGAAGTCCGCCGGTGGCAGCGGGTAGCTGAGATCGATCCGGGACTCGCCTACGGCCTCGTCTGGGCCGGCTTCCTCGCCTACCTCGGCTTCCTCCTCGCCGCCCCGGCGCTGGGCGCTCGGGTCGTCTGGACGGCGATCGCCGTCCTCGTCGGCGCCTTCGCGCTGGCGCCGGTGCTGCTCTCCCACGACGTCTACAGCTACGTCGACTACGCCCGCCTCGGCGTCGTCCACGGCCTCGACCCCTACGTCAGCCGTCCCAGGTCCGTTCCCACCGACCCCGCCTTCGCCCACGTCACCTGGACCGGTGCGCGCAGCGCCTACGGGCCGCTGTTCACCCTCCTCACCTACCCACTGGCCTGGCTCCCGGTCGGCCTCGCCGTGGCGGCGCTGAAGGCGGTGGCGGCCCTCTCGGTGCTCGGCCTGGCGCTGCTCGTGGCCCGGATCGCCGCCTGGCGCGGCATCGACCCGCTGCGCGCCGCCGCCTTCGTCGCCCTCAACCCGCTGGTCCTCGTCCATGTCGTCGGCGGCGCCCATAACGACGGCCTGACGATGCTGCTGGCGATGCTCGCCGTCGCTGCGATCCTCGCCCGCCGCGAGGCAGCCGGCGGAGCCGCCCTCATCGCCGCCATCGCCATCAAGGCCGCGGCGAGCTTCCTCGCCCCCTTCGCCCTCCTCGGCGCCCGCGAACCGCCGACGGGACGATTTGTCGTCCTACAGACGACAAATCGTCCCGTCGGCCGGCTGCTGCTCGGGCTCGCCGGAGCGGCGGCGGTGATCGGGGTCGCTGCTTACGCCGGGTTCGGGTGGGAGTGGCTGCGGGCGCTGGAAATCGCGGGGAACAACCAGGGCAAGACCAGCCACCTCAGCGTCCCGACCACGCTGGCGCGGATCACCGGGCTGGGCCCCGACTCGGTCCGCGTCGCGGCGCTGGTGCTCTACGGCGCCGCCGTCGCCTACCTCCTGGCCTGGACCTGGCGCGGCGGCGACTGGGTGCGGGCCGCCGCCTGGGCCGCCTTCGGCCTGCTGCTCGCGACCTCCTGGCTCCTCCCCTGGTACCTGATCTGGCCGCTGCCGCTGGTCGCCGTCTCCCGCGACCGAACCCTGCTGCTCCTCACCCTGGCCCTGACGGCCTTCCAGCTAGGCGCCCGCATCCCTCTGTGAGAGGGGGTCGGGGACCCCCTCCCCGCTAGAGAATCTCCGGCGAGTGGCCGCCGGCCTCAGGCCCGGCCGCTTCCTCCTCCGGCGAGGGATGGAGGATCCCGGTCGCGACGCTCCAGCCCTCGCGCCGCCCGAGCGCGGTGACGATGCCGACGTAGATCAGTTCGCCGACGGTCATCACGCCGCGCACCGCGATCGCGATCAGCGATCCGACCGCGAAGCTCCCTCCGACCGCGGCCTTGACGGCCCAGGCGAAGGCGGCGTCGCGGACGCCGAGGCCGGCGGGCGCGACGAGGGTGACCAGGGCAGCGAAGTAGCCGATCGCCTGGGCGGAGCCGACGAGCAGGACGTCGTTGAAGGGGACGTAGGTGACTGAGCGGGCGACGCAGTAGATGCCGAGCGCGACGACGACCCAGTTGAGCGAGTAGAAGACCAGCAGCCCGAGCACCGCGCGCAGCGAGATCACCCCCGGCAGCGGTTCGCGGCCGAAGGCTTTCAGCGCCCTGTTGGCCAGGGGCCCGAAGACACGCGGGTGCAGCAGGGTGATCGCCACCGGAATCAACAGCAGAACCGCCCAGCGGATCGGCTCGCCCTGCAGGTCCGGGTGCCTGATGATGAAGTAGGCGGCGACGACGATCGCCGAGGTTGCCGAGATCGCCTGTTCGTAGACGATGCTGGCGATCGTGATCCGGCGCGGGACCCCGGCGCGCTCGGAGAGCAGGACCCTGCCCAACACGTAGAGGACGCTTCCCGGCACGTAGCGCGCCAGCAGCGGCTGGCCCCAGGCGACCTGGGCCCGGCCGAGGCCGATCGAGTGGCCGAGGCAGCGCAGCGTCAGGTCCCAGCCGAAAGCGCTGAAGACGTAGAAGAGGGGCAGGATGATCACCGCCGGGATCAGCCAGCCGACGTGGAAATGAACCCCTTCGCTCTGGATCTCGGACCACTGGCTGATGACCGTCAGGACCAGGAATCCGAAGATGACCACGGCCAGGCCGATCTGCAGCGCGAGCCGGACCCCGCGGCTGCGGGGCGGCTTGCTGCCGAACCGCGCACCGGCCTCACCGATCCGGTGCAGAAGTGGTTGGCTACGGTCCACGTGCATCAGCACCTTAATGACGCATCAAGCGTCGACCGGTTGCGGTGGCCCCCGCGGGACCCGCCGACCGCGGTTTGGGATAGTGCTCCGATGGGCGAGTTCGAGCTGCTTGCAAGGCTTCGCGAGCGCCTTCCCCCGGCGGGATCCAGGGTCGTGCTGGGAAGCGGCGACGACGCCGCGATAACGGTTCCCGGCGGCGCCACGGCGACCTCGGTCGACGCGATCGTCGACGGCGTCCACTTCCGCCGCGATCAGGCCCGCCCGGAGCAGATCGGCCACAAGGCGCTGGCCACAGCGCTCTCCGACCTCGCCGCGATGGGAGCCTCCGCCGGCGAGGCCTACGTCGTCCTCGGCGCTCCACCCGACCTCGGCGAGGACGAGTGCCTCGAGATTGTCGACGGGATGCTCGAGCTCGCCGCCCGGACGGGGACGACACTGGCCGGCGGCGACATCACCCGGGCGCCGGCCCTGAGCCTCGCCGTCACCGTCGTCGGCCACGCCCCGAGCGCCGACCTGCTGGTGCGCCGTGGCGGCGCCCGGCCCGGCGATCTCCTCGCCCTGACCGGGGAGCTCGGCGGCGCTGCTGCCGGACTGGCGCTGCTGGGAGACCCGGGACTGGCCGCCTCGCTGCCGACGGCAGTCGCCGAGCGGCTGCGCCGGCGCCAGCTCGAACCGCAGCCGAGGCTGGCGGCGGGCCAGGCCCTGGCCGCAGCGGGGAGCGCGGGCGATGATCGACCTCAGCGACGGCCTCGGCGGCGATGCCGTCCATCTCGCCGCGGCCGGCGGCGTCGCCCTGCGGATCGACGCCGGTGCACTGCCGCTGGCCGAGGGCGTCGCCGCGCTGGCCGCCGCGGCCGGGCGCGACCCGCTCGACCTGGCCGCCTCGGGGGGCGAGGACTACGAGCTGCTGGCGGCGATTCCCGCCGAGACGTTCGGCCAGACGGCCGCGGCGGTGGAGAAGCTGGAGGGCACGACGCTGACGCGGATCGGCGCGGTGCTCGCCGGCGAGGGCGTCGAGATCAGGCTGCCCGGGGGGGCGCTGCTGAAGACGGTCGGCTTCGACCAGCTGCGTCCCTGACCACGATGCCGGCGGTGAGCAGCTCGCGGACCCCACGCCGGCTCAGCATCGCCGTCGCGATCTGCGACGGGTCAGGCTGGTAAAGGCCGGATTCGACGAGGCTTTTCAGTTCCTGGGGCTGCATTGCCCTCTTTATCGGCTCGCTCCCGGAGATCATTAGTTCTCGGTACTCGCACATGCGTCCAAGTGGATGATCCCGGCGACGCCAGACGGTCCGACTACCCTTGCGTGGTGACAAATGGGTCCGCCCGCATCCTTCTCGTCGACGACGAGCAGTCGATTCAGACGCTGCTGAGCTATCCCCTGCGCAAGGACGGCTACCACGTCACCTCGGCCCTCGATGGCGGCGAAGCGCTGCAGCGCTTCGAAGAGGGCCGCTTCGACCTCGTCATCCTCGACCTGATGCTGCCCCGCCTCGACGGCGTCGAAGTCTGCCGCCAGCTGCGCTCCCGCAGCCAGGTCCCGATCATCATGTTGACCGCGAAGGGCAGCGAGACCGACAAGGTCGCCGGCCTCGAGGTCGGCGCCGACGACTACATCACCAAGCCGTTCTCGATGCGCGAGTTCCGCAGCCGGGTGAAAGCGGCGCTGCGGCGCTCGCGAATGGGTGGCGAGGCCGACAGCGAGGAGTCGATCGAGTCCGGCGAGCTGACGATCGACTTCGGCCGCCGGATGGTGACGCTGGGCGAGGAGGAGATCCGGGTCACCTATGTCGAGTTCGAGATCCTCGGCGCCCTGGCTCGGTCCCCCGGCCGCGTTCTTACCCGCGAGACCCTGCTCGAGCACGTCTGGGGTGACTCCGAGTACCGCGACCCGCGCACCGTCGACGTTCACATCCGCCACCTGCGGGAGAAGCTCGAGCGGGACCCGAAGCTGCCCGAGTTCCTCTTCACGGTGCGCGGCGTCGGCTACCGCTTCAAGGAGTAGCGGTGCGCCGGCTGATCGCCACGACGCTGGGCAGCCGGATCACGCTGACCGCGGTCGGGATCTGCCTCGGCACCGTCGGGGTGATCTACATCTACACGGTGGCGATCGCCGGCGGGGCCGGCGGACTTGCGGCGGTCAAGCTGCAGATCGTCATCGGTGGCCTGATCGCGGCGGCGATCGCGACGATCCTCGGCATCTACTACACCCAGCTCGCAGCCAGCAATGTCCGCCGGCTCCAGGAGGCGGCGCGCAAAGTCGCCGACGGCAACTTCGAGACGACGATCCCGATCGCCTCGGCCGGGCAACTCGCTCCCCTGGCCCGCACCTTCAACGAGATGCAGCGGCGCCTGGCCGAGCTCGACAGCGCCCGCAAGCAGTTCATCGCCAACGCCTCGCATGAGCTGCGGACGCCGATCTTCAGCCTCGGCGGCTTCGTCGAGCTGCTCGAAGACGAGGACCCCAGCCCCGAGGAGCGGGCCGAGTTCGTGCGCACGATGCGCCAGCAGATCGAGCGCCTGACCAAGCTCACCGCCGACCTGCTCGACCTTTCCCAGCTCGACGCCGGCGTGATCGTGATGCACCCGCGCAGCGTCGACCTCAGCGCCCTCGCCCGCGAGGTGACCCGCGAGTTCGGCCCCCGGGCGGAGCTGCGCGGCTCGCGCCTGGAGCTGCGCACCCCCGAGCAACCGGCCATCGGGCTCGGTGACCCCGACCGCGTGCGGCAGATCATCCGTATCCTGCTCGACAACGCCCTCACCCACACCCCCGAGGGCACGAAGGTGACCGTGACGACCTACTCCGCCAACCGCCGCGCCGAGCTGACCGTCTCCGACGAGGGGTCGGGGATCCCCCAGCGGGTTCAGGGCCGGATCTTCGAGCGCTTCTACACTGCCGACTCCGCCGGCGGCTCCGGCCTCGGCCTGGCGATCGCCAGCGAGCTGGCGCAACGGATGCAGGGCGCGATCACGATCAGCTCCAGTCGCCGCTACACAGCTTTCACCCTGGACCTCTCGCCGGCGCGTGAGCACACCCAGCAGCAGCTGAGCAGGGTTCCGGCCGGGACCGGCGCGTGAGGCGCCTGGCAGCGGCGGTCGCGCTCCTGGCGCTCTGCGCCGGGCTGCTCGTCGCCTGCGGCTCCAGCGGCAGCGGCGGTGGAGGTGGCGGCCAGACCGGCTCGACGGCGAAGCCGACGGTGATCGTCGAGACCGCGGCCAACGGCTTCGATGCCGCCAGGGTCTACCGCGAAGCCCTGCCGGGCGTGGTCACGATCCGCTCGATCTTCGCCGCCGGCGCCGCCGAGGGCTCCGGCTTCGTGCTCAACACCGAAGGCGAGATCGTCACCAACGCCCACGTCGTCACCGACGAAGCGAGCGGCCGTCGCGTCCCGGCCAAGGAAGTCTTCGTCGAGTTCCCCGACCGCAACGTCGTGCCGGCCGAAATCGTCGGCTTCGACCCGTTCGCCGACGTCGCCCTGCTCAAGGTCAGCCCGGACGGCCTCGACCTGCGCCCGCTGAAGCTCGGCGACGACCGCGACATCCGCGTCGGCGAGCCGGTCGCGGCGATCGGCAGCCCCTTCGGGGAACAGTCGTCGCTCTCGGTCGGCGTCGTCTCGGCCGCCAACCGCTCGGTCAAATCGCTGACCGAATTCCAGATCGAGGGAGCGATCCAGACCGACGCCTCGATCAACCCCGGCAACTCCGGCGGCCCGCTGCTCGACGGCGGCGCCCGCGTGCTCGGCATCAACCAGCAGATCGAGACCAGCTCAGGCGCCAACGACGGCGTCGGCTTCGCGGTCCCGATCTCGGCGATCAAACGCTCGGTCGCCCAGCTGGAGGAAGACGGCAGCGCCGAATACGCCTACATCGGCGTCTCCAGCCAGGCGCTCTACCCGCAGCTGGCCAAGAAGCTCGGCCTCGACACGACGTTCGGCGGCCTGATCGCCGATGTCGTCGCCGGCGGCCCGGCCGAGAAGGCGGGCCTCGAAGGCGGCGACGAAAAGCTCAACTTCCAGGCCGGCGAATACAAGGTCGGCGGCGACGTGATCCTCGACGTCGACGGCCACCCGGTGATCCAGCCCGACGATCTGGCCCGCCTGGTCGCGGCCAAGCGGCCCGGCGAACGGGTGACCCTGACCGTCCTCCACAACGGCAAGAAGGAGCAGGTCGTGGTGACCCTGGGCAAGCGCCCGGACTCCGTCTCGGCGGGCTGAAGCCGGCGGCGCCGCCGGGGCGTATAGAACTCTTGACTTGCTTCAGGAAGTCGCCCTCGGACAGAAGTCCCTCACCGACTACACCCACATAGTCGGCAAAGAGACGATCGAGCGCATCCGCGAGCTGGCCGGGCCGCTGCAAGACAAGCGCGTCCTGCACGTCAGCGCCACCGCTTTCGGGGGAGGCGTCTCGGAGATCCTCTACACGATCGTGCCGCTGATGCGCGACATCGGCCTCGACGCGCACTGGCACGTGATCTTCGGCAAAGAGGAGTTCTTCAACGCGACCAAGCTGCTCCACAACTCCCTGCAGGGGGCGCCGGAGAGCCTCAGCGAGGAGCAGTGGGAGCTGTTCGACGAGATCAACGCGATGAACGCCGAGGGCCTGCAGGGCGAGTGGGACGCGGTGATCGTCCACGACCCACAGCCGATCGGGCTGCGGCGTGGCGCCGCGGCGAAGGGCAGGCGCTGGATCTGGCGCTGCCACATCGACCTCTCGACCCCGAACCCGGCGCCGATCGAGCGACTGCTGCCGATCATCGAGGAGTACGACGCCAGCGTCTGGCACCTGCCGACCTACGTGCCGGCGGCGATGGACCGCCGCGGCGTCAACATCATCCCGCCGGCGATCGACCCGCTCTCGCCGAAGAACATGGCCTTCTCGCCCGAGGACGCCGCCTTCGTCTGCCGCCAGTTCGGGATCGACCCGGACCGGCCGCTGCTCACCCAGGTCTCGCGCTTCGACCCCTGGAAGGACCCGATCGGCGTGATCGACGCCTACCGCGAGGTGACCGAGCGGGTCCCCGAGGCGCAGCTGGCGATGGTCGGCTCGATGGCGAGCGACGACCCCGAGGGCCGCGAGTACTTCCAGAAGACCTACGAATACGCCGACAACGACCCCGACATCAAGATCCTCAGCAACCTCAACAACGTCGGCGCGATCGAGGTCAATGCCTTCCAGTCGCAGTCGGACGTCTGTCTGCAGAAGTCGATCCGCGAGGGCTTCGGCCTGACCGTCACCGAGGCGCTGTGGAAGGGGCGGCCGACGATCGGCGGCAACGTCGGCGGGATCCCGCTGCAGATCGAGGACGGGGTCGGCGGCTTCCTCGTCAACTCGCCTTCGGAGTGCGCTCAGCGCTGCCTCGAGATCCTCGGCAATCCCGCCCTGGGGAAGAGTCTCGGCCGGGCGGGCAAGGAACATGCCCGCAAAGAGTTCCTCTCGCCGCGCCTGCTGCGCGACTGGCTCGGGCTGCTGACCGACGTCGATACCTGAGCCCGGCGGTCCCTTAACCTTCGCGAGGTGGACCAGTCGCCGTTGATCATCGTCTCGAATCGGGGGCCCTTGCAGTTCGAGCGCGAGGAGGGGGGCGAGCGGACCCTGCGCCGCGGCGGCGGCGGGCTGGTGACGGCGCTCTCGGGTCTGGTCTCCCACCGCGAGGCGCTCTGGATCGCCTCCGCGATGAGCGACGAGGACATCGCCGTCTCCGAAGAGAGGGGCGGCCCGGTCGAGCTCTCGATCGACGGCATCGACTACCGGGTGCTGCTGGTCGGCAGCGACCCGCAGGCCTACGACGGCTTCTACAACGTGATCGCCAACCCGATCCTCTGGTTCATCCAGCACTACCTCTGGGACCTCTCCAACGCGCCGGACATCCGCCAGGAGGAGCTCGACGCCTGGGACTACGGCTACCAGGCGGTCAACCGCGACATCGCCGATGCGGTGGTCGGCCAGATCGAGGGCCAGGAGAACCCGCTGGTGATGCTCCACGACTACCACCTCTACACGGCGCCGCGCATGATCCGCGAGCAGCGCCCCGACGTCTTCCTCCACCACTTCGTCCACATCCCCTGGTCCCAGCCCGACAGCTGGCGGGTGCTGCCGACGCGGATCCGCAAAGCGATCTTCGACGGCCTCCTGGCCAACGACATCATCGGCTTCCACACCGTCGCCTACTGCATCAACTTCCTGCGCTGCTGCGACGAACTGATGGAGGCCGAGGTCGACTACGGCAACGGCGAAGTCCGCCACGCCGGCGGTCGCACCCTGGCCCGCGCCTACCCGCTCGGGATCGACGCCCAGCGGCTGCAGCGCGCCGCCGAATCGCCGGAGGTCGCCGAGGCCGAGCGCGAGGTGCTGGAGCGCCGCCGCAGGCATCTGATCATCCGCGTCGACCGCGCCGACCTCTCGAAGAACGTGCTGCGCGGCTTCACCGCCTTTGACGTCTTCCTCACCCAGCACCCGGAGTTCCGCGAAGAGGTGACCTTCATCGCCCACCTGCAGCCCTCGCGCCAGGACGTGCCCGAGTACGCCGAGTACCTGGAGCGGATCGAGGCGCTGGTGGCCGTCGTCAACCACCGCCACGGGACCACCGACTGGATGCCGATTGACCTGAAGATCTACGAGAACTTCCCCGAGGCCGTCGCCCGCTACAAGCACTTCGACCTGCTGATGGTCAACTCGATCTTCGACGGGATGAACCTGGTCGCCAAGGAGGCGCCGGCGGTCAACACCAGGGCCGGGGTGCTGATGCTCTCCGAGAACACCGGCTCCCACGAGGAGCTCTATGACTTCGTCATCTCGGTCAATCCGTTCGACATCCAGGAGCAGGCCGACGCGATCTACCGGGCGCTGACGATGCCGGCGGAGGAGCGGCGGCGCTGGTCCGAGGGGCTGAAGGAGATCATCTACTCGCGCAACCCCGGCGACTGGGTCGACGACCAGCTGCGCGACATCGAGGCGCTGCGCGGCTCGGTCCCCAGGTAACGACGGGGGCGAACCCGAGCCGCTGGGGCCCTTGGACCGCCGTGGCCGGGATCCGCATCCGCTGGGCTTCGCTGGGCAGAGCCACGGCGATCGCCGTGGCCGGGCTGGCGCTGCTGCAGGTCCTGCCGGGAATCCTGCGGACGCCCGAACCACCGCCGCTCGCCGCCGACGTCGGTCTGCCGCGACCCGCCAAGCCGACTCCCCGGGCCCAGGGGCACGAAACGCGACCGAACGAGGCCGCGGGCCCGAGGACGAGGCGAAGGCCGAAGGCTGTCGCACCGCCAAGGCACCGCCCGGTCGCCACTGCAGCGCCCCGAGACAGCGGCCCGGCGGGCACCGTTGTGATCGGCTCCGTGCCAAGACACGGGCGCGCGCACCAACGGGCACCGAAGCCGGTGGCCGCGATTCCGGCGCCGGCTCCGGCCCCGACCCCTCCCGCACCGGCGCCGCCGCCGGTCTCCTCGGCGCAGGCCTCTCCCCCACCCGAAACCGTGCCGCCGCAGCCGCCCGGCGACGGTTCGGTCGAGTTCGCGCCGCACTGACCGCAGCGTCCCGCGCAATTTCCACCGCTATAGTCCCTCGCCGTTTTGGCAGCCCCACGCGAATACGAGCTGGTCCTGATGCTGGACCCCCAACTTGACGCCCCCGCTCGGGACGGCTTGGCGCAGGACGCGCGTGGCCAGATCGAAGCGTCCGGCAGCCTCAAGCACGAGAACAGCTGGGGCCTGCGCAAGATGGCCTACGAAATCAACAAGCGCACCGAGGCGGACTATCGCTGGATGCGTTTCGAGGCCCCGACCGAGCTGCTCGACTCGCTCGACCACAACCTCAAGATCGCCGACGGCGTGCTCCGCTTCCGGATCTTCAAAGTCGATCCCGGCGCCCCGGTGATCGTCCCGCCGGCCACCGCCGCCGCCCCCGGGCCGCGCGAGCGCAGCGCCCACGGAGCCCGTGACGATCACGGCGACTCCGACGGCGACTCCGACGAGTAGCGGCCCTCCGGCCCGCTCTTTGCGGAAATGCCCCCGGCCAGGGGGCGAGTCGCGCCGCCCTCGCTCTTAGACTGGAGTTCAGCAAGCAACTTCAAAGGGAGTGAGTGCCTTGGCAGCTTCGAACGTGAATGTGGTGGTCATCACCGGGAACCTGACGCGGGATCCCGAGCTGCGGCACACCGGGGGTGGGACGGCGATCTGCGAGCTGCGCATCGCCGTCAACACCAGCCGCAAAGACGGCCAGACCGGCCAGTGGGTCGATAAGGCCAACTACTTCGACGTCGTCGTCTGGGGAGGGCAGGGCGAGAACTGCGCCAACTACCTCTCGAAGGGACGCCCGGTCGCGATCGAAGGGCGCCTCGACTGGCGCGAGTGGGAGGCCAAAGACGGCAGCGGCAAACGGCAGGCGGTCCAGATCGTCGCCAACAAGGTCCAGTTCCTCGGCTCGCGCGACGGCTCCGGCGGTGGTGGAGGCGGCAATGGCAACGGCGACGGCTTCTCGCCGCCGCAGAGCGACGTGCCGGCAGATACCTCCGACTTCGAAGGCGCCCCGGCGGGTGGCGGAGGCGGCAGCGAAGACGACATCCCCTTCTGATGGCCCCAGGGGTCGCCATGCGGCGTCCTCGGTCGGCCGGATAGCTCTGCTATTCCGGCCTTCCTGCGTCCTTGCCTGACGACCCCTGGACCTCATCAGTCGCCGATCTGTAGCATCCCGCGCCGATATGGCACGAGCTAGAGAGACTTCTTCATCCGATAACCGGCGCGGACGCCGTGGTGCCGATCGCGCCCGCCCGCGCAAGTACACCCGCGTCAACGCCGAGGTCGTCGACTACAAGGACCTCAATCTGCTGCGGCGCTTCCTTTCCGACAAGGGGAAGACGCGCGGCCGCCGCGTCACCGGGCTTTCCCGCGCCCATCAGCGTCAGCTCTCGGTGGCGGTGAAGCGGGCCCGCGAGATCGCCCTGCTTCCCTACGTCGGAGAGCGCTGATGGCGCAGGCCATCCTGCTGCAGGACGTCGAGTCGCTCGGCGAGCGCGGCCAGGCGATCGACGTCTCCCCCGGCTACCTGCGCAACTACCTGATCCCCCGCAAGCTGGCTCAGCCGGCGTCCGCAGGCGCCCTCGAGGAGGCCCAGCGCCGCCGCGAGGAGTTCGAACGGGCGGAGAAGCTGCGCGCCGAACGCGAAGCCCAGGCGGCCGGCCTGCTCTCCAAGACCGTGATCACGATCCACCAGCGGGCCGGCGAGGACGGCAAGCTGTTCGGCTCGGTCGGCGCCAAGGAGATCACCGACGCCCTGCGCGACGCCCGCGACCTTCGCATCGACAAACGCAAAGTGCGCCTCGACCAGCCGCTTCGCGAACTGGGCACCTTCATGGTCGAGATCGAGCTTGCCGACGGGACGGTTGCCGCGGTGAAGACGATTATTTCTGAGGAGAAGTAGCGCCGCTTCCGATCGGGGCTGGTGGGCCCGGGGGAAAGGCGCCTGCGGGCGAGGTGTTCGTTCTCGGCACCTTTCCCCCGGGCCAACAGGCCGGTGCGGAAATCGGCTGAGCTGGTGGGATACCAGCCGGTGCGGGTCGGCTGAGCGGATGGGATACGGGCCGGTGCGGAGGTCGGCGCAGTGCCGGGGCGCGGGCCGGTGCGGGTTAGGCTGAGTTGGTGGGGGACATGGAGGCTGCCTACGAGGATTCGGCGTCAGGGCCGAGGCGCGGACTCGGTTTGGGTGGGCCAAGGCGGAGCGGGCTACGGTGGGGCTGGCGGCTGTCGCTTTGGGCGGGGCGGGGGCGGTTTTGGTGGATCAGTTTGGGCGGTCTTTGCGGCGGCGGGCGGTGGAGCGGGATGGGCGGAATCCGGAGGTGCTGATCGAGGCGGCGCCGGCGGCCGCGGCGGACACGGTCGGGGTCGCCGTGCGCGGGTACGCCGCGGCGCCGCGGAGCGAAACGGTGCTGTTCAACCTGCTGGCGGGATTTCTCGGCTCCTTCGCCCTGGTCCGACTCTCGACCTGGGGGATCCGGGACCGACGCGGGCCGTTCCGCAACGTCCACGTCGGCGGTCACCACATCCACCACTTCGTGCCCGGCATCCTGATCGCCTTCACCGCCGGCACCGTGGCCCTGCTGACCGACGACGACGAGCTCGAGCAGCGCCTGGCGCTGCCGATGGGCGCCGGCATCGGCCTCACCTTCGACGAGGCTGCCCTGCTGCTCGACCTGCGCGACGTCTACTGGACCCGCGAGGGCCTGCTCAGCGTCCAGCTCAGCCTCGGCGCAACCGCGATCCTCAGCATCGCCATCCTCACCCAGCGCATGCTCCGCCGCGGCGAGCGCCGCCAGGAAGAGGAAGGCCAGATCCCCCCAATCGACGAACACCTACCGCCCGGAACCTCCGCGACTCTGTGACCGAATCGTAAATTTCTTTTCACGGCAGATGCTCAGAAGAGTGACTTGCCGGCGTCGCAGCTTTGGTTTGCTTGGGATCCTCGCGCGGCGCCCTCGGTGCCGCCGATCGGCCGCCTTAACTAGACCTCGATGCCGCAACCGCCAACCACCCACGTCCCGCCACAGAACATCGAGGCGGAGGAGTCTGTCCTGGGGGCGATGCTGGTCGCCGAGCCGGCGCTGACGCGGGTGATCGACGAGGTGAAGCTGAACGCGGCGGACTTCTACCTCGACCGCCACCGGGCGATCTTCGAGTGCGTCCACGACCTCTACGCCGACTCCAAGCCGGTCGACGAGCTGAGCGTCAGCGAGGCGCTGACCCAGCGCAACATGATCGACCAGGCCGGCGGCAAGCACTACGTCTCCGAGCTGGCGGCGAAGGTCCCCGCCGCCGGCAACGCCAAGCACTACGCGGAGATCGTCCAGCAGAACTCGCTGCTGCGGCGGCTGCTCGGCGCCGGGCAGGAGATCCAGGGCTGGGTCAACAACCGTGTCGGCGAACCGCGCGAGCTCTCCGAGCGGGCCGAGAAGCTGCTCTTCGACGTCGCCCACAAAGAGCAGGCGAGCGACTTCCGCCTGCTCTCGGAGATCCTCCACGACGAGGTCGACCGGCTCGAGAAGCTCTCCACCGGCGAGATCGAGATGACCGGCACCCCCGCCGGCTTCCGCGACATCGACGCGATCACGGGAGGGTTCCAGCCGGGGAACCTGATCATCGTGGCGGCAAGGCCCGCAATGGGAAAGTGCCTCGAGCATTCTCGATTGGTGTACGACCCGAGCACCGGTGCACGACGGAGCATCGGTCAGCTATACGAGGCGCACAGACGCGGGGAGGATGTCTGGGTCGCTTCGCTAGGTCCCGACCTTCGTATGCGTAGGGCCAAGGCAATTGCAGTCGCGCCCAACGGGAAGAAGCGCATCTATAGCCTCACCACGCGACTCGGTCGCGAGGTGAGGGCAACGTCGAACCACCCGGTTCTCACCAGCTCGGGCTGGGAAGAGATCGGGGAGCTCGGGCCCGGTGCCCGCATCGCGGTTCCACGTCGACTACCAGGGCCGCTTGAGCCCATACGATTGCCGGATCATGAGATCGTTCTGTTGGCGGCCCTGATCGCCGATGGGGCTATCACCCAACGCACGCCTCGTTTCTGTTTCGGCGAGGGATCGGAAGTTCTCAGCGAGGTTGAATCGGCTGTCGCTGCCTACGGGGTCCGAATGGGGGTCGGCGGGTCGCGAACCCACGGTGATGCGCTGATCAGCGGGGGCCCAGGCTCGGGACCAAACCCTGTCACCCAAATGCCGCGCCATCACGGGCTGATGGGCCTGCGGTCGGCGGAGAAGTTCGTACCTGACGAAGTCTTCGGGCTCGGCGACGAGCAGCTTGCTCGCTTCCTCGGCGTCATGTATGCGTGCGACGGGCATGTCTATTGCAGCGATCGACTCGCGCAGATCGGCTACACGACGATCAGCGAGCGGCTCGCGCGGGACATGCAGCACCTGCTGCTGCGACTGGGGATCGTGGCGACGATCCGGACCCTGAAGCGGCCCGTCTATGACGGCACGGACAAGGTCGCGCGTGAGGTTCGGATCACCTCCCAGGAGAGCTTGCGGAGGTTCTGCGAGCTGGTCACGGTCCCGGGAAAGGAAGAGGCTCAGGCGAGAGTCTTGGCCCGTCCCCGCAACCACAACTGGCACGTTGGTGCTCGCTCCCCCTCCCCCGGACTAGTCGCCGAGCTTGCGACCGCGGCCGCCTCGCCGACGCTGGAAGAGCTGTCCGACTCCGACATCTGGTGGGACGAAGTCGTCTCCGTCGAGTACGTCGGCGAAGAGGAGACCTACGACCTCGACGTTCCCGGCCTGCGTAACTTCGTCGCCGACGACGTGATCGTCCACAACAGCGCCCTGGTCGCCAACATCGCCGAAAACGTCGCCGTCAAGAAAGACATGCCGGTCGCCTTCTTCTCGCTCGAGATGTCGGAGGTGGAGCTGGCCCAGCGCTTCATCGCCTGCCGGGCGCGGATCTCCGGCGACAAGCTGCGCAAGGGCCAGGTCTCCCCGCGCGACTGGCCGAAGGTGGTGCGGGCCTGCAACGAACTCGAGGAGGCGCCGCTGTGGTTCGACGACTCCTCCGACCTCGGCATCCTCGACCTGCGGGCCAAGGCGCGGCGCCTGCACGCCCAGGAACAGGACCGCGGCGGGCTGGGGCTGATCATCCTCGACTACATGCAGCTGATGCGCTCCGACGACCACCGCGCCAACCGGGTCGAGCAGGTCGGCCAGATCAGCCGTGGGCTGAAGATCCTCGCCCGTGAGCTGGAGGTGCCGGTGGTGGCGATCTCCCAGCTCTCCCGCGCGCCGGAGCAGCGGACGCCGCCGAAGCCGCAGCTCTCGGACCTGCGCGAGTCGGGCCAGATCGAGCAGGACGCCGACGTCGTCGCCTTCCTCTTCCGCGAGGATTACTACCGCGACCCCGACGAGGAGCCCGACGGCCTCGCCGACCTGATCATCGCCAAGCACAGGAACGGCCCGATCGGGACCCGGAAGCTTGTCTTCCTCGACCGCTTTCCCAAATTCGCCGACCACTCCGGCCAGGAAGCGCCGATCGAGCAGCCGGTCGGCGAAGACCCGCCGTTCGCCGACGCGGCCGCCACGGGGCCTGACTTCTGATGCCGGCGATCGCCCGCAGCGAACCGTTCCGCAGCGCCGGCCCCTGCCCGCTCGGGGTCTGCGACGGCTCCGGCTGGATCCTCGGGCCCGAAGACGTGGCGCGCCCCTGCGAGTGCCGGGCCGAGCGGCTCAACCGCGGCCGCAGCCGCGGCATCTCCTCGGTGATCCCGCCGCGCTACCGCGGCGTCTCCTTCGACCGGCCGCCGGTCTCCGACATGGCCCGCGACCTGCAGACCAAATCGGCGGTCGCCGAGGTGCGCGGCTTCGTCGACGACCTCGACGGCCGGCTGGCGGAGGGACGCGGCCTCTGGCTCTTCGGCGACACCGGCACCGGCAAGACGACGCTGGCGATGCTGATCTCCAAGGCGGCGCTGGAAGCCGGCAAGACCGTCGCGATCTACTCGCTGCCGAAGCTGCTGGCGCGGATCCGCCGCACCTACGACTCCGAGCCCGGCGGCGACTCCTACCTCTCGTTCTTCGAGCGCCTGACCTCTGTCGACCTGCTCCACATCGACGATCTCGGCGCCGAGAAACGCTCCGACTGGGTCCTGGAGCAACTCTACGCCCTGGTCAACGAGCGCTATGAGACGCAGCGCTCCGTGCTGATCACGACCAATCTCCCGCACGAGGAGCTGGAGGAGCAGATCGGCTCCCGCACGGTCTCGCGGCTGACCCAGATCTGCGATGAGGTCGCGGTCTTCGGCGACGACCGCCGCTACGGCAAGTACACCAAAGTCGCCTAGCGCTGCCGCTTGCCGCGCCGCGGGGTGACGGGTCACCGCCCGGCCCTCGGCTCAGCTTCATAATCTCCGGTTGATGCCAGGCGTGGTCATAGTCGGGGCCCAGTGGGGCGATGAGGGCAAGGGGAAGATCACCGATCTGCTCGCCGAGCGGGCAACCACGATCGTCCGCTTCCAGGGCGGCAACAACGCCGGCCACACGATCGTCCGCGAGGGCCAGGAGTTCAAGTTCCACCTGATCCCCTCGGGCATCCTGCACTCCGAGAAGGCCTGCGTGATCGGCAACGGGGTGGTCGTCGACCCGCGGGTGCTGCTGGCCGAGATCGATGGGCTGAAACGGGCCGGAGTGAGTGTCGCCAACCTCCGCCTCTCCGCCAACGCGCACCTGATCATGCCCTACCACGTGCTGCTCGACCAGGCGGGCGAGACGAAACTGGGGAAGAACTCGATCGGCACCACCCGGCGCGGGATCGGGCCGGCCTACGCCGACAAGGCGCTGCGGCTCGGGATCCGGGTCCAGGACCTGCTCGACGAGAAGATCCTGCGGACCAAGATCCGCGCCGCGCTGGAGCCCAAGCAGCAGGCGCTGCGCGAGCTGTCGGTGCAGCGGCGCAAAGAGCGCAAGGAAGCCGGCGAGGACGCCAAAGCGGCGCCGGAGGGCTCGACCGCCGGCGGGCCGGACCCGCGCCTGGACCTGCACACGATGGTCGAGGAGCACGTCAACTACGGCCACCGGCTCGAGCCCCACATCGCCGACACCGCGAAGCTCTGCTGGGACGCGCTCGACGGCGGCGAGACGGTGATCTTCGAGGGCGCCCAGGCGGCGCTCCTGGACCTCGACCACGGCACCTATCCCTTCGTCACCTCCTCCAACCCGATCGCCGGCGCCGCCACCGTCGGAGCCGGGGTCGGGCCGACCGACATCACCGAGGTCTGGGGGATCGCCAAGGCCTACGCGACCCGGGTCGGCGCCGGGCCCTTCCCGACCGAGCTGGAAGACGAGGTCGGCGAGCGGATGGTCGAGCGCGGCCATGAGTTCGGCACCACCACCGGCCGCCGCCGGCGCTGCGGCTGGATGGACCTGATCGCGCTGCGCTACGCGGTTCGCCTCAACCGGATGGACTCGCTGGCGATCACCAAGCTCGACGTGCTCAGCGGCATCGGCCCGCTGCGGGTCGCGGTCCGCTACCGCTCCAAGGAAGGTGCCGTGCTCGACAGCTTCCCCTACCACCAGTCGATCCTGCACTCGGCCACCCCCGAGTACGAGGAGCTGCCCGGCTTCGACGAGGAGATCGGCGATTGCCGCGAGGAGGCCGACCTGCCACAGGCCGCCCGCGACTACCTCGCCTACATCGCCGATTTCGTCGGCGTCCCGATCCGCCTCGTCGGCGTCGGCCCCGACCGCGCCCAGACGATCCGGATGAACACCTAGAGGCCTTCTCCGGTACCGGCCCGTTCCAAGGGGGGCCCATGTCTCTCCATTAGAGTTTGGACGTGGCTTCCACCAAGAGCGCCCGGAAGAGCGCGGAGCGACTGCCACGCGGGAGGCACAGTCTGCCGCGCGAGGCGGTGACCGAGTCCCAGCGCAATCGCATCCATCAGGCGATGATCGAGGTCGTCTCCGAGCGCGGTTACCCGGAAACCCGGGTGGTCGACGTAATCGGGATGGCGGGCGTCTCGCGGAAGACCTTCTACGAGCTTTTCGACAGCAAGGAGGACTGCTTCCTCGCCACCTACGACGTGCTGCTCGGCAACCTGTTGAGCGACACCGCCAACGGCTTCGAGTCCAAGCCCGGTGCCCCCTGGGCGGAGCGGATCGGGGCCGGCCTGGGGGCCCTGCTGGAGCACCTCGCCGAGCATCCGGACGAGGGGCGCTTCGCGATCGTCGAGGTGCTGGCGGCCGGGCCGAAAGCCCTCGCCCGGCGCGACGCGGCGCTGCGTCAGTTCACCGGCTTCATCGAGTCCGGACGCTCGGAGACCTCGGTCGAACTGCCGGGGATCACCGCCCTCTCGATTGCCGGCGGCATCAATGAGCTGCTCTACAGCGAGATTCTCCACGGCGCCGCTGCGCGCCTCCCCAGCCGCCTGCCTGACCTGATGTTCTGGATCGCGCTGCCGTTCCTCGGCAGCGACGGCGCCGCCGCCGAGCGCGAGCGCGTGCGCCAGTCGATGCGAGATTCCTGATCGGTGAGCGCGTGTTAAGGCGCTCTTTTTTGCGATTTGCCGGGTTTATGAGTTGAGCCGTGGTGGTAGTTTGGACCGCGGAGGGAACGCTTTACGGAATCACGCAAGCTTTACGACGGCTTCGGCTCTGGAAGGGCCGGCCGCAAAGGAGAGATATAGGGATGCGCAAATACCTGCTGTTGACGATGGCTCTCGCGGGCCTGATCGCCGTCTCCGTCGCCGGCGTCGCCGTGGCCGGCAAGGCCAGCGAAAAATTCCAGATCGGGACCCTGGTCTTCGAAGGCGGCGGCAGCTTCACGCCGAAGAAGCTCTCGAAGACGAAGCAAACGCCGATCGCCCTCAACGTCGAAGGCAAGATCTCGACGACCGACGGCAGCCATCCGCCGCCCCTGAAGGAAGTGACCGTCGAAACTGACAAGAACGGCGCGGTCAACGTCAAGGGCTACCCGGTCTGCAAATCGGGGCAGCTGCAGTCGCGCGACAGCAACGCCGCGATGAAGGCCTGTAAGGCCGCCCTGATCGGCAAGGGCCAGACGTCTGTCGCGATCGCCTTTCCCGAACAGTCCGACATCATCGCCCACAGCAAGCTGCTGGTCTTCAACGGCGGCGTCAAGGGTGGGGTCACGACCTTCTACATCCACGCCTACATCACGTTGCCGGTCCCGGCCGCGATCGTGACCACGGTGAAGATCAAGAAGGTCCACCACGGCCGCTACGGCCTTGAATCGATCGCGACGATCCCGAAGATCGCCGGCGAAGGCGCGGTCACGTCCTTCAATTTGAAGATCAACAAAAAGTTCACCTACAGGGGCAAGAAGGTCAGCGTCCTCAGCGCCAAGTGCCCGGACGGCAGGATCCAGGCGCGCGCGAAGGCGAAGTTCGCCAACGGCGTCACCGGCTCGATCGAAATAGTCCGCCCCTGCACCGGGACGAAGTAAGCCCGATATCCGCATTCCTCAGGGCGGGGTGAGAAGGGCGGCCAGTGGGGCCGCCCTTCTCTTTTTGCCGGCGCCGGCTCCGCCGTGGATGAGGGGGCCTTCCTTGCGATGCCACCGGGTTGACCGTAGTCTCGGGATGCCGCTGTGCGCCGCCCGCTGCCGACACTGACGCTCGCTCTCCTGATCGCCTCCGCAGCGCAGGCATCGCTTGCGCCGCCGCCGGCGCTCGCTCAGAATCAGATTCCCTGGGGGGCCGGCTGCCGGCCGACGCCGGAAGGCGCGACGAGGACCAGCGGCAACTGCGGCGCCGAACTCGTCGCCGGCCGGGCGATCGCGCCGCCGGGCGCCCCGCCGGCGGTCCAGCGGGTAATCGCCGCCGCCAACCGGATCAACGACAGGCCCTACGTCTGGGGCGGTGGCCACCTCAGCTTCCTCAGCAAGGGCTACGACTGCTCAGGCGCGGTCAGCTACGCGCTGCACGGGGCGGGGCTGCTGGGGACGACGATGGTCTCCGGCCAGCTCGCCTACTGGGGCGAAGCCGGGGCGGGACGGTGGATCACCGTCTACGCCAACGCCGAGCACGTCTTCATGGTCGTCGCCGGGCTGCGGTTCGACACCCGCGGCGACGTCGCGGGTGTCAGCGGGCCGCGCTGGAAGATGGCCAGGGCCGACCCACGTCATTTCGTGGCACGCCATCCCCCTGGCCTTTAGCAGTCGAGTATCTAAGCGGCCTGCGGTAAGTACTGCTGCCAGGCCGGCGGGATCTTCGGGCTGGCGACCTGGATGAAGACGGTGGGGGCAGGGGCCTTGGGGGAGTTCTTCGGGTGCATGTGGATCTCCCGCGGCAGGCGGTTGCCCTTACGGCGGTTGCAGGTGGCGCAGGCGGCGACGATGTTCTCCCAGACCGACTTGCCGCCGCGGGAGCGGGGGATGACGTGGTCGACGGTGAGGCCCGATTTGGTCGAGCCGCAGTACTGGCAGGTCCAGGAGTCCCGGGCGAGGACGGCGCGCCGGGTGATCTTGCGGCGGTGGGCCTCGCGGGGAATGCGGACGTAGCTGACGAGGCGGATCACGTCGGGGCGCTCCAGCGTCATGTGCTCGGAGTGCAGGGCGCCCTCGCGCTGCTCGAGCAACTCGGCCTTTTCCTTCAGCAGCAGCACAGCTGCGCGTCTCAACGTACAGACGTTGATGGGCTCATACGTCGCATTGAGCACAAGAACCCGTGCCATCGTGTGGCGAATTGTAGGGGGCTGGCTCCCGGCCCGGGATTCAGTCCTCGAGCGGGTAGCTGCCGAGCAGCCGGACCGACTCGGCCTTGGTCCGCAGGGCGGCGATCGCCGCGGACACGTCGGGGTCGTCGGCGGCACCATCGAGATCGATGAAGAAGAGGTAACGGCCGAGTTCCTGACGCAGGGGGCGGGACTCGATCCGGGTCAGATTGATCGAGCGCGCGGAAAACTCCGCGAGGGCGTTGACGAGCGCGCCGGGGTGATCTTCGCCGAGCTCGGAGAAGACGAGTGACGTCTTCCAGGCCCCGGCGGCGACCGGCTCGCCGGCGTCGGCGGCGATCCAGACAAAGCGGGTGACGTTGGTCGCCTCGTCCTGGATTCCTTCCCTGAGAAGCTTGCATTCATATAGAGCGGCGGCGGCGCGGGCGCCGATCGCGGCCCAGGGGCGGGGCGACTCGGCGACCATCCGCACGGCGGCGGCGGTGCTGCTTACTTCGCGCGTTTCAACCCCGCCGAGCTGGTCGCGCAGGAAGCGGGCGCACTGGGCCAGCGGCTGGGGGTGCGAGAGGACGGCCTCGACCCGGTCGAACTCGACCCCCTCGCGGGCGATCAGGTGGGCGCGGACGGCGTAGTCGTACTCGCCGACGATCCAGACCGACTCGGCTTCGAAGGCGAGGGTGTCGAGGGTGGGACGGATCGAGCCCTCGATCGAGTTCTCGATCGGGACCAGGGCACGGTCGGCTTCGCCCGCCTGGACGGCGAGGATCGCCTCCGGGATCGTCCCCGTCCGCAGCGGTTCGAAGTCGCCACCGGGGAGAGCCTCGCCGAGCGCGTCCTCGGTGAAGGTTCCGGCCGGGCCGAGGTAGGCGATCCGCATCTCTGGCCCTATTCGAAGGTGACGGAGTAGCTGGCTTTGTTGTTCGTCGAGAGCGTCTCGCCGGGCACGGTTTTGACTTCGATTTCGAGCGTGACCGGGCCCGCCGGGGAAGGCGTCAGCGGGATCGTCACCGACGAGGTTTCGCCCGCGGCAATCGATTCGATCGTCCCTTCCAAGGTGTTGCCGCCGTCGACGGAGACCGAGACCGAGACGCCGTTCTCGGTCGATTCGCCCTGGTTCTGGACCTGGACGTCGACTTCCGGGGTTTCCTGGCCGCCGACCACGGCGGGTGCCCCTTCGACCAGTTCGACCCCGTTGACGCTGACGACGCCGAGGCCGAGGCCGTGGACGCCGGAGGTTTCGCCGGCGGTAGCGCCGCTGATCGCGCCGAGCGCGGCGGCGACGGTGCTTTCTTCCAGCCACTTGGGATCGGGGACGACGGCGCTCTTGGGCACGTCCGAGCCGGAGATCCCGTTCGAGCTGAGGACGCCGTTGATTTCCGGCCGCACGACTTCTTCGTAGACGACATCGGAGGCGAGCAGCGTCTGCATCTGCATGGCGATCGCCGCTGTCGCTTTGGTCGAGCCGGCGTCGCCGAGCGCGGTGCTCATCTTGGCGGCGATCTTTTCCATCGCGCCGGCACGCAGCTCGTAGGCCAGCTCCAGTGACTTCTGGGCGCTGCCCATGTCGCCCGGGGCGCTGAGGCCTTCGACCCGTGAGGCGTAGCCGCTCATCGCGCTGCTGTCGGCGTCGACCTTGCTGGTGAACTCGGTCACCGAGAGGGAACCCGGTTCTTCCAGCTTGCCGAAGAAGTCCTTGCTCGTCTGTTCGGTCCCTTCGACGATCTGGGTGACGTTGCGGGCGTAGTCGCTCATTTCGCGCGAGGCGCGGGCGTCGAGGCAGCCCTTGACGCCGAGGGCGATGAGGATCAGGACGACGAGGCCGCCGCCGAGGGCAAGGCCACGTCGCAACATGATCTGCTGCCGTTCAGGTCGGCGTTTGGCGCGGTCGCGGCGACGCGGCGCGCGGGGGGCTGAACTCTCCAAGAAAGCGCTCTCCAGGCTGGTTGACTGGCCGAAGAGTATGAACGCTGACGGCGTCGGGAGGGCAATTGGGGCAGCAAACGGTGCCTTTTTCCCAATCCCGGGAGCGCAGGAGTAGTGGCCGCGGCGGCGAAGTTGAACGGGCTTTGGTCGGTTCACTCGTGCTCAACCGCTTCCTGATCGAGCGCCGCATCGGCAGCGGTGGGTTCGGCGTCGTCTACGAGGCCTGGGACGGGCGGTTGGAGCGGCCGGTGGCGGTGAAGGCGATCGAGCGCCAGGGGGAGGCCGGGAAGCGGGTGCTGCGCGAGGCGCAGGCGGCGGCGCGGCTCAACCACCCGGGGATCGTGACGCTTTACGAGATGGGCGAAGAGGGCGGCAACGCGCTGCTGGTCAGCGAGCTGGTCGAGGGTGAGACGCTCTCGCGGCGCTCGCACGAAGGCGACCTCTCCGACCGCGAGATCGGCGAGATCGGCGCCGACCTCTGCGAGGCGCTCGACCACGCGCACTCGCGCGGCGTCGTCCACCGCGACGTCAAGCCGCAGAACGTCCAGGTGACCGAAACCGACGGGGAGCCGCACGCGAAGCTGATGGACTTCGGCATCGCCCACCTCGCCGAGGGGGCGACGCTGACCGCCGCCGGCGACGTCGTCGGCACCCTCGCCTATATGTCCCCCGAGCAGGCCGAAGGGCGGCAGGCCGGGCCGGAGGCCGACGTCTACTCGCTGGCGCTGATGCTCTACGAGTGCTTCAGCGGCGAGAACCCGCACCGGCGCGCCAACCCGGCGGCGACGGCGCGGGCGATCGGCGCTCGCACGCGGGCCCTGCACCGGCTGCGGCCGGACCTGCCGCGCGAGCTGACCGAATCGATCGACGGCTGCCTGGCGACGCGGCCGAGCCGGCGCCTCTCGCTGGAGGAACTGGGGACCGCGATCGAGGATTCGCTCGACGAACTGGCCGACGACGCCCCCGAGCGCCGCGAACATGTGATGCTGCGGCTCAGCGCGGTCGCGGTCGCGGCCACCCTTGGTGGCTTCCTGATCGCCGCCCACGGCGCGATCCTGCCGTAGGATTTTCCGATCAGCGTCCTACGCAATCTGGAGTCCAAGATCGAAGGCCTCGTCGAGGGGGTCTTCAGCCGCGCCTTCAGCTCGGAGGTGCAGCCGGTCGAACTCGCCCGCAAGCTGGCGAAGGAAATGGATGCCCACAAGACCGCCTCGGTGCAGCGCGTCTACGTGCCGAACGAGTACATGGTCTTCCTCTCCAAGCAGGACCGCTCGAAGCTGGAGGGCTACGAGCGCTCCCTCGAGCAGGAGCTGTCCGGCTACCTGCTGGAGCACGCGCGGCGGCGCAACTACGACCTGCTGACCCGGCCGGCGGTCGAGTTCAGCACCGACGAGCGGCTGCGGCTGGGGGAGTTCGGGATCCAGGCCCGGCTGGTGAAGCCGCCGGCGCACGAGGGCGAGGCTCCCAAACAGGGTGAAGAGGGCCACACGATGGTCTACTCGGCGGTCCGCGAGCGCGACCGCGGGCGGCCGAAACGGCCCGAGCAGGCGGTCGGGGCGCTGGTCTCGACGCGGGCCGTGGTCTCGCTCGACGACCGCCGCTACGTGCTCGACGGGCCGCGGGCGACGATCGGCCGCTCGAAGTCGGTGGAGTGCGTGCTGGCCGACCCCAACGTCTCCCGGCGCCACGCCGAGCTGCGGCGTTCGGAGTCCGGCGACTGGCAGATCGCCGACCTCGGCTCGACCAACGGGGTCAAGGTCAACGGCCGGCGGGTGGCCTCGACCAGGCTCAGCCCAGGCGACCAAGTGACGGTCGGCACGACCACTTTCCTATTTGACATCGAGCAGTAGAGCCACCAACGTCATGACGAGACCCAGGGGTCGTCAGGCAAGGACGCAGGGATTCCGAATAGCAGCGCTATTCGGAAGTCCGAGGACGCAGCATGGCGGCGCCTGGGGCCGTCATTAAGGTGCTGGGCACGTGGCTTACGACCCCATATCGGTAGCTCTCAAGTTCGGCTTCCTCGCCGTCCTCTACCTCTTCCTGCTGGTGATCGCCCGCAGCGCGCTGAAGGACCTGCGGCGGAGCACCGCGCCGGCCCCGGACGCGACCGGCTTCCACGCCGCGCCGGCCTACGCGGACGCGCAGCGCGGGGCCGACGCCTGGCTGCTCGTCGAGCGCGGCGGTGGGCTCGAACGCGACTCCCGCTTCGACCTGATCGGCGGCCTCTCGATCGGCCGCTCCAAGGAGGCCGACGTGCAGATCGAGGACCGCTACGCCTCCAGCATCCACGCTCGCGTCTTCGAACGCGGCGGCCGCTACTTCGTCGAGGACATGAACTCGACCAACGGGACGCTCCTAAACGGCGCCACCCTGGTGGGAGAGGCGGAACTGATCGACGGCGACACGGTCCAGATCGGCGACACCGAGTTCAGGCTCGAGGCGCAATGAAGCGCATGCGGAGCGACCGTCGACATCTGATTCTCCGGGAGCGGAGCATGCGCGGAAGAGGTGCTCTATGACCTTGCGGATCGACGACCAGGCCTCGCGCACCGACACCGGGCGCCAGCGCAGCGCCAACGAGGACTCGCTCTTCCTGCGCTCACCGGTCTTCGTCGTCGCCGACGGGATGGGCGGCGCTCAGGCCGGCGAGGTCGCCTCCAAGGTCGCCGCCGAGTCGTTCGACCGCGAGCTGCCGGCGGCGGCGCCGGAGCGGGTCCTGACCGAGACGATCGAGGCCGCCAACCGGCGGATCCATGAGCGCGCCCGGACCGACCCCGAGCTGACCGGGATGGGGACCACGACGACCGCGGTGATCGTCGACCTCGAGGGCGAAGCGGTGGCGATCGGGCACGTCGGCGACAGCCGCGCCTACCGGCTGCGGGCCGGCAAGTTCGAGCGCCTGACCCGCGACCACTCGCTGGTCGAGGAGATGCGCCGCAAGGGGCAGCTGACCGACGCCCAGGCCGAGGACCACCCGCAGCGCTCGATCATCACCCGGGCGCTGGGCCCCGAACCGGAGGTCAAGGTCGACGTGCAGACGGTCCCGGCCCAGCCCGGCGACGTCTTCCTGATCTGCTCCGACGGACTGACGACGATGCTCCCCGACGACCACATCGCGCGGTTGCTGAGCCGGGCGAGTTCGATGGACGCGGCGGTGCGGACGCTGGTCGATGAAGCCAACCGGGCCGGCGGTCGCGACAACATCACCGTGATCGCCTTCCGGCTCGACGACGCCGCGGCGCCGGCGCGCGAGCCGGAGGGGGCGACGCTGATCGGTCCCTCGGCGGAGGAGGCCGGACTGACCGCGACCGAGGTGCGCCGGCGGGCCGCCGCCGATGCGGCCGAGAAACGCCGCCAGGAGCTGGCCGCGAAACCGAAGCGCCGGCGGCTGAAGACCGTCGCCAAGGTGCTGGCGGCGCTGGTCGTCGTCGCGGCGATCGCCTTCGGCGCCTGGTACGGCAACCGCCAGGTCTGGTTCCTCGGCACCGACTCCGCCGGCCGCGTCGCCCTCTACCGCGGCCTGCCCTACGAACTGCCCCTCGGGATCAAGCTCTACGACCAGCGCTACTCGATCCCGGTCCAGACCGAATCGCTGCCGGCCAAGCGCCACGACGCGGTCACCGGCCACGACATTCGCTCCCGCGGGGACGCGGTCTCGCTGCTCGAAGAAATCGAAAAGGGCCAGGGGGTACCTTGAGGTCCTCGGCACGGAACCGCGAGCTCGTCGCTCTGGTTCCGGTCGCGCTGCTGCTGACCGCGGGCTTCGCCGCCGTCTTCGCCCAGGAGAGCGCGCGGCTGGGCAACCTCAGCCTGATCTACGGCGCCTACTTCTTCGCCCTCTGCCTGGCGACCCACATCTACCTGCGGATCCGGCTGCCCAACGCCGACCCCTACCTCTTCCCGCTGGTCGCGCTGCTGACCGCCTTCGGGCTGGTGATGGTCTACCGGATCGACGAACACCTGGCCCGCGACCAGGCCAACTGGTTCGTCCTCGGGCTGGTGCTGTTCGCGCTGACGATCCAGTTCCTGCGCGACTACGAGGTGCTGGAGCGCTACCGGTACACGATCGCCGCGGTCGGGTTGCTGCTGCTGCTGGCGCCGCGGCTGCCGGGGATCGGGCAGCAGGTCAACGGCGCCTACCTCGGGGTGAAGCTCGGACCGCTGCAGTTCCAGCCGGCCGAGTTCTCGAAGATCGCGATCGTGATCTTCCTCGCCAGCTACCTGCGCGAGCACCGCGAGGTCCTGATCGTCGGGGCGCGCCGCGTGCTGGGGGTGACGCTGCCGCCGCTGAAGCACTTCGGGCCGATGCTGGTCGTCTGGGGCGCCTCGATGTTCATGCTCGTCTTCATCCGCGACCTCGGCAGCTCGCTGATGTTCTTCGCCGCCTTCCTGGCGCTGCTCTACGTGGCGACCGGGCGCTTCTCGTTCGTCGTCATCGGGATGGCGATGTTCGTGGTCGGCGCCTGGTTCTTCGCGGAAACCGTGCCGCACGTCCACGAGCGGGTCGAAATCTGGCTGCATCCCTATCCCCACTGCAGGGACACCGGGTACCAGATCCTGCAGTCGATCTTCGCCCAGGCCGACGGCGGCCTGTTCGGCAAAGGCTTTGCCCAGGGCCTGATCACGATCCCCGGCACCATCGCCAGACGCTGCTGCCGGCGGCGCAGACCGACACGATCTACTCGCTGATCGTCAACGAGCTGGGGCTGTTCGGCGCCTGCGGGCTGATCATGATCTACCTGCTGATCGCCGCCCGCGGCTTCAAGATCGCGCTGCTCGCCGACGACGGCTTCTCGAAGCTGCTGGCGACCGGGCTGACCGCGGTCTTCGCGATCCAGGCCTTCGTGATCATCGGCGGCGTCACCAGGGTGATCCCGCTGACCGGGGTGACTCTGCCGTTCGTCAGCTACGGCGGCAGCTCGATCGTCGCCAACTTCGTCCTCACGGCGCTGCTGCTGCTGGTCTCCGACCGCGCCCGGCGCGAGGCGGTCGCAGCCGGCCGGGCGCGACCTGGCGATGGGGATGACGTGAACCGCCAGATCATCAAGCTCTTCGCCTTCATCGTCGCCCTCTTCGCGATCCTGGTCGGGTTCACGTCCTACTGGTCGGTCTTCGACGCGAAGAACCTCAAGGCCCAGGAAGTCAACAGCCGGCCGCTGATCGAGCAGCAGCAGATCCCCCGCGGCCGGATCCTCGCCGCCGACGGCACCGTGATTGCCAAGTCGGTGGCGAAGGGGAAGGGCGCCGAACTGCGTTACGTGCGCAAGCTACCCCGAAGGCGCTCTCTACGGCCACCCGATCGGCTACAGCTTCGTCCAGTACGGGCAGTCGGAGTTCGAGCAGTTCCACAACGAAGAACTGGTCGGCGAAAACTCCGAATTCGAATCGATCCTCGACCAGCTGACCGGCGCCAAGCAGGAAGGCAACGACATCGTCACCAACCTCGACACCGCGGCGCAGCGGGTGGCGCTGGGCGACCTCGAGGAACAGGGCTTCGGCGCCGTCGTCGCGATCGAACCGAGCACCGGCGCGGTCAAGGTGATGGCCTCGAACAAGCCGTATGACCCGAACCGGATCCCCTGACGAAATCGAAAAGCTGAACCAGAACAAGATTGAAACGCCGCTGCTCAACCGGGCGACCCAGGGTCGGTATCCCCCGGGCTCGACCTTCAAGGTCGTGACCGCGGCGGCGGGCCTGGAAAGCGGCAAGATCACGCCGGAAACGACGATCGACGCGCCGGGGACGATCCTCGACGAAGGCCACATCCTCGCCAACGACTACGAAGAATCGTTCGGCCCGATCAAGCTCGACTTCGCCCTGACCAACTCGGTCAACACCTGGTTCGGCCAGCTCGGCCAGAAAGTCGGGCAGAGCCAGCTGTTCGAAACGATGGAAAAGTTCGGCTTCAACTCGACGCCGCCGATCGACCTGCCCGAAAACGAGGTCTACGAGAGCGGCGTCGAAAGCGAAGGTGCCCTGCTGACCAAGCACGACCCGGTCGACCTGGCCCGCGTCGCGATCGGCCAGGAGCGGCTGCTGGCGACGCCGCTGCAGATGGCGATGGTCGCCGCCGCGGTCGCCAACAAGGGCAAGCTGATGAAGCCGCAGATCTGGAACCGGGTGGTCGATCCCGACGGGCGGATCGTCAAGCACCTCGAACCGTCCCAGTACAGCCAGCCGGTCAGCGCCGAAACGGCCGCAGAGCTGACCACGGCGATGGAAGGGGTGGTGAGCGAAGGGACCGGGACCAACGCGGCGATCGAAGGCGTCCAGGTGGCCGGCAAGACCGGGACCGCGGAAACGCCGTACAACAAGTCCTGCGGCGGCGGCACCGACGAGAACCAGGCCTGGTTCATCGGCTTCGCCCCGGCCAACGATCCGAAGATCGCGATCGCGGCCTCGGTCGAGTGCACGACCCGGTTCGGCAACGACGTCGCCGCCCCGATCTTCCGCGACGTGGCCGAATCGATCCTGAATGGCGAATGACGTGAGAACAGCTGCCGACGGGACGATTTGTCGTCCTATATGCGACAAATCGTCCCGTCGGCCGGAGAACGGAGGGTTTGGTGGCTGAGGTGAGCGAGGGGAGCGTGGTCGATGGGCGCTATCGGGTGCTGCGGCGGCTCGGGTCGGGGGGGATGGCCGATGTCTGGCTGGCCGAGGACACGCACCTGCAGCGGCAGGTCGCGCTGAAGGTCCTGCACAGGCGCTTCGCCCAGGACCGCGAGTTCGTCGAGCGCTTCCGCCGCGAGGCCGAGTCGGCGGCGGCGCTGCAGCACCCGAACATCGTCTCCGTCTATGACCGCGGCGAGTTCGAGGGCACTTATTACATCGCCATGCGGTACGTCGACGGGCCGACGCTGAAGGCGCTGATCGACGCCGGGCTCAATCCCGAGCAGGCGGTGGCGCTGATCCGCCAGGTGCTCGAGGCGGCGCGCTTCGCCCACCGCAACGGGATCGTCCACCGCGACCTGAAGCCGCAGAACGTGATCGTCGACGGCGAGGGCAAAGCGATCGTCACCGACTTCGGGATCGCCCGCGCCGGAGTCTCGGAGATCACCCAGACCGGCTCGGTGATGGGGACGCCGCACTACCTCTCACCCGAGCAGGCGCAGGGCTTCGATGTGACCGCCGTCTCCGACCTGTATTCGATCGGCGTACTGCTCTACGAGGCGCTGACCGGGAGGGTCCCGTTCGAGGGCGAAAGCGCCGTCGCGGTGGCGATGAAACAGGTCTCGCAGACGCCGCAGCGACCGAGCTCGATCAACCCGCGGGTCAGCCCGGCGCTCGACGCGGTGGTGATGCGAGCGTTGGAGAAGGACCCTGGCGAGCGCTTCCAGAGCGCCGACGCTTTCATCGCCGCGCTCGACGCGGCGCTGCGCGAACCGGGGGTCGGCTCCGGGACCGCGTCCTTCGCGCCGCTGCCGCCGGTGGTCGCGACGCCGCTGGAGGAGGACCCCGAGGAGGAGGAGAAACGCAAACGGCGCTGGATCTGGATCGCGGTCGGCGTCGCCGTCGTCGTCGGCGTCCTGATCGGGCTGGCGCTGACCAGGGACACGAGCACCGAAGTTCCCAACGTGACCGGCAAGCAGCTCGAATTCGCGATCCTCCAGCTCGAACGCCAGGGCTTCAAGGTCGGCGAAGAAAAGTTCGTTGAACGGCCGGCGCCGCGCAACACGATCCTCGACCAAGACCCGTTGCCGGGATCGGCCGAAGAAGACTGCTCCTTCCTGACCTTCTTCTGCTCGAAGCCAAAGGTCGATCTCTTCATCAGCGGCGGGCCGGGCAGCGGCACGGTCCCGGGGACCTCGGGGCAAACCGTCGAAGCGGCGACCGAAACCCTCGAAGAAGCCGAATTCAAGGTCCGGGTTCAGCAGGTCAGCTCCAGCTCGGTCGAAGAAGGGCTGGTCATCCACTCCGAACCGGCGGGCGGCGAATCGGCGACCCACGGTTCCGAAGTCACGCTGTTCGTCTCCGACGGCCCCAAGCAGGTCAAGGTGCCGGTCCTCGCCGGCAGCCAGCGCTCGGTCGCGGTGCAGCAGATCCGCGGCCTCGGCCTGGTGCCGTCGGTCTCCGAAGAGGAAAGCAACTCGCCGGCGGGGCAGGTGCTGCGACAGTCGCCGAACGCCGGCAAGAAGGTGAGCGAAGGCTCGACCGTCTCGATCGTCGTCGCCAAGGGCAAGCAGAAGGTCAGGGTCCCGAACGTGATCGGCAAGGAACGCCGCGAAGCGGTGGAACTGCTGCGCGAAGCCGGCCTGGCGCCGTTCGTCGAAGAAGAAGAAACCGAAGTCCAAAGCCAGATCGGCCGCGTCGTCGACCAGTTCCCGACCCCCGGCTCCCAGCAGCCTCCGGGCGCCGAAGTGACGATCACCGTCGGCAAGCGGGCGAGCGAACCCTTCCCCGAAGAAGAAGGACCGTGAGGGTCGCGGTCCTCAGCGGCGGGCGCTCCTCCGAGCACGACGTCTCGCTGCGCTCCGGCGCCTCGGTCCTGCGCGGGCTGCGGGAGGCCGGGCACGAGACCGTCGACGTGCGGATCGAGCGCGGCGGCGGGTGGGTGAGCGCCGGGACCGGGGTCGAGCTGGTCCCGGGAGCCGGGCTGCTCGGCGCCGACGCGGTCTTCCCGGCGCTGCACGGCGCCTTCGGCGAGGACGGTGCGATCCAGGGGCTGCTCGAGTCCCTCGACGTCCCCTACGTCGGCTCCGACGTGCTGGCCTCGGCGACCTGCATGGACAAGCTCTCGCTGAAGCGGCTCTTCGCCCAGCAGGGGATCCCGCAGGTGGAGTTCGCCGCGGTCGGCGAAGCGGGCTGGCGCGAGCGCTGCGCCGAGCTCGAGCTGCCGCTCTGGGTCAAGCCCTCGCGGATGGGGTCGAGCGTCGGGATCAGCCGGGTCGGGTCGCTGGAGGAGCTCGACGCCGCGGTCGAGCTGGCACTGCGCCACGATCCGCGGGTGATCGTCGAGGCTTCGGCGACCGGCCGCGAGGTCGAGTGCTCGGTGCTCGGCAACGAGGGCCCGGAGACCTCGTTCCCGGGCGAGGTCGTCGCCAAATCAGGCTGGTATGACTTCGAGTCCAAGTACGGTGACGACGGCATGGAACTGCTCGTCCCGGCGCCGATCACCGCGCCGCAGGAAGACCGCGTCCGCGAGCTGGCCGCGGCGATCTTCGGCCTCGCCGGCTGCTCGGGCCTGGCCCGCTGCGACTTCTTCGTCGAGCCCGGCGGGGAGGTGCTGGTCAACGAGATCAACACGATGCCCGGCTTCACCGAGACCAGCGTCTACGCCAAGCTGCTCGAGGCCGGCGGCATCGCCTACCCCGACCTCTGCGACCGCCTGGTCCAGCTCGCCATCGAGCGCCACGCGAAGTCCCGCTCCTACGAGTTCTAGGTCGATATCCGGCTATTCGACCAACTTCACCTCGGAGATTTCGACCTGGTAGTGGCCTTCTTCATCGCCTTCGGGCGAGGCTTTGGTGAACCAGATCAGGAAATTGGAGGCGGGACTGCCGAGTTGGAGTTCGACTTCCGTGTTGTCGTCCGCGTTCTTCACTTCGCCGATCGGTTCGCCCCATTCCGACAGCGCTTCCGGCGCTTCTCCTTCGACGGCGAAGATCTGCGCGTCCCAGCCCGGATCCGGAGTGCGGATCACCATCGCGGTCGGCGTCGCCGGCGACCTGGTCGTGACGTAGAGGCCGACGCCGGGGTCGGGCCCGGTCTTGGTGCCGGCGAAGGTTTCGGTGAAGTAGTGCTCGCTGCTCCAGGCGGTGGCCGAGGTCGCCGTCGACGGCGAGGCCGACCGTTTCAGGGTCCTCTCGGCCGTCCCCCTGCGGGTCGTAGTCGGTCGCCGAGCTGAGCGGGATCGTCGTGCCCTTGTCGTGGAGGGCGCCGCCGCCGGCGCCGGGGACGTCGCCGCCGCTGATCAGCCGCGTCGCCAGCAGGGCGCCGCCGCCGACCAGGACCAGCAGCGCGATCGCCGCCCAGGACCAGCGGCCGCGGCTGGAGAGCTTGCGGTTGGCCGGCGGGACGGCGTCGAGGATGCTGGTCGCCTCGCCGGTGGTCGAGCCGGCGCGGGCGGCCTCGACCTCGAGCGCGGTCGAGAGGTCGTCGATCATCTCGCCGACCTCCTGGTAGCGGTCGGCCGGGCTCCTTGGCGGTGGCCCGCTCGACGACCAGCGCCGCGGCGGCGGAGATGTCCGGGCGGCGCTGCTGGACGTCGGGCAGCTCCTCGTTGACGTGTTTCATCGCCACCCCGACCTGGCTGTCGGCGTGGAAGGGAACCTGGCCGACCAGCATCTCGTAGAGGACGACGCCGAGCGAGTAGATGTCCGAGCGGGGGTCGACCTGGTGGCCCATCGCCTGCTCGGGGGCGACGTAGTCGGTGGTGCCGAGGACGCGGCCGGTGGCGGTCATCCCGTCCTGCTCGAGCTGGCGCGAGATGCCGAAGTCGGTCAGCTTGGCGCGGCCCTCGGCGTCGATCAGGACGTTCTGCGGCTTGATGTCGCGGTGGACCAGGTTGCGGGCGTGGGCGACGGTGAGGCCGCGGGCGATCTCGATCGCGTAGGCCAGCGCCTCCTGGGTGTCGAGCGCGCCGACCCGGGCGATGCGCTGCTTCAGCGTCTCCCCCTCGACGTACTCGAAGACGATGTAGGGGTGGCCGCCGTCCTCGCCGGCGTCGATCACGGCGACGACGTTGGGGTGGCTGATCTTGGCGACCGCGCGCGCCTCCTGGCGGAAGCGCTCGAGCTGGTCGGGCTGCTCGGACATCTCGCGGTGCATCACCTTGACCGCGACCTGGCGGTCGAGGGTGCCGTCGCGGGCGAGGTAGACGGTCGACATCCCGCCGCTGCCGAGCTTGGCCTCCAGCTTGTAACGGCCGGAGAGCACGGTGCCGATCATCTGCGAGCTGGTCGAGGCGGGGTCCATCAGGTTTCGTGGCTGACGTTACGAGAGTTCGGATCGATAGGGATATTGTCGAGCACGTGTCCGTACAGGTTCGCTATTACACCGACCCGGCCTGCTCTTGGTCGTGGGGAGCCGAACCGCTGCTGCGGCGGCTGATCTGGGAGTTCGACGGCGAACTCGAGTTTGCCTGGGTGATGGGCGGCCTCGCCCGCCGCTTCGGCCCCGAGTACCGCGACGACGACGGCGCGATCGGCACGGGCCCGGATTGCTTCGCCGACCTGATGTCTCACTGGCTCAACGTAGCCGGTCAGACGGGCATGCCCTGCGATCCGCGGCTCTGGACCGAGAACCCGATCGCCGGCACCCACCCCGCCTGCCTCGCCGTCAAGGCGGCGGAGGAGCAGGGATGGGAGGCCGGCTACCGCTACCTGCGACGGCTGCGCGAGGGACTGATGTACGGGCGGCGCAAGCTCGACAATCCGAGCGCCCTGGTCGCCGAGGCGGGACCGGCCGGCCTCGACGTCGAGCGCTTCGAGCGCGCGCTTGCCTCCGACCGGCCGCTGCCGGCCTTCGAGGGCGACCTCGGCGAGGTTCGCGACGTCCCCGAGGAGGCCCGCGCCGCCGGCAAACTCAAACGCACCGAAGGGCGGGAGCGGGTCTCGATGCCGTCGGCCCTCTTCATCGGCTCCGACGGCAGCCGCCACGGCGTCTGGGGCTGGCAGCCGCTGGAGGCCTACCGCGAGGCGGCGCTGGCGGCGGGAGCGTCCCAGGTCAACACCGGGCCGCTGGCGCCATTGGAGGCGGTCGCGCGCTTCGGCTCGATCGCGACTCGCGAGGCCGAAGTCCTCGGCGAGAGCCCCGGGCCGCCGACCTGTGCCGAGCTCTGGCGACTCGCCGCCGAGAACCGCCTGCGGCCGGTACGGGCGCTGACCGGGACGGTCTGGGAGGGGGTCTAAGCGCGCTGCCGACTTTGACCACACCCTGGTGGGGTCAAAGTCGGTTACGCGGTACGAGCGACGGTGCCGGACTCGGCGGTTGCGCGGCCGATCGGCGCGGCGTCGGGGTAGTGCGCCCGCAGCAGCGCCAGGGCAGCGGCCTCGTCGGCGGGCGGGACGACGACGCAGAAGCCGCAGCCCATGTTGAAGACGTCGTACATCTCCTCCTCGGAGATGCCGCCCTGCTCCTGGATCAGGGCGAAGATCGGCGGCGCGGCGAGCGGCGCGTCGATCTCGTAGCCGACCTCGGCCGCGAGGCGCAGCAGGTTGCCGGTGCCGCCGGAGGTGATGTGGGCGAGGCCGCGGACCTCGACCGCGGAGCGCAGCAGCTCGACGACCGGCTTGACGTAGATCTCGGTCGGCTCGAGCAGGACGTCGCCGAGCGGGCGGCCGAGGCGCTCGTCGTCGAGCGCGATCCCGGCCAGTGAGGCGCGGGCCAGGGTGTAGCCGTTGGAGTGCAGGCCGGAGGAGGGCAGGCCGATGACGACGTCGCCGGGCCGCACGGCGGCGCCGTCGACGATCGCGTCGAGGGCGACGGTGCCGAAGCAGGCGCCGGAGATATCGACGCCGCGGACCATCTCGCCGAGCTGCGCCAGCTCGCCGCCGGGGATCTCGACCCCGGCCAACTCGGCGCCGCGGGCGAGGCCGACGCCGATCTGCTCGCAGACCTCTGGGTCCGCCTTGTCGATCGCGATGTAGTCGAGCATCGCCAGCGGCTCGGCGCCGACGCAGATGACGTCGTTGACGTTCATCGCGACGCAGTCGATCCCGACCGTGTCGTAGCGGCCGAGCTCCTCGGCGATCAGCAGCTTGGTGCCGACCCCGTCGGTCGAGAGCGCGATTCCGGTCCGATCGTCGATCCGGATCACGCTGGCGTAGTGGCCCGGCAGCGGCACCTGGGCCGAGGGCCGGCCGAGCTGGATCGCCCCGAGCGCGCGGACCAGACCGGCGACGGCGGAGTCGGCGGCGCCCTGGTCGACCCCGGCTTTGGCGTAGGCGTCGCTCACTGCGAGGATTCTTTCAGGCGCTCGGTCAGGTCGGCCGCCGGCTCGAAGGAATATTCACGGCCAATGCGCCTACGGATGAGCAGACCACTCTCCGCGAGAGCGGAGAGGTCCGCCCGTGCCGTCTCATGAGTGACCCGATGATTTGCCGCGTGAGCGGTGAACGAGTAGCTCGCGTCCGGGTGCCTGATGGCGTCCGTCAGCACCTCCAGTTGGCGACGGTTGAACCCGCCCCCGCCCGCGAGGAGCCGCTCCACCTCCCGAACTGCCTCGGCCTTGCGGCGCAAGTAGCGATGCATCTCATCGATCGCCTTTTCGATCGCCTGCAGCTGATGGATCAGAAAGTAGGTCGTGTCGCCTTCGTCAGTCTCGGTTTCCAAGAACGCCCGCCCGTATTGCGCCGGCGCCTCGCGAAGGATCCTGGATAGGGACAGGTACTCGACCAGCCAATAGCCACTCTCTCGCATCGACCAGAAGAAGAGGATCCGGGCCGTGCGTCCGTTTCCGTCCTCGAAGGGATGGTCGTAGGCGAGCAGGAAGTGCAGCAGGATCGCCCGGACGACCGGGTGGACGAATCGCTCACTGTCGTCGCCCTGGTTGGCAAAGTCGCAGAGGCGCTGGAGGCGCTCAGGGAGCTCCGCGGCCGGCGGCGGACGGTGAACCCGCCTGCCACCGTCTCGGTCGTATATGGCAACGCGCTCTTCTCCGGGACGTTGCAGTCGCCCGGCAGCGCTGGGGTCGTCGAGCGTCCCCTCGGTGAGGATCTTGTGAAGCTCGAGTACCGACTCCGGCTTCAGCACCGACCCCATCTCGTTGCGCATGAACTGCATCGCGCGGAAGTTGTTGAGGATCATCGTCTCGCTGCGGTCCCGCGGCGCGCGGCCGGTCCTGAGCAGCTCCTTGGCCATCCGGCGCGAGGTGGTCGCCCCCTCCAGTTGACTGGAACGGATCGCCTCCTCCATCAGCGAGTGGACGAGAAAGCGCTGACGCGCCTGGCGATCGGAGGTCACGACCTCATCCATCGCGACTTCACCCGCACACTGCTGATCGATGCGGTGAAGGCTGCGCAGCAGCAGGTCGGGGAGGCTGTAGCTGAATGGCACGCCCCCACTGCCGGTGACGTCGAGCTGTCGCATACCCGGCGCGCGCTCCAGCAGCTTGATCCGCCACCACCACTCCTCTGAAGTGAGATCACGCGGGGCCGGGAGGTGTCGCAGCTTGTCCCAGTGGAGATATCGCTCGTTCGAGCGAGGATCGATCGGCGCGCCGATCACCTTCGCCAATCGGTCTTTATCCGTGAATCCGAAGAATCCGCTCGTCGGAGGCGGAGCTGCTACGTACATGGCGTGCCGTCCAAATCTGTCCAAATCTGTCCAAGGATTTGGAAGTGTACCGGATTATCCAAGCACGGAAAGAAGTTTGGATAATGCCTAGCGGCGCAGCTTGACCAGCACCGCGCCCGCCAGCACCGCCCGGTAGGCCGCGTAGGGCCAGAGGGCGCGGTCGCGCTCGACCAGGCCGATCAGGCGCTGGGAGGCGAGGGTCGAGGCGAAGGAGGCGCCGAGGCCGATCGCCAGCGAGCGCCGCAGGCTCGGCGTGGTGCCGCGGCGGGCGAGACGGGCGCCCTTGAGGGCGGTGGCGCCGACGATGATCGGCAGCGCGATCGTGCGCGAGAGCAGGTTCGCCTGGTCGCGCGAGAAGCCTCGGCAGCGCGCCGCGGCGAGGGTGATGCCGTTGCGGGAGACGCCCGGGGCGAGCGCCGCGGCCTGGGCGACGCCGAGGGCGAGACCGTCGGCCGGGGTCGCCTCGCCCCGTCCGCGGTGCTGCGGCCGGGTGTCGGCGGCCAGCATCGCGGCGGCGCCGGCGAGCAGGCCGAAGGCGGTCGCCCGCGGGCCACCGAGCCGGCGCTCGATCGGCCGCTCCCAGACGTAGCCGACGAACGCCGCCGGCAGGAAGGAGAACGCCAACAGCAGCGCCCGGCGGGCGTCGAACTGGCGCAGCTCGTCGGCGATCAAGCGCCGCTGGCCGATCAGCAGCGCCACCGCGGCGCCGGTGTGGAGGGCGACCTCGAAGCTCTTGCGGACCTCGGGATCGACCGCGTCCCAGTCCCATCCGGCCAGCCAGGGGACGAGGACGATGTGGGCGGAGCTGGAGACCGGCAGCAGCTCGGTCGGGCCCTGGACGACCCCCAGCGCCAGGGCGCGCCCGGCGGGGATGCCGCCCTCGCCCGCCTGGCTCAAGCGCCGCCCGGGTCGGCGCTCTCGGGGGGTGCGACGCCCTCGTCATCGCCGGGGCCGCGACGCCGCCGTTTCACGATCAGGTAGACGACGCCGACGACGATCGCCAGGAGGACGACGTAGTCGAGGTAGCCGAGCTTGTGGCGCCAGTCTTCCCAGTTTTCGCCGACGCTTTCGCCGATCAGCGCCAGCGCCAGGACCCAGGGGATCGAGCCGGCGAGGGTGAAGGCGGTAAAGCGCCAGAAGGGCATCTTGGCGACGCCGGCCGGCAGCGAGATGAAGGTGCGGATGATCGGCAGCATGCGGGAGAAGAAGACGGTGGCGGAGCCGTAGCGCTCGAACCAGTCATCGGCCCACTTGAGGTGCTTGGGGTTGACGTGGATCAGCCTGTTCTTTTCCAGCAGGTCAAGGCGGCCGTAGTAGCCGACCGCGTAGGCGATCCAGGAGCCGGCGAGATTGCCGAGCACGCCGGCGGCGACGATTCCGAACAGGGTCAGTTCGCCTTTGGAGGCGCTGAAGCCGGCGAAGAGCATGATCGCCTCGGAGGGAATCGGGATGCAGGCCGACTCCAGGGTCATCAGCAGGAAGACCGCGGCGACGCCGGCCGAGCCGATGAATTCGGTGGCGACTTCGACGATCGGTTCGACGATCTTGTCGGAGACGCTGGCGAGGAGGAGGAGCATCAGAGCGGCACATCGTAGGGACCGGATGGGTCATCCGGTCCCCGCATCGCGATTCTGGCCCTAAACTGGCGTTGTCCCATGAGTCGGTTGAACCACCCCGTATATCGCAACCGGGTTCTGCAGGTGGCGGCTGACGCGGTCCTCGTCGCCCTGGCCTTCTTCCTCGCGTTCCAGTTGCGGTTCCTCGACGAACCGCACGGTTGGCCGCACCGCTACCAGGTGCTGTTCGTACAGTCGGTCGGCTTCGTCGTCGCCGGCAAGCTGATCGTCTTCGCCGGCTTCGGGCTCTACCAGAAGTGGTGGCGCTACGTGACCGGCCGGGACTTCCTGCTGATCTTCCGCGCCGTCGCCGTCGCCAGCGCGATCCTGGTCATCCTCTTCGCGGTCGTCAAGCCGTTCTCGCACACGCTGCCGCGGGCGGTCGAGGTGACCGACTTCGTCCTCACCCTCGTCCTGATCGCCGGCGCCCGGTTGGCGGTGCGGCTGATCGTCGAGCGGCCCTCGCGCGGCGCCCGGCTGCCCAGGCACGAGGTGCTGGTGATCGGCGCCGGCTCGGGCGGCCAGATGGTCGTCCGCGAGCTGCAGCTCAACCCCAACCTCGGCGCCACCGCGATCGGCTTCATCGACGACGACCCGCGCAAGCGGGGAATGCGGATGCTGGGCCTGAAGGTGCTGGGCAACACCGGGGAGATCGCCGGGATCCTCGACGAGACCGCGCCCGACGAGGTCGTGATCGCGATCCCCTCGGCGCCGGGGACGCTGCGCGGCCAGGTCGTCGCCGCCTGCCGCGAGCGCGAGATCCGGGTCCGCACCCTGCCGACCGTCTTCGAGCTGCTGCGCGGTGGCGTCCAGCTCAACAAGCAGCTGCGCGAGGTCCGGGTCGAGGACGTGCTCGGGCGCGAGCCGATCGTCCGTGAGCTCGACCGGGTCGGCGCCTACCTGCGCGACCGCATCGTCCTCGTCACCGGCGCCGGCGGCTCGATCGGCTCCGAGCTGTGCCGCCAGATCGCCCAGGTCAAACCGCGGCTGCTGGTGATGCTCGATCACGCCGAGGACAACCTCTTCGAGGTCGACCGGGAGATGGTCGAGGAGCGCCACTTCACCAACGTCGAGTCGGTGCTGGCCGATTGCAAGGAGCCGCACCGGATGCTCGAGGTGATGCAGCGCTTCAAACCGAACGTCGTCTTCCACGCCGCCGCCTACAAGCACGTGCCGCTGATGGAGGCCAACCCGCTGGAGGCGGTCCGCAACAACGTGATCGCGACCCGGATCACGGCCGAGACCGCCGCCGCCTCCAAGGTCGAGCGCTTCGTCCTGATCTCGACCGACAAGGCGGTCAACCCGAAGACGGTGATGGGGGCCTCGAAGGCGATGACCGAGTGGATCGTCGAGAACGCCGGCCACAACCACCCGGGGACGCGCTTCGCCTCGGTCCGCTTCGGCAACGTCCTCGCCTCCTCGGGCAGCGTCGTGCCGATCTTCCGCAGCCAGATCGAGCGCGGCGGGCCGATCACCGTCACCCACCCGGAGATGACCCGTTACTTCATGACGATCCCGGAGGCGGTGCAGCTGGTGATCCGCGCCGGCGACATCGGCGCCGGCAAGGGCGAGGTCTTCGTCCTCGACATGGGCGAGCCGGTGAAGATCGTCGACCTCGCGCACAACATGATCCGGCTCGCCGGCTTCGAGCCCGAGCGCGACATCGCCGTCGAGTTCACCCAGCCGCGGCCGGGCGAGAAGCTGCACGAGGAACTGTTCAGCGACGGCGAGGAGCCGCAGCCGACGGCGGCGAGGAGGATCAATCGGGCGGTGCGGCGACGACCGCTGGACCCGGAGTGGGTCGAGTCGACGCTGAACTCGCTGGAAGCGCTGGTTCTGGCCGGAGACGAGGCTAATTTGGCGGAGCGAGTGGTGGACCTGATCGCCGCACCCGGTGGCGAGGCGGCGACTGTCGGCGTCGATGAGTAGCCTCCCGCAGCCAAGTTGCTGAGGCTGATCGAACAAATCGGTTCTTTCGCCGGCCTAGCCGCCTTCCTCGGCCTCGGCGTACTCGCCCTGCTCAATTTCGCCCACGGGCGGGACATCCGGCGGCTGCGCGACTGGGCCGGCTCGGCTCCCGAGCGCGACGCCGAGCGCAAGGAGACGACCTCGGCGATCGCGGCACAGCGGGCCGAGGAGCTGCGCGCCTTGGAGGAGAGCCGCACCGCCGAGCACGTGGCGGTCAGTCGGCGCGAGGAACGGCGGCGGCGGCGCGAGGCGGGGGAACCGGAAGTGACCCGGCGCGAGCGGCTGCGCGAAAGCCTCTCCGGGATCGGTGAGCGGCTGGCCGAGCCGCGGGCGCTGATCGCGATCTTCGTCGTCATGCTGGTGATCGTCGGCGGCGTCGCCTACGCCCTGCTGAGCGGCTCGAGCGGCAACGCCGGTGGCAAGGGCGGCAATGCGGCGACCGCCAAGACCAAGCCAGACGAAATCAAGGTGACGGTTCTCAACGGCACCGCGGTGGCCGGCCTCGCCGCCATCTACGGCGAAAAGGTCCAGGCCAAGGGCTTCGACCTGGTCGCGGTCTCCAACACCGACCAGCCGATCGAAAGCAGCGTCGTGATGTTCAAACGGGGCCACAAGCCGGAAGCCAAGAAGGTCGCCAAGCGGCTGCAGATCTCGTCCCTGCAGCTGATGGATCCCGAAGTCGAAAAAGCGGCCGCGGGGGCGACGGTCGCCGTCGTGGTGGGCGAGGACAATGCCACGGCGACGGGTTAACGCAGCGGTTGTCGTCTTCGCCCTGCTCGTCCTCGCCACCGTCGCGGCCTTCGCCTGGGCCCAGCGGGTCAAGCGCGACCCGCTGGTGCTCGACAAGGTCAGCTTCGTCCCGGTGCCGATCCTCCACCCCGGCCACCCGCCGCCCGGCTTCACGCCGAACGGCGATTGCCGCTACGACCGCCTGCGGATCCGCTTCCGCACCACCCGCTCCGACAACGGCACCGTGCAGGTCGTCAAGCCGGGCGGACGGGTTGTTTACACCCTCGCCCGCGACGAGTTCCTCAAGCGCTACCACTTCCACACCTACTACTGGGACGGGCGCCGGCGTGGCGGCGGCACGGCGCCGCCCGGGCGCTACAAGCTGCGGGTCAAGCTGATTGGGCAGGAACTGACGCTGGTGCCGGCGGGGGCGATCCACCTGCACCGCTCGCCGTCGCACCCGACCAAGGCCTGCGGATCGGCCGCGAGGAACTCGCCTTGAGCGATGTCCTGGCGGGCGCCGGAGTCCTGATCGCCGCCGGCGCCAGCGCCGCCGCGATCCTGCTGCCGGCCGGCCGCGCCCGCTCGGCGGCAATGCTGGTCGCGATCGCCCTCTTCCCAATCCTGATCCTCGGCGACCAGTGGCATACGACCCAGATCGTCGACCTGCGCCACAGCAACACCCGGATCGCGGCCCTGACCCTGATCGGCATCGTCGCCGTCGCCACCCTCGCCTACCTCTTCCGCCGCTGGCCGCTCCTGATGCCCCTGGGCATCATCGCCGCGGTCCCATTTCGAATTCCTCTCCATGCCGGTGGAGACACGGCAAATCTCCTGGTGCCCCTGTACCTCGTGATTGCGGGAGGAGTGCTGGCTGTAACCGCCAGGGACTGGGGCGCTCCGGCCGGCGGGGCCTGGCGGGAGAGGGGAGGCCTGCGGGCGGGGCCAACTGGCTCCGTTCTCGGCCTCCCCTCTCCCGCCACCCACCGGAGGGGCGCGTTCTGGCTGCCTAGGGTTCTCGCCGCAGTGGTGATTCTGTATGCGGTGCAGACGCTGTATTCGGAGGACTTCTCCAAGGGGCTGCAGAACGTCTGCTTTTTCTTGGTCCCGTTCACGGTGGCGTATCGGGCTGCTGCAGGACGTCAAGTGGGACGCGGAGGCTGCTGAAGCTCGTCCTCATCGTCGTCGTCGCCGAGGCGCTCGCGTTCGTCTTTGTCGGCAGCATCGAGTACGTCACGCGCAGCCTCTTCTGGAACACCGCCGTGATCCGCTCGAACGACTTCCACACCTACTTCCGGGTCAACTCCGTCTTCTGGGATCCGAACATCTACGGGCGGTACCTGGCGCTGGTCCTGGTGGTTGTGACGACGGCGATGCTCTGGGCCAAGGACCGGAGGAACTTCTGGTTGCTGTCCGGGACGATCCTGGTGCTTTGGATCGGCCTGGCGCAGACGTTCTCGCAGTCGAGCTTCATCGCGCTGCTGGCGGGGCTTGCCGTGCTGGCCGCGATTCGCTGGAGCTGGAAGTGGACGTTGGGCGCGGTCGTGGTCGGCATCGTTGGTGCCATGCTGGTCGTGACCTTGGTCGGCGGCTCGAACGCGAGCGACATCTTCAAGCGGCTCAACATCGACACCAGCGGTCGCGCCAACCTCGTCTCCGGCGGCGCCGAACTTTTCGCCGAACGGCCGCTCTGGGGCTACGGCTCGGGCTCCTTCCAAACCGGCCTACGCGAGCCACCGAAGAACAAGAAGGTGCCCGTCTCGATCTCCCACACCGAGCCGATCACCGTCGCCGCCGAGCAGGGCGTGATCGGCCTGGTCCTCTACATCGCCCTGATCGTCGTCGCCCTCTGGACCATGCATCTCCGCAGTACGCGGCCCGCCGGTGGGAGGCAGCGGAGGGGGTGTCCGAGAACGGAGCCAGTTTGCCCCGCCCGCAGGACACCCCCTCCGTGCCTCTCGCCGCCCGAGCCGCGGTTCTCGCCGCGTTCGTCGCCCTGCTGGTCCACACGATGGCGTACGCCGGGTTCTTTGAGGATCCGATCACTTGGGTATTGCTGGCGATAGGGGCTTCGCTGGCGAGTGCGCCGCACGTGCCGCCAGAGGCCGCGACGGTCCGCGACCCCGCGTAGGGTCTGGGCGTGTCGGGATACCTGCGCCGCCTCGCGACGACCGGCGCCGCCTACACGGCGGCGAGCATCGTCTCGAAGCTGATCGCCGTCGCCCTGCTGCCGCTCTACACGAGCTTCCTGAGCACGGGGGACTACGGCGTCGCCGAGGTGATGTTCGCGGCCGTCGTCTCGGTCAGCATCGTCGTCCGGCTCGGGCTGATCGAGGCGCTGCTGCGCTTCTACTACAAGGACGACGAGGACCCCGCGCGGGTCGTCAAGAGCACCTTCGCCGGGCTCTTCTGGCTGGCGACGATCGGGGCGCTGGTCCTGCTGCCGTTCGCGATCCCGATCTCCGAAGCGCTGCTCGACACCAAGGCGATGCACGGCTCCGAAGCGGTGCTGGCAGAACAGGCTCCCGAACTGGTGCGGATCTCGATCGGCGGCCTCTGGGTGCTGACGATGTTCGAGTTCATGCTCACCCTCTTCCGCCTCGAGGAGCGCGCCCGGGCTTTCTTCGTGACGACGATCCTCAACGTCGTGGTCACGATCGGCCTGACCGTCGTCCTCGTCGTCGGCGCCGGCGAGGGCGCCCGCGGGCTGCTGATCGGCAGCTACGCCAGCGGCGCCGCCTTCGTGGTCGGGTTGATCGTCTGGCAGTGGCGGCGGCTCTCGCTGCGTTTCGACCGTGAGCTGCTGCGGCGGCTGCTGCGCTTCGGCCTGCCGACGATGCCGGCCGAGGCCTCGCTCTACATGCTCAACGTCGTTGACCGGATCATCATCATCCGCTATCGCCGGCGCCGGCGAGGCGGGGCTCTACGCGCTGGCGGTTAAGTTCGCTCAGGGGGTCAACGTCCTCGTCCGCGGCTTCCAGCTCGCCTGGCCGCCGCTGGCGTACTCGATCCGCGACGACGAGGAGGCCCGCGGCTTCTACGCCACCGTCGTCACCCTCTTCATCGCCGGCTGCGCGTTCGTGGTCACCGGCATGTGGCTGTTCTCGCGCTGGATCGTGCGGGCGCTGGCGGACCCGAAATTCTTCGACTCCTACGAAGCGATCGGGCTGATCACCACCGCCGTCACCCTCTACGCCCTCTACATGGTGATGGTGGTGATCCTCGGCCGCACCGGCCGGACCAAGTTCAACTTCCCTGCGGCGGCCGCCGCACTGGTGACCAACGTCGTCCTCAACCTGCTGCTGGTGCCGTCAATGGGGATCGTCGGCGCCGGCCTGGCGCTGGTCGCGTCCTACCTCGTCGTCGTCGCGTTGATGTACGGCTTCACCCAGCGGCTCTTCCCGGTCCCGTACCAGTGGGGACGGCTCGCGCGGGTGGTCCTGACCTCGGCGCTGCTGGTCGGGGGCGGCGAACTGGTGATGCCGACCTCCGGCGCCGCCGGACTGGCCGGCCGCGTCCTGCTCTTCGCCGCCTACCCGCTCGGCCTCTTCTACAGCGGCTTCTTCACCTCCGGCGAGCGCATCTGGCTCGCCCGCCTGCGCCACCCCGCCGAGATCGCCGCTGAGTTCCAGCGCCTGCGCGCCGCCCCGAGCGCCGTCGAGGGCCGCATCCCCGAGACCTACGAGGTAGAGCAAATCGACGACGACTCAAGATTCTGATCGCCGACGGGACGATTTGTCGGCCTATACGCGACAAATCGTCCCGTCGGCGGGGATCTAGGCGGCGGCTCGGTCTCGAATGCTTTCGCCGCGCTCGGGGTGGAGGGACTTGGCGGGCGTGGGCGCGGTAGACGTCTGCCGGCTGGCCGGGGATGACGGTGGCGGCGAGGGCGCGGACGGCGTAGGACCAGGCGGTCAGCCAGCGGACGGCGCGGGCGGCGGCGGGGCCGTGGTGCTTGAGCATGTAGAGGTTGCGGTTGCGGTGGAATTCGACGATCCGCGGCAGGCCGGCGGCGAGGTCGGTGGAGAGCTGGTCGTGGTGGAAGGCGGCGGCGTCCGGGACGAAGAGGCTGTGCCAGCCGGCGTCGGCGAGGCGCTTGGCGAAGTCGCACTCGTCGTAGTAGACGAAGAAGCGCGGGTCGAGGTAGCCGACCCGGGCGGCGGCCTCGCGGCGGACCAGCAGGGCGCTGGACTGGGCCCACTCGACCCGCCGGGTCTCGGTCCCGGTGCTCTGGACGGTGAAGAGGCGGTGCAGGAAGAGGGCGCCGGCGAGCGCCGTGCCGACGCCGGGGAAGCGCCAGGCGCAGGGCACCGGCTTGCCGTCGGAATCGAGCAGTTGCGGGCCGGCGGCGGCGGCGCGGGTGTCGGCGTCGAGGGCGGCGACCAGGGCGCTGACGGCGCCGGAGCGGATCTCGGAGTCCTCGTTGAGCAGCAGGCAGTAGCGGCCCTGGGCGCGCTTCAGCAGGGTCGTGTCGTTCTCGGCCTTGCCGGTCCGGCTCTCCAGCTCGATCAGCTCGATGTCACCGCCCAGCGCCCGCACCGCCTGGGCCGAACCGTCGGTCGAGGCGTTGTCGAGGACGAGGATCTCGCGGCTCAGCCCTTCGGGATGGGTCTCCTCGATCGCCCGCAGGCAGGCGAGCAGGTACTCGCGGCCGTTGGTGTTCACGACGCAGTAGGAGAGCGTGGGAGCCAAGCAGGGCACGATAATCGGCTCAGTGTTCGGTGTTCACCGGACGCCTGACGATGAAAGTTCAGCTCCTCGACCCCTCGGCCTTCACGCCGCCCTACGACCGCGCCCTCGCGGCGGCGCTGGCGCGCGGCGGCGCCGAGGTCGAGCTGCTGACCTCGCGCTTCCTCTACGGCCCGGTGCCGCCCGCCGAGGGCTACCGGGTCGACGAGCGCTTCTACCGCCGCAGCGCCGCCCGCGGTCTCGACGCCCGCGGGCGCGTCGCCTTCAAGGCGGCCGAGCACGTCACCGACATGCTGCGGCTGCGCGGCAGCCTCGACGCCGACGTCATCCACTACCAGTGGCTGACTATGCCGGGCCTCGACGCGCGCCTGCTGCCGCCGCGCCGGCCGCGGCTGATGACCGCGCACTACATCCTGGCGCCGGGGGCGAGCCGCCGCCAGGTCGCCACGGCGCGGCGCGTCTTCGGTGCGATGGACGCGGTCGTCGCCCACTCCGAGCACAGCGCCGCCCGTCTGCGCGAGGAGGTCGGGCTCGACCCCGGCCGGGTCCGGGTCATCCCCCACGGTGCCTTCGACTACCTGACCCGGCTGCCGGAGGAGAGGCCGCTGCCGGCCGAGCTGGAGGGACCGGAGGGACCGGTGATCCTCTTCTTCGGCCTGCTGCGTCCCTACAAGGGGATCGAGAACCTGCTCGCCGCCTTCCGCCGGCTGCGCGGCGCCGAGCTGTGGATCGTCGGCAACCCGCGGATGGACGTCGCGCCGCTGCGGACGCTGGCGGCCGAGGCCGGCGGGCGCGTCCGCTTCGTCACCCGTTTCGTCGACGATGCCGAGATCCCGGCCATCTTCCGCGCCGCCGACGTCCTCGCGCTGCCCTACCTCGACGGCGAGCACTCTGGCGTCCTCTACACCGGGCTCGCCTTCGGCAAGGCGATGGTGATGAGCGCGGTCGGCGGCTTCCCCGAGGTGGCGGCGACCGGGGCGGGGCGCCTGGTCGCGCCCGGGGATGTCGCCGCGCTGGCGGCCGCGCTGGAGGAGCTGACCGGCGACGCCGGCGCCCGGGCCGAGCTCGCCGCCGCCGCGCGGCGCGCCGCGGCCGGGCCCTTCTCCTGGGAGCAGGCCGCGGTGCGCACGCTCGACCTCTACCGCGAGCTGATCGAGGCGCGACGATGAGCCTGCTTGCCGCGATTCTCTTCTGGGGCTGCGCCGCCCTGCTCGTCTACACCCACATCGGCTACCCCGTCGTCCTGGCGGTGCTGGTCAGGCTGCGCCCGCGGGCGGCCAGGAGCGGGCTCGGGCGGCTGCCGGCGACCGGCGACCTTCCGACCGTCTCCCTGCTGATCCCCGCCTACGACGAGGAGGAGGTGATCGCCGCCAAGGTCGCCAACGCGCTCGCGCTCGACTACCCGCGTGAGCGGCTGCAGGTGATCGTCGCCTCCGACGGCTCGGCGGACGCCACCGTCGAGCGCGCTCGCGAAGCCGGCGCCGACCTCGTCCTCGACCTGCCCGCCGGCGGCAAGGTCGCGGCCCTGAACGCCGCCGCCGAGCAGGCGACCGGCGAGCTGCTCGCCTTCTCCGACGCCAACAGCGTCTGGGCGACCGATGCGCTGATCCACCTCGTCGGCCCCTTCGCCGACCCCGGCGTCGGCTACGTCTGCGGCCAGGTCCGCTTCACCGACGCGGGCGGCGACAACCTCGAGGGCGCCTACTGGCGCTACGAGATGGCGGTGCGGGAGATGGAGTCGGCGCTGGCCGGGGTGACCGCCGGCAACGGTGCGATCTACGCGGTTCGCGCCGCGGCCTATCTGCCGCTCGCCCCGACGGGCAGCCACGATCTCAGCTTCCCCTTCGAGTTGGCCAAGCGCGGCCGGCGCTCGCTCTACGCGCCCTCGGCCCGGGCGGTGGAGAAGATGGTGCCGACGATGGAGGGCGAGTTCGCCCGCAAGCGGCGGATGATGCTCGGGCTCTGGGACATAGTCGTCGGCGAACGGATGATCTCTCGCGGCTACCCCCGGCTCTACGCCTTCGAGCTCTTCTCCCATCGGCTGCTGCGGTACCTGAGCCCGCTGCTGCACGTCGTCCTCTTCATCGCCAACCTCGCCCTGCTCGGCGACGGCTGGGTCTACATCCTCGCCTTCTTCGCCCAGCTGGCGGTCCTTGGCGCCGCGGTCCTCGGCCGCGAATCGGGGCTGCTGCCGCTGCGCGTCGCCCGCTATTACGTGATGACGACCGCCTCGATCGCCGCCGGCCTCTGGGACCGCCGACGGCACGGCGCCTCCGGGCGCTGGGAGAAGGCCGAGGGCACCCGCTGATGCCGCGCGCGCTCGACCTCCTGTTCGCGGCGATCGCACTGGTGATCCTCTCGCCCCTGATCCTCGCCGCGGCGATCGCGATCAAGCTCGGCAGCCGCGGGCCGGTTTTCTACCGCCAGCGTCGCGTCGGGCTGCACGATCGCCCCTTCGAGATGCTGAAGCTGCGGACGATGGTGACGGGCTCGGACCCGGTCGGGGTCGGGACGATCGTCACCCGCGAGGACCCGCGAGTGACCGCTGCCGGCCGCTTCCTGCGCCGCACCTCGCTCGACGAGGTCCCCAACCTGGTCAACGTCCTGCGCGGCGAGATGGCGATCGTCGGCCCGCGCCCGACGATCCCGGCCCAGGTCGACGACTACACGCCGCGCCAGCGCCGCCGCCACGAGGTCCTGCCCGGGATCACCGGCTGGGCCCAGGTCCAGGGCCGCGCCGGGATCCCCTGGGAGGAGCGGATCGAGCTCGACGTCTGGTACGTCGAGCACCGCAGCCTCCCCCTCGACCTCCGCATCCTCCTCCGCACCGTCTGGCTCGTAATCACCGCCCAGGGCCTCGCCCCCGATTGAGCCCGCCGACGGGCCGATTTGTCGCGTATAGGACGACAAATCGGCCCGTCGGCCCTCGGGTAGGGTTCGGGGGGTGAGCGATCGGCCAGAGGTGAGCTTGCGGCGGTTCGAGCCCGGGGATGCGGCGGCGGTGCACCGGTGGTTCAACAACCCGGCGGCGACGGCGTCTTTGATGGAGCAGCGCGATGGCTTCTCGCTGGAGCAGGCCGAGGGATGGGCGCGGCGGGCGATGGACGACTCCGGCGAGGACCGCAAGTTCGCGATCGTCGTCGAGGGCTACGCGGAGCCGGTCGGCTTCACCGCCCTCTACGGCCTCTTCCGCCAGACCGCGCCGGAGCTGGGGGCGCTGATCGGCGACGACGTGCGCGGCAAGGGCGTCGGCCGCCGCGCCGAGGCGCTGACGATTGCCAGGGCCTTCGACGAGTACGGCGCCCACCGCGTCTATGGCCGGATTCCGGCTCGCAACGAGATCGCCAAGAAGACCGTCGCCGGACTTGGCTGGGTATATGAGGGGACGATGCGGGCGCACCTGCGGCGCGAGGGGGCGCCAGCCGACGACTGCGAGGTCTGGGGCGTGCTCCCCGACGAGTTCCGGGCCGCCACCGCGGACCTCTTCGGTGGGTGAGCGCACCGCCCCGCAGGCGACCGCCGAGCTGATCGCGGACCGCGGCGAGGCCGCGGTCGACGACAGCTTCTTCCGCTCGCGAGAGCTCCTCGACGCCGAGGACGCGACCCACACGCTGCGGATCGTTGCCGGCGAGGAGGAGCTGCTGGCGCCGCTGATCGTCCGCCAGATCGGCGACGGCCCCGAGCGCGACGCGATTTCCCCCTACGGCTACCCGGGCTTCACTCGCCGAGTCCGCACAAACCCGTCCATAACACGGATAAGTACGGACTCGACGAAAGCCGTCGACCCGGCGGCGATCGATTTCTCCGCGACGGGGCTGGTCAGCGTCTTTCTCCGGCATCGGCTCGACTTCGTGCCGCTCGCCGGCACGACCCGGCGCAACCTCGTCCAGGTCGCCGACCCCGCCCTGGCCGCGAAGAGCAGGCCCAGCGACCGCCGCCAGGTGCGACGCAACCTCGAGGCCGGCTACCGGCTGGAGCTCGTTCCGGGGAAGGAGACGAGCGCTGCGCAGCGGGCCGGCTTCCTCGACCTCTACGAGCAGACGATGCGGCGCACCGGCGCCGCCGCCCACTACTTCTTCGGGGCCGCCTACTTCGACCGGGTCCTCGCCGCCGACCGCACCTGGCTGGCGCTCGCGACCGCGCCCGACGGCAACCTCGCCGCCTCGTCCCTCGCCACCGTCAGCGACGGCTTCCTTCACTACTACCTCTCAGGCAGCGCCGACTCCCACCTACGGGACTCGCCGATGAAGAACGTCGTCAGCCGGCTGATCGAGCTCTCCGACCGAGCTGTCCCTCCCCCTCAACCTCGGCGGCGGCATCGCCCCCGGCGACGCCCTCGAAGAGTTCAAGCGCGGCTTCGCCAACCGCCAAATCCCCTGGCGCACTTCCGAGATCATCTGCGACGAAGAGAAGTACATCTCTCTAAGCGAAGATCGCCCCCCCGGGAATTTCTTCCCCGCCTACCGCGCCTAGCCAGCTGCCCGGCGCCGCTTCTCCGCGGTTCGGCGCCAGCAGGGTGTCCGAGAACGGAGCCTGTTTGCCCCGCCCGCAGGACACCCTGCTGGTGACGGACCGCGGCCGGAGCACCCGCCGGCCTCCCCTCCCGTGACAGGCCCCGCCGGCCGGAGCTCCCCTGGCTCTATTCGGCGGGACTCGCCGGCGTCGGCCCGGTGAAGGCGAAGGCGGCGACCGGCTCGCCGCCGTACTTGCCCCAGGTCGCCTTGCCGAAGGCGCGGATCGCGTCGAGGGTCGCCGCGCCCTTGTAGGTCGGGCAGCCCATCAGGTTGGTCCAGGTCGTGGCCGCCACCGCGTAGGGCATTTTTTCATTCGGGAAGAGCAGGCTGGCGCCGTACATCGTGTCGTAGAGGCCCTTCAGCTCCAGCTGATCCGTTTCCGCCAGGTCCGGCGCGTACTGGATCTCCAGGCGGCCGTGCTCGAGGGAGTGAACGTAATCGATTTCCGCCGGTTCTTCGCGGTAGGCGCCGTCGGCCTGCTGGTAGGGCGGTTCGACGTGGGCGCCGGAGGTCGGCGGGTTGGTTTCGTATGCCGGCGGCGGCGAGCCGACCGGGATGTGTTCGTGACCCTCATCCTTGAGGTGCAGCTCCAGCTTGCAGCCGGCCTGCCTGGCGGCGACCTGGAGGTTCGTCTCCTTCGCCGGCGGCGGCGGGGTCCCGGCCCGTTCGTCGGGCTCGACCGCGTTGGTCGAGCCGTAGGAGGCGTTGAGGTTGATGTGGGCGCTACCCGCGCCGGCGCTGCTGCTGCCACCGCCGGTGACGAGCACGATGACGGCGACTGCGGCGATCAGAACGACGACGGCCGCGACCCCGTAGGCGATCGTCAGCCGCTTGCGGTTCGTGCCCGACTGCTCGGTTTCTTTGTCGAGCCGCCGCCGGCGCAGCGCTTCTCTCTCTTCTTTCCGTGTCGCCATCGGCCGGGCAGCCTACTCGTTGCTTAGTCGGCGCTGCCGGTCAGAGCGCCGGCATCGCCACGCGTGCGCTCCCACGGGCGCGAGGCCCGCAGCGCCCCGAGCACGGCCCGGGTCGCCGGCGCCTGGTTGAGCGCGTAGAAGTGGATCCCCGGAGCGCCGGCGATCAGCAGCTCGGCGCACTGCTGGGCCGCGTAGGCGACGCCGAGCTCGAACTCGCGCTCGGCGTCGCCGCCGGCGGCCTCGAAGGCGGCCTCGAGAGCCGGCGGGATCGTCGCGTCGCAGAGCTCGCAGATGCGCTTGATCTGCGCGAAGCCGGCGACCGGGATGACGCCGGCGAGAATCGGGACCTCGATTCCACGCGCCCGCGCGGCGCGGACGAAGTCGAAGTAGACCTGGTTGTCGAAGAAGAGCTGGGTGATGAGGAAGCCGGCACCGGCGCCGACCTTCGTCTTCAGGTAAGCGAGGTCGGTGTCGAGGTCGGGAGCCTCCGGGTGAACCTCCGGGAAGCAGGCGCCGCCGACCGAGAAGTCCCAGCCGGCCCGGATGAACGCGGTCAGCTCGGCGGCGCTGGCGAGCCCGCCCTCGATCTTGACGAACTCCCCCTCTCCCCGTGGCGGGTCACCGCGCAGGGCGAAGACGTTCTCGATCCCCGCCGCCGCGATCCGATCGAGCGTCGTCGCCAGGCCGTCGGCCGTCTCGCCGACGCAGCTGAGATGGGCCATCGTCTCGAAGCCAAGCTCCTCTTTCAGGGCCTTGGTGATCTCGACCGTGCCGTCGCGGGTGCCGCCGCCGGCACCGTAGGTGACCGAGACGAAATCCGGCTCAAGGTGCTCCAGCGCCCGGGCCGTCGCGAAGAGCCGCTCGGTCGCCTCCGCCGTCTTCGGTGGAAAGAACTCGACCGAGAAGGTCGGCCGCCGGGCGGCGATAATCTCATCGATGCGCATCACGGCAGGGTAAGCGAAGCCGCCCCCGGACGCGGAAGCACGGGCGCGTGGCTTCCGGTTGTCATCAGCGCGCCCGTGCGAGAGCAGAGTAGGCGGCGCTATCTCTTATCCACGCGGGCCTGAAAGTAGGCCTGGATGTCCTCGAGCCGCTTGCCCTTCGTCTCGGGGACGAATTTCCAGCAGAACCAGAGGGTGACGATGCCGATCCCGCCGTAGATCCAGAAGGCGCCGCTGCGCCCGGCCGCTTCGATCAGCAGCAGGAAGGTCAGCGAGACGATGAAGTTGAAGGTCCAGTTCGCCATCGTCCCCAGCCCGGCGGCCTTGCTGCGCACCGCCAGCGGGTAGATCTCGGCGTTCAGCAGCCAGAAGATCGGTCCAAGGCTGATCGCGAAGGAGGCGACGTAGGTCATCAGGCTGAGGATCGCGACGACCGAGGCGAGGGTGCTGCCGCCGCCGCCGATGAAGGCGGCCCCGAGCGCGAACAGCGAGATCGACATGCCGCTGACACCGATCATCAGCAGGGTGCGGCGGCCGGCGCGGTCGAGCAGCCGCAGGGCGAGGACCGTGAAGCCGACGTTGATCACGCCGACCCCGACCGCGGCCAGGATCGAGCCGGCGGAGGAGTTGACGCCGGTGAATTCGACGATCGTCGGCGCGTAGTAGATGACCGTGTTGATGCCGGTCACCTGCTGCAGGATCGCCAGGCCGACGCCGACGAACAGCGCCGCTTTGACGACCGGCGCCAGCAGCTCGCTCCAGGCTCCCGGCTTCTCGTCGAGGCTCCCCTTGATCTCCGCCAGCTCCATATCGATCGTGTCCGGGTCGTTGACGCGGATCTTCGCCAGGGTGGCCCGCGCGGCGAAGTCGTCGCCGGTCATCACCAGCCAGCGCGGGCTCTGCGGCATCCGCAGCATCCCGAATGCGAGTGCCAGCGCCGGCACGCAGCCGAGGCCCGAGCATCCAGCGCCAGCCTTCGCTGTCGTTGAAGGCAAGTCCGACGAGATAGGCGACGAGGATCCCGACCGTCACCGCCAGCTGGAAGAAGCTGACCAGCCGGCCGCGACTCTCCGGCGGCGCCACCTCGGAGATGTAGACGGGGGCGGCGGCCGAGGCGAGGCCGATCGCGACGCCGATCACGATCCTGGCGAGGACGAGGACCTCGACCCCGGGCGCCGCGGCGCTGCCGAGCGCGCCGACGATGAAGACACCGGCGGCGCAGAGGATCATCAGCCGCCGGCCGTACGTATCGGCCGCCGGGCCGGCGATCGCGGCGCCGGCGATCGCCCCGATCGGCACCGCGGCGACGACCAGGCCCTGGGCGAAGCTGCCGAGGGCGAAGTCCTGCTTGATGAAGAGCAGGGCGCCGGCGATGATCCCGGTGTCGTAGCCGAAGAGCAGGCCACCGAGGCCCGCGATCGCAGCAGTCAGGACAACGTTGCGCCGTGCCCGCCGAGCGGATGCCTCAGATCCCTCGTTCATCCCGGCGGGGACCGTATACCGGCGTACCGGCGGGCGCCACCCCCCTCCCCAAATGTCTCCCACGCCGGGTCGGCCGAACGCCGAACCCGGATTTTGCGGAAACGCGGCGCCGAGACCCCTGGCGGATCGCCCCGGGAGGCGCTAAGTTCGCCTGGCGACCGGGAGAGACCGGTTCCCGCGGAAGCCAAGCGGGGAGCGATCTCAGAAGGTGGCGTGACGAGCTTCTAAGCGCGAAGGCTACGCGCGAGGCAGGCAACCGAGCGTCATCACCGGTCGTTTTTTCGTGCTCCGGGGCTTGCTCCTTGCCTGGCCGCGGGGGCGTCCGATCCGCCGCCTAGCTTTGGTCCTGGCCGTGGGAGACCTGCCCTTCCCGGCCGGCGACCGGGGCGTATCGCATCGGGAGCCGGGCGTCGCTGGCGAACCCCGTGAGACTCCCAGCGACTAGCCCGCCCGCTCCCATCCAAGTTCCTCCGGCAGTCTTCTTAGGCGAATGCGGCGGCGACCGTCTCGCCGCTGACGCCCTGTTCGGAGGTGGCGGCGGCGCGAACCCCGCTCCACTCTCGGTCGCCGCTGAGCGGCAGCGCGAACTCGCCGTGCCGGCCTTCGACCGCGATCGAGTGACCCTGCCTGGGCTCGCCGTCGGCACCGATCGGGGCGGCGACAATCCGGGCCGGATCGGCCGCTTGCTCGCGCCGATCGGCGAAACGGTAAGAGATGACCGCGAGATTGCCGTCGCGCCGCGCCCGCAGGAGCGGCGGCTCCGGGCCGGCGGCCTCGATCAAGTCCGGCCCGGGCGCCGCCTCGGCGTGCAGCACCGCGGGGTCCCACCACTGGGGGTGCTCGCGCGGGCCGCGTGGGCTGTCGGCCTCGAAGTGCTCGCGCCGTCGGGTCGAGCCCCAGCGGCCCGGCCAGAGGACCCAGTCCGGCCCGTCGTCGGAGATCGGCCGCAGGCGCGGGCGCGGGCGCGGGCCGAGGCCGTCGTTGTGGTCGGGGACGACCGGCGCCGGGTGGCTGCCGGCCCGTGGCAGCAGCGCGTGGGAACCGCGCGCCGGGTAGATCACGGCGACCGGGCCGGCGGCGGTGGCCTGCTGCTCGAGCTGCTCCCAGCCCAGCCGCTGCGCCCCCGACGGTCGCGCCAGGGTAGCCGCATCCGGCAGATCCTCGGAGTCGAGCCGCAGCTGCATCATCTGCCAGTCGCCCTCGCGCTGCTCGATCCCGAGCAGGGCGCGGTCGTAGTAGTAGAAGAAGAACCAGTACTGGAGCCAGAGGGCCCCGTCGTCGTCGTGCCGCGCCCTGCCGTAGGTGAGGTCGGCGTAGCCCTCGCGGTCGCGCAGCGCCACCGCGTCGCCGGCGTGGTTGCCGCCGCACTCGTCCAGGTAGTCGCCGGCGCTTGCCGGCTCCCCGTTTGGATAGGTCGGCGCGCGCAGGAAGTCGAGGTCCAGTCTCGGCTCCTCGCCGGCCGGCGCGGCGGCCGCGATCAGCGTCCCGTCGGCGCGGTGCAGGGTATTGCAACGACCGGGCACGGCGTGGTTGCAAATCGTCGCTGCCGAGTCGGCACGACAGATCTCAAGCGAGTCGTACTGGAGCACCGGCCGGTGGCGCTCCAGCAGCGCCGCCTTGTGCTCGCTGCCGGGCTCGGGGCGGCGGTTGGCGCCGCGGACCCGGCGCGGCCGCAGGCGCCCGACGGGGACCCGGCGCCCGCTTGCGGCGAGTGCCTGGCGGACCTTCGCCTCTCCCATCCAATCGGGGTGCGGTGGAGCGGGGGCCCGCAGCTGGATGCCGGCGGCGTTGGTCGCGCCCAACCGTCGTCCCGCCGCGTCGGCCAGCAGATAGCCATGGTTCTCCAGGACCGCCTGCTCGGCCTCGCCGAAGGCGTCGAGGTCGGTGCGGACGGCGGCGATCGTCTCGGTGACGAGCGGCTGGGGGTAGCCGGACAGGTCGGCGTCCTCGATGCTCCATTCCAGGCACTCCTCCCAGCCCGCGGCGAGACCGCTCAGTGTCAGGCCGGAGGCGCCGAAGACGAAGCGCGGGCCGGCCCGCGACTGACCGCCGAGGGTGGCGACCAGATCCCGCGCGTAGCGCTCCTCGCGCGCCGCCGCGGCGCCGCCGCCGCCGGGGAACGGCTTGCGCAGGATCGCCCGGGCCCGGGCGTTGCGCTGCGCGATCGACCGCATCGGCTCCGCGACCCGCTCGGGCCAGTCACGATATGCGCCTTGGATCGGCCACGGCACCCGCGTCGCAAGCAGCGCCGCGATGATGCTCCCACCCGAGACGGCGCCGACCGTTCCCACCTGGGCCAGCAGGCCGAGCTCGTTCAGCCTGGTCAGAGCACCAAGGTGGAAGAGCGCCGCGCGGTAGCCGTCGCCGGCCAGCCAGAGCGCCCGTTCGCCGCGGTCAGCCTCCATCGCGGAGAGGCCACCGAGTCGGCCGACCGTCGTCCTCGTCTGGGCGCGGTTCGGCTGGATTGAGGGGCGGGGCATTCGAGGGTTGGAGTTTAATCAGGGATCCTTGCTGCAACAAGTTGAAGCGGTCGGCTATGCAAGGATTGGCCGATGAGCGGGGAGGTCCGCTACGAGCGGCTGGGGAGTGCGGCGGTCCTGACGATCGACCGCCCGGCTCGCCGCAACGCGATAGACGCCGCCGCCGCCGGGCAGTTGCGGCAGGGCTTCGACCGGTTCGAGGCCGACCACGACGCCCGCGTCCTGGTCCTGACCGGCGCCGGTGGCGAGGCCTTCTGCGCCGGGGCCGACCTGAAGGCGATCAACCTCGACGTCGACGACCCCGCCGGGCCGGAGGGCTTCACCCGTTTGACCCCGTCGAAGCCGGCGATCGCGGCGATCGACGGCTGGTGCCTGGCGGGCGGCCTCGAGTTGGCGCTCTGGTGCGACCTGCGCCTCGCCACTCCGACCTCCACCTTCGGCTGCTTCGAGCGCCGCTGGGGAGTGCCGCTGGTCGACGGCGGCACCCAGCGCCTGCCGCGCATCGTCGGCCTCGGCCGGGCGCTGGACCTGATTCTCACCGGCCGCCCGGTGGACGCCGAGGAGGCGCTGCGGATCGGCCTCCTCAACGAGGTCGTCGAGCCGGGCCGGCACCTGCACCGCGCCCTCGAGCTGGCCGAGCGGATCGCGTCCTTCCCCCAGGAGACGATGCTCGCCGACCGCCGCGCCGCGATCGAGGGCTTCGGCCTCCCCCTCTCCGACGGACTGGCCCTGGAGCACAAGCTGGGACGGGAGACTCTCCACGTCGCAGTCAAGGGCGCCGCTCGTTTCGCATCGGGCGAGGGACGCGGCGGCCACGGCGTCTGAACTCGGGGTGCGTGCAGGGAGTCGGATGGGACTCGCCAAGCCTCCCCAGCTGTTGCGCAGGCGAGTCCCATCCGACTCCCTCCCCGATATCGCTCTTCAGATTCGTTGCATCTCGGCCTCAGCTGTCACGGCTCCGAGGTAGGGCATGGTGACGGCGAAGAAGAGTTGGGGGAGGACCTGTGTCAGTTCGGAGCCGCGTTCGGCGCGGATCTCGTCGTAGATCAGCGAGGTGCCGCCGCCGATCGCGAACTGGGCGGTGTCCGCTGGGAGGTCTTGGCCGTCGGGAGACGCCGCTCGGCCCTGCTCGAGGAGGGGGACGAAGCGGTCGAGGGCCGCCCGGTAGTGGATCCGCGCGTCCTCGCCGACGGCGGCGACCTCGACGATCGCCATTCGGGCGACGTCGGCCTCGGCGGCGAGCAGCTCGACCATCGCCCGCAGCGCGGCGGCGACTCGCTGTGGCCAAGCTGCTCCGGCGGCGGCTTCGAAGGCACCGCTGACGTGGGCGGCGAGCACGTCAATGGCGGCGTCGTAGGCCTGCAGGAAGCAGTCTTCCTTGCCGGCGAACATCGCGGCAAAGTTCTCGACGCTGATTTCGGCGTGCTCGGCAACGTCGCTGACCGCCGTCGCCTCGTAACCCCTGGCGGCAGTGACGCGCATCATCGCCTCGAGCACCCGCTCGCGCTGTGGCATCGCAGTCAGCGTACCCGCTGTCAGTAAGTGGCCCTGACGCCGTACATCGGCAGCAGCGACGCCGCCAAGATCGCCGGCGAGAACTAGCGCTCTCTCTCGAAGCACGGGGCTTCCTCTCCTCCCAAGAGGTTCGGGGGGTTTCTGAGGTTTGACGTTCCTATGAGGGGGTCAACCTCAGACACGCCGGGGAATTCGGGGTCGTGACGTGTGGAAATTGCCCTTGACTTAGACCGCCAGATATACGAACGTATGTTCGTATGGAGATCGTGGGCGTCATCGACAGTCGCTTCGCGTCTCCCGCGCGCCCGGGTCATTCCGGGGGGCTTAGGCCCGGGCGCGCAGCTCTTGCCGATCCGGTCGCGGCGGCGGAGTCGACCGAGGCGATGGTGCGGGCGCTGGAGGCGATCGGGGCGGCGGTCGAGTCCGAGCGGCCGGGCGAGGCATTCTTCGCGGCCGACGGGCTGCACGGCATCCACGGCGGCGACCGGGCCGGGGTTCTGCGGGCGACGCGGGAGGCGGTCGGGCCGGAGCCGCGGATCGGGGTCGCACCCAACCGCTTTGCCGCTTTCGCCGCGGCCTGGAAGCGGATCTCGGTGTCGGAGCGGCGGCTGCACCTCTTCCTGGCGCCGCTCTCGATCTCGATCCTGGCGCTGCGTCTCGACGCCTCCGGGCGCGAGGCCGAGGAGCTGGTCCTCACCCTGCGGCGACTCGGGATCGAGACGCTGCAGGAGCTCTCACGGATCTCGCCCGACCGGGTCGCCGACCGCTTCGGCCCGCTCGGCCTGCAGGCCCGCCGACTCGCCCGCGGCGTCGACGAGCCGCTGCGCCCGCGGCGGCCGCACGAGGAGCTGGCGGAGCAACTCGAGCTGCCGGAAGGCACGGCCGGCAACCAGCTCGAGCGTGCCGTGGCGCTGCTCGTCGACCGCCTGCTGGCCGCCCCCCAGCGGCGCGGGCGAACCCTGCTGGGAGTGCGCTTCGGGGCGCTGCTCAGCGCCGGCGGCAGCTGGAGCGTCGAGCAGGTGCTGGGACGGCCGAGCGCCTCGGCTCGGACGCTGCGCTCGCTGCTGGTGCCGCGGTTGGCGGGCCTGCCGGGGCCGGCGACGGCGCTGCGACTGCGGGCGCTCGGCCTCGGCCCGGCGGGCGCCGACCAACTCGAGCTCTCGGTCGGCGGCGAGGAGCCGCGGCGACACCGGCTCGGAGCCGCGATCCGCGAGGTCCGCGCCGTACAGGGCCCGGAGGCGCTGCTGAAGGTCCTGCCGGTCGACTCCGCCTCGCGGGTGCCCGAGCGCTGGGCGTTGCTGACGCCCTTCCCCGAGCTGTAGGCGAGGGGCGGCGATGACCCCCGGGCCGCGGCGTCTCTACGCCCCTCATCCGGTGACGGTGCGGCTCGCTCCGGGCGGCGCGCCGGTCGAGGCCGACGGGGTCGGAGTCGAGGCGGTCCGCGAGGAGTGGCTGGTCGAGGACCGCTGGTGGACGCCGCGACCGCTGCGGCGCCACTACTTCGAGCTGGCGCTGGCCGACGGCCGCTCCCTCGTCGTCTTCCGCCGCGGCCGCGGCGAGCGCTGGTACCGGCAGCGCGCCTGATGGCCGCCGTCCCGTACATAGAGCTGCACGCGCACTCGGCCTTCTCCTTCCTCGACGGCGCCTCGACCCCGACCGAGTTGGCCGCCGCGGCAGCGAATCTTGGCTACCCGGCGCTGGCGCTGACCGACCACGACGGAATCTGGGGCTCGATGGAGTTCGCCCATGCCTGTCGTGGCTTGGGTATCCAGGCGATAACCGGGGCAGAGCTGACGGTGCGGACAGGCCCGCGGGTCCTGTCACGGAATGGGGCCCACCAGCCCTGCGGTGCAGTGGCTCCTCGGGCTGGTCCACCCCATTCCGCGCCACCCCCGGGCAGCTACGTACACATAACTCTCCTCGTCGAAAGCGCTGTTGGCTACCGCAATCTGTGCAGGTTGCTGACTGTTGCTCATGCGCATACGCGGGACAACACGGGGCGGACCCTGAGCCGGCCCTGGGCGACGGTCGAGCAGGTGGAGGCGTGCGCCGAGGGGCTGGTCTGCCTCTCCGGCTGCGCCCGCGACGGGGCGCTGGCCGGTGCCTGGGAGCGGGGCGACACGGCCGGCGGCGAGCGGCTTGGGCGGCGGCTGCTCGCGGCCTTCGGGCCGCAGCGCTTCCGGGTCGAGCTGCAGCGGCCCTACTGGCGGCATGACCATGCCCGCAACCGCTGGCTGGCGCTGCTCGCCGCGCGGCTCGGCGTGCCCTGCGTGGCGACCGGCAACGTCCACTCCCACAGCCGCCGCCGCACTCACCTGCAGGACACCCTCGTCGCGGTGCGGCTGGGCCAGACGCTGGAGGAGTCCGAGCCGCAGCGGCGCGGCAACCGCAGCTCGGCGCTGGCCTCGCCGGCGGGGATGGCGGCGCGCTTCGCCGCCCACCCCGAGGCGGTCGCCGAGACGCTGCGGCTGGCCGAGCGGCTGCGCTTCGACCTCACCACCGAGCTCGGCTACCGCTACCCCGAGGAGGACGACGCCGACCGCACCCTGGCCGAGCTCTGCCGCCAGCGGCTGGTCGAGCGCTACGCCGGCCAGAAGAGCCGGGGCGAGGCGGAAGCGAGGCTGGACCAGGAGCTGGGGACGATCCGCCGGCTCGGTCTCTCCGGCTTCTTCCTCCTCCACCACGACCTCCTGGAGCTGGCCCGCGAGGTCGCCGCCGAGGTACGCGGGCCGCGCTCGGCGCGCTCGGTCCTGCCGCCGGGGCGCGGCCGCGGCTCCAGCGTCAGCTCGATCGTCTGCTACCTGACCGGGCTCTCCCACATCGACCCGGTCAAGGCCGAGCTCTTCGCCGGTCGCTTCCTCAACGACGAAGCGACCTCGATGCCCGACATCGACCTCGACTTCCCGCGCGACATCCGCGAGGTCCTGATCCCGCGCGTCCACGAGGTCTACGGCGCCGACCGCTCGGCGCTCGTCGCCGCCTTCCCGACCTACCGCCCGCGCGGCATCGTCCGCGACCTCGGCAAGGTTCTGGGACTGCCGCCGGAGGAGATCGAGAGGGTGGCGAAGACGGTCGGCTTCCACGAGTCCAAGGGGGAGCTGGGCCGCGACGTCGTCGCGGCGATCGGGCCCGAGCGCGCCGCCGCGCCGCGCTGGAAGGCGCTGCTCTGGCTGGCCGGCGACGCGCTGGGCCTGCCCCGCCACGCCTCCCAGCACTCGGGCGGGATGGTGATCTCGACGGCGCCGCTGGTCGACGTCTGCCCGATCGTGCCGGCGGCGATGACCGGGCGCCAGATCGTCCAGTGGGACAAGGACTCCTGCGCCGACGCCGGGCTGCTGAAGATCGACCTGCTCGGGCTGGGGATGCTCTCCGCGGTCGAGCGCTGCGTCGACGAAGTCGAGCGCACGCGGGGGGAGTCGCTCGACCTCTCGCGGGTGCGCCTCGACGACCCCGAGACCTTCGAGTCGATCCGCGCCGCCGAGACGACCGGCGTCTTCCAGATCGAGAGCCGGGCGCAGATGCAGATGCTGCCGCGCACCCAGCCGCGCGACATCGACGACCTCACGGTGCAGGTGGCGCTGGTCCGGCCGGGCCCGATCCAGGGCGGCGCGATCCATCCCTATATAGAGCGGCGCAAGCTGCAGCGCGAGGATCCGGGTTTCGAGATCCCCTACGAACACCCGCTGCTGGAGCCGGTGCTGAGGGAGACGCTGGGGACGATCGTCTACCAGGAGCAGGTGATCGAGGTGGCGATGGCGCTCTCGGGCTTCACCGCCTCGGAGGCCGAGGGGCTGCGGCGGGCGATGAGCCGCAAGCGCTCGGAGGCGGAGATCGAGAGGCACCACGAGCGCTTCGTCGCCGGGGCCGCCGAGCGCGGCGTCGCAGCCGCGGTGGCCGAACGGGTCTGGGCGCAGATCCAGGGCTTCTCCGGCTTCGGCTTCCCGAAGGCGCACTCGGCGGCCTTCGGGCTGCTCGCCTACCAGTCGGCCTGGCTGCGGATTCACCGTGGGCCGGAGTTTCTCTGCGCGCTGTTGAACGAGCAGCCGATGGGGTTTTACCCGCCGGACTCGCTGGTGCATGAGGGGCAGCGGCGGGGCATCCGGATCGCTCCGGTTGACGTGAACCGCAGCCGGGTGCTCTGTCACGTCGAAACGCCGCGAACTACTGGCGGTCAGGGGGTGGAGTCGGGGGACCCTCGCCCTCACGAACTGCGGGGAGGGGGCGGTGTGGTGGGGTCGGAGGACCCTCGCCCTCACGAACAGCGGGGAGGTTCGGTTGAGGGTCCTCCGACCCCACTGCAGGCCGCACAGGAGGTTCGGGGTGGATTGGTCGTGCGGATTGGGCTGGGGTATGTGAAGGGGGTGCGGGCGGAGGAGATGGAGGGGCTGGTGAGGGAGCGCGAGAGCGGCGGGGTTTATTGCGGAGTTGCGGACCTTGGTTCGCGGTCGGGGGTCGGGTTGGCGGGGTTGGAGCGGTTGGCTTGGGCGGGGGGGTTGGATGGGGTTCCGGTTGGGGTGGGTGGGGAGCGGCGGGAGGCGCTTTGGCGGGTTGGGGTCAGTGCCAACGGGCGCGGCGGGCGGGACCGGGCGCAGTTGGCGCTGCCGATCGAGCCGCCGGAGGCGCCGCCGCTGGCACCGCTCGGGGACTGGGGGAAGCTGATCGCCGACTACCGCTCGACCGGGATCGCGCTCGACAAGCACCCGATGACGCTGCTGCGCCCCGGCCTCGACCCGGCGATCGCCCGCAGCGCCGACCTGGCGCGGATCGAGGACGGCGCCACCGTCGAGGTCGCCGGCATGGTCGTCGCCCGGCAGCGACCGGAGACCGCGAAGGGGATCGTCTTCATGCTCTTCGAGGACGAGGCCGGCACCGTCAACCTGATCGTGCCGCCGCCGGTCTACGACCGTCACCGGGCACTGGTCCGCGGCGCGCCGCTGCTCTGGGCCCGCGGCAGGCTCGAGCGGCGCGAAGGTGCCACCAACGTCCTCGTCGCCGAGGTCCGGGCGCTGGAACGGACCGCCGTCCCGGAGGGCGAGCGACCAGCGGCCCCCGAGGCGCCCTCCTCCCCGGCCCGCCGCGAGCGCTCCGAACCGCCCACCGACTCCGCCTCACGCCGGCAGCGGGCGGTCGCCGAGCTGCGTGCCGTCGCCCCCGTCGGCCACAGCTTCGGGCGGCGCGGGCGCTGATCCCGAAGGGCTCCTCGCTCAGGCGACGCGGAGGACGATCTTGCCGCCGCCGTGGCCGGCTTCGGCGAGGCGGTGGGCGTCGGCGGCGCGATCGAGGTCGAAGACCTCGTCGACGTGGACCTGGAGCTTGCCGTCCTCGACGAGGTGGCAGAGGCCGGCGAGGTCGATCACGGCGTCGAGGTCGGAGAGGAGCTCCTCGAAGCGTTCGCTGCGGTAGTCGATCACCCGGTCGATCCCGAGCGCGGCGAGCGCCTCGGCCTGCTCGGCGCGGGCGGTGCCGATCACTGTCGCTTCACGCGGGAACCAGGGCATCCCGAAGACCTCGTCGCCGACCCGGAAGCGGGTGACGCCGGCGCCGAGCTTGGTGACCGTGCCGGAGACGTCCCAGCCGACCGTGAAGGGCGGCTCGCCGAGGAACTTCGAGCGGCCGCCGGCGCGGGTCTTGAAGTCGACCGGGTTGACGCCGGCGGCGTGGACGCGGACCTGGAGCCCGATCATAGAAGTGACCGCCTTCCCCGTCCCTCTCGCCGGCACCCCGGGGTGGCTATTCTCGACAGCCGGACTACGTCACCAGTCCGGAGCGTGTCCATGAGCGCCATCGCCGAACCACACAACGACCGCAGCCGCTGGCTGGCCCTCTACGTCCTCTGCGCCGGGGCGCTGATGATCGTCCTCGACGCGACGATCGTCAACGTCGCCCTGCCCTCGATCCAGGATGACCTCGGCTTCTCCCAGAGCAAGCTCGCCTGGGTCGTCAACGCCTACATGATCCCCTTCGGCGGGCTGCTGCTGCTGGCCGGGCGGATCGGCGACCTGGTCGGCCAGCGGCGCGTCTTCCTCGTCGGCCTGACGATCTTCACCGCCGCCTCGCTGCTCTGCTCCGTCTCCCAGAACCAGGAGATGCTGATCGGCGCTCGCTTCGTGCAGGGGATCGGCGGCGCGCTCGCCTCGGCGGTGATCCTGGGGATGATCGTGACGATGTTCCCGAAGCCGGCCGAGCAGGCGAAAGCGATCGGCGTCTTCGGCTTCGTCGCCTCCGCCGGCGGCTCGATCGGGCTGCTGCTCGGTGGCGTCCTCACCCAGGCGATCAGCTGGCACTGGATCTTCATCATCAACCTGCCGATCGGCATCCTCGTCGCCTACCTGGCCCTGCGCCTGGTCGAGAACCGCGACGGCATCGGCCTGCACGAGGGCGCCGACTTCCCCGGCGCGGCGCTGATCACCGCCTCGCTGATGATCGGCGTCTTCACGATCCTGCAGGTCAGCGAGTGGGGCTGGCTCGACACCCGCACGATCGTGCTCAGCGCCGTCTCGGCCTCGCTGCTGGCGCTCTTCATCCACCGCCAGGCGACGATCGCCAACCCGCTGATGCCGCTGCGGCTGTTCCGCTCCCGCAACGTCGCCGGCGCCAACGTCCTGCAGGCCCTGCTGGTCGCCGGCATGTTCGGGATGTTCTTCCTCGGCGCCCTCTACCTGCAGCGGGTGCTCGGCTACAGCGCTCTCGAGGTCGGCCTCGCCTTCCTGCCGACCACGGTCGTGATGGGGACGCTCTCGCTCGGCTTCTCGGAAAAGCTGATCATGCGCTTCGGGCCGCGGACGACGCTGATCCCGGGCGTCTGCATGACCGTCGTCGCCCTGCTGCTCTTCGCCCGCACGCCGGTCGAAGGCAACTACGTGACCGACCTGCTGCCGCCCTTCCTACTGATCGGCGTCGGCATGGGCTCGGCCTTCCCGGCGATCATGACCCTGGCGATGTCGGGGGCGACGCCGGAGGACTCCGGCCTGGCCTCGGGCCTGGTCAACACCAGCATGCAGGTGGGCGGCGCGATCGGGCTGGCGGTGCTGGCGACGCTCTCGACCGAGCGCTACAACTCGCTCGTCGACAGTGGGGCCTCGCAGGCCTCGGCGCTGACCTCCGGCTACCACCTCGCGTATCTGATCGGCGCCGGGCTGGCGGCAGTGGCGGTCGCGATCGCGGTCTTCGTGCTGCGCGACGTACCGGCTCCGGCACCCGCGGCGATCGAGCCCGAGCTCGATCGCACCGGTGCCGAGCCCGCCTACGAATCAAGCTGAGCGAAGACCCGCGCCCTACCTGTCGATCGAGACCGACTCGAGCACGCCGAGCAGCTGGGTCACGCGGCAGACCAGCAGGCGCTCCTCGTCGATCTCGACCCAGACGCCGGCCGAGGCCGGGAAGACGATGTGGTCGCCGGGCTGGACCGGCATCTCGACGCCGGCCTGGGCCCACCAGTCGAGGCCGGGACCGACGGCGAGGACGATGCCCTGTTCGGGCGGCGGCTCGTGGGTTCCCGGCGGGACGACGAGGCCGGAGCGGCGGACCCGGTCCTGGTCGAGCTCCTTGATCACGATCTGGTCGAAGAGCGGCCGCAGCTGATGGCGGACGGACTCGGTCGGGTCGGGCCGTTGCGCGGTGCTCATCCCTGACTTTTAGCTGATCGCGCCGCCGCCCGGCGCGACTGGGAGAATCGCGGGCCGATGAGCGAGGCCGCCACCACGACGCCGGCCTCCGGACCGAGCCGACGCCAGTTCGGGATGGCCGCGCTGGCGCTGGGGGCGCTGGGCGTCGTCTTCGGCGACATCGGCACCAGCCCGCTCTACGCGCTGCAGACCGTCTTCTCGGCTGACCACCAGGCGGTGAAGCCGGTCGAAGCCGACGTCTACGGCGTGATCTCGCTCGTCTTCTGGTCGATCACCCTGATCGTCTCGATCGAGTTCGTCCTCTTCATCATGCGCGCCGACAACGACGGCGAGGGCGGCATCCTCGCCCTGATCGCGCTGGTGATGGGAGCGCCGTTGAAGCGCCGGCGGCTGAAGGTCCTGCTGATCGCGCTGGGAATGTTCGGGGTCGCCCTCTTCTATGGCGACGGGATGATCACCCCGGCGATCTCGGTCCTCTCCGCGGTCGAAGGCATCAAGGTCGTCGAGCCGAGCTTCGAGTCGCTGGTCATCCCGGTGACGATCGCGGTGCTGGTCGGCCTCTTCGCGATCCAGCGCTTCGGCACCCACACGATCGGCCGCGTCTTCGGCCCGGTGATGGTGATCTGGTTCGCCGTCATCGCCGCCGCCGGGCTGGCCCGCGTGCTCGCCCACCCGGCGATCGTCAAGGCGCTCTCGCCCCACTACGGGGTCGAGTTCTTCGGCAATCACTTCGGCATCGCCTTCATCTCGCTGGGGGCGATCGTGCTGACGATCACCGGCGCCGAGGCGCTCTACGCCGACATGGGCCACTTCGGCCGCAGGCCGATCAGTCGCGCCTGGTTCTTCGTCGTCTTCCCCGCCCTGACCCTCAACTACATGGGCCAGGGATCGCTGATCCTCGACACCCCGAGCGCGATCGAAAACCCGTTCTTCCTGCTGCTGCCCCACTGGGGCCGGATCCCGATGGTGCTGCTGGCGACCGTGGCGACCGTGATCGCCTCCCAGGCGGTCATCTCCGGCGCCTTCTCGGTCACCAAACAGGCGGTCCAGCTCGGCTTCCTGCCGCGGCTCAGCATCCGCCACACCTCGGCCAAGGAGATCGGCCAGGTCTACGTGCCGGCGGTCAACTGGTTCCTGCTCGCCGCCGTCGTCGCCCTCGTCCTTGGCTTCGGCTCCTCGACCAAGCTCGGCTCGGCCTACGGGATCGCGGTCACCGGCACGATTACGGTCGACACGCTGCTCTTCCTCGTCGTCGCCCACGCCCTCTGGCGCAAACCGGGCTGGCAGGTGGCGATCGGCGCCCTTGTCTTCTTCACCGTCGACCTCGCCTTCCTCGGCGCCAACCTGACCAAGGCCCTGCACGGCGGCTGGTTCCCGCTCTCGATCGGCGTCGCCGTCTTCACCATCCTCAGCACCTGGAAGCGCGGCCGCGAGAAGGTCCACGAGGAGCGGATCGAGGAGGAGGGATCGCTGCGCTCCTTCGTCACCGAGCTGCGCGCGATGCAGCCGCCGGCGGTGCGGGTGCCGGGCACCGCCGTCTACCTCAACGCCCGCCGCGAGACGACCCCGCTGGCGCTGCGCTCCGGGGTCGAGCACACCGGCGCCCTGCACGCGACCGTCGTGATCGTCTCGATCGAAACCACCAAGGCGCCCTACGTGCCGGAGTCCGAGCGGCTCGTGATCGACGACCTCGGTTACGAGGACGATGGGATCAGCCACCTGACCGCTCGCTTCGGCTTCCAGGACAGCCCCAACGTCCCCCGCCTGCTCGCCCTCGCCAAGGAGACCGGCCTGGAGTCCGACGTCGACGTCGACGGCGCCGTCTATTTCCTCTCCCAGATCTCGATCACCCCGACCGCCGCCCCCGGCATGCGCGGCTGGCGCAAGCGCCTCTTCGTCGCCATGGCCCGCAACGCCGCCAGCCCGGTCGACTACTTCAAGTTGCCGCGCGACCGCACCATCAGCCTCGGCTCGACGATCGAGCTGTAGCTTCTCCCTCCAGGCGTTGTGCTCGCCGCTGCACACTGCGATCATCACGGCGATCCGAGCCCATCTGCGGTTGCCGCACGACAACCGCGAGATCCAGGAAGGCCACACCAGATGGCGATCACCGATGTTGAGAACGAGCAGATCGAGAAGGCCAACGCGAGCGGGAAGATGCCGGTCATCTTCATCCACGGGCTCTGGCTGCTGCCCAGCAGCTGGGACAACTGGACGGGGGTGTTCGAGGCGGCCGGCTACGCGGCGCTGACCCCCGTCTGGCCCGACGATCCGCGGACCGTCGAGGAGGCGCGCGCCAACCCCGACGTATTCGCCAAGAAGACGATCGGGATGGTCGCCGATCACACCGCCGAGGTGATCGGCAAGCTCGACAAGAAGCCCGCGGTGATGGGCCACTCGACCGGTGGCCTGCTGGCGCAGATCATCGCCGGCCGCGGCCTCTCCGCGGTCACGGTGGCGATCGACCCGGGCCCCTTCCGCGGCGTCCTGCCGCTGCCGCTGTCGGCCCTGAAGTCGGCGGCGCCGGTGCTCTCCAACCCGCTGAACAAGGGCCGCGCGGTGACCCTCACCCTCGACCAGTTCAAGTACGGCTGGGCCAACGCGCTCAGCGACGAGGAGGCGAAGCAGCTCTACGAGACCTACCACGTCCCTGCCCCCGGAGCGGCCCTGATGCAGATGGCGAACGCCAACCTCAACCCCCTGACCGAGGCCAAGGTCGATACCAAGAACCCGAACCGCGGGCCGCTGTTGATCATCGACGGCGAGAAGGACCACACCGTCCCCTGGGCGATCGCCAGCGCCTCCTACAAGAAGCAGAAGCGCAACCCGGGCGTGACCGAGATCAAATCGATCCCCAATCGCGGCCACTCGCTGACGATCGACAGCGGCTGGCGCGAGGTCTGCGACACCGCCCTCGAGTTCGTCAAGAAGCACTCCTAGGTTCGGCGATGCCGCCCCAGCAGAAGAAACCGATCAACTGGCGCGCCTGGATCGTCGGGGGCCTGATCGCCCTGGTCCTGATCGTCGCCCTGCAGAACTCCCAACAGACCAGCGTCGAAGTCCTCTTCGCCAGCTTCAACGCCCCCCTGATCGTCGTCATCCTCATCTCCGCCGCCCTGGGAGCACTAATCGGCTGGGCCGCCCCCGTTCTCCTCCGCCACCGCCGAGACCAGCGAGCCCAGACCAAGCTCTCCGACGCCAAGGCCATCGAGCACAAGAAGTAAGCGAGCCGCTGCTGCCGTGGGCGGGGACGAGTAGGTCCGTCAAGCCTCCACAGCTGTTCGCGCAGACGGACCTACTCGTCCCCGCCTTCGACACCAGTCGCCTCGTTGCCGTTGCTCTCGGTGACCTCGTCCGCCGGAACCTCCGGCTCGCTCGCTGACTCGGACGAGTCCGACTCGACGACCAGGGCGACGGCGCTGACGCGGTCGTCGTCCTTGATGTTCATCACCTTGACGCCCTGGGTCGAACGGCCCATCTGGGAGATGCCGCTGACCGAGGTGCGCTGGACCATGCCGTTCTGGGAGATGAAGAGCAGCTCCTGGTGCTCGCCGACGATCAGGGCGCCGGCGAGGCCGCCCTTCTTCTCGGTCAGCCTCGCGGTCAGCACGCCTTTGGTCCCGCGGCCCTTGATCGGGTACTCGGAGACCGGGGTGCGCTTGCCGTAGCCGTTCTCGGTGACGACGAACAGTTCGGTGTCGTTGCGGGCGATGTCCATCGCCAGAACGCGGTTGTCCTTGCCGGCGACGTTCATGCCTTTGATCCCGCTGGTGTCGCGGCCCATCGACCGCACCAGCTGCTCGGAGAAGCGCGAGGCGTGGCCGGAGTGGGAGACCATGAGGATGTCGTCTTCGCCCGAGGTGAGCCGGACCTGAACCAGCTCGTCGCCGTCACGGACCTTGATCGCGATAATTCCGTCGGCGCGGATCGGCGTGTTGTAGGCGAGAAACTCGGTCTTCTTGATCAGCCCCTTGGCGGTCGCGAAGGCGAGGTAGCGGTTCTCTTTGAAGTCCCGGGTCGGGATCACCGCCATCACCTTCTCGCCTTCGCGCAGCGGCAGTAGGTTGTTGAGCGAGCTGCCTTTGGCGTTGCGCGAGCCCTCCGGCAGCTCGTAGACCTTGAGCCGGTAGACCTTGCCGCGATTGGTGAAGAAGAGCAGGTAGTCGTGGGTCGAGGAGATGTGCAGGTGGGCGATGTAGTCGTCGTCTTTGAGGTTCATCCCCATCACCCCGACGCCGCCGCGGTGCTGTTGGCGGTAGGTCGCCAGCGGCAGTCGCTTGACGTAGCCGGAAGCGGTCAGCGAGATCACCATCTGCTGGTCGGCGATCATGTCCTCGATGCCGACGTCGCCCTCGAAGTGGGCCAGTTCGGTGCGCCGCTCGTCGCCGTAGGACTCGACGATTTCCGCCAGCTCCTCCTTGACGATCGCCATCACCTTCGCCTCGTCGCCGAGGATCGCCCGCAGCTCGCCGATCCGCTCCATCAGGTCGGCGTGCTCGGCCCGGACCTTGTCGGCCTCGAGCGCGGTCAGGCGCTGCAGGCGCATGTCGAGGATCGCCTGCGCCTGCTCGCGGGACAGCTCGAACTGTGAGATCAGCCCGTCGCGGGCGTGATCGGGATCGCTCGAGGCGCGGATCAGTTTGATCACCGCGTCGAGGTTGTCGAGCGCGACCAGCAGCCCCTCGAGGATGTGAGCCCGGGCCTCGGCCCGGCGCAGTTCGTACTGGGTCCGGCGGGTGACGACCTCGCGCTGATGGTCGACGTAAGTCTTGATCAGGTCCAGCAGGCTCAGCGTCCGCGGCACCCCATCGACCAGCGCCACCATGTTGGCGCCGAAGGTCGTCTGCATCGGGGTTTTCTTGTAGAGGTTGTTGAGGACCACCTTGGCCGGCGGTCCGCCGCGTTTGAGCTCGATCACCAGACGCATCCCCGAGCCGTCGGACTCGTCGCGCAGGTCGGAGATGCCCTCGAGTTTCTTGTCGCGGACGAGGTCGGCGATCTTCGTCACCAGGCCGCCGTCGCCGAGCTTCTTGACCGTGAACGGCAGCTCGGTGACGATGATCGCGTCCTTGCCTCCCCGCAGCGGCTCGACGTGGGCGCGGGCGCGGACCTTGATGCTGCCGCGGCCGGTCTCGTAGGCGTCGCGGATCCCCTCGCGGCTCATGATCCCGCCGCCGGGGAAGTCGGGGCCCTTGATGTGCTCCATCAGCCCGGCCATGTCGATCGCCGGGTTGTCGATGTAGGCGGCAACCGCGCCGGCGACCTCGCGCAGGTTGTGCGGCGGGATGTTGGTCGCCATCCCGACGGCGATGCCGGAGGTGCCGTTGACCAGCAGGTTCGGGAAGCGCGCCGGCAGGACCAGCGGCTCCTGGGTGGTTTCGTCGTAGTTGGGACCGAAGTCGACGGTGTCGGCGTCGATATCGCGCAGCAGCTCGGTTGCGAGGCGGGTCAGCCGCGCCTCGGTGTACCTCATCGCCGCCGCCGGATCGTCGTCGATCGAGCCGAAGTTGCCCTGGCCGTCGACCAGCATGTAGCGCAGGGAGAAGTCCTGCGCCATCCGCACCAGCGTGTCGTAGATCGCCGAGTCGCCGTGCGGGTGGTACTTGCCCATCACCTCGCCGACGATGAAGGCGCACTTGCGGTAAGCGCGGGTCGGCTGCAGGCCGACGTCGTGCATCGCGTAGAGCACCCGGCGGTGAACCGGCTTGAGGCCGTCGCGGGCATCCGGCAGGGCGCGACCGACGATCACGCTCATCGCGTAATCGAGGTACGACGAGCGCATCTCTTTCTCCAGGCCCCGGTCTTCGATATGCCCGGTCAGGGCATCAAGCGCCATCAGCGAATCCCTCCTTCAGCAAATCGGTGCGGGTGCGCCCTAGACGTCAAGGAAGCGCACCTCCTTCGCGTGCTTCTCGATGAATTCGCGTCTGGGCGCGACCTGGTCGCCCATCAGCATCGAGAAGATCCGGTCGGCGGCGGTGGCGTCTTCGAGCGTCACCCGGGCCAGGGTGCGGCTGGCGGGATCCATCGTCGTCTCGCGCAGCTGGTCGGCGTTCATCTCGCCCAGTCCCTTGAAGCGGGTCAGCGAGACGCCGTGGCGGGCGAGCTCCAGCACCGCGCCGCGCAGGGTCTGGAACGACGTCGCCGCGTTGCGCCGCTCGCCGAAGTTGACCGTGAACGGCGGCCGGCCGACCTGCTTCAGCAACGCCGCGTGGACCTCGACGAACTTGCGGTAGTCGTGGCCGGCGAAGAGCGTTGCCGGCAGGCGGTGGGTCCGGGCCAGGCCGCTCTTGCGTTCGATCGCCTTGGCGACGAGCAGGTCCTCGCTGACCGAGAGCACCTCGGTTTCGAACGGCGCGCCCTCGAGCGCACCGGTGGCGAGCAGCTTCGCCGCCGCCTCGATGCCGGCGACGCCCTCGTCGAGCAGGTTCGATTCCTCCAGGAAGCGGACGGTCTCGGTCCCGAAGGCGGCCTGCAGCGACGAGCCCCAGCCCTCGTACTCTTTCGAGCGACGGACGTAGGACTGCCAGCGGCTGGGGGTCAGCTTCTTCGAGTCGCCGGTCGCGTCGATCAGCTCGAATTCCTCGAGTTTGCCGCGCAGCAGCAGCTCCTCGAGTTCGGACTCGCGCTCCAGGTAGGTCTCCTGGTTGCCCTGTTTGACCCGGTAGAGCGGTGGTTTGGCGATGTAGACGTAGCCGGCGTCGATCAGCTCCGGCATCTGCCGGTAGAGGAAGGTGAGGACGAGGGTGCGGATGTGGGCGCCGTCGACGTCGGCGTCGGTCGCCATCACGATCTTGTGGTACCTGGCGCCCTCGATGTTGAACTCGTCGTGGACCCCGGTCCCGATCGCCGTGATCAGCGCCTGGATCTCGTTGTTGGCGAGAACCTTGTCGATCCGGCTCTTCTCGACGTTGATGATCTTGCCGCGCAGCGGCAGCACCGCCTGGGTGTTGCGGTCGCGGGCCTGCTTGGCGGAGCCGCCGGCGGAATCACCCTCGACGACGAAGATCTCGGCCAGGCTCGGGTCCTTGACGCTGCAGTCGGCGAGCTTGCCCGGCAGGGTCGAGTTCTCGAGCGCCGACTTGCGGGTCAGGTCGCGCGCCTTGCGAGCCGCGGCGCGGGCACGCGAAGCGTCGATCGCCTTGCCGATCAGGCGCCGCGCGTCGGCGGGGTTCTCCTCCAGATACTCGCCCAGCTTGCGGTTGACGATCTCCTCGACCAGGCCGCGGATCGGCGGGTTACCGAGTTTGGTCTTGGTCTGCCCCTCGAACTGAGGGTCGTGGAGCTTGACCGAGATCACCGCGGTCAGGCCCTCGCGGACGTCCTCGCCGGCGAGGTTGTCGTCCTTCTCTTTGAGCAGGCCTTTGTTGCGCGCGTAGGCGTTCAGCGTCCGGGTCAGGGCCGAGCGGAAACCGGAGAGGTGCGAGCCACCCTCGTGGGTGTTGATGTTGTTGGCGAAGCTGAAGATCGACTCCTGGTAGGAGGTGTTCCACTGCATCGCGATCTCGACCTGGCCCTCCTCTTTGCCGCCCTCGAAGTAGATGACCTTTTTGTGGACCTCGTCCTTGTTGCCGTTGAGGTGGCGGACGAAGTCCTCGATGCCGCCGTCGTACTGGAAGGTGACTTCCTCGCCCTCACCGCGCTCGTCGACCAGCTGAATCTTGAGCCCTCGAGTCAGGAAAGCGGTCTCGCGGAGGCGCTCGACCAGGGTGTCGAAGTCGAACTCGATCTCTTCGAAGATCTCCAGGTCGGGCAGGAAGGTGATACTGGTGCCGTGGTCCTTGCTCGCGGCGCCCTTGCTCAGCTCGGTCATCGGTTTGCCGCGCTCGTAGTCCTGGGACCAGACGAAGCCGTCGGTGGTGATCTGCAGGTGGAGGCGCTCGGAGAGGGCGTTGACGACCGAGACGCCGACGCCGTGCAACCCGCCGGAGACCTTGTAACCGCCGCCGTCCCCGAACTTGCCGCCGGCGTGGAGGACCGTGAGCACCACCTCGGCGGCGGGGCGCTGCTCTTTCTCCATGATCCCGACCGGGATGCCGCGGCCGTCGTCTTCGACCGTGCAGCTGTTGTCGGGGTGCAGAACCACCCGGACGCTGTCGCAGTGGCCGGCGAGGGCCTCGTCGACGGAGTTGTCGACGACCTCGTAGACGAGGTGATGGAGGCCTCGGGGACCGGTCGAACCGATGTACATGCCGGGACGTTTGCGGACCGCTTCCAGTCCCTCGAGGACGGTGATGTCCGCGGCGCCATAGGAGGCGTCGGTCTTCGAGACGCTGGGGTTGTTGTCAGGCAATGAGTCCCTTCCGGTTGACACAGAAAACCCCGACGCGTGGAGGTCGCTCCACACGGATCGGGGCATAACGCGAGTTGCCATAAGAATACCAGTTCGGGTCCGCGGATAACATCGGCCCGTGGGACAAATTCCCTGCAAATCGTGGAATAAGAGTGCCTAAGTGGTGTCCGCTCTGAGGCGGAACTTGAGCGCTTCGGGGGCCCGCTCTCCCAAAGCCTCCCGCAGGCGCTCCAGCAACTGTCCCTGCATCAGGTCCAACTCCTGCGCCCAGACGCTGTCGGCGCACTCGATCGTCACCGTCCCGGCGCGCTCGGAGACCGGGGTCGCGACCGCCGCGAGCTGCTCGCCGACCGCCTCCGACCAGGCCGACTGGATCGACGCCAGGCCGGTTTTGGGGGCGGCGAGGTCGCGGGCGACGCGGAACGCCGAGGACGCCTGGCGCGGGGCGCGGCGCCGGGTCATGCGGCGACGCTGTCCGGCAGCGCCGGGGGCATCGGCATGCGGATGATCGAACGCAGCGCCGACGCCGGCAGCGACTCTTCGTCGGCGGCGGTGATCAGCGCCTGGCCGCCGTCGTCGAGGCGGGTGACGAGCCGCTCGCGGCGGCCCGGGTCGAGCTCGCTCATGACGTCGTCGAGCAGCAGCAGCGGCGTCACCCGGCGGGCCGCCAGCAGCACCGCGCGCTCGGCGAAGAGCAGGGCCAGGAGGGCCGCCCGCTGCTGTCCCTGGGAGCCATAGCGACGCAGCGATCGCCCGGCGGTCGCGGTCTTGAGCTCGTCCAGGTGCGGGCCCCAGGAAGCGCGGCCGAGGCGGATGTCCTGCTCGCGGCGCTCCTCCAGGCCGGCGCGGATCTCATCCTCAGCCCCCGCGGCGCGCGGCGCGTACTCAAGGCCGGCGCCCCCTTCCAGCCCGAGTTCGGCGGCGGCCTCGGCGAACGGGACCGAGAGCTCGGCGATCGCCTCCTCGCGTGCCGCGATCAGCGGCGCGGCGGCGGCGGCCATCCCGGCGTCCCAGACGTCGAGGTCGGAGGCGGAGCCGTAGCCGGCCGCGAGCCGCGCCAGCAGCGCGTTGCGCTGGGCGAGCGCCTGCCCGTAGCGCTTGCGCAGCTCCGTCCGGGCCGGCCAGCGGGCGGCGATGAAGCCGTCGAGGTGGGCGCGGCGCTCCCCCGGCGGGCCCTTGATCAGGCTGAGGCGATCGGGGGCGAAGACGGCGACGGGGGGACGGTTGCGAGCCAGCGTCGCCGGGTCGGCCGGGCTGCCGTCGAGCAGGTGGCGGCGCCCCTCGCTGCGACTGACCGAGGCCAGCAGCCGGCGCTCGAGCCCGTCGCCGTCGCGGATCCAGGCCTCGGCGCGGGCCAGTGAGCCGCCGAAGGGGATCAGGTCGCGGCGATCGGAGGTCCGGAAGGAACGACCGGTGAGGGCGAAGTAGAGCGCCTCGACGAGGTTCGTCTTGCCGACCCCGTTGGGACCGACGACGCTGACGATGCCGGGCTCCAGCTCAACCCGGAACTGGTCGAGGCTGCGCAGCGGCCGCGCTTCGATCGCGGTGACGAGCACCGGCCACCGACCTCAGAAGGCCATCTAGACGTTGAGGCGGATCGGCATCACCAGATAGCGGAAGTCTTCGCCCTCGACCGGCTGCAGCAGGCCCGGGCGCAGCGGCGAGATCAGCCGCAGCAGAACCTCCTCGCCCTCGACGGTTTCGATCCCTTCCTTGAGGAACTCCGGGTTGAAGCCGATCTCCAGCGGCTCGCCCTCGAAGGCCGCCGGCATCGTCTCCGTGGCGTCGCCGACATCGGGGGTCTCGGCGGCGACGGTCAGCTCGCCGGGCGCGAACGAGAGCCGCAGCGGCGCGTTGCGCTGAGCCAGCTGGCTGACCCGCCGGGTGACCTCGAGAAACTCCGAGCGCGGCAGGCGGACATCGTGCTCGTAGGACTCGGGGAGGAGCTGCCTGTAGTTCGGGAACTGGCCCTCGATCAGTCGCGTCGTCAGGGTGATCGCCCCCGCCTCGAAGACGGCCTGATTGGGGAGCAGGGTGATCGCCGCCGCGTCGGCCCCCTCCGAGGAGAGGATCCGGCCCAGCTCGCGTAGCGCCCGGGCCGGGATATTGGCGTCGAGCTCGCCTCCGAGCTCGCTCTCGAGTTCGGTCCGTTTGACCGCGAGCCGGTAGGAGTCGGTCGCGACCATCGTCATCTCGGCGCCGCTGGCGGTGACGAAGACGCCGGTCAGGACCGGGCGCATATCGTCACGCGAGGCGGCGCGGGCAACCAGGTCGATGCTCGCTTCGAGAGCCTTGGCGGGGATCTTCAGCGCCGGCGCGCCCTCGGCCGAAGGCAACTTCGGGAAGTCCTCCGCCGGCAGCACCCGCAGGTGGAAGCTGGAGCCGCCGCTGCGGATCTCGACGTCGTGCTCGGCCTCGCGCGACTCGATCTCCACCGTCTGGTCCGCCAGTGAGCGGGCGACTTCGGCCAGCAGCCGTCCCGGCAGCAGGACCGAGCCCTCGGCGGCGACATCCGCGTCGAGTGCCGTTTCCAGCCCGAGGTCGAGGTCGGTGGCGGAAAGTGTCACTCGTCCCTCGGCAGCGGTGAGGAGGACTCCGGAGAGGGCCTGGGTCGCGGCGCGGGTGGAGACCGCTCTGGAAACGATTGAGAGCTTGGAGACGAGGTCTTCTCGTTTTGTCGTGAGCTTCAAGTCTTTAGATGCCTTCTTGAGTTGGAATAGGGCTTGTGGAAAAGGTCGAGGTCAGTGCCGATTCGGCGCGCTGCTGCCGTTTGTGGCCTGTGGAGACGGCTGTGGGGAAAAGCTGGAGTCTTGCACCGTCGTCGGCCGTCAGCCAACTTCGCTGGTCGGGTTGTGGATTGCTCCGCGTAGCTCGTGAACCCGCTCGGCCAGGTCCGGGTCCTCACCGAGGCCGGCTTCAACCCGGCGCAGGGAGTTGAGCACGGTCGAGTGATCGCGGCCGCCGTAGAGGCGTCCGATCTGGGGCAGCGAGAGATCGGTCAGCTCACGGGTGAGGAAGATCGCCACCTGCCGTGCTCGCAGCGGCGTCGCGGCGCGGCTGGAGCCGATCAGCTCGGCGCGGGAGATGCCGAAGCGCTCGGCGACCCGTTGCTGGATCTCTTCGACCGAGGTGGCGTGCGATGAGCGGCTGCGGGGAATGACCTCGGCGATCAGCTCGGATGAGAGCGGCCGGGCCATCAGCGAGGCGTGGGCGAGGACCCGGGTCAGGGCGCCATGCAGCTGGCGGACGTTGGCGTCGATCCGGTTGGCCAGCTCGGCGAGCGCGCCGGAGTCGGCGATCTCGACGCCGGACTCCCGCACGAGGTGACGCAGCACGGTCAGCCTGGTCGCCAGGTTCGGCGGCTCGACGGAAACCGTCAGGCCCCACTCGAAGCGGTCCCGCAGCCGCGAGGCGAGGGTCGAGAGCTCGCTGGGAATGCGGTCGGCGGACAGCACCAGTTGGCTTCCCGACTCATAGAGGGCGTTAAAGGTGTGGAAGAACTCCTCCTCGGTCGCCGGCTTGCCCTCGAGGAACTGGACGTCGTCGATCAGCAGCACGTCGATGTCGCGATAGCGGGCCTTGAAGGCCTCGGCGCCGGAGGAGCGCAGGGCGGCGACGAACTCGTTGGTGAAGGACTCGGCAGTGGTGTAGCGGACGCTGAGCCCTGGGGCGTTGCTTCCCAGGTAGTTGGCGATCGCCGCCAGTAGATGGGTCTTTCCCAGCCCCGGTGGGCCGTGGAGGAAGAGCGGGTTGTAGGCCTCCGAGGGTGCCTCGGCGACGGCCAGCGCGGCGCCGTGGGCGAGCCTGTTGCTGGGACCGATGACGAAACGGTCGAAGCTGTAATTCGGGTTCAGCTCGACGCAGCCGAGCTCGGATCCGACGGTGTCGGGAGCCTGCGCCGGCGCGAAGCTGACCCGGCGCAGCGGCGTCCCGGAGTCGGCCAGGGCTTCGGCGATCAGCGAGGCGTAGCGCCGTTCCGCCCAGGCCCGAATCCCCTCCGGTGCGGTCAGGTAAAGCGTGTCGCCATCGGCGCCGGTGGCGGTCAGCGGCTCCAGCCAGATGCGGAACGTCGACTCGGGCACCGATGCCCGTAGCCGGTCCTGGGTCGCCCGCCAGAGGGCGTCGAGTTCGTGTCTGGAGGAGTCATCTGGCACCTGGCTGGCGACCATAGCGTCGCGTCTGGCTCGGCATCCGGGAGGCCCCGCAAATCCCGCAGAAAAGATTTCACGCCGTCGTTTCCGTTTCGCCTCCGTATACTCCCGGCCCGGATGAAGCGCACCTATCAACCGAAGAAGCGGAAGCGCGCGAAGACGCACGGCTTTCGGGCGCGAATGAGCACCCGCGGGGGTCGCGCAATCCTCAAGCGACGCCGGCGCAAAGGGCGGAAGCGCCTCACCCCTTAATGGCGTCGAAGCGGCGGCGCCTGTCGCGCAGCGGCGAGTTCGACCGCGTCTACCGCGACGGTTCATCACATGCGACCCGCTACCTCGTTCTCTATACCTTCCCTCGCGGTGACGAGGAGAGTGATGACGTGAGGCTGGGCGTGTCGGTGAGCCGCAAGGTGGGAGGTTCCGTGGAGCGCAACCGGGTCAAGCGCGTCCTGCGCGAATCCTTCTGGAGCCTCTCCGACCGCCTGCCCGCCCAGCACGACTTCGTCATCGTCGCTCGTTCGGAGATTTCCGACCTGATCGAGCGCGAGGGCAGCGCCGGCGCTACGAAGAGCCTGGAAGAGGCCCTGGCGAGCACCTCGAGCGGGAAGCGTTCCACGTGAAACGGATCGTCCTGGCCCCGATCAAGGCCTACCAGCGCATGATTTCGCCCGCCCGCCCACGGCGCTGTCGCTACGAGCCGACCTGCTCGGCCTACGCGGTCGAGTCGGTCGAGCGCTTCGGCGTCGTTCGCGGCCTGCTGCTCGGCGCCTGGCGCCTGTTGCGCTGCAACCCCTTCAGCCACGGCGGCTTCGATCCGATCCCCGATCACTTCACACTGCGCACCGGCCCGGTCCACCCGGCCGATTACCACGGTGAGGCCCACCCGTGATCGTCCCCGTCGCGAACATCCTGCAGCCCCTGATCAACATCGCCAACGGCGTCCTGCAGTTCTTCCACGACAACGTCGGGCTCAGTTGGGGGATGTCAATCATCGCCCTGACGGTCGTAACCAGGGCAGCGCTGATTCCGCTGACCTACAAACAGATCAAAGGCATGCGGGCGATGCAGGCCCTGCAGCCGCAGATCAAAGAGCTGCAGGCGAAATACAAAAACGACAAACAGCGCATGCAGCAGGAAATGATGCGCTTCTACAAAGAGAACAAAGTCAATCCCTTTGCCTCCTGCATCCCTCTGGTCGCGCAGCTGCCGGTCTTCATCACCCTCTTCTACGTCCTGCGCCACGAGCTTCCACCGGACATGGGCTGCCCCGCCGCCGGCCACTGCGCCGCCTATGGAGCCGAATTCCTCTTTATCAGCGACCTCACCGCGAAGGCGACCGGGGCCGAACTGATCACCCTGATCGTCCTCTATGTCGGCACCCAGCTGGCCTCGGGCTACTTCATGTCGGTCACGGCCGACAAAAGCCAGCGGACGATGATGTTCATCCTGCCGCTGATCTTCGTGCCCTTCATCCTCAGCTTCCCGGCCGGCCTGATCCTCTACTGGATCACGACCAACACCTGGACCATCGGCCAGGGGTTAGCGGTGAAAAAGTTAATCCCGGCGCCTGTCGCGGCCACTCCGCAGGGAGCCGCGGCGATCGCCGCGGCTAAACCGCCTCCGAAACCGCCGAAAAAGAAGAAGCGGCGAAAGTAGGTGGTGGGGGCGGGTCCCGGTGGGGACTCGCCTGCGCAACAGCCTGGGAGGCTTGGCGAGTCCCCACCGGGACCCGCAGCAGCACGCATCACTTCTCCTTAGCTGAAACTGCCCGTCCCTTGGTTCGGCCCAGTGCTACGGGCTGTTCATCTCCCGAAGGATGCGGCTGGTTGGGAGAGGTTGGGTGGACCTCTCCAAGCCTCCCAGGCTGTTGCGCAGGAGAGGTCCACCCAACCTCTCCCTTCGACCCGTCAGCCCTTCGGCCGCTTCTTGGCTATGCCGGGGTTTCGCGGCAGGTTGGCCGGCGTCTGGCCCGACTTGCGGATGATGTGGAGGTGGCGGTGTTCGGAGCCGGCGTGGTCTCCTACGTCGAGGACGCTCTCCGGGGTCATTGCCAGGGATTCGGCGGCGTTCTCCAGCTGCTTTTCCTCGCCCGGGTCGCGCTTGCCCTTCCAGGCAATGAGGACTCCGTTTGGCTTCAGAAGTGGGCTGGCGAGCTCGGCTAGGGTCGAGAGGCGGCCTACGGCTCGGGCGGTGACCACGTCGTAGGCCTCGCGACCGTCGCTGGAGGCGAGGTCCTCGGAACGAGTGTTGAGGACGGTGGCGTTGGCGATGCCGGCCGCGGCGATGGCGCGGCGCATGAAGTCGCACTTGCGGCCGATGGACTCGATCAGGTCGACCCGGGCGTCGGGGAGAGCGACGGCGAGGGCCAGGCCCGGGAAGCCGGCGCCGGCGCCGATATCGGCGATCCTGCCGTCGCCACGAAGCTCGGGGACATCGAGGCCGGTGAGGCTGTCGGCGACGTGGACCTTCCAGGCACGCTGGTCGACGACCGAGCTGACCGAGGCACGCTCCTCGGCGAGCAACACCAGAATCTTGCCCAGCGCCTCGCGAGCCGCCGGATCGAGCGCAGCGGTGGGGTCGGCGCTCACTCGGAGACGAGGGGCGCGACGACCACGCAGCGGTGAGGCTCATCGCCCTCGCTGTAGGTCTCGACGCCGGCGCGCTCTTTCAGCCGCTCATGGACGACCCGCCGCTCCTGGGCGCTCATCGGGTCCATCTCGACGACGTTGCCGGCGGCCAGCGCCTGCTCGGCGGCGCGATCGGCGCGGCCCTCGAGGGTCTCCCGTCGCCGCTCGCGGTATCCGGCGGCGTCGACGACGACCCGCTTGCGCTCCCGTTGGCCACGGAAGGCGGCTTGGTAGCAGAGCAGCTGCAGGGCGTCGATCGTCTGGCCGCGTTTGCCGATCAGCAGGCCGTAGTCGTCCTCGCCCCGCACCGTGACCGCGATCCGGTCGTCGTCCTCAACCACGTCGACCTCGCCGTCGAGGTCGAGCTCCTCGAGCACGCCCTCGACCAGGTCGCGGGCGCGATCTGCCGGACTCTCTGGCCAGTCTGCGGTCTCGGGCACGCGAGCAGGCTATCCGACCTCCCGCCTGAGTGCCCAGATAACTAGGCTGCGTCGAGCATGGGAACTGTTTACGCGGTGGCGAATCAGAAGGGTGGGGTCGGCAAGACGACCACCGCGGTCAATCTGGCTTCCTGTGCGGCCGCTGCCGGCGAGCAGACGCTGCTGGTCGATCTCGATCCGCAATGCAATGCCACGGTCGCGCTCGGGGCCGAGAAGGAGATGCACCCGTCTTCCTACGATTGCCTGATCGGCGACGTTTCGGTCGCCGAGGCGGCCCGGCCGGCCGGGCCCGACAACCTCTGGCTGGTCCCGGCGAACCGCGATCTCGCCGGCGCCGCGGTCGAGCTGCCCCGAATCACCGGCTCGGAGACCCGCCTGCGCGAGCGCCTGGGCCCGATCCGCGAGCGCTTCGCTCGCACCTTTCTCGACTGCCCGCCGGCTCTCGGGCCGGTCAGCGTCAACGCCCTGACTGCGGCCGACCGGGTGATCGTCCCGGTCCAGGCCGAGTATTTGGCGCTGGAGGGCCTGGTTCAATTCCTCGAGACCCTTGGCTTGATCCGGCGGGAACTCAACCCTCAACTAGAGGTTTCGGGTTTGCTGATAACCATGCACGACGAGCGCACCAGACTGGCCCAGGACGTCGAGTCCGAGCTGCGCGGTCATTTCGACTCGATGGTCTTCGAGACCGTGATCCCCCGTAGCGTCCGCGTCGCCGAGGCGCCGAGTTATGGTCTCCCGGTGACCGAGCACGCACCTTCGTCTCGCGGCGCCCGCGCCTACCAGGCGCTGACCAAGGAGCTTGCCGCCCGTGGCTAACACCACCAAACGCGGCATCGGCCGCGGCTTGGCGGCGATCCTGCCGGAAGCCGAGGTCGGCAACGCCGGCGAGCTGCGTGAGCTTCCGGTCGGATTGATCAAGCCGAATCCCGACCAGCCGCGGACCCATTTCGACACCGAAGCGCTGACCGCGCTGGCCGCCTCGATCGAGGCCAGCGGCGTCGTCCAGCCGCTGCTCGTCCGTCCCCTCCCCGATGGCAGCTACGAGCTGGTCGCCGGCGAGCGCCGCTGGCGCGCCGCCCAGCAGGCCGGGCTCGAGAAGGTCCCGGCGGTCGTTCGCGATCAGGTCGAAGCCGAGCGGTTGCAGGCGGCGCTGATCGAGAACATGGTCCGCGAGGATCTCAACCCGGTCGAGGAGGCGAAGGCCTGCGCCGCCCTGGTCGAGGAGCTGGGCCTGACCAAAGAGGAGCTCGCCCGCCGCGTCGGCCGCAGCCGCCCGGCGGTCTCCAACCTGATTCGCCTGCTGGAGCTTCCCGACGAGACGCTGCAGCTGCTGGAGGCTGGGTCCCTCAGCGAGGGGCACGGCCGGGCGCTGCTCGGCGCTCAGGGCAACGACGTCCGGCGCCGCCTGGCCCGCGACGCCGTGCGGGCCGGATGGTCGGTGCGCGAAACCGAGAACAGGGTTCGGCTGGCTGGCCAGCCAAAGGTGAGCCGGGGCAAACCTCCGATCGACCCCGAGGTTGCCGCCGCGCTCGAGGCAGCCGGCGACGCGCTGGAGGTGGCGCTCGGCCACGAGGTCTCGGTCCGATCGCGCGCCGACGGTTTCGCGGTCGAGTTGCGCTTCGACGACGTCGCCGAAGCTCACGCCCTCGCCCGCGCCCTGCGGCGCCGAGCCGGCTGATCCGAGCACCGCGCCGTCGCTATCATCGCCGACTCCGGGCGATTAGCTCAGTTGGTTAGAGCGCGTCTCTGATAAGGACGAGGTCCCTGGTTCGAATCCAGGATCGCCCACTTAGCCGACCTATAATCGGCCATCAACCAAGGTCGGGAGCGTTTCTCGTGCAGCAGATGCAGATCTATGGCGTCAGCTTCGACATGGTCGGCAAGCAGCCGATCGTGTTGTTGAAGACGGTCGACGGGAATCGCTTCCTGCCGATCTGGATCGGGCACCCCGAGGCGGCGGCGATCCTGATGAAGCTGCAGGGGGCCTCGACGCCGCGGCCGATGACCCACGACCTGCTCTCCGACGTGCTGGAGAACCTCGACGCAAAATGCGAGCGGGTCGCGGTGACGGAGCTGCGCGACAACACCTTCTACGCCTCGATCACCGTCTCGATCAACGGCTCGGAGGTCGAGATCGACTCGCGGCCGTCGGATGCGCTGGCGCTGGCGGTCCGCGTCTCGGCCCCGATCTTCGCCGCCGAGGACGTGATCGAGGAGTCGGCGATCGAGTTCGAGCACGAGGTCGAGGACACCGAGGAGGTCGTCGACAAATTCAAAGAGTTCCTCGATGAAGTGACCCCGGAGGATTTTGCCTCGGGGGACAGCTAGGCGGCAGCGGGGCGCAGCGCCAGGTCGAGGATGCGCTCGACCAGCTGCTCGAATGACATCCCGGCCTGCTCGGCCGCTTGCGGCAGCAGGCTGGTGTCGGTGAGGCCGGGGATCGCGTTGGCCTCGAGCACCTGGGGACCGTCGGTGCCGAGGATCAGGTCGACGCGGGCGAAGCCGGTGCCGCCGAGCACCCGGTAGGTGGCCAGAGCGGCCTCGGTCACGGCCCGCTGCTCCTCGTCGCTCAGCTCGGCCGGGCAGACGAAGCGGGTGCGGCCGATCTCGTAGCGGGCCTCGAAGTCGTAGCGATCGCCGGCGGCGATGATCGCCTCGACCACCGGCAGCGCCTCGTCGCCGAGCACGCCGACCGCCAGCTCGCGTCCCTCGACGAAGCGCTCCAGCAGCACCCGGTCGTCGTAGCTGAAGGCGGCGACGAGGGCCGGCGGCACCTCCGCCGCGTCGGCGGCGAACCTGACCCCGAGCGAGGAGCCGCCGCGGCTGGGCTTGACGACGAGCGGGAAGCCGAGGCTGCGCTCAAGCTCACCAAGCGCGTCGGCGGCGCCAAGTTCGCGGAACGCGGTCTCGTTGAAGGCGAACCAGTCGGGGGTCGGGATCCCGACCTCGCGGATCATCTGCTTGGCCTGGACCTTGTCCATGCAACGCGCGCAGGCCGCGGCGCCGGGCCCGGTGTAGGGGACCCCGAGGATCTCCAGCAGCTCCTGCGCGGTGCCGTCCTCGCCACCGACTCCGTGCATCGCGACGAAGGCGACGTCGGGCTCGAAGCCCCCGAGGCGCTTGACCAGGTCGGCGCCGACGTCGATCGCCAGGACCTCGTGTCCGAGCCGGGCCAGGGCGTCCTCGACCCGCGCCGCCGAGCGCAGGGAGACGCCGCGCTCGAGCGAGCGTCCGCCCTTCAGCACGGCGACCTTCATCCCGACCCCTCGGCCTTGCGGAACGGGAGTACGACCGAATCCGTCGCCGCAGAATCAGATATGGACGGCGGCGGATTCGGTCGTGAACCAATTTCGCCCATGTCCTCGGCTTCGCCTGCGGGCATATGCGACCCGGTGTTGGTCAGGGCGCCGTAGAGGTCGACCTGCTCGGCGATCACCTTGCCGATCCGGCGGATGCCCTCGCGGATCTCGGTCTCGTCGACGCCGGAGAAGTTGAGCCGCATCGAGTTGCGCCCACGACCGTCGACGTAAGCGCCCGAGCCGGGGACGAAGGCGACGTCGGCGCGCAGCGCCTTGGCCAGCAGGTCGCCGGTGTCTATGTAGTCGGGCAGGGTCGCCCAGATGAAGAGGCCGCCCTGCGGTTCGGTCCAGGTCGCCTCGGCCGGGAAGTGCTCGTTCAGCGCCGCCAGCATCGTGTCGCGCCGGCCGCGGTAGATCTCGACCAACTCCTCGATGTACTGGCGCCAGCGGGCTTCGGCGAAGTACTCGCGGACGAAGTACTGGGTCAGGGTCGAGGTGCAGAGGTCGGCGGCCTGCTTGCCAAGCACGATTTTGTCCATCACCGGCGGCGGCGCCACGGTCCAGCCGATCCGGATCCCGGGGGAGAGGATCTTCGAGAAGGTCCCGATGTAGAGGACGAAGTCACCGCCGTCGAGCTGGTAGAGCGGCGGCAGCGTCTCGCCGCCGTAGCGCAGCAGGCCGTAGGGGTTGTCCTCGATCACCAGCAGCTCGTGCATCCGCGCCAGTTCGACCAACCGCTGGCGCCGGGGCAACGACATCGTCACCCCGGCCGGGTTCTGGAATGTCGGCACCGAGTAGATGAACTTCGGCTTGCGGCCTTCGCGCCGCAGCTCGGCGAGCAGCGGCTCCAGCTGTTCCACCTTCATCCCGTCCTCGTCGCACTCGACCTGGATCACGTCGGCCTGGTAGCTGCAGAAGACCGGCACCGCGCCGGGGTAGGTCGGGGCCTCGCAGATGACGACGTCGCCGGGGTCGAGGAGCGTCTTGCAGACGAGGTCGATCGCCTGCTGGCCGCCGGTGGTGACGATCACGTCCTCGGGGTCGGGAAGCATGCCCTCGGCCGCCATCACCTCGAGGATGCAGTCCTTTGTCTCCTCAAAGCCCTCGGTCGGCCCGTACTGCAGGGCCTCAGCGGTGGAGCTCTGGGCGATCCGCGTCATCTGCGCGGCGAAGCTGCGGGGCGGGAAGGTCGAGGTGTCCGGCAGGCCGCCGGCGAGCGAGATCACTTCCGGTCGCACGGTGATCGCCATCAGGTCGCGCATCGCCGAGGAGCGCATCACCTTGGTCCGCTCGGCGAAGAGCCCGGCGTAGCGCTCGAGGTCCCTGGCGTTGGTGTGGGCGCGGCGCCGTTGCGGCGGTAGGGGCGATTCGCTCATCCCGGAAGTGTGGCGGATCGACGCCGGCGCGCCGAGCCGGTTAGGTTTTCGCACGTGGACTTTCTCACCCAGCTGGGAATCGGCATCGCGATCGGGATGTTCGCCGGCACCACCGGCACCCACGGATCGGCTCGCGGCCGGATGACGATCCTCGCCGCGGTGATCGGCCTGGTGGCAGGCTTCCTGGTCGACGGCGCCCTCGGCGCCGTTCTCGGTCTGCTCGGCGCGGCGCTCGCCTGCCTGGTGATCAGCGACCTCGTCTTCGGCGCCAGCCGGCGCGAGGGCAGCGGCACTGGCGCGCTCGGCTTCATCGTCGGCCTGGCAGCGTTGTTCGTGATCTTGATCTCGTGGCTGGTCCCGATTCTGGTGATCGCCGTGATCGTCGCCCTGGCCTGGCTCGGCATCTCCCGCCACCGTCGCGCCCAGCGCAAACACGCCGGGCTCCGCGTCCTTCGCTAGCCGCGCCCGCGGTCCGCGATCATTCGGACCGATGGCGCCCGCCGAGAAGAAGCTGGTCCTCACCTACGTCGACTCGCTGCGCAGCGACATGCTGCGCCGCGCGGTCGCCGAGGGCCGGGCGCCGAACTTCGCGGCGCTGATCGAGCGCGGCGTGCTGATCGAGGGCTGCGTCTCCAGCTTCCCCTCGGTGACCCCGGTCGCCTGCTCGGAGATGGTCACCGGCGTCGGTGCCGACCGCCACTGGATCAGCGGCATGAACTGGTACCACCGGCTCGAGCGCCGCTACGTCGAGTATGGGTCATCGCTCGACGCGACCCGCGCCTTCGGCGTCTTCCGCGCCCTCTACGACCTCGTCTACAACATGAACCTGGCCCACCTCAGCCCCGCGGTCGACACCCTCTTCGAGCGACTCGACGACGCCGGCGCCCGGACCGCCTGCACCCCGTACCTGATCTACCGCGGCCGCCACCGCCACCAGGTCTCGCTCGACGGACTGCTGCGGCGCGCCGTCGACGCGACCAAACTGAAGTTCCAGCACCACACCTGGGGACCGACCGACCTCTTCTACGGCGACCTCTACGCCAGCCGCGAGGTGCCCTGCAAGTCGACCTCGATCCCGGGCAACCGCGACGAATACGCCGCCTGCTGCGCGGCCGAGCTGGCCAAGGACGGCAGCTTCGACTTCCTCCTGCTCTCGCTGCCGGACAACGACAATTACTCCCACAAGCACGGGCCGGAGGCCAGCGTCGAGTCGATCGCCAAGGCCGATTCCTGCTTCGGGATCTTCCTCGAGGCCGCGGGCGGGCTGGAGCGCTTCCTCGCCGAGCACGCCCTGATCCTCGTTGCCGACCACGCGCAGACGCCGGTCCACCGCGGCCTGCCGCTGGCCGAACTGCTCGGCCAGGAGTGGTCGGTGCTGCAGCCCTCCGACGACCGCCCCGAGCTGGCCCAGCTGGCGGTCAGCCCAACCGGTCGCGCCGCGCACGTCTACCTGCTGCCGGGGGAGGGGGAGCGGGCGGAGCCCGAGGCGGTCGGCGGGCGCCTGGCCGAGATCGAGGGCGTCGACCTGGTCTGCACCCTGCTCACCTCCAAGGGCGAGCCGCTGCCTCGACTGGAGCCCGGCATGCCGATCGCGGGTGACGAGTGGGCAATGGTCGAACGCGGGGGAGAGGCGCTCCGCTTCCGCCCCGGCGACGATGTCGCCGACCTGCGCGGCGCCCGCTGGCAGATCGACGGCGACCTCTCCACCCTCGAAGCAACCATCACCGACGGCCGCCTAGCCAGCGAGAACTACCCCGACCCCCTGGCCCGCGTCTGGTCCGCCCTGACCGCTCCGCACTCCGGCGACTTCATCGTCTCCCTGGAGGAAGGCTTCGAGGCGGTCGACTGGGGCGGCGTCACCCACGCCGGCGGCGGCTCCCACGGCGCATTGCACGCGGGGGACTCTTTGGGACCGTTGTTGTTCGTTGGCTGTGGACCAGAGTCCGCAGACGAGCGCGCCCAATGGACCCTCCGCGACGTAGCTCCCGCCGTCCTTCGCCACTTCGGCTTGGACCCTCAGTGATCCAGAGCCTCCGGGAGTGTGAGCGGATGGGATGGGATGTCCGAGAACGGACGCCCTCGCCCGCCCGCAGGACATCCCATCCCATCCGCCACCCTCCGGTCCCTCGCAGTCGCTGCTCTCGCGTCCCTACTCCTGTTTGCCACCGCCGCAAGCGCCGACGAACCTCGCCGGCAAGGTCACCGAATCCCAAGCGATCGCCGCTGCCGACCGCGACCCGAACGTCGCCAAGGAGGAAGAACGGAACGGGACGCTGACCCACAGCGCCAGCGTCAACGAAGACGGCGTCTGGGAGGTGGCGTACTTCGCCGACGGCAAGGAGGTGGCGCTGGTCCTGGTCGACCGCCGGAGCGGCGAAGTGACCGAGTCGTGGACCGGGTATCAGGTGGCGTGGAAGATGGCCCGCGGCTACTCGGGCCAGTTCGGCCACAAGCTCAACGCCCCCTACGTCTTCCTGCCGCTCTGCGCGATCTTCCTCCTCGGCCTGGTCGACTGGCGCCGCTGGCGGCGAGTCGCCAACCTCGACCTCCTCGTCCTGCTCGCCTTCGGCGTCTCCCACTTCTTCTTCAACCGCGGCGAAATCGGCGTCTCGGTGCCGCTCCAGTACCCGGCCCTGCTCTACCTCCTCGGCCGCGCCCTCTGGATCGGTTTCCGCGGCAGGGGGGAGGGTCTGCGCCCGGTCTGGCCGCTGGCCTGGATCCTCGTCGCCGCACTCTTCCTGATGGGCTTCCGGGTCGGTCTCAACATGGCCGACTCCGGCTCGACCGACATCGGCTATGCCGGCGTCGTCGGCGCCGACAGGATCGCCCACGGCGAACCGATCTACGGCAACTTCCCCGACGGCATCTCCGACGGGGACACCTACGGGCCGGTCAACTACTACGCCTACGTCCCCTTCGAGCGGATCTGGCCCTGGTCGGGCAAGTGGGACGACCTCCCCGCCTCCCACGGCGCCGCGGTCGCCTTTGACCTGCTGACCTTCGGCTTCCTGATCCTCCTCGGCATCCGCATCCGCCCCGGACCAGCGGGCCGCCGCCTGGCCGCGATCCTCGCCTTCGGCTGGGCCGCCTACCCCTACTCCGCCATGCCCCTGGAGTCGAACTCCAACGACTCGCTGGTCGCGCTCCTCCTCGTCGCAACGCTTCTCGTGCTCTCCCGACCTCTGTACCGCGGCGCCACCCTGGCCCTCGCCACCTTCGCCAAGTTCTCCCCCGCACTGCTCGCACCCATGCTCCTGACTTACTCCCCGACTACACCGGAGCTAGAGGGCGGCCTCGTGAGGCGAGATGAGGGCGCCCGAGAACGAACACCTCGCCCGCAGGGTGCCCTCATCTCGCCTCGCAACGCCGCCCTCTTCGCCGCCGGCTTCTTGGCGGTGACGATCATCGTGATGGCGTGGCCAGCAATCAATCCCGGGTCTGAGCACGTTCTACGACCGGACTATCGCGTTCCAGTCCGGCAGGGATTCCCCGTTCAGCATCTGGGGGCAGGTGGATTGGCTGAACCCACTGCGGACGGTCTTGATCGTGGGGACCGGAGCACTGTCTCTGTTCCTAGCTTTCCGCCCAAGGAGGAAGTAGTTAGTTCAGGTAGCTGCGCTGGGGACGGCATTGATCATCCTGCTCCAACTGACGTTGCAGCACTGGTTCTACCTGTACATCGTCTGGTGGTACCCGCTCTTCCTGGTGGCGCTGGCGATGTTGGGGACGCGGGCTACTGACCCTCGAGCGGCGCCGGGACCATCAGCGGCTGAATCGAGTCCGCCAGTCCCTTGTCGTTGACGTCGACCACCGCTCCCATGACCCAGACGTCTTCGTCGGCGGTTTCGAACCGGGTCGGCATCTGGGTGATCAGCGACCTCAGTACCTGCTCCGGTTTCACGCCGAGCACGCTGGTCCGCGACCCGGTCATGCCGACGTCGGAGATGAACGCCGTGCCCTTGGGCAGCACCCGCCCGTCCGCGGTTGGCACATGGGTGTGGGTCCCGAGCACCGCCGCGACCCGGCCGTCGAGGTGCCAGCCCATCGCCACCTTCTCGCTCGTCACCTCGGCGTGGAAGTCGACGATCACCGCGTCGGCCTCGATCCGGTCGAGGATGCCGTCGACGGTGTCGAAAGGGGAGCGGGCGACCTTGAGGCCGACGCCGCCGCTGAGGTTGATCACCCCGACCCGCATGCCGCCGGCCTCGACCACGGTGTAGCCGCGGCCGGGATTGCCCTGCGGGTAGTTGGCCGGCCGCACGACGCGCTGCTCGCGTTCGAGGAAGTCGTAGGCGTCGCGGTGGCGGTAGACGTGGTTGCCGGTGGTGATCACGCCGGTGCCGGCGTCGAAGAGGTCGTTGGCAGTCCGTTCGGTGATCCCCATGCCCCCGGCCGAGTTCTCGCCGTTGACGACGATCAGGTCCGGCGCGTGCGCCTCGCGCAGCGAGGGCATCGTCTCGCGCAGACCCTTGCGCCCGGGACTGCCGACGACGTCGCCGATGAAGAGGACTCGCATGATCCGCTGACCCTATCTGCGAGATTGCGCCCTGTGGACGAGCCGCTGAGCACGGGTGAGATCTTGGCGCGGGCCGCCGCCTACCCGTACGAGGCGCCGCTGCGCTCCTTCGTCCAGCGCGACGGGCACCCGCACCAGCTTCCATCAGAAGACCTCGATCTCGAGGGCCGCCGGCCACTGCTCGCCTACGGCGCGAACGCGGCACCGGCGGTCCTGGCGAAGAAGCTCGCCGCCCACGCGCACCAGCCGCTGCCGGTGCTGTGCGCCGAGCTCGCCGGCTTCGACATCGTCTACTCCGCCCACATCTCCCCCTACGGCGCGGTGCCCTCGACCCTGCAACGCAGCCCCGGCACCGTGGTCCCGGTCTTCGTCGCCTACCCGACCACCGAGCAGGAGGAGCTGCTGAGCGCGACCGAGCCCAACTACGAGCTGCACCGCCTCCATGACCTCGAGCTTCACACCGACCGCGGGCCGATCGAGAGCGTCGACGCCTACATCAGCCGCCACGGATGCCTGACGCTGGACGGCTCCGAGGTGGCGCTCGCCGCGATCGAAGCGGCCGCTCGGCAGCTCCCGGCCCTGGGCGAGGTCGAGGTGCTCGAGCGGGTGCGCCACATCCTCGCCCCCGAGCTCGACCTCGCGCGCTTCGTCGCCTCCAGCCTCGACCCGGGGCTCGCCGCCGCCCGCACCGCCGTCCTCCACGGCGCCGCCCGCCCGCTGTCCCACTGACGCTGCCGACTTTGACCACACCCTGGTGTGGCGAAAGTCGGTTGCGCGATCAGACCGTCGCGAAGCGGCGCAGGGCGAGGCGGGCGATCACGGCGTAGGCGGCGAGCAGGATCGCCAGGTGCAGCAGCGGCCCGCCGATGCTCGGTCCCGAGGAGTCGAGCGCCGCGGTCATCGCCTGCAGCGCCGGCTTGAAGGGGAAGATGGCGGTGACGATCCCCACCGCGTCGAAGACCCCGGTGCCGACCGCGCCGGAGGGGACCAGCGAGAGGAAGGCGATCGGCAGGGTCAGCATGAAGGCCAGCAGCGAGACCGAGCGGACCTCGCGGGCCGCCGCTCCGAGCGCCGCCCCCGCCGCCGCCAGCGCCCCGCCGCCGAGCAGGATCGCGATCAGCCAGAGGCCGACTCGGCTCCATTCCAGCGGCACGAATATCTCCAGCCCGGCGAGCATCAGCAGGGTGACGACCAGGCCGACCCCGACGCCGAGCAGGATCTTCTCGGCGATCAGCGCCTCGCTGGAGACGAGGCCGCGGGTCAGCCGCAGGAAGGCGTTCTCCTCGCGCTCGAGGGCCAGCGAGCCCGCGACCAGGAGGACGGTGACGAAGGCCAGGGTGAGGGTCGCGGCGACGGCGATCGCGAAGATTTCCAGCGGCGGCGAGGAGCCCCCGACCGCGACCCTGTCGACCTGGATCGGCTGCGCCAGGCGTTCGATCAGCGGCCCGGCGATGTCGAGGTTTTCGCGCGCCTCGTTGGCGAAGCCGGTCACCTGCCGGAGCGAGAGCCGCAGGCCGCCGGCGGGCAGCGCCGGTTCCAGGGCTTCGAGGATCTGGGCGGTGGCGGTGAGACCGAGGATGTGGACCGACTGGCCGAGCACCGGCAGGTCGCCGCCGTCGATCAGGAGCTTGAGGTAGTGGCTGCCTTCGGCCGCGATTCGTTTCGCGATCGCCAGGTTCGCCTGGGCCAGCAGCGTCGTGATCCGTTCGTCGACGAGCTTCGCCTTGACCGGGTCCGATTCATTGACCAGCACTTCGACCTTGGGCGTGCCGGGGGCGAGGGTCGAGAGCGAGTTGATCTTGTTGACCAGGTCGGCGGGCAGGATCAGCGCCGCCAGCGCTTCGCCGTTTTCGACCTTCCGCACCGCCTGGTCACGGTTGTCGACGTGGACGCACTCGACCCGGCTGCAGATCCGGCCACCGACCCCGGCCGCGGGCAGCTGCCGGCCGCCGACGCTGACCCGGCTGTCGGCCGGCACTTCGTTGAGGAAGGCGACGCGCGGCTTCTCCGGGCCGCGGGAGACGGCGAAGCCGACGAGGATCGCGATCAGGATCGGGTAGACGACGAGCAGTACCGCCTGCAGCGGCGAGCGGCGCAGGATCTGCAGGTCCTTGAGCAGCAGCCACCTCATCAGTGCCCCCGGTGCTGGAGGTAGGCGACGAAGGCGGTCTCGAAGTCGCGGTCGGCGGCCTCCGGGGCCTCGCGGCGGACTTCCTCGCGCAGCTCTCCGGGGGAGCCGTCGAACAGCGCCTCACCGTCGGCGAGGACCAGCAGGCGGCCGCCGTAGCGCTCGGCCTCCTGGATGTCGTGGGTGGAGAAGATCACCGTCGTGCCGCGCTCGGCCAGGCCGGCGACGAACTCCCAGAGCCGGGCACGCTGGCGGGGGTCGAGCCCGACGCTGGGCTCGTCGAGCAGCAGCACCGCCGGCCGCGAGAGCAGTCCGATCGCGATGTTGATCCGCTGCTGGTTGCCGCCCGAGAGGCGGGCGACGATCTCGCCGCGCCGTTCGCCGAGCCCGGACAGCTCGAGCATCTCCTCGGTCGAGGCATGGGGATCGTCGTGACCCTCGAGCCGGGCGAAGAGCAGCAGGTTCTCCGCGACGGTCAGGCGCCGGTAGAGCGCTGCCTGCTGGGGCACCCAGCCGACCTCGCCGCGCTCGGCCAGGACCTCGCCGCCGTCGGGCTCCAGCACCCCGGCGAGGATCGAAAGCAGCGTCGTCTTGCCGGCCCCGTTCGGCCCCGTGATCGCCACCAGCTCCCCGGCAGCGGTGTCCAGGTCAACTCCCCGGAGAGCTTCCCGGTCCCCGTAGCTCTTGACCAGCCCCCGCGCCTGCACGGGAAGAAAGCTACTGCCAGGCCATGAAGGGATGGGGATATCCCCATCCCTTCCCTAAACTCGCCGTAGATGCCTTTCCCGAGCACTCGTATGCGGCGCCTGCGGCAGAGCGACGTTCTCCGCGGCATGGTCCGCGAGACCGAGCTTTCACCCTCACACCTGATCCAACCCGCCTTCGTCGTCGCCGGCGAGGGGATCCGCGAGGGGATCGAGTCGATGCCCGGCATCGAGCGCTTCTCGATCTCCCTCCTGGTCGAGGAGGCGGGCGAGATCGCCGCCGCCGGGATCGGGGCGCTGCTGCTGTTCGGCATCCCCGCCGCCAAGGACGAAGTCGGCAGCGGCGCCTATGACGACGAGGGGATCGTGCAGATGGCGGTGCGGGCGCTGAAGGACGCCCATCCGAACCTGACGGTGATCACCGACGTCTGCCTCTGCGAGTACACCTCGCACGGCCACTGCGGTGTCTTCCGCGACGGCGGCACGGAAGTCGACAACGATCTCTCGGTCGAGCTGCTGGCGAAAACCGCGATCTCACACGCCGACGCCGGCGCCGACGCGGTCGCGCCAAGCGACATGATGGACGGCCGGATCGGCTCGATTCGGTACCAGATGGACGAGGAGGGTCACCCCGGCGTGCCGATCATCGCCTACAGCGCAAAGTACGCCTCGGCCTTCTACGGACCGTTCCGCGACGCCGCCGACTCGACCCCTTCCCACGGCGACCGCCGCGGGTATCAGATGGATCCCGCCAACGCCGCCGAAGCCGTGCGCGAGGCCGAGCTCGACCTCGAAGAGGGCGCCGACATGCTGATCGTCAAGCCCGCCACCCCCTACCTCGACGTCGTCCGCCGGGTCAAAGACGCGACCGGCGCGCCGGTCGCCGCCTACCACGTCTCCGGCGAGTACTCGATGCTCAAGGCCGCCGCCCAGAACGGCTGGATCGACGAGCGCCAGGCGGTCGTCGAGACCCTGACCTCGATTCGCCGGGCTGGGGCCGACGCGATCGTCACCTACTACGCGAAGGAGGCCGCACCTTGGCTTCGGTAAAGACGCCCCAGTCGAAGGCCCGCTCCCGCAAGGGCGGCTCGGCGATCCCGCTCGATGAGACCGACAAGCATCTGATGAACCTGCTGCAGTCGAACTTCCCGCTCGATCCCGAGCCTTTCGCGCTGGTCGCGGCCGAGGCCGGGCTGGAGCTCGACGACGTCCTGACCCGCACCCAGCGGCTGTTGGACGGCCGCATCATCCGCGAGATCACGCCGATCTTCGACACCCGCGCGCTCGGCTACGAGTCGATGCTCGTCGCCGCCAAAGTCGACGCCGAGAACCCGCAGCGCGCCGCGATGGCGGTCAACGCCCATCCCGGCGTCTCCCACAATTACCTGCGCACCCACGACTTCAACCTCTGGTTCACGATCGCCACCCCGCCCGACTCCAAGCTCGGCCTGCACGGCACGCTGGAAGCGCTGATGGAGGAGACCGGCGCCGAGTCGATGCGCGAGCTGCCGACCCTGACCCTGTTCAAGATCAACATGAACCTGGAGATGGAGAAGGGCACCGAGGCGCTGGCCGCCGCGGTCGAGGCGGCGCCGCCGCGCGAGCTCGAGGCGCAGCCCTACGGCGCCGACGACATTGCGTTGATCAAGGCCCTGCAGGGGCCGATGGCCGCGGTCGAGCGCCCCTACGACGCGGCCGCGGCAGAGCTTGGGATCGACACCGACGAGCTGCTGAACCGCCTACGCGACCTCACCGACCGCAAGATCCTCCGTCGCGTCGCGGCGATCCTCTACCACCGCCGGGCCGGTTTCTCGGCCAACGGGATGGGGGTCTGGAAGGTCCCCGACGAGCAGATCATGGAGGTCGGGGCGCGGATGGCCTCCTTCCGCGGCATCTCCCACTGCTACCAGCGGCCGACCTACGACGACTGGCCCTACAGCGTCTTCACGATGGCCCACGGCCGCTCCAAGGAGGAGTGCGACGCCGTGCTCGACGCGATCGCCGAGGACTGCGGGATCGGCCCCGACGACCGTTCCACGCTCTACTCCTCGACCGAGTACAAGAAGATCCGCCTCCACTACTTCACCGACGAGTACGCCGCCTGGGAGGCAGAGCATTCCTAGCTCTGAGGGGCTGTACGAGCGCGCCCTCCAGGTCCTGCCGGGGGGCGTCAACTCACCGGTGCGGGCGATGCGCCAGATCGGCCGTGACCCGATCTTCATCGAACGCGGTGAGGGCTGTGAGCTGTTCGACGTCGACGGCAACCGCTATCTGGACTGGGTCGGCTCCTGGGGCCCGCTGATCCTCGGCCACGCCGAGCCCTCGGTGATCGCCGCGCTGATCGAGGCGGCCAAACGGGGGACGAGCTACGGCGCGGCGACGGCGATCGAGGTCGAGCTGGCCGAGCAGATCACGGAGCGCTTCCCCGCGGTCGAGATGGTGCGGATGACCAGCTCCGGGACCGAGGCGGCGATGGGCGCGGTGCGGCTCGCAAGGGCGATCAGCGGCCGCGAGGTCGTGGTCAAGTTCGCCGGCGCCTACCACGGCCACTCCGACGGCCTGCTCGCCGACGCCGGCTCGGGCCTGGCGACGCTCGGGGTCCCCGGCAGCCCGGGCGTCACGGCGGCGCAGGCGGCGGGGACGGTCGTGGTGCCGTGGAACGACCGCGAGGCGGTCTCCCGCGCCCTGGCCGAGCACGACGTCGCCGCCCTGCTGGCCGAGCCGATCGCCGCCAACATGGGCGTCGTCCCGCCGGCCGAGGGATTCCTCGAGTTCCTTCGCGAGGCGACCGTCGCGGCCGGCTCGCTGCTGGTCTTCGACGAGGTGATCACCGGCTTCCGCGTCGCCCGCGGCGGCGCCCAGGAGCTCTATGGAGTCGAACCCGACCTGACCGTGATGGGCAAGATCATCGGCGGCGGCCTGCCGGCGGCGGCCTTCGCCGGGCCGCGCGAGGCGATGGAACGGCTCGCTCCAGTCGGCGACGTCTACCAGGCGGGGACGCTCTCCGGCAACCCGCTCGCGGCGGCGGCGGGGCTGGCGACGCTGGCCTGGCTCGACGCCGACGCCTACGAGCGACTCGGGTCTCTGACCGACCGCCTCGCCGCGGGCTTCGAATCGCTCGCCGCCGATCGTCCGCTCCAGGTCGCCTCGGCCCCCGGCCTGACGACGCTCTTCTTCAGTCCCGACCCGGTCCACGATTTCGCCGCCGCGACCGCCTGCGACCTCGAGGCCCACGCCCGTTTCTGCCGCGCGATGCTCGACCGCGGTGTCTACCCGCCGCCGGCCCAGTTCGAGGCCTGGTTCGTCTCCCTTGCCCACAGCGAGGCGACGATCGACCGTACCCTCGAAGCCGCCGCCGAGTCGCTCGACGAGGCCCTCTCATGAGCGATCCGGCGCAGGCACTGGCGACGCTCGCCGCGCAGCTCCGCGACGAGGACACCCCGATCTCGCCGCACGTGGTCGACCCGGCCGCGGCGCCGCGGCTCGGCCTCCTCGCCGCCTCGGGACCTCGAGCGGCGAGCGCCCCAGGCGAGTACTCGCTGATCGTCGAGGCCGTCCACGAGGGCTACCTCCTGCACTACGGGGAGCCGCGACTGCTCGCCGGCCACGACGCCGACCTCGGCCTGCTGGCCGGCGACTATCTATATGCGCTCGGCCTCGATCGGCTCGCCGCCCTGGGCGATACCGACGCGGTCGCGGTCCTCTCGGACCTGATCAGCCGCTGCGCTCAGCTCCAGACCGAGGGCCGCGGCGCCGAGGTTGCGGATCTCTGGACCGCCGCCGCGCGCCAGATCGCAGGCTGAGAAGAGCTGAGTCCGCACTTACGTCCGAATAACGGCCATAAGTGCGGACTCGCGTCGTGAGGCGGTTCCGTGGCCAAGGCAATAGACTGCGCGGTCGCGAAAAGCGAACGACGTGGCAGAAGACGTGGACAAGATGAACGGGGCCGACGAGGCCCCCCCGCAGCGGGTCCAACCCGACCCGCCCGGCTACTTCGACGGCGAGTCGATGACTCGGCGCCGCGCCTTCACGATCGCCGCCCAGGGCCTGGGCGGAATCGCCGGCGCCGCGATCGTCCTGCCCGCCATCGGCTTCGCCGTGGCGCCGATCTTCCACCGTGGCAAGGAACGCTGGGAGGCGGTCGGCCCGGTCAGCGACTTCGTCGAAGACACGTACCGCCAGGTCGTCTTCACCGAAACCGAGGGGATCGGCGACGCCGGCAAGACGACCGCCTACGTGCGCAAGAGCTCGGCTGAACTGGAAGAAGAACCGGGCAAGTACGTCGCGGTCTCCAACCGCTGCGCCCACCTCGGCTGCCCGGTCCGCTTCGTCGAGGCCGCCGGGAACTTCATCTGCCCCTGCCACGGCGGCGTCTACGACTTCCAGGGAAAGCGGATCGGCGGCCCGCCGGTGCGCCCGCTCGACCAGTTCCAGACCCGCGTGCGCAACGGCCAGGTCGAGGTCGGGCCGCGCTACAGCGTCACCAACCAGATGGAACCGGTCCGCGCCCGCGACCCCGGGGAGTTCACCGGCGGGATCTGGGAATACCTCTACCCGCCGCGGCCCTCTACCTTCCCACCGCCCTGATGCCAAAACTTCGCGTCCCCAAGATTCCCGACTCGGTGGTCCCCGCACCGCTGCGCAAACCGGCCAAGCCGGGCCAGGGCGGCACGGCGAAGGGCCAGGCCCCGGCGGACCTCAAGACCTCCCCGCCGGAGCGCCAGACGCACGTGCAGAAAGTCGGCGCCCAGGCCAAGGAAGCGCCGATCGACACGCTTGCCTGGGTCGACCAGCGCACCGGCGCCAGCGGCTTCCTCACCGGGATGCTCTACCGCAAGGTGCCGAAGGGGACCAACTGGTTCTACACGCTCGGCTCCGCGACCCTCTTCGCCTTCATCGTCCAGGCGACGACCGGCGTCTTCCTGGCGATGTTCTACACGCCGTCGGCGACCCAGGCCTACGCCTCGATCTCCCACATCAACAACGACGTGCCGCTCGGCCAGCTGGTTCACGGCATGCACAAGTGGGGCTCCAGCGTGATGGTGATCCTGATCTTCGTGCACATGGGTCGAACCTTCTTCTTCGGCGCCTACAAGTACCCGCGGGAGCTGAACTGGGTGATCGGCGTGGTGCTACTGATCCTGACGATGACGATGGCCTTCACCGGCTACCTGCTGCCCTTCGACCAACGCTCCTACTGGGCCTCGATCGTCGGCATCAACATCAACGGCACCGGCCCGATCGTCGGTCCCTACCTGAGCGACTTCCTGCGCGCCGGCCCTGAGCTCGGCGCCACCACGCTCTCACGCTTCTATGCGATCCACATGCTGCTCGTGCCCGGGGCGATCATCGCCCTGATCGGCGCCCACCTCTACCTGGTGATGAAGCTCGGCACCACGGCACCGCCGTGGATGAAGATGGACAAGCCGAAGGTCGCCTCCCCGGTCGCCCAGCTCGACGCCGGCGTCGAGGGCAACGGAGCGTCTCCCTCGAACGGAAGCAGCCCGACCTCATGAAGCCGAAAGACAAGCAGGAGTACCTCGAGGAATACGAGGTCTTCAAGAAGAAGGGCAAGCCCTTCTTCCCCTACGCGGTGCTGAAGGACTCGACGATGGCGCTGATCGTCGTCGCCGTGATCATCGCGATGTCGATCATCCTCGGCGCCGAGCAGGGTCCCAAGGCCGATCCGACGTCGACCACCTACGTGCCCCGCCCTGAGTGGTACTTCTTCTTCCTCTTCGAGCTCCTGCGCGTGATCAAACCGCCGGAGCTGGTCCCGATCGCGACGATCGGCATCCCGACGATCTGCATGGTCCTGCTGCTGTTGCTGCCGTTCTATGACCGTGGCCCCGAGCGCCGGCCCGAGCGCCGCCCGCTGGCGACCACCGCCGGCTGCCTGACGATCATCGCGATGGCCTACCTGACCTACTCCGGAGCGGTGGCAGGTCCGCCGACCCAGATCGACCTCAAGGTCGCGCCGCAGTACGAAGCCGGCAAGGAGGTTGTCGCCGGTTCCGGCTGCCTGGCCTGCCACAAGCTCGGCGACAACGGCAACAACGGTCCCGGGCCGGAACTGACCCACATCGCGGCCCGGATCCCGCGGGCGGCGATCATCCGCTCGGTCGAAATCGGGCCGGGCATCATGCCTTCGTTCCGAGATCTGCCGCCGAAGAAGATCGAAGAGCTGGCGAACTTCCTGTCTTCACTCGATTAGCGAAGGCCGCGCCCGTGGTCGGCGCATGACAGAGTCCCAGGTGATGGACACGATCAACGACAACCGCCAATCGCCCGACTTCGCGGGGCAGGTAAATCGCATGTTCGACCGCGTCGCCGGCAACTACGACGCGCTGAACTCGGTGATGACGGCCGGGCTGCACCATCGCTGGCGCGAGCGCGCCGCCGATCGGACCGAACTCGGCCCCGGCGACTCCGCCCTCGACGTTTGCTGCGGAACCGGCGACCTGGCCCTCGAGCTGGCCGCCCGCGTCGCCCCGGGCGGCCACGTCGTCGGCTCCGACTTCTCCGAGCCGATGCTCGACCTCGCTCGGGAGAAGACCTCGGCCCGGGCGGTGAAGGGGGTTCGCTTCGAGTGGGCCGACGCACTTTCGCTGCCCTATGACGGCGAGCGCTTCGACGCGGTCACGGTCGGCTTCGGCGTCCGCAACCTCGCCGACCTCGACCGCGGTCTGAGCGAGATGGGGCGGGTGCTGAAGCCAGGCGGCCGCCTGGTGATCCTCGAGATCACTCAGCCGACCCGGCCGCCGCTCTCGGTCTTCTTCTCGCTCTGGTTCGACCGCGTCGTGCCGCTGCTCGGCGCCTTCTCAAGCGACTCGGAGGCCTACTCCTACCTGCCCGAGTCGGTCCGCAGCTTTCCCCGACCGCACCGCTTGGCGGAGAAGATGGACCACGCCGGCTTCGAGCGAATCCGGTACACGGTGCTCGCCGGCGGGATCATCGCGATCCACAGCGGCATCAAGGAGTCGTGACCCGACCCTCGGCGGTGCCGCCGCCGGTGACGGCGGTGCTGGACGCGTCGAGTCGCTGGTTGCCCGCTCGCCTCGGTGAGGTCGAGGACCAGCTGCGGGGGGCGCTTGGCGACCATGGCGATTCTCTCGGCGAGGACGCCGCGGCGACGCTGGCGGCGGGTGGCAAGCGGCTGCGGCCGATGCTGGTCCTGCTCTGCGCCGGCGAGGCCGGTGGTGAAGCGGCTGTCCGCGCCGCAACGGCGATCGAGCTGGTGCACATGGCGACGCTCGTCCACGACGATGTCCTCGACGCGGCGCCGCTACGCCGCGGCCTGCCGACCGTCGCGGCGACCTCGGGTCGCGACCGCGCGACCGCGACCGGCGATCTGCTGCTCTCTCGCGCCTTCGCCCTGCTGGCCGCCGCTGCCGACGGGCGCTCCGTGCAGCTGCTCGCCGACGCGGCGGTCGCCCTCGCGCGCGGCGAGCTGGCCCAGCGCCACGACGCCTTCGATCTGCGGATTTCCGAGCAGCGTTACCTCTCGCGCTGCCGCCTGAAGACGGCGACGCTGTTCGAATGCGCCTGTCTGCTCGGCCACGACGACGAGCATCTGCGCGAGTTCGGCGCCGAGGTCGGCCTCGCCTTCCAGCTGCTCGACGACGTCCTCGATATCAGTGGGCCGCCGGAGCGAACCGGCAAGGCGCGTGGAACCGACCTCCTCGACGGGACCGTGACCCTGCCGCTGATCGAGGCCGCAGTCGCCGACCCCGGCATCCGCGAGGTCAACCTGCACCATCTCGATACCACCTCGGCCGCCCGGCTCTGCGATCGAATCGCCGCCACCGGGGCGCTGGAGACGGTGCGCCGCCGGGCCCTGGAGATGGTTGCCGCCGGCAAACGTCAACTCGAGAGCGCCGCCTTCGAGCCCGAACAGCGCAAGCTCCTCGGCCTCGTCGCCGATGGCGTCGTCCAGCGCTACAGCTGAGTGGTCTCAGCCATGGCGAGCAGGCTCGCTAGACGAAATCGTCGGCGCTGATCAGGTCGGCGGCCAGCGCCGCCACGAAGGCCTCGGCCATCGCGCTCATGTTCGCGTGCTGGAGCGCCCGCAGCTCGTCGGCAAGCTCATGGGAACCGCGGTCGAGCTGCTCGTCGAAGGCGTCGATCTCGTCGCAGTCGTGGACGCCCCGGGAGAACCACTCGCACTCCGGGCAGCGCCGCCAGACCCGCCAGTGAGAGCGGTCGCCGGCCTGTTCCCAGCGGGTCGGCTGAACCAGGTCCGAGCCGCATTCCGGGCAGAGGTGCAGCGCCTTGACCTGCTTGGTGCGGTTGTCGAAGGGCTCTCTCATCTCTTCTCTATCGAACCCGCGAGCGAGGAACTTGATCCGCTCGAGCGGGGATCTTCCCGACAAAGACCCAGTACCGAGTATCTAAAACCTTGGTCAGACCTGATCCGGCCGCGTCCCAACCCCGTTACCATGAACATATGCTCGGAAATATCGGACCTCTGGAGATCGTCGTCGTCCTCATCATCGCCCTCGTGGTGTTCGGCCCGAAACGGCTGCCGGAGCTGGGGAACAGCCTCGGCAAGGGCATCCGCGAGTTCAAAGAAACCGTCACCGGCGAGAAGGACGACGATGCTGACAGCGACACCAAAGCGCTCAGCACCACGCAGTCGACTACCGCTCCTCCCGCCGAGGCTCCGGCTGAGGCCGAGGTCGCGCCCGACAAACGCAGCTGAGGCCCGCCGGGATGCCGCGCCGCGTCCGGGCGGTCTCCCATGAGGACCAGCTCAGCCTGACCGAGCATCTCGACGAGCTGCGCCACAGGATCATCGTCTGCGCCGTCGTCTTCGGCGTCGCCCTGGCGCTCTGCTTCTGGCAGAACCACCTGCTGTTGGAAATCGCCGGTGGCCCGCTGCCTGCCGGCCACAAGAAGCTGATCACCTTCGGCGTCACCGAGCCGTTCACGACGACGATCACGGTGGCCGCCTACGGCGCGATCGTGCTTTCGCTGCCGATCGTGCTCTACCAGCTCTACTCCTACGTACTGCCGGCCTTCAGCCCGCGCGAGCGCAGCGCCGTGCTGCCGATTCTGCTGCTCTTCCCGTTGCTCTTCCTGGCCGGCCTCGCCTTCGCCTACTTCGCCGTGATGCCGGCCGCGCTCAAGTTCCTGCTCGGCTTCAACAACAGCCAGTTCTTCATCCAGGTCCGCGCCAAGGACTACTACGGCTTCTTCTCGATGACGATGCTCGCCGGTGCCCTCGTCTTCCAGCTGCCGCTGGCGATCCTTGCCGTCACCCGCCTCGGGATCGTCAGGGTCGACCAGCTCACCGCCAACCGGCGCTACGCCTACCTGGCGATCGCGATCATCGCCGCGGCCCTGCCCGGCGTCGATCCGATCTCGATGATCATCGAGATGGTGCCACTGCTTGTCCTGTTCGAGTTGAGTATCTTCCTCGCGAAGGTCTTCGACCGGCGGGGGAGCCAGGGGAGCGTGGCCGAGCCCACGACCCAGGAGTGAGAAAGCGAGCAGATGGCCCGAGGTAAGGACGAGCATCGGATGGTCTTCGACGTGCGCGGCAAGCGCCGCGGCGTCGTCAAAGTCGTCTACGCGATCCTCGCCCTGCTGATGGGGCTGAGCCTCTTCCTGCTCGGCGCCGGCGGCAGCCTCAGCAGCATCTTCGGCGGCGGCAGCTCGACCAGCAGCGCGACGAAGACGTTCGAAGAACAGGCTCAGCGGATCGAACGCAAGCTGGTCAAGAATCCGGAAGACCCGGACCTGTTGCTCAACCTGACCCGGACCCGAGTCAACGCCGGCAACTCGGCGGTCGCCGTGACCTCGACCGGCGAACCGGGCCAGACGCTGGAATCGCAGGCACAGTTCAACGAGGCGAGCGCCGCCTGGTCGGAATACCTCAAAGCGACCGACGAACCGAATCCCGGCCTCGCCCAGCTGATGTCGAACACCCTCTTCACCCTGGCCGGCATCGCGAGCAGCTCGGCCGAAGCCGAGGCGAACGTCAGGGCCGCCTCCGAAGCCCAGGCGATCGTCGCCGAAAACCGGCCGAGCGTCGGCTCGCTCAGCACCCAGTCCCTCTTCCTGCTCTACACCTTCGACTACGCGGAAGCCGCAAAGGTCAAGAAAGAAGCGATCGCCCTGATGAACTCGAAGTTCGAACGCGAAAGCTTCGAAAACCAGTACGAAGAAATCGAAAAAAAAGCGAAGGAATTCCAGAAACAGCTGAAGGAATCGGAAAAGGCGCAGAAGCAGGGCGCCAAAGCCAACCCGGAAAGCCTGGAAAACCCGCTCGGCCTCGGCGGCTCCTCGCTCGGCGAATAGGTCCGCCGGGAGTCGCCCCGGATGGAGGTGGGGGAATACACGTCTTCACGGCAATCGAGATCGTCCTCCTCGGCGCGGGAATCGTCTGGCTCGCGGCGCTGGTCCCGGCCGCGGTAGCCACCGCCGCCAAGGGCAACGGTCGCCTTCTGGGCTGGGGCTTCCTGACCCTCGGGATCCTTTGGATCGCGGGTGCTCTATCCCTGGCACCGCCCAGGTCGGCCTGGGCGCGCCGCTTTTACAGCCCCGAGCAGTATCGCCGGGCCCACCTTCGGTTTCTCGCCCAACGGCCCCGGCGCGTCTTCGCCGTCTGGGCGCTTTGCGTCACCTTCCTGGTCCTGGTGGCGGGACTCTTCGCGGCCCGACCGGCGCCGATCCTCGGCGTCGACGGGGCGGCGCTTGGGAGCTCGATCCCCCACCGCGGCGGTGGCCTGTTGGCGATCAACCCGCCGATGGGGCCCTGCCGGGAAAGCGCGACCGGTTGGAACTGCTCGCTATACGACAGTGAGGGCAGCGGCGGCACCGTCGAGTACCGCGTCCGCACCCACGGGCGCGGTTGCTGGACCGCCGAACCGGTCAGGCCGGCAGCATGGGACTGGGGAAAGCTCAGTGGTTGCCTGACGATCTTCGACTACCTGCAGTAGTCCGAGACTCGAGCGAGTGGGCCGCGAAGGACTCGAACCTTCAACCTTGAGCTTAAGAGGCTCCTGCTCTAACCAGTTGAGCTAGCGGCCCGCGGCCGGGAAGTATAGGAAGCTGGCGGCGCCAGGGCGATTTCGGCGCGCCGGCGGGGTTACTTGACCCGGCAGAACTTTTCCACGGCGCCGTCGATGATCGTGCCGTCTGCGAAGGTGAAGCGTCCCTTTGTCCGGAGGATGTTGTCGCTGCAGTGGGCGGAGACGTAGCTGTGCGACCGGCCGCCCACCTTGAAGCGCCGGCCGATCTTGACCTTGATCCGGGTCAGCACCCCGAGCCCCCCGGCGATCGGCGGGATGTCGAGTGTGGCGCGGTAGCGGAATTCGCCGCGCCGGCGTTCGATCGGGACCAGGATCGCGTAGGTCTGGGTCGCCGGGGTCGTGGTGCGGGCGTGGAGGACGACCGTCGGATGGCCTTCGCTGGGTGGTCCGTTGAAGATCGTCAGCGGTGAGCTCGCGGGGAAGACGCCGGCGCCGACGTAGACCAGCGCTTCGACCTTGCCGGTGCCGACGATCGCGCCGCGGCAAAGGCGGCGTGCTTCTTCGGTGCCGGCGTCGGCAATCCGTTCCGGCGGACAGGTCGGCAGGCCACCGGCACTGAGCCTGCCGTCGCGGTCGAAGTCGACAACCGCCCGGGTCAGGTCCTGTGGCCTGCCGCCGCTGCGCGAGCCGATCGTGACGAAGCCCTGGAATTCGATCGGCGCGAATCGCTTGCGCGGCAGGGTCCGCGGCTGGAAGCCACCGTCCGCCTTGAGCACGAGGTCGTTGACTTCGACCACCGCGGCTCCGGCGCCTGCGACACAGGTCAGGGCCAGGGCCGCGGCGAAGAGCGCCGCCCGTCTCAGCTGGGCGAGTGGCACGCGGAGACCAGCGTCGCCGGGAAGAAGTCGCCGCTGGCGAAGGTCATGACGCCGTGGACCTGCAGGCGCCCCCCCACGCAATGGGCGTTGATGAAGCCGACCTTCTTGCCGCCGCGCACGAAGGTCTTCCCCAGCGTGGCTTCAGCGAGAGTCGGCGCGCCGTAACCGCCGGCGATTTCCGGCAGCTGGACCTTGACCTGGAAGCCGTAGCGTCCCTTCTTGACCCGTTCGATCACGATCGGGACCAGCAGTGCCTTCGGCGTCGGGACGGTCTCGTAGGCGTGGGCGATCAGGGTCGGCTTGCCCCCGGTCCGGGGAGCGTTGAAGATCGAGACCGGCGAGCTGATCTGGAACGGCGCCCGCCCGGGCATGGTGACCTCGGCCTTACCGACCCCCGTGCCCACCAGCGCCCGGGCACAACGCTTGCGGGCGACCTTGGGAGTCGTTTCGGCCAGCTTGGCCATCGTGCAGACGGGCACTCCCTTGGTTTCGATCGAGCCGTTCTTGTCGAAGAGGAACTCCAACTGTTCGAGAACCTCCGGCGCGGCGGAGTTGTTGCTCTTGATCCGGGTGACGCTGCGGAGGGTGATCGGGGCATTGGCCTTCTTCGGCAGCTCCCGCGGCAGCAGTGTCGCGGTGGCGCTGACCGTGACCCCGCCGATCTGCCCGCCGATCGCGTAGGCGGTGCCGCAGGCCGCGATCAGGCCGAGGAGGCCCAGAGCGACGACTGCTCTCGGAAAGGTCTTCATCACCGCTTCCCTCTGCAGGTTTTCAGCAGGGAGCCCTTGAGGTGGGTCCTTTCCTGGTTGTTGAAGATGAATTCGCCCTTCGCCTGCAGGCGACCGTCCGGACAGCTGGCGTTGACGTAACTCAGCCGCTTGCCTCGGTAGTTCCATTCCCGCCCGATCTTCAGCCGCCCGTAGATCGGGATACCGGCGCCGTTGGCGATCGGCGGGATCTTGGCCACCGTCTTGAAGCCGTAGCGGCCATCGTGGACCTTCTGGATCTCGATCGGGACGACGAAGGTGCTCGGCGCGGGGACGGAGAGGTAGGCATGGGCGAGCACGGTCGGGTTGCCATGTTTCTTCGGGCCGTTGAAGATCGTGATCGGCGAGGAGGCCGGGATCGGCGGTTGTTCGGGGAATTTGACGATCGCTTTGCCGAGGCCGGTGCCGACGATCGCCCCCGGGCACTGCTTGCGCGCCTGCTTGGTATCGGTTGCCGCGAGCTTGCCCGCGGTGCAGACCGGCAGCCCCCTGGTCTCCACCGAGCCGTGCTTGTCGAACCAGAGGACGATCTGTTCGAGGATCGGCGGTTCGGTCCCGTCGGCCGTGGCAATGCGGCCGTAGCCGTGGATCTTGATCGGCGCGAACCTGTGCTTGGGCAGCGTCGTCGGCGAGAAGCCGCCATCGGTCGTAACGACGATATTCCCGACCTGCAGCCGGATCGCCAGCGCCGTCCCGGCGGCTGCGAGCAGCAGTACCGCCGCCACCGCCGACGCTCTTAACACAGTCTTCCGCATACTTCTCCTCCTCCCGTTCCCCTTATCGCCAAACTACCACGGGTGGGAAGGAGTACGAGCAGGGAACGCTCGCGGAGCAAGGGTTCGGACCGCGGGCCCCGTCAGCCGCTGACGCTGCGCCACCCGCGCGGCGTGATCGCCGCGGCCGCGATCGTGCTGGTCGTGCTCGGCGTGATCGGCACCGGGGTCGAGGGCCGGCTCGACCCGACGACGCTGAACATCCCGGGGACCCCCTCCTCGCAGGCGAACGAACTGCTGCAGGAACACTTCGGCGACTCGGCGCCGTTCGCGATCCTGCTGCGCGGGCCGGCGGCGGCGATCGATCGCCAGGGGCCGGAGCTGGTCCGCGCGTTGCGCCAGGAGGAGGGGGTGACAACGCTCTCGCCATGGGACCGCGGCTCGGTCAGCCACCTGCGGCCCGACCCGCGGCGGGCGCTGATCCTGGCCGACTTCCACGTCGACGCCAAGACCGCCGTCAACCAGACGGTGCCGCTGCTGAACGAAATCCTCGCGCAGCAGGTCCACCCGCCGGTGCGGGTGACCCAGACCGGTCTGCCGACCCTCTCGCGGGCGATCCAGGACGAATCGATCTCCGCCACCGAGCGCGGCGAGCTGATCGCCCTGCCGTTCCTGCTGATCATCCTGCTGCTCGTCTTCCGCTCGCCGGTCGCGGCGGCGATCCCACTCGGGTTCGGCGCGGTGACGGTGATCGCCTCGCGCGGAATCCTCTACTTCTTCACCAACTGGTTCGCGATCGACGCCTTTGCGCTGACGGTCTGTTCGATGATGGGGCTGGCGCTGGGGGTCGACTACGCGCTGCTGATGGTTTCCCGCTTCCGCGAGGAGCTGGCGGCGGGGACCGAGCCGGCCGAGGCGGCGCGCCTGACCCGCCGCACCGCCGGCAGGACGACGCTCTTCGCCGGCAGCACGCTGCTGATCTCGATGGTGGTCGCGCTCTTCATCCTGCCCGGCTCGCTGCTCGCCTCGCTGGCCGGGACGGTGATCATGGTCGTGATCCTCAGCGTCACGGTCGCCACCGTGGTCGGCCCGGCGCTGCTGACCCTGATCGGCCCCAACGTCGACCGCTGGCGGATCGGCAAGGCCCCCGGCGACGGCAGCTCGCGGTTGATGGTGATCGTCGGCGCGGCGCTGAAGCGCCCGGCGCCGGTGGCGGCGCTGATCGGCGCCATCCTGCTTCTGCTCGCCGCGCCCGCGATCGGGCTGAAGACCGGTCCGCCGAGCGTCGAGGAACTTCCCAAGGGGGCCTCGGCCCGGCAGAACGCGGAACTCGTCGACCGGGCGATCGGCCCCGGCTGGGACGCGCCCTTCCAGGTCGTCGCGGTCAACGAAGACGGCCCGGTCACCGACGGCAAGAGCCTGGCGGCGATCGAACACTTCCAGCGCCAGGTCGCGGCGCTGCCCGGCGTGCAGGCGGTGATCGGGCCCGCTCAGGCCGCCCAGCGGGTCGAACCGCTGCAGGAACTCGGCAACGCGGCGCTCTCCTCCGAAGGTGAAATCGGCCCGGTCAAACAGCTCGGCCGCCTCGGCCGCCAGCTCGCCGTCGCTGCCGGCGGGGTCGCGCAGCTGCGCGACGGGATCTCCGAAGCCAGCAACGGCGCCGGCCTGCTGGCCCTCGGCTCCGACCGCGCCGGCGAAGGGGCGCAGCTGATCGCCGTCGGCCTCGGCCGGGCGAGCGCCGGCAGCGAGCGGGCGATCGCGGCGCTGGAAAAGTTCGCCAAGGGGTCGCGGCGGCTGGCCGAAGCCGAGCAGAGGGCGACGGTCGGAGCACTGGAACTGAAATTCGGCATTCAGACGGTCGGCGGCAGCAACCTGCGCGAAAGCGGGTTGAAGCCGGCCAAGGAGATCGAAAGGTCGCTCGAAGAAGAAGCCGAAGTGACGCTGCCGAAGTTGATCGGGCCGGCCAAGGTCGCCGACGAAGAACTGAAGGCGGCGCTGGCGCAACTGCAGGGGATGACTGTCGGGAAGACCGACCCCAACTATCCCGCCGCGGTGGAAGCGGTGCGCAGGGCATCGGCGGCGGTCAGCGGCACCGACCCGGTCGGCGGCGGCGCCTACGCGCCCGAATACAACGGACTGCCAGGTGAACTGGAAGCGATGCAGGCGCGCCTGTCGGAAGACGTCTCCCTGTCGCACAAAGTCACCGGCGAGATTGAAGGCGTCCTCAGCGGGTTGAACAAGCTCCACGAAGGGGCCAAGAAGCTCGAAGAAGGGCTGTTCAAGATCACCAAGGCCGGCGAACAGCTGGCGGACGGCGCCGAACGGCTCGCCAACGCCTCCAAGACCCTGGGCAACGGCCTCAGCCGGCTCAGCGGTGGCGCCACGGCGCTGGTCGGCGGCATCGAACAGCTCAGCGGCGGCGCCGAAGCCCTGGAAGCGGGGCTGGCCGAAGGCGCCGAAGAAGCGGCACCGTTGCAGGCCGGGCTCGCCGGCGCCGGCGTCCGGGTGCTCGCCGGCAAGGCGCGCATCAAACACCAGGCGCGGCGCGTCCGCACCGCCTCGCCGGGACTCTTCAACTCCGGCTACTTCGTGCTCTCGGCGCTCGACGGGGCGCCGCCCAAGCCGCGCGCCGCGGCGGGCGCCACGATCGACCTGCGCCACGGCGGCCAGGCAGCCTCGGTGCTCGTCATCTCCAAGTTCCCGTTCAACTCCTCGGGCTCGATCGCCCTCAACGAGCGGCTGGAAAGCGAAGCGGCGGAGCTGGGCGAAAAGGCCGAACTGACGACCGGGGTCGCCGGCGGCGCCGCGCAGCTCAACGACTACACCCGGGTCACCCGCGAACGGATCCCGTACGTCGTCGCGGCGATCACCCTGGTCACCTTCCTGGTCCTGATCCTCGTCCTGCGGGCGATCCCCCTGGCGGCGATCGCGGTGGGGCTGAACCTGCTCACCGTCGGCGTCGCCTTCGGGGTCCTGACCGTGCTCTTCCACCTGCCGGCCGACTGGCCTCTGGCCGGCCACAGCTATGTAGACGCGATCGGGGCGGTGATGATCTTCGGCCTCGTCTTCGGCCTCTCGATCGACTACGCGGTCTTCCTGCTCAGCCGCATGCGCGAGCACTACGACGTGGAGGGCGACCACGCCGCGGCGATCGAGTTCGGCCTGGCCAAGACCGCCGGGGTGATCACCGGCGCCGCGGCGATCATGATGGCCGTCTTCATCGCCTTCGCCGGGGCGCCGATCGCGACGGTCAGCCAGCTCGGCATCGGCCTCACCGTCGCCGTCATCCTCGACGCCACCGTGGTGCGGATCGTCCTGCTGCCGGCGCTGATGCTGCTGATCGGCGAGCGGGTCTGGTGGCTGCCGCGGTTCCTGGCGCGGGGGTTGCCGAAGCTCAGCGTGTGAGGCACAAAGAAGCCCCCGGGCCGACTCGGCGCGCGGGGGCTTCTCGGCTTCAGCGACCGCTGCGCCGCCGGGTTACTTCTTCTTCGGTTCCGGCTTCTGCTTGCAGGTCTGGGTTGAGGTCGGAGTCGAGCTCTGGCCGTCCAGGAAGGTGAACTGGGCGCGGGCCTTGAGCTTCTTCGAGTTCGGGCACTTGGCCGAGATGAAGCTGACCGCCCTGCCCTTGTACTTGTACTTCTTGCTGATCTTGACGTTGAAGTCGGTCAGGGCTCCCTGGCCACCGGCGATCAACGGAACGGTGAGATCGAGGCGCGGGCCGTAGCCTTCCTTGTTGTAGTTGGTGACCGTGCCGACCAGGACCAGCGTGGTCTGGATCGGGGTCGTGCCGTAGGTGTGGAGGATGACCACCGGCTTATGCCCCTGGGGGACGCCGTTGAAGGCGGTGACGGTCTGGTCGACCGTGTAGATCTTTTCGCCAACGGGCAGCAGCGCCGAGGCGGTGCCGGTGCCGATGACGGCCTTTCCACAGAGCTGCTTGGCAACGTCAGTCGAGGTGCTCTGCAGCTTTGCCGGATTGCAGGTCGGGATCCCCTTGGTGAAGAGCTTGGCGTTCTTGTCGAAGTCGAGGACGACCCGGGTCGTCGGGTTGGGTACGCCGCTGGCGGCGCTGGTGGTCAGCTTGGTCGTCGCTTCGAGGCTTGCTGCCGTGTAGACCTTCTTGCCGAGCTTCTTCGGCGTGATCAGCACCCCGACCGCCTGGTCGTTGCCGTTGGGCGTGATGACGCCGGCTCCGGTGGAACCGGCGATCGCGGCCGACGCCGCGATCGCGACCGCCACGGTGGCAGCCAGCCCCGCGATTAGAAATGAACGTTTGCGCATTGAGTCGCTCCTCCGTTTGAGTTGGGTGAGCGCCTCCCCATACCTCTAACCACCCTGCACGCCCAGAGTAGCGCGTTGATTTCCAGTTAAGTCCCCGCTGGGCACGCGTTTGAGGGGGAGTGGCTTGGATACGATTCGCGCGTCGTTCCACCGGGTCGGAGGGGCCGGGGAACCACAAGCGACGATCCGTGGCTGCCAAACCCTTAGGCGAGGAGAAAAGCTCGGCTCCGAGCCGGGGGGTCACCCCAGCCCGAATTGCCGCGATTGCCGCCCTCGCGGTGGTGGTCATCGCCCTCGGAATCGTCCTCTTCGGCGGCAGCAGCGGCCACAAGTACACGCTCGTCTTCCAGAACGCCGGCCAGCTGGTGCCCGACAACCAGGTGCTGATCGGCGGCTCCCCGGTCGGCACGGTCGAAAGCATCGACCTCAGCGACGAAAACCTGGCCGAAGTCCACGTCGAAGTCAGCCAGGAACTGCACCAGGGCACGACCGCGGTGATCCGCGCCACCTCGCTCTCCGGTGTCGCCAACCACTACGTCTCGATCAGCCCTGGGCCAAACAGCAACCCGGCGCTCGAAGACGGCGCCGAACTGGGCCTCGCCTCGACGACGACCCCGGTGGACATCGACCAGCTGTTCAACACCTTCCCGCCGTCGGTCCGCAAGGGGCTCAGCAACTTCATCAAGGGCAACGCGGAAATTTATTCCGGCCAGGGCGAAAACGCCAACAACGCCTACAAGTACTTCGGCCCGGCCCTCAACCGGGTCAGCGCCTTCGCCGGCGAACTCAACGCCGACCAGCGGCTGTTCGAAAAGTTCGTCGTCAGCTCGGCGAAGCTGACGACCGCCGTCGCCGGCCGCGGCGAAGAGCTCTCGAGCGCGATTTCGAACGCCAACACGGCCTTCAGCGCGGTGGCCGGCCAGAACGTCGCCCTCGACCAGACCCTGCGGCGCCTGCCGCCGGTGATGCGACAGGCGAACACGACCTTCGTCAACCTGCGGGCGGCGCTCGACGACCTCGATCCGCTGGTCGAAACCGCGAAGCCGGCGACCAAGAACCTGGCGCCGTTCCTGGCCGAATTGCGGCCGGTGGTGCAGAAATTCATCCCGTTCACGCGCAACCTGCGGCTCACCGTGGCACGCCCGGGCAAGGGCAACGACCTCGCCGAACTGCTCGCCGTGATGCCCTCGGTCCAGGAACAGGCCTCGCGGGCGTTCCCGCATTCCGAAGCCGCGATCACGGCGTTCCAGCCGAACCTCAACTTCATCCGCTCCTACACACCGGACATCTTCAACGCGATCGGCAAGCTCGACGCGGCGGCCGGCTACTACGACGGCAATGGGCACTACGTCCGGGCCTCTCCCTCGGCCCAGAATCTCTTCGGCGACAACGGCGGCACCCTCGAAGCGCTCAAGCGCAGCGAACAGTTCGACACCTTCGGCAGCTCCGCGTCCGTCCGCCGGCCCTGCCCGGGTGGCGCCACGCAGAGCGGCGCCGACGGCTCCAATCCGTACACCAACCCGCCGTTCTCGGGCAGCAGCGTCAGCAGCTCGGAATGCAACCCGGCCGACGCGCCCCCCGGACGATGATCAAACGGCTGATACTCGCGGCGGCATTGGTGGTGGCGGTGGTCGTCGTCGTCCTGCTCGCCTCCGGCGGCGGCGAAGCCGGCGGCTACCGCATCCGGGCGATCTTCGACAACGGCGCCTTCATGGTCAACGGCGAGCAGGTCCGTGTCGCCGGGGCCAACGTCGGCACGATCGAATCGGTCGCCGTCACCAAGCCCGGGGATACCGTCAAATACGACAACGGCAAGCCGGTCTCGGTCCCCGGCAAGGCGGTGATCGTGATGGACATCACCGACCCCGGCTTCCAGGACTTCCGCAGCGATGCCAGCTGCCTGATCCGGCCGCAGTCGCTGATCGGCGAGAAGTTCGTCGACTGCCGCCCGACCCTGCCCCGGGCGCCGGGATCGAAGCCGGCGCCGCCGCTGAAGCAGATCGAATCCGGCCAGCCCGGCGCCGGCGAGTACCTGCTGCCGCTGGGCAACAACGGCACCAGCGTCGACCCGGACCTGATCAACGACATCCAGACGCTGCCCTACTCGCAGCGCTTCCGGCTGATCTTCAACGAACTCGGCGCCGGCCTCGCCGGCCGCGGCGAAGACCTCGAAGTCCTGGTCAAGCGCGCCAACCCAGTTCTGCGCGACGTCGATCGCCTCTTCGGCATCCTCTCCGCCCAGCGCCACCAGCTGGCGCAGCTGGCGAGCGACTCGGAGGCGATCCTCGGCCCGCTCTCGCGGCAACGCGCCCACGTCGCCGGCTTCTTCGCCAACTCCGGCGCCGCCGCCGAAGCCAGCGCCGAACGCGGCGCCCAGCTCGAAGAATCGCTGCGCAAGTTCCCCAAGTTCCTGACCGAATTCCGCCTGACGATGAACAGCCTGCAGGGCTTCTCCGACGCCGCCACTCCGGTCTTCGAAGACCTCAACGTCGCGGCGCCCTCGCTGACCGACGCGACCCGCACGCTGACCCCGTTCTCGCAGGCGGCGACGGTGGCGCTGAAGAGCCTCGGCAACGCCGGCGAAGCCTCGGGCCCGATCTTCGCCGAAGCCGATCCGGTTGTGAAGAAGGCGCGCGACCTGGCCAAGTCCGGCGTCGTGCCGACGACCGAACTGGCGAGGCTTCTGACCAACCTCAAGCAGACCAAGGGCTGGGACGGGCTGGTGAAACTGATCTACAACACGTCTGGGGCGCTGAACGGCTTCGATCAGTACGGGCACTTCGGCCGCACCCACGTCGCTCTGACCAACTGCCTGCAGTACAGCTACGCGACGGAAGGCACCTCGAGTTGCAATGCGAACTTCAACGGACCAAACGCCGCCGAAGGCGCCGAATTCAGCGCCAGCAAGCTGCTCAAGCTGCTTGAGCTGCAGCTGGAAGAAAAGACCGGCGGGACGAGCGCCGGGAGCGGCCCGGCGACGGCTGTCGGGCAAGCCGGAGAAGCCCGCAGCGGCAAGAGCGGCGAACCGAGCCTCGGCGAAGCCGCCAAGACCGGGGGCACCGCCCCACTCCTCAACTACCTCCTGGGGCCATGAGGAACCGCGGCGGACTACAGGGAATCGCGAGCAGCCCGGTCCTGGTCGGGGCGGTCACCGTGCTGGTGGTCATCGTCGCCGTCTTCCTCGCCTACAACGCCAACAACGGCCTGCCCTTCGTCTCCACCTACAACCTCAAGGCGAGGGTCCCGAACGCCGACGCGCTGGTCAAAGGCAACGAGGTGAGGATCGGCGGCGTCCGCGTCGGCATCGTCAAGTCGGTCGTCCCGGTCCAGACCGGGAACGGCAACGTCGCCGCCGAGCTCTCGCTCAGCCTCGACAAGAACGCCGAACCGCTGCCGGTGGATTCGACGATCACGGTCCGCCCCAAGTCCGCCCTCGGGCTCAAGTTCCTGCAGATCATTCCGGGCAACTCGACCCAGGGCTTCGAAGCCGGCGAAACGATCCCGCTCTCCTCCGCCAAGCCCGAACCGGTCGACATCGACCAGTTCTTCGACATGTTCGACAAACCGACCCGCGACGCGATCCGCCAGAACCTGGCCGGCTTCGGCAACGCCCTCGCCGGCCGCGGCCCGCAGCTGAACGAAGCGATCGGCGCCCTGCGCCGCTTCGTCGTCGTCGGCCAGCCGGTCCTGCGCACCCTCGTCGCCCCCAGCACCGACTTCGCCGGCTTCTGGAAGGCGCTCGAGGCGCTCTCCGCCACCGTCGCCCCGGTCGCCGAGACCCAGGCCAGCCTCTTCGTCGCCCTCGACCAGACCTTCGGTGCCTTCGCCCGGGTGTCCCGCCCGTACATCCAGGAAACGATCGAGAAGAGCCCGGCGACCCTCGACACGGCGAACGAAGACCTGCCGATCTTGCGGCCCTTCCTGCGCGATTCCGAACGCTTCTTCGCCGCGCTGCAGCCGGGCGCCCGGGCCCTGGCCAAGACCTCGCCGATCGTCGCCGAATCGCTGCACGCCGGGGTGCCGGCCCTCAACGCCTCGCCGGTCCTCAACGAGCAGCTGCAGCCGACCGCGGAAGCGCTGGTCGCCTTCCAGCAGGCGCCGGGCGTGTTCAACGGGCTCAACCTCTTGACCGACACGAACAACGTCCTGAAGCCGTCGCTCAGATTCATCGTCCCCGCCCAGACCACCTGCAACTACGTCACCCTCCTGTTCGAAAACCTTGCCCACGCGAATGGTCAGGGCAACAGTCAGGGCAAGTGGCTCAATCTGGTCAGCTCCGACATGCCCGAAGGGCCGAACGCCGAGAGCGGCCCCGCGTCGGCGCCGGCCAACGGAGGCGGGACGGGAGAACTGGCCGAAGGCAATTACCTGCACTACAACCCCTTCCCGCAGACTGGCGCCCCGGGCCAGCCACACGTCTGCGAAGCCGGCAACGAGAAGTACGCCCGCGGCAAGACCGTGATCGGCAACGCAGCCGCCGTCTGGGCCGGCGGAACCAAAACCCGTGGGCAGGTGAACAGCAAGTGAGCCGTCTGCCGGAGCGCGATCAGCTGGGCGGGAAGACGAAGCGCCGCTTCAACTTCCGCCTCGGCAACGCGGCGATCGCGATCATCTTCATCCTGATCTTCACGATCGGGCCTTACCTGGCCTTCACCGGGCACGTGCCGTTCACCAGCTACGGCTACGAGGTCAACGCCACCTTCGCCAACTCGGCCAACGTCGCCCTCAACTCGCCGGTGCGGATCGCCGGCGTCGAAGTCGGCAAAGTCATCTCGACCAGCCGCGACGGCAACGCGACCAAGGTCACCTTCACGGTCGACGGCAGCGGCCGGCCGATCCACGACGATGCCTTCGCGGCGATCCGGCCGCGAATCTTCCTCGAGGGCAACTTCTTCATCGACCTCGACCCCGGCAGCCCCAGCGCGCCGGAACTCGGCAGCGGCGGCACGATTCCGGTCAGCCACACCTCGACCGCGGTCCAGCTCGACCAGGTGCTGACGGCGCTGCAGTCGCCCGTCCGCGCCGACCTCAGCCGGCTGCTCGAGAGCTACGGCAAGGCGCTGACCCATGTGCCGACCGCAGCCGAAGACCTCAACCAGCTACCCGAGGTCCGCGGTGTGACCGGCGCCGGCGCCCTCAACGGCGCCTTCAAATATGGCGGCGACGCGGGGCGCTACAGCGCCCAGGTGACCAACGCTCTGCTCGGCACCGAACAGCGCGACCTCCAGCGCCTCGTCGCCGGCGCCGGGCGCACCTTCGGCGCCTTCGCCAGCCGGCAGTCCGACCTGCAGGGCCTGATCGTCAACTTCGACATCTTCACCGGCGCCCTGGCGAAGCAGTCGAATAACCTCGCGGAGACGATCCACCTGCTCGCTCCGACCCTGAAGGTGGCGAACGCCTCCTTCGTCAGCCTCAATCGCACCCTGCCACCGCTGCGCACCTACGCGATCGAGCTGACCCCGGCGGTGGCCGAGCTGCCGGGTCTGATCAGCGCCTCTGAACCGTGGCTCGCGCAGGTCCGGCCGTTGCTCTCCGGCAAGGAGGGCGGCGGCGTCGCCAAGCTGCTGGCGGAATCGACCCCCGGCCTCGCCGGCGCCGCGCAGGCGGGGAACGAAAACACGATTCCGCAGCTCAACCGGCTCAGCCTCTGCACGACCAGGGTGCTGGTCCCGACCGGCAACCAGGTGATCAACGACCGCTTCAGCACCGGCGGCCCCAACTACCGCGAGTTCCTCTACACCCTGGTCAACCTGGCCGGCGCGGCGCAGAACTTCGACGGCAACGGACCCTATGTGCAGTCCCAGGTCGGCGGCGGCGGTGTGATCGTCGGCGAACCGAACCCGAACGTGACCGGCAAGACCTTCAGCGAAGAAATCAACTATGGGTCCACCGTCGCCGACCCGATCGGCAACCAGCCGCAGCTGGGCAAGGAACCGCCGCTCAAGCCCGACGTCCGCTGCCAGACCAACCCGGTTCCGGACATCAACGCCGGCCTGGGCGAAGCGGGCAGCCCGACTCCGTCGGTGGCGGGGGTGAATCCATGAGCGACCAGACTCCGCAGGTCAGCCGCTGGACCCACTTCAAGGCCTGGATCAGCCGCCAGTCCCGCGGTCACCGCAAAGACACGATCGCGATCGTCGTCCTGGCGATCGCCGGGATCGCGATGATGCTCGGCATCTTCACCCAGCAGAAGGCGTCGCTGCCGTCCTGGCTGCCGTTCGTCGGCGAAGAATTCGAGCACATCTCGGCCGAGTTCTCGACCGCCCAGGCGGTGACGCCGGGGCAGGGGCAGTCGGTCGACATCGCCGGCATCCAGATCGGCAAGGTCACCTCGGTCGACCTCGAAGACGGGCACGCCGTCGTCGGCATGGACATCGAGCCCCAGTACATGGAACTGATCCACCCCAACGCGAGCTTCCTGCTGCGGCCGAAAACCGGCCTCAACGACATGATCGTCGAGGTCGAACCGGGAACTGGCGACAAGTCGATCGAAAGCGGCAAGGAATTCACCCTCGCCCAGACCGAACCGAACACCAACCTCGACGCCTTCCTCGGCAGCCTCGACGCCGACACCCGCCAGTACATCCAGCTGTTGGTCGCCGGCGGCGCCCAGGGAATCGGCGGCCGCGGCCTCACCGTCTCCAACGCCCTGCGTCGCTTCCAGCCCTTCGTCCACTACACGGCGAAGCTGAACAAGGTCGTCGCCCAGCGCCATGTAGCGCTTGCCCGGGTGATCCACGACTTCAGCCTGTTGACCACCGAACTCGGCCGCCACGACGCCGAGATCCGGCGCTTCGTCACCTCCTCCGACGCCGCCCTCGGCAATTTCGCCAACCAGCAGCAGTCGATCCAGGACGCGCTGCGGGAATTCCCGGCGACCCTGCGGGCGGCCAACGCCGGCCTCGCCAGCTCCAACCGCTTCTCGCAGGCCGCCTACCCGGCGCTGACCAAGCTGATCCCGCAGGCGCAGGCCTCGACCCCGGCGTTCAAGGCGGTCGAGAAGCTCTTCCGCGAAACGACGACCCCGATTCGCACCCAGATCCGTCCCTTCACCCGCACGATCCGCCCTGTCTTGACCCACACCAACGAAGCGTCGGGCCCCTTCAGCAAGACGGTGCGCAACTTCGGCAACGCTCTCGGCGGCTTCAACAGCTTCCTCAACGAGCTCGCCTACAAACCGCCCGGCGGGAAGAGGAACCAGAGCTTCCTCTTCTACGTCCCCTGGTCCAGCCACGATTTCAACGCCGCCTTCAACCTCCAGAACCCCAGCGGGCCGATCCTTCGAAGCCTGGTCGGGATCACCTGCACCGGAACCTACCTCGCCTATGGCCTGACCGAAAAGGAGCCGCTCCTGCAGACCCTCCTGCAGGTTGGCGGCATTCCACGAACCGAAGAAATCCCGGTGCCCGTCGGCGAGAAGTCGTCCAGCGGCCACTGCGAATACAAGCCCAAATGAGCAAGCGAGCCCCCAGCACCACGCAGCTCCTCATCATCGCCGGCTTCGCGCTGTCGTGCTTCGGGATCCTGCTCTTCCTCTGGGTCACCTTCGGCGGACCGACCCCGTTCAGGGCGAAGCCGTACGAGATCAAGATCCCCTTCGACGAGGCGACGACGCTGGCCGAACAGTCCGACGTCCGCATCTCCGGCGTCAACGTCGGCAAAGTCCAGAGCATCGCCCTGGCGCCGAACGGCAAGCAGGCGCTGGCGACCGTCGACATCAACGACAAGTACGCGCCGCTGCCGGAATCGACCCGGGCGCTGCTGCGCACCAAGACCCTGCTCGGCGAGACCTACATCGAACTCACGCCCGGCTCACGGGACGGCCCGAAGATGGCGGACGGCGGCACCCTGCCCGAGGCCAACCTCACCCAGTCGGTCCAGCTCGACGAGATCTTCCGCACCTTCGACCCGAAGACCCGCGCCGCCTTCCAGGCCTGGATGCAGGAAGCCGCGGTCGCGATCAACGGCCAGGGGCAGGCACTCTCATACGGGATCGGTCAGCTCGAACCGACCTTCAACGAATTCGACAAGCTCTTCCGCACCCTCGACACCCAGCGCCTCGCCGTCGCCCAGCTCTTCCGCAACGGCACCACGACCTTCAACGCCCTGCGCGGTCGCGAAGGGGAGCTGGCGAGCCTGATCCGGAGCTCCAACGCCGTCTTCCAGACCACCGCGGCGCGCGATCAGGACATCGAAGCCCTCTTCCGTGCCTTCCCGACCTTCCTCGACGAGTCGAAGCTGACCCTCGAACGGCTGAAGACCTTCTCGCTCAACACCGACCCGCTGATGAAGCAGTTGGTCCCGGCCGCCGAACAGCTCTCGCCGACGCTGGTCGCCTTCGGCAACCTGGCGCCGGAAGCGAAGGGCTTCTTTGAAGGGCTCTCGACGGTGATCGGCGAGGCTCCGACCGGCTTCCCGGCCCTGCGCAAGCTGTTCAGAGACAACTTCCCGCCGCTGCTGCGGGCGGTCGATCCATTCATCCGCAATCTCAATCCGCTCCTCACCGGCCTCAATCTGTACAAGCACGAGATCACCGGTTTCTTCGGCAATATCGCTTCCGCCAGCAATCTCTTCCTGACCGAAAAATCGGTCGATGGCGAAAAGCCCTTCGTCCTCAGGGCGATGGCGCATCTGAACCCCGAATCCGTAGCCTCATACAGCGGTCGCCTGAACACCAATCGCACCAGCGCCTACAGCCCGCCGCAATGGGCGAAGGGCCTGGTCTCGGGCCTACCGAGCTTCAGTGTCTCCCACTGCGGTTCGGGTGTGACCGCGACCCTGGACCCGGAAACGCCGAAGAGCGCCGCCTTCCAGGAACGTGTCTTCAAGTTGAACGGCAAGGGAGAGCCGCGGACCGAAGAAGAAATTCTCAAAGAGTCGGAAGAGTTCTACGAACGCCTGAAGCGGATCGCCTTCGCCGGCCAGGCCGGCACCGGCGAAGTCCCGGCTCCCGCCTGCACCCAGCAGAGCGCCGTCCAGTCGATCTACGGCAACGGCGAAAGCACGCTCTACCAGCACACGTTCGAACAGACCGGCGAATAGGGCGCCGCGTCGCGGCGCCCTGATCGGCCTGATCGCCACCCAGCTCTGAGCGTCAGGCGCCGGCGGCCAGTCGCTCGATCAGGTCGGCGGCGCGCTCGGTACCCCGGGCCGCCCGCAGCGTTCCCGAGATCCCGTCCAGTCGCCGTCGAAGCTCGGCGTCGGCGAGCAGCCGAGCGATCGCCGCGGTCAACTCGCCGCTGCCGTGGCCGTAGGTGTCGAGGCGGATGCCGAGGCCGGTCTCGTCCAGTCGCTGGGCGTTGTCGTACTGGTCCCAGAAGAGCGGCAGCACGATCATCGGCTTGCCGAAGTAGAGGGACTCGGTGACGGTGTTGTTGCCGCCGTGGGTGATCACCAGGTCGACCTGGGGGAGGATCGAGGTCTGGGGGAGGAACTCGGCGCCGACCATGTTCTCGGCCAGCTCGAACTCCTCCGCCTGGGGGCCCTTGGAGACGATCACCCGGTAGGGAGCGGCGGCCAGCGAGGCGACCAGGCCGCGCATCAGCTCGACGTCGGCCGAGCCCAGCGAGCCGAGGCTGAGGTAGATCAGCGGCTCGCTGCCGGAGGCGAGCGGCTCGGGCAGCTCCCAGGCGGCGTCGGTCGCGCGCACGCTGGCCTGCAGGTTGTGCCAGGTCGGGCCGAGCGGCCGCCGGCGCGGGTAGTCGATCGCCTCGGGGTAGAGATAGAGGTTGAGGTCGGGGCTCTCGTGGATGAAGTCGTCGGCCGGCAGCGGCGGCGCGCCGTGGGCACGGCAGAACTCGTCGAAATCGGCGTGGATCTCCTCGTGCGCCTGGCGGTAGGCGGCCCAGAAGTCCTCCCAGCCGGAGCGGTCCGCCGCCGCCAGCCCGGAGAACACCGGCGGCACGTCGGGGTCCTTGATCTCGGCTGGGTTACAGGAGGCGATCCGCGCCCAGGGCCGGCCGCAGGCGAAGAGGGCCGGGAAGCTGACGACGTTGTCCTCGACGATCGCGTCGGGAGAGAGCTCCGCGATGATCTCCAGCAGCCGCGCGTCGACGTACTTGGCGCCGTCGATCAGGGCCTGGAAGGTCGGGGCGATGAAGCCGCCGAGCTGCTCGATCGTCGGCCGGCGGAAGACCGGCGCGGTCTCGCGGATGAACTCTGGGTGTAGACATCCCAACTGGCCCCACTATCGACGCTTGAACTGGCCCCACCTCCGTCCGAACCGCGGCTGACGCTGAGCGCTCTATCGAGCGCGAGGCGGAGGTCGGGAGGGAGTGACAAGAGTGGAACAGTTCGAGCAGATCAGGCGCGATCACGCGCGGGAGGGATTGTCGATCCGGGAGCTGGCAAAACGCTACGGCGTTCATCGCCGTGCTGTCCGTCAGGCGCTCGACTCGGCGGTGCCGCCACCCAAGCGAGCGCCGAGACACCGCCCGGCACCCAAACTGGACCCGTTCAAGGCGGTGATCGACGAATGGCTGGCCGCCGACACCGAGGCGCCGCGCAAGCAGCGCCATACCGCCCGCCGCGTCTGGCAGCGGCTGGTGGCCGAGCACGGCGCCGACGTCTCCGAGCGCCAGGTCGACCGCTACGTGGCCGCCAAGCGACGTGAGATCGGCGAGGTCGAGGCCTGCGTGCCGCTGGTCTCTGAGGCCGGCGTGGAAGCCGAGGTCGATTGGGGGGAGGCGCAGGTGATCGTGCGCGGGGAGCCGCAGAAGGTCCACCTGTTTCTGATGCGCGCCTGCCACTCCGGCGCCGCCTTCGTGGTGGCCTTTGAGTCCGAGACCCAGCAGGCCTTCCTCGAGGGCCACGTCGGCGCCTTGGAGTTCTTCGGCGGCGTCTTTCACCTGATCCGCTACGACAACCTGAAGGCCGCCGTGGCCCAAGTGCTGAAGGGGCGCCGGCGGGTGGAGTCCGACCGCTTCGTCGCCCTGCGCTCCCACTACGGCTTCGACTCCTCCTTCTGCCTGACCGGGGTGCGAGGAGCCCACGAAAAGGGCGGCGTGGAGAGCGAGGTCGGGCGCTTTCGCCGCCGCCACCTGGTGCCGGTGCCCAAGGTGGGGTCGCTGGGCGAGCTGAACGAGCGCCTGGCCGCGGCCTGCTGGTCAGACCTCGATCGCAGGATCGTCGGCCGCCGTGAGCCGGTCGGAGTGATGCTGGCGCGTGAGCGCCGGTTGTTGAACGACCTCCCCGCCGAGCCCCACTGCGTCGCCGAGGAGGCGAGCCCGCGCGTTGACTCCAAGGCGTTGATCACGGTCCGCCAGAACCGCTACTCGGTCCCGGCCCGCCTGGTCGGAATGAAGGTCCGGGCCCAGGTCGGGGCGCGGGAGATCGCGGTCTGGCACGACGGCAAGGTCATCGCCACCCACGAGCGCCTGGCCGGGCGCCACGGCACCTCCGCCCAGCTCGATCACTACCTCGACCTGCTGAGCCGCAAGCCCGGTGCCCTGGCCCGCTCCCTGGCCCTGCGCCAGCAGCGCGACCGCGGCGACTGGCCACCGTGCTTCGATCGGCTCTGGAGTGAGATCGAAGGCAAGGCCGGCCGCTCAGAGGCCGCCCGGCAGATGGTCGAGGTGCTGCTGTTGAACCGTGAGGTCGGTCCCCGCCGGGTCGAGATGGCGGTCAACAGCGCCCTCGCCGCCGGTGCCCACGACGGGCGGGCGGTGGCGCTCCTGGCGCGCCGGGTCGAGCGTCCCAGCACCCCAGCCTTGCAGCTGGAGGAGCGCCTGGTGGGGATCGGCTCGCCACCACCGGCGGACCTCTCGGACTATGACCGCCTGCGGGAGGCGGTCTGATGGCCGCGAAGAACGCAAACGCCAAGAGCGCGGCGCTGGAGGCGTTGATCGAGGCCCACGCCGGCGAGCTGAAGCTGCCGACGGTCAAGGCCCGCTTCCGGGCGATGGCCGCCGAGGCGACACGTGACCAGCAGACCCCGATCGCCTACCTCGCCGCCCTGCTTGAGGCCGAGCAGCAGGAGCGGGCCGAGCGGCGTGAACGGCGCCGGTTGGTCGAAGCCCGCTTCCCGGTGATGAAGCGCCTGGAGGAATTCCGCTTCGCCGACAACCCGAAGATCCCTCAGGCGACGATCGCGGCCCTGGCCGAGTGCTCCTGGATCGACGACCGCGAGTCGGTGATCTTCGTCGGGGAGTCGGGGACCGGCAAGACGATGCTGGCGACCGCACTGGCGGTCTGCGCCTGCCAGCAGGGGCGGCGGGTGCGCTTCACTACCCTCGCCGGGCTGGCCAACGAGCTGCAGGAAGCGGAGTCGCGGCGGGAGCTCGGCAGAGTGGTGAAGCGCTATGCGCGCACCGAGCTCGTGGTCCTTGATGAGCTTGGCTATCTCGCCTTGCCCGAGGGCGCGGCGGAGCTGATCTTCCAGGTGATCTCCGAGCGCAACGAGCGCGGCTCGCTGATGGTGACGACCAACCTGCCCTTCGGCGAGTGGACGAAAGTGTTCGCCGACGCCCGCCTGGCCAAGGCGGTCGTCGACCGCCTCACCCACAAGGCCCACATCATCGAGACCGGCGAGGAGTCCTGGCGCTTTCGCCACGGGCTGGAGAAACGCGCCGCCGGGAAGGGAGGCTGAGGAGGGCACGAGCCGCCGCCGTCACCGCTGCGCTCGCCCTTCGGGCTCGGCTCCGCGGTGACGGCCCCACGGCGCATCAGGCACAATCAGACCAACCGATAACTGGCAGGAGGTGGGGCCAGTTCAGGTGTCGACCCTGGGGCCACTGCAAGTGGCGACACTCAAACTCCTTCCAGAACTGCCCCGGGACTTCCTCGGTCTCCGGCGGCGGCGTCAGCCGCATCAGCCGCTCCTCGAAGCCCTGCGCCTCAAGCGTGCCGGCGAAGGACTCCTCGAGGATGAAGACGACCCGATGCCCGCGGGCGCGCAGGACGTCGCCGATCCCGACGCAGTTGTTGGTCGGCCCGAACGCCCCCTCGGGGAAGAAGACGATCGTCGAGCCGCCGGACGTCACGGCCGCGCCTTCAGCCGCCGAGCGGGGAGGGCGGGATCCGGGTCTCGCCCCGCACCTCGGGGATCACCATCCCGATCTCGTCGACGAAGCACCAGGACCAGTCTTCGCGTGGCTCGATCGAGCGGATCAGGGGATGGCCGGACTCGGCGGCATGGGCGCTGGCGTGGCGGTTGGGCGAGTCGTCACAGCAGCCGACCTTGCCGCAGCTGAGGCAGATCCGCAGGTGCAGCCAGGGATCGCCGACGGCGAGGCAGTCCTCGCAGCCGGGCGTCGACTCCGGTAGTCGGGTGACCCGAACTTGGTCCAGATGCGTGCACTCGGCCATCGCGCCTCGCTTTCGTTGCTTGCTTGCCCCGACTCTAGCTCGCGGCGGCGGCCGCTCGGCCTGCTCGTTCAACCGACCGGCGAGCGAGAAGCTGCTGATCGCCGACTGGCCGCTGGCGGTCGCGAAGAGCTTGCCGCGGGCGAAGGCGAGTGAGCTGAGCCCGGCGAAGCCGAGCTGGTGGACGCCGTCCTTGCCCCGCTCCAGGGTGCAGGGACCGGCGGGGCGGCCGAGCTTGGGGTTGGCGGTCAGGCAGCCCTTGAACCGGAGGGAGCCGCTGGTCGGGTTGCGGGCGAAGCGGCTCAGGGCCGAGTCCTTGGAGGAGGCGACGACGAGGCTGCGGCCGCGCGGGTCGAGCGCCAGCGCCGCCGGCTGGCCGAGGCCGGATCCGTCGCCGTGGGGCGCCGCGCCGGGCAGCGTCGAGCAGGGGTTCGGGTTGCCGATGTCTTCGGCGAGGTCGCTGCTGCCGGTGACGCAGCCGCTGTAGGTGAGGGCGCCGGTGGCGGGGTCGCGGCTGAAGCTGTCGACCGCGTCGTCACCGCGGGCGAGGCCGTAGAGCGAGCGGCCGTCGCGGCTGATCTGCAGCTGCTTGATCAGCCACATCCCGGAGTCGAAGCCGACGTCGACCGCGGTCGGGATCGGCGTGCAGGGGTCGCCGGGGCCGGTGCCGCGACCGTATTCCCCGGTGACGCAGCCGCTGTAGGTGAGGGCGCCGGTCGTCGGATCGCGGCGGAACTCGGCGACCGAGGAGGTCTTCGGCGAGCTGGAGTAGAGCGAGGTGCCGTCGCGGCTGATCGCGATCTGGCTGATCCCCCGCAGGCCGGAGTGGTGCGGGTTGTCGCCGCTGAGCGGCAGCATGGCGCAGGGGCTGGCCAGGCCGGCGACGAAGCCGGAGATGCCGCCGCTGACGCAGCCGCGGAAGCTGAGCGAGCCGTCTTCGGCGCGGGCCAGGGTGGTCACCGCGGCGTCGCCCGCGGCGGCGACGTAGACGAAGCGGTTGTCCGGGCTGACCGCCAGCGAAGCGATGCCGCCGAGGCCGGAGTCGACCCCGTCATAGGCCTGCGTCGCGGTCGGGATCGTCTTGCAGGCGCCGTTCTCGGAGGCGCTGTTGCGGCCCTTGCCGCCGGTCAGGCAACCGCGGTAAGTGAGACTGCCGCTGCCGGCGCGGCGGGAGAAGATGCCGATCGCGTTGTCGGCGGAGACGGTGTAGAGGCTGTGGCCGTCGGGGCTGACGGTCGCGAACCGGACCCCGTTGAAGCCGGTCGTCGCGTCCTCGGTCCCGGCGTGGGGAAAGAGCGCGCAGGCCCCCGTCCCGTGCCGGCCCAGCCTGCGGTTGCCGCTGAAGCACTGCCTCAGGCCGAGCGGGCCGGCGCTGAAGCCGAGGACGCTGTCCTCCCGCGAGGAGACGGCGTAGAGCGAGCGTCCGTCAGGGCTCGCGGTGAGGCCGAAGAGGTGGTTGAGGCCCGAGCCTTCGGCGTCGAGCTGGGCGCGCTGGGTCAGCCTGCAGCCGCCCGGACGCGCCAGGCGCGGCTGCTTCACCGGCGGCAGCTTGCCGCTCAGGCAGCCGAGGAACTTCAGCCCGCTCGACGCGCCCGCACCCGGCACGGGCAGCGCCGCCCAGACCAGCGCCGCGGCGAGCAGCGACAACAGACACAGGCGGATCGATGCTCCCGGCCTCACCGGCTCAACCCTAACGCGGTCGCGGCCGATCCTCCATCCGCACCGTTGAAGAATGGAACGCGCCTACCTGACACCGAGCCAGGTCGACTATGCGCCGGCCCGCAGGGTTGCGGCAGTCGTTTCGGACGGTATGCGTCCCAAATGACTGCCGCACTGTCAAGCCGACGCGTCAGCGAGACTGCGCAGATGCCGGCGGCCCTACTCTCGGTTCCCGCCCACCTCGGCTACCTGGCGCTGGCCGCGCTCGTCGGCCTCGAGTCGTCCGGGCTGCCGGTCCCGGGCGAGACGGCGCTGATCGCCGCCGGACTGCTGGCCCACGACGGCCAGCTCAACATCGCCCTGGTGATCGTGATCGCCGCCGTCGCCGCGATCGTCGGCGACAACGTCGGCTACCTGATCGGCCGCCACGGCGGACGGCGGCTGCTGGAACGGCCCGGGCTGGGGGAACGACACCGGCAGGCGATCATCGCCAAGGGCGAGCCGTTCTTCGAGCGCCACGGCCCGAAGGCCGTCTTCCTCGGCCGCTGGGTTGCCGGCCTGCGGATCGCCGCCGCCTGGCTGGCCGGGATCACCCACATGCGCTGGCGCACCTTCTTCTTCTGGAACGCGCTGGGCGGGATCGCCTGGGCGACCTCGATCGGCCTCGCCGCCTACCTCGCGGGCTCGGTCGTCAAGCGGATCATCGAGGTCGGCGGGCTGGCGGCGGTCGCGATCCTGGTCGTCGGCGTCGCCGCCTTCTTCGGCTGGCGCCTGCTCAAGGTACGGGCTGAGGAGAAGGCCGCACTCGCGGCGCGAGAGCAGGACTCATGACGGATGCGCCTCACGGCCTTCGCTACAACCGCCGCTCCAGCAACCGCCGCTCCGCCTCGTCTTCGACCAGCTCCAGCGCTCGGCTGAACGCCACTCGCGCCTCCTCCTCGCGCCCGAGCCGCCGCAGTAGCTCGCCCCGGGTCGAGTGCAGGTAGAGGTAGCCGTCGAGCTCGAGGCCGTCGGCGATCGCCAGCCCCGCCTCGGGCCCCTCAGTCTCGGCGACGGCGACGGCGCGGTTGAGTTCGACCACCGGCGAGTCGGTGAGGCGGGCAAGCTCGCCGTAGAGGGCGGCGATCTGCGGCCAGTCGGTCGGCTGCTCGGTGTGCAGGGCAGCGATCGCGGCCTGGGTTATGTAGGGGCCGCGGCCGTGTAGGGCGATCGCCCGCGCCAGCGCTGCGCGTCCCGCGGCGATCTCCTCCTCGTTCCAGAGCGAGCGGTCCTGGTCGGCCAGCAGCACCAGCTCTCCGTCGCGCAGCCGCGCCGCCCGGCGCGAGTCGTGCAGCAGCATCAACGCCAGCAGGGCCTGCGCCTCCGGCTCGTCGGGCATCAGCTCGGCCAGCGCCCGGCCGAGCCGGATCGCCTCGGCGGCGAGATCGCCGCGGCCGCCGTAGCCCGCGTTGAAGATCAGGTAGACGACCGCCCCGACCGCGGCCAGCCGCTCGGGCAGCAGATGATCGGGCGGGATCCGGAAGGGGATCCCGGCGGTCCGGATCTTGTTCTTGGCGCGGACCAGGCGCTGGGCCATGGTCGGCTCTGGGACGAGGAAGGCACGGGCGATCTCCGCGGTCGTCAGCCCACCCAGCGTGCGCAGCGTCAGCGTCACCTGCGCCTCGGTGCTGAGCGCCGGGTGGCAGCAGGTGAAGAGCAGCTCGAGCCGTTCGTCGGGGAAGGCGGTCGCTTCCATCGGATCCCCGTCTTCCACAGCTTCGGGGGCGTCGAGCAGGCGGGCCTTGGCGGCGAAGGTGCGGTCGCGGCGAATCCGGTCGATCGCCCGGTTGCGCGCCGTCGTCACCAGCCAGGTGCCGGGGCTGGAGGGAACGCCCTCGCGTGGCCAGCGCTCGGCGGCGATCGCGAAGGCCTCCTGGCTGGCTTCCTCGGCGAGGTCGAAGTCGCCGAGGAAGCCGATCAGGGCGGCGAGCACACGCCCCCACTGCTCGCGGTAGGCCTGGTCGAGGATCGTCAGCCCTCCACGAAGGGACGGATCTCGATCCCGCCGCCCATCCGCGCGGCCGGGATCCGCGAGGCCAGCTCGATCGCCGCGTCGAGGTCGTCGGCCTCGAACGTCGCCCAGCCGCCGAGCGCCTCCTTGGTCTCGGCGAAGGGCCCGTCGGTGACCAGCGTCTCACCGCCCCGGACCCGGACGGTGGTCGCCGACTCGGGTCCCTGCAGGCGCTCGCCGGCGGTCAAGCCGGGAGTTTCGCCGAGCGCCTGGTAGTCGGCGTAGACCTGGGCCTTCTCGTCGTCTGAGATCGCGTCCCACTCCGGGGTGCCCGGCAGCGGGGTGTCGCCCTGATGGATCAGCAGCATGTATTTCATCGTTCCTCCTTTGAATTGAATTCTGGCTCAGCCGGAGAAGGGCATCGCGACCTGGTGGATCGTCGCGTTGATCCGGTTCCAGGCGTTGATCGAGGCGATCTCGATCACCAGCGCGCCCAGCGCCTGCTCGTCGTAATGCTTGGCGGCCTGCTCCCAGACCTCGTCGGGCTGACCGGAGCCCTGCAGCTCCGCCGCGTGGATCTCGACGCAGGCGGAGCAGCCGTTGATCTGGCTCGCCCGCAGGTGCACGAGTTGCGCTGTGGTCGCCGGCAGGCCCTGGTCCTTGGCCGAGTTGGCGAGCGCATGCAGCGCCTCGAGCGCGCCGGGGACTGCCAGTGCCGGGTTTTCCATCCTCGATTGCATCGTCGTCGTGCTCATCGCTTCCTCCTCAGGTTGGGTGTGGTCGCGACTTAGACGAACGGGATCGGGCCGAATCGACAGCCGGCGGCGAAATCTCTCAGCGCGCGTCCGGGTCGGCGTCGAGAACCGGCTTGAGGTCGAGGATCGGCGTCGTGTCGAGCGCCTCCAGGCCGCTGACCCGGAGCCTGCATCCCTCGGCCTCGATCACCGTGACCCGGTGCAGGCCGATCGGGTTGGGACGGTCGGGGGAGCGGGTGGCGAAGACGCCGATGAGGGGGCGCGAGGCGTCGCCGCGGGGGTGGACCGCAAGCACCTCGCGGTCGCCGCGATCGAGCCAGGTGAGGACGAGCAGCCCGGCGCCGGGCTCGATCCCCTCCAGCGCGGCGGCGAACTCCGCATCGATCGCGAGCCAGGCATCGGGAGCGCCCTCGTCGCCCTGCTTCGGCGCCGCGGCGAGGTCGCGCAGCGGCGACTCGACCCGGCCGATCGGCCTCGGCTCGATCCGGTTGTCGGCAGTCATCTCTCTCTCCTCTCATTGCGTTTGGCGCTTGGCGTTGAGCCGCGCGGCCTGGGTGGTCAGGTAATTCCGCTCGGGCAGGCTCTTGGTCAGCTCGGCGGCGGCGCGGTACTCGGCGATTGCCGCCGCATCCTCGCCGCACATTTCCAGCAGGTGGGCGCGGACCGCGTGCAGGCGGTGGTTGCCGGCGAGCTGCTGGTCGAGGTCGGCGATCAGGTCGAGGCCGGCCCGCGGGCCGTCGACCATCGCCGCCGCGACCGCCCGGTTCAGCGCCACCATCGGGCTGGGCGAGACTCGTTCCAGCAGGCCGTAGAGGCCGAGGATCTCGCGCCAGTCGGTGTCCTCGGCGCGGGCAGCCTTGGCGTGCTCGGCGGCGATCGCCGCCTGCAGCTGGTATTCGCCGACGGCGCCGTGGCGCAGCGCCTCGGCGAGGACCGCCAGCCCCTCCGCGGTCAGCTCCCGGTCCCAGAGCGAGCGGTCCTGGCGCTCGAGCGGGATCAGCTCGCCGTCGGCGTCGCTGCGGGCAGGGCGCCGCGCGTCGGTCAGCAGCATCAGCGCCAGCAGGCCGCCGACCTCGGGGTCCTCGGGCAGCGCCAGGCGGACGATCCGCGCCAGCCGGATCGCTTCGCCGCTGAGCTCGGCCCGCGCCAGCTCGGCGCCGCTGCTGGCGACGTAGCCCTCGTTGAAGATCAGGTAGACGATCCGCAGCAGCGAGCGCAGCCGCTCCTCCCGCTCCGCCTCGCCCGGCATCGCGAACGGCTCCGGCGAGGCCCTGATCGTCTGCTTGGCGCGGCTGATCCGCTGCGCCATCGTCGCCTCGGGAACGAGGAAGGCGTCGCCGATCTCGGCCGTCGTCAGGCCGCCGACCGCGCGCAGGGTGAGGGCGATCGCCGAGGCCGGGGTCAGCGCCGAGTGGCAGCACATCAGCATCAGCAGCAGGGTGTCGTCGTGCTCGTCCCCCGGCCGCGGCTCGGCCCGGTCGGCCGCCACCGCCTCCTCGCGATCGCGCCGCGCCGAGTCGCTGCGGATCCGGTCGGTCATCCGCCGCGAGGCGACGTGGACGAGCCAGCCGACCGGGCTCTCCGGCACCCCCTGGGCCGGCCACTGGCGGGCGGCGTCGATCAGCGCTTCCTGGACCGCGTCCTCGGAAGCGCTGAAGTCGCCGAAGCGCCGCACCACCGCGGCGAGGACCCGCGGCGCGGCCTCGCGCAGCAGGTCCTCGGTTTCGTCCCGTCGTCTCATCCGTCCGCGGTTCCTTTGGCACGCATTCCGTCCCAATGGAACCACGCGTTTGGGCTCAGTGTTCGATCGGACCCATCACCTCGCGGACCTCGATCTCCTGTTCGATCGGGACGCCGCCCGGTCCCGGCGCGGCCGATCCCTGGGCGGCGATCTCCAGCGCCCGCTCCAGCGACTCGACGTCGATCAGCCGGTAGCCGGCGAGCAGCTCCTTGGACTCCGAGAAGGGGCCGTCGGTTATGACCGGCGAGCCGCCGCCGTCGGAGACGACGAACTTGGCCAGGGCCGGCGAGGCCAGCCCCCGCGCGTCGACCAGCTCGCCGCGCTCGCGCAGCTCGGCGTTGAGGTCCTTCTGGTATTTGATGTGAGCGTTGACCTCCTCCGGGGCCCACTCGGGCATCGGCGGGATCTCGGCTTTGACTCCGCCGTAGGCCTGCAGCAGCATGAACTTCATCTTCGCCTCCTTGTCGTCGCGCCCAGCTTGCCGGCGCGTTTACCAGTCTGTCGGAGCCGCCGCCCCGTTCTCGACATCCCTGCGGATCAGAGATCGAAACTCTCACGAAACGCCTCCGGGAGGTCGGCGAAGACGGCGTCGGGGACGGTGTTCACCGCAGCGAAATTACGTGAGCGTGGCGGGGGTCGACGCCGCCGGCCAGAACCTCGAGCCAGGCTTCGCGCAGTCCCTCGAAGCCCTGGCCGGGGATCGTCTGCAGCCAGCCGCCGGTCCACTCGCAGAACGGGTGCCAGGCCTCGGCGACGCGCTGCTCGAGGCCGGCGCGCCCCCAGTCCTCGGAGCGCTTGACCACCCGGTCGGGGGCGAAGAAGAGCGTCGGCGTCGGTCCCGGCAGCTCGCCCGCCCCGGCGCCGAGCTCCTCCCAGTGGGTGAGGCCGACGGCCATGCTGTGGGCGAGGTCGTCGCCGAAGTGGCTGTGGACCGCCTGCCGCACGGCGCCGTCGCCGGCGACGTCGACATAGGTGGCGGCCGTGCGCCGCAGCGAGTCGATCGCGTCGTAGCTGACGGTCGAGTCGTAGATCCCGAGCCCGGCGACGAACTCGGCGTTGCCCGGCGAGGTGAGGCCGACCAGCTCGACCCCCTCGCGCCGGGAGAGCAGGAAGGCGGCGGCGATCGCGGTCTTGCTCGAGGCGCTGGAGATCAGGATCGGGCCGCGGGTCGCGAGGCCGTCGTCGTCGAGCTGGTCGTCGATCAGGAAGGAGGTGAAGAAGAGCGGCCGCAGCAGCATCTGGATCTCCTCCGTCGCCGCCGAGTAGAAGGCGTCGGGCCCGGTCGCCAGGTAGCGGTGGTAGGCCGAGGGCAGCGCCGCGCGGTGCGGCGAGCCGTCGACGAAGCCGGCGCCGTCGACGCTGACAGGGGTGACGAGCAGGTGGGAGGAGGGCGGCAGGTAGCCGTAGATCCGGGTGCCCGCGGCGACCCCGTCCACCTCGCTGGCCTCGACCTCGGCGAAGCCCCACATCGGCACCCGCCCCCAGCCGTCCGGTGCCGGGAAGAAGTCCCAGTAGCTCATCGCCTCGCCCATCACCGCGTAGGTGACGTTGTTGGCGGTCAGCCCGAAGCGCTCGACCCGCAGCAGCGCCTGCCCGGGGCCGACCTCGGGGGTCTCGGACTCGGCCACCCGGCACTCGCCGAGGTCCCCGCGCTTGACCAGGAAGTCGCTCACCCGTCGACTATCTCATGGGGATAGCGTTGCGTCATCTACCGCGCCTTCTTCAACCTCGTCCTGCGCCGTCTCCCCGCCCCGAGTGCGCACAACCTGGCGGCGCGGACGATGCGCTTCTTCGCCGCCGTCCCCGGCCTCCTGGCGCTGATCGACCGGCTGCTGGGGCCGCGCGACCCGGGCCTGCGCGTCCACCTCGGCGGGCTCGAGTTCCGCACGCCGCTGGGGATCGCCGCCGGGCTCGACAAGAACGCGACCTGGTTCGAGCCGCTGATGGCGCTCGGCTTCGGCGCCGTCGAGGTCGGCACCGCCACCGCCCAGCCCCAGCCGGGGACGCCGCGCAACGTCACCCGTCTATATAAGGACCGCGGGCTGATCAACGCGATGGGCTTCCCCAACGAGGGAGCCGAGGCGATCGCCGCCCGCGCCGCGCGCCGGCGCAGGGGAGAGGTTCTGGGGATCAACATCGGCAAGACCAAGGTCGTCGAGCTCGACGAGGCGGTCGCCGACTACCGGCTCTCGGCCCGCACGCTCGCCCCCTACGCCGACTACCTCGCGCTCAATGTCAGCTCGCCCAACACCCCCGGCCTGCGGCAGATGCAGTCGGTCGAGCGCCTGGGAGAGCTGATCGCCGGCGTCCGCGCGGAGCTGAACGCCTGCGGCCGGCCGCAGCTGCCGCTGCTGGTCAAGCTCGCCCCCGACCTCGCCGACGCCGAGATCGAGGCGATCGCGGCGCTGGCGATCGAGCTCGACCTGGCCGGGATCATCGCCACCAACACGACGATCGACACCTCGCTCGCCGCTGCCGGCGCCGCCGAGCTCGCCGCCCAGAGCCACGGCGGCGGCGTCTCCGGCCGGCCGCTGAAGGCCCGCTCGCTCGAGGTCCTGCGGCTGCTCCACGCCACCACCGGCGGCCGCCTGCCGCTGGTCTCGGTCGGCGGGATCGAGAGCGCCGACGACGCCTGGGAGCGAGTCCTCGCCGGCGCCACCCTGCTGCAGGCCTACACCGCCTTCGTCTACGAGGGCCCGCTCTGGGCCCACCGGATCAACCGCGGCCTCAGCCAGCGGCTGCGCGAGTCGCGCTGGTCGAGCCTCGAGGAAGCGGTGGGAAAAGGGGCTGCTTGACAAGGCGCCTTTGTTGCGCACGTGCGCAACAAACGCGCCTTGCCCCGCCCCGAACTCGCCGGCCGCCGAGCTTGGACTCCCCGGGAGCATCTATCCCCCCAAGGACGTATTAGATGTAGATGGCCGAGACCGGAGAGATCGAGGGCGTGGCGCCGACCCCGCTGGGAGTGCCGCGCCGCCGTGAGCGCTCCGACCGCGAGCTGCTGCGGGCGGCGCGGGGCGGGTCCGAGGAGGCTGCCGCGGCGCTGGTCGAGCGCCACTGGGACGGGGCCTACCGCATCGCCTACGCGATCCTCGGCGACCGGCACTTCGCCGAGGACGTGACCCAGGAGGCGCTGGTCTCGATGCTCGCGAGCCTCGGGCGCTTCGACGCGCGGCGACCCTTTCGGCCCTGGCTGCATCGGATCGTCGCCAACCGGGCGATCGACTGGTCGCGGGCGCGGAGCCGCCGCGAGGAGGTCACCAGGCTCGTCGCTCCGCCGGCTGGGCAAGCCGGACCCCGACCCCGCGTTGCTCGAGGCGCTCGCCGCGCTCTCTCCCGAGCACCGCGCCGTCGTCGTCCTCCGTCACGTCGCCGGCTACGGGACCAACGAGATCGCCGAGCTGCTCGGCCTGCGCCGCGGCACCGTCGGCTCGCGCCTGCGCCGCGGACTCGATCAACTGCGCAACGAACTGGAGGAAGACGATGGATGACGCCACCCTGATCCGCCGCCTCGCGGGGTTGCGGCCGCCCGAGCCGGACCTGGCCCGCGAGCGAGCCGCCGCCGCCGTTCCGCTACGGGTTCGAGCGATGCGGCCCGACGGTCGCCGGGGATCCGCCCGTCTCTCCCCGCGCCTGGCCGCCGCCTTCGCCACGCTCTTGGTCGCGCTGACCGCACTCACTCTGTTCACGCCCCCTGGACAGGCGTTCACCTCCTGGGTCGGCGACCGGCTCGGCTTCGGCCAGCCCGGCGAGCACCCGAGCCTGCGCCAGCTGCGGCACAAATGGACGCGGGGAACCTCGGCCGAAGGCCAGCCCGCCCACGTCCTCGCGGTCGGCCCGGCGCCCCACGGCGGCCGCTACGAATTCATCACCTACTGGCCGCGGCAGCCGAAGGGCAAGAGCCAGGGAAGGTGGCTACTGGGAAAGCCGTGCTTCGAGCTCGACCTGACCCAGGAGCGCAGCTCGCTTGGCTCCGGCTGCGGCGTCCTCCCCGAAGGGCCCTACATGACGATGGGCCTGGGCGGCAACAGCTTTCCCGGCGATCAGCTGCTGGCGCTGCACGGCCGCGTCAGCCCGGATGTGGCATCGGTCGAAGCGCGCCTGAACGGGGCGTCCGTGCCGGTCGAAGTGGTGCCGATTCCGGCGCGGTTCGTCCGCCGGTTCCGTCTCGGGCAGCCCTTCAGCTTCTTCGTCGCCTTCCTGGTCGGGAAGCTGCACGGCGGCAAGCTGGTCGCCACCGCTCGGGACTCCTCCGGCGCGATGCTCGCGCGCCGCAGCTTCGACTGCTTCTCGACACCGGAGCCACCTCCACGGCCTCGAATCGTGACGAAATGGCGCACCGGCAACCCTGCGGGACGGCATTCAGCGAACACCGCCCGCGAGACATCCGCGCGGTGCGCGGCGATGATCGAGCTCATGGGCGCCTAGCGGCTGGCCACTGCGCCAGTTTGCGCGAGCAGCGCCCCTGCGCTTGTGCGACGTCAACGTCGTAGCCTCGACCGAGAGACGATCCAGTACGCCGGCGACGAACGCCGCCCGGCTTGATCGACGCTCCAGCGTATCGCCAGCTCGACGCCAACGGAGAGCTCGGCGACGCTGATCGCGGCGATCGCGACATCGTCCTCGTCTTCCATCAGGTGATCGAGGACCATCGGCCCGTGACGCTCGGCGTCGACTAGGACCGTGGTATCGAGAATCGTCGTGCCAGGGGTCGGTTCCAGGGCCGACGCCATCCCGCATCTCTCGCAGCTAGCCGGCCACCAGCGTCGGGGACGTTCTTCCGCGAGCGGCCTTCGATGCGCGCCCGGTTCACTGCCAGGGCCGGACAGATTGTCGCTCGACCGGGCCATGTCGGACGACAATGAAAGCTCGTGATCGGACTCGACACTGTCGAGAACATCGGAGAAGCGTCGCGCGGCTTCGGGGCGCTGAGCTGTTTCACAGCATCAGATTATCTGATTATGCCTTGCGCCATCGTGTGGATGGCATGAGCACTCCCCGGCGCGATTCTCCTCTTCGACGGCGACTGCGCCTTCTGCACGAGCTGCGTCGGTTTGGTCGAACGGCGGATCCGGCCCGAGGCCGAGATCGTCGCCTGGCAATTCGCCGACCTTGAGGCGCACGGCGTCAGCGAGGAGCAGGCGAGCGAAGCCCTGCAGTGGGTCGAGCCCGACAGCACCGTCCTCTCCGGCCACCGCGCCGTCGCCGCGATGCTGCTCAGCGCCGGGCCGGTCTGGCGAATCGCCGGCCGCATCCTCCTGCTGCCAGGGATCTCCTCGGCCGCGGCGCACACCTATCGCCTGATTGCCGCCAACCGCCAGCGCTTGCCGGGAGGGACGCCCGCCTGCGCGCGACCGCAGGGCGGGGACCGTTGATGTGGGCCCAGCGGGAGATCCGGCTGGCGCCGCGCCCGCGCGGCTTCCACCTCGTCACCGCCGAGGTGCTCGAGGCGCTGCCCGAGTTGGGGGAGATCTCCGTGGGCCTCCTGCACCTGCTGATCCAGCACACCTCGGCCTCGCTGGCGCTGAGCGAGAACGCCTCGCCGCAAGTGCGCCACGACTTCGAGGCCTGGTTCGACCGCGCCGTCCCCGAAGGCGCGCCCTACTGGACCCACACGCTGGAGGGCGACGACGACATGCCCGCTCACATCAAGGCGGCGCTGCTGGGCCCGTCCCTGACCCTGCCGATCACCGAGGGCCGCCTCGCGCTCGGAACCTGGCAGGGCATCTACCTCTGCGAGCATCGCAACCACGGCGGCCTCCGCACGCTGGTCGCCACCGCGACGGGAGTATCTGGCAACTAAGGGGTGCCGCGTTCGCCTTGGCGCCGCTGCTTCCAGGGCAGGACCGGGATCCCCTCCCGGGCGCAGCCCAGTGCTTCGGCCTGGGGGAGCAGCCGCCATCCGCGCCGACCCACGCCGCTCGGCATTCCCGCCGCCAGCTGCCAGATCAGTGGTTCGCCGCCTTCCTTCGCCATCTCACGCAGGACCGGCCACCGCCTGGCGCTCGTCATCGCCCGTTCGGCTTCGAGCCTCTTCGCGCGGTCGCCGGTTCTGCGGGCTTCTCCCCACTGGCGGAACCAGAGGCAGGAGACGGTGTTGGTAACCGCGCCCGCCACCTGAGAGCGGTTGGTGGTGAGGCCGGCGTCGGGGATCAGCGCGGGGGTGAATTCGCTGGGCAGCGGGATCCCCCTGAGCATCTCGCGGACTGTCGCGTCGTGGTCGGCGGCCTTGACGACCTTCGCCGGCATCGCATCGAGCCAGGTCTGCGAGTCCACCCGGTTCAGCCAGCCGAGCCGTTCTTTGAAGGCGGCGAGATCGGAGACCGCGGCGCGCAGTTCGAGCACGTAGCCGCCTTCCGACCAGAACGCGGTCATCTGGCGATCGCCGGGGCCGCCTTGGTTGACGAAGACTTCGTCTCGCGTGTCGACGTCGGCGGTCGTGCCCAGGACCGGCGCCTTGGTCCAGTGTTGGCCATGGCTGTGAAGCTGCCCGCGGGCGGGCGGGAGAGCTTCCCGGAGGCTGCCGTGGCGCCAGGCGAGTTCGACCTTGCGCTGGCGCACCGCGGCGGGGAGCATCCCCCGCTCGTGCTGACCGGTTTCGATGTTGCCCGTGACCAGGATCCTTTCCTGCGGGACCGGCTTGCCGGTGACGAATTCCATCGATCCTTCGCCGCCGCTGCCGCGCGGCTGGTAAGGACCCTGCGGCGACTCGTAGACGTCCTCGACCCGCCACCCCGGGCCCTCGAGCAGCAGCTGCGGCGTCGATTCCGCAAAGCGGACCAGCTCGGCGCCGTAGGCGCGCGAGGGGCGATCGGAGCCGCCCCCGGTCAGCAGGGCGACGGCGGCGAGGGCGACGGCGAGCGCCGCCGAGCCGAGGGCGAGCACGAAGCGCCGCCGGCGCGGGCGCGCCGCTTCGGGCTCGCCGAGCGCGGAGAAGTCGAGCTCGAGGTCGGCGAGCAGGTCGGCTTCCATCGCCTCGAGGTCGAGCCCGTCGAGCCGGCCCCTGCCGACCGGGTTGGCGGCGCCGAGCGCCCTCTCCATCTCACGCGTCGTCATCTTGCTTCCTCCATGTCGAGTTCGGCGGCGTTGCTTCCCGCCCGGTCGCGCTGCTCCAGCAAGGTCCGCAGCCGCCGCCGCGCCCGGTGCAGGCGACTGCGGGCGGCGAGCGAGGAGATCCCGAGGGCCTTCGCCGCCTCCCCGGGCGAGAGCTCCTCCCAGGAGACGAGCAGCAGCAGCTCGCGGTCGTCGTCACCCAGCCCGCCGATCGCTCGCAGCACCTCCGCCGCCTCGCCGGTCACCGCCGGTTGGGTCGCGAGCTCGGTCCGCAGGGTTTCGGTCAGCCGTTCCCCCAGCCGGGTCCGCCGCCGCCCGGCCCGATGCAGGTTGGCGATCACCCGGCGCGCCACCGCGAAGAGCCACAGCCTCGCCCCCTCGTCCACCGGCACCTGATCGAGCCGGCGCCAGGCGACGAGGAAGGTCTCGGCGACGACGTCCGCGGCGTCCTCCGGGTCCTCTACGCGTCGCAGCGCGTAGCCGAGGACCGCCCGCCCCTGGTCGCGGTAGAGCCGGCCGAAGCGGATCTGGCCGAGCTCATGGCCGAGTGTCCCCTCCCTCTCGATCTGATCCGGGCCCATCTATCTATATATGTCCGGATCCGGGGCGCCGTTGCAGGTGGCGAGGTCCGCCTCCTCTCGCAGCCACGGTTCCACCTGAAGAGCCACGCCCCCTGACTCGGTACCCGCTGGCGTGCATCGGTAACGCTTTGTTTCCCCGCGACCATTAAGGGGCTATGGAGACTCAACGAGCCTTCCCCAACCCACCGAGCGCGCTCAGCCGCCGTGTGGCCCTGGTCGCTGCCCGCGCGCACGGCGTCGGCCCTGAGCAGCTGCGCCGGATCGGGACCGACCCCGATCTCTTCGATGCCTTCTACAGCGAGCACCTCGAGGACCTGCAGCGCTTTGTCGCTCGACGGGTCGGCGATCGGGAGCGGGCAGCCGACCTGACCGCGGAGATCTTTCTCGCCGCGATCGACTCGGCCCACCGCTACCAGCCTCGCGGCACGCCGAAGTCGTGGCTCTACGGGATTGCCCGTGTCCTGGTCGCCGACGACCGTCGTCGGCGCGGACGTGAACGGGCAGGCGAGGAGCGGCTGCGCGGCAGCACCCTGCTCGATGAGGAGGAGGCAGTGCGGATCGACGCGCGGATCGACGCGGCGGCCCAGTCGCGTCGGCTCTATGAGGCGATGGACCGCCTGCCCGAATCCGAGCGGGCGGTGCTGGAGCTGGTCGCTGTCGATGAGCTGACGGTCACCGAAGCGGCGGCCGCGGTCGGAGTGCGAGCCGGCACGGCCCGTGTGCGCCTATACCGGGCGCGGCGCAAGCTGCGCAGCGAGCTGGAGGCGGCGAGGGCCCGATCAACCACAAGCAAGGAGGAACGATCATGAGCCGAGAGCAGAAGCCGGAAACCGATTACGAGAAGCGCCTTCGCGCCCAGCTGAAGGCGATCGTCGCCGAGCGGGGCGCGGAGCAGGCAGGGGAGGCTCCGAGTGCCATCACCACATCTGCCTGGCGTCGGCGCGGGCCACGCCTGGCGCTGGGCGGCGGCATCGCCCTCGCCGCCCTAGCCACGGCGCTGATCGTCAGCGCCGGTAGCGACCAGGGCTCTACCGCTTACGCGGTCGAACCGCAGGACGGCGGCGGAGTCACGATCAAGGTCTACAGCGCCGAAGATGCCGCGGGCCTCGAAGGGGCGCTGGCGGAAGCCGGGATCCGCTCACAGGTCACCTGGCTGCCGGCCGGAATGACCTGTCGCGAACCGCACTTCACGCCATCGACTGCGAAAACCTCCCTGGGCGGGATGATCGGCGGGATGACCGTGAGCGGTCCGGCGCCGGCGTTGACGATCGGGGTCATGAGTGTCCAGCAGTGGCGCGAACGCTCGCAGGAATTCAAGAGTGGAGAAATCTCCGAAGACGAGTACCACGCTTCGACCGCGAACATCAGCCTCGACCCCGAAGGCTTCCGCCCGGACCAGACCGCGGTCATCTCCGGATCGCCCGGCCCCTACGAAGGGAACCCCGAAGGGGGCTTCGAAGCCCAGCTCGCGATTGCCGAAGGGCCGGTCGAACCGTGCGAACCCGTCAAGGTGCCCGACGACGGCATGCTGCGTGAAATGAACCGCGTCCTGGAATCCGAATCCGCCCAGGGCAGCGCTGAAGCCGGCACCGCGGGCAACGCGGGCGCGGCGCCCGCTTCCGGGGCCGAATAGGACGCGTCGAATCGTGCCGGGCGAGGCCCGCCCGGCCGCTCGGATCGGTGAGTAATGGCCGGGGGGGGGGGACGAGCCATCCGAGACCGGTCGAGGTTTGGTCTCATCCGGCCGATCGGACCCGCCGAATGGCCCACTGGACACTCGTGCCTGATGGGCCATTTGAGAAACGGTCAAGACCCAGGAGACGTGGCGAGAAGCGTGAAACGGATGGGGCGGAGGCGTGGAAATCGAGTGGGTCGCAATTAACGTCTGAAGCTCGTGACTTTGCTCCGCGTGGTCCGTCGACCTACTCGGAGCAGGGCGATTGCGCAGAACGCGCTAGTCGACCCTCGGTGCCACCTCAGCCCCATCCAAGTAGCCTGCCGACCCCAACTGCCCCAGATCACCGAGACCTCGGGACTGCTCTCGCCGCGTCTCCGCGAGGGACGCTGGCAGTAGCTCTTTCTGAGGAGGCTGCTGCACCTCCTCCTTCTCCGGAAGCTTGGGCGCTTCAGTCGGGGGCGGTCGCAGGTCTTGCACGAGGTCCCGATAGAAGTCGGTCGCCTGTTTGCGAATGTCAGCGGCGAAGCCGCCTCGGTCAAGCCCGGCCTTCTTGCCCATCGGGAGCGAGCGAGCGAGGATGAAGGCACGGGGTTCCCGCCTTGGGTCGTCGGAGAGCATCAATCGCTCCGGTGCATCTCGACAGTCTCCGAGAAGCTCCGAGGCGCTTTGACGGGTCGAAGCGAAGCGGACATCGATGCGGAGGTCATCGGGCGCGTCCTTGACCTGGCGGAGAATCCAGTTCAGCTTGGCCTTCGGCCGCTTCCTGTCTTTCGGAGCAGCGATCTCGACCGAGGTGGTCACCAGCTTTGCTCGGAGATCGGCGGTGATCGTCATCGATCCGACGGCTTCGGGAACCCGGATCGAGCGGGTCAACAGCCCTGCGTCGGCCAGTTCCTTGGTGGCGTCAGCCACCCGGTCGGCGGCGCTCTTCTTGCGCGCCTTCAGGTGCTTCACGTCAACTCCGAGTTCCTGGCTGAGATGTAGGCAGAGGTACTCGATGAATTGCTCCCAGCGGGCCGCGACCGCTCGTGCACCTTCGTCAGTCGCTCGCAGGGTTCCGTGACGAGCGGCATCGCGCACGGTTACCCACTGATCGCCCATGCCCTCGAAGCCGCTCGCGCCAGAACGGGGATCGTCGAGGTAGCGGATTAGCTCGCTGAGAATCCAAGCCTGCTCGGGGTCCGAAACTCCCCGGAACCGGTGCTGCACGATGGCCTCGGTCAGGATGCGCCACCAGGAGATGTGCCGGACCAGGAGCTTGCCGACCTTTCGTTTATCAACTTCGTAGGGCAGGTTGGTGGCGTCACTGCGGATTTGGTTCGAGATCGTCAGCACCGCGTCAAAGCCGTGCTCGCGGGCCATGTCCAAGTAGCGCTCTACCTGGCTGGCGTCCATATTCGCCCGGCCGGTCTTGACCTCCACGAGGCAAGACCACTTCGTCTTCCCGCGCTCAATCACGATGGCTCCGTCGGGGATATGCGTCTTGCCCTTTCCGTCTTTGAGCCGGATCTCCGTGAAGGTCGAGATCTGTCCCCCCGGGGCCTTTAGCTCTGCGAGAAGGCCGTGGCCGAACTCGGGCACGACCGGCAACACGGCCAGGAGCGTGGACGTCGCTCGCGTCTCCTGCTCCTCCTGGCGCATCTTTCCGGCTGGGATAAGTCGTGCCGGTGTCCAGCCATCTCGCGGGTCGGCGCCGTTCCCAGCTTTCATCGTGATCGTCCCCCCGGTGTTGTTGCGAACGAAGATCAAGACAATATGCGGCATTCAGGCGGTGTAGCAATTGTCAATAAGGAGACAACGACCTACACCTCGTCCGCTGCGAGCGGCCCGCGACCCAAGAGGATGACCCGAGGAGACCAGTTCGTTCCCCCGCTTGAGAGAAACCCACATCGCTGGTCGTTGTCAACGCCGGTTGAAATCCGGACCACTTCTGCCGGTTGAAAAGTGGACCACCCCCGGCAGCAGTGATGTTGGGCAGTTGCCCCGCCTAAAGGTCGAAGTCCCGCCTGCGGAGGCGAGCCCGTAGGGCGAGGCGGAGCAGGCGGGAGCGCTCAGTCCCGCGGTGGCGGCGAGCCCAGGTCCTTGTCCCTGAGCCGGAAGCTGTCGCCCTTGAGCCCGAGGATCTCGGCGTGGTGGACGAGACGGTCGATCATCGCCGCGGCGACCACTTCGTCACCGAAGATCTCCCCCCAGGCCGAGAAGGGCTTGTTCGAGGTGACGATCAGCGAGGCCCGCTCGTATCTGGCCGAGACCAGGCTGAACATCAGGTTGGCCGCCTCGGGGTCGAAGGGGATGTAGCCGACCTCGTCGACGACGACCAAGGGCACGTAGCTCAGCCGGCGCAGCTCGGCCTCGAGCTCGCCCGCGCGCTTGGCCTCGCCGAGGCGGGCCACCCACTCGGTCGCGGTGGCGAACGCCACCCGCTGGCCGCCCAGGCAGGCGCGGATGCCCAGGGCGATCGCCAGGTGGGTCTTGCCGGTTCCCGGCGGGCCGAGCAGCACCACGTTCTCCTTGCCGTGCAGGAAGTCGAGCTGGCCGAGGTGCTCGACCACCTGCTTCTTGACGGTGCGCTGGAAGGTGAAGTCGAACTCCTCCAGGGTCTTGCGAGCCGGGAAGCGCGCCGCCTTGATCCGGTTCTCCCCGCCGTGGGATTCCCGCGAGGAGACCTCGGTGGAGAGCACCGCCTCCAGGAAGTTCTCGTGCGACCACTCCTCCTCGCGGGCGCGCTCGGCGAGCTTGGGCAGCGCCCGCGCTGCAGCCGGCGCCTTCAGCGCCCTGAAAAGGTGGGTGAGCTCGGCGGTCTTGGTCATGCCGGGATCAGCTCGTCGTAGCGATCGAGGGAGCGCAGCTCGACCTCGACGTCGGGCCCGCGCCGGCGGGTGCCGCGCAGCTGGTCGAGCAGCTGCTGGTGGGCGGGGTCGGTGAAGGTCAGGCCCTTGGCGAAGGAGCGCCGGTGGGAGGCGACGAGGGCGCCGGTGCCCAACTCCACGGCGATGATCTCGCGCTGGGAGGCCCTGACCTCCACGCGCCGCCCAGCGGCGCGTGGGTCCAGCGAGTAGTCGTTGGTGTCGAAGCGCAGGTAGGGCTGCTGGGGCACCCGCATGACGAAGCGGCGATCGACGTCGGGCATGCGCTCGGGCAGCGGCCGCATCCGCTGCACCTCTTCGGCCAGGCGCTCGGCGGGGACGGCGCGGATGCCGCGGTGAAGGCGGGTGTTGGCGCGGCTGCTCGAACCACTCGTCGAGGCAGGACTGGAAGTGCTCGGGCGAGGCGAAGGCGCGGCCCGGTTCGAAGTTGGAGCGCAGGAAGCGGTGGGAGCGCTCGAGGATGCCCTTGGACTCGGGGTCGGCGGCCTCGCAGATAGACCAGCCGACCGGCAGGGCGCCGCAGAAGGCGGCGAAGGCATCGGTCGGCTTGCCCCTCGGGGCGATCGCCGCCTCGCGGTCCCAGACCGCGGTCTCCGGCAGCGCGCCCAGCTTCGCCAGGCAGCGGCCCATGCCCCAGAGGATGTCGGGCGCCTGCTTGGCGAAGATCAGCGCCCCGGCGCCGGCGCGCGAGAAGCCCAGGGCGCTCGTCACGACCCAGCCTCTGCGTGGTCTGGCCGTGGCCGACGGGGATCTCCTCGCGCGGCTCCCAGAGGTCGAACTGGCAGATCTCCCCGGGCCGGTAGACGGTGCGCTGGTAGGTGCGCCTGGGGGCAAAGCGCGGGCGGACCTCGCGCAGGTGGTCGTCGAGGATCGTCTTGCCGCCCTCATAACCGAGCTCGGCGAGCAGCTCGCGGATGCGGGTGCCGGGGATGCGGTGGTCAGAGCGCAGAAGGCGCTCGATCTCCTCCTTGAAGGGGTCGAGCTTGGAGGGCGCCTGCGGCCGGTGGTAGGCCGGTGGGCGCTTCGCCGCCAAGGCGCGGCGGATCGTTTCCCGGTGCAGACCGGTGCGGCGGCGGATCTCCCGGATCGAGACGCCGTCGATGAAGTGCATCCGCCTGATCTCCGCCCAGTGCTCCACGTCGATCACCTGCTCCTCCTCGCCTCGATCTCTTCGATCGGGCGAGCGTCCAGACCCGGCCGGATGGCTCCGGCCCTGCGCCAGGGTGGGTCAGTTTTCGACCGGCGCAGGTGGTCCAGTTTTCAGGCGGCGCCTACAGTCGTGACGCGAGTTCTTCACCGATGGAGCTAGGCGGATTCGAACCGCCGACCTCCTGGGTGCGATCCAGCCGAGCGAAATCTGGGCGACAACTTCAGAAACCGGTTATTAGCAGGGGATTTGTTGACCTCGGCCACCGCATTCAGTCCCGACGCTTTGCCGCGGATACGCAGGGATATGCGGCGATACGAAGGGAGTCGGGCATCCTGGCGAGAAGTGCCCGAAATTAGCGCAGGGCGGTTGGAAATGAGGTGGAGCGCAGATATGTCCGCGAAACCAAAGCTAAACTTTGTTTATGCATGACCGGCCTGATATGCGGGGGCTTGAGGCGACCGCCTACTCCCAGCACGGCTACTTCACCACGAGCCAGGCCCGCGAGAGTGGGTTCAGCAGTCAGCTCCTGAGCCACCACGTGCGCCGTGGCCGGTTCGAGCGAGCGCGGCGCGGGCTCTATCGCCTGCCCGGCTTCCCGCGGGCCGGAAGACGACGAGATGCGCGAAAAGTGGATGGCGGTCGGCGCTGAGAAGGCGATCCTCTCGCACCAAAGCGCGCTTGCCCTGCTCGATCTCAGCGACAACATTCCCAACGCGGTCCACCTTCTCGTCGGACGCCGCCACCGCGGTCTGCGCCGACCGACCGGCGTCGTCATCCACACCCGCCCCGACGAGGAAGAGGTCGCCACGGTGGGGCGCGAAGGGCTCCGTCTAACTTCTCCGGCGCGAACGCTCGTCGACGTAGCCGGGGAAATTCAGCCCGAGCAACTGGAAATGGCTGTGTGGCAGGCACTTGGCCGCGGGCTGCTCACGGCGCGGAAACTGGAAGAGGAGGCCCGACGGCGCGGGCGCCCCGACGCGGTAAGCGCCGCCCTCGCGGCGGTGACCCCGTCGCCAACCCCTGTGGGTTTGCAAGCGTGACAGACGTTGTGAATTCACGTTAGACGTGTAAAATGCGTTTTGGAAACCAATGCCACGCCTGTCGCTCAAACCCCTTGACGATCGTCTTGCCGTCGGCAGGACCACGCTGACGAGCCGAGAGCTGCGGGAAGAATTGGGGATCTCCCCGAGCGCGGCATCCAATCTGCTCGCGCGGTGGCGCCGCGCGGGGCTGGTCGACCAGGTGGCCCGCGGTCGCTACGCGATCCGCCAGATCGGCCTCCTCGGTACGCGGGCCTCCTCGGAGGACGTGGCGCTCGCAGTCGCGGCGCTGGTCGACGGGCGGGCCCACAGGATCGCCTACCACTCCGCGCTGGACTTCCACGGGCTCCTGACCCGCCCCGTCCGCACCATCCAGATCGCCTCGCCGCATCGCATCGCAAGCGCCGTGGTGAGTGGGCGCCCCCTTGAGGTCGTCTTCGAGCGGCCCGACACCGTCGAGCTCGGCACCGAGCCGGCCGGGTTCGGCGCTCTGGTCTCGGATCTGGAGCGGGCGCTGCTGGACGCCGCCGCGCGGCCGGATCTCGTCGGCGGGTACTTCCCTCTCGCCGAGGCGCTCGCCGCCTCCGCTCCTGACCCGACCCGTCTGCACGATCTTGCCGAGCAGCTGGGCGGCGGCCCGGCCCTGCGAAGGGTCGGGTCGCTTGCCGATCGCCTGGAGCTCGCCGGGCTCGCCGGGAAGCTGGAACCTCTGGCCCCACCCGGCTGGGACCTCGACCTGGACCCCGGGCTGCGCGAATCGAGTGCGGCGTTCCGGGACAGCCGGTGGCGCATCCGCTGGCCGGTCGACCCCCGGACGGTCGCAGAGGAAATCGCGCAGTGATCCACCAGAACGCGATCAAGCGCCGGGCCGATGAGGACGGCCTGTCTGCCCCCGCGGTCGAGCGCGACTATGTCCTCGCACACGCTCTGACCGCTATCTCCGGGCGCGACCGGGAGCAGCAACTCGTCTTCAAGGGCGGGACCTCCCTCAGGCTCTGCCACCTCGAGGACTATCGCTACTCGGCCGATCTGGACTTCAGCCTGACGGGTGTCCTCGATGTCGGGGGTGCGACCCGCATGATCGCCGAGGCGCTGGCCGAGTGCAGGGAGTGGGTCGGCTTTCCGCTGCTCGAGCTGGATGAGAGGACCCCGCCCCGCATCCAATACGTCGGTCCCCTCGTCTCCAAGCCGCGCTTCGTGAAGCTCGACCTGGCAGCCGACGAGCTCGTCGAAGAGACGGCGACCCTGGCGATCAGGCGTCGCTACGAAGATCAAAGGGAAGGCCGGTGCCGCGTCTACACGCTCGAGGAGATTGCCGCCGAGAAGCTGCGCTGCGTCATGCAGCGCCTGCAGTGCCGCGATCTCTACGACCTGTACGAGCTGCTCGTGGTGAACGGCGTCGATGCCGAGTCGATCTGGCCGCTATTCGAACGCAAGGCGCGCCATCGCGACCGCGACCCCGCTCGTTTCGGCGAATCGTTCGCCGATCGCGTGCCGCGGTGGGAAGAGCGATGGGACGGGGAGCTGATCGAGTACGTCGAATCGCCGCCGGAGTTCGACGGCGTATTGAGAGCGGTCAGGCGTGAGCTGCGCTTCGCTCTCGCGACCTGAGTCGCATACCGAACAGCGGGGTGGCTAGACCGGCCACGAAGGTGCGACCCGCCTGTTGGCGACCGAAGAGGTAATCGACTGCTGGCCGACGCGGCCACTGCCTCTCGGTTCGAAACCGGGCCTCCTTCCGCGACGTTCCGAAAGTGGAGCTAGGCGGATTCGAACCGCCGACCTCCTGGGTGCGATCCAGGCGGCGGCTAGGGCTAATGTCTGCAAGATATAGCTAGTTTCCAGGTATTTCAGCCTGTATCTGTGAGTCGGCTGAGCAGCAATTCTCGCGCGAAATATGCGGGGATATGCGGCGATGTGATCCGAGTCGGGAACTTCTGGCGAGAAGTTCCCGAAATCGAGGAGGCCGGTTCAAGGCGACCAGTCTCCTCCTTGGGCTTACCCGTAGGCGAAAGGGTCACGTCGCTAAAAGTGGTGTAACGAGCAAGAGCCCGTAGGGCCGGAGAAGTTCCGGCCACCGCGGGCCCCAGACTCGTCGGTTGACCTGCAAGTCGACTGACGAAAGGAAGCACCACGATGGCCGAGAGCCAAAGCATGACGAGCGCCGGGGTCGTAGCCAAGGCCCTGATCGAGGAGCACTCCGACTTCCTGCGCGAGAGCGGTGGCGATGGTCGCTGCGGAGATCATGGAGGCCGAGATCGCAGCGCCAGATAGGCGCCGGCAAAGGCGAGGTCGCCGAGACCAGGAGCACCCACCGCAACGGCTACCGGCCCAGGCCCTGGGCGACCAGGGTCGGGGAGATCGAGCTGGCGGTGCCCCGCAAGCGATGGGGCGAGAGCTACTTCCCGAGCTTCCTTGAGCCCCGCAAACGCTCAGAGAAGGCGCTGCTCGGCGTTGTCATGGAGGCCTATGTCAACGGCGTCTCGACCAGGAAGGTCGATCACCTGGTCTCCGAGCTGGGCATCCATATGAGCAAGGACCAGGTCTCCCGCATCTGCCGCGATCTCGACGGCCAGGTCGAGGCCTTCCGCAGCCGCCCCCTGGAGGGCGCCTACCCCTACCTCTGGCTCGACGCCAAGCACCTCAAGGTCAGAGACCGTGGCCACGTGCACTCAAAGGCGCTGATGGTCGCCTTCGCGGTGCACGAGAGCGGACGACGCGAGGTGATCGGCATCGAGATCGCCGAGTCAGAGACCGAGGCCGGCTGGGCGGCGTTCCTGCGCCAGCTGGTGGCCCGCGGTCTGGAGGGGGTGAGGCTGGCCGTCTCCGACGACCATCTCGGCCTCAAGGCGGCGATCGCCAAGGTCATCGGCTGCCCCTGGCAGCGTTGCACCGTCCACTTCATAAGGAACATGCACGGGCACTGCAAGAAGGGCCAGCGCAACATGGTCGCCGCCGCCCTGCGCGAGGTCTTCAACGCCGAGGACCTCACCGACGCCCGGGAGCGCTCGGCGTCGGTGATCGAGCGCCTCACCCCGACCGTGCCCAAGGTGGCCGAGCTCTTGGCGGGGGCCGAAGAGGACCTGCTCGCCTTCTACCGCTTCCCGGCGGCCCACTGGCCGAAGCTGCGCTCGACCAACAACATCGAGCGCGTCAACAAGGAGATCGCCCGTCGCTCAGATGTCGTCGGCATCTTCCCAAACGACCGCTCGGTGATCCGTCTGATCGGGTCACTGCTGATCGAGCAAAACGACGAGTGGCTGCTCACCCGCGGCTACCTCTCACAGGAGTCGATCGGCCTGGTCCTCGAGGACCAGGCCGAGGCGAGCGGAAGGGAGGTCACGGCCCTGGAGGGCTGAAGGAAGTGCCGGCGAGTCCGTTACACCACAACTCGCGACTTGACTGGCGAAAGGTGGCTGGCTTCTAGGTCAAGAGGAACGGACCAAGCGCAGGATCTACGGCAGACGCCTGCTTGAGCCAACGTTGGACGCGTTGCGAGAGCGCGGCTAGAATTCGAAATGATCGAATCTCCTAGACAATTCAAGCCATCTGGGTTTGTCGTTCAGGGGGTGTACAGTGATGCCTGTGCCTTCCGGAGGGAATTCCGCGTGACGCCAAAAGAACTAGACCTGCTGGCCTTAGCTTTCGAAAGCGAGCCAGCGTTTGAACTTTTTTCGGTTGAGGGCAGTGTCGGGTATCCACCCGATCTTCGCGAGCTCGACGCAGACGACATCAAGAAGATGATCGCTGACAGCGAGCAGTACGCGAACGACGTCAAAGCGCTCGACGAACTCGTCCCCGCCGACTGACTTCGTCGGCGTCGAGGCCTCTCGCCCGTGTACACGGAGGAGCAGCTGAGGACCGTGGGCGAAAGCGCCGCTCCACATGTGGCCGAACGCTCAAAGTGGATACACCGGCGGGTCGAACAGATCACCTTTCCCTTGCCCAGCGACCGGGTATATCGGCGTGACATCAGCATTGACTTCACGATTCCTGAAGTCGAGCCGGTTGGGACGCAGTCCGATCCTCTCTACTACGCCCCATTATCGCTTCTGGAGCGGTGGCCGCCCCTGCTTCGCCTCGACATCCGCGGCCCGGAAGGGAAGCCGCTCCCTCTCCTGACCTCCGATCAAAACGCGAGAGCCGACGCCGCCTTGCTGCGCGCTGTCGCTGCCGAGGTCCTTGACCGCTCGGGACTTTCGCTCACCGCCGAACTGGAAGAAATGCTCGATCGGCTCGCCGGGCTGCGTCGCTCGCTTCGCCAGCAGCCTGCCCGCGAGCGGATCTTGACCGGCACCCTCCTCAGTCTGATTCCGCCCGAGAGCTTGGGAAACCGTCCGGCGGAGATGGAAGCACTCGCCGCCGACAATCTCTTCGTCGAGCTCGCCGGCGCCATGCCCAGAACGACGGTCCTCTGGCTCGGCGTGAAAGGAACACCTGGTGAGCGCCAGGTAGTCAAACTGTCCTACGACGCACCTTTTCGGACCCGGATACCGAGATGGTCTGCGAGGGCGTTCGGCCTTGAGCCCTTGGTTCTGGACTTCCAGGCCCCGCACCTTGGTGGCTCCGGTAGCTATCACCTCGCAGTGTCAGTGCCTCCGCCACTTCACATCACCGACAGCGCCGTACTCCTCTTTCGCCCGCAGACGGCAGAAGGTAGCCCGCAGACTTTGCGTCCCGTAGCCGGATGTACCAGTGCCCAAGAAACGGTCGACTTCGCATCACCCGAGGGCGCCCTCACTCTCTACGCTCACCACGAGGCGCGCGATGCACGTTTTTATGTCTCGGGGCCTCGAACCGGAGGCCTCGGGAAAGTCAGAATCGCCACCGTCGTCGCCCGCAGTGGTCTAATTCGGCCTGGTGCGATGGCGGGCCTCGGCATCTCCGCCCTCCTGGCGGCAGTGACCCTGCGCCTCGGCCCTTCTCTCCATTACCGCGAAGCTGTCGTCACCACTCTTCTAGTCGCTCCGGCTCTACTGGCCTATCTAGTAGTCCGTCCCGCTGACCACGTTGTCGCTGGACAGTACGTGCGCGGGCTCAGGCGGGTCCTCATGGGCTTGGGAGCACTACCCCTTGTGGCGGCTGTCTCGCTCTCGGTCGCCGGTGCCTGGTCCTGCCCCCTGAAGTTCGGCTTTGTCCTTCTCACTTTGATTGCCACCGTACTTAGTGGCACCCTAGTCCTCGCATGGATCCGCGCCGGAGACGACGTGATGAGTCCATTCTCCAAGTCGTCCGGTGCCTCCGGTTCTGCCAGTTCAGCAGGCTAAGCGAGAATGACCTCGACACAACCAAATCCGATCCCTCTGGAGCTGCGGCCTGCGGCATTGCTTGAAGGCGTCACTCTCGAAGGGGATTGGGTAGTTGGCGCACGTTTAGAGCGGAGTAAGTGGGCAAGTGGCGGGTCGTTCTCGTTTGGATACGAGGTCACGCACCCCTCCAGAGGATCGGGCTTCCTAAAGGCGCTCGACTACTCCCAGGCGATGGCTTCGGAGGATGTCGCTGCTTCGCTGAAACGCCTCACCGAGGCCTACGTGCACGAGCGCGAATTGCTTGAACGCTGCAGCAAGGCTCGCCTCAGCAAGGTCGTCTTGCCTCTTGCTCATGGCCAGGTGACGTTGGCGGGGCACCTGATCCCGGTGAACTACCTAATCTTCGAGCGCGCCGAGGGCGACGTCCGTGACCACTTCGCAGTGATGGAGGCCTTTGACCTGGCCTGGGTCATGCGGGTCCTCCACGACACCGCGGTCGGCATACAGCAACTCCACGGCGAGGGCATCGCCCACCAGGACGTGAAGCCGTCGAACCTGGTCACCTTTTCTTCGGGCGCGACGGTAAAGATCGCGGATCTCGAGCGAGGGGAGCACAGGGGGACGACCAGCCCTCACGCAGATGCGCAGGTAGCAGGGGATTGGACTTACGCTCCTCCGGAGCACCTTTACGGCTCTCTTCCGACTGACTGGGCGACCCGACGCCGAAGCTGTGACCTTTACCACCTCGGCAGCATGATCTGCTTCTTCTTCCTCGGGATGGCGACGACCCCGGCGCTCTTGGCACGCCTCCAGGAAGACCAATACCCGGTCCGGTGGGGCGATAGCTACGAGGCAATCCTTCCTTTTGTGCGCGACGCATTCGACCAGGTCGCGCTCGCGCTCGACGAGCGACTGCCGCGTGAGTGTCGCGATCGCGTCGGCACGGCCTTTCGAGAGCTATGCGATCCCGAGCCAGCACGACGGGGAAACCTGAAGGCCAAGAGCCAGCAGCATGGCGACCCCTTTTCGGTGGCCCGCTATGTCTCACTGTTCGATCTGGTCGCCAAGCGGGCCGAGCGCCATCTTCGGGCCGATAAATGAGTGCGCGTGAGCCGGTTGGAGATCGCAATGTCATTCCCAGATGGCGCGATCCTCAGCATCCAGCCAGTCGGCCTGAGCTCGCTCCCTTGCACACGACCGAGCGTCGCCCCGAGCGCTCCTGGCTCCATGATCGAGAAGTCGATTTCTCGGAACGAACCACGCTTGGATTCGCTCTTGATCTCGTCGGGACCGCAGTTGTGCTCGGCGCATCTCCGTTGGCAAGGGATGCGGCGAGCATGGTGCTCGAGAGCTCTGGTATCTCTGACGTGGCAAGACTCGCGGCAAGGGCTGTTCTCGCTGAGGGGGAGCCCCAGGCCGAGCCAACTGGGACGGTCGCAGGCCCGGAGGCCCAGGTTCAGATACGCGATCTGAGGCTCCGCGTCCGGAGTGATCCTCGCAACGCGATTGCCTGGGCCGAGATGGCTCGCAGCTACACGATTCTTGGGGAGCGCGATAAGGCTGCCAAGAGCATGAGGATCGCCGCTGGCCTCATGCCCGGGCATCGCTACGTCGTCCGCGCCGCAGCGCGGCTCGCCGTCCATCATGGAGAATTCGACCGCGCGCATGCCATGGTCGCTCGTTGCGCTCGAACGCCAGGTGACCCCTGGCTACTTGCCACTGAGCTTGCGACGGCTGGTCCTGCTGAGGTCCGCCCTCGGTTCGCCCGACTGGGCCGCGCCATGCTTGAGGGGGGAGATTTCCCGCTCGCCTCGATCAGCGAGCTGGCCAGTGCTCTCGGCACGCTGGAGCTCCGCGATGGCTCCGGGCGGCGGGGGCGGACGTTCATACAACGCTCGCTAGAGGATCCCAACGACAACACGATCGCCCAGGGCCAATGGCTGTCCAAGCAGCTCCCGTCTCTTGAGATCGACGACTCACTGTTTGGCGAGTCTGCAGAGGCTCGCGCCCTTCGTTACGGCACGGCGATGGAATCCGAGAAGGCGCTCCGCGCCGCCTGGGAGTGGCATCACGACCAGCCCTTCTCGAGCGGACCTGGCGAGCTCGGCTCCTATCACGCCTCGGTCGCCGGCCGTTTCGAAGAAGGCGTCGCGATCGCGCGGGCTGCGCTTCGTGCAAACCCCGGCGAGTTCCTGCTCTCTAACAATCTCGCCTTCTGCCTGCTGAAACTGGATCGCGTCCGAGAGGCGGCGGAAACCTTGCGGCCAATTGGGACAGACAACCTCAATGCCGACCAGCGGGCAACCTACATGGCGACCGTCGGCTTGCTTCACTTCCGCGCTGGCGATGCGGATCGGGGGCGTCATCTATACCTGCAGGCCGTAGAGCGATCGCGTGGCCACCATCACCGTGCGCTCGCCAAGATCAATCTCGCTGTTGAGGAGTATCGAGTCGGAAACTTTGAAGAGGCAGAGAGACTCATCGACGAAGTCCTCGCGTCGGTTCCATTGGAGGACCCCGAACTTGGCGCCTGGCTTCGCCGACTACCGATGCAGCGCAACTAGGCTCCTATGCTGGGCCATTGAGCACCGGCCAAGTGAGTGAGATGCCGAGTGCTTATAGGTGCGGTCCTAGCTCGATCTCAGCAGGAAAGCGAGGCGGCATCGGCGGGAATCGACGTCAATCCCCGCATATCCAATGCGGGGACAGGAGGGGATGGTTCAAGTTTCCCCCTGGAAAACGAAGCCGCCCGTTTGCAGGGGACCTCGGTGAGTGGAGCTAGGCGGATTCGAACCGCCGACCTCCTGGGTGCGATCCAGGCGCTCTGCCAGCTGAGCTATAGCCCCGCGATGCGTGGATGGGAAGTTGTGCCCATTGCCTCGCAGAAGCAAGGATAACCGCATAGTCTTTGGCAGCCTGATCCAGGGATTGGCGACATGAGCATCCTCGACGACGCAATTCGCGAGCATCTTGAACTGAAGCGCGCCCATGGCGCGGATGAGTCCGAGCTTAAAAAGCTCGAGGACGAGGCGTTTGGGCCGCCTGGGCGGCCGGACGATGCCGATCCCTTTGCCGAGGCGCCGACCGAGTTCCTGACCGCTCCGGCCACCGCGGCCGATGAAGCGGCCGCCGACGCCAGGGCGGAGCCCAGCGGTCGTCGCGAGCCGAACATCGCCGACCTCCAGGAGGCGCCCCCCGCGCCGGCGGACGAGGAGCCCGACGCGCCTGAGGCTGAGGTGGCCGCGGACGCTCCCGCCGAGGAGGAGCAGCCGGCGATCGAACAGTCGATCCCGGTTCCCCATCCCGAGGGGGAGCCGACGCCGGAGCCCGCCGCGGCGCCACCAGAGCCGGAGATCGACGTCGGCCACACCACCGAGGAGCGCCACGCGATCGCCGAGCAGCCGACCGAACTCTTCGACGTCGAGGCGGAGATCGACGCCGGCTCCAGCTCTGAGCCCCGCAGTCCCAGCGACGAGCAGCTGGTCGACGCCGAGCTCTCCGAGCCGCGCCTGGCTCCGGTCGATCCGCTTGGCCCGATCGCCGACACCGGCCCCGATGCCGAGGTCGCCCACGAGGCCGACGACGAGCCCTACGAGGAGGACGACTTTTTCAGCGAGCAGCGCCTCTCCGACGAGCTCAACCAGGCGCTCGAGGCCCCCGTCACCGACGAGCACGAGGTCTTCGCGCCCACGCCCGAGCCGCCTCCCGTCACCGACGAGCACGCGCCCGAGCCCGAAGCCGACGAGCCCGAGCCGGAGTCCTTCGGGCCCCCGACCGAGGAACACACGCCGCTTCCCCCGGTCGAGGAACCGACCGCGATCTACAACGTCGAGCACCACGCCGTCGCCGAGGAGGAGTTGGAGCTCGAGGAAGAGGAGGAGGAGCACCACCTGGAGCCGGAGCACTCCCCCTTCGTCGACCACGCGGATGACGACGACGAGGACGAGGAAGACGGCGAGCCGCTGCCGCCGGCGGCCAAGCAGGAGGACGTGCTCGAGGACACCCCGGACTTCCTCGAGGACGCTCCCGAGGACGACGACCTCTGGTTCGAGCAGAAGCCTCCCAAGGACTTCGACTTCGACGACTGATCCGCCCGCCGGTCGGCCTCGTTAGGTTGGCTGAGTGCTCAGTGACGTAGCAATCGAGGCCGAAGGGCTGCGGAAGTCCTACGGCGACGTGCGCGCGCTCGACGGGATCGACCTGCGGGTCCCGGCCGGAACCGTGCTCGGCCTGCTCGGGCCCAACGGCGCCGGCAAGACGACCGCGGTCCGGATCCTCACCACGCTGCTGCCGCTCGACGGCGGCAGCGCCCGCGTCGCCGGCCTCGACGTCGCCCGCGAGGCGCCGGCGCTGCGAGCCAAGATCGGCCTCGCCGGCCAGTACGCCGCGGTCGACGAGAACCTGACCGGGGCCGAGAACCTGGAGATGGTCGGCCGCCTCTACCACCTGCCCAAGGGCGAGCCGCGCCTCCGCGCCGCCGAGCTGCTGGAGCGCTTCGACCTCAGCGACGCCACCGACCGCCTGGTCCGCACCTACTCGGGCGGGATGCGCCGCCGCCTCGACCTCGCCGCCGCGCTGGTCGCCCGCCCGCCGGTCCTCTTCCTCGACGAGCCGACCACCGGGCTGGACCCGCGCAGCCGCCTGGCTCTCTGGGAGACGATCGAAGGGCGGGTCGCCGACGGCACCACGGTCCTGCTCACCACCCAGTACCTCGACGAGGCCGACCGCCTCGCCGACCGGATCTCGGTGATCGACCAGGGCAAGGTGATCGCCGAGGGCAGCTCGGACGAGCTCAAGGACCAGGTCGGCGGCGAGTGGCTCGACCTCACGCTCGAGTCCGACGGCGACATCGAGGCGGCGATCACGGCGCTGGAGCCGATCGCGGCCGAGCGCCCGGCGATGGCCGAGGGCGTGCTGCGGATGCCGGTCCACGAGCGCAAGGGGACGATCGCCGAGGCCGTGCGCCGGCTCGACGCGGCCGGGATCGGGATCGACGACGTCGCGATGCGCCGGCCGACCCTCGACGACGTCTTCCTCAGCCTCACCGGCCACGCCGCCGAGGCCGAGAACGGCGCGGCCGCGGAGGACGCCCGGTGAGCGGCCCGCGCAACGCCGTCGCCGACACCCTGGTGCTGGCCAAACGCAGCCTGCTGCGGATCCCCCGCGCGCCCGACCTGCTGCTCTCCTTCACGGTCCAGCCGATCATGTTCGTGCTGCTCTTCGCCTACGTCTTCGGCGGCGCGATCGCCACCCCCGGCTACAGCTACATCGACTTCCTGATGCCCGGGATCATCGTCCAGACGATGGCCTTCGGCGGCTTCGTCACCGCCCTCGGCCTCTCCGAAGACCTGAAGAAGGGGCTGATCGACCGCTTCCGCTCGCTGCCGATGTCGCGCGCCGCGGTCCTCGCCGGCCGCACCCTCTCCGACATCGCCACCAACTCGATCTCGATCGCGGTGATGCTGGTCGTCGGCACGATCGCCGGCTTCGCCTTCGACGCGCCGCCGGCGCACATCGTCGCCGGCCTCCTCCTGCTGCTGCTCTTCGGCTACGCCTTCTCCTGGGTCTTCGCCTTCATCGGCCTCACCTCGAGCTCGCCGGAGGCCGCCCAGGCACTCGGCTTCATCGTCATCTTCCCGCTGACCTTCGTCTCCTCGGCCTTCGTCCCGGTCGAATCGATGCCCGCCGCCCTGCAGGCCTTCGCCGAAGTCAACCCCTTCACGATCGTCGTCGACGCGATGCGCTCCCTCTTCCTCGGCGCCCCCGCCGGCAACAACGTCTGGGGAGCCGTCGCCTGGTCCCTCGCCATCATCGCCGTCTTCGCCACCCTCTCGGTGGCGAAATACAAACGCGCCGTCGTCCGCTGAGGGATCTGGCAAGTGGCGGTGAGGCTGCCTAAACTCCCTGTCGAGGGGCCATAGCTCAGCTGGCAGAGCGTTCGGTTTGCATCCGAAAGGTCGCCGGTTCGAACCCGGCTGGCTCCACTTTCACCGCGTCCGGCCGCTGGTCAGGGGCTTGCGTAGTCCTCGGCCGAGTGGGTGCCGACCCGTTGATGGTTCAGAGCGGGCTTGAGTCGAAGATGAACGATGGAGCGTCCCTCGCCGAGCTCGGCCGCGGGAATGTAAAAGCAGCGCGAACAGGTGTGGTCGTAAACGGCGAGGAGATCAATGCTCTTTGCGGTGTATCGCTTGGTCTTCCTGACCTTCCCATTCGTCAGCGAGTGAGAGAAGCACTTGACCCTTATGACGGAACCGTCGGATTCGACGTACTTCACCTGCACCCGCTGTAGCCGATCGCTTCGAACCAGGATCAAATCGAAGTCGCAATCCTCGCCAAACGGAATCGCGATCTTGAATCCGCGGCGCCGCAGATCGGCAGCGACCATCAACTCCGCGAGATCGCCTTTTGCCTTGAGGTTCAGGCCAACTTTGTCCCTACGGTCCGCCATCTCTCGGACCGTAGGGAGCGAAATGTCACGCTTCAAGACCTATTTGCGGCAAGACTGTGCCGACTCAGGCGATCAACGACTCGGCCCGCTTACCCTCCGGCAGGTTCTGGTCGGCGTGGTAGCTGGAGCGGACCAGGGGGCCGGCGGCGACCGACTCGAACCCCAGGTCGTAGGCGGCCCGCTCCAGCGCCGCGAACTCGTCGGGGTGCCAGTAGCGCTCGACCGGTAGGTGGTTCTCGGTCGGGCGCAGGTACTGGCCGACGGTGAGGACCTGGACCTTGTGTTCGCGCAGCAGGCCGAAGGTCTCGACCATCTCCTCGAAGCTCTCGCCGAGCCCGACCATCAGGCCGGACTTGGTGACGACGTCGGGCCCGCCCATCTCCTTGGCCGTCTTCAGCACCCGGGCCGAGCGCGGGAATTGGGAGCCGCGGCGGGCGATCGGGTACAGGCGCGGCACCGTCTCGACGTTGTGGTTGAAGACGTCGGGCTTCTCGTGGATCACCTTCGCCAGCGGCATCTCCTGGCCGCGGAAGTCGGGGGTGAGCAGCTCGATCTTGCACTCGGGCGCCAGCAGCCGGATCGAGCGGACGACGCCGACGAAGGCGCTCGCCCCGTAGTCGGGCAGGTCGTCGCGGTCGACCGAGGTGACAACCGCGTGGCGCAGCCCCATCGCCTTCACCTGGTTGGCGACGCGCAGCGGCTCCAGCGGGTCGTTCCAGGTCGGCTTGCCGGTCTGCACGTTGCAGAAGCCGCAGCGCCGGGTGCAGACGTCGCCGAGGATCATGAAGGTCGCGGTGCCGCGCTCCCAGCACTCGCCGACGTTGGGGCAGTTGGCCTCCTCGCAGACGGTGTGGAGGTTGTCGGAGCCGATCGTCTCCTTCAGGCGGCGGTAGTTGGGACCCCCGGGCGCCGGCACTTTCAGCCACGGCGGCTTACGGGTGCGCTTGAAGCCGACGGCACCGTCGGCCTGCGCTGTCCCCCCCGGCTTGGCGCGGGAGCGGGTGACGTGGATGCGCTCGGTGACCTCGGTCATCGCTTCACCCTGAGCCTAGCTGCCGGGAGGTCCAGGTCCAGATCGGCCGGGTCGACGGGATTGGGGATCCGCTGGAAGACCTCGCCGAAGCGCGCGGCGAGGGTGTCGCCGAAGGCGTCGAGGCTCTGTTCGGATCCCAACTCCCGGGTCAGCGAGGTCATCGCCACCCCCTCGATCCCGCAGGGCACGATCCACTCGAACGGCTGCAGGTCGTTGCTGACGTTGACGGCCATCCCGTGGGTCGTGACCCCCCGGCTGACATGCACCCCGATCGACCCCACCTTCCGCGCCTCGTGGGTCGACGGGACGATTTGTCCATCTATAGACGACAAATCGTCCCGTCGGCGGGGGACCCAGACGCCGGTCAGGCCCTTGATGGTCTGCGCCTCGACGTCGTGCTCGGCGAGGGCGCCGATCATCACCCGCTCCAGGCCCCGCACGTAGGCGTGGACGTCGTCCCCGTAGGGCTCGAGGCTGACGATCGGGTAGGCGACCAGCTGCCCCGGCCCGTGGTAGGTGACGAGCCCGCCGCGGTCGGCGTCGAGCACTTCGATCCCCTGCGCCTCGTACCACTGGACACCCATCGGCAGCTCCTCCGGCTTCGAGCGGCGCCCGCGGGTGTACACGGGGGTGTGCTCGAGCAGCAGCAGGACATCGGCAATCTCGCCGCGCTGGCGAGCCCCCTCCAGCCGCTTCTGGGCCTCGCGCGCCTGTTCGTAAGGCACGGTTCCACAGCGCACCACGAGGACCTCGTCGCTCATTCCCCCAATTCTCGCAGGGCATCGCCCTATCCTTGGTAGCCCCCAGATGGTCCAGTCCAAGCCCCTACGACCCGAGTGGCTCCCCGCGGTGGCGCTCAGTTCGGCGCTGGCGCTGGTGATGCTGGTCTGGAGCCCCCCGGTCGGCGACCTCGCCGCGCAGGTCTTCCGCACCGAGCTCTTCAAGCAGGCCGGCCTGGCGATCTGGAACGGCAGCTGGTACGGCGGCCACTACACCCTCACCTACAGCCTGCTCTTCCCACCGCTGGCGGCCGTGCTCGGCCCGCAGCTGGTCGGCGGCGTCGCTGTCGTCTCCTCCGCCTACCTCTTCGATCGCCTGGTCCGCGACCGCTGGGGGGCCGAGGCCCGCTGGGCGACCCTCTGGTTCGCCGCCGGCGTCGTCACCCTGCTCGCCGACGGCCAGCTCACCTTTGCGCTGGGAGTCGCCTTCGGCCTGGCGGCGCTGCGCTGCCTGCAGGTCGGTCGCGCCCCGCTGGCGATCCTCGCCGCGGCCGGCTGCGCGATGTCCAGCCCCGTCGCCGGCGTCTTTCTCGCCGGCGTCGTCCTCGCCGGCGCCTGGGAGCGGGGTAGGCCGGTCAACCGCGCCGCGATCGGCGTCGGTGCCCTCGCCCTCCTCCTCACCATCGTCCCCAACCTCGCCTTCCCGGAATCGGGCCAGTTCCCCTTCGTCTTCTCCTCCTTCGTCGCGATCCCGCTCTGGTGCGCCGGGGCGCTGTTCGTCACCCGCAACCTGCCCGAGGAGCGCCAGCTGCGGCGCGTCATCGCCGGCTACCTGCTCGCCTCGACGCTGATCTGGCTGATGCCCAACGCCCTCGGCGGCAACGCGGTCCGGCTCGGCGCCCTCTTCGGCGGCCCGGTGCTGGCCGCGGTCGTGCTCTCCCGCCGGCCCAAGGCCACGGCGCCGGCCTGGCTCTTCGCCCTGGTCCTGGGGGCGACGCTGGTCGGCAGCCTCTACTGGCAGCTGAATGCCAGCGTCACCCAGATCGCCCGCTCGGTTGGTGACCCCTCGACCTCGGCGGCATACTTCGAACCCCCGGCGCGCTGGCTGCGCGCCCACGGCGGGCAGGGGATGCGGATCGAGGTGCCACCGACGGCCAACCACTGGGAGTCCGCCTACCTGGCGCCGAAGTTCGAGCTCGCCCGCGGCTGGCTGCGCCAGCTGGACACCACCCGTGACGACATCTTCTACGACGAAAGCGAGCTCACCAACCGCGCCTACAGCACCTGGCTGCGCGCCAACGCAATCTCTTACGTGGCGCTGCCTGACGCACCGCTCGACTACTCCTCGACCGCCGAGCAGAAGCTGATCCTCAGCAGCCCCTCTTATCTGGCCCTCCGCCACCGGACCGAACACTGGCGGATCTACGAAGTGAAGAACCCGAAGCCGCTGGTCGCCCCGATCGGGGCAGCCCGCGCCCAGACCCTCTGGGTCGGCCGCCAGGGCTTCGCCCTGAACGTGACCAAGCCGGGCCGCTTCCTGGTCCGCGTCAACTTCACCCCCTACTGGTCGATCTCGCGCGGCAGCGGTTGCCTGCTGCGCGGCGGCGACTGGACCGTCGCCCGCACCGCCCACACCGGCATCTTCCGCGTCGACGCCGACTTCTCGCTGGGCAGCGCCTGGAACGCGGTCACCGGAGCTAGAAAGACCTGCTGATCTGTTGGCGAGTTGTGGGGTCCATAGACCCCCTAACTCGCCAACAAAAAGTTCAGAGCGCTAGGGAGACGGGCTCTTCGAGGAGAGTTCGCACCCGCGCCAGGAACTCGGCGCCCTCGGCGCCGTAGAGGATGCGGTGATCGCAGGCGAGGGTGACGTTCATCAAGTGAGCGGGAACGATCTCGCCGTTCCGGACCGCGGGCTTCTCGACGATCGCCCCGACGGCGAGGATCGCTGCCTGCGGTGAGTTGATCACCGCGCTGAAGTTGTCGATCCCGAACATCCCCAGGTTGGAGACGGTGAAGGTCCCACCCGAGAGCTCCGGCGGAGTGACCGAGCCGTCGCGGACCTTGGCGGCCACCGCGCGGGTGTCAGCCGCGATCTGCCGCAGCCCCTTCTTGTCGGCGTCAAAGACGGTCGGCACGACCAGCGCCCCCTCGGCGGCAACCGCGACCCCGACGTTGATCCGCGAGTACAGCTCGAAGCGCCCATCGCGGTAGGCCCCGTTGGCTTTCGGAAACTCCCCGAGAGCGATGGCACAGGCCTTGACGACCATGTCGTTGAACGACGGCACCACATCGCCCTCCCGAGCGGCGCCCTTGATCGCCCCCCGAGCCGCGACCGCCTTCGTCATATCGATCTCCGCCTGCAGGTAGAAGTGAGGCGCCGTAGCCTTGGACTCCGACATCCTGCGCGAGACGACCTGCTGCAGTTTGTTCAACTCCTGCACCGTGACCTGCCCCTTGGCGGTCTCCGTCCCCTCCGCAGCAGGAGCCGCCACCGGAGCCGCCGCAGCACTCACCTCAGGCTCTGCGGATGCCGCAGCCTTCACATCCTTCTTAACGATCCGCCCGTTGGGCCCCGACCCCTGAACCCGAGAGAGGTCAATCCCCTGTTCCTTAGCCAGCCTCTTGGCCACCGGCGAAGCCTTGACCCGCTCCCCGTCGGCTGGCGGCAGCTTCCGAACCCTGGCTCGATCGGCGCCGCCTCGTGCAGCCTCCGGAACTAAGCCGGTGCTCGCCTGTGGAGGGGCAGGGGGAGACTCCGAGAACGGACGCCCTCGCCCGCCCGCAGGAGTCTCCCCCTGCTCGCTGCGCAACCGCCTCCGAAGCACTCTCCGACCCGCGCAATCGGCTCGCCAATAGCCAGCGTCGCTCCCTCGCCGGCCAGGATCTCGGTCAAAGTCCCAGCCACATCGCTCTCGTAAGCCATATTCGCCTTGTCCGTCTCAATTTCGACGATCTCCTCGCCGACCGCGATCTCGTCCCCGACCTGCTTCATCCAGACCAGGATCGTCCCCTCCTCCATCGAGTCGGAGAGGCGCGGCATGACGATGTCGGTCATTTCAGCGACCCCTCGAGGGTAGCCAGAGCGGCGCTGACCACGTGCTCGGAGTGCGGAATCGCCGCCTGCTCGAGCCGCTTGGAGTAGGGCATGTGGACGTCGGCGCCGGTCACCCGCTGGACCGGCGCGTCGAGGTCGTCGAAGGCCTGCTCGGTGATCAGGGTCGAGAGGTTGGCGCCGACGCCGCCGTGCGGCCATCCCTCCTCGACGATCACCGCCCGGTTGGTCTTGCGGACCGACTCGAGGATCGTGTCGAGGTCGAGCGGGCGCAGCGTCCTCGGGTCGATCACCTCTGCCTGCACGCCGTGCTCGTCGGCGAGGATCTGGGCCGCCTCCTCGGCGACGTGGGCCATCTTCAGGATCCCGACGATCGTCACGTCGGTGCCGGGGCGCCGCACCACCGCTTCGCCGAAGCGCAGCACGTTGTCGCCCTCGGGCACCTCGCCGCGGACGCCGTAGAGGCTCTCGTGCTCGATGAAGATCACCGGGTTGTCGTCGCGGATCGCCGCCTTCAGCAGCGCCTTGGCGTCGGCCGGGGTGGAGGGGCAGGCGACCAGCAGGCCGGGGACCTGGAGGTAGAGCGCCTCGAAGCTGTGCGAGTGGGTCGGGCCGAGCTGGTGGCCGCCGCCGCCCGGCATCCGGATCACCATCGGTACCTTCGCCTGGCCGTTGAACATGTAGGGGATCGCGGCGGCGTGGTTGATGACCTGGTCCAGCGCCAGCAGCGCGAAGTTGACGGTCATCAGCTCGACGACCGGCCGCAGGCCGCCCATCGCGGCGCCGACGCCGGTGCCGACGATCGTGTTCTCGGAGATCGGCGTGTCGCGGACGCGGCGCTCGCCGAACTCGTCGAGCAGTCCGTCGGTGACCTTGAAGGCGCCGCGGAAGACGCCGACGTCCTCGCCCATCACGAAGACGCCCTCGTCGCGCCGCATCTCCTCGGCCATCGCGTCGCGCAGCGCCTCGCGCATCCGCAGCTCGGCCATCAGCTCCCGGCCTCCTCGGCGTTGAGCGGCCGCTCGCCCTGGTCCTGCGGCTCGCCGCCGACCTCCTCCTCCGGGGCCCGGCGCGAGTGACCGTCCATCGCGTCGCCGTGGATCGCCGGGTTGGGCCGCTCACCCTCCTCGTCGAGCTCGGCGTAGGCGGCCCCGGCCTCGGCCAGTTCGCGGGCCGTCGCCGGCATCTCGTGCTCGTGCTCGCCGCGGTGCGGCTCGGGACTGCGCTCGTCGACCGCGTACCAGCCACCGGGGTCGGTCGTCGTGTAGAGGCTTTCGTACATCGTGTCGAGCGCCGGTTCGGGCGAGGCCTCGGCGAACTCGACCGCGGCGACGACCTGCTCCTCGGCGGCCTCGCGGGCCTGCTTCACCTCGCGCTCGCCCAGCACCCCGGCCTCGACGCAGCGCCGAGCGAAGGTCTCGATCGGGTCCTTCGCCTGCCACTCCCGGACCTCGGCGGCGTCACGGTAGACCTCGGGGTCGGCGGCGGAGTGGCCGCGGTAGCGGTAGGTGAAGGCCTCGAGCAGGGTCGGCCGGCTGTCTTCGCGCGCCGCCCGCAGGCCGGCGGCGACCGCCTCGCGGACCGCCATCACGTCCATGCCGTCGATCCGGGTGCCGGCGATCCCGTAGCCCTCGGCCTTCTTCGAGAGATCGGTCTGGGCCGAGTGGCGCTCGACCGCCGTCCCCATCCCGTAGAGGTTGTTCTCGACCAGGAAGAGGACCGGCAGCGTCCAGAGCGCCGCCAGGTTCATCGTCTCGCCGAAGTTGCCGGTGTTGGAGGCGCCGTCGCCGAACATGCAGACGGTGACCGCGTCTTCTCCCTTGTACTGGGAGGCGAGGGCGAGCCCGGCGGCGATCGGCAGGTTGCCGCCAACGATGCCGTAGCCGCCCATGAAGCGCCGCTCGGCGTCGAAGATGTGCATCGAGCCGCCACGGCCGCCGCTGGTGCCGTCGACGCGGCCGAAGAGCTCCGCCATCACCCGCTTGGGCTCGGTGCCGCGGGCGATCGCGTGGCCGTGGGTCCGGTAGGTCCCGATCAGGAAGTCTTCCTCGCGCATCACCGAGGTGGTGCCGACGATCGTCGCCTCCTCGCCGATCGCCAGGTGCAGGAAGCCGCCGGCTTTGGCGCGTTGGTACTGGCGACCGGCCTCCTCCTCGAAGCGGCGGATCAGCGCCATCCGCGCGAGCAGCTCGTAACAGGCGGCGGCATCGGGGAGGTCGACCATCGAAGGCTCACATTAGATGATCGGCAACCGCCCCCCGGCGGTCTGGATGGGAGCCGCCGCGAAGGGGGCGGTCAGCCGGCCGCGGCCTCGACGCCCGCCTCGAGCCGGTCATCGCCCCAGAACACCTCCGCGCCGACGAGGAGCGCCGGCACCCCTTCGACTCCGCGCGCCGCGGCCGCGTCGGTCGCCTCGCGCAGCGCGTCTTTGACGATCGAGGTTTCGATCGCTTTCAGCAGCGCCCGGGGGTGCAGCTCGCAGGCGGCGCCGGCGATCATCACGTTGTCGGGGTCGGAGAGGTCGCGGCCGGCCGCGAACTGCTGGCGGAAGGCGGCGAGGGAGAAGGAGACGGTGCGGCCGGTCTGCTTGGCGAAGGTCGCGACTCGCATCGCGGTCAGCATGTTGCCGGGCCAGGGATCGGGCCAGACGAACGGCGCCAGCCCGTAGGCCGAGGCCCGCCGCTCGCACTCCGCGATCCCCGCCTGCCGCTCGGGCCCGACGCCCCACGATTGGCGGCCGAAGTGCTGGAAGAGTCCGCCGAGCAGGATCGGCTGCCACTCCGGCTGCTCGAGTTCGGCCTCGGTGAACAGCCCGCTGACCCGCTCCGCCGAGAGGTAGGCGTAAGGCGACCCAAGGTCGTAATAAAAAATGGCTCTACTCATCTGAGAGCCCGAAAATCAAGCAGATCGGTGGACGCAGGGAAGTGAGGGGAGGGGAGCGCACTACCGTGCGTGACCCGAACCCGAACGACTGAGGACGCCGAGATGCGCCGATTTGCAGGGCTCTCAGGCGTGGATGGCCCAGCCGTCAACCGCTCGAGCGGCGTCGAGCACGGTCTCGCTCACCGTCGGGTGCGGATGCACGATCCGCGATAGCTCCTGGTAACCGCCCTCCAGCGCCATCGTCGCGACCAGCTCGGCGATCATGTCGCAGGCGCGGTTGCCGACGATGTGGGCGCCGAGGATCTCGCCGTACCTGGCGTCGACGACGAGCTTGACGATGCCCTCCTTGTCGTCGTAGACGGTGCCCGCTCCCTCGCCGGCAATTTTCTGTTTGCCGACCTTGACCTCGTGGCCGGCCTCCTTGGCCTGGGCCTCTGTCAACCCGACGCTGGCGACCTGCGGGTGGGTGAAGGTGGCGCCGACGATCAGCTCCTGGTCGACCGGGTGGGTCTCGACGCCGGCCGCCTTCTCAACCGCGACGACGCCCTCCTCGGAAGCCTTGTGGGCGAGGGCCTTCTTGTTCACCAGGTCGCCGATCGCGTAGACCTTGGGGTTGGTGGTCAGCTGGTAGGGGTCGACCTTGATCTTGCGGCCGCCCTCCTCCAGCTCGACCCCGGCGGCCTCGAGTCCCAGGCCCTCGACGTCGGCGCTGCGGCCGCCGGCGACGCAGAGGTAGTCGACCTCAGCCGACTTGTCGCCGTAGGTGAACTTGACCGAGCTCTTGCCGACCTCGACGTTCTCGACCGGGGCGCCGGTGGAGATCTCGATCCCCTGTTTCTTGAAGGAGCGTTCGACGATCTTGGCGATGTCCTTGTCCTCGGCGGGGAGGATCTGGGGCAGCATCTCGATCAGGATCACCTCGGTGCCGAAGCGCGCGTAGGCCGAGGCGATCTCCGAGCCCGAGGCGCCGGCGCCGACGACGGCGATCTTCTTTGGCAGCTCCGGCAGAGCTCCAGGCGCCCCAGGTGTCGAGCACGCGGCCGCCGAACTCGACCCCTGGGATCGGCAGCGCAACCGAGCCGGTGGCGAGGATCACCGCGCCGGCCTCATACGTCTCGCCGCCGACGGCGACGTTGCCCTCGGCGGTCAGTGAGCCCTCGCCGGCGATCGTCGTGATCTTGCCCTTGTCCCAGAGGAAGCTGACGCCGTTGGAGAGCGACTCGGAGACCGCGGCGCGGCGGGCCTGCAGCGCCTCCCAGTCGATCGCGATGTCCTTGGTGACGATCCCCAGCTCGGCGCCGTCCTTGGCCTCGCTGTAGATCTCGGCCGTGCGCAGCAGCGTCTTGGCCGGGATGCAGGCGTAGTTGAGGCAGCGGCCGCCGGCCTTGTCGCGCTCGACGACGGCGACTTTCTTGCCCAGCTGGGCTCCGCGGATGGCGGCCACGTAGCCGCCCGGGCCACCGCCGATGATGATCACATCGTAAGAGTCGGGCATCGATCGTGAGCCTATAGGAGTGCCTGTTTCGGCCTGATCGGGCGTGTGTGGAGACCCCTGATCGGGTTGGGTCCGCGCGCTCGCGTGCTCAGGCGGGCGGGCGGCGTTCGGGCATCTGGATCCGCGCCATCGCCTTGACCATGAAGTAGAAGAAGCCGCCGGAGACGGCGAGCAGCCCCAGGGTCGCCGCGACCTGGCTGACGGTCGCCGCCTGCAGCGCCAGGCCGTAGACGGCGCTGAAGATGAGGAAGACGAGGATCAGCTGGAAGCCCAGCACAGCCCAGTAGCGGGCCCTCCACATCCCCCAGGACATGAAGCCCATGATCATCGCCGGCGCCAGCACCTGGGGGAGGCGCGGCGTCTCGCCGTTGACCTTGACCCCGGCCAGGTAGCCGGCGACGATCGAGACGGCGATCAGCCCCGCGACCACGGCGCCGACCGTGACCACCGTCGGCCGCTCGCCCGGCGCCAGCGGCTTCAGCGCTTCGCGCGCTTCCTGGTTTCGCTCCTCGGCCTTGGCGTAGCCCCGCGCCATCGAGTTGCCACCGCCGCGCTGCTTGCGTTTCTGTCGCTCCTGAGGGGTCATACGAGAATCAGCCACCCGGCGCAACTCCTCGCCACGGCGCCGGCTGGTCGAGCAGCGTGTCCTGGCTGCTCGGAGCCTCCCCCTCGGCGGCGGCGAAGGCCCGCCGCAGCGCTTCCGCCGCGACGCCCGGGTCGGGCGCGTCGCGGATCGCCCGCACGACGCAGAGGCGCCGCGCTCCCGCTCGCACGACCTGCTCGGCGTTGGTCGGGTCGACGCCACCGATCGCGAAGAAGGGATGGACAGCGTTGCTCGGCGGCATGGGAGATCAGCTCCAGCCCGACCGCCGGCCGCCCCGGTTTCGTCGGCGTCTCCCAGATCGGGCCAACGGCGATGTAATCCGGGAAAGCCCCCGAGCGGCGCATGCCGGCGTCCTCGCTCGCTCGCGTGCCGAGCACGCCACGCTCACTGCGTCCTTGGTCTGCTTGCTCGGGAACTCTCCCGGCCGCGTCTATCTGCTCTTTGGAGTGCGTGGACAAGCCGATGATCGCGTTGGGCCCGAGCAGCTCCCGCGCCGCCTCGACCTTCCGCGTGCTTGCCGACGTGGACCCCGTCGGCGTCGCAGGAGCGGGCCAGATCGGGATCGTCGTTGACGATGAAGAGGGCGCTGTAGGTGTCGCAGACGCGGCGGAAGGTGCCGGCGGCGCGCTCGATCTCGGCGCGCGGCAGTTCCTTCTCCCGCAGCTGGACGATGTCGACCCCACCGGTGAGGGCGGCGCGCAGCAGCGCTTCGGGCTCCTCGCCGTCGGGGCGGGCATCGCAGACGAAGTAGAGGCGGGCGGTGCGCAGCCGCTCGCGCCGCAGCGGTCCGTTTCCCTCCGGCAGGTCGAGGCTCATCCCCCGATTATGAACCTGCCTGGGCTTGGAGCCGGCTCCGGCGGGTAGCATCGGGGCAGTACGGGAGCCCGCGAGGGCTGAGAGGGCGGCACCAAGGCCGCCGACCGTTGAACCTGATCCGGGTAATGCCGGCGGAGGCAATGCTTGACCGAGCAGCACAGATATGACGCGGTGTTCGTCGGTGGTGGGGTGATCGGCCTCAGCTGCGCCTGGCGGGCCGCCCAGCGCGGGGCGCGGGTGGTCGTTCTGGAGCGGGCCGAGCCCCCGGCAGGGGCGACCAACGTCGCCGCCGGGATGCTGGCGCCGGTCGGTGAGCTGACCTTCGGTGAGCGGGAGCTGCTGGCCATGACGCTCGCCTCCGCACGCCTGTACCCGGAGTTCGTCGCCGAGCTCGAAGCGGCCTCGGGCGAGTCGACCGGCTACTCGCGACAGGGCGCTCTGCAAATCGCCCTCGACCGCGACGAGGCGGCCCAGCTGCGCCGCGTCCACGACCTGCAGTGCTCGCTCAACCTCGAGGCGCAGTGGCTGTCGCCGCGCCAGTGCCGCGATCTGGAGCCGGGCCTGACCCCGTCCTTCAACGGCGGCGTCCTCGCCGCGGGCGAGGCCTCGATCGACCCGCGGGCGCTGGCGCGGGCGCTGGCCACGGCGCTCGCCAGCGCCGGGGGAGAGTTGCGGACGGGACGGGACGTCGTCGCCGGCCTCTTTGAGGGCGAGCGTCTGGTCGGGGTGCGGACCGCCGCCGGGGATGAGGTCCGAGCCGAGCACGTCGTGCTGGCCACCGGCGCCTGGTCCGGCGCCACCGAGTGGCTGCCCGACCACGCCCGCCCGCCGGTCCGCCCCGTCAAGGGCGAGGTCCTGGAGCTGCGCGGCCGCGACGGCGCCCCGGCGCCGGCCGGCCGGGTCCTCGCCACCGAGCGCGTCTACCTGGTCCCCCGCGAGGACGGCCGCCTGATCGTCGGCGCCACGGTCGAAGAACGCGGCTTTGACACCACGGTCAGCGCCGGCGGCATTCTCGAGTTGCTGCGCGAGGCCTACCGCCTGCTCCCCGACGTCGCCGAGATGGAGCTGGGCGGCTCGCTCGCCGGCCTGCGCCCGGGCACCCCGGACAACCTGCCGCTGATCGGCCCCGGCGCGATCGAGGGCCTCGTCCTCGCCACCGGCCACTTCCGCAACGGCATCCTCCTGGCGCCGCTGACCGGCGAAGCGGTCGCTGCGTTCCTCAGCGGCGCCGCACTTCCGGACGCGGCGGTGGCAGCCAACCCCACGCGGTTGAGCTTTGTCGCGGATAGCGCGGGAAAGCTCAGCCGCGCTCCGGATCCGACGGTGGCGGGATGAGGATCGAGCTCAACGGCGAGCAACGCGAGCTGCCGCAGGGGGCGACGCTCGTCGACGTGGTCGCCGAGGCCGGTGCGGGGGACGGCGCTCGTGGCGTCGCGGTTGCGCTCGACGGAGAGGTCGTGCCGCGCGGCGAGTGGGCCGGGACCGCGCTGTGCGAGGGCCAGGCAGTCGAGGTGCTGGCTGCGATTCAGGGTGGCGCCCCTGCCGCGGGGGAGACCTGGGAGCTCGGTGGCCGGCAGCTGACCTCGCGGCTGATCGCCGGAACCGGAGGCTTTCGCTCGCTGGAGCAGATGGAGGACGCGCTGCGCGCCGCCGGGACCGAGATCGTCACCGTCGCTCTGCGCCGGATCGATCCCGCCGCCGAGGGCTCGGTCCTCGACGTGATCGACCGCCTCGGCCTCTCGGTCCTACCCAACACCGCCGGTTGCTACACCGCCCGCGACGCGGTCCGCACCGCCAGGCTCGCCCGCGAGGCCTTCCAGACCGGGTGGATCAAGGTCGAGGTAATCGGCGATGACCGCACCCTCTACCCCGACGCGGTCGAGCTGCTCGACGCCTGCGAGCAGCTGGTCGCCGACGGCTTCACCGTCCTCCCCTACACCAACGACGACCCGATCCTCGCCCGCCGCCTCGAGCAGGCGGGCTGCGCCGCGGTGATGCCGCTGGGCTCGCCGATCGGCTCCGGCGCCGGCATCCGCAACCCATACAACATCGCGATTATCACCGAGCGCGCCGAGGTCCCGATCATCCTCGACGCCGGCATCGGCACCGCCTCCGACGCGGCCCTGGCGATGGAGCTCGGCTGCGACGCGATCCTCGCCGCCAGCGCGATCTTCGGCGCCGAAGACCCGGCCGCGATGGCAGGCGCCCTGCGTGGTGCTGTCGCCGCCGGCCGCGCCGCCCGCCACGCCGGCCGCATCCCCCGCCGCACCCACGCCGAGGCCTCGACCGCCTACCAGGGCCTGCCCGACCTCTCCTGAGTCCGTACAAAACCGTCTATAGCGCGCCTTTGTACGGACTCGCGGTGACCCGCCGCGCCGCGCCACTCAGCGCCCCTCTACGATGGGCGCTCTGCCCCTGTAGCTCAGCTGGTTAGAGCGGCGGCCTTTTAAGCCGCGCGCCGCGGGTTCGAGTCCCGCCGGGGGCACTTTGGCCGGATCGGATGGGAGAGTGGGGGCGAGGCGCGACGAGCATGCTGCTGCGCGCTCCCCGCGACGTCGAGGAGCAGGACGACCTCCGCACGCAGCGGATCCACGACGAGGTCGACCGCGGCTTCGACGCCCTGCACGACATCGACGACGGCGTCTCGATCTTCGGCTCTGCCCGGGTCAGCGAGGACCACCGCTGGTACGGCCTCTGCCGCGAGACCGCCCACTGCCTCTCCGAGCACGGCTTCACGATCGTCACCGGCGGCGGCCCCGGCCTGATGGAGGCCGCCAACCGTGGCGCCGCCGACGCCGGCGGCGAGTCGGTCGGGCTCAACATCGAGCTGCCGATGGAGCAGCGCCCCAACCCGTACCTCACCCGCAGCCTCAACTTCCACTACTTCTTCGCTCGCAAGCTGATGTTCGTCCGCTACGCCCGCGCCTTCGTGATCATGCCCGGCGGCTTCGGCACCCTCGACGAGATGTTCGAGAGCCTGACCCTGATCCAGACCCACCGGATCAAGCACTTCCCGACGATCCTGGTCGACTCCGAGCACTGGAAGCCGCTGCTCGACTGGATCGACACCGGCCTCGAGGACGAGGGCCTGATCGGGCCCGAGGACAGGGAGCTGCTGGTCACCGCCGACACTCCGGACGAGGTCTGCGAGCACGTGCTGCGGGCCAAAGAGCGCCAGAAGGCGCTGGTCTGACGGCGGCCACTCAGCGCGGCCGCAGCCCGAGCCGCAGGCTCTCTCCGATCGCCGCCGCCTGGCGCTCTTCAACCCCGGCGCCGGCGGCGTGGTCAGGCCACCCGGCGACCGCTTCCCCGACCTCCGCGAGGATCTCCACCGCCCGCGTCCGCTTGATCGAGACCGCTTCCGCGCAGCGGACGAAATCCTCGCTGACGAAGTCGTCCCGCTTGCCGTTGAGCGACATCTGGTGCTGGTCGGTCCAGGCGCCGCGCCGGTTGTAGGCGTAGGTGACGTCGAACGCCGGGGCAAGGGACCACTCGCCGCCCTGGTTCATCAGGAAGGCGATGTTTTTGACGTGGTCATCCTGGTTGCGGGCCAAGACGTTGAAGGTCATGCGCCGGAACTGCTGCTCGACGTCGAGCGTCCCCATGCCGAGGCGGCGGATCGCCATCATCGCCTGCTCGTAGGAGTGCGCGCCGGGCTGATTGAGGTCGTAATGGGCGAGCCCGCCGAGCGATTGCATGTGCAGCTTCGTGTCCCGGGTCGGGCGATCGAAGCGCCGCACCATGAAGTGCCGGCGCCCGTTCTCCGGCAGCAGTCGACAGGGCGGCATCTCGACCCCGGCCGCCGTGGCCATCCGCGCGTACGCGAACTCGATGGCCCCGTATCCCAACGGGTCGCCGATCCCTTCCTTGTCCCGGTTGTTCTCGACCCCGTCGAACTTCAGCAGCCAGTGCTCGAAACCGGGCGGGGCGTCGAGCTGGCCGGAGCGGACCTCCTGGGTCTCGGCGTTCCAGGCAATCACCGCCTTTGCCCGGGCGCCGCCGGCGGACGTGCCGATGCTGAGGATCTCCCGCATCCCGCGCTCCTCGTGCCCCTCGCGCAGGGAGGCGACGAAGTCTTCGCGGTGGCCGAGGATCTCAGAGGCGAGATCAACCAGTGCCCCGATCTGGATCTCCTCCGTCCGCGAGACCCGCGGCCCTTTGACCGGCTCGTACTCGAGCGCGCCCATGCCACGCCGGCCGGTGTAACAGAGGCGCTCGATCGCGTCGGCGCTCTCGGGCTCCCGCCCCTGCCCCGCGAGCCAGACGTTGATCAGGGCGTTGCCGTATTTGTCTGGCAGCGAGTCGGCCAGCAGGCCCGGCAGCCCCTTGAAGGCCTCGTAGGAGTCGCGCGAGAGCTCGGGGAAGGAGTAGGGCTCGGCCCGCAGCGGCATCGCCAAGGGGGAGACCTGAATCCCGCTGCGGGCGAAGTCCGGGTCGTACTGGAAGACGGCCGCCCGGGCGCCGTCCTCGAGCGAAACCGCGCCGATCGTCCGGCCCCAGAGTCGGACGGTCGCGTACTCGCTCACTGCTGCTCGCCTGGATCGTCGGCCCAGCGCCATGGGCCGGGCTGTTCCTCCTCCTCGCGCCGCGGCTCGGCGGCTCGCCGCCGGCGCCTGCCCTGGGTGCGCACCAGCTCGATCGGGCTGGGGAGCGGTTCGGGCACGAGCTGGTCCAACAGCTCCAGACGCCCGAGCGCACGGAGGATGCGCACGAAGCTGGTCAATTTCACCTCACGCCCGGTCTCGATTCTCTCGACCGTGCTCTTCGAGACCCCGGCGTCAACAGCGAGCTTCTCCTGGCTGATGTTCTGCTCCAGCCGGGTTCGGGCCAAGCGGGCTCCCAGCTCCACCAGCACCGTTTGATCGCTATTTTCGTTCTCTATCCTCACAACTCTCCTTATCTGACGATTTACCGCGTCATTTACCGTTAATTCTTCAGATAAGCGGAGTTATAAGGATAGCGTATCACTACCAGGTGCCCGTTATAACTCTCCTTATCTGACGATTTACAGCGTTATTTACCGTTAATTCTTCAGATAAGCGGAGTTATACGGCGACCCCGTCGCCACGGCTGCGTATACGGCACGACCACCGCCACGCCTACCAACCCCAAGGCGGCTACCGCTGGTGCCGCTAATGCCGGAAATGCCGGTGCTTGGTGAAGACCATCGCCACGCCGTCGGCGTCGCAGGCGGCGATCACCTCGCCGTCGCGTTTTGAGCCACCGGGCTGGATCACGGCGGTGGAGCCGGCCTGGATCGCCAGCTCGGGGCCGTCGGCGAAGGGGAAGAAGGCGTCGGAGGCGACGGCCGAGTCGGCGAGCAGCGCCGCGGCGTCCTCGCCGTGGGCGGCGCGGCACTTCTCGACCGCGAGCCGAACCGAATCGACGCGGCTCATCTGGCCGGCGCCGATGCCCAGCGTGGCGCCGCCCTTGGCGATCACGATCGCGTTGGAGCGGACCCGGCGGCAGACCGTCCAGGCGAAGAGCATGTCCTCCCACTGCTGCTCGCTCGGCTGCGTCTCGGTGACGACCTCCATGATCTCGCGCGGCTCGGGGTCGCCGTCGCGGTCCTGGATCAGCAGCCCGCCGAGCACCCGTTTGACGTCGCGTTCGCCGCCGTCGGGCTCGCGGCGCTCCTCCTCGCGGAGGATCCGGATCGCCTCCTTCTGCTGCAGCACCTCCAGCGCCCCGTCCTCGAAGCCGGGAGCGATCAGCACCTCGACGAAGTTCTTGTGCAGCTCCTCGGCCAGCTCGATCCCGATCGGCCGGTTGAGGGCGATGACGCCGCCGTAGGCGGAGAGCGGGTCGCAGGCCAGCGCCTTCAGGTAGGCCTCGAGCGCGTCCCCACCGATTGCCGCCCCGCAGGGGTTGTTGTGCTTGACGATCACGCAGGCCGGCTGCTCGAAGTCGCCGACCAGGCCGCGGGCCGAGTCGAGGTCGAGGACGTTGTTGAAGGAGAGGGCCCGACCGTGGACCTTCGAGACCCGCGAGAGGATGTGGCTGCGGGCGCCGGCCTCGGCGTAGAGCGCCGCTCGCTGGTGCGGGTTCTCGCCGTAGGAGAGGTCGAGCACCTTCTCGTAGGCGACGGCGAGGTGTTCGGGGAAGTCCTCGTACTCGGTCGAGAACCAGCGGCTGATTGCGGCGTCGTAGCGCGCGGTCTGGGCGAAGGCCTCGTTGGCGAGCCAGTGCCGGGTCGAGGCGGAGATCTCACCGCCGGACTCCTCCAGCTCGGCGCAGACCGCGTCGTAGGACTCGGGTTTGACGACGACGGCGACGCCCTCGTGGTTCTTCGCCGCGGCGCGGATCATCGTCGGGCCGCCGATGTCGATGTTCTCGATCGCGACCTCAGGGGCGACCTCGAAGCCGGAGACGGTCTGCTCGAAGGGGTAGAGGTTGACGCAGACGATGTCGATCGGCTCGATCCCCTCGCGCGCCAGGGTCGCCATGTGCTCGGGATCGTCGCGCCGCGCCAGCAGCGCCGCGTGCAGCCGCGGGTGCAGGGTCTTGACGCGGCCGTCGAGGATCTCTTCCTGGCCGGTGAACTCGGAGACGTCGGTGACCTCCAACCCGGCCTCGCGCAGGGCGCCGGCGGTGCCGCCGGTGGAGAGGATCTCGACTCCGAGCGCCGCCAGGCTCTTGGCGAAGTCGGCGACCCCGGTCTTGTCGGAGACCGAGATCAGCGCCCGGCGCACGCGGATCGCGCCGTCGCCGCCGATCTCGCTGCCCGTGTCTGCGGTCGTCTCAGTCATCGATGGTGACGGCGTGGTCGCCGTCGGCGTCGATCCTAACCCGGCCCTCAGCGATCATGCGGATCGCCTCCGGGTACAGCTCGTGCTCGACCGCGTGGACCGCGGCCTCCAGCTCCGCCCGGTCGCGGCCGGCGGGGATCGGGACCTCGCGCTGGACCAGCGCCGGGCCGGTGTCGACCCCCTCGTCGACGAAGTGCACGGTGACCCCCGTGCTGGTCGCCCCGGCGCGCAGCGCCTGACCGATCGCGTCGAGCCCCGGGAAGGCCGGCAGCAGCGCCGGGTGGACGTTGATGATCCGGTTCGGGAAGCGCCGCACGAAGCTGCCGCTGAGCAGCCGCATGTAGCCGGCGAGGACGACGAGATGAGCGTCGAGCGACTCGATCCAGTTGCCCATCGCCTCGTCATGGGCGTCCCGGCTGGGGTACCCGTGGGGCGGGAAGACCGCCGTCCGCACGTGCGCCTCCTCGCCCCGTGCCAGCGCCCCAGCCCCGGACTTATCGGAGCCGACTCCGACCACCTCGATCCCGTCATGTTCGTGCAGCGCGTCGAGAATCGCCTGCAGATTGGTGCCTTTACCGGAGGCCAGAACCACGATTCTAAAAGTTCCCATCAGCCTGATCGTGGTCAAGCAGTCCAAGGACGCAGGGAGCGAAGCGTGCTGTGCACGTGAGCGACTGAGGACGCCGGAATGCGCAGCGCCACGGTCAGGCTGCGATGTTCTCGAGGGCGAACTTGCCGTTAGCTTCCTCGGGGTCGCCAAGCGGATAGTTGCCGCTGAAGCAGGCGTCGCAGTGGTCGTCGGGGCTGCCGCCGATCGCCTCGTAGATGCCGGCCATCGAGAGGTAGGCGAGCGAGTCGGCGTCGAGCTCGTCGGCGATCTCCTGGACGCTGCGCTTGTGGGCGATCATCTCCTCGCGGGTCGACATGTCGACGCCGTAGTGGCAGGGGTTGCGGATCGGCGGCGCCGAGATCCGCAGGTGGACCTCGGCGGCGCCGGCGTCGCGCAGCATGCCGACGATCTGGCGGGTCGTGTTGCCGCGCACGATCGAGTCGTCGATGACGACGATCCGCTGGCCGGCGACGATCTCCGGAAGCGGGTTGAACTTCAGCCGCAGGCCGTGCTTGCGCAGCTCCTGGCCGGGCTGGATGAAGGTCCGGCCGACGTAGCGGTTCTTGATCAGGCCGTCGTCGCGGGGCAGACCCGAGGCGCGGGCGAAGCCGGCGGCAGCGGGGTTGCCGGAGTCGGGCACGGCGATCACCAGGTCGGCCTCGACCGGCGCCTCGCGCCAGAGGATCTCGCCCATCCGGCCGCGCGACTGCTGCAGGACCTTGCCCTCGAGCCGGCTGTCGGGGCGGGAGAAGTAGATGTGCTCGAAGACGCAGGTCGCCCGCCGCTCGGCCTTGACGACCTGGCGGGTCTCGAGGCCACGCTCGCTGAGGGAGACCAGCTCGCCCGGGTGCACCTCGCGCATCAGCTCGGCGCCGATGATGTCGAAGGCACAGCTCTCCGAAGCCACGACGAAGCGGTCGCCGAGGCGACCGAGGCTGAGCGGCCGGATCCCGTGCGGATCGCGGAAGGCGACGATCGCGTGCTTGGTCATCACCACGGTCGAGTAGGCGCCCTCCAGCCGCGGCATCACGTCCTGAACCGCGTCCTCGATCAGCCGGCCGCCGTGGGAGGAGAGCAGGGCGGCGATGATCTCCGAGTCGGAGGTGCCGCGGAAGTCGATCCCGCGCTGCTTCAGGTCGGCCCAGAGCTCGACCGCGTTGGTCAGGTTGCCATTGTGGGCGAGCGCCACCTCGCGGCCGTCGTCGCGCCAGACCGGCTGGGCGTTCTCCCAGGAGCCGCCGCCGGTGGTCGAGTAGCGGACGTGGCCGATCGCCATGTCGCCCTCCAGCGCCTTCAGCTTCTCCTCGTCGAAGACCTGGGAGACGAGGCCGGAGTCGCGCAGCGTGGTGATGTGGCCGCCCTCGCAGGTGGCGATCCCGGCCGACTCCTGGCCGCGGTGCTGCAGCGCGTAGAGGCTGAAGTACGCCAGGCGGGCCACGTCGTGCCCGGGTGCGTATACGCCGAAGACACCGCACTCATCGCGCGGCCCATCGCGGTCAGTGAGCCGCTCGTCGGAAGTCAAAAGCGCGCTTTTCCTCGCTGATTGAGAGACGGGACGCGCAGGCGGACTGCCTACTCCGGCAGGGTAGCAGCGGGCGCCGCTCCACCCCGGGTCATCCGGCCACCGCAAATAGCGGCGGTCAGCGCAAACGTTCGCGATATTGACCCACATCAGGCGTGGTCAATATCGCGAGCACGATGCGAGCAGTCCGTCGAGCGCCAGGCCGAGGCCTTCGATCGCCGAGTCCAGCGGCGCGTGGTCGCCGGCGGCGCGGGTGCGGACCAGGGCGCCCTCGACCGTCGAGATGACGAGGCCGGCAAAGTTGACCGCGGCGGCGGGCTCGACGCCCTCGCTTTCCAGTGCCTTGGCGATCACGTCCTCCCAGCTCTGGAAGGCGGCCGTCGCGGCGGCAGCCAGTGCCGGGTCCTCGGGACGGGCGAGGGCGGCGGCGGCGACTGGGCAGCCGATCAGCTCGGGGTGGTCGGCGGCGCGCCGGCGGAACATCTCGCCGAAGCTGGTCAGCGTCGCTTTCAGGCCGCGCTCGGCGATCGACGCTTCGATCGCCTTGCGTATCCGGCGCCCGTCGACTTCGGCTGCCTCGGCCGCGAGCTGCGCCTTGCCGCCTGGGAAGTGGTGGTAGATCGAGCCGCGCGGGGCATGGCCGCGCTCGGCGACGTCGCGCAGCTCCATCCCGGCGTAGCCCTTCTCGGCGAGCAGCCGGCCGGCTCCCTCGAGCAGGCGCTCGCGGCCGTCGCGGCGCTTGGGTTCGGGCGGCTGCCCGTCGGCGAGTCTGGATATGCCCACGGACATAGTCTATGCTGCGCGCCGATGTATGACAGCGGGCATAGAAAGGGCGCGGTGGCAATTGCCTGCGCCGGCGCCTTCGTCGCCTTCCTCGACACGACGATCGTCAACATCGCCTTCCCGGACATCTCAGCCTCCTTCTCGGGCTCGGGGCGGGATGCGCTCTCCTGGGTACTCGACGGCTACTTCGTCGTCATCGCGGCGCTGCTGGTTCCGGCGGGCGGGCTCGCCGACCGCTTCGGCCACCGGCGCATCTTCCTGCTCGGCGTCGCCGGCTTCACCGCCGCCAGCCTGCTCTGCGCCGCCGCTCCCTCGCTGGCGCTGCTGATCGCCTTCCGCGTCGTCCAGGGCGTCGCCGCCGCGATGATCGCCCCGGCCTCGCTGGCGATCGTCCTCGACAGCTTCCCGCCCGAGCGCCGCTCCGCCGGGGTTGGGCTCTGGGGAGCCGCCGCTGCCGCCGCGGCGGCCGTCGGCCCAACGCTCGGCGGCGCCCTGGTCGAGCTCTCCGACTGGCGCCTGGTCTTCCTCGTCAACCTGCCGCTCGGGGCCGCGGTCCTGCTTGCGGGCCGTCGCTACCTGCCGACCCCGAAGATCGCCGACAGCCGCCTGCCGGACCTGCCCGGCGCGGCGATGCTGGCGCTCAGCCTCGCCGCCGTCACCCTGGCGATCGTCGAGGGCAACGACTGGGGCTGGAGCTCGACCGCGACGCTCGGCACCTTCGCGGTCTCGGCCCTGCTGCTCGCCGGCGTCGTCGCCCGCAGCCGCACCCACCCGCGGCCGATCGTCGAGCCCGAGCTGTTCGCCCACGGCTCCTTCCGGATCGGCAACCTCGGCACCCTGCTGTTCGCTTCCGCCTTCTTCTCGCTGATCCTCGGCAACGTCCTCTTCCTCACCTCGATCTGGGGATACACCGTGCTCCAGGCCGGCGCCGCGACGCTCCCAGGCCCGGCCCTCTCAACCGTCGTCGCCGGCCCGGCCGGTCGCCTCGCCGATCGCTTCGGCCACCGCGCGGTGATCGTCCCCGGCACCCTCTTCTTCGCCGCCGGGGTGATGGTCCTGCGCTCGGCCGGCGCCGAGCCCGACTGGCTCGGCCTCTGGCTGCCGGGCGCCTGCCTGACCGGGGTCGGGATCGGCCTCGCCTTCCCGACCCTCGGCGCCGCCGCCGTCCGCGACGTCCCGATCGACCGCTTCGCCACCGCCAGCGCCGTCAACGCCGCCTTCCGCCAGGTCGGCGCCGTCCTCGGCACCGCGATCCTGGTCGCGATCGTCGGCGAACCGCTCGGCCTCTCCGAAGCACTCGATGCCTCCAACGGCGGCTACATGTTCGCCGTCTGCGCCTCGCTGGCGGCGGGCGCGGTGACGCTCGCCCTGGGCCGCTCCCCCAGCCGCCGCGAGCAGACCGTTGGCACTCCCGCCGCGACGCTCACGGATCCAGCGCCCCGATGAGAATGACGTAAACGCCGTCCTCGCGCCGGTAGCCGTAGCCCGAGCCGACGACCACTCCCAGTGCTGAAGAAGAGAATGCAAGAAGCCGGGTGAGGGCGAGAACCTGAGCCGCCGGCCCTACTTCTGTCCTTTCAACCTCACTTGGAGCGTGTCGCTGCTCGCCCGCCCGATCACGTCGGTGGCGCTGGCCTGAACCTCCAGCCGCAGCGACTTGCGCCGCTTCAGCTTCTTCAGCTTCGCCCTCAGCTTGTTCGGGAACTGGAGCGCGAAGGTCGCGATCTTCCCAGGGAGGATGGTTTGGACGCCGCCGACGAGGTGGGCCAAATTGCCTTTTCCGAGCTTGACGCTGCCGGTCACGGTGACGGGCACCGCGGAGCTGGAGCTGACGAGGACCAGGACCGAGCCCTTCTTGACGATCGGATATCCATCCAGCGTCACAGTCGGGCAGGGGGTTTGGAAGGCGGCGCTCTGCGGGCACTGGTCCTGGGTTTCGTCGCCGAAGCCGTCGTTGTCAGCGTCGGGCTCGATGACCGCCGAGACGCCGACCTGAAAGCCTGGGACAACGAAGGTTCTGGTGCTGCCAAGGGGGACGGTCGGGACGCCCGGGAGACTGCCCCCGACATCACCCGGTTTCGGACCCGCGGCGCAGGAGAGGGCCGAGCTGTAGACGGATCCCGCCGCGATGCCCAGGTGGTCCCCGGCATGGATCGGGATCCGCGCCGGAAAGGAGTTCGGCCCGTCCACCAGCACCTGTTCGGGGCTCTCGCCAACCGCGGTGAACTCGTTCGGGTTGCCGGTCGGGCGGAAGATCTGGAGCTTCTCGATAAAAGTCGCGGGGTTAGCGCTGTGGACGTTCCAACTGGTGACGATTCCCGAAACGGGGGCGGCGACCCCCAACGCGTCTTCGGGATCTGCGGCGATCTGGACCAAGGTGCTTTCTGGCATCCGGACGTTGACCTGACAGTTGCTGCCGAATTCGGTCCCGGCCGACGCGCCGGCGGCGGTGCCCAGGGAGATGGCCACGATCGCGCTGCTGATTCCCAACCTCCAAAGCTTGCGCATTCCGGTCTCCTACTGTCGGTTGACAACCGACAGTAGACCCTGGCGAGCCCGGCGTCGAATCCCCGGCGGGTTAGATCGTCAGCGAGCGCCAGGCGCTCTCGGCGCCGTCGAGGCCGACGATGATGCTGCGGTCGCCGGCGGCGATCTCGATCGTCGTGCCTCCGACCTCGCCGATCACGATCGCGCCGAGCGACTCCAGCGCGGCACGCTCGCCGCTGAGCAGGAAGCCGCCGCTGCCCTCGCCGAACAGCGCCTCCTCGGGGAGCAGCCGCGGTCGCGCAGCGGCTGGACGTCCACCCGGCAGCCGATCCCGGCCCCGATCGCCGACTCGGCAAGCGCGCAGGCGAGGCCACCGTCGGAGATGTCGTGGGCCGAGGCGAGGCGGCCGCCGCGGATGGCGTCACGGACGGTCGCGCAGGCGGCGGTGACAGCGCCGACGTCCGGCTGCGGCAGGCCGACGTCGAGCTCGCCACGCTGCTTGGCCAGCTCCGAGCCGTGCAGGGTGGGGGAGAAGGGGCCGAGCAGGGCGATCGCGTCGCCGGCGGCGACGAAGGAGCTGCCGGCGACCTGGGCGGGGTCGGGAAGTTCGCCGACCATGCCGACCACCGGGGTCGGGTAGATCGGGCCTTCCGGGCCCTCGTTATATAGAGAGACGTTGCCGCCGACGACGGGGACGCCGAGCGCGTTGCAGGCGTCGGCGAGGCCGCTGACCGAGCGATCGAGCTGCCAGGCGGTGCCCGGCTTCTCGGGGTTGCCGAAGTTGAGGCAGTTGGTCAGGCCGAGCGGCTCGGCGCCGACGCAGGCGAGGTTCTGGGCGCACTCGAGCACCGCCTCGATCGTCCCCGCGTAGGGGTCGCAGGCGACGCGGCGGCCGTTGCCGTCGATCGAGACGGCGATCGCGTTGCCGGACTCCGGTAGCTGCAGAACCGCGGCATCGGCCGACTCGGGCCGCCGCACCGTGCGCGAGCCGACGACCGAGTCGTACTGCTCGAAGGCCCAGCGCTTGGACGCGATGCTCGGAGCCGCCAGCAGCGCCAGCAGCTCGTCCTCGGAGGAGATGCCCGCCGCCAGCGTCGCCTTATTGCCGTAGATCCACTCTCCCGGGTCGGCGGGCTCGAGGTCATAGAGCGGGCAGCCGTCGACCAGCGCCGCGACCGGCATCTCGCCGACGACCTCGCCGCCGCGCAGGATCCGGACCTGGCCCGTGTCGGTGACGACGCCGATCTCGGCCGAGCCGGTCTGCCACTTCTCGCAGACCGCGACCACCTCGGCGACGCGTGCCGGTTCGACGACGGCGAGCATCCGCTCCTGGGACTCGGAGACCATGATCTCGAAGGGCTCCATGTCGGCCTCGCGCAGCGGCACCTTGGCGACGTCGAGGTCGATCCCGACCCCGCCGGCCGAGGCCATCTCCCCCGCCGAGGAGGTCAGCCCGGCGGCGCCGAGGTCCTGGAGGGAGACGAGCAGCCCCTTCTCCAGCAGCTCGAGGCAGCACTCGAGCACCTTCGACTCCTCGAAAGGGTCGCCGATCTGGACCGTCGGCCGCTTCGCCTCGTCGCCCTCGCCGAGCTCGGCCGAGGCCAGCACCGAGGCGCCGCCGATCCCGTCGCGCCCGGTCGAGGCGCCCATCAGGACGACCGCGTTGCCGACGCCTGCCGCCGCCGCACGGACCATCTCGGCAGTCTTCGCCAGCCCGAGGCACATCGCGTTGACCAGGCAGTTGTGCTCGTAGGGCTCCTCGAAGTAGATCTCGCCGCCGACGTTGGCGACCCCGATCGAGTTGCCGTAATGGCCGATCCCCCGAACCGCGCCGTCGAGCAGGTGGCGCGAGCGGACCGAGTCGAGCTCGCCGAAGCGCAGCGAGTCGAGGATCGCGATCGGTCGCGCCCCGATCGCGAAGACGTCGCGGAGGATCCCGCCGACCCCGGTCGCCGCGCCTTGGAAGGGCTCGACCGCGCTCGGGTGGTTGTGGGACTCGACCTTGAAGGCGACCGCGTAGCCGTTGCCGACGTCGACGGCGCCGGCGTTCTCGCCCGGCCCCATCACCACCCGCTCGCCCTCGGTCGGCAGCCGCCGCAGCAGCTTGCGCGAGTGCTTGTAGGCGCAGTGCTCGGACCACAGCAGACTGAACATCGCCAGCTCGACGTCGTTGGGCTCGCGCCCCAGCTGCTCGACGATCAGCCCGTACTCGTGATCGGTCAGGCCCAGCTCGCGGTATTTCGGCGTCGCCGCGCTCATCCCGCGAAGCGCTCCAGCGAGCGGAAGACGCCGAGCCCGTCGGTCGAGCCGGTCAGCGGGTCGACCGCGTGCTCGGGATGCGGCATCAGGCCGAGCACGTTGCCCGCCTCGTTGCGCACCCCGGCGATGTCGCGCACCGATCCGTTCGGGTTCTGCCCCGGCGCATAGCGGTAGGCGATCTGTCCGTTCGCCTCGAGCTCGTCGAGCATCGGCTCCGGCGCGTAGTACCGACCTTCCCCATGCTTCGCCGGGATCGAGAGCAGCGATCTGTTGGCGGGTTGACCCCCCTCAGGGGGGGATAACTCGCCAGTCGATCCCTCGGCGAGCAGGTCGAGTTGGCGGCAGACGAAGCGGAGGTTCTCGTTGCGCAGGAGAGCGCCGGGGAGGAGGCCGGCCTCGCACAGCACCTGGAAGCCGTTGCAGATGCCGAGCACCGGGCCGCCGGCGCCGGCCAGTTCGGCGACCGACTCCATCGCCGGGGAGAAGCGGGCGATCGCGCCGGCCCGCAGGTAGTCGCCGTAGGAGAAGCCGCCGGGGACGACGACCCCGTCGACCCCCGCGAGGTCGCGGTCCTCGTGCCAGATCAGCCGCGCCTCGCCGCCGGCGAGGGTGCAGGCGTGCAGCGCATCCCGCTCATCGCAGCTTCCGGGGAACTGGAGGACTCCCCAGATCACAGGGTCTGGATCTCGTAATCCTCGATCAGCGGGTTGGCCAGCAGCTTCTCGCAGAGCTCGGCCAGCCGCGCCGGGTCCTCGGCGTCGAGCTCGACCATCCGGCCGACGTGGACCTGCCCGACGCCATCGAAACCGAGCGCCGGCAGCGCCCGCTCGACCGCCTTGCCCTGCGGGTCGAGGATCCCCTCCTTGGGCCGGATCAGGACCCTCATCCTCGCCACTAGAAGGAGGTCTCCGTGATCCGCTCGAAGGCCTCGACGTATTTGCCGCGGGTCTGCTCGACGACGTCGGCCGGCAGCTCCGGGGCGGGGGGTGTTTTGTCCCAGCCCTGCTCGCCGGCCCAGTCGCGGACGAACTGCTTGTCGAAGGAGGGCGGGGTCTTGCCCGGCTCGTAGCTGTCGGCCGGCCAGAAGCGCGAGGAGTCCGGGGTCAGGACCTCGTCGCCGAGGACGATCTCGGCGCCGGCGTGGCGGCCGAACTCGAACTTGGTGTCGGCGAGGATGATGCCGCGCTCGGCCGCGTGCTCGGCGCCGCGCTGGTAGACCTCGATCGAGACCCGCCGCAGCTCCTCCATCAGCGCCCGGTCGCCGACGATCTCGGCGGCGCGGTCGAAGTCGACGTTCTCGTCGTGGTCGCCGATCTCGGCCTTGGTCGCCGGCGTGAAGATCGGCTCCGGCAGCTTGTCGGACTCCAGCAGCCCGGACGGCAGCTCGATCCCGCAGACGGCGCCGTTCTCGCGGTATTCCTTCCAGCCCGATCCGGAGAGGTAGCCGCGGACCACGCACTCGACCGGGTACATCTCCAGCCGCCGCACCCGCATTGCCCGTTCGGCGACCTCCTCAGGCACGTCCTCGGAGATGAAGTGGTTGGGGACGATGTCCTCGGTCAGGCCGAACCAGAAGACCGACATCCGGTTCAGCACCTTGCCCTTGTCGGTGACCGGCGTCGGCATCACGACGTCGTAGATCGAGATCCGGTCGGAGGCGACCATCAGCAGGTCGTCGTCCCACTCGTAGATCTCCCGGACCTTGCCGGAGGAGTGGAGCTTGAGATCGGTTAGAGCTGGCATTAAGTCGATGCTAACCATCCGGGAAGCGGGACACGTTTCCGCCAATCCGTGAGATCCTCGCAACGTGCCGCTTCCTCCCGAACCGCGCAGCAACTCGCTGATGCAGACGCTGCGCTGGACCTTCCGGCCGCTGCCCTTCATGCAGGAGTGCCGGGAGCGCTACGGGGACTCCTTCAGCCTCAGATTCCTCGGCTTCGAGCGGCCGATGGTGCTGATCTCCGACCCGGTCGCGATCAAGGCTCTCTATATGGAGCGCTCGCACGGGCTGCCGCCGGGCCGCAACATCATCCTCGAACCGATCCTCGGCGCCCGCTCGGTGCTTCTGCTCGAAGGCTCCGAGCACCTCGCCCGCCGCAAGCTGATGCTGCCGCCCTTCCACGGCGAGCGGATGCGCTCCTACGAGTCGGTGGTGACCGAGGCGATCGGGACCGAGATCGACTCCTGGCCGCTGCAGAGCGAGTTCCCGATCCACACCCGGATGCAGGCGGTGACCCTCGAGGTGATCCTGCGCGCCGTCTTCGGTGTCTCCGAGGGCCCGCGGCTGGATCGGCTGCGCGGGATGCTCGCCACGGTCCTGACCGAAACCGCCTCGCCGCGGGGGCAGCTGATCGGGCTCGCGACCCGCCGCTTCGGCGGCCGTGGCCCCTGGGCTCGGTTCGAGAGCCAGCTCAAGGCGGTCGACGAGCTGCTCTACGCCGAGATCGCCGAGCACCGCGCCAAGCCCGACCTCGCCGAGCGCGACGACATCCTCTCGATGCTGATGCTGTCGGAATTCGAAGACGGCACGGCGATGGACGACAAAGAGCTGCGCGACCAGCTGATGACCCTGCTGCTGGCCGGCCACGAGACGACGGCGACGGCGCTGGCCTGGACCTTCGACCTGCTGCTGCGCCACGAGGGCGCCCTCAACCGTCTGCGCGACTCGCTGGCGGCGGGGGAGGAGGACTACCTGCGGGCGACGATCTCCGAGTCGCTGCGCCTGCGCCCGGTGCTGCCGCTGGCCGGTCGCCGCCTCGCAACCGAGCTCTCGGTCGACGGCCTCACCCTGCCGGCCGGGACCGACGTCTCGCCGGCGATCTGGCTCACCCACACCCGCGCCGACCTCTACCCCGAGCCCTTCGCCTTCAAGCCCGAGCGCTTCCTCGAGGACAGCCCCGACACCTACGGCTGGATCCCCTACGGCGGCGGCATCCGCCGCTGCCTCGGCGCCACCTTCGCCGAGTTCGAGATGCGGATCGTGCTGCGCGAGGTGCTGACCCGCTGCGACCTGCACAAGGCGAGCCCGGCGCCGGAGAAGACCGGCCGCCGCAACATCACCCTCTCGCCCAAGGACGGCACCCCGGTGGTCGTCACCGCCCGTCGCCCGGCGCGCGAGCCCGATCTCGCCGCTGTTTAGCCGGCGGGCGAGTGCGGGTGTTCCTTGGCCCAGCGGGCGATCGTGCCCGAGCCGGAGATCACCTCGCCGTCATCGAGCACGAGGATCGGCACCTCGTTGGTGCCGCTCAACCTCTTGACCTCGGCGCGGTCCTCGTCGCGGCTGCCCCAGGTCCAGGGCATCATCCGGTAGCCGCCGACGGTCTTCAGCTCGTACTCGTAGCCGGCGTCCTTCAGAGCCTTGCCCGCCTTCCCGCACGGGTGGGCGAAAGCCGGGCCGGAGGTCTTCTGGTTACAGGTGTAGAGGATCACCGGTTGAGCCTAGCGCTCAGGAACGCAGCGCTTCGACCCGTGCGAAGACCTCGGGCAGATGCGTCAGGTAGGCGCCGTAGTCGAAGACGGCGTCGAGGTCCAGCTGCGGCGCCGCCTCGGCCAGCAGCCCGCGGAACTCGGTGCGGGTGTCCCAGGCTCGCTGGGCGTTCTCCTGGACCACGCGGTAGGCGTCGTCGCGGCTCATTCCGGACTCGACCAGTGCCGTCAGCGCCCGCTGGCTGAACAGGGCGCCGTGGGTGAGGCCGAGGTTCTCCCGCATCCGCTCGGCGTTGATCGTCATTCCGGCGGCGACCTTGGTCCCGAGATCCTGCATGTAGTCGAGCAGGATCGTCGCGTCGGGCAGGATCACCCGCTCGGCCCCGGAGTGGGAGATGTCACGCTCGTGCCAGAGGGCGACGTTCTCGATCCCCGCCTGGGCGTAGCCGCGCAGCACCCGGGCCAGGCCGGTGATCCGCTCGGTGCGGATCGGGTTGCGCTTGTGCGGCATCGCCGAGGAGCCCTTCTGGCCGGCGGCGAACGGCTCCTCGACCTCGCGCAGCTCGGTTTTCTGCAGGCCGCGGACCTCGGTCGCGAAGCGCTCCAGGCCGGCGCCGGCGATCGCGATCGCCGAGGTGAGGACGGCATGGCGGTCGCGCGGCACGACCTGGGTGGCGACGTCCTCGCGCCCCAGGCCCAGCTGCTCCATCACCCGCGCCTCGACGGCGGGTGGGATCGAGGCGTAGGTCCCGACCGCCCCGGAGAGCTTGCCGAAGGCGAGCTGGGCGAAGGCCTCTTCGAGGCGCCGAACGTTGCGGTCGGCCTCGAAGGCGAAGCCGGCGAGCCGCAGCCCGAAGGTCGTCGGCTCGGCGTGGACGCCGTGGGTGCGGCCGACGCAGAGCGTGTCGCGCTGCTCGAGCGCCCGCTCGAGCAGGGCGTCGCGGTAGTCGCGGGCGCCGGCGACGAGGATCTCGCCGGCGCGGCGCAGCTGCAGCGCCAGCGCGGTGTCGAGCACGTCGGAGGAGGTGAGGCCGTAATGGATCCAGCGGCCGTGCTCACCGACCGAGCCGGCGACGACGTCGACGAAGGCGGCGACATCGTGGTCGGTCACCCGCTCACGCTCGTCGACCGCCTCGACCGTGAAGGCGGCCTTGGCCCGCGCCGCCTCGGCGGCCGCGGCGGGAACCACGCCCTCCGCTGCCCAGGCCTCGGTCGCCGCCAGCTCGACTTCCAGCCAGGCCTCCATCTTCGCCCGCGGCGTCCAGACCGTTCCCGATCTCAGGGCGCGTGTAGCGGGGAATCATCGCTCAGCCTCCCGTGTGGGTGGTGTGGGGGAGGGGCCGAGAACGGAGCCACTGCACCGCCCGCAGGCCCCTTCCCCACACCACCCCCCCACCGGAGCTCTCATGCGTTGATGATCCTCGCTGCCAAGATCCCCGCGTTTTTCGCGCCGTCGATCGCCACGCAGGCGACCGGGATTCCGGGGGGCATTTGCACGGCCGAGAGCAGGGCGTCGAGCCCGCCGAGGGACTTGCCGAGGATCGGCACGCCGATCACCGGCAGGTCGGTGTGGGCGGCGGCGACGCCGGGCAGCGCGGCGGACATCCCGGCCCCGGCGATGATCACCTTCATCCCTCGCATCCGCGCGTTGAGGCAGTACTCGCGGACCATCTCGGGGTCGCGGTGGGCGCTCATCACCCGCACCTCGCAAAGGATCCCGGCCTCCTGCAGCGCCTTCTCCGCCGGCAGCATCTTGTCCATGTCGTTCTTGGACCCCATGATGATCCCGACCAGCGGCGTCCCGGCGTCGATCTCCTCGATCTCCTCCAGCGTCTCAACTGCCTCCAGCGGGGTCGTGTCCGGGGCGGGGGTCGGGGTCGGGTCCTCTGAGATCTCGGTCATCTTGCCTCTCTAGGTGGGCTGGCTGGGAACGCGCTCGACGGCGCGGGCGGCGATATCGGTACGGATCTGCATTCCCTCGAACGAGATCCGACCTGCCGCATCGTACGCACGATCGCGGGCCTCGGCGGGGCTCGCCCCCCGCGCCGTGACGTTCAGGACCCGGCCGCCGGCGGTGACGATCTCGCCGTCGCGCAGTGCGGTCCCGGCGTGGGTCACCTCGGCCAGCTCCGCGGCTGCCCGCAGGCCGTGGATCACGTCGCCGCTGGAGGAGCTCTCCGGGTATCCGGCCGAGGCCAGGACCAGGGTCACCGCCCAGTCGTCGCCGAACTCGGCCGCGATCCCGGCCAGACCGCCGGGCTCGCGGGCGGCGAGGAAGAGGTCGATGACGTCCGAGCGCAGCCGCGGCAGGACCGCCTGCGTCTCCGGGTCGCCAAAGCGGGTGTTGAACTCCAGCACCTTGGGCCCGTCGGCGCCGATCATCAGCCCGGCGTAGAGGACGCCGTGGAAGGGAATGCCGCGGCGCGCCATCGCCGCGACGATCGGCCGGTGGACGGAGGCGACGATCTCCTCGACCTCGGCCGGGCCGAAGCCGGGGACCGGCGAGTAGCTGCCCATGCCGCCGGTGTTGGGCCCCTCGTCGCCGTCGAAGATCCGCTTGTAGTCCTGCGCCGGCGCCAGCGGCACGACGTTCTCGCCGTCGCAGATCGCCAGCATCGAGAGCTCCTCGCCAGCGAGGAACTCCTCCAGCACGACCGTGGTGGCGCCGAAGCGCTGCTCGGTGAAGAAGACGTCGACCGCGGCCAGCGCCTCGGCTTCGGTCGCGCAGATGATCACGCCCTTGCCGGCCGCGAGGCCATCTGCCTTGAGGACGGTCGGGTAGGCGGCACGGCTCAGCTCGGCGACCGCCTGCTCGCGGCTGCGCAGCAACGCGTAGCCGGCGGTCGGCACCCCGGCCTCCCGCATCAGCTCCTTGGCGAAGGCCTTCGAGCCCTCCAGCTCGGCCGCCGCCCGGCTGGGGCCGAAGGCCGGCACCCCCGCTTCCTCCAGCGCGTCGACGAGGCCCGCGACCAGCGCCGCCTCGGGCCCGACGACGACCAGGTCGACCCGCCGCCCGCTCGCGGCGGCGACGATCGCCTCGACATCGTCGGCGGCGATCGCCAGGCACTCGGCGTCGGCGGCGATCCCGGCGTTGCCGGGCGCGCAGAGAACCTCCGGCGCGTGCGCCGAGCGCCGCAGCGCCCGCACGATCGCGTGCTCGCGCCCACCGCCGCCGACTACGAGTGCCTTCAAGGAGTCGGGATCCCTAGAGCGCCCCGGCCAGGTCCTCGGCCGGCATCGCGGTCAGCGTCTGGCTGCTCATCGTCCCCCGTGAGCCGAGCTCGACCGAGACCTTCGCCATCACCTTCTCATCAGGCGCCTCGATCACGGTGACGAAGTCGTACTGCCCCAGCGTCGCGTACTGAGCCACGACCCTGGCCCCAATCTGCTCAACCTCCTTGTTCACCTCAGCGACTCGTCCCGGATTGTTCTTGAGGGTCCGAACGCCCTCAGCGGTCAAGTTGGTCAGCATCAGATAAGTCGGCATCTCCCACTCCCTTTCGAGGTCAATCACCAAGATAACCGGCGGCGCCCGACCCGGCGACCCCGGCTCGTGGAAGACGGAGGGGGAGGTCTCGACGGAACCTCCCGCTGTTCGTGACGGCGAGGCCTCCCCCTCCGTCTTTAGCCTTGCTCAGTAGCCGGTCGGATGCCGCACGACGAAGCCTTCGGGATACGGCGGCTCGACGTGCCAGCGGGGGCCGGTGCCCGACGCGTCGCCGACGGTGTCCCAGCGCAGGCCGGCGATCTCCACGTAGGTGTGGGTGGCGCTGGCGTAGATCGTGATCCATTTGCCCGGCCCCGGTTCCCCGTAGCTCTCCAGCGAGCCGGACGTCAGCGGCGTGTCGAGCAGCCCGGCACCGTAGAGGGCGAAGCTGACCGCGCCCGAGCAGTCGTAGCCGTAGGAGTACCAGGAGCCGTGCCCGCCGCCCCAGACATAGGGGGTGGTGGCGATCGAGTTGGCCGCCGCGATCGCCGCCTTGACCGCCGGTGGGGCGCTGCGGGGGGCACTCGCGAGCCCGTCGGGGTTCAGAACCGCGCTGGGGCCGGGGGTTTCCAGGCCGCTGCCCAGCGGCGCCACGCGCCAGTCGACGTAGGAGACCTTGCAGTTGCCTTCGATCTGTTCGGCCTGCTGCATCACCTCCTGGACGTACCACTCGGCCTGGTTATGGGTGAAGATCCCGGCCTGCAAACTGCCCCGGGCCCAGATCTCGCGCGCCAGGGTAGCCGCCGAGTCGGCCGGGCTGGAGTGCTCGATCCTGCCGTCTTCGTTGCCGTCGACCGCGTAGGTGCTCCACTCGGTTTTGTCGAGGCCCAGCGGGCCTTCGCTGTCGAGCTGGTGCTTGTTCATCCCCTTGCCGAAGTTCGACTCCAGGCGGGCGACGGCGGCCAGCGCCCAGACGCCGCGGCGACCCAGTTCATAGCGGGCGGCGGCGTTCTCGAAGGCTTCCATGTAGTCGGCGGGGACTTCGTCCTTCCAGCCCGGCGCGGGGCTGCACTTCAGCACCTGGATCTGGGGGCCGAGGCCGGCGTCAAAGCCGGTGCCGCTGACTTCGGGCGCGTAGCAACCGGCGTTGGCGAGGACCTCGCTGACGTACCAGTCGGCGTGGTTGTAGGCGAAGATCGCGCCGTAGGTGTCGGACGGCATGCCGGCGATCGAGAGGTAGGAGGCGGCGGCGTAGATCGCGTCTTCGGGGTTGTAGGGGTCCTTGACGCCGTCGCCGTTGGCATCGACGCCGTATTCGCTCCAGCTGGCGGGCATGAACTGCATCCAGCCGATCGCCCCGGCCGAGGAGGGCCCCATGTTGGTGCCAAAGCCGGTCTCGACCTCGTTGATCGCGGCCAGCACAGCCGGGCCCTGGGGGCCGAGGCCGTACTTGGCGGCGGCGCGCTGGTAGATCGGGATCAAGACCGGGGGAACGCCGGAGGAAGCACAGCTCGAGGTCGGCAGCGAGGGAATCACCTGCGAGGTCGGGCTCGGGGCCAGCGGCTCGCCGTTGGCCTTGTGTTCAAGCGCGGTTTCTTCGCCTTCCCCTTCGCCGGCGGAGACGCCGCCGTTGGGCTTGGGTTCGGAGGGCGTGTCGGTCGCCGGCGGCGCCAGGGTCTCGCCATGTTTGACCGGGCCGGGGCCGGGCGTGGGGTCGGTGCTCGGCGCTTCCAGGGCCGCGCCGGCGACCACGCCGGTGCTTTCTTCGGGCGCGGAGGCGCGGGCCAGGGCGACAGGTGCCGCCAGGGCGGCCGTGGCGGCGGCGATCGCCGCCAGGGCGCGCAGCTTTTGGGCCTTGTCGGTCATCAGCCCAGCACGTTGGTCACGCGCCAACCTTCGCCTTTGAGCTTTTCCATCTGCAGCCGCAACTCGCTGGTGACGCCGACCCGAAGCAGGGAGACGCTGAGTTCATAGACGTCGCCGTGGGAGGGGCCGGAGACGATGTTGAGAACCTTGGCCTTGGGCACCTTGACGCCGGCGGGCTGGTGCGGGGGACGCTTGAGCAGCGATTTCGCCAGCGCCGGGGTGGCCGAGGTGGCGAAGGCTTTGCGCACCGTCGCCCGATCGCCGCCGATCTCAAAGACGACGAAGGCGGCCGAGAAGCGCTGGGCGACGGCGATCGCCTGCTTGCCGGCCGGGGGACCGTCGACCTGTGCCAGCTGCTGGGTCGAGGTCGAGCTGGCGGCAGCCGCGGAGGAGGAGGAGGGGTTGGAGGAGATCTTGTCGGTCGCCGCCGTTGAGCTGGTCGAGGTCGTCTCGCTGCTCGGGGCGGGCGCCGACCCGATCGCCTTGGCGTCGCCGAGCTTGGAGGAGGCGGGCTTGCCCCTGGCCGGCTTGAAGACCGGCGCCGCCCCGTGCAGGGTCGGCGCCTTCTCTGCCGGCGCGGGCGCCGCGGCCTTGACGATCGGCGCCGGCGCGACGGCGACCTCCGAGGTGCCCGAAGCGCCAGACCCACCCGCGGCGGCGAGGACGATCCCGGTGACGCCGATCGCGATCACCGCGAGGCCACCGCCCGCGAGGATCCCGCGGCCGCGGTCGTCGAGCTCTTCGAAGCGGTCCTGAGCGGGCCACAGGAGGGCGCGTTGCAGGACCCAGCCGAGGTCCTCGAAGGGCCGGCGAGCGACCCCGAAGACTGACCTGGCGCCGTCGCTGACGCGCCAGGCGACGCTCTCCGCGAGGTCCAGCGCGGCGACCTCGGCCGCCTCGGGCAGCCTGCGAAGGCGGGCTTTCTCGCCGTTTATCGGGGTCTTGTCGCTGTCCATGCCGGGGCTTGAAGCTCCGCCTAGCTTAAGGCGAAATGTAAATCCGCACTAATTCGATCAACAACGCGGCTCAGGCTTCATTGACCATAGCCGCGAAACTTAAGACAACCTTTTGCTCTCCCTATGTCGGCAGCTCTGGCCGAATAGATGAGCCCGGAAATCGAAATTGACTCCCGGAGCGGGCTCTAGCCGACCGGAACCGTGGTGCGCTCAAACTTCAACACCCCGTCGGCGGCGTCGACTCGGACCGTGTCGCCCGCGCCGAACTCTCCCTCCAGCAGCTTCAGCGCCAGTTTGTCGACCAGCTGCTTCTGCACGACCCGCTTCAGCGGCCGGGCGCCATAGGTCGGGTCGTAGCCGAGGTTGCCGAGCAGGGTGCGGGCGTCCTCGCTGAGCTCGATCTCGATCCCGCGCTCGCGGACCCGGCCGACCAGCTGCGCCACCTGCAACTCGACGATGCGGCCGATGTCGGCCTTCGAGAGCCGGTGGAAGATCACCGTGTCGTCGATCCGGTTGAGGAACTCGGGCTTGAAGGTCGCCGCCAGGACCTCTTCGATCTGCTCGCGGATGCTCTCGTCGACCTGGTCGCCGACGATCCGGTCGCTGCCGACGTTGGAGGTCATGATCAGGACCGTGTTGGTGAAGCTCACCGTCCGTCCCTGGCCATCGGTGAGGCGGCCGTCGTCCATCAACTGCAGCAGCGTGTTGAAGACATCCGGGTGGGCCTTCTCGATCTCGTCCAGCAGCACCACCGCGTAGGGCCGGCGCCGCACCGCCTCGGTCAGCTGGCCTCCCTCCTCGTAGCCGACGTAGCCGGGCGGCGCCCCGATCAGCCGCGAGACCGTGTGCTTCTCCATGTACTCGGACATGTCGAGGCGGATGATCGCCTGCTCGGAATCGAACATGAACTCCGCCAGCGCCTTGGCCAGCTCGGTCTTGCCGACCCCGGTCGGGCCGAGGAAGAGGAAGGAGCCGATCGGCCGGTCCGGGTCCGAGAGCCCCGCGCGCGAGCGCCGCAGCGCATTGGAGACCGCCTCGATCGCCTCGTCCTGGCCGATCACCCGGTCGTGCAGGCGGTCCTCCATCTGGATCAGCTTCTGCACCTCGCCCTCGAGCAGGCGGCTGACCGGGATCCCGGTCCACTTGCCGACGACCTCGGCGACGTCTTCCTCGGTCACCTTCTCGGAGAGCAGCGAGCGCTCGCCGCTCTGCAGCTCGGCGATCCGCTCCTCGCCCTCGGCGATCTTCTTCTCCAGCTCTGGGATGTCGCCGTAGCGCAGCTTCGCGGCCCGCTCTAGGTCGGCCTCGCGCTCGGCCCGCTCGGCCTCGCGGCCGGCCTCCTCGAGCTGCGCGTTGGTCTCGTTGATCGCGTCGAGCGCCGCCTTCTCGTTCTGCCAGCGCGCGTTCATCTCGTTGAAGCTCTCGTTCAGCTCGGCGAGCTCGGCCTCGAGCGCGTCGAGCCGCGCCTTCGAGGCGTCGTCGGTCTCCTTCTCCAGCGCCTTGTGCTCGATCTCCAGCTGCTGGATCCGCCGCCTCGACCTCGTCGATCTCGGTCGGCATCGAGTCGTTCTCGATCTTCAGCCGCGAGGCCGCCTCGTCGATCAGGTCGATCGCCTTGTCGGGCAGGAAGCGGTCGGCGATGTAGCGCTCCGAGAGGGTCGCCGCGGCGACGATCGCCGCAGTCGGTGATCGCGCACGCTGTGGTGTTCCTCGTAGCGGCCCTTGAGCCCGCGCAGGATCGCGATCGTGTCGTTGATGTCGGGCTCGCCGACCAGCACCGGCTGGAAGCGCCGCTCCAGCGCCGCGTCCTTCTCGATGTGCTTGCGGTACTCGTCGAGCGTCGTCGCGCCGACCGCGCGCAGCTCGCCGCGGGCCAGCATCGGCTTCAGCAGGTTGGCGGCGTCGACCGCCCCTTCGGCGGCGCCGGCGCCGACGATCGTGTGCAGCTCGTCGAGGAAGAGGACGATCTGCCCCTCGGCCTCCTGAACCTCGTTGAGGACCGCTTTCAGCCGCTCCTCGAACTCGCCCCGGTATTTGGAGCCGGCCAGCAGGGAGCCGATGTCGAGCGCGACGACGCGGCGGTCACGCAGGCTCTCCGGCACGTCGCCGTCGACGATCCGCTGCGCCAGCCCCTCGACGATCGCGGTCTTGCCGACGCCTGGGTCGCCGATCAGCACCGGGTTGTTCTTGGTCCGGCGCGAGAGGACCTGGACGACGCGGCGGATCTCCTCGTCGCGGCCGATCACCGGGTCGAGCTTGCCGCTCTCCGCGTCGGCGGTCAGGTCGCGGCCGAATTTCTCCAGCGCCTGGACGTTGTCCTCGGCGTTGGGCGAGTTGACCTTGCCGGGGCCCTGCACCTCCCTGACCGCCTTCTCGAGAACATCGCGATCGGGCAGCAGGTCGGCGACGCCGGAGCCGTCCTCGGTCAGCGCCAGCAGCAGGTGGCCGACGCTGATGTAGCTGTCGCCGAGCTTCGCCATCTCGCGCTCGGCGCCCTGCAGGACGCGGGCCAGGTTCGAGGACATCCGCGGCTCCTGGGTGTCGCTCACCGTCGGCAGGGCGGCGAGCGCCTCGGCGGCGCGGACGCCGGTCGCCGCCGGGTCGGCGCCGACCTTCTGCAGCACCGGCACCGCCATCCCTTCGTCCTGCTCGAGCAGGGAGATGAGCAGGTGCGGGGTGGCGATCTCGGGGTTGCGCCGCTGCGTCGCCAGCTGCTGTGCGGCTGCCACCGCTTCCTGGGATTTGACGGTAAACCGGTCTGCCTGCATCAGCGCTGCCCTCCCACCTTCGTTGCTTCCAGCTCCTCGGCGCGGCGGCGCAGGCGCTGCACCTCGGCGCTCAGCTTCGCCACCCGCTCTTCCAGACCCAGGACCGTCTCGACCCCGATCAGGTTCAGTCCCTGCGCGGTCATTTCCTGGATCCGCCGCAGTCGTTCGACGTCACGCTGGGAGTAGAGGCGGGTGTTCTTCGGCGAGCGCTTCGGCGCGATCAGCCCCCGCGCCTCATACATCCGCAATGTCTGCGGGTGCATCTCGGTCAGCTCGGCGGCGACCGAGATCATGAAGACGCCGCGTTCGTCATCGATCGAGACCTCGACCCGGCTGCGCCTCGTCGCCGCCATCAGGCACCCGCCTTGCGCAGCAGTTCCTCGCGCGGGTCGGCGCCGTTGAAGGCCTCGGCCAGCTTCTCGGCGGCCTCGCTCTGCTCCTCGCTGAGCTCGGCCGGGATCTCGATCTCGAGCCGGTAGCGGATGTCGCCGCGGCCCTTGCCCTTGGCCTTCGGCGGGCCCTCGCCCTTGAGCCGCTGGATCGCCCCGTGCCTGGTCCCCGGCGCGACTTTGATCTTTTTCGTCCCCTCCAGGGTCGGCACCTCGATCGTGCCGCCGCGCAGCGCCTCCGGGATCGTGATCGGCACCGTCACCTCGAGGTTGCCGTCGTCGAGGCGTTTGAACACCGGCGAGGCCGCGACCCGGGTGGTGACGTAGAGGTCGCCCGGCGGGCCGCCCCGTGGCCCCGCCTCGCCTTTGCCGGCGAGTCGGATCCGGGTCCCGTCCTTGACCCCGGCGGGAACGTTGACTTTGTAGCGCTTGGTCTGCTGGGTGAGGCCGGAGCCGCCGCAGGTCGGGCAGGGGCTCTCGATGATCTGGCCGGCGCCGCCGCACTGCGGGCAGGGCTGGCTGATCGAGAAGAAACCCTGGCTCTGGGCGTCGATGCCGCGGCCTTCGCAGCGCGGGCAGGTGGTCGGGCTGGTGCCCGGTTTGGCGCCGCTGCCGTGGCAGGTGGTGCAGCGCTCGGCCTTCGGCACGGTGACGCTGATCTGCGCCCCGTTGACCGCCTGGTCGAAGCTCAGCGACACCTCCGTCTCGAGGTCGCGGCCCCGCACCTCCTGGGCCTGCCCCCGGCCGCCGCCACGGCTGAACAGCGAGGAGAAGATGTCGCCGAAGTCGGCGCTGCCGGCGCCGAAGCCGCCGGCCTGCGCCCGGCCGCCGCCGGCGCCGAACGGATTGCCGCCGCCAAAGCCGGCGAACTGGCCGCCGGCGTCGTACTCCTTGCGCTTCTCGGGATCGGCCAGCGTGTCGTGGGCGGCGGAGATCTCCTTGAACTTCTCCTCCGCCGCGGCGTCGTCCGGGTTGCGGTCGGGGTGGTATTTGCGCGCCAGCTTCCGGTACGCCTTCTTGATCTCCTCGTCGGAGGCGTCCTTCGTTACGCCCAGCGTCTTGTAGAGCTCGTCCGCCATCTATCTCCTACTCGCTGACGACCACCCGGGCCGGCCGGATCAGCTGGTCCTCGAAGCGGTAGCCCTTCTGCATCACCTCGACGACGGTGCCGGACTCGGTCCCCTCGACCGGGATCGTCGACAGCGCCTCGTGATGGTTGGGGTCGAACCTCTCTCCCTTCGGATCGACCGGCTCGATCCCATTCCGCTTCAACGTCTCCCGCAGCCCGCGGAAGACCAGCAGCACCCCATGCGCCAGCCCGTCCTCCGAATCCCCCTCGGGATCCAGCCCAGCCGCCTCCAACGCCCGCTCCAGGTCGTCGAGCACGGGCGTCACCTCAGCGGCCAGCTGGAGCTTTCCTCTCTTCGCGGCGGCCTGAACCTCAGCCGTCATCCGCTTCCTGAAGTTCTCGAAGTCGGCCTGAGTCCGCTTAGCCAGTTCGAGGTACTCGTCCTTTTTCGCCTCGGCGTCAGCCAGCAGAGCGTCGAGGTCCTCCTCGACGCCCTGGGCCTCCTGCTCTGCCGAGACTTCCTGTGGCTGCTCGTCGCTCACTTGTCGTCCTCGTCGACCACCTCGGCGTCAACGACTTCCTCGTCATCGGAGGACTCGCCCTCGGCGCTGGCGCCGTCGGCCGAAGCCTGCTCGGCCTGGGCCGCGGCGTAGATCTGCTCCGACGCTTTGGTCATCGCCGTGTTCAGCGCCTCGGTCTTGGCGTTCAGCTCGTCGTTGTCGGCCGTGTCGAGCGCCTCGCGCAGCTCCTTGACGGCGGTCTCGACCGCCTCCTTGGTCTCGGCGTCGACTTTGTCGCCGGCCTCCTCGATCGCTTTCTCGGACTGGTAGGCCGTGTTCTCGGCGAGGTTGCGGGCCTCCGCCAGCTCGCGCTGCTTGCGGTCGTCCTCGGCGTGGGACTCGGCGTCGGCGACCATGCCCTGGATTTCCTCGTCGGAGAGCCCGGAGCCGGATTTGATCTCGATCTTCTGCTCTTTGCCGGTGCCCTGGTCTTTGGCCGCGACGTTGATGATGCCGTTGGCGTCGATGTCGAAGGTGACCTCGATCTGCGGCATCCCCCGCGGCGCCGGCGGAATCCCGGTCAGCTGGAATTTGCCCAGGCTCTTGTTGCCGGAGGCCATCTCCCGCTCGCCCTGCAGGACGTGGATCTCGACCGAGGGCTGGTTGTCGTCGGCGGTCGAGAAGGTCTCCGACTTCTTCGTCGGGATCGTCGTGTTGCGCTCGATCAGCTTCGTCATCACGCCGCCTTTGGTCTCGATCCCCAGCGTCAGCGGCGTGACGTCGAGCAGCAGCACGTCCTTGACGTCGCCGGCCAGCACGCCGGCCTGGATCCCGGCGCCGACGGCGACGACCTCGTCGGGGTTTACGCCCTGGTGGGGATCCTTGCCGGTCAGCTCTTTGACCCGATCGCGGACCGCGGGCATCCGGGTCATGCCGCCGACCAGGACGACGTGGTCGATCGCCAAGCCGGCGGCGTCGTCGAGCGCCTTCTTCACCGGGCCGACGATCCGCTCCAGCAGGTCGCTGGTCAGCTCGTTCAGCTTCGAGCGGCTGAGCTTCAGGTCGAGGTGCTTGGGCTGCCCCTCGACGGCGGTGATGAAGGGCAGGTTGATCTGCGTCTCCTGCGTCGAGGAGAGCTCGATCTTCGCCTTCTCCGCGGCCTCGTAGAGGCGCTGCAGCGAATTCTTGTCGGCCGAGAGGTCGACGCCCTGGTCGCGTTTGAACTCGGCGACCAGCCACTCGACGATCGCTTTGTCCCAGTTGTCGCCACCGAGGTGGTTGTCCCCCGCGGTCGACTTGACCTCGAAGACGCCGTCGCCGATTTCCAGCACCGAGACGTCGAAGGTGCCGCCGCCGAGGTCGAAGACGAGGATCGTCTGGTCGTCTTTCTCTTTGTCGAGCCCGTAGGCCAGCGAGGCCGCGGTCGGCTCGTTGATGATCCGCTTGACCTCGAGCCCGGCGATCTTGCCGGCGTCGGTCGTCGCCTGGCGCTGGTCGTCGTTGAAGTAGGCGGGAACCGTGATCACGGCGCTGTCGACCGTTTCGCCGAGCTTCGCTTCGGCATCCGTTTTCAGCTTCTGGAGGATCATCGCGCTGATCTCCGGCGGGCTGTACTGCTTGCCGCGCACGTCGACCCGGACGTCGCCGTTGGGGCCGGCCTCGACCTTGTACGGGACGATCGTCTCCTCCTCTTTGACCTCGGCCTCCTTGCGGCCCATGAAGCGCTTGATCGAGAAGATCGTGTTCTCCGGATTCATCACCGCCTGCCGTTTGGCGACCGTGCCAACAAGTCGCTCACCGCCCTCGGTGAAGGCGACCACGGACGGAGTCGTGCGGCCACCCTCGGCGTTCTCGAGGACGGTCGGCTCACCGCCCTCCATCACCGCGACGCACGAGTTGGTCGTGCCCAGGTCAATCCCGATCGTCTTTGCCACTTTTCTGCCTACCTCCAGGGGTTTCGTTATCGAATACTAAGAAATCTAAGTGGCAGTATGGCAGATCCTTAATCGTCCCGCAATACAAAATGGGGGCGCCACCCCAGGCGCCCCCGAACTCCCCCCCGCCGACGGGACGATTTGTCGTCCTATAGACGACAAATCGTCCCGTCGACCCCCAAGCTGCGGCTAACGGAGGATGTTCAGGGAGCTGAAGAGGCCGGCGTGGTCGGAGTCCCAGTAGCCGTTGTTCTTCTTACGGCCGGTCACCGCCGAGGAGATCAGCTTGATCTGCTTCGGGTCGTTGGTGAGGATGTGGTCGACCTTGTGGTTGAAGTCCTTGGCGCTGCCGCCTTTGAGGTTCGCGGTCCCCTCGATGCAGCAGCCCAGGGGCTTCGAGGTCGAGCGCTCGCGGAAGCCCGCCTGGGTGATCGCCCGGTAGGCCTGGCCGTCGCCCGGCTTGACTTCGGTCTTGACGTCGGAGTTGAGGTCGCCGACCAGGATCACCGGCAGCTTGCCCGTGGTGGGGCCACCCGGGCCGACCAGCTCGGCGGCCTGCTGGGCGCGGATGCTCGGGTATTCGGCCTCGTTGTCGAACGACTCGAGGTGGGTGTCGACGAAGCGGAACTTCTTGCTGCCCCGCACCTTCGCGTCGACGCTGGTCCAGCCGCGGACGATCGTCACCTTGGTGCCGGCGACGTTCTCCACCAGCAGGTGTCTGTAGTGACCGGCTTTCGGGTTGGAGGTGGTGACGCCGGCGTGGACCCGGGCGAGGATCACGTCGCGCATCGTCAGGCGGCCGTTGATCTCGGTGTTTTCGAGAATCCCCGGCGCGCCGCCGCCGGGCCCGTCGTGGGGCACGCCGTTGTAGTCGGCGGGGGCCTCGAAGTCGAACTCAGGGTTGACGACGATCGCCCTGTACTTCGCCTTGCCCCTGTTTAGCTGGGCGAGGAGCAGCCGCAGGAAGTCCTGCTTGACCGTGGTCGCGGCCGGGACGCCGCTCTGTACCGGACCGACGGTTGGTTCGCCGGTGCGCCAGAGGGCGACCTCCTGGAGGCCGACGAGGTCCGGTTCCTTTTCGAGGATCTCCTTGGCCAGGCCCTTGGCCCGGACCGGGAAGTTGCTGGCGTCGACGGAGCGCAGGATTTCGCCGTTGGCCTCGAAGAACGCCGACCGGGATGTCGACCTGATCGCCGGGCCGAGGTCGGCCCCGAGGTAGAGGTTGCGGGTCATCACGCTGACGGTCGTGCCCTTCGGCTTCTGCTTGGCGGGCTTTGCCGTGGCGAGGCCGGCGAAGGCCAGGCAGGCCAGGGCGACGGCCGGCAGCGACAGGGCAAGCCTGCGGCTCGGTGCGGTTCGGTGCATCAACACTCGACTCCTCCTGGTTTCCCGCTCCCTGCCGAGCGGTCGTGGGTGTGGAGGCGCTCCCCTGGCGGCCGCGCGCTCAGGCGCGGCGACCGATGCCGTACATCAGACAACCAACGATAGGCGAGATCGGCTCGCTGTCGACCAAAAAGATCAACCCTCGCCGGCGGTGCGGGCGACGAATGCGGCGACTTCTTTGGTCTGCTCTTCGTTGAGGATCCCGGCCGGCATGCGACCCGGAGTGGTGGAGGTGTCGAGACCGTTTTCGACCGCGCTGAGGACGAGGTTTTCGGTCGTTTCGATCGTGCTCTTATCGGTAGCGGGGCCGTTCGGGGCCAGCAGTTCGTCGAGGTTGGGCCCGTAGTTGCCGTCGGTCCCGGCCGAGTAGAGCGTGTGGCAGGTGCCGCAGTTGGTCTGGAACAGCGACTGGCCGCTCTTCAGGTTCGAGGCGACCTGCTGGTCGCCCTTGGCGGCGTCGCCCTTGGAGTTGAAGACCAGCCAGGGGATCGCGACCGCGAGGACGACAACCAGCAGACCGAAGACGATGAAGGTGCGTTTGCTCATTTGGCGGCGGGGATATTACCCGTGGCGCGGTACCAGGGGCACATCCGCCGCAGCGCGCACTCTCCGCAGCGCGGCGTCGGGCGGCAGAGGGTGCGACCGTGCCGGATCAGGTTCATGTGCAGCTCGTAGGCGTCGTCGGGGTCGACCACGGCCAGCATCTCGTCGTGGGCGCGCTCGAAGGAGGCCTTGGCCGGGAAGAGCCCGAGCCGGCCGCCGACCCGGTGGACGTGGACGTCGACCGGGATCTCCGGGATGTCCCAGGTGAAGATCAGCACGCAGGCCGCGGTTTTGCGACCGACCCCTGGAAGCGAGAGGAGGAACTCCAGCGACTCCTCGCGCGGCGTGGGAGGCGCGGTCCAGTCGAGGTCCGGGTGCTCGCCGAGCCGCTCGAGGATCGCCTGGATCCGCGGCGCCTTCTGCTTGCCGAGGCCGCCGGGGCGGATCGCCTCCTCGACCTCGGCGACCGGGGCATCGCGGACTTCCTCCCAGGAGGGGAAGCGCTTGCGCAGGGCGGCGAAGGCGCGATCGCGGTTGCGGTCGTTGGTGTGCTGGGAGAGCACGGTCTTGATCAGCTCGGCGATCGGGTGCCCGTGCGGATCGTTCTCCGGCACCCCGTACATCTCCCGCAGCCGGTCACGGATCGCCCGCACGCGGCGCTTGTCCGGTCGCTTCCAGGTCACGGCTGGACCCTAGTGGCCGCTTAACGGCCGGGTTACAATTGGCCATTCCGTGTCTCGCGCTTTCGCCAGCATTACCGCCAAGCTGCCCAGAGGTTGGGGCGATGTCGGGCGCCAGATCGGCATCCTCGTCGGCGTCGACATCATCTACGAGCTCGGTCGCGGGATCGCCGACTCCCAGCGCGCCGACGCGCTCGCCCACGGCGCCCAAGTGATCGATTTCGAGCGGTCGACGCACACCTTCTTCGAGCCCAGCATGCAGGCGTTCTTCCTCCCCGCCCACTGGCTGATCGACGTCGCCAACCAGATCTACCTCAACGCCCAGTTCTCGATCGCGCTCGGCTTCCTGGTCTGGCTCTACCTCTTCCGCAACGAGTCCTATTACTTCGTCCGCAACATGTTCGTGGTCTCGATGTGCCTGGCGCTGATCGGCTACATCGGCTACCCGACGGCACCGCCGCGGATGTTCCCCGATCACGGCTTCGTCGACACGATCACGGACTTCTCCAACGTCAACCACGACTCGGCGCTGGCGAAAATCTTCATCAACCCCTACGCGGCCGTGCCGAGCATGCACTGCGCCTTCGCGCTGATGATCGGCGGCACCGGCGTGATGGTCTGCCGCCACTGGTGGGCGAAAGCGTTCTGGGCCGCCTGGCCGGTCCTGGTGGCCTGGGTCGTGATCGTCACCGCCAACCACTACTGGGTCGACTGGGCCCTCGGTTGGATGGTCGCGGTCGCCGCCGCGGTGATCGCGCAGCGGCTCCTGGCCCGGGTCAGGCCCGAGGCCTGGGCCTGGCAGGCGCGCGCTGCCCGCGAGGCCGACGCCTGGCGACCGAGCATCTAGCCTCGCGGCACCGAAATTCCGGCCACTTCGCCCCCAACCTCCCCGCCAGCGACTAGCCTCACGCCAATGGAACCCTCGGCGCCCCCACGGGCCCCAGGCGGTCGACGCAACGGCCGCACGGCGAACCGCAACGGGCAGGAGCTTCGGTCCTATGCCCGCGAACGACTGATCGAGTCGCGGCTGACCCCCAACGCGATCTCGCTGGTCGGCCTCTTCGGCAACCTCGTCGCCGCCGCCCTGGTCACCCAGGAGCTGTTCTTCCTCGGCGGCATCGCCTTCATCCTCGGCTCGGTGATGGACACCCTCGACGGGCGCTACTCGCGGATGTCGGGCAAGGGCACCCTCTTCGGCGCCTTCCTCGACTCGACGCTGGACCGGGTCGAGGAGGGGATCGTGCTCGCCGCGGTGGCCGGCTACTTCGCCTCGCAGGGGGAAGATTTCGCCGCCGCGATGTGCGTGGTCGCGGTGCTCGGCTCGCTGATGGTCTCCTACACGCGGGCCAGAGCCGAGGCGCTGGGGGTCGAGTGCAAGGTCGGTTTGGCGACGCGGCCGGTCAGGGTGGTGCTACTTTCGATCGGACTGATCTTCGCCAAGGGCGCTGGAATCGGGGACTTCGAACTTCTTGCGCCTTCTATCTACGTGATGGCCGCCCTGACCATCTTCACCGTTTTCCAGCGGGTTTGGCACGTGCGAAATGAGCTACTTGCGGCTGAGGCCGGCGCCCAGGGCGACGGTGGCGAGGCGGAGGAGCTGTAACCAGCAAGGCCGCCGGGTGTGTTCAGCCACTCAGCGCGATCCAGGAGGATTTCTAATTTCATGAGTGAGAGCAACGGAGCAAACGGCAGCACGAACGGCGTCGCTCGCCAGGACGAGAAGGTCCGTGTAGCGATCGTCGGCGTCGGCAACTGCGCCAACTCCTTCATCCAGGGCGTCCAGTACTACAAGGACGCCGACCCCGGCGAGGAAGTTCCCGGGCTGATGCACGTCGAACTCGGCGGCTACCACGTCCGCGACGTCGAGTTCGTCGCCGCCTTCGACATTGACGCCGAGAAGGTCGGAAAAGACCTCTCGGAGGCGATCTGGTCGGGGCAGAACAACACGATCAAGTTCGCCGACGTCCCCGACCTCGGCGTCAAGGTCGAGCGCGGGATGACCCACGACGGCCTCGGCAAGTACCTGAAAGAGAAAATCACCAAGGCCCCGGGCCCGACCGCCGACATCGTCGGGATCCTTAAAGAGAGCAAGGCCGACGTCCTGGTCTGTTACCTGCCGGTCGGCTCCGAGGACGCGGTCAAGTGGTACGTCGAGCAGGCGATTGCCGCCGGCGTCGGTTTCGTCAACTGCCTGCCGGTCTTCATCGCTCGTGAGGACTACTGGGACCAGCGCTTCAAGGACGCCGGCCTGCCGATCATCGGCGACGACATCAAGTCCCAGGTCGGGGCGACGATCGTCCACCGCCAGTTGGCCCGTCTCTTCCATGACCGCGGCGTGCGCATGGAGCGGACCAGCCAGCTCAACGTCGGCGGCAACATGGACTTCTACAACATGCTCGAGCGCGAGCGGCTCGCCTCCAAGAAGGAGTCGAAGACCAACGCCGTCACCTCGATCATGGGCCACGACCTGCCCGCCGAGGACGTCCACGTCGGGCCGAGCGACTACGTCGCCTGGCTGACCGACCGCAAGTGGGCACACATCCGGCTCGAGGGCAAAGCCTTCGGCGACGTGCCGCTCACCGTCGAGCTGAAGCTCGAGGTCTGGGACTCGCCGAACTCGGCCGGCGTCGTGATCGACGCGGTGCGGCTGATCAAGCTGGCGCTGAACAACGGCATCTCCGGTCAGCTCGACGGACCGTCCAGCTACCTGATGAAGTCGCCGCACACCCAGCGCCCCGACGACGAAGCGCGCGAGCAGACCGAGGAATACATCAAGGCCAACGCCCGCGGCAAGGCGGCCAAGAGCGTCCCGGCCGCCGACGCGCCGAGCGCGACTCAGGCCTAGGTAATAGGAGCTCGCCGGCGGCGGGCTCCTATGCTTCGCATCGACTGTGCCTGACGCCCCGCTCTCCATCGCCCAGGTGGCGCCCTTCCGGCGCGGCGTCGAGAACCCGATCAACGAGTTCGCCGACCGGGTCACCGCCGAGCTGGCGCGGCGCGGTCACGAGGTGCTGCGGATCGGCACCGGGGAGCCGGTCAAAAAGCTGCTGAAGGCGACCCCGTTCGACATCGTCCACGTCCACGAGCCGTTCGCCCCGAGCGTCTCCTCGGCGGCCCTGCGCCACTCCTTCTCGCTCAACGTCGCCACCTTCCACGCGCCGCACGAGCGGGTCCTCTCGACCCAGGTGGCGCGGCCGCTGGTCGAGATCTTCTTCGGCCGGATCGACGCCCGAACCGTGACCAGCCCGGCCACCGCCGAGCTGCTCGACGGCTACTTCCCCGCCTCCTACGAGCTGGTCGAGCCGGCCGGGGGGACCCGGGACTGGGCGACGGTCGCGAGCGATCTCGAAGCGATCTACCGCCGGCTTGTCGCCCGCCGCCACGACGACAGCGGCGACCCCGAGCTGCGGGCGCGGCTGGCCGAGCGGCCGCTGATCGAGGTCGACCTGCACATGCACACCGACCATTCCGGAGACTGCGCGACGCCGGTCGAGGTGCTGCTGCAGACCGCCCGCGACCGCGGCCTCGGGGCGATCGCGATCACCGACCACAACGAGGTCTCCGGGGCGCTGGAGGCGCGCCGGATCGCCGAGGGCATGATGGACGACCTCAAGGTGATCGTCGCCGAGGAGGTGAAGACCGCCGAGCAGGGCGAGGTGATCGGCCTCTTCCTCGAGGAGAAGATCCCCAAGGGGCTGACGATGGCGGAGACGATCGCCGCGATCCGCGAGCAGGGCGGGCTCGTCTACGTGCCTCACCCGTTCGACCGCTTCCACTCGGTGCCCGACTACGAGCACCTGCTCGACATCGTCGAGGAGGTCGACATCCTCGAGGTCTTCAACCCACGGGTCGCGGTCACCGCCTTCAACGAGGAGGCCGAGCGCTTTGCCCGCAAGTACCGGATCGTTCCCGGCGCCGGCTCCGACAGCCATGTCGCCCAGGGCCTCGGCAGCGTCCGGGTGCGGATCCACGACTTCGACGGGCCCGCCGAGTTCCTCGAGGCGATGCGCGACGCCGACATCACCCGCAAGCACAAGAACCTGGTCTACGTGCAGACGCTGAAGCTGCTGCAGACCGCCGGCCGGCCGAAGGCGCCGAAACGGCATGTCCCCGACGCCAAGCCGGTGCGTGGCGGCAAACCACGCAAACGCGGGTCGGCGAGCAAGAGCTGATGCAGGGGGGCCGCGGCAAAGGAGCCGCGCCCGGCTCGTCAAAGAGGTCTGCGGCGATGCGAGGCACCGACGACGAGATACGCGAGAAGTACCTGGAGCGCGCGATTCGCGAGCTCAACCAGCTCAGCCGCGAGGTCCAGGAGTGCCGGCACTGCCCGCGCGGCAAGCTGATGCCGGTGCTCGGCTCCGGCCATCCCCAGGCCGACGTCTTCATGATCAAGCAGGCGCCGATGACGGCTGAGATCGAGGAGGGCGTCGCCTTCTACGGTCGCGCCGGCAACGCGCTGATGAAAAGCTTCAAGCGCCTCGGGATCGACCCGCTCGTCGTCTACGGCACGCTCTGCGCCAAGTGCCCGATCGCCGAGCCCGACCTCGCTCCTCAGGAGTGCGTCGCCCGCCTCGCCGAGGAGTTGGCGATCGTGCAACCGAAGATCGTCGTCGTCATGGGCGAACCCGCCCTGCGCATCCTCAACGGCCTGCAGATCCCCCTCTCCCGTCCGGTCGAGCAACGCGAGGGAGAGATCCAGGCCTTCACCCCGACGATCGACGCCCTCGTGGTGCCCGACATCGACGACTCCCTCGACGAGGAGGGAGCCAAGCAGCGCTTCTGGCGCGCCTTCAAGATCCTCGGCACCTGGCACGACGACCTACCGCCGTACTAGAGCCAGAGCTTTGCTGGCGAGTTTTGCGCGCTATAGGCCGCAAAACTCGCCAGCGAACCGGTACCGCTACGGTGCGGCGGCTGCGGCTACTGCGGTCATCGCGTCGACCTTGGCGCTGGCGAGGCCGCGAACGACGATCGTGTCGAGGGCCTTGTAGGTGGCCAGTTGGGTCTGGGCGTCCTCGGCGTCGGCGGCGGCGACGCCGACCGTGCCCTCGGGCTCGCCGAGGCGGTCGAAGTGGTTGCGGTAGCCGGGGTGGAGGTCGCGGTAGAAGGACTCCTCCTTGGCGAGGCGCTCGGCGGCGTCGGGGCCGACGGCGGTGCGGACGTAGCCGAGGACCGGCGGCGTCTCGTGGCCTGCCTCCCTCGCCCCGGCGTCGACTTTCTGGTGGGCGCCGACGGCGTAATCGGCGGTCATCCAGTTGAAGAAGGCGCCGTCATACTCGGCCCCGGCGAGGGCGCACATCTTCGGGCCCATCGCGGCGAGGACGAGGCGCACGCCGGGCAGCAGCTCGCGCAGCTGCGGCAGCGCCTCGCGCATCGCGGTCAGCGGCTTCTTCGAGAAGCCGGCGCCGACGCCGAGCCAGAGCCGCGCCGGGTCGATGCCGAAACGCTCGATGTCGGCGGCGATCGTCTCCGGCGGGGTGCGGTCGATCGCGATCACGCCGACGCCGAGGTCGAGTCCGGGTGCCGCGGCGGCGAAGACCGCGAGCGTCTCCAGCCCCTTGGCGCCCGGATGGTCGTTGGACCAGATCGAGTCGTAGCCGAGCTCGGCGCAGCGAGCGGCGAGCGGGGCGGCGACCTCGGGGTCGAGGCCGGCGGCTACTCCGAAGGCGCGGCCCATGGTCAGGCGCCGCCTCCGGCGGCTTTCTCGAAAAGGGCGACGCACTCGATGTGCGGGGTCTGGGGAAACATGTCGACCGGCCTCACCCGCGTCAGGGTATAGCCGGCCTCGGTGAGCTGCGCCGCATTCGGCGCCAGCGTCGTCGGGTTGCAGGAGACGTAGACGATCTTCCGCGCCTCGCACTCGAGCACGCGGCGGACGATTTTCTGCGAGAGGCCGGCGCGCGGCGGGTCGATCACGACGACGTCGGGCTTGCCCGCTTTCTCGACCAGCTCGCGGGTGCCGGTGCGGGCGTTGGCGGCGACGAACTTGGCGTTCTCGATCCCGTTGCGCTTGGCGTTGCGCTCGGCGTCGGTGATTGCCTCGGGGACGATCTCCAGCCCCCAGACCTCACCCGCCTGGCCGGCCAGCGAGAGGCCGATCGTGCCGATCCCGCAGTAGAGGTCGAAGACGCGCTCGCGGCCGGTCAGCCCGGCGAACTCGGCGACGACGGCGTAGAGGCGCTCGGCCATCTCAGTGTTGGTCTGGAAGAAGGCGCCGTGGGACATCGCCAGCTTCATCCCGCAGAGCTCCTCGCGCAGCAGCTCCTCGCCGAGCACGCCGGTCGGGCCGTCGGTGCCGCCGGAGTCGCCCTCGATCGCGGTATGGAGGTCGACCGGCGGTCGTGGCAGGCGCGAGGCGGAGGTGACGAGGCGGGTCTGGATCTGGCCGGTGCGCCGGCCCTCGCGGACGACGAGGTTGCGCAGGACACCCTCTTTGGCGCGCCCGTCGTAGACCGAGACCGCCTCCAGCCGGGCCCAGTCGCGGACGGCGTTGCGGGCGGCGTTGCCCGTCTCGGAGGCGAGCCGGCAGTCGTCGACGTCGACGATCAGGTCCCAGCGGCCGCGGGCGTGGAAGCCGAGCGCCAGCTCGGCCCCGTCGCCCGCGCCGAAGGAGTACTCGAGCTTGTTGCGGTAGCGCCACTGTTGCTCGGCGCCGACGATCTCCTCCAGCTCGAAGCCGTCGAGGTTGCCGATCCGCCGCAGCGCCTCACCGACCTGCTCCTGCTTGTGGGACAGCTGGCGCTCGTAGGGGAGCCCCTGCCACGGTGCGCCGGGGCAGGGCTCGCCGCCATGGACGCAGCTGTCGGCGACGCGGTCGGCGCCGGGCGAGAGCAGCTCGACGGTGCGCGCCTCGGCGAAGCGCTTCTTGCCTTTCGTGATTTCCGCGCGCACGCGGTCGCCCGGCAACGCGCCGGCGACGAAGACGACGAATCCATCCGCCCGAGCGAGACCGCGCCCGCCGAAGGCGAGCGAGTCGATCTCGACCTCGAGCAGCTCACCGCGACGCGGGCCGCGGGCCGCCGGCTTCTGGCCGGTGGCCTGGGCCACTAGCCGAGCTTTTTCCGCGCCCGGCGTGCTGCCTGCGTCGCCTGTTTGCGGACCGGCTCGCCCAGGCCGCCGACTTCCTTGCGGGCCTGTTTGACCAACCGTTCCAGCTCGCCGAGCAGCGAGTCGGTCTGTTTGCGACCGCGTTTGACCAGGTCGTTGAGCAGCTTCTCGGCGTCGCCGCGGGTCATCCGCCCGCGCCTGACAGCGTCGTCGACGATTTCCTGCAGGCGCTCACGGCTGAGCGTGACGCTCTGCTCGAGGCTCTCGCGGAACTGGGCGACGCTCTTGTCGAGGCCGGTGGTCGCCTTGCCGGAGGCTTTGGCCGAGGCTTTTTTCGCGCCCTTGCCGCGGGTGGTTTTTTTTGCACCGGTCGCTTTGGCTTTGCTCTTGCTCGCCGCCCGGGCCGCCGCTTTTTTCGGTTTGGCTTTGGCTTTTTTCGTTTTCGTTTTCGCTTTGCTGCTGGATTTTGCGGCTGCTTTTTTATCGGCCATCTCGAAGCCTCCAGGGAGAAGTTTGAGCGACTGGTGTGTGCTTCGACTATGTCAAGTCCGCATCAACCGCGCAGAAGCGGTGGCTCCGCGATGCTGAACCTGGCCTCGATCGGGGCGTGATCGGAGAGCCGCAGCGCGCGCCCGTCGAGCGGCAGCTCGCGACGCTCCGGGGCCCAGGCGCTGGTCGTCTCGAGCACCTCGACGCCGCGGCTCAGCAGGTGGTCGATCGCCACCGGCCCGGTCTCTCCCTCGAGGCCGAAGTCCTCGCGCAAGCGGGTGAAGACCTCCGGATCCTCGCCGGGCCGCAGGTTGAGGTCGCCGCCGAAGATCAGCGGCGCGGTGCCGGCCCACTCGGTCGCGGCGCGGGCGGCTTTGAGCACGTCCTCGCCGGCCAGCTTCGGCTTGTCGTTGGTCGCGTGCAGGTTGGCGATGCAGAGGCCGGAGGCGGTGCGGGTGAAGGCCATCGCCCGGCGCTCGGGCTCACCCTCGTGGATCGCCAGCTCGCGCCGCTCGGCGATCCCACCGAGCCGTCCCGGAACCCGGATCAGGGTCAGGTTGGAGCCGCCCTCGCCGGAGGCCATCAGGTCCGGGTTCTGGCGGGCGAGGAGTTCGCGCAGCGGCGCCAGGCCGTTGCGCGAGGTCAGGACCCGGTGCCACTCGGCCCGGCAGGCGGCGGCCAGTGGCTCGGCGAAGCGCGGCGGGCACTCCTGCAGCAGGGCGACGTCCCAGGCCGCGCCGGAGAGCAGGGTCGCGAACTCGGCGGTCAGATCGCGGTTGACCTGGACGTGGGTCTCGTTGCGCTCATCGAGCCGCAGCAGCCGCGAGCGCCAGCTGCGCAGCTCGGGGTCGGGCGGGAAGTCCCGTCCGTGGAAGAGGTTCCAAGCGATCGCTGTGAACTTCACTCTCCGTAGTATCCGCGGCTTGGCACGCAACTTCCTCAACGGCGAAGAGCTCGGCGCCTTCGAGCTCGGCAAGCTGCTCGATCGGGCGGTGGAGCTGAAAGCCGGCCGCGGCGAGGGGGTTGGCTCCGACTCGCTGGCCGGCAAGAGCGTCGCGCTCGTCTTCGAACGGCCCTCGACGCGGACGCGGATCTCCTTCGAGGTCGGCGTCGCCGAGCTGGGGGCGACGCCGATCGTCCTGCGCGGCGACGAGATGCAGCTCTCCCGCGGCGAGTCGATCGGCGACACGGCGCGGGTGCTCTCCCGCCTGGTCGACGCGATCGTGATCCGCTCCGGCTCCCACGAGGCTGTCGTCGAGTTGGCCGATACCGCCGACGTCCCGGTGATCAACGGGCTGACGCCGCTGCACCACCCCTGCCAGGCGCTCGCCGACCTGCTGACCCTGCGCGAGCGCTTCGGCGACCTCGACGGGCTGCGCCTCGCCTACGTCGGGGACGGCAACAACGTCGCCCGCTCGCTGGGCATCCTCGGTGAGCTGGCCGGGGTCGAGGTCGTCGTCGCGGCGCCGCCGGGCTACCAGCTGGAGGAGGGACACGGGGTGAAGCTGACCGGCGACCCGCGCGCCGCCGCCGACGGATCGGACGCTCTATATACGGACGTCTGGGTCAGCATGGGCGACGAGGAGGAGGCCGACCGCCGCCGCGCCGACCTCGCCCCGTTCCGCCTCGACGCCGACCTGCTCGCCGCCGCCAAGGACGGCGCGATCGTCCTCCACTGCCTGCCGGCGCATCCCGGCGAAGAGATCACCGCCGAGGTCCTCTACGGGGGCCGGTCGGCGGTCTGGGACCAGGCCGAGAACCGGCTGCACGCCCAGAAGGCGCTGCTGGAGACGCTGCTCGCCGGCTGACCCGGCACCCCCGGCATGTACCCGCGACTGGAAATCGGCCCGCTGACGCTGCAGACCTTCGGGTTGATGTTCGCGCTCGCGTTCCTCGCCGCCGGCGCCCTGATCTGGAAGCGGCTGGGGGAGATCGGCAAGCCCCCCGACTGGGCCTACGAGATGGGGTTCGCGGCGGTGCTCGGCGGCCTCGTCGGCTCCCGCGTCTATTTCATCGTCCAGAACTACGCCGAGGTCAAGCACGACCTGCTCGGCAGCATCTTCTCCGGGGCCGGACTGGTCTGGTACGGCGGCGCGATCGGCGGCGCCCTCGCCGTCCTCGGCTGGGCCTGGTACCGGAACTTCCTCGGCCTCACCCTGCTCGACGTCGCGGCGCCGGCGCTGGCGCTGGGCTACGCGATCGGCCGCTGCGGCTGCCAGCTCTCCGGCGACGGCGACTACGGCAAGCCCTGGAACGGTCCCTGGGCGATGTCCTACCCCAACGGAACCCTGCCGACCGACCGCACTGTCCACCCGACGCCGATCTACGAGACGCTGGCGATGGGGATGGGCGCCTGGATCCTCTGGCAACTGCGCGACCGGGTCCGCGCCGGGGTGCTGTTCGCCATCTACCTGGTCTATGCCGGGACCGAGCGCTTCCTGATCGAGTTCATCCGCCGCAACACCGAGGACTCGGTCGGGCTGACAAATGCCCAGTGGGAGAGCCTGGGGATGATGATTGCTGGAACTATCTGGATCGCTATCGTGATCCGCCGGCACGGAGGCATCGGCCGTGAAACGGCGAAAGATCGGGTTCAGCCCGCGGTTTGAGCGGGTTTGCCGAGCGATGTTACCCTTGCGCAGGAACTTTAGAGCGGTCAACTGAGGAAGGAACGGCGGGCATGGCGACTGTGGACATTGATAGGGAGGATCCGGCTGTGCGCACGGTCAGCGCCGTGCTCGACGCGGCCGCCGAGCGGATCGCGGCGGCCGGGGTCGAGAACGCCCGCGCCGACGCCGAAGTCCTGGTCGCCGACGCGATCGGCGTCCCGCCCTCCGAGTTGACCACCGAGAGCGCCGGGGAGATCGATCCCGATGTCGCCGCGGCGATCGAGGCCGGCGTCCGGCGCCGGGTCGAACGTGAGCCGATGGCCTACATCCTCGGCCGGGCGCCGTTCCGCGGGCTCGAGGTCTACGTCGACGAACGCGTCCTCTGGCCGCGCCGCGAGACCGAGCTGCTGGTCGAGGTCGGCACCAAGCTGCCCGACGGCGCCCGCGTCCACGAGGTCGGCACCGGTTCCGGGGCGATCGCCCTGGCGCTGATGTCGGAGCGGCCCGACCTGCGTGTCACCGCCTCGGACCTCTCGCCGGAGGCGGTCGAAGCCGCCCGCGAGAACGCCGAGCGCCTCGGCCTCGACCTCGACGTCACGGTCGGGATCGGCCTCCCCGACGACCTCGAGGACGTCGACCTGGTGATCGCCAACCTTCCCTACGTCACCGACTCGACCATCTTCGAGCGCTCGCCGGAGATCCAGCGCGAGCCGAAGATCGCCGTCACCGGCGATTGCGGCGAGGACGGGCTCGGCGTGATCCGCGGCCTGATCGCGGAAACGCCCTCCGGCTGGAAGCTGGCGATGGAGCACGACACGCACCACGGCCCGGCGATGCGCGAGATGCTGCGCGACGCGACTACCCTTCAGGACTATGAAGGTGACGAGCGGGTGACCGTCGGCTTCGCTCCATGAAGCTCGGCTGTAGGACTCTGATTCGATGACTGAGGAGGCGCCGCCACCGGCGGAGCCGGTTCCCGCCGCGACCGGTGATCGCTCGGCGGCCGCCAGCGAGGCGCAGCGGCGGGCCAAGGTCGAGCGCCTGCGCGAGGCGGGGATCAATCCCTACCCGCACAGCTTCGAAGGCCGGACCCACGTCGAGGAGATCGTCGCCGCCCACGACCCGGCCGAGTTGGGGGAGGGCGAGCACGAGGAGTTCAGCTACCGGGTGATGGGTCGGGTCACCGGCAAGCGCGGCCACGGCAAGGTCGTCTTCCTCGACGTCCGCGACATCAGCGGCTCGATCCAGGCGGTCGCCCGGCGCGACGTCCTCGGCGAGGAGGCGTTCGAGCGGATCGAAGACCTCGACATCGCCGACCTGGTCGGGGTCGAGGGGGTCGTCTACGTGACCAAACGTGGGCAGCTGGCGATCGGCGTCCGCGAGTGCACGCTGCTGGCCAAGGCGCTGCTGGACCCGCCGGACCTCTTCCACGGCATCTCCGACCCGGAGCTGCGCTACCGCCAGCGCGAACTCGACCTGATGGCGAACGAGGAGTCGCGGCAGATCTTCAAGCAGCGGGCGAAGCTGACCGCGGCGATCCGCAACCACATGAACGCGCGCGGCTGGGTCGAGCTGGAAACGCCGGTCCTGCAGCGGATGACCGGTGGCGCCGCGGCGCGGCCGTTCGTCACCCACCACAACGCGCTCGACCGCGAGCTCTTCCTGCGGACCGCGACCGAGCTCTACCTCAAGCGAGCGATCGTCGGCGGCTTCGAGGACGTCTACGAGTTCGGCAAGTTCTTCCGCAACGAGGGGATGTCGCCGCAGCACAATCCCGAGTTCACGATGCTGGAGATGTTCGTCGGCGGCGCCGACTGGAACGGGGTGATGGAGTTCATCGAGGTCCTCGTCTCCAGCGTGGTGCGGGAGGTCCTGGGGACGACGATGGTCGAGCGCGACGGGCAGACGATCGACTTCGCCGCCCCCTGGCCGCGGGTCGTCCTGCGCGACGAGATCCTGCGCGAGGCCGGGATCGACATCTACGAGGCGAGCCGCGACGAGCTGGCCGAGGTGGCCGGCGAGGACGCCGAGGAGACCGACGACTGGGCCGGCCTGGTCGACACCCTGCAGGGCAAGCTGGTCGAGCCGAAGCTGATCCAGCCGACCTACATCACCGCCCTGCCGATCGACATCTGGCCGCTGGTCAAGGTCCACCCCGACGACCCCAAGGTCTGCGAGGCCTTCGACGGCATCGTCGCCGGGATGGAGATCGTCGGCGGTGGCACCGACATCAACGACCCGGTCGAGCAGCGCCAGCGCTTCATCGGCCAGCGCGAACGCCAGGAGTCCGGGGCGGAGGAAGACCCGCACCCCCACGACGAAGAGTTCGTCAAAGCGCTCGAATACGGGATGCCGCCGGCGAGCGGAGTCGGCCTGGGGATCGACCGCCTGCTGATGATCATGACCGGGGCGAAGACGCTGCGGGACGTGATCATTTACCCGGCGATGCGAGAGCTGACCTGAGGCCGTAGGACGCGGCGCGAGGCCGCACCGTCGGCTGCGCGTCGTGCGGAGCACTGCCGCTTCGCCGCCGTGCACGCCCTCGCTTGGTCCTACGAACCTCAGGCGTCAGATGAGCGCAGCAGGCCGCCGTCTATGGGGATGACCGTTCCGGTGATGTAGGCGGCGCGGGTGGAGCAGAGGAAGGCGACGAGGTCGCCGTACTCCTCGGGGAGGCCGAGCCGCGCGGCGGGGATTTCGGTTCGGGCCGCCTCTTCGGCGGCCTCGAGCGAGCCGCCGGCCGCGGCGGCGATCCGCTCGGTGGCGAAGCGGCCGGTGGCGACGGTGTTGACCGTGACCCCGTCGGCGGCCACCTCGCGCGCGAGCGTCTTCAGGTAGCCGACCGCGGCCATCCGGTGCGCGTTGGAGAGGTTGAGGTGGGGGATCGGCTCGATCGTCGAGGTCGAGCCGACGTTGAGGATCCGTCCCCAGCGGCGCTCCCGCATCCCGGGGAGGACGGCGTCGACGAGGACTTTGGGAGCGAGCACCAGCGAGCGGTAGGCGGCCTCCCACTCGTCCAGATCGTGGGAGCCGGCGTCGCCCCAGGGCGGGCCGCCCGTGTTGAGGACGAGGACGTCGATCGGGCCGAGGGCCTTGGCCACCTCGCCCGGAAGCGCCCCGAGCCGCTCCAGGTCCGAGGTGTCGGCGACGAACGGAGTCGCGCCAGGGCCAATCGTCAGTCGCCGCCGCCTCGAGCCGCTCGAGCGACCGGCTCGCGATCGCCACCCTCGCCCCCTCGCCGGCCAGGGCGATCGCGATCGCCTTCCCGATCCCGCCGCTGGCCCCCATCACCAGCGCCACCTTTCCCTCCAAGCCAAGCTCCATCGCCAAAGCCTATTCCCGCTGAAACGCTCCAACCCCGCCGCGCGGGTACAGTTCCCCTCTGAGCGCCCGTAGCTCAGTGGTCAACGGGTCCTTTCGGGGGCCCAAAGAGCGTCGGTCTTTCAAGCCGAAGGTCGCGGGTTCGACTCCCGTCGGGCGCATGGTTTTTCCCTCTCTGGAGCGGTTTATTTGCCGCAAAGTTGTTTGAGAGGTTCGCCGAAGGTCACGGTTTCTATCTCACAGTTTCCTGGCTGACCCATTGGCTCTGTAGAGCGGTTTGACGCCACCAGGAGCTTCGTAACGGGACACAGCGGCCACCTCTTTGGCGGCCCATCGCTACGTGTAGCGGTGGGCGAGACGGACTTATCGAGCGTCCGCAAGAGGACAGAGGCGGCCTCTCGGGAGGCAGGGTATGAGCGGCGGGCGAGCGGCTGGACGCTCTGAGTTTGACTCCGCATGAACCCTGTAGCACCAAGCCCACTTCGATCCGAGACCTGGCTACTCCGCCTCGATCTCCTGGGTCACCTCTTCAATCCACCGGCCACGTCTCGCCTGTCGTTGGATGGATCCAGTGAAATTGCCGGCCGGTTACCTACTGCCCGAGGGGATGACGATGAAGGGTGTCCTGCGCATCGACGCCGAGATTCTGGCCAGCGAGGGCCTCGATTCCGAGTGGCCGGGGTTCGACGAGCGCCAGGAGCAGACGGAGTCAGATTCAGGGGAGCATCCGTATTCGCCACGCCGAGGACGACAACGGGCCGCCCGGATACAGTCGGCCGGATGAGTCGCGGCGCTGGCAAAGCGGAACGGGGAAGAGGGCCCGCGAAGGCTTCCCCAGCCCGCGCTCCCCGCACGGTCGCCCACCGCTGGCGCGACTACCAGACCGCTTCGGGCCGCCGGCCGATCAAGGAGTTCCTCGACGGCTTGGACGACGAGGACCTGGCTTCCGTGGTCGCCGCGATGAGGGAGGTCCGCCAGCAGGGCGTGCAGGCCGCGCGGCACCTGGAGGGCGATATCTATGAGGTGCGGGCCGACGGCAAGGGCGTCATCTACCGCGTCCTCTTCGCACCCCAGGGCAAGCACAAGCAAGTCTTCCTCTCCTTGGAGGCACTGAAGAAGAAGACCCAGAAGACGCCGGTGCAGTCGCTCCGCCTTGCCAAGCGACGATTGCTCGACTGGCAACGACGCGGTAAGTAGCCATCTCTAATTTGAGATACCAAGCTAAAGATGCTACCTTCGAGATAGCGAAAGGAGAAGGCAATGACCGATCGAGACTTTCTCGATGAAGTAGTTGAGGAGCGCACCGCTCGCAGCCCCGAGTTCCCGGCTTTGGTCGAAGCGGCCGAGCGACGTCGCCAGCTGCTCGGCGCCCTGGCCGAGCGCCGCCGCCAGCGCGAGCAGTCCCAGACTGCGGTTGCGGCGGCGATGCACAGCTCGCAGTCGAGCATCGCCCGTCTTGAGACCTCCGCGACCGATGCTCGCCTTTCGACCCTGGACCGTTACGCGCACGCGCTCGGTTATCGCCTCGAGTACAGCCTCGTCCCCGAGTCCTCGGCCTAACCCGTCGCTCCGGTCTCGGGCCGCGCCGACCCAGGGCTCACGGTCTGGGGAGGTGATGCATGCGAGGATGGCGTAGCTAGCAACAAGGGCGAACTCGAAGACTGTCGACCAGCGTCTCGATCCCGCGGCTCACCGTGCGGCTTGGCCCCCCTGGCGCCGTCCAGACCCTGAGCTGGAGAACCGATCCGCTCTTGCGAAAGAAGACGTTGTAAGCCTCGCCGCACTCATGGCTCCGCACCGGCCCCAGCCGAAACGGCCTGGCGAGAGGCTTGTAGTCGCTCGGCGGTCCTACGGGGCTCACGGCGCTGGGCGCATGCGCATGGATCCTGCGGCTGGTCGACCCGCTGTCCTGAAGGATCTGCAGCAGCGCACCGCCAGCCGGAATCTGCCTCACGATCGCGTGCGGGTGACAGATCGTCTGCACGGCACCGCTGGCCCGGAAGGAGGCAACCTGCAGGGGGACGATCGCGCCTGGCAGATGCCTCAAGGGGACCCAGTGCCAGCCGGCGGGGACCACCGCCGTGACGCCATAGCTCCCGAGACGGCTCCCTGCCTTAGAGGTCGGCGCCCCAGAGGATGAGCACCCCGCCACTGCCAAGGCGAGGAGAGCCGAGGCGAGACCGGTGCAGAGAGCTTTCGAGGCTGAAACTTGGCCGATGCTATGTATACGCACGCGGGCTCCTCTGAGGTCCCAGGAGGTCACGTCGCTAGAAGTGGTGTAACGAGCAAGAGCCCGTAGGGGCCGGAACGAAGTTCCGGCCACCGCGGGCCCCAGACTCGTCGGTTGACCTGCAAGTCGACTGACGAAAGGAAGCACCACGATGGCCGAGAGCCAAAGCATGACGAGCGCCGGGGTCGTAGCCAAGGCCCTGATCGAGGAGCACTCCGACTTCCTGCGCGAGAGCGTGGCGATGATCGCTGCGGAGATCATGGAGGCCGAGATCGAGCGCCAGATAGGCGCCGGCAAAGGCGAGGTCTCTGAGACCAGGAGCACGCACCGCAACGGCTACCGGCCCAGGCCCTGGGCGACCAGGGTCGGGGAGATCGAGTTGGCGGTGCCTCGCAAGCGCTCGGGCGAGAGCTACTTCCCGAGCTTCCTTGAGCCACGCAAACGCTCAGAGAAGGCGCTGCTCGGCGTTGTCATGGAGGCCTATGTCAACGGCGTCTCGACCAGGAAGGTCGACCACCTGGTCTCCGAGCTGGGCATCCATATGAGCAAGGACCAGGTCTCCCGCATCTGCCGCGATCTCGACGGCCAGGTCGAGGCCTTCCGCAGCCGCCCCCTGGAGGGCGCCTACCCCTACCTCTGGCTCGACGCCAAGCACCTCAAGGTCAGAGACCGTGGCCACGTGCACTCAAAGGCGCTGATGGTCGCCTTCGCGGTGCACGAGAGCGGACGACGCGAGGTGATCGGCATCGAGATCGCCGAGTCAGAGACCGAGGCCGGCTGGGCGGCGTTCCTGCGCCAGCTGGTGGCCCGCGGTCTGGAGGGGGTGAGGCTGGCCGTCTCCGACGACCATCTCGGCCTGAAGGCGGCGATCGCCAAGGTGCTCGGCTGCCCCTGGCAGCGCTGCACCGCCCGAACTCAACCGGTCCTCGCAACAGTGTGTAGTGGCCTGAATCTACGCGGTTGGTGGAATGACGTGAGTGGGCATGGCCTTGAGGCATCGCGGGGCATGAAGCTCTCGCCGCGAAGGTCCGCCCGTAGGGCGGCCGGAGCGGCGAGAGCTTCATGCGTCCGGTCGGCCCGCCGGGGTCGATCGCCCTTGGTCAGGTCATCGCCGCGAGATGCTCCTCGAGCACCTCCGCGGGGGTCCTCCAGCCAAGTGTCTTCCTCGGGCGGGAGTTCAGGGTCGTGGCGACCGCGTCGAGGTCGGAGGCGCCGTGACGGGCGAGGTCGGTGCCCTTCGGGAAGTACTGGCGCAGGAGGCCGTTGGTGTTCTCGTTGGTGGCGCGCTGCCAGGGGCTGTGTGGGTCGCAGAAGTAGACCGGCAGGTCGGCGTCGATCCGCAGCTGCGCGTGGTAGGCCCCCTGATCCCAGGTCAGCGAGCGGCGCAGTTGCGCCGGCAGGGTGGCGACCGCGGCGGCGATCGCGTCGCGCACCGCCTCGGCCCCATGACCGGAGGGGGCGGGGCCGTCCTCCCGTCGGGAACCGTCCGTGGGGGGCAGGTGCAGCAGCATCGCGAAGCGGCTGGTCCGCTCGACCAGCGTGCCGATCGCCGAGCTGCCGACGCCGAGGATGAGGTCGCCCTCCCAGTGGCCCGGGACCGCCCGGTCTGAGGCCTCCGCGGGCCGCCGGCTGATCATCACCTCCTCGCTCACGAAGCCTTTGCCGCGACGACGGGCACGGGCCCTGGGGACGCGCAGCGCCCTGCCGGTCCGCAGGCAGGCGCTCAGCTCGCGCCGCAGCGCACCCCGGCCCTGCACGTAGAGCGACTGGTAGATCGCCTCGTGGGAGATCCGCATCGACTCATCATCGGGGAAGTCCAGTCGCAGGCGGTTCGATATCTGCTCGGGGCTCCACGCGCTCGCCCACCTGCGGTCCTCGCGGCGCGGCCTGTTGCGGCCCTTCCATGCCTTGACCGCGGGCCCCGGCACCGTCGCACCGTCGGGTCGGCGGACCTGGCCGGCGAGCCGCTCCTGCACGTAGTCGCGCAGCTTCTCGTTCGCCACGAGCTTCGCGGCCTTCGGTCGCCGTGCGCGCCGCTCGGCGTGCAACTGCGCGACCGTGGCGCGGTAGCCGCCGCGGGCCGGGGCGTTGCGGTCCAGCTCCCTGGAGATCGTCGACGGCGAGCGGTCGAGCCGACGTGCGATCTCCCGCACCCCGTGAGCGCCGGCGCGCAGGATCGCGATCTCCTCGCGCTCGGCGAGCGCGAGGTACCGACCCGAGGGCGGGGCCTGCGTGACGGTCGGCATGCCGCCACCCTCCCTGAACCACCGGCTGCCAACCCCGGGCGGAACGCCGGCCTCGACGCCGGCCGCCTCACTGGAGAGCCCTCTCGCGACGGCAGCCCAGAACCGTCGACGGTTCTCGCGGCGACCCACCCCCGGATGGCCCGTCCAGCCCGTCGCACCCCGCCCTGTCTGCCCTGACGATGGCTCCTTCGACCTGCTCATCGCAACCTCCTCGATCGGGTGTTGCGAGGACCGGTTGAATCCACCCGGTGCAGCGCTGCCAGGGGCAGCCGATCACCTTGGCGATCGCGGCCTTGAGGCCGAGGTGATCATCAGAGACGGCGAGCCTGACCCCGCCCAGGCCACGGGCCACCAGCTGGCGCAGGAACGCGGCCCAGCCGGCCTCGGTCTCTGACTCGGCGATCTCGATGCCGATCACCTCCCGCCGACCGCTCTCGTGCACCGCGAAGGCAACCATCAGCGCCTTGGAGTGAACGTGGCCACGGTCTCTGACCTTGAGGTGCTTGGCGTCCAGCCACAGGTAGGGGTAGGCGCCCTCCAGCGGACGGGTGCGGAAGGCCTCGACCTGGCCGTCGAGCTCGCGGCAGATGCGGGAGACCTGGTCCTTCGACATATGGATGCCGAGCTCGGAGACGAGGTGATCGACCTTCCTGGTCGATACCCCGTTCACATAGGCCTCCATGACCACGCCGAGCAGCGCCTTCTCTGAGCGTTTGCGTGGCTCCAGGAAGCTCGGGAAGTAGCTCTCGCCCGAGCGCTTTCTGGGCACCGCCAGTTCGATCTCACCGACCCTGGTCGCCCAGGGCCTGGGGCGGTAGCCGTTGCGGTGGGTCGACCTTGACTCACTGACCTCGCCCCGCCCGGCGCCGATCTGGCGCTCGATCTCGGCCTCCATGATCTCCGCGGCGATCATCGCCACGCTCTCGCGCAGGAAGTCGGAGTGCTCCTCGATCAGGGCCTTGGCTACGACCCCGGCGCTCGTCATGCTTTGGCTCTCGGCCATCGTGGTGCTTCCTTTCGTCAGTCGACTTGCAGGTCAACCGACGAGTCTGGGGCCCGCGGTGGCCGGAACTTCGTTCCGGCCCCTACGGGCTCTTGCTCGTTACACCACTTCTAGCGACGTGACCCAGCACAGCGGCCACCTCTTCGGCGGCCCATCGCTACGTGTAGCGGTGGGCGAGACGGACTTATCGAGCGTCCGCAAGAGGACAGAGGCGGCCTCTCGGGAGGCACGGTATGAGCGGCGGGCGAGTGGCTGGACGCGCTGAGTTTGACTCCAGGCTGCCGCGCCCTCGCAAACCCAGGCGCGCTCGCCGGCCACAGAGAGCCTGGGGTGTAGCAGATCTGCTACGGTAACTCCATGAAGCGGATACCTCAACGAGAGCTTCGCAACGATGTTTCTGCTGTTCTACGGCGCGTGAGGGCGGGCGAGCAGCTACGCGTCACCGTCTCCGGGCACGACGTCGCCGATCTTGTGCCGATCGAGGACGCGCCCTCGTGGACTGCCGGCTCGCGGGCACAGGAGCTGATCGCGGGCGCCCAGGCCGATGCGGGCTTGGCCGCTGAGCTAGACCAGGCGTTTCCAGACACGACGGATGAGCTGTAAAGGCGATCGAGCGGGTTGCAAGCGGTTCTGGATACGTCGGTCTTCATCGCGCGCGAGCAGGAGCGGCCCCTCGGCGCTCTCCCGGAGGAGGTTGCCGTCAGCGTAGTCACCATCTCCGAGCTTCGCCACGGCGTCCTCGCCGCACGCGGTCACGAGCAGATGGCACGTCGTCTCGGCACCCTGGAGGCCGCGCGGCGGATCGCAGCGCCGTTGGTGATCGATGAGGCCGTCGGAGACGAGTTGGCCCGGCTGCGGATGGGGCTGAAGGCAATCGGCAAGGCGATGAAGGTGATGGACGCCTGGATCGCCGCCACTGCGATCGCACACGGTGCGGCGGTTTGCACTCAGGATGCGGACTTCGAGGCGGCGGCACGAGCAGGACTGCTCGAGGTCATGCGGGTCTGACTCAGACGGGGCTCAGCGCTCAGCGCTGCTCCGGAGGTGTGGAACAGGCCTTCGCACGCCGAGGCGACATGCAGCTGCTTCCTCCTTTCGGAGTCTCCGTGAAAGTCCCGGGATGGCTCACCCCTCTCTTGAGCAGGATGACGTGCTCGCAGCGCTCGAACACGCTGCTTCAAACCTGCTACTCTGACGCTACAGATGGCGACCGTCACCAATCCCTACGCAGAGCAGGCAAGCCGCGTCCAGGAGATCGCCGGGTTGACCGACGCCGACATCGCCCGGGCCACCGGCGTCGCCTCCTCGACCGCCAGGGCCTGGCTGGCCGGGACCCGCAACCCGACCGGCGTGCGGGCCGAACGCCTGATCGAGCTGGCTGCCCTGGTCGAACGGCTCCAGCGTGTGATGAAAGCCTCCTACATCCCCGTCTGGCTGCGGCGGCCGATCGAGGCGCTGGACGACCGCAAGCCACTCGACCTGCTCGCCCGCGGGCAGTACCGCCGGGTGGCGCGGGTGGTCTCCGGGCTCGAAGACGCCCCCTTCGTTTAGTGGCGCGACCCGTCGTCGCGTCAGCTTCCTAGCGCAGGCCGATGCGCTCGCTCACCGGGTCCTGGTGGAGGCACATGCCGCATGGCGGCGACCCCCTCTACGTCGCCGACCCGGCTTCCGACGGGCGTTGGCAGAGAGGCGAGGCGGTGGCGGCGCTCTACCTCGCCGAGGACGCCGAGACCGCCTGGGCGGAGTACTACCGGGGGTTGGCCGAGGCGGGTCTGCCGGTGGAGATGAGCTTGCCTCGCGACCTCTGGCGCTATGACGTGCAGCTCGATGGCGTCGTCGACCTCTCCACCGCCGGCGCGCTCGAAGCGCACGGGCTGCACCGCCCCAGCCCGACGCGCCGGCAGTGGCCGGCCTTCCAGCGGGTGGGGGAGGCCCTCCGGGGCGCAGGGGCCAAAGCGATCCTGTACGAGAGCGCCGCCCGTCCGGGCGCCTTGGCGCTCTGCGTCTTTGCCGGCGAAGACGGGTTCATGGGACTCGAGCCCGTAGCCCCGCCGAGCGTGTTCGAGGATCCGCCGCCGCTTCCGCCCGAGCCAGCTGATTAGAGCCGCAGGCCGGCACTGGCCGGCAATCAGCCGGTCTCCTCCTCGCGCCGGTAGCGCACCACACCCGGTAGGTCGCGGGTGCTGACCGGCCCGGAATGACTGCCGATCCGGTCCTCGCGCTGGGGGACGAGCAGGACGGCATGTCCCTCGGGGCCATCGTCGAAGCTCGTGTTCGGCTCGGGCTCCCAGGCGATCACCGGATACGCGCCCAGCCGTTCGGGCGGTCCGCCGAGCGGTTCGACCCAGATCTCGGCGACCCAGCCGGGCTGAGCGGGAATCGGATCGGCGACCGCGTCGATCAGCAGCGCCTCGAGCGTGCCGTACTGCGTCTCGAGCGTGCTGTCGGGGTGGAAGTCGACGAGGTGCGGGTCATCGCCGCTCAGCAGCAGGACGCGTGGACGCTCCTTCCCGCCGGCGTCGGGCTGCGCATAGCCGACCACCGGTAGCCGGACCATCCCCGCCGGATTCCCGTCCTTGTCGATGAACTCGTAGGTCGCAAGCAGACGAATCGCCATCGTTTCGCGATGCTACTGGGAACGGTGAAATCGCTAGGAATCGGCGGGGAGGATCGTGAAGGCGTGGCCCCGCAACGGCGTCATCACCCGGAAGGTGCGCTCGATGGCGGCCGCGACGGATGACGATCCTGCCGTAGCCGCGACCAAACGCAGAGCGACCGGCCGTCAAGACGGCCGGTCGCCGGAGGGGCCTTGCTGGCCGTTTAGGTGACCTTCACGTATCCCCGCATGAAGCCGTCGTGGTTCATCGCCCAGGGGTCGCAGGGCATGGCGCAGAACCACTCGTAGCTCCCGGCCTTCGTGGGGGCGTGGAAGGTGAACTTGGTGACCTTCGGCTTGCCGGCGGAGCCAGCCGCGATCGTCACGTTGGTGCCCAGTTCGGTGGAGGTGAAGCTGTGGGCGCCTTCGTCGTAGTTGTAGACCGTCACCCGCACGATCTCCCCCGGCTTGACCGAGAAGTCGGCGGGAAGGAACGCGTCGTGCCAGGTCCCTTCGGGGCCGAGCTTGCCGTGCTCATCGTCGCTCTTGATGGAGATCTTCACGTTGTGGACCGGCGCGGGCGCCGCCGCCGTCGTGGCTGCGGTCGCGAGCTGCGTCCCGTTGCCATTGAGCTTGAAGGCCACCGCTAGCAGCGCTCCCATCGAGATCATCAGAGCGAGCGATGCGATCAGCAAGGTGAATCCCCGATCTGGCCTGTTCTCAGTATTGGCTGGCATGGCTTCCTCCTTTGGGTTGCCCTGACAGGATCGAACTACTGACGGCGCTCCGGTAGACCCGGAGTGGTTCGCGGGGCGATAACCAGCCGTTATGAGCTGGGCCGGGCGGCGTCCAGGAGGTGGGCCCGGAGGGCTCGTGCGGGGGCCGGCAGGCCCTCCTCGCCGCAATGGATGAGCACGAACCGCCGCTCGAAGCGCAGGCCCGCGGTGCGGCGAACGACCAGGTCCCGGCACTCCGCCGCCGGCAGCGCCAGCGAGGAGACAAGGACCGGCGCGCCCTCGGAGACGGCGGTCGTCAGCGCGGCCGAGGTGCTGCCGATCTCCGCCAGCGGCGGCGCCAGCGAGAGGCCGAGCGCCTCCAGGGTGCGGCTGACAACACGCCGGCTGCTGGCGCCCGGGTCGCGCATGATCATCGGTGTGGCGACCAGCTGCTCCGGTGGCACCTCCTCGACGTCTGCCCAGGGATGCCCGGTGGGCACTCCGAGAACGATCTCGTCCTCCCAGAACGGGGACTCGAGCAGGCCCGCGGTCTCCGCGGCGGCAGCGCCCGCCGCCACGACTCCGAGCTCGGCCCTGCCCTCGAGCACCAGCGTCCGCCCGCCGCTCGAGTTGGTGATCGACAGCTCCACCGAGAGGTGGCGCTCGTGCCGGCTCTCGAGGTCGACGAGGATGGCGGGGAGGACGAACTCCGCCATCGTCGGGCTGCAGGCAAGACGCACCGGGGCGCGGTCGGCGTCGAGGCCGACCATCAGCTCCTCGATCGCCTCGGCCTCGGCCAGTAGCCGACGGGCCGCCTCGTAGAGCCGACGCCCTGCCGCCGTCGGCGTGACTCCCCGGCTCGAGCGCTCGAGCAGCCGCGAGCCGGTCAACCCCTCCAGCGAGCGGAGGCGCTTGGACAGCGCCGGTTGGCTGACCTGGAGCAGGCGCGCCGCCTTGCCGAGGCTGCCGAGATCGACGGCGGCGCAGAAGGCGCGCAGCTCGGCAAGCTCCGGTGTGCGGACCAGGTTGCCCATCGCGGGCATTCTGAACCACGCTATGGGCGGAGGCTCGGCCCGTATCCACCGGCCCGCGCGGCCGAGCCTGCCCCGGACTACTCCGGCCCCGGGCGCGCCGCGATGCCGAGGCGACTCGCCGCCCATACGAGCACGCGGTCAAACGGCCTGCCGGCGAGGTCCGCGAGCGCGTCCACCCTGGCGCGCAGCGGCTTCACCCAGAGGGCCAGCGCCGCCGCCGTGCCGAGTGCCGCGCCGGCCAGCACGTCGCTCGGGTAGTGGTAGCCGACCGCGACCCGGCCGACCGAGAGGACTGCCGCGGCAAGGAGGGCGAAGATGCCCCAGCTGCGCTTGCGCAGCGCGATCGCGACAGCGACCGCGAACGACGCCGTCGCGTGGTCGCTGGGGAAGCTGGCGTCGGCGGCGTGGGCGGCGAAGAGATGGACCTGGTGGGGGTCGGCGACGAACGGTCGCACCCGGTTGACGAGGTCCGCGATCGCCTGGCCGATCGCCAGCGCCAGCCCGGCGCTCAGCACGGCGGCGACACTCGCGCGGCGCCAAGCGGCGTGGCGAGGCCCGCGGGCCGCCAGGAAGACAACGCCCAGCGTCGCTACGAACAGCGCCTCGGAGGCGTTGACGTAGAAGAGCAGCGGATCCTCGACCCCGTCATGGTGGAAGAGGAAGTTGTTGAGGGTGTGCAGCAGCGACCAGTCCACTCCCAAAGGCTTTCACAACTTCTTTACATTTCGGGCAGCGCCCAGAACGCGTTCCCGCGCCGCCAGCACCCGTGTCGCCACCTCCTCGGGCTGTGACTCGACTGCCTCGCAAGCGGCGTCGCAGGCCTCGATCGAGGTGCGTGCCGCGCGCACGAGCCTGCGCGCCTCGGTGGCTTCGGACTTGTAGATCCGGCCCGGCAGGGCGAGCGTTTCGATCCTCCGCAGCGCCGCGACGACTTCGTCCTGCTCGGCATAGAGGCTTTCGATGCGCTCGGGGCCGAGGACGCTCGCGAGCCGGGGGAAGAGCGCCATCTGCTCGTAGTGGAAATGAGGTTCGGCGATCGCGCGCAGCTCACGGACGAGACGCACGACCCGCTCGGCATCTCGATTCGCGCCGGCCGCTTCGAGCTCGGCGAGGAGGTCGAGCATGCAGCTGTGCTCGGCGTGGGAGACGACTTCCAACTCCCGGATCGCCGATTCCTCCACCGGCTCGGCGGGCACAGGAGCCGGCCCGGCGCCGTGGTCGAACACGGGCAGCCACCGATCCAGCCGGCTGGGAATCCACCAAGCGCGGGGCCCGAGGGCTCGCATGATCGCCGGCAAAAGCACCAGCCGGATCACGGTCGCGTCGAGCACCACCGCGACGGTGAGCCCGGCGCCGAACTGCTGCAGCGAGGCGATGTCGGCGGTCGCGAAGGCGAGGAAGACCGAGCTCATGATCGTCGCCGCGCCGGCGATCACGCCCGCGGTGTTGCGCAGGCCGTACTCGATCGCGTAGGCATGGTCGCCGCTCGCCAGCCAGGCTTCCCGCATGCGGGTCAGCAGGAACACCTCGTAGTCGATCGAGAGGACGAACATGATCGTCAGCACCCCGGCGGCCGAGATCGCGTCGATGTAGCGGGGGCCGGCCAGCAGGCCGAGCCCGAAGAAGAGCCTCAGGGCACCGAAGGCGGCGGCGATCGTCAGCAGGTTGAGGGCGACGGCGACGAGCGGCAGCAGCAGCGAGCGCACCACCAGGATCAGCATCGCGACGGCGACCAGCGAGAGCGAGATGACGAGCCAGGGGATGCGGGCTATGGTGGCGTCGGTGTAGTCGGTGAGGCTCTGCGCCCCTTCGCCGATCGCCACCTCGGTGCCGCTAGCCTTGGCGAGCGCCGGCAGCTGGTCCTGGAGCCGGTGGCTGAGGGCGATGGTGGACGGCGCGCTCGCGCCGGCCGTCGGCACGATCAGCATCCGCACCGTCTGTCCGCCGCCGTTGAGGTTGACGACCTGCGCGACCTGTTCTCGGGTCGCCGGCACGGTCCCGTCGAGCGCGGTGAGCATCAGGTAGCCGGAGTCGATCGCCCCCGGTGAGCGAGCCCGCAGCGTGTCGTAGCCGCGCCGGTATCCGTGTAGGACTACCGCGTAGCGGCTCAGCGGCCCCTGAGGCCGGGAAAGCCCGTCGGCCAGCTGCCCGCTGCGCGCCTGTCCACCGCGCAGACCGCCGGCAAGGCGATCGGCCCCGGAGGCGATCGCGCCGAGCCCGCCGGCGAGTCGCCCGCTGCCGTCCTGGGTGCTCTTGAGGCCGCGGTCGAGGCGATGAGCGCCGCGCGCCAGCCGCCCCAGCGCGCTGCGCAGCCGACGGCCACCGCGTTCTGATGCCCGCGCCCCGGCTGCCACCTGGTCGGCTCCGGTCCGCAGCCGGCTGACGCCGTCGGCGAGCTGCCCGAGCCGGTCTGGCAGGGACGCCAGCGACTGCACCGAGTTGGCGAGTTGTTCCTGGATTCCCACGATCTCCGCCGCCAGCGACCGGGCGACTCCGGCCGGCAGCGCGACTTCGCCCGCCGCGGGAGCGGCCCCCGCCGGAGCGCCGACCAGCGCCGAGGCTTCCCGGATGGTTTCGACCAATCCGGTGTAGCGCGGGTCGCTTCGTCCCACGGTCATGCCGTTCAGTTCCTGCACGGCAGCTTCGAGGCGTTCGGCCGCCATCTCGGTGGGGACCCGCAGCGACCTGATCCAGGCGGCCCAGACGCGCAGCCGGGCGGAGATCGCTTGCAGCTGGGCCAGCGAGCCGCGCAGCGTGTCGTCGAGCTTGCGAACGCCGTGCGCCAGCCGCGCTGCTCCAGCGCTGAGGCGGCGCTGGCCCCGCACGAGGGCATCGGCGCCGCGCAGAGCGCGGTCGAGTCCTGTCGAGAGCCGCCGGGCGCCCGAGCTCGCTTCTTCCAGCCCTGCCTCCAAGCGCGTTGCCCCGGCCTGAGCCTCGCTCGTCCTGGCGGCGATCCTCCTTGCCCCGTCTGCCGAGGAGCCCAACCCCGCACGGAGTTCGGCGACGCCGTCGCCGGCGCGGCGCAGGCCCGAGCGCAGCGAGGCGATGCCGCGCTGGGCGTTCGCGAGTTTCGCCGGCGCCGACTCATAGGCGCGGCGCGCCGTGTGGAGTGGGCCTTCGGCTTCCTGTAGAGATGCCGGCCCGATCACCGCGGCCACTCCCGGCTCGCGGGCGACGCGGTTCTGCCACTGCGAGATCGCCCGCAGGCGCCCGGGGTCGGAGATCACTCCGTCGCGTGCCGTGGCGAGGACTGCGATCGGCGCCGCCCAGCCGGGGCCGATCGCCTGGCGCAGCGCTTCGAATCCCTGCCGGGTGGGATCGGATGAAGGAAGCTGGCTCGGGTCGGGAGGTCCCATCCTCAGTGCGCTCGCCGGCGCTGCGATGGCGAGCATGGGCGCCACGATCAGCGGGATCGCGATCCAGGGCCGGGCGATCAGGCCGGCGGCGAGGCCGAGGAGGCGGTCACCGCGCCCCGCGCTGGGCATTCGCCAGCGCTCGAGGTGGGGCGACAGCGCGCGGAGCAGCGTCGGCAGCAGGGAGATCGCCAGCAGGACGCTGAGCAGGGCGGAGACGACTACGCCGGCGGCTACCGAGCCAAGCAGGTCTCCCGGGGCGACCAGCGCCGCCGTCAGCATGGCCAGCGCCAGGGTTCCCCCGGCGAAGACGATCGTGCGTCCCGCCGCATGCGCCGCGGTGGCGATCGCGGCGTCTGCGTCGGCGCCCGCGTCGCGCTCCTGGCGGAAGCGCGAAACCATCAGCAGCGCGTAGTCCACCCCCAGCGCCAGCCCCATCATCGAGGCGATCGCGACGGCGAGGGAGTTGATCGGCATCACGTAGGTGCTGAGCAGCAGCAGGCCACGTCCCGCAAGCACGGTGGCCGCGCCCATGAGCAGCGGAATAGCGGCCGCCACCGGACTGCGGAAGACGAGCAGCAGGATGATCACCAGGATCGGCACCACCAGTAACTCGGCGTCTCGGGTGGCGGCGAGCGCATCCCTCTGAATCGCGGCGGCGATCACGGCGACGCCGCCCACGTGGGCGCGCAGCGGCGGCCGAACGTTCTCGCGGACCACTCGCTGGGCGGCCGGCACGACCTCGCTCATCGCTTCGGATTCGGGCCGTTGGAATCCGGCGACGATCAGCGCCGCGCTCGGCCGCGGCCGCAGGCTGCGCTGCGCCCCGCCCGAGTCCCACGGCGACATCACCTGCACCCTGCCCTCGCGCCGCAGCGCCGCCACCAGGCGCGGTCCCTGGCGGTCGATCGCCCGGGCCGGTCCCTGCAGCAGCACCGTCACCGGAACCGAGTTGCCGAACTGGCGGTCGAGCATCGCGTGGGCGCGGGCCGACGGAGTGCCGGGAACGAGAAGAGAGGCCGGCGAGAGCCGAGCGGCGATCCCGGTGCCAAGGAGTCCCAGCACCCCCACCGCCACCGCCCATGCGCCCAGCACGAGCCAGGGACGCGTGGCTGTGCTGGGACGACGGTTCACCCGAATCGCTCCTTGCGTTATACATACGTATGTATGAATCTATCCGGACCTAAGGTAGCCGCGGCAGTGCCGGCGGAAGGTGAGCAAGGTCACAGAGAGCGTCTGCTCGAGGCGGCGATCGTCTGCCTGCAGGAGAAGGGCTTCGCCCGAACGACCGCTCGCGACCTCGTCGCCGCCTCCGGCACCAACCTCGCTTCGATCGGCTACCACTTCGGGTCCAAGGAGCACCTCCTCAACGTGGCCGTCGCCGAGGCGTTCCAGCGCTGGTTGAAGCCGCTCGTCGCCCTGGCCGCCGAGCCTGGGCCGGCGACGCCGCTGGAACGTCTGCGGCGCAGCTTGGCGCGGGTGATCGACACGCTCGAGGAGAACCGCTCGCTGGTTGCCGCCTGCCTGGAGGCCTGGGCGCAGATGCCCCGATCGGAGGATCTGCGTGCCGAGATGGCGGCGAGCTACGACGACTTTCACCGGGTGATCGCGGCGACCACCCGCGACGCCTTTGCCGAGATCGGCTCTGCCGACGTGGACGCCGACGCCCTGGCGGCGCTGATCATCGCCCTCTTTGACGGATTGCTGGTCCAGTGGCAGCTCGATCCCGAGCGAGCGCCGAGCGCCGAGCGCCTGACCAACGCCGCGCAGGGTGCCCTGGCGGCGCTGGCGGCGGTGCAGTGAGACAAGCGGCGCTCAGCTGTTACCTCTGGTCCCACGGCGTCGCGGCGCGACTGACGTTTGCCCTTCGGCCCACTTGGACTTTGCGCCCACACCGCCCTACCCTGCAAGGTCCATGACGCCGCTCGGCCTGCCCTCCTTCGATCGTCTCTCGGTACTGCCTGCCGATCTGGTCGAGGCGCTGCGGCTGATCCCCAAGATTGCGGAGAACACCGCCTTGCTGCGTAAGGTCGCTCGCGCGCTGGAGCGGGTCGCCGGGGACACCGAGGTCCTACCCGGGGTACGTGAGGATATGGCGCTCGTCGCCGAGGCGACGAGCGTTCTGGGGGCGATGGACGACAGGATGGCGGCCATCGAGGAGGCCATGCCGGTGCTGGTCGAGGTTCAACGCCACCTCGCACAGCTGCCGGAGACGATGGGTGGGCTCGACGACGGCCTCGATCGCCTCAGCGGGCTGATGGAGCGGCTGATGACGGCGCTCGACGAGCTCAATCAGAGCGTTGACGGGCTTCATGGGGCGGTGGCGCCGATGGGCCGCCTCGCCGGCCGCGTGCCCGGCCAGAAGAAGACGGAGCCGGCGGACAGGTAGCTGCGGCTCACCGATCCTCGTTGCTCAGAGCGGGCGCTTCGCGGCTGCCCGGACACTCTGTGACCGCAGCTCTCGCGTGGCTGCGAGGGCGTTGACTCAGACCCGTCAGCCAGTGGCGGGATCGGCCAGTAGGAGATATGGGACTGATCGGTCGCATCGAGTTCGAGATGGACCTAAAGAGGTCAAATGTGACCGATCGGTCGCAGGGCGAGGTAGGATCTCCTCATGGATCGCGTTGACACGCCTTCGGCCTTGGGCGCCGCCCTGCGCGAGCGCCGCCGCAAGCTCAGGCTGAGTCAGGATGAGCTGGCGCTGTCGATCGGCGTCAACCGCAAGGTCATCGGCCAACTCGAGGGCGGCAAGGAGACCGTGCGGCTGGACATCGCCATGAACGCGGCCCGGGCGTTGGGATTGAACCTGGGAGTCGAGGCACGTGGCGAAACCAACTCTTGAGGTCTACCTCGATGGCACCTTGGCCGGAGCTCTGCTGCGAAAGGACAACGGGAATCTTCAATTCCGCTACGACCCCGCCTACGTCGAGGCAAAGGCGCCGCCACTCTCCTTGAACCTGCCGACGCGAAGCGAGGCGTTTCCCCATCGCGACTGCCTCGCCTTGTTCGGAAATCTGTTGCCCGAGGAGGACGTGCGCGCCCAGATCGCCCTCACCACGGGGATCTCGGCGAGCAATGACTACCGATTGCTGGAGCGCTTCGGCGGGGACGTCGCCGGCGCGGTCACCCTCCTTTCCTCAGAGGAGGTCGCCGCGAGGTCCGAGCCAGACAGCCTCGAGACGCTCTCCGCGGAGCGGTTGGAAGAGCTGCTGACCCAGTTGCCCCAGCGCCCGCTCGCCGCCGACGAGGAGGGAGAGATCCGCATGTCCCTCGCCGGCGCCCAGAGTAAGCTGCCGGTGGTCGAGGTCGACAACGGGTTCGCGCTGCCGCACGGCTCCGGCCATCCCACCACCCACATCCTCAAGCCCGAGCCGGCCCGCTTCCCGGGCCTGGTGGCGAACGAGTTCTTCTGCATGCGACTGGCCGAGGAGGTCGGACTGGGAGTGGCACATGTCGAGCGGGCCGAGACGGAGTCGGGCTTGCCCTATCTGATCGTCGCACGCTATGACCGCGACCTGACCCAGGAGCCGATACGCAGACTTCACCAGGAGGATCTCTGCCAGGCGCTCGGCAAGCTCTACGTCGAGAAGTACCAACACGAAGGCGGTCCGAGTGTGGGCGATGCGATCGGCCTGATCGACAAAGAGTCGGCTGTCCCCGCCCGCGACAGGGAACGATTCTGGTTGGCGATCGTCTTCAACGTCTTGATCGGCAACTGCGACGCCCACGGTAAGAACTACTCGCTGCTCTACTACTCGCCGGCGCCGAGCCTCGCCCCTCTCTATGACCTGCTCTCGACCGTCGTCTATGAGGAACTTGCAAAGCGATTGGCGATGTCGATCGACGGGGCGACCAAAATCGAAGAAGTCGATGACCGGGCCTGGTCGCAGCTGGCCAAAGAAGTTGGGGTCTCCCCGCGCTTCTTGGAGCAGCGCATGGGGGCTTTCGTCGAGCAGGTCGTGGGCTCAGCCCAGACGCTCTCCGAAGACCCCGAATTTGCCGGGCCGTTGGTGGAGGGGATCGTCGCAGGCATCACCGCCCGCGCCGAGCGCTGTCGGCGGATGTCCGGCGAGTGACCTGCTCGCGCCGGTAGCGCACCACACCCGGTAGGTCGCGGGTGCTGACCGGCCCGGAATGGCTGCCGATCCAGTCCTCGCGCTGGGGGACGACGAATCGTTAGGAATCGGCGGGGAGGATCGTGAAGGCGTGGCCCCGCAACGGCGTAATCACCCGGAAGGCGCGCTCGTTGAAGCTGGCGATCCGATCGGTCCCATGCCGGTCGGCGAGCACCGCAAGAGAGGCATCGGCAAGGCCCAGCTCGAGGTCTCGGTAGCGACGCGCCAGGTTGCGGGCCAGCCCCAGCTCCTTGCGATCAAGGCAATCGACGAAGAAGGCGCCCGCCGCGAGATCGTCAAGGAACGCAAGCTCGACATCGACGCCGAGCAGAGAGAGGATCAGGTAGTCGGCCTCGGCGACCGCCAATTGCGAGGTGACGAGCGGCCCTCGCTCGCCTTCGAACAGCGCGACGACCGCCTCATGCTCGGGGTCGTCGGCATCGGCCTGTGCGAACAGCGTGCCGGCATCGACGATCAGGGTCATCGACGGTGCTCGCCCCGAGTCTTGCGGTGGAGCTCATCGGCATCCCAGTGTCGGTCCGCGCTGCCCCCGCTTCGCCCCTTCCCCATGCTGCGGAAGGTCCGCGACGGCGCCTCGGAGAGCACCCGCTCCACGCCCAAGGCGATCGAGCGGGTTGCAAGCGGTTCTGGATACCTCGGTCTTCATCGCGCGCGAGCAGGAGCGGCCCCTCGGCGCTCTCCCGGAGGAGGTCGCCGTCAGCGTAGTCACCATCTCCGAGCTTCGCCACGGCGTCCTCGCCGCACGCGGTCACGAGCAGATGGCACGTCGTCTCGGCACCCTGGAGGCCGCGCGGCGGATCGCAGCGCCGTTGGTGATCGATGAGGCCGTCGGAGACGAGTTGGCCCGGCTGCGGATGGGGCTGAAGGCAACCGGCAAGGCGATGAAGGTGATGGACGCCTGGATCGCCGCCACTGCGATCGCCCACGGTGCGGCGGTTTGCACTCAGGATGCGGACTTCGAGGCGGCGGCACGAGCAGGACTGCTCGAAGTCATTCGGGTCTGACTCAGACGGGGCTCAGCGCTCAGCGCTGCTCCGGAGGTGTGGAACAGGCCTTCGCACGCCGAGGCGACATGCAAGCCGCTTCCTCCTTTCGGAGTGAAAGCAGGCCTGGCTCACGCTGCCCAGGTCCAAGACACGAACAGGTAGGTCCAGAGGACGAGCAGGGGGGCGCAGATGACGATCACCGCGCGCACCCGGCGTCGTTCAGTCGCCCACAGCGCCAACGCGATCCACAGCGGGAAGAGCACCACGGTGAAGCGAGGCAGCGAGCGCAATGGCTCGACGCTCGAGGGAGCCGAGACCGCCAGCACCAGACACAACCCGGCGAAAGCCGTGTAGGGCATGGGGAGCCTCTTCCAGGAGAGGCGCAACAGCACGGTGGCGAGGATCAAAGCGGCGAGCTCGACGATTCTCCGCGCGGTCGAGTCGGCATTTAGATGCGTGCCGAGCGCAGATGCGCCGCCCGGCGCGACGGAGATAAGCGCCTTGATTCCCTCCCAGATGCCCGGCGGCACCCCAGCGAGTGGCACAAAGCTCCGATGCCAATGATGCTGCTGGTTAAAGGGCGCCAGCGGGTCTCCGGAGCTGACTTGCAGGTAGGCGAGATAGGCGAGCAGACCAAGAGGCACCGCGGCAAGCCAGAGCACGTCGGGTCGCAGGTCATAACGCGTCCTCAGGCCGCTCCGCGGACGGTCCGGCTTGCGGTCCTCCCGCGGCCCGTACAGGTAGAACAGGACCAAGGGCACGAGCAAGACCACGCCGCTGTTTCGAGTCGCCGCCGCCAGGCCCCCCAGGACCCCCGCTATCGGCCAGCGCCCCAACCTGGCCACGTAGAAGGACCCGATCGCGAGCAAGAGGAAGAGCGACTCCGAGTAGACCGCCGAGAGGAAGAGCGAGACGGGCAGCCAGGCGACTATCCAGACCGTGTTGGTCGCGGCCTCGGAGCCGAACTCCAACTCGACCAGGCGATGCAGCAGAAATAGCGCCCCCAGCGCACAGGCCGACGAGAGGCACAGCCCGACGACGACAGCTGCCGCGCTTCCCAGGGGCGCCGACCCGAGTGCGACCAACCCCGGGTACAGGGGGAAGAAGACCGCCTCGGCCGCGTGCTTGTAACCCGAGTGGGCGATGCTCAGGTACCAGGTCGAATCCCAGCGGGCAGCCGGAGCGACGAGAACATTGGCGATGGTGCTCTGAAAGGGAGTAGTCAGCCGCCGCGGGTCGAAGACGGTCGCCGTGCCGGCATGCAGTCCCAGCACCACAGCGGTCAGCATTCCGCTCACCCAGACCAACAGGCGCGAGGTGAGGAGCGCGAGCAACGAGCCGCGCAGCCCCCGGTGTAGCGATTTCGAACGAGCGACGTGGGGTTCGGGATCCACTTGCGCGGCCATCGTCCCAGAATTCAGGTCGATGCCAAGCGATCGGGAGCTGGGCAGGTCCGGGTGAGAGGGGTTTCTCTCCGGCGACCTCAGCTTTCGACTTCGCGATAGTGATCGCGCCAGATTGCCCGATGGACGCCAAGGTGCTGCGGCAGGCCCTTCAGACCCGGAATGAAGGGAATGCAGATGAAGGCGAGGCTGAGGATGCCCATCAGCACGAAGATCAGCGCGTCCGCGTTGGGAGATTCCTTGAACGGTTCGATCTGGTACCAGATCGTGTAGAGCCAGAGCCAGACCTGACCTGGATAGCTGCCGGTCTCGTTCATCATCCCCCACTGCGTGCCGAGCAGGTGCTGGCCTTCGGCCCGTTCCTCGAAGTAGCTCCCGGCCGAGAGGAAGAGCAGCGGCTTCGTGTAGTTCGTCTCGTAGAAGCGGTGATTGCCGGCCACGAGGGCTCCATCGAGGCCGCCGCTCTGGGCCAGCGCCAGGAGCGCGGCCATCATCGGCTCCACCGGTCCATACCGCCCGGGAGGCAGTAGCGGGACGCCACCGGGGAAGCGGGCTTCGGGCAGCGCCTTTTCGTAGTTGGCGGCCCAGGTTTCCTGCAGCTTGACCGGGGCGGCCTGGTAGGCGGCGAGGTCGGCCTTGAGTCGCGGGTCGGCGGGGATCTCACCGAGCGGTTCGATCACGTAGTCCTTTGCCGTTTCGATCGGGATCTTGACCCCGGCGGCTTCCTGCAGGGAGACGGGCCCGATCTTCTGGGCCGAGCCCGAGCTGTTGTTATAGGGAGGGCCGTAGGTGGCGACCTCGCTGGTGCGGTTGAGCTCGGTCACCGCCGTGGCCACGAAGTCTGCCGGGTTTGCCTTCGACCAGCTCTGAATCGTCGTCGGCTGATCGTCGGGCGAGGAGAAGAGGATCGTCAGCACGATCGCGATTCCGGCGACGAGGACGAGTGCGACGACCAACTCTTTGATCAGGTCGTAGCGGACGAACGGACCCGGCCAGGGGACCGAGTCATCGGGTGCGGCCGGGGCCCGAGCGGTCCCGGTCACGGAGCCACCCCTCCGGCCGGCGGCCCGGCGGCGTCGGGGGCGGCCTTCGAAGTGCGCGCCGGATAGGGGGGTACGACGCCATGGCGTCGTACCAGCAGCACATGGCCGACGATCAGCGCCACCACCACGGTTGGCAGCAGGATCACGTGGAAGGTGTACATCTGCCCGAAGTCGGCGGCGTTGAAGAAGGAGCCGATTCCCACCGAGTTGAGCCCGTCCTTCCCCTCACTGGCGATCCACTGTGAGTCGAAGTTCTGCTGCGAGAGATAGCCGGTGAACGCTGCCCCGATCGCGACCAGGAAGACGATCGCCCCGGTCGCCCAGGTCTTTCCCCTGCCGCCCCGCCAGGCGCCCATGAAGAATTTTCCCCAGAGGTGGACGACCATCGCGAAGAAGAAGATCTCCACCGCCCAGAGGTGGATGCCATTGAAGAACCTGCCGATTCCGGTCACGTGCCACCATTCGGGACCCTTGAGGCCGAGGATCACTCCGGACCCGATCACCACCACCAGCGCCGCGATCGACGCTACTCCGAAGACGTAGATCCAAGAGGAGACGTATGAGGGCTGGCGGTCGGGAAGAAGCTTCTCGGGTGGCATCGCCCCAACCGCCCGCTCGCGCACCCAGGTGGTCCACATTTTCCGCTCCGCGGCCGAGGGCGGTCCGTTCTCGGGTTCGCTCACGGCTCCCGCCGCCTCTTTGGAAACGGGATCATGATCGCCGCGACGAAGACGGCGATCATCAGCAGGATCACGATCAGATTCGGCACTGACATCTGAAAGAAGTGCCAGTGGACATAGTGCGCCGGGTGACTCAGGTCGAAGATGGCAGCGACCGGAGGCGTGCTCATGAGGGGACGGTAGTCGCGGCCCATGGCGCCAGGCATCCGTATAAAACCGCACATTCGAGCCTATCGGCGGCCTGTCTCGCCGTCCAACTTCCGGCCTGTGGGGTGCGAAACTCGATTCTGGCTGAAGACGCCAAGTTGAACCGCGTTCGACGGTTTCGGGAACGCCGATAGCCCCAGCGCGGGTTCTCGCGCGCCAGCCGCACGACGAGGGCCCGGATCTCAGGGTCGAGCTGAGGACGACCAGGTCCGCGGCTCGGATAGGTCCAGCGGCGGGCGACGAGGCGACGATGCCAGGCGAGCAGGGTTTGAGGGCTGACGAAGAAGGAGGACCAGCGCCATCGGGGCAGCAGCCGAGCGGCCGCCGCCAGGAAGAGCGCGATCGGCCGGCCGCAGATCCGGCCGATGGACTTGTCGGCGCAGGACGCTCAGCTCATGGTGAAGGACGACGATCTCGAGCTCCTTGTACTCGGCCGAGCGCGCTCGTAGAGCGACCAGCTCGATCAGCTTGCGCAGCGCGAGGTAGAGGAACGAGATCAGCAACGGCGGCTCCCTCGGATCGGTGACGGGCGCCGAGCTTAGGAGCGCCCGCCCCGAGGAATCTGAGACGAATTCGGGTTTTGGCACCCGACAGGGTGGACAACGCCCTTTGCGTCCAGTCAGAGGACTAATCCCCTCCTGACATGCGCCACGAGTTGACGCCTCCCGTGGGCGACTTCGTCAATGGGTCATGCCCTGCGCATCAGCTCGGGATCACGCTCGGCTGGACTGACTCGACCGACGCATCGAATTGCGAAGGCCTCGAAAATGAGACGCATGGGGTTGGCTCGATCCACCGTTGACTCAGGGGACTGAGGCTCGCTAGCCTGCCTCCCGCCGAGGTATTTCCCGCCATGTCGCTTGAGGGGGACTTGCTTGTCGTTCACGGTCTCGCTGTCGCAGCTCCTACTGGCCGTGATCTTCACGATCGCCGGCGTCGCCAAGCTTGTTGATCGCGCCGGGACGCGTGAGGCGGCGGAGGCCTTCAGGGTCTCCCCGCGCCTGGCACCGGCCGTCGCGGTGTCCCTGCCGATCGTCGAGTTGGCGGTCGCCGCGGCACTGGTCCCCGCCGCCGCGGTCATTTGGGGTGCACTGGCCGCGGTCGCTCTCCTGTTGATCTTCAGTCTCGCGGTCGCCCGCTCCCTGCGGGCAGGGTCGACGCCTGACTGCAATTGCTTCGGCGGGCTCGCCCAGACCGAGGTGGGGCGCGGAACCCTGGCAAGAAACCTTCTGCTCGCGGCAGCCTCCGGCATGGTCGCGCTCAGCTCCAGCCGCGAGCCGCTGAGCGCCTTTTATTGGATCACCATCCCTGCGCCGGCAGATCGGGTGTGGATCTTCCTCCTGGTTGCCTGCGTGATCGGATTGGTGTTGTTTTGCTGGCAGCTGCTGCGCCAGAACGGCAGACTGCTGCTGCGACTCGACACCGAGGGTTTCGGGGCCGCGTCCGCGAAGCCCGGAGCACTCTCGCTGCCGCCGCTCCAGATCGGGAGCGCCGCTCCCGCCTTCAGTGGCCGCGACCTCGGTGGGGCGCCCGTTTCGCTTGAGTCGCTGCGGGCGCTGGGCCACCCAGTGGTCCTCTTCTTCACCGACCCAGGCTGTGGAGCCTGCGAGCTTGTCCTTGAGGTGGTCGCGCAGGCGCAGCGTGAGCGGGCCGACAGGCTTACGGTGGCGGTGCTCAGCAGCGGTAGTATCGATCGTATCGAGGCGAAGGCGACTGAGTTCGGGCTGGATCGTGTCGTTCCCCAGGAGGGCGAGGATCTCCTCGACGCCTACCGCGTTCACGGTGTCCCGGCGGTCATCGAGATCGATTCGCGAGGCTCGATTTCCAAGGCCGTCGCCCTCGGGCCCAACGCGGTCCGTGAAATGGTGCTCGGAGACTCGGCGCAGGCGGCCGACGAGCCGTTGGGGCTCGCGGCGCGATGAGCGCCGGCGCCGAGAGCGCTGGCGTCTCGAGGCTATCGGCCGTTGTCGACCCCTACCGCAGTCAACTCGCGAACGACTCCAAAGAATTCACCCTGGCGCTGCTGGCGCTTGCCCGGGCCAGCTCGAAACCCAATGTCAATACCAGTGCGCCTTCCCCTGAGGAGGCTGCGGCACTGAGGGCACTTTCCCACTGGCGACGCGGTGCTCAGCACGCTCTGCGTCGCGTCCGCGTCGCGGGTGGCGGTGCCCCTGGCCGCAAACTCGCCGAAAGGTGGTTGAAGACGATGATCGCCGCCTTGGATCTACAGCGGCAGGCGTTGTCGCTAGCCGACCCGAACCTGGGGGCGGACGCCGCCCGCTCGGCCCATAAGAAAATCGCCGAATACCACCGCCTTGAGGAGCGCCTCAACCGGGTGATCGCATGAGTTCGGGATCGAATACCGGGCCACGGTGGCTGGATTCCATCGCCCGTTTTGCCGCTGGCGGCCGCAACGCCCGCGTGCCGGCGAAGGCCGCCCAAGGAACCTCGGCGCCGGCGAGTGGAACCACCCGCCGGACCGCCCTGCGAACGGCCGCGGGGGTCGGGGCCCTCGCCCTCGTCGCGCCGAGTCGCCTGCTTCATCCCTCGACCGCCGCTGCCGCGAGCACTCAGCTCTCCGAATGCACCTCGACCAAGTGGAACTCGGCCTATAAGGATTTTCAGGCTTGCGTCAAGGGGCCGTTGCACGAATACGAAGAAGACGTTCAATCGCTGCAGAAGGTTGAAGGCTATCTGCGTGAAGCGAAAAATCCGGCCTCGCGCAGGCGCCTGACGAAGAACGTCAAGTCGCTCCGGCGCGCGCGAGATCGGGACCTCAAGGACGTGGAGTTCTGTAACGCGGTGTTCATTCAGGACCGTAACGAAGGCGACGCCTACTGCCAGTCCCACCAGCCGCCCTCCCCGAAAGGTCCCGGCTGCGAAGCGGGCTACCTGCTCTGCGGGGATTACTGTTGCGACACGAACTACGCCACTTGCCAGGGCTGCTCGGCCGGGCCCACCTGCTGTCGCATCGGCGGCGAATGCTGTCCGGGCGGCTGACAGAACCCCCGTCAGCTCCCTTGCCACGATGCCGCTGCTCGCCAGGGCCAAGGCCAGCGTCGGTGATGAGCTGCATTTCTCGGCCACCGTCAGCGAGGGACGGCAGAACCTTCTTTGCGCGTATATGTCGGCGGGGCTGCTCGTTGGACTTGTGGCGGCGATCTTCATCTCCGCCTGCGTCGCTGGGGTCGAGGCGATCTCGCGGCTGATCCACCCGCAGACCCCGACCCATCTCCTCGCCCTCGCCGCCGCCGGCCTGATCGGCTTCACCGGCAACTGGCTCGCCGCCGGCATTCGCACCCGTGCCGGCAACCGGCTCGACAGTCCGGCGCTGATCGCTGACGGCAACCACGCCCGCGCCGACTCCTATGTCAGCCTGGCGGTGGTCGCAACTGCCGCCGTTGTCGCCGTCGGCATCCCGGTCGCCGACCCGCTGATCGGCCTCGCGATCACCGCTGTGATCCTCAAGATCACCTGGGACTCCTGGCGCACGGTGCGCGGGCACAGCCACTGAGGCCCGGCCAACTGTCAGGTGTTGTCCGCACCGCCTTCGGGTGCTCCGGCGGCCCCGCCTCGGGCTGGGTCGGACCCGTAGCGGGCATGATGGGCGGCAGTGGGACTGGTGGCAACGGGGCGGGCATGATGGGCACCGGCGAATGCGAAGAACGCGGCACAACTACTCGGGCACGATGGTGGGCTCCGGTGGACATGGCGAAAGCGGCATAGACACTCTGGGCGTTGTCCTGATCGCCCTCGCGGCGGCGGCCGTCGGCGCCGGCGTGGTGACCCTTTTGACGCAACGCCAGCAGCCCCGCAAGGACGCAGCGCCCTGAGCACTGTGGCCTCGTTCACAATCGAGTCGATGCCCGGGGTCATGCCCAGCACGCACCGCACATCCCAGGAGGCCGCCATGCAGCTGACCAATTCCGGCGATCACTCATCTTTCCCGCCCCGCCGCAACCTTTTCGCGGCGGGGCCGCGAACACTCGGCTCAGCCTTGCTGAGCTTCTTTCTTCAGCTGTGCTGCAGCGACGACGCAGCGCGAGAACGGGGTTCCCTTCTCGCCCTTGACGTGCTTCTTGCTCATGCCCTTGCAGGCTTCCTTCGGGGTCATCTTTTCGTGGGTGGCCGCCTTCGCCATCGCGGTAACGCACTGGCTGAACGGGGTTCCCTTCTCGCCCTTGACGTGCTTTTTGCTCTGGCCCTGGCAGTAGACGCCGTAGGCATTCGCCTTTTCGGGCAGGGTCGCGTTGGGGCCGGGGGTCTTTTCGTGGCCCGGCGCGTAGCTGGGACCGTGGCCCTGGCCGGGGTTGGTGGGCTGACTCGCCAGCGCCATTGCCGGTGCCGTTGCCAGGGCGAGCGCACCGAGAACGACTGCGAATTTCCTCTGCAGCTTCATCGTGCCTCCATTGATCGTGGCGCCCCCGTTACGGGGCTCCGTTTACTTCCACAGTTAGAAACGCACCGGGTCGGCTCGCGTCAGGGCATATCGGCGGCCCGCGTCAGGGCTTCTTGCCGGGTTCCTGGCCGGGAAGGGCATCTACGGCGGCGGCACCCCGCGCCCCATCGCCTGCCTGCGGATGAGTTTCGGACTTGGGAGGGCCGGCAGTGGTCGACGAGGTTCCCTTCCCGGACCCGGTGTTCGAGGGATGCTCCGGGTGGCCCGGCTTCGACGGCTGCGCGGGGTGGCTCTTGGCCCCACTGGGGGCGTTTTTGTGACTGGCGGCCGTCTGCTGACCGCGCGCGGCGGCGCTCGGGTGCTGCTTTTCGTGATCCCGCCCGTGCGGGTGGACTGCGGCCGGGCCGCTGGGCGTCGCGGCCGGAGCGGCTCCCGAGTTGACCTCGCCGCTCGTGGGGTTTGCGGCCTTGCCGGCGGAGCCCGGCCTCTGGGCGGCGCCGACCCGGATGCTGCCGGCTGCCGCGCCCCAGCCCTGGCCGGTGCCGGCAGCGCTCGAGCCGGCGGTCCGGCTCTCCCGCGGCGCCGCGCCGTCGCTCGCCGCCGGCCGCTGAAGCCGCGTCGACCCGTGGCCGCTTCCGCCCGGCAGACCGACGTGAATCAGGCCGCCGCGGTCCGCGGCGCCGACGCCGATCGCCGCCACAACCACGACCGTCGCCGCTCCCTTGATCACCGCCGAGGTGCCGATCGATTTCGCCGCGCCGCCGCCGAGCGCGGACGCCAGGCCACTTCCGGCGCGGTGGCCACCGCCGAGCAGACCGTGCAGGAGCCCGGCCGCGGTTGCGGCTGGCAACGGCGCCAAACCTCCGAGGTCGCGCTGGCGAGACTTGATCGCTTCGCGAAACCGGCGGCACTCGGCACAGGTCCGCAGGTGAGCGCGGATGTCGCGCCGACGGGTTATCCGTCCGTCGCCGTCGGAGAGGGCCTTCTTCACCGTCTGGCAACTCATCTCCCGGCCCTCATCCATCTGACGCAGGCTCAGCCGTGCCTCGTAGAGGGTCTGGCGGGCGACAGCCGGCGAGGTGCCGAGGGCGGAACCGATCGCGTCGAAGTCGAGCCCCGACAGCTCGCGCATCACAAGGGCGCCGCGCTGGCGCTCGGGCAACTCGTCCAGGTCGGAGATCAAGCGCCGCAACCGCTCCCGCGACTCCGCCTTCTCCGCCAGCCCGGTTCCCGGGGCGGCGAGGTCGGTATCGAGTGGGCCGCTGTCGCGGCGGTGGCGCAGTAGCTCGATCGACTCGTTGTGGGCGATCCGGTACAGCCACGGCTTCAGCGCGATCACCCGCTTCTCCCCCGGCAGCGCCCGCAAGACCTTGACCATCGTGTTCTGCAGTGCATCCTGGGCGTCCGCGGGGTTGCCGACGATCGCAAGGCAAAAACGGTAGAGGCTCTGGTGGTAGCGGCGGAAGATCGCCGCGAAGGCGCGCTCGTCCCCCTCCACGGCGCGCCGTGCCAAGCGTTCGTCGGAGAGCATCCCGGTGATCGCGGGAAGGCGCCCGACCTCGCCTTGCGCTGCCGCTTCGGTCACGACGCGCCGACTCTTCCTGAACCCATCGATCAAGGGTAGGCGTTGTTGGCATACCCCTTCAACGGAACCAAGGCGGCGATGTAAGGGCCAAGCTGGGGCATCGTCAACTGCAGCCCAGACTCGGACTCGTCCAAATATGCGGCCAGTACAAATGGGGTCCTGGCCGAATCGGCCCTGCCCGCCGGAGCGTCAGCGCGCCAGCCTGAACCGCCAGATCGCCGGCGAGCGATCGGCCGCCCCACCGGGCGCGCGGGCCGCGACGCGGAAGACGTGCGGGCCGGCGCGCAGGCGCGGCGTCGTGAAGGGGGAGCGGCAGCGGATGAAGGGCCGGCGGTCGAGCTTGCAGAGGGTCGATGAGAAGGGAACGGTTGCCGCCGCGGCGACGGCAGTTGGCGTTGAAGCCGTCTCAGGACCCCCAGCCCCCCAAGTCACCTTCAACGCCAACCGCCCGTTCCTGTTCTTCCTGCGCGACGACCGAACCGGCGCAGTCCTGTTCGCGGGCCGGCTGGCCAACCCGGCATCCGCCGGCGCATAGAACTCGGCGCATCAGGTCCCCGGAAAGATCTACGGGCGAGGGTCGGGTAAGGACATGGCCCCTGACGCAGCTTGGAGCGATCGAGCGGCTATCGAACGGGCAACGGGAAAATCGACATGATCATCCCGATGTCGGCGCCGTCAGGGCGAAAGCGCGCGGACAAGCTCCGCGGCCGGTCGCACGTCCTCGAAGCGGGCGACACTCTCGCCGGCGTAGAGCGGCCCGGCGTCAAGCAGGTTGGCCGGGCCGTCGTCGGCCGGCCCGAGCGGCGAGAGCAGGCGGCTGCCGGGGCGCTGCGCGCGGGCGATTCGTCGCTGAACGTGCTGCGGCATGTAGCGGGCGCCGGGGCCGGTGAGGCGGTTGAGTGCGCGGTTGAGCCGCGGGCCACGCGGGTTACCGGTGAGCCAGCGCTCGGTGGCGGCGTTTGCGATCACACGGTGAGGGGCAGCCGGCCAGCCGGCGCCGAAGAGCTCGGTGAGGATCGTCTTCCGCGCGTCGATCAGGCGCCACCGGTACTCGGAGTGGGCGCGACTCTCATCGGAGAGCAGGAAGCGGGTGCCCGCGACCCCCGCCACCGCGCCGGCGTCGAGCGCTCGCCCCACATCGGTCGAGTCGGCGATCCCTCCGGCGAGCAGCAGCGGGAAGTCGTCCGGGAGCTCGGCCCGCGCCCGCTCGAGCAGCTCCAGGGCGGGGAGTGTCCCGCGCACGTGGCCGCCGGCCTCGACGCCCTGCAGGATCGCCGCGTCGGCCCTGGCGGCGAATGCGGCGCGGGCCTCCTCGACCGAGCCGCACTGATGCACCCAGGCGCCGACCGTGCGGCGCTTCGGGCGACCCCAGAAGGTGACCACGACGTCGGCGTCGGCCGCGGCGTCGAACCAGTCGCGGCGGGCGAAGGGCAGCAGCAGGTTCACCGCGAGCGGCTTGGCGGTCAGCACTCGTGCCGCCGCCAGCTCGCGGCGGATCGCGGCGGCGCCGTTGACCGCGATCGTTCCCAGCCCGCCGGCCTCCGACACCGCGGCGGCAAGCTCATGACGGCTGAGGCCGCCACCCATGCCCGCCTGCACGACCGGGAGCTCGATTCCGATGCTCTCGAGGAAGCTCATCCCAGGCAACTCTACGTCGGGAGATCCCGGTCAGCGCCGGGCCACCACTCTGAACCGCCAGACGGCCGGCGAGCGGTCGGTCGCGCCGCCCGGAACGCGGGCCTTTACGCGAAAGACGTGGCGGCCGGGACGCAGGCGGGGCGTAGTGAACGGGGAGCGGCAGCGGCCGAACGGCCGGCGATCGAGCTTGCAGAGGAAGGCCGCGCCGGACAGGTTGGAGCTGAAGCCAAAGGTGGGGGTGCGGTCGCGCGTCATCCGGCCGGGATGGCGGCCGATCCTGGTCTGGGGGAGCCCGCCCCGCCCGCCTCCGCGGCCCGGCGTGCCACCGTGGGGATAGCCGCTTTCGGTCGTCCCATGGGATGCGCAGGCGTGCTCGCTGGGGGCCACCGAGTTCGGACGCGGCGCGGGAAACACGTCCGCGAAGTCGGCGGCGCTGGCGTCGGTGTCGTCGCTTGCCTCCAGCAGGGTCGGGCAACCGGGGGCGATCATGCGGCGCAGCGCCATCCCGTCCGGGATCCCCAACGGGTCTGCCGGCGAGCCGACTGGGGAGAGGGCAGACCCGTGAAAGCTCCCCCAAGACACGCAGTCGAGCGCTTCCCAGCAGACTGCTCCTCCGCCGGGGTCTAGGCTGCCGCCCGGCATTCCGGTGTCGGCGGCAATCCCGAACTGCGATTCCGCCGTCGGGGTGGCGGCCACCAGCGTGCTCTGGTTGACGCTGTTGGCGACATCGGCGGCGAAGGTGGCGGTGGCCACCTGCGCGCCCGCGGCGTTGAAGAGGTCGAGCGAGTGGCCGGCGACGAGGTTCTGCCCCGCCGCGTACATCTGCAGCTCGACATATTCGGCTTCCGGGCTCGCGCTCGACCCCGGGTAGACCTCGCGGATCTTCATAAGGTGAAAGGTCGCCAGGGCGGAAGCGGGGCTGAGCGCGAGGGCGACCGCGGCCAGCGCCACGGCGAGGCAGGAGCCGGCGATTCGCGCCTTCATCGTGGTCCTCGGCGATGGCGATGGACGTGCTTGCCACGGCGTGCGCAGCGCTTACCATGATGGTGGCCGCGGTGGCAGCGGCGGCGCCTATGGTGGCGACGATGCCGGTGGGATGGCGGCGAGGCAACTGGCGCGAGCGCTTCCGGCGAGGGCGGCGCGAGCGATGGCGCGGAGAGCGGCGGCGTGGGCGCCTCTACGCCGAAGCTGTAGCCGGCCGGGGTCGGGTCGACGTTGCCGCTGGGGTCGATCGCGCGGACCGCGAAGCTGTGCGAGCCGTCGCCCAGGGCGATGTAGGAGATGCCGCTCGCGGGGCAGGCGGCGAAGCCGGCGCCATCGAGCTCGCATTCGAAGCGCGAGCCCGGCTCGTTGGATTCGTAGGTGAAGAAGGCTGTCGAGCTGTCGCTCGGGTCGGGCGGCCCCGAGAGGATCGTCGTCTCGGGCGGCGTCGTGTCGGCGAGCGAGTTGTCGACCGTCCATTCGAAGGACGTCGCCGCCCCCTGGTTGCCGGCGGGGTCGGTGGTGCGCACCTCGAAGGCATAGCGGCCGTCGGCGAGGGCGGTATACGTCTTGCCGGTCGAGGGGCAGGCCGAGAAGCTCGCGGGCGAGCCTTCGGGGGTCAGGCTGCATTCGAAGCTGGAGCCGCTCTCGCTTGAGTGAAAGGTGAAGGCGGCGCTCGCGCCCGGGCTGGGGTCGGCCGGGTGGGTGTCGATGGTCGCGGTCGGCGGCGTGGTGTCGATCCGCCAGGTGTAGGAGGCCGCGGCGCCGAGCACTTCCCCGGCACCCCTTCCCCGCACCTGGAAGGTGTGGCTGCCCTCGGTCAGCGGGCCGGCGTATTCCTTTCCGTCCGCCGAGCACGGTTCGAAGACGCCCGCGTCCAGCTTGCATTCGAAGCTCGCGCCGGCGGGGGCCGAGTGGTAGGCGAACGAGGCGCTGGTCGACTTCGTCGGGTTGGCCGGCTTGGAGTCGATCGTCGTCGTCGGCCCGGTGCAGGGCGCCTCGACGATCGGGCTTGAGTTGTTGCGCGGATTCGGGGCCGCGTCGGAGAAGTCGGTGGCGCTGTCGTTGCTGTCGTCGCCTTCCTCGAGCAGGGTCGGGCAGCCGGGGGCGATCGTGCGCCGCAGCGCCTTCCCGTCGGGAATGCCGAGCGGGTCGGCGGGCGAGCCCGAGACCGAGGGCGTCACGCCGCTGAAGCTGCCCCAGGAGTCGCAGTCGATCGAGCCCGCCCAGCAGGCCGCGCCGCCCGCCGCGGCGATGCCGATGCCCGACACGGTCAAGTCCGGGGCGACGCCGAAGGTGCTCTGCACGCCGCTGTCGCCGATCAAGATCGTCTGCTGGTTGGCCGCGTTGGCGACGTCGGCCGGGAAGGTGAAGGTCCCGGTCACCGTTCCGGCGGCGTTGTAGACGCTCAGCGCATGGCCTTCGACGTGGTTCTGTCCCGCCGCGTACATCTGCAGCTCGACGTAGCCGGAGTCCGGATGGGCGGTTGAACCCGGATAGACCTCACGGATCTTCATCAGGTGGAACGTGGCCTGCGCGGCGGGCGCCCAGGCCAGCGCCGCCACGAGCGCGGCGAGCACGGACAGCATGAGGCGGCGTCCCCCCATCACCCCGGCCTACGGACGCGACGACGGCGAGGTTCAACGACTTCAGCTTTCGCCGGCGGCGGATCGTGGTGCGCTGAACCCGGCGGGCCGGGTTTACGTAGACCAGGGCAACGTGAGCTGTCCTTCTACTTCAAGATCGAACCGATGCCGCCCGGCGCCCTGACCCGCGAACGCGATGTGCGCGAGGCCTACGCCGCCTATGCAGGCGAGCTGTACGGGTTCTCCGTGCGCTCGCTGGGCGACCCCGGGCTCGCCGAGGAGGCGGTGCAAGAGACCTTCCTGCGCGCCTGGCGCGCCGGCGAGCGCTTCGATCCCGAGCTCGGCTCGCTGCGCACCTGGCTGTTTGCGATCCTGCGCAACGTGGTGATCGACCTGAGCAGGGCGCGCGCGGTGCGGCCGGGAGTCGCGGAGGGCGGGACCGAGCCCTCGGTCGAGCCGCTGGAGGAGGCGCTGCATGCCTGGCAGGTAGAGGAGGCGATGCGCAGGATCGGCGAGCAGCACCGCCGCGTCCTCGTCGAGACCTACTACCGCGGCCGCCCCTACGCCGAGGTCGCCGCGGAGCTAGGGGTGCCGGAGGGGACTGTGAAGAGCCGCGTCTACTACGGACTGCGGGCGCTGAAGGTGGCGCTGGAGGAGATCGGCTATGAGGACTGAGGGCTGCAGGGAGTGGCGCGAGTCGCTGGGCGCCTACGCGCTGGGCCAGCTCGGCGATGACGAGCGCGCCGGGGTGGAGGCGCACTTGGAGGGCTGTGCGGACTGCCGCGCGGAGCTGGAGGAATTGCGCTCGGTGGCGCGGGTCATGCCGCTTGCCGACCCGGGGAGCTTCGCGGAGCCGGCCCTGCCGCCGCCCGTGCTCGGCAAGCGCATCGCCGCGACGATCGCGAGCGAGCGGCGCTCGGCGAGTCGCGGGCGGCGGCTGCGCGCCGGCCTGGCGTTCGGCGGCGTGACCGCAGCCGCGGCAACTGCTGTCTTGGCGATCTTCGTCCTCGGCGGCGGCTCCGGCTCAGGACCCGAACAGCGGATCGCTTTCTCCTCGCTGCCGCAAGGCATGAGGATCGCCGCGACCCTCGAGCCGCGCGTTTACGGCACCGAGATCCAGATGTACGTCGAGGGGGTCCCCTCGGGAACGCTCTGCCGCGTCGTCTTGCGCGGTCCTCACGGCTCCCGCCTTCCCGCCGGCACCTTCCGCTACCGCTACGGCGAGGACGAGGCCGTGCTCAGCTCGGCCCTCGACCTCTCGCGCACCCGCGCGATCGTCGTCCACGTCGGAAGACGCGTCTTCGCAGCCTCGGTCGCTTCCAGCGGTGCCGCCTGAGAGCTCCCCCGTTCTGACCGTCCCCTAGGGATCCGGCGTAGCGGTCTGGGCTTCCTCGATCGACGCGCCGAGGCGGGCAATGTCGTCGGGGCCGAGCGCCTCTTCGACCATCGGAAAGAGCCGGCGCTCCTCGAAGCGGACGTGGTCGTGGAGGAGGCCTCCCAGCTCGCGGGCCTCCTCCAGGGTGGCCTCGCCGGCTTCGAGTCGCAGCGCCTCGCGGCGGATCGCGAGATGCTCGTCGAGCATCCGCCGCACCCCGTCGCTGTCCACCTCGGCGTGCATGGCCCAACCCGGGAGCAGCACCTCCTCCTCGATCCGGAAGTGGTGCTTCCCGTCGTTGCGCCAGAATTCGAGGAAGGCCCGCGTCTCCTCCTCCAGGTCGTCTGCCTCCTTCAGCTTCTTCGCGGCGAGCAGGGCGACGAGGTGCTCGCGCGAGAGGGGACGAAGTGCCTCAGCGCGTTTCACGCAGCCCCGGCTCTCTCCACCTCGACCACGCAGCCGGCGCGGCCAGGGTCGCGCGGCTCGAAGCGCGCCAGCCTCGCCGTGGGGTCGAGGGTCGCCAGCAGTCCCACGGTGATACCGCGGTGCAGGGTGCAGACCACATCCGGCCTCTCCAGGGCCGAGTCCCGGTAGGGGCAGTTGTCCAGCCGGCAGGTGAAGTCGCCTGCCTGGCCGCGCTCGATCGCCGGCTGGAAGCCCAGCGCAGCGAGGGCCGAGCGGAAGCCCTCGACCGGATCGTCAGCCGCCTCCCGCGCCAGCTCCAGTCCGATCTCTCGCCCGGTTCGCTCCAGCGCGCGCAGGCGGCCGGACCCGCCCGGCGTCGCGCGGGCGAGCCAGCGCGCCATGTCGGCGTATCCGCTGGGGCGCTCGCCTCCAGGCCGGGCGCCGAATGCGACCAGCCACCTGTCGCCGGGGCGCCCCCTTGAGCCACGACTGCGTCGCCGCTCGACCAGCCCTGCCTCCTCGAGCCGCGCGAGATGCCTCCGGATGCCGTTGACGTGCAGGCCCAGCGGGCCCGCGAGCTCCTCGGTGCTCATTGGGGCTCGGCGCTCTACCAGGAGGGCGAAGATCCGCGAGCGGGTCTTCTGCCCCAGGACATCGTCGCTGACCCTCGGCAGATCCATGGCCGCTGCCTATTTTTGCACAGGCTTGATGTGTAAAAGGTGGGAGCCTCGGTCCGGTGGGCGACTGGCGCTTTGAACCCCGTGGCCCGTCCCTGCGTAGACGGGGAAAGTGACGACTCGTAGGAACCTGGCATACGCGACTCTCGCCGTCGTCGGCGTCCTAGCCGCTGCCGCCGTGGCCCTCGCCCGCAGCGGTGGCGAAGCCCCGAAGGCCTCGGCGCATCCCGGCTCTTTCGCCTGGGTTGGCCCCCGCCCGATCCCATCCTCGTGGTCGTCTCTGCGGCTCCCGGGGTCTTCGGTGCGTATGCCGTTGCCGAATGGGTGGGCGCGGGCGCGCGGCGACGCCGGCACGCGAACCGCCGAGCTGAAGCGCCCCTCTGGCGAGATCGCCGGCTACCTCAACGCGACGCCGCGGGAGGGGGCCGAGACGCCGGCGAACTGGCCCCGGTTCCGCCCCGAGCACGATCGCGAGGAGGGCGATCGCGACGTGCGCCTGCTGGCCTCGGGGCAGAGGCTGCGCTTCCGAAGCGGGACGGGCTCGTGTGTGCTCGACGCCTACCGCACGATCACCGGCGCGCGCTACCGGGAGATCGCCTGCATCGTCGCGGGGCGCTCGGCGAGCGCCGTGGTGGTCGCGGCGGCCCCGCCGCGGCTTTGGGCGACCGAGGCGCCCGTCCTCGAGCGCGCGATCGCCGGCTTCGAAATCTGACCTACCGGAACACGAGAAGACAAGGAGAAACACAGATGCTCGCAATACAGGCAAGGAAGGCAGCGGTGTCGCTGGCGGTGGTGGCGATCGCCGCCGCCGGCGCGGCCTCGTCGGCATTCGCCGGCAGGAGCCACCACGAGGACCACCATCATCATCGTCACCATCACCACCATGCGAGGGGAATCCCCCAGCACAACGGTGGCGACCACGACGCCGACAACAACGGCGGCCCCAGCGACGGCGACGGCAACATCTAGGGCGGTGGGGCGGATGTGACGGTTGAACCCGGGCGCAGGGCCGCCCGTATGCCACTGCACACAGGCCCCCACCGGATCAGGAGTCGGTCAATGTCACCTTCACGCTTTGTCGTCGCGGCGCTCTCGCTTGCCGCACTCGCTCTGATCGCCGCCGGCTGCGGCGGGTCCTCTTCGGGCTCGTCGTCCTCCGGCGCCTCGACTGCCGCTTCCGGCGGCGAAGGATCGGGCAGCGCGACGGCCATCTCGGCCGCCGAAGCGCCGGAACTGGGCATGGTGCTCGTCGACTCCGAAGGCTTCACCGTCTACAGCTTCGCCCGGGACAAGGGCGCCACATCCTCCTGCTATGGCGCCTGCGCCGAAGCATGGCCACCGGTGATCGTCAAGGGCAAGCCGGCGGCCGGAGAAGGCGCGATGTCCTCGGAGCTGGGGACGGCCAAGCGCAGGGACGGGACGCTGCAGGTCACCTACGCCGGCCATCCGCTCTACACCTTCGTCGAGGATCGCAGCCCCGGTGAAGCCAACGGCAACGGCTCCACGGCCTTCGGGGGCGAATGGAACGCGCTCGAAGAAAGCGGCGCGCCGGCGGTGGCATCGGCAGGCGGAGGCGAATCGAGCGCGCCGGCCGAAAGCGGCGGGGAATCCGGCGGCGGCTACTGACACTGCATGGAGCGACCGTACCTGGGCGGGTCGTGTCGCCGTGGTGAGCTGAGTGTGCTCTCGCTTTATTCGCGAGAAGCGAAAAGGCGGAACAATGAAGATCATCGTGAGGAATCGAATCTGCACACTGATGACGCTGGCGGCTCTGGTTGGGGCTGTGTTCCTGTGCCTGGCGGTTGGGTCCGCGAGCGCGGCCTGGCCTGGGAGGAACGGGCCGATCCTTTTCACGGGCGGTTCTTCCGGGACCGCCAACGGGCTCTGGTCGATCAGGCAGAACGGAGGAGGGTTGCGGCAGCTGAGCTCGAACTCGAGCGATTCCGAAGTCCAGACCTCCGCGGACGGCCGCTGGATCGTCTTCGCCCGTTCGGTCGCTGTCGGCGGGAAATCGGCGCGGCACATCTTCATCGCCCGTGCCAACGGCAGCGGCGTCATGGAAGTGACCACGGGACCGGTGTTCGACCGCACGCCGTCCTTCACCCGCAACGGCAGCCGGATCCTCTTCACCCGCTTCGTCCGGTCCTCCGAAGAAGAAAAGAGTCACGACGTCGAACACATCTTCAGTGTCCTGCGCAACGGCACCGGCCTGCGGCGCCTCACCTCCGGCCCCGTCAGCGACCGCAACCCGGTGATGTCGCCGAATGGCCGGATCATTGCATTCGAACGGGCCGGGATCGTCGGGGTGGAGCCGCACGTCTACACGATGCGGGCGAACGGGGCCGGGGTCCGCGACGCGACGCCCCGGCTCGCGGCCTGGACCGCCCAGCCAGACTTCAGTCCCTCCGGGAACCGGATCGCCTTCGTGCGCGGCTACCCCGGCGCGGCCAGCGCCGAGATCTTCACGATGCGACCGAACGGCAGGGGGATGAGGCGCCTGACTGGGAGACCGGGCCGCCCGGTCGGCTTCTTCGCGAGCCCCTCGTACTCGCCCAACGGCAGGTTCGTCGTGGCCCAGCGGACGAATGCGTCGGGAGGCCCCCCGCAGCTTCAGATGTTCCGGGTGAGAGATCGCCGTCGGGTCGCGGTTCTGGGCGGCAATCGGACCCCGCGCGCGCCGGAAATGCAGGCCCCGGCCTGGCTCGCCAGATAGGCGAGCAGCTCGGGCAGCCCCTCCCGGCCCTGAGGGTCCAGCGCCTGCCCGGGGCAACCGATACGGTTCCGCCGCGTAGATCGCCCATTCGCCGGGAACGCCCTTCAGCTGGTGCTCCCCACGGTCTGAGAAGTTGAGCTCGCTGCCGATGACCAAGTCGCGGACCGTGCCGGAGACGAGGACCTCCCCCGGCCACGCGAGGCCAATGATCCGGGCGGCCAGGTGAACGGCCAGGCCGGCCACATCGTCGCGGCTGCGCTCGACTTCCCCGACCGCGAGGGTGACGCCTTGGACCAGGAACGGCCCCGAGTCGTCGAAGCTCGACGTTACGCCGGCTTGAGCTCGGATGCGGCGGGAATGGCCTCACGGGTGCTCATGTCAGCGTCGATGTCTGCGACCCCGGCGGCGATCTCCTCGACATCGGCTTCGCTCAGCCGACCCGTGCGAGCTTGCAGCCACTCGCGAAGTCGTGACCCCTCGATGAAGACGCACCTACCGTCTTCGATCAGGCCTTCCGGGAACTCCGACCAGAAGACCACCACGGCCTGCACCCAGATCCGCCGTCCAGTCCTCACCTCGATGTCTTCCTTGAGACGGACGGCGCTTGCGAGAACGTGGGGGCGGACTTGCTTGAAATCGACGGCCCCCTCGGGATCATGGCGTCGCGCGAGGTGTGGCACTCCTCCCTTTACGGTGACGACGCCCTGCAGGTTTTTGCTCTCGAGGAGATAGATCCCGCTCGGACCAACGGCGACGTGATCGTAGTTGCCACGGCCATTCTGGACGTCGTGAACGACCCGCCACCCGCGGCGCTCCAGCGGCCGCAGGGACTTCTCGGCTTTCCGCTCACCTTCGGCACCCTCACGCCAACTCTCGACGTAGCGAGGGGGAGTGTCTCGGAACGTGATCCACAGAGCCAGAAAGGCGCCTGCGACAAACCCGGCCAACCAGGCGATGAGATCCCGATCGAGGATGCCGACCACGATCCCGGCCGCGACGAACGGGCCGCAGAGGGTGGCGAACAGGCGGCGGTTCCTCGCCTGCCAGCTGCGCAAACCTCGCCGGTAGCGTTGCTCGGCGTAAGCGCCGGCCCGAGGTTGCCTCCTGAACATGAGGCTGTATCGGCGGCAAGCAAGAAGAGTTGAGGCTGGCAGGCGCGGTTGCGAACGTAAGAAGAGTCGTGGATCGCGGTGGGGAGGCCGCCACTTCGCGCGAACGCGGTGCTCTGGGCTGCCGATTCGCGCGATGCTCGGGCGTCCACGACTCGGAGTCGACGCGCTCGCAATTCGTCCATTGCGAGCGCCCGAGCGGCGTCGCCGACGCGCTCGCAACCACACGAAGGCAGCAGCGAGTCATATTTGAGCAATCTCACGCCTCATCCGCCTGTTTGGGTACCCGCTGCGACCGGCTCTGGAGTGAAGCAGCGGGGAGTGACAGGTAGTAAGAAGGAACACGAAACCGACCAGGCTTGCGGCGAAACTCTGCTCAGGCCGCTGGCGGCACGATGGTGAATTCGGCGCTTATGAGCTCACTCCGATCGACAGGCTTGGTCATCCGGTAAAGGCCGGGTTCCATTGTCTCGGGGACGGTGAATCCGGAGATACATTCGCCCGCCGTCCCGGGCTGGCTGCGGTAGCCGATGAGGATGAAGGCGGCCCCGTGTCCGAAGACGGCCTCCCAGTCGATGGGCACCCATGCGGCGCCGTCGAAGCGCTCGATCCCGAAATCCGCTCCGTAGGAGGCCCATTCAGTCCCTGGGTCTTCAACCTTCGCGCGCACGGTCTCGCCGGTGCTGAAGCTGGAGCCGTTGAGGGCGAGGCGGACCTCCGGGTTCCGGCGCACGACGCGGTAGTAGTCGTGGAGGCGCCCCAGCAGCCTCCCCCTTCGGTTCCTGAACACGAGGTCGTAGCGGTACAGGCCGGGCCCGGGCGAGCGGGCGAAGCCGATCTCGCGCGGCCGGTTGCTTCCCCCCGCGGGGACCTTCAGCAGGCCGAGGCGTTCGAGCCTGCGCTCGGCAAGCCGCAGGGAGCGCCCGCGCCAGTTGATGCGGACTAGCCGACTTTCGACCGTCCAGCCGAGCCACTTGTTCCCGTATGAGGCGCCACTTAGGTAAAAGGCGTAGTGGATGCCTTCTCCGGTTCGCACCAGCCCACCTTCGGCCCCGCGAGCCTCACCGAAGTCACCCAAGGCGTGGAAGCTGAGCCGAGTCGGGCCGAACGGCAGTCGGCCCGACTGCGGCGGTCTGCGCAGCTTCGGCAGGCGGGCGAGCGGCCCCGTGTAGTCGCGCAGCACCCTGGCAGTGCAGATTTCCGGGCTGGCTTCCGTCGCGGGGGCGACAGCCGGCAGCGCCGCAAGAAGCGCGGATGCCGCTGCGCCAACAGCGCAAATTCGACTCGCCCGACCTTGGCGGACCATGCAACTATCTTGTCAGAGTTCGTCGCACCCGAATACCCGGGCCAGACAATAGACCTAACCATCTGCGTCGATCCGCACGCGCCGCTGCAGGGTTCTGCAACCGCAACTACAACCCAGGGAACCTCGAACATCCGCTCTTGCTTAGCGCGATTTGCGAGCGTGCGCTGAGCTTTGCTCGAGACGCCTGGTCAGGACGAGAAGCGGAAGCTCTGCGCGGCTCCGGCGGCCCACAGTGCGACGATCAGACCCGCCAGCGAGAGGGGCACGATGTCAACCCCGGTCGACATCTACGGTACGGCCTGGGGGCAAGTGCTGGCCGACCTGGACCCGCAGGCTCTCAGCCTGGCCGGGCTTCAGACAGTCGCTTTCCCGGCCGGGATTATCGACGCCGGGTAAATCTCTCGGGGTTGCGAATCTTTCCAGATTACCTGCGGAATCAGAAAGCCCTGTTAGGCTCCCTGGATGACTGTAAAGACGATGCAGCGCAAGATGGTCGCCACCTTGGTCGGCATCGACGACGCCGCCGAGGCGCTCAACCAGGCCAGCGAGCTCAAAGACGCCAGGGAGATACGCCGGCGGGTCAAGGCAGCCGAGCAGACCCTCGCCGAGCTGGAGCGCCGGCTGGGGGAGGAGACCTCTGTGGAGGTCTCCCAGGCCGCCAAGATTCTCGCGGTCAGCCCGCCGACCGTGCGGGCCTGGGCGAAGCGGGGGATTCTGGAGTTGCTGCCGGGGCGCTCGCCGATGGCGCTCAGCTTCGAGAGCGTCCGCTGTACGCGACGGTTGCTGGTCGAGCTGCGCGCCCAAGGTGGCGATCGCGAGTTCGTCCAGCGCCTTCTCGATGCGGCGCTCGATCAGCGCGAGCTCTCCCGTCCCGCCGCTGCCCGCGGCCTTGAGCAATGGCGCTCCGGGCAGGCGGTCAAGGCCGCCGCCGACTGAGCGTGACCTACGAGGTTCGCGAGACGCCGGAGGCAAAGCGCGTCCACGAGAAGATCCTCAAGGGCGCCGCCCGCAAGCGCTACGAGGCTCTCTTGACCGACCTCGCTGCCCAGGGCTGCAAGGCGGGGGGCAAGCGCCTGCGGGTCCGCGGCGACGAGGTCTCCCGATACTGCGCGCGCGGCTTCTACGCTCGCTGGCGCGCTCACCTGGTCTTTGAGGATGCCGAGACGATCGTCGTCTTCGCGATCATGGAGCACACGGAATCCTCCAATCCCAAGAAAGCGATCGCCGAGGTGCTTCCGGAGGTGTCGAAGATCGGCGTCAAACGCTCCGAGCAGCCCCCGTGCTGTGAGGACTTCGACGATCCGCCGCCGCCGCTCGATCAGGCCAAGGTCGATCTGATCGAGGCGCTGCTTTAGGGCGCTTGGCCTTACTGGACTCTCGAACAGATAGCGAGATCGAGGTCGAGTCAGCGCGCCGTTTGGCGAAGAATGTCCATATATGTCCGGTTTGTCCTATCTCTTCTCCCAGATCCCGACTGAGCCGGAGAGGAAGCGATGGCTACCACCGCAGCCAGGCCCCAACTTCTCAAAGTGAGTGAGGTGGCAGCCCTGCTGAAAATCAGCGAGCGGACCGTGCGCCGCTGGATCGAGGCCGAGTCAATCCCCTTCCTCAAGCTGCCGAGCGGTTCCTATCGGATTCCCCAGGGGGCGCTGCTGGCCTCACTTCGTGGTAACTACGACTTGGGCACCGAGCTGCGCGAGCTGGATGCGCGAAACGCAGAGCGCACCGACGAGCAGGTCCTCACCGCGCTTGGTGAGGACTAGCGCCGCAAGCCAAACCGGCGGCATAGGCTGAGTTCCATGCCTAACGTCGTCATCGACACCAGCGTTTCGCTGCCTGCGGCCCTGAGTCCGACCGGCGTGAGGCGCCGGTTCTGGGTCGTGCTCGCCCTCGGTGCGCTGAGCTATGAGGTGGAGCACGGCCGTCTTGAGCTCGACGCGCTGAGCACGCAGGCTGAGCAGGAGGGCGGGGACGTCGGCGGCATCGCCAACGCTCTCGCCCGCCTGGAGCGGGCCGGCGATCGTCGCGCTGCGTTGCTGGAGCGCCTGCCCTACGGCACTCCCGAGGACTGGGTCGCGATCGGTTCACGACCGCTCTTTGACGAGTACGAGCGCAAACTCAGGGAAATCGGGACCAAGCTGGATCCGGCCCTGGGAGAGACAGACATCCCCCGCCTGCGACGACAGCTCGAGGCCGTTTGCGTGCTCGCCGCGCCGCCCTTCCAAGACGCCGATGTGCCGGTCCTGACGGCCGACCGCAAGGACGACCCGATCCTCTACACCGCGCTGGTCGGCGACGCCGATCTGTTGGTCTCAAGCGACAGGCACCTGGTGCCCGATCGAGAGCAGGAGCTGTGGGAACACGACGGTCACACGGTCTTGGCGCTCACCTTCGAGACGCTGCTGGCGGACCGTTTGGATGACATCGATTGGGATCAGATCGACGGCTCCTGGCTGTCACTCGCTTACAATGATCAGGAGAACAAGACGGAGGATTCCCGGTGAGCGCTCTGCTCGCCGCCCTCCGTCGGAGCCCTACTGCACCACGAGGAGGCCCGCCGCGCGCTCATCGCAACTGCCCCCGAAGATCGCGGAGATTTGATCGGCGCTACTACCGCCGGCCGTTCGAGATCCTCACGTCATCCTGGCGTTGCTACATTGCGCCGAGCATATGAAGGACAAATCGCTACGTTTTCGCTACGTATCGACCGGAACACCCCCCGATATCGGCTCTGCATCTAGCTTCAAGCCGAAACGGACCGCAGCCTTTCAAGCCGAAGGTCGCGGGTTCGACTCCCGTCGGGCGCATCAGCTTTTTCGCTATTTCAAGCGGTTTCTGCTTCTCGCGGCGTCGAAAAACAGGTCTTTCGGGACCAAATACGTAGCAGTCAGCGAGTGGCAGTAAACGGCACCCAACGGAACCACGCGGAACTCGAAGGACGTCTGTAGCGAGAGGCTCTCAGGGGACATCTCGGCGGCCTGCTACGTGTATGGGGTATGCGAATGACCGACGCAGCCAAGCTGCACCGATCTCCAGCAGGGACCGGAAAGCCAACGCGGAGCCTCCCGCGCCAGACGCCTTACAAGCGCACCTATCCGAGTGGTCGCGTCGTATGGGTCGCCCGCTACCTCGACCTGGACGGCAAGGCCTGCTACGCGAAGCCTTCGTGGCATGGTGGGAAATCGTCCTTTGCGCTTCGCCGCGAAGCTCAGGAAGCAATAGACGAGGCCCTCAGAGAGCTCCACGGCGCACCCCGCGGTGCCTTCGTTTGGTCGGACTCCTAGTCAACTCTCTTGCCGCTGCCCCATAGCGTGCCAGCTGTTTTAGCGCCTGACCTCAGTGGATCAGTCTCAATTCGCGCAGGTCGCGGCTCAGGTCGGCGACCCGGTTCGAGATTCTCGCTGTGGTCCCACTTTTCGTCCGCTGCGGGTGTCTACGACTCGCAGTCGACGCGCTCGCAAATTCGCGCGAAGGGAAAGCCCAGCCCCTACGTGCCGGTGGATGCTGGGTTCGTCACCCGGCCCGCGAACAGCACCGCGCCACTTTGGTCGTCGCGCAGGAAGAAGAGAAACGGGCGGTTGGCATTGAAACGGACGGCATGGCGCACCACCTTTTTCGACGTCGGAACGAGTCCGACGACCGTCGCCGCGGCGACGACGGTTCCTTCCTCGTCGACGGTGGAATCGGCGGCGTGCTTGACGAAGCCGACCTTCAATGGCATCGCAGTCGTGATGCGGGAGAAGTCTGCTTCTTCGCTGAACGCGGTCGGCATGCCCAGCTTTTTCAGGGCACCGCTCAGTTCAGCTTCGCTGTGCAGGTGAAAGCGCGGCAGGCTGAGGATCACCGGCCTTACTGAGAGGCGCCGCGCGATCTGGGCCAGGGCCCTGCCGGCGAGGCGGTGCTGCAGCGAGCCGAGGCGCTGGCGCACGGGCAGCACGACCAGCAGCGACAGCGTCGAGGAGCGATAGGGAAGCTCCACCGCCCTGTAGCCGTCGCCCGCCCCTTAGCGCAGCGACTCGCTCTGGTGCATGAAGTCGACGGTGGCCTTTCCCGCCGCCTTGTGAAAGTCGCCGGGGCTGGTCTTTGCTTTCTCGAACGGGTGCGCCCAGTCGGCGTGGAAATAGACGGCGTTGGCCAGCGCCAGCGCCATTCCTTCCTTCGCACGCCGAGGCGACATGCAAGCCGCTTCCTCCTTTCGGAGTCTCCGTGAAAGCAGTGAGGATGGCTCATCCCGATCACCTTCCTGGGCTGTGTCTACTACCCGTGGCAGCAGCTCGACCCGATCCCGTGGTTGAAGATCTTCACCCTCGTCAACCCGCTCGTCTACGTCTCGGAGGGCCTGCGGGCGGCGATGACGCCCAGGCTTCCGCACATGCCCGTCGCCGCGGTGCTCCTTGCCTTGGTCGCGATCACCGCGGCGCTTGCGTGGCTGAGCATCCGATCGTTCATCCGCCGCGTGACCGACTGACCGAAGGCGAGATCGGTACGTGCAGGCGCCGGGATCCGGCATGCGAGCGCAGTTGCTCAGCCGACCAGCCAGATTGCGCCGTCGCGTACCTCGACCGGGAATGTCTTCAGGGAGCGGGCGCCGGTCGTCGCCTTGACTGCGCCGGCCAGTGGCTTGAACGCACCCTGAGGACCCCGCACCATCTCGCCGGTGTCGACGTCATACAGGGCGGCGTGCCGTGGGCATTCCAGGCATCCCTCTGGAGTCACGTTGCCACTGCCCAGCGAGGCGAAGAGATGCCGACAGCGGTTGGAGACGGCGAATGGCTTGCCCGCGCTGATGCCGACCGCCAAGGCTCCGTGCGGAGTCTCCGCCACAACGGCAACCTGCGACGCATCGAGATCCTCGACTGCCAGGAGGCGGCTCGCGGACTGTCCAGAGTCGTCTTGCACCTGGCCCATCTTACGGTCTCTGTCAGCAGCCAATCGAAGTTCGGGGTCGTCCGGCCGCCGTCTGTGCCGACTCGCGCTTGGCTGCGGCTCGCCCGCTGACAGACTGTTCTGTCAGCCGCGAAGCTCGGCGGCCAGTTCTCGGAAGGCAGCGACGTAGGCGTCGACCGCCTCCTCGGTGTGGGTCACCGACAGCGTCCACTCCTCCTCGCGGCCGGGCGTCATGAAGATCCCGCGGTTGAAGTTGTAGAGCCAGGCGAGGTCGGACAGCTCGGCATCCTGGTGTTTCTTGAAGATCGCGTAGTCGGTCACCCTGACCCGCGAGAAGGTGACGCAGCCCTTCGAGCCGATCCCCACGGTGTAGCCGGGAGCTCGAAATCGGCGACGACCTCCTCGCGGCCGCCGAGGATCCGCTCGTTGAGGCGGTCCAAGTGGGGATGGAGGTGCGCTGAGACCTTCACGGAGCGCGTGCGTAAGGGGGTCGGAGTGCCGGTCACGGAGGTCGGTGTCGTCCTACACTGAGTGGATGCCGGCAGATCGACAGGATGCAGCTCGTGCGTGACGACTCACCGATCCTCTTCGCCTACGATGGCTCCGAGCCGGCGAAAGCGGCGATCGAGCTTGCCGGCCGCCGGCTCAGGGCAGGGAGCGCGGCGATCGTCGCCACCATCTGGCAGCCGCTCGAGACGCTGCCCTACGCCGGCGTCGGGATGATGCCCGGCGACGTCGACGCGGAAATCGAGAAGGAGGCCAATAGGACCGCGGCAGAGGGAGCCGAACTCGCCCGCGCGGCGGGATTCGAGGCGACGTCTCGGTCTGAGCGCGGATTCCCCGCCTGGCTACACGTCTGCAGCTTGGCGGACGAGATCGACGCGGGACTTGTGGTGCTGGGATCGCGAGGACGAACCGGGATCAAGTCGGTCCTGCTGGGAAGCGTCGCCAGCGGCGTCACCCATCACACCACGCGTCCTGTGCTCGTAGTCCATTAATGGCCAGATCGGTATCGGTGAGCGAGAGCCATGCCCTCGGCGGGGGTTGTGGCCCACACGCTTCACTTCAACAGGTTCGCCCGTGATCGACGCCTGGTGGCGGGCCGCCAACTACCTCTCGGTCGGGCAGATCTATCTGCTCGACAACCCGCTGCTGCGCGAGCCGCTGGTCGCCGAGCAGGTGAAGCCGCGGCTGCTCGGGCACTTCGGCACCACCCCCGGCCTCAACCTCCTCTACGTCCATCTCAACCGGGCGATCCGCGCCCGCGATCTGAACGCGATCTATGTGACCGGACCAGGCCATGGCGGCCCGGGCATCGTCGCCAACGCCTACCTCGAGGGAACCTACAGCGAGGTCTACCCCCACATCGGCCGCGACGAGGACGGCCTGCGCCGGCTCTTCCGCCAGTTCTCCTTCCCCGGCGGCATCCCGAGCCACGCGGCGCCGGAGACGCCCGGCTCGATCAACGAGGGCGGCGAGCTCGGCTACTCGCTCGCCCACGCCTACGGCGCCGCCTTCGACAACCCCGACCTGCTTGTCGCCTGCGTGATCGGCGACGGCGAGGCCGAGACCGGAGCGCTCGCGACCAGCTGGCACTCCAACAAGCTGCTCAGCCCGCGCACCGACGGCGCCGTCCTGCCGGTCCTTCACCTCAACGGCTACAAGATCGCCAACCCGACCCTGCTCGCTCGCATTCCCGAGGCCGAGCTGGTCTCGCTGCTCGAGGGCTATGGGTACCGGCCGCTTCTGGTCAGCGGTGGTTTGGATGCCGGCGGCGGCCTCAACGGCGAGGAGCCGGCGGCGATTCACCCACGACTTGAGGCTGCGCTCGACGACGCGCTTGGCGAGATCGGCGAGATCCAGCGCGCGGCGCGCTCCGGTGGCGCCGGCGGGCGCCCGCGCTGGCCGATGATCGTGCTGCGAACCCCGAAGGGCTGGACTTGCCCGAAGGTCGTCGACGGGCTGCCCGTCGAGGGCACCTGGCGTGCCCATCAGGTGCCGCTCGCCAATGTGCGCGAGAACCCGGAGCACCTGGGACAGCTGGAGGAATGGATGCGCAGCTATCGTCCGCAGGAGCTCTTCGACGAGCACGGGGCTCTGGTTGCCGAGGTCGCCGAGCAGGCGCCCCGGGGCGAGCGGCGGATGAGCGCCAACCCCCACGTCAACGGCGGCCTGCTGCTGCGGGAGCTTCTGCTGCCGGACTTTCGCGAGTACGGGGTGGAGGTGGAGCGCCCGGGTGTCGACTCGGCCGAGTCGACCCGCGTCCTCGGCACCTTCCTGCGCGACGTGATCGAGCGGAACCCCGACAACTTCCGTCTCCTCGGACCCGACGAGACCGCCTCCAACCGCCTCTCCAACGTGTTCGAGACCACCCATCGCGAGTGGGAGGCGGAGGGCCTCGCCACCGACGAAGACCTCGGCCCTGACGGCCGCGTCATGGAGGTCCTCTCCGAGCACCTCTGCCAGGGCTGGCTGGAGGGCTACCTGCTGAGCGGCCGGCACGGCCTCTTCAGCTGCTACGAGGCCTTCATCCACGTCGTCGACTCGATGTTCAACCAGCACGCCAAGTGGCTGAAGGTGAGCCGCCAGATCCCCTGGCGCCGACCGGTCGCCTCGCTCAACTACCTGCTCACCTCCCACGTCTGGCGCCAGGACCACAACGGCTTTTCCCATCAGGACCCCGGCTTCATCGACCACGTCGTCAACAAGAAGGTCGAGGTGGTCCGCGTCTACCTGCCGCCGGACGCCAACTGCCTGCTCTCGGTCGCTGACCACTGCCTGCGCAGCCGCGACTACGTGAACCTGATCGTCGCCGGCAAGCAGCCCGAGCTGACCTACCTGACGATGGAGGAGGCGGTCGCCCACTGCACCCGCGGGCTCGGCATCTGGGAGTGGGCATCGAGTGAGCACGGCGGGGCAGAGCCCGATCTGGTGATGGCCTGCTGCGGCGACGTGCCGACGCTGGAGACAGTTGCGGCGACGGCGCTTCTGCGGGAGAGGCTGCCCGACCTGAAGGTCCGACTGATCAACGTCGTCGACTTGATGCGACTCGAGTCAGACAGCGAACACCCGCACGGGCTCTCCGACCGTGAGTTCGACTCGCTGTTCACCGTCGACCGCCCTGTGATCTTCGCCTTCCACGGCTACCCGACCCTGATCCACCGCCTCACCTACAAGCGCTCAAACCACGAAAACATGCACGTCCGTGGCTACCGCGAGGAGGGCACCACGACGACCCCCTTCGACATGGTGATGCTTAACGGGCTGGACCGCTTCCACCTGGTGATGGACGCGATCGACCGGGTGCCGGGGCTGGGCTCCAAGGCGGCCGAGTTGCGCCAGGAGATGGCTGACCGCCGCCTCGCCTGCCGGGCCTGGACCCGCGAGCATGGCGAGGACCATCCGGAAATCCGCAGCTGGAAGTGGCCAGGGTGAGCCGGGTGCGGTGCTCGACCGCCGGCTCTCGCCTGCTCCGGGCTCAGCTCACCGTGCTGCCGGAATCGGCGGCGTGAGCGCCGAGGAGATCCTCGTCGTCAACGCCGGCTCGACGAGCCTGAAGCTCCACATCGTCGATGCGAGCGAGCACAGCGAACAGGTCGAGGACATCGAGTTCGTCGACCCCGGCCGGGTCGCCGCGGTCGCCCATCGGGTTGTTCACGGTGGCCCTCGGTTCCGTGAGCCGGTTCTGATCGACGCCGCTGTTCACCAGCAGATCTTCGAGACCGAGCCGCTGGCCCCGCTCCACAACAAGCCCTGCTTGGCGGCGATCGACCAGGCGCGGTCTGCGCTGCCCGGGGTGCGGGAGGTGGCGGTCTTCGACACCGGCTTTCACGCGACGATCCCCCCTGAGGCGGCGGTCTATGCCGTGCCACGCCGCTGGCGCGAGGATTGGGGCATCCGCCGCTACGGCTTTCACGGCATCTCCGTCGCCTGGTCGGCGCAGCGCACACCCGAACTCTTGGGCCGCTCCGCGGAGGGTCTGCGCCTGATCGTCTGCCACCTCGGTGGTGGGAGCTCGGTCAGCGCCGTGCGCGATGGGCGCTCGCTCGACAACACGATGGGCTTCAGTCCCCTCGAGGGGGTGCCGATGGCGACGCGCTCGGGCTCGGTTGACCCCGGCGCGCTGATCTACCTGCTGCGCGAGCGTGGGCTGGACGGCGAGGACCTGGAGCGGACGCTCAACTTCGATTCAGGCTTGAAGGGCCTGTCCGGCGGTTCGGGGGACATGCTCGAGATCGAGGGCGCCGTGAGCCGAGGCAGCGAGCACGCGCTCCTTGCGATCGAAGTGTTCGCCCACCGGGTTGCCGGGGCGGTGGCGGCGATGGCCTGCTCGGCTGGTGGCATCGACGCCCTCGTGTTCACCGCGGGCATCGGCGAGGGCTCGGCGATCGTTCGGGAGCGGCTCTGTCGCCGGCTCGCTTTCCTCGGCGTCGAGCTCGACGCCGAGCGCAATGCGAGCGCCGAGCCGGATTGTGAGATCGGTGCCGAGTCCTCATCCGTGCGGGTGCTGGTGGTGCGGGCGCGCGAGGAGCTGATCCTCACCAGGGCCGCCCGGTCGCTGCTGGAGACGGGAACGTCGGCGTGAAGTCACGAGACGCAGCTGCCCCGGGTGTGGCCGCGGCGCCGGGCGCCTCCGCTCACGGCGTCCACGACCAGCGCAGCGAGGAGGACCAGAGCGCCGACGAGCGGCTCGGGGACGACACCGGGCTGAGCGCCGAGGAGGCCACCGCGCGACTGGACCGCTACGGGGCCAACGCGCTGGTTGAGCAGACCCGCAACGCCCTACTCGACCTCCTCTCCCATTTCTGGGCGCCGATCCCCTGGATGATCGAGGTCGCCCTCCTTCTCACCGCCGTTACGGCGCGATGGCCGGACTTCGCGATTATCCTCGCGTTGCTGGCGCTGAACGGGCTGGTCGGCTTCTGGGAGGAGCACCAGGCCGCCAACGCGATCGCCGCGCTGAAGGAGCAGCTCGCAAAGCAGGGGCGGGTCAAGCGCGACGGCGCGTGGCAGACGATCGGCGCCGAGCAGATCGTGCCAGGCGATCTGTTGATGGTCGAGCGCGGCGACGTGATCCCCGCCGACGGGCGGATCGTCACGGGCACCGTCGATGCCGACGAGTCGGCGCTGACGGGAGAGTCGTTGCCTGTCACCAAAGGGCCCGGGGAAGACCTCTACTCGGGAACGGTCGTCTCGCGTGGGGCGCCGACGGCGCGGGTGCTCGCGACCGGTCTGGCGACCGAGTTCGGCCGCACCGCCGCGCTGACCGGTGAGGAGGGCCCGCCGAGCCATTTTCAGGCGGCGATCTACTCGATCGGCAAATATCTGATCGCGATCGCGATGGCCCTGGTCGCCGTGATCGTCGTCGTTTCCCTGTTGCGTGGGCACAGCCTGGCGACGACGCTCGAGTTCGCGCTGGTGGTGACGATCGCCTCGATCCCGGTGGCGCTGCCCGCGGTCCTCTCGGTGACGATGGCCGTGGGCGCCCGCGATCTGGCGAAACGGCAGGCGGTCGTCAGCCATCTGCCGGTGGTCGAGGAGATGTCGGGCGTCGACGTCCTCTGCGCCGACAAGACCGGGACGATCACCCGCAACGAGCTGGCGATCGCCGATGTCGGCGTCGTGGGGGAGGGGGTCAGTCGCGACCAGGTCCTGCGCGAGGCGGCGTTGACCGTCGAGCAGGGCGGAAGCGACCCGATCGATGCCGCGATCCTCGAGGCGTTGGGTGGGCCGGTCGAGGACTGCGAGGTACTCGACTTCGAGCCCTTCGACGCCGACCGCAAGCGCGCCGAGGCGCTCGTCCGCGAAGGGGACGCCGAATACCGGGTGGCCAAGGGCGCTGTGCAGGCGATTCTCGACCTGGTCGGCGAGGGCGACCGCCGCGCTGAGCAGGTTTCCGCGACGACGGCGGAATTCGCTCGCAGGGGACAGCGGGCACTGGCCGTCGCCCGGGCCGATGGCGGCGCCTGGCGGGTGACCGGGGTGCTGGCGATCGCCGACCCGCCGCGCGAGGACTCGCGGGAGACCCTTGAACAGGCGCGCGCGCTCGGGGTCGAGGTAAAGATGGTCACCGGCGACCGGGTCGAGATCGCCGGCGAGATCGCCGCCGAGGTCGGCATGGGTAAGGAGGTGCTGGAGGCAAGCGCGATCGAGGGGCTCGAGGGCAAGGCACTGACCGAGCGGGTCGAGGAGGCCGACGGCTTCGCCCAGGTCGTCCCCGAGGACAAGTACCGGATCGTCGCCGCGTTGCAGGCCGGCGGCCACATCGTCGGGATGACCGGAGACGGCGTCAACGACGCCCCGGCCCTCGCCCGCGCCGACGCCGGCATCGCCGTCTCTGGTGCCACCGACGCGGCGCGGGCGGCGGCCGACATCGTCTTGCTGGCACCCGGGCTCTCGGTGATCGTCGACGCGATCCACCGCGCCCGCGAGGTGTTCCGGCGGATGACCAACTACGCGATCTACCGGATCACCGAGACGATCCGCATCGTCCTCTTCGTCACCCTCTCGATCGCCGCCTTCGACTTCTTCCCGGTGACGCCGATCCAGATCGTCCTGCTGGCGATCCTCAACGACGCGGCGATCCTGACCATCGCCTATGACCGCGTGCAGCCCTCGCCCCGACCGGAGCGCTGGGACCTGCGCGAGGTGCTGAGCATCGCCACCGTGCTCGGACTCGCCGGAGTCATCGAGTCCTTCTCGCTGGTCGCGATCGCGATCGGTCCGCTCGGGGTGAGCCACGCCGAGGCGCAGACGCTGATGTATCTGAAGCTCTCGGTGGCCGGGCACCTGACCCTGTTCGTCGCCCGTACGCGGGGGCGGCTGTGGTCCTACCGGCCGGCGACCGTCCTGCTCGTCGCGGTGCTCGGCACCCAGCTCCTCGCCACCGTGATCGCTGTCTCGGGCCTGTTCATGCACCCGCTCAGCTGGAAGCTTGCGGCTCTCGCCTGGGGCTACGCGATCGTCTGGATCCTGCTGCTCGACCAGGTCAAGCTGTGGGCCTACGCGTGGCTGGAGCGGCCGAGCCGGTAGCGGCGTCGGCCTTCGAGACCATCGGCAGGAGAAGGGGCATCATGGCGACCTTCGCCGCGATCGACCTGCGCGTGGGTGAGCACCTCGAGGCTGACCGAGGACGTGATCGTCTTCACCAAGCTGACGGTGTCGGCCGGGAGGATCGCGCCGGCGTCGAGCAGCAGCGCGGTCAAGAGGAGGTCGCCTTCGCCGTCGTGAGGCGCGCCCTGTTCGTCCGCCGGGCGCACGCATGACGGGCAAGGTCTCGGTTGTCCGCGTCGCCCTGCCACGATAGGTCGATGGCGGTAGAGGCGAGAGGAATCGAAGCGCCGCCTGCGGATAACTGGCGTGCGCTGCAGCTTCGCTCGGCGGCAAGCATGCCGCCCGACGATGTCCTCGGTGCCCTCGCGAGCGCGGAAGATGGTCTGTCTACCACGGAGGCCCAGCGCCGTCTGGGGATAGTCGGGTCAAACGCGCTGCGCAGTCACGGGGCGCGGCCGCTCGCGGTGCTGATGCGCCAGCTGAGGAACCCGCTCCTGATCCTGCTCGTAGCCGCGGCGCTGACGTCGTTCTTCGTCGGCGAGGGCACCGACGCCGCGATCATCCTCGCGATCATCTGCCTCAGCATCGGGCTGGGGTTCTTCAACGAGTACCGCTCCGAGCTGGCGGTGGAGGCGCTCCACTCCCAGCTGCGCCACACCGCACTCGCCATGCGTGACGGCAGGCTCACCGCGATCGACGTGACCGCGCTCGTCCCAGGCGACGTCGTGCAGATCGGCGTCGGCGACGTCATCCCGGCTGACCTGCGGTTGCTCGAAGCGGAGGGGCTGGAGTGCGACGAGGCGGTGCTGACCGGCGAGTCGCTGCCGGCCGAGAAGCAAGCCGAAGAGATCGACGCGCCCGCGTCGCCGCTGGAACTCGCCTCTTGCGGATTCATGGGGACGGTGGTGCGGGAGGGAAGCGGGCTCGGCGTGGTCGTGCGAACCGGAGCGGACACCGAGTTCGGCGAGATCGCCCTGCGGCTCGGCGAGCGCCAGCCGCAGACCGCGTTTCAGCTTGGCCTGCGCGAGCTTCTCGCTACTGCTGGTCCGCGTCACCGCCGTCCTGGCCGGCTCGATCCTGGTCCTCAACATCCTGATCGGCCGCTCGGTGCTGGACTCGGTGCTCTTCGCCCTGGCGATCGCCGTCGGGCTGACGCCGCAGCTGCTGCCGGCGATCGTCACGATCAGCCTCTCGACCGGAGCGAGGCGCCTGGCCGAGCGCTCGGTCATCGTCAAGCGCCTGGTCGCGATCGAGGACCTCGGCAACATCGAGGTGTTCTTCACCGACAAGACCGGCACGCTGACCGAGGGACAGATCACCTTCTCGGCGGCGCTCGACGCCGGCGGTCGGACGTTCTGATGCGGTCCTGCGGGCCGGCCTGCTCTGCAACGAGGCGTCCTTCGCCGACGGACAGGTGGTCGGCGGCAACCAGCTCGATCAGGCGCTGTGGGCGGCGCCGGGCGCCGCGGGCGGCCGCGGGCAAGCGACTACCGGCGTGCTCGCCAGGCGCCCGTTCGACTACGAGCGCCGGCTTTCTTCGGTCTTGGTCGCCGACCCCGATGGCAGGCGTCAGGTGATCGTCAAGGGTGCGCCCGAGAGCGTGCTCGCCCGCTGCCGGTCCGTGTCCTCGAAGGCGCAAGCAGGTGCTCGATCGCCAGTTCGCCGCAGGCAGCCGCGTCATCGCGCGTCGCCACCCGTGCCGCGGCGAAGGATCAGGGCGATCTCGGACGCTGACGGACGAGGAGGACCTCGAGCTCGCCGGCTTCCTCACCTTCCTCGATCGCCCGAAGGCCGACGCAGCCGACGCGCTGGAGCGCCTGAAGCGCCTCGGCGTCGAGGTCAAGGTGATTACCGGCGACAACGACCGCGTCGCTGCAGAAGGTCTGCGCCGACCTCGGCCTGCCGGTGCTCGGCACGTTGGCTGGTGCGCGAGCTGGAGAAGCTCGACGAAGAGCAGCTCGCCGCAGCACTGCCTCAGACGACGATCTTCGCCCGGGTCACTCCCGAGCAGAAGTCGCGGGTAATCAAGGCCCAGCACAAACTCGGGCTCACGGTCGGCTTCCTCGGCGACGGCGTCAACGACGCCGTCGCCCTGCACGACGCCGACGTCGGCATCTCGGTGCAGACCGCGACCGACGTCGCCAAGGACGCCGCCGACATCGTCCTGCTCGACAAGGACCTCGAGATCCTCGCCGGCGGCGTCGTCGAGGGACGCCGAATCTTCGCCAACACGATCAAGTACGTGCTGATGGGGACCTCCTCGAACTTCGGGAACATGTTCAGCGCCGGCGGCGCCTCTCTGTTCCTCAGCTTCCTGCCGATGCTGCCGACCCAGATCCTGCTCAACAACCTGCTCTATGACGTCAGCGAGATGACGATCCCGACCGACAACGTCGACGAGGAGCAGCTGCGGCGACCGGCGCACTGGGACACCGGGCTGATCCGCCGCTTCATGACCTTCTTCGGGCCGATCAGCTCGATCTTCGACTTCGCCACCTTCGGGATCATGATCTGGGGCTTCGGCGCGCGACGCGACGCTGTTTCGCTCCGGCTGGTTCGTCGAGTCGCTGGCCACCCAGAGCCTGGTGATCTTCGCGATCCGCACCCACCGCGTCCCGTTCTTCCGCAGCCGCGCCAGCAAGCCGCTGACGATCTCCACCTTTGCCTGCGTCGGTATCGGGGTGCTCTTGCCCTTCTCGCCACTGGCCGGTCTTCTCGGCTTCACCGCGCTGCCCGCCAGCTTCCTCGCCACACTGGTCGTGATGATCTGCCTCTACCTCGTCTTGATCGAGCTCGGCAAGCGGCGCTTTTACCGATTGCAGGGAGAGGGCCGGCCGATCGCCCGGCCGCGGCCCCCGCGCGAGCGCCGCATTCTTCACCGTGCCTCGCGCTGGAGCGTACGGGGCCGGCTGCACGGCCGGTCGCGGCCGGCTCGCCCCGCCTGAGGGGGCGACTGCCGCTTCGCCGGGGCCGCTGTGGGAAAGCCGCATCAGGTCGGCGGGAAGTTGCGGATGGTCCGTCCCCTCGGCTGCCCAAGAATCGACAGGACAGCGAGAGGCGGCTGTCTGGGGGTTGGCTGATCGACACTTGCCCGACAGGTCAGGAGGACATCGATGGACGCATCCCCAGCCTCGGATCCGCAGGAAGTAGAGCGTGGCGGCGTCGGCTGCCGGCTGAACGTTTCGCCCGCGAGGACCTCACCAGATTGAGCCCACGATCGCCGACGTATGGACATCTTCAACCTCCTCTCGCTACGTAGCCGTGACATGGCCATCGACCTTGGAACGGCGAACACGCTCGTCTACGTTCGCGGGCGTGGAATCGTGCTCTCAGAGCCCTCCGTCGTCGCGATCGACTCTCGCGACGGCCGCGTCCACGCCGTCGGCGCCGAGGCGAAGCGGATGCTCGGGCGAACTCCCGGCAACATCACCGCGATCCGCCCGCTCAAGGACGGGGTGATCGCCGACTTCGACATCACCGAACAGATGCTGCGCCATTTCATCCGCTCGGTCCATTCCAGTCGCCTCCGGCACCCCCGTGTGGTCGTCTGCGTGCCCTCCGGGGTGACCGGAGTCGAGAAGCGGGCGGTCGAGGAGGCCTGCCTTTCTGCCGGCGCTCGCCAGGCCTACCTGATCGAGGAGCCGATGGCGGCGGCGATCGGTGCGGGCCTGCCGGTCGCCGAGCCGACCGGCTCGATGATCGTTGACATCGGCGGCGGCACGACCGAGGTCGCGGTGATCTCACTTGGCGGGATCGTCGTCTCGCAATCGATCCGGATCGGTGGCGATGAGCTCGACGACGCGATCGTCAGCCACTGCAAACGGGTCCACAAACTCGCGATCGGCAGCCAGACCGCCGAGCAGGTGAAGATCGAGGTGGGATCGGCGTCGAAGCCGGCCCAGCAGCTGCATACCGAGGTTCGCGGCCGTGACCTCGTCAGCGGCCTGCCGAAGACGATCACGCTCGGCTCCGAGGAGGTTCGCGAGGCGCTCGAGGAACCGGTCGGACACATCGTCGATGCGGTCAAAGAGACTCTCGACCTGACGCCGCCGGAGCTGGCGGGCGACATCATGGACCGCGGCATCACCCTCGCCGGCGGGGGCGCGCTCCTGCAAGGACTCGAGCAGCGCCTGGGCGAGGAGTGCCGGATGCCCTGTCAGCTGGCCGAGTTGCCGTTGGAGTGCGTGGCGGTCGGCTCGGGGCTCTCACTGGAGGAGTTCGGGGCGATGCACCGGGCTGAAAAGAGGAGTTCCAGGGGATGAGGCGCGTTGGTGAAACTGACCAACTTCGAGGAAGCGTGCCTCCTCCTCGCCGAACGTGATTGCGCGCTGATCGGCGAGCACCTCCTGCGCCCGCTCCCAGGCGGGGTGGCGGAAAAGTCGCTCAAGCTCTCGCCCAACGCCGAGGCCCCGGCGGCGTCAAGGCGGCGCTCCTCCTCACTGAGCCGGAGTTCGATCCGGCGGTTCTTCGGGCTCGTAGTCGGCTCCGTGCTCCGTACGTTGTGCGTGGACTGGAGCGGGGTGCGAATCCTGGCCGGCGCCCGCCGCGGTGGCCACCGATATCGAGCGTTCGGTACTTTCTGGCCTTCCTCGAGAAGGATGCCCGCGGGCTTCTCTTCTTCGCCCAAACCGAGAGCGCGGGCGACATCGCCGATGCGCTCGCAACCACGCGAAGGGAGCAGCGCGGTGACCGCCGGCAGTTGTCGCTCCTAGGCGTATGGCTTCGCTCGGCACACTCCAGGAAGCCGATGCCGGGCTCCCCTTCGACGCCAGCGCGCTCCATGGCCTCCTTAAGCAGGAATCCTGCATGAATCTCTCGGCGGCCTCCTCTGAGGGGAAGTCGTTGTGGACGACGACGCGGTTTGGATCGTGGATGTCGCGGTAAACGCGGTGCTCCGTCTCTCCGTGGGCGCGCCTCACCTGCTCGTGCTCGTCGAAGACGACCTTCCACGCGTCGTAATCGCGGACCTCAACCTGATGGGAATCCCCGACGGGGGCAGCGCCGCCGGGCACGACGCCTGGAGGATGGTCCGGGCGATCTGCGTCGAGCTGGCGGGTGAGGGTCTCCTCGACCCGGCTGATCTCGCCCGTTACGTGATCCCGATCTACGAGCGCACGGAGGAGGAGGAGGAGGTGCGCCGGCCATTCGTCGAGGGGTTCGACGAACGCCTCGAGCTGGAGGAGATGCAGATCGCTCCGGTGGAGAATCCTGCGGCCGCGGCGTACCGGGAGGACGGAGACGCCACCAAGTTCGCCCGCGATTTCACTGCGTTCTTCCGAGCCTTCAGCGAGCCCAGCCTCAAGGCGGGCCTCGCCGCGAGCGGCGAAGCGATCGAGGAGCTGTACAAGCGCCCCCGGTCCCGTCTCGAAGCCGGTGCTGACACGTTCGCCTTCGAGGTGAACGCGGTCACGGCGGTGATCGCCCGCAGCGCCGAATAGCGACTTGCCCGCCAGATGTTCGGGACAGCGGGGTCGGGGACTGCTAATCGATGGTGATCGCCCTCGAGCTCTTGGTCCGGCAGGCCGACCAGGCCCCCACCCGCGCGTAGTAGGTGCCCTGCCGGGCGTTCCTCCGAATCGAGTAAGACCCCGAGATGGTGGTGGTCGCGGCTCCGACCGTCTTGTCGCGCCCAGGTCGGCGGCGGAGCACCCTGACCCCCTGACCCTCGACGCAGATGGAGTCGGCCGAGGAGAGCCTGCCGGTGAACCTGCGCTTGCTGCGACTGTAGGCGAGCGTCAGCATGCGCGCGCTTGGGCCGGCGTTGAGCAGTACCGAGACGCCTTTGGAGGTCTCGGTGGCGACGGCCAGGTCGGGCCTGGCATCGGCGTTGAAATTGCCGATCGCCACGGCCTGGGGATTTGCGGGTCTCGGGCGGAGCGGATAGCCGGTCGCAACGCCGAAGCTGCCGTCGCCGCGGCCTGGCAGCACCGAGACAGTGTTGGAGTTTTGGTTGGCGACCGCGAGGTCAGGGTGGGGGTCGCCGTTCAGGTTGCCAATCGCAACCGAGGTCGGGTGGATGCCGACCGCGAAGCTCTTCGCCTTGCCAAAGGTGCCGTCGCCCTTTCCGGACAGAACCGCGACGCTGTTGGCGTTGTAGTTCGCGGTAGCGAGGTCGAGGCGGGAGTCTCCGTTGAGCCTTCCCGCGGCGATCGAGGTGGCGCCGTCGCCGGCGGCGAAGCTCTTCGCCTTGCCGAAGGTGCCGTCGCCGTGTCCGAGGAGTATCGAGACGCTGTCGGAAGCTCGGTTCGCGACCGCGAGGTCGAGCTTGCCGTCGCCGTTGAGCTTGCCGATCGCGACCGAGGTGGGCAATTTGCCGACGCGATAGTCGGTCGGTGCGCCGAACGTGCCGTCGCCGTGTCCGAGGAGGATCGAGACGCTGTTGCCGTTGTGGCCAAAGAAGTTGGCGACCGCAAGGTCGCGCCTGTTGTCGCCGTTGAAGTCCCCGATCGCGATCGAGCTTGGCTCGTCCCCGGCGGCGAAGCTCTTGGCCTTGCCGAAGGTGCCGTCGCCGTGTCCGAGGAGGATCGAGACGTTGTTGGAGAGGTAGTCGGCAACGGCGAGGTCGGGTTTGCCGTCGCTGTTGAGGTCGCCGATCGCCACCGCGCTGGGAAAATCGCCCGCGGCGAAATGCTTGGCTGCGCCACCCCCCCCGGCACCGTTTCCCAGCAGCACGGCGACGTTATCGCCCGAGACGACCACCAGGTCAGGGTGGCGGTCCCGGTTGACCTTGCCGACGGCTATCCCCGAGGGGTGATTGCCGGTGGAGAAGTGCCTCGCGGGGCCGAAGGAGCCGAGCGCCTGGACCGCGAGGGCGCCAACGCCAATGCTGACGCAGATCGCGACAAGCGACAGCTTGCCTCGGCTCCGGATGACACTGACGACCCGCCTCAATTGAATTGCAGCGTAGCGCCGAGAATCCGTCCGATATCCGGGTATTTCCACAGACTGGGGATGGAGCTATCGCTCCCGCTTCGCGCGAAGAGCAAGCGTGTCCGACAGGCGGTTCCAGACTTGCGAGTTGGACAACATCCAGCATGGCGCCAGGAACGCCCGACGGGATCGCTTCCGCGGGTACTAGAGTCCCGACCAATGGCAAGGGCGCCGAGAGAATGGCTCGTTGTCATCGACATCGACGCCGTGCTCGATCTCGAGGACGTAAAGAATCGCGGCGAGCGCAAGGCGCTCTTCAATGCGCTTGACAAGCTGCGGGTCCTCGGCGCCGACCTCCCGAGTCCCCACATGAAGTCGCTGAAAGGGGAGACGGATCTCTTTGAGCTTCGACCGCGCCAGGGCAACTCGCCCGTGAGGCCGATCTACGCGCGCCTCGGCGATCACTTCGTCGTGCTCGCCGTCGCCGCGAAGAAGAGCGCTTTCGATTCAGCCGTTGCCGACGCCAAGGCCCGGCTCGGGCGCCACAGTTGACGCTTGATAATAGGTTTGTTATCGTTGTCGCAGAAAGGAAACTTGATGGCAAACCCGACCAAGACACTTGACCAGCTCCTAGCTGCGGAGAAAGGCACTGACGAGAGCTTCCGCGCCGAGTGGCAGCGGCTGGCGCCCGCCCGCGAGTTCGCGGCCACCCTCCTGCGCTATCGAGTCGAGCACGGGCTGAGCCAGCGTGCGCTTGCCAAGGAGCTCGGTATCTCCCAGCCGCGCGTCGCCAAGCTCGAGTCAGCCGAGCACAACCCAGAGCTTGACACGATCATCAACGCTGTCAGGCAACTCGGGATCGAGTTCGTGCTTGACGTAGCCCCGGCTAACCGCCGGCCGACGCTTGTCAATGCCAGGGCCCAGAAGCGTGGCGCGATCTCCCACGACGACGTAGCCGTTCTCGCCAGCTCGGCCTGAGCTCGCCCGCGACAACAGCTGGCTACCGGCCCTCCGTCGTCCTATTCTGCGCGAAACCCACCGAGCTGAGAACACCTGGCGATCGCACGCGGCTTCCTCGGGGCCAACGACGGCGAGATCGAGGTCGAGTCAGCGCGCCGTTTGGCGAAGAATGTCCAAATATGTCCGGTTTGGCCTATACTCTTCTCCCAGATCCCGACTGAGCCGGAGAGGAAGCGATGGCTACCACCGCAGCCAGGCCCCAACTTCTCAAAGTGAGTGAGGCGGCAGCCCTGCTGAAAATCAGCGAGCGGACCGTGCGCCGTTGGATCGAGGCCGAGTCAATCCCCTTCCTCAAGCTGCCGAGCGGTTCCTATCGGATTCCCCAGGGGGCGCTGCTGGCCTCACTTCGTGGTAACTACGACTTGGGCACCGAGCTGCGCGAGCTGGATGCGCGAAACGCAGAGCGCACCGACGAGCAGGTCCTCACCGCGCTTGGTGAGGACTAGCGCCGCAAGCCAAACCGGCGTCATCGGCTGAGTTCCATGCCTAACGTCGTCGTCGACACTAGTGCACCGTCTCTGACAGGAAAATAGCCCTCGATTCCCGCAAACTGCGATTTTCATCAGCCCGCGTGGGCCCGCGCGCGGGCACGGCAACTAAAACGGCTTTACACCGGTTTACCTTCTCGATAATCGCCTCAGCGGACGCCGTCCAGATGAACGGGCCGCCGTCAAAAGGCCAAAGAGCAGCGCCAGCGGGGCCGTGAGGGCGCTGAGAGGTATGTTCACCGGCTCTGGCAACAGCGGCTGGCTGCTCGCCTCAACTTCGAGGGCAGGCAAGCATTTGTGGGCGGTCGTCCGCTAACCCTGCGGACTCCCTCACGAGTTATTGCGTGCCGATCCGAACCCGAACGGCTAGCCTGACCTCATGGACTTGGGCTACGGCAGCGCGTTGTACATCCTCGCCTTCGACCATCGCGGCTCGTTCACCAAGCGCTTTGGCGTCGAGGGTGAACCCACGGCCGCGGACAACCAGCGCTTCGCCGACGGCAAGCACCTGATCTTCGAGGGGATCGAGGCCGCGCTGGCGCGCGGCGCCGATCCCTCGGTAACCGGCGCGCTCGTGGACGAGCAGTTCGGAGGTCCGACGGACGTTCCCAAGGCGGCGAAGGCCCGCGGCATCAAGCTCGCCATGCCGGTGGAGAAGAGCGGCCAGGAGGAGTTCGACTTCGAGTACGGGGACTCCTTCGGCGCTCACATCGAGCGCTATGACCCCGATTTTTCAAAGGTTCTCGTTCGCTACAACCCCGATGGGGACGCGGAGATGAATCAGCGCCAGGCTGAGCGGCTGCGACGGCTCTCAGACTGGCTGCATGCGAACGATCGCAAGTTCCTCTTCGAGTTGCTGGTGCCGGCGGAGGAGGACCAGCTCGCTTCCGTGAACGGCGACGCCAAGCGCTACGACGCTGAGCTGCGCCCCAAGCTGATGATTCGCGCGATCGCGGAGCTCCAGGATGCCGGGATCGAGTCCGACATCTGGAAGATCGAGGGCGTCGACGAGCGCGTCGATGCCGAGCGAATCTCCGCCCAGTGCAGAAAGGGCGGCCGCGACGGGGTCGCCTGCGTTGTTCTTGGTCGCGGCGCCGACGACGACAAGGTCGACGATTGGCTCCGCGCGGGAGCGCCGGTGGATGGCTACGTCGGCTTCGCGATCGGCCGCTCGATCTGGGGCGATCCGCTGGAGGGCTGGATCGAAGGCACCCTCTCCCGCGAGGACGCCGCTTCCAAGATCGCCGACAACTACCTCCGCTTCGTCGACGTGTACACGGCTGCCAAAGCCGATTCGGCCTAGCAGGCGCGAGTAGACCCGCGCCCGTCCGTACTCCGCCGAAGAGCGACGCGCGTGATTCCCCCGATGCCTCGAGGGGGCTGGCGCGTGTTGACTGATCTCATGCCCCTACCGCGATCCTGCGAGCGGCAATTGCTCGGCAGGCACCGGCCCCTCTCAGCCGCGATCGAACATGGCCGATTACGAGGCGACGCGGAGGGAGTTTTCCCGGGCACAGGCGAGAACGGAGCTTGCCGGGTTGCCAGGGGGCGGAATCAACATCGCTTACGAGGCGGTCGACCGGCAGGCCGAGGGGCCACTCGCGTCGGCGGTGGCGATGCGGTTCCTGGGCCGTCACGATGAGGTTCGCGATCTGACCTACTCTGGGCTCAAAGAGCAGACTGACCGCTTCGCAAACGTCTTGCGGGTGCTCAATGTTGGACCCGGCGAGCGTGTCTTCGGGCTCGCCGGCCGGATTCCGGAGCTGTATGTGGCGGCACTGGGGACGCTGAAGCGGGGAGCGGTCGTCTCGCCGCTCTTCTCGGCCTTTGGGCCGGAGCCGATCGAGCAGCGTCTGCGCCTCGGCGATGCCCGCGTCTTGGTCACGACCCCCGCCCTCTTCCGCCGCAAGGTCGAGGCGCTGCGCGAGCGGCTGCCGGGCCTCGCGCGCATGCTGTTGGTCGGCGACGCCGACGAGATCGAGGCGATCGAGGGCGCCACCGACCTCCGTCGGCTTCTCGCCGCAGCCGATTCGGCGGGGGCGCTGCACCCGACCGCCCCCGAGGAAATGGCCCCCCTGCACTTCACCAGCGGCACCACCGGGATGCCGAAGGGTGCCGTCCACGTCCACGAGGCAGTCGTCGCCCACCGGGTGACCGGGCGGCTCGTGCTCGACCTCCGCCCGGGAGATGTCTTCTGGTGCACCGCCGACCCCGGCTGGGTGACCGGAACTTCCTACGGGATCATCGCCCCGCTGGCCCTGCGTCGTTGACGAAGGCGAATGTACCGCCGACCGCTGGTACCGGATCCTGCAGGAGCAGCGGGTTGATCGTCGCGGTGGCCGAGCGGACCGGGATCGAAGTTCCCGAGCGTGATTATCCGCAGCTTTTGTCCCTGAACAGCGCGAGCGCCTACTTGGTCGCGAACCAGGGATAGCGGGGGATCAGAATTCGCACGTCAGGTCGCAGTCGAGGTCGCCCCCACATGCCGGCGGTCGGCCGCGGACCGCACTACTCGAGGGGCGCCGGCGATATGGCCGGCTCTGAGTCCGAAGTCGCCCGCGTTGCTCTCCTTCGAAATCCTCTGAGAGGTGAGCTCGCGATACACCGCCTCGTACTGGGCCGCGACCCGGCCCGATGAATAGCGGGAAATGCTTTCCCGGCAACGTGCCGCCTTCAGCTGCCCAAGCTCATCGATGGCTCCAGCCATCTCGTCCTCATCGTTGACCAAGAAGCCGTTCTCGCCGTGAATGACGATCTCGCTCGCCGCGCCTTCCGGAAAGGCGAGGACCGGGGTTCCACAGGCGAGTGCCTCGACCATCACCAGCCCGAAAGGCTCCGGCCAGCGGATTGGCATCAGCAGCGCCGTTGCCCGCGCGAATAGCTCCTGCTTGGGCGCGCCGCCCACCTCCCCGACGAACCGCACCCTCTCTCCGTCGATTTGCGGGCGGATCTCCGTCTCGAAGAACTGCTCCTGACCGGGCTGGATCGGCCCGGCCAGCACCAGCCGGCGGCCAGCGCGCCGCGCCACTTCGATGGCTCGCTGAGGACCCTTGTCCCTCGTCAGCCGGCCGATCCAAAGCAGGTAGTCTTCCTTTTGGCGCCGAAACGGCCAGCTGCCGACATCGATCGGGTTCGAGATCACCTTGTCTACAGCGAGCTCCGCAGGCGCCGTCGCGAGTTGCGCATGGCTGATCGCGACGATCGCAGCCTTGTGGCCGTGGCGTACATAGAACCTCGAGATGTCCTCGGTGAACGGTCCGTGCAACGTGTGGAGGACGGGGGTGGCAATCCGGTCTGCCATTGCCAGCGCGGCGAAGCCACTGTGGTCATGCAGCACGTCGAATGGAGCCCCGGCGGCGGCCGCTTGGTCGACCGCGTCAAAAGCCTGGGCAACGTGGTCAGCCTCATAGAGCGCCTTGCCCATCGCGTCGGGATGGGGGTGATTCAGTGGTGAGCGAACCGTCGCCGAGGAGGTCGAACCAGGAGCCGCGAACAGCGTCACCGCATGCCCTCGCTGCATGAGCTCCTTGCTGAGCAGATCGACGACCTGCTCGATGCCGCCGTAGCCGGGCGGCGGAATCTCGATCCACGGTGGAGCCAACATCGCGATTCGAAGAGCCGTAGAACTCACGCAGGAAAAGCTATGCGGTTCGGGTTGACCGGCCATCCGGGGGATTCCACATCTGGATCAGCGATCCACCCGGGTTCGGTGGCCAGCCGCGCAAGTCCCTAACCTCGAGACATGGCTCGATCCGCCGCTCAGCGGCGACAGGCGCGGCGCGTCAGCCCCCGTGGCGACAGGTTCGAGGTTCTCGGCCGTGCCGCTCCGATCCGGTATGAGGCGGCTCCGACGATTCGCACCGAGGCCCGCGAGGAACTGCTGGTCGTGAAGGACGCCGGCATCTTCCTCTGTGCGCGGCCTGATGGGGATATTCATCCGGCTCGGATCACGGGCGAGGGGCTCTACGCCAACGACACCCGCTATCTCTCCGAGCTGCGCGTCGAGCTGGGAGGTAAGTCACCGGTCCTGCTCTCCTATGCGGCGGAGACCGGCTATCGAGCCGTCGTCAACGCGACCAACGCGCTGCTGCCTCTGGACGAGGCGCGCAGCGTTCCCCAGCAGACCCTCGGGGTGCGGCGGGTCATCGCGGTCGGCTCGCGCCTGTTTCATCAGCTGGAGCTGGCCAACTTCGCCGGTCGCGCCGTGGCGACGACGCTCGAGCTTTGGCTTGCGGCGGACTTCGCCGACGTCTTTGAGGTTCGTGGCGCCGACCAGCGCTCGGCGAGGGGGCATGCGCTCGCCCCGAAGCTGACGTCAAAGGGACTCTTGCTTGCCTACGTCGGCGAGGACGAGCAGTTCCGCGAGACGGTGGTCGAGTTCGATCCCAAGCCGGAGGCCATCGCGTTCGACGGCCAGCGCGCCCATGTCAGTTGGCCGGTGGCTCTTGGGCCCGGCGAGAGCACTTCCATCCTCGTGACTGCCGAGCCATCGCTGGGCGGCAAGCGGCGTGCGCGTCGCAGGCTCGATACGACGCTCACCCGTCTGCAGTGCGCCCAACGCGAGTGGGAGGCCGAGTGCACGGCGGTCGAAACCGACAATGAGCTCTTCGACAAGTTCGTTGCCGCCTCGCTGCGAGATCTGCACGCGCTGATGACTCCCTTGCCGGGTGGGGAGATCGTCGCGGCCGGAATCCCCTGGTACGTCGCTCCTTTTGGCCGCGATTCGCTGCTCACCGCCCAGCAGACGCTGATGCTCAATCCCCGGATCGCTCGCAATACCCTGCTCGCACTCGCCCGACTTCAGGCGCGCTCCGAGGATCCTTGGCGAGATGCCGAGCCCGGGAAGATCCTCCATGAGCTGCGCTCCGGGGAGCTCGCCGGAGCCGGGATCATCCCCCACACGCCCTACTACGGGAGCGTCGATTCAACGCCGCTGTTCATCGTTCTCGCCGCGGCATATCATCGCTGGACCGGCGACACGGAGACGCTCGCCGGCCTGCGTCCGGCGCTTGATGCCGCCCTTGAGTGGATCGACCGCTACGGCGATCGTGACGGCGACGGCTTCGTCGAGTACGAGGTGCGCTCCTCTGGGGGCCTTCGCAACCAGGGCTGGAAGGACTCAGGGGATTCGGTGATGCACGCCGACGGAACCCTGGCCGAAGGCCCGATAGCCCTGGTCGAGGTCCAGGGCTACGTCTACCTGGCGAAGCAGCGCATCGCCGAGGTCTATGACGCACTCGGCGCACCCGACCTCGCGGCCACCCTGCGCGACCAAGCCGATGAGCTTCGCAGCACCTTCAATGAGGCCTTCTGGGATGCCGAGGAGGGGACGTTCGTACTTGCCCTCGACGGGCGCAAGCGCCAGGTCCGCAGTGTCACCTCCAACCCGGGCCACTGCCTGTATTGCGGGATCGTCAGCCCTGAGCGAGCGGCGGTACTCGCCGAGCGGCTGATGGCGCCGGACATGTTCTCCGGCTGGGGCATCCGCACCCTCTCCAGCCTTTCCCCCGCCTACAACCCGATGAGCTACCACAACGGCTCGGTGTGGCCGCACGACAATGCCTTGATCGCGGCGGGCCTTAAGCGCTATGGGTTCCATGAGGCGACCGAGAAGATCGCCTCGGCATTGTTCGATGTCGCGGCCGGAGCGCGTGACTTCCGTCTCCCCGAGCTCTATTGCGGATTTGATCGACTCGAGGGCGGTGCTCCGGTTGCATACCCGGTGGCGTGCATCCCGCAGGCCTGGGCCGCGGCGACGCCCTTCATGCTCTTGCAGGCGATGCTCGGCATCTCCGCCCGCTCGGGAGAGGAAACGCTCGCCGTCAACAAGCCGATACTGCCCGCCTGGCTGAAGAGGTCTGAGGTACGCGACCTGCGGGTCGCTAGTTCGCAGGTCAGCCTCGCGTTCGAGCGCGATGGCAAGGTCACCGGCTTCTCGCTCCTCGAGCAGAGTGGCCCTGTCCGCGTCAACATGGCCCTATAGCAATCCCTCAACCCATCCCGCGCGATGCGCCGCTGCGACGAAGGTTGGAGGCGGTGATCTTCGACTGGGACGGCACCGCGGTTCCCGACCGCAGAGCCGACGCCGCGGGAATCCGCGAGTTGGTGGAGGACGCGTGTGCGCTGGGGATTCACCTTGCGGTCGTCAGCGGAACCCACGTCGACAACGTTGACGGGCAGCTCGACGCCCGTCCCGGTGGTCCCGGCTCCCTCCACCTCTTGCTCAACAGGGGCTCGGAGGTCTACCGGGTCGACTCCGAAGGCCCGCGGCTCCTCAAGCGTCGTTCCGCGACTGTTGAGGAGGACGCGGCGCTGAGCGCGGCCGCCGAGCTCACCGTGAAACGACTCGGCGAGCGTGGCCTCGATGCCAGGATCGTGTCCCAGCGCCTCAACCGCCGCAAGATCGACCTGATTCCCGAACCGATGTGGGCGGATCCGCCGAAGGCACAAATCGACGAGCTGTTGGCGGCCGTCGAAGCGCGGTTGCGAGCCTGCGGGATCGAGAGCTTGGCCGCCGCCGTCGTGCTCACCGAGGAAGCGGCATCAGAGGCGGGTCTGAGCGGCGCGCGTGTGACCAGTGACGCCAAGCATGTTGAGATCGGCCTGACCGACAAGGCGGATTCCGCCGGCTGGTTCTTCTCCGAGCTATGGCGGCGCGGGATTGGCCCAGGCCTCGCTCTGCTGGTGGGAGATGAGATGGGATCGTTGGGTGGGGTGCCGGGGAGTGACTCCTTGCTGCTCGTCCCCCCACTGGCCGGGCGAGCGACGGCGGTCTCGGTCGGCGTCGAGCCGGCCGGGGTGCCGAGTGGGGTGACGTTCCTCGGCGGTGGTCCGGGCGCCTTCGCGGGCCTGCTGAACGCCCAGATTGAGCGCCGGCGCCAGCGCGCCGTGCCGCAGCTCGACGACGACCCTGCCTGGACGATCGCGATCAGCGGTGTCGATCCCCTACTTGAGCGCGTGCACGAGTCTCTGCTCACGATCGCCGACGGCCGTATCGGGACCGCGGGGACGCCGCTGGGCCGGCATCCGTCCGCGGTGCCGCTGGTGCTCGCGGCCGGCGTCTACGCGGGAGAGGGAGCGGCCAGCGAACTCGCCCGTTGCCCGGTCTGGAACAGCCTTCCCTTCGATGTCGGGGACACAGCAGTCGAGCGAAGTCTCGACCTCCACACCGGGCTCCTGCGTTGTCAGCTCGCCCCCAGGGCGGGGATGGTCGAGGCGATGCTCTTCTCCTCCTTGGCGCGTCCGGGCACCACCACGCTGCGCGCCACCGGTCCCGGCGAGTTGCTTGAGGGAGGCGCGGATACCCTTTCACCGTCACCCGACGGGGAGTGGCACCGCGGCTCCGATCGCGGACTCACCTGCTTCCAGGCCCGGTTTGGCCAGGGTGGCGTATCCGTCGCGGCCTCGGAGTCCACGCGCGATCGGAACGGATCAAGCTCGTTGGAGCGAATCTGCGTCTACGACGCAAGCGGCGAGCACCAACCGTCATCCGCGGAAGCGACCGACCGCCTTCAAGAGGTGGAGGAGGCGGGATACGAGCGCCTGCTCACCGAGCACCGCGCGGCGTGGGCGGCACGCTGGGAGGAGGCCGACGTGCGCATCGACGGCGACGATGAGCTCCAGGTGGCGGTTCGTTTCGCCCTCTTTCATCTGATGGCGTCGGTCGGCGAGGGCTCCGAGGTTGCGGTGGGCGCGCGTGGGCTGAGCGGCGCCGCCTACAGCGGTCATGTCTTCTGGGACGCCTGCGCCTTCGTGCTTCCCTTCCTCGCCGCCACGCATCCCGAGTCCGCCCGGGCAATGCTCGAGTACCGGATCCACCGCCTGCCGGCAGCTCGGGCCGCGGCCCGAGCTGCCGGCAGGCGGGGCGCTCGCTTTCCCTGGGAGTCCGCGGCGAGCGGCGACGACGTCACCCCCGGCTCGGCCTTCAGCCGCTCCGGCGAGCGGCTCCCGGTCCTGACCGGTGCGCTGGAGGAGCACATCGTCGCCGACGTCGCCTGGGGCGTGGGCTGCTATGCGGGCTGGAGCGGCGATGCCGAATTCCTTGCCGGGGCCGGCGGGGGGCTTGTGGTGGACACCGCCCGCTACTGGGCCTCCCGCATCGAGCGGGACGCCGGCGGCGCAGCGCACATCAGGGACGTGATGGGGCCCGACGAGTACCACCCCCACGTCGACGACAATGCATTCACCAACGTGATGGCCCGCTGGAATCTCCGTTTCGCCGCAGGGCTCCCGCACGGTGTGCCCGGAGAGGTGACCGATGCCGAGCGGGATGAATGGCTCGCGATCGCTGACTCCCTCGTCGACGGCTATGACCCGGCAAGCGGACTTTACGAGCAGTTCGCCGGGTTCGACGAGCTCGAGCCGCTCGTGATCGCGGAGCTGGCTCCGCGCCGCCCGATCGCCGCCGATCTGCTGCTGGGACGCGCGCGGGTGGAGTCCGCCCAGGTGATCAAGCAGGCTGACGTGTTGATGCTTCATCACCTCGTGCCGGACGAGGTGAAGCCGGGCTCGCTCGGCGCGAACCTCGACTTCTACGAGCCACGTACCGCCCATGCCAGCTCGCTGTCGCCAGGCATCCACGCGGCGCTGCTTGCCCGCGCCGGCCGCCATGAGGCTGCGTGCGAGGAGCTGAGGCTCACCGGGCGCATCGACCTCGACGACATGTCCGAGACGACGGCCGGCGGCGTTCACCTGGCGGCGATGGGGAGCGTCTGGCAGGCGATCGCGCTCGGCTTTGTCGGCCTGCGTCCGGCCGGTGAGACGCTCAGGATAGAACCTCGTCTGCCGCCGCAGTGGAGGGGTCTGGGCATGCGCCTGCGGTTCCGCGGAACCAGGCTGCGTTTGGAGATCGGCCCCGGCGGTGTCGAGGTGATCCCGGAGGCCCCGCTTAGCGTGCGACTGGGGGAAGGGGAGCCGCTCGTGGTGGGACCGGAGGGTGCGTTGCTCCGCATCGATTCAGGACCAGAGGGGGTGCGTCCATGACCAGGATTCTCGCGGCAATCGACAACAGCGCGGCGGCGATGCCCGTGCTCGAGACCGCGAAGGCGATCGAGCCGCTCTACGGCTCGCCGGTGCAGGCCGTGCATGTCGCCGAGGGCCCGACCGCGGTCGCCGAGACCGCGGCGAAAGCGGCCGGGATTCCATTGCGGATCGAGTCCGGCTCGCCAGCGGAGACCCTCGCGGCGCTGCTGCGCGCTCCCGAGGTCAGGGCGCTGGTGGTCGGCGCCCGCGGAACTCCGGCCGGGCGCCGGCCAGCCGGCGGCACCGCGCTGCAACTGATCACGTCGGTCCCGAAGCCGCTTGTCGTCGTCCCCCCTGATGTCCGTGAGCCCGAGCGAATAGACAGGATCCTCGTCCCTCTGGATGGCTCACCCGAGAGCGCTGCTGCGGTTTCCAGGACGATCGAGCTTGCGCGAGCCGCGGGGATCAAGGTGATCGTGCTGCACGTTCGCGCCGAAGAGGATCTGCACGCGTTCAGCGACCAGCTCCACCACGAGGCATCCGCCTGGGTGGAGGAGTTCCTCGCCCGCTTCTGTTCGGTCCCGGCGCACGAAGTCGAGGTCGAGCTGAGGGTGGGCGTGCCCGAGGAGGAGGTGAGCGGAGTCGCCCGCGAGACCGGCGCCGATCTGATCGCCCTGGGATGGAGCCAGGAGCTCGCGCCCGGCCGGGCAGCGGTCGTCTGGGCGATGCTGAGTAGCTCGGTCGTGCCGGTCCTGCTTATTCCCTTGAGAGTGCCGGCGAGTCCCGATTAGGTCTTCCCAACCGGCCGCGGCGCCGCAGCGCCCAGCGCCGCAGCTCATCCGAGCCCCAGACGATCAACGGGAAGGGGGCGAGCACCGCCAATTGGGCCGGGGAGAGCGCCGCCGTTCCGAAGGCACTCTGCATGGGCGGCAGGTAGATGAGCGCCGCCGCGAAGGCGAGCTCGAAGGCGATCCCCCAGAGCAGCAGGGGGTTGGAGAAGACGCCGATCTGCCGCAACGAGCCCCGGCTGGTGCGGGTGGCGAAGGCGGTGCCGACCTGGCAGGCCGTGATTCCCGCAAACGTCATCGTCGTTGCGACCAGATAGTCGCCGTGAAGGGGGGCGCCCTTCCCGGTTGGATCGCCGGGCGTCCAGCCGGCGGTGGTGAGGACCAGGAAGAAGCCTCCCAGGACCAGAGCCGCCTCCAGCAGCCCCAGCCACAGCCAGGCGCGGGTCAGCATCTCCCGGTTGACGATGCCCTCCTCGGGGGGGCGGGGCGGGCGGTCGAGGATGCCCGGCTCGGCCGGCTCGCGACCGAGCGCCAGGGCCGGCAGGGTCTCGGTGCCGAGGTCGATAGCGAGGATCTGCAACGCCGTGATCGGCAGCGGGATCGTCCCGCCGGAGAGCGCGAAGACCAGGAAAGGCACGACCTCCGGGGTGGCGTGGGCGAAGATGTAGGTGATGAACTTGCGGATGTTCTCGTAGACGACGCGCCCCTCCTCGATCGCGGCGACTATCGAGGCGAAGTTGTCGTCGGTGAGCACCATCGTCGCCGTCTCGCGGGCGACGTCGGTCCCCGACCGCCCCATCGCGACGCCGATGTCGGCGCAGCGCAGCGCCGGGGCGTCGTTTACGCCATCGCCGGTCATCGCCACCGTGTGCCTCTCGGCCTTCAGCGCTTCGACCAAGTGCAGCTTGGTCTCCGGGTTGCTGCGGGCAACGACCAGCTCCGGCGTCTCGGCCAGCAGGCGGTCGAGCCGTGCCTCTGGCATCGCGTCGATCTCCGCGCCGCTCAGGACGATCGGCTCCGCGCCGACGATCCCGGCCGCGCGGGCCACCACTGCCGCGGTCAGCTCGTGGTCCCCGGTGACCATGACGATCCGGATGCCGGATCGCCGGCAGCGCGCGACCGACTCGACGACCTCGGGGCGGAGAGGGTCCTCGAGCGCGATCAGACCGACGAAGCTGAGGTCCTCCTCGGCGCGCTCACGCTCGGAAGGCGGCGGCTCCGCGCGTCGCTGGGCGAAGCCGAGCACCCGCATGCCGCGCCTTGCGTAGCCGTCGCAGGCCTCCACGATGCCGGCCTGCTCGGCGGGGGAGAGGGCCCGGTCTCCATCGCGGCCTCGAATCGACGCGCAGCGTTCGAGCAGCTCCTCCGGGGCTCCCTTCGTGTGGTACCAGAGCTCGCCGCCCGGCTCCTCGTCGAGCGTCGTCATTCGCTTCAGCCGTGGATCGAAGTGAAAGAGCGCCTGTCGGGTCGCTTCTCGGCTCGCCTGGGCGGACTCGACGTCCTCGCCCAGCTCGCCCGCTGCCACGAGCAAGGCGCTCTCGCTGGGGTCGCCGCGGCGGCGCCAGCCATCGGCCTCGCGGTGGGCCTCGGCGTTGTTGCAGCGCAGAGCGGTCCGCAGCAGCGCCGAGAACGGCTCGCGGGAGGCGATCTCGCGGCCGTCGCCTGGCCGCAGCTCCTCGCCGTCGGCCCACAGCGCGTTGGCGCTCATCCTCCCCTCGGTCAGAGTGCCGGTCTTATCGGTGCAGATGACGTTGGTGGAGCCCAGGGTCTCGACCGCAGTGAGCCGCTTGACCAGCGCACGCCTCCGCGCCATCCGCCGCACCCCGACCGCGAGCGCCAGAGTGATGGTCGGCAGCAGGCCCTCGGGGACGTTGGCGACCAGCAGACCGATCGCGAAGGTGACAGAGTCGCCGAGCGAGAGGCCCGCGATCAGGGTGCCGATCGCGAAGAAGACTGTGCCTGCGACGACCGCGATGCCGGCGATCAGCACCGCGACGCGGTTGACCTGGACCTGGAGGGGGCTGACTTCGATGCGCACACGTTGCGAGAGCGCCGCGATCCGGCCGAGCTGGGTAGCCATCCCCGTCGCGTAGACGACCGCCTCCGCATCGCCAGCCGTACAGAGGGTGCCCGAGAAGACGAGATCCTCGGATTCGAGGGGTGAGGGGACCGGCGCGGCACGGGGCTCGATGGAGTGCGCCGAGCGGGCGACCGGTTGGGACTCACCCGTTAGAGGTGAGGCGTCGATTTCGATGGCGCCGTCGATCAGCCGGGCGTCGGCCGAGAGTCGGTCGCCCTCGCTGATCAGCAGGAGATCGCCGGGAACGAGGGTTGAGGCATCGAGACCTAACACCTTGCCGCCGCGGCGCACTCGTGCCTGCGGGGGCAACAGCTCGCGCAGCACCTCGGTCGCGTGCTCGGCCTGTAGCTCTTGGGTGAAGGCGAAGACCGCGTTGAGGACGATCACCGCGACGATCGCGATCGTCAATGCCACGATCCCAGTCGCGATTGACAACGCCGCCGCGATCCACAGCAGCAGCGCAAGCGGGTGGGTGAACTGCCCTGCGAGGTCCCGCAGATGACTCGGGCCCTGGCGCCGCTCGATCGCGTTCGGCCCATGCTGCTCGAGGCGCCGGCGTGCCTCCCGCTCTGACAGTCCCGACCGACTCGTGCCCAGATGCCGGAGGAGGAGATCGATCCTCTCCTCGGGATCAAAGCGCGCGTTCGTCTCGTCCTCCAACATGCATTGACCAGATCATGGTCGCATTGGCTCTACCCCGGTTCGATCATCTGTTGCCTGGGCAATACGCGTGCGCGCCTGCGTCCGCCGTCAACCCAGGATCGGCAGAAGGTCTTCCGGTAGCTGAGCGCGGACGTCATCGATCTCGCCTGCCGAGACGTGCCGGCGCAGGACTCCGGCGGCGGCGCTGACCGCGTAGGAGGCGGAGGTCTCGCCGTCGAGTTCGGCGTCCGCCGCGACCCGGTCGAGGAAATCGGTGAAGCCGTGGTACTTGATCGGAGTCGCGCTGGGATTCCAGCCCTCGTAGTAGATGCCCCGGATCAGGTCGGGAAGCTGAGCGGCGAGCTGGGCCGACTCGTCAACCGTGAGACGATCACGCAGCGCGTGGAGGTAGGCCCGCAAGACCCTGTAGGCCTGACGGCGGTCGTCAGTGCCGAGTTGTCCGGCGACTTCGTCTAGCCAGATATGAGCCTTCTCGACGTTGCGCTCGATGAAGCTTGGCTCCGCCATGGGCTTAAGGTAGAAGGGACTTATCCGATCGTCATCGGTGGAAAGCCGAAGGCTTGAGGCGGGTTGTTCCGGATCCCTGTCTGATCATCGGTGGAACAATCGGCTCTTCGCTGGCAGGACCACTATCGGAGAAAGCGTTGTGCGTTACGCCCGAAAGTCCCATCAACTCACCACCTGACATCGCGGAATGAGTCACAGCGAGCCCACGGTCAGTCCCACGTTGTTGGAGTTGATCGATCTCAGCGGGCGCACCGCGATAGTCACTGGCGGCGCGATGGGAATCGGGCTCGGGATCGTCCGCCGCCTTCACGAAGCGGGCGCGAACGTCGCGATCGCAGACCTGGACCCCGGCGCTGCCGAGCGGGCGGCCGAAGAGCTGCGGACGAGGAGGGGCGAGAGCTCCGTTTCGGTGCGTGCCGATATCAGCGACGCGCAAGACGTCGGGGAGATGGTGGATGCCGCGGTCGAGGCCTTCGGCGACATCGACATCCTCGTCAACAACGCCGGGATCTTCCCAATGCTGCCGCTGGGAGACCTCGATCTGGACACCTTTCGACGTGTTCTCGACGTCAATCTAACCGGTCTGTTCCTCTGCACGAAGGCCGCGTCCGCGCGGATGATCGCCCAGGGTCGGGGCGGCAGGATCGTCAACATCACCTCGATCGACGCGCTGCATCCCTCGATGGTCGGTTTAGCCCACTACGACGCCTCCAAGCACGGCGCCTGGGGCTTCACTAAGAGCGCCGCCTTGGAGCTTGCGCCGCACGACATCCGGGTCAACGCGATTGCCCCCGGTGGCATCCGAACCCCAGGCGCAGGCGATGTCGACGAGGAGACTCTGAAGAGCTTCGAGGCGATGATCCCGATGGGGCGGATGGGCGAGGCCGATGAGATAGGACGAGTGGCGCTCTTTCTTGCCTCTGAGCTCTCGAGCTATATGACCGGCGCCCAGGTCGTCGTCGACGGCGGTCGTTTGCTGCGCTGAGCGACGGTTGCAGCTCTGATTCGTCGGCATCGCGGCAGCGCAGCGCAGAAGCCTTTCCTCGGCTCAGGCGGGGCGCGGCACCACCAGCACCGGGCAGGGAGCCGTATGGACGAGAAGGGAGGCGATCGATCCGACCAGGACCCGCTCCAGCGGGCCATAGTCGCGGGACCCAGTGACAAGCAGATCGGCGTCCTTGCACGCGTCGGCGATCGCCTTGGCGACGGGCCCGATCAGCTTGTGGGCGTGCGCCTCCAGGGCATCATCGACTTCGTCGATTGCCTTTTCGATCACGGCATAGTGCTGAGGGATCGGTGAGCCGCCCTCCACCAGCGGGTCCGACACGAGCGTCGAGGGCGCCACCACCGTCAGCACATCGAGCGAGGCGCCGCACGCCAGCGCGAGACCTTCGGCCCGATGCAGTGCTGCGTCGGACTCGGCGGTGCCGTCGTAGGCAACGGCGATTCTTCGCGGCGAGTCGTGGCTTGCCTTCGCGTAGTCGCGGGGCGCCAGTACGACCGGCACGCGAGCCCCGTGCAGCAGTGCTTCGGCGACGCTGCCGATCAAGGCGCGGCCGAGGGCGCCGCGATGCGGTGAGCCGACGATGACCAGATCGAGATCGCCGTCCTCGGCGAGATCGCAGAGCACGTGGGCAGGGGAGGCGCCGACGTAGGTGCGCACCTCCGTCTTGAGGCCGTCGAGAGCCGCGATCGCCTCGTCGAAGAAGCCTTCCGCCGCGGGCGAATCGTCGTATCCGAGCTGCCGGTAGTGATGCGCAAGCGGGTCCTCGTGCGGGAGAACGTAGGCGAGGACCGCGCTCGACTCGGGCGCCAGGACCCGTGCCAGCGCGACCGCGTCCTCGGCCCCGCTGCTGGCGTCGAAGCCGATCAGGATCCGCGTTGGCCGGCGGGCGGCCTCCGAGTTCTCCATCAGCCCAGCTCAGCGAGCTTCTCGTCGATCTGCTTGCGCACCCGGTTGCAGACCGCTTCGACCTCGGCGTTGTAGCGCTCCGAGGACAGCACTCCCAGCAGCACCTCGGCGTCCGCCTTCGAAAGGGACAGGTTGATCGTCTCGTCAGGCATTGGAATCTCCTTGTGGTTCTCGGTTGTCAGTCATGCGGCGGCAGCGAGGTCAAGAGCCCGCACCACCTGGTTGACATCGGTGATCGAGACGATCCCCAGCTCGCGCCCGGGACCGCTCACAACTGCCCTGCCGACCCGTTGGAAGGCGGGTCGTTCGAGCAGCTCGGCGACGTCCTGGTGCGGGTCGATCACGAGCGACGGATCATCGATGGCAATCTCGCCCACCTGGGTCTCAGCCCGTTTCGCGGCCGGCACGCGCCCAACCGCATCGAGGTCGACCAGGCCGACGAGGCCGTTGCCTCCGGTGACCGGGAAGGCGGTGTGGCGGTAGCGGACGAAGTAGTTCTCGACCGCCGTGGCGACATCGAGGTCCGCCGGGATCGTGATCGCCGGGGACGACATCAGCCGCCCCGCCTCGCGACCCGTGAGGGCGATGCGGACGTGCAGCCCTCTCTCCTCGGCCTTCGCGGCGGCGATCACGAAGAGGCCGATCAGCGCCAGCCAGAGGCCGCCGACTGCGCCGACCACAGTGCCGGCAATGCCCAGGGCGATCATCGCGAAGCCGAAGCCGCGCCCGATCGTGGCTGCGATCCCGGTCGCTCGCTCGACGTCGTCGATCCGTCCCCAGATCAGCGCCCGGGCGACGCGGCCACCGTCGAGGGGGAAGGCGGGGAGGAGGTTGAAGACGAGGATCGCGAGGTTGACGAAGGCCTGGTACTCGACGATCGCCCGCAGCGCCGCCGGTGAGGAGCTCGGCAGCGCCAGGGCGAGAGCGGCGAAGAAGGCGGCGATCACAAGCGTCACTGCCGGGCCGGCGATCGCGAAGCGCAGCTCCGCTCCTGCCGTCTTCGGGTAGCCCGCCATCCGCGCCACGCCGCCGAGCAGCCAGAGGTCGATCTCCTCGATCTCGACCCCGTTGCGGCGCGCTACCACCGCGTGGCCGAGCTCGTGCAGGAGGATGCTTGCGAAGAGCAGCAGGGCGCTGAGCAGGCCGAGCCCGTAGGCCGCGGCGGGGGAGATGCCGCCGACCTGGTCGGGGTAGTAGGCGGCCCCCAGCGACCAGGTGATCAACGCGACGATCACGATCCACAGCGGCTGCACCCCGATCGGGATGCCCGCCAGGCGGCCGATGCGGATGCTCTTCATTCCCATCGCCTCGGCCTCACAGGGCGCTCGGGTAGGTCTCGGGGGGCTCGCCGACTTCCCAGCCGCCGCTGCGCTCCAGCGGCTCGACCGCGCGGGTTTCGTCGATGTGCACGACGGCGTCGAACTGGCCTGCCAGATGGGCGAAGAAGTAATGGCTCTGGCGCTCGGTCTCGGGCCGGTAGATGACGCCGATCGCGCGCTCCAGACGCGGCTCGGCCAGGGCCTGTGCGGCGTCGCCGTTGACCAGGTCGAGGACGAAGCTGGCTCGCCGACCTGGTGGAAGATGGCCTCGAAGCTCTCCGGCAGCGCCGGCCGCACCCGCTTGCGCTCGGCCGGTGCGTCCCAGGACGAGCCGCCGTGACCGTGCCCGAGTAGGTGGTGAAGCCGACCAGGGCGACGTCGTCGGCCATCGCTGGCGGGCCAGCTGGCCGAGGTTGAGCTCGCCGCGGCGGCTCATCTCGGTCATCCGCGCGTCGCCGATGTGGGAGTTGTGCTCCCAGACGACGATCCGCGGCCGCTCGCCGTGGCGGCCGAGGTGGTGGGTGAGCGGTCGAGGGTCTCGGCCATGTGGCGGTCGCGCAGGTTCCAGGACGACGCCGGGTCGCCGAACATCGAGCGGTAGTACTCCTCGGCGCTGGCGACGAGGCGGGCGTTCTGCTCGGCGTAGAACTGCTCGTCCTCGGCGGCGATGCCGTCGCGGCGCAGGTAGGCGTTGCCGAGCCGTTGCAGCTCGGTCAGCTGGGCGACCACCCCCTGGCGGCAGGACTCGCCGATCCCCAGCGTCGCGGCGCGACCGTAGGCCTGGCCGTCGCCGGAGAGCTCAAAGCAGGCGTAGCGCTCGCGCGCTCGCTCGGCCGCGGCGGGGGTCGACGCGCTCCAGATAGGCGATCACCGCCGCGACCGAGGAGTTGAGGCTGTAGAGGTCGAGGCCGAAGAAGCCGCGCCGGCCGCTCGGAGTTGCGAGCGTGTCGTTGTGCGGCGCGCAGCCAGCCGACGAAGTCGAGCACCTCGGCGTTGCGCCACATCCAGGTCGGGAAGCGACGGAAGCCCCGCAGCGCCTCCTCGGCGTCGGCATCCTCTGGCGCCCCGTGGACGTAGCGGTTGACCCGGTAGGCGTCGGGCCAGTCGGCCTCGACCGCGACTCCGTGGAACCCGCTCTCCTCGATCAGCCGCCGGGTGATCCGCGCCCGCTCGCGGTAGAACTCGTGCGTCCCGTGCGAGGCCTCGCCGAGCAGGACGATGCCGGGCGTCGCCGACCAGGTCGAGCAGGCCGTCGTAGTCATCATCGGCGCCGCTCAGCGGCTGCACCTCACCCAGCAGCGTCGACTCTGGAGTCGAGAGCATCGAGCACCTCCTCGTCGGAGACCTGGGAGAAGTCGAGGTAATACTGGCCGACGCCGCGCAGTAGGCGCGGCACCTGCAGGCAGACGATCTGGTCGGTCTCTCTTTGCAGGCGCTCCAGCGCCTCCGGGGAGCAGACCGGCACCGCAAGGACGACCCGGCGGGGACGCCGTCGGCGCACAGCGCGCAGCGCTGCCGTGTCGGTGACCCCGGTGGCGACGCCATCGTCGACGACGATCACGGTGCGGCCATCGAGATCGAGGGGGGCGCGATCGCCACGGTAGGCGCGGACCCGACGCACCAGCTCGGCCGCCTCGCGGGCGACGATCGCGTCGAGTTCGCCGTTGCGGAGGCCCAGCACCTTCGCCGCTTCGGCGTCGACCACGCAAGTCCCGTCCTCGGCCAGGGCGCCGATGCCGTACTCGGGGTTGTGGGGAGCGCCGAGCTTGCGCACGGTAAGGATCTCCAACGGTGCCCCGAGTGCTTCGGCGATCTCCTTCGCGACCGGCACGCCGCCGCGGGGCAAAGCGACCACGACCGGATTCTCCGCGGCCAAGGATGCCAGTTGCTCCGCCAGCTGCCGACCCGCGTCACGCCGGTCGGCGAACGGCACACCTGCATCTCCGGGCTCAGTTGAGGACAAAACTGACCTTGATGTCGACCCGATGATCTTCGATACCGCCATACTCGCCTCCCCGAAAAGGGGTTCTCCTGGACCTGTCCATTCTCTGGCTCCAGATAGGCGATGCCATCGGGGTTATCCACCCCCTGGCCCTTCGGCTTTCTCCTGATGGCAGTCGCAACGCACCCACCTAGCCTTCGCGGCAGCAAGCTCGAAATCTCACGGGGATGTGGAGGCCAGATGAATCAGCGCACCTTCGAGATCCCGGCGCCGCCGGTTCATCTTGTCGGCGACCTCATCGTCCCGGGGGACGCGGGTGGCCTCGTCGTTTTCGCCCACGGCAGCGGATCCAGTCGACTCAGCAGCCGCAACCGTCAGGTCGCCTCGGTCCTCAACGAACATGGCCTCGCGACCTTGTTGCTCGACCTGCTTACCCCGGCGGAGGAGCGCGACCGCGCCAACGTCTTCGACATCGAGTTGCTCAGCTCGCGCCTCGTCGCCGCGACGCGCTGGGCGAGCGCGCATCCGCAGACGTCGGGGCTCCCCGGGGGATACTTCGGTGCCTCCACCGGTGCCGCCGCAGCGCTCTGCGCCGCCGCGACTCTCGGTGACTCGGTCGGCGCCGTGGTCTCGCGTGGGGGCCGCCCGGACCTCGCCGGCGATTGCCTCGAGCGCGTCACCGCGCCGACGCTGCTGATCGTCGGCGCCGCCGACCCGACCGTCCTGGCCCTGAACGAGCAGGCGGGGGCCCGGCTCCGCTGTCCCCAACGGATTGAGGTGGTGCCGGGAGCGACCCATCTGTTCGAAGAGCCAGGCGCACTCAAGCGCGTCTCGGAGCTGGCGGCCGCCTGGTTCTCCAGGCTCTTGTCGCTACAGGCGCATTGAGCCCGATCGCCCTGCTCGCGCTCCTCGCCGGGTGGGATGTGCGCTCGCTCCGCTTGCACAGGCTGCTCGGATAAGCACGACGGGCTCAGCTCACGACGTCTCGCTGATCTGGCCGGGACCGTTGGAACTCGCCGCTACACTTCTTCAAATGGCAGCTCATCCTTGGCCTGACATTCCCGACGAGCAGCGATGGTCACTGGAGTTGATGGAGGAGCGCCTGGAGCAAACCTCTCAGCCGCCGAGGGAGCTTTCCGCCCGGGCGGAGGAGCTTCGCGCTCAGGCGGCGCAGACCGACATCGATGGCTACCGTGACGCGGCGCTCGCCTTGGCCGATCGCTATGAGCAGGCGGCCGCCGCTCGCCTCGCTTCGGCCTAGTTCTTTTACGGCTCCAGCATCGAGCGCAGCTGGGCGGCGATCTCGTGCTGGCGGTTCAGCAACGACCGAACCTCGGGCTCCAGATGCGCCAACTCTGCCTCGATCTCCCCGACTGTCTCCTTCGCCCCTTCGGGATCGAGAAGGCTCTGTTCGGTCCACTTGCCCGAAAGCTGACGGGCTCTTGCCGTCAGACCCGGCAGCTTGCCGGTCACGATCTGCGCCGATTCCTCCAGAAGGCCGGCTTGCTCAGGATTGCCTCGGTCGTACGCGATCAGCTCGCGACGCATCTCGAAGATCGCCTCGTGGGCAATCATCGCGGCGCTGAACAGAGCATCGAGCCGCTTGATCGGATCGGGCCGCTCGGTCACGCGCACATCCTGCCCGACCGGGCGGCGCGACCTCGCCGAAGTGGTCTTTGGATGACGTCGCTTGGGATCAGGTCGACGGCTCCTGGCTGGCACTCGCTTACAATGATCAGGAGAACAAGAGGGAGGATTCCCGGTGAGCGCCTTGCTCGCCGCCCTTTCCGTCGGAGCCCTACTGCACCACGAGGAGGCCCGCCGCGCGCTCATCGCAACTGCCCCCGAAGACCGCGGAGATTTGATCGGCGCTACTACCGCCGGCCGTCCGAGATCCCCACGTCATCCCGCCGTTGCTACATTCCCCAAGAATATGAAGGACAAATCGCTACGTTTTCGCTACGTATCGACCGGAACACCCCCCGATATCGGCTCTGCATCTAGCTTCAAGCCGAAACGGACCGCAGCCTTTCAAGCCGAAGGTCGCGGGTTCGACTCCCGTCGGGCGCATCAGCTTTTTCGCTATTTCAAGCGGTTTCTGCTTCTCGTGGCGTCGGAAAACAGGGCCTTCGGGACCAAATACGTAGCAGTCAGCGAGTGGCAGTAAACGGCACCCAACGGAACCGCGCGGAACTGTAAGGACGTCTGTAGCGAGAGGCCCTCAGGGGACATCTCGGCGGCCTGCTACGTGTATGGGGTATGCGAATGACCGACGCAGCCAAGATGCACCGATCTCCAGCAGGGACCGGAAAGCCAACGCGGAGCCTCCCGCGCCAGTCCCCCTACAAGCGCACCTATCCCAGTGGTCGCGTCGTATGGGTCGCCCGCTACCTCGACCTCGACGGCAAGGCCTGCTACGCGAAGCCTTCGTGGCACGGTGGGACATCGTCCTTTGCGCATCGCCGCGAAGCTCAGGAAGCTGTAGGCGCCGCCTGAAAACTGGACCACCTGCGCCGGTCGAAAACTGACCCACCCTGGCGCAGGGCCGGAGCCATCCGGCCGGGTCTGGACGCTCGCCCGATCGAAGAGATCGAGGCGAGGAGGAGCAGGTGATCGACGTGGAGCACTGGGCGGAGATCAGGAGGATGCACTTCATCGACGGCGTCTCGATCCGTGAGATCCGCCGCCGCACCGGTCTGCACCGGGAAACGATCCGCCGCGCCTTGGCGGCGAAGCGCCCACCGGCCTACCACCGGCCGCAGGCGCCCTCCAAGCTCGACCCCTTCAAGGAGGAGATCGAGCGCCTTCTGCGCTCTGACCACCGCATCCCCGGCACCCGCATCCGCGAGCTGCTCGCCGAGCTCGGTTATGAGGGCGGCAAGACGATCCTCGACGACCACCTGCGCGAGGTCCGCCCGCGCTTTGCCCCCAGGCGCACCTACCAGCGCACCGTCTACCGCCCCGGGGAGATCTGCCAGTTCGACCTCTGGGAGCCGCGCGAGGAGATCCCCGTCGGCCATGGCCAGACACGCAGAGGGTGGGTCGTGACGAGCGCCCTGGGCTTCTCGCGCGCCGGCGCCGGGGCGCTGATCTTCGCCAAGCAGGCGCCCGACATCCTCTGGGGCATGGGCCGCTGCCTGGCGAAGCTGGGCGCGCTGCCGGAGACCGCGGTCTGGGACCGCGAGGCGGCGATCGCCCCGCGGGGCAAGCCGACCGAGGCCTTCGCCGCCTTCTGCGGCGCCCTGCCGGTCGGCTGGTCTATCTGCGAGGCCGCCGACCCCGAGTCCAAGGGCATCCTCGAGCGCTCCCACCGCTTCCTGCGCTCCAACTTCGAACCGGGCCGCGCCTTCGCCTCGCCCGAGCACTTCCAGTCCTGCCTCGACGAGTGGTTCGAGCAGCGCGCCAACACCCGCCTTCACCGCGGCATCCGCGCCGTCCCCGCCGAGCGCCTGGCTGAAGAGGTGCAGCGGATGCGGCCTCTACCCGAGCGCATGCCCGACGTCGATCGCCGCTTCGTCATGCGGGTGCCCCAGCAGCCCTACCTGCGCTTCGACACCAACGACTACTCGCTGGACCCACGCGCCGCTGGGCGGCGCGTGGAGGTCAGGGCCTCCCAGCGCAAGATCATCGCCGTGGAGTTGGGCACCGGCGCCATCGTCGCCTCCCACCGGCGCTCCTTCGCCAAGGGCCTGACCTTCACCGATCCCACCCACCAGCAGCTGCTCGACCAGCTGCGCGGCAACCGCCGGCGCGGGCCCGACGTCGAGGTCGAGCTGCGTTCCCTCGATCGCTACGACGAGCTGATCCCGGCATGAGCAAGACCGCCGAGCTCACCCACCTTTTCAGGGCGCTGAAGGCGCCGGCTGCAGCGCGGGCACTGCCAAAGCTCGCCGAGCGTGCCCGTGAGGAGGAATGGTCGCACGAGAAATTCCTGGAGGCGGTGCTCTCCACAGAGGTCTCCTCGCGGGAATCCCACGGCGGGGAGAACCGGATCAAGGCGGCGCGCTTCCCGGCTCGCAAGACCCTGGAGGAGTTCGACTTCACCTTCCAGCGCACCGTCAAGAAGCAGGTGGTCGAGCACCTCGGCCAGCTCGACTTCCTGCACGGGAAGGAGAACGTGGTGCTGCTCGGCCCGCCGGGAACCGGCAAGACCCACCTGGCGATCGCCCTGGGCATCCGCGCCTGCCTGGGCGGCCAGCGGGTGGCGTTCGCCACCGCTACCGAGTGGGTGGCCCGCCTCGGCGAGGCCAAGCGAGCGGGCGAGCTCGAGGCCGAGCTGCGCCGGCTGAGCTACGTGCCCTTGGTCGTCGTCGACGAGGTCGGCTACATCCCCTTCGACCCCGAGGCGGCCAACCTGATGTTCAGCCTGGTCTCGGCCAGATACGAGCGGGCCTCGCTGATCGTCACCTCGAACAAGCCCTTCTCGGCCTGGGGGGAGATCTTCGGTGACGAAGTGGTCGCCGCGGCGATGATCGACCGTCTCGTCCACCACGCCGAGATCCTCGGGCTCAAGGGCGACAGCTTCCGGCTCAGGGACAAGGACCTGGGCTCGCCGCCACCGCGGGACTGAGCGCTCCCGCCTGCTCCGCCTCGCCCTACGGGCTCGCCTCCGCAGGCGGGACTTCGACCTTTAGGCGGGGCAACTGCCCAACATCACTGCTGCCGGGGGTGGTCCACTTTTCAACCGGCAGAAGTGGTCCGGATTTCAACCGGCGTTGACAGAAGCAATAGACGAGGCCCTCAGAGAGCTCCACGGCGCACCCCGCGGCGCCTTCGTTTGGTCGGACTCCTAGTTAACTCTCTTGCTGCAGCCCCATAGCGCAGCAGCTGTCTTAAGCGCCTGACGTCAGTGGGATCAGTCTCAACTCGTGAAGGTCGCGGTTCAGGTCGGCGAGCCAGTTCGAGATTCCCCTCGCTGTGGCCCCGCTTTCGTCCGGAGCGAGCGCGTGATCGGCGTCTGTCGACGCGCTCGCAAATCGCGTGAGAACGGCAACCTGCACTGGCCCCGGAGCGGCGGCTTGAGTTGGCCCCACCCGGTCATGGTTGACGTGTCGGTTTGATCATCGCGTATCGGCCCTTCGGACGCGCCCTTGCGGAGCGGAGCCCGTAGGGCGGAGCGCAGTAAGGGCGGGCAGGCGCCCGTGTCACTTTCTCCCCTTCTCGCGGCGGGCGAGCCCGTGGCGAAAGCGCCAGGACTCCTCGCCGGTCTCGATGATGTGGGCCTTGCGGGTGAGGCGATCGACGACCGCCTTGGCCAGCCGTGGGTCGGCGAAGACTTTGGTCCACTCGCCGAAGGGCAGGTTGGTGGTGACAATCAGCGAGCCGCGCTCGTGGCGCTCGGAGAGCACCTGGAAGATCAGCTCCGCGGCGCCCTCGGGCAAGGCCAGGTAGCCGAGCTCGTCCAAGACCACGAGCTCGGTGCGCGCATAGCGCCCGACGACTCGGCCCAACTCGCGCCGGGACTCGGCTTCCTGCAGCTCGTTGGCCAGCCCGGCGAGGGTGGTGAAGCGCACCCGCCGGCCCTGCCGGCAGGCGCAGACCGCCAGGGCGGTGGCCAGGTGCGTCTTGCCGGTACCCGATTCGCCGATCAGGATGATCGACTCCCGGTCGGAGATCCAGGAGCCCTCGGCGAGGGCGGCGATCGTCGCCTGGGGGATGTTGGGATTCTCGGAAAAGCTGAACTCCTCGAGGCTCTTGATCACCGGGAAGCGGGCTTCGACCAGGCGCCTGCGTTCGCGCCGCTCGGCTCGCTCTGCGACCTCGGCCTCCAAGAGCGCGCCCAGGTAGGCGACGGCGCTTTGCTGCTCGCGCGTGGCCTCCTCGGCCATCGCCCGGAAGCGACGCTTGACGGTAGGCAGTTTGAGCTCGACGGCGTGGGCCTCGATCAGCGCCTCTATCGCCGCGGACTTCGCGTTCTTGGCGGCGCTCATCGGCCCGCTCCCAGCAGCTGGTCGTAGCTGGCGAGGTCAGGTGGCGGGGATGCCGTTCTCGCCAGGCGCTCGTCCAGGCCTGCGAGCGGTTGGGGCTCGGGACGCTCGGCGCGGCGCGCCAACACCGCCACCGCCCGCCCGTCATGCGCGGAATGCGGGAGCAGACCTCAGGTAGCACCTCGCTACCTCCTGTCGGCCGGTTGACGTGCCAGGGGCAACCGAAAGCAAACAGGCTCGGCCGCCTGAGAACGAAGCGATCTAATCGCCCGCAACGCGAGACCAGGCCGTCGCCAACGAGGTCTACAGCGCGATCTGCCTCAGCTCCCACGCAATGCACGCGCTGAGCGATCGGGGCCCGAGCGCGCGATTGGTCACGTCCGACCAGCGTTCCCCTCAACTCTTGGAGCGTGACTTCATGGATCGTCCGTCGCTGCGCCATGAGCTCACGGTCCCAGATGGACCGGCGGGACCAACAAGCCGGCAAGCGGCGGCGCGCTGACGGGTGTGAGACGCTGCGCGCGTGGCCAGCGAGAGCACCTGGGAGCGGGTCGACGGGCCAGTTCTTCGCTTTGTGCGCGAGGCGGAGTACAACGCCCAGTACCGCTTCGACCGCGAGGGTTCCACCGAAGAGGTCCCCCACCTGGACGGCGCCGAACTCGACGATGCTCTGCGGCGCCTCGGCGAGCACGGCCTGATCACCTGGGCTGAGCGCGTCGAGACGTTCGGTGCCTACATCTACTCCCGCCTTCGTTTGGCACCGGACGGACTCCGGGTGCTGGGCGAGTGGCCGCCGGCCGAACGCGCACAACTCGGAGCGGCCGTCGTCGCCATCTTGCGCACCCTCGCCGAGGACACCGACGATCCGGCAGAGCAGAAACCCCTCCGCCGCGCCGCGGGAATTGTGGCGCAACTGGCGACCGACGTCGCCTTCGATGTCGCGGCTGGCGAGGCGAGGCGACTTGGCGGGGGCCTGGCATGAGCGCCTGGTCGGAGAGGGACCTCCGAGTCCTGCGCTGGCTTCACGACAGCACGCCCGAGCACGGGATGCTGTCGACGAACTGGATGAGCGAAGGCGACCATCCCGCCCTGCCTGGACTCAGCGAGCGCGACGTCCACGTCAGTGTTGAAACCCTCGCCGACGCAGGCCTCGTGAACTACTCGACGCAGAACCCCGAGTCGTCCGGTGGGGTCTACTGGGCTCACTTCCAGGTCAGCGGAGCCGGGCTACAAGCGATCGGCGAGTGGCCGGCGTTCGAGATGCTGGAAACGCCCGAAGGCCTGGGGCGCCTGCTGGAGGCGTTCGCCGACATGGCACCCACCGACGAGGAAGAGGGCAACCTGCGCAGCGCCGCGGCGACCGTGCGCTCGAAGGCGCCCGGGGCCGTGCGCGGGCTGGCAACCGCAGTCTTCAGCGGGCTCATCCGAGCACACATCGGATGAGCTCCCCTCCCGGTCGCGCGAAGGAGGAGTAGCGGGGCCCTCCCAAAGCTTCTTCTATGGACACGTCGGACTACCAGGCAACGCTTCTGCGCTGGCGCCGACGTGGGGCTCCGAACGGTCAACTCAGTCCCCCGCGAGCTCAAACCAAGTGCGAACGCGCGGCGGGAGCAGCCGCTTGTGCGCGTGCACGAAGTCGACGAGCTCGCCGGGCGAGATGCACCGGATCTCCCTCGACGGATGCCCAGAGAACTGGCCGCTTGCCGAGCAGGCAAACAGGACGGTGTCGGTGTCGGGTGCGGCGGCCGCGAGCGCCTCGAGGTCGACGGTCTCGTTGCCAGACTTCACCTGGACGATCGCCGGCGCGAAGGTACTGCGGTTCAGCATCGTCCACTCATAGGCGGGGGTATCGGTGCGCCTCGCCTTCGGTAGTGCGAGGTAGTCCTCGACAACCTGCATCCAGGTGTAGACGAGATCCTCGAGATCGTAGGGCTCGAGCTGCCGGAGAACCTCCAGGTACGTGAAGCTGAGTGGAGCAGGCTCGCGGCCATGAAGCTTCTCCCAAAGCCACGCCGTGTAGTTGCGCGCGCCCTCGTCCCACATGCGACTGAAGCTCGTCGAGGTGCCGACGAAGCCGCGGATAACTGCCCCTGGCACCTCAAGGTCGCCGAGCGGCTGATCTGCCCAGTCACAATCGCGTACCTGATGGGTGTCGGTGCGCTTGGCAAGCTCGGTGTTCTCATAACGGTAGGCCCCGGCGATGCGCCCGAGCCGAAAGCGGCCGTGGAGATCCCGCGTCCAGATGTAGTCGCCGATCTCGGCGTCCTCGCCGAAACGGCGGACCGTGTGAACCGCGTCCTTCGTCCAGTCGGGATGGGAGCAGATCGCCGCCAAGACATCTTTGAGGGGGGCACCGTCGGGCAGCGCCTCAATGCCCCAGCCTATGCCCACGATCCCGTCGTCGAAATTGTGGTCTACCTGCTCTTGGTGATCGACACCCGGCTTGAGCGAGCGAAGCTTCGTTCGCCATATGGTCGGCGGGGAAACGATGTCGGTCATGGCCCGCATTGTCGGCTATCGCGCGAAGGAGGAGCACACCTGGTGTCACGGCCGGCTTGCCCAGTCCTGCGCCCGTGGCGCCAGCAGCCACCGGACGCTGGTGGCATACGCAACGCCCCGCCGCAGCAAATGGGGCGGGGATTAGACTGGAGCCGTGCCCGGCCCCTTCGACCCAGGCCCGCCCCGGTGGGACCCGACGACGGAAGTCTTTCCAGGCGGCCCCCACCCAGGGGCCGTCCACCAGATGCACGAAGAACGGCGGCGCGACGAAGAAGAGGACCGGATGCGACTCGAACTGGCGCAGCAAAAGATCCAGCAGCATCTCCTGCTACTGAGATGACAACTGCGCGTTGGGAATACCTCCATGTGGCGTGGATCTACAAGCGAACGACGGTCAAGGTAGAAACGTACAAATGGACCCAGACCTACTGGATCTATCGACCCGGGGTCGAGAAGGGCGAGGAACGGTTCGCCTGGTCTTCCGAGGACACGGCCAAAGTCAAGGTCACGTTCAGCGACATCCTGAACGAACTCGGTAGCGAAGGCTGGGAGCTAGTCTCCGAGTCCGTCCTCGACAGCGTGGTTTTCTCCAGCAAGCACGGCGTCGAGATGGTCGGCTCACCGCTTCGCATGGGCTGGAACTTCAAGCGGCCAGTTCGGGACTAGCCTGAGTCGAGGCGAGCGAGCAGCCGCCGGACGCTTGTCGCGGTGCAGCCGCCCGCCGCGCGTGGCCGTGTGCATTCAGGCGCTCGGCGATCTTGCGGGGGTGCACAGGTCCTCGACCGCGGCCACACCCTCGGGCGCGACCGGCCGACCGCCTCCGGCGCCCTCGCCGCGTCGACCGGCGGAAGGCCAGGCCAGCGGTCGAGCCGCCTGCCGCTCTACGTGAGACCGCCGCGGCCGCGCTGCCCGACGGTGTCGCGCTCCAGACGAGACACAGATTCCGTAACGGGACCACACCGTGCTTCCGCTCCGCGTGGTTGCGAGCGCGTCGGCGGACACCGCTGACGCTTCCGCATTGGACGAAAAGTGGAAGCGGACCGCCAATCAGATCGGACGCCCGGTCCTTGAGCCAGGTCAGGACTGTTTGACGGAGGCCCGTGGAACCTGGTCCGGCTCATTCTGCCTCCATCTCACCCATAGCCAACGCCTCCCTTAGCTCGGCGAGGGTGAGGCGGTTGGGTAGCTCGGGCGAACTGAAGCGGCGTAGAGCGAGATGGGCGGCCTTTAGATATTGGCCGAGGAGGCGCTGGGCACCTGGGCAGCAACCAAGGCCGAAGATGGTCAACGCTAGGTGGCGGGGATCAGCCCACTCGTCGATAACGAGCGTCCGAGTCAGGTTCCCATCGCTTTCGGCGTAGGAAGATTGGGATTCTCAGCATGGAGGCGACGCTGCAGCCCAACCGGCTCGGGCCACTCGCCGCTCTTGTGAAAGTGGCGCCAGATCGCTTCGAGCAGAAAGCCGTTTTCCTCGACCCATTCGCTCTCAGTGCTCCCGAGCCAGGGCTCGGCCTGCGCCATCTCAATCCTCCTGGACGGAGGCAAGATGCGCGAAGACTGCCGAAACCGCCTCCGATTCATCGTCGGCCTCGGTGTAAGTGGTGCTCAGCCGCTCCTCATCTCGATCCCGATCTGCCCGTGCCTCACGCTCGGCCATCTGCTCCTCGACCTTCTCGCGGGCGTGGCGCAGGTGATCCTCATCGATCTCGACCTCAAGGCCGCTGGCGAGGGTCTCGATCCGGTCAAGCTCATCGGTGTCCTCGATCTCGTCATAGCGGGACTCGATCCTGTCCCCGGCGAAATTGAAGAAGGCCTCACGCAGTCCGCGGATCTCCTCCTCGTCAAAGGAGTCGCCCGAAATCTGGCGCAAGCGGCTGAGCTGCTCCCAGCCGTAGGGATCGTCGAGGGTTCGGATCAGGTATGCCTTGGCGGCATCGGCCACTTCCTCGGTCGGGCGCCCGGCACGCTGCAGTGCCGCGACTAGGGAGACGGGGCTGGCGGCGTTCAGCAGATGACCCCCGGCCCAGGACTCATACTCAGCGCGCAGACGATCAGCGTAAAAGTCCTCGAGGGCTGCCCCGAGCTCCTCGTCGGTGCTCATCGCTGCAGTGAGGAAGGTCAGGCGCTCGACATGCTGGACCCAGCGGCGCGAGGTGCGAATCTCACCGTCGATGCCACCGAAGCGGACACGCTCCCATCCCGGCTCATCGCTGTTATAGAGGCGCTCGAACGCGCTTGCCAGCTCAGCGATCAACGCCGCTCGGTCGCTCTCGGGCACCTTGGGCAGTACCGAGCGTACGAGCCATTCGAGTTGCGTGAAGTAAGAGGCGCCGGCACAGGCAAAGCGCGACTCCCCGGGCGACTGGCGAAGCCAGGCGGCGATGAAGTCCACGATTGAGGGGTTGATCGGCTCGGCGAAGGTCTCGCCCTCGTCGCGATGGGTGGCGAGAAAGGAGTCATCGAGAACCCGCATCGTCACCTCGAAGAAGTTGCCACTCGCCGAGATCCCGGCGGCAGCGCGGTAGGCATAGAAGGCGGTGCGAAGGTCGTCAAGCACGACCTTTGACTGCATCGAGACGAGGGTGAGGAGCAGGCCGCGCTGTGCGGAGTCGAGCTGGGACTCGAAGGCGTGGCGCCAGATCCGGCTCGGGTCGTCGAGGACGCCGACGGCGAAGTCGATGTATCCGCCACGCTCGGCGTCGGAGAGTTGGTGGGAGCCGAGCCCGGTGATGTGCTCAATCAGGCGTGGGTTGTAGTTGGCGTGGTCAACGATCCGGGCATATCCGTTGCCGGCGAGCAGTTCCTCACGGGCGGGTTGGTCGAGCTGGCCTGAGCTCCAGATGTGGTTGTAGAAGATCCGAGCGCGGTCCAGGCGCGTGTAGCCACCGAGCTCGAGCAGGTAGCGACGCGCGTCGACGCCCTCACGCTCGAGGTCTTCATAGAACTGCAGAGCCTGGGTGAGGATGTGCTCGCGGGTGGTCATCAAGAAGAGGCTCGTCTCACTGGCTACCACCCGACGGATCAGCTGCGCGATCCGCTTGTCCTCGTTCTTGACTAAACGGTCTTGGAGGAAGGTCGTGCCGAGGAAGTCGTCGTAGTAAAAGGCCTGGCGCTGGTCGGAGCGGAAGACCTCGTTTGCCTCCTCCGCGTCGGCTGAGATCTCGACCGGCTCGTACTCTTCGAGTGCGGCGTCGGCGAGCAGCATCCGCGCCAGGGTCGTCTTGCCGATCCCTGGGGCACCGGCGATCACTAGTACCTTCTCCTCGCGCAGGCGGGTGCGGGCCTCAAAGAAGGGCCTCGTCTCGACGTAGCGGGGCAGCGCCGTCTGGGTCTCTTCGAGCAGCTGGCGGGAGCGCTCGTAGGTGGCGCCGTGCAGAATCGCGTCGAGCTGGGTACCGCCACTGAGCCAGAGCTTGGGATGGCGACGCTCGACCTTCTCGTTGGCATCAAGGAGCGTCTCCAGATCACCGCCGGCGATGATCTCCTCGGGTCCGGAGACGTAGGAGGCGAAGATCTCCGCCAGCTCGTCCTTGTTAGCGGCGGTCAACTCCAAGGTCGTGACAAAGCGATAGGAGTGCAGCTCTGTACCGACCTCCTCTAGTTTCCTGACCTCGTCTTTGGCGGCACGCTTAAGGTCGCTCCAGGTGCTGCGGACATAGCGCTTGCACTGCAGGACACTGGGTGCCTCGCCGGGCTCGGGAAAGTGGCGCAGGTCCACCCCTTTGTCGGGGCCACGGGCGAAGACTTCATAATGGACGCCGTCAATCTCACCGTAGAGGTCGGCGATGAAGTACTCGAAGTCGTGATCTGAGAAGGCGGCAAAGGAGCGCATCGGGTGGCGGTAACCCTATCTGTGGGGCTTGGTCATTGTGAGGCGACGCTTGTTCGCCAGAAGGTCGCATAGGGGTGTTGATCGAGACCGCCGGGTGCGTGCGAGAAACTTCAAAGATGTCACAGGACTTCAAAGAACAATTCGACCAGCAGATCGAATTCATCGAGACGTCGGCGAGCGCCTACGACGCGGGGAACGAACCGGAGGCGAAGCGCCTGGCGGTGAACCTGCGGGTCCTCCTGCACGACACGAAGAACCCAACCTCCCTACTGAAGCACCTCATCATCAAGGATCTCCTGCCATTTCGCAACACGGCGGCCGACCCTCCTCCGGCGGGGGTACTGACGATGTTCGGCGGCGGACTCTGCTCGATTGAAGCGACCCTCGGCGAGGGCGGTGGGAAATCCCGCTTCGTCCCGATACTCGACACCGATCCGGCTCAAAGTTCGCGGCCGCTCCAGTGCTTTGGGGACTGGTGGAAGGGGCCCATCCTCAATGACCAGGAGGGCAACTTCTTCTCCCGCTACGACTTTGTGCACGCGGTCGCGAACAAGGACGGAGGGGCACATGTCGATGCGAAGCTCGGTGCCGCCTACCAAGCATTGACCCGTGGCAATTCCATGCGGCTCACCCAGCAAAAGGGTGTGATGGAGGACGGCTGGGAGACTGTCATGGGCGGAGTAGTCGGCGGCCCGTCCGACGAAGATGCCGAACCCATCTCGAACAGCATCGCCCTCGCGTCAATAAGGCAGATTGCTTTCGAGCTCCTCGAGAGTTTCAGCGCGATCTCATGGACGGACGGCGCAGCATCGGTGGTCACCCCGATTTGTCAGCTGCCGTTAGTCGGCGAGGACTTTGCGCGACTCGCCTCCGGGGTCGGCCGCAACGATCCCTGTCCCTGTGGTGGTGGTCGGAAGTTCAAGCGGTGCCTGCTGCGAAAGAAGCCCCACATCCAGCGGGAGATGGTCGTGACTCGAGCGCCGACGACTCCTCCGACGGGCCCGTCGATCACGGAGGTCCGGTTGGTCCCCGTCGATCCTCGGCCCTAGTGGCTCGCGGTGGCCGAGTGCCTTCGGTCCCCGGCCAAACCGAATTACCGGGCGCCAACCGGACCGATTCTGGGGCGATTGCGGTGAGATCCGATCGACCGATTGAACGACGATGCTCGCCCTCGCGACGACCTCCTCGTATCGGAACGTGGTCATAGGCTCACGTCCGGTGAAGCGCGTCTACCTCGACCAAAACAAGTGGATCGATCTGGCTCGGGCGGTTAATGGCGTCGCGGGCGGTGAACGCTTCGAGGAAGTTCGTCTCGTTCTGGAAGCCGGTGTCGAGTCGGGCGAGCTCTCATTGTCGTTGTCTAGTGCCCACTACATGGAGACTCAGAATCGCCGTCAGTGGCGTTCTAGGCGGCAGCTGGGGGAGACGATGTTGGCCTTCTCGAAGCTCCAGACCATCGCTCCCCAGGACGCCCTCCTGTCGGCCGAACTGGACATTGCGCTGGCATCCCTTTTCGACGTACCGGTAGCACCGAGGCCGCTGCGGGTGTTCGGTGTGGGCGCGTCCCACGCCTTCGACATGGAGATCGGGCCGTACCGGATACCGGAGGAGCAAAGGGGCAGGGTCGCCGATCCCGTGGGCTACGAGCGCCGCGCGAATCGTCTTCTCGAGCGGCAGCTATTGATCGGACCTTCACCGGAGATGGAGAGGGCCGGGATTCCTGACTTCGAGCCACTCTCCCACCTCGAGGTCGGCGAGCGCTACGCGAAAGCCAAGGAGGAGCTGCGACACGTGCGAAAGGCCGAAGGGTGGAACTCGGGCGAGCGCGCGCTGCGGGTCGCGAGGGCGCAGGCGATCACCGACCATCTCCTGCCGATCGAAGAGGCGATGTCCCGTGCGGGAATCTCGATCGACGTACTGATCGACGGCGGGCAGGAAGGCATGAGCGCATTCGTAGAGGCGGTGCCGACGATGCTCGCCTCGAGCGAACTGGAGAAACACCGGCACGTTGCATCGGAGAAGCCGTGGGAGCGCCAGGATCTGAACGACATCGGAGCCCTGTCGGTAGCCCTCGCCCACTGCGACGTCGTCGTCACCGAGGGCCTCTGGTCCGACGGGGTACATCGATCGAAGCTCGATGAGAAGCTCGAGACGAAGGTCATTTCAGACCTGAACGAACTGCCGCGACACCTCCTCGCACCGGAGTAGCGCCGAAACAGCGGAGGGCTCGGCTTCCGGGGTCGCCTTTCCTTGTACCTCTCCGGTTTTGTTTCCCAGGTGCGTGGCGACGCCCCCCCGGTCATGGCGGCTACAGCCGGATCTCTACGGGCGCCCGGCAGCCCATCGGGGCTGCCGCCGGAATATCGGCCGACCCGACGGCTATCCATACGTTCCTATAGTCGGCGGGGAACGCTGAAAGTGCGATCGGGAGGAGCGGGGAGAGAGTGAATGCGACGAGCGAGCTTCTGGCCTGGGCCGGTGGCCTGCCGGGCTGGCAGCGCGACCTCTTGGCGCGGCTTGCGGAGGTCACCGAGCTCTCCGCCGAGGCGGCGGGAGAAGTTCGCACCAATCTTCTGCAGGCATGCGGCGGTCCGGTTTCTCAACACCCCCTGCGGGTTCCGCCCCTTGAGCTCTTCGATGCAGTCGAGCCGCCGCCCGAGGAGCGCAGGATCGCCGCCCTAGGTGATCTTGAGAATGTCAATGCTCTCGTCCCCGGCTCGCGCCTCGACTTCGCCGCTGGCGGTCTCACCGTCCTCTACGGAGAGAACGCAGTGGGAAAGAGCGGCTACTGTCGGGTCTTCAAGCGCCTCGGCCGTAGTGCCGATCCTGTCGCCGAGATCCTCCGCGACATCTTCGGCCCCGCCGCGGGGTCCCAGGCCGTCACCGTCTGGGTCCAGGAGGCCGAGGGGAGCGTCGAGCCCCATCGTCTCGACCTCGCCGCCCCGGACCCCGCGGCGCTGCCTCTGATCAGCGTCTTCGACGCCGAGGGCGCCGAGAACTACGTCACCCGCACCAACACGATCGCCTTCACGCCCGCCTCCCTCCTGATCTTTGATCGCCTGGTCCGCGCCCAGCTCGCTCTACGAAAGCGCTTGGAACAGGAGGTCGAAGCCCTGCAGGCAACCGAGGTCGACCTCGCCGAGTTCGACCCCGACACCGAGGTCGGCCAGCTCCTCGCCTCGCTCGACGCCGCGACCGACCCCGGGCATTTGCGTGCCGCCGCAGAGCTCACCGAGGCTGACCAGGAGAGAATCATCGAGCTGCGGGGCTTGCAGGGGCCTGACCCAGCCGAGCTCAGGCGGCGCGCCACCCGCGCCGAAGTCGAGGGGCGCTCGGCCCGCGCCCTCGCCACCGCTCTGCGCGCCCTGGGCGGCGTGACCGACGATGACTTCGCCGATCGGCTCTCCACCGCCCGGGTCCTCGCCGAGCGCAAGGCGGCGGCAGCGACCACCGCCCGGGAGGTGGCCTTCGCTGCACAGCCGATCGATGCTGTCGGCGAGCCGGTCTGGCAGGAGCTCTGGGAGGCTGCGCGCCGCTTCCACGAGCACGCCCTACCGGGTTCGGATCCGTTCCCACCTCATACCCACGGTAAGCTCTGCCCGCTCTGCCTGCAGGAGCTATCCCCGCAAGCCGCCGAGCGCTTCGCCGGCTTCGAGGAGTTCGTCAAGGGCACGACCGCCGCGGAGGCCGCAGCCGCCCAGAGGGCCTACGCCGCCGATCTCGGCCGCCTCGATCCGGCGCTCCTGACTCCTGCTCGCCCCGAGTTCCTCGACTCGCTGGGGTCCTACGACACCTCCCTCGCGCGCGCGGTCAATACCTTCGTCGACGCCGCCGAGTTGCGGCTGGCGCAACTCCGGACATCGCCGCCGTCCGCCTTAACGCCGCTCCCCGCCGCGCCTCTGGCGAAGCTTGAGACCTTTGCTGCGGCCCGCGACGCCCATGTCGCCGCGCTCCGCGATGACGGCGCGATCCGCGAGGCAACCACCGAGCTGGCCGAGCTCGAGGCCGCCTCGCTCCTCGCCGGGCGCCTCGACCCGATCCTCGGCTGGCTTGTGACTCTGGGCGAGATCGCAGTGCTGAAAGACGCTCTCGCTGCGCTCAGGACCAACGCGATCTCAACCGCGCAGCGGCGGGTCGCCAAAGAGGTCCTTACCGACGAGCTCCGGCGTGCGTTTGCCAACGAGCTTCGGATTCTCGGCCTCGAGGAAGTCGAGATCGACATTGACCCGAGCGGCGAGCTCGGCAACACCGTTGTCAAGCTCTGCTTTTCGAATGCCCCCGGCGACCCCTCGCTCGGCGAGGTCTTGAGCAAGGGCGAGCAACGCGCTGCGGCGCTTGCATTCTTCCTCGCCGAGCTTGGAGCTGGTGGCGGGGGTGGGCCGATCGTCCTCGACGACCCGGTCTCCTCGCTCGATGACCCCCACCGCGCCCGGGTCGCCGGGCGTCTTCTGGCGGAGGCCGCCGATCGGCAGGTGATCGTCTTCACCCACGACCTCGTCTTCTTCGTCGCCCTCGAGCAGGGCTCCGAAGCCGCCCCCACGCTCGATTACGGGGTCCAGCAGATCTGGCGGGCCGGGGATCAGATCGGCCTCAGCTCCCCCGATGCACCCTGGCCCGGCCAGAGGGTGAAAAAGCGGATCGGGCATCTGCGCAAGCGCCTGCAGGAGTTCCCGGCAGCTGCGGAGATCGGTCCCGAGGCCCATCGCCGCGAGGTCAAGAGCTGGTACGAGGAGCTGCGTGAGAGCTGGGAGCGCGCCGTGGAGGAGGTCCTCCTGAACGAGGTCGTCCTGCGTCTTCGGCCGGGTGTCGAGACCCAGCGGCTCGCTGAAGTCCCCGACCTCACTGTCGAGCGCCGCGCGGCCGTCGTTGCGGGGGTGAAACGCTGCTCGCTCTTCACCCACGACGAGGCGCCCGCCGCAGAGCGGGCGGGGCAACGAATGGCCGACGATCTTAGGGCTCTGGCGACCTTTGTCGACGACATTCGCAAGCCGCAAAAGACCTGAGAACGTCACCGTCGCGGAGCCCGATTCCTAGTGCATCTGGCTTGCTTCCGGTTGACTTTGTCACGACTCCTGTTTTGAACGATAGGTATCCGATTGACGGAAGCATCCGTACCCATATAGATTCACATGCTAGTGGCCACTCAGTCGGAGACACACCAGTCGGCCGTGGGCCCCAGATTTATCGCTCGCCATCATCGCCGTGAGCTGGTCTGACCGTGTTGGGCCCTCTCGACCAAGCTACGGTTGACTTGGATCTACATGCGCGTGCATGCGCAACCGAGGGGTATTTCACCGAGAACGAGGCGGAGCTTCTGATGCGGGCACTTCAGTCGGCGGGGCCGTCGCCGACTTACCTCGAGGTCGGCAGTTTCCGGGGGCGTAGCAGTCTGTTCGCTCTGGCAGCGATGCCACTCGACGGTCGAGTCATCGCGGTGGACGCATTTATCTACGCGGAGCACTCCCCTGCTGAGCTGCGATCGACGCTCGATGATCCGAGGGTCCATATATACGAAGGAACCGTCTTGGGGAATTGGCACGTATTGTCGGCGTACCAGCCCGATGTCGTCCTGGTCGACGCCGACCATAGCTTTGCCGGAACGGCCATCGATTTGTCGCTCGTCATTGCGCTGTCCCGTGTCGGCCGACTTGTAGCCACGCACGACGTAAGTGAGCGGTTCCCGGGTGTCAACGCTGCTGTCGATGCGCTAGTCCGCTCCGGCGTACTCGGTCACGTTGAGAGCGCCGACGACCTTGTCGTCTGGATGGTCCGGCGGCGTCCCGCCTGGCTCCTCGATCCACAACCGGAAATTGACTGGGACCTGCCGGACGATGTGGAGGGGGTGGCCCCATCGATCGTCGAGTTGTCCGGCTCGAGAGGCACCATCTCTCAATCATGGTCAGACCGTGGTTGAGGCCCTACGTGAACTCTGCGACTTGCCTCTCGCGAGGCTCGCCAAGACTCTCGCGAGCGATCGGCGGATAGCCGACGCCTACCTGTACGGGAGCGTCCTAAGGTCCGATCACGTCCCTGGCACGAGCGATGTCGATCTACTCGTTGTCGTCGACAACCGGGCGCGCCTGCAGGACTATGCGGAGATCGCCTCCAGGGTGAGACACTATTTACCGAGCGCGGACGTGACTGCTATTTCCCAGCGTGAGTTCGAGTTGGCGATACACCCGAGCGGAAGCAGGCACTTCTTCGTGAGTGTCGCACGGACTGGCATTCACCTTTACGGACGCGACGGTCTCGCGGCGATCGCGGCCAGACCCCTCGACTTCCGCGAGACCTTTCGTAACGCTGCCCAGCTATGCCAACGGGTGCGGCTCGTGATTATCAATCCCGCTAAATGCCACGAGCAGAAGTTCTGGTTGGCGAAGCTCCAGCACTGGATTCCGTGCCTCCTGATGGAGCTGCTCCATCTACACGGCACTCCCGAGCGCCGTCTACGTTGTGCTCACGCTGCCTTCGCGGAGCGATTCCAGGCTGGGTGGTCAAATCCGATCTACCCTTATCGGAATATCGAGGAGATTCAGTTGTTTATGGAGGCGCTGGTGGGATGGCTCCCAGAGAATGCCCACCGGTTCGAGAGCGGCCGTGGTTCTTCCCCCCGCCCAGATACGGACCGGGAGGTGCAGCGTCGGTTCGTCTCGCCGACTCGGCCGGCGGCCCTCCTAGACCAATGAAGGTGGATGGCCCGCCCGAGGTTGAGATGTTGGCGACGCATCTCCATGAGAGAGACGTGCGGGCGGCTTATCGTCATGACGAGACTTCCGGGAGCTGCTGAATGGCGCCCCTTGTCGAACTACATCGATCCGGGTATTCGATCGAATCAGTGCTTCTTCCGCCCGATGACGATTCCGTGATCATGAGCTACGACGATGGCCCCCACCCGGAGGAGACCGTCGGCATTCTCGATGCCCTAGAGGAATGCGGTGCTCATGCCACGTTCTTCGTGTTGATCAGCCGAGCCCGCCGGGCTCCGTGGCTCCTCCGAGAGATCGTCGAGCGAGGTCACGAGCTGGCCCTGCACGGACAGGACCATGTTCGACTCTCACTCCTTCCTCCCGACGCCATCGCCTCTCGGCTCGTAGCGGCGAGGTCGAGACTTGAGGAGATGGCGGGCCAACGTATTCGTTGGTTTCGTCCGCCTTACGGGGATCAGACGCTCCACAGCTGGCGGGCGACGATCCAGGCTGATCTGGTGCCTGTTATGTGGACGGCCGAAGCGCTCGACTGGGTCGACGTCCCACAGGAGAGACGGGTCGCCTCGGCATCCTTGATCCGCGAGCCTGGGGGAATCATCCTCTGCCACGACTGCTTCCCGGACTCGATAGATGGCGTTACGGACCGAAGGCCGCCGCCCGCCTTTGATCGCGGCGAACTCGCGCGCGCCATCCTTTCGAATTACAGGGGCCGCGGTCTGTCCGCGACCACGCTCGGGGATGCGATGGCACGGGGTCGACCCAGGGGTCGCGTCTGGCTCAACCGGGATAGGGATCCGGTGGTGCCATCGTGAGGATCCGGACCCTCGGTCCCGCCGACCTAGATCCGGTCCGCCGCCTCTGCGCGGTCTCACTCCCCCGCGACCAGTATCCGGACCAGGTCCCGCTCATCCTGACCCGTCTCGACCACGCCGCGTTCGTGGCCGAGGTCGGTCGGGAGGTCGTCGGATGCTGTATCGGCTCCAAGTCGCGCCACGGAGCTCCGGGAGACTGCCACCTCGACCTGATCATCGTCGACTCCAGACACCGTAGGAAGGGCATTGGAAGGGCCCTCTTTGAGCACCTGGAGTCGGGATTCCTCGCCGTCGGCTGCACGACTCTGAAGATCGAGGGGAATGCGCCGAGCTACGCCTGGGCTGGCGTGGACGTCCACTACACCAGCGGGCTCTGCTTTGTCGAACGCATGGGCTTCGCGCGTGGTCGGTGCGCTGTCAACATGAGCGTCGACCTTTCTTCGGTGGCCCTTGACACGGAGGAGAGCCGAGCAGGCCTGGCCGCGGACGGGATATCGGTCCGCCCTGCGGAGGAGTCCGACGAAGGAGCGCTCGAGGCCCTGGCGGGACGATGGTCGCCTAGGTGGCCTCAGCAGCTCGTGCTTGCGCTGCATGAATCCGACAGCGGGGTGTTCATCGCCGAGGCGGGCGGATCCGGCGTCGGATTTTGCTGTCACGGCGTCAATCGGATCGAAGAAGTCGGGCCGCTATGGGTTGATCCGGATCGACGTCGGGTCGGGATCGCCGCCGTGCTTCTCAGACTTTGCTGCGGTGCCCAACGGGATTTGGGCCTGCAGCGGGCGGAGTTGCAGTGGGCAGGGCCGCTCGCGTACCTCTCCGACGTATTGGGAGCTTCGGTCAGCCGTGCATTCCTCCTCTTTGAGAAGAAGCTGACCGACCACGGTGGGGTCGCTGGTGCCTCCTAGGCGAGACGTGCTCGGAGGGAAGTCAGGGACGGTCGGCGTCGTGACGGCGATGGGTAGGCCGGAGTACGACTATTTGTACCAGGCCGCGGTCTCGCTCGTCTCCCTCGAAGCGCAGGTGATGGTCGAGTGGCGAATATGCGTCGACGGGCCTGCGGTCGATCCAGATGCTGTGGCCGAGGTCGTGGAGAGGGCAGGGACGAAGGCGGCGATTCTCTCCATTGAGGAAAGGCGGGGGGCGGGCCCCGCACGGAACAGCGCACTTCAAGGGATGGCCGCCGGGTACCTGCTCACGCTGGATGCGGATGACACGATCGATGCCTGGGGTGTCGTCCAGCTCCTGAAAGCCTTAGAGGAGTACCCCGAGGCGATGTGGGCGGCTGGACGGTGTCACTCGGTAGATCCAGATGGGGTGCTGCTGTGGGAGGGTCCCAGCGACCCTTTCGAACCCGGCCTCATCCCTATCACCGACACCTTCTGGCATGCCAAGTGCCGAACCGGGGTGCTGCCGTTCATCTGTACGGCCACCATCGCGAGGACGGATGCGGTCCGGCGCGTCGGCGGTTGGCCCGAGCCCGCGCGCCGACGCGCTGACGACACCGCGCTTTGGGCGGTCCTGTCCACGCAGTTTGTTGGCGTTTGGGTTCCCGTTGTCGTCTACTTCTACCGACGCCACGGCTCAAGCACGACCAATCAGCCCGGGTTCCGGGAGATCGACGAGCGTCTCGATCAGACGGCGAGAATGGTCAGCCGCGGGACGACCCTGGGCTACGACTAAAGCAGCGGGCGAGGCGCGGTAGTTGAGATAGGCGCTCACCTTCGACTTGACCAGACCTTGACCCGATCAGCCGAGGCGCGCCAACGACTCAATGAGCGGAGGCGGGAAAACCCAGGCTGAGCAGGTCTTTCAAAGTGGAGCTAGGCGGATTCGAACCGCCGACCTCCTGGGTGCGATTTCGCGGCGCCCTCCGAATATGCGTGGATATGCGGCGATACGATCCGAGTCGGGAACTTCTGGCGAGAAGTTCCCGAAAACGCAAGGGTCGGTTCAAGATGGCTGAGCGACATCCCGGGGGCGCCAGTCGAGCGCCCGTCTGCCCCTGCGATAGCGGGTCCAGTTCCGTTGCGAATCCTCGGGTCTAGCGCTCTGCATCTGCCACAAGTTCGTCGATACCGAAGGCCTGCGCAAGTAAGAGCTCGTCGATAGCGTCAAGCGCTCTGCCGCGAACCTCCGGCTTCTCCGACTGCGCGTAGGTGCGCAGGAGCAGTTCTCCGACATGCCTGGAATCAGCGGCCGCAGCAGTTCTGATGTCGCCCATCTCCTCCCTGTGTGTGGCCAAGAATCGCTCCGCGCATTCGAGGCCAAGATCAGCGACGGCGCTAGCCGTCCCTTCGAGGGTGAACAGCAGCTGGGTCAGGGCTTTCGGAAACGCTGGAGAGACCATCAGCGCCTGCAGTAGCTCAACGTGAGGGGAGAGATCCTTCCCCCGAAGTTCCACAGCCACGTCAGCAGCCGCACTGCGTACGTCTTCGTCTTCGTCGTTGAAGAACCCCAGCAGCGCAGCGCCTGCGGCCTCCCTGTTTGAGGTCCAGGCGAGCAGCCTTGCGCAGACCATTGCGGCACCCTTCCTGATTGCCGGGTCCGAAGAAGCGATCGTGCCCGTCAGCAGCGAATCGAGCCCGAGCTCGAGGCCGGCGAATGCGGCGAGCCTGCCGCCGACGTTCCGCACGCCCTCGAACTCAGAGATCAGCATCCGCTCGATCAACGGCCCCACGATCTCCGGATCACCCCTGCCTATGTTGATCATCAGCTGCTCGATCGGTCGGGTTGCCAGCAGGCGGTCGTCGCTTTCGATCAGCAGCGCCAAGGCGGCGAGCGCAGTCGGTCGCTCGTATCGCAGGGATGCGGCGATTGGCCGCGCGACGCTACTGCGGACGGCAATGGACGGGTCCTGGGCGAGCTCTGTCAGCTTCGGGGCGAGGAGAGCGCTGCGACTCCCGTCAACGTCGTGCACCAACAGGTCGGCAAGGCGTTCGGCGGCTCGGCCGCGAACCGTGTTCATGCCGTAGGACCAGGGATCGCCGTCCTCCAGCCATCCCTCCTTCTCCGGGTCCAGTGAATGAAGTGCGCGCTCGACGATCATCTCGATGATGTCGTCGGGAATCTCGGCGTCAAGATGTTGACCCAGCGCGTCCCCGAAATAGTTGTCGTTCTCCCGCTCGGCAATGCGGTCGACGTGGCGCAAAAGGGCGAAGACCGACTTTGGATCGGTAGAGGCTTCTGGGTCGCCGACGGCGCGAAGCACCGCGTTGGTATAGGCAGGATGCGTCTCCGAAGTGAATCGCAGGGCCAGAGAGGCGAAGCGCTCGGCGTCAAGCTTGGTCTCCGCTTCGAGCACCTGTGCCAACTCTTCCGCGTCGCCTACCAGCTCGATCCGGCTCCAGCGCTCTCCGGTTGAGTACTTGGCGATCGCCGCCATCCACTGCTCATCAGTCATATGCGCCGCGGCTGCCTGGGGGATCGGCGAGCGTACGGTTCCCACCGTTATCCCCATCGGCTCCGTCGGCTGTTCCTGCTCGAAGTTCCGCCGCAACTCGCCCAGCCGCTTCCTTCCGTCAGTTGAGAGGCGCGCCTCCGGTAGGGCGCTGAGCAGATTGAACGACGAGATCCCGCGCCATTTCTCCTCCCAGGCCGGTGCGAATGAGAGCAGCATCGCCTCCAGTTGTGCAAAGAACTCATCTCCGACGTCGGCACCGATCGCCTCGAGTAGTTGCCTCGTCGTCCAATATCTGCTGCTGTTGTAGCCGCTCTCGAGACGGTGCTCCCCTTGCAACACGATTCGCGCCGCCCAATCTGCATTTGCCCCTCCCGCTGCGCGTAGACCTTCGTAGAGCAGCCACTGGGCTGCGTCGTGAGGATCTTTCTCCAGCTGCGCCAAAGGCACTAGTGAAGACTCGGGAGCCTCGGCCGCGATGGCGGCGAGCGCATCGCGCATCCCATACAGCAGGGCATCGTCGAGCCGGTGGATATCCGCTCGCCAGTAGCGGTGGCTGAAGTGCCCATCACGGATCGGAGCATCACCACCTTCGCTGGTTGCCGCCATCACCTTAAGCAGATATCCCAGTAGCAAGTCACAGAATTGGCGGGGCGCGTCGGCGGCGGCCTTTGAGACCAGTTCAAGGAGGCCGTGATCGCTCGAATCAAGATCGACAACCTTGCCGTTGCCGCCCAGCTGCAGGGCGGTCGGGCGCTCCGCTAAGTAGGCGTGTAATAGTTCGACCGCCCAACCTGGCTCGGCCTCGGCAAGGCCGTGAATGTCGAGCCAGAGCTCTCCCTCATGCCCGTCGGTATCGCCGGCATTAGCCGCCTCCAGCAGTAGCTCGAAGAGGTCGCGGCTCTGCTCGATCGGTGCAAACCGCGCCAGCCACAGCAACAGGTTCGGGAAATCTTTCTCCCGACGCAAGGGCCTCAGCAGCTCGGTGACCTCAGCGACCCGCGCCTTAACCGCGCTGACCATGATGTCGACCGCCCGCCCCCGTAGCTGATCGTCCTCACTCGAAAGCCACACCTCGAGCTTGCCCTCGACCAGCAGCCGGTCGAACCATCCGACAGAGCGCAGAGCGCTCCAGAGCCGGTCCTCGAATACCAACTCCTCGCCGAGCAGCGCTTCCACCGCCGCCCACTCCTCGGCGGTCGGGTCCGACAGCGAATGCAAGAGTCCTAAGACGACGCCCTTGATGTGGAAGCGCACCTGATCGCTCGCTAAGACATCGGTCACCTCGCGCAGATACCGATCAGGGTCCTCCTCGCGAAGATGGGCCAAAATCTGTCGCACCTGGGCGCGGCGGAACAGCTCTTGCGCCCCGGCCAACAGAAACTCGAGCAGGCTCTCGCCGCGCCTGATCCAGCGGCGTGCGAAGGCGTAGTCGAAGAAGGCCTCGTGGAAGAACGCTAGCTGTTGTCCGTCTCTGACCAAGACATGCTCGGAGGCGAGCACGTCAGCGTCGGTGAGCAGATCGCTGGAGTCAAGCGCGGCCGTCGGAGCTGCCAGCCGTTGCGCCGCGCTCATCGCATCGAGGAGGGCATCGATCACCTCAGTGAAGCGAGGCTGAGATGGATGAAGCCGGCAGGTTCGCGCCTTGCTCTCCCAGAACAGGTCGAAGAGATCCTTGGAGCTCGCGAATGCCAGTGCTCCGTCCTCGGCGGCGACCACGCCCAGCAGCACGAGGTGAAGCGGCGAGCGCAAGATCTCGAGCTGATCGGTTCCGAGCGCCGCCTTGTCGATTCCCATCGCTACAAGCGCTTCGCCGACCTGCTCGTCGGTGAGGACGTCGATCTTGAACTGAGTCGCGCGTCCGGACTCGCCGACCAGACCCCGCAGTCGGTTGTCGTTGTCGATGTCGAACTGCCGCGCGGCGAGCAGCACCCGCAGCTCGGGAAAGGCGGCCGCTTCACGCAGCAGCTCCACCACCGCTCCGAAGCTCTCCGGCATCCGTCCGGAGGCAAGGCTGACTGCGTCGAGCTGGTCGATCAAGAGAAGCGCCGGGCCGTCGCCGGCGATTGACGCCAAGGTGGCTGCCGGCGAGGCTGGCAGCTTCAGCTGGTCTCCAAGCTCGAGTGACGATTCGAACGATTCCCGTCGATCGAGGCGGAGGGCAAGGATCGGCCAGCCTGACCCTGCCACCCTCTCGACCACCTGGTTGAGCACCCCGGTCTTGCCGTCACCGGCGTTGCCGCTCGCCAGGATCAGTCGCTCCCCGCCGTCCAGGAGCTCCGTAATCTCGGTTGCCTCGACTCTTGGGATCGGCGGGTCGAGCATCTCCGCCGCCGTCCCCCTGCGCCAGGCATCGGTGAGCGAGGCGACCCGCTCGCGGACACCTGCCTGCGCGCCTAAAGGCGCGAAGCGCAGCTCGTAGACATCGAGCCGTTGTTTAACCGCCTCGATATCGAGCGGCAGCGCCAGGTTGTGGGCCACCAAGTCGCCCAGGGCAAGCGCGGCCGTCGGTGCCGGGGCGCCGTCGAGCAGGACACCGGCAAGTGCCGCATTGCTGTCGCGAAGCTCCTGTTCATCGGGCCAGCGAGCGTGAATGCTGCGGAGGACTTCCCAGGCGTGCCTCGGGGTTCCCCAGATCTCGGAGCCGAGGAAGTCGAAGTCAGTTTGAAGCCTGCGGGCGGTGAGTTGCCCTTCGACGAAGTGATCGAGATCGCTGGAGCGCCGGGCTCGATCGGCCAGCTCTCGCAAAGCAGTGCAGGGCAGCAGCGAAACGAAGTGGAACTCTCGGCCCGCCTCGACGTGCTTCTCGGCGGCTGCAAGTACGCCCTCATCTCGGAGAGCGCGCAGGGTCCAGCTATTGGCGCTACCCCGCTGGCGCTTGACCTGGTGACCCTCGGCGATACCCGCTCGGCGCTCAAGCGTGAACTCGACGCCCTCACCATCCTCTCCCGTTCTCTCCACGGTGAGGGACTGCGCTCGACCATGCAGCACCTCCAGCAACTGGCGCACGGTCCAAATGCCCTCGTAGCGATTGCCGAACTTGTCGGCCTCCCCTCCCCTGCGTGGTGCCATCACTGCATCCAACCACGTGCGGCCCGGCGGGGTAACATCCCGGCCGCCTAAAGGGGCCCATCGAACGCAGATTGAACCTTTTGGCTGCGCGGGTCCACCCAGATTCGCTTGCCCTCACAGTCGAAGTCTCTCCGCACCTGTGCCCGGGGCGCGAAGTCACTTCATCCCTCGACGGCCATAGCCTCCCTCCCGGCGGGAGAGAGCGTGTAGCTGCCTAGGGTTCCAGATGGCCGGTCCCACGAGGCCGCCGTGCTGCTCCCAAAATCCACCTGCGGATAGCGTGTTGCGAATGAGCAAGGGGCGCAAGAAACGGGCACGGCAGAAGGCCCGAGCACGCCAATCTCCCGGGACGCAAGACCAGGACCCTCGACTCGTGGCGACTCGGGTCACCGAGGATCCAGACGGAGGCAACATAGACGTCAAAGCTGGCGACTGGCTGGTTGCAGTCTCACCCGTAGCGTTGCCCAATGGAGAGGTCTTCTATTACTACCCACCGCAGCCCGTCGCCTTCAACCTGATTGAAGCGAAGCGACATCGGGATCGCGGCTCGAAGCAACGACGGACGATCATGGGAAATCTGACGGCGGACCCGCGCGGTCGTCTGATGCCGGCGAAGTCCGACGCGGTGATGGACTGTCTCTCGGACCTGGTCGGGGCGGTGCTTCATTCCTTTACGGCCATCGAGAGCTTCGCAAACCACAGCATCGATCAACTACCCGACGATGCTGTCGTCGAGGTCGACCGGGATCGAGAGCAGACAGCAATCGAGAGGGACGACATGGTTCGGCGCCTGAACCTGGGCGAGAAGCTCGACCAGGCAATACCGCTGCATGAGGGCGCGATATCGCCCAAGGGAAGCGCCGCGTGGGAGAAGTATGTCCATCTCAAGCGCCTGCGGGATGACCTTGTTCATGTCAAGGCCCGTGGCTACTCCAGCGTTGCGACGGAGCCTTCCGCCTATGGCAAGTTGCTCCTCGGCGCCGGCGATGACTGTGTCGAGGAGGCGGTCGCCTTGATCAAGGCCGCTCGGCCGGAATTCCTAGACGAGCGCGTTCTCGAGCGACTGAATCTCTAGGCGGCAGAGGGACCTCGACTCACATACCGTCTTGTGGATCCCGATGATCCGTTAGATCCTCAAGCTCTCGGAGCACCTAGAAATCCCGGTGCATTCGCCGAAGACGCTTGAGGCGAACTGCCCGTGGCGGCCCTCGGTGCGATGGCCGTCCAGCATCCTTCTTAGGAGCGATGGACAGTTCCATCGTGGCAATCATCGCGGCGAGTGCGGCGCTGCTCGGCTTTGCCCTTACGGGCCTGATCACCTACAAAGTCGCCGGCCGTGAGCAGCGAGGCAGGGATGTTGACGAGCTGCGTGCGGCCCTCGCTGCTTACGGCGCGGTTCTTGATCGATTCGGACGGCACCTTGACCAGATGCCACACCGACCCGGGCCGGTGGGGCGCTGGGTGAACCGACAGGTGTCCCGCTGGCGCGATCTTGATTGGGCGATGGGCCGGATCTCCTCTGGCACTCTCGGTCGCGGCGCGATTCGCACCCTCGACGAACTGATGACCGCGATGAATCGCCTGCTCCTGATCGCGCCCGAAGACGTCTTGGATGCCGTCCTGGCGATCAGCGTGTTGCTTGAACGCTTCGAGCAACGCGAGGCTGGCTGGCGAGCGGAATGGCGCGAGGCTCGCAGCGCTGTTGCCAAGGCTTCTCACTCGGCCGTTCCCCACCTTTAGCCGCGACGCAGTCGAGCTCGCCTGCGCCGTCGTCGTGGGTCAGGACGACCATACCTTCCTCGACGATCCTTTTAGAAATCCAATCTTCCTATCGGACCGACGACGGTAGTGTGGATTCCGTGGACGCGATGGACAAAGCGGGGCTCGGGGAGGTCAAGTACCCCTACCACTCGCTCGAGGACTTCTTGATCGCCAAGATGTTGACCGTCGATGCAGAGGCCGACGACGGTTGGAATGCCCGCTTCCCAGTCAAGGGTCGTGAAATTGAAGCAACTGTCCTATTCGCCGACATAACGCGCTTCTCGTCTCGCACTGCCGATCTCGACCCGACCGAGACCCTGGCTTTCGTGAATCACTTCTTCGCCTGGATCACCGCGGAGGCGCTGCGTGGGCGGCCGGGCATCGTCGACAAGTACATCGGCGACGAGATCATGGTCGTCTTCTCAAAAGAGTTCGGATCCGCCGATCCGTTCGCAGACGCCGTGCAGACCGCCCGGTGGATGGGCCAGAACGATGTCTTCGCCTTCCTGCCGCACGTCGGCATAGCTACCGGCCCAGTCATCGTCGGCTATGTCGGAACGCCGCTGAGGTACAACTGCTCGGTCTTTGGCGCTCCGGTCGCTCTCGCCGCTCGATGCGCTGGCGTCAAGCCCGATTGCGATGGCGTCTTTTCCTCTTGCATGACTTTTTCGGCGGCCGCTTGGGAGGGTCGCGATTTCGACGACCTCTTCCCGCCGAAGAAATACAAGGAACCCGACGACTCGATCGTCGAGGCACCGCACGGCTGGGACCTCCTTCCTGGCCGTTCGGTGGATTTCAAGAATCTTGGGCGGACGGACGTGCGTCAGGTCGTCAATCGAGCTGGCTGGGCTCCGGGTCAATCGGCGGAGGATCGTGCCCGGGAGACAGTCAAACTCATCGCGCAAGCAGGTCGGCGGTGGCAGCGGCGGCAGGCGTAGGGAGGTCGATGGCCTCGCCTTACGGGTAGCGCTCGAAGATCGCTTCAACGTCGACAGACTTGGGCCAACCCAAGGCCGCCGCGGCGATAAGCAGGCTGAGTCCGAAGATCACGGTTGCCATTCCGTAGGGGCCGCTGCCCTCGTATGGCTCCTCGAGCCTCACCTGTTTCCGAGTGGGGCCGAGATCGACGATTACTGGATTGAGACCCCTGTAGGTGGGATGGGTGAAGCCGCTATAGCTCCGGTAGACGATCGCATAGAAGCCCCGCCAGGACTTGAGCTCGCCTCCGACGCTCATGCCCGGCAGCGTTCCGCCCCAATGCTGGTCTGCTTCCTCGGCCATGCTCTCGAGACGGAGCCGGCCGCCCTCCAACTTCGCGATCTGCGCCTCGAGGTCGGCGCGCTGCTCGGCGGTGAAGAGCTGGATGCTGTGTCCGCGTGCATCGTCGTCAGCAGCCAGGCGCGACTTCAGATCGGCCTTTCGCCAGGCCTGAATCCGCTCGGCCGAGGGGTCCGCGGCGAGCCAGGCCAGGTAGACCGCCTGCTCGAGCAGGCGCCGCACGTCGGCGCCCGCATCGGTTTCGAGTTCGGCGGCGTGTTGGGACAGGATCGCCTTCATCGTTCCAGTCATCCGGCTCAGCATTGCTGCGGCTACCAAAGGCCAGGCGTCTTGGTCCCCGGTCACCTCGAACTCCTGTGGTAGGTAGCCCGACGTCAGCTCGACCAGCTCACGGCCGCGAGAGTGTATGGCGGTGTCTCGATCGCGCATTTCGCCAGTCTGACGGGCGCCAGAGGTCCAGACCGCCCGGCCCTCCCGTATGGACGGTACCCGGGATAGGAGGGCAGCCTGGCCTTCTTGACGCGAATACAGTCCCCTCGAGCACACCCCCGAGCTGAAGAGGAGCAGATGCCAGACACGATCGACGCCGTCCGCAAGCTGATCACCGACCGCCTGCGTGAACTCGAGGCGGAGACCAACGAACTCGAGCGCGCAGTGACAAGCATGGGGGAGAAGGCTGCCCCCCGCGCGTCAGCGCCGAAACCCCGCCAAAAACGCGCCAACCGCAAAGCACGCCGCCGCTCCCAGGCTCCCCGCGGTCAGCGCCGCGAGCAACTCCTGGCGGCGATCAAGGCCAAGCCTGGTGCCCGTCCCTCCGAGCTCGCCGCCGAGATCGGCATCGCGCCGGGTCAGGTCTCGACCCTGCTTGCTAAAGCGCGGGCCGACAAGCTGATCGTTAAGAAGGGCGCCGGCTACACGCTGAAGAAGTAGGCCGCGGCGGGGCCACTGGGACCCGGTCTACCTAATGGGCGTTATCGGGCGTTGACGAGCGGCGGCGCGCCAGCGGGACACCCCCGCGCCGAGCCTCGAGTTCGCCGGCCTCGTAGCGGCCGGCCAGCGTGTCGGCGCGATCGGTGCTTTACACCTTGCCATGCGATTCTTCTCGAACCGGCCGAGTCGAGGAGACGGATGGAGCTTGACGCTCCACCACGTCTACTCGGCGTAATACCCCGAGAGGACCTCGAGAAATTCGGCGACTGCGGTTCTCGCATCCGTTCTTAGAGTGGCCTCCTCTAACTCTGGATTCACGATTCGCATCTGTTCGGCGTAGCTTTGTGCGGCGAAGTCGGTCGGGCTGTGGAACCGGCCGCCGATCTCATCGAGGGTTGCTCGAAGTTCCACCACGGCATCACGAAACTGGGCAGTCAACAGGAGCTCCGCCGCCTGGCGAGGCCCGCCCGCTCGGTTGTGGATGAGGACATAGGCGAGGTCGTAATAGTCCTTGTCTTTACCCCTTGTCCGCGCTGCGACGATCTTCGAGAGCAGGTATCCGCTGAGCCCCGCGAATCGCACTTTGACCGTCATGGACTCACCGTCGGGCCCCGCGGCCCGAAGCTCCTCCCACTGCCAGTCCCTTGCCACGTATCCGGTCCCTCGCAGGTTCAGGGCCCGGAGTCTCGTGCAGCCGACAGGCTCGACGAGCTCTTGCTCGCGTACCGTCTTCAGGTCGCAGAGGAACTCGATCTTCACACGGCGATCGCCGACGCTGCCCCTCCAACGCCAGCCTTTCTCCTCGGGCTCGAATCCCAGCTTCGTCAGGCTTGCCTCGACGGCGCCGAGGTCGTCGTCTTGATCGACTCGGGTGATCAGGAGAAGGTCTACGTCGGTCGTCCCGAGGTGTCCCATGGCTGCGGTCTCGACGCCTCGGGTGAGGATCTTAGGCACCAGACCGCCGAGGACGATCAGGTCGATTTCGACGCCGTCAAACCCGGAGACCAGCCAGACCAAGGCCTGCTCAGCCCGGGCGCGTGCCTCGGCGCTTCTTGCATCGTCGCTCATCGATCCAACCTCTTCCGCATCTTCCGAAGTTCTTCTTCATATAGGCCCTCCGGGGCTTCGAAGAAGTCGAATGCAGTGAAAAGTGGAGAGACCAGACGCTCCACCAGGGTCGCAAGCTCAGGTTCGATCGCCCCTGGCGTCGTTTCCAGGTCTGAGACCAATTCGTCCTGGTGGCAGCGAAAATCGCGGTTCAAGGCGCGCGCGGGGTCCGCGTAGCTCGTAAGCACTCGGTCTTCCAGGCCCTCCCACCGCATCATGAACTCCACTCTCGTGGCACCGAGTCGGCTTGCGAGTCGGCCCGCATGAAGGAGGCACTCGCCGACCCTCCACACCGGCAGGGTCACATCGATCGCACTCCCGGGCCGAAGGTTGGCCCCTCCGTCGTCCTCGTCATAGCCTCGGATCAGGCACAGAAGTCCTCGCGGATCGGCCCGCCAGAAATCCGAGTGGGAGGGGTCGTTGAAAACGGTGTCCTCGAACCAGGCTTCTATCGTTTCCTCGTAGGAGCGCGAGTGTTCGGCTACCAGCCAGGCAGGCCATCCGGTCTCGTGGCCGACCACGTCTTCCAGTATCGCCTTGAATTCCTGCAACGTGGGGACGAAGTCGATTCCGCGCAGCCGATAGGTCGTCGAATAGGTCCCATGGCGATAGCGCTCCTCGATGTCGGACACCGCGCTCGTGCGCATGCGGTCCCGCAGGCGCACTTTCGTTTCCTGCTCCCAGACGATCACCCCCGCCGAGGGCCCATTGTTCGTCTCGCCGCGACGATGGAGCGGGTCGATCGCCTCCTCCTTCAGATGTTCGGCCGCCTCTCTACCGCGCGGTCCCAGGCCCTCAAGGTCGGCGTAGATCCTGGGGGTGCTCGCAAGAGGAACTCCACTGGTGGACCAAGATCGCGACAGCAGTGACGGGGGCGCGGCGAGGAATTGGATACGGCCGCCTTCACCGACCTCGCGCAGTTCGGCCCGACGCATCGCCTTCTCCAGCGGCGCCCTGAAATCGTCTTCGTGGACGTGAATCTGCAGCGTCGGAACCGTGGTCACGAAAGGGGCCACCTCCTGTGCCGCGGCCCAGCCGCCAAGGGCCCACCGCACGTCCTCGGTGAGGGCTTGAGCGAGCTCGTCCCGAAGGAAGGCGACCGGATCTCGGGTAGTCCTCGATGCCTCCCGACGCCGCACCTCCTGCCCGCCGACCGCCTCGGTCCAGGACTCGAGTAGGCCGTCAGGGTCGACCAGTTCGCGTTTTGCGCCTCGGCCGCGGCCAGGTCCGTACTTACCGGTCCATCCCTGCTCGTCGAACATCTGGAGGACCTGGGATACGCGGGGAGTTGACCACAGGCTCAGATTCGCGAGCTCCGTGGTCCCGAAGCCTAGAAGCCAGGTCTGACCGAGCAGCAATTCCGCGATCTCGACAGCCGACTGCGACCACGTGAGCCCAGGTCGCGACGCGGTCTCGGCCTCTCCCTCCTTAGATACCAGGAGACCGGGCGCCACGATCCGCGCTGCACCGGTCTGGTCGGCCCAGTTAGCGCCGGCATCCTTGAGAAGCGCACGTGCGCCGGAGGAGAATTGACGGCCAATGAGGACCAGGTCTCGCGGCCATCCCTCATCATTTTGAAACCGCTCTAGGGCCTCGCGGACGTCCTGCGGCCAGCCACCCCCGACCCACTGCACCCGCAGAGCGGTCGAACCCTGTCCTGCGTCAACAAGGAAGAGCAGGCTGCCGTCGGGCGTCCTCCCCTCAGGTCGCACGCGAGCTCCTTCGAGGCTCTGCTCGACTATTTGTTCGAGTCGTTTATCGGCTACGGGCATGTTATTTACTTTATCAGTTAATAACCCAATTTCAACAAATAAAAATATGGCTGTGGCTGATAGCCAAAACAAAGATCCTTTATTTGCTGAAATTGGCTTGGGCTCTATTCTGCTTAATAAAGGGTTAGCCAGGTCGAAGCGCTGCGCGGACGATTGACTCCATGCCTCGGGCCCGCGTCTACATAGGGGCATTCCACTATGGCGTCCGGTCCGAAAATCGCGGGCCTATGGCCTTAGATCCTGCCTCTGTATCCGCGCGTCTCGCGTGGGTCCGGATGCCCGGCTCCGCGGACGCTCCAGACCTTGGGCATGTACTGCTGGAGCTCGTCGTAGGGCGCTTCGGTTATCTCCGGCAGCCACGGAGGTCTGTCGAGCGGGTCGAGCCGCTCGATGAAGCCTCGCGCCCACTCCAGCCAACGTCTGGACTCCAGGTTGTCGTCGTGGGTGTCCTCGACCGCGTCGCAATAGGCGCGGAGCGCATTGGCCTCGGACCAGGCAGACGCCTGGGTCCTCAGTTCCTTCGCCTTCCGCGCCTCACAAAGGAGCGGCCAGGCCGCCTTTAGGTGGATCTCGAAGTCGACCTCGCGTTGCCTGGCCGCCTCCTCGGCCTCCTGCTTGGCCCTGATCGCGGCCTCACGTTTCTGTTCTTCGCGGAGCGTGGCTTCGACGGCGCGTATTTCGATCTCCACGACGGCGTCGGTAAGGCGAACCTCCAGACTCCAGGGCTGGCGATCACCCCAGCGCGATTGGCGGCCACCGAAGGCATAGCTGTGTCCGCAGAAGAGCTCCAGCTCGAGCTTGCCGTCGGCATCGGCGTCATAGGCTCCCCGAGGAATCTCCCGGTTCCTCCACCAGTAGCTGTCGGGGTCGGCGCCGCGGTGGCGCTCTACCTCCTCCTCCCAGGGCCCACGGACATGAACTTTGCTCTCGCGGATCCGAAACCAGAACAGTTCGCTCTCCGTACTGATGGCGAGATGCCCGTTCTTGCTGGCCGTCCAGCTCTCGTGCCCGTTGGCGTTCTTGCTCGGGGCCGGCGCCCGGGCCTCCCAGCCACGAGCCTCAGCCTCGCGGGCGAGGACGTGGACGATCCGGGTCGCCCTCGGGACCAGCTCCCTGGAGACCTCGTGGCGCTCCTTTTTGTCGCGGAAGGCCTTCGCAGCCGGGTGGTAGCGAGAGATTTTGCCGGGGACCTCGATCGGTGTCTGCTCCCCGCCGCGGCCGGGCAGGACAGGGCCGGAAACCAGTTCGATCTGAAGATCACCGTCGGGGAGGTTCTGATCGCGAGCAGCCTTCCGACTGGAACCTTCCCGTGCTGTTCGGCGAGCCTGGCCCGGCGCATGTAGTCGACGGAGTCGTGGTTACGCCAGTCCTTCGAGGGGACGACCAGCGTGCCGCCCCCGGCGATGACCCTGTCGACCAGTTCCTGGGTTACCGAGACATTCGCCTGTCGGGGGGTGGAGGTTCGGACCCTTCCACTTTGGCCAGGCAGGCCTCTCCGGCTTGCGTCAGGTTCGCGCCCCAGCCAAGCGACAAGCACCTGGTGCCCGATCGAGAGCAGGAGCTGTGGGAACACGACGGTTACACGGTCTTGGCGCTCACCTTCGAGAAGCTGCTGGCGGACCGTTTGGATGACGTCGATTGGGATCAGATCGACGGCTCCTGGCTGGCACTCGCTTACAATGATCAGGAGAACAAGACGGAGGATTCCCGGTGAGCGCTCTGCTCGCCGCCCTTTCCGTCGGAGCCCTACTGCACCACGAGGAGGCCCGCCGCGCGCTCATCGCAACTGCCCCGAAGACCGCGGAGATTTGATCGGCGGCGCTACCGCCGGCCGTCCGAGATCCCCACGTCATCCTGGCGTTGCTACATTGCGCCGAGAATATGAAGGACAAATCGCTACGTTTTTGCTACGTATCGACCGGAACACCCCCCGATATCGGCTCTGCATCTAGCTTCAAGCCGAAACGAACCACAGCCTTTCAAGCCGAAGGTCGCGGGTTCGACTCCCGTCGGGCGCATCGTTTTTCCCTCTCTAGAGCGGTTTATTTGCCTCAAAGTTGTTTGAGAGGTTCGCCGAAGGTCACGATTTCTATCTCACAGCTTCCTGGCTGACCGATTGGCTCTGTAGAGCGGTTTGGCGCCACCAGGAGCTTCGTAACGGGACACAACGGCCACCTCTTTGGCGGCCCATCGCTACGTGTGGCGGTGGGCGAGACGGACTTATCGAGCGTCCGCAAGAGGACTGAGGCGGCCTCTCGGGAGGCACGGTCTCCGCCTTGGAATCCAGGCCCATCGATGAGAGAGTGGCATCGTCTCGTCCTCCAACCCCCCGGTCTCAGGAGGATCCCATGAAGAAGATCGTCCGTGGCAGGTTGACGTATTCCAACGTGATCGCCACGCTCGCCCTGTTCCTCGCCCTGGGTGGCGGAGCCTATGCCGCTACCCAACTGCCGAAGAACAGCGTCGGAGCCAAGCAGATCAAAAAGAACGCGGTGAGCGGCTCCAAGGTCAAGGATGGGTCGCTGCGGGCGTCCGACTTCAAGAAGGGTGAGCTTGCGGGGCTCAAGGGACCTCAGGGGCCGCCCGGCCAAGCGGGCCAGCCCGGCTCGCCGGCGGGAAGCGTTCTCTCCTCCCGCTTCGTCAACGAAGCGGGGTTGACGCAGACGCTCTACGGCCCCGTCAGCGGCATCGGCCCGACCAGCAACACGAATGAAGCACTCGTCATCGAGACCTCCCCGGCAGTTCCGATAGTGGCGAATGACCTGTCCGCCCGATACGCCAGGAACTCCGACACTCCCGGTGGCATCCGAGAATTCATTCTGCGTGTGAACGGCTCGGACACGGCTCTCAAATGCAGCTATACCTCCCCAAGCGCAAGTTGCTCGGATACGACCGATTCTGTGACGATCCCCGCAAACAGCCTGATGGCGATCAGGTTCTTTCAAGGGGGGACCAACATCGGGGACGGCGACATCCTCGTGAGCATTCGCGCCACCACCCCCTGATACACGGGCTGTCGACCATGTGGCCCGGGGAACCAGATACTCCCCAGATCGAGGAACAGGAATTCCCCAGGTATGAGCGCCGGTAGCGCCCCCGCCGCGTAGCGGAGGCCGTAGGCCGAAGCGGGTGTGCCGAGCATGACGTTGAGATCGGAGGTGAAAGTCCTGACCTGGAGCCCCAACACGGGGAATCCAACATCGATGAGGCCCGGAATTGACCGGGCGGCACGTCGGTGGCCAGCATGGCCTGCGAGCTTCGCCGAGTAGCTCGGGAGGCGACGGCACGCGCCGCAGATCGTTTCGATGTGATGGCTCAGCGCTGGCTCTGTCGTCTGGCCCAGGAGCGAACCCTGACGCTGGCGGAGTTCTCCGAAGCCGCCGCTGAGCTGCAAGGCGTTCTGCTCGGTCTGGGGGACGGCGGCGGTCTCAGGGCGCTCTTGCGAGAGAAGCCGCTGAAGGGTGCGATCAGCGGGGCTCTAGACCATTGATCGGTTGGGCGCAAGCCACCGCTCTCATCCCGAACGGTGAGGAGGGAGTACCGGAGGAATCGGCGTGGGAATGGGCTGAGTCGGGGGGAGCGGCTTGGGCAGCGGTGGCGGCGGCTTGGGCCCGAGGATGCCGACATAGTCGTTGATGATCGCGTCGAAGGGTTCTACGCCTTCCACCCCCGCCGACCTGGTGATGTTTGCGCCGAGCACTTCGAAGCGCGTCGTCTTGGCATGTTTGGACACCCGCCAGCGACAGAGGTGGTCAGCTTTCCCGCAGCGCGTGATCGGCCGCAGGTAGGAGGCGACGCTGCCCCGGAGAGCGTGGACCCCCGTTTCGTTCCAGATGACCGGACAAGGACCCGTCAGCGGTATGTCGATGCAGCTGAAGTGTTCGATCCTGGCCGTGATCACCTTGCCCGGGTGCGCAACGTGCGGCGAGATCCGGAGGGTCCCCACCGTCGAGGTCAAGAGGCAGGATTCGAGATTGGCGCCCTTGGTCCCGCATGGGCGCGGCTTCGGCAAGAGGTCTGACGGGCGGGCTGGACGGGAGACGGCGGCGCGGAGATCCCGGCCAGGCGCAGAGTGGCCGCTCGCGGTGGACACCAGACAAAGCACGGCTGCTACTGCGAATCCCATTGCAATGGTCCGCATGACTCGGACATGGTAGCCCCAATTCACCCGAAGGTCCCGGATTCGGTTCTCGCCTCCGCTATGGCCGAAGGACCAGGCCGATGGCCTAGAGGTGAAGCAACCCCGACGGTGGAGTATGGACTGGGCGATTCGGGGTTCGATTCGTCTCTCGCGACCACCAGCTGATTCTCAAGAGGATCCTCGCCCTGACCGGCAACTTCTCGATGCCGCCGTCAACCAGACCCTGAAATGCCACCGGATCGTCGGGCATCGCCTGTGGCTCGAGGAACTACCCCGTGGCGAGGATGTGGAACCGCAGTGGCCGCCCGAGCTTTGCCGGCTTTCGACCAGGATCGGTCTGGCAGTTGGTCAGAGCGACCCCTTCATTTTCCAGCGCCGGGATATCAACGGCGATCGAGCCGGCCACTCTGGCACCGTGGTGACTGAAGGTCCCCGAGAAGGTCAGATGGCCTTGCCTGGAGGCGCCATCGAATGCCCGGGTTTGAAGCCGGAACCTGTTTGCCTTTACGCGAATCGAGCCGAGCCCCTGCGGGCCGCGTACGATGAAGAACGTTCGGGAAGCCGCCGGTCGGAACGGTCCGAATTCGGGCACCGGATCGCAGGAGAGCGAGACCTCCACAATCAGATCCGCGCGTTCGACTCCTTCGACCCCGAATACGTTATCCGCCGGGATTGAAGTCGTCCGCCCGCTCTTCAGGAGATGGTTGGAGAGGAATTCAACGATCGTCAGACCCTGATCGCCGTGGCTGTGAGGATTGTTGAGGCTGAATTTCGACTGCGACCAGGGCTGTCTTGATCCGGCTGCCGGTCCGGCAGTTACACCGATAGCCAATGCGGCCACCGCGAGAAAGATCAGGCACCGACGGCTCACATCCGAGATTGTTCCAGATTACGCCTTGCCCGAGAACTGGCCAGCACCTGACGGCGAAGACGTACCGCTCCGGCTCCCCGGACCTCGATCGCGGGCCCAGCAGGGAGGCGGCGGGTGCTCGAGCCGGGTCCCGCGATCCGATCGAATTTATGCACCCCACACGCTTTCGATCCCGCCAGAGACCGTCTTTCGGGGTTCATGGGCGCCCCGGAAAGCATCACAGGCAACGGCGGCCAGTTCACCATTTGCATGACCGACCCGAACCTGATGCCGATGCAGCTCGGTCGGCCGCTCAAGCTCCACCTTGTCGCCGGATCCTCCTGATCCGCCCGCAACGACCCGAGGAACTCTCCCAGGAGCGTCCTCTTGCTGGAGAATGCCCTTGACTGCCGCGGCGGGTGACGCTGATGCGGGCGGGCGCTACTGACCCGGTGCGACCGGCAGTTTCGGATCGAGCTTGGCCTTGAAGCTGACCGGCTTCTTCCTCGTGCACGGTCCCCCGGTCACCTTCACGGTGCCGCGGATCGAGGTCGGACTCGTCACCTTGCCGACGATCTTCACCTTCAGCTTGAACTCGGCGACGGGGCTGCCCAGGGCCGAGGTCCTCTCCTTGGTGGTCTTCGAGAAGCCATAGGCGCCCTTAACCATCTTCAGCGTCGCTCCGGGGAAGCCGAAGACGGCGAACGGAACTTCATGGGACCCTTCGCCCTTCTTCGCCTTCGGGCACTGGACCCCCCCGCCGCTCATGGCGTACTGGCTTCCGACGGCGGCCTCTCCCTTTTCAATCCGCTTCGGATTGGTCGCGCTGGTAACCAGAGTCAGGCTGACTCCATGGACCAAGCCGCCCGTCGAATAAGCCTTCGCCGTCTTTGGCAGCGGCGGCGCAGCCGCGGTCGCCGCGGTCACCAGGCACAGCAGCGCCACGACGGCGGCGAGGATCGACAACTTCCAGGTCTGACCAAACAACGGGGCGAACTTCAAGGGCTTCCTCCGTCTCATTTCCAAGGCTTCGGATGAGACGAGACATCATCATCATGCCCGAGCGGATCTCGGGGCGCAAGGCATCCAGCGCAATCAAGATGCGGCCCTCGACGGGCGAAGGGGCGTCCGAGCCCGTTGAGCAGGCGGGCGTGGCCTCGCAGGGTTCGCTTCCCTTAGGCGTGGCTTGACGCGCCCTGAAGGACTGCCTACGTTTCAGGCCCGGGATCTTCGCGGTAACCGCGAAGGACACTCGAGGCGGAGGCCGAGGCCGCCATCCTGGGTATTGAGGTTCGCCCGAACAGAGTCTAGGGTCCACCTGTCTGGAGAAAGAAGGAAGAAAACATGCGGAAGACCCTCATCTTCGCCGCTGCGTCTGCGACCTGCCTGCTTGGGGCGACTAGTGCCCTCGCCGGTCAAGCAAGCCGTTCAAGCAGGGCCTCTACGCCGGCAAGACCAGCCAGGGAAACCCGGTGAAGCTGAAGGTGGTCGGCTGCGGTGAGAACAAGTGCGTCGAGGCGCTGGAAAGCCTTGAGACCATCATCGAATTGCGATGTCCGTCGATCCACGAAACGAGCTCGGAAACGTTCTTTCCGGCCTACAACCGGATCCGCAGGAGCGGCTTCGTGGAGGCCAACCAGGACGGCTTCGCGAAGGTCGTCGCCTCGCTCCGGGTGGCCCATAACGGCACCATGACCGGCAAGATCCGCGCCACGGAGACGCTCGAAGAGGGCGCCAAGTGCGACAGCGCCACGGTGACGCTGCGAGCGAAGATCGGCGGCTCGACCAGATGAGGGCGCCGCGGTCGAGAAGAGCCCGCAATCTCGCCTTCGCCCTGTTCCTGGTGCTGGCGCTCTCGCCGTTCGCGGCGGCGCAGGCGGGCGCCAAGGGCCATAAGAAGGCGAGCGGCCCTTCGTTGAAGATCACCGCCCTCTCCGTCAACGAGAACCCGTTCACCCCTGGGACCAAAGTGACGGAGTCCAAGCCGATCAATGCCTGCTACTACGTGTTCGGCGAAGCGGCCACGCCGCACGAAATGCTTTTCACCGCCCTCGTCAGGGCGACGAGGATCCCCGCCGGCGCCAAGACCTCGATCACGATGACCGCTCCCTGGGTTACCCAGAGATTCGGCTCCGGCATCTCCGAAGAAGGCGTCCCCTTCCACAAGGCCGTCTTCCACGACGGCAAGGAGAGCGTCGGGACGGTCTCCGGCGGCGGCACGAGCGCCGACGAATATTTCCGCTGGATCAGCCTGCAGGGGGGCAGTCTCGCGGCCGGAGACGGCACTTACCGCGTCGTGATCGCCGTCAAGGTCGGTGGCCGCACGCTCGAAGCGCACGGGTCGATCAAGGTCGACTGCTGAGATGGCGGGCGCCCCCGGTCAGCGCCGATCATACGCAGTGGTATGTGCAGTATCGGGTTTGCGCGCGTTTCTTTGCAGTTGGCCGATTGGGAGGGGGTGACCTTGCCGATCGTTCTGCCACTCGGATGCCTGTGGGGTGCCGAAACCCGAATCCCGACAACAGGACACCTCGGGTCAGGCCGCGCTCACGCCGAGCAGGGGTACGGGCGCCCCACCGCCGCTGCTCGCGCGGAATCGGGTTCAGACACCCCACAGGTTCGACCCGGCCGAGATCGGCATCCCGGTCCATGTGTTCCACGGCCGGCGCGACGCGATCGCGCCCCCGACCCATGCGCTGCACTGGATCGAGACCCTCGCCGATGCCCGTCCCGTCTGGTTTGAGGACGTTGGTCATCTGCTGATCGAGGATCACGGCGAGGAGATCCTCGACCGCCTGGCAGAGGGCGACCTGAATTGAGGATCGCTCTGGTTGCCTACGGCACGCTCGGGGACGTGCAGCCCTTCGTCTGCCTCGGCCGTGCGCTGGCCGATGCCGGCCACGCGGTCGAGGTCACGGCTTCGGTCAACGGCGAGCAGATGGTCCGTGCCGCGGGGCTCCCGTTCCGTCCCTTCGCGCTCGACGCGCGGTCGGGGCGAGACTCTAGACCAGAGGGCCAGGCCAGGTGTGATGCGTCCTCCTGCCGCCGGCCTTGAGCGCCTCACGCTGCCGCTTTTGCGCGTGGATGCGAGGACGTCAACCGCCAGCGACAGCCTCCGTCCTTTGCGATCGTCCGGCGAGCCTCAACGGAGACGCCTGCTTCGGCGAGGACTTCTCTTTTGGCGCCATCGGCAGAAGCAGCGGCCAGATGACGAGCCTTTCGATCAACTCAGCTGTCCCTGGCGTCGGGCGCCGTGGGGCGCGCCAGGTTCGAAAGCGAGGGCCTAGCCGATCTTGAACTTCTTCTTCGCCGGACTCGGGTCGGTCCCGCCGGGGCCGACGGCGCGGACCTCGAAGGTGTACTTGCCCGGCTTCAGCTTCTTGGTCGGTCGAGTCGGGCGGAAGCCATGCATCCTTTGGCTTGACGCTGGTCATGGAAGCTGATCGAGCCGGCTGCCTCGCGCCTTCTCTCCACCGGATGAAGGAAGCCCGAGATCGTCGCACTTCGTCATGAGGGCCATCCTCCGACGCACGTCTCGCCGCGCCACCGGACCTACTCGGGTCGCCGCTCAGGTCTGCGCTCTCGTGCTGCGACTCGCGCGCGAGGATCCTCGCCGAGGCCGTCGCCGGCGGGCTCGGCGTCCCGCCTCGGCGACGAGCGTGTGAAGGATCCTCACCGATGCCTGGCCGGCCCGGCAGATGAGAGACCTCGTCCGGGATCCGCGGGACCGCGATCTCCCGGTGCGCGCCCTGATCCGCGGCGACGACGCCAGGTTCACCGCCGCCTATCCGTCCGGCCTCACGCCTCTGACTAGACCTTGGCCGTGTCTCGGCGATACGCCCAGGCCGCAGCGGTCGCGAGGATCACCGTCCACGCCGCGACCGTGATCCAGCCGCGGATGCCCCAGGCGTGGCCGTCGAGTGCGACGTTACGAGCCTGGACGAGCCACCACGAGGGAAGGAACTGCCCGAAGGTGAGCAGGAAGCCGCTCGTGATCGCGAACCAGGTGCCGCTGAGGAAGGCAAGGATCGACACAATGCCGCCCATCAGCGGGCCGACCGAGTCGATGTTCACGAGATGGCCGACGAGGATCCCGAGAGCGGCGAACGGCAGTAGCCCGACCATGATCAGCCCGGTCATCTCCAACCAGCGCCCGGCGGGCAGGCTGACGCCGAGCAGCGATCCCGAGATGTAGAGCACGAGCAGGCTCGACAGCGCCATCGCGTATCCGGTCAACACCTTGGCGCGGAAGTAGGCGCGCACCGACAGCGGGCTGATCCGCAGCTGCCTGGTCCACCCGGCCTGGCGCTCGCCGGCGATCCGGGCCCCGGTCGAGATCATCGACATCATGGTTCCGAACGACGCCAGGGAGACCATGTAGTAGGTGGCGTAGGTGAGCCCGGTGCCGCTGATGATCTTGTCGTGCTGAGGCGCCGCGATCAGCCAGAAGAAGACCAGCGGAAAGCCAAGCGAGAAGAGCAGGAAGCGGCGGTTGCGGAACGTTCGCAGCAGCTCGAAGCGGGTGTAGGCGACCCCGTTCATCGCGCCACCGGCTCCGGCTCGTTGGCGTCCGGCTCGCCCGTCAGCTCGAGGAACGCATCCTCGAGGCTTCCCCCGGCGATCTCGATATCCCTCGCCGCCGGGTACCGACTGAGCAGCGCCCTGATGCTCTGGTCGGAGTCCATGCAGTTCAGGATCACCGCATCGCCGTGGCGCTCAGCCGAGGCTACCCCGGGCAGGCCTGCCAGGCTCGATGGATTGACGCCCGGCAGTGTCGCGCGGAGCGTCCGCCTCCCTACCCGCGCCTTGATCTCGGTCGTCGGGCCGTCGGCGACGATCCGCCCGTGGGCCATCAGGATCGCCCGGTCTGCGTTGGCGTCGGCCTCCTCAAGGTAGTGGGTCGCAAACAGCACGGTCCTGCCTCCGGCGGCGAACTCGCGAATGATGGCCCAGAACTCGCGGCGGGCCTCGACGTCCATCGCTACCGTCGGCTCGTCCAGCACCAGCAGCTCGGGATTGGAGACGATCGCGACGGCGAAGCGGACCCGCTGGGTCTCGCCGCCGGAGAGCTTCTGCGTGCGCTGAGAGGAGATGCGCTGCAGTCGGGTGAGCTCGAGTGCCTCCTCGACGTCCAAAGGACGCGGATACAGCGAGGACATCATCGCGACGAGCTCCCGCACCGAGAGGTCACGGATCAGCGCGCCGCTCTGCAGCATCGCGCCGACCAGTCCCGCGTCGACGGCCTCGCGGGGTGGGCGGCCGAAGACGGTGACGGTGCCGCCGTCAGGCTTGCCGAGGCCCAAGAGCATGTCGATCGTGGTTGACTTGCCCGCGCCGTTGGGACCGAGTAGCGCGGCCGTCTCACCGGCGGCGATCGCCACATCGATGCCGCGCACCGCGCGGACGGGGCCCTGGGGGCCGCGGAAGGACTTCGTCACGCCCTCGATGCGGATGCCGCCGTCGGTCTGGGTCGCGGCCTGGGCCGTCATCGTGCGGATCGGCGCCCTCGTCGCTGCTGGCGAAGCCGGGCCAGGCGAGAATTCATCGCCCGCAGACTACTTCAGCCACGCTGGTCGAGAGGAGCGGTCACCCCTATAGATGAGCCGACGATGTCGCACGGGACGAGTCGCGGGTGCCGAGACCGGGATTCGCCGATGGACGGCAAGGCCTGCTACGCGAAGCCTTCGTGGCACGGCGGGAAATCGTCCTTTGCGCTTCGCCGCGAAGCTCAGGAAGCAATAGACGAGGCCCTCAGAGAGCTCCACGGCGCACCCCGCGGCGCCTTCGTTTGGTCGGACTCCTAGTCAATTCTCTTGCCGCTGCCCGTAGCGCGCCAGCGGTCTTAAGCGCCCTGACCTCAGTCGATCAGTTCGAGATTCTCGCTGTGGTCCGCCTGTGGTCCGCTTTTCGTCCTTTGCGAACGTCTCCCGCAGGGTGCCGAGCCGCTTGCAAATCGCCCAGAGCGAGACCACGCATCCCTACACTGCCGCTGGGATGTCCGCCGAGCAGGTCGACAACTACCTCCGTGATCTCGAGGAGCCGAAGCGCACGACGCTTCAGGAGCTGCGCCGCATGATTCTCGAGATCGTCCCGGAGGCCGAAGAGGTGATCTCATACCGCGTTCCTGCCTTCCGCTTGCACGGCAAGGTCATCGCCGGGTTTGCGGCGTTCAAAAATCACCTCAGCTACCTGCCCTTCAGCGGCTCGGTCCTTGGCGAGCTTGGCGATCAGCTCGATGGCTACACGATGACCAAGAGCTCGCTGCACTTCCCGATCGACCGCCCCCTGCCAAAGGCGCTCGTCGAGAGACTGATCGCCGTCCGTCTCGTGGATGCGGGCCTGCCCGTGCGCTAAGCCCGTGCCCGACGGCGCATCTCCTCGCCGCTGAGCAGCTCGATCCGCTGGCTCATCATCCACTGCTGGCCGAAGGGATCGCGCAGGCGACCGGCGCGGTCGCCGTAGAACTGGTCCGCCAGTGGGAAGAGCACCTCTGCTCCAGCCTTGACCGCCCGCGCCCATGCAGCATCCACGTCCTCCCAGTGGGTGGCCATGATCGCGCTGACGGCCCCGTCGAGAGACTGCGGCGAGCGCGCCGGCGCTCCATCCCCCCCCTCCTCGGTGATCATCACTACCGAATCGCCGATCCGCACCTCAGCGTGGATCAGCTCACCCTCCGGCCCATTGAAGCGCTCACCGACCTCCTCCGCACCGAAAGCCTCCGCGTAGAACGTGATCGCGGCGGCGCCATCGGGGACGACGAGCCGCGGCGTGACCGTGCTCAGGTGCTCGGGGACGGGGCTGGGCTGCGAGGGCTGGGCATCCGGCACGAGTTGCGCTCCTCAGAGGCCCGCCGCGGCGAGCGCGTCCTCGGGGTCGGGATAATGGATCATCTCCACGGCCCTCTCGTCGCGGAAGGTCGTCAGGTTGGCGACCGGCGTCGTCTCCTCGCCGCCATCCGCCGCCTGCCGGATGATGACGACAACCTTCTCTCCCGCGCCGCTGACGTCGATGAGCTCGCCGATGCCCTGGCGGGCGAACGCATGGCGCATCACCGCCAGGGCCTGCTCGCGGTTATGGCAGGCCGTGGAGTCGGAGGGATCGCCGCCGTGCCACTTGACGTCGGGATCGAGGAACTCGCGGACGGCGTCGAGGTCCCCCCGCAGCGCGGCTTCATAACCGCGTCGGGCCAGCTCCACGTTGGTCTCGCTCACCCGGCCATTGTCGCACCGCGAGGGCGGGGAGGCTGGAGAGATTCGCGGTTCGGATCGGGCTTCTCATCTTGACTTAAGGAGCAGCAACCATTATCGCCGCGTCCGTTGGGCTGCCGTGCCGCTCGCCCCCTGATTCCCCTTACGCCTTGATCGTCCTCGCCAGCATCTCCGCCACCATCACCGACTGGATCGCCCAGAACGGCGTCTACGCGGTGTTCGCCTTGATGGCCCTCGACGCTCTGCTCCCCGCCGGCGGGGAGCTGATCATGCTCTACGCGGGGGTACTCGCAGCCGGTGCCGTCTCTGGCCACCAGGCCTCCCTCTTCGGGCTGAGCCTGTCCAGCGGCCTGGAGAGCTACCTGGTCCTCGCCGTCGCCGGCACCTTCGGCTATCTGTTGGGAGCTCTCGTCGGCTGGGCGATCGGGCGCTTCGGCGGCCGGACGCTGATCGAGCGCTACGGGCGCTGGCTGCACCTGAAGCCCGAGACGTTTGCCCGCGCCGAGCGCTGGTTCGAGCGCTACGGCCCGCGCGCCGTTTTCCTCGGCCGCATCACGCCCGTCGTGCGGTCCTTTATCTCGATCCCGGCCGGCGTATTTCGCTCGCCGATCCATCTCTACGTGCCGTTGACGTTGCTCGGCTCTGCCCTTTGGTGCTTCTCGTTCGCCGCCGTCGGCTGGGCGTTGGGCGGCAGCTGGGAGTCCTTCCACGAAAGCTTCGGCTACGCCGACTACGCGGTCGCGGCAGTGGCCGTGGCGCTAGTCGCCTTCTTTGGGCTTCGCCAGCTTCGCGCTCGCAACCGCTCGGCCGCCTCCCGTGCCCTCCTCGCCGAGGATTCTGACTGATCCGCTTCGGGAGCGAGTCGGCGCGGGCCGCTTGACGAGATAGGTGCCCGTCGGGGTCCTGAGCCGCACCGCGAAGCCATGCGCGCGCAGGGCCGCGATCGCGCGATGGCGATCGACGATCACCGCACCGATGCGAAGCCGGCGCACGTATGGCGCGGGGTTGGCGAAGCGCCCGTCGAGGACGGCGTAGGTCTCGCGCAGCTCGGCGGCGGAGAAGTGTTCGAGCCAGCCGTCAAGCTCGACCCGAGCCCGCGGCGAGCGCCACAGCATGTAGGAGCCGATCCCGGCGTAGGCGGCGATGTGCCCGCTGGGCGGCGGGTGGTGGAGGGCGTAGTCGATCAGGCGCGAGTCGAGGATCGGCTCGTTTCGCGCCGGCCCCACCGCGATCGCCCAGGTCGCCGCCGCCCCCAGCGAGGCCGCCAGCGTGAGCCCGATCAGCGGCAGCGGAACCCGAAGCGGCCGGTCGGGCGCCAGCGAGGCGATCGCCAAGGCGACGACCGGCCCGACAAAGGCGATGTTGCGCAGCGAGAGCGCCGCGAAGGCCAGGAACCCGAGCGCGACGAGTCCCGGGGTCAGCCCTCCGAAACCGCGACCCCTCCACCACAGCCAGGCGACGAAGACGGCCGCGATCATCATGTAGGCGATCGCCAGCGGCGACTGGAAGGACGGCAGCCACTCGGAGCTGGCCAGCGAGATCGCCGAATTGCGAAAGCTCGCCAGGTAGGAGAGGAGCTCGTCGCCGAGCGGCGTGGCAAGCATCGCCACGCCGGCGGCGAGAATGCCCGTCGCCGCGAGCGCGACCACACGTCGCGGGTCGATCTCCTCGCCGCCGCCCAGCTTGCGCTCCAGGGCGAGGCCGGCTGCGACAAGGGCGATCAGCCCCAGCCCGGCGACGAAGCCGCCGTGGAGGTTGGCCCACAGCGCGAAGACGGCAAGCGTCGCCGGCACCGCCCAGCGCAGGCGCCCCGGCGGCGGCCCGGGGCTCCGGCGCAACCAGGTCAGCACCACGATCGCCACCAGCAGCGAGAAGGCCAGCAGGCTGAAGCCGGCGGCGCGCGGGTGGGCGATCACCCACAGGCCCGGGCAGTAGAGGGCGGCGAGCGCGACCATCATCGACGCCCCCTTGCGGCGGCACAGCCACAGCAGCAGCGCCAGGGGCGCCGCCAGCAGGATGGCGTAGAGCGACGGTCAATCCGGTGACGCCGACTACGCGCACCAGTTGATAGACGAGCAGCTCGCACAGCCACTGCTGGTTCAGCCAGGGCTCCCCGTGGGCGATCGTCTGGAATGGGTCGATGCTCACCACCCCGTGCGCGGCGACGAAGCGACCGCTCGCGAGCTGCAGGTAGAGGTCGCCGTCGCGTGTGCCGTCGAAGCAGAGCGCCAGGGCGGCCACGAGCAAGGTCAGGGCGCTGATCAGCGCCTGCGTCCGGCTTGGCCTCAGAGCGGGGGGTCGGATTTGGCGGAGCAGGGGCGAGGACTACTATCAGTCGACCTCTCATTCGCCGTTTAGGAAGCGGCCCTACCCTTTGCGGGACGCTCTGCATGAGGAACGCGATGAACTACCTGCGACGCATCTCGACCCTGCGGCTTCTGGCGATCGGAGCCGCGCTGACTCTGTTCGCTGCGGCCACTGCGGCGATCGCGCTCGCCGCCACCGGCGGCGGCCCCACCCCGCCGCCGAAGCCGCTCGCCGAAGCGGTCCACGACGCGCTGAGCGCACCGCCGCTCGAAGGCGTGACCGCCCGGGTCCACTTCACCGACAACCTGATCGGCGAATCGGTGCTCGAAGGCTCCGACCCGCTGCTCGGCGGCGCCTCCGGCAGGCTCTGGGCCTCGGCCGACGGCCGCCTGCGGCTGGAGCTGCAGGCCGACGTCTCGAAGAGCAGCGGCGGCGACTTCCAGGTGCTGGTCGACAAGCGGAGCTTCACGGTCTATGACCCGGGCACGGAAACGGCCTACGAGGGGACGCTGCCGCAGCGCGAAAAGGCCGGCGAAGGCGAAGCCGGCAAGGACGAAGCGCCGTCGCTCGCCAGGGTCCAGGAAGGGATCGAAGAAGCGATGAAGCACGCCGACCTGAGCGGCGCGATCCCCTCCGACGTCGCCGGCCAGCGCCGCCTACACGCTGCACGTCTCGCCGAAGGCGAACGGCGGCCTCGTCGGCGGCGCCGAGCTCGCCTGGGACGCCGCCAACGGGGCGCCGCTGCGCGCCGCCGTCTACGCGAAGGGCGAAAGCTCGCCGGTGCTCGAGCTGAGCGCGACCGAAATCTCCTTCGGGCCGGTCGCCGAATCGGTCTTCGAAGTCTCGCCTCCGCCCGGGGCGAAGGTCGTCAACCTGAACCCGCCGGCCGGCGGCGAGGGCAAGGGGAGCGGCGACTCCGCTCCGGTCACCGGGCTGGAAGCCGTCCAGGCGAAGACCTCGTTCGCGCTCAGCGCCCCGCCGAGCCTCGCCGGCATGGCCCGCGACCAGGTGCGGCTGATCTCCAGCGGCGAAGACGCCGGCGCGCTGCTCACCTACGGCGAAGGCCTCGGCGGGATCGCCGTGCTCGAGCTGCCGGGCGGCGAAGCCGGATCGGGCGAAGGCGAAGAAACGGGCGGGCTGCAGCTCCCGAGCGTGACGATCGAAGGGGCGACGCCAGGCCCAGCAGCTGGAAACGCCGCTCGGCACGCTGATCCGCTTCCGCCGCGGCGGCGTCGATTACACCGTCGTCGGCTCGGTCACGCCGCCGGTCGCCCAGGAAGCCGCGCAGGGCCTCTAACCAGTGGCCGAAGCGGCGCCGATCGAGGTCCGCGGCCTGGTCAAGCGCTACGGCGAGCTGCTCGCCGTCGACAATGTCGACCTGACCGTGGAGCCCGGAGACGTCTTCGGCTATCTCGGACCCAACGGCGCCGGCAAGACGACCTCGCTGCGGATGATGCTGGGGCTGATCCGGCCCGACGAGGGCTCGGTGCGGCTGTTCGGCCGCGACCCGCAGCTCGGCGTCGCCGCGCTGGCGGGCGTCGCCGGCTTCGTCGAGGCGCCCGCCTTCTACCCCTACCTGAGCGGGCGCGAGAACCTGCGGCTCTGCGCCGCGCTCGACGGCGGCGACGCCGCGGCGCGGATCGACGAGGTGCTCGACGTGGTCGAGATGGCCGGCCGGGCGAAGGACAGGGTCGGCGGCTACTCGCACGGGATGCGCCAGCGGCTGGGGATCGCCGCGGCGCTGCTGCGCCGCCCGCGCCTGCTGCTGCTCGACGAGCCGGCGACCGGCCTCGACCCGGGCGGGATGCGCGACATGCGCGAGCTGATCCGCGACCTCGCCGCCCGCGGGATCACCGTGCTGCTGTCGAGCCACCTGCTGTTCGAGGTCGAAGAGCTCTGCAACCGGGTCGCGATCGTGCGCCGCGGCCGCGTCGTCTACGAGGGCGCGCTGGCCGAGCTGCGCGACCGCGCCGGCGTCAGCTACCGCCTGCGGACCGGCGACGACGATCGGGCGCGTCAGGTATCTGCGGCGCAGGCGGGGATCGAAGACGTGCGCGACGGCCCCGGGCGGCGGGCTGCTGTTCCGCGCCGCCGGCGAGGCCGCGGTCGGCGAGCTGTCGCTGGCGCTGGCGGAGTCCGGCGCGCCGGTGCTGGAGCTGAGCCCGCGGCAGGCGAGCCTCGAGGACCTCTTCTTCCAGCTCACCGAGGGAGACGACGAGGCGCCGAGCGCCGAGCGGATGGCCGCCGCCGCCGAGGAGCTCGCCTGATGCCCGGCGTGCTGACCGTCTACCGCTGGGAGCTGCGCAAGCTGCGCGCCCAGAAGCGCACCTACCTCGGGCTGGGCGCCGCGGTGGCGGTGCCGATCATCTTCGTCAGCGCGCTGGCGCTCCGCAACGGCGAACCGCGCGACGTCGCCTTCGGCCGCTACGTGCACGACACCGGCCTGGCGATCCCGCTGGTCCTGCTGCTGTTCGGCTCGGTCTGGCTCTTCCCGCTGATCACCGCCCTGGTCGCCGGCGACATCGTCGCCGCCGAGAATCGCGACCGCACCCTGAAGACGATCCTCACCCGCTCGGTCGAGCGCCAGCAGGTGTTCGCCGGCAAGGCGCTGGCCGCGGTCACCTACGCGGTCGCCGCGATCGTCCTCAGCGGCGTCGTCGCCCTGATCGCCGGCATCGTCGCTTCGGGCTTCAACCCGATCGTCACCCTCTCCGGCACCCGCGTCTCGGCTTCGCACGGCCTCGCCCTGGTCGGCGCCAGCCTCGCCGTCTACCTGCTGCCGATCCTCGCCGTCGCCAGCATCGGGCTGTGCTTCTCGACCCTCTTCCGCAACAGCGCGGCGGCGATCGTCGGCACGCTGATGTTCTCGCTACTGCTGCAGCTTGTCGGCATCCTGCCCGGCCTCGGCGGCCTGCAGCCCTACCTGCTCAGCACCCAGTTCCAGGACTGGCAGGGCTTCCTGCGGGTGCCCGTCGACTGGGCGCCGATCCTGCGCGCGCTCTGGGTCTGCGCGCTCTACGCGCTTCCGGCGCTGGTCGTGGCGGCAGTTGTATTCGTGCGCCGGGACGTCGCCGGAGAGTGAGCAACAAAGACAGATTTCGTGCGACATCGAAGCCTCTCATCGGGCGTTTAGCCAAGGCCTGCACCATGCCGCGCTATGAACTTCCCCCAAGCACTTCCGGCCAACTCCCCCGGGGCTCGCCCGCCGAAGTGGTGGGCACGCCAGATGCTCAACAAGGTT
>CAWHKY010000002.1:0-1178837 GCA_963830135.1 uncultured Solirubrobacterales bacterium
GATCGACGAGCAGCTGAAGGCCGGCAAGGCCGCGGGCGCCAAGAACGGCTCGGCGCCGAAGGTCAAGGTCTTCCGCTCCGCCCAGGAGGCCGAGCTCCTCTACGAGAACGGCGGCTGCAAACTGCACGATCAGGCCGAGTACCGGCGGGCCGGCAAGGAGCACTTCCTGACCACGGTCGGGCGGATCATCTTCAACGAAAGCATCGAGCGAGCCCTCGCCGACGCGCTCGAGGATGACTTCGATCCGGACCAGTACGAGTTCGTCAACCACTCGCTGAAGAAGAAGGACGTCAACGCGATGGTCTCCGACCTCGTCGTCGCCTATGGCGCACCGCCGGTCTCCCAGGTCCTCGACGCGTTCAAGGACCTGGGCTTCCGCTACGCCAGTCAGGCCGGCATCACGGTCGCCAAGAACAACGTGGTCTCGCCGCCCGAGAAGGCTGAAATCCTCGAGCGTTACGAGAAGCAGACGGAAGAGATCCAGGGCCAGTACGACGACGGCTACATCACCGCCGAGGAGCGCCACGAGGCGGTCACGGCGCACTGGAACCGGGCAACGGACGAGGTCGCCCAGGCGATGGAGGACAACCTCGACGAGCTGAACCCGATCTTCATGATGGCCAACTCCGGAGCCCGCGGATCGTTCAAACAGATCCGCCAGCTGGCCGGGATGCGCGGTCTGATGGCCAACCCGAAAGGGGAGATCATCGAGCGGCCGATCAAGGCCAACTTCATGGAGGGCCTCTCGGTGCTGGAGTACTTCATCTCCACCCACGGTGCCCGAAAGGGTCTCGCCGACACGGCGCTGCGTACGGCCGACTCCGGCTACCTGACGCGCCGTCTGGTCGACGTCGCCCAGGACGTCATCGTCCGCCAGGAGGACTGCAAAACCAAAGAACACATCGAGATGGACCTGCGCAAGGACGACGGTTCTCTCAACGACAACCTGTTCGGCCGTCTGGCGGCTAAAAAGCTCGAAACCAAACGCGGTCGCGAGCTGCTCAAGCGCAACCAGGAAATCACCCTGGCCGACGTCGAGGAGATCGCCGAGGCGTTCGGCGACGAAGAGATCATGATTCCGGTCCGCTCGGCCCTCAAGTGCGAGGCCGAAGCGGGTGTGTGCCGCTCCTGCTACGGCGTCGCTCCGGCGACCGGGTTCACGGTCAACATCGGCGACGCGGTCGGCATCATCGCCGCCCAGTCGATCGGTGAGCCCGGGACCCAGCTGACGATGCGCACCTTCCACACCGGTGGTGTCGCGGGCCAGGACATCACCCAGGGACTGCCGCGCATCGTCGAGCTTTTCGAGGCGCGTAAACCGAAGGGTCTGGCGCAGATGGCCGAGGTGGCCGGGAAGGTCTCGATCGACGAGACCGACAAAGCGCTGAAAGTGATCGTCACCGAGTCCAGCGGCGAGGAGCACGCCTACAGCTTCCCGCTGCGGACCCGCCTGCACGTCAGCGACGGTGAGAAAGTCGAGGTCGGCCAGCAGCTCAACGAAGGCTCGCTGTACCCGGCGGACCTGCTCGCGATTCGTGGCCGCACCGCGGTTGAGCTCTACCTGGTGGCCGAGGTCCAGAGGGTCTACCGCGCCCAGGGCGTCGACATCAACGACAAGCACATCGAGCTGATCGCTCGGCAGATGCTGAAGAAGGTGCGGATCGAGTCGAAGGGCTCGACCAGCCTGCTTCCGGGTCAGCTGGAGGATCGCGGCAGCCTCAAACGACTGAACAAGAAGACCAAGGAAGAAGGCGGCACCCCGGCCAAAGGCGAGGAGGTCATCCTCGGGATCACCAAGGCCTCGCTGGCGACCGAGTCCTTCCTCTCCGCCGCCTCCTTCCAGGAGACGACCAAGGTGCTCACCGACGCCGCCCTCGAGGGCAAACGCGATCGCCTGGTCGGCCTGAAGGAGAACGTCATCATCGGCAAGTTGATCCCGGCCGCGACCGGGCTCAAGCACTACCGCACGGTGGCGATCGAGCCGGCGGTGGCGATCGAGCCGCCCAGCGACGACGATCTGCTCGAAGAAGACGAGCTCGCAGCCGAGCTTGGCGTCGACGGCGTCGAGACGCCGGTTGAGGGCTTCGGCCTCTCCTTCGCCGAGGAGCTCGAGGAGCTCGCGCAGGAGATCGAGTCGACCTCCGAGGAGACCAAATAGTCCACGAGTCCGCACTTACCCGCCTATAACACGGGTAAGTACGGACTCGCCGAAGTCGCGAGTCATGCAAAAGGGCCGGGGAGAATTCCCCGGCCCTTTTCGCTGCTCGCTGTCGCCTTCTGCTACTGGACGAGGCAGAGCGCGTACGCGGTGATGGTCTGGTCGGAGCCGGTGTTGTTCTTGGCCTGGTAGAGCCAACCGTTGTTCGAGGGGCGGGTGGTGGTCATTTCGACCCCGAACACCGAGGGCTGGCCGCCGCCGCTGACGATCTGTTCGCCGGGCTCGCAGTTGACCGTGACGCTGCCGACCTGGCCGGCTTTGATCGCGGTCGAGTTGTTCCTCTCGGTGACCGTGCCCAACTGGGTCGCCCTGATCGCGTTCGGGGCGATGTCCGCGCCGCTGAGCGAAGCGTCGGCGATGTCCGCTCCGGTGAGTGAGCCGTCGGCGATATCCGCGCCGGTGAGCGAACCGTCGGCCACCTTGGGGGAGGAGACCGCGTCTTCGGCGAGCTGTTCGCTGCCGACTGCAGCCGGGGCGATTTTCGGCGTCGTCACCGCCGCGTTGTGGAGGTCCACGGTGCGGACCGTGCCGTTGACGATCTGGGCTGAGCGGACGCTGTTCTTGGCGATGCCGACGGCGAAGGCGCTGCCGGTGAGGGCCAGGAACAGTGCCAGGCAGCTGATCAGGATGGCGGGGGAGGGGCGGAATGAGCGGGTCTTCTTGGTCATCGGAATCTCCTTTTGGTTGTTTTCAAATCCGATGGACCAAGCTTCCGGTCAATTGCCGTTCCTCTCTACGGTCCCCAGGGGTGGACTGGCTCACCCCTGTCAGATGGCTGTCAGGGATGTTTGAGCTGGGGGCAATGAGGGCAGCGGTGGAGATATGAGAAATCTCGCGAAGTCAATCCCGCTCAGCCTGCGCACCGGCGTGGCACTCGGCCTGCTCCTCTCCCTGATGGTTGCGGCCGTGGCCAGCGGCGCCGCGAAGCCCAACAAGCCGACCACCGATCAGGTGGGGAATCTGAGGCTCACCTTCAACGGCAAGTTCGCGCCGACCGCGCTGCCGAAGAAGAGGTTCGCTCCGATCGCCCTCTTTGCCGAAGGCAAGATCCGGACGGTGGACGGCACCCACCCGCCGGCGCTGAAAGAAGCGGTGATCGAAACCGACAAGAACGGCGCCGTCAACGTCAAGGGCTACCCGACCTGCCGCTCAGGGCAGCTGCAGTCCCAGGACAGCAGGCACGCCAGGGCGATCTGCAGGAAGGCGCTGATCGGCAGCGGCAAGACCAACATCGAGATCGCGTTCCCGGAATCGAACCCGATCCCGGTCAAGAGCGACCTGCTGGTCTTCAACGGCGGCGTCAGGGGCGGCGTCACCACCTTTTACATCCACGCCTACATCACGGTGCCGACCCCGGCGGCGGTTGTGACCACGGTGAAGATCAAGAAGGTCCACCACGGCCGCTACGGCCTCAAGTCGGTCGCCAAGATTCCCAAGATCGCCGGCGGCTCGGGCTCGGTCAGGGACTTCCGGCTGAAGATCCAGAAGCGGTTCCGCTACAGGGGCAGGCCGGTCAGCGTCGTCTCCGCCCGCTGCCTCGACGGCAGGCTGCAGGCCCACGTCAAGGCGAAGTTCTTCGACTACGAAACGGGGCGGACCACCAATGCCTCGGCGGAAATCCTCCGGACCTGCAGGAGCAGGGGTTAGCTTCGGGGCGGCTCTGTGAAATGCCTGGTCGACGGCAGCTCGCCTACGGCGAGTTGCCGTCGGGTTCGGGTAGATTCCGGCCATGCCCGCCGCGGAGAAGGTCTGCATCGTCGGCGCCGGTTCCTCGGGGATCGCCGCCGCCCAAGTGCTGAACGCGCGCGGGGTCGCCTTCGACTGCTTCGAGAAGGGTTCGGCGGTGGGGGGGAACTGGCGCTACGAAAACGACAACGGGATGTCGTCGGCCTACCGCTCGCTGCACATCAACACCTCGCGCCGGGTGATGGCCTTCAAGACCCTGCCGATGCCCGACCACTACCCGGATTACCCCGACCACTTCCAGATGGCCGCCTACTTCGACGAATACGTCGACCACTTCGGTCTGCGCGAGAAGATCCGCTTCCGCACCGAGGTCCTCAGTGTCGAGCCGGTCGACGGGGAGTGGGAGGTCGCCGTCGAAGGTCGTGACGGGCGGGAGACGAACCGCTACCGGGCCGTCCTTGTCGCCAACGGCCACCACTGGGACCCGCGTTGGCCTGAGCCCGAATTCCCCGGAGCCGAGGAGTTCAGCGGCGAGCAGATCCACGCCCACCACTACCGCGAGGCCGACATCCTGCGCGGCAAGCGCGTTCTGGTCCTCGGGATCGGCAACTCCGCCACCGACATCGCGGTCGAGTCCTCGCGGATCGGCGACGCGACCTTCATCGCGATGCGCCGCGGCGCCTACGTGATCCCGAAGTACATCAACGGCAAGCCGATCGACGAGCTCTCCAACCCGATCACCTCGATGCTGCCGCTCGCCGTCCAGCGCTTCTTCGCCTCGCGGGCGCTCGGTGTCGCCGCCGGCGACATGACCGCCTACGGTCTGCCCAAGCCCGACCACAAGCTCTTCGAGGCCCACCCGACCGTCTCCTCGGAGCTGCTGCCGCGGCTCGGCCACGGCGACATCAGGGTGAAGCCGAACATCGAGCGCTTCAGCGGTGGGCGCGGGGTCCGCTTCGTCGACGGCAGCGAAGAGGAGATCGACCTCGTCGTCTACTGCACGGGCTACAAGATGACCTTTCCCTTCTTCGCCGGGGACGTCTTCTCGGCCCCCGACAACCGCCTGCCCCTCTACCGGCGGGTGGTCTCGGTGGAGCGGCCGGGACTGCATTTCATCGGCTTCATCCAGCCACTGGGGCCGATCATGCCACTGGCCGAGGCCCAGTCCGAATGGGTGGCCGACCTGCTCGGCGGCCGGGCGACGCTACCGCCCGCGGCGGAGATGCGCAAAGAGATCGCCGACGAGGAAGCGAAGATGCGCAAGCGCTTCGTCGCCTCTAAGCGTCATACGGTCGAGGTCGACTTCTATCCGTACCTGCGCGAGATCCGGCGCGAGAGAAAGCAGGCAGCGCAGCCGGTTTGATGCCGCGGGTGCGCCCGCCCGGCGGGCACGGCGGCAGGCTCGCCGCGGCGCCACCGCCGTGGGGACCACGCCGCGGCCCCCGCGGCCGGTTCGGCTCCGGCCGCCGGCGCTTGAAGCCGCCGTCGGAGTCCTCGGTCGCCTCCGGCTCAGGCATCGGCTGCCCGGCCCACCAGACCAGCCAGATCGCTCCCACGACCGGGATCTTGAGGACCACGAGCAAGAAGAAGATCGGCCAGAACCCGGTCACCGGCCTCAGTCTAGAGCGTCGGGTCTCTAGGAATCGAGCCCGACGGCCCAGGCGATCAGCGCTTCGGTTTCAGCCTCTTCGAGGCCGCGGTGGGACTCGGTCGGGACCAGCAGAGTCGGCTCCGCACGGTCCCGAGACCACTCGTAACAGCTCTCGTCGAAGTTGTCGTCGATCCAGGCCAACGCCCGGCCCTTGCCGTAGGCGTCGAGCGGGCCGAGCTTCCAGTGCGCCGAACCGAAGACCGCATCGCCGCCGAAGGTCAGGTGCGGCAGCTCGGGCAGGCCGAGGATCTCCGGCAGGTAGTAGTTGGCTTTGTCCTCCCAGCCAGTCGCCCAGACCAGGTCGTAGTGCTCGGCCAGCCGCAGCAGCCGGCTGCCGGCGCGCAGGGAGATGCAGTGGACCGCGCCGTCAACCAGTTGGAAGCGGGTTGAGTCCGGAGGATCCTCGAAACCGAAGAGGGAGATCACCCCGTCGACATCGACCGCGAGGATCGGGCGGCTCAAGACCCGGAGACCTCTTGACGCCGTCTACCAGCGGTAGTGGGCAAATGCCTTGTTGGCTTGTGCCATGCGGTAGATGTCGTCCTTCCGCTTCCAGGCACTGCCCTGCTGCTGGTTCGCATCGAGGATCTCGTTGGCGAGACGATCGGCCATCGAGTACTCGCGACGGGCGCGGGCGAACTGGACCAGCCAGCGGACCGCGAGGGTGCGGGCCCGACGGGCCGGTACCTCGACGGGGACCTGGTAGGTCGCGCCGCCGACCCGGCGGGAGCGAACCTCGAGCACCGGAGTCAGCTGTTTGATCGCCGTCTCCAGCGTCTCGACCGGATCCTCACCGGTGCGCTCGCCGACGACCGCCAGCGCGTCGTAGACGATCCGCTCGGCCAGCGACTTCTTGCCGTCGCTCATCACCTTGTTGATGATCTGCTGGACAAGGCGGTTGCGATGCCGGGCGTCGGGTTCGATCGGCCGGATCGTTGCTGCTGAACGGCGCGGCATCAGGAAGCCTTGACGCCGTAGCGGGAGCGGGCCTGCTTGCGGTCGGAAACTCCGGCCGCGTCGAGGGTGCCGCGCACGACCTTGTACCGGACTCCCGGCAGGTCCTTGACGCGACCACCGCGGATCAGCACGACCGAGTGCTCCTGAAGATTGTGTCCCTCGCCGGGAATGTAGGTGGTGACCTCCATGCCGTTGGTCAACCGCACACGGGCGATCTTGCGCAGGGCCGAGTTCGGCTTCTTCGGCGTCACCGTTGCCACGCGGGTGCAGACGCCACGTCGCTGCGGGGCAGCTACGCCCTTCTTGCGACCCTGGCCTGACTTGAGGCCCGGCGTCGTGGTCTTCTTCTTCGGGCGCTTGCGGCCCTTCCTGACGAGTTGATTCGTATTCGGCACGGCCGCGCATAGTAGAGCAGTCCGGCAACAACCAGCCCCGCGGCTGCCGCGAGCTCGGCGTAGAAGCCGTCTCGAAGTACAGCCGAGGCGCCCGCGAAGCGGGAAGTCTCGGCCCCGGCGTCAAGCCCGCTGGGGAGGTCGATGAGCAGGATCACGGCGACCGAGACGAGGCCCAGCCCGGCGGCGCCGAGGCCGAGTCGGCGTCCACCGCCGCTCCCGCAGAGCAGGCCGATGACGACGGCGAGCAGGCCGGCCGGGACCAGGAGGTAGGCGTGGGCCTGTCCCGCCGTCCGCACCTGGACCATCGGGGCCCGAGCGACGCTGCCCGGCAGATCGGCGTAGCCCGGTTGACCGATCTCGATCCCGCGGTAGTCGATGAACTGAGACAGGACGAGCCCGATGCCGGCGGCGACGATCACCGCGGCGATCGCCCGCCGCGGCGTCACCACCTGGCCGGCGGCTGTCGCCGCCCTCGCCGCAAGGGCACAGCCACGTCGCGTCGCCCGGTCGCCGATCGCGAGTCCCCGGAAGAAGAGCGCCGCCGCCGGCCGCAGCCGCGGTTCGGCCCAGGCCCAGGCGCCGGTGACGATCGCGTCCGCGCGATGCCTCACCCGCAACAGCGCCGGGTGGGCGCGCTCGAGGCCGCGGTCGGCGGCGCGGTCGATCCGCCGAGTCCACTTCACGGCCGCCGTCGGCATCGCCGCGAACACCGCGCCGATGCGACGCCGAACCGCTGCTATCATCGGCGGTCGCTCAGGCAGTTTTTTCGCAGCACGCTTCGCCGGGCCCGCTGGGGCCTTTTTTTTGCGCCGGTTGCGCCGGTCGTCTTTTGGGCGAGGCGACCGCCGATTCACCCTGAACTCGATCCGAAACGACTACTCAGCTTAGGAACCATGGCACGCAGCTTTCCACTAGAGAAGACCCGCAACATCGGGATCATGGCGCACATCGACGCCGGTAAGACGACGACGACCGAGCGCATCCTCTATTACACCGGCCGGACCCACAAAATGGGCGAGGTCCACGAGGGCGCCGCTGTCATGGACTGGATGGAACAGGAGCAGGAGCGCGGCATCACGATCACCTCCGCCGCGACCGCCTGTGAGTGGAAGGGTCACCGGATCAACATCATCGACACGCCGGGCCACGTCGACTTCACGGTCGAGGTCGAGCGCAGCCTCCGCGTCCTCGACGGCGCGATCGCCGTCTTCGACGCCGTCGCCGGCGTCGAGCCGCAGTCGGAGACCGTCTGGCGCCAGGCCGACAAGTACGGGGTTCCGCGCTTCGCCTACATCAACAAGATGGACCGCACCGGCGCCGACTTCTTCTACTGCGTGCAGACGATGAAGGATCGACTTGGCGCCAAGGCGCTGCCGATTCAGTTGCCGATCGGCAGCGAGGAGAACTTCCAAGGCGTCGTCGACCTGGTGAAGATGAAAGGCCTTATCTGGACCGACGAGCTCGGCGCCGCCTATGACGAAGTCGAGATCCCCGAGGACCTGGTCGACCAGGCCGACGAATACCGGACGCAGATGATCGAATCCTGCGCCGACTACGACGAAGAGCTGATGGAAGCCTTCCTCGGCGAGGAAGAGATCGACCAGGACAAACTGATCGAGTCGCTGCGCAAGGCCTGTCTCTCGACCGACGTGACCCCGGTCCTCTGCGGCACCTCGTTCAAGAACAAGGGCGTGCAGCCGCTGCTCGACTCGATCCTCTCGCTGCTGCCCTCGCCGCTCGAGGTGCCGCCGGTGACCGGCGTCGTCGCCGCCGGCAAGGGCCAGTCCGAGGATTCCGAGGGAGAGCGCCCCGCCGACGACAGCGGCCCCTTCGCCGCCCTCGCCTTCAAGATCATGACCGACCCCTACGTCGGCAAGCTCACCTACTTCCGCGTCTACTCGGGCAAGCTCGAGAAAGGCGGCCGCGTCCTCAACGTCAAAACCGGCAAGACCGAGCGCATCGGCCGGCTGCTGATGATGCACGCCAACAGCCGCGAGGAGATCGAGGAGGTCTACTCGGGCGATATCTGCGCCGGCGTCGGCCTGAAGGAAACCGGGACCGGCGACACGCTCGCCGCCCCGGACGCCCCGATCGCCCTGGAGAGCATCGAATTCCCGGAGACGGTGATCGCCGTCGCGATCGAGCCGAAAACGAAAGCCGACCAGGAGAAGATGGGCAACGCCCTGCAGCGGCTCGGCGAGGAGGATCCGACCTTCCGGATCGAATCCGACGAGGAAACCGGCCAGACCCTGATCCACGGGATGGGCGAGCTTCACCTCGAGGTGATCGTCGACCGCATGCTGCGCGAGTTCAAAGTCGACGCCAACGTCGGCAAGCCGCAGGTCGCCTACCGCGAGACGATCCGCAAGCGGGTCGAGAAGGTCGTCGCCCGCTTCGTCCGTCAGACCGGCGGCCGCGGCCAGTTCGGCCACGTTGTCATCAATGTCGAGCCGGCGCCCGGCGAGGGCTTCGAGTTCGTCAACAAAATCAAGGGCGGCGTCATTCCCGGCGAATTCATCGGGCCGGCCGAACAGGGGATGCGCGAGGCGCTGCAGAACGGTGTCAAGGCGGGCTACCCGATGGTCGACGTCAAAGTCGAACTCGTCGATGGCTCCTACCACGACGTCGACTCTTCGGAGATGGCCTTCAAAATCGCCGGCTCGATGGCGATCCAGGAGGGCGCGCGCAAGGCCAACCCGGTCCTGCTCGAGCCGGTCATGTCGGTCGAGGTCGTGACCCCCGAGGACTTTCTCGGCGACGTCATCGGCGATCTCTCCCGGCGCCGCGGCAAAGTCCAGGGCCAGGAGCAGCGCGGCAACGCGCTGGCGGTCCAGGCCTACGTCCCGCTGGGCGAAATGTTCGGCTACGCGACCGACCTTCGTTCCTCGACCCAGGGTCGTGCCAGCTACACGATGCAGTTCGAGCGCTACGAGGAGGTACCGGGGAACATCGCCGAGGAAATCGTCGAGCACCGCTCTGGAGAGCCAGTCGGAGCAAGTTCCTAGACCCAACCGCGACGGCGGGCTACATCTGGCTATATTTCCCAGGTTCGCCCGCAGGCAGGACAAAACGCCCTGCCGAGCAACGCCCCAAGAACTCAAGCACTTAGATCAGACAGAACACGACTTCGAAAGGTAGAACGGAGAGAGATGTCAAAGGAGAAGTTCGAGCGCGATAAGCCGCATGTGAACGTCGGAACGATTGGTCATATCGACCACGGAAAGACGACGCTGACGGCCGCGATCACCCAGACGCTCTCAACCGTGGGCGGGGCCGAGGCACAGAGCTTCGCCGAGATCGACAACGCTCCGGAGGAGAAGGAGCGCGGGATCACGATCGCGACCTCGCACGTCGAGTACGAAACCGAGAACCGGCACTACGCCCACGTCGACTGCCCGGGTCACGCCGACTACGTCAAGAACATGATCACCGGCGCGGCGCAGATGGACGGCGCGATCCTGGTCGTCTCGGCTGCCGACGGCGTCATGCCGCAGACCCGCGAGCACATCCTGCTCGCGCGTCAGGTCAACGTCCCGCACGTGGTCGTCTTCCTCAACAAGATCGACCAGGTCGACGACGACGAACTGATCGAGCTCGTCGAGGAGGAGGTCAAGGAACTTCTTGACGAGTACGACTTCCCGGGCGACGAGACCCCGATCATCAAGGGTTCGGCGCTGAAGGCGCTGGAAGGCGACGAGGCATCCCAGAAAGCCGTCTTCGAGCTGGCCGCCGCGCTCGACTCCTACATCCCGGAGCCGGTCCGCGAGCTGGACAAGCCGTTCCTGATGCCGGTCGAGGACATCTTCTCGATCACCGGCCGCGGCACCGTCGCGACCGGTCGTGTCGAGCAGGGGATCGTCAACACCGGCGACGAGGTCGAGATCGTCGGTATCCACGACACCACCAAAACCGTCGTCACCGGGGTCGAGATGTTCCGCAAGCTGCTCGATCAGGGCCAGGCGGGGGACAACATCGGCGCCCTGCTCCGCGGCACCAAGCGCGAGGAGATCGAGCGCGGCCAGGTTCTCTGCAAGCCGGGCTCGATCACGCCGCACACCAAATTCAAAGCCGAGGTCTACTGCCTCAAGAAGGAGGAGGGTGGTCGCCACACCCCGTTCTTCTCGGGCTACCGGCCTCAGTTCTATTTCCGCACCACCGACGTGACCGGGATCGCCAACCTCCCCGAGGGGACGGAGATGGTGATGCCGGGCGACAACGTCGAGATGACGATCGAGCTGATCCAGCCGATCGCGATGGATCAGGGTCTGCGGTTCGCCATCCGCGAGGGTGGGCGCACCGTCGGCTCGGGGGTAGTCGCCGAGATCGTCGAGTAGCGACACCCCCAAAGGGGGCGGGCAACCTTGCCCGCCCGACTCGTCGCCCGCCGGGCCGCGAGACAACTGCAAGGACATACGACCGGGGCGGCGCCCCACCTACAGGGGCCCCGCCCTTATTGCGCCCTAAGAGCGCCAGAAAGACAAGAGACACCGTGGCAGCCATAGCAGCACAGAAAATTCGAATCAGACTCAAGGCGTACGACCATGACGCCATAGATCGGGCTGCCCGCGAGATCGTCGAGACCGCGGAGCGCACCGGCGCCACGGTCTCCGGTCCGGTGCCGTTGCCGACCGAGAAAAACGTCTACTGCGTGATCCGCTCGCCGTTCAAGGACAAGGACTCGCGTGAGCATTTCGAGATCCGCACCCACAAGCGGCTGATCGACATCCTCCAGCCTTCACCGAAAACCGTCGACTCGCTGCAGCGCCTGGACTCGCTCCCGGCCGGCGTCGACATCGAGATTCGCCTCTAACGATGGCCGCGATCCTCGGCAAGAAGTTGGGCATGACCCAGGTCTTCCGTGAGGACGGCTCGGTCGTGCCCGTGACCGTGATCGAAGCCGGTCCCTGCAAGGTGACCGGGGTCCGCGACGGCGAGCGCGACGGCTACGCCGCCGTCCAGCTCGCCTTCGGCGAGGTCAAGCAGGGCAAGCTCAGCAAGGGCGAGGAAGGCCACCTGAAGAAGGCCGGCGCCCCGCCGATGCGCCATCTGGTCGAGTTCCGCGACGAGGACCTGGGCGCCGAGGACGGCCCGAAGATCGGTGACGACGTCACCGTCGCCGGCTTCGAGGCGGGCCAGAAGGTCAAGGTCGCGGGGATCTCGATCGGCAAGGGCTTCCAGGGCGGCATCAAGCGCCACAACTTCAGCCGCGGCCCCGTCAGCCACGGCTCGCACAACGTCCGCGCCCCCGGTTCGATCGGCGCCAGCGCCTTCCCGGCCCGCGTCTTCAAAGGGATGCGGATGCCCGGCCAGATGGGCAACAAGCGCCGGACCCAGAAGGGCCTGGAGATCGCCGAGATCGACGCCGAGCGCAACCTGCTCCTGATCAAGGGCTCGGTTCCCGGCTCGCGCAACTCGATCGTCGAGGTCCGCAGCGATGTCTAAAGCAGCCATGATCGGCAAATCGGCAAAAGCCGACCTGCCCAAAGAGCTCTTCACCGAGCCCTTCCACCAGTCGCTGGTCCACGAGGCCGCCCGCGCCGATCTCGCTTCGCGCCGTCGCGGCACCGCCTCGACCCTGACTCGTGGCGAGGTCGCCTTCACGACCGCCAAGGCCTGGCGCCAGAAGGGCACCGGCCGCGCCCGCGTCGGCGCCCTCGGTGTCTCCAGTCGTTTCGGCGGTGGCGTCACCTTCGGCCCCAAGCCGCGCCACTACACCGTCAAGGTCAACCGCAAAGCCCGCCGCAAGGCGATGCGCTCGGCGCTCTCGGTCCACGCCGAGCGCGACTCAGTCGCCGTCCTCGACGTTTCCGGCTTCGAGACTCCTTCGACCAAGACCGCGGCCGCGGCACTGGCCAAATGGGGTGCCAAGAGCCCGACCCTGGTCGTCCTCACCGCCGAGGAGACCGGCGCGATGAAGAGCTTCCGCAACATTCCGCGGACCACCGTCCTCGAGGTCGGCGCCACCGGTGTCGCCGACGTGATCGGCGCCGCCGCGCTGATCGTCTCCGAGTCCGCCCTCGCGGTTCTGAAGGAGAGGCTCGCCTGATGGACGCCCGCAACATCCTCATCCGCCCGGTGATCTCCGAGAAGAGCTACGCGCTGATCGCCGAAGGCAAGTACACCTTCCGGGTCAGCGACCGCGCCCACAAGACCCAGATCGCCCAGGCGGTTCACGAGGTCTTCGGCGTCCAGGTCGCGCAGGTGCGCACCTCGAAGGTCCGTCCCAAGCCCAAGCGCCGCGGCCTGACCAAAGGCCGCACCCGCGGTTGGAAGAAGGCGATCGTCCAGCTCGCCCCCGGCGAACGGATCGAGCTGTTTGAAGGCGCGGAGACCGCGTAGGAGCCACTGAGATGCCGAACCGCAAAACCAAACCGACCAGCCCCGGGCGCCGCTTCGCGACCTACCCGTTGCGCGAGCAGCTGACCGCCTCCGAGCCCGAGCGCAAGCTGACCGAGGGACTTCGCAAGTCCGGAGGCCGCAACGTCAATGGCCGCGTCACCTCCCGCCACCGCGGCGGCGGCGCCAAGCGGCGCTACCGGAAAATCGACTTCAAGCGCCTCCGGGACGGCGTCGCCGCGAAGGTCGCGACGATCGAGTACGACCCGAACCGCAGCTGCTACATCGCGCTGATCCATTACGTGGACGGCCATAAGGCTTACATCCTCGCCCCCTCGGTGCTGAAGGTCGGGGACGAGGTCAAGTCGGGCCCCGAGGCGGACATCAAACCGGGTCACGCGATGGCGCTGGGCGAAATGCCGACCGGCACGATCGTTCACAACGTCGAGCTGATTCCGGGCCAGGGCGGCAAGCTCGGCCGCGCCGCCGGGACCGCGATCCAGCTGGTCGCCAAGGAGGGTGAGATGGTCACCCTGCGCCTGCCTTCTTCGGAGATGCGCCTGGTTCGAGCGGAGTGCCGCGCGACAGTCGGGACGCTCTCCAACGCCGAGCACCAGAACCTCAAGGTCGGCAAGGCCGGTCGCAGCCGCCACAAGGGCAAGCGCCCGCAGAGTCGCGGCGTCGCGATGAACCCGGTCGACCACCCGCATGGCGGCGGCGAGGCTCACCACACGCCCGGTGGGCACCCGGTGACCCCATGGGGCAAGCCCACGCTCGGCTACCGGACCCGTAAGAAGGGCAAGCAGTCCGACCGTTACATCGTGCGCGGCCGGCGCCGCGGCAAGAAGAAGGGTGGCCGCTGATGGGACGTTCGACGAAAAAGGGCCCGTGGGTCGAAGAGCGGCTGATGGGTCGTATCTCCGCTCTCAACGACGCCGGCAAAAAACAGATGGTTAAAACCTGGTCGCGGACCTCGACGATCTTCCCGGAGATGGTCGGCCACACGATCGCCGTCCACGACGGCAAAAAACACGTGCCCGTCTTCATCTCGGAGTCGATGGTCGGCCACAAGCTCGGCGAGTTCGCGCCGACCCGCACCTTCCGCTCCCACACCGGCACCGGCAGGGGTGACTAGCAGTGGCTGACGAGAAGAAAGACGCCGTGAAAAAAGCGCCGGCGAAAAAATCTCCTAAAGCCGCTGCCAAAAAAGCCGCCAAAGCGGTGGCGAAAAAAGCACCGAAAAAATCTGCGAAAAAAGCCGAGGCGAAAGCGCCGGCGAAAGCGAAAGTCGCCGAGAAAGCAGTCGCGCCCGAGCCCGCCGTCGCGCCGGTCGTCCGCGCCAGCGCCCGCTACGTGCGGATCGCGCCGCGCAAGGCCCGCCTGGTCGCCGACCAGGTCCGCGGCATGCACATTGAAAAGGCCCGCGCGCTGCTGCAGTTCTCGCCGCGCAGCGCCGCCCAGGACATCCAGAAGCTGATCGACTCGGCCGCCTCCAACGCGGAAAACAACCATGACCTGATCGGCGACGAGATGAAGATCTCCTCGATCACGGTCGACGAGGGCCCGACGCTGAAGCGTTTCCGCCCCCGTGCGCAGGGACGGGCGACCCCGATCCACAAGCGAACCAGCCACATCGCCGTGGCGCTAACCCCGGTAGAGGACTAGAGAGATATCTGATGGGACAGAAGATCCACCCCGAGGGTTTCCGCGTCGGATACATCCACGACTGGAAGTCGACCTGGTTCGAGGAGAAGAACTTCGCCGACGTTCTGCAGGAAGACCTGCAGATCCGCGACCACATCGTCAACAAGCTCTCGCATGCGGGGCTCTCGAACATCACGATCGAGCGCCGCGGGGAGGTCGCCGTCGACATCCACACCGCCCGCCCCGGCATCGTGATCGGCAAGTCCGGTAGCGAAGTCGACGCGCTGCGCAAAGAGCTGCACAAGCTGACCGGCTCGCCGGTGAAAGTGAACATCCGCGAGGTCAAGCGCCCCGAGCTCGACGCCAAGCTGGTCGCTCAGTCGATTGCCGAGCAGCTGCAGAACCGCGTCGCCTTCCGCCGCGCGATGAAACGCGCTCTGACCTCAGCGATGCGCTCCGGCGCCAAGGGCGTCAAGGTCCAGGTCTCCGGCCGCCTCGGCGGTGCCGAGATGGCGCGGACCGAAAGCTACTCCGACGGTCGGGTTCCGCTGCACACGCTGCGCGCCGACATCGACTACGGCTTCTTCGAGGCGCGGACGACCACCGGTCGGATCGGCGTCAAATGCTGGATCAACAAGGGCGAAGTGATGCCCGAGGGCTTCCGCTCCGACCTCGCTTCCACCGACGGTGAGCCGCAGGGCAACCAGCGTGGCGGCGGTCGCGGTCCTGGCGGCGGACGTGGCCCCGGCGGCGATCGCGGTCCTGGTGGCGGACGTGGTCCCGGTGGCGACCGTGGACCCGGCGGTGGTCGTGGAGCGGGTGGCGGCGGGCGTGGGCCCGGAGGCGGCAGAGGCGGTCCCCGTGGTGGAGGCGGTCGCTGATGCTGAGCCCGAAACGTGTCAAGCACCGCAAACAGTTCCGTGGCCGGATGCGCGGCAACACCAAGGGCGGCAGCACCGTCGCCTTCGGCGAGTACGGGCTGAAGTCGCTCGACCGCGGTTGGATCACGAACCGCCAGATCGAGGCTGCCCGTGTCGCGATGACCCGCAAGATCAAACGTGGCGGCAAGGTCTGGATCAACATCTTCCCCGACAAGCCCTACACCAAGAAGCCCGCCGAGACGCGAATGGGCTCGGGCAAGGGCAACCCGGAGGGTTGGGTCGCCGTCGTCAAGCCCGGCAAGGTGATGTTCGAGCTCGCCGGTGTCCCCGAGGATCTCGCCCGCGAAGCGCTGCGACTGGCCGGGCACAAGCTTCCGGTAAGAACGAAGTTCGTCGTCCGCGAGGGGGCGGAGAGCTGATGAAGGCGTCCGAGGCCCATAATCTGAAAGACGACGAGCTGGTGGCGAAGCTGATCGACGCCAAGCAGGAGGCTTTCAACCTGCGCTTCCGGCACGCGACCGGTGAGCTTGAGAACACTGCCCGGCTCGGCGCGGCGAAGCGCGACATCGCGCGGCTGCTGACCGTGGCCCGCGGCCGAGGCATCGATGTGGAGAAAGAGACGAAGCGGATATGAGCGACGAGCAGAAAAAAGACGAGACGGTCGAGGAGACTCCGGTGCAGGACGAGGGCGTCGCGGCCGCGGGCGGCGCGGAGTCAGAGGAGCCTGCGGGCGGGGACGGGGTCTCCGTTCTCGGCCCCTCTGACTCCACGCCACCCGCCGAGGAGGCGGCGGCGCCTGACGCCGAGGAGGCTCCGGCCGCCGACGAGGGTTCCTCTGACAACGCTTCCGCTGCGGAGGAGGCTGAGGCGCCTGCCGCCGAGGAGGCGCCCGCTGCTGAGGCTGCCCCTGAGAAGGAGGCTGATCCTGAGGATGAGCTTCCCTGGAAGGAGCGGCGCCGGCTGCAGCGTTCGCGGCGCCCGAACGAGCCGAAGCCGACTCTGTCGCCCGAGGACCGCGCCGCGCAGCGCCGCGAGGAGCGCAAGCTCAAGGCTTCCCAGCGCCGCACCGAGCGGGCCGCCGAGAAGGCGAAGAAGGGCCCGGCTGGAACCGGCACGCTGCCGGCCGAGCGCGAGGCCAACGCCGCCAAGGTCCGGCAGGGCATCGTCGTCTCCAACAAAGGCGACAAGTCGATCACGGTCCGCATCGACATCGCCCGTCGTCACCCGACTTACGAGAAGATCGTCCGCCGCTCGCGAACGCTGCACGCGCACGACGAGCGCAACGAGGCCGGCGAGGGCGACGTCGTCCGAGTGGTCGAGACCCGCCCCCTGTCCAAGACCAAGCGCTGGCGCCTGGTCGACGTGGTCGAGAAGGCGAGGTAGTCCGATGATCCAGCAGGAGTCGAGACTGAAGGTCGCCGACAACTCGGGCGCCCGCGAGATCCTCTGCATCCGCGTCAAAGGCGGTTCGCACCGGCGCTACGCCAGCGTCGGCGACGTGATCACCGCGACGGTCAAATCGGCCAGCCCACAGGGCGGCGTCCGCAAGGGCGAGGTCGTCCAAGCCGTTGTCGTCCGCACCCGCAAGCCGCTCGGCCGCCCCGACGGCACCTACATCTCCTTTGACGAGAATGCCGCGGTCCTGATCGACCCGGCGAACAACAACCCGCGCGGGACCCGCATCTTCGGCCCCGTCGCCCGCGAACTCCGCGATCGCAACTTCATGAAAATCATCTCGCTCGCACCCGAGGTTCTCTAATGGCGAAGTCGATGCGGATCAAGACCGACGACCAGGTGGTCGTCACCAGCGGCAAGGACGCCGGCAAGACCGGCCGCGTCGTCCGGACCGATCCGCAGAAGCGGCGCGTCTACGTCGAGGGCCTGAACATGATCAAGCGCCACGAACGTCCGCGCTCGGGTAGCGACATGAGCAAGAGCCAGGCCGGCGGCATCGTCGAAAAGGAGGGTCCGATCCACGCCTCCAACGTGATGTTGCTCGACCCGAAAAGCAACAAAGGGACCCGGGTCGGCGTACGCCGCGACGACGGTGGCAAGCGCGTCCGCTACGCGAAGAGCAGTGGGGCGGCGATCGACTGATGGAGGCCACCGCGACCCCGACCTCACAGGCCGCTCCACCGGCCCGCCTGCGCGAGCGCTACGAGCAGGAGATCCTGCCCGAGCTGACCAAGAAATTCGGCTACACGACGCCGATGGAGGCTCCGCGCCTGCTGAAGATCACGCTCAACATGGGCCTTGGGACCGAGAAACAGGACAAAAAGTCCTTCGAATCGGCCCAGAACCAGCTGGCGCTGATCGCCGGCCAGCACCCGAATGTGCGCCGCGCCCGCAAGTCGATCGCCTCCTTCAAGCTGCGCGAGGGCATGCCGGTCGGCGTCTCGGTGACGCTGCGCCGGGCCCGGATGTGGGAGTTTCTCGACCGCCTGAACTCGATCGCGGTGCCGCGGATCCGCGACTTCCGCGGCCTCAACCCGCGCTCCTTCGACGGCCGGGGCAACTACTCGATGGGCGTCAAAGAGCAGCTGATCTTCCCGGAAATCGACTACGACACGGTCGATGTCGTCCGCGGTCTGGACATTACGATCACGACCTCGGCAAAGACCGATCTCGAGGCCTTCGAGCTGCTGTTGGCGCTGGGAATGCCGTTCGCCCAGGAGGGCCGACCGGGCCAGGCGGCCCGTGAAGAAGCCGAAAAGGCAGCCGAGGAGGAGCAGCGCAAAGAGGAGGCCCGCCTCAAGGCCGAGGTCGAGCAGGCCGCGCTGGAGCAGCTCAAAGAGGAGAACCCGGAGGCCTACGCCAAGCCTGAGGGCGACGAGGGTGAGGGCGAGGACGCCGCCGAGGGCGGAAATGACGAGGCCGGCGGTTCGGCCGACGAGGAGAAGAGTTCAGAGGATGGCTAAGACTTCGCAGAAGGTCCGACAGGGCCGCAAACCAAAGTTCAAATCGCGCGGCTACAACCGCTGCCGGCGTTGTGGGCGACCGCGTGCCTACTACAGGAAGTTCGGCCTCTGCCGGATTTGCCTGCGCGAGGCCGCGCACGAGGGGTACATCCCCGGCATGACCAAGTCGAGCTGGTAGGAACATGCAGACCGATCCGATAGCCGATTACCTGACCCGCATCCGCAACGCGATCCGCGCCGGGCACGACGAGGTGGAGATTCCCCTCTCGGGCCTGAAGATGGAGATGTCGCGGATCCTCAAGGAGCAGGGCTACATCAAGGACTTCCACCGCAAACCCGCCAAGATCGGCGAGGCGATCAACGTGCGCCTCAAGTACACCGAGGACAGGCTTCCCGTCATCATCGGGATCGAAAGGGTCTCGCGCCCCGGCCGGCGCCGTTACGTCGACCACAAGAACGTGCCGCGGGTACAGGGCGGCACCGGAACCGCAATCGTCAGCACCTCTGTCGGCGTGATGACCGGCCACGAAGCCCGCGCCAAGGGCGTCGGCGGCGAGGTCGTCGCGTACGTCTGGTGAGCAGATGAGTCGAATCGGAAGAAAACCCGTCCCCGTTCCCGAGGCCGTCACGGTCGAGATCGCCCCTGGCAACGTCGCCGTCAAGGGCCCCAAGGGCGAGCTGACCCAGGTCGTCTCGCGGGAAATGACGATCGAGCAGTCGGAGGGCGTCGTCACCGTCGCCCGTCCCACCGACCGCGGCGATCACCGCGCCCTGCACGGCCTCACCCGCAGCCTGATTGCGAACATGGTCGAGGGCGTCACCGACGGCTTCGAGAAGCGCCTTGAGATCCAGGGCGTCGGTTACCGCGCGGCGCTCAAAGGCAAGAACCTGGAGCTGGCCCTCGGCTACTCGCACCCGGTCTCGATCGAGGCGCCGGAGGGGATCGAGTTCGAGGTCCCGCAGCCGACCGAGGTGATCGTCCGCGGCATCGACAAGCAGCTCGTCGGTCAGGTCGCCGCCGACATCCGCAAGCGCCGCAAGCCGGAGCCCTACAAGGGCAAGGGCATTCGCTACAAAGGCGAGCAAGTTCTTCGAAAGGTGGGTAAGCGCGCATGACTGTCGTCACCAAGGGCCAGCGCCGCCTGCGCCGTCGCCGCCGGGTTCGGGCCCGCGTCAGCGGAACCGCTCAGCGGCCGCGGCTCTCCGTTTTCCGCTCGAACAAGGGCGTCGTCGCGCAGCTCATCGACGACACCAAGGGCCATACCGTGGCCGCGGTCAACTGGATCGAGCCGGACCTGCGCAAACTTACCGCCACAGATCAGGCGAAGAAGGCCGGCGAACTGCTGGCCGATCGAGCCAAGGCCGCGGGGGTCGAGACCTGTGTCTTCGATCGCGGCGGCTACCAGTACCACGGCCGAGTCAAGGCCCTGGCCGACGGAGCGCGTGAGGGAGGGTTGGCCTTCTAGTTCCGCTACGGTGGGCCGCTGCTTATGAAGGGAATGGATACCAAGAACGTCGAGACGGTCAGCCCCCGCGGGCTTGACCTGCAGGAGCGCGTGATCGAGATCAACCGCGTCGCCAAGGTGGTCAAGGGCGGCCGTAGGTTCTCCTTCACGGCGCTGGTCGCCGTCGGGGACGAGGAGGGCGTGGTCGGGATCGGCTACGGCAAGGCTCGCGAGGTCCCGCTGGCGATCCAGAAGGGCGTCGAGGACGCTCGCAAGAACTTGATTCGCGTGCCCAAATACGGGCAGACCATCACCCACCGGATCATCGGTCGCTTCGGCGCCGGGCACGTGGTTCTGCGCCCGGCCAGCCCCGGTACCGGCGTCATCGCCGGCGGCGGCGTCCGCGCGGTGCTGGAGCTCGGAGGGGTGCGGGACGTGCTGACGAAGAGCATCGGCACCCAGAACCCGATCAACCTGGTGAAGGCGACGATGGACGGACTGGTTCGTCTGCGGCGGCCGGAGGAGGTTGCTGAGCTCAGGGGGCTGACGGTGAAGCAGGTTTTGGGACTGGACTTGAACGGTGCTTCGACTAACGGAGAGCACCTGGCCGCCGATGCCGCGGAGTCAGAGGCGCCTGCGGGCGGGGGCGGGGCCTCCGTGCTCGGCACCTCTGACTCCACGTCACCGGCGGAGGAGGCGACTACGTCGGACGAGGCTCCGGCCGCCGAGGCAGCCCCAGAGGCTGCTGCGCCGGCCGCTGGGGAGGCTGCTCCGGCCGGAGAGGCGGATGCACCCGCCACCGCCGAGGATTCCGAGGCTGATGGGGAACCTGTTGCCGTAGAGGAGACTGCTCCTCCGGCCGCTGAGGAGGCTTCTTCGTGAGTGGGCTGGCGATCAAGCAGGTGCGGTCCTCGAATGGGACGGATCCGAAGCAGAAAGCCACTTTGAGGGCGCTGGGGCTCGGGCGGATTGGGAAATCCGTGGAGCGCAAGGACTCCCCGCAGCTGCAGGGCCAGCTGAAGGTCGTCTCCCACCTGGTGGAGGTCTCCTGATGGCCGCCGAGACGCCGCGCTCTGAGGAGATCGGTCTCCACAACCTGAAGCCGAAGCCCGGCGCCACCCGTCCGCGCAAGCGGATCGGCCGCGGCGAGGGCAGCGGGCTGGGCAAGACCTCGGGCCGCGGCCACAAGGGCGCCGGCTCGCGCGCGGGCGCCAAGCAGAAGGCGAACTACGAGGGCGGCCAAAACCCGATCCACATGCGGATGCGAAAGCTGCGCGGCCCGCACATGAAGAAGTCGATGCCGTTCGAGAACTTCCGGACCAAGACCCAGCCGGTCAACCTCTCCGACCTCGAGGAGCGTTTCGAGGCCGGCGCCGAAGTCACCCCGGCGTCGCTGAAGGAGAAGAACCTGGCCAAGCGCTCCGATCCAGTCAAGATCCTCGCCCGCGGCGAGATCAAGAAGAAGCTGGATGTCCACGCGCATGCATTCAGTGCTGCCGCCAGAGAGAAGATCGAGGCAGCCGGCGGTTCCTGTCACACTCTGGAGCCGTAATGCTCAGAACTATTCTGAACGCTTTCAGCGTCGCCGACATTCGCAAGAAGTTGGCGTTCACGGCGGCGATGCTGGCCCTGTACCGACTCGGGGCCTACATCCCGGCGCCGGGGATCGACGTTCAGGCCGTGAAGGAACTCAACAGCTTCGGCGGCTCGAACATCCTCGGCTTCCTCAACCTCTTTTCCGGTGGCAGCCTCTCGCGATTCAGTCTCTTCGCGCTGGGGATCATGCCCTACATCACCGCCTCGATCATCCTGCAGCTGCTGACCGTGGTCGTGCCCTCGCTGGAGCGCCTGCAGAAAGAGGGAGAGGTCGGCCAGCAGAAGATCACCCAGTACACGCGCTACCTGACCGTCGGCCTCGCCTTCGGCCAGTCGCTCGGCTATGTCTTCCTCTTCCGCTCTCTCGGCAACGAACAGGGCACCAGCGTCGTCGGCAACCTCACCTTCGGCAAGCTCTTCCTGATCGTGATGTGCCTGACCGCCGGCTGCACCCTGCTGATGTGGCTGGGCGAGCTGATCACCCAGCGAGGCATCGGCAACGGCATCTCGCTGATGATCTTCGCCTCGATTGCCTCCTCGATTCCGACCGGGATCACCAAGTGGTGGAACAACCCGGACCAGGTCTTCGTCGTGATGATGCCGTTCATCGCCCTGGCGGTGATCGTCGCGATCGTCTTCGTCCAGGAGGGCCAGCGCCGGATCCCGGTCCAGTACGCCAAACGCGTCGTCGGGCGCAAAATGACCTCGGGCGGATCGACCTACCTGCCGCTGCGGGTCAACATGGCCGGCGTCATCCCGGTCATCTTCGCGGCCTCGATCATGGCCTTCCCACCGACCATCGGCCAGCTGCTGAACACCCCCGCCGCACTTGACTTCGCCAGCTTCTTCAGCCCCAACAGCTGGCCCTATGTGGTCGGCGAGATCTTCTTCATCATCGTCTTCACCTACTTCTACACCGCCGTCACCTTCAATCCGGTCGACCAGGCCGACAACCTGAAGAAATACGGCGGCTTCATCCCCGGTGTCCGCCCGGGCCGGCCGACTGCCGAGTACCTGGACCGGATCCTTTCTCGCCTGACCTTCCCCGGCGCGCTCTACCTGGGTGCGGTGGCGGCCTTGCCGACGATCTTGATCAGCCAGACGTCGGCCAACTTCTATTTCGGCGGCACCTCCATCCTGATCATCATCGGTGTCGCGCTGGACACGGTGAAGCAACTGGAGGCGCAGCTGATGATGAGGAACTACGAGGGCTTCTTAAAATAGGCTTGACTCGATGCCAGAGTTGAACCTAGTCCTGCTCGGACCACCGGGGTCCGGGAAGGGCACCCAGGGCGAGCGGCTGCAGGAAGACCTGCGCCTTCCCTACTACGCGACCGGGGACATCCTCCGCGCCGCCGTGCGCGACGAGACCGAGGTCGGCCTCAGCGCCAAGGAGTTCATGGATCGCGGCGACCTCGTTCCCGACGACGTGATCGTCGGCGTGATCGCCGAGCGGATCGATTCGGCCGAGGCGCTCGACGGCTTCATCCTCGACGGCTTCCCGCGCACCACGCCGCAGGCCGAGGCGCTTGACACCAAGCTGAAGGAACTGGGGCGCGCGGTCAATGCGGTGCTGCTGATCGACGTCGGCGATGAGGAGTTGATCCGTCGCCTCGGCGGCCGTCGTACCTGCGCTGAGAACGGCCACGTCTTCCACGTCGACTTCAACCCGCCGAAGCAGGACGGCGTCTGCGATCTCGACGGCTCCGAGCTGATCGTCCGCGACGACGACAAGCCCGACGTGATCCGCAAGCGCCTCGAGACCTACCACGAGAAGACCGAGCCGCTGGTCGACCACTACGACCGGCGCGGCGTCCTGCGCCGGATTGCCGGCGAGGCTCCGCCCGACGAAGTCGGTGAGGAGATCCGCAGGACGCTGGCGACGATGCGCCTCGAGCAGGACGAGGCGGTCTAGGTGTACCGGATGATCATCCGCAAGACGCCCGAGCAGATCGAGGAAATGGCCGTCTCGGGAGACATCCTCGTGCGCTGCATGAAGATGCTCGGGTCGAAGGCCCGGGCCGGCGTCACCACCGAGGAGCTCGACGCCGCCGCGGAGAAGTTCATCCGCTCGCAGGGCGCCTTCCCCTCCTTCAAGGGCTATCGGGGATTCCCCGGTTCGATCTGCGCCTCGCCCAACTCGATGGTCGTGCATGGCATCCCCGGGCCCTACGAGTGCAAGCGCGGCGACATCCTCTCGATCGACATCGGGGTGACCAACGACGGCTGGGTCGCCGACGCCGCGATGACCTTCCCGATCGGCCCGATCGACACCGAGGCCCGGCGCCTGCTGGACGTGACCAAGGCCTCGCTCTTCGCCGGCATCGAGCAGATGCGCCCCGGCAACCATCTCGGCGACGTCTCCGCGGCGATCCAGCGCTCGGTCGAGGCCGAGGGTCTCTCGATCATCCGCACCCTGGTCGGCCACGGCGTCGGCCGCGATATGCACGAGGAGCCGCAGGTGCCGAACTTCGGCGAGCCGGGAAAGGGCCCGGAGCTGGAGGAGGGCATGGTCCTGGCGATCGAGCCGATGGTCAACGCCGGCGGTCCGCTGGTGCGGATGGGCGACGACGGCTGGTCGGTCTACTCCGAGGACGACTCGCTGGCCGCGCACTTCGAGTTCACGGTGGCGGTAACCGCCGATGGGCCTCGGGTGCTGACCCCCTGGCACGAAGTGGACTGACCTCGAAGTTCCGGAGGTTTGCGTGGAGGGGTATCCCACCCCTCCTCACGAAGCCAGCCAGCCCGATCGGCTAGTGTCTCCTGCAGCGGTGGGGGCGCCGCTACGGGAAAAGGAGAGGTTTGTGCAAAGTCGAGGCTGCTCGCGCATGTTGCTGCCCCTGTTCTTGGTCGGTTTCGCGGCCGCTGCATTTTGCCAAGGTGCGACGGCCGCCGTGCCGCAGCCCTATGGCACCAATGACGCCGGCGGGTTCCGCGGCGTTCTACCTCCCGGCGAGAACGGGCTCGACACGTTTCAGCAGCTGCTCGAATTCAAATCGCCGCTGCAGAAGCTGCCGCCGCACTTCGCCGACCAGCAGCCGCTCTACGAAAACCTCGTCTACGGCGCGCCGACCCTGACCGAAGCGCAGATCCCGAACTTCTTCAAGGACGCCACCTTCGGCGTTCCGGCCGGCCAGGTCGAATCGACGATCGAACCGCGGCCGGGAGTCACGATCCAGCGAGACTCCGCCTACGGAATCCCGCACATCTACGGCACCACCCGCTCCGACACGATGTTCGGTGCCGGCTACGCGGGCGCCGCCGACCGGCTCTTTCTGATGGATGTCCTGCGCCACACCGGCCGCGCGGAACTGGCCTCCTTCCTCGGCGGCAGCAACGCCTCGACCGACGCCGGCCAGTGGGGCTTCTCGCCGTACACCGAAGCCGACCTCGAAAAACAGCTGACCCAGACGCCGCAGATCTACGGCCAGGTCGGCCAGCAGGCGGTCGAAGATGTGCAGAGCTACGTCGACGGAATCAACGCCTACATCGCCGCTGCCAACGCCGACCCGAAAGACCTCAAGCCTGCCGAGTACACGCTGCTCGGCAAGCCGATGGAACTGTGGAAGCCGACCGACGTGATCGCGATCGCCTCGCTGGTCGGCGGCATCTTCGGTCGCGGCGGCGGTAACGAGCTCAACTCGGCGCTGACGATGCAGGCCTTCGTCGACCGGATGGGGACCAGGGCCGGGCGCAAGGCCTGGCTCGGCTTCCGCTCCAAGAACGACCCCGAGGCGCCGACTACCGTCTCCCGACCCTTCCCCTACGAGACCCGCAGTGCTTTCGCCAAGAAGGGGCTGGCGCTGCCGGACCCCGGCAGCGTCAAGGAAACGTCGACCGCGACCGCCTCCACGGCTGCGAGCGTCGGCGGCGAAGGCATCGCCAGCGTCGGAGCCCGCCTCAAGGCTTCGCTGGAAGCCGCCGGGCACGCCTCCAACTGGGAGATGGTCTCGGCCGCCCACTCGGCGACCGGGCACCCGATCGGGGTGCTGGGGCCGCAGGTCGGCTACTACGTCCCGCAGATCCTGATGGAAGAGGACCTCCACGGCCCGGGCATCGACGCCCGCGGCGCCGCCTTCGCCGGTGTCAATCTCTATGTCCTGCTCGGCCATGGCCGCGACTACGCCTGGAGCGCGACGACGGCGACCGCCGACAACGTCGACACCTTCGCCGAGGTGCTCTGCAAGGACTCCGTTCATTACAAGTACAAGGGCAAGTGCCTGCCGATGGAAAGGCTTGAAAAGACCGAGAGCTGGGCGCCGAACACGATCGACCCGACCCCCGCCGGCTCCCAGACCCTGGTCGCCTACCGGACCGTGCACGGGATCGTCTTCGCCCGCGGCAAGGTCAAGGGCAAGAAGGTCGCCTTCGTCCACGAGCGCAGCACCTACTTCCATGAGGCCGACTCGGTGATCGGCTTCGCGCAGCTGAACGAACCGGAATTCCTCAAGAACGCGTCCCAGTTCAAGAAGGCGGTCTCGCACATCAACTTCCTCTTCAACTGGGGATACCTCGACTCGAAGAACATCGCCTACGCGATGTCGGGGGCGATGCCGCAGCGGGCGAAGGGGACCTCGCCGGACTTCCCGATCCTCGGCACCGGCAAGTACGACTGGAAGGGCTTCAACCCGCAGACCCAGCTGGCCGACTACCTGCCGTTCTCCAAGCACCCGCAGGCGGTCAACCCGCCGTACCTCGTCTCCTGGAACAACAAGCAGGCGCCGGAATGGGCCGCGGCCGACGACCAGTACTCCTACGGGCCGCTGCAGCGCCAACAGATGATCGCCGACAAGGTCAAGGCCGGAACCAAGGGCAAGAGGAAGATGACGATCGTCCAGCTGATCAAGGCGATGGAGGAACCGGCGACTCAAGACCTGCGCGGCTATCGGCTGCTGCCGACGATCTTCAAGGCGATCGGCAAGCCCAGGTCGGGCAAGCTGCGCAGCGCGATCGCGACCCTGAAGACCTGGCACCAGCACGGCGCCCACCGTCGTGACCTCAACCGCGACGGCGTCGACGAGGAAACGCCGGCGATCGAGTTGATGGACGCCTGGTGGCCGAAGCTGGTCAGGGCCGAGTTCAGGCCGGCGATGGGCGCGAAGGCGTTCGAAAAACTCGAGGGGATGCTCGCGATCGGCGACCACACCGGCGGCTCTCCGAACGCGCCATCCTTCTTCGACGGCTGGTGGGGCTATGTCTCCAAGGACCTGCGCGATATCTACGGACCGAAGCCGCGCGGCGCCTACAGTCGGAAGTACTGCGGCGGTGGCTCGAAGCAGCGGTGCAAGAAGGTGCTGGAAAAGAGCCTGACCCAGGCGCTGAAGGTGACCCCGCAGCAGCTCTACGGCGGCGGCAACGGCAAGTGCGCCGCCGACCCGCAGCCGGCCTGTTTCGACCAGAACCGGCCCCAGGTCACCTCCGGCATCGAACTCGGCCCCTTCCCGTTCCAGAACCGACCGACCTTCCAGCAGGTCGTGACGCCGACCCAGCGATTGGGCCGCTGAGCGGGGCCCGTGCGGCAGTCGTTTCGGACGGATAGCGACCGGAACGACTGCCGCGCCGGTTCGTCAGACTCCGCGCATGGACCAAGAGACGTTTTCAGCGGTGGACCAGTTCGTTGCCGCCACGGTGGTGGCGGAGGACGAGGTGCTGCGGGCCGCGGTCGATGCCGCCGCCGCGGCGGGGCTGCCGTCGATCCAGGTCTCACCGCCGCAGGGCAAGCTGCTGCAGATGCTGGTCCGCCTGGTCGGGGCCCGGACGGTGCTGGAGTTCGGCACGCTCGGCGGCTACAGCTCGATCCTGATGGCGCGGGCGCTGCCGGCCGACGGGCGGCTGATCACGCTCGAGGCCAATCCCGAGTACGCCACGGTGGCGAGCGCCGGCATCGAGCGGGCCGGGCTGGGGGAGGTTGTCGAGATCCGGGTCGGCCCGGCGCTCGAGGCGCTGCCGGTGCTGGAGGGGGAGGGAGTCGGCCCCTTCGACCTCGTCTTCATCGATGCCGACAAGGCCAACACGCCCAATTACTTCGACTGGGCCCTCGACCACACCCGGCCCGGGGGACTGATCGTCGCCGACAACGTCGTCCGCGGCGGCAGCCTCGCCGAAGTCGACAGCGACGACCCGGCCACGCGGGCCCAGCGCCACCTTCACGAAGCGCTCGCCGGAGACCCTCGGGTCAGCGCGACCACTATCCAGACCGTCGGAATCAAGGGCTACGATGGCTTTCTGATCGCGTTGGTAGAAGGCGCATAGCGCTTGGCCGCTGCTGGGCGACCGCTGCCTACCATCCCCTGCTATCTTTCCCGGTCGGCCCATTGGGCCAGTGTTGCCTGCCGTCCGACTCATGGGGCGCGTGGGAATCCTGTATTCGATACGAGATCCGGAGCAATGAAGGTTCGAGCTTCCGTTAAGCCGATGTGCGAGAAGTGCAAGGTAATCCGCCGCAATGGCGCGGTCTTGGTGATCTGCCAAAACCCGCGACATAAGCAGAGGCAGGGCTAGCCATGGCACGAATCGCCGGCGTCAACATCCCGGTCAACAAACGGATCGAAATCGGGCTTACCTACATCTTCGGAATCGGTCACTCGACCGCGCTGAAGATTCTCGAGGAGACGAAAATCGATCCCGGGACCGCCGCCAAGGATCTGACCGAGGACGAGGTCATCCGGCTCCGCGACGCGGTCGACAACCGCGAGGTCGAGGGAGACCTGCGGCGCGATCGCTCCCAGAACGTCAAACGCCTGATGGAGATCGGCACCTACCGCGGCCTGCGTCATCGCCGGGGCCTGCCGGTCCGGGGCCAGAGAACGAAGACCAATGCCCGCGGCCGCAAGGGCCCGCGTCGGTTGAGCATCGCCGGTAAGCGCAAGGCACCTAGGTAGGGGAAAGAGAATGGCCGAGAAGAAACCCGCCAAGGGGCGCGCCCGTCGCCGCGTCAAAAAGAACGTCACCTACGGGCAGGCGCACATCAAGACTTCGTTCAACAACACGATCGTCACCCTGACCGACACCGACGGCAACGTCATCGCCTGGGAGTCGGCCGGCTCGGCCGGCTTCAAAGGGTCGCGCAAGTCGACCCCGTTCGCCGCGCAGGTGACCGCCGACGCTGCCGCCAAGAAGGGCATGGAACACGGCCTCGAGCGGGTCGAGGTCTTCGCCAAGGGCGCCGGCTCGGGCCGCGAGACCGCGATTCGCTCGCTGCAGGCCGCCGGCCTCGACGTGACGACCGTCAAGGACGTCTCCCCGCAGGCCCACAACGGCTGCCGACCGAAGAAGCGGAGGCGCGTCTAGATGGCCCGCGACACCTCCCCGCAGTGCAAGCAGTGCCGTCGCGAGGGCCAGAAGCTCTTCCTCAAGGGTGAGCGCTGCTTCACCGACAAGTGCGGCGTCGAGCGCCGCTCCTACCCGCCGGGCGAGCACGGCCGCGGCCGCATGCGCCAGTCCGAGTACCGCGTGCAGTTGCGCGAGAAGCAGAAGACCCGCCGCTACTACCAGGTGCTGGAGAAACAATTCCGCGCCTACTACGACAAGGCTTCCCGCCAGGAGGGCGTCACCGGCGAGAACCTGCTGCGCCTTCTGGAGTCGCGCTTCGACAATGTCCTGGTCCGGCTTGGCTTCGCCGCCTCGCGCCGCCAGGCTCGGCAGCTGATTACCCACGGGCACTGGCTGATCAACGGCCGCCGCGTCGACATCCCCTCCTACCAAGTACGTCCCGAGGACATCATCTCGGTCAAGTCCACCTCGTCCGCCACGGACACGATCCGCCGGGCCACGGAACTCGTCTCGACGGTTCCCGCCTGGTTGCAGGCAGACCACGATGCCCTCACCGCCAAGGTCCTGCGCCTCCCCGAGCGCTCCGAGATCTCGGCGCCGGTTCAGGAGCAGCTGATCGTCGAGCTGTACTCCAAGTAGTCCGGATTCCGAAATTTCTGCACACGCATACGCAAGGAACTCATGACCACTGATTTCCAGGTCCCCCGCATCATCTCCGAGAAAGTCGACGACCGTCGCGGCACCTTCACCATCGAGCCGCTCGACAAGGGCTTCGGCTACACCTTCGGCAACAGCCTTCGCCGCGTCCTGCTCTCCTCGCTCGGCGGCGCCGCGATCACCAGCGTCCGGATCGAGGGGGTGGCGCACGAGTTCTCGACCGTCCCCGGCGTCAAGGAGGACGTCACCGACATCGTCCTCAACCTCAAGGACCTGGTCGTCCGCATGCACACCGACGCCGATGAGGTCGAGGCCCCGCTGGTCGCCACCGGCCCCGGTGAGGTCAAGGCCAAGGACATCGACCTGCCGTCCGGCGTCGAGATCCTCAACCCCGAGGCCCCGATCGCGACGCTGGAGAAGAAAACCAAACTCGAGGTCTACCTGACCATCGGCCGTGGCCGCGGCTACTCGCCGGCGGAAGAGAACAAGTCCGACGAGCAGCCGATCGGCGTGATTCCGATCGACTCAATCTTCTCGCCGATCCGTCGCGCCTCCTACGACGTCGCCGCCGCCCGAGTCGGGCAGCGCACCGACTTCGACAAACTGACCCTCGACCTCGAGACCGACGGCTCGATCGAGCCCGCGGCGGCGCTGCGCGAGGCGTCCGAGATCCTGATCAAGAGCCTGGCGATCTTCACCGACGCGGAGCGGGTCGAGGAACTGACCGCGCGTGAACCGATCCCGGCGATGCCCGCCGATGCGCTTTCGTCGGTTGCCGGCGACGGGGTCGCCGGCAGCAACGGCCTCGACGAGATCCTGATTGAGGAGCTCGAACTCGGCGTGCGCTCTTACAACTGCCTCAAGCGCGCCGGCGTCCAGACCGTCGGCGACCTGGTCCGCAAGTCACGCGCGGAACTGAACGCGATCCCCAACTTCGGACAGAAGTCGATCGAGGAAGTGATCGAGACCCTGCATGCGCGCGGCCTCGATCTCCAGCAGGACTAAGGGCAGCAAGAGAGCAAGCGGAGACCCCCATGCGCCACGGCAAGAAGCGAAACAAGCTCAGTCGTAGCTCGGCGCATCGCGAGGCCCTGCTCACCAACCTCTCCAAGCAACTGATCGAGCACGAGCGGATCAAGACCAGCCAGGCCAAGGCCAAGGCGGTCAAGCCGGAGGTCGAGCAGCTGATCACGCTGGCCAAACGCGGCGACCTGCACGCCCGCCGGCAGGCGCTCTCCTCGCTCCACAACGACAAGTTCATCGTCCACAAGCTGTTCGACGAGGTGGCGCCGCGCTACGCGACTCGCCCCGGCGGCTACACGCGCATCGTCAAGCTTGGCCCGCGCCGCTCGGATTCCACCGAGATGGTGTATTTGGAGCTGGTTTAGTACCAGCTCCAAATTGGGTTCCTACCGCCTCGACATCGAATACGACGGCTCCGGCTTCGCCGGCTGGGCCAAGCAGCCTGGCGCGCGCACGGTTCAGTCTGAGCTCGAGTCGGGGCTGAAGACGATTCTGCGCCGGCCAGTGGCCCTGACGGTCGCGGGCCGCACCGACGCCGGCGTTCACGCCCGCGGCCAGGTGGCGAGCTTCAGCTCTGAGTGCGAGGTTCCCGGCGACCTGGTGCGACGGTTGAACGGGATCTGTGCCCGCGACCTCGCCGTCACCGCCGCCGGCCCGGCTCCCGAGGGCTTCGACGCCCGCGCTGACGCCGTCTCGCGCAGCTACCACTACCGCTTGCTGACCCGTCGGCCCTCCAGCCCGTTCGAGCGTGGAAGGGCGCTCTGGTGGCCGCACAAGGTCGACCGCGAGGGTCTGGACGCCTGCGCCGAGTCCCTGCTCGGTCGCCATGACTTCACCGCGTTCACGCCGACGCAGACCGATCACGTCCACTTCGAGCGGGTCGTCCTCGCCGCCGCCTGGGCCGAGGAGCCCGGCGACGTGCTCGGTTTCCGGATCACCGCCGACGCCTTCATGCGCAGCATGGTCAGGGTCCTGGTCGGGACGATGCTGGAGGTCTCCTCGCGGCGGCGCAGCGTCGAGAGCTTCACCCAACTGCTCCAGGGCGCCCCCCGCGCGGAGGCCGGGGAAACGGCTCCCCCACATGGCCTTTACCTGGAGTCCGTCGCCTACTCCTAGAATCGTCCGCGTGCGCATCCTCCTGACCAACGACGACGGCATCACCGCTCCCGGCCTGCAGGCGACCCGGCGGGCGCTGCAGGAGCTCGACGACGTCGTCATCGACGTGATCGCGCCCGACACCAACCGCAGCGCCACCGCCCGCAGCATCACCACGCGCTCGCCGCTCAACGTCGAGGAGGTCGAGTTCGGCGACGGCCACAGCGGTTTCGCCACCGACGGCACCCCGGTCGACTGCGTCCGCTTCGCCGAGCTGGGGCTGCTCGGCGGCCGCCCCGACCTGATCGTCTCCGGGACCAACCACGGCGCCAACCTCGGCGACGACATCACCTACTCGGGCACCGTCGCCGCGGCGCTGGAGGGGATCATTCTCGGGATCCCCGCCGTGGCGCTCTCCCAGCAGTCTTCGGGCGGCGGGATGGGCTACGTCAGCGGCCAGTTCGACTTCGGCGTCGCGGCGGCCTTCGCGGCTCAGCTGGTCAGCAGGCTGCGGACCGAGCCGATGCCGGAGGCGACCCTGATCAACGTCAACTGCCCGGCCGGCGAGCCGAACGGGATCGAAGTCACCCGGCTCGGCAAACGGATCTACAACGACAAGCTCAAGCTGCTGGAGGAGTCCGAGAACGGGCGCAAACGGTACGAGATCTACGGCTGGAAACCTGGCTACGAGGAGATCGACGGGACCGACCTCTACGCGGTCGCGCGGGGCCGGATCTCGGTCACCCCGATCCACTTCGACCTGACCGACCACGGTGGCCTGGAGCGGCTGCGCGGCTGGGGCTTCGAGGAGATGCTGGCGGCCAGCTCCACTGCGGCGTGAGCGAGTCTGCCGCGCAGCGGGCGGCGGCGCTGCGGCGAACAGCTGGCGCGCCACAATCGGCTCTACTACGTCCTCGACGAACCGGAGATCGGCGACGACACCTACGACGAGCTGATCGGCGAGCTGCGCGAGATCGAGGCCGAGCACCCGGAGCTGCTGACGCCGGATTCGCCGACCCAGCGGGTCGGGGCGCCGCCGCTGGAGCGCTTCGAGCCGGTTGAGCACGTCGAGGCGATGCTCTCGCTCGGCAACGCCCGCGACGAGGAGGAGCTGCGGGCCTGGGAGACGCGGCTCGCCAACTACCTGAAGCGGCTTGACATCGCCGCCTCGCAGTTCAGCTACACGAGCGAGCCGAAGATCGACGGCCTGGCGATCTCGCTGACCTATGAGGACGGGGTGCTGGTCCGCGGCGCCACCCGCGGCGACGGCCGGGTGGGGGAGGACGTGACCCAGAACCTGCGCACGATCGGCTCGGTGCCGCTGCGGATCAAGGACGCCCCGGAGTTGATCGAAGTCCGCGGCGAGGCATATCTGCCGATCGCCGCCTTCAAAGCCCTCAACGAGCGCCGCGCCGAGGCGGGCGAACCGACCTTCGCCAACCCACGCAACTCGGCCGCCGGCTCGATTCGCCAGCTCGACCCGGCGCTGGCCGCCGAACGGCCGCTCTCGACCTGGATCTACGGGATCGGCGCGGTGCGCGGCCTGGACCTCGCGACCCACATGGAGGAGATCGAGTGGCTCGGCGAGCGCGGCTTCAAGGTCAATCCCGACAGCGACCACCACCAGGGGGTGGAGAGCGTCGTCAAACGCTGTCACTGGTGGGAGGAGCGGCGCGAGACGCTCGACTACGAGATCGATGGCGTCGTCGTCAAGATCGATGAGCGGGCGCTATGGAGGGAGCTGGGGGTCGTCGGCCGCGAGCCGCGCTGGGCGATCGCCTGGAAGTTCCCGCCGACGACCGCGACGACGACGATGAAGAAGGTCGTCTGGAACGTCGGCCGCACCGGCCACCTGGTCCCCTTCGCGGTGCTGGAGCCGGTCCACGTCGGCGGCGTCACCGTCACCACCGCGACCCTCCACAACGAGGAGGACCTGGCCCGCAAGGACGTGCGCGAGGGCGACGAGGTCGTTGTCATGCGGGCGGGAGACGTGATCCCCCAGGTCGTCTCGCCGAAAATTCCGCGTAGGAACAGGAGCGCGCGTAAACCGCAGCCGCCGAAGAAGTGCCCGGCCTGCGGCACCGAGACGGTCAAGCCCGAGGGTGCCGTCTTCACGATCTGCCCCAACCGCTCCGGCTGTCCGGGCCAGTCCTTCCAGCACGTCAAGCACTTCGTCAGCAAGGGAGCGATGGACATCGACGGGCTGGGAGAAGAGTTGGCGCTGAACCTCCTGCAGGAAGAGATGATCGGGGACGTGGCCGACATCTATGAGTTGCGCGAGGAGGAGTTGGTCGGGCGCAAAGTTGGCAAGAAGAGCTTCAAAGAGAAATCCGCCGAGAGCCTCATCGCTGCGATTGACGCCTCTCGTCAGCGTCCGTTCAAACGCGTCCTCTACGCCCTCGGGCTGCCCGGCGTCGGCTATGTGACGGCGGAGGCGCTGGCCAACCATTTCGGCTCGATCTGGGCGCTGCACGAGGCCGACCCGGAGCGGATCGAGGAAGTCGAGGGGGTGGGGCCGATCATGGCGGTTCAGATCGCCGAGTCCCTGACCGACGAGCCGACCTGGGCCTTGGTCGAGAAGCTGGCCGAGAAGGGGTTGCGGATGGAGGCCGACGAGTCCGAACGGCGCGCCGCCGACGGCCCGCTGCAGGGCAAAACCGTCGTCCTCACCGGCACCCTGCCGGAGCTGACCCGCGAGGAGGCGGCGACGCTGGTCAAGGGAGCGGGCGGCAAGGTCGTCAACTCGGTCTCGAAGAAGACCGACTACGTCGTCGCCGGCGAGAGCCCCGGCTCGAAGCTCGCCAAGGCCGAATCGTTGGAGACGGAGATCCTCGATGAAGCGGGCCTGCTGAAGCTGGTCGGCGGTTAGGAGGGGAGGGTCGGGTGACCCTGCCCCGGAGACCGTCGCGCAGCTGGTCCGCTGAAAGGGCTCAAGCGTCTGAACTGGAGCCTCCGGGTCAGGGTCACCCGACCCTCCTACCGAATCGCATCCAGCTAATAGGAGGCGACCATGCCGGCGATGCGGTCTTGATCCAGGTGGGCGAGACCGAGATCGCGGACGCCGTTCATCAGGACCGAGAAGACCATTATCCGGCCGCTGGCGTTGAAGCAGTAGCCGGAGAGGTTGCTGACTCCGGTCAGTGTGCCCGTCTTGACCCGGCAGCGGCCGTAGGCGGCGGTTCCGCGCATCCGGCCGTCGACGGTGCCCTCCTTGCCGGCCAGGGCCATGTCCTGGATGAATTCGTCGCCCGCGGGATCCTTGCGCATCGACATCAGCAGGCTGACGACGCCGCGTGGAGTGGCGCGGTTGGAGCGGGTCAGGCCGGAACCGTCGACCGCGTGGACGCCGGAGTTGTGGGCGCGGGCGAAGGCGCTGACGACGGCGGCGCCGGCAGCCGTCGTGCCGCCGGTCCCGAGCTTGGCGCCGATCAGCTTGATCAGCATCTCGGCGAAGAAGTTGTCCGAGTAGACGTCGGTCGTGTTGATGATTCGGGTCAGCGTCGGGGAGCTGATCATCGCGATCCGTTCGGCATTGGGGGGCGTAACGCCGAGCGCCACCTGGGCGGGGACGGCGACTCCGGTGGCGCGCAGCCGGCGGGCCAGCTTGCTCGCCGCCAGCTTGGCCGGGTCCGAGGAGAAGCCGCTGTAGCTGTTTTCACCGGCGAATCCGGAGTTGAGGTCGAGCCCCGAGAGCGGCCCGATTTCCGAGCTGGTCGCGTAGCCGGAGTCGGCGACGCCGCGCAGGCGGTCGAAGATCGAGTCGTCGGCGTAGAGGCGGCCGCTGACCGACTTGATCCCGGCGGCCCGGATCTGGGGCGCCAGCGAGTAGATGTTGGTGCCGAGGCCGCCGAGGTAGCTGTTGTAGAAGGCCGGCGTGCCGAGTGCCGGGTCGCCGCCACCCTGTAGGTAGAGGCTGCCGTGGAAGACCCCGTCGGCGGTCAGCCGCCCGTTGCCGAAGAGCTTGGTCGGGATCCGGTATCCGGGCCCGAGTCGCGAGAGCGCCGTCGAGGTGGTGAACAGCTTCATGTTCGAGGCCAGCGATCGCTGCCTGTGGACCGCGCTGCCGCACATCACCGCGCCGCTTTCGGCGTTGACCACGATCAGCCCGCTCGCACCGCCACCTCCCTGGTGCAGCCAGGACTTCATCTTGTTGCAGGCGGGGCTCGCCTGGGCGCTCCCAGCGCCCCACAGAAGCAATGCCGCGCAGCCGGCGGCAAGGAGAACCAGAGTTCGTTTCATAGCCGTTGCAACACCACAGCAGAGCAAGGTAGCGGCCGAGTCGGTGGGGAGAGGGGGTCCGAGAACGGAGCCAGTTCGCCCCGCCCGCAGGACCCCCTCTCCCCACCGCCACGCCTGCTCCCCCGGCCGCTCTGGGATAATCACGTTTTATATGGGCAAAGTCGTCGACATCGAGTCCAAACCCCGACGCAAAGTCCGCGGTCGGAAACGGCCCTCGAAGACCGCTCTGGTTCTCGGCGGCGGCGGCTTCACCGGCGGCGTCTACGAGATCGGCGCCCTGCGCGCACTCGATCTCCTGGCGGTCAACAGCACGGTCAGCAACTTCGACGTCTACGTCGGCACCAGCGCCGGCTCGTTCGTCGCCTCGATGCTCTCCAACGGGGTGACGCCCGACGAGATGATGCAGGTCCTCAACTCGCGCGTCCCCTCCGAACTCGAGGACCTCAACCTCGACAGAGTCCTCAAGCCCAACTACCTTGGCTTCCTGCAGAAAGCGGTGGCGCTGCCGCTGCGCAGCCTCGAGCTGGTCCGCTCGTTGGCCCGGATCGGCGAGGTTTCGGCGATCGACATCGGCGTCGGGCTTGCCGAGGCGCTGCCGACCGGGCTCTACTCGGGCTCGGGGCTGGCCGACTACATCGCCGAGGTGCTGGCCGACGGCGGCCGCACCAACGACTTCCGCCTGCTCGACCGCGAGCTCTACCTGACGGCGACCGACCTCGACACCTGCGAGCGAATCGTCTTCGGCGAGGCCGAGTGGAGCGATGTGCCGATCTCCAAGGCCGTGCAGTGCTCGACCGCGCTGCCGCTCGTATACAAGCCGGTCGACCTCAAGGGGCGGCAGCTGGTCGACGGCGGCATCCGCTCGACCACCAACGTCGACATCGCGGTCGAAAAGGGCGCCAAGTTCATCGTCGTCGTCAACCCGCTGGTGCCCTACGTCAACGAGTTCGAGAAGACGATTCCGACCGTCTTCGGCACCCGGGTCCGGCGCGTTTCCGACATGGGCCTGCCGGCGATCGCCAACCAGGTCTTCCGCCTCATCGCCCACTCCCGCCTGCACCAGGCGGTCGGTCACTGGCAGGAGCGCTACCCCGGTGTCGACTTCATCCTGATCGAGCCCGAGTCCAACGACGAGCTGATGTTCGGGACACCGATCATGGATTACTCACGGCGCCTCAAGATCGCCCGCCACGGTTTCGAATCGGTGACCGCGACCCTCGCCAAGGATTACGAGCGCTACGAGGAGATCGCCCAACGCCACGGCCTCGAGATCTCCGGGCAGCGCCTTCGCCGCGTGGTCGAGCAGGCGGCGGAGCAGGAGCCCGAGCAGCTCTCCGCCTGGCGCCGCGTTCTCGAGCAGACGACCTCGGTGCTGCTGCGCCAGTCGGGCGAGGCTTCTTAGCTCGGGGCGAGGCCCCGTCCCGACACCTACGCCGCGTACAGCTGCTCGATCTCCCGCTCGTGCTTCTGCGCGACGACCGCGCGCTTGACCTTCAGCGTCGGGGTCAGCTCGCCGGTCTCCTGGGAGAGGTCGTGGGGGAGGATCGTCACCTTCTTGACCTGCTCGACGCGGGCGAAGTTCTCGTTGATCTTCTCGACGTGGGCCATGACCAGGGCGTGGACGTCGGGGTTGGCGGCTAGGGCCGCCGGATCCTCGGGCAGGCCATGCTCCTTGGCGTAGGCGACAGCCTCCTCGGGGTCGAGGGTGACGAGGGCGACGAGGTAGGGCCGGCGGTCGCCGACGACGACGCACTGAGAGACCAGCGGCTGCTGCTTGATTTCGGCCTCGAGGTTGGCGGGGGTGATGTTCTTGCCCCCGGCGGTGATGATGATGTCCTTTTTGCGGCCGGTGATCTTGATGAAGTCGTCGGAGTCGATCTCGCCGATGTCGCCGGTGTGCAGCCAGCCGTCGACGATCGTCTCGCGGGTCGCCTCCTCGTTCTTGTGGTACCCCTGGAAGACGTTGGGGCCCTTGACCAGGATCTCCCCGTCGTCGGCGATCTTCACCTCGCAGCCGGGAAATGGCTTGCCGATCGTGCCGACCTTGAAGTCGTCCGGTTTGGAGATCGTCGCCGCGGTCGAGGTCTCGGTCATCCCCCAGCCCTCGAGCACGAGGACCCCGGCGGCGTCGAAGAAGCGCAGGATCTCGGGGTTGATCGGTGCCGCGCCAGAGACGGCGAGGCGCAGATTGCCACCGAAGAGGCCACGAATTTTCGACAGCACCTGCTTGTCGGCGAAGGCGTATTTGCGGCTCAGCAGGAAGCCCGGTTTGCGACCGCTGCGTTCGACTTCGCGCATCTTCGCGCCGACCCCGATCGACCAGTCGAAGATCGCTTTTTTCAGCCCCCCGGCTTTTTCCATGCCGCTGTTTGCAGCGGTGTAGATCTTCTCGAAGATCCGCGGCACGGAGGGGAAGTAGGACGGTTTCAGCTCGGCCAGGTTGGGGAGGATCTTCAACGGGTCCCGCTCCCAGTAGGCGATCGTCGCGCCGAGGTCGAAGCTGCCGAGCTGAATCAGCAGCGCGAAGGAGTGGGCGAGGGGGAGGTAGAGGTAGCTGACGTCTTCGTCCTCGATGACGCTGGTTTCGTTGACCATGTCGAGCATCGCCCGGTAATTGCCGTGGCTGATCACACAGCCCTTCGGCGGCCCGGTCGTGCCCGAGGTGTAGATGAAGGTGGAGATGTCAGCGGGGGTGACCGCCGTGTAGCGCTGCTCCCAGACCGAGGCGTCGACGGCGGTGCCCTTGGCGCTCAGATCCTCGGCAGAGAGGGCGTCCTCGGCGCTGCCCGTCATCAGCACGATCTGCTCCAGCTGCGGCAGCCGGTCGCGGACCTGGCGAATCTTCTGCAACTGTTCGTCGTCCTCGACGACGACGACCTTGGCGTCGGAGTTCTCGAGCACGTAGCGGCACTCCTCCGGCGAGTTGGTCTGGTAGATCGGGACCACGGTGGCGCCGATCGAGAGCGCCGCGAAGTCGAAGTAGGTCCACTCCGGCCGGGTGTTGCCGAGGATCGAGACCCGGTCGCCCTTCTCGATCCCGAGCGCGGTCAGTCCCAACGCCAGCGGCCGGACGATCTCCACGACCTCGTTGAAGCTGCGGTCGGCCCAGGTCTCGCCGTCCTTGAAACGGACCGCTGGGCGGTCGCCGTAGAGCCCGGCCGCCCGTGGCAGAAGATCCGCGAGCGTCCTCGAATGGGTACCCCTCCCCTCCATCCGGGGGAGTCTAGTTCAGTGCCGGGCCAGGGCGGTCCGCCGGCCCGACCTTGCGGCGTCGCCCGTGCTTGCGGGTCGCGATAATGATCGAGATGCCCGCCGATGCAGCCGTCAAAGCAATGCCCCGCCGCGGGCGCTTCTGGGTGCTCGCGCTGCTGGTCGTCGGCCTCGGCTTCCTGGCCTACTCGATCATCAACATCTCGACCCAGAAGGCCGACAAGAACATCATCCACATCGAAGGCATCTCCGAAGCGCAGGAAATCTTCGGCGGGGTCCCCCAGGAAGGCGATCGTCTCGGCTCCTCCGACGCCCCGGTGACGATCCAGGTCTTCAACGACCTGCAGTGCTCCAGCTGTCGCGAAGACTTCCTCAGCACGATTCCGGGCCTGACCGAAGACTACGCCCGGCCCGGCGACGTAAAGCTGCTCTACCGGCACTACTCGAACGCCGAAAATCCGACCGAGCTTGGCTTCTACGGCGCCGAGGCCGCGGCCGAACAGGGCTACGGCTGGCAGTACACCTACCTCTTCTTCCGCAACCAGAAGGAAGCCGAACGTGTCCCTCCCAACCACTTCCAGGAATTCCTCGACTCCGTCGCCGGCGGTGTCGAGGAACTGAACGCGCCCGAGTGGGAAGCCGCGCTGGAAGAAGACGGACAGAGCGACGGCCCGATCGCCGCACGCCTCAAGGGCTATGACGAACTCGGCAGCAAGCTCGGTATCCGCACCGGCCAGGCGGCGATCGTCACCGGGCCGAGGGGCACCGAAACGCTCCAGGACGGTCCCTCGCTGGCCGAGATCGAAGCGGCGATCGCGGCCGTCGAATAGCGCTCAGGCAACTCGCCGGAGGCGTTTCCGCCCGCGGCGGGCGAGCACGGCGCCCCACATCGAGTCGTCGATCCGCATCGGGGAGGTGGTCGCGAGGAATTCCCCGAGGGTCGCGGCCAGGCCCTCCGGGTCTTCGATGTTGGGGAAGTGGGCGGCACCCGGAAGGGTCTCGAAGCGGCAGTTGGGGATCGCTTCTGCGGCTTCGACGCCGTGGGCGATCGGAATCGTGCGGTCGCGCTCGCCCCAGACGATCAGGGTCGGCATCTCGCCGAGTAGGTACAGGCGGTCGCGGGCACTGACCCGCTGGCCACGGATGTCGATCACCGAGCGCAGCGTCTGCAGGAAGGCGCGCTGGGAGCCGGGCTCCTGCAACGGGCCGAGCGCGCGGGCGATCGCCTGCAGATAGACGCCGCCGGAGTTGCCGCGGGAGCGCAGGCCGGCGCCGCCGGCGGCCAGGGCGGCGACCAGGCGCGGCCGGGTCGCCAGTCGCAGCAGCGCCGCCGAGCCCGGCAGCGCCGCGCCGCGCAGCAACGGGCTGACGCCCTGGCCGAGGCCGCCGCTGGAGATCAGGACGAGGCGATCGGTGCGCTGGGGGAATTGGTAGAAGAACTGCATCGCGACACCGCCGCCGAGCGAGTGGCCGACGATCGTCGCCGATTCGACCCCGATCGCGGCGAGTAGGTCGCGGATGCCCGCCGCGTGGGCGCCGAGCGAGTAATCCCCGCGCGGCGTCGCCGAGTCGCCGTGGCCGATCAGGTCGGGCGCGATCACCTGATGGGAGCCGGCCAGCCGCGCGGCGACGGCCTCCCAGTGCCGCGAGGAGTTGATCATCCCGTGGATCAGGACGACGGGAGGCCCGCTGCCGGCGACCCGATAGACCGCCCGGTGGCCGTGCAGGTCGATCTCGTGCGCCTCGAAAGCGCCGTCCTGGTCCATCGCCAAGACACTAATGCCACGGCCGGGCGGGCGCAGGCCGAACTGTGGACCGGTCTACTCGGCTTAGAGGCCGAGGAGCAGCGCGAGCGTCAAAGTCGACAGCGCTCTCGGGTCAGAGACGCCCGCGCTCCCATCGGGCGTTATGCTCGACGACTTGCCGACTGAGGTCACTGGTCGCCATGAACTCATCAGCCTGGACGACGACCGCGTAACGGGCGCCCCGCTGCTCTCTTCCCCGGGCACCCCGAGGAGACGGCAGCCGGAAGACCTCGCCGCGAACCACGTTCAGCCGAGTGGATCCGGCGCGAGTTCGGCCATCTGCTCGCGGATCCCTCGCATCTCGGCCCGATCCGCGTCGTCGGCGGCCAACCGCTCTACCTCCGCGGCGATGGAGGAGCGCGTCCGGAGCCTGGCAGCGGCCTCGCGGAGAGCGGTCCGGACGGCCTCAGAATCGCTCGTCCCGCTGCCCCTCACTATCTGGAGCGCCGCTGCTGAACTGTCGTCCAAGCGAACGTGAAGGGATCGGCCCATGACCTGAGCGTAGCACATATCGTGCTACAAATATCGGGGCGCCCGGATTTGAACCGGGGACCTCACCGACCCGAACGGTGCGCGCTACCAGGCTGCGCCACGCCCCGAGAGCGGCGATTATCCCAAAGCTGAGCCACGACGCGGTCACCTCCCCGTGGAGGCGGCCGCTACTTTGCTTTCCCCGCCGGTTCCCAACCAAGACAGTGACCCGCAAGCTCACCCTTCTGGTCGTGATCGCGCTGATGGCGTTGCCGTCAGCTGCTCACGCCTACCTGCCCGCAGGATTCATCGGGATCTCGCCGCAGAACACCCCAAAAGCTTCGGACTACGAGCTGATGCACGAAGCCAACATCCGGAGCCTGAGGTTGCCGCTCTACTGGTCGGGGATCGAGTCGAAGGAGCCGTTTCTCGCCGACCCGAACTGGAGCGGCTTCGACCACGACATCGAACTCGCCGCCGAAAACGAAATGAGGGTGATGCCATCTGTGGTCAGCACCCCGGATTGGGTGGCGCCGGAAACGATCGATCTGCCGGTCCACACCGCTTGGCAGCGCTCGTCCTGGATCGCCTTCCTGCGCGCCGCGGCGCGGCGCTACGGGCCCGAAGGCGATTTCTGGCAAGAACACCCGAACCTGCCCTACCTGCCGATCCACCGCTGGGAGATCTGGAACGAGGAGAACATCGTCACCTTCGCCTCGCACCCCAGCCCGACCGACTTCGCGACCCTGATCCGGCTCTCGGGGCGGACTCTGCACGGGGTCGATCCGGACGCGCAGGTGATCCTCGGTGGGCTCTTCGGCCGGCCGCTGCAGGTGCCGCCGAATGTCGCCTCTGGCGACTTCCTCTCCCGCTTCTACCGGGCGCGGAACGTGAAGCGCTATTTCGACGGCGTCGCCCTGCACCCGTATGTGGCCGACGCCAGGGCGATGGGATTGCAGATCCAGAACCTGAGGCGGATCATGCGAATCCACCACGACGCGAGGACACCGTTCTATGTGACCGAGCTCGGTTGGGGCTCGCGCAGCGGGCCGACCCGCTGGGAGCGAGGTCTCTACGGTCAGGCGAACCAGCTCTCGAAGGCCTTCTCGATAATCGCGGCCAAGCGGGTGCCCTGGCGCCTGCGGGGCGTCTGGTGGTTCACCTGGACCGACGAAGGCGGCTCCTGTCAGTTCTGCGGCTCCGCCGGGCTGTTGACCGCGGAACGCGAAGCCAAGCCGGCCTGGTACCGCTTCAACGCCTGGACCGGGGGCGACCCCGACACGGTGCCGCGCGCTCGCTACGGGGAATGATTCGGCGGCCGGCGGGTAGCTGAGGCGTCGCGGCGGTTAGGCTCCGCTGAGACTTTTCATTCGACCCAAGGAGATTCTTCGATGGCTTACTCGGTACCCGATCTGCCGTACCCCTACGACGCGCTCGAGCCCCACATCGACGAGGCGACGATGCGGGTCCACCACGACAAGCATCATCAGGCCTACGTCGACAAAGCCAACGCCGCCCTCGAGGGCACGCAGTGGGCCGACAGCGACGTCGCGGACGTGCTCAAGAGCCTCGGCGACCTGCCCGCCGACAAGCAGGGCCCGGTCCGCAACAACGCCGGCGGCCACTACAACCACTCGCTGTTCTGGGAGATGCTCAGCCCCGACGGCGGTGGCGAGCCCGGTGGCGAGCTTGGCGCGGCGATCACCAGTGCCTTCGGCTCCTTCGACGCCTTCAAGGAAGAGTTCAAAAACGCCGGAATCGGCCAGTTCGGATCCGGCTGGGCCTGGCTGGTCAAGGACGCCTCCGGCAACCTCGCGGTGACCAAAACCGCGAACCAGGACTCGCCAATCTCCGACGGCCAGACCCCGCTGCTGGGCTGCGACGTCTGGGAGCACGCCTACTACCTCAAGTACCAGAACAAAAGGCCGGAATACCTCGACGCCTTCTGGAACGTCGTCAACTGGGACTACGTCGCCGAGCGCCTTCGCCGGCTGAGCGGACGCTGCAAACCGGCGCATCTCGGCGGTCTTCGGTCGGCCGGAGTCGGGTCACGCACGGTAGTGCGCTCCCCTCACCGGCCGACCTGCATCCCCCGACCTGCTTGGTTTTCGCGCCCGCCGGTGGCGTCAGGGATCTTTGACATCGCGTGCTCCGCGAGCGCCGTGATGGTGAGACTGGGGTTGACGCCGACGTTGGCGGGGACCGCGGCGCCGTCGCAGACGAGCAGGTTCTCGTAGCCGAAGACGCGCTGGCCGGCGTCGACGACGCCGTCCTCGGGGCCGTGGCCGATCACGGCGCCACCGAGGATGTGGGCCGTCGTCGGGATGTTCATCAGCGCCTCGGTGGTTGAGCTCTGGGCGATTCCGCCGGTCCGTTTCGCCAGCCACTCGGCGGCGGCGTTGGCGGCCGGGATGAAGGTCGGCATCGGCTTCTCGGGGTCCTGCTCGGTCTGCAGCCGCACCTCGCCGGAGCGCTTCAGCGTCGGCCGCAGGGCGATCGCGTTGTCGAGCGTCTGCATGACGAGGACGATGATCGTCCGGCTCGACCAGTTGCGGGGGAAGAGGACGCGGACGAAGCGGCCGGGGTGGCGGACGATCTGCGCCAGCAGCCTCAGGGGCCGGGTGGCCCGGGTGCCGTCGCCGACCATCAGCGTGTAGAGCATGCTCATCGAGTTGCCATCCTTGCCGTAGGTGACGGTCTCGATATGGGTGTGGGGGTCGGGGTAGATGCTGGACGTGATCGCGACCCGCTTGGTCAGGTCTTCGGGGTAATCCTCGGGCACGGTGACCGCGAGGATCGACTCGCTGTTCGTCCGCACCAGCTCACCGAGCCGGGCGGAGATCTTCGGCAGGGCGCCGCCGAGGCGGCAGCGCTGCAGCAGCTTGTTGGTCCCCAGCGGGCCGGCGGCGACGATCACGCCGCGGGCGGTCATGGTGCGGACGCCGCGGCCCGAGCGCAGGCCCGATTGCTCGCTGCGTACCGTGTAGCCGTCGCTGCCGTCGGCGGCGCCGAGCGGCCGGATCTCGGTCACGGTTCGGTCAGGGGTCACCTCAGCGCCGCGGCGTTCGGCCAGCCAGAGGTAGTTCTTGACCAGCGTGTTCTTGGCCCCGTGCGGGCAGCCGACCATGCAGCGGCCGCACTGCAGGCAGCCGGTGCGGTCGGGGCCCTCGCCCCCGAAGAAGGGGTCGGGGACGGTCTTGCCGGGGTTGTCGAGGTAAACCCCGACGGGCGTCTTCTGGTAGGTCTCGCCGACGCCGAGCTGCTCGCCGTACTCGCGCAGCAGCTGGTCGGCCGGATCGTCCTTGTCGTGGACGACGACCCCGAGCATCCGCTGTGCCTCGGCGTAGTGGGGGGCGAGATCGGCCTCCCAGTCGGCGAGGTCGCCCCACTGAGGATCCTTGAAGAAATCGCTGGGCGGGACGTAGAGCGTGTTGGCGTAGCCGAGGCTGCCGCCGCCGACGCCGCAGCCGCTGACCACGGAGACGTCCTTGAACGGTGACAATCGGAAGATCCCCCGCAGGCCGAGCTTCGGTGCCCAGAAGTAGCGCCGCAGGTCCCAGGTCGACTTCGGGAAGTCCTCGTCGCGAAAGCGCCTGCCGCACTCGAGCACGGCAACCGAGTAGCCCTTCTCGGCCAGGCGCAGAGCGGACACGGAGCCGCCGAACCCGGAGCCGACAACTATCCAGTCAAAGTCAAACTGGCTCATCAGCCAACCTTATCCGTTCCACCCGCGGGTGATCTCGATCAGGGGGCCGAGAACGAACACCTCGCCCGCAGGCTCCCTGATCGGGAGCACCCGCGGGCCGGAGCGAGGAGCTAGGCCTCGCCCGGCTCGAGCGGCCGGAAGTCGCTGGTGCGGGCTCCGCAGACGGGGCAGAACCAGTCCTTGGGGATGTCCTCGAACTGGGTGCCCGGCGGGATTCCGCCGTCAGGGTCGCCGATTGCCGGGTCGTAGATGAACCCGCAGCTCTCGCAGATCCAGAGTGTCGCTTCTTGGGTAGCGGTCATGTCCGGATTCTACGAAATGCCCTATTTATCGAAGCTGACGGCGACCGGCTCGCGCTCGCCTTTGTCCTCGATCTCGAAGTAGTCCCGCGCGGTGAAGCCGCCCTGGTTGGCGATGATCGAGCCCGGGAACTGTTGGATGTCCGTGTTGTAGGACTGGACGTTGGAGTTGTAGATCCGGCGTGAGGCCTGGATCTCGTCCTCGAGCTCAGAGAGGTTGCGGCTCAGCTGCTGGAAGTTCTCGGTCGCCCGCAGGGTCGGGTAGTTCTCGGCCACCGCGCGCAGGTCGGTGAGGGCGCCGCTGAGGTTGGACTCCGCTTTCGAGGTGTCGCTGACGCTGTGGGCGGACATCGCCTCGGCCCGCGCTTTGGTCGCCTTCTCGAAAACCTCGCTCTCGTGCGTTGCGTAGCCTTTGACCGTCTCGACCAGGTTGGGGACGAGGTCGTGGCGGCGTTTCAACTGGACGTCGATCCCGCTCCATGACTCGTCGACCCGGTTGCGCGAGGCGATGATCGAGTTGCGTTTCGCGACGTAATAGAAGCCCGCGATGAGGATGATCGCTACTACGACGATGACGGCGATAAGCATGGACGGCGCTCCTCTGGTTGACCGGACTTGAAGTTCATCCTAACGGCGTTCGACGGCGCCGACCGGGGCCTGGACGCTTGGGGCTCGATGCGCCCGACCCGCATCGAGCCCCTAGGATTCCGCGATGGGCGCCAAGCAGGAAGCGGGGGAATGGACCGAGATCGTCCGCCGCTACGGCGAGCGGGCCGGTGTCGCCTACGAGGAGGTCGGCGGGATCAACCCCGTCGACGCGCCCGTGGCGCTCTGCGTGGGCGGCGTCAATCGCCTCACAGGTGAGCTGGTCGAGGGTTTCTGGGGCGCCTCCTGCGACGCCGACGAAAAGGAGCTCGGCAGCCTCTTCAACAAGGCGGTGCTACCCACAGCGATCCTTGCCAAGGCCCATATGCCGGACCTCGCCCAGGTCGTGCCGGCCTTCAACGTCGAGTCGATCGAGGGTCACGAGGTTGTCACCCAGCGCTTCTCCCGCAAGGTCGAGTTCGAGTCGATCGACTTCAACAAGCGCTTCTGGGCGACGGTCCCCAAGGAGTACGACCCGATCGCGTTGCGGGAGCTCTTCAGCCCCGGATTTCTCAGCTGGGTGACGACGATGACCGGCGAGATCGACTTCGGCGTCAACGACCGCCAGCTCTGGTTTCTCTGGCAGCTTCGCGAGCGCAGCGAGACGGAGCTGAAAACCGCTCTGAAGAACGCCGGCGAACTGTTCAGGCGACTGCAGGGGGAGATGGACGAGAGCGGCATCCACACCTACCCGCCCGGCCCCTGGCACGCCGGCCTGGAGCCCTTTCCAGCCGATTGAACGCCCGCCAGGTCTGAGCTCTCAGGCCGGGTAGTCGGGGTCGCCCGGTAGGACCGGGCGCCAATCGTTGGCGCTGCCGACGATCTTCGGCGTCACCGAGTCGACGTCGCGGCCGCGGAAGGCGGCGAGGGCCGCGTCGGAGGTGCGGAACGGGAGCAGCCGGCGCAGCTGGTTGATGGTCGGGAAGGAGAGCGTGATCGCGCCCGACTCCTGCGCGGCGATCGCCTCGGCCGGCTTGAACCAGCGGGCCTCGACGGTCTCGACGCCGTCGGGCTCGGGCGGCGTGTGGGCGGGGGCCAGGGCCAGGTAGAACCAGGCGTCGAATCGGGTCGAGACGATCTCCGGGGTGACCCAACGTGAGAAGAGGACCAGCTCCTCATCGGCGGGCAGCTCGATCGAGGCCTCCTCGGCGAGCTCGCGCATCGCGCAGGCACGGTGCCCAGGCTCGCCCTCGCCGTCCTCGGCGTCGACGGCGCCGCCCGGGAAGACCCAGACGTTGGGCATGAACTTCGCCTCGGCGCTGCGCTTCAGCAGCAGCACCTCGAGCGCCCGCTCGGAGTGCTTGCCGCCGCGCCGCAGCAGGACGATCCCGGAGGCGGGGCGGGGCGTCGCCGGCGTCCCGGTGTTCGGCGCCTCCGCGGGCCCGATCGTCCTCTCTTCACCCATCGGCCCACCCTATAACGGGGGTGTCTGAGCTTAAGGGTTCATATGAACCCTTAAGCTCAGACACGTGCTGGCGGCGGTCCGTGGTCCGCGAATCGCGGTCGCGAGGCGCTGGAGGGCTCAGCCGAGGGCGCGTTGGCGGCCGCGGCGGACCCAGGCGCGGTTGGCGAGCCAGATCAGCAGCGCGATCAGCGCCAGCGGGCCGAGGACCGCGAGGCCGACGATCGCGACCCCGGCGGCGACGGCGAGGATGTGCCCGGCGTCGTGCAGCGCGTCGCCGATGGTCCAGCTGCCGCCCGATGAGGACGGGGCGGAGGACTTGCCGGTCTTGATGTTGAGCGAGACGCGCGAGAAGTTGGCGCGGCGCTGCAGCGCCGTCAGCTGCGAGCGCAGCGAGGCGGCGTGGCGACGCTCGGTCGCCAGCTCGGCTTCGACCGCTTCGCGCTCGCCGTCGCTTTCGGCCGCGGCCAGCTGGGCCAGCAGGCTCTCGACCTTGGCGTTGGAGTCCTGTAGCCGTTCGCTGACGCCGACGGTCGGGGCGGTGATGTCGTTGGTCCCCTCGCGGCGGTAGCGGACTTCGGCGATCTGGGAGAAGGCGCCGAGCGCGTCGCCGAGCTTGGCGCTGGGGATCAGCAGTTCGAAGTTGGCACCCGGCGCGAACTCGCCGCTACCGTCGTGGACCGAGGAGTTGAGGACGATGCCGCCGGCCGTGTGGACGGCGGCGAAGACCTTGGCGGCGTCGTAGCTGACCTCGGTCGGGTCGGCGCCGAGGACCATCTGGGCGCGAGCGTTCGACATCGCGGTGGTTGGCGCCGCCGCCGAAGTTGAGTGCGCCGCCTTCTCTGGAGAACGGAACCAGATTGGCTTCAGACGCGGGAGTCAGGCTGGCCCCCGACGCGGCATGCTCGGCACTCCCGCTGGACGATGCGGCACCTCCCCGGGAGCCGCCGTAATGCCCTGCCCCATCGAAATAGCCACTTTCAAACTTCTCATTCGTGCCGCCGTGTTGGGTCGGTGCGAAGTTGCGCTTTTGCGCCGTAGCCGTGTTGCTGGGCGCGACGGCCACCCGATCGCTCGTCCCGCCACCGGATTCGCCGGTCGAGACGATGACGGTCGCCGCCGCCAGCGCAGCAAGCGCGGTCGCACTGGCGGAGATCAGGGCGCGTCGCGGCGTCAGGCCGCGTAGCCGCAGGAGCGCTCCGCTGAGTGGCGATCGACCGGATGGCGTCCGCCGCGGGAAGCCCGCGGCGGCGCGCTCGTCGAGCTCGGCGGCGAAGGCCGGACGCGGGGCCGGGCGCAGGGCACTCAGCGTCGCGGCGAGTTTGTCGTCCCTAGAGGACTCCATCGCATGCCTCCCTCAGCTTGGTTACGGCGCGGTGCAGCTTGGTGCCGGCGTTGGACTCCGAGACCCCGATCACGGCGGCGATCTCGGCGTTGCTCAGGCCGGCGAAGAACTTGAGCGCGATCAGCTCGCGCTGGCGCGGCTCCAGGGTCGTGAGGGCGGCGGAGACGGCGATGCGCCTCTCGCTCTCCTCGGCGCTCTCGTGGGCGGGGGCGGTGAGGAGGTCCGCCGGCTCGACCGTCAGCTCGGCCTGGCGGCCGCGGCGGCGCAGCTCGTCAAGGGCAGCGTTGCGGGCGATCCCGAAGAGCCAGGGGCGCCGCTCGCCGCGGCTGGGGTCGAATCGCTTGCGTTTGCGGTAGGCGCGCTCGAAGGCGGCGGCGGTGACTTCCTCGGCGGCGGGCCCGTCGCGCAGCAGGCCGGCGACGTAGGCGTAGACGTCGTCGCGGCTGGAGCGGTAGAGGCGGTCGAAGGCGAGGTCCGCCTCTCGCGGAGCCTCCTGCGCGGTTGCGACGAGAGTCTGATTCACGTCACTACTACGAGCGAACGGCCAATTCATCACAGCCGAGTATCGATGTCGGCGCGAGGACTGGCTAGGCGACGGGTGGAGCGGCGCCCGTGGCTCGCTCGACCGTCGGCGCCGAGGCGACCGCCGCGGTGATCGACTCCGCCGTGATCGCGACCAGCTCGCGCAGCTCCTCGGCGGAGATCGAGAGCGGCGGCATCAGCACCACCGTGTTGCCCAGCGGCCGCACGATCGCGCCGCGCTCGCGGGCCTCGGTCGTCACCCGGTGTCCGATCCGCAGCGCCGGGTCGTGGTCGCCGAGGTCGATCCCGACCATGAAGCCGCGGCTGCGGATTTCGCTCACCTCGGGCATCGTCCCGACCTCCTCCAGCAGCTCGCCCAGCAGGCCGATCTTCGGCTGCAGCTTCTCGATCGTCCGCTCGGACTCGAAGACGTCGAGGTTGGCGAGTGCCGCCGCGCAGGCCAGCGGGTTGCCGGTGTAGGTATGGCCGTGGAAGAAGGTGCGGAACTCCTCGGCGGCGCCGAGGAAGCCCTCGTAGACCGCCTCGGTGGTCAGCGTCGCGGCCAGCGGCAGGTAGCCGCCGGTGATCCCCTTCGCGAGGCAGAGGAAGTCGGGGGAGACGTCCTCGTGCTCACAGGCGAACATCGTCCCGGTGCGGCCGAAGCCGGTCGCCACCTCGTCGCAGATCAGCAAGACTCCGTGGCGGTCGCAGAGCTCGCGTACGGCTGCGAGGTAGCCGGGGGGGTGGACGATGATCCCGCCGGCGCCCTGGACCAGCGGCTCGAGGATCACCGCCGCCACATCCTTGCCGTGGGCGGCGAGGATCCGCTCCATATCGGCCGCATCGCCGGGCTCGGCGGCGAGCGTCTCGAACAGCAGCGGCTTGTAGGTGGCGTGGAAGAGGTCGATGCCGCCGACCGAGACCGAGCCGAGCGTGTCGCCGTGGTAAGCCTCGCGAAGGCGGACGAAGCTGGTGCGGCGGGCCTCCTTGCCGCCGCGCTGCTGGTGGTACTGGAAGGCCATCTTCAGGGCGATCTCCGCCGCGGTCGAGCCGGAGTCCGAGTAGAAGACGCGGCTCAGCCCGGCGGGTGCGATCGCGATCAGGCGCGCCGCCAGCTCGGCGGCGCCGGGGTGGGAGAGACCGAGCATCGTCGAGTGGGCGACGCGGTCCAGCTGGGCCCGGATCGCGGCGTCGATTGCCGGTTGCCGGTGGCCGTGGACGTTGCACCAGAGCGAGGAGTGGCCGTCGATGTAGCGCCGACCGTCGCCGTCGATCACGTAGGAGCCCTCGGCCCGCTGGATCACCAGCGGGTCCTCTTCGCTCCAGCCCTGCTGCTGGGTGAAGGGGTGCCAGAGGTTGTCCTGGTCGAGCTGCACTGGGTCAGCCGGCATCGCCCCGTTGACCTTATGGGAATCGTGTCCTGGGCGGTCGAGCCTGTGTGACCAGACTCGCGCAACCATTACATCAATCCATGTAATACTGAAAATCGATGGCTGAGCGAGGGGCAATCCCCCAAGTCCCCGAGGCGCGCCGCCGCGTCCTTCGCGCCGTGCGCTCGCTGTTCAGCCCGCTTCTCCCCGACGACTACCTGGAACTGATCAACCCGCTCTGGTCGACCCGCGAACTGCGCGGCCGGATCGAGCGGATCGAGCCGGAGACCCCCGATGCGGCGACGATCCTGATCCGTCCCGGCCACGAGTGGATGGGGCACCGCGCCGGCCAGTACCTGCGGATCGGCGTCGTCGTCGACGGCGTCCACCACTGGCGCGCGTATTCCTTGACCTCCGAACCGGGCCGCCCGGACGGCTGCATCGCGATCACCCCGAAGCTGGTCGAAGCGGGCGTGGTCTCGCCCTATCTGGTGCGCCAGGCGCGGCCCGGCGACCTGGTCCGCCTCGGCGGCGTCGAAGGGACCTTCGTTCTGCCGGATCCGGTGCCGGAGAAGCTGCTCTTCCTCAGCGCCGGCAGCGGCATCACCCCGATCATGAGCATGGTCGCGTCCCTGGCCGGAGCCGACGCCATCGCCGATGTCGTCCACATCCACTCGGCGCGGACGCGCCGAGGACGTGATCTTCGCCGCCCGCCTGGCGAAGATCGAGGCCGCCCACCCCGGCTTCGACCTGCGCCTGCGCCTGACCGGCGAGCAGGGGCGCCTGGCGCCGGCCGAGCTCGACGGGCTCTGCCCCGACTGGCGTGAGCGCCACGCCTTCGCCTCCGGCCCCGGGGAGATGCTCGACGACCTGACCGAGCACTGGCGCCGGGAGGGCGAACCGGGCCTGCTCGCGATGGAGCGCTTCCAGCCGCACGTCGGCGACGCGGCGGGCTGCGGCGCGGGCGGCGCGGTTCGCTTCGCCAAGAGCGGGGTGGAGACCGCCTGCGACGGCGCGACGCCGATCCTTGCCGCCGGCGAGGAGGCCGGCGCGACCTTGCCTTTCGGCTGCCGGATGGGCATCTGCCACACCTGCGTCGGCGAGCTGCGGCGCGGCAAGGTCCGCGATCTGCGCACTGGCGAGGTCCACGGCAGCGAGGGAGAGATGGTCCGAACTTGCGTCAACGCCCCCGAGGGGCCGATCGAGATCGCACTTTGAGACAACCGAGAGGAATCCGATGACCGTTGCCACCGCAGCGCCCGCCAGCCCGCTGAGCCGGCTGACGCCCGAGCAGATCGAGGCCCTGGGCCACGAGTTCGATGCGATCCGCGACCGCGTCCGCGCCGATCTCGGCGAGCGCGACCGCCGCTACATCGAGAGCATGATCGCGATGCACCGCCGCCTGGCGACGATCTCGCGGCTGTTGCTGCTCGCCTCCAACAACCTGCCCGCCAGGGCCGCCGGGACCGCGGCGCTCTCGGCCTCGAAGATCCTCGAGAACATGGAGATCGGCCACAACGTCCTGCACGGCCAGTGGGACTGGATGAACGACCCGCGGATCAACTCCTCGACCTGGGACTGGGACACGGCCTCGACCGCTGAGGCCTGGAAGCACTCCCACAACTACGTCCACCACACGTTCACCAACATCCGCGGCAAGGACAAGGACCTCGGCTACGAGATCATGCGGATCGACCCGGAGCAGAAGTGGCACCCGGTCTACCTCCTGCAACCGATCTACAACCTGATCCTGATGGCGCTGTTCGAGTGGGGGGTGGCTCTGCACGACCTCGACTACGAGGCGATCCGCAAGGGCGAGAAGAGCGAGGCCGAGGTCAAGCGCCAGGTCGGCGGCATCGTCGGCAAGGCGAAGAGCCAGGTCGTCAAGGACTACATCGCCTGGCCGCTGCTGAGCGGGCTGGCGACGGCGGCGGTCGAGCTGGGCCTCGACTCGATCGCCGACCGGCGCGAGCCCGGTCGCCGGCGCCGGCGCGGCGGCATGGCCGGCAGCTTGCGGCGGGCGTTCGACAAGGGCTCCCGGGCGGCGCGCTCGACGGCCAAGGCCAACGCGACCGCCAACCTCGCCCGCAACGTCTGGGCCTACGCGATCATCTTCTGCGGCCACTTCCCCGACCAGACCTACACCTTCAGCGAGGCAGAGGTCGCGGAGGAGACCCCCGGCGGCTGGTACGTGCGCCAGCTCTCCGGCTCGGCCAACATCGAGGGCGGCCCGTTCTTCCACGTCGCCAGCGGCAACCTCGGCTTCCAAGTCGAGCATCATCTCTTCCCCGACCTGCCGAGCACCCGCTACGCCGAGCTGGCGCCGCAGGTGAAGGACATCTGCGAGCGCTACGGGCTGCCCTACAACAGCGGCCCCTTCCTCAAGCAGCTGGGGATGGTGCAGCGGACGATCCTGCGGCTCGCCCTTCCCGGGCGGCGAGTCGCGGCCCAAGCCCGGCCCGTACCGGACCGAGCGGGACGCCTCTCTGTGAGATAGCGCACAGGGGCAACTATTTCGATGGAGAAATAGTTGCGCGTCTGCAACTATTCCCGAATGCAAGCGAGCGATGTAAAGGCGGTCGTCGAGGAGATCGGCGTCGGAGTCGGCCCCGAGGCCCAGGAGACTGCGGCGCGACTCACGGCGCTGTTCCGGCATCTCTTCCTCTATGACCGCGGCAACCAGCTGCGGGTGATCGAGGAGTCCGGGCTGTCGATGACCCAGTCCAAGGCGTTGCTGGAGCTGGGCGGGCTGGGCCAGTCGGCGCAGACCTGGCAGGTCGGCGACCTGGCCGAGCTGTTCGGCGTCTCCGTGCCCTCGATGAGCCGGGCGGTCGACGCCCTCGTCAAGGCGGGTCTGGCGACCAGGGTCGAGGATCCCGACGACCGGCGCGTGCGCCAGGTCAAGATCACTGCCAAGGGCAAGGACCTGGTCGAGACCCTGGTCGCCGTACGCCAGAGCGGGATCGAGGCCTTCGCCGCGACCCTCAGCGCCGCCCAGCGCCGCAAGCTCGACGCCGCCGTCGACTCGTTGATGGACCGCGAAGACATCGCTCAGACCTATCGGCACCTGAAGGGAAGTGAGTCCGCTTGACCACCCGTTACAGCCACCTGATCACCGACCAGAACCGCAAGTGGTGGACGCTCGGCGCGATGTGCTTCGCGCTGTTCATGATCATGCTCGACAACACCGTCGTGAACGTCGCGCTGCCGTCGATCCAGCGCGACCTCGGCGCCTCGATCTCCGGCCTGGAGTGGACCGTCAGCGGCTACACGCTCTCCTTCGCGGTGCTGCTCGCGACCGGTGGGCGACTCGGCGACATCTTTGGCCGCCGTCGCATTTTCCTGATCGGCGTCGTCATCTTCGCCCTCTCCTCGGCCACCGCCGGGTTGGCACCGGACGCGACCTCGCTGGTCGTCAGCCGGGTGATCCAGGGGATCGGCGCGGCGCTGATGATGCCGGGCACGCTCTCGATCATCACCGACGCTTTCCCCGCCCACGAGCGCGGCAAGGCGATGGGGACCTGGGCCGGCGTCTCGGCCCTGGCGCTGGCGATCGGCCCGGTACTGGGCGGCTTCCTGACCGAGCACGTCAGCTGGCGGGCGATCTTCTACATCAACGTCCCGGTCGCGATCGGCGCGGTCCTGGCGACCCTCTTCGCGGTCCGCGAGTCGCGCGACACCTCGGTCGGCCGTGACGTCGACTACGCCGGCGTCGGCGTGCTCACCGCCGGCCTGACGGCGCTGGTATTGGCCCTGGTCGAGGGCAACAGCTGGGGCTGGGGATCGACCCAGATCATCGCCCTGATCGCCGTCGCGCTCGTCTCGCTGCCGCTCTTCGTCTGGGTCGAGAACCGGGTCAAGGCGCCGATCGTGCAGTTCAAGCTGCTCTCCGACCGGGACTTCCTCGGCGCGATCGTGGTCGCCTCGGTGATCTCCTTCGCGATGCTCGGTGTCTTCTTCTTCCTCGCCCTCTACATGCAGGACATCCTCGGCTACACGCCGCTGGAAGCGGGAATCCGGTTCCTGCCCTCGACCCTGATGATCGTCGGGATCGCGCCGGTCGCCGGCCGGCTCTCGGATCGGTACGGTCCGCGCTGGTTGATCGGCGGCGGTCTGCTGATCGTCTCGGCTTCGCTGTTCAGCTTCAGCCGGATCGCCGTCGACTCCAGCTACCTCGACCTGTTGCCCGGTTTCATGCTGCTCGGGATCGGCATCGCGATGACGATGTCGCCGATGACCAGCGCCGCGATGAACGCGGTGCCGGTGCAGAAAGCCGGGATCGCCTCCGGCGTGCTCTCGATGTTCCGCATGGTCGGCGGCAGCCTCGGCGTCGCCGTCACCGGCGCGATCTTCCAGGGCCTGGTCAGCTCCCACTTGGACTCGCTGCTGAGCGGGTCGGGGATCTCGGCCGCCGACCGCGCGGAAATCTCCGCACAGCTCGGCAGCGGCTCGGTCTCAGGTGCGCTGAGTGGACTCCCACCCGCGCAGGCCAAGGAAGCCGCGGCCGCCGGTGCCGACTCGTTCGTCTACGCCCTCGGACACGCGATGACGGTCTCCGCCCTGGTCGCTCTGGCCGGTGCCGTGATCGGCGTCGCCGCGATTCGCGCCAAGGGCAAGAAAGTGCACACCCACACGCTCGAGGAGACAGAGGCGGCGATCAATCCCGGCGGCTCGGCGGTGACGCTGATCGAGGAGAGCGAAGAAGCAGGGGGACAGGAGCCCGTCGCGGCGGGCGAGCCCGTCGCCTGAAAAGCTCCCCGGGTGCTGATCCTGCTGCCGCCCTCGGAGGGCAAGTCCGCCCCTGCCGACGGTCAGCCGGTCGACCTAACCGCGCTGGCCTACGCCGAGCAGCTCGGCGAGCGCCGCAAGAAGCTGCTCGACGCGCTGGAGCGCCTGGCGACGCTCCAGCGCGGCCGGGCGGTCGCGATGTTGGGCGTCTCCAAGGGCCAGGCCGGCGAGGTCGACGTCGACGCGCGGCTGCGGGTCGCTCCCGCGGCTTCCGCGGCCGAGGTCTACACCGGCGTCCTCTACGAGCGCCTCGGCCTGCCGGCGCTGGCGGCGACGGCGCGGCGGCGGGTGCTGATCGCCAGCGCGCTATGGGGCGTCGTGCGACCCGATGACCGGATCCCCTACTACCGTCTCGCGGCCAAAGCGAAGCTGACGAGGATCGGCCCGCTCGCCGGCTTCTGGCGGCCGGCGCTGGAGGCGGCGATCCCCGACGAGCCGGGCGGCCTGGTGGTCGACATGCGTTCCGGCGCCTACGCGGCGGCGTGGAAGCCGAAGCGGGCGACGCTGCTGCCGGTGCGCGCCTTCAGCGAGGTCGGCGGCGAGCGCAAGGTCGTCTCCCACATGGCCAAGGCTGTCCGCGGCGACGTCGCCCGGGCGCTGCTGAAAGCAAAGAAGCCGCCCGCTGACCCCGAGGCCGCTGCGGCGGTAGCAAGGGCCGCCGGCTTCACCGTCGAGCTCAACGCCGGCAACCTCGACGTCATCGTCGCGGGCTGAGCGCCGGCCAGGTCTCTGGCGCGGAGAGGTCGAGCGGGGGGAGGGTCTGGACCTCGACCTCGCCGACCAGGGCGATCGTCTCGCGGTTGGAGCGCTCGATCTCAGTCGGCTGACCCGGCCAGGGGGTGAGGACGACGGAGGCGACCTCGAGCCCTGCGGCGCGGACGGACTCGAGCGTCAGCAGGGTGTGGTTGATCGTGCCCAGTCCGGGCGAGGCGACGACCACGAGCGGGTAGCCAAGGTCGACGGCCAGGTCGCGGACCAGGTAGCCGGGAGCGAGCGGGACGAGCAGCCCCCCGACCCCCTCGCAGACGATCTCGTCGACGCCTGTCGCCGCGGCCGCGGCGGCCTTGCGCAGCCGCCCCGGATCGATCTCCTCCCCGGCCAGCGCCGCCGCCAGGTGCGGTGAAGCGGGCGGCCCATACCTGTACGGCGCGATCTCATCCGCGCTCTGCCCCGACCCTGCCGCGAGCGCCAGCACCTCATGGTCCGGCCGACGGGACGATTTGTCGCCTATAGGCCGACAAATCGTCCCGTCGGCAGCGGGGAACTCGTCGAGGCCGGTGACGCAGGGCTTGAAGACGGCGACGTGCCGGCCTTCGGCGGCCAGGGTTCGGGCGATCGCCGCGGCGACGACGGTCTTGCCGACCTCGGTCCCGGTGCCGGTTACGAAGATCCCGCGGGCCGGCACGCGTGACCCGTCAAGCCGGGACTGGGACGAGGCCGAGCTCGCGGGCGGCGGCGCCGACAGAGCGCGCGGCCTGCTCCAGCTCCGCGGTGGTGTGGGTCGACATCACCGTGAAGCGCAGCCGCGAGGAGCCCTCCGGCACGGTCGGCGGGCGGATTCCCTGGGCGAAGACGCCGCGCCGCAGGGCGAGCTCGCAGAGCTCCATCGTCGGTCCGGCCTCGCCGACCTCGATCGGCACGATCTGGGTCGTGGAGGCGCCCACCACGAGGCCTTCCTGGCGCAGTGCCGTGCGCAGCGTGGCCGCGCGGGCCCGCAGGCGTTCGACCCGCTCGGGCTCGGCCTCCAGCAGCTCCAGCGCCATCGCGGCGGCGCCGACGGCGGGCGGCGGCGGCGCGGTCGAGAAGATGAACGGGCGCGAGTTGTTGACGAGGAAGTCGGTGACCTCGGCGCCGGCGCAAACGTAGGCGCCGTAGGAGCCGAGCGCCTTGCCGAGCGTGCCGACGACGACGTCGACCTCGCCGCTGAGGCCGGCGGCCGCGACCGAGCCGCGCCCACCCGGCCCGATCGCCCCGGTGGCGTGGGCCTCGTCGACCATCAGGCGACAGCCGTGGCGGCGCGCAAGCTCGAACAGGCCCGGCAGCGGGGCGACGTCGCCGTCCATCGAGAAGATCCCGTCGCTGACGATCAGCGCGGCGCGCTCGCCGGCCTCGCGCAGGCCCCAGGCGAGGTGCTCGAGATCGCTGTGGCGATAGACGAAGGTCTCCGCCCGGGAGAGCCGGCATCCGTCGATGATGCTGGCGTGGTTGAGTTCGTCGGAGAAGACGACCTCGCCGGCACCGGCAAGCGAGGCGATCGCCCCGGCGTTAGCGAGGTAGCCGGAGCCGAAGAGCAGCGCCGACTCGTAGCCCTTGAAGCGCGCCAGCCGGGACTCGAGTTCGCGATGGGGGGTCATGTTGCCCGAGATCAGGCGTGCGGCCCCGGCCCCGGCGCCCCACTCGATCGCCGCTGCCGCGGCGGCCTCGCGGACCCGCGGATCGTCGGCCAGGCCGAGGTAGTTGTTGGAGCAGAGCAGCAGGACCTCGTTGCCGTCCAGCGTCACCATCGGCCCCTGTGGCCCTTCGATCAGGCGCAGCCGCCGGTACAGGCCCCTGTCGCGAAGTTCCTCCAGCCGCGCCGCGACGTCGGTCACGCCGAAGCCGCCCCCGGACGCGGAAGCGCGGGCGCGAGGACTCCGGTGATCATCAGCGCGCCTGCGCGGGAGAGGAGGAGGCGGCGACCGGCTCCGGGTAGGAGGGCGTCCGCTTGCCCTTCTTGACCACGCGAAGCTGGGTCGACGGGTCCCACATCGGCGCCTCGTCCTGGTGGTCGATGAGTTCGTCGATCGGGCTCGCGGGCGCCTCGCCCGCGAGCCAGCCGGAGCGGTTGTCCGGGCGCGGGTTGGCGCCGTTGTCGGGCTGGCGGGCGACGTTCAGCCCGAGCTCCTCGAACATCGCCCGGTCCTCGGCCGGCTCGGCGCCCAAGGTGGTCAGGAAATTGCCCATCATCACCCCGTTGAGGCCCGCCTTGACCGCCAGCTTGTGCATCGAGCCGAGGTTCTCGACCCGGCCGCCGCAGAGGCGGAAGAGGGCGCCGGGGATGACCAGGCGGAAGATCGCGATCCACTTGACCACGTCCCAAGGGTCCATCACCTCGCGGTCGCCGAACTTGGTCCCTTCCTTCGGGATCAGCAGGTTGATCGGCACCGACGTCGGGTTGATCTCGGTCAGCTCGAAGGCCATCTCGACCCGCTGCTCGGCGCTCTCGCCAAGGTTGAGGATGCCGCCGACGCAGGTCTCGAGGCCGGCCTCCTTGACCGCCTGAATCGTCCGCAGCCGGCCCTCGTAGCGGACCGTGCTGGAGACCTCCGGGTAGTAGGACTTGGCCGACTCGACGTTGTGGTGGACCCGTTGAATGCCGGCGTCCTTGAGCGATTTGGCCCGCTCGACCGACATGTGGCCGACCGAGGCGCAGCGCTTGAGATTCGTCTTCTCGGCGACCAGTTCGGCGCCTTCGAGGATTTTCTGGAAGTCGCGTTTGGAGAGCCCCTGGCCCTGGGTGACCATGCAGAAGCGGTGGGCGCCGGCGGCCTCGGCGGCTTTCGCGTGTTCGAGGATCTGCTCGGGCTCCATCATCGCGTGCATCACCGTGTCGGCGTCGGCGTAGCGCGACTGGGCGCAGAAGCCGCAGTCCTCGGCGCAGCCGCCGGACTTGGCGTTGACCAGCGAGCACATGTCGGTCGAGTCGCCGAAGTTCTCGAGGCGGACCTCCCAGGCGCGTTCGACCAGGGCTTCGATCTCCTCGTGATCGGTCAGGGAGCCGTAGGCGAGAGCTTCGTGGGGGGTGATCAGAGAGGGCATGCGGTTTCTCCCGGGGAGTCTATTGACGGCAAGGCTAGGCGCCCACCCGGACAGGGGGTCACCTTGTGGCGCCCCCGAGCCGACGGCCATAGCATCGGGCGATGGACCGGGTGAGAGTGCGGCGGAGGCGGAGGCTGGCGCTGGGCGTCATCGCCGGTCTCGCGGCGGGCGCCTTCGCCCTCGGCGTCGCCCTCGGCGACAACCGGGTGCCGACAATCGAGGTCGCCGCCACCCTGGCGCCGCGCCAGCTGGCGGGCGAGCGGATCGTCGCCGGCCTGCACGGGACCGAGGTCTCGCCGCGGCTGCGGGCGGCGGTTCGCCACGGTGACGTCGCCGGCGTCGTTCTCTTCGCCGCCAACTTCCCGAGCCGGGCCGCGGGGCGGAAGCTGATCGCCCGGCTGCAGGGCATCCCCCGGCCCCCGGCCCTGCGCGACCCGCTGCTGATCATGGTCGACCAGGAGGGTGGGGAGGTGAAGCGGGTCAGCGGCGCTCCCAATGCCTCCGCCGAGCAGATGGGCGCCCGCGGAGCCGCCTTCAGCCGCGAGCAGGGGCGCCTGGCGGCGCGCAATCTGCGCGACCTGGGGATCAACGTCGATCTCGCTCCGGTCCTCGACGTCGCCCGCCGGGGCGGGGTGATCGCCACAACGGAACGCGGCTTTGGCTCCACCGCCCGACGCGTTACCGCGACGGCGACCCCGTTCGCGCGGGCGCTGCAGCGGGGTGGCGTGGCGGCAACGGGGAAGCACTTCCCCGGCTTCGGGGCGGCGACCGAAAACACCGACAACGCGGTCCAGCGGATCCACCTCTCGAAGGCGAAGCTGCGGGCGATCGACGAGGCGCCCTACCGCGCCTACATCGCCGCCGGCGGCAAGCTCGTGATGCTGAGCACGGCGATCTACCCTGCCCTTTCGCCGCTCCCGGCGGCCTTCTCGCCGCAGATCGCGACCGGCGAGCTGCGTCAACGGCTCGGCTTCGAGGGGGTCTCGATCAGCGACGCGCTGGAAACCGTCGCGGTCGCGGCCTACGGCGGCCCCGCCAAGGCGGGCCTCGCCGCGGTCCGCGCCGGGACCGACCTGCTGCTCTACCCCGACCTCTCCGGAGCGCGGGCGGCCGGGAGGGCGCTGATCGCCAGGCTCCGCGCCGGCGAGCTCAACCGCGGGAGGTTCGAGGAAGCCGCGCAGCGCGTGCTCGACCTGCGGGCATCGCTGGGTGGGGCTTCTTCCTAATCCGTCGCCGCGTCGCCGCGGATCGCTAACGGGTCGAAGACGCGGACCCCGTCTCGCCCACCGTCCTTCGCCGCGTACATCGCCGAGTCGGCCTCGGAGACGACCGAGGCGATGCTGCTGCGGGCGTGGTCGCCGAACATCGCGACGCCGACGCTGGCGGTCACCGGATCGCTGCCGTCCTCGGGCCGGTGCTCGCGAATCGCCCGGGCGATCCCTTCAGCCGCGAGCTGCGCCTCGCCGGTGGTGCAGCGCGGCAGGACGACGGCGAACTCATCACCGCCGAGCCGCGCCAGGGTGTCGCTGGCGCGACTGCGCCTGCGCAGGACGTCGGCCACTTCCTTGATCAGGCGGTCGCCGGCGGGATGGCCGTGGGAGTCGTTGACCTGCTTGAAGTAGTCGAGGTCGACCATCAGGACCGCGCCGGTGGTGCCCTCCCGGCGCGCCCGCGCCATCGCCAGCTCGAGATCCTCATTGAAGCGGCGGCGGTTCTTCAGGCCGGTCAGCGGGTCCTCGCTGGCCTCGCGCCGCAGCTCCTGCATCCGCTCGTCGCGGCTCCAGACGAGGATCAGCGCGGCGAGCAGGGCGGCGACGGAGATGCCGACTCCGGCAAGCACCAGCGGCAGGCTGACGTCGGGCCGGTGCGGGTCGCGGACGACCAGCAGCCAGGTGCGGTCAGCGATCCGCAGCGGCGCCCTGGCCGCGTCCTCGAGTTCGCCCCGGGGCCCGACGACGGATCGCTTGCCGAACCGCAGCTGGACCGCGTCGGACTCCGAGACGGCGCCTGCCGCCGCGGCGGCAATGTCCGTGACCTTGAAGCTGCCGGCGGAGAATCCGATCAGGGCAGCGCGCCGCTGGGCGACCGTCCGCAATCGGGCGCCGTCGCGGTAGACGGGGCGGAAGACTGTGACTCCCATGCCGCCGAGCAGCAGCGGCACGATCCCGGTCGCGGCCGGTTCGCCGGTGTCGCGGGCGCGGCGCAGATACGGGGATCGCAGCGGATCGGTCGCCAGGTTGTAGCCTAGTCCTCGTTGCGTCGACTGGTCGGCGACGGCGTAGGTGAGCGGGAAGTAGGCCGGGGCGTCGGCGGCTCTGACCAGGCGGCCGGCCAGTCCTCCGTGTTCGACGATCCTGACGCCGTGAGTGCGTTCGAAGCGCGATCTCGCCGCCGCCGGCACTCGCTGGATGAAGGCGGCGCTGGTCAGCGCTCCCTCGTTGAGCAGCGAGCGGGCGATGACGCCGAACTCGTGGGCGCTGACGTTCTTCTCGACCTGGAAGAAGGCGGCGGCGTTGGAGAGCTCGCCGACCGAGAGCCCGGCCACCGCCTCGGCCTGGTGCGCGGCCCGGGTCGCCTCGCTCTGCTGCATCGTGTGGAAATCGGAGTTGTCGTTGGCGCGGACCGCCAGCGCCACGGCAACTGAGCCGATGGCGATGACCGCGACGGCGGCGAGACCGATCCAGAAGCGAAAGCGCATATGGGGTTTGTCGGCCGATCCGGCCTGGGGATTGAACGTGGGACGCGGGATGCGCAAGAGTTCAGGCGTCGGGCGCCGCGGCCAGCGACTCCCAGAGGTAGAGCGAAGCAAGGCTGCGGTGCGGTCGCCAGGGCTCGCCGATCTCCTCGACCCGGGCCGGGCTCGGCATCTCCTCCAACCCGTACTCGATCTGGATCGCCTTGCGGATACCGAGGTCGCCGCCGGAGAGGATGTCGGGCCGTTTCAGGTGGAAGAGGAGGAACATCTCCGCCGTCCACAGGCCAAGGCCGCGGACGGCGACGATCTCGGCGATCGCCTCCTCGTCGCTGAGCTCGTCGAGGCGGTCGAGCTCGAGTTCACCGCTGATCACGTGCCGGGCCAGGTCCTGGAGGTACTCGGCCTTGCGGCCGGAGAGGCCGGCACCGCGCAGCTCGGTCTCCTCGGCTTCTAGCAATTGTTCGGGCGTGGGAGTCCGGCCGTCGAAGATCTCGAGCACGCGGAGGTGGATCGTCCGCGCCGCTTTGGTCGAGAGCTGTTGGCCGACGATCGCCCGCAGCAGGGCGCCATAGGCATCCGGTGGGCGCTCTTCGCCGCGTCGCTGCAGCCGTTTCTCGAGGTCGATCTTGCCGACCCGCTCGATCAACGCCGCCATCGTCGGGTCCGACGCCGCCAGGGCTTTGCGTTCCTTGGCGCTCACCTGCCCGACCACTGCGGCCGGCGCTTCTCGGCGAAGGCGCGGATTCCCTCGCGCAGGTCCTCGGAGGAGAAGCAGGACTCGCGCAGCGCGATCAGCCCCGCCTCCTGCTGCTCGCCGAGCACGGGGGAGGTGTTGAGCAGGTCGATCGCGTGCTTGTTGCCGCGCATCGAGATCGGCGCGTTGGCGGCGATCGCGGCGGCCAGCTGGACCGATTCGTGTTCCAGGCGGTCGTCGTCGACGACTTCGTTGACGAGCCCGATCTGCTCTGCCTTCCGGGCCTCGAGGTTGCGGCCGGTGAGGAATAGCTCCTTGGTCCGCGGCAGCCCGATCGTGTCGAGGAACTTGCGCAGCCCGGTATGCCCGTAGATCAGGCCGAGTTTCGCCGGCGGCATCCCCAGTCGCGCACCAGAGGCGCAGATCCGCAGGTCGCAGGTGATCGCCACCTCGAGGCCGCCACCCAGGCAGTGTCCGTTGATCGCCGCGATCGTCGGCCAGGGGTGCTTGGAGATCGCCTCCATCGCGGCGTGGAAGGGATGGGCGACGAGGGCCTCGGCGTCGCGCTCGAAGGTCGCGTCGGAGATCGAGGTGATGTCGTAGCCGGCGGAGAAGACCGGCGGAGCACCGGTGATCAGGACGCAGCGGGTCTCGATCCCGTGATCGAGCCGCGGCATCACCTCGGCGATCGCGTCGAGGATCTCGTGGTCGAGCGCGTTGCGACGCTCGGGGTTGCAGATCCGCAGCCGGGCCACCGCCTCGGCAGGCCGGTCGAGATGGAGCTTGCCGCCCGCGAGACGCTCCTCCACGACGCTACTCCAGCACGACGAGGACGTCGCCTTCGCTCACGGACTGGCCCTCCTCGCAGCGAATCTCCTTCACGGTGCCGTCGTCTTCGGCCTCGACCGGGATCTCCATCTTCATCGACTCGAGGATGACAACGGTGTCGCCGTCGGAGATCGTGTCCCCGATCGCAACCTCGATTTTCCAGACGTTGCCGGTGATGTGAGCCTCGACGTCAGCCATGGTGCGGACAATACCCACCGCCGGGGCGCGAGAATGGCGTCGGTGGGAAGCGAGGAGACAGCCGCGGCGCCCGAGCTGGCCGTGATCGTCGCCGCCCGCAACGAGGCGGATCGGGTGGGGGAGACGGTGGCCGCCCTGCGCGCGGCGTTTCCAGCTGCGGCGATCTGGGTCGCCGACGACGCCTCGACCGATGGCACCGCCGACCTGGCGATGGCGGCCGGAGCCCAGGTTGTCAGCCGCGGCAGGCCGCACGGCAAGGGCGCGAACGTCTCCGCCGCCGCCGAGGCGGCGCTCAGCGCCGCGCCGGAACCGGGCCTGATCCTGCTCTGCGACGGCGACCTCGGCGCCTCGGCGGCGCGCCTGACGCCGCTGGTCGAGGCGGTTCGCGGCGGCGAGTGCGATCTTGCCGTCGCCGCCTTCGCCCGCCGGGTCGGGGGCGGCTTCGGCTTCGCCCTGGGCTTCGCCCACTGGGCGATCCGCGCTCTCTGCGGGTTTGACGCCGAGGCCCCGATCTCCGGCCAGCGGGCGCTGCGGGTCGAGACCCTGAGGGCGACGCTGCCGTTCGCCGCCGGCTTCGGGATGGAGATCGGGATGACCGTCGACGCGGTTCGCGCCGGCTACCGGGTCGGCGAGTACGAGCTCGAGCTCGAGCATCGGGCGACGGGACGCACCGCTGCCGGCTTCCGCCACCGCGCCGTCCAGCTGCGCGATTTCGGCCGGGTTTACTTCGCCCGCCGCAGCCGCGAGAGTGGACCGGCATGATCCTCGCGATCGACCAGGGGACGACCGGGACCACCTGTCTCGTCTTCGATGCCGAGGGGGGCCTGGCGGGGCGGGCGTACTCGGAGTTCGAGCAGCACTTCCCGCGGCCCGGCTGGGTCGAGCACGACGCCGACGAGATCTGGGAGGTGACTCGGCGGGTCGGGCTCGAGGCGATCGCCGACGCCGGCATCGAGGGCGCCGAGCTGCGGGCCGTCGGGATCGCCAACCAGCGCGAGACCGTCGTCGCCTGGGACCCGGCGACGGGCAAGCCGATCCACCGGGCCCTGGTCTGGCAGGACCGTCGCACCGCCGAGCGTTGCGAAGAGCTGCGCGCCGCCGGCCACGGGTCGCTGGTGCGCGAGCGGACCGGGCTGACGATCGACCCCTACTTCTCGGCGACGAAGATCGAGTGGCTGCTGCGCAACGCCGAGGGCGCCGAGCGGGCGGTCTTCGGGACGATCGACTCCTGGCTGCTGTTCAAGCTGACCGGCCGCCACGCCACCGATTACTCGAACGCCGCGCGGACGATGCTCTTCGACATCCGCCGTCTCGCCTGGGACGAGGAGCTCTGCGGCCTGCTCGGGATCGATCCGGCTCGCCTGCCCGAGCCGCTGCCCTCGGCCGCTGTCTTCGGCACGACCACGGAGTTCGGTGGCGAGGTTCCCGTCGCGGGCATCGCCGGCGACCAGCAGGCGGCGCTCTTCGGCCAGGCCTGCCACCGCCCGGGGATGGCAAAGAACACCTACGGCACCGGCAGCTTCGTCCTCCTCAACACCGGCCCCGCGGCGCCCCAACCCCCCAACGGCCTCCTCACCACCGTCGCCTGGGCCCTCCCCGAGGGCCGACGGGCCGATTTGTCGCCTATAGGTGGACAAATCGGCCCGTCGGCGGAGGAGGTGACTTATGCGCTGGAGGCTTCGATCTTCGTTACGGGGGCGGCGGTGCAGTGGTTGCGGGATGGGCTTGGGATCATCGAGGCGGCGGCGGAGACGGAGGCGCTGGCGGCCTCGCTGGACTGCAACGACGGCGTCTACTTCGTGCCGGCGCTGACCGGGCTCGGCTCGCCGCACTGGGACCCCCACGCGCGCGGCACGATCGTCGGGTTGACCCGCGGCAGCGGCCGCGCCCAGCTGGCGCGGGCGGCGCTGGAGGCGATCGCCTACCAGACCGTCGACGCGGTCCGCGCCCAGGAGGCGGCCGCCGGCGAGCGCCTCGCGATCCTCAGGGCCGACGGCGGTGCCGTCGGCAACCGCTGGCTGATGCAGTTCCAGGCCGACGTCCTCGGCACCCCGGTGGCGGTGCCGGAGATCGCCGAGACGACGGCGCTCGGCGCCGCCTACCTGGCCGGGATCGCGACCGGTGTCTGGACCCAGCGGCAGGTGGGGGAGATGTGGCGCCAGGCGGCGAGCTACGAGCCGAGGATGGATGCCGACCAGCGCGACTCGCTGCTGGCCGACTGGGCCCGCGCCCTGGAGCGCTCCCGCGGCTGGACAAGTTGAGCCCCGCCGTTCGGTGGGTTTCACTTCGCGTAACCGTCCCGGCCGGCTAGGTTAGGAACCAACAACGGCGGAGTCAGCCCGCCGGATCTCGTCATGGCGGACATGAAGCCACAGGTCTACAAGGACCCGCGCCCGGCGGAGTACTTCACGCAGTTCCACACCTCCGCGCGCAAGGGCTCGACCTGGATTTACAACATCGCTCGGCTCGTCCTCACCCTGCCGACGATCCTGATCTACCGGACTCGCGGGATCGGCGTCAAGAACGTCCCGCGCAAGGGCGCTCTGGTCCTCGCCCCCAACCACTTCAGCCAGATGGACCACTTCTTCACCGGGGTCTACCTGCGGCGCAAGGTCCGCTTCATGGCCAAATCCCAGCTCTTCGGGCCGCCGGTCCTGACCTTCATCTTCAAGCACGGCGGCGTCTTCCCGGTCCGCCGCGGCCACCGCGACGAGGAGGCCTTCAAGACCGCCTACACGCTGCTCGACCAGGGCGAGATGCTGCTCGTCTACGCCGAGGGAGGGCGCTCCCGCAGCGGTGAGCTGGGGGAGCCGAAACCGGGTATCGGCCGGATCGCCCTGGAGTCCGGCGTGCCGATCATCCCGGTCGCGATCCACGGCTCCGAGCGGGCGCGGGGCTGGAAGCGACTGCGCTTCCCGAAGGTGACGGTCCAGTTCGGGGAGCCGCTGACCTTCCCGGTCGAGGAGCACCCCGACCATGGGCGCCAGCTCGAGGTGGCGGCGGAGATTTTCTCCGAGGTGCGAGCGATGTACGAAGCGCTGGCTACTCGTAGCGCTGCTGGACCCGGGAGTAAAACTCGGGATCGTGTCCAGGCGTGATCACCACGTCCGGGAACTGACTGTGGAAGAGCCGCAGCTCCTGCAGTGAGCGGCGGAAGTTGTGGGCGTCGAACGGGCGCGGCGGCAGCGGCACCTCACCCTCCAATTGGGCCGGCACGTACATCGCGTCGCCACCGATGACGAAATCGCGCTGGGCGAGGTGGGCGATCACCGAGATGTGCCCGGCGCTGTGCCCGGGGGTGAAGGCGAGGCGGATCGAGCCGTCGCCGAAGAGGTCGAAGGTGCGGCCGAAGCTGGCGTAGGAGTCGACCGAGCCGCGGTCGAAGTCGATCGTGCGGTAGTCGAAGGCGTAGTCGAAGTGTGCCCGCCGGTAGCCGTTGAGCAGCGGTTTGGAGCCGCTCGCGGCCTCTTTCCACTCGGGCTCGCTGAGGATGAAGGTCGAGTTCGGGAACTCGGAGATCGCCGAGCTGTGGTCGCTGTGCAGGTGGGTCATGACGACGATCGGGATCTCGCCCGGGTCGAGGCCGCGTTTGCGCAGCTGGGCCGGCAGGTCTTCGCCCGGCTGCAGACTCGGCTTTCCGACTCGGTTGCCGATCGAGCCGAAGTTCTCCCTGCCGTCGGTCGCGATCGAGGGGTGCAGGCCGGTGTCGACGAGGATCGCGCCGGCGCTGGGGTGGCGGATCAGGAAGGCCGGGATCGGAATCGTCCGCGCCGGGCCGCGCAGCAGGCCCTTCAGCACCTTCAGCGAGGTGAACCTGCCGGCCGGCTTCTCCATCGCCGCGACGGCGAAGTCGCAGTGGCCGGCGACCATCGGTTCGACCGTAACGGTCGCGCCGGGGGTGCCGCCGGCAAGCGGCTCGTGCAGGGGCTGGGGCTCGACATGGACCGCCATCGGGAGGACAGTAGCGCCGCGGAGTCCACATATAGGCTTGCTGACCGATGACTGAAAGCTCCCATTCGCAGGTATTTCGCGACGGTTTGCTCGCCGGCTCGGTCTGCGCGGTCTCCGGCGCCGGCAGCGGTCTCGGGCGCGAGTCGGCGCTGGAGCTGGCGCGTCTCGGCGCCACCGTCGTCGGCTGCGGCCGCCGGTCCGAGCCACTTGCCGAGACGGCGGCGTTGGCGGCGGGCCTGGCGGGAAGCTTCGAGTTCGAGGCGTTGGACATCCGCGAGGAGGAGCCGGTCGAGCGCTTCTTCGACGGGCTACTGGAGCGTCACGGCCGGCTCGACGTCCTGCTCAACAACGCCGGCGGCCAGTTCCTCGCCCCGGCCGAGTCGATCTCCGCCAAAGGCTTTCGCACCGTGATCGAGCTCAACGTCACCGGCACCTGGCTGATGACCCACGCCGCGGCGACCAAGGCCTTCATCCCGCAGGGCGGGGGCAAGGTGATCAGCGTCACCCTCTCGCCCCACAACGGGATGCCGGGGATGGTGCATTCCGGCGCCGCCCGTGCCGCGGTCGAGAACATGATGCGCACCCTGGCGATCGAGTGGGCGCGCTTCGGGATCAAGACCTGCGCCCTGGCGGCCGGCCAGTTCGCGACCGAGACGCTGCTGACCAAGTATCCGCAGGTGGTGGTCGAAAACCTCGAGCGTTCGATCCCGGCCGGCCGCACCGGGCGGCCCGAGGAGATCGCCTGGCTCGTCGCCTACCTGGCCTCGCCCGCCGGCGACTTCATCTCCGGCACGACGATCACGATCGACGGCGCCCGCGACAACTGGGTCGGCCCCTGGCCTCCCGACTCGATCGCCACCGAGTCGGGGTCACCGGTGGCTGAGGAGCGGCGCGAGAAGGACTAACGCGGCTCGAGCACGACCAGCGGGATCTCACGCTCGGTTCGGGCTCGGTAGTCGGCGTAGCCGGAGTAGGAACGGTCAACCATCTCCCAGAGTCGCTCGCGCTCCTCGGGGCGCGCGACGCGGGCGTGGACCGGGCGGTGCTCGGAGCCGATCTGGACCGTCGTGTCGGGATTGGCTGTGAGGTTGTGGAACCAGGCCGGGTGTTTGGGAAAGCCGCCTTTGGAGGCGACGATGACGACGTCGGCGCCGTCGTCGACATAGAGCAGTGGCGAGGTGCGCAGCTTGCCGCTCTTGGCGCCGACGTGGTCGAGCAGCAGCATCTTGCCGCGCACACCCGGCACCGAGTGACCGAGACGCCCACCCGTCCTCTTGTAGAGGAACGTGTGGGCGCCCATGAAGCGGCGCGTGGCGGGCCAAATGTGGTCCGCCAGGTCCAGGTAGCGGGGACCCCTCTGGCTTGTCCCCGTGGAGCTCAGGTGTACATCCCCCCGAACATGCCGCCGGTGACGTTGAGGACCTGGCCGTGCACGTAGTTGGCGAGCGGCGAGGCGAGGAAGAGGACCGGGCCGGAGGCCTCCTCCGGGGTGGCGGGGCGGCCGACCGGGATGATCGCCGCGGCCATCGCCCGCATCTGCTCGGGGATGCCGAGCTCGATCTTCTCGCCACCGGGAGCGGTCATCTCGCCGCCCTCCTCTTTGGCGGCGGTGAGCCGGGTGTCGACGAAGCCGAAGGCGACCGCGTTGACGTTGATCTTGAACTGGCCCCACTCCTTGGCGAGGGTTTTGGTCACGCCGACGACGCCCATCTTGGCGGCCGAGTAGTTGACCTGGCCGGCGTTGCCCATCGTCCCCGAGGTGGAGGAGATGTTGATCAGCTTGCGGAAGACCTCCTGGCCCTCGGCGCGCTCGGCCTTGGCCGCCTCGCGCCAGCTCGGGGCCAGCGCCCGGGCGACCCGGAAGGGGACGACGGTGTGGATTTCCAGCATCGCCTGGAACTGCTCGTCGGTCATCTTGTGGGCGACGCCGTCCCAGGTGTAGCCGGCGTTGTTGACGACGATGTCGACGGCGCCGAAGGCGTCGATCGCGGCGGCGACCATCTCGTCGGCGGCGCCGGTCTTGGTCAGATCGCCGGAGAAGACGGCGGTCTCGCCGCTGATCTCGCTCGCGGTCTGCTCGGCGACGTCGCCGTCGAGGTCGTTGATGAGGACCTTGGCGCCCTCGCTGGCGAACAGCTCCGCGGTGGCGCGGCCGATTCCGCGTGCCGACCCGGTCACGATCGCCGATTTACCGTCCAGAAGTCCCATCGATCTACCTCTCCTTTGGTTCGTGCAGTCGGCGTGGGAGGCTACATCGAATCGCGCGGTCCTGGTCGGCTGGCCAGTCGGCGCACTGGACGGCTCTCCAAGAGGGCTCTAGCTTGTTCTCGATACCGGGTTCGGCCGGTCAAATCGAGGAGGAGCAATGGCAAAGGTCCTATGCGTGCTTTATGACGACCCGGTGGACGGCTACCCGCCGACCTACGCCCGTGACGGCATCCCGCAGATCGCCTCCTACCCCGACGGCCAGAGCGCCCCGAGCCCCAAAGCGATCGACTTCACCCCTGGCGAGCTGCTCGGCTGCGTCTCCGGCGAGCTCGGCCTGCGCTCCTACCTGGAGTCCCAGGGCCACGAGCTGATCGTCACCGCCGACAAGGACGGGGAGAACTCTGAGTTCGACCGCCATCTTCCCGAGGCGGAGGTCGTCATCTCCCAGCCCTTCTGGCCCGCCTACCTGACCGCCGAGCGGATCGCCAAGGCGCCGAACCTGAAACTGGCGATCACCGCCGGGATCGGTTCCGACCATGTCGACCTGCAGGCCGCCGTCGAGAGCGGCATGACCGTCGCCGAGGTCACCTACTCGAACTCGATCTCGGTCGCCGAGCACGTCGTGATGATGATCCTCGGCCTGGTTCGCAACTACATCCCCTCGCATCAGATCGTCCTCGACGGCGGCTGGAACATCGCCGACGCGGTCTCCCGGGCCTACGACCTGGAGGGGATGCAGGTCGGGACCGTGGCGGCGGGACGGATCGGCACCGCTGTCTTGAAAAGGCTCAAGCCCTTCGACGTCGGCCTGCACTACATGGACCGCCACCCGCTGCCCTCGGAGGTCGAGGCAGAACTGGGCGCCACGCACCACGAGAGCGTCGAGAGCCTGGTCGAAGTCTGCGACGTGGTGACGATCAACTGCCCGCTGCATCCGGAAACCGAGCACCTCTTCGACGCGGCAATGATCGCCAAGATGAAGCGCGGCGCCTACCTGATCAACACCGCCCGCGGCAAGATCTGCGACCGCGACGCGGTTGCCGCGGCCTGTGAGTCGGGACAGCTGGCCGGATACGCGGGCGATGTCTGGTTCCCGCAGCCCGCGCCGGCCGACCACCCTTGGCGGACGATGCCCCACCAGGGGATGACGCCGCACGTCTCGGGCTCGACACTCTCTGCCCAGGCCCGCTACGCAGCCGGGACCAGGGAGATCCTCGAGAACTACTTCGCCGGGACTCCTCAGCGCGAGGAATATCTGATCGTCGACGGCGGTGGACTGGCCGGCGCCGGCGCGCACTCCTACTCGGCTGGGAACGCGACGGCGGGGTCGGAGGAGGCGGCGCGGTTCAAGGCCGGCTGAGCGGGTGGCACTCTTCGTCGTCACCAACCGGATCCCGGATTCGGCGCTCAAGCTGCTCGGCGAGGAGGGCGAGGTACGGGTCGCCGCGGTCGAGCACGGCGCTGGCGCGGGAGGAGCTGCTGGCGCTGGTCGGCGGCGCCGACGCGATCCTGACGATGCTCTTCGACTGCGTCGACGAGGAGCTCCTCGACGCCGTCGGGCCGCAACTGCGCTGCGTCGCCAACGTCGCTGTCGGATTCGACAACATCGACCGCGGCGCGGCGGCGCGGCGCGGCATCCTGCTCGCCAACACGCCCGGCGTCCTCGACGACGCCACCGCCGACCTGGCCCTCGCCTTGATCCTCGCCTCGCGGCGGCGGATCGGCGAGGGAGAGAGGCTGATCCGCGCCGGGCGGCCCTGGACCTGGGGCATGTCGTTCATGCTCGGCGGCGACCTGCGCGGCAAGCGGCTCGGCGTCGTCGGCCTCGGCAACATCGGCGCCCGGGTCGCCGAGCGCGCCCGCGCCTTCGGGATGACGATCGCCTACCACGGCCGCCACGACGCCCCGGCCGACCGCGTCGCCGCGCTGCGGGCGCAGCGGCTCGGGCTCGACGAGCTGCTGGCGAGCTCCGACGTCGTCAGCCTGCACTGTCCGCTGACGGAGGAGACCCGGCACCTGATCGGCACCCGCGAGCTGGAGCTGATGAAGCCGACCGCGACGCTTGTGAACACCGCCCGCGGTCCGGTCGTCGACGAGGCGGCTCTGGCCACGGCCCTGCGCGAGGGGCAGATCGCCGGCGCCGGCCTTGACGTCTACGAGCACGAGCCGCGGGTCGAGCCGGGCCTGCTCGACCTCGAGAACGTCGTCCTCTCGCCGCACCTCGGCTCGGCGACCGTGGAGACCAGGGCCGCGATGGCGGAGCTGGCGGCCCGCAACGCGATCGCCGCGCTGCGCGGCGAGGAGATGCCGACGCCGATCCCGCCGCCGGGCATGTAGCTCGTAGAAGCCGCGCGCGACGCCGAGGTCAGCGACGCCCGCTTCACCGTCCGGGTGTTCCAGTCAGAATGCCCGCGTGGGCGATTTGGGGAGCATCTTCGGGCTGTCGCTCCTGGCGATGTTCAACCCGACGCTTCTGGCGGCGGTGACGGTGATGCTGCTGCTTCCGAACCCGAAGCGGCTGATGATCGGGTACCTGCTCGGCGCCTACCTGACCAGCATCTCGTTGGGGCTGCTGATCGTCTTCACCCTGCACGGCTCGAGCAGCGTCGAAACCGCGCGCCACAACCTCAGCCCGGTCGAGGACATCATCGTCGGCACGCTCGTCCTGGCTGTCGGCCTGGCGCTGAAAACCGGACGGGTCGCCGCGATGCGCGAACGGCGCCAACAGCGCAAGGCGGAAAAGGCGGGAGGGAAGAAGGAGTCGCTGCCGGAACGGCTGCTGGGCCGCGGATCTCCCCGCATCACCTTTGTCGTCGGCATCATCCTCACCTTCCCCGGCGTCTCCTACCTGGCGGCGCTGACGCGGATAGCGGAGCTCGACTGGGCCGCGCCGACCACCGTGCTGCTCGTGATCGGCTTCTGCCTGATGCAGCAGATGCTGCTCGAGCTGCCGCTGGTCGGCTACGCCCTGGCGCCGGAGTGGACCCAGGATGCCGTGACCCGCTTCCGCGACTGGCTGTCGCGCAACGGGCGCCGGGCCGCGGCCAACGGTGCCGTCGTGATCGGCATTGTGCTGCTGGTCCGCGGCGCGATCACCCTGAGCTGACGCGGCGCTAATCCGCCGCAGCGATCGCCTTCAGGTCGGCGGGTCGCAGCAGCGCGACCAGGGTCGAGCCGTCGACGATCGCCAGGCCGCCCTTACGCATCCGCACCCGGGCGCCGGTCAGCCGGGCCACCTCGTCGGAGAGGTCGGGCTCGTGGCCGACGAGCAGGACGTCGCCACGTCCGGCGGCGAGGGCCAGGGCGTCGAAGCTGCCACCGCGCAGCTCATTCGCGGTCTCCGGCTCGACCGGCAGGGCCTCGCATGCCAGGCGCGCGGTCTCGGCGGCCCGAACCCTGGGACTGGCGAGGCAGGCGTCGAGGGTGGCGCCGAGCGCCGCAATCGCACGGCCGGCCGTGCCGGCCTGGCGTTCACCCTTTGGCGTCAATCGACGGCTTGCGTCGTCCCCGTTCGGATCCTCGGCATCGCCGTGTCGCAGTAGATAGATCAATGCTTCGCTCCAATTTGCAGGGACGCTCTGCCCATCCGTCCGCATCCTCTTGCGGGTCAACTCAGATCATTAGCATTCGCTCACATGCACAGGCCGCCCAAGCTACGTCTGCTTCTCTTTGCCCTCGCCCTGATCGCCCTCCTCGTCGTCCCCTCGGCGGCCTCGCCAGCCGGGCAGATCGTCATCTATGGATCGCCCTCGGGCAGCCACCTGACCCTCTACGCGAGCGCCAACCGGATCGTCGTCAAGGGCAAGATGGCCGCCACTCATCCGAAAGGCTGCCACCTCTCCGCCGACCGGATGCGTGCCGTCTGCCGCGTCGCCGGGGCCTCGATGATCGAACTCGACATGGGCCCCTCCGGCGACTTCGTCGAAGTCGCCGACCCGATGCCGCTGCCGGTCACCGCCTACCTCGGCGGCGGCTCGGACAAGATGATCGGCAACAACGAGGTCGACACCTGTTACTCGCAGGGTGCGCGGCGCAACCGCTGCATCGGCGGCGGCGGCAACGACATCTGCATCACCGGTGAGCAGAACAGCGACTGCGTCGGCGGCCCCGGCAACGACTACTGCGAAACCCAGGACGGCAGCGACGGCTGCTGGGGCGGTCCGGGCAACGACGTCTGCCGAATGGGACCGGGCATGGACGGCTGCCACGGCGAAGGCGGCAACGATCGCCTTTACGGTGGCGCCAACCCCGACCAGCTCTACGGTGGCCCCGGTTACGACTACTGCAACGGCAGCCCCGGCCGCGGCAAGTCGCACACCTGCGAGGCCGGTCCCGGTCACTGAGCGCACGGCGCAAGCTAACCGAAGGTCAATCTCTGGCCGCGCAGCCCAAAGATAGGCTGCGACCCGTGCAGCAGCTCGCCGATGACCTCTGGCAGCTCTCCGGCTTCCCGGCCGACGCCGTCAACGTCTACGTGATCGGCGACGTCCTCGTCGATGCTGGCTTGCGGATCGACCGCGGCCGGATCCTCAAGCAGCTCCAGGGCCGCGAGATCAGCGCCCACACCCTGACCCACGCCCACCTCGACCACTACGGCTCCAGCCACGAGATCTGCACCCGGCTCGGGATCCCGATGTGGTGCGGGATCGACGACGCCGAGGCGGTGGAAAAGGGCAAGATGGTCTCCAAGGGTGGCCGCCTGGTTCCCGGCCCCAAGCCCCACCCGATCGCCCGCCGCCTGCAGGAGGGCGACGAGGTCGCCGGCTTCACCGTCCTCCATACCCCGGGCCACTCACCCGGCCACGTCTCCTACTGGCGCGAGTCCGACCGCACCCTGATCTGCGGCGACGTGATGTGGGGCACCAACCCCTTCCTGATGCGAGGCCCGATCCGCGAGCCCTTCCCGATCGTCAGCCCCGACCCGGCCCTGAACCGCGAGTCCGCCCGGCGCATCGCGGCGCTGGAGCCGGCCCTGGTCTGCTTCGGCCACGGCCCGCCGCTGCGCGACCCGGCGAAGCTGGCCGCAGCCGTCGCGAAGTTGGGCTAGAGCCCATGGCCAACTCGGCAGCAGCCTGCTCTCCAGCCAGCCCTGAAGGCCGCGTTAGGGTCATACCTTATCTCTAACGTTTAGAACAACAGACGTTAGAGTCGGGTACGGTGCATGATCTATGGAGTTCGAAACGCATGCACCGACCCCGTTCGGCGAGGCGCGCCGCACCCCGGGGCGCCACGGCTACGTGGCCTACTTCCCGGCGACGATACCGCGGGCCCTGGACCTGCCCGCCTCGACCGTGTGCCTGCTCGGCGAGGCGGAGGGGGCGTTGGGCCGGCTCGCCGGCGTCGGTCGCCTCCTCCCAAACCCCGATCTCCTCATCCGCCCCTACCTGCTGCGGGAGGCGCTCTCCTCGACGCGGATCGAGGGGACGCAGGCGAGCATGGCCGAGGTCTTCGAAGCCGACGCCGCCGGCGAGGCTCCCAATGCCGATGTCGAGGAGGTCGTCAACTACGTCGCCGCGATGCGGTGGGGGCTGGAGCGCCTCGACGAGCTGCCGCTCAGCACCCGCCTGCTGTGCGAGATGCACCGCCGCCTGATGGCCGGCGTCCGCGGCCGCGAGCTCGGCCCCGGCGAGCTGCGCACGAGCCAGAACTGGATCGGGGCGCCGGGGTCGACGATCGAGGCTGCCCAGTTCGTGCCCCCGCCGCCCGGTGAGCTGCCGGCCCTGCTGACCGATTGGGAGCGGTTCGCGCACGAGGACCCCGAGTTACCGCTGCTGGTACAGAACGCGCTCCTCCATTCCCAGCTCGAGACGATCCACCCCTTCCTCGACGGCAACGGGCGTCTCGGTCGGCTGCTGCTCGTCTTCTTCCTCATCGCCCGCGGCAGGCTCACCGTGCCGCTGCTCTACCTGAGCGCCTACCTCGAGCGCCAGCGCCAGGACTACTACGGCGCCCTCCAGGCGATCCGCGAGACGGGCGACCCGATCCCCTGGATCGACCTCTTCCTGACCGCCGTCGAGACCCAGGCCGACGACGCTGTCCAGCGAGCCGAGCGAATCATCGCCCTCCGGGAGAGCTACCTCCAGACGGCGGCGACGATGGGATCTCCCAATGCCCTCGCCCTTGTCGACCTGATCTGCGAGAACCCTGTGGTCACAACCAGATCGATCGAGGACCGCCTGAGCGTGAGCCGCCCCACAGCGCTGCGGTTGCTGAGCCGGATGGAGGAGCATGGAGTACTGACGGAGGCCGACTCAGGCCCCCGCGGCCAGAGGCGGTACGTTGCGCAGGCGTTGATGGAGGCCGTAGTTGGCGGGAGCACCGAGGGCGATGGTTGAGTCGGCGCTGAAGATGATCGCCGGGTTCCTCCGACACCCGATGGGGGAACCTTGCCGATCGGCGCCGGCAACAGCACCCGGAATGCCCGAGATTCAGGTTGCCCAGTACGTCCGCGGCCACCGGGGTCAGGGACTCGCGCCCCGCAATCGACCGCTAGATGATTGATTCCACGCACTCAGGCGACGTAGTCGACCAGAGCACGGCTGGGACGCCCGAGCCTGTGGTTGAGGGCGATGGCGGCGGCCAGCGCCAAGAAGCGCTGGGCGATGCGAACTCTCAAGTTGTGCAGGGTGCGGGCACCGTGGCGCTCCAGGGTGAGGATGTCCTTGCAGGTCCAGAAGATCGACTCGATCCGTTGGCGGATCGGGGCGAGGTGGATGGAGCTGTCGGGCTCGTCTTTGCGGGCCGGCCGCACGATCGTGGCCTGCAGCTCACCAACCGCCGCGGCGAAGTCCTTGCCGGCATAGCCCTTGTCGCCGATCACGACCTCTCCACCGGAGCGCTCGGCGCGTTCAAGCAGCTCGATCCCGACCTCGCGCTCATCGCGCTTGGGAGAAGCCAGGGTGAAAGCCCTCGGCGTGCCGTCGGGGGCGAAGAGACCGTGCAGGCGAAAGCCCCAAAAGAAGCGCGAGTGGGAGGCGCAGTAGCCGTAGTCGGCGGCATCTGCCAGCTGCGAGCGTCGTGTTGTCTCGACCGAGCGGGCGCACTCCACCGGGGTGGAGTCGATCAGCAGCAGGTCGTCATGGAAGCCCGGGGACTCGGCAGCGAATACGCCGATCAGCCACTCGATCGTCTCTGCCAGACGGGCCCTGCGCTTGTGGAATCCCGGTTGCTGGGGCAACTCGGGGAAGAGCTCGCTTGAGCCGCTTGCGGGCCACGGCCAGGAAACGGCGATCGGAGGGGATGCCCATGATCGCCTGGGCTACGCACAGCGTCGCCACCTCGGCGTCGGTGATTCGGCGACGGGCATTTCCGGGCTTCTCGGGCAGGAGATCGTCCGCCGTGCAATAAACCGCAGTGCAGAGAGTGTCGAGGTCGGCGTGCATCGTGGCCTTTCGGTCGACGGTTGCTTCAGCACCGTCGACTTCGGCCTCTCTGCTTAAAACCCCTTGGCCACGGGGAATTCCGTGGAATCAACCATCTAGAGCCCCATCTGCTTGCCCAGGATCTCCTTCATGACCTCGTCGGTGCCGCCGCCGATCGGGCCAAGCCTCGCGTCCCGGACCGCGCGCTCGATGCCGTACTCGCGCATGTAGCCGTAGCCGCCGTGGATCTGGAGGGACTGGTCGGCGATCTCCAGGACCGCGCGCTGGGTGACGAGCTTGGCCATCGAGACGTCGCGGATGCAGTCCTGGCCGGTGTGGAAGAGGCGCAGGGCGTTGTAGGTGAGGGCGCGGGCGGCTTCGGCCTTGGTCGCCATCTCGGCGACGTGGTGGCGGATCGCCTGGAATTTGCCGATCGGGCGGCCGAAGGCCTGGCGCTCGAGGGCGTAGGCGACCGTGATCTCGATCAGGCGGTCCATCGCGCCGACGGCGCCGATCGCCATCAGCAGCCGCTCCCAGGCGAAGTTGAACATGATCAGCTTGAAGCCCTGGTTCTCCTCGCCGAGCAGGTTCTCGGCCGGCACCTCGACGTCGGTGAAGGAGAGCTCACCCGTGTCGGAGGAGTGCCAGCCCATCTTCTCCAGCTTCGCCGCCACCTCGTAGCCGGGCATCTCGCGCTCGAGGACGAGGAAGGAGATGCCGTGGTGGCCGCCCTCCTGGGTCGTCTTGCAGGCGCAGACGAGGAAGTCGGCGCGGACGCCGTTGGTGATGAAGGTCTTGGCGCCGTTGACGAGGTAGCCACCGTCGACCCGCTCGGCCTTGGTCGTGATCCCCGCCACGTCGGAGCCGGCGCCGGGCTCGGTGATCCCGAGGGCGCCGATCTTCTCGCCGGCGATGCCCGGCACCAGCCAGCGCTGCTTCTGCTCCTCGCTGCCGAAGTTGAAGATCGGCGGCATCGCGATCGAGGCGTGGGCGTTGAGCCCGGCGGCGACGCCGCCAGAGCCGCCGGAGCGGGCCAGCTCCTCGACCCAGATCGCGTCATGCAGGTGGTCGCCGCCCTGGCCGCCGTAGGCCTCGGGGAACTTCAGCCCGAGGAAGCCGAGCTCGGCGCAGCGGGCGTAGAGATCGCGGGGGAATTCACGCGCCGCCTCCCACTCGTCGACGTTGGGCGCGATCTCCTTGGCGACGAAGCGGCTGACGGTCTGGCGCAACTCCTCGTGCTCCTCGCCGAAGGGCGGCAGCACCGCTCGCGCCCCGCTGTCCTTTACGACCGTCACCTAGCCGCCGCCCCCGGACGCGGAAGTGCGGGCGCGAGCACTCCGGTCACTATTAGCGCGCCCGTGCGGGAGCAGAGGAGGCGGCGGTTTGTTCAAAGCCCGTAGCTCTTGCCGATCACGTCGAGCATCACCTCGTCGGTGCCGGCGCCGATCCGGTTGAGGCGGACGTCGCGGTAGGCGCGCTCGATCTCGTACTCCTTCATGTAGCCGTAGCCGCCGAGGATCTGGATGCACTCGTCGGCGACCTCGCAGGCGATGCGTGAGGAGAAGAGCTTCGCCATCGTGATCTCCCGCACCGGGTACTCGCCGTTGCCGAAGCGCCAGGCGGTCGCGTAGGTGAACTGCTTCGCGGCCTCGGTCTTGGTCGCCATCTCGGCGAACTTGTGGCGGATCGCCTGGAACTTGCCGATCGGGCGGCCGAAGGCTTCACGCTCTTTGGCGTACTCGAGGGTCTTCTCGATCATCCGTTCGCAGCCCGCGTGGGAGCCGGCGGCGGCGACCAGGCGCTCTCCCTGGAGCTCCCAGGCGATGTGGTAGAAGCCTTTGCCGACCTCGCCGAGCACGGCGCTGGCCGGGACGCGGACGTCGTCGAAGGCGAGTTCGCCGGTGTCGGAGGCGTGCATCCCCATCTTCTCCAACTCGGCGGAGACGGTGAAGCCAGGGACCTTCTCGCCGTTCTCGTCGCGCAGGTCGACGACGAAGAGGGTGATGCCGGCGTGGCGCTCCTCCGGGTCGGTCTTGCAGACGAGGACGATGAAGTCCGCCCGCGGGCCGTTGGTGATGAAGGTCTTGGAGCCGTTGATGACGTATTCGTCGCCGTCGCGGATCGCCGTGGTGCGGATGCCGGCCACGTCGGAGCCGGCGCCGGGCTCGGTGATCCCGAGGCTGCCCACCTTTTCGCCCTTCAGGCCTGGTTTGAGGTACTTCTCCTTCTGCTCCTCGGTGCCGAGCAGGTGGATCGGGGGCAGGACCATGTCGGTCTGCACGGCGAAGCCCATGTTGGTGCCGCCGGAGCCGGAGTAGCTCATGCACTCGGCGCGGACCAGCGAGTAGAAGTAGTCGCCGCCCTGGCCGCCGTACTCCTCCGGGAAGCAGAGGCCGAGGAAGCCGAGCTCACCCGCCCGCTGCATCGCCGAGGTCGGCCAGTAGGTGTCCTCCCATTCGTTGCGGTGAGGCCACATCTCCTTCTTCACCCACGACTCCATCGACTCGCGCAGGTCTTCGTGCTCCTGGCTGAAGATGAAGTGCTTGCGCCCGGCTGCATGGTCGGGCTTGATGACGCTGGAGCCGTTGGTCGCGGTCGCCACTGGTTTCTCTCCTCGCTCGTGGGTTGGTGGGGACCCCCTGTCGGCCCCCACGAAAGCGAGTGGACAGTAGCACTTACTACTTTCGGCCGGGTCGGATATTGTTCCGCCCCAATGAGCCAGGGAAGCTACGAGCAGGTTCTCTACGAGGTCGCCGACGGCATCGCCACGGTGACGCTCAACAACCCCGAGAAGCGCAACATGCTCAGCGGCCAGATGCTGACCGAGCTGGTCGCGGCGATGGAAGAGGCGCGCGACTCCGACGCGGTCCGCGCCGTCGTCCTCACCGGGGCCGGCGACAAGGTCTTCTGCGCCGGGGCCGACCTCGGCGGTTTCGCGGCCGATGTGCCGCTGGTCCAAAAACACTTCGCCTCCGACCTCTTCCTCGAGTTCTTCCGGCTGATGCCGCGGCTCGGCAAGCCCTCGCTCTGCGCCGCGAACGGCCACGTCCTGGCGGGGGGGATGGGGCTGGCGCTGTCCTGCGACCTGCTGATCGCCAAAGAGGGCGCCACCTTCGGCACGCCGGAGATCAACGTCGGCGCCTTCCCCTACATGATCATGGCGATCATCTACCGCAACGTCCCGCGTAAGAAAGTCAACGAGATGATGCTGCTGGGCGAGCGGCTCAGCGCCGAGCAGGCGGTCGAGTTCGGCCTCGCCAACAAGGTCGTGCCGGCCGACGGGTTCGACGCCGCGGTCGCCGAGTGGGCGACCAAGCTGGCCTCCAAGAGCCCGGTCCTGATGCGCCTCGGGCACGACGCAATGTACCGCCAGCAGGACATGGCGCTCGACGACGCGCTCGAGTTCCTGCGCTCCCAGCTCTCCCTCACCTTCACCACCGAGGACATCGTCGAGGGCGTCACCGCGTTCTTCGAGAAGCGCGACCCGCAATGGAAAGGCAGATAGTGGCGACTGAGGAGCAAGACCAGGAGAAGCACCTGCTCCCGGGGACCGCCTCGATGGGCGAGCTGACCGAGCAGCTGCACGAGCGCCGCGACCGGGCGATGCTCGGCGGCGGCGAGGAGAAGATCGCCAAGCAGCACGAGCGCGGCAAGCTCACCGCCCGCGAGCGGATCGACCTGCTCGTCGACCCCGGCAGCTTCCGCGAGATGGGGATCCACGGCCGGCCGCACTTCGCCCAGCGGGCGATGGACGATGTCGATGCGCCCGCCGACGGGGTCGTCACCGGCTGGGGCGACATCGACGGCCGCACCTGCTGCATCGCCGCCTACGACTTCACCGTGATGGCCGGCTCGATGGGGATGACCGGCGAGATCAAGGTCGGCCGCCTGCGGGAGATGGCGCTGAGCAAGCGGATGCCCTTCATCTGGCTGCTCGACTCCGCGGGCGCCCGCATCCAGGAGGCGACCGGCTCGCTCTTCGCCGGCTCCGGCCAGCTCTTCCGCGAGGAGGTCGAAATGTCGGGGGTGATCCCGATGGTCGCGGCGATGATGGGGCCCTGCGCCGCCGGCACCGCCTACATCCCGGCGCTCTCGGACTTCGTCCCGATGGTCTCCGGCCAGGGCGCGATGGCGCTCGCCGGTCCGCACCTGACCAAAGCCGTGACCGGCGAGGACATCTCGATGGAGGAGCTCGGCGGCGCCAAGGTCCACTGCCGCAAATCGGGCGTGGGGGACCTCGAGGTCGCCGATGACGAGGAGTGCATCGTCGCGATCAAGAAGTACCTCTCCTACTTCCCGCTCAACTGCGACGAAAAGCCGCCGGTCCTCGAGCCGAAGGATCTCGACGACCGAATGTCGGAGAAGCTGATGGAGATCGTCCCCGAGTCCTCGCGCAAGCCCTACGACATGTACGAGGTGATCGCCGAGATCGTCGACGACGGCGAGTGGTTCGACATCAAGCCGCGCTTCGCCCGGACGCTGATCACCTGCTTCGCTCGCTTCGGCGGCCAGCCGGTCGGGATCGTCGCCAACCAGCCCAAGCACTTGGCCGGGATCCTCGACAACGACTCAGCCGACAAGGCAGCCCGCTTCATCAATCTCTGCGACGCCTTCAACATCCCGCTCGTCTTCCTCCAGGACGTCCCCGGCTTCATGGTCGGCGCCAAGGTCGAGCACGCCGGGATCATCCGCCACGGGGCGAAGATGCTCTACGCCGTCAGCCGCGCCACGGTGCCGAAGGTGACCGTCGTGATCCGCAAGGCCTACGGCGCCGGCTACTACGTGATGTGCGGCAAGGCCTACGAGCCGGACCTGATCGTCGCCTGGCCCGACGCCGAGATCTCGGTGATGGGCGCCGAGGGCGCGGTCGAAATCATCGGCCGCTCGGCGATCGAGGCGGCGGACGACCCGGAGGCGACCCGCGAGGCGATGCTCAACGCCGTGCGCCAGCAGATCGACCCCTACATCGCCGCCGGCAACGCCGTGATCGACGACATCATCGACCCGCGTGAGACCCGCCCGACGATCATCTCGGCGCTGCGGATGGCGAGGAACAAGCACGTAGAGAAGCCACGCAAACGCCACGGGGTGATGCCGGTATGAGCCGCTTCGAGGATCCGGTCGTCATCACCTGCTCGATCAGCGGGGTGATCGCCAACCGCGACCAGTGCCCGGCGATCCCGTACACGCCGGAGGAGTATGCAGCCGAGGCGCGCCGGGCGGTCGACGAGGGCGCCTCCCAGATCCACATCCACGCCCGCAAACCGGACGGCACGCCGTCCTATGAGATCGAGGACTTCGAGGCGATCACCGAGGCGATCCTGGCCGAGGTCGGCGACGTGATCGTCAACTACTCGACCGGCGCGATCGGGGTCTCGATCGAGAAGCGGATCGAGTACCTGCGGGCGCTGAAGCCCGACGTCGCGGCGCTGAACATGAGCTCGATGAACTACGCCAAGTACTCGCGCCGGCGCAAGGACTTCGTCTTCAACACCGTCTTCGAGAACAGCTTCGACACGATCATCGAGTTCCTCACCGCGATGCGGGAGGTCGGGATCAAGCCCGAGCACGAGTGCTTCGACTCCGGCCACGTCGCCAACCTCGATCCGCTGATCGACATGGGCCTGCTTGAGGAACCGCTGCAGATCTCGCTGGTGATGGGGGTGACCGGCGGCATCCGGCCGACGCCGCGCAACGTCACCCTGATGTCGGACCAGATCCCCGGCGGTCCCGAGTCCCGCAACCAGTGGCAGGTGATCGGCATCTCCCGCGACCAGTGGAAGCTGCTCGGCTCGGCCCTGGTCCTCGGCGGCAACGTCCGCGCCGGGGTCGAGGACAACCTCTACCTGCCGAACGGCGAGATGTGCAAGTCCAACGGCGAGCTGATCGCCAAGGCCCGCCAGATGGCCGAAGACGTCGGCCGCCGCCCCGCCAGCGTCGCCGAGGCGCGCGAGCTGCTGGGAGTGCCGAAACGGGCAGAGGCCTAGGCCGTGGAGGCCTCGATCCACCGCGCCGGCGTCTCCTGGGACGGCGGCGAGGGGGACGACTTCCGCGCCCACGAGGTCGCGCTGGGGGCCCAGTCGCTCCCCAGCTCGTCGGCGCTGGAGTTCGGCGGCGACGACTCGAAGTCCAATCCGGAGGCGCTCCTGATCGGCGCGCTCTCCAGCTGCCACATGCTCTGGTTCCTGGCCCTGGCACGGAAAAAGGGCTTCGAGATCGCCTCCTACGAAGACGACGCCGACGGGGTGCTGGACGGCAAGCGCTTCACCGCGGCTACGCTGCGGCCCCGGGTTCGCTGGCAGGGGGACCCACCGGCCGCCGACGCGATCGAGGCGCTGCACCACCGCGCCCACGAGCTCTGCTTCATCGCCAGCTCGGTCAACTTCCCGGTCGCCGTGGAGCCGTCATGAGCGACCTGCCGCTCAGCGACGTCAGGGTCCTCGACCTGACCCGGTTGCTGCCCGGTGGGTTCTGCTCGCTGCTGCTGGCTGACTTCGGCGCCGAGGTGCTGAAGGTCGAGGACACCGGGATGGGCGACTACATCCGCTGGTCGCCTCCCTATTACGGCGATGACGAGCAGCAGGGACTCGGCACCCGTTCGGCGCTCTACCTCTCGCTCAACCGCGGCAAGCGCTCGATCCGCCTCGACCTCAAGAGCGAGGCCGGCCGCGAGGCCTTCCTGCGCCTGGTCGAGTCCTACGACGTCGTCCTCGACGGCTTCCGGCCCGGCGTCCTCGACCGCCTCGGGGTCGGCTACGAGCGCCTGCGCGAGGCCAACCCGGCGATTGTCCTCTGCTCGATCACCGGCTACGGCCAGGACGGCCCCAACGCCCAGCGCGCCGGCCACGACATGAACTACCTGGCGCTGAACGGCCTGCTCGGCCTCTCCGGCGAGAAGGACGGCCCGCCGGTCTCCTCCGCCGGGCAGATCGCCGACATCAACGGCGGCCTGATGGCGGCGGTCGGGGTGATGGCGGCGCTGAACGAGAGCAGGCGCTCGGGCGAGGGTCAGCTGGTCGACGTCTCGATGGCCGACGGCGCCCTCTCCTGGCTGGCGATGGTCGCCGGCCGCTACTTCTGCGACGGCCAGGTGCCGCGCCGCGGCGAGGGCATGCTCTCCGGCGGTGTCCTCTGTTACATCCCCTACGAGGCGGCCGACGGCTGGGTCACCTGCGGGGCGCTGGAGCCGAAGTTCTGGGCTGCCTTCTGCAACGGCGTCGGGCGGGAGGATCTGCTCGAGGTCCAGTTCCAAGCGCCCGGCTCCGACGCCTGGCGCGACGTCGCCGCTGTCTTCCGCTCGCGCAGCCGCGAGGAATGGAAGCGCTTCAACGACGAGCACGACTGCTGCATCGAGCCGGTCCTCGACCTCGACGAAGCGCTCGACTCCGAGCTGGTCCGCGAGCGCGAGATGGTGGTCGAGATGGAGCAGCCCGGGCTCGGCACGATCCGCCAGCTCGGCGTGCCGGTGAAGATGAGCCGCACCCCCGGCGACCCGACCCGGCCGGCGCCGGCCTTCGGCGAGCACACCGCCGAGGTCCTCGCCGAGGCCGGCTACTCCGCGGAGGAGGTCGCGGCGATGCTGGCCTCCGGCGCCGCCGCCGGCCCGTCCGCCGATGCCACCAGCGTCTTCCGGGCATGACTGCCGACGGGCCGACTTCGAGAGATATAAGCGGGTTTTCGGCCCATCGGCCAGAGGAGCTCTTGAGGATCGGGGAGCTGGCCGAGGCCTCCGACGTACCGGTGCCGACGATCAAGCACTACCTGCGCGAGGGCCTGCTGCCGGAGCCGGTCAAGACGAGCCGCAACATGGCCTACTACGCGCCCGACTTCGTCGACCGGATCCGCCTGATCAAGCGTCTGCAGGAGGAGCGCTTCATGCCGCTGAAGGCGATCAAGACGGTGCTCGACGAGGATCCCGAGCGCGCGATCGCCCTGCTGGAGCTCGAGGACCGGATCCTCGACCGGGCCCTGGCCGGCGAGCAGACCCGGACCGGCGCCGCCGAGGTCCGCAGGCGCTACGGCGTCCCGAAGGAGGTCCTCGACCGGCTCGCCGACCTCGAGATCCTCACCCCCAACAGCCGTGGCTACACCCCCTCGGACGTGACGATCATCGAGGCGATCAGCCGCTTCCGCGCCGGCGGCTACGACGAGCAGATCGGCTTCACCGTCTACGACACCCTGCGCTACAAGAAGGCGATGGAAGGCCTGGTCCGCGAGGAGATCGACATGGTGATGAACCGCCTCGCCGGTGAGGTCCCGCCCGAGCGGGTCGTCGAGATGCTCGAAGACGGCGCCGAGCCGCTGCGCGACCTGATCGCGGCGCTGCACACGAAGCTGATGGTCGCCGAGCTCGAGCGCCACCGCTCCGGCCGGGCCTGAGCGGCGGCGCTCTCAGGCGGCGCTGAGGGCGGCGCGCTCCTCCCGGATCCGCTCCAGGGCCATCTCGTGGCCGTGGGTCGAGGCGACCTCGATCGCCTCCTCCAGTGCCTCTTCGACTCCCGGGGTGCCGGTCGCGGCGCGGGCCGCGGCGAGGGTCAGCAGGCCGGGAGGAAGCTGCCAGTGCATCCCTCGGCGACGGACGGTCTCGGTCGCCCACTCGGCCTGGGAGAGCGCCTCGGCCTCGCGTCCGAGACCGAGCAGCGCCCGGGCTCGCAGGGTCCCGCGCCACCCCTCGGTCTCCCCGCCCGTCCCCATCGCCTCGCGGTATTTGCCCTCGGCACGATCGATCGCCTCCAGCGCCGCGCCGTATTCGCCGGCGTCGAGCTGGACCACCGCCAGGCTGGTCAGCGCGATGCTGTGGGAGAAGACGTCCCCAAGGCGCTCGGTCAGCTCGCAGTTGCGCAGCCCCAGCGCCAGCCCGGCCTCGATTTCTCCATTGTCGGCGAGCATCATCGCCTTGGTTCCCAGCGACCAGCTCTCGGTCTCGAGGTCGCCGACGCCGGTGGAGATCCGCAGTGCTTCGTCGATCAGCACCGTGGCTTTGCCGGGAATGCCACGCTCGCGCTGGGCGACGGCTTTGGCCATCAGGGCCCAGGCTCGCGGGCAGCCGACGACGACGCCGGCCCCGAGCTTGTCGTCGTCGCCGATCAGCTCCAGCATCTGGTCGGCCGTCACTTCGACCCGCTCGAGATCGCCTGCGCACATGTGGGCGTAGGCGGCGGCGCCGCGGATCGCGACCCGCAGGTCGGGCGCGCCTGATTCGTCGGCCAGGGCGACCGCCTCTTCGGCCGCCGCGACCCATTCGCTCGACGTCTCGGCGACGCCCGGCCGGGCCGAGGTCAGCAGCTTCAGCAGCGCCAGCGAGTTGAGGTCGCCGCAGCGGGTGGCGATCTCGGTCGCTTCCGCGGCCAGCGCATCGGCCTGCTCGCGGTCCATCCCCAGGCGCCAGGCGTATTCGAGCTGCAGCAATCGCGAGCGCAGCCCCAGCGCGGTCTTGTCGTCGCCCTCCTCGAGTTCGTCGGCCAGCGCCGTGACTCGCTGCCAGAGGCGTAGCGCGTCGCGCGGCTGGCTGTGCCCGGCCCAGTGCGCGGCGCGGGCGAACCAGCGCGCCGCTTCCAGGGTCTCGCCGCCTTCGTCCATGTGGTGGGCGACCAGGCCGGCCAGCTCGTCGAGGCGGTCCGGCTCGAGCTCGATCGTCGCCCGCGCCGCCGCCGCGTGGGTCTCCCGCCGCCGGTCGGCGAGCTGGGTCCCGTAGGCGACCTCGCGGGTCAGCGGGTGGCGGAAGGCGAGCACTCGCTGCGGGTAGGCCTCGGCTTCGTAGAGGAAGCCCGCCGCGGTCAGGTCGTGCAGGGGAGGATCGATCGCCTCGCCCTCCAGGCCTGCGGTCAACCCCAGCGCCGCGGCGCTGACCTCCTTGCCGACCACCGAGGCGACCTGCAGCAGCTGCTTGGAGTCGGGGTCGAGGCGGTCGATCCGTGCCGCCAGGATCGCCTGCACCGTGACCGGCACGGCGGCGTCCTCGATCGGCGCAACCAGGCGGTAGGAGCCGCGCCCGCCCTCCAGGTGGGAGGACTCGGCCAGCTCGCGGACGATCTCCTCGATGAAGAAGGGGTTGCCCTGGGTGCGCTCGTGGATCGGCTCGTCGAGGCCGTCGAGTGAGGGATCCTCGCCGGCCAGGTCGCGCAGCAGCTCGGCGGTATCGGCCCGGCCCAGCGGCTCCAGCGGGATCCCGAGGAACCGCGGCGAGTCCCCCAGGCCGGCTCGTACTCGGGTCGGTAGTTGAGGACCGCGAGCGTATTCGTGCCTTCGATCGACTCGATCAGCCCGGTCAGCATCGCGTTGCTCGCCTCGTCGATCCAGTGCAGATCCTCGATCACCAGGACCAGAGTCTTGCGGCGGGTGGGAGCGTTGACGAGGCGGCAGACGATCCCCCCGAGCGCCCGCTGGCGCGCCTCGGCGCCGAGATTGGGCGGGACCGGCCGGTCGGGATCAGGGACGCCGAGGAAGTCGAAGAGCAACGGCAGGTCGGCGGAGAACTCCGGGTCAAGTAACAGGGCGCGGCCGGCTATCTTCTCGCGGGCCAGCTGTTCGGGTTCGCTCTCGCCGATCCCGAAGAAGGAGCGCAGCATCTGCAGCACCGGCATGAACGGGATCCCCTGTCCGTGTGCCTGGGCCTGCGCCTCGAAGACCTCGACCCCGTCTTCGCGGCAGCGTTCGGCGAACTCGTGGCTGAGCCGGCTCTTGCCGACTCCGGGGTCGGCGATCATGCCGACCGCTCCACCCTCGCCGGCCCGCGCCTGCTCCAGCGCCGCTTCCAGCGCGGCCATCTCGGAGGCCCGGCCGACGAATCGCGAGAAGCCCCGCTCGCGGGCGAGGTCGAGGCGCGAGCGCGCGGCGCCGACGCCGGCCAGCTCGAAGACCCGGATCGGCCGGCTCGCGCCTTTGATCTCGAACTCGCCGAGATCCTCGAGGTCGAGATAGCCCGCGGCCAGCGCCGCCGCGTCCTCGGTCAGGTACGCGCTGCCGGGCTCGGCCAGTGCCTCCATCCGCTGGGCGAGGCCGACTGTGTGGCCGATCGCGGTGTAGGCGCTGTCGGCGCCGCCGCCGATCGCTCCGGCGATCACCTCTCCGGAGTTGATTCCGATTCGGGTCGAGAAGTTGAGGCCCTGGCCGCGCCGCAGCTCGGCCGCGTAGGCGGCGACATCGTCGAGCATCTGCAGGGCGGCGTAGCAGGCCCGCCGAGCGTGGTCCTCGTGGGCGATCGGAGCGCCGAAGACGGCCATGATCCCGTCGCCGGTGAACTTGTCGACCGTGCCCTCGAAGCGGGTCACGGCGTCCGCCAGGATCGAGAAGAAGCGCTGCATGATCTTGCGCCACTCCTCCGGGTCCTGCTGCTCGGCCAGGTCCATCGAGCCGCTGACGTCGGCGAACAGCACCGTCACCTGCTTGCGCTCGCCATCGTCGGTGCGTAGCTCGGTCACGACGGCCTCAAGGTTACGCCCCGGCCTGGCTCGCCGGCCAGGTTCGGCCTGCTGCCCCGTATCCTGGGCCGGGTGAGATCCGTCCTCATCACCGGAGCGTCGACCGGCATCGGCCGAGCCGGCGCCCTGCGGTTGGACGCCGCCGGCTGGCGGGTCTACGCCGGGGTCCGCAAGGAGGAGGATGCGCAGGCGCTGCGCGAGGCCGGCTCCGATCGCCTCACCCCGCTCTTCCTCGACGTCACCGACGCCGAGCAGATCGCCGCCGCTGCGGCGCTGGTCGGAGCCGAGCCTGGCGGTCTCGACGGCCTCGTCAACAACGCCGGGGTGGCGATCCCGAGCCCCCTGGAGACGATCCCGATGGAGCAGTTCCGGCGCCAGATCGAGGTCAATCTGACTGCCCACGTCGCGGTTACCCAGGCGATGCTTCCGGCGATTCGCCGCAATTGCGGCCGCGTCGTCTTCATCAGCTCGATCGGGGGCCGGGTCGCCTTGCCGTTCACGGGTGCCTACCACGCCGCCAAGTTCGGGATCGAGGCGGCCGGAGACGCATTTCGCCAGGAGTTGCGCCCGTTCGGAATATCGGTCTCGATCGTCGAGCCCGGATCGATCGACACGCCGATCTGGGAGCGGGGCGAGCGCACCCATGACGAGATCGCCTCGCCGCAGCGCGAAGCCCTCTACGGCAAGGCGATGGAGAAGTACCGCAAGGTGATCCGCGACACCGCGGAGCGGGGCATCGCGCCCGAGAAGGTCGCGAAGGTGATCGAGCACGCTCTCTCCGCGAGTCGTCCTCGGACGCGCTATCTCGTCGGCCTCGAAGCGAACGTCACCGCCCGTGTCAGGCCGCTGATACCGACGCCGATCTTCGACCGTCTCGTCGCCCGCTCGATGGGCCTTTAGGTCCCGCGCCGTCCTATACTGAGGCGACCGATTGACTGGTCAATCAGTTAGAGGAGATTGCTTGCGGGTCGCGGCGGTACAGCTCAATTCCACGGGGGACAAGAATCGCAACCTCGCCACGGCCGAGCGCCTGGTGCGCGAGGCGGCGGCTGACGGGGCCGAGTTCGTCGCCCTGCCGGAGAAGTGGAACCTACTCGCCGCCGGCAAGGAGCTGCTCGCCGGCGCCGAGTCGCTCGACGGCCCCAGCCTCACCGCGGCTCGCGGCTGGGCGCGGACGCTCGGCATCCACCTGCTCGCCGGCAGCATCAGCGAGCGCGGCACCGAGAAGGCGTCCAACACCTCGGTCCTGATCGGGCCGGAGGGGGACGACCTTGCCGTCTACCGCAAGATCCACATGTTCGACGTCGACGCCGGCGGCGTCGCATACCGCGAGTCCGAGCATGAGCGGGCCGGCAGCGAGATTGTCACCGGCCCGCTCGGCGACCTGGTCCTCGGGATGAGCGTCTGTTACGACCTGCGCTTTCCCGAGCTCTTCCGGATCCTCGCCCTGCGCGGCGCCCGGATCCTGGCGATCCCCTCGGCCTTCACTACGGCGACCGGGCGCGATCACTGGGAGGTGCTGCTGCGGGCGCGGGCGATCGAGAACCAGGCATTCGTCGTCGCCCCCAACCAGGTCGGCGAGGCGCCGCCGCATTTCGACTCCTTCGGCCACTCGGCGATCGTCGACCCCTGGGGCGTGGTCCTGGCCTGCGCCCCGATCGGCGAGGGCTTCATCGCCGCCGACCTCCATCTCGACGCCCAGGACGCGGTCCGCTCCTCGCTGCCCTCGCTGGCAAACCGCCAGGCGCAGGCCTACATCTGGCCGCAGCTGACAGAGGCCCGCGCCTGATGTGGGGGAGAGTGCCGAATGGCCGCTAAAGCGACGACCGTCGACAAGCGGCGCCAGATCCTCGACGCCGCCGTCCGCGTCTTCGCCCGTCAGGGCTTCCACGCGACCCGGGTCTCCGACATCGCCGATGAGGCGGGGGTCGCCTACGGCCTCGTCTACCACTACTTCCGCTCCAAGGAAGAGGTGCTGAACGAACTCTTCGCCGAGCGCTGGTCGCTGCTGCTGGCCGCGATCGAGGAGGCCGACCGGGCCGGCGGGCCGCACCGCGAGAGGCTGGCCGCGGTGGCGGGGTTCATCGTCGACTCCTACCGCTATGACCCGGACCTGATGAAGGTGATCATCGTCGAGGTCACCCGCGCCGCCAACTCCTTCGGCCAGACCCACCTGGCGGAAATCCGCCGCGCCTACGAGTCGATCGCGAAGATCGTCGCCGACGGCCAGGAGGCGGGCGCCTTCCGCACAGACATCTCGCCGCTGTTTGCCTCGATGACCTTCTACGGTGCGGTCGAGCAGCTGCTCTCCGGCTGGATCTTCGACGTGATCCCGACTTCCGACACCGCCTTCGACGAGGCAAAGGATCTTCTCGTGACGACGATCTGCGACGGTTTGGAGCCTCGATAGGTATGGTCGGGCCGCGTGGATAACGAGTTGGTCAAAAGGTTGGTCTGGAGCGGGATGCTCGCGGCCGGGGGTGCGCTGGCGAGCATCGCCGCCTCGAAGCTCGCCGCGATTCTCTACCGCCGGCTCTTCGACGAAGATCCCCCGGAGTAGGAGCGACCATGCCTGAGCCCGACAAAACCCCGCCCTCGCTGCCCCCGGCCGTGCCGCCAGCTGAGCCGGCACCGGACGGGCGGACGGTCGCCGAGATGGTCTTCGATGTCTCCGAAAGCGCCTCGGTGCTCGTCCGCGAGGAGATCGAGCTCGCCAAGACTGAGGTCACCGAGAAGCTCGGCAAGCTCGCGCGAGGCTCCGCGGTCGGCGTCGCCGCCGGCACCTTCGCTTTCCTCGCCCTGATCCTCGTCATGGAGGGGATCGCCTGGCTGCTCAACGAAGAGGTCTTCGACGGCAAGGTCTGGCCCGGCTTCTTCGTCGAGGCGGCGGTCTTCCTGCTGATCGCGGCAGCCGCCGGCTTCATCGCCTACCGCGCCGTCCAGGTCGGGGCGCCGCCGGTGCCCGAGCAGGCGATCGAAGAGGCGAAACTGACCAAGGAGATGCTGCAGAAGGAGGAGAGATGAGCGCCGATCCACAACCGGCGAAACCCTCCACGACGGGGATGCCCGGCCGCTCGGCGGCCGAGATCCGCCGCGACATCGACATGCAGCGCCGCCAGCTCGGCAGCTCGGTCGAAGCCCTGCGTGGCCGGGTCACCGAGCTGACCGATTGGCGTCGCCAGGTCAACGACCACAAACGTGAGCTCGTCATCGCCGCCGCCGCGGTTGGATTTGCGATCGGCGTGCGGACCATGCTCCGCCGCCGCCGGTAACTCTTAGCTCGGAACTACCAGCTCGGTGGAGACGCTCCCGACGCCGAGCAGTCCGGGGCCGACGTGGGCGCCGAGGACGGCGCCGATCTCGGAGATGAAGACCGGCTCGCAGCCGAAGATCTCGCGGCAGTCGTCGGCCAGGGCCATCGCGGTCTCGTCGTCCTGGATGTGCTGGACGACCCAGCCGTCGAGGCCGGAGTCGTGCCGCTGGCGAGCGTAGTCCCGCAGGCGCTCGACCGAGCGGGCGCGGGTGCGGACGCGCTCGACCGGGGTGATCTCCTCCTCGAGGGTGAGGATCGGCTTGATCTTCAGGGCGCTGCCGATCCAGGCGCGGGCGCCGCCGATCCGGCCGCCGCGGCGCAGGTACTCGAGGGTGTCGATCGCGAACCACATCTTCAGCTCGTTGCGGGTGCGCTCGGCCTGGGCGAGCGCACCGGCGCCGTCGGCCCCGCTGAGAGCGGCGACCGATGCCCCGAGCGCGCAGAGGCCCATCCCGCCGGCGGCCGAGCGCGAATCCATCAGCAGGATCCGCTCGCCGCCCTTGCCCTCGTCGATCAGCCGCTGGCGAGCCTGGCCGGCGGCCTCGAAGGTCCCGGAGATGCCGGCGGAGATGTGGATCGAGACGATCTCCCTGCCGGCCTCCAGCAGCGGCTCATAGACGGTGAGGAAGTCGCCGATCGAGGGCTGGGAGGTTGTCGCGCCGCCCTCGGAAGCGCGCAGCTTCTCGTAGAAGGCGGCGTAGTCGGCGATCTCCGACTCGCGCTCCTGCTCGCCGTCGACGGAGACGTAAAGGCTGATCGTCTCAATACCTCGCTCGGCTGCCAGCGCGGTGGGGAGGTAGGCCGTGGTGTCGCAGACGACGGCAGTCTGGGCGCTCGAGTTCAAGTCGGCGATTCTCGCAGACCTCCGCATCCCGGGGACCGCCGCCACTCATCGCTACACTTTGTGAAGTGACCGATACCCCAAACGCCGCGATCACTCTGACCGACAAGGCCGCCGAGAAGATCGGCGAGTTGCTTGGTGGTCAGTCCGACAGCCCCGATCAGGCACTGCGCGTCGCGGTCCGCGGCGGCGGTTGCTCGGGGTTCCAGTACGCGCTCGCCTTCGACAAGCCGAAGGAGGACGACAACGTCTTCGAGGTCGACGGTGTCGCCGTCGTCGTCGACAAGGTCAGCATGCAGTTCGTCTTCGGCTCCGAGGTCGACTACGTCGAAGGCCTGCAGGGCGCCGGGTTCCAGGTGAACAACCCGAACGTCGTCGCCGCCTGCGGCTGCGGCTCGTCTTTTCAGGTTAAAGACGACGCCGAAGCATCTCCTGCCGCTGTATAGCGGTTCGCGTTATTCGATCTGGAGCGGAGGGGACTGCGCGGGGAGTGAGTCCGCTGGGACGGCGATTGCCTCGGGCTGCTCGACTCCGAGCGCCTCGGTCAGTTCGCCGGACTCGTACATCTCCTCGACGATGTCGGCGCCGCCGAGCAGCTCGCCGTTGACGTAGAGCTGCGGGAAGGTCTGCCAGTCGGAGAGCTCGGCCGTGACTTCGCGCAGGGGCTGCAGGGCGGGGAGGACGTCGATCGCTCCGTACTCGACATCGACCGCGTCGAGGACCTGGACCACCCGCATCGAGAAGCCGCAGCGCGGCGCGTCGGGCGTGCCTTTCATGAAGAGCAGCACCGGGTTGGCGGAAATCAACTCTTCGACTTTGGATTTCAACTCTGGGTCGGCCATGGCCGGCATTCTAGAGAGCGGCGCCGGTCGGCTCTCAGAGCTTGCCCTCATGCTCCTGATGCTAGGGATCAAGATCCTATGCGTGGCGCAAGGGAGCGTAACTTTTTGTCTGCGCGGAGGCGGCGCGAAGGTCAGGCGACTTCGGTCTTCACCGAGAGGGCATGGATCGAGCCGTCGTCGAAGCGAGGTTTGACCGCCGCCTTGACCAGGCGGTGCTGGTCGATCCGTGAGAGGCCGGCGAACTCGGTGGCGGCCACTTCGGCGCGCAGGTGCTGGCCGCCGCCGTCTTCGTCGAAGACATGTACCGCGGCGCCGGGCAGCGCCGCCTCGATCATCGCTTTCAGCTCCGCCAGGTCAGCCATCGCGGGGATTCTACGGAGCCGCCGGGCGGCTAGGAGACCTGCTCGCCGACCGTGCCGAGCATCTCCTCGACCCGGACGAACTTGACCCGCGGTCGGCCGTGCGGCTCGCCGCGACCGACCTCGGCCTGGTCGATCGCCTGCCAGTCCTCGAAGCTGACGAAGCGCACGCCGCGCTCGGCGAGCAGCGCCTCGACGGCCTCCGGGGCCGGTTCGGCGGGATCGAGCAGGGTCTGGGACTCGACGTCGGCGAGCAGATGGGTGACCGTCTCCAGCGCGTCTTTCTTGTTGGTCCCGATCACTCCGGAGGGGCCGCGCTTGATCCAGCCGGCCGTGTAGTGGCCGACCTTGTGGCCCGCGTCGTGCGAGTCGAGGACGCGGCCGCCCTCGTTGAGGATCAGGCCGCGCTTCTCGTCGAAGGGAACGCCCTCGATCGGGATGCCGGTGTAGCCGACCGAGCGCAGCACCAGGCCGCACTCGAGCTCTTCGCGCTCGCCGCTGTCCCTGGCCCGCAGCGCGCCGCCCTCTTCGACCAGCTCGTTGCGGCCGACGACGATGCTCTCGACCTTGCCGTCGCCCTTGATCTCGATCGGCGAGGCGAGGAAGCGGAGGACGATCCGCTGCTTCTTGCCGGCCGGGGTCCGCTCGGAGAACTCGCGCAGGGTCTCGACGTTGACCCGGGTCGTCTTGTCGGCCTCCTCGGACTCGAGGAAGGCCGCGCTCGCCGGGTCCAGCTCCACGTCCGCCGGGTCGACGATCACGTCGGCGTCCTCCATCTCGCCCAGCTCCTTGATCTCCGGGTTGGTGAAGGCCGCCTGGACGGGGCCGCGCCGTCCGAGGACGACGATCTCGCGGATCTTCTTCGCGTCGAGCAGCTCGATCGCGTGGTCGGCGGTATCCGTCTGGCGCAGCTCGTGGTCGGTCAGGGCCAGCATCCGGGCGACGTCCATCGCGACGTTGCCGTTGCCGATCACGACGGCGCGTTCGCTGGAGAGGTCGAAATCGTGGTCGGCGTAGTCGGGGTGGGCGTTGTACCAACCGACGAAGGCGGTGGCGGCATGGCTGCCGGGCAGGTCCTCGCCGGGGACGCCGAGCTGACGGTCGGTCTCGCAGCCGACCGTGAAGACGATCGCGTGGTAGAGCCGTTCGAGCTCTTCGACCTCGATGTCGTGGCCGATCTTGACGTTGCCGAAGAAGCGGAAGCCCTCGCGCGCGGCGGTCTTTTCGTACACCCGGGTGACCGACTTGATCTTCGGGTGGTCGGGGGCGACGCCGCCGCGAACCAGCCCGAAGGGGGTGGGGAGGCGGTCGAAGAGGTCGACCTGGGCGTGCAGATCCTCACCCTTGAGGATGTGCTCGGCGGCGTAGAAGCCGGAGGGCCCGGCACCGACGATGGCAACGCGAAGTGGGTTGTCTGGGGTTCCAATCTTGCTCATCGGAACGCGGAAGAATAGGGAATACCGGTAGCGAGCGAAGCGGCTATCTAGGAGCCGCGCAGCTTCTCGTCGCACTCGGGGCAGACGCCGTGGCTGATCGCCGGCAGCTCGCTGCGCTGGAAAAGATGCAGCCGCGCCGCCCCCTCCTCGACCTCGACCCACTCCCCGGCGACCAGGAACCGGTCGCACCAGCCGCACATCTCGATCAGGTTCTCGCCGCGCTCGGCCTCCGGATCGAGCAGCGGCTGGAACTCGCGGGGCTCCTCGGCGCGGAGCCGGGTCTCGAACAGAACGCCGCGGCCGCTGGAGGTCGGGGCGATGCGGATGTCCATTTCCCGGCGGATGTCGGGCCCGTCGCAGCGAAAGGGCAGATCGATCACCGTCCTGGCGTCGCGCACCCGGCGAACCAGGATTCGCTGCAGCGCCTGCAGCTGATCGCCGGCGACGAAATCCCAGAGCGAGCGGCCGAGGCTCGCGTCGGCGCCGTTCCAGCCGTTCTCGGCGGCGAAGCGGTGGTAGGCCTGGTTGACCCGGACCAAGCGGTCCTCTTCGTCGATCGCGTAGTAGAGGTTGGTCGTCGCCATCCGCGTCAAGCCTACGGATGCGGCGTTTCAGCCCGGCATCGCGGGCGCTCGCGCTCGGTCTCAGCCGAAGGCGGGTGCCTCTTTGGCGACGGCGCTGGGGACGCCGTCAAGAGCGTCCAGCGCCTTGGCGACCGACAGCGCCACGCAGGTGAAGATCGGCGTCTCCAGCTCGGTGTACTCGCTCGACTCGGTTGGCCGCAGCTCGTTGACCAGATCGAGGAATTCGCCCGGGTCGTCGCCCTCGAAGCCGACCACGAACTCCTGGTCGTCGAGCCCGTAGGAGTAGGTCGTGTTGATCGTGATCTCGGGGTAGCGGCGGCCGACCTCGATGTGGCTTTTCATGATCCGGCCGCGCTCCTCCGGCGGCAGGCCGTACCAGCGGCGCTGCTTGACCATCGGGTAGAGGAAGAGGTACCTGCGTTCGGAGCTGCAGATCTCGGGTCGCGCCTGCTCCTCGGAGTAGGGCGAGCGTTTCGTCATCGAGAGGAACGAGTAGGGCGTCTCGGCCCATTTCGCCAGCCCGCTCTGGCCGAGGACGACGTGGAAGGTGTGGATGTCGTCGAGGTTCGGGCTCTGGCTGAGCAGCACCAGGTCGACGTCGCCCCGCGTTCCTATGGTTGAGTAGGCGCGCAGCGAACGGTCGATGCCGAAGTCCTCGCAGGCAGCGAGGAACTCCTGCTTGTCGACGGCACGAAGCTCCGGGTCCCTACGGCGCCAGGCTGGATCAACCTTGAAAAACGAGAACTTGGCGAACGTGCGGTCGGCCATCGGGATCACGATAGCGCTCGCTCTCGCCCTGCTCCTGGTGCCCGCGGCGTCGGCGGCCACGGTGTCGAAAGCCGAGCTACTCTGGCTGCCGCCGAACACGACCGTCGGGCAGCTGGCCAAGGCCGGCTTCTCGCCGGGGCTGATGAGCGCCGGCCTCGGCGCCGTCTCGCCTCAGCAGACCTACCTCGACCTCAGCCAGGGTAACCGGGTCTTCGACTCCCTCTACGACTCCGCTCTCCCCGACCTCAACCGCGACTGCCCCAGTTGGTGGGCCTCCGCCGTCGAACGAGCCGAATCCGCCCCAGCTGACATCGTCCCCGGCCTCCTCACCTCGTCCCTGCGGGCGGCCGGCGTGGGCGTTCGGGCCAGCGGCGAAGCGTCCTGTGCCTTTTCGCCTCACCCACCCTCGGACGGCTCACGAGCGAGCTCGATGGAACTAGGCGAGGCGGCTCGCCCGCGCGCCCAAGCCCCCACCCTGGTGGTCCGCGGTTCGACCCTGACCAAGCACCTGTCCCCGCCCCCCGGGAGCCTCCTGATCGCGATCGCCCGCCCGACCGGCGCGAACGACGAGCTGCTGCCGATCGGGATCGCCGGGCGCGGCTTCGACGGCGACCTCAGCTCCGACAGCACCCGGACCAACGGCTACGTGCTCTCGACCGACGTCGCCCCGACGATCCTCGAGCACTTCGGGATCGCCGTCCCCACCGCGATGTCGGGACAGCCGATCCGTGCCGACGGCTCGATCGATCCCGCCGCGATCGAAGCGCTGGGGGCGCGGATGGCGGTCGTCTCCCAACGCCGCGGGCCGGTCATCGGGCTCAGCCTCCTCGTCTGGCTCGCGCTCTTCGGCCTGGCCGCCGCGATCAGCAGAGGGAGGCTGGCGCGGCCCGGGGTGCGGCTCGTCGGGCTGGCCGTCATCTACATGCCGCTGGTGATGCTGCTCGGCTCGGCGATCAAGCCGGGGGAGAGCGTCGAAGTGCTGCTGGTGATGCTCGGCGCGCCGTTACTGGGCGCCGTGACTCTGGCGGCGCTGCGCGGCTACCGGGCGCTGGCAGTGGCCTCGGCGCTGACCGTGCTCGCCTACGCGGTCGACATGATCGCCGGCTCGCCGCTGACCAAGCTGGCGCTGCTGGGGCCGAACCCGGGCCTCGGCGTCCGCTTCTACGGGATCGGCAACGAGCTCGAGGCGCTGCTCGGGGTGCTGGTCGTTGCCGGCACCGGGGCGGGCCTGGCCGGATTCGCGCCGGACCTCTCGCCGCGTCGCTGCGCCGGCACCTTCCTCGGCCTTGGTCTGCTCTGCGCCTTCGTCTTCGCCGCCGGGCGCTTCGGCGCCGACGTCGGCGCCGCGATCGTCTTCCCGGTCGGCGCCGCCGTGGCGGCCGCGGCGATCGCCGCCGGCGGGCGCCGCTCGGTCCTCCTCGTCATCGCCGCCCCCTTCACCGTGCTCGCCGCCCTGGTCCTGGTCGATCTCGTCTCGGGCGCCAACGCCCACCTCACCCGCTCGGTACTCGACGCCGGCGGGCTGGGCGACCTCTCGAACGTCGCCCAGCGGCGGCTGCAGCTGTCCGCCCACAGTTTCGGCCGCCCGGTCCTGCTGCTGCTCCTGCCCCTGGTGGTCGCCTTGGCGGTCCTCGCGGTATGGCGCCGGGACCGGCTTCGCGCCTGGCTGGCCGCTGTTCCGGCGCTGCGCGCGGGCCTGTTCGGCGCCCTCGCCGCGACCGTGGTCGGGACCCTGGCGAACGACTCGGGGGCACTGCTGCTGGAGATCGGCGGCGCCTATCTCCTTGTCTTCACGGCCTACGTCTGGGCGGAGTCGAAGACGCCTGCGGGGGGCCCCGGTCGATGATCTACCCTTAGTGGCCGTGCGCATAGGTCTCGTTTCGCCATATTCCTGGTCCTACCAGGGGGGCGTGAACCGGCACGTCGAAGCTCTCGCCGAGGAGTTCCTCGCCCGTGGCCACGACGTCCGCGTCCTCGCTCCCGTAGATCCGCCCGACCGGATCAGTCGAGTGACGCACCGAGCCGCGGCCGAATCGCGCCCGATCCCGGACTATCTGACTCCGCTTGGACGCACCGCCGGTTTCGGCGTCAATGGGTCGATCGGCAATCTGGCGCCGTTCCCCGGCAGCGGGGTCGTGGCGCCGCGCCGCGCCGTGCGGGCCGGGGAATTCGACGTCATCCACGTCCACGAGCCGGTGGCGCCGCTGGTCGGCTGGAACGCGACGCTGGGGGCGAAGGCGCCGGTTGTCGGGACCTTCCATGCCTACTCGACCAAGCCCTTCCCGAACTACGTCGCCAACGCCCTCGGCGTGCGCCGGATGCTCAACCGCCTCTCGGCGCGGATCGCCGTCTCCGAGGCCGCGGAATGGACCGGGCGGCGCTGGTACGGCGGCGATTACACGATCGTCCCCAACGGGGTTGACGTCGACGCCGCGCCGAGCGCCCCGTCACGCTCGGGGGAGGAGATGCGCATCCTCTTCGTCGGCCGTCCCGAGGAGCGCAAGGGGCTGCCGATCCTGCTCACCGCCTTCGGCGCCCTGGTCGAGCACGTGCCCTGCCGGCTGACCGTGATCGGGGCCGACCGCGAGGATGTCCTCCGCTACGTCGCTGATCCCGAACTGCTGGACTCGATCGACATCCACGGGAGGGTCTCGGGGGCGGAGCTCTGGACCGAGCTGCACCGGGCCGACGTGCTCTGCGCGCCCTCGCTCTCGGGCGAGAGCTTCGGGATGGTCCTGACCGAGGCCTTCGCCGCCGGCACGCCGGTGATCGCCTCGGCGATCGCCGGCTACAGCGACGTCGTCGAGGACGGCGTCGACGGCATCCTCGTCCCCCCGGCCGACCCTCAGCGCCTGGCCGAGGAGCTGCAGCGGGTCTACCACGAGCCCGAGCGGCTGCGGCAGATGGGCGAGGCCGCCCGCCGCAGCGCCCAGCGCTACGCCTGGCCGCGGGTCGCCGACCAGGTGACCGCGGTCTACGAGCAGGCGATCGAGGCGCCGCGGCCACAGACCGGCAACGAGCGCTTCGCCCACTGGGCCGGGATGCGCCCCGCCGATGGCAAGCCGAAGCGGCCGGCGCAGAAACTCCCGTCGCTCGATCCACCGCCGGCGCTGTCCGGCAGCCGCGGCCGCCGCGTCGCCCGCCGAGCCGGGCTCGCCGTCGCCGGCGTCCTCGGCATCGGCCTCTCGCTGCTGGCGGCGGAGAAAATCGGCGTCGACAAGGTCGTCGAAAGCATCGTCCGCTCCAACTTCACCCTGGTCGTGGTCGCCTGCGCGCTGATGGCGGCCTCGCTCTTCTTCCGCGCCGCCTCCTGGTACTGGATCGCCCGCGCGGCGCTGCCAAACCGGCCGATCCGCCGTCGCGACGTCACCTCGGCGACGATGATCGGGGTGCTGATGTCGGCGACGCTCCCGGCCCGCCTCGGCGAGCCGGCGAGGGCGCTGACCCTCGCCCGCCGCACCGGCCGGATGCGGGAAACCTTCCCGGTCCTGCTCGGGACCCTGGTCTCGCAGACGATGCTCAACCTGGTCGCGCTGGCGCTGCTGGGCGTGATCATCGTCTCGACCACGCCGCTCTTTCACTCCGGCACCAAGCAGCTCTTCCTCTTCAGCCTCGTGCCCCTGATCCTCCTGGTCGTGGTCCTGCTGGCGCCGCTGGTGATGCGGCGCAACGGCAACGGTCGCCTGGCCCGGATCGGGGCCGCGGTGCACCGCGCTCTGGTCCAGGTCCGCGCCGGGCTGGCGGTCTTCCGCGATCCCCGCCGTGGCACCGCCGCCGCGGTCGCCCAGCTCGGTGCCTGGGCGATCCAGCTGGCGGCCTGCTGGGCGCTGCTCTATGCGCTCAACCTCGACGGCGAAGCGGGCATCGGGGCTGCCGCCGCGGTGCTGTTCGCGGTCAACGTCACCGCCGTCGTCCCCGCCACGCCGTCCAACATCGGCGTCTTCCAGTTGGCCGTGATCAGCGTCCTCCACACCGGCTTCGGGGTCAGCACCGCCGACGCTCTGGCCTACGGCGTCATCCTCCAGGCCGTCGAGATCGCCACCGCAGTGGCCCTCGGACTGCCGGCGCTCGTGCGCGAGGGCCTGACCTGGAGTGATCTCAGGGTCCAGGCGCTTTCGACGGCACCGGTTCGGCTTGAGTCGAAGCCGCGCTCGCGGCGGGCTCAGGCCAACCGCGAAGGCGCTATTTAGCCGAGCTGTTCTCTGCCCTCAGCGGCCGAGCGGCTCGGCCGCCGGGGCCGGCTCGGCGTCGGCGGGATCGGACTCCGGCGGCAGGTCGCCGCCGCGGTCGGTGCCGGCGATCAGCTCGTCGGGGACCGCCTTCTCGGCCGGGATGAAGCCCGACTTCATCCCGAAGTAGACGGCCTGCGGGTGGTGAGCGATGATCGCGACGGTCGACTGCTCGGGCATCACCGCGAAGCCGTCGGAGAGGGTCATGCCGATCTCTTCCAGCTCCAGCAGGCGCCAGACTTTCTCGTGCTCGGACTGGTCCGGGCAGGCCGGGTAGCCCCAGGAGTAGCGGCGCCCCTGGTCCAGCTCGATGCCGAGGCCGCGGCGGACGTCGGCGTGCAGCCACTCGGCCAGGCCCTCGGCGGACTGGACGCCGAGGCCGTGGACGTAGAGCTGCTCGGCGAACTCTCCCTCGCGCTCCAGTCGCTCCATCAGCTCGGTCACCTCGGCGCCGACCGTGACCCCCTGCAGGGCGACGACATCGCGTTCGCCGCCGGCGAGCGGGCGATAGAAGTCGGCCAGGCAGATGCGGTCGTGCTTGGGCTGGCGCGGGAAGACGAGGCGCTCGACCTCGCGCTCGGGATCGGACGGGTCGAAGATCACCAGCTCATTGCCGTCGGCGTTGCAGGGGAAGTAGCCGAGGCGGGCCCGCGGGCGAAGGTAGTCCTGCTCGCGCCACATCCGCTCCAGGCGGGGCGCGAAGCCCTCCTCCTCGTCGGTTCCCTCGACCAGTTCGCGCCAGGCCTCGCCCTTGACGCCTTTGCCGCCCCAGTGCAGCTTGAAGAGGACATGGCGGTCGAGGTGGGGGTAGACGTCGTCGAGATCGACCGCGACCTCGCGCGCACCCCAGAACGGTGGTACCGGGATCGGCACGTCGGTGGCGGCGGCGGAGCGGACGCTGTCGTCGCTCGTCGACGGCGAGTTGTCGACCACGACCGGCTTCTCGCGCAGCTGCTTGGCCTCGGCCCTGATCTTCTCGACCAGGCCGGCCCGCGCCTGCTCGTCGACCAGCGCGTCCATCGTGTCCAGGCCCTGGAAGGCGTCCTTGCAGTAGAAGACCCCGGGCTCGTAGACCTCGTCGGATTCTTTGCCCTTCGGGTAGAGGGTGCGGCGACCGAAGTCGCGGTTGATCGCGGCGCCGCCGATCAGCACCGGGAAGTCGAGCCCGCGCTGGTGCAGCTCCTGGACGCAGGTCGGCATCTGCTTGGAGGTCGAGACGAGCAGCGCCGAGAGGCCGATCGCGTCGGCGTCGTTTTCGACCGCGGCCTCGATGATCGCGTCGACCGGGACCTGCTTGCCGAGGTCGATCACGGTGTAGCCGTTGTTGGTCAGGATCGTGTTGACCAGTGACTTGCCGATGTCGTGGACGTCGCCGAAGACGGTCGCGATCACAACCTTGCCCTTGGTGTGGCCGTCGATCCGGTCGAGGTAGTTCTCGAGCTGGGCGACCGCGCGCTTCATCACTTCGGCTGACTGCAGGACGAAGGGCAGGATCAGTTCGCCGGCGCCGAATTTATCGCCGACCTCCTTCATCGCCGGCAGCAGCACCTGGTTCAGGGTCGGGACGGCGCCGATCTTCTCCACCGAACGGTCGATCCAGGCCTCGACGCCGTCCTTCTTGCGGCGCAGGATGTGCCAGTGCAGGGCCTCCTCGGGCTCCATCCCGGCGGTCGGGTCGGCGGCCTCGGACTCCGCCTCCTCGCCCTTGGACTCGAAGTGGGCGATAAAGCGCTCCAGCGCGTCCTCGCGGCGGTTGAAGACGAGGTCGTCGGTCAGCTCGCGCTCCTCCTCGGGGATCTCTCCGTAGGGGGTGATGTGGTTCGGGTTGACCATCGCCAGGTCGAGGCCGGCCTCGACGCAGTGGTGGAGGAAGACCGAGTTGAGGACCGAGCGCGGACGCGGCGAGATCCCGAAGGAGACGTTGGAGACGCCCAGCGAGGTCTTGACGCCGGGTATCTCCGCCTTCAGCCGGCGGATCCCCTCGATCGTCTCAACCGCCGAGGGCCTCCACTCCTCGTCGCCGGTGGTCAGGGTGAAGGTCAGCAGGTCAAAGATCAGCGCCTCGGGTTCGAGGCCGTGCTCGCCGCAGGCGATCTCGACGATCCGTTCGGCGATCTCGACCTTGCGATCGGCGGTCTTCGCCATCCCGACCTCGTCGATCGTCAGCGCGATCAGCGCCGCCCCATGGGCCTTGGCCAGCGGGATCACGGTGTCGGCCTTGTCGCGGCCGGCCTCGAGGTTGATCGAGTTGACGATCGCCCGGCCGGGGATCTGCTCGAGGGCGGCTTTGATCACCGCCGGCTCGGTCGAGTCGACCTGGATCGGCGAGGGCTGGGTCAGCGAGATCCGCTTCACCACCGCGCCCATCTGCTCGTCCTCGTCGGAGCGCTCGGTCAGCGCCACGCAGACGTCGAGCAGGTGGGCGCCGCCCTCGACCTGGTCTTCGGCGACCTGGACGAGCCCGTCGTAGTCGTCGGCGAGCAGCAGTTCCTTGGCCTTTTTCGAGCCCTGCGAGTTGACCCGCTCGCCGACCAGGGTCGGGCGCGGCTCCTGGACCAGCGGGGTCGAGGTCATCATCGAGGAGACCTCGATCGCCGCCGCCGCTGGGCGGGGCTTCGCCGCCAGGCCGTCGACCTGGGCACGGATCGCGGCGATGTGCTCGGGGGTCGTGCCGCAGCAGCCACCGACGATGCCGACGCCGTAGCGCTCGACGAACTCGGCCAGGGTCGCGGCCAGCGGCTCTGGCTCTTCCGGGAAGATCGTCTCACCGTCGGGGCCCTGCAGGGGCAGCCCGGCGTTGGGGATGCAGTGGACCGGCAGCGGGCTGTTCTCGCCGAGGAAGCGGATCGCGTCGCGCATGTCCTCGGGCCCGGTCGAGCAGTTGAGACCGATCACGTCGATGTCGAGCGCCCTCAGCGTCGTCAGCACCGCGCGGATGTCGGTCCCGAGCAGCATCTTGCCGCCGTTTGGCAGCAGCGAGACGCTGATCTGCAGCGGCAGCCGCCGCCCGGTCGTCGCGAATGCCTCGCGGGCGCCGAAGATCGCCGCCTTGACCTCGAGGATGTCCTGAGCGGTCTCGATGATGATCAGGTCGGCGCCGCCCTGCACCAGGCCGGTCGCCTGCTCGGCGAAGACCTCGGCCAGCTTGGCGAAGGAGATGTCGCCGAGGGTCGGGTCGGTCGAGGCGGGCAGGAATCCGGTTGGCCCGATCGAGCCGGCGACGAAGCGCTCCGCGCCGGCCGCCTGGCGGGCGATTTCCGCCGCCTTGGTGTTGATCTCCAGGGTGTGCTCGCCGAGGCCCCACTCCTCGAGCTTCAGCCGCGAGCCCTGGAAAGTGTCGGTCTCGACCACGTCGGCACCGGCCTCCAGCATCGAGGCGTGGACCCCCTCGATCACGTCGGGCCGGTTGAGGACGAGCGCCTCGTGGCATTTGCCCTGCAGCCCGCCGTAGTCCTCCGCGGTCAGCTCGAACTGCTCCAGAGTTGCGCCCATGCCGCCGTCGAAGACGACGATCCGCTCGTGGACTGCGGCTATGAAATCGCGCTCGGCCATGAATCTGGAGAGGCTACCGGGAGCGACCAGCGGTTCCCTTCGCACCCGAGATGTGAAGGGAACCGGGCGCTGCCTCAGCCGCCGATGCCGAGACGGCGCTTGATGTCCCGGGCGTTGAAGGCACGGGCGGCGCGCCCGACCAGGGCGCGGCGGGCCTTCGTGTAGGGGTACCAGGTCGGCTCGCGCTTGCCGCCGAAGCGGGTGACGACCACCGATCCCGGCCGGCAGTACTTTTTGATCCCGTACTCACCGTGGCGAAAGCCGATCCCGGACTGCTTCCAGCCGCCCATCGGCACGTCCATCGCGACGTAGTTGACGATCACGTCGTTGACGTTCACCGCGCCGGCGTCGATCCGGCGGGCGACCTTCTCGGCCCGCTCCTTCGCGCCGAAGACCGAGCCGGCGAGGCCATAGCGGGTGTCGTTGGCTAGGCGCAGCGCCTCCTCGGAGTCACGCACCTTCATCACCCCGACGACCGGGCCGAAGGTCTCGTCGCGCATCACCTTCATCGAGTGATCGACGTCGACCAGCACGGTCGGTTCGAAGTAGTCGCCGGGACCGGCGCGGCGCTTGCCGCCGACCAGGGCGTTGGCGCCGTTGGCCAGGGCGTCGTTGACGTGATCCTCGACGATCGCCGCCTGGTTGGGCGAGGTCATCGCCCCGACGTCCTTTTCGGGGGCCTTCCCGTCGGGTCCCTGGCGCAGCTTCCCCACCGCAGCGGTCAGCTTCGAGACGAACTCGTCGTAGACGGGCTCCTCGACGTAGATCCGCTCGACCGAGAGGCAGACCTGGCCGGAGTTGTACATCCCGCCCCAGGTCGCGGCGTTGGCGGCGCGGTCGAGATCGGCGTCGGAGAGGACGATCATCGGGTCCTTGCCCCCGAGCTCGAGGCTGACCGGGGTCAGGGTCTCGGCGGCGCGCGCCATCACCTTGCGGCCGGTTCTGTCGGAGCCGGTGAACTGGATGAAGTCGACCTCGTCGACGAGGGCGCCACCGGTCTCGCCGGTGCCGTGGACGCAGTCGAAGACGTCGGGTCCGCCGATCTCCTCCTTCCAGGCCCTGACGATCTCGGCCAGGCCGAGCGGTGTGAACTCAGAGGGCTTGACGACGACCGCGGCGCCGGCCTGCAGCGCCGGGATCGCGTCACCCAGCGCCAGCGCCAGGGGGAAGTTCCAGGGGCTGATCACGCCGACCACCGGATAGGGGCGGTAGAGGACGCTGAGCTTCTTGGTCGCCATCAGCGGCGAGTGCGGCCGGACGTTTTCCTCGGCGAGGAACTTCGACGCCTTGGTCCCGTAGAAGTTGATCAGGTCGGTCAGGTAGATGCTCTCGATCGCGGTGTCGGCGCGGACCTTGCCGGTCTCGGCCTGCATCGTGTCGGCGACGCGCTCGGAGTTGTCGAGCAGCCAGTCGCGCAGCTTGCCGAGCCAGTGGTAACGACCCTCGATCCCCATCGCCTCCCAATCGGCCTGGTTGGCGCGCACCCGGGCCACGGTCGCGGCGACGGTCTCCGGTGTATCGGCGCCGATCGTCGCGATCGTCTCGCCGTTGGCCGGGTTGAGAACCTCGATCCGCTCCTCGACCGGCGCCTCGGCGCCGTTCAGTGTCCCGGTCGTCTCCGTGCTCCTCGCAGCAGTGCCGCTCTCCACTGGTTGCTCCCTTCCTCGACCCCGTTTGGCTGGTCAGCCAAGAGTAGCTGGCCGAGTCGGGTCGGGTGGAATCGATCTAACCGGCGAAGTGGGAGGCGATCAGGCCGGCGAAGATCCTCTGTCATCTCTGGACGAGGCGGTAGACCGGGCCTTCCAGCGAGCTGACGTAGAGCCGGTGGGCGTCGTCTTCGCCGAACGAGGTCGGGGAGGCGACGGCGAGGCCGAGCCTGCGGTCGCCGGCGGCGCGCTTCAGGTGGGGGACGAGGCTGCGCAGCTGACCCTCGCAGAGGTCGGCGTAGACGTAGCGCCTATATAGGGAGCGCAGGTGGCGGTCGGCGACGACGTAGCCGCCGATGATCGAGCAGCTGCCGCCGGCCCGGCTGTGGGAGTAGGTGAAGATCGGCTTGGTCGTCCCGCCCGGGTCCGGGGTCCCGCTGTTGTCTTCTGTGTACGGAGCGAACCCCTCGAAGGCGTCCCAGCCGAAGTTGGCGCCGCCGGCCGCCGCGACCGTCGTGTAGTCGAGCTCCTCGATGCGATTCTGCCCGACGTCCCCGATCGCGATCCGCGGCTGCGCCGCGCTGACGGTGTCGAAGGAGAAGCGGAACGGGTTGCGCAGGCCATAGCTGTAGATCTCGTCGCGGCCGGGCTTGCCGACGAACGGGTTGCCGGCCGGCACGGTGTAGGGCTGGGACCCGCTCGGCCGCGGGTCGATCCGCAGCAGCTTGCCGAGCAGCACCTCCTTGTTCTGGGCGTTGTTCGGTGGGTCGCCGCCCGAGCCGCCGTCGCCGGTGCCGAAGTAGAGGAGGTTGCCGAGAAACTGCATCTGGCCGCCGTTGTGGTTGGCGTAGTCCGGGTGGGGAATCGCGATCACGTGGCGCTCGGAGCCGGCCGCGGCGCGGGTCGGGCTACGGCGCTTGAATTCGTCGATCCGGATCTTGCCGGCGGTGTCGTTGTAGTAGACGTAGAAGCTGCCGCTCGCCGCGTAGTTCGGCGGGAAGGCGATCGAGAGCAGGCCCCGCTCGCCGCCGTCGTAGCCGACCTGATCGCTGATGTCGAGGAACGGCCGCGGCTGGACGTGGCCGTTGCGAACGATCGAGACCCGGCCCGGCTGCTCGACGACGAACAGCAGCTTCGCGGCGCCGGGCGCGCCGGCGATGTAGACGGGATGGTCGAAGTTGCCGATCTTCTTCAGGCCCAGTCCGCCGCGGGCCCTGGCGTCGCGAGTGGCGCCTTCCCGGGTCGACTGCGCCGAGCCGCAGGCGGGCAGCGCCAAGCTGAGGAGGACGGTGATCAGGGCGGCGAGCAGGGGCGGCTTTCGCATCGCCTCCAAGGTACCCGGCGCGCTCCGTCGCTATTCGCGGCTCTTGCCGGCGCCGCCGCGCGACTGCGGGATTTCGACCACTTCACCGCTGTCGGTAACTTCGGTTTCCGGCAGCTGCTGGGTGATCTCGGTGACGAAGGAGCCACCGGGTGGGACGCCGCCGTCGGTCTCCGCCTTGATGCCGCTGTCGAGCCCGGCGCCGATCCGGTAGAGCAGGGTGAACCTGCCCGCCTTGACGGCGCTCAGCTTCCAGACGGCGGCGACGGTCTTCCCCGGCTTCAGCGCGCCGAAGGAGAAGGTCTTGCGGTTGGAGGTCGTGGCGCCGCCGGGTTCGGAGGAGCCGATCAGGCGCGGATAGGTTTCCGCCAGCACCCAGACGGGACGATCGGACTGGGCGAGACCGGGTTGGGGGTCGTGGAAGCCGAAGGGCAGCGCCGAGGTCCGACCGGCCCTGCCGGCGATCGTGATCGTCACGGTCAGCGCCGGAATCGTCTTCTTACCGCTGTTGCGGACCGCGAGTTGCAGCAGCGAGGTCTGGCCCAGCCGCTGCTTGGTCGGGAAGCTCGCTTCGCTGACGTGGACCCGGTAGGTCCCGGACGGCTCGTTCGCGTCCGAGGAGGATTCTCCGCCGCAGGCAGCCAGCAGCGCCGCCACGGCCACGGCAGCGAAACCGGTCGCGGTGGCTCGGAGGCGAGTGCGCTGTGAATGTATTCCGGCCCCCCGCAAAGCGGCCCGAACATACCACGAGCTTTCCCCGCACCCGCGCCGTTTCCGGACCTGCCGGGAGGGTTAGCCGGATCTCAACACTGGGCTAACGGAAGGGGCTGACCCATCCCCTAGACTCATGCCACCGAGTGGGGGCGCCGCGGGAGTGTGGCGCAGCTCGTTGGAGGAGCAGATGGTCGGATCCGCTGTCAACAGGGCATTCCTGCCCGCTAAGTCGGTCTTCGAGCAGGTCGGGGAGATGATGCTCCTGACCGCCCGAACGATCGTCTCTGCCGTCAGGCCGCCCTATCCCTACGGCGAGGAGTTCATCGGCCAGTTCCTCTTCGCCCTGCAGCTCTGTTGGTTCCCGCTGCTGGTCTCGACCGTCGCCTTCGGCTTCGGCGCACCGGGACTGCAGGCGGCCAACTTCCTCTCGCTGTTCGGCGCCCTCGACCGGCTCGGCGGCTTCTTCGTCCTTGCCTCGATCCGCGAGTTCGCCCCCTTCGTCACCGCCGTCGTCGTCGCCGGCGTGGCCGGCACCGCGATCACCGCCGATCTCGGCGCCCGCAAGATCCGCGAGGAGCTCGACGCCCTCCAGGTCCTCGGCGTCGACCCGATCAAGAACCTGGTTGTGCCGCGCTTCCTGGCGCTGATGCTGATCACCGGCCTGCTCGACATCTACGCCCTGGTCTTCGGAATCAGCGGCGGCATCCTCACCGAGATGCTCTACCACCAGCCGCTCGGCGGCTTCTTCGCCACCCTTTTCTCCAACGCCTCGATCACCGACCTCTGGGGCTCGGTGCTGAAGTGCACTCTGTTCGGCGCTCTGATCGCGGTCGTCTGCTCCTACAAAGGGATGACCGCGTCCGGCGGTGCGGCGGGGGTCGGCCGCGCCGTCAACGAGGCCGTGGTGATCTCCTTCATGGGGGTCTTCGCCTTCAACTACGTCTTCACCCAGACCCTGCTCGCCACCAACCCGGAGCTGCAGACGATCCGATGAGCGGGCAGAAGGCATCCTCATGACCGGTTGGCTCGCGGTCCCGCGCGGTTGGCTCGACTCCTTCGGAGAGATCATCCGCTTCGGCTCGATGGTCTCCGGCCAGGTCTACTCCGGCCGGGTGCTGCGTTTCTTCGGCGAGAGCCTGCGTCAGGCCGGCATCCTGATCCTCGGCTCTGCCCTGATCATCTGGGGCCTGGTCTTCACCCTCGGCCTGCAGTGCGGGATCGAGGGCGCCTACCTGCTCCGCGCCCAGGGCGCACCCGCCTACGCCGGCGTCTTCTCCGCCTGGTGCGATCTGCGCGAGATCATGCCCTACGCCTTCGGCTACATGCTGGCGGCCAAGGTCGGGACCGGGATCGTCGCCGAGCTCGGCGCGATGCGGATCTCCGACGAGATCGACGCGCTCGAGGTGATGGGGGTGCCGCCGATCACCTTCCTCTGCGCGACCCGCCTGCTCGCCGCCTGGATCACCTTCCCGTTCATGTACCTGGTCGGGATCGGGATCATGTACCTGGCCAGCTACCTGGCCGTCGTCAAGCAGATCGGCGACGTCTCCTCGGGCGGCTACTTCCTGATCTTCTGGATGTTCCAGAACCCTCCCGACCTGATCTTTAGCTTGATCAAGGGCATGGTGATGGCGACCGCCATCGTCCTTGTCGGTTGCTATTACGGCTACACCGCCTCCGGGGGACCGGTGGGGGTGGGGACCGCGACGGCGAAGTCGATGGTCCTGAACATCGTCTTAGTTCACATCATCGGGATGCTTGGGACCCTTGTCTTCTGGGGGGCCAACCCGAGGGCGCCAATAGGAGGCTGACGTGTCGATGGATGAGCAGGAGCGCATCAACGAGAGCGAGGAGTCCGGGATCGAGCCGGAGGCAGAGACCAGCGCCGAGCTCGCCGAACCGATCGGCGCCGCGGCGCCGATCAATCCCGAAAGCGCCACCGGGGAAGGCCCCTACGTGAGCGAGGACGGCTCGGTGATGGGTCGCGACTTCGTGATCCCGGGCGTCGACCCCAACGAGCACGATCCCTACCGCTTCCACACCGGGCGCAAGCGCGACCACGGCGGCACCGACGCGATCGAGATCATCGACCTGGTCAAGCAGTTCGGCCGGGCGCGGATCCTCAACGGCCTCAACCTCGGCCTGCCCGAGGACCAGGTCTCGATGGTGCTCGGCCCCTCGGGAACCGGCAAGAGCGTGCTGATCAAGCACATCGTCGGCCTCCTCTACCCGGACTCCGGCGACGTCCTGGTCCACGGTGAATCGATCCCCAACATGACCGACGACGAACTCTTCGACGTGCGCAAAAAGTTCGGCCTGCTGTTCCAGGATGGCGCCCTCTTCGGCTCGATGAACATCTACGACAACGTCGCCTTCCCGCTGCGCCAGCACACCGACAAGAGCGAGGAGGAGATCGGCGAGATCGTCAACCGCCGGCTCAAAGAGGTGGGTCTGATCGAGGCCACCTACAAGATGCCGAACGAGCTTTCGGGTGGGATGCGCAAGCGCGCCGGGTTCGCCCGCGCGCTCGTGCTCGAACCGGCGATCGTGATGTTCGACGAGCCCGATTCAGGCCTCGACCCGGTGCGGACGGCGCTGCTCTGCGAGCTGATCCGCGAGGTCCACGCCGAGAACGGCGGTTGCTACCTGGTGATCAGCCACGACCTCGGCACGGCGCGGCGGATCGCCGACTTCATCGCCGTCCTCTGGAGCGGCAAGATCGTCGAGTCAGGCCCCAAAGAGGAGGTCTTCGACTCGGCCAACCCGTTCGTCAATCAGTTCCTCCACGCGGACATCAAGGGTCCGCTGTCGATGGACTGAGCCTCGCGTCGGTACGGCCCCTTGAACATCCCTAGCCGGCTCGGCAGCCTCGCCGCCTGGGCGGCCCGGCACGCGCGGACGGTGCTCGCGGTCGGCCTCGTCGTGGCGATCGCGGCGGCGGCCGGGGCGACGCGGATCCCGACCGAGGCCGGGGTCGGGACGCTGGTCGACTCCGACACGAGCACCTACCAGGCGACCCGGCAGGTCCGTGAGCGGTTTGGCGAAGAACCGATCGTGGTCCTCGCCCGCGGGGATCTGCAGCGGCTGATCCTGACCAAGAACATCTTCCGCCTGCTGCGGCTGGAGGGCTGTCTCGCGGCCAAGGTCCCGAAGGGCGCGACGCCGCTGCCGGGGCCATGCGCCGAACTGGCGGCGATGGAACCGGTCGAGTTCCTCTCCGGGCCGGCGACCTTCCTCAACGAGGCCGTGGTCCAGATCGACACCCAGCTGCGGCGCCTGGCCCAGCACGTCCCGGCGGCGCGGCTGCAGGAATTCCTCCTCGCGATCGCGACCCGCTACGGCATCACCACCGCTCCCAGCATCGACAACGAAGAATTCGTCGCCACCGTCGTCTTCGATCTCGCCCGCGCCCGCGGCACCCCGAAGGCGCGGCTCTCCTACCTCTTCCCGAACAGCCACTCGACCCAGATCCTGATCCGGCTGAAGCCGGACCTGAGCCAGGCCGAACGCCACCGCGCGATCACCCTGATCGAAGCCGCGGCGAGCGAAACCACCCCGCGCAAGGCCTGCGCCGAAAACGGTGAAGCGGCGCCCTGCTTCGTCCTCAAGGGCGGCAGCTACCTCGTCTCCGGCGCCCCGGTGGTCGTCGACGGCCTCTCCCGCGCCCTCAAGGACGCCCTCCTCGTCCTCTTCGCCGTCGCCCTGGCTGTCATGGCACTGACCCTCGCCCTCGTCTTCGGATCCCGCCTCCGCCTCCTGCCGCTGGCCCTCGCCCTCGCCGCCGCGGCGATCGCCTTCGCCCTCCTCGGCCTTCTCGGCGGCTCCCTGACGATGGCCTCGATCGCCGCCCTCCCGATCCTCATCGGCCTCGCCGTCGACTACGCGATCCAATCCCAATCCCGCTTCGACGAGGCAGAAGCAGCCGGCCTCGCAGGAGTTGAAGCGGCCCGCGCCGCCGCCACCTCCGGAACCCCCACGATCGCCATCGCGTGCTTAGCCACCGCCGTTGGTTTCCTCGCCTTGCAGCTTTCACCCGTGCCCATGATCCGCAGCTTCGGCTGGCTCCTCTTCGCCGGCGTCCTAATCGCCTTCCTCCTAGCCCTGACCCTGGGCTCGGCGGCTTTGAGCCTGCGAGGCAATGCAACTGGAAGCAAGCGGCGCGTCCCGTGGGCGGCGCGGGGGGAGGTGCCGAGAACGGAGGCGCAGCCCCCGCCCGCAGGCGCCTCCCCCCGCGCCGCTGTCGAGCGGCCCGCAGGCGCCTCTCCCCGCGCCCCACGGGCGGCGGAGCGCCTCCTCTTCCTTCCCCTCTCGCGTCCCAAACTGGTCCTTGGCACCGGCCTAGCCCTGGCCCTCATTGGCTGGGGAGTAGGCACCCAGATCGAAACGGTGTCAGAAGTGAAGTCACTCGCCCCGCAGAACCTCGCCGCCGTGAAGAACCTGAACGCCCTGCAGGACGCCACCGGCGTCTCCGGCGAGCTCGACGTCAGCGTCGAATCCGAAGACCTCGAAGACCCCGCCACGATCGAGTGGATGGCCGCCTTCAAGCAGCGCGTCCTGCGCGCCAACGGCTTCCGCGGCGAAGACCCGAGCTGCCTGGCGGCCGATATCTGCCCCGGCCCGGCGCTCTCGGACTTCCTTACCCGCGGCGGCCCGGTCACCCGGCAGGGCATCCGCGCGACGCTCTCGGCGCTCTCGCCCTACGCGCTGCGCCAGGTCGCGCCGGTCGACCCCGCGACGGGGAAGCTCGGGAACGCGGCGCTGATCAGCTTCGGGATCCGCGCCCAGTCACTCGAGGACCAGCAGGCGCTGATCGACCGCGTGCGCGGGGAGATTGGCGAGTCCGGCAGGCCCGGGGGACCGCCGGCTGGAGTCGCGGTGCGACTCGCCGGGCTGCCGGTGATCGCCGCCGAATCGGCGACCGACCTCTCGGCCAGCCGCTACTGGCTGACCCTGGCCGGCCTGCTAGGCGTCGCGCTGGTCCTGCTCCTCGTCTACCGCTCCGTGCCGCGCGCCCTGGTGCCGCTGGCGCCGACACTGCTCGCGACCGGCTGGGCTTCGCTGCTGCTCTGGCTGACGGGGATCCCGCTGAACCCGATGTCGGCGGCGCTGGGGGCATTGACGATCGCGATCGCCACCGAGTTCGGCGTCATTCTCACCGGCCGCTTCCGCGAGGAGCGCGGCATCGCCGGCGGGGCGGAGGAGGCCCTGCGGCGGGCCTACTCGCGCACCGGCGCCGCCGTGCTCGCATCCGCCGCGACCGCGATCGCCGGCTTCGCCGTCCTGATCGCCAGCGACATCCAGATGCTGCGCGATTTCGGCTTCGTCACCGTGATCGACCTCGCCGCGGCGCTGCTCGGCGTGATGATCCTCCTGCCCGCCGCGCTGTTCTGGCTCGAGGAACGATGAAGGATCGCTACTCGATCGCCGTGGCGCTGATCTTCCTGCTCGTGATCGTCGTCGCGGCGATCCACACGCTGAGTGGCGACAGCGGCGAAGACACGCTCGGGCTCGATCGCCAGCCCGCCAACTGGCCTCTGCCGGAGTTCGCGGTGCCGGCCGCCGCCGCCAGTCTCGAAGGCGACGCCAACGTCGCCCAGGACGACTGCGAATCGGCCGCCGTTCCCTGCCCGGCCGACGCCGAACGCAAGCCCGCCTGCCGGATCACGACCGCCGAAACGATCCGTGTCTGCGAACTCTTCGACCGGCCGTTGCTGATCTCATTCTGGTTCAACCAGGGCACCGACTGCGCCAGTCAGCAGGACGTGGTCGATCGGGTCTACCGGCGCTACCGGGGACGGATCAACTTCCTCTCCCTGGACGTCCGCGACGACCGCGGCACCGTGCGCGAACTGGTCCGCCGGCACGGCTGGAAGATGCCGGTCGGCTACGACCGCGATGGCGCTGTCGCCGGCCTGTACAGAGTCGGCGGCTGCCCGACCTTCGCCTACGTCTTCCCCGGCGGCACCCTGCAGAGCGCCGACTTCGGCGAACGCACCGCGGCGCAGTTGGAACAGCGACTGCGGGAACTGCTGGCGGCGACCGCGGCGGCGGAAGCGAGCTGAGATGGAGATCGGACCGATGCGGCCGATCGGCGAGCCGAGCCCGGCTCCACGCCAGGGCCGGGTGACGCCGCACATCGCCGAGGAGTTCCCCGGCCTCACCGTCACCTGGGTCGAGGTCGAGGCGACGCCGGGCAGGAGCCCGGAGGGTGTCCGCGCCCGCCTGCGCGTGCTTTCGGACCGCTTCTACGGCTCCCACGCGATCACGATGCGCGAACGGCCGATCCCCTGGGCCTACCGCGTCTTCTTCCGCCAGATCGGGCTTGACCCCGACCGCACCCGCACCCCGGTCGAGCAGCTGGCATTCGAACGGCTACATGACGGCGCTTTCCTCAGCGCCGGCCTGCCGGCCGACGCTCTGACGATCGCGACGGTCGAGACCGGGGTCGCGCTGCGGGCCTTCGATGCCGACCGGATCGAGGGGCAGATCTGCGTCCGCGCCTCAGCGCCGGGGGAGTCGTTGCCCGGCTGCGGCGATCTCGCCCACGGCACGCTGGTCCTCGCCGACGACGTCGCTCCCCTGAGCCTGCTCTTCGGCGAGACGGCGCCCGCCCAGCGGGTCGAGCCTGAGTGCCGTCGCGTCGCGATCGTCGCGATCGGCGTCCACGCGGTGCCGCGGATCGCGATCGACGAGGCGCTCTGGATGGCGGCCGGGGAACTCGCCGAGCCTTAACCTTCTCGCCTTGCCAGTCTCGGCCCTTGATTTACACTCGGTGCGAGGAAGATGGCGAATCTGCTCGCGAGAGACAGCTTCAATTCCCTCGAAGCCGGGGTCGACGAGCGCTTGGCCCGCCACGAGTTGCGGCGCCAGGTCGGGCGCCTCGAGCGTGAGCTCGCCGGGCTCTTTGGCGAGGCCTTCGGCCGGGTCGAGCTCGACCACCGCGTCAGCGCCGGCGCGCAGCCGCGGATCCTCGACCTCGGCGAGCTCGAGCGGCTGCGCGACGAGCTGGCCGAGCGCGTCGCCGAGGCGCGCCTGGGCCTGGCCCGTCGCGCCCGGGTCGAGGCCGGCAACCGTGAGCTGCTGAGAGAGATGATCGGCGCCCCGGCCGAGTTCAAGTGGGTCCGGTTTCCCGCGCCGACATCGGCGAGCCGGGCTGTGGTGCCTGGCACTCGCGGCCGCGCCTCGGGCCGCTCGGGATGCTGATGGGCTGGTGGCAGGTCAAGGTCTCGTCGGGATGCCCGTTAGCCGGGCGGCTTGCGGCCGTTGAGCGGTAAGGCAAAGCGCAGAGCGCAGCGAGAGGCGGCGGCGAAGAAGCCGGCACCGCGCGTCGACTCGCCCGACGAGCGCCCGCCCGCACCCTGGGGCGCGGTGCCGCTGGCCGAGCTGGTGATCCTCGCCGGCATCGTCGCCCTGGTCATCGGCCTCGTCGGCCGGCACCCGACCGCGATCGGGGTCGGCGTCGCCCTGGCCGGGCTCGGCGGCATGGAGGTCGCGATCCGTGAGCACTTCGCCGGCTTCCGGTCCCACACCACCCTGCTGGCGGGGGCCGTCTTCGTCTTCACGGTCGGTGGTCTCTACTACCTCGCCAATCAGATCCTCGCCGTCTGCCTCGGCGTCGGGGCGGTCGCCTTCGCGATCGCATTCTTCCTGGCGCGCCGCGCATTCCAACGCGCTTCCGGAGGCCTCAGCTTCCGGATCGGTGGAATGCGCGGCTGAGCGCCGGACCTAGACCGTCAGCGCGTCACGGCTGCCGGCGCCTCGCCGTGAGGCAAGCTCGGTCGAGAGCAGCCGACGCTGCCGCGAGGTGAGCGTCCCCAACTGCTTGTTCTCGTTCAGCGAGAGCGGCATCAGAAACTTGCGGGCGCGGGTGCGACCCCAGCGACGCTGGCTGGTCAACAGCTCCGAGATCGTCATGCTCTCGGTCTCCCACGGACAATCTCGGACCACCTCGGAGGCGTCCATGTCTCCTCGTGCGATCGCGCGCTTCAGCTCGGCCCGGGCCAAGCGCACGGAATTGGCACGTTCGAGCGCCCTCATGTGCTGCGGCGCCTCGATTGGAGATGCGATCGTCGTTGCGGGTGCCGTTGCGGCAGCTTCCACTGGACTCCTCCCTTAGGAATCGGATGACTGGGTGGGCCCCGCCGGGCAATCGTCCGCTGAGGCCGTGTCTGGGACCGAGGTCCAGATGGCCCCGCCGGGTCGATCGGCGAGGAGGCCAAGCTACGTCGTCGAGGTGCGGGCCGTCAACCCGCGACGGACGAAATGGAGTGCAGGCCGGTCGCTAAGAGCAACAATTTCGGCCTTGGCAGATCCTTGTCCCGATCCGGACAAGCCTGAAACTACCCACGACGGGGGATGTCAAAGTTCGGTTATCGCCGGGTTAGGAGCGCGGAAGGTCCGGGAAGCCCTCGATCGTCCTGGCGATCGTGCCGAGGGCGCCGTCGAGGTGCTCGCGCTCATGGGTCGCCATCAGGCTGGTCCGCAGCAGCGCACCGCCTGGGGGGACCGCCGGGTGGATCGCGACGTTGGTGTAGACGCCGGCGTCGAAGAGGGCCTTCCAGAGCATCACCGCCTGCCAGTCGTCGCCGACCACGACCGGCACGACAGGGGTCGTGGCGACCGAGCCGTCGGGCAGGGTGCCGGGCTCGATCACCGTGAGGCCGAGGTGTCGCAGGCCCTCGCGCAGGTACTCGGCGTTGGCCAGCAGCTTCTCGAACAGCGCCGGGCCGTCCTCGCGGATCACCCGCAGCGCCGCCAGCGCCGCCCCGACCGCGGCCGGGACGGCCGAGGCGCTGAAGATGAAGGAGCGCGAGGAGACGCGCAGGTACTCGATCACGTCGGCGGGCCCGGCGATGAAGCCGCCGCAGGAGGCGAGGCTCTTGGAGAAGGTGCCCATCCGTAGGTCGACCTCGTCCTCGAGCCCGAACAGCTCGCAGGCGCCGGCGCCGCGGGCGCCGAGGACACCGGCCCCGTGGGCCTCGTCGACCATCAGGCGGGCTCCGTAGGCCTTGCTCAGCTCGACGATCCGTGGCAGGTCGCAGACATCTCCCTCCATCGAGAAGACGCCGTCGACGATGACGAGCACGCCGCCGCCGTCCTCGGTCGCCCGCTGCAGCATCTTCTCCAGCTTGTCCATCCGGTTGTGGCGGAAGGGGCGCAGCTTGGCGCCGGAGAGGCGGCAGCCGTCGAGGATCGAGGCGTGGTCTCCGGAGTCGCAGATCACCGTGTCGGCGGGTCCGAGGATCGTGCCGATGCAGCCGAGGTTGGACTGGTACCCGGTGGTGAAGACGATCGCGTCCTCGGTCCGCATCCACTCGGCCAGCTCGCGCTCGAGGTCGATATGCAGCGGCGTCGTCCCGTTCAGCAGGCGCGAGCCGGTGACGCCGGTGCCGTAGGTCTCCAGCGCGTCGCGTGCCCCCTGCTTGACCCGCTCGTCGCCGGTCAGGCCGAGGTAGTTGTTGGAGCCCAGCATGATCGTCTCCCGCCCCTCCATCTCGACCACCGGGCCGGCCTGCGAGGTCAGCAGGCGGAAATAGGGCAGCAGATCGTGCTCTTTGGCCGCTTCGAGTTGCTCGAGCCGGTCGTGGTTTCGCGCCTTCTCGAAGACGTCGACCGGGGCCTTCGCGGTCTCACTCATCGTCCTAGAGTGTAGGTTGCCGCCTGATGGGAAGCGTGACGATCCGGCCAGTTCGCAGCCGCCGCGAGTTGAAGGCCTTTGTCAAGGTGCCGTTCCGCCTGCACCGTGACCACCCCGAGTGGGTGGCCCCGCTGGTCTTCGAGCGGATGGAGTTCCTCAACCCGAAGAAGAACCCCTGGTTCCAGCACGGCGAGGCGGAGCTCTACATCGCCGAGCGCGACGGCGAGCCGGTCGGGCGGCTCAGCGCCCATGTCGACCACCGCTGGGACGAGTACCAGGGCGGCAGCGACGCGATGTTCGGCTTCTTCGAGACCAGTGATGACCCGGAGGTCGTGAGGGCTCTGATTGCGGCGGCGACCGAGTTCGCGGTCTCGAAGGGGCGCTCGCGGCTGCTGGGGCCGATGGACTTCACGACCAACGACGAGATCGGGATCCTGATCGAGGGGTACGAGCGGCGGCCGATGATCCTCGAGCCGTGGCACCCGCCCTACTATCGCGAGCTGATCGAGGCCGAGGGCTTCGCCAAGACGATGGACGTCCTGATGTGGGAACTGCAGTTCGGCGACCTCAAGGAGGGCGAGGCGTTCGACCCGGCGATCCACGCCGCCGCGAAGAAGGCGCTGGAGGACGAAGGGATCACGATCCGCAACATGCGCAAGCGCGACATGGCGGCCGAGGTGCGGCGCTTCATGGACGTCTACAACGAGGCCTGGGGGGACAACTGGGGCTTCGTCCCGATCACCGACGCCGAGGTCGAGTTCCAGGCCAAGAACCTCAAGCAGGTGATCAACGAGGACTGGACCTTCATGGCCGAAAAGGACGGCGAGGTCGTCGGCGCGGCGCTGACCCTGCCGGACATCAACCAGGTGATGGCGAAGCTCAACGGCAAGCTGCTGCCCTTCGGCTGGCTCAAGTTCCTGCTCGGCAAAGGCAAGGTCGACCAGCTGCGGGTCTTCGCGCTCGGCGTCAAGCACGACTATCGCCACACCGGCGTCGCCGCCGGCCTCTACCTCAAGCACCTCGAGGAGGCGGCCAAACCGGAGGCGATCGGCGGCGGCGAGATGGGCTGGATCCTGGAGACGAACAAGCCGATGAACCGGGCGATGGAAGGGATGGGGGGGAAGGTCGTCAAGAAGTACCGGCTTTACGAGCGGGCTCTCTAGGGGTGGGGGTTGGCGGGGAGGGATTGGGTCTCCCTCTCCTGCGCAACAGCTTGGGAGGCTTGGAGAGGGAGACCCAATCCCTCCTCACGAAGCCCGTCCCGGTTCGCAGGGTGCATGTATCCGGCTACCGCTTCCTAAGTTCCGCAGTTTGCGGGGAAGCTGAAGGAGGTGACCTGAGTCGTCGCTAGAGTCGAATCGGTGAGTGAGCCCATCGAAGTGGACGGCGAGGTTTTGGCGGAGGAAGAGGCTGGGCCGGGGGACGCGACCGATCCGGTGCGGGCGCTGCCACTGGCCTATCAGGAGCCGGCACTACCGGTTCTCCGCAGCGAGGTTCGCAACGCCGCTCTGGCCGCTGCCGGTGGGGTGTTGGCCGGGGCTGCCACCGTCGCCGCGGTGCGGGCGGTCTCCGCCGTCGGCACCAGGTCGGGATCCTCGCGCCGGATCGGGCGCCGTCGCCAGCCGCCCGCGAAGGTGGTTGCCAGCCGCTCCTTCCTCGTCGACGTCCACCTGCTCGGCCGCTAGCGCGATGATTCAGTTGGAGGTTCGGCCGCCGTCGCCCTACCGGCTGGGGCGGGGCAGCGACGACCGCACGCTGCGGGTCGACCGCGGCGTCGCCACCCGCCTGCTGCACGCCGAGGGCAGCCCGATCCTGGTGCGGGCCTGGCAGCCGGCCGCCGACCGGGTTCTGTTCCGTGCCGAGGCGGTCGATCCGGGGACGGTTACGGCGCCCCCGGCGGCCGGGGAGTCGCGGCCGGCCGGGGTCGAGCAGCTCGAGCTGGCGATCGAGCGGATGCGTTTCGCGCTCGGGGTCGATGTCGACCTCGGCGACTTTCACGCTCGTTTCCGCCGCGACCCGCTGCTCGGACCGCTGATCCGCCGCCGGCCAAGCTACCGCCCGCGGCGGCGAATCTGGCCCTGGGAGGCGCTGGCGGCGGCGATCGTCGGCCAACTGATCGAGGCCGAGCGGGCGGTGGCGATTGAGCGTCGCATCGTCGGCCGCTGGGGCTCGCGCCTGGGCGAGGGGCGAACGGCGCTGCGCGACGTTCCGGCGGCGGCGCTGATCGCGGGGCGGGCAGCGGCGGAACTGGCCTCGATGGACCTCGCCCCGGTCCGCGCCGCGGCATTGCGGCGGGTTGCCCACGAGGTCGCGGCGGGGCGCTGTGACATCGCCTCGGCGGCGGCCGATCGGCGGCTGCTGGCGATCTCCCAGGTCGGCCCCTGGACCGTCCAGTGCCTGGCTCTCTTCGGCCGCGGCGAGATGGACTCGCTGCCGGCCGGTGACCTCGCCTACATCAAGCTGGTCGGCCGCCTCGCCGGCCTCGGCCGCCGCGCCACGATCGCGGAGGTGGAGGAGTTCTACGCTTCCTACGAGCCCTACCGGGGCTTGGCCGCCAGCCTGACGCTGGCCGGGCTGCGCCGTGCGGTTGCCCCTGGGCCGCCGCTTCGCAGCGCCGCCTGAAGCGCCGCGCCCGGTGCACGAGCCCGTGCCTGGCCAGGCAGCGAATCAAGGGCTGTCGATCATCTGTCGATAGCGACGCGAATGCGCGAACCAGGGGACAGGAACTGGCCCGACCACGAGGTCGATGAATTTCTCGACCAGATTGCCGCCGGCGGACAGGACTACCGGCGCCTGGTCGAGCGCCTGCCGGTGATCGTCTACGCCTCGGAGCTGGGTGAGAACGGCCGTTGGCGCTACGTCAGCCCCCAGGTCGAGGAGATGCTTGGCTACAGCGCCGAGGAGTTCAGGAACGATCCCGGGCTCTGGGCCCGTCTTCTGCACCCCGAGGACCGCCTCCGGGCGCTCGAAATCGAAAGCAAGGACTACCTCGGCAACCGCAACACCAGCCCGATCGAGTACCGCATGCGGACCCGCAGCGGCAGGGTCGTCTGGATGCTCGACGAGGCGGTGCTCGAGGCCGACGAGGCCGGCGTCCCGGTCTGGCACGGCGTCCTTTACGACATCAGCGAGCGTAAGAATGCCGAGGCCGGCCTGCAGCGGGCGCTCTCCCAGCAGGCGGTCGTCGCCAAGCTCGGCGAACAGGCGCTGCAGTACGGCGACCCGGACTCGCTGATGCTGTCCGTGGCCTCGCTGATCGGTGAAATCGACGGCGTCCACAGCGCCTGCATCTGGGAGGTCGGCCGCGATGGTCGCCGCCTCAACCTGCGCGCCGGCTTCGAGGACCAGGTCGTCGGCGCCGGGCGCCGCGTCTCCGCCGCCCGTGACTCCCACGCCGGCGCCGCGCTCGACTCCGGCGCCGCGACGATCGTCGCCGACTGGGCCGGCGAGGAGCGCTTCACGATGCCACCCGTCCTGCGCGCCTTCGGCGCCGCCAGCAGCCTGGCGGTGATGATCGACGGCAAGGACCGCCCCTTCGGCGTGCTCGACGTCCACGCCACCGAACCGCACCGCTTCTCGCCCAAGGACGTCCCCTTCCTGCAGGCCTGCGCCAACGTTCTCGCCGACGCCTTCGAGCGCCACGCCGCCGACCAGGCGCTGCGCCACCGGGTCCTGCACGACTCGCTGACGGGCCTCCCCAACCGGCTCAGCTTCGTCGATGCGCTCGGCGACGCGCTGCGGCGGGCCGGCGTCTCCGGCTCCCCGGTCGGGATCCTCTTCCTCGATCTCGACCACTTCAAGCTGATCAATGACAGCCTCGGCCACCATGCCGGCGACGCTCTACTGCGCGCCGTGGCGCCGCGCCTGCGGGCGCACCTGCGACCGGGCGACATCGTCGCCCGCTTCGGCGGCGACGAGTTCGGGATCCTGATCGACCGCCTCGCCGACGAGGAGGAGGCGATCGCGATCGCCGACCGGGTCGCGGCGGCTTTCGCCCAGCCCTTCTCGATGGAGGGGGTCGAGCACTTCGTCAGCGCCAGCATCGGCGTCGCCGTCACCACCCCGAGCGGCGACCGCACCGTCAACGCTGAGCTGCTGATCCGCGATGCCGACGCGGCGATGTATCGGGCCAAGGAGAGCGGCCGCGCCCGCTGCGTGCTGTTCGACGCCGAGATGCGGGCGGGAGCGATCCATCGGCTCGCGGTCGAACGCGAGCTGCGTCACGCCCTCGACCGCGACGAGCTGGCGCTCCACTACCAGCCGATCGTCAACCTGCGCACCGGCGAGGTGACCGGCCTTGAGGCGCTGGTCCGCTGGCAGCATCCCAAGCGCGGACTTCTCGACCCGGCCGACTTCGTCTCGATCGCCGAGGACAGCGGCCTGATCGAGCCGATCGGCCGCTGGGTCCAGGAGGGCGCCTGCCGCCAGGCGCTGAGCTGGCACCAGCTACGTCCCGACGCCCGCCCGCTCGACGTCGCCGTCAACCTCTCCGCTCGGCAGGTCGCCCACCGCGACTTGCCGGCCACGGTCGCCGAGATCATCGCTCGTACCGGCATGGACCCCGTCCACCTGCGGCTGGAGATCACCGAGAGCATCCTCGTCGAGGAGTCGGCGACCGCGATCGCCTCGCTGGAGGCGCTGAACGAGATCGGCGTCCGCCTCGTGCTCGACGACTTCGGCACCGGCTACTCCTCGCTCGCCTACCTCAACCGCTTCCCCTTCCACGCCCTCAAGGTCGACCGCTCGTTCGTCGACGCGCTCGGCATCGAGCAGGAGCGCACGGCGATCGTCGAGGCGATCATCGGCATGGCCCGGGCGCTCTCGCTTGACGTGATCGCCGAGGGCGTCGAGAACGAGGTTCAGCTCGCCGAGCTGCGCCGCCTTGGCTGTGACTTCGCCCAGGGGCACCTCTTCCACGCCGCGATGCCGGAGGCCGAGGTCACCCGGCTGGTCAACGCCGGGGCGCTCGACTATTCGGGGATTTCGCCCAACAGGTAGGCGTTGCTGAGCAGTTCGGGCGCGGTCGGCAGGCTTTCGATCAGACCGTTGTCGCGCATCCAGCCGGCGAACGTCTCCCACTCGGCCGGGTCCATGTAGCCGAATGGCTTGCCGCTGACGCGGGCGCCGAGCAGCGGCAGCGTCGCCGTCATCTCGGCTTCGGTCAGTTTCGGTTCGAGCCCGTTGTTGGCTTCGAGGAGCGCTTGGGTCGCGGCTTTCGGCCGCGCCACGGCGGCGTCGGTGCCGCGTTCCAAGGCGGCGATGAAGAGGCGGTACTTTTCCGGGTCTTCTTCCAGCTTCTTGCGGTTGGCGACGAGAACGAGCTCGTCGTAGGTCGGGACTCCGAGCTTGTCGACGGGAGTGACCACCGGTTCTTTGCCGCGTTCGCGCAGGTCGACGCCCTCGACGTTGCTGTAGCCGCCGAGCATCGCCTCGGCGCTGCCGCCGACCAGGGCGGGGAGCAGGCCAAAGCCGACGTTGACCGCCTTGACGTCCCCGGGCGTCAGCTGGACGCGGGCGAGGATCGTCTTCAGGAAGGCCTCCTGGTAGGGAATGCCGGCGTAGGCGACGGTCTTCCCTTTCAGCCCGGCGACGCTCTTGACCCCCGATTTCTTCAGCCAGATCATCGAGGTCAGCGGCCGGTTGACGATCGCCGCGATGGCGACGACGCCGAGGCCCTTCTCGTGCGCCAGTGCGACCTCGGGCTCGTAGGAGATCGCCAGGTCCGAGCGCCCGGCGGCGACCAGCGTCAGCGGCGCGGCGGGATCGGCGGGGGAGTTGATGCTGACTTTGAGGCCGGCTTCTTCGAAGTAGCCGAGCTTCTGCGCCATGTAGATCCCGGCGTGGTCGGGGTTGGGGTAGAAGTCGAGCGTCAGCGAGATCGGTTCGGTTTCGCTGCTGTTTTCCTCGGACTTTTGGCCGCAGGCGGCCAGCGCCAGGGAGAGGGCGAGGAGCGCGATGGCGGCGGCGATCGCCGCGAGTCGGGGGGCCTTCATTCCCTGTGTTCTATCGCCAAGTGACGACGCGTCGCTCTGCGAGGGCCAGGAGACCGAAGAGCGCCATCGCCATCGCCCCCAGAACGAACACCTCCGCGAATAGTCGTGAGGTCTGAAACTGCGCATTGTCTTCGCGGATCAGTGCTCCGAGTCCACCGACGCCGACGCTGGACGCGGCCCACTCGGCGAAGACGGCCCCGATCACCGCCACCGCGATCGCGATCTTGGCTCCACTGAACACGTTGGGGAGGGCCGTCGGGGCCTCGATTCGCTCGAAGATCTGCCAGCGAGTGCCATCGAGGCTTCGCATCAGCTTGGTCGCGTCCGGGTCGACAGAACGAAGCCCGTCGAGGGCGTTGACCGTGATCGGGAAGAAGCAGACCAGCGCCACGATCACCAGCTTCGGCCAGATCCCGAAGCCGAAGAGGACGACCAGAATCGGCGCGATGGCGAGGATCGGGATCGCCTGCGAGGCGACCAACAGCGGGTAGGTGGCTCGCCTCAGCGTCTCCGAGAAGTGCAGGACGACCGCGAAGCCGAGACCGGCGAGCAAACCGCAGCCAAAGCCCAGGAGCACCTCCTTCAGCGTCACCCAGGCGTTTTCCGCCAGCAGCGAGCGGTTCTCCCAGAGGGAGCCGGCGACTTCGGCGGGGGAGGGGACGAGGTAGTTTTCGAGGTTGAGCAGGTCCGCCAGCGCTCCACTCGAGGCCGCGATCTGCCAGGCGCCGAGGAGGATCGCGACCAACAGGGCGGGCAGCAGCCAGCGCTTCATCGCGCGCTCCCGCGCAGCGCCCGCATCGCTTCCTCGCGGACGGCGATGAACTCGGGGTCGGTGACCGCGGCGTCGCGGTCTGCCGCCCGCGGTGCCGGCGCCCGCAGCTCGGCGACGATCCGCGCCGGGCGGGCGGAGAGGACGACAACCCGGTCGCAGAGGTAGAGCGCCTCCTCGACGTCGTGGGTGACGAGGACGACGGTTCGCGGGTCGGCCCGCAGTGCCTGCGCCAGCCACTCCTGCATCTCCGCCCGGGTGATCGCGTCGAGCGCGGCGAAGGGCTCGTCGAGAGCCAGTACCGGCTTGCCGGCGAGCAGGGTCCGCAGGAAGGCGACCCGCTGGCGCATCCCGCCGGAGAGCTCGCTCGGCGCCGTCGCCTCGAAGCCGGCGAGGCCGAAGCGCGCGAACAGCTCAGCCGCGCGCCGGCGCGCGCCGGTCTTGCTCTGCCCCTGATTGCGCAGCGCCAGCGCGGCGTTGTCGAGCGCCGAGTACCAGGGCAGCAGCAGGTCGCGCTGGGGCATGTAGGCGCAGCGTGAGAGGCGCCCGGCCGCCGAGGCGCCGCCGCCGACCGCGACCGTCCCGGCGTCGGGCTCGGCGAGGCCGCAGATCACCTCGAGCAGAGTCGACTTGCCGCAGCCCGACGGTCCGACCAGGCCGACGACTCCGTGGGCCGGCGCCGTCAGGCTCAGGCCGGCGATCGTCGTCAACTCGCCATAGGCGTGTTTGAGGTCGCGGATCTCGACCGCGGCGGCGCCGCTCGGCGGGGCGGCCGGCACCTCGATCGCGCCAATTCCCCGGTTCTCCGGATTCATGCTGCTATCCTGGCGCACTCCGCGCTCTTGACCAAAAAGGTCAGGAAAGTCGATAAGCACCCGGCGCGGCGCATCTCAACTCACCATGGACCCGGCAATAGTCCTCTTCGGATTGGGCATCGGCGTACTCGTCGGTATGACCGGCATGGGCGGAGGCTCGCTGATGACGCCGCTGCTGATCCTGATCTTCGGGATCCAGCCGACCACCGCAATCGGCACCGACATCGTCTACTCGGCGATCACCAAGACGGTCGGTGGCTGGCGCCACTTCAAGCTCGGCACGGTCAACATGGAGCTGGTCAAGTGGCTCTCCTTCGGCAGCGTCCCGGCGGCGGTGGCGGGGGTGGCGCTGGTCTCCGTCGTCGCCGACCACGTCGGCGAAGACAAGCTCGACTCGCTCGTCTACGCGGTCCTCGGCGGCACTCTGCTGATGGTCGGGATCATCACCCTGGCCCGGGCCCTGATCCTGCGCAAGCTGATCGACGAGCGCGACCGCTTCGAGGTCGAGAAACGTCACAAGGTCGCCGCCGTCGTGATCGGCGCTACGACCGGCTTCGTGATCGGCATCACCTCGGCCGGGTCCGGCACCGTGATCGCGATCCTGCTGATCGCCGTCTACCGCCTGGCCCCGAAGAAGGTGGTCGGGACCGACGTCTTCCATGCCGCGATCCTGCTCTGGGCCGCCGGCCTCGCCCACATCGTCGGCGGCAACGTCGACTTCGGCCTCGCCGCGAACATCCTCGTCGGCTCGATCCCGGGCGTGATCATCGGCTCGGCCCTCTCCGACAAAGCCCCGCAGGGCTTTATCCGCACGGCGCTCGGCGTCGTCCTGATCGGTTCCGGCATCGTCACGATCCAGAAGGGCGACCCCACCGTCTGGCCGATCGCCGCCGCGGTCGCCGCGGTCAGCCTCGGCGCCGTCCTCTACGCGCCGCACTGGCTCAACAAGCGACGCGAGCGTGTCCGCGAGCAAAAGGCCAACCAGCCGTCCACGGCAGCCTGAACGCCGGCGGCCGGTTGATTAACTAGCCCGATGCGTGTTTCCGCCAAGGCCGATTACGCCGTTCGCGCCGCCGCCGAGCTGGCCGCCGCCGACGAGGGCCCGGTCAAGGGCGGCGTCCTCGCCGAGGCGCAGCAGATCCCCCTCCAGTTCCTCGAGCACATCCTGCTGGAGCTCAAGCACGCAGGCATCGTCCGCGCCCGCCGCGGCGCCAAGGGCGGCTACTGGTTGGCCCGGCCGGCCGACGAGGTGACCGTCGCCGACATCGTCCGCGCCGTCGAGGGCCCGATCGCCAACGTCCAGTCCAACCCGCCCGAGTCAATCGAATACAGCGGCAACGCCCAGCACCTGCAGGAGGTTTGGATCGCCGTCCGCGCCAATCTCCGCGCCGTCCTCGAGGAGGTCACCCTCGCCGACCTCGTCTCCGGCGAGTTCCCCGCGGCCATCAAAGACCTCGCGGCCGCCCCCGACTCCTGGGCCGCCCGCTGAGCTATTCCGCCGCCGGCACTCCGCCCGCGACGACGTTGACGAAGTTCTCCAGGTGCCGGGTGGTCCAGCACTCGAAGGCGCCGTCGCAGTAACGCTCGTACGCGGCCATCACCGAGTCGCCGTAGTTCCAGTAGAGCTTGGGCTCGGGGTTGAGCCAGAAGAGCCGGCCGGCGCGCTCGGAGACCTGGGCGAAGACCTCGGCGTGGGGCGGGCGGCCGTTGGTGCGGGCGTCGCCGAGCACGATCACGGTCGAGCGCGGGTCGAGCTCGTCGGAGATCTCGGTCAGGAACTCGAGCCAGACGCGGCCGTAGTCGGTGTAGCCGGAGACGTCGGCGACGCCTCCCTCGCTGGAGATCCGCTGGGCGACGACGGCGAAGTCGCGCTCGTGCTCGAAGACGTCGGTGACCTCGGAGATCCGCTCGATGAAGACGAAGCTGCGCAGTTTTCGGAACGAGTCGTGCAGGGCGTGCAGGACCGAGAGGAAGAAGACGCTGGCCGAGGTGACCGAGGTCGAGACGTCGCAGAGGACGTAGATCTCCGGCCGCCGCGGTCGCTTGGCCTTGTATTTCAGCCGCAGCGGCACGCCACCGGTCTCCAACGAGGCCCGCATCGTCCGCCGCACGTCGACCGCCGACGCTTTGCTGTGCCCGCGCTGCTCCTGCCCGAGCGTCGCCAGCCGCCGCTTCATCTGCGAGACGGCGCGGTGAACGGCGGCCAGGTCCTGGGTCGGGCTGGTCGGCAGGGTGCGGTCGAGCTCGGCCAGCGGGCGGGAGGGAGGCAGCGTTTCGGTCCGCTCGATCAGGTCGCGTTCCAGCTCGCGCCGCAGGTGGCGCTCGAAGCCGGTCAGCTGCGAGCGGTCGATCGGCGGCCGCTCCTCGCCGTCCTCGCCCGGCGGCTGGTTGCCGGCGGTGAGCCCGAGCGTGCGGCGGATCCGCTGCACGTCGACGCCGACGACGCCGGAGCCCTCGCCGCGGCCGAAGGCGGCGATCGCCAGCCGGGCCAGGTCGCGCATCGCGTCCTCGTCGCCGGTAGCCATCGCCTCGCGGATCTGCTCGCGCAGCGCGTCGATGTCGATCTGCTCGCCGCTCGCCTGGCCGCCGCCCTCGCCTTCGCCCCCCTCACCGATCTCGTCTCCCTCGCCCTGCTCGGTGATGCCGTGCTGGACCGCCTCGGCCTCGGCGGCGCGGAAGAAGTAGCGGTCGAATAGCAGCTCGAAGACGCGGCGGTCGTCCTGTGACTTTGCGATCGTCGAGGCCAGCGCCTCGCGGAAGTCGTCCTGCGAGGTCCAGCCGACCTGTTCGAGCGCCGCGAAGGCGTCGAGGATCTCCGAGGTGCCGACCGCGACCCCCTCGCCGCGCAGTTCCTCACAGAAGCCGAGCAGCTTCGCCGCCAGGCCCGGCGGTCCGGGGTCGGCCTGGGGACCGTAGGGCGAGACGGCGCTCATCGGTCCGATAATAGGCCGATGCGAGCCGGCCAGGCAGAGGGTGGGGCGGAGGCGGCCCTGCGCGGGATGCGCTCGGCGCGCCGGCGCCGCTACGTCGAGCGGCTCGACGTCATGGAGGTCCTCTACCGCGCCTACGTCGCCGCGATCTTCGCCGCGATCGTGCTCGCGCTGCTCGCCGGCGCCGTCAACGAGGCGGCCGCGACCCCGGCGGCGATCGATTGGCTGCGGCGCCACGGGCCGGCGGCGCTGGGCCTCGTCGTCGCTGTCGGCACGATGGCGGGACTGCGCAGCGGCGCCCGCGGCGGGCCGTTGGCGATCGAGGCGGCCGAGGTCCAGTACGTCCTTCTCGCACCGCTGGATCGCGGCGCGGTGCTGCGGCCCGTGGCGCTGCGGCAGCTGCGGATCGGCGTCCTCGCCGGGGCGGCCCTCGGCGTCGTGCTCGGCAACTTCGTCTTTCGCCGCCTGCCGGGGTCGCCGGTCGAGTGGCTCGCCTGCCTGGCGCTGTTCGGCGCTCTGATCCCGGTCTGCGTTCTCGGCGGGGCGCTGCTGGCGAGCGGGAGGCGCCTGCGCCCGTTCGTCGCGGCGACGCTCGGCGTCGTCCTCCTCGCCTGGTCGGGTGCGGACCTGGCGCTTGGCTGGAGCACGTCGCCGGCGACGATGCTCGGTGGCCTGGCGACGCTGCCGCTGCAGGATGGTGCCCCGGTCGCGCTGGCGGGAATCGGCGTTGCCGTTGCCGTCGGGCTCGCCGCCCTCGGCCTGTTCGGCGTCGGCGGCATCTTGCTCGAGGCCGCTCGCCGGCGGGCGGCGCTGACCGCCGAGCTGCGCTTCTCGGCCTCGGTCCAGGACCTGCGCACGGTGATCCTGCTGCGGCGCCAGCTCGCCTCCGAGCGGCCGCGCCGGCGGCCCTGGCTGCGGGTCCCGATCGCCGGTGCCGCGGGTCACCCGATCTGGCGCCGCGGCTGGCAGAGCTTCATGCGCTGGCCGCTCGCCCGTATCGCCCGCGCCCTCGTGCTCGGCATTCTCGCCGGGGCGGTCGCGGTCGGTGCCTGGAGCGCCGCACCCCTTGCCCTCTTGGTTCCCGGCCTCCTCCTCTTCATCGCCGCGCTCGACCTCGTCGAGCCACTGGCGCAGGAGGCCGACCACCCGACCCGGCGCCAGCTGCTGCCGGTCGAGGCCGCCTCGCTGATCTCACGCCACCTGGTCGCCCCGGCGACGGCGATCGCGGTGGTGGTCCTGGTCGGGGCCGCCACGGCGGCGCTCGTCGGCGGCTCGGCCGCCACGGCGCTGGGCGTCGGCGCCCTGATCGTCGTCCCGGTCTCCGTCGCCCTCGCCTGCTGTGCCGCCTTCAGCGCCAGCGCCGATCCCTACGCGCATCTGCTCTCGCCGCAGGTCGGGTATGCGGTCTCGGCCGCGCCCGTGCTCGGCGCCGCGTTGCTCGTCGCCGTCCCTGTCCTGATCGCGCGGGGAGCCCAGGACCGCGGCGCCGCGATCGTCCCGGCCGCGGCCGAGGGCGCGGTCATCGTCGCCCTGGTCGCGGCCGTGCTCGTCCCGCTCCTCGGCTCCCGCTTCGCCAAACGGGACAGGAGCGGTCATGAAGGTGCTCCTAACAACCAGATTTAGCTGTTTGATGCGGATTGAGGGGACGCCGCCAGCGCGACCGCAGCCGTCGGAATAGTCGTAAATTGCGGCAGGATTTCGCGCCGGACGCTGCGGCAGGATGGCCGACGTGCCAGAAGACCCGATTGCCATCAGGGAGCTGGACCTGCTGCTCCAAACCGCGACGATCGCCCACGAGTCCATCTTCGAGATTCGGCGGGAGCTGATCGCGAGCGATCAAGGCAATCGCGAGCAGGCCCAGCTCCTCGAGGAGTCGGCGCGGATCGCGACGGTCGAGCTGCCTGGTCTTTCGGCCACCGCTCGCCAGCTCTCCGCCAAATGGCGGGATCAGGTCTTGCTCAACGCCGAGGGCGCGGCGAAGACGCTCGCTGAACTGAAGTCCGAGTTGGCGCGCATCAAGGTCGACGCCGATTCCCTACTCGACCGGCAGTTGGAGATCGCCGCCCGGATGGACTCGATGGGGAGGCAGTAGGGCTACGCCGAAGCGAGGCGCGAAGCCGCCGCCTGCTCATAACGGTCAGCCAACGCTAGGGCCGCATCGCGATAACCATCGATGTCGGTCTGCGCCGCCTGGGCGCGAAGCTCCTCAGCGCGAGCGGAAAGCTCTCTTGCGGGCTGGACGGTGTTCTCCAAGCGCTTTTCCATCAACTCCAGCGCCCAACGGTGCTTGTCAGGAAGGTCCGGCCACAGGCGAGTTTCCATAGATGGAAAAGTGTAGCCCGCCCGCAAGACCCCGCAAGACGGGCATCCATTCCTCACCCGCCATAACAGCGCAATCTCTACTCAGCGCTCGATCAGCTCGCCGCGCCTCAGCTGTTCCACGCCGTCGCGCGCCCACCCCTGCCCCAGCAGGTCGCGGTCGTGCAGGAAGGCCGCCAGCGCCTCGCTCCAGCGCCGCGCCGGGTAGCTCTCGCGAACGGTCCCCAGCACGCGCTCGACGTCGATCACGCTGCGCTGGGTGATCTCGACCGGCTTGCGCCCGGCCACTCGCGCCAGCAGCCCCTCGGCGAGCCACTTGCGGACCGTCGGCTCGCTCACCTCCAGCCGCTCGGCCGTCTGGGCGACCGTCAGGCCACCGGGCAAGTCGAGAGTTTTCTGGATCCGCGCGCTCAGCTCCTCCACTCGCCCCACCGCTCGCTCGAACTCGGACTTCGAGCGTGAGGCGGAGCGCAGCTCGGAAACCGCGTCGGCCAGCTCTTCAGCCTCCAGACGCGCAAGGGCGGCACGGCGTCTTAGCGGCGTTGGAGCTGGGCGAGAGGATATGGGGAAAGGCTAACAGGACGTTTCGGAAATAACACGATTTCCGAAACAATCCTGACGTGGCGCTTGAAGCTTCAGGGGTGTTCCCCAAAGCTTTGAACCGCCCTGGCGATCACCGCCGGGTGGTCGTAGGGCTGCATGTGCCCTCCGTAGAGCATTACAAGATGGGAGTTGGGGAGATCGGCGGCGAGGCGGCGCCCGTGGACCGGCTCGACCAGCTGGTCGTCTTCACCCTGGATCACGACCGCGGGCGCGCGGATCGTCCCGAGCTTCCTGTCTAACTGGTCGATCACCCCGTTGGCGGCAAGGGTCTCGCCCGCGAACGCTTCCAGGTTGCCGTGGGTCATGTTGATCGCCAGGACGCGGTGGCGGTGCGCTTCCACGATCGGCTCGGGATGGAACGCTTCGCTGTCGGCGATGTCCACCGACACCGTCGCGAGGAGCTGGCCGAAAGTCGCGTTGGCGACCTGCCTGACGACCGGTAGCTGCAGGACCTGCAACGCGTGCGCCTGTACTTCGGCGAGGCCTTCGATCTGCTGGCCGGCCGCGGCGGCGTCGACGAGGACGAGTCCCCGGACCTGCCTCGGATAGCGCTCGGCGAATCCGAGTGAGATCGTCCCGCCATAGGAGTGGCCAACCAGGATCGGCCGCCTGACGTGCAGCTTCGCGAGCAGTTCGTGAATCGCTTCGAGCTGACGGTCGAACGGCACATATCCGCCGCTGGAGAAACCATAGCCGGGGCGGTCGATCGCGATCGTGCGGTGACCTGCGAGCAGGGGCGTGACGTCTTCCCAGTCTTCCGCTGTCCCGGGCAGTCCGTGAATCAGCACGACGGGGGCGCCGGCATCCGGGTGTTCGATGTAGCGGATTCGCAGATCGCCGACCTGAGCAAATGATCCCGTCGGCGCGGGCTCCGCGGGCAGGCGCCCGTAGGTCCAGTTGAGCACGACGACCGTAAGGGCGAGCGCCCCAAGGACCAAGAGGAGCAACCGACGAATCGAGACACGCCCGCGCACGCACCCAGCGTATCCGCCGTCGAGCCGTCCTCGCGCAACCGGGCGTCAAAGATTGCGCACTACTGGCGGTCAGGCCTCATCGAACTTGGCGATGCTCCACGGCTCTTCGCGGGCAGCCTCGATCCACTCTCTGACCGCGGGCAGCGCGAGGATCGCGTCGGCGTACTCGGCCCCTACGCCGTCGAGCTCCACGCCATAGGTCTGGAAGCGTGAGTCCACCGGCGCGAACATAGCGTCGACCGCTGAGAACTCGCCGAATAGGAACTCGCCAGCGGCTCCCTGGCGGACACGGCATTCGCGCCAGATCTCGCGGATGCGGTCGATGTCCTCCTGAGCCCCGGGGCCGCGGCCGGCCTCGGGGCGGCGAGCGCGGCAGTTCATCGGCATGCGCGTTCGCAGGCTCATGAAGCCGGAGTGCATCTCGGCTGAGACGCTGCGAGCGTGGGCACGCGCCTCCGGATCTGCCAGCCATATCCTTTCTCAGGGAACGCCTCGGCGAGTCGCTCGACGATCGCGAGCGAGTCCCATACGCACGTCTCTCCATGGATCAGGCTCGGGACCTTCCCAGCCAGCGAGTAGGAGAGCTTGTGCTGCAGCGAGCCGGGCTGACGTAGCGGAACCTGGATCTCCTCGAACTCGATTCCGAGCTGGCGCATCAAGATTCCTGCTGATCGCCTCGCCACGCTCCCAGGGAACCCCCAGCCGAACGCCTCGGGACCAGCCCTCCGCTGCCCCCCGGCCGCCCTCTGACGCCACCGTCTCCCCCGCTCACACACTTGCACTTGGCAAAGTGCGTCCCGTGCTCGGCGGCGCGATCGTGGCGCGCCGAGCCGGGCGAGCACCCGGCGATCACAGCGGCGCAGATGGGCCACCGCGATCCCCGGATGACGCTCCGCGTCTACACCGACGTGACCGGACTGCGTCCCCAAACTCGCATGGGAGGCTTGCTAGGAAGCACCGATTGGGCACTATCGGGCACTGAGGGCGATTCCGCCGGAGGTCAGGAGGACAAGACATCTGCTTTCGACGGTCCCGAAACCCGCCTCCTTGCAGGCACTTCGATGAACGGGAGCGACGGGACTCGAATCGCGACCTCCGGCATGACAGGCTGGCGGGGTGAGTGCCATGCCTCCCGCCCTGCGGGCCCACGGGCTCGGTCGCAGCTATGACGGATTCATCGCCCTCGGCTCCTTCCAGCTCGAGGTCACGGCTGGGGAGCTGATCGCTCTCGTGGGGCCCAACGGCGCCGGCAAGACGACCTTCCTCACTCTCGCCGCCGGGCTGCTGGAGCCGACCTCCGGCGCGGTCGAGGTCGGCGCCGCCGCGGCCGGGACGCTCGAGGCCCGCAAGGCGCTCTCATACCTGCCCGACACCCCCGTCTTCTACGAAGACCTGAGCGTCGCCGAGCACCTCGGCTACGTCGCGGCCCTGCACGGCGTCGAGGACCCCGAGCCCCGCATCGACTCCCTGCTGGAGCGTCTCGGCCTGGCGGAGTGGCGCGACGGCCTGCCGGCCGAACTGAGCCACGGCACCCGCCAGAAGGCCTCGATCGCCCTCGCCTTCGTCCGTCCCTTCTCGGTCCTGATCGCCGACGAGCCCTTCGACGGTCTCGATCCCCCCAGCCGCGCCGTCCTCTTCGAGCTGCTCGCCGAGGCCCGCGCCGGCGGCGCCGCGGTGATCGTCTCCACCCACCGCCCCGACGTGATCTCCAAAGCGAGCCGCTGCGTCGGCATCCGCGACGGCCGCCTCGAGTACGACGGTCCCCCGGACGCCCCCGAGGTCGCGGAGTTCTTCGCGAGCTAGCGGTGTGGATGGGTGGGATACCCCCTTCTCACTGCACCTCGTCGAGGGGATCGAGCTGCGGCTGACGCCCGGTGCGAGGCGGCCCTCCTCATGCTCTTTCAAGGGACGGGAGCTTTCCGCGATCCGTTTGTCGCTTGTATCCCTCTGGGCGACAAGTAACAACCGCTCGCAGCCGAATTCAGGGATGCGGACCGGTTGGAGGATCGGGTGGCCCCTTCCCGGGACTGCAGCACGAGCCGGGTCGGTGCGCGTCGAGGCCCCAGCCGCAATCCGTCCCTCCCGGGGAGGTGCCCCGAGAAGGGGCCACCCGATCCTCCCCAACGGCGCGAAACCCTAGGAAGTGGTGCTGGACTCGGAGAGTTTCATCCCAACCCGCTCGGCCACCAGGGCGATGTCGGTGCGGTGCTTGACGATGATCGACATCGACTGGGTGAAGGTCTCGCGGTCGATGTCGTCGGCACCCATCAGCAGCAGCGTCCGCGCCCAGTCGATCGACTCGGCGATCGAGGGCGGCTTCTTCAGGTCAAGGGCGCGCACCATCTCGATCACCTCGACCAGCCGGCGGGTGACCGCCTCGGAGAGCTCGGGCACGTGCAGCTGGACGATTTCCATCTCGCGCTCGACCCCGGGGTAGTCGAGCCAGAGGTAGAGGCAGCGGCGCTTCAGCGCCTCGGTCAGCTCGCGCGAGTCGTTCGAGGTGAGGACGACGATCGGCATCGTTGTCGCCGAAATCTGGCCCAGCTCGGGGATCGTGATCTGGAAGTCGGAGAGCAGCTCGAGCAGCATCGCCTCGAACTCCTGGTCGGTCTTGTCGATCTCGTCGATCAGCAGCACCACCGGCTCGGGGCTGGAGATCGCCTGCATCAGCGGCCGGGTGAGAAGGAAGTCGGAGCTGAAGATGTCGTCCTGAACGTCGTCCCATCCAGCCTCGCCGCCGGCCTGGATCCGCAGCAGCTGCTTGCGGTAGTTCCACTCGTACATCGCCTTCGCCTCGTCGAGGCCCTCGTAGCACTGCAGCCGCACCAGCTCGCGGCCGGTCGAGCGCGACAGCGCCTTCGCCAGCTCGGTCTTGCCGACGCCCGCCGGGCCCTCGACGAGGACCGGCTTGCCGAGCTTCTGGGCGAGGAAGGAAACCAGCGCCGCGGGCTCGTCGGCGAGGTAGCCGACCTTTGCCAGGGAGTGCTTCACCTCTGCCACGGAGCCGTCGGTCATCGCGGCGATGATAATCCGGCATCGTGTTCGACCTCGTCCCGCCACCGGCCGCCCTGCTGCCGCACAGCCCCGGCCCCTACATCGCGCTGATGCTGGCGGGCTTCGTGATCGGCATCCTCGGCCACCTGACCAAGACCCGCTGGATGATCGCCTCGGGCGTGGTCCTGATCTTCCTCGGCGCCTTCCTCTTCCCGCTGGCGGCCAACCTCACCACCCGGAACCGGCCGGCGCCGATCGAAGAATCGCGCGGCGATTCGGGCGAATAGGCCGGCGGCGTCTACGATCGCCGGGTGGGACGCCTCGACGAAGTCGACCTGACGCTCAGTTTCAGCCGCAAGCAGGAGGAAGAGGAGCTGAAGCTCGCCTGGCAGCGGCTGGCCCAGCTGCGCCTGACCCTCGGCGGCCTGATCGGCGAGCAGATCCTCGGCCCGCCGCTGCTGGTCGTCTTCGAGGGCTGGGACGCCGCCGGCAAGGGCGGCGCGATCAAAAGACTGGTGGCGCCGCTGGACCCGCGCCACGTCCGCGTCGCCCAGTTCGCCGCCCCCAGCGCCGACGAGAAGCGCCACCACTTCCTCAAGCGCTTCTGGTGGGCGCTGCCCGGCTGGGGTGGGATGGCCGTCTGCGACCGCTCCTGGTACGGCCGCGTGCTGGTCGAGCGGGTCGAGGGCTTCGCGAGCAAGGAGCAGTGGCAGCGGGCCTACGGCGAGATCAACAGCTTCGAGCGCACGCTCGCCGACGAGGGCACGATCCTGGTCAAGCTCTGGATGCAGATCTCCCCGCGGGAGCAGCTGAGGCGCTTCGAAGACCGTGCCGGCAACCCGCTGAAGTCGTGGAAGCTGACCCCCGAAGACTGGGAGAACCGTGAGAAGCGGGCCGACTACGAGCCGGCGGTGGAGGAGATGTTTGAGCGCACCGACCAACCCCATGCGCCCTGGCGGCTGGTGCCGGCCGAGTCCAAGCGCTACGCCAGGGTTCAGGTGATCCGCATCGTCTGCGAGGAAATCGAAGCCGGGATGCGGCGCTGGGGGCAGGAGCCGCCGGCGCCGCAATAGGCAATCATTCGTTCCCCGCGGGCGCCGAGGCGCCTCAGCTTCTACGATCTGGTCTGGATCCGCCTTCGAATAGTGAGGAGCTCTATCCCTTGAGTCGCATTCGCACGTTCACAGTCCTGGCAGCCGTGGCATTGCTGGCGACCGCGCTCGCCGCCTGTGGTGGCGGTGGCGGCGGCAGCGAAGACCCGCAGTCGGTGATCGACAACGCCACGCTCGAAGGGGTGACGAGCGGCACGCTCGACGTCAAGATCGGGATCAGGTCAAAGGGCGCCGAAGGCGGCGACCTCAAGGTCAGCCTCTCCGGGCCGTTCCAGGGCGGCGCCAAGGGAAGCCTGCCGGAGTTCGCCCTGAGCGCCAAGGCCAACGGCTCGCTGAAAGGCAAGCCGGTCGACTTCGAAGGCGGCCTGACGCTGCTTTCCGACCGCGCTTTCGTCAACTTCAAGGGGACCGAGTACGAAGTCGACCCGACCACCTTCGGCATCGTCAGGTCGAACTTCGAACAGGCCGAACAGAAGGGCGGCGAAGAAGCGGCGGGCGCCGAAGTCAACGCCTGCCAGGAAGCGGCGACCGGCCTCGAAGTCGGGGATTTCGTCGCGGGCCTGAAGAACGAAGGCAGCGCCGAAGTGGAAGGCACCGACACGACCAAGGTCAGCGGCGACCTCAATGTCAGCGGGGCGATCGACGCGATCATCAAGCTGACCGAAAACCCGGCCTGCAGCGCCCAGCTCGAAGCGGCCGGCCCGTTGCCGCTCGGCGAACTCGAATCGGCCAAGGGTGAACTTAGCCAGGCGGTCAAGAAGGCCCACGTCGACGTCTACGTCGGCAGTGACGACATCATTCGCAAGCTCGCCGCCGAACTGACCATCGAACCGAAGGGCGGCAGCCAGGAAAAGGTCGAAGTCGAATTCGAACTCTCGCTCGGCGCCGTCAACGAAGAACAGGAAATCAAGGCTCCCGCCAACCCGCAACCCCTGCAGGGCCTGTTCGAAGAACTCGGCGTCAACCCGCTTGAACTGCTCGAAGGCAGCGCTGAAGGCGGTCTCGGTGGCCTGCTCGAAGGGATGACAGAAGGCGGATCCTCGGGCGGATCGTCTTCGGGCGGAGGCTCGACGGGTCCCGGCGCGGACGCGGTCGAATGCTTCGAAAACGCCCGCACCCCGGCCGACCTGCAGAAGTGCGCCAACCTCTCCTAGGCGTCTCCTAGCGGTCCAGTTGGTGCGAAGGGCGCCGCGATAGGCGGCGCCCTTCGAGTTGCGCATACGCTTCGCTCTCCGTGAACGCCAACCCAGAGCACCCCAACCGGCCGCGACTGGATGCCTCGTTCCTGCGCACGCCGCAGGGCTGGCCTTACCTGCTGGCGCCGCTGATTCCGATCGCGGTGGCGCTTCAGCTGGCCGGCGTGTCGGCGACCGTCGTCTTCGCCGCCTCGGCGCTGGGGATCATCCCGACCGCGGCCCTGATGGGCCGGGCCACCGAGGAGCTGGCGGTCCGCTCGGGACCCGGCATCGGTGGTCTGCTCAACGTCACCTTCGGCAACGCGCCCGAGCTGATCATCGCCCTGTTCGCGCTCGGTCAGGGCCTGCAGGAGGTCGTCAAGGCCTCGATCGTCGGTTCGATCATCGGCAACATCCTGCTCGTACTCGGGGCGGCGATGCTGGCCGGCGGCATCGGCCGCGAGAAACAGACCTTCAGCCGCACCGGCGCCGGCATCCAGACCTCGATGCTGCTGCTTGCCGCCGCGGCGCTGCTGATGCCGGCGATCTTCGAGCTGGTCGAGGGCCAGGGCCTGCCCGCCCCGGGGGCCGAATCGGTCAACTACGGCGGTACCGTCGAGCAGCTCTCGCTGGCCGTCGCGATCGTCCTCATCGTCACCTACGTGATCGGCCTCTTCTTCTCGCTCAAGACCCATCGCGACATCTTCAACCCGGAGTACGAGAACGAGGGCAGCTGGGGCTGGTCGACCCGGACCTCGATCGTCGCCCTGGCGATCGCCGGGGTCCTGGTCGGCGTCATGTCCGAGGTCCTGGTTGGATCGATCACCGCGGCCTCCCACTCGATCGGCCTCTCCGAGTTCTTCATCGGCGTAATCGTCATCGCGATCGTCGGCAACGCCGCCGAGCACTGGGTCGCCGTCCTCGTCGCGATGAAGAACAAGATGGACCTGGCGGTCAACATCGCCGTCGGCTCCAGTGCCCAGGTCGCCCTCTTCGTCGCCCCGGTCCTCGTCCTCTGCTCCTTCTTCATCGGCCCCTACCCGCTTGCCCTCGTCTTCAACGGCTTCGAGCTCGGCGCGATCATGTTGGCGATCCTGATCGCCAACTACGTCACCCAGGACGGCGAGTCGACCTGGTTCGAGGGAGTGCAGCTGCTGGCCGTCTACCTCGTCTTCGGGCTAGCTTTCTATTTCGCCTAGCGCCTTGAGGACCAGGTCGTCGTGCTTCTTGGGCTGTACTTTCGGGAAGACCCGGGCGATCTTGCCTTTCGGGTCGATGATGAAGGTCGAGCGCAGCATTCCCATGTACTTCTTGCCGTACATCGACTTCTCGCCCCAGGCGCCGTAGGCGTCGGCGACCGAGTGGTCAACGTCGCCGAGCAGGGTGAAGCCGAGCCCGTGCTTGTCGTCGAACTTCTTGATCTTCTCCGGCTCGTCGGGAGAGACCCCGAGGACCCGGGCCCCCGCCGCGGCGTACTCGTCGGAGCGGTCGCGGATCCCGCAGGCTTGGGTGGTACAGCCCGGCGTGTCGGCGCGAGGATAGAAGTAGAGGACCACGGTCTCGCCGCGCAGGTCCTTGAGCTTGACCGGGTTGCCGTCCTGATCGGGCAGGGTGAAGTCGGGCGCCGCGTCCCCCTCGGCGAGCATCAGTCCTCGCGGCCGGGGTCCTGGCCGTCCTCGTCGGCGTCCAGTTCCTCGTCGCCCTGTTCGAGGGCGGTGGCGGAGACCGAGCCGGAGGCGCCGGGGTGGTAATGCGTCTGGAACTTCTCGAGGACGCGGTCGCGGCCGTCCTCGTCGATCGGCACTTCGTCGGAGATCCGCACCCACTCGGCCCCCTCGTAGGCCTCCATGTTGAAGACCTCCTGGTCGATCGAGGCGGAGTCGTCGACGACGACGACGACCTCGGTCTGGGGGTTGAAGTAGGTCCCGGGCTGCACCAGCAGCTCCTCGACCTCGTACAGGTTCTCCTCTGGGCCGGTGCTCATGGGCGCGATCCTATGAAATCTTCGAGCTGGCGTTCGGTCTCGGCCTCGACATCGAGCGGCTCTAGCCCCCTGTGCATCCGCCGTTCGTTGCGGACGATGACCAGTTGGCGGACTTCGGCCCGCAGCTCGGCGTCGATCCGCGCCTCCGCGTCGCGCGCTTCGCCGTCGGCCGCCGACAGCCCTTGCACCGGCGTCTGATGCTCCATGGCGAATGGACCGCCACCGATCTCGTCCCAGCCTTCTGACGTCGAACGCAGGAGAAAACCCACGAGCGGAGCCACGATCCCAGTGAGGAGCAGAATGCCGAAGCCGGCGGAGGTGGGGGAGGGGGGTAGCACGGGATCCACGTTCCCACGAGTAGGCAGCCCATGCAACCCGGCTCATTCGCTACGCTTTGGCCCTGGTTGACTGACCAGTCAATCGGCGGAACGCCCGCCCCGCGCCGGCGCTCCCGACAAGCTTGGAAAGCACCGACCAAAAGGAGCTCCGACCGGTGGTTGACTTCACCCTGACCGATGAACAGAAGGACCTGCGCGAGCTGGCCCACAACTTCGCTGAGAAAGAGATGCGCAGCGTCGCCTGGGAGCTCGACAAGGACGGCGGCTGGCCGCAGGAGGTCATCAACAAGGCCTGGGAGGTCGGGTTGATGAACACCCACGTCCCCGAGGCCTATGGCGGCCCCGGTCTGGACTACCTCTCCGGCTGCCTGATCGAGGAGGAGATGGGTTGGGGTTGCTCGGGCATCGGCACCTCGCTGATGGCCAACGGCCTCGCCTCGGCCCCGATCAGCCTCGGCGGCTCCGAGGAGACGAAGAAGAAGTACCTGGGGATGCTGACCGAAAGCCCCAAACTCGCCTCCTTCTGCCTGACCGAGCCCGACGCCGGCTCCGACGTCTCGGGGATGAAGACCAAGGCCGTCAAGCAGGGCGACAAGTACGTCATCAGCGGCTCCAAGTGCTTCATCACCAACGGCACCTACGCCGATTACTTCACCGTCTACGCCAAGACCGACCCCGAGGGCGGTCACCGCGGGATCAGCGCCTTCGTGGTCGATGCCGACCTCCCCGGGGTCAGCGTCGACAAGAAGGAGGACAAGATGGGCCAGCGGGCTTCGAACACCGCGACCATCTCCTTCGACGAAGTCGAGATCCCGGCCGAGAACCTGATCGGCGAGGAAAACAAGGGCTTCAAACTGGCGATGATGACCCTCGACCGGACCCGCCCGGGCGTCTCGGCGATGGCCGTCGGGATCGGCCGCGCGGCGCTCGAGTTCGCCACCGAGTACTCGAAGGAAAGGGTCCAGTTCGGCGTCCCGATCGCGATGCACCAGGCGATCCAGTTCATGATCGCCGACATGGCGACCAAGGTCGAGGCCGCCCGTCTGTTGACCTGGAACTCGGCCGTGATGCTCGACCAGGGCATCCGCAACAGCAAGGTCTCCTCGATGGCCAAGCGCTTCGCCGCCGACTCGGCGATGGAGATCACCGTCGACGCCGTCCAGGTCTACGGCGGCTACGGCTTCATCAAGGAGTACCCGGTCGAGAAACTGATGCGCGACGCGAAGATCATGCAGCTCTACGAGGGGACCAGCCAGATCCAGCGGCTGGTCATCGCCAAAGAAGTGCTGCTGCCGCGCCCGGTCGGGGAGTCGACCCCGGAGGCCGAGGCGAAAGCCGCCGACGGCGCCCGCGACAGCCAGGCCGAGCAGGCCGGCGCCACCGTCTGACGCTGTACCGGCGGGCCGATTTCGCCCCATAGGGGTGAGGGGATCGGCCCGCCGGCGATGTACGGTGCGCGGATGAGCGGCGCGCAAGCGAAGGCCGGAGCGGCCGGGTTGGTCCTGATGACCCTCTGCACGGGCCAGTTCCTGATGATGCTCGACAGCTCGGTGATGAACGTCTCGATCGCCACCGTCGCCAAGGACGTCGGGACGACCGTCACCGGGATCCAGACGGCGATCACCCTCTACACGCTGGTGATGGCCTCGTTCATGATCACCGGCGGCAAGATCGGCCAGATCATCGGCCGCAAACGGGCGTTCGCGATCGGCTGCGTGATCTACGGCTGCGGCTCGCTGACCACCTCCCTCGCTCCCAACCTGACCGTGCTGCTGATCGGCTGGTCCGGCCTCGAGGGACTCGGGGCGGCGCTGATCCTGCCCGCGATCGTCGCCCTCGTCGCCTCCAACTTCGGCCGCGAGGAACGGCCCCGCGCCTATGGCCTGGTGACCGCCGCCGCGGCGATCGCCGTTGCCGTCGGCCCGATCGTCGGCGGACTCTTCACCACCTACCTCTCCTGGCGCTACGTCTTCGCCGGCGAGGCCCTGATCGTGATCGCGATCCTCTTCCTCACCCGCCGCATCGAGGCCGGCGAGCCCGAGAGCAAGGTGCGGCTCGACCTGGTCGGGACCGCGCTCTCGGCGCTGGGGCTGGCGCTGATCGTGCTCGGGATCCTCCGCGCCGGGACCTGGGGCTTCGTCAAGGCCAAGCCGGAAGCGCCCGAATGGCTCGGCCTCTCGCCGGTGATCTGGATGATGCTCGCCGGTGGCGCCGTGGTCTGGCTCTTCTTCGCTTGGGAGAGCCGGGTCGTGGCGCGGGGCGGCGACCCACTCGTCGACCCGGCGATTCTGCGCACCCCGGTCCTGCAGGGCGGCCTCACCTCGTTCTTCTTCCAGTACTTCCTCCAGGGCGGCCTCTTCTTCGCCGTGCCGCTCTTTCTCTCGATCGCCCTCGGGCTCTCGGCGATCGAAACCGGCGTCCGCCTGCTGCCGCTCTCCTTCACGCTGATCCTCGCCGCCGCCGGGGTCCCAAAGGTCTTCCCGCGGGTCTCGCCGCGCCGGGTCGTCCGCGTCGGCTTCGGACTGATGTTCGCGGCGCTGGTGGTGATGGTCGCCGCCCTCGATGCCGGCGCCGGGGCCGAGATAACCACCTGGCCGATGCTCCTCGCCGGCCTCGGGATGGGAGCCCTCGCCTCGCAACTGGGCAGCGTCACCGTCTCCTCCGTCCCTGACGAGCAGAGCGGTGAGGTCGGCGGCCTGCAGAACACGATCACCAACCTCGGCATCTCGGTCGGCACGGCGCTGACCGGCGCGATCGTGATCGCCGCCCTCAGCTCCTCCTTCCTCACCGGGGTCGCGGAAAACCCTGCCGTCCCCGCCTCCGTGCAGTCCCAGGCGGCCACCGAACTGTCCGGCGGCGTCCCCTTCGTCTCCGACAAGGAACTGGAAACCGCCCTCGAGCAGGCCAAGGTGTCTCCAGCCGCCACCGACGCGATCGTCGAAGAGAACGAAACCGCCCGCCTCGTCGGCCTGCGCACCGCCCTCTCCATCCTCGCCCTCCTCGCCCTGGTCGGCCTCTTCTTCACCGGCCGGATCCCGACCCGCCAGCCTGCCGCTACCGCACAACCCGCGCCGGCGCCGAGTTAAGGGGGGAGAGCCGGCGTGCGGCAGTCATTTAGGACGCTATGCGTCCGAAAAGACTGCCGGAAACGCATCACGCTCTCGCCGAGATGGCAAAGCGCCAGCACGGCGTCGTTTCGATCCGTCAGCTGACAGGCCCGCTTGGCTACTCACGCCGGTCCGTCTCCCGCGCGGTGGCGGCTGGGCGTCTGCGCCCCCTCTATCGGGGAGTGTTCGCCGTCGGGCACACGGCGATATCCAGTTGCGGACGATGCCTTGCCGCGGTCCTCGCCTGTGGCCCCGGATCTCTCTTGAGCCACCACTCGGCCGCGTGGCTCTGGGGCCTGTCGAACCACAGCCCCGCGCCGTATGAGGTGACGACGCCGATACCTCGGCACGGCAAATCGCCGTTGCGGGTCCACCACTCTCGGACCCTCGCCGGTGCCGATCGAGGCTTACAAAGGGAAATTCCGGTCACCGCCGTGTCTCGGACGCTCCTGGACCTTGTCGCCTGCACTCGACCCGACCGCTTTCAGCGCTATCTCGAGAGAGCGGAAGAGCTCGATCTGCTGGACCTCGCGCCGATCGACGACCTGCTTTCCCGGGCCGGAGGGCATCCTGGGAGGGGAAAGCTGCGACGGGCGCTCGTCGGCTACCGGCCGCCGCCGTTTACCCGCTCGGAATTTGAGCGACGCTTCTATGCCGCGGTCACCGCCGCCGGGCTGCCGCGACCGGCGGTCAACTTCAACGTCGCCGGCCTTGAGCTCGATCTCTACTGGCCCGAGCAACGTTTTGCGGTCGAACTGGATGTCTTCGAGACCCACGGCACGCGTGCGGCCTTCCAGCGCGACCGACAGCGTCAAGAGGATCTGCTGCTTGACGGGATCGGAATGACCCGAGTTACCGATAAGCGCTTTGACCGCGAACCGGAGGCCGTGATCGCGCGAATCGCCCGGCTACTCGAGAATCGCACGCGGCCGAAAAGCCGCTAACTGGCGACTCCGGCCCTGGTGCGCTGGCGCGCCGCCTTCTGGCGCTGCGTTTTGTCGAGGATCAGCTTGCGCAGGCGGACCGACTCCGGGGTTACCTCGACGCACTCGTCGTCGCGGACGAACTCGAGTGAGTTCTCCAGCGAGAGCCGGGTCGCGGGGGTGAGGCGGACCAGCAGGTCGGCGCTGGCGGCGCGGACGTTGGTCTGGTGCTTTTCCTTCACGGCGTTGACGTCGAGGTCCTCCGAGCGGGCGTTCTCGCCGACGATCATCCCCTCGTAGACCGGCTCGCCGGGGCCGATGAAGAGGGTGCCGCGATCCTGCAGGCTGAACAGCGCGAAGCTGGCGGTCGAACCCTGGCGGTCGGCGACGAGGGCGCCCGTCGGGCGGGTGCGCAGCTCGCCGGCCCAGGGCTCCCAGCGGTCGAAGACGTGGTGCAGGATGCCGGTGCCCCGGGTCTCGGTGAGGAACTCGGTGCGGAACCCGATCAGGCCGCGGGCCGGGACCAGGTACTCCATCCGCACCCAACCGGTCGAGTGGTTGACCATCTGCTCGAGGCGGCCCTTGCGAGCGGCCAGCAGTTGGGTGACCGAGCCGACGTGCTCCTCGGGTACGTCGATCGCCAGGCGCTCGACCGGCTCGTGGACCTTGCCGTCGACCTCTTTGGTCAGTACCCGGGGCTGGCCGGCGGTCAGCTCGAAGCCTTCGCGGCGCATCAGCTCGAGCAGGACGACGAGTTGCAGCTCGCCGCGGCCCTGGACCTCCCAGGCGTCCGGGCGCTCGGTGTCGAGGACGCGGATCGAGACGTTGCCGATCAGCTCGGCGTCGAGCCTGTCGCGGACCTGGCGCGCCGTCAGTTTGGAGCCCTCTTTGCCGGCCAGCGGCGAGGTGTTGATCCCGACCACGATCGAGAGCGAGGGCTCGTCGACGGTGATCACCGGCAGCGCCTGCGGGTTCTCTGGGTCGGCCAGCGTCTCGCCGATCGTCACCTCTTCCATCCCGGCGACGGCGATCAGTTCGCCCGGGCCCGCCTCTTTGGCCGGCACGCGCTCCAGCGCTTCGGTCACGAACAGCTCCGAGACGGTCGCTTTGGCGATGCTGCCGTCAGCCCTGCACCAGGCGATCGGCTGGCCTGAGCGGATCGTCCCGTTGCGGACCCGGCAGAGCGCCAGGCGGCCGAGATAGGGCGAGGCGTCGAGGTTGGTGACGTGCGCCTGCATCGCGTGGTCGGGGTCGTACTCCGGCGCCGGGATCCGCTCCAGCATCAGATCGAGAAGGGGAGAGAGGTCGGTTCCCTCGACCCCTTCCTCCAGCGCCGCCCAACCGGCTTTGGCGTTGGTGTAGACGATCGGGAAGTCGATCTGGTCGGAGTCGGCGTCGAGATCGATGAAGAGTTCGTAGACCTCCTCGACGACCTCGGCGATGCGGGCGTCGGGGCGGTCGACCTTGTTGACGACGAGGATCACCGGCAGCTTCGACTCCAGCGCCTTGCGCAGGACGAAGCGGGTCTGCGGCAGCGGCCCCTCGGAGGCGTCGACCAGGAGCAGGACGCCGTCGACCATGGTCAGGGCGCGCTCGACCTCGCCGCCGAAGTCGGCGTGGCCGGGGGTGTCGACGATGTTGAACTTGACGTCGCCCCGGGTGACGGCCGTGTTCTTGGCGAGGATCGTGATCCCCTTCTCGCGCTCGAGGTCCATCGAGTCCATCACCCGCTCGTTGACGTCCTGGCCCTTGCGGAAGGTTCCGGTCTGCCACAGCATCGCGTCGACCAGCGTCGTCTTGCCGTGGTCGACATGCGCGATGATCGCGACATTCCGGAGGTCTTCTCGTTTGGCCATGGGTGAATTGAGCAGGGTAGGGGACAGGCGGCGCCGGGGCCGATTGGCCCCGAGCAAAACGAAGCCCGCCAGATGGCGGGCTTCGCACTGCCTAAGCGTGGTGCGTGACTACGAAGTCTGCTGGACGCTCGCGGCGGCCGGACCCTTGGGGCCTTCTTCGGACTCGTAACTCACTTTGGCACCCTCGGTCAGGCTCTTGAAGCCCTCGCCGAGGATCGCGCTGTGATGGACGAAAACGTCCTTCGAGCCGTCATCGGGAGTGATGAACCCGTAGCCCTTGTCGTCGCTGAACCACTTAACAGTTCCAGTCGGCATGAATTGCCTCCACGTAATGTGCTGCGAACGCGGAGCATGCGGTGAAGCAACGACGCGAGCGCTAGACACAAACTTTGCCGGTCTTTACCGGCCCTAACACCGGGGACCGTAGCAGGATCGCCGATGACGGCGCCATAATTTGGCGAGCCGGGGCGTCCGGGGTCGGATCTGGCCTCTCTGCGCTCGGGTTTTCGAGCCCGTCGCTCGGATCGCCGTCCGGACGTGTTCAGGAATCACCGGCGCTGTCGATACTTCGCTCTAATGAATTTCCGCGCCAGTTCCAGCCTGCTCGTGCCCGCCGAGTCTCGCTTGCCGCGGCCGCTCTATGGCTGCTGCTCGCCATCACCGAGTCGCCGACGCCGCGCAACCGAGCGATGCCACCCTCTCGCCGCGTCTGGCGGAGCTGGCGACCCCCGCCGTGCGCTCCATGCCGGCCGCCAAGCAGGCGCGGCGCCTGAGCCTCCCGGCGAGCGGCCCCGGCAGCCGTCCTGTGCCGCGGCACGCAGCGTCCTCGTCAACGTCCGCTTCGAACGCGGCGCCGCCGCGGCTCGCTGGACTCCCTGCGCCGCGGCGGGCGCCCGAATCGTCACGTCAGCGGCCGCTACCAGATGGTCACCGTGGCGGCGACGCGCCGGCCTCGCCCCTGGGATCGGTGAGCTGGCCCGCGTGCGCGGCGTGGCCGAAGACCTGACCCCGATCACCCGCGCCACCTGAATCTGCCGGCGGCTCGTGATCTCCGAGGGGGACACCCAGCTCGACGCGGCGAACGCCCGCGCCAGAACTTCGGCGTCGACGGGACCGGCGTCACCGTCGGGTATCCTCTCCGACTCCTTCGACCAGCGATCCGACCACGGCGACCACGCCGCCGGCAGACGTCGCCACCGGCGACCTGCCGGGCAGCGGCAGCCCCTGCGGGTTCACGACCACCGGTCGGCATCCTCGAAAACGCCGAAGAGCAGGGGAATGATGAGGGGCGGGGGATGGCCCAGATCGTCCACGACCTCGCCCCCGGCGCGGCGATCGACTTCGCCTCCGCTTTCAACGGCGAGTTCGGCTTCGCCGACAACATCCGCCGCTGCACAACGCCGGCGCCCAGGTGATCGCCGACGACGTCGCCTATGTCGACGAGCCCTTCTTCCAGGACGGGCCGGTCGCCGTCGCGATCAACGAAGTCACCGCCGCCGGCACTTCGTACTTCACCGCTGCGGGCAACGACAACCTGATCGACGAATCCGAAGACAACGAAATCGCCTCCTGGGAAGCGCCGGCGTTCCGCGGCGCCGGCAGCTGCCCCGCGGCGGCGTTCTCTATCGGGACTACAACGCAAGCACTGCATGGACTTCAACCCGGCGGCACCGATCGATCGACCTTCGGGATCACGGTCGAACCGGGCGGAGAACGCTGCCGTCGACCTGCAGTGGGCGCAGCCTTGGTGAAGGGGTGACGACGGACCTCGACGCCTACCTGCTCGAAGGAAGGGGTCCAGGTCGCCGAAAGCGAATACCCGGACACGGACCCCTCGATCCAGGAGCCGGTCGAACAGCTAGCCCAAAGACCGAGCGCAAGCGATCCACGTCGAATTGGTGATCAACCGCTGCGACGAAGCCTCCGGAAAGGCCGGGCGCTGGCGCACGAAGCGCTGGAGAAATCTCCGGCGGCGACAGCGAACCCGCGGCTGAAGATCGCCCTGCTCCAGAACGGCGGCGGGGTCAGCGAGACCGAGTACCCGCGAATCGGAGGCGGAGACACCGTCGGCCCGACGATCTTCGGCCACGCCGGCCCGAGAGCGCGATCGCGTCGGGGCGGTTCCGCCGTCTGGCGTGGTCAACTAACGAGGCACGAAGCCCCCGAGGAGTACTCCTCGCGCGGGCCGGTACGGCACTGTTCGCGCCCGGTCGACGGCACCGAACCGGCGCCCGCGCCGATCGCCGAAGAAATCATCGCCAAGCCCGATGTGGTAGCCACCGACTGCGGCGTCGACGACCTTCTTCGCCTCCCCGGCGACCGCGGCGCCTGGCGCTTCTGCGGTACTTCGGCGGCGGCTCCGCACGCGGCGGCGATGGCGGCGCTCGATGCAGCGAGGGCGAACCCGGCGCGGGCCCGGCAGCAGATCCGTGCGGCGCTGGCGCGACGGCGCGGCCGATCGCCGGCTTCGGACTTGACGCGGTCGGCGGCGGGAGGCTCGACGCCTGCCCGGCCGTCGACTCCCTCGCCCTACCGCCGACGGTGACGATCACCAAGGCGCCGGTGGCGCTGAATCGCGAAAACCGGCCGACCTTCGAATTCAGCGCCAACCGCCCGGTTGCCTTCTGCTGCTCACTCGACGGCCTCCGGGCTCGGCCTTGCGCCTCGCCCTCGTCGTTCCGAACGGCTGGGCGACGGCCAGAACGGCTTCGCGGTCAGCGGCGACCGCCTCGGCGGCCGGGTCGGCGGCCAGCGGCGTCGTCGGCTTCGCCGATCGACACCCGGGCGCCGCGGACGAAGATCTCAAGCACCCGCCGAAGCTGGTCTGACCCGGCGGCCTGAAGGCGAGGGTCGATTTTCCGCTTCGGCTCCATCGGCCGGGCAGTCAGCTTCGTCTGCAAGGTCGACCGCGAAGTTCCTGAAACCGTGCGGCCGGCAAGCTCTCGCCGCACGGCTTCACTGTCGGACGCCCACGCGATCCGGGTCCGGGCGATCGGAACAAGGCCGGCCAGGTGCGACCGCACCCCCGCCGTCTTTCACTTCCGCGTCAAGCGGGTCGGCTGACCTCGCCCTTCTCGGGGCTCGCCTGGCGGCGGACGATCCAGTTGCCGACGAAGAGCAGTGCCAGCAGGGCTGCTGCCGAGCCGAGGACGAGTGGGTCGGTGATCTCCAGACCCTCCAGCCGGGTTCCGAAGTAGACCGCGAGAGCGGTGATCGGCAGGTAGCCGACGAAGGTCGTCCAGACGAAGCGCCAGAGCGGCACCCGGGCGGCGCCGGCGGCGTAACAGATGAGGCTGAAGGGGACGATCGGGATCAGCCGCAGGGCCAGCAGCAGCGGCACCCCGCCGCGCTCGATCATCCCCTCAAAGCGCTCGAAGCGCTCAACCCCGAAGAAGCGGTCCAACAGCGGCCGGGCGACCCGGTGGCCGACCGCGTAACAGAGCAGCGCCGAGGCCATCCAGCCGACCGAGACGATCGCCAGCGCCGGGAAGAAGCCGTACACGAAGCCGGCGGCGGCGTTGACGATCTCCGCCGGGTAGATGACGACCGCGTGGATCAGGGTCAGGGCGATGATCAGCAGCGGCCCGCCGATACCGAGCTTGTCGATCTGGTTGCGGACTTCGGTGGTGTCCCCATGCAGCGCCGCTTCGACCGCGTGGCGCAGCGGTGGGATCCCCAGCACCATCGCCGCCAGCAGGGCGATGCCGGCAAGCGTGACCCCGATCTCCAGCCAGGGCGGGCTGGGCTTCGTGCGCTTGCTCGACCGCTCCTCCATCCCGGAAGTATCGCCCGCCCGCCGGGCCGGCCCTAAAGCGTGGCGGTGAGGGGGCCGGGATCGGCCCGCAGGCGGTCGGCCAGGCCGGAGTGGCGGCCGCCGCTGTCATCGCGCTGCACCGCGGCGCCGAGCACCGCCCGGTCGCCGACCAGGACGCAGTTGCTGCGGGCGCGGGTGATCGCTGTGTAGAGAAGGGGGCGAGTCAGCATCCGCGCGTGGGAGCGATGGCAGACGCCGACGACGACCGGGACCTCGCAGCCCTGGGCCTTGTGGACCGAGATCGCGTAGGCGAGCCGCAACGTCGCGGTTTCGCCATAGGGGATGACCAGCGAGCCGCCGTCGTCGGTGTCGACGGCGATTTCTTCGTCCTCGGGCCGGTCCTCGCGGAGGAAGACGATCGAGCCGTTCATCAGTCCCAGCTCGTGCGAGTTGCGGGTCTGGATCAGGCGGTCGCCGATCCGGAAGCGCTCGTTCAGCGCTTTCTTCCCGTCCGGGTTGAGGCGCAGCTGGAGGCGCTCGTTGAGGGCGTCGATCCCGACCGGTCCCCGATACATCGGCGCCAACACCTGGACGTCGCGGATCGGGTCGACGCCGAAGCTCTTCGGTGCCCGCTCGGCGACCACCTCGACGACGGTCTCCAGCGCCCGCTCGGGGTTGGGCCGGTCGATGAAGAAGAAGTCGTGGTCCTGGTCCTCGGCGGGCTCGGTGTGGGGTGGACGTCCCCGGTTGATCTCATGGGCGGCGGTGGTGATCATCGAGCGCGCCGCCTGGCGGAAGATCTGGGTCAGCCGCACCGCCGGCGCCGCGCCGGAGGCGATCAGGTCCTCGAAGGGCTTGCCGGCACCGATCGGCGGCAGCTGGTCGGCGTCGCCGACGAAGACGACGTGGGTCGTCTCGGCCAGGCCTCCAAGCAGCACCTCGGCGAGCCGCAGGTTGAGCATCGAGGACTCGTCGACGATCACCAGGTCGACTGGCAGCGGGTGGCCCGGCCGGAAGGTCGGTTCGCGGCCCGGCATCCACTCCAGCAGGCGGTGGATCGTCTTCGCCTCCTGCCCGGTCGCCTCCTCCATCCGCCGCGCCGCGCGGCCGGTCGGGGCGCAGAGCGCGATCGTCGCGTTGGCCGCCAGTGCCTCGGCGACGATCTCCTTGGTGCACTCGGTCTTGCCGACGCCGGGGCCGCCGGTGAGGACCGAGATCCGCGAGGAGAAGGCGCCGCGCACGGCCGCCCACTGCTCGTCGGTCAGCCGCCCGCCGGGGTTCTCGCCCGCCTCGTGGTCGAGGTGCGGCGCCGCCGCCAAGCGCCGCAGCAGGGTCGCCGCCACGGCGATCTCGCTTTCGCGAGTCAGCTCGCGGTAGATCCGCCCCTCGTCGTCGACGAGGCCGCGGGCCTCGAGCAGCACCTCGGGGTCGGGGGCGAGGCCGATCAGCTTCGCGGTGCGCCCGGTCAGCTCGGGCAGCGGCAGGTAGCTGTTGCCCTGCTGTTCGGCCTCGATCAGGGCGTAGAGGGCGGCCGCCTGCGCGCGCCGGCTCGACTCGGGTGGGACGTCGGCGGCGAGGGCGATCTTGTCGGCGCGGGCGAAGCCGACCCCGTCGACCTCGGTCAGCCGGTAGGGGTCCTCGTGCAGGACCGTCATCGAGTGCTCGCCGTAGCGAGCGTGGATTGGGGCCGCCAGATGGGCCAGGCCGTGTGGGGCCAGTTGCACGTGGAGGTCGCGGATCGCGCGGCCGGCGTGCCAGGATTCGGTTGCCGCCGCGGCCTGGTCGGGGCTGACCCCACGCAGGGAGCCGAAGACCCGCTGCGGGTCGGCGGCGATCTTCTGCAGGACGCTCTCCCCGTGCTCGTCGACCAACCGTTCGGCCCGCGCCGGGCCGATGTGGCGCAGGGTCGTCAGGTAGGCGACCTGACCTTCGCGGTCGGCCGGGTCCAGCGGCAGCGCCCCCTGGGCCCGCAGCTGGCGCCCGTAGCGGGCGTGGTGCTGCCACTCGCCGCTGACTTCGGCCCGGTCGCCGGTGCCGAGGTGGGCGACCGGGCCGATCAGCGCGAAGCCCTCGCCGCTCTCGGTCTCCTGCACCTCGAGCACCGCGTAGCCGTCATCCTCGGCGCGGAAGATCACCCCGAGCACCTCGATCGTGCCGGTGTAGGAGGCCGCGTCGGCATCGAACAGGGTCGCGGTCAGGTTCACACGCCAAAGCTAGCCACCGGCGAGGCGGGACCACGCGCGATAGCGGGGCGGTCGTAGCATCCGCGCATGCCCGACAACGGTATTTGCGACGACTGTCGCCACCAGCGGCTCGTCCCCAACAGCCGCGGCTCGGTCTTCTCCCTCTGCGAGCGCGGCCGCGACGATCCGCGTTTCCCGCGCTACCCGCGGACGCCGGTGCTCAGCTGCCCGGGGTTTCAGCCGGAGCCGGGTCAGCGCTCGTCCGATTCGCGCCGATAGCCGCGCCGATCAGTCCGAGGCCGACGATCAGGGCCGCGAGCCCGACCAGCGCGCCGACGAACGGCACCAGGGCGGCTGCGCGAAGGATCGCGATCCCGACCAGGAAGGAGAGGAAGCGGTCGCGGGGCGCCTTCATCACCCGACGACCGAGAGCCCAGGCGGCGGAGACGTAAGCCACCGCCCCCAGCGGCACGAGCGCGAGCGCGACGAGGATCGCCAGCGGCAGCCCGAGGATCGTCACCGCGGCGATCACGGTGCCGATCGGCAGGGCGATCGCGATCGCGATGCCGATCGCGATCGTCGGTCCGATTCGCTCACGGGCACGGGTCTGGATCGCCTCGGCCGCGCGCGGGGCGACCAGTAGCAGGAGCAGCCCGAGCACCGCCATCGAGACGCTGATCGCGAGCCAGAAGATGAAACCGCCGACCAGCGCGATGCCGCCGAGGTCGGGCACGCTCTTCTTGCTGACGTCGCCGTGCACCCTGGCGGCGTTGGAGACCCGGGGACGTTCGTCGGCGTAGCTGACGTCGCCAGTCACTTCGGCGGAGGGGAGAAGGCGGGCCCGGCCGGCGGCGGTGTAGAGGTCGCCTTCGATCGTGCCGGCGACGACGACGTCGCCGCTGAGGACCACGACGTCGCCACCGACCCGCCCGTCGATGCGGGCGTCGCCGTTGCCGATGTAGACGCCGCGGACGGTTTCGCCGCGATCGACGGTGACGTCGCCGCTGATCACGACGATCGCGTCGCCGCTGTGGCCGCCGGCCCCGGCGGCGGCGCCGGCCGAAGCCGGAACGCCGAGCGCCAGCAGGGCCAGCAACGCCGCTAGGGACGAGACGCGTCGAAGCACATCGTCAGCCTAGCTGGCCGCCATCGGGTCGGGCTCGCCCAGCTTGGTGATGTCGGGCGGCTCGTAAAGGCCTCCCGGAACGCCGCCGAGGACGACCAGGCGGATGCCGTCGGGGCCCGGCCAGACCTTGCGTTTGACCTCGGGCCCGACCCGGGCGACGTGATTGTCGTCGAGCGGAAAGCGCTCGCCGGCGATCTCGATCTCGCCGCCGCCGCGCATCACCAGGAAGACCTCCTCCTGGTTGTCGTGGGTGTGGTCGTGTTCGGGGTAATCGCCGTATTCGGCCGGCATGTCAATGATCTGCATCCCGAAGGACTCGACGCCAAGCTCCGCCCGGGCGCGCTTGAAGGCACCCCTGAAGACCGCCTCCATCTCGTCGATCTGCTTCACCTCGTAATCGCTCATCTCTCCTCCTCTGTCTTGCCCCTGCGGGGCCTGCGCGAGAATCCTAAGTGGCGGGTCTCGGGTCCGGCGTTGGCTAGGGTCCATGATCAGGCGACCCCCCCTTAGAAGGAGCCTTTGATGGACGTTTCGATTGGTCTTCCCAACACCGTGCCGGGAACCAGCGGCGAGCAGCTGGTCGAGTGGGCCCGCCGGGCAGAGGCCCGGGGCTTTGCCGGCCTCGGCACGATCGATCGACTCCTCTACCCCAACTACGAGCCGTTGACCGCGCTCGCCGCCGCTGCCGCGGTGACCGAGCGGATCGGCCTCGTGACCAACGTCGTGTTGGGCCCGCTCCGGGCCAACGCCGCGGTCCTCGCCAAGCAGGCCCTCAGCGTCCACGCTCTCTCCGGCGAACGTCTGACCCTGGGGATCGGGCTCGGCGGCCGCGACGACGACTTCGAGTTCGCCGGCCTGCCGCTCGGCCATCGCGGCGACGAACTCGACGCGATGCTGGAGCGGATGAAGGAGGCCTGGGCCGACGAGAAGATGGGCCCCGCGACCGACTCGCCGCCAAGGTTGATAGTCGGCGGCGCCGTCGAGGCTTCGTTCGCTCGGGCCGCGCGCTTCGGCGCCGGCTGGATCGCCGGCGGCGCCTCGCCGGAACAGTTCGCCGAGATGGCGACGAAGGCCAAGGCCGCCTGGGCAGCGGCCGGCCGCGACGGCGAGCCGCGCCTGATGGGCCTCGCTTACTTCTCGCTCGGCGACGACGCCGAGGCAAACGCCAACGCCTATCTGACCGACTACTACGCCTGGCTCGGCGAGGAAGTTGCCGGCTACATCGCCGGCTCGGCCGCCAAGGACGCGGAGACGGTCAAGGGCTACCTGGCTGCTTTCGAGGCCGCCGGCTGCAACGAGCTGATCCTCTGCCCGAGCTCCAGCGACCCGGCCCAGGTCGACCTGCTGGCCGACGCGGCGGGGCTCTAGGTCGGAGGGCGATTTGGCGGAGGCCGACGATCTGCCGATCCTCCTCTTCGCCACGCCGCCCGACCTGGAGGCGTGGCTCGAGAGTAATCACGACGCCTCGGAGGGGATCTGGCTGAAGATCGCCAAGAAGGGCGCCGCCGAGCCGAGCGTCACCTACGGCGAGGCGCTCGAGCTGGCGCTCTGCTTCGGTTGGATCGACAGCCAGAAGCGTGGTCACGACGAGCGGCACTTCCTGCAGCGCTTCACCCCGCGGCGTCCGCGCGGGCGCTGGTCGAAGATCAACCGCGAGAAGGCCGAAGCGCTGATCGCCGCCGGGCGGATGCGGCCGGCCGGCCTCGCCGAGGTCGACGCGGCGAGGGCCGATGGCCGCTGGGAGGCCGCCTACGAGGGCCAGCGCACGGCCGCGGTCCCGGCCGACCTGCGGCGTGAGCTCGACGCCAACCCCGCCGCCGGCGAGTTCTTCGCCGGCCTCGACAGCGCCAACCGCTATGCCGTCATCTACCGCCTCAACGATGCGAAAAAGCCCGAGACCCGGGAGCGGCGCCTGCGCAAGTTCCTCGCCATGCTCGAGCGCGGCGAGAAGATCCACGAATAGGCCTCGGGCCCCGTCGTCCCTACACTCGGCCCGATGGACCGCGCCCTTCTCGACGCCACCCTCGCCGACAGCGGCGAGCCCTCCTACCGCTCCGCTCAGGTCTGGGAGTGGGTCGCGCGTGGGGTCGCGAGCTACGAGGAGATGACCAACCTGCCGGGGATCCTGCGCGACCGGCTCGAGGCCGCCGTGCCGCTCTCGACGCTCAGCGTGCAGGCTGAGGCGCGCTCGGACGACGGCACCGTCAAGACGCTCTTCCACACCGCCGACGGCCGCCCGATCGAGGCGGTCCTGATGCGTTACAAGGACGGCCGCCACTCGGTCTGCGTCTCCTCGCAGTCGGGCTGTCCGCTTACCTGCAGCTTCTGCGCCACCGGCCAGATGAAGTTCGGCCGCAACCTCAGCGCCGACGAGATCCTCGACCAGGCGCTGCACTTCCGCCGCATCGAAGCGATCGACCACGTCGTCTTCATGGGCATGGGGGAGCCGACGATGAACATCGACGCCGTTCTCGAAGCCTGCGAACGGCTGCCCGACCTCGGGGTCACCAACCGCCGCACCGCGATCTCCACCGTCGGCTGGGTCCCGGGGATCGATCGCCTCGCCGAGTGCGAGATGCCGGTCAGCCTCGCCCTCTCCCTGCACGCCCCCAACGACGAGCTGCGCTCGAAGCTGATGCCGGTCAACGACCGCTATCCGCTGCACGAGGTGCTCGCCGCCTGCGACCGCTACCGCGCCAGGCGCCGCCGCAAAGTCTTCGTCGAGTACGTGATGCTCGACGGCGTCAACGACCATCCGGCGCATGCCCGGGAACTCGCCAACCTGCTCGACCCACGCGTCTACAAGGTCAACCTGATCCCCTACAACCCGACCGGGGCATACGACGGCTCCTCGCCCGAGCGGATCGAGAACTTCCGCGCGATCCTCGCCGAGCACCGCTTCACCGCCACCGTCCGCCTTACCCGCGGCCGCGACATCGACGCCGCCTGCGGCCAGCTCGCCGCCAACGCCGCGGCGTGACCTGAATTTGGGACCGCATAGGGACCAAGATTCAGGTCACGGGAAAACTGGCTAGCTGGCCAGTTATGATCGCCGCGATGGCCTCGGTCGATACCTCCGCGCCTGTGGCGCGCCCTCCGCAGATGTCCGCCAACCCGGTGCGGCGGGTCGCCGAAGACGTTGCCGCCGAGTGGCGCGGGCGCGGCAAGTTCCCGCCGGGGCCGAAGGACTTCAGCTTCGCCCGCACCCACCAGATCGCCCACGACCCGCTGCCGCTGCTGCTCGGCGCCTACGAAGAGCACGGGCCGATCTTCAGCATGCGGCTGCTGCACACGCGGGTGATCTTCATGCTCGGCCCCGAGGCCAACAACTTCGTCACCGTCGCCCACCCGGAGAACTTCCACTGGCGCGAGTCGAGCTTCGGCGACCTGATCCCGCTGCTCGGCGACGGCCTGCTGACCGTCGACGACGAGTTCCACGACCGCGCCCGGGCAATCATGCTGCCCGCCTTCCACCGTGAGCAGGTGACCGCCTCGATGGCGGCGATGGAGGCGGAGACCGAGCGGGCGATGGCGTCGCTGCCGCCCGGCGAGGTCGTCGACGTCTACGACTGGATGCGCAACCTGGCGATGCGGATCGCGATGCGGGCACTGCTCGGGCTCGACCCCGACGAGGCCGGCAAGGGCGCCGCCGCGGCCGAACACTTCGAGCGCGCGCTCGGCTACTACGGGATCGACTACGGCCTGCGGCTGCTGCGCGGACCGGGATCACCCTGGCGCAAGTTGATCGCCTCGCGCGCGGTGCTCGACGAAATCGTCTTCGCCGAGGTCGCCCGCGCCCGCGCCGAACCGGACCCCGAGCGGCGCGACATCCTCAGCCTCCTGGTCGGCGTCCGCGGCGAGGGCGGGGAGGCCTTCAGCGACCGCGAGATTCGCGACCAGGTGATGACCCTGATGTTCGCCGGCCACGACACCTCGACCTCGACCCTGACCTTCATGCTGCACGAGCTGGCCCGCCATCCCGAGGTGATCGAGCGGCTCTGCGCTGAGCAGGACGAGGTGCTCGGCGGCGCGATTCCGACCTTCGACCAGCTCGAGCGCGGGATGCCCTACCTCGAGATGGTCCTCGATGAGGTCCTGCGCCTCTATCCGCCGGCCTGGATCGGCCCGCGCCGGGCGATTCGCGATTTCGAGTTCGCCGGCTACGAGGTTCCCCGCGGCGCCTACGTCAACTACTGCTCCTGGGCCAGCCACCGGATCCCCACGGTCTTCCCCGACCCCGAGGCCTTCATCCCCGAGCGTTTCACCCGCGAGCGCAAGGCGGCGCTGCCGCGCGGCGCCTACGTCCCATTCGGTGGCGGCCAGCGGGTCTGCATCGGCAAACGCTTCGGCCAGACCGAGGTCAAGCTGGTGGCGACGATGCTGCTCCAGCGCCTGCGCTTCGACGCCCTGCCGGGCCGGACGATGACGGTCCGCCAGATGCCGACCCTCTCGCCGAAGGGCGGGCTGAAGATGCGCGTGCTGCCGCGGGCCTAGACTCGCGACACGCGATGCGGGCCCTGGTCATCTCCGACACCCACTTCGGCGCCTGGACGGGGCGCGACCTGCTGCGCGAGGAGTTTTTCCTGGAGCGGCTGGCGCCACGGCTGGAGGGGATCGACGAGCTGATCTTCCTCGGCGACCTCTTCGACTTCCTCTTCGGCTCGGTCGAGGAGGCGGTGACGGCGGCCGACGGCCTGCTCGATCTGATCGCCGCGAAGCTGGCCGGCAAGCGGCTCGTCTTCCTCGCCGGCAACCACGACCACCACCTCGTCCACCGCGACGAGGAGAACCGGCTCGAGGCGGCGCTAGCGGGTGGCGATCCGGTGGCGTCGGCTGTCGCTCCCGGCCCTGAGTACTTCCGCGCCTACCTCGAACGCAAGTTGCCGGGGGTCGAGATCGAGATCGCCTACCCGACCTACGAGTTCGCCGGCGTCCTCTGTACCCATGGCCACTACCTCGATCCCCACGCCCGGCTGAGCGGCTCGCGCGCCGACCGGCTGCTGACCCGGACGCTGTGGGGGATCGCCGCCGGCGGCCCGGAGGAGCCGACCTGCATCGAGGACTACGAGTCGGTCACGACCCTGCTGACCGAGTGGCTCTACATCGCCGCTCAGATGCCGCACGGGACCCACGCTCAGCAGAACGTCTTCCGCGCCGCGCAGCGGGCCGGGCGGTTCGCTTCGACCTTGGGCGCCCCGATCCGCGGCGCCGAGCGGCTCGCCGCGAGGCTGCGCGACCGCGGTGTCGGCGACGGCGCCGAGTCGCTCCCCAGCGAAGCCCACTTCGACGCCGTCGTTCGCGACGAGGCGCGGCGCCAGGCAGACGAGCAGCCGCTGGCCAGCCCGCCCTTCTCGCGGCCGCTGTACCCGGAGCCGACCGTGATCTCGCGCAGCGATCCCTCCGAGCGGGCACTGGAGGCCTTCGCCCAGGTGGTCGAGAACCTCGATTGGGGCGAGGGCCGCGAGCAGATCGTCTTCGCCCATACCCACCAGCCGCTGGCCGATGTCCGCTCGGCCCGCGACGGTCGGGTCCGCTACTGGAACACCGGCTCCTGGATCTACGAGCCGGACCTCGGCTCGCGCCAGGCATACGCCCGCTACCTGCGCTACGCCTGGCCGGGCACCGCGGTCCTGATCGACTCCGAGGCGGCCCAGCCACAGCTGCTCTCGATGCTCGACGACCTCAACCCGATGCACGGCGGCGCCGGGCTGCCCAGCGCGTGATCCTCGCCACCGAGGCCTGGCCGGCGGTCTTCGGCGGCCTGATCCCGATCGTCGGCCTCGCCGCGATCGCCTACATCATCTATCGCGCGGTCGGCAAGAACGACGAGGGGGACGAGTAGTTCTCGAGAACGAAAGAGGCCCCGCCGACGCGGGGCCTCTTCGCAGCCGGGTGAGGTCGGGCGCTACTTGATGAAGAGCATCTCCTCGTACTTCGGCAGCGGCCAGAGATCATCGGCGACGACCCGCTCGAGCTTGTCGGCCGCGGCGCGGACTTCGGCCATCGCCGCCAGCTGCTTGTCGCGAGCGTGGATCGCGAGGTCGAGGCCCTCGAGGTCGTTCGGGTAGGCATTGGCCTCCTCGAGCGCCAGCAGGGCCGTGCCCATCGCCTCGAGGTCCTCACGCACCTCGCCGGCGAGGCCCTCGGCGACGCCCGACTCCTTGATCACAGCGAGGTAGCGCAGCGCCGCCGGCAGGATCATCGTCTTCGCGATCGTGTGCGCGGTCTCGGACTCGATGTTGGCCCGCAGCGCGTACTGCTCGATCCAGACGTCGTAGCGAGAGTGCAACTCACGCTCGTTCAGCACCTTGTACTTCTCGAAGGCGGCGACCGTGTCGGGCGCGATCACTTCCGGCAGCGCATCCGGGGTGGTTTTCAGGTTCTTCAAACCCCGCTGCGCGGCCTCGGCGTGCCACTCCTCGGAGTAGTTGTCGCCGCCGAAGCAGACGACCTTGTTCGCCAGGTAGGACTCTTTGACGATCTCCATCACCGCCTCGGGCATCGCGGTGCCGGCGCCGAGCTTCTCCTCCAGCTGGCCGGCGAGCTCGTCGATCGCCTCGGCGGCGATCGTGTTCAGCACCGTGTTCGGGAAGGCGAGCGACATGCTCGACCCCAGCGCCCGGAACTCGAATTTGTTGCCGGTGAAGGCGAACGGAGAGGTGCGGTTGCGGTCGCCGCCGTCGAGCGGCAGCTTCGGCAGCACCGTGGTGCCGAGGTCGAGGAAGGAGGCCGGGGTGTTCGGGTCTCCCTCGCCGGTCGAGATCGCCTCGAACACTTTTTCCAGCTCGGCGCCGAGGAAGATCGAGATGATTGCCGGCGGTGCCTCGTTGGCCCCGAGACGGTGGTCCTGGCCGATGTTCGCGACCGAGGCGCGCAGCAGGCCCTGGTGCTTGTTGACCGCCTGGATCACCGCCGTGCAGAAGAACAGGAAGTGGATGTTGTCCGCCGGCGTATCGCCCGGGTTGAGCAGGTTGCTGCCGGTGTCGGTACCCATCGACCAGTTGTTGTGCTTGCCCGACCCGTTGACCCCGGCGAACGGCTTCTCGTGCAGGAGGCAGACGAGGCCGTAGCGGCGGGCGACGTTTTCCAGCGTCTGCATCAGCAGCTGCTGGTGGTCGGAGCCGACGTTGGAGTTCTCGAACATCGGCGCGATCTCGTACTGCGCCGGCGCGACCTCGTTATGCCGGGTCTTGACCGGGATGCCGAGCTTCTTCATCTCCAGTTCGGACTCCATCATGAAGGCCAGCACCCGCTCCGGGATCGAGCCGAAGTAATGGTCGTCGAGCTCGTGGCCCTTCGGCGGCTTGGCGCCGAACAGGGTGCGGCCGGTGGAGATCAGGTCGGGCCGCTCGAAGAAGTACTGCTCGTCGATCAGGAAGTACTCCTGCTCGGGGCCGACCGTCGTGTAGACGTGCTCGGTCTGCTCGTCGCCGAGCAGCTTCAGCGCTTTCACCGCGGCGGTCGAGAGCGCGTCCATCGAGCGCAGCAGCGGGATCTTGGCGTCCAGCGCCTCGCCGGTCCACGACGCGAACGCGGTCGGGATGCCGAGCAGCGTCCCGTTCGGGTTCTCGAGGATGAAGGCCGGACTGGTCGGGTCCCAGGCGGTGTAGCCGCGGGCCTCGAAGGTCGCGCGCAGGCCGCCGGTCGGGAAGGAGGAGGCGTCGGGCTCACCCTGGATCAGCTCCTTGCCGGAGAAGCCGGCGAGCATCTTGCCTCCGCCGGAGGGCTCGAAGAAGGAGTCGTGCTTCTCCGCCGTCGAGCCGGTCAGCGGCTGGAACATGTGGGTGTAGTGGGTGGCGCCGTTCTCCAGCGCCCAGGCCATCATCGCCTCGGCGACCGCGTCGGCCAGGGCCGCGTCGAGGCTCTCGCCGCCGCCGATCGCGGCCTGGAGCTTGTCGAAGTCCCCGGCCGAGAGCCGCTCCTTCTGCTCGGTCACGTCGAAGACGTTGATCCCGAAGGCTTCGTTCTCGGGAAGGGTCAGGTCGAGTGCGCCGAGGGACTCGCCGTTGGAGCTCCACTGCGCTGCGGTCACGTTCTGCTGGCGGATACGGGTCATCGCTTGGTTAATCCCTCACTTGGCGGCGCGCCCACTTGCCGGGCGCGCGGATTTCCGGGTCTCACTCCCCTTTCCTGAAGAGCCAAAAGAGCCTAATGGCAGCGGGTTGAAAACGGCTTTGTACCGCCGTACAGCGTTGGCCGCCCGCGGTTGTCCCTGTTGTACCCCCGCCGCGAGGCGAACGGCGCGGTCGCAGCGATAGCCTGCTGCCCGCGGCCTTTGCCGCGCCACAAAGCCAAGCTCCGGGAGGATTCACCCGAATGTTCGTATCCAAGGCCGCCGTCGTCGGCGGAGGCACCATGGGCGGGGAGATCGCGCAGGCGATCGCCGCCGCCGATATCCCAGTCGTCGTCAAGGACATCGACCAGAAGTTCGTCGACGCCGCCGTCGAGAAGGCCCGCGCGGTCACCGAGGGGCAGCTCTCGCGCCTGGTCAAGAAGGAGAAGCTGACCCAGGAGGCGGCCGACGCGCGCCTGGCCGAGGTGATGGGCCTGATCACCGGCACCACGACCTACGAGCAGTTCGGCGACGTCGACTTCGTAATCGAGGCGGTGCCGGAGAAGATGGCGATCAAGCAGGCGGTCTTCGCCGAGATCGACGCCGCCACCCCTGGCCACGCGATCCTCTCCTCCAATACTTCGTCGCTCTCGATCACCGAGATGGGGGAGTCGACACTGCGTGCCGACAAGGTCGTCGGCTTCCATTTCTTCTACCCGGCTTCGGTGATGCCGCTGGTCGAGGTCGTCGTCGGCGAGCACACCTCGCAGGAGACCGCGACCGCCGCCTACAACTTCGCCCAGGCGATTCGCAAGCAGCCGATCGTCTGCGGTGAGATCCCCGGCTTCGTCGTCAACCGCATTCTGATGGCGACGATCGGCGAGATCTGGCGCGCCCAGGAGGACCAGGGCCTCTCGCTGAAGGCGATCGACGAGGCGATCGCGGCCGCCCAGGTGGCGCCGATGGGGCCGTTCTTCCTCACCGACCTGCTCGGCCTCGACACCGTCCTGCACGTCGCCGAGCACCTCAATCACTCCTACGGCGAGAGCTTCTACGTCCACAAGGGGCTGCAGCAGCTGGTCGCCGACGGCAAGCTCGGCGCCAAGAGCGGTGGCGAGGGCTTCTTCAAGGACGGCGAGCAGACGATCCCCGGCGACGCCGCTCCCGACGCTGAGGAACTGGTCGCGATGTTCACCTGCCGCGCCCTGATCGAGGCCTGCCTGCTGGTCGAGGAGGGGATCTGCTCGGTCCGCGACATCGACCTCGGGATGATGGCCGGGGCCGGCCTGGACCCCCGCCGCGGCCTGCTGCCGCCGTTCTGGAAAGCCGACGTCGAAGGCCTCGACAAGGTGCTGGAGAAGATCGAGATGCTGGAGGAGAAGCACGGCGAGCGCTTCGCGGCGCCCGTCACCCTGCGACGCCTGGTGTCCCAGGGCCGCCTCGGCCTCGCCTCCGGCCAGGGCTTCTACCCATACCCGCAGCCCGACGACGGCGAGCAGGCGGAGACGGTGAAGCTGGAGACCCGCGACGGGGTCGCGATCGCCTGGCTTGCCAACCTGCCGATGAACGCGGTCTCGCCCGACGTCGTCCGTGATCTCGCCTCGGTCTGGGAGCGGGTCAAGGCGGCCGACGGGGTCGGCGCGATGGTGATCGCCTCCGCGGTCCCGGTCGTCTTCTCGGCCGGCGCCGACATCAGGGCCTTCACGCAGATGGACGAAGCCGGCGGTGCCGAGCTGCTGCACACCGCGCACGAGCTCTTCAAAGAGTTCGGCTCCGCGCCGGTGGCGACGATCGCCGCGGTCAACTCGATCGCCTTCGGCGGTGGCTGTGAGATCGCGATGGCCTGCGACGTCCGCATAGCCGCCGAGGCGGCGGTCTTCGGCCAGCCGGAGATCAAGCTCGGGATCATCCCGGGCTTCGGCGGCACCCAGCGCCTGCCGCGCCTGGTCGGCGCCAACAAGGCGCTGGAGATGAACCTGGTCGGCGACGCGGTGCTCTCCGAGGAGGCGCTCGAACTCGGTCTCGTCAACCGCGTCGTCCCCGACCACGAGCTGCTGGAGACGGCGCTGATGTGGGGCCGCAAGCTGGCTGCGCAGGCGCCGATCGCGGTCGGTCAGATCAAGCAGGTCTCCAACAAGGGGGACCTCGACGAGGGCATCGAGGCCGAGAAGCAGGGCTTCGCCTCCGCCTTCGCCAGCGCCGATGCCAAGGAGGGCATCGGCGCCTTCCTCGGCAAGCGCACCCCTAACTGGAGCGGCAAATAGCGAACCCCCTCGCCGACGGGACGATTTGTCGCCTATAGGACGACAAATCGTCCCGTCGGCAGAGGCAGAGACTGCGGCGACTCAGAAGTTGATGCCGTTCTTTTTGCAGTCGGCGAGGATCGTTTCGGATCGGGCGCCGCTGAATTCCGTCGCGCGGCTGCAGAGCTTGACCGCGTCCTGGCCGCAGGCGTAAAAGGTTTCGCTGCCGACGACGCCGGCGACGTGTGACCTGGTGCAGCCGACGGCATCGGGATTCGTTTCGTCGCCCACCGTCAGCACGATCACCAAGAGCATCCCGATGAGGGTGACGATCAGAATTCCCAACGCGGCCTTCCACTCGCGCGGCGTGAGCCTGCGCAGAGGCGTCGTCTGCCGTTCGTAATGACCTTCCAGTGGCATCGCGGGGCCACTGTATCGGGTCCCAGATCGGCCCGATTGCGCCATTCGGGCGAAACTCGGCAACCGATCTTTGGACAGTTGTACCTATCGGCCACGGGGCCGCGGCGGCAGGGTTACGCCTAGTCCAAATATGGGCGCTTTGTGGCCGGCTGGGGAGCTGTCTCGTCTTGTAGTGACCGGCGATAGCGCACGATCGAGTTGAAACGAAAGGAAGCACCGGTTCAATGGAATATCTGAGCGAAGGGGCCAATTCATGGCAGATGACAGCCGCCACCTTGGTGGGGTTGATGAGCATCCCGGGGTTGGTCGTTCTCTACGGCGGCGTGATGCAGAAGCGCTGGTCTGTGAACTCGATGATGATGGCGTTCGTCGCCTTCGCGATCGTGCTCATCCTCTGGGTGCTGGTCGGCTTCAAGATGGCGTTCGGCGATCCGATCCACATCTTCGGCGCGACCAGCGGCTTCTTCGGAAACATGCTGGGGAAGCCAGGATCGATCCTCAACAGCCACAGCCTGCTTGAACAAGCACATATCGGGGAGCTCCCGGAAGAAGAATTCCTCTTCCCGATGTCGACGCTGGCCTATTTCCAGATCGTCTTCGCGGCAATCACCCCGCTGCTGATGCTCGGGTCGGTCCTCGGCCGTTTCAACTTCAAGGCTTGGATCCCGTTCGTCGCCCTCTGGACGCTGCTCATCTACACGATCAACGCCTTCATGATCTGGGGCGGTGGCTTCTTCGCCCAGCAGGGCGCGGTCGACTACTCGGGCGGTTACGTCATCCACCTCGCCGCCGGGGCATCCGGCTTCGTCGCGGCATGGGTGATCGGTCCACGGCTGCAGCGCGACCGCGAGGTCGACGCACCGAACAACCTGGCGATGGTCGCGATCGGAGCCGGGTTGCTGTGGATGGGCTGGAACGGATTCAACGGTGGTGACTGGTACAGCGCCGGCAATGTCGCTTCCGCCTCGCTGCTCAACACCAACATCTGCACCGCCGTCGCCTTCCTGGTCTGGGTCGGGATGGACTACCTCACCGGTCGCAAGCCGAGCCTGATCGGCAGCGTCAACGGCATGATCGTCGGCCTCGTCGCGATCACCCCGGGAGCCGGTTTCGTCAACGGCTGGGGCGCGATCATCATCGGCGTCGTCGCCTCCGTCCTCGTCTACCTGGCGCTCAACTACCTCAGCCGGGTCCGGCCCTTCCGCAACGTCGACGACACCCTCGGCGTGGTCTACACGCACGGGTTCGCCGGGGTCGCGGGCGGTCTGCTCGTCGGCATCTTCGCCAACAAGCTGATGGCCGGCGAACACGAAGGCCTGATCTCCGGTGGCGGTCTGCACCTGCTCTGGGTACAGGCCTACACGGCCGCCTGGGTGATCGTCTTCTGCGCGATCGGGACGTTCATCCTGCTCAAGCTCGTCGGCCTGGTCGTCCCGCTGCGGATGTCGGACGAGGAAATGGAGCAGGGAGACATCGCCGTCCACGGACACGAGGTCTACCCATCCGACGTTCCCTCCCTCGGTTACCCGAACGGATACCCGGAGCCGACCTCGGCATCTCCGGCACCCGGAGGCACGGCCTAGACGGCCCTCGCCTCACCCCGATCCCGATACGGAGCCGCCCCCGCCCCCTTTCCCGGGGGCGGTTCCATGTTCGGGACCGATCAGAGCTACGTCGCCGAGGATGGTCCCGGCGTAGCTTTGCGCAGGACGTCGAGCATGGTTGCGACCGCCGGCGTCGCGGCGGCGGCGCGGGGAGTGGCCGCGAAGACCTTGCGCACCGGGCTGGCGGGGTGCAGGCCGCGGACCGTGATGTCCTCGCGGACCGTGGAGAGGGCCAGCTCGGGGATCATCGCGACGCCGACGCCGGCCGCGACCAAGCCCTGGACGGTCTGGTAGTCGTCGCTTTCGAAGGAGACGCTCGGCTCGAAGCCGGCGGCGTGGCAGCAGCGCACGACGTGGCCGGCGCAGGGGCTGTCGGCCGAGGTCTGGATCCACGACTCCCCTGCCAGATCGGCAAGCTCGAGCCGCTTGCGGCCGGCGAGCGGATGGTCGGCGGCGAGGGCGAGGTGGAGCGGATCGTCGAACAGCTCAAAGCGCCGCATCCCGGCCCCGAGGCGTTCGCCGACGGCCTCGAACTCGAAGAGCAGGACGAGGTCGAATTCGCCCGCCCGCAGGCGCGGCGCGATCTGCTCCGGCTCGTCCTCGGCGAGGGTCACTTCGACCCCCGGATGGGAGGCGCGGAAGGCGGCGATCGCCTGCGGCATCAGGGTGGCGCCCGCGGTCGGGAACGACGCCGTCCGCAGGCGACCGCCGCGGCCCGCCGCGACCGCCGCGACCTCGCTCTCCGCCGCCTCGATTCGGGCCAGAACCCCGCCGACATGTCCGGCAAGGGCGGCGCCGGCGGCGGTCGGGCGAGCCCCGTCGCGGCGGCGCTCGATCAGGGGTACGCCAAGTTCACCCTCCAGAGTGGCAATCGCCTGGGAGACGGCGGACTGCGAGTAGGAGAGGGCGTCGGCTGCCGCTGAGAAGGAGCCGCGATCGACCACTTCTCGGAAGACGTTGAGCCGGATCGAATTGAGCATAAGCAAAGCTTATTCTAATCATCGGTAATACCAGTTGCGCTAATGCTGATCGGGTGCCACTATCGGTCTCGGATTTCGTTTGACCAATTCAATGAGCTTCCAAGGAGGCATCAAATGGCACTGAGGATCATCGTTTCCTACGACGACACCGACAACGACCGCGACGCACTCGCGATGGGGCGTCTGCTCGCCATCTCCGGCGCGGACCTCTCGCTCGCCTACGTCCGCCACTCGGTCGGCGGCGCGCTCGAGCAGAAGGACGCGGAGGAGATGCTGGCTCGCGGCGCGGCCTCGGTCGGCGCCCCGGAGATGGCCCGTCACGTGGTCGTCAACGCCGGCACCAGCATCGGTCTGCGGGAGCTGGCCGAGAGCGAGAGCGCCGACGTGATCGTCTTCGGCTCTGAGTACCGGACCTCGCCGGGGGCGGTCGCTCCCGGTCGCCCGGCGCACAAACTGTTGCTCGACGGTCCGACGGCGATCGCCATCGCCCCGGCCGGAATGCACTCCAACCCGTCGGTCAGCATCAACACCGTCGGCATCCTCGACAGTGGCGACCCGAGCGCCCGTGAGACGGCGCAGAGCCTGGCGGGCGCCCTCGGCGCCGGCGTCAGCGAGCATGGCTCCGGCCCGGTCGACCTGCTGGTCGTCGGCTCCCGCCCGGAGGCCCACCAGGGCAAGGCGACGATCAGCGCGGCCAGCGACTACGCGATCGAAACCGCCGCCTCGCCGGTCTTGGTCGTACCCCGTGGCGTCGTGCTCAACTTCGGCGCCGCGGCGGCTCCGGCCCCCGCGGCCTGAGCACGAGGATCACGGCCGCGATCTCCGGATCGCGGCCGTCGATCCGTTTCCGCGCGTCCGTCCACTCGACGACCCGGCCGTCGTGGCCGGCGACGACATCGGCGGTGACCGCCTCCGGATTGTCGGTTTCGACGATGAAGGCGTCGGGCATCGCCGGCGGCGGGGCCGCGCTGAGGATCTCGCGGGTGACGCTCTCCGAGGCCCGCTCCGCGTTCGCCCAGCCCTGGCCGAAGGAGAGGTCCTGGTTCTTCATCTCCGGGCCCTCGAGGATCCGCAGGCTGCTGTCGCGCGGGTTCCACTCCCGGTCGCCCATCTCGATCGACTGCTCCTCCAGCCACGGTTGGACGACTTTGGACATCAGGTCTCCGCGGTCGAGGTTGAAGACCCGGGCGCGGTGGAAGCCGGCGCTGATTTCGACGTGGTACATCGATCGCGACGCTAGCGGTTTCCGCGCCGCCGGGCGAAATTGGAATGATCCGCGCCATGCCCGCGGACCTGCCCGACGCCGTCGTCTTCGACAACGACGGCCTGCTGCTCGACACCGAGTCGGTCTGGACCCGAGCTGAGCAGGACCTCTTTCGCCGCCGCGGCACCGAGTTCTCGGCTGCCGACAAGCGCGAGTTGGTCGGTACCTCGGCGGAGATCGCGGGCGCCGTCCTGGAGCGGCGGCTCGGCGAACCCGGGCGCGCCGCCGAGCTGATCGAGGAGCTCAACGTTCTCGTCGTCGCCGAGCTGGAGCACGGCGTCGAGGCGATGGTCGGCGCCCGCGAGCTGCTCCAGAAGCTGAAGCAGCGGGGGACGCCGATCGGGCTGGTTTCGAACTCCCCGCTCGCCTTCGTTGCCCGCTCGCTGCAGCTGGCCGGGTTCGAGGACCACTTCGACGTCGTCCTCAGCGCCCACGAAGTCGCCGTCCCGAAGCCGGCGCCCGATCCCTACCTGGAGGCCTGTCGCCGGCTCGGCGTCGAGGCCGGACCGGGAGTGGTCGCCCTGGAGGACTCGCCGACCGGCGTCGCCGCGGCCCGGGCGGCGGGTCTGACGGTGATCGGAGTGCCCTCCATCGAGGGTGTCCTGCTCGATCAAGCCCATCACCTCGCCGAGTCCCTGCTCGACGAGATCGTCACCGATCGCCTGGCCATTTTCTAGCCGTCGAGTTCCAATCTCAACCTTAGGTTGAGGCTTAGACCTCGCCCCTAGCCACGCAGGATGCGACGCCTGCGCAGGACCCGCTCGCAGATGGCGAGAAGATCATGGACGTTGTGGCTCTCGGCGGAGGTCAGATCACCCCGCAGGGCCGAGTTCGCCGCTTCGCCGACCTCGTTCTTGCGGCCCTGCAGGGTTCCCATGTCCTCCAGGTGCCCGGAATCGGAGAGCTCGTTGTGGAGCTCGACCAACAGGGCCTCGAGGCCGACGCGCAGTTGCAGCGCCGCCTCACGCTCGCGGCCGGCGTCGAGGTCGGCACGGGCGCGCAGCAGCAGCGTCTCGCAGGCATCCACCCGCTCCTTGCCGCCGAGCACCGCGGCGACCCGTTCCTGCGGCCGCAGGTCTTCCTGTCGTCGCCGTCGCTTCGAGGCGCCGCCGGCCCAGACATCGACCTCGCGGGCGGCGCTGAAGCGACCGCTGGCGGTCTCCTCGCCGCTGCCGTAGCCGATCCGCACCGCCACGGCGCGCTCGGGAGTCAGCTCATGAACGCGGGGATCGGCGCCCGCGACCCCATGGGCGTGCAGGGCTCGGTTGAGCAGCTCGATCCCTTCGCCGACGAGAACGTCGGCGGTGTCCTCCGCCTCGGTCGCTGCCGCGAGCCAGCGCTCCGCGTCGGCCTCGTTGTCGAGCGGAGCGAAGGCCCTGATCGCCGTCGCCCGGGCGAGCGGTAGCGGGGCCGGCTCGGCGTCGGGGCGGGAGCGTCGCGGCCGGCGGCGCCGGCGCGAGGGGGGAGGCGGAGCCCCGACCGTCCGCACGACGAGGACGCTCTCGCTCTCGCCGCCGGCCCCGGTCCGCGCCAGGTAGCGCCCATCCGCCAGGGGCAGCGGGCCGGCGAAGTCGAACTGCGCGAATCCGAATAGCGTGGCCAGAGGCCGGGATTCTCTCGCTTGGCTCTATTCGTCGCCGCTGAGGGCGCCGTTCGCGGCTTTTTCCCGCTTGGAGTCCGGCAATGAGAAGGGCGAGGGCTTGATCGGCACATCCGGGTTTTCGATCTGGCCGAGCCGCCGGATCAGGAGCTGCCACTGGTCCGGCTTGAGCAGCGGCGAGAACTTGGCATCGAGCGGGTTGCCGCCGGCGACGGGGTGGTAGCCGACGTGGACGTGGTTGTAGTGGTCGGGCAGCGCGAAGCTGGTTGCGCCCGGCAGGTCCTCGAGCGAGATCACCTGGTGTGGGTGCATCGTCCCCTGCAGCTGCAGGACATCGTGGATCAGTTCGTCGACCAGTGTCCCCGGGCCCTGGTGACCGGTGACGGGCACGCCGTCGATTTCGGCGATGTCGACAGCGTCCCCGGTGGAGTGCTCGGAGACGTTGCCCGAGGTGGTCAGGTAGCCGTGGCCGCACTCCAGCGCGGTGATCGTCAGTTCGAAGCCTTTCGAGCGCAGGTACTCGAGCAGCGCGAGGACGCGGCGGTCGATCCGCCCGCTGGCGATGTCTTCGCGGCCGCAGGGGTAGATCGAGAGCCCTTCATCGGCCAGTACCCGCTTCTGCAGCGCTTCCTTGGAGAGCAGCAGGACGCCGGCGCCGCTGAGCCGGGAGCTGAACGGGCTCTTGCCCTTGGCCCGGTAGATCTGGGTCGCCTCGAGCAGCTTCCATCCGTCGAGGATCGGCTTCGGGTCGATCCGCGGGGCGCCGCGGCCGGCCGGCCGGATCGAGAAGTTGATGTGGGGGTCGACGCCGTTTTCGCTGCCGCCGACCCGACCCAGGACGGTGCCGGCGATGACCCTCGAGCCGACGCCGAGCCGGCCTTCGCCGGCTGCTTTGGGAGCCGCGCTTCCGGCCGTTTCGCTCTTGCCCTCGGCGCTGCCCTTGCCGGCTCGGTCCGGCAGCGCCCGCAACCTTGGCCGCAGGTCCTGGCTTTCGAGCGGGAGCCGCTGTTCCTTGCCGGTCGGCATCACCACGGAGCGCTGGTCGCGGACGATCTTGCCGAGCTGCGCGTAGGTGTAGCGGTTGCCGTAGGTGTCTTCGAGGACGACGAACTTGCCGAGCTTGGCGCTCTCGCCGAGCTTGCGGATGATGCCGTCGTTGACGGCGACGACCGGCGCTTCCTTGGCGGCGAAGATGTTGATCCCACGCGGGGTCGGGGAGGAGGAGATCACTTCGGAGGCGTTGCCGTAGGAATTTGTCGAGGGGCTCTTCAGCGCCGCCCGGGCGGCGATGTCGTCGGCGTAGCGGGCGTTGGCGGCGATCGGGAAGTGGGCGCCTTCGGTCAGCCCGGTCAGCGAGCCGACCAGGTCGGCTGGAAGGCGGCCGTAGGCGCGGGCGTAGAGCAGCACCTCCTGCACGTACCAGTCGGCGTGGTTGTAGGCGAGGATTGCGTTATAGAGGTCGTTGGCGCCGCCGGCGATCTTCAGGTAATGGGCGGCGGCGCAGATCGCGTCGACCGGGTTGTAAGGATCTTTGCGACCGTCCCCGTTGGCATCCAGGCCGTAGGTTTCCCAGCTCGAGGGCAGGAACTGCATCCAGCCGACCGCGCCGGCGCTGGAGACGTTGAGGTTGGTGCCGAAGCCGGTCTCGATTTTGTTGATCGCGGCCAGCACCTCCCAGGGAATCCCGTATTCGGTGCCGCAGGCTTGGTAGATCGGCAGCAGGAACGGCGGGATCTCGAAGGAGTCGATGACGAAGTTCGGGACCCCGATCGGTGCCGGGCCGAAGGGGGCGATCGTCGTCGTCGGGTTGCCGAGCGTCGGGGCGCCGCCGGCGGAGAACTGGGCGCCACCGTCGCCGCCTTCGGTCAGCGGCTGGTCGCCACCGCCGGTCGCGCTGGGCGCCTGGACGCCGCCGTTCCCAACCCCGCCACTGCTGTCGCCGAGATTGTCATTGTGGATGACTCCGGCCCGCGCGCCTTCGCCAGGCGCCGTGCCGGCGTCGATCGTGGCGCCGTGTTTGACTCGGCCGGGCTGCTTCTTTTCTTCCTTCGCGGCCGACGGGCCGGCGGCGGCTCCAGTGTTTTCGAAGGCCTCGCCGGCGTCGGCCGGCGAGCTGCAGTCGGGGTCCTGCATGTCGACCAGGCCGTCGCCGTCGTCGTCGAGTCCGTTGGCGCAGGCCGGCGTCTGCAGACCGGGGACCACCGTCGTGCCGAGCGGGGAGTTGGGATCGGCCGGCGTGCTTTCGGCCAGCGAGTCCGCCCCGGCATTGCCGGCACCCAGTGCCGCCAATGCCAGGAAGCCGGCAAGTGCGACGATCAGTGCGATCTTGGTTCTCATCCCAGTCCGCCTCGGTACCCACTGCCGCAAAGCGCGGAAACTCCGATCCTGCCCTCCCAGAGCACCTCGGGAGTCCAAGCTACTTGTTCGCCCAGGCGTTCACAACGGCACCAGCCGCCCCCCAACAAGCCCTTAATCAACGATTGCGTCATGCCTGCAGGAAGGCAGGGTTTCAGCCGAATCGGATGTGCTCGTTAAGCTGACGTCAACGAATTGCGAAAGGTGGGCGGGCGTGACCTTTGAAGATGACGAGCAGGACGGGTTGCGGGCGCGCTCGGAGCAGGCGATCGGCGAGCTGGCGCAGGCGCTGATCGACAACCCGACGCTTCACAACGCGATCTCCGCGGCCTTCGGTGCGCGCGAGAAGGCAGTCGAGGCCCAGCAGGCCGCGATGGGCGCCCTGAATCTCTCCTCGGCGACCGATCTGGAGCGCCTGGAGCGCCGCCTGCGGTCGTTTTCCCAGCGCCTCGAGGACGTCGAGGAGCAGCTCGACCAGATGTCCCGCGATCTCGGCGCGATTCGCCGCAAAGCTGCCAAGAACGGCAAAGACTAACCCTCGACCTTAGACTGAGAGTACCCGCGCGGCAGCGTTTCCTGCCGTCGTCGCGGCGAGCACCGCGCTCTCGTCGTCCAGTCTTTCCCCTGCCGTCGTCTCGCTGACGATCAGCACGGCCGCGACGGCGATTCCAAGGCTTGCCCCGCAGGCCAGCAGGGCCGCGGTCTGCATGTCGGCGGCGTCGCCGGCTTCGACCGGCGCCGGGGCGCCGCCGACGTGGGGGGAGTCGAGGCTGGCGACCGTCGCCTCCCGCGCCTTCGCTCCCAGCTCGTCTCGCAGTCGCGCCTCCAGCTGCGGGTCGGGAAAGACAGGCTCGCCGTTGTACCCGCCCGGTCCACCCCAGGCGTGGGCCTCGGCGATCGCCAGCAGCTCGCCCGCTCCGAGCTCCGGGTCGAGCGCGGTGCAGGTGCCGACCCGGATCGCCCGGCGGACGCCGAGCTCGCCCAGATCGGCGAGGACCAGGGCGGCGCTCGGCCCACCCATCCCGGTCGCCTGGATCGTCAGCCGCACGCCGGCGGGGGTCCTTCCCGAGTAGCCCCAGAGCCCCCGGGCGTGGTTGCTCATCTTCGGCTCCTCGAGCAGCTCCTGGGCCAGCATCAGGGCCCTGCCGGGGTCGCCGACGAGCACCGCGTCGGCGACGATCGGGGCGGTTGGGCGCAGTCGCAACGGCATCGCGGTACCAACCTAGTGCTCCTGGCCGTTACCCCGGCCGCGGTCCGATCCCCGCTCCGGGCTAGCCTCAGCAGATGGCCGACGAGCGGATCTCCCTCAGCGAGGCGGCGCGGCGCTCGGGCGTTCCCTCGACCACGCTCAAACGCTGGGCGGAGGAAAGGATCGTTCCGGTCCGTCGCGGTCGCTGGACCGCGACCGCCGCCGCCCAGGCGCGGGTCGTCTCGAGGATGCGCGAGCGCGGCTACTCGCTCGAGGACCTGCGCGAGGCCGGCCGCGAGGGCCGTCTCGCCTTCGGCTTCACCGAGGAGCTCTTCGGGGAGGAGGCGGGCCGGGTCTCGGTGGCGATGATCGCCGACGAATCCGGCCTCGAGCCGGAGTTGATCGAGCGCATCCTCGTCATCCTCGGTACCCCGCAGGGCCGCCAGCGCAACCTCAGCGCCGAAGACGCGGAGGCGCTGCGCCACTGCGCCCGCGTCCTGGCTGCGGGCCTGCCGCTGGTCGCCTTCCTGCAGCTGGTCCGTGTCTACGTCCAGTCGATGCGGCGGATCGCCGAGGCCGAGATCCGCCTCTTTCATCTCTACGTCCACGAACCGCTGATCCGCGACGGCGTGCCGGAGCTCGAGATGGCGGCCGAGATGGGCGACCTGGCCGGCGACGTCCTGCCCCTGGCGGCGCCGCTGACCGAGTACCTCCACAACCGCTACCTGCGCTACTACGTCGAGCAGGACGTGGTCGGCCACATGGAGTCGGAGGCGAGCGCCGACACGACCGAAATCGAGCTCGGCCAGGTGAAGATCACCCTCTGCTTCATCGACCTCACCGGCTTCACCCGCTACACCGAGGAGGAGGGGGACATCGAGGCCCTCGACGTGGTCGAGAACTTCGTCGCCGGGGTCGAGTCCTCGCTGCCGCGGGAGGCGACGATCGTGAAGACGATCGGCGACGAGGTGATGGTCGTATCGCCCGACTCCGCTTCGCTGACCGAGTGGGCCGTCGAGTTCCTCGGCCACTTCGACCAGCGTCCGCAGCCGCGCGTCGGGATCCATTTCGGAGACGCCGTCTACCGCGATGGCGACTACTTCGGCAGCCAGGTCAACCTCGCCCACCGGGTCGTCAACCGGGCCCTGGCCGGCGAGGTGCTCGTCACCGACCGGGTCGCCGGAGCGATCGAGGGGCGCGACCGCCTCGCCTTCGAGCCGATCGGCAGCGTCTCTCTTAAGGGCTTCCCGATCCCGACCGAGCTGTTCGTCGTCCGCCCCGCCTGAGTGGGCGGTCCTAGACTCGGACCGTGGCCGCGGAACAACTGCTCGAGCGGGTCGTGTCCGGAGGGTTGATCGCTCCGCCCACCGCGGTCGTGGTGATGCTCTCGGGAGGTCGCGACTCGGTCTGCATGCTCGACCTCGCGGTCCGCGCCCGCGGTCCTGAGGCAGTCGTGGCGCTGCACGTCAACTACGGGCTGCGCGACGACTCCGACGCCGACGAGCGCCACTGCGCCGAGCTCTGCGAGCGCCTCGGGGTCGAGCTGACGATCGAGCGACCGCGAAGGCCCGAGGGCCCGGGCAACCTTCAGGCCTGGGCGCGGGACTGCCGCTACGCCGCAGCGGCACGGCTGGCGCTGCCGCTGGAGGCGACGATCGTCACCGGCCACAGCGCCGACGACCAGGTCGAGACGATCCTCTACCGGCTCGCCTCCTCGCCGAGCCGGCGTGCCCTGCTGGGGATGCGCCCACGGGACGGAAGCCTGGCGCGGCCGCTGCTCGGCACCACCCGCGAGGAGATCACCGCCTACTGCGAGGAGCGCGGCCTGAGCTGGCGCGAGGACAGCTCCAACGCCGAGTCGACCTACGCTCGCAACCGCATCCGCGGCGGCCTGCTGCCGGAGCTCGCCAGGGCGCACCCGGCGGCCTCGGCCAACGTCCTGCGCACCGCCGAGCTGCTGCGCGACGAGGCGGAGGTGCTCGACGCCCTCGTCGCCGCCGAGATCGACGGCTCCGGCGAGACGGCCCGCGGCACGATCTCCCTCGAGCGCCTGGGGGAGCTGCATCCGGCCCTGCGCCGCCTGGTCGTCCAGCAGCTCGCCGACGGCGCCGCCGGACGGCCGGTGCCGGGCGCCGCGCGCCACGCCGAGCAGGTCGCCGGGCTGCGCCGCACCGGCATCGCGATGCTCGACCTCGGCGGCGGTGTTCGCGCTGTGGTCGAGCGCGGCGTCCTGCGGACCGAGCGTCCCTGAGCGTCTGTCTATATCTAGACTGGCTGCGATGGCAGATCCCGCGATCGGCGAGACCCTCGTCGCCAAAGAGGACCTGCAGCGTCGGGTCGGCGAACTCGGGCAGGAGATCAGCCGCGACTACGCCGGCCGCGAGCTGGTCATGGTCGGCGTGCTGAAGGGCGCTGTGCTGTTCCTGGCCGACCTCATGCGCCACATCGATGTGCCCTGTGAGATCGACTTCATGGCCGTCTCCAGCTACGGCTCGCAGACCGATTCCTCCGGCGTCGTCCGCATCCTCAAGGACCTCGACGCCTCGATCGAGGACCGCCACGTGCTGATCGTCGAGGACATCATCGACTCCGGCCTGACCCTCCACTACTTAATGCGCAACTTAAGGGCCCGCAACCCGGCCTCGCTGGAGGTCTGCGCCCTGCTGACCAAGCCGGAGCGACTGCGGGTCGAGCTCTCGCCGCGCTATGTCGGCTTCGAGATCCCCAACCGGTTCGCGATCGGCTACGGACTCGACCACGCACAGCGCCACCGCAATCTCGATTACGTCGCCGCCCTCGCCGACTAGGCGGGAAAACCGCCCTGGTACGCTGATCTATTCCCGTGAGGCGGTTCTTTAAAAGCGCGGCATTTCCGATCCTTCTGGTGGTCATCCTGGCTTTCGTCGCCCAGCGGGTGATCAGCAGCCCGGACAGCACTCCGGCGCCTCCTTACAGCGAACTCACGGCGAAGAACGGGCTGATCGCCAAGGGGCAGATCGAAGAAGTCCAGATCAACGTCAAGGACAGCAGCCTCGACGTCAAGAAGAAAAACGGGGAAAGCTTCTCCACCGGATACCCGCCGAACACAGAAGAACGGCTGCTCGAAAGGCTGGAAGAAAGCGGGACGACGAAAACCATCGTCCACGGCACCGGCGGCTCGAGCATCGTCTCGCTGCTGATCACGATCCTCCCCTTCATCCTCCTCTTCGGCTTCTGGATCTTCATCATGAATCAGATGCAGGGCGGCGGTTCCCGGGTGATGAACTTCGGGAAATCGAAAGCCAAGCGGATGTCCGTCGACGCTCCGAAGATCACCTTCCGCGACGTCGCCGGCGTCGACGAGGCGGTTCAGGAGCTCGAGGAGATCAAGGAATTCCTCGAGAACCCGAAGAAGTTCCAGGCGCTCGGTGCCCGCATCCCCAAGGGCGTCCTTCTATACGGACCCCCGGGCACCGGTAAGACGCTGCTGGCGCGCGCCGTTGCCGGCGAGGCCGGTGTGCCCTTCTTCTCGATTTCCGGCTCGGACTTCGTCGAGATGTTCGTCGGCGTCGGCGCCAGCCGCGTCCGCGACCTCTTCGAGCAGGCCAAGCAGAACTCGCCCTGCATCATCTTCATGGACGAGATCGACGCCGTCGGCCGGCACCGCGGTGCCGGCATGGGCGGCGGTCACGACGAGCGCGAGCAGACCCTGAACCAGCTGCTGGTCGAGATGGACGGCTTCGAAATGAAGGACAACATCATCTTGATCGCGGCCACCAACCGACCCGACATTCTCGACCCGGCGTTGCTGCGGCCCGGCCGCTTCGACCGCCAGGTAGTCGTCGACCGCCCCGACCGCAAGGGCCGCAAACACATCCTCGAGGTCCACACCCGCGGCAAGCCGCTGGCCCGGGCGATCGACCTTGACACGCTCGCCGGCCAGACCCCCGGCTTCACCGGCGCCGACCTCGCCAACCTGATCAACGAGGCGGCCCTGCTGACCGCCCGCACGGGCAGCCGCGAGATCTCGATGAAGGAGCTCGAGGAGGGGATCATGAGGGTGATCGCCGGCCCCGAGAAGAAGACCCGGGTGATGAGCGAAAAGGAGCGGCTGATCACGGCCTACCACGAGGTCGGCCACGCGATCGTCGGCCAGTTGCTGGAGAACACCGACCCGGTCCACAAGATTTCGATCATCAGCCGCGGCCAGGCGCTCGGCTACACGATCAGCCTGCCGACCGAGGACAAGTTCCTCACCACCCGCGCCGAGCTGACCGACACGATGGCGATGACGCTCGGCGGCCGCGCCGCCGAGGAGATCGTCTTCAACGAGATCACCACCGGCGCCTCCAACGACCTCGAAAAGGTGACCGAGACGGCGAAGCAGATGGTGATGCGCTTCGGGATGTCCGAGCGACTCGGCCCACGCGTCTTCGGCCATGATCGCGGCCAGCCCTTCCTCGGCCGCGAATTCAGCACCGAACCGGACTACTCCGACGAGATCGCCCGCGAGATCGACGACGAGATTCGCCGCATCGTCGAGAGCGCCCATCAGACCGCGAAGAGCATGCTGAATGAGCATCGCGACGACCTCGAGCGGGTCTCGAAGCTGCTGCTCGAGCGCGAGACGATCGACGCCGAGCAGTTCGTCGCCCTGCTGGCGGGCAAGCCCGAGAGCGAGGTCTTCACCGACGACGATGAGGCGCCGGCGGGCCCGGCGGAGCCGCTGGCCGAGCCCGAAAGGGCCGCCCGCGAGGGTGCACGGCCCAACCCGCGCCCGCGACCGGGGTTCGCGGGCGGCGACGCCGGCTGAGCCTCGCCGTGAAGTTGATGGGGGTGGTCAACGTGACCCCCGATTCGTTTTCGGACGGAGGTCTTTACCTCGATCCGGAGGCGGCGGTTCGGCACGGGGTGGAGCTTGTCGAGGCGGGGGCGGAGATTTTGGACGTCGGGGGGGAATCGACTCGGCCGGGGGCGGAGGAGGTGCCGACGGAGGAGGAGTTGCGCAGGGTCGTTCCGGTGGTCGAGGGGCTGGCGGGGGTCGATGCGGAGATCTCGGTCGACACCTCGAAGGCGGCGGTCGCCGCCGCGGCTCTCGACGTCGGGGCGGGGATCGTCAACGATGTGACGGCGCTGCGCGGCGACCCGGAGATGGCCGCGCTCTGCGCCGAGCGCGAGGCGACGGTGGTCCTGATGCACATGGCCGGTAGCCCGCGAACGATGCAGAACGACCCCGTTTACGAGGACGTCGTCGCCGAGGTCCGGGAGTTTCTCGCCGCGCGAATGGAGGCCGCTCTCGCCGCTGGGATCGCTGAGGAGCGGATCTGGCTCGATCCGGGCATCGGCTTCGGCAAGACCGCCGCCCACAACCTGGAGCTGCTGCGGCGCCTGTCCGAGCTCACCGAGCTGGGCCGGCCCCTGGTCGTCGGCACCTCGCGCAAGAGCTTCATCGGCCGCCTCGACGGCTCCGAGGCGGACGAACGCCTGGGCGGCACGATCGCCTCCTCGATCCTCGCCGCCGCCGAGGGCGCCGAGGTGCTACGCGTCCACGATGTCGCCGAGGTCGGCCAGGCGCTGACCGTCGCCACGGCCGTACTCGGATAGGTTCTCGGCATGGAGGCTCATGGAAACGGCGTCGAGTCGAGCGCCGAAGTGGAGCTTCGCGGCCTCTCGATCTACACCCATCACGGCGTCAGCGAAGCCGAGCAGGAGGTCGGGCAGCGGCTCGAGTTCGACATCTCCTTCGACGTCCCCGACTGCGACGCCGTCCTCACCGACCGCCTCGAGGACACGGTCGACTACGCCCAGGTCTGCGACATCGTCGCTCTGGCGGCGACCGAGCGCAGCTACAAGACCCTGGAGCGGCTGGCGCAGGTGATCGGCGAGCGGCTGATGGAACGCTACGGCTGCGACTCGGTCCGGGTGCGCGCCGCCAAGCCCGAGCCGCCGCTGCCGCTGGCGATCCAGGAGGTGGCGGTCGAGGTCACCCAGGAGCGCGCCGCCGACGAGGACGCTGAATCCCCCGAGGGGTAGTCCCTTTGCGCGTCGGCTACCTGGGCCTCGGCTCCAACGTCGGCGACTCCGCCGCCCACCTGCGGGCCGCGATCGAGCTGCTCGGCGAGCGTGGGGTGGAGGTCGAGGCCGTCTCCTCCGCCTATGTGACCGAGCCGGTCGGCGAGATCCTCGACCAGCCCGACTTCCTCAATGCCGCGATCCGGATCCGCACCGAGCTCGAGCCCGAACAGCTGCTCGACGTCTGCAAGGCGGTCGAGGCCGAGCGCGGCCGCGCCTTCGACACCCCCCGCCACAGCCCGCGCTCGCTCGACGTCGACCTGCTCCTGCTCGGCGACATCGAGCTGGAGACTGACCGCCTCACCCTGCCCCACCGCGAGGTCACCAGCCGCCGATTCGTCCTCGCGCCGCTGCTGGAACTCGACCCCGGGCTGACGCTTCCCGACGGGACTCGCCTCGCCGCCGCCCTCGCCGCCCTGCCCGAGGGACAGCGCGCCGATCGCCTCGGGCCGCTTTAGGCAGCCGCCGGCGCGGCCAGCGGCTCGAGCCACGCCGCGGGGAGGATCGGCGGCGTGTGACCGGGGTAGTTCGGGACGACGCGCTTGGCGAGGGCGCCGGCCGGCCGCGACTCGATCGCCGGGCGCAGGTCGTCGAGGGTCATCGCCAGGCCGAGGCTGGGGGCGATCTGGAAGTCGGCGGCGTTGAGCTGCTCGCCGCCGAGGACTCCGGCGTCGATCCAGGCGTCGATCTTGTCGAGCATCGCCGGCAGCGCCGCCAGGCCGACTCGCACGTGCTCGTCGTCGGCCTCGTTGAAGCGGGCCGAGAGCGCGACGATCGGCGCCGCCGTTTTCATCGCCAGGCCGAGCGGCAGGCCCAGCTTGGCGCCTTCCGAGTAGCTGCGCAGGGGCGCCTTGTCGCGCTTGATAGCCCACCAGAGGATCTGCCGCATCGGCGGCTGCAGCTGCTCGTCGCCGAAGCGCTCGGCCTCTTCGACCGTCGCCCGTTGCTCGGGGTCGGCGGGGAACAGCGGCGGCTCGGGGCGCAGGCGGTCGAGCTCGCGGGCGATCTGACGCGACCCCTGTACCTTGGACCCGCCGATCTTCAGCGCCGGCACGGTGATGCCGGGGAAGCCGGCGGCGCGCAGGACGCCCTTGGAGATCACCGGCAGCAGGTCGGTCCGCTTGTAGGCGATCCCCTTCTGGTCGAGCATCAGCTGCGCGGCGATGCTCGGGTGCGAGGCCGGGATGACGAAGAGTCGGGCGTCCACGCCACGATCCTATGCACAGGTGGGTCGCCCCGGCCACCCTCGGGCCACGGGCCGTAATAATCGCTCAATGAGCGCGAAGCGAGCAAGCGTGCATATCTGGTTCTTCGCGCCGCAAGCGGAGCGCGATCTTTGATGCTGCTGGTCGTCGACGTAGGCAACACCCAGACCCACCTCGGAGCTTTCGAAGGCGAGAGCCTGATCGAGCACTGGCGTGTACAGACCCGCTCGGGGGCTACCGGCGATGAGCTGGCGGAGCGGATCTCCGGCCTCTTCTCGCTCTGCGAGATGTCCATCTCCGACATCGACGCGGTCTGCGTCTCCTCGGTGGTGCCTCCGCTCGGGGCTCAGTACGAGCGACTGACCGAGCGTTACCTCGAGGCCGACTGCCTGACGATCGGCCCCGGCGTCAAGACCGGGATGCCGATCCGGATCGACAACCCGCTAGAGGTTGGCGCCGACCGCCTCGTCAACTCGATCGCCGCCTACGAGCGCTTCCAGGAGGCCTGCGTCGTCGTCGACTTCGGCACCGGCATCAACATCGACGCCGTCTCCGCCAAGGGCGAGTACCTCGGCGGCGCGATCGGGCCGGGCCTGGAGATCTCCCTCACCGCCCTGATCGACCGTGCCGCCCGGATCACCCGCATTGACCTGGGCGAACCGGAAGCGGCGATCGGGCGCTCCAGTCGGGCCGCGATCCAGTCCGGCTTCGTCTTCGGTTTCGCCGGCCTGATCGACGGCCTCGTGCGGCGGATCGAAAAGGAACTGAGCGAACCGCGGCTGCTCGCCACCGGCGGCCTCGCCTCCGTCGTCGTGCCGTTCAGCGAGACGATCGACGAGGTCGACGACATGCTGACCCTCAACGGACTGCGACTGATCCATGAACGCAATTCGTAAACGGCCATCTCCTCTGACTGATCCCTTCCGGATCGCCGAGGTCGAGATCTCCAACCGGGTCCTGCTGGCGCCGCTCGCCGGGATCGGCAACTGGTTCGTCCGCCTGCAGGCCAAACGGCACGGCGCCGGCCTCGCCGTCTCGGAGATGGTCTCCAGCTTCGCCCTCCACTACCGCAATGAGCGGACCCTGCGCGACCTGATGCGGATCCACCCCGACGAGCACCCGGTCTCGATCCAGCTCTTCGGCCACGACGCCGAGGTGATGCGCTCCGGCGCGCGGATCGCGGCCGAAGCCGGCGCCGACCTGATCGACATCAACATGGGATGCCCGGTCCCGAAGGTCCGCAAAACCGGCGCCGGAGCCCAGCTGCTGCGCGACCCCGAGCTGGCTTTGGCGCTGGCTCGCGCCGCCGCCGAGGGCAGCGGCCTGCCGGTCACGGTGAAGCTGCGCTCCGGGATCGAGGCCGGCGACCGCTCCGGTTTCGACCTCGCGGTGCGGCTGGCCGAGGAGGCCGGGGTGGCGGCGATCGGCTTCCACCCGCGGGCGGCGACCAAGGGCCACAAGGGCTCGCCGGACTACGCCCTGACCCGGGAGCTGGTCGAGCGGGTCGGGGTGCCGGTGATCGTCTCCGGCGGTCTCAGCAGCGCCGAGGCCGCCCGCGCCGCCTACCGCGAGTCGGGCGCCGACGCGGTGATGATCGCCCGCGGCTCGCTGGGTAACCCGTGGCTGTTCGAGGAACTGACGGGCGCCCGCACCGAGCCGCCGCGCCGCAAGGAGATCGTGGCGGAGCTGCTCTGGGTCGTCGACCGGGCCGAGGAGCATCTCGGCGCCGCCCGCGCCGAACGCTACCTGCGCAAGTTCTACCCCTGGTACACCGAGCGCCTGCAGGCTCCGCCCGCGGTTGTCGACGAGCTCCAGCGGAGCGCCGATCTCGACCGCGCCCGGGCCCTGATCGCCTCCCTCGCGGAGCCCGTCGCCGTTGCCTAGAGCGGCCTGATTGGCCAGTTTTCGACCATCGCTATAATCCCGCGACTCTGTGCCTGGGTGTCGGTCGGTGGACGACCGCACCGGGGCGTTTTTTTCGGTCTGGAGTCGCGTTCTGACTCCCCCAAAACCCAAAGCGAGGTTGTGCAAATTGAGTCGTCAGGCGGTCATCACCCCAGAGGGGCTCGAGAAACTGAAGGAAGAGATCGAGCTCCTTTCGACGACCAAACGCCGTGAGGTCGCGGCGCGGATCAAGGAGGCTCGCGAATTCGGCGACATCTCCGAGAACGCCGAATACGACGACGCCAAGAACGAACAGGCCCTGCTCGAGGGTCGGATCGCCCAACTCGAAGAGCGGCTGCGCCGCGCCATGGTGATCGACGAGAAGGCGCTCAGCACCGACGAAGTCGGTTTCGGCTCGGTCGTCCATGTCAAAGACCAGAAGACCGGCGACTCGCAGAAATTCCAGATCGTCGGCTCGACCGAGGCCAACCCGGTTGAGCACAAGCTTTCCAACGAGTCGCCGATCGGCAAAGCCCTGATCGGTAAGAGGCGCAACGACATCGTCATCGTCGAGCCGCCGCGCGGCCCGAAGAAAAAACTCAAAATCACCAAAATCGAGAAAGCCTGACGGCCGATAGGCTCGCGCGATGAGCGAGCCAGCCGAGCAGCCGAAGCTCTCCGATGTACTGCGTGACCGGCGGGAGAAGCTGGGGCGGATTCGGGAGGCGGGGATCGATCCGTTCCCGCACGAGTTCGCCGGGCGCGAGGACGTCGCCGAGATCCGGGCGGCGCACGAGGGCCTGGCGCCGGGGATCGAGACCGACTCTCGGCACCGCGTCGCCGGCCGCATCGTCGCCCGCCGCGGCCACGGCAAGGCCTGCTTCCTCGATCTCCGTGACGGCAGCGGCCAGATCCAGTTGCACGCCCGCGAGGACCTGCTCGGCCCGGAGGCCTACGCGCTACTGGTCAACCTCGACCTCGGCGACATCGTCGGCGCCGAGGGAACCGCGATGGCGACCCGCCGTGGCGGCGAGCTCTCGCTGACGCTCGACCACTGGCGCCTGCTCGCCAAGAGCCTGCGTCCACCGCCCGACAAGTTCCACGGCCTCGAGGACACCGAGACCCGCTTCCGGCGCCGCGAGCTCGACCTGATCGCCAACGAGGAGAGCCGGCGGATCTTCCGGGTCCGCGCCGCCACCGTCAGCGAGATCCGGCGCTGGCTCGACGAACACGGCTACACCGAGGTCGAGACGCCGGTCCTGCAGCCGCTCTACGGCGGCGCCCTGGCCCGGCCCTTCACCACCCACCACAACGCTCTCGACCGTGACTTCTACCTACGGATCGCCACCGAGCTCTACCTCAAGCGGCTGATCGTCGGCGGCATCGACCGCGTCTATGAGTTGGGCAAGGACTTCCGCAACGAGGGCATCTCCCACAAGCACAACCCCGAGTTCACAATGCTCGAGTGGTACGAGGCCTATGCCGACTACGAGAAGACCGCCCACGACCTCGAGCTGCTCGTCTCCGAGGTCGCCGAGCGGGTGCTGGGAACGACGAAGGTCAAGCGCGGCGAGGTGGAGATCGATTTCGCGCCGCCGTGGCGGCGGATCACCCTGCGTCAGGCGATCCTCGAGCGTTCCGGCATCGACATCGCCGAGCATCCGACCCGCGAGGCGCTGGCGCGGGCGATCGGCGCCGAGGTCGACCCGACCGAGGGCTGGGGGAAGCTCGTCGATGGCCTGCTCTCGCGCGACGTAGAGCCCGGCCTGATCGAGCCGACCTTCATCTTCGATTACCCGGTTGAGCTCTCGCCCTTCGCCAAGGCCCACCGTGACGGGGAGGGCCTGGTCGAGCGCTGGGAGGCCTTCGCCGGCGGCGTCGAGATCGCCAACTCCTTCAGCGAGCTCAACGATCCCGACGAGCAGCGGCGCCGCTTCGAGCAGCAGGCGGCGGAGTCCGAGCGCGGCGACGAGGAGGCTCAGCCCTACGACGAGACCTTCGTCGAAGCGCTCGAGCAGGGGATGCCCCCGACCGGCGGCGTCGGCCTCGGCATCGACCGCCTGGTGATGATGCTGACCGGCGCCTCCAGCCTGCGCGAGGTCCTTCTCTTCCCAGCTATGAAGAGCTGAGCGCCTGCCCGAATGAGCTGAGAGAGCCGCAAATACGCGGGCTTCGTGCGGAAACCCCGCATTTACCGCGCGGATGGCGCGCCGAGCCGGCGGGACGGTCTCGGTAGAGTTAACGAGAACAAGGGTGCCTTCCGATAACGAACGGGCGTCTGCCGGTACTAACTCGGGCCTACCGGGTTCGAGCAAGAAGAGGATTCATTTGTTCGAGCGATTCACTGAGCGAGCTCGTCAGGTCGTCGTCCTAGCGCAGGAGGAGGCCCGGACGCTCAAGCACAACTACATCGGAACTGAGCACATCCTGCTCGGTCTCCTTCGCGAGGAGGAGGGTCTCGCCGCCCGCGTCCTCGAGTCGCTCGACATCACCGTCGAACGCGTGCGCTCGCAGGTCGTCCGCATCGTCGGGTCGGGCGAGGAGGTCACCTCCGGCCAGATCCCGTTCACGCCGCGGGCCAAGAAGGTGCTCGAGCTGGCGCTGCGCGAGGCGCTCTCGCTCGGCCACAACTACATCGGCACCGAGCACATCCTGCTCGGTCTCGTGCGTGAGAACGAGGGCGTCGCCGCCCGCATCCTGCTGGACTTCGACGCCGACTCGGACAAGATCCGCAACGAGGTGATCCGCATGCTCTCCGGCCCCGGTGGCCGGCGCCAGGGCGGCGGCAGCGGCGGTGGCTCCGGCGAGGGCAAAAAGTCTTCGAAACTGCTCGACCAGTTCGGTCGCAACCTGACCCGCCTCGCCGAGGAGGGCAAGCTCGACCCGGTGATCGGCCGCGAGACCGAGATCGAGCGGATCATGCAGATCCTCTCCCGCCGGACCAAGAACAACCCGGTGCTGCTGGGTGAGCCCGGGGTCGGCAAGACCGCCGTGGTCGAGGGCCTGGCCGCCCGGATCAACAAAGGCGAGGTCCCGGAGCTGCTGAAGAACAAACAGATCTACACCCTGGATCTGGCTGCCCTGGTCGCCGGCTCGAAGTACCGCGGCGAGTTCGAGGAGCGGCTCAAGAAGGTGATGAAAGAGATCACCCAGCGCGGCGACATCATTCTTTTCATCGACGAGCTCCACAACCTGGTCGGCGCCGGCGCGGCCGAGGGCGCGATCGACGCCGCCTCGATTCTGAAGCCGGCCCTGGCCCGCGGCGAGCTGCAGACGATCGGCGCGACGACGCTCGACGAGTACCGCAAGTACCTCGAGCGCGATTCCGCCCTGGAGCGCCGCTTCGCTCAGATCAAGGTCGATCAGCCCTCGCCCGAGGACACGGTCCGGATCCTCGAAGGTCTGCGCGAGCGCTACGAACAGCACCACCGGGTGACGATCAACGACGAAGCGCTTGCCGCCGCCGCCGAACTCGCCGATCGCTACATCTCCGACCGCTTCCTGCCCGACAAGGCGATCGACCTGATCGACGAGGCCGGCTCGCGGATGCGCATCAAGAGCATGTCCACGCCGCCGGTCTACCGCGACCTCGAGGAGGAAATCGAGACGACGCGGCGCGACAAGGAGGCCGCGATCGAGGCGCAGGAGTTCGAAAAGGCCGCCAACCTGCGCGACACCGAGCGCCAGCTGACGACCCGCAAGCGCCAGCTCGAAGACGAGTGGGCCGAGGGCGAGAACGGCGAGCGCCCGGTCGTCGGCGAGGAGGAGATCGCCGACATCGTCTCGATGTGGACCGGCATCCCCGTCTTCAAACTCACCGAGGCCGAGACCAAGAAGCTGATCCGCATGGAGGAGGAGCTGCACAAGCGGGTGATCGGCCAGGAGGTCGCGATCACCGCCGTCTCGAAAGCGATTCGCCGCTCCCGCGCCGGGATCAAGGATCCCAAGCGGCCGGCCGGCTCGTTCATTTTCCTCGGCCCCTCCGGGGTCGGCAAGACCGAGCTCGCCCGCACCCTCGCCGACTTCCTCTTCGGCGACGAGGAGGCGATGATCCGGATCGACATGTCCGAGTACATGGAGAAGCACGCTGTCAGTCGCCTGGTCGGCTCTCCTCCCGGCTACATCGGCTACGACGAGGGCGGTCAGCTGACCGAGGCCGTGCGCCGCAAGCCCTACTCGGTGTTGCTGCTCGACGAGATCGAGAAGGCCCACCCGGACGTCTTCAACATCCTCCTGCAGATCCTCGAGGACGGCCGCCTCACGGACGCCCAGGGCCGGACCGTGGACTTCCGCAACGCGATCGTGATCATGACCTCGAACATCGGCGCCGCCGAGATCTCGAAGAACACCTCGATCGGGTTCACCGTCTCCGACGAGACCGGCATGTCCTACGGGGACATGAAGAACCGGATCATGAGCGACCTGAAAAAAGTCTTCCGGCCCGAGTTCCTCAACCGGATCGACGAGGTCATCGTCTTCCACAAGCTGGCCAAGGACGAGGTCAAAGAGATCATCGACCTGATGATCAACCGGGTCCGCGTCCAGGTCGCCGAGCACGAACTGCAGCTCGAGTTGACCGACGACGCCAAGGACCTGCTGGTCGAGAAAGGCTGGGACCCGTCGATGGGCGCCCGCCCGTTGCGCCGTGCGATCCAGCGCTACATCGAGGATCCGCTGGCCGACGAAGTCCTGCGCCAGGGCCAGATGACGCCTGGCTCGACGGTGATGATCGGCCGCGATCCGGCGGGCGACGAGGAGGACAAGCCGCTGAGCCTGACGATCATCGCCCCGAAGAAGCCTAAGCAGAAGCAGCTGCCGCCGGAGCCCGAGAAGGTCGGGGTCGGCGCCAAGCAGGGCGACGACGGCGAGCACGGCGGCGACGAGGGCGACGAGTCGCCGCACGTCGACCCCGAGTCCTGATTCGGGCCGACGATGGCTGAGCCAGGCCGCGCCGCGATCGGAACCTGGAGCGGCGGTCGCTACCTGCACTTCGGTGAGGCGATTGGCGAGGAGCGCCTGGTCTCCCTGCTGCGCCCGGGGGACGGGATCGAGACGCTCCTGACCGCCGACGCCTACGGGCAGGGAGAGGCCGACCGGGTCCTCGGCACGGCGCTCGCCGGCGTGCCCCGCGACGAATTCAGCTTGGTCGGCGCCGTCGGCCACGACTTCTACGAGGGGCAGCGCAACGGCCCGAAGGGCTTCCCGCGCTTCACCGACCCGGCCCTGCGCGGGCCCGACCAGTACGCGAGCTACCTGCGGATGGCGACCGAGGCCAGCCTGGAGCGGATCGGGGCCAGCTCCTTCGACGTCCTGCTGCTCCATAACCCCGACCGCACCGGCTACTCCAGCGAGGTCGTCTGGGATGGGATGGAGGCGCTGCGCGAGGCTGGGCTGACGGCGGAGATCGGCGTCGCGCCGGGGCCCGCCAACGGCTTCACGCTCGACCTCATCTCCTGCCTCGAGCGCTTCGGCGAGCGAATCGACTGGGCGATGATCATCCTCAACCCGTTCGAGCCCTGGCCCGGTGAGCTCTGCCTCGGCGCGGCCGAGCGCCACGACGTCAAGGTGATCACCCGGGTCTCGGACTTCGGCGGCATCTTCTGGGGCGACATGCGGCCCGGCATGGAACTCTCGCGGACCGATCACCGCTCCTTCCGCCCCGCCGGCTGGATCGAGCAGGGGCTGGAGAAACTGGCGCTGGTCATGCCCTATGCGGAAAAAGCCGGCCTAACGCCGATCCAGCTCGCTTCGCAGTGGAACCTCGCCCATCCGGCAGTGGAGTGTGTGGCTCCGACGCTGATCCAGGAGGCCGACGCCGGGGCCCGTCCGATCGAGGAGAAGCGAGCTGAGCTGGCCGCGCTGCCGGCCGAGAACCGCCTCACCGACTCCGACGTCGCTGCGATCCGCGCGATCGGCGACAACGCCGGCTGCATGGCGCTCAAGGGCGCCAGCCCCGAGCACGAGGGCGAAGAGCAAGCCGATCGCTGGCCGCTCAACGAGGGCCTCCTCGAGACCGGCGAGCGCTGGGGCATTGACCCCGAGCGAGACCTCGCCGTCACCGGCTGACCGAGCGGTGCGCAGAGGGCTGTCGGGGCCGACTCGGCGGACGCGCTCCGCGCTGATAGTCCGGCGAGTCGGCCCCGACAGCCCTCAACGGGTCGAACTCAGGCTGATCCAGAGTGACGTCTTCGTTTCGAGATAGCGTCCGCTCGATGTTGCGGATTGATGATCGGACTCGGCCTTGGTGGACGCTGGCGGGGGCGTGTTCGGGACTCTTCATCCTGATGCTCGACTCGACGGTGGTGGCGCTGGCGCTGTCGTCGATCCGGGGCGACGTCGGTGCCAGTTCGGAGGGGCTGCAGTGGGTGATGAACGGCTACCTGCTGACGATCGCGGTGCTCGTCGTCACCGCCGGCCGGCTGGGGGACATGTTTGGACGCAAGCGAGTCTTCGTCGCGGGGATGGCCGTCTTCGCGCTCGGCTCGGTCGTCTCCGGCGCCGCCGGGGATCAGTCGACATCTGATCATCGGTCGAGATTCTGCAGGGAGCCGGCGCGGCGCCGATGCTCTCGCTCTCGCTGGCGTTGGTCTGCAACGCCTTTCCGGCGGGGCAGCAGCCGCGCGCGCTCGGGATCTGGGCCGCGGTCTCGGCCTTGGCGCTGGCGATCGGGCCGCTGGCCGGCGGCGTGCTGATCGAACTCGACTGGCGGGTGATCTTCTGGATGAACCTGCCGATCGCGGCGCTCGGCGTCGCGATCACCCTCGTCGCGGCGCCTGAGTCGACCGACCCCCGAGCCGGCGACGGAATCGACTGGGCCGGGCTGGCGGCGCTCAGCGTCGGCATCACCGCCGCGGTCCTGGCGCTCGTCCAGTCGCGGGCCTGGAGCGCCGGAACCGTAGCCGCACTGGCGCTGGTCGGCTTTACCTCGCTGCTCGCCTTCTGGTTCGTCGAGCACCGGGTCGAGGATCCGATCGTCGATTTCGAGCTGTTTCGCAACGGCCCCTACTTCGGCGCCAGCGCCGCCGCCTTCTGCCTCGTCGGCGGCTACTGGGCGGTGATGTTCTTCCAACCCCAGTACCTGCAGGACGTGCGCGGCCACTCGGCGATCCTCAGCGGCCTGATGATCCTGCCGGTGACGGTTCCGATGGTCTTCATCTCGCCCTTCTCGGGGCGCTTGATCGGCCGCTTCGGCGCCCGCCGGCTGATGACCGTCGGCATGGTCTTCGGGGTCCTCGGCCTGCTCGTCCTGACCCAGGTCGGGGCCTCAACCTCCTACGGCCTGATCCTCGTCGGCTACCTGCTGTTCGGAATCGCCCTGGGCCTCGTCTACGCGCCGATGTCGACCGCCGCGATGGCGGCGATGCCGGGCGAGAAGGTCGGCATCGCCTCGGGGGTGCTGGCGATGGACCGGGTTCTGGCCGGCGCCGTGGCACTGGCGGCGACCGGCGCCGTCTTCCACGCCCTGCTCGGCGACGGAAGCTCGTTCTCGGCGGCCGTCGCCGGCTCGACCTGGGTGGTCGTTGCCCTCTGCGCCCTCGGCGTGCCCCTCACCTGGGCCTTTGTCCGTGACATCGAGCCCGCCGGTCCGGACCCAGCGGTCGCCGGCGAGCCCGCCGAGCGGGAGCTGAGGCACCACTGGCACCACCGCCGTTTCCATCTCTAAGGCCGGTCCTCAACCGGGATTCACGAGAGTGGGAGCCAAACCGTCCCTCTCGGCTTGACAAAGCGTAATCCGACCTGTCCACTCGGATATTGCCGCACCGCATTCCAGAGCGCTTTTTGCCATCCTAGAACGGATGCCTTCACTGTCCGGGGATGCGCTCCATGAGTTGTCCGAACGTCAGGATCCTCGGCTACTCAGAGCCCTCGACGTAGTCGCCCCGGGTGGTGCGCTGCGCGAGGGAATCGACAACATCGTTCACTCTCGCACCGGCGGCCTGATCGTCGTCGGCGACCTCGACGATATCTCCCACTTGCTCTCCGGGGGGATCAAGCTCGACATCGATTACACGCCGGCGATGCTCTACCAGGTCGCGAAGATGGATGGTGCGATCGTGCTCAACGGCGAGGCGACGAAGATCGCCTGGGCCAACGTCCAACTGATGCCCGATCCGACGATCCTCTCCTCGGAGACCGGTACCCGCCACCGCACCGCCGAGCGCGTCTCCAAACAGACGACGGCGCTGGTGATCGCGATCTCCCAGCGCCGCGACGTCGTCTCGCTCTACGTCGAGGGGGCGAAGTACATCCTCCAGGACATCCCCGCCGTGCTCGCCAAGGCCAACCAGGGCCTGGCGACGCTGGAGAAGTACCGCGAGCGCCTCGACCAGGTCTCGGCCCGGCTGACCGTGCTCGAGTTCGAGGGCGGCGGCGTCCTCCACGACGCGCTCGCCGTGCTGCAGCGGGCCGAGCTGGTGACGCGGATGGCGGTCGAGGTCGAGCGCTACATCGTCGAGCTCGGCACCGAGGGGCGGCTGATCGAGATGCAACTGGAGGAGACGATGGTCGGCGTCGCCGCCGACAAGACCGCGCTGATCCGCGACTACAGCGTCGAAGACTCCGAGGAGAACCTCGCCGCCGTCCTGCAGGCGCTGGGCCGGATGCCCCACCAGGACGTGCTCGACTTCGGTCGTCTCGCCGAGCTGCTCGGCTACGATCGCAAGCTCAACACGCTCGACTTCCCCGTCGCCCCGCGCGGCTACCGCGTGCTGGGCCGGGTCCCGCGCATTCCCAAGCTTGTCGTCCAGAAGATCACCCACGAGCTGGGCGGGTTGGAGGAGGTCCTGGCGGCCTCCGATACCGACCTCGCCGCCGTCGACGGAGTCGGGCCCTCGCGGGCCAAAGACATCCGCGAGGGCCTGCGCCGGCTCCAGGAGGTCGATCTGGTCGACCGGTACTTACAGAGCTGACGGCGATGGGCGCCGTCGAAGACGAAAGGAGCCACCGATTTCCGAGCTAGAAGAGGCCGTGGAGGCAGTCTTCGAGGAGGACGTGATCTACGTCTGTGACTTCGAGGAGGGCGACAAGGTCGTCTACCCCCATCACGGGGCTGGCCTGGTGCTCAAGAAAGAGACCCGGGAGCTGATGGGCAGCGAGCGTGAATACCTCACGATCAAGATCATCCACAACGAGCTGACCGTGATGGTTCCCTGCGAAAATGCGGGGGTGGCAGGTCTTCGTCGCGTGATCGACGAGGAAGAAATCAAAAAGGTCACGGACGTCCTCACCGACGACGTCTCGGAGATGCCGAAGAACTGGAACCGGCGCTTCAAGTACAACCGCGAGAAGATCAAGACCGGCGATGTCTTCGAGCTCGCCGAGGTTGTTCGCAACCTGGCGATCCGCGAGATGGAGAAGGGCCTCTCAACCGGCGAGAAGCAGATGTACACCCGGGCGAAGAAGATCCTCGCCTCGGAGTTCATGTACGCGCTCGACAAGGACGAGGAGGGCGCCGAGGAGTACCTCGACGGCCTCCTGGAGGAGCGCTTCGCCACCACGGCATAGCACCGCCGCGGTAACCGCGGTCATCGCGGCCGCCGGCTCCGGGAAGCGTCTCGGAGCCGGCGGTCCGAAGGCCTTCGTGCCGCTGGCGGGACGGCCGATGATTGAGTGGTCGCTCGACGCCTTCCGGGCGTGCGAATCGGTGCGCGCGATCGTTGTCGCGATCCCGCCGGAGTCCGACCAGGCCTTTGCCGATCAGACTGACATCGGCGTCGTCTGGGGCGGTGCGACCCGGGCTCAGTCGGTCGCCAACGGACTGCGATCGGTCGACACGCCGCTGGTCGCGATCCATGACGCCGCCCGGCCATTGCTGACGCCGGAGCTGATCGAGGCCCTGGTCGGCCGCCTCGTCGCGGTTCCCGAGGCCGCCGGGGTGATCGCCGCCACGCCCGTGACCGACACGATCAAGCAGGCGGCGGATAGACGTGCCTACGGCGAGGCGAGCGCTGCATCGAGCACCGATATGGTGCCGGATGCAGCTCTCGTCGTCGAGCGGACCGTCGATCGCGGCCGTCTCTGGGCGGCGCAGACGCCGCAACTCTTCAGCACCGCCGCGCTGCGCGAGGCGCTCGCCGTCGATCCCGCTCGCCGCGATGCCGCCACCGACGAGGCGATGCTGGTCGAGGAAGCGGGGGGGACCGTCATGTTGCACCGATCGGGGCCGGAGAACTTCAAGGTGACCACGCCCCATGACCTCCGCGTCGCGGAATCCCTGCTGGCCGGACGCGGCGGCGCCTGAGCCGAGGTCAGTCGGTCATCAGCAGCCAGACCAACATCGCCGCGAAGGTGAGCTGGCCGACGCCGAAGGCGACGCCGAGGCTGACCGCGCCGAGCAGGCCGGCGATCGCCGTGCCGGCGGCGAAGGCGAGCAGCAGGAGGAGTAGCTGGCGGCCCATTGCGCCAGCAGTCTAGGCTCCCGCCAATGCTGACCGATTACCACCTCCACCTGCGCCCCGACGACGGCGACACGCCGGGTGAGCGCTACTTCACCAGCGAGAACGTCGATCGTTACCTGGCAGCCGCCGCCGCGGCTGGGATCGAGGAGCTCGGCGTCTCCGAGCACGTCTACCGCTTCCGCCAGGCGCTCGACGTCTGGCGGCATCCGCTCTGGGTCGAAAACGCCCGCGACGACCTCGACGAGTACTGCGAGTTCGTCCGTGGAACGCCGCTCAAGCTGGGCGTCGAGTGCGACTTCGTGCCCGGCGCCGAAGCCCGCACCGCGCGGCTGCTGGAGGCGCGCGAGTTCGACTACGTCGTCGGCTCCGTTCACTTCATCGGCGAGGGCGATTCCGCCGTCGACCACGGCGGGTTCGACGTCTGGGAGGGAAGCGATGACCCCGACGAGATCTGGCGGCGCTACTTCGAGGCGCTCAGCGCCTGCGCCCGCTCGGGAATCTTCGACATCCTCGCCCACCCCGACCTGGTCAAGGTCTGGGGGGGCGACCGGCCGCGGCCCGAGGGCGATCTGCGCAGCTTCTACGAGCCGGCGATCGAGGCGATCGCCGAGAGCGGCATCGCCGTCGAGCTCTCGACCGCCGGCCTGCGCAAGCCGGTCGGTGAGCTCTATCCGGCCCGCGCTTTCGCCGAGTTGTGCGTCGAGGCGGGGGTGCCCTTCGCGCTCTCCTCCGACGCCCACCTGCCGGAGCAGGTCGGCTTCGAATACGACCGCGCCATCGAGTTACTCGACGCGCTCGGAGTCGAGGAGATCTGCGTCTTCGAGGGGCGCCGACGCCGCCTGGTGCCGCTGGGAAGCCGAGTCCTCTGATGGTCGGAATCGGCTACGACAGCCACCGCCTCGCGGCCGGCCGCAAGCTGGTCCTCGGCGGGGTCGAGATCGAGCACGAGCTCGGTCTCGAGGGTCATTCCGACGCTGACGTCCTCACCCACGCGGTGATCGACGCGCTGCTGGGGGCCGGCGGCGGCGGCGACATCGGCACGATGTTCCCTGACGAGGACGAGCGCTGGCGGGGGGCCGACTCGATCGATTTGCTGCGCACCGTTGTCGGGACCGTCGCGGGGCCGATCGTCAACATCGACGCGACCCTGATCTGCGAGCAGCCCCGCCTCGGCCCCTATAAGGCCGAGATGGAGCGGACTCTCGCCGAGGCAACCTCGGCCCGGGTCTCGGTCAAGGCGACGAGCAACGAGGGGATGGGATGGATCGGGCGCGGCGAGGGCATCGCCTGCATCGCCGTCGCGATGGTTCAAAGCGAATAGGCTCCATCGTTCGATGACGCCTTCGAGCGCGAAAGTGACGGATCTGCGGGCCTCGGTCGAGGACACGCTCTTCGAGGCCAGGGTCCTGCGGGAGGCCGGGGTCCTGGCGCCGATGCGGCCTGACAAGGCGCTGCGGATCGGTTCGACCTTCCTGCGCTGGGGCGCCTCACCGGCGACCGGGATCGCCACCGCCGCGATCCACCACCCGCATGAGATCGCGATCATCGACGAACGCGGCTCGCTCAGCTTCGAGCGCCTGCACCGCCGCTCCAACGCCCTCGCCCGTTCCTTCGCCGAGATCGGGATCGGCTTTGGCGATGGAATCGGGATCATGTGCCGCAATCACCGCGGCTTCGTCGAGGCGACCCTCGCGGCGGCCAAGCTCGGGGCCAGCGCCCTCTACCTGAACACGATGTTCGCCGGGCCTCAGCTGGCCGAGGTGACCCGGCGCGAGGGGCCCAAGGCGCTCGTCTACGACGAGGAGTTCACCGACCTGCTGGCGGATGTCGACGACTCCGTCACCCGGATCGTCGGCTGGAGCGACGGCGGCGAATCGGGCGAGGCGCGGATGACGCTGGAGCAGATGATCCTCTCCGGCGACGATTCCGACCTCAAGCCGCCGCCGGAGAAACCGCGCTTCGTGATCCTCACCTCGGGGACGACCGGGACGCCGAAGGGCGCCCAGCGCTCGAGCCCCGATGGCCTCTTCACGATCGCGGCGCTGATCGACCGGATTCCATTCCGCAGTCGCGAGACGATGATGATCGCGGCGCCGCTCTTTCACTCCTGGGGCTTCTTCCACTTCGTGATGAGCCTGCCCACCGCCTCGACGATGGTGTTGCGCCGCCGCTTCGACCCCGAGGAGACGCTGCGCGCGGTTCAGCAGAGCCGCGCCGATGTGCTGGCTGCGGTGCCGGTGATGATCCAGCGGATCCTCGGCCTGTCGGACGAGACCCTCGACAGGTACGACCTCTCCTCGCTGCGCATCACCTCGCTCTCGGGCTCGGCGCTGCCCGGCGAGCTGGCGACGGCCTGGATGGACCGCTTCGGCGACTCCGTCTACAACCTCTACGGTTCCACCGAGGTCGCCTACGCGACGATCGCCACCCCGGAGGATTTGCGGGCGGCTCCGGGCACCGCCGGGCGGCCGCCCCGTGGGACCGTCGTGCGCCTCTTCGACGAGGCCGGCCGCGAGGTGCCCCAGGGCGAGGTCGGGCGGATCTTCGTCGGCAACGAAATGTCCTTCGAGGGATACACCGGCGGCGGCAGCAAGGAGGCGATCGACGGGCTGCTCTGCAGCGGCGACGTCGGCCACTTCGACTCCGGTGGCCGGCTCTTCATCGACGGCCGCGACGACGAGATGATCGTCTCCGGCGGCGAGAACGTCTTCCCGCGCGAGGTCGAGGACCTGCTCGCCGACCTCGACGGCGTTGTCGAGGTCGCCGTGATCGGCATCGAGGATCCCGAGTTCGGCCAGCGCCTGAAGGCCTTCGTCGTCCTCGCCGAGGGCGCCGAGCTGGGAACCGCCGAGCTGAACACGCACGTGAAGGCCAACCTGGCCGCCTACAAGACCCCGCGCGAAGTCGAGTTCCTCGACGAGCTTCCTCGCAACGCCACCGGCAAGGTCCTCAAGCGCGAGCTCAAGGCCCGCGGCGCGGAGAGCGCCGACTGAGGCCGTGGCGAGCAACTTGCGATCGGCGCCGCGCGGCCCGGGGTGGCGCGACCTCCGCCACCCATAGTAAGTTGCCTTGGAATGAGTGATCCCGCGAGGCAGCTGAAGGCGGTCGGAGAGGCAACTCAGACCATGCACGGCGTCGCCGCGCAGGCCTTGGAGTGGGTTCGGGTCAGCGAGGAACGCGTCGCCAGTGCCGAGGCGCACGTCGAGAAGGTCCGTACCGAGTTGAAGGCCCGGGCCCTGGATCAGCTGCGTGGGGTCTCCGCCGAGGCGCGAGAGCGAATCGCCGCCGAGCGCAAGGCACGGCTCGCGGCCGAGGCCAGGGTGCCCGCGGCCGAGCAGGGACGCGATCGGGCCGAGATGGCCTTCGAGGACCTGCAGACGCGATCGCAGGCCGAACGCGAAGAGATCGTTGCCCAGGCTTCGAAGGCGCGCAGCGAGGCCGACCGGATCGTCTCCGAGGCAAACGACACGGTCGATCGCAAGGTCGAGCGCCTGGTCGCGGAGGTGCGGCAGGAGATCCAGTTGGAAGCCGACCGTCGGGTCGCCGCCGCCGAGCAGCGTGCGGTCGAAGCCGAGGCCGCGGCCGCCGATTCGCACGAGAACGCGGTGCGGCTGGAGACCGAGATCGAGCGCCGGGTGATGGAGGGGACCGAGGAGGTCCGCCGCGAAGCCGAGGAAAGCGTCCGCAGGCTGGTAGAGAAAGTCGAGCACGAGGCGGAAGAGTTCGCCCGTGCCCGTGCCGAGGACCAGTTGCGGCAGGAGTCCGAGCGGATCCAGAGCCAGGCCCAGCGCCGCGAGGACCGCGTCCGTGAGGTCAGCGAGAGCGAGATCAAGGCCAGCGCCAGCAAGGCCCGGCGCGAGGCTCAGGCGGCCGCCGAGGAGAGTTCTCCCTCCTGGTTGCGCCGCGAGACCGTCTCGTCGACGACGGCCGGCTACAGAACTTTCTAACGCGCGACGATCTAACCTCAGCCTCGCGATGCGCGAGGTTCGGATCAGGGACACGCTCAGCGGCGAGCCGCGAGCACTGGACTCCACCGCGGAGGTGGGGATCTACGCCTGCGGCCCGACGGTCTACAGCCGCATCCACATCGGCAACGCCCGGCCCTACGTCGTCTTCTCGCTGTTCGCCCGCTTCCTGCGTTCGGAGGGCTACGCGACGAGGCTGGTCATCAACGTCACCGACGTCAACGACAAGATCTACGCCGCTGCCGCGAGGGCGGGGGAGGGGTCGGTCGAGTTCGCGGCGCGGATGACCGGGTTCTACTTCGAGGACACCGGCCGGCTTGGTCTCGGCCGCCCCGACGCGGAGCCGTTGGCAACCGAGACGATCGCCGGCATCGTCGCCCTGATCGAGGAGTTGATCGAATCCGGCCACGCCTACGAGTCGGCGGGAGACGTCTACTTCCGGGTCCGCAGCTTCGACGGCTACGGCAAGCTCTCAAACCGCCGTCCGGAGGACATGGACCAAGGTGAGGAGGCGGGCTCATCCTCGCTCAAGGAGGACCGGCTCGACTTCGCCCTCTGGAAGGCGCACAAAGATGGCGAGGACACGCGTTGGGACTCGCCCTGGGGCCCCGGCCGGCCGGCCTGGCACATCGAGTGCTCGGTGATGGCCGAGCAGGAGCTGGGGGCCTCGTTCGCGATCCACGGCGGTGGCTCGGACCTGGTTTTCCCCCACCACGAGAACGAGATCGCCCAGTCGGAGGCGGCGGGGCGGCCGTTTGCCCGCATCTGGATGCACAACGGCATGGTCGAGTCGGATGCGGCGAAGATGTCGAAATCGGAAGGGAACATCTTTCAGCTCTCGGAGGCGCTCGATCGGTACGGGCGCGAGGCGGTCGTTCTCTACCTGATCTCGGGCCACTACCGGCAGCCGTTGGCATTTGGGCCAGAGGAGATGGAACAGTCGGTGGCGAGCATCGGGAGGTTGCGGAATTTCTTCAGAGAGCACATTGCTGGGGGCGCGTCGGGGGTGGTCCCGGCGGAGCAACAGCGGGGAGGCTCCGGCGGGACCACCCCCGACGCGCCCGCCGCGGAGCGTCTCGAGAAGTTCCGGGTGGCTCTTGCCGATGATTTCAACACGCCCAGGGCTCTGGCCGAGATGTTTGAGCTGGTGGGAGAAGCGAACCGGGCCGAGGTCTCCGACGGCGACGCTGTTCCTGTCCTGGCGGAGATGCTCGAGCTGGTCGGCCTCAGCACCCTTACCCAGCCGGATGAGGGGGTTGAGGCCGGCCGGCGGGCGAATGAGTTGATGGCGGAGCGGGAGGAGGCTCGGGTTGCGAAGGATTTTGCGAGGGCTGACGAGATCCGCGATCAGCTTGCCGAGATGGGCTGGACGGTGAGGGACTCGGCCGATGGGCCTAAGCTCGTGCCTCGATGACTGATTTCATTTACGGGCGACGTCCCGTCGAAGAGGCCGAACGGGGGAGACGGCGGGCGGTGCACCGGGTTTGGCGGGTGCCTGAGACGTCTTCTGAGGAGTTGGAGCGGCTCTGCGGGTCGCCAGACCATCAGGGGGTGGTGGCAGAGGTCGACAACTACCCCTATGGCGACGCACGCGGGATGCTGCGCGACGAGGACGCCCTGATCGTTGCCTTGGACCAGGTCCAGGATCCGCGCAACCTCGGGGCCGTCTGCCGCTCGGCCGAGTTCGCCGGGGCAGCCGGGGTGATCGTGCCCGAGCGGCGGGCCGCCGCCGTCACCGCGGCGACCTGCAAGGCCTCGGCAGGGGCGGTCGAGCACCTCCAGATCGCCCACGTCCGCAACCTCGCCGACTGGCTGGCCGACGCCAAGGCGGCGGGCTTCTGGATCTGGGGCGCCGACGCCGACGCCAAGCAGGCCCCCTGGTCAGTCGACCTCAAGGGCCCCACCGTCCTCGTCCTCGGCGGCGAGGGCAAAGGCCTCCGCCCCCGCGTAGCCGTCTCCTGCGACGGCCTGGTGGCCTTGCCCCAGCGGGGCAAGATCGAGTCCCTCAACGTCTCCGCCGCAGCCGCCGCCCTCCTCTTCGACGCAGTTCGCCAAAGGTCCAGCAGCTGAGGATCCAGCAACTGCCGTTGCGCCCGCCCCCGTCGCCGGGCCCCGTCAACTTGAGCTCGGGCGCCGTCGGGAGGGACCCCGAGAACGGAGCCAGTTAGCCCCGCCCGCAGGGATCCCTCCCGACGGCGCCCCTAGCCAATTCCCGTCCCGCCAACCCCTCCACCTGCAACGCCAATTGCAAAAAGTCGCAATTTGGGGTTGACAGAACTCCGCTGAGGCGTAAGACTCATGCCGCAACAAGGGTGAACCTCAACTTGAGTGTGAGGTGAGCTCGTCGATAAGCGGCGCCTCGGGGGAGGTAAGCGGCGCCACGTGACCCTTCAGCAAGGAGAAGGATCTGTGGCTCTATCTATGCCGACGTACATTTCGCGCTCTCCCGCGCCCGGTCGATCCAGCGCCGTTCGCGCCGGCCAGTCTAATCCTCAAGTTGAACTTGATGATCATTATCTGGTCGCCCTCGCGAAGGAGGGGAGGCCCGACGCCTACGACATGATCGTCCGCCGCTACCGCGGCTTCGTGCGTCTCAAGGCCTCGTCTTACTTCCTCCTCGGCGGTGAGTCGGACGACCTGATCCAGGAGGGCCTGCTCGGCCTCTACAAGGCGATCCGCGACTACCGGACCGATCGCGAATCGAGCTTCCGCAACTTCGCCGAGCTCTGCATCACCCGCCAGATCATCACCGCGGTGAAGACCGCGACCCGCAACAAGCACACGCCGCTGAACCAGTACGTCTCCTTCAGTCAGACGCCGGCTGCGGCGGGAGACTCGGAAACGACCCTCGACGAGATCCTGCCCGGGCCGAGCGTGCACGACCCGGTCAACCAGGTGATCGCCACCGAAGAGCTGGCCAGCCTCGTTGCCTGCCTCTCGGGGGTCTCCGGCGTCCTCTCGGATCTCGAGAGCCGGGTTCTCTCGCTTTACCTCGATGGTCACTCCTACGAGGTGATCGGCGAGCGGCTGGAGTGCGACACCAAGACCGTCGACAACGCCCTGCAGCGGGTCAAGCGCAAGGTCGGTTCGCACCTCGCTTCGCGCGAGGTGGCGGCTTAGACCTGAGGAAGGTCGGCGAGGATGTAATCGAGAAGTTCGCGCCCGTGGTCTGAGGCGACGGCGATGTCGTCGGCCTTGACTCGGACCCGGTGCAGCGACTGCATCCGCAGCACGTCGCCGTCGGTGCGACGGTTCGGGAAGACGCCGGCGTAGGAGACCCCGAGCCGCTCCAGGTCGTCGGCGACCAGGGCGGTCGCCGGCATCTCCAGTGGCAGGTCGATGTAGACAGCGTCGAGGTGGAGGCGGTGGAAGAGGTGGCGCCGCTCGGCCGTGATCGCCGCCTCGAGGTCGGCGCCGGGGACGTCGACGGTGATCAGGGCGAGGTTGTGGTCGGCCTCGACCTCGACGTGGAGCTGGGTGCACGGGGTCAGCTTGGTGTCGGGCGGCGGCTGGGAGAGCACGCCCCGCAGCTCGCACAGCGCCAGGGTCTGGCCGATGATCTCGTGATGGCGCTGGGGCGCGTAGACCCGGCGCTCGTGGCCGTCGTTCAGCTTGGTGTAGAAGAGCGCCGCCGACTGCCGCTGCCTTGGCGCCCCGGCGGCGGCATCGTTGGCGACGGTGGCCGGGATCCAGCCGAGCAGGAAGCCGGTCTCGTTGGCGCCGAGCTCGATGTTCGCCCGCTGGCTGTAGGGGTGGGCCGCGGTCGCCTCGCTGAACATCCCGGCCAGGCCCTGTTCCCGCGCCCAGTCCATCAGGTAGCGCTTGGTCCGGGTGAAGAGGTGCTGGCCACGAGCGACGGGCAGGGTCACGGCCTGGCCCGAGTGCGCGACGGCGTCGCCGGCGGCCGCCAAGCTCATCCCCTCATGGCAGAGCAGCTCGCCCTTCGGCGTCTCCGCGACGCAGGAGACGTAGCGCCCGTCGGCCAGGCGCGCCGCCACCTCGACCTCGTCGTAAACCCAGCTGACGTCGTAGCTGCGTCCGTAAGCGGCTTCGATCGCCCCGGTCAGCACGCTACCCTCCTCAGGCTCCAAGAATCTGAAATTGACGTCCATTCCGTCTCTTATATCGCCACCCCGCCCGCCTAGCTCAACCTGGGAGAGCACTCGCCTTGTAAGCGAGAGGTTGCCGGTTCGATTCCGGCGGCGGGCTTTTTCGGCTCGTCAAGCACAGTACGTCGTACGTGGCCCGACCTGAGCGCCGCCGGCGGACCAAGCAGTGCTGTGGCTACGAGGACAGGCGAGATCCGCCGGCGGAGGCGGGAGATTCGAAAGTGCTCATCAGGAAGGTCGCCATCACCGCCGGGTTGTCATCGCTAATCCGCCCAGCGGCTTCATCCTCGATCTCCATGAGCCTTTTCAGCGTCTGGTCAAACAGCGCCGCGACCTGACCCCAGCCCGCCGGGTCGACACGCAGGGTGTCCCAGGAAAGGTGAGAATCGGAGCGAGCCTCGAAGTTGCCGTTGTCGATTGACTCGCCGATAACTTCGACGGCACCGCGCAGGACTGACGCCGCGAGATTCTGTTTGACATATGAGCCGAGCGCTTCCCATTCGCGGGTCCAGGCAAGGGCGGTCTTGACGGGTTCGTAGATGTGTTCGGTAGCGCCGCGTCGCTTCTTTTCGTCGACCAGGACAATGCATCCGAACTCCTCTAGCTCGCGAAAATGGTAACTGGCGTGCGTCATCTCGGTGCTCGTCAGATCGCAGTATTCCTTGGGTGACATCCGCCGCTCCGGCGCGTTCATGGTCATCAGAATGCGGACCCGCGTTGGATGCGACAGCGCTTGAGCCACCGCCACCGCCCCGCTCTTTCGCTTCCGTCCCTCTCTACCCCGGCTAGGCATCGGCCCGTGCTCCTTTGTTTGCTCGTAATCCTCTGTTCACTAAGAGGTAATCAACTTTATAACGAATCTTCATTCGCAAAATGGGCGAATCGGATCCACTGTTGGAAATACGTCCACTAAAACCTCCGATGGACATTGTGTTCAAGGATGGGGAGGGGGTGATTTTGGGTGAAGATCGTCGTCGTATCGCAGACGATCCCAGCGTGCTCCACAGTCAAGGGGGCCTAGCTGGGTAACCGCCTCGATGGCCCGGCCGGGTCGAGGTGATTTCGCGGCGATGATCTACATCGGCAAGCCGCATCCAAGATCGGTGGGATGGTCCATTCCGTTGGACCAGTGGAACGGATTGGCTTGACGGCCAGCCTCGCCGCTGCGTAGGTTCGGCGCGTGGGCGCGAGGAACGAAGACCCCAAGGCGAAGGCGCTTGAACATCCGTTGAGAGCCCAGATCGCAGATCTCGCCAAATTAGGTGCGATCTCGCCGAAAGAAATCTCCGACCGGCTTGGCCGGCCTCTGCCCAATCTGAGCTACCACTTCCAAGTACTCGCCGACGTGGAAGCGCTGAAACTGGTGGACACCCGGCCCGTACGAGGCTCCACGGAGCACTTTTACAGGTACACGGCTTCCTAGGCCCTTACGAGTCGGAGCCCGAGAGGACCCGCGCCTTCTCGGCGGCGAACTCCGCATCGGTGAGGATGCCCTTCGCGTGTAGGGAGCCGAGGCGTTCGAGCCGTGCCAGGCGGGAGTCCTCGTCGTTGCCGATCACGGCGGTGGGCGCCTCGGTGGTCGACGCCTCCGAGGGCTCCTCGGCTTCGGGTCGGCGCATATCGGGCAGCCGCAGCTTCGAAGCCCGCTCGCCGATGTTGGCTCCCTTGACGGCGCTGACCACCTTGTCGCGGGTGCTGCCGAAGGTGTCGCTGAATTTGGCGTCGGGGAATTCGACGGCGGTCTGTTTTCGCAGCTCGAAGATCCCGAACGCCGCCATTCCGGCGATCACCACGGTGGTCAGGAAGGTGCGTACCCCCTGGGTCGGTCCACTGATGAAGTAGATGCCGACGATGATCGCCAGGCCGGTGTAGACGTAGGCGACGTGTTCGCTCAGCGCCGGCGCGAGGACGCGGCGGGTCGAGCGCGCCGAGCCGGTCGGCGAGCCGAGCCAGCCGGCCGCCGAGAAGAGCACCCCGATGACGATCACGGTTGTCGCGATGCTCGTCATCAGCGAGGTGGCGATCGACCAGGTCGCTTCCGCCGCCGGCTTGACGCTCTGCACGTTGACCAGTTCGTCGACGACGATTCCGCCGGCGATTTGGCGGGCGACGATCACCGCGAACCCGGCGGCGATCAGGCCGATCCCGGCGAAGAGCACAGCCACCCAGCGGCTGCCGCGGGCCAGGTAGATGGCAATCCCGAAGGCGATGAAGGTGAGCAGTGAGAGAACCAACGCCAGGCCCTTGATCGCGACCGCGATGTTCTGCGCGGTCTTCAGTTCGTTGGAGTGGAGGATCTCGATCTTGCCGGCGTCCGGTGGCAGCTTTTCCGCCAGCGTGCCCCCGATCCCGACCTGGCCGGCGAGGTTGGTGATCAGGCTGCCGAGGTTGAGGCTGACGTTTCCGCCTTCGGTGGAAACCGCTTCGCCCTTGTTTTCCAGCACCGCGAGGAGCTGTTCGTGGGCGCTGCGGTTGGCGTCTTCCCAGAGTTCCTGGGCGGTCGAGGATTCGAGGACCTTTTCGGCGCCCTGACCGGCGACCTGGCGCAGACCGCCGGCGGCGGGGCCGGCGAGCTGCTTGGTTTCGCCGGGCAGGATGTCCTTCAGTTCCTGTTCGACGTTGACGTTTTCGTAGAGCTGGTCGACCAGATAGTCGCCCACCGCGGTGCGGATCGTTTCGTTCTGCAGCAGTTTGCCGCTGGTCGAGACCCAGTCGCCGGTATTGAGGGCCTGCCGCTCGATCCAGATCGCGAAAACACTGAGGAAGGCGAGCACCGAGCCAAGAACGACGAGGGCTTTCACAGTGCGTCGTCGCCCGCGGCTCATCGCCGGGATGCTATACGTGAGCGATGAAGCTTGAGGGGATCCACCACATAACCGCGATCACCGAGGACGCTCAGCGCAACGTCGACTTTTACGCCGGCGTTCTGGGCCTGAGACTGGTCAAGAAAACGGTCAACCAGGACAGCCCGACCGTCTACCACCTCTTCTTCGCCGACGAGGGCGGCGATCCGGGCTCCGACCTCACCTTCTTCGAGTATCCGGGGGCGCCGCTCGGGCGAGCCGGCGCCGGGATGGTGCACCGAATCGTCTGGCGGGTCGCCTCGGCGGATTCGCTCTCCTTCTGGGCCGAGCGACTTGCCGCGAAGGGCATCGAGTCGCGCGCCGAGGGCGCCGGCCTCTGCTTCGCCGATCCGGAGGGGCTCGAGCACGAGCTGCTCGTCGTCGACGTCCCCGACCCGCCGCTGACCGCCGAGCACCCGGAGATCCCGGCCGAGCTGGCGCTGCAGGGCTTCCACGCCGCCCGCGCATACAGCGCCGCGCCGGACGCCAGCGGCGGCCTGCTGGAAGCGCTCGAGTTCGAGCCGGTGGATGGCGCCTGGGAAGCGCGGGGCGACGTTCGCGGCGGCCGCTATCTCTACGACGAGCCTCCCGCCGAGCCAGGACTGCAGGGCGCGGGCAGCGTCCACCACATCGCCTGGGCCTCGACGATCGAGGAGCACCTGCAGTGGCGCGAGAAGGCGATCTCCGCCGGCGCCAGGCCGACGCCCGAGATCGACCGCTTCTACTTCAAGTCGATCTACTTCCGCGAGCCCAGCGGGGTCCTCTTCGAGATCGCGACGATGGGCCCCGGCTTCACCGTCGACGAGCCGCTCGAGCACCTCGGCGAGAAGCTCTCGCTGCCGCCTGATTTCGAGCACCTGCGGGCCGAGGTCGAACCGAATCTCAGGCCGGTCAGGAACCCGCGCTCGGACCCGGAGTAGTGGTCGGCGACTTCGTCTGGGAGGACGCCGGACGAACCGTCGTCTTCCGCGCCGACGGGCTGGAGCGGGCGGCGGAGCTGATCCAGGGCCGCGACCTCGTCCCCTTCGCGCTGCTGAGCACGCCGCGGGCGCGGGCTGGTGCGGCGGAGCTGACGGCTGCGGCGACGAGCGTCCACGACGTCCCGCCAGGTCAGGTTCCCGACCTGGCCGCCCACCTCCTACACGAGACCACGGGCCGACGGGCCGATTTGTCGCCTATAGGGCGACAAATCGGCCCGTCGGCGACGGCGCTTGTTGCTCTGGGGGGCGGCAGGGTGATCGATGTCGCCAAGGCGCTCGCCTCAGTTAACGGCGCCAAGGTCGTCGCGATCCCGACGACGATGTCGGGGGCTGAGATGACCTCAATCCACCGGCTTCCGGCGGGATCCGAGAGCCGCGTCCTGGGGATGGTCCGTCCGCGCTTGGTGATCGCCGACCCGGCGACGATGACGAGCCAGCCCGACCCGCAGCTGCGCGCCAGCTCGATGAACGCCCTCGCCCACGGCGCCGACTCGCTCTACACGCCCTTCGCCAACCCGGTCTCGGTGATGACGGCGCTGCGCGGCGCCGAGCTGATCGCCGCCACCCTCGACCAGGGCCCCAGCGCCCGCGAGCGCCCGGACCTGGCGCTCGGGTCGCTGCTCTGCGGCTATGCGATCGACTCCGCCAAGTTTGGCCTCCACCATGTGATCTGCCAGACCCTCGTCCGAGTCTGCGGCACTCCGCACGCGGAGACCAATGCGACGATCCTGCCCCGAGCGGTCGCGTTTCTCGCCGCCCAGGCCCCCGGCGACTTCGCCCCGTTGGCGGCCGCGCTCGGATCCGATCTCGAGGGACTGGAAGCGCGCCTGCTTTCCCTGGGCGGGAATCCGCCCGGATTGGCGGCCCTGGGCGCCGGCGAAGCCGAGCTCGAGGAGGCGATCGAGGCGATGCTCGCTCGCTCGGAGCTGGCCCACGTCCCGGTCCCTCCTTCCCGTGCCGACCTCGAGCGATTGCTCGCGGCCGCCGGCGGGTAACCAGGTCGGCCCGCCCGTGTAGCGCTCTGCGTGACCGCCGAGCGCCTGGCCAAATACCACGCCTACACCCGCAAGCACAGCGTCAACTGGCCGCTGTACATCCTCGCGCGTGTCTTTCTCACCCCGTTCTTCCTCGTCTATTTTCGCTATGGCCGCACCGGCCGCGAGCACGCCCGCCTGAAGGGCGGCATGATCGTCGCCGCCAACCACCGCAGCTTCCTCGACCCCTTTGCGATCGGTGGCTGCCTGCCCTGGCGGCGGCCGATGAACTACGTCGCCAAGGTCGAGCTCTTCCGGCGGCCCTGGCAGGGCTGGATCCTCTCCCGACTCGGCGCCTTCCCGATCCGCCGCGGCGAGTCCGACGAGGAATCGATGGAGACCGCGCGGCTGATCGTCGAACGCGGGGGAGCGGTGGCGATCTTCCCCGAGGGGACCCGGATCCGCCGCGGGACCCTGGGTTTCCCGCGGCGCGGTGTCGGTCGGCTGGCGCTGCAGACCGGCGCCCCGGTGATCCCGACCGCCGTGCTCGGCACCGAACACGTCCGCCGCGGCTGGCGGATCCGGCCCCGCAAGGTCAAGGTCCGGCTCGGCAGGGCGATGACTTTCCCGGTCGCCGAGGAGCCCTCGCGGGCGTTGGCGGAAACCGTCACGGCCCGGATCTGGCCCAACGTGCAGCTGCAGTGGGAAGACCTGGGAGGGCTGCCGCCGCTGCGCCGCGCCGCGGTGATCGGCGCCGGCAGCTGGGGTACGGCCGTCGCCGTCCTCCTGGCCCGCGGCGGGCTCGAGGTCCAGCTCGGCGCGCGCACCGCCGAGCGGGTGGCGGAGCTGGTCGAGTGGGGGGAGAACCGCCGCTACCTCCCCGACGTTCCCCTGCCCGACTCGGTCGACGTTCGCCAGGCGTCGGAGATCGAGCTCGATGGCCTCGACCTGATCTGCCTGGCGATTCCCTCCAAGTCGCTTCCCCAGGCCGTCGGCGCGATCGCCGATCGGGTCGGGGGGCGCTCCTCGATCCTGCTGATGACCAAGGGGCTGATTCCGCCGCTTGGGCAGCTTCCCGCCGAATACGTCGGCGAACGGGTTCGGGCGCGGGCGATCGCCTGCCTCGGCGGCCCGGCCCATGCCCGCGAGGCCGTTTCCGGCTCGGCGGCGCTGGTCCTCGGTTCCGCCGATCCGGATCTGCGCACCCAGCTGGGCGAGGTCTTCGATACCGCCGGCCTGGTCTGCGAGCGCTCGCGCGACGTCACCGGCGTCGAGATGGCGGGGGCCGCCAAGAACGCCGCCGCCCTGGCCGCCGCCGCCGCCGAGCCGCACGGGCTCAACGCCGCCGGCATCGCGGTTGCCGAGATCTGGAGCGAGTGCATCGAGTACGCGATCAAGCACGGGGCCGAGCTGGAGACCTTTTCCGGCCTCGCCGGGGTCGGCGACCTGACCGCGACGATGATGGCCCCGGCCGGGCGCAACCGCCGCGCCGGGGAGCTGCTCGGCACCGGCACGCCGTCGGCCGAGATCCCGAAGATCATCGGCCAGGCCTCGGAGGGACTCGACACGACGCCGCTGCTGGCCGAGGCCGTTGCCGCCTCCGGGGTGTCGGCCGATGCCCTCAGTGGGCTCGCCGAACTGATCCGCGGCGAGATCGACGCCGGGGAGTGGGTCGCCGGGCTGCGCCAGGTCGAGCGGCGCGAGGCGGGCGGCCTGATGGCTTTAGGCTTGATCGGTGAGCGGCCCCAGCGAGAACGTCGAGCCCCGCGACATGGCTCCGGCGGCGAAGGCGGAGTTGGACCGCGCTTTCTCGGACTTCTACAAAGCCCACCTGCGCGACGTCTACTCCTACGCGTACTACCGAGTTGGCAATCACCACGACGCCGAGGACCTGACCGAGCAGGCCTTCCTGCAGGCATATCGCCACTTCGACCGCGCCCGTCGCGAGTCCGACGGCAGGCCACTGCGGCCGTGGCTGATCCGGATCGCCCACAACCTCGCCTCCAACTATTACCGCGATCGCTCGCGCCGGCCGCAGACGCCGCTGGAAGAGACCGACCCGATCGCCACCCGCCACGACACCGTGGCGATCGCCGAGGGCCGCGAGGAGCTGCGCCAGGTGATGGCCAACCTCGAGCACCTCTCCGAGGACCGGCGCGAGGCGCTGATCATGCGCTTCGCGCTCGGCATGGACAACCGCGAGATCGCCCGCGCCATGGGCAAGTCAGATGGCGCCACCAAGGTCTTGATCCATCGCGCGATCAAGCAGCTGCAGGAGGAGATGAGCGATGAGTGAGGTAAGCGAAAGCCTGACGGGGAGCAGCTGGGACGTCGAGAGCCTGCTGACCGACGCGCTGCGCCCGATCGAGCCGCCCGAGCGGCTCTCCGGCCGGGTCGAGGACACCCTCGCGGCCGTTACCCAAGCGGCCGCGGAGGAGCTCTCGGACTGGGCCGAGGAACTTTCCGAGAGTGAGCTGCGGGCGCTGCGCGATCCGCGCAACTGGGTTCGCCCGGTGGTCGCCGTCGGCGCCGGCGGCGTCGCCACCGGTGCCCTGGTCCTGCTCGAGCTGCGCCGTCGCAGCCGGCAGAAGGGCGAGAGCGGCCTACGCTCCCTTGCCGGCGGCCTGCGCTCGCGCCTGTAGTCGCTTGGTCCGTGGGGTTCCGGCCGCCGCGGCGAGGCCGAGCAGGCCGATGGTCAGGTTGAGCGCTTCGTTGCCGCCCGCGGCGGGAAGGAAGCCGGCGATCGCGGCGCCGGGGTCGAGGACAAAACCCCAGATCGCCAGCGCCGTGAAGAGGGCGCCGGCGGCGAGCGCGTAGGGCCGGGAGGCGTTGCCGGCGGCGAGTAGTCCCAATACCCCGGCGGCGACGTAGAGGAGGTTGAGCCAGGCGTTGACCCGGAGGACACCGAGCGCCGCCTCGACGCCGCCCGGGGCGCCGAAGGAGGCGCTGTAGAAGAAGCCCGCGATGCCGAGCACGAGGAACAGGGCGCCGGCCACGGCGGCGAACAGGCGGGCGGGACTTGCGGCCTCCATCGGCGCCGATTGTAGGCTGCCTCTCCCGATGGCCGAGACTTGTTACCGCCACCCTGACCGCGAGACGGGCGTTTCCTGCTCCTCATGCGGGCGGCCGATCTGCCCCGACTGCATGACCCCGACCCCGGTCGGGATGCGCTGTCCGGAGTGCATGCGGCAGCGGACCAAAGTCGTCCGCAACCCGACCGGCACCCCCGGCCAGTTCAGCGCCTTCCCGGCGACGATGGTGCTGATCGCGATCAACGTGATCATCTACCTGGTCGAGATCGCGACTGGCCCGGGCGGTATCAACCACCCCAGCAACTCGATCTTGGATCACTACGGGCTGGTCGGCTACTTCGTCTCCGAAGGCGAGGTCTACCGGCTGCTCACCGGCGCGTTCCTGCACGCCGAAATTTTCCACATCGGCTTCAACATGGTGGTGCTCTTCTTCCTCGGCCGATTGGTCGAGCCCGCAGTAGGGACGTCACGTTTCCTCTTCCTGTACTTCGCTTCGCTCTTCGCCGGTGCCCTCGGGGCGCTGATCCTGAGCGGCCCGTACGTTCTCACCATCGGTGCGTCGGGGGCGATCTTCGGCATCGCCGGGGCCGGCCTGGTGATCGCTCTTGAGAACCGGGCCGAGCACATCGTGCGGAGCATCGGGATTCTCCTCATCTTCAATTTCTTCTTCAACCTGAGCGATCCCAGCGTCAGTCTCGGCGGGCACATCGGCGGGCTGGTCGGCGGCGCTGCCTGCGCGGTCGTGATCGTCGCGGGCGAGCGGGGAATGCTGGGACGGCGGCGACTGCCGGCCGAACTGGCCGGGATGACGATCGTCGGCATCGTCTCGGTCCTCGGCGCCCTTGCCGTCGCCTGAGGCGGCTCAGTCTTCGTGCGGACGCCGGGTGATCGGCGCCTGCAGGACCGAGAAGGCGGTGTTGCCCGGGGCGCTCATCAGTTCCGGGTGCAGCAGGTGGCAGAGCAGCTCGACGCCGTCGACCAGGCGCGGCCCGGGCTCGGAGAAGGCGGCCGCGGCATCGACGGCGTACGCCCGCGTGGCGCCGAGCCCGGCGATCCGCTCCCAGTGCTCCATCGCCTGGGCGTGGGCGTCCTCGACCGAGCCGTCGGGCATCACGATCACGACCTCGGCGTTGAGGCTCTTCAGCTCGCCCCAGCCGACCTCGGCCGGGTTGAGGCCGGGATCGCCGGCGACGTCCTCACCGCCCGCGATCGAGATCATCTCCGGGATCCAGAAGCCGCCCACCCGGGGCGGGTCGAGACGCTCGAGGGCGATCACCCGTGGGCTCGGCGCGGCGGAAACGGCGGCGCGGATCGTCGCCAGCCTGCCCTCGAGCTCGCCGCGCTGTTCGTGGGCGTGCTCCTCCATGCCTGTCGCCTCGCCGAGGCGAATGACCTCTTCGAGTACCTCGCTGAGAGTTGCAACGCGCATTATTCGGTCAATATCGCACCTGCACGAAGTTCCACGAGTATGGGCAGCTATATTGCGTTCGCCGAATGGCCGACGACGCTCCAGCCCGAAGTACCGGGCCGCATAGCCGATGAGCGTTCTCCTGCTCGTCCTGCTTCTGCTGTTGATCGCGATCAACGGCTTCTTCGTAGCTGCCGAGTTCGCCCTCGTGCGCAGCCGCCGCGGCAAAATCGAACAGCTGGCCGAGGAAGGCGAATCCGGCGCCGAGGCGGTCGTCGAGCAGCTCGACAAAATCGACGAATCGCTCTCCGCCTGCCAGATCGGGATCACGATCGCCTCGATCGGGATCGGCTTCCTCGGCGAGCCCTCGATCGCGAAGCTGCTCGAACCGCTCTTCGGCAGCCTCTCGCACGGCGCTGCCGCCGGAATCTCCCTGGCGATCGCCTTCATCCTCGTCACTGCGATCCACATCAGTATCGGTGAGCAGGTGCCGAAGATGCTGGCGATCGCCAACGCCGAGCGTGTCGCCCGCCGGGTGTCGCGGCCGCTGAACTGGTTCCGGGTCTCGACGGCGCCGGTGACGAGGGGGTTGAGCTGGGTCTCGAACGGGATCGTCAGGCTCTTCGGCGTCAACCCCAAGGACCTCGAGACCCACCACACCGCCGAGGACCTGAAGCAGATCATCGACAGCTCACGGCTCGGCGGCACCCTCGATCCCGGCGAGGCGGGGATGCTCGGCGGCGTCTTCCATCTGCACGAGCAGGAGGCCCGTGAGGTGATGACGCCGATCCCGGCAGTGATCACCGTCGACGCCTCGGAATCGGTCGAGGCGGCGCTGCGGCGCTGCGTCACGTCGGGTCACACCAGGCTGGTCGTGATCGAGGACGAGAACCCCGATCGGGTCAAGGGCATCGTCCACAACAACAGCCTCGCCCGGCTCTACATGAGCGACGGCCCCGAGGCGGCGATCGCGACGGTGATCCGCGACGCGCTGATCGTCCCCGAGACCCGCCCGCTCGACGACCTCCTGCACGATCTCCAGGTCCAGCGCACCTCGCTCTCGGTCGTCGTCGACGAGTACGGGCGGACGGTCGGGATCGTCACCGTCGAGGACATCCTCGAGGAGGTCGTGGGGGAGATCGAGGACGAGACCGACCCCCGCGCCGCGGACCTGCGGCGGCTGACCAACGGCGACTGGTTCGTCCGCGGCCACGTCTCACTGGGTGACCTGACAGACGCCGGGATCGAGCTGCCGGCCGACACCGACGCGTACAACTCGGTCGGTGGCTACGTCTTCGCCGAACTCGGACGGCTGCCCAAGCGCGGCGACTCGATCGTCGCCAACGGCTACACGATCCGGGTCGAGGCGGTGCGGGAGAACCGCATCGAGGCGGTGCGGATCAGCGGTTCCGTCCGTCCCTCGGCCTAACTTCTTCGAGCAACCTGCGATCCCCCCGAACGCTGGAGGTGCGGCATGTGGGTTGTACGCCTGACCGACAAGCAGCTGGAGGTTCTGAGGGCGCTGTTGCGCTCCGAGGAGCATCTCGGCCCGGCGCTGAAAGGCTCGATCGAGGCACTTGACCTCGCTCGCTGGGACGACTTACCGGAAGCCGAATTGCCCTGGGAGGAAATCGAGTCCGCCGCGAGGCGCCAGGGCATCTCCGAGGCCGACGTCATCTGGGACATCTCCGGCAAGCGCAAGACCGCGCGGGCTGAGTAGCAGCCGGCCGACGAGGCCCTCCCAAACGCTCAGTCGTACGGGTAGAACCCTGCGCCGCTCTTGCGCCCCAGCTTCTGTTCGCCGACCATCTCGACCATCAACCCCGGCGGCTTGTGGGCGGGCTCGCTGGAGTCCGCGTAGAGGGCGTCGCCGATCGCCTCGGCGACGTCGAGGCCGACGAAGTCCAGCAGCGCCAGCGGGCCCATCGGGTGGCCGGCGCCGAGCTTCATGCAGGTGTCCACCTCACCGGCCTCCATCCCCGTCCGCTCGACCATCCGGACGGCGTCGAAGAGGTAGGGGAAGAGCAGGCGGTTGACGACGAAGCCCGCCTGGTCGGGGACCTCGACGGCGGTCTTGCCGAGCGCCGCGCACCAGCCCAGCGCCTTCTCGCGCGATCCCGCGGCGCCATCGGGGACGCAGACCTCGACCAGTTGCATCCGCGGCACCGGATTGAAGACATGCAGGCCGTACAGGCGTGGAGTTCCGGCGGCCACGGCGATCTCACCGATCCCCAGCGAGGACGTCGTCGTCGCCAGGTCGGCCTCGGGGCAAGCGGCGTCGATCCTCGCCAGCAGCTCCCCCTTGGCGTCGAGATCCTCGATCACGGCCTCGACGATTACGTCGCAATCGGCCAGGTCAGCCGGGTCGGTCGTCACCCGCAGCCGCGAGGGCTCGGCGCCCTCGATCTTGGCGCAGGCGGCGACGACTTTCTCCTCGGCGCGCCAGGCGGAAGCCTCGCTGCGGGCGAGCAGGATCGTCTCCGCGGTGGTGGTCGAGACGGCGGCCAGACCGGTGGCGATTGCCCCGCTCCCCGCGATCCCCGGACTCTCGTACCCCTGTTGAGTGCTCATTGGCCGGGGTTCCTATCACGCTCGCCCGGAGATATGCCGTGAGGTCTACAGGGCTCCGCGGGTAAGTCCGATCGACGGGTCGGTCGGATATCTATGATTTCGGCAGGGAGTCGGGTTCGTTCCAAAACTTGAAGAACGGAGAGAGCGATGGCGGAGAACGGAAAGGGCAGCTTCGGGGGGCGCGACGTGGTGATCGTCGAGGCGGCGCGGACGCCGATCGGCCGCGGCCACCCGGAGAAGGGGTACTACAAGGACACCCACCCCTCGACCCTGCTGGCCCGCAACCTCGAAGAGCTCGTCTCGCGCGCCGGCGTCGATCCGCTCGAGGTCGGCGACGTGATCGGCGGCTGCGTGCAGCAGTTCGGCGAGCAGGCCTTCAACATCACCCGTAACGCCTGGCTCCAGGCCGGTCTGCCGGAGGAGGTGCCGGCGACGACCGTCGACCGTCAGTGCGGCTCCGGCCAGCAGGCGGTCAATCTCGGTGCCGCCCTGATCGCCAGCGGCGTCCACGACGTCGTCATCGGCTGCGGCGTCGAGCACATGGGCCACAACTCCTTTGCCGTCGGGGCCAAGGTGGTCGAGGAGTTCGGGGCGCCGTTCACGCCCGAGCTGCTCGAGCACTACAACCTGATCCCGCAGGGCCTCTCGGCGGAGATGATCGCCGACAAATGGGAGATCCCCCGCTCCGAGCTCGACGAGCTCGGCCTGCGCTCCCAGCAGCTCGCCCAGCAGGCGACCGCGGAGGGCCGCTTCGAGCGCGAGATCATTCCCTTCCAGGTCAACGGCGACACTTACATGACCGACCAGGGCCTGCGCGAGACGACGCTCGAGGGGCTGGCGAACCTGAAGCCGGCGTTCAAGCCCGACGGCAAGGTCACCGCCGGCAACTCCTCCCAGGTCTCCGACGGCGCCGCCGCGGTGATGCTGATGGCGCGCGAGAAGGCCGACGCCCTGGGGCTGAAGCCGCGGGCGCGGATCTTCGACCAGACCACCGTCGGCGTCGATCCGGTGATCATGCTGACCGGGCCGATCCCGGCGACCGAAAAGCTGCTCGAGCGCAACGGGATGACGATCGACGACATCGACCTGGTCGAGATCAACGAGGCCTTCGCCGCGGTGGTCGGAGCCTGGCGCCGCGAGCTTGACCCCGACATGGAACGGGTCAACGTCAACGGTGGCGCGATCGCACTCGGCCACCCGCTCGGCTCCTCCGGCGCTCGCCTGATCACGACCCTCCTGCACGAGCTGGAGCGCTCCGAAAAGGAGATCGGCCTGGTGACGATGTGCTGCGGCGGCGGGCTGGGCACGGGACTCTGATCCAGCGCATCTGAGCTTCCCGCAAGCAGGGTCGAGGCGACCTGCCTCTGGCTGATCGGCCAGTCGACCTATATGCTCATCGACCGATGGACCTGACGCTGTCGCCATCGGAGGAGGGGTTCCGCGACGAGGTTCGCGCCTGGTTGCTGGAGAACAACCCCGGCCCCGAGCCCGAGGGTGGGCTCGACGAGGTCATGGCCTTTCGCCGCGAGTGGCAGCTGAAGCTGCATGCCGCCGGTTGGGCCGGGATCTCCTGGCCGCAGGAGTACGGCGGCCGCGGCGCGACGATGATCGAGCAGGCGATCTTCGTCGGCGAGGCGGCCCGCCAGGAAGCGCCGAGCCCGGCCAACGTGCTCGGCCTGGCGATGGGCGGCCCGGTGGTCATCGCCCACGGCACCGACGCCCAGAAGCAGCGCTACCTGGAGCCGATCCTGACCGGCGAGGAGATCTGGTGCCAGGGCTTCTCCGAGCCGGAGTCGGGCTCGGACCTGGCCTCGCTGAAGACCCGCGCGGTCAAGGATGGCGACGAATGGGTCGTCAGCGGCCAGAAGGTCTGGACCACCTTCGCCCAGTACGCGAAGTGGTGCATGCTCGTCGCCCGCACCGACGCCGACGCGCCCAAGCACCAGGGCCTGACCTACTTCCTGATGGACATGGAGCAGGAGGGCGTCGAAGCCAAACCGCTGGTCCAGATCACCGGCGAGGGCGAGTTCAACGAGGTCTTCATCGACGAGGCGCGGATCCCCGAGGAGAACGTCGTCGGCGGCGTCGGCAACGGCTGGGGGGTGGCGATCACGACGCTGATGAACGAGCGCGCCGGCCTCGCCTTCGGCGCCATCGCCCAGATCCAGAACAGCCTCAGTCGGCTCGCCAGGCTGGCGACCGAGGTCCGCACCAACGGCGGCTCGGCGGCGGACGACGCCTACTACCGGCAGCGGATCGCGCAGCTCAACATCGAGGCCGAGGCGATGCGGCTCGCCGCCTACCGCGGGCTGACCAAGACGATGCAGTCGGGGATTCCCGGGCCCGAGGGCTCGCTCGGCAAGTGGCAGTGGTCGGACATCAGCCAGGGCCTGAACGAGCTGGCGCTGGAGATCGAGGGGGCCTACGCGCCGCTCTCGCGCGGCGCCGCCCAGGCGATCGACAACGGCGCCTGGCAGTACGGCTTCCTTCGCTCGCGCGCCAACTCGATCGAGGGCGGCACGACCGACATCCTCAAGAACATCATCGCTGAGCGCGTGCTCGGCCTGCCGAGGCTTCGCTAGGGGCTGGCGCTTACCTATGTACTTCGATCTGACCGACGAGCAGCAGGCGATCAAGTCGACCGCGCACGACTTCCTCGCCTCGCGCTTCAAATCCGAGCGGATCCGTGAGATCGCCGCCAGCGACGACGGCACCGACGCCGCCGGCTGGGACGAAATGGCCGAGCTGGGCTGGACCGGATTGGCCTTCCCCGAGGAGTGGGGTGGACAGGGGCTCGGCATCGTCGAGCTGGCCGTCCTCTTCGAGGAGATGGGCTACGCGCTGGCGCCCTCACCGCTGCTCTCGAACACGATCGTCGGCCTGGCGCTGACCCTCTGCGGCTCCGACGACCAGCGCGAGCGCTTCCTGCGGCCGCTTGCCGAGGGCAAGCTGCGCGGCGCGCCCGCGCTCTGGGACGCCGGCTCGCCGGCGACGATCGGTGAGTTCACGATGGAGGCCAGGGCCGACGGCGAGGGGATCGTCCTCGACGGCCTCAAGACGCTGGTCCCCGATGCCGCCGGCGCGGACCTCTTCGTCGTCGCCACCTCCGATGGCCGCCGCCACGTCGTCGAGGCCGGCGCCGACGGGGTCTCGGTCGACTGCCGAACCCTCGATCGACCCGACCCGCCGCTTCTCCTCGGTCAACTTCGAGGGCGTCCGGGTCGCCGCCGCCGACAGCCTGCCCGCGGCGGGCCCCGACTACTTCGCCGTCTTCCACCGCCTCTGCGTCGCGTTGGCGGCCGAGTCGACCGGGATCGCCCAGCGGACGATGGAGATGGCGGTCGAGTACGCCAAAGACCGCCAGCAGTTCGGCCGTCCGATCGGCGCCTACCAGGCCGTCTCCCACCGCTGCGCCCAGATGCTGCTGGAGACCGAGAACGCCCGCTCGCTCGTCTACGGCGCCGCTTGGGCCGCCGACGCCGAGCCGAAGTCGCTGCCCACCGCCGCCTCGATGGCCAAGGCCTACGCCTCCGACGCCGGCTGGCGCGTTCCCAACGCCTCGATCCAGGTCCACGGCGGGATCGGCTTCACCTGGGAGCACGACCTCCACTTCTTCCTCAAGCGCGGCCGCGCCAACGCGGCGATCTTCGGCGACGCCAAGTGGCACCGCGAACGCGTCGCCGACGCGGTCTTCGCCGGCGCCGCCGCGCCGGCTGCCGCCTGAGGCGAGCGATGGCCGCGCTCGATCGGATATCCGTCGCCGCGATCGGCACCTCGATTGCCGATCTCGAGGACGAGACGCTGCGTGCCGAGGCGGCCGGGGTCGAGTGCGTCTGGGCGCCGGAGCTGTTCCGCAGCGCCGTCACCCAGGCGGCCTACCTGGCGGCCAAGACCGAGCGGATCGATGTCGCCACCGGGATCGTCTGGGCCTTCACCCGCAGCCCCTTCATCCACGCGGTCACCGCGCTCGACATCGACGAGATGTCGGGCGGGCGCTTCCGCTTCGGGATGGGGGCGGGGGTCAAACGCTTGAACGAAACCTGGCACAACGCCAACTACGGGAAGCCCGCGCCGCATCTGCGCGAGGCGATCGAGGCGACCCGGCTGATCATGCGCCAGGCCACCGCCGGTGAGCCGATCCGTTACGAGGGCGAGTACTACGACATCGACATCAAGGGCTGGGTCCGCCCGCACCAGGCGCCGCGCGAGGCGGTGCCGATCTACACGGCCGCGGTCCAGGGCGGGATGGCGCGGATGGCCGGCGACGTCGCCGACGGCCTGATCGGCCACCCGATCCAGAGCCTGCGCTGGATCGACGAGGTCGTCGTCGACGCTTTCGAGACCGGGTTGAGCCGCTCCGGCCGTGAGCGCAAGGACTTCGACTACCTGCCGACCGTCTGCTGCGCGATCGACGACGACGAGGGCCGGGCGATCGAGATGGCCCGCCGCACGATCTCCTTCTACGCGACCGTCAAGACCTACATGCCGCTCTGGGAGCTGCACGGCTTCGCCGACAACGCCGTCGCCGCCGGCGATGCCTTTCGCCGCGGCGACCTTGCCGGCGTTCCCGCCGCGATCAGTGACCAGATGGTCGAGACCTACTGCGCCGCCGGACCGCTCGACAAGGTCCGGGCCCGGGTCGCGGCGACCGCCGAGCGCGCCGACGGCCTCTTCCTCACTCCGCCGACCTACTTCATCACGCCCGAGGAGCTGAGCGAGTTCCAGGGCCGGATCATCGACGCCTTCGGGCCGGACGCCTGAGCGCGGCGCCGGAATCTCGCCTGGAGGCCCACCTGACTTTCGCCTACGGGCAGATGACGATCAGGTGGAAGTCGGCGTCCTCGTTGGCGCCGTTTTTGTCGCGGGTGTGGACTTCAATCGCGTTCGGGTTGGCGGGCGAGGTGTTGGTCTGCGCGTAGCCCGAGGCGGGGACGGTCGTGCCGGCGTTGTTGCGGTCGGCGACGTTGGCGCAGCCGCTGATGTTGACCGGGAAGATGACGTTGACGGCGCCGCCACCCTCGGTCGCGGTGATACCCGCGTCGCTGGCCCGCGCGAGCGTCGCGTTGCCCGCGCCGTTCGGATTGTTGACGACCGCCCAGTAGGTGTGCGTCGCTCGTATGGCGGTCGGGACGATCCCGATCTTGTTGGTCTTGATCTGGTAGCCGGTCAGGGTGTTGTGCTTCAGCTTGCCGCCGCCGATCGACTGCTTCATAATCGCGCCGCCGTTGATCTGCTGTGCCGCGTAGGCGGTGCCGCCGAGGGCGACCACCAGGGCGAGGATCGCGACCACCATCGCGGGGGACGGACGGCGCTTCTTGAGCGTGCTCATCTGGACTCCCTTCCAGGTTGGGGCTGGGTCAGGGCTACCCCCTGACCTCTTTCCCCTAACCCGGGAGAGCGGCGACGAAGCGGTTGAATGCCGCCATATCGGTCACCGCGGGGCCGTGGCCGGGAAGAATCAAGGAAGGCTCGAGCTCGGCCAGCTTGCGAATCGAGCGGCGGTTCTCGGCCGGGTCGTAGGTGAAGATCTCCGGCGGCTCCTTGATCCCCGGCAGCGCCGTGGCATAGCTCATGTTGCGGATCACGTCGCCGCAGATCGCGACCCGGTCGCGCTCGCGGAAGAAGATCACCTCGCCGCGGGCGTGGCCCGGCGCGTGGACGACGCGGAAGCCGGCGACCTCGTCACCCTCGCCGAGGACGCGGTCGACCCTGTAGGGCGGGCCCTGCCAGATCTTGCGGATCACGCGGTTGATGGGATTGCCGGCGGCCGCCTCCTGCATCGGGCGCTTGCCTTCCATCGCCTCGACGTCGTCGGCGTGACAGGCGAGCGGGATGCCGCGCGCCTCGCAGACGTCCCTGGCGACGCCCTGGTGGTCGGGATGCGCGTGGGTCAGCGCCAGCATCGAGATCTCCCTGCCCTCGAGCTCGGCGAAGATCCGCCGCCGGTCCCAGCGCCGGCCGGCGTCGATCAGCACATCCTCGGCCAGGTAGACGTTGATGCTCGGAGCCGGAAACTCCTTCAGTCGCCAGACGCCTGGAGCGAGGTACTTCAATGCGAGATGCCCAGCGTCCCCCGCGGGTCGCCGCTGTGCTCGGCCAGGTCTTCGAGCCGGGCGATCTTGCGCTCGCCTTCGAGCCGGGCCGGATGGTCGGCGGGCAGCGGCTCGATCAGGCGGCGGACGCGGTTGCGTACCTGCAGCGCGAAGTGCGGGGTGGAGGCGCCGACCAGGGCGCGGATGTCCTCGGCGGTGACCTCGTCGGTGCCGCCCAGCAGGTCCGGGGTCTCGGCTTCGCTCACGGTTCGGTGCTTTCGATCTTGGCCAGCTCCGCCAGCCCGTTGACTTCAGCCTGCTGATTCACGTCGATCGCCTCCTGGTCGCCGATCACCCATACATGGTTGTAGAAGGCGCGGGTCGGGTTGGTGGTGTAGCCGGGCTTCACGTCGAGGAAGTAGCTGCGCAGTTCCGTCGGGAGCTTAGTAGCGCTGTCGGTGAGCAGCAACGGGCCCCAGGTTCCCGAGGCCGAGAGCGGCGACGCCACGGCGGCGTCGATCGGCGCGTTGCCGCGGGCGAGGACGAAGCCGTGGCCGGGATCGTTGATGTCCCAGCCGAAATCGCCGTCGCCGTAGCGGGCGAAGGCGATCGCGTTGGCGACCGGGTTCTCGCCGCCGACCCGCTTGACGTTTTCGTCGATCTTCGCGATCTGGCTGATCACCTTGGCGGAGATCGCGGAGGAGGGACCGAGGACGTAGATCGGCACCTTGGTGTGGCGCTTCAGGGCCGCTTCGGTCGCCGCGGGCAGGTCGCCGGACCCGGTGAAGAGGACCGGGTCGCCCGAGCGCGCCGCCCAGGCCGCGGCCGGGGCGGCGATTTCCGGATCGGAGCTGGAGGCGATGAGGATGTGGGAGGGGGCCGAGCCGAAGAGGCGGTCGCGCAGCTTGGCGATTTCGGCCGCCTCGGCTGCCGCCGACCCGCCGCCGACCTCCCTGACCTTTGCGTCTTCCGGCGCCGCGACGGAGCCGATCGCGAGGATTTGCACCCCGTGGTCGGTCTTGAGCCCGGCCGGGGTAAGGGCCTCGAGCGCTTCTGCCGTCGCATCGGGCACGCCGTCGGCAGCGGAGATGAGAATCGGCGCGCGGACCGGTTCGGCCACCAGCACCGCTGAGGCGATCGCTCCAGCCCAGTTTTCTTTGTCGACCAGGGTCACGGCCGCCGGGCGCTGGCCGGCGGTGGTCGAGGGGAACACCGCGAGCGCGACGGCGGCGGCGTTGGAGGCCGGGTCCGAGCCGCCGATCCGGGTCGTGTTGTTGGTCGCGAAGGAGGGATAGCCGAGCTGTTCTGCCGCTTGCGTGGCGGCGCCTTCGGGGGCCGTGCCGGCGTCGCTGGTCGGGGCCGGTGCCGAGCCAGGAGAGTCGGAGGCGCTCTTCGGGCCGCCGCCGCTGCTGCCGAGAATCGCCACGACGATGAAGGCGATCGCGACCAGGACCAGGGCGGCGAGCAGTTTCGGCGTCAGTGGCATCGACCGACGACGCCCCCGTGGCGCGGGCTTCGGCGCCACGGGCTTCGGATCCGGCTTGGCGACAGGCTCGGCGGGCCTGGGATCGGGCCTGGTGGTCGGCTCGGGGGGCTGCGGTGGCGGGGCCTTTGGTACGTCCGGAGACTCGGGTGGCCGTGGGGCCGGCTCGTCGGCGTTGATCGGTCGCTCGGCGCTCACAGCGCCAACGCTACATGGGCACCTGTCGAGATGGGCGCGAATGCCGCCTCCGCCGCCGGATGCTCCGCCGTCCCGGTCGGATACAGTTGAGGCGACTGGCTGACTGACCAGTCAATCGGTCCAAGGCTGAGGGAGGAACCCATGAATTTCGAATTCAACGAGGAGCAGCTCGAGTTCAAGGCCAAGTGCCGCAAGTTCGCCCGCGAGGTGATCCGCCCCGCCGCGCGCAAGCACGACGAAGAGGAGAGCACCCCCTGGGAGGTGATCAAGGAGGCCCGCCGCCAGGGCCTGCAGGGGATCGAGTCGCTGCAGCGCTCGGCCTCCGACTCCGAGGGCCAGATGACGCTGATCACGGCGGAAGAGTTCCACTGGGGCTGCGCCGGCACGGCGCTGGCGATCAGCGGCTCGGGCCTCGCCGCCGCCGGCATCGCCGCCTCCGGCACGCCGGAGCAGATCGGCCACTGGGTTCCGGAGTGCTTCGGAACCGGCGATGAGATCAAGCTCGGCGCCTACGCGGTGACCGAGCCCCAGGCCGGCTCCGACGTCAAGAGCCTGAAGACGACGGCGCGCCGCGAGGGCGACGAGTTCGTCCTCAACGGGACCAAGGTCTTCATCACCAACGGCGGCATCGCCGACGTCCACGTCGTCGTCGCCACCGTCGACCCCGAGCTCGGCACCCGCGGCCAGGCCTCGTTCATCGTCGGCAAGGGGACGCCCGGCCTCAGCCAGGGCAAAAAGGAGTCGAAGCTCGGGATCCGCGCCTCGCACACGGCCGAGGTCGTGCTCGACGAATGCCGGGTCCCGGTCGAGAACCTGCTCGGCGGCGAGGAGAAGCTCGCCCGCAAGCTCGAGCGCGCCCGCTCCGGCCAGCACTCCCGCTCGGCCGACGCGCTGGCGACCTTCGAGATCACCCGGCCGATCGTCGGCGCCTCGGCACTGGGGATCGCCCAGGCCGCCTACGAGTGGACCCTCGAGTACCTCGACGGCCAGTCCGAAGCCGGCGTGCCGCTGCTGAAGACGCAGCGGATCCAGCAGACCCTGGCCGACGTCGCAACCGAGATCGAAGCGGCCCGCCTGCTGGTCCAGCGCGCCGCCTGGATGGGTCGCAACGGCGTGCCGATGACCGGCGGCCAGGGCTCGATGTCCAAGCTCAAGGCCGGCGACGTGACGATGTGGGCGACGACGACGTTGATGGACCTGGTCGGCCCCTACGCCTGGAATGCGGACTGCCCACTGGAGAAGTGGTTCCGCGACGCCAAGATCTACCAGCTGTTCGAGGGCACGGCGGAGATCCAGCGGATGGTCATCTCCCGCATGCAGGCGCGCGAATACGCCGAGCGCTTCCAGTACGGCGCCGAAGTCGCCGCCGCCGCAATGGCCGCCGACCCCGCCAAGGAGCCCGTAGCCGCCTAGCCAGTGGCCGACGGGCCGATTTGTCGTCCACGGGACGACAAATCGGCCCGTCGGCGGTCGTATCCTCGGGGCGTGTCTGATTCGCACGACCACGCTGGGCATGGCCACGGGTTCGGGGCGCACGCGCTGGAGGCGCGGCGCGAGGACAGCCGCAAGCGGATGTGGGTGGCGCTGGCGATCAACGTCGTCATGCTGCTCGCCGAGGCGATCGGCGGCGTCCTCACCGGTTCGCTGGCGGTGCTCGCCGATGCCGGCCACCTGCTGTCGGACGTCGGCTCGATCGTCCTGGCGCTGATCGCGGCGCGGCTGGCCTCGCTGCCGGCCGCCGGCAACCGCACCTTCGGCTACCAGCGCTCCGAGGTCCTCGCCGCCCTCGTCAACGGCCTGCTGCTGGTCGCGGTCAGCATCGGCATCGCGGTCGCCGCGATCGGCCGCCTCTCCGACCCGCCGGGCATCGACGGCGCCGGCGTCCTCGCCCTCGGCGCGCTCGGCCTCGCCGGCAACCTCGCCGCGACCCTGGTCCTCGCCCGCGGCCAGCGCGAGGACATCAACCTCGAGGGCGTCCTGCGCCACAGCTTCGCCGACGCGCTGGGCTCGCTCGGCGTCGTCCTCGCCGGTGCCTTCGTCCTCGCCGGCGGCTCCGACATCGTCGACCCGATCGTCGGCCTGCTGATCGCCGGGCTCGTCCTCGCCTCCTCCTGGCGGCTGATCAAAGAGCCGTTCGAGGTGCTGATGGAGTCGGCTCCGGCGGGCCTCGACGTCGACGGGATGGGCGCCGCGATCTGCCGCGAGGAGGGGGTGCGTTCGGTCCACGACCTCCACGTCTGGACGGTGACGGCGGGGTTCGGCGCGGTCGCCGCCCATATCGTCGTCGCGCGGGGCGCCGACCGCGACCTGATCCGCCGCCGGCTCGAGCTGACCCTCGGCGAGGGTTTCGGGATCGAGCACACGACCCTGCAGATGGAGGAGGAGGCCGAAGGGGGCCTGCTGCGGGTCGAGAACGTCTCCCGGGAAGCCTGAGCTCGGCGCCCGCCCCGACCGCGTCGCGGCCCAGCTGCCTCGGTCCTCACCTTCATTTCGAGGTCCGTATATATGGCGAGGTAACTGACCCGATGGGTTACCTTTAGCAGTCGTCATGGTTCGTCAGGCGCACACCTATCTGGTGGGCGCGGTGTCGGGAGCGACGTTGATCGTTGTCGCCATCGCCGTGTTCGTCCTGCTCGTTTCCGCCCAGGTATTCAGGAACTGGCCGATCGCGGCGCTGGGCGATAGCGGCGGCGATTCAGCCGCGGTCTCCGACTGCGCAAGCGACCAGCGGCGCGGGTGCGGGCGCATCCGCGCCGGCGCCCAACCCGACGCGCACGACCGCGGCCGCGAACGGCGGTGCGGGGGGCGGCGCGGGCGCCGGCAACCCGGCCGGCGGCGGTTCGGTCGACCCCGCCGCGACCACGCCCGCCGGCGGGGCGGGGGCCGGGCCCGAAGCAGGTGGCGGTGGAGGCGGCACGACCCCGACCACCACGGCTCCCGCGTCGGGGTCGACTCCCCCGAGTTCCTCCGGCGGCAGCGGCTCGTCGTCCGGGTCGGGAGGCGGCAATAGCGGCGGAGGGTCAGGTTCGACCGCGACGACTCCCTCTGGAAAAGTCGCGGAAACTGTGAACAACACCGTTGGCGCCGTCGACGAAACGGTGACCGCTGGGACGCTGGAAAAAACCGGCGTTACCGGCGTGACCGAAGGCGCCGTCGAAGGTGTGCTCGGCCCCGAATCGACCGTCGGCAAAGTCGTCGACGAAACCGTCGGCGCGGTCGAAGGCCTGCTGCATCCCAAACGCTGACCTGGCATCGGTTCGCTCCGGTAACCGTCAGAATGCCGGTCCGATGGCAGAGCGAGAACAGGCGGGGTCTGTCGCGAGCGGCGATCCGATCAGTGGTTCGGCGGTCTATCCGGCGGGGAGCCGGGTAAACGAGAGCGGCCATCTCGAGGTCGCCGGCTGCGACGTCGTCGACCTCGCCGCCGAGTTCGGCACCCCGGCCTACATCTACGCCGAGGACGACCTCCGCGCCCGCGCCCGCTCCTATCGCGAGGCCTTCGAGCGCCGCGGCAGCGACTTCGAGGTCGTCTTCGCCAGCAAGTCGTTCCCCTGCACGGCGGCGTACAGGCTCTTCGCCGAGGAGGGGCTCTCGGTCGACGTCGCCTCCGGCGGCGAGCTGCACATGGCGCTGCGGGCAGGCTTCGATCCCGACCGCATCCACATGCACGGCAACAACAAGACCGAGGAGGAGATCCTCTTCGCCGCGCGCTCCGGGATCCGCCACCTGATCCTCGACTCCTTCGACGAGATCGAGCGCTGCGAGCGCTTGCTCGACAGGCCACAGCGGGTGCTGATCCGGGTCACCCCTGGGATCAAGCCCTCGACCCACGACTACATCACCACCGGCCAGCTCGACTCGAAGTTCGGCTTCGGCCTCGAGGACGGCTTGGCGGCCCGGGCGATCGAGCGGGTCCTCGCCTCCGACAAGCTCGAGCTTGTCGGGTTGCACGCCCACATCGGTTCCCAGATCTTCGAGCTCGAGCCGTACACGCTGGCGATCCGCGCGCTCGGCGGGCTGGCGGGCGAGTGGTGCAAGGTCGTCAACGTCGGCGGCGGCCTCGGCGTCGCCTACACCGCCGAGGACGAGCCCCCTTCGATCGACGCCTATGTCGACGTCAAGGTCCGCGGCATCGCCGAGGTCTTCGGCGATGGAGTGCGGATCCTGGTCGAGCCGGGCCGCTCGCTGGTCGCCAACGCCGGCCTCACCGCCTACCGGGTCGGCACCGTCAAGGAGATTCCGGGGATTCGAACCTACGTCGCCGTCGACGGCGGCATGTCCGACAACATGCGGCCGATGCTCTACGGCTCGCGCTACGAAGCGCTGGTCGCCGACCGCGCCGCCGCCCAGCCCGACACCCTCGTGACGGTCGCCGGCATGCACTGCGAGTCCGGCGACATACTCGTCCGCGACGCGATGCTGGCCGAGCCGGCCGTCGGCGACGTCCTCGTCACCCCGGCCACGGGCGCGTATGGTCACGCGATGGCCTCGAATTACAACGGCGTGCCGCGCCCGCCGGTCGTCTTCTGCCGCGACGGCGAGGCCCGGGTCGTGGTCCGCCGCGAGACCTATGACGACCTCACCGCGCGCGATGCCTGAGGGGCCAAAACCGGTCCGCATCGGGCTACTGGGACACGGCAACGTCGGCGCCGCCTTCGCCGACCTGCTCGCCGAGCGGGCCGACGCGGTGCAGGCCGCGACCGGCCGCCGGCCCGAGATCTCCGGCATCCTGACCCGCTCCGAAGGCGATTTCGGCGACATCCTCGAGCGCTCCGACCTGATCGTCGAGCTGCTCGGCGGGATCGATCCGGCCCACAGCTACGCGATCGACGCGATGCGCGCCGGCCGCCCGGTCGTCACCGCCAACAAGCAGCTGCTGGCCCAGCACGGCGACGAGCTCTTCGCCGTCGCTCGCGAGGCCGGGGTGCAGCTGCGCTTCGAGGCCGCCGTCGCAGCCGTGATCCCGATCGTGCGGACGATTCAGGAGAGCTTCGGGGTGACCGAGATCTCGAAGGTCTTCGGGATCGTCAACGGCACGACCAACTTCATCCTCAGCGAGATGGCGGCCACCGGTGCCGGCTACGACGACGTCCTCGCCCAGGCCCAGGAGCTGGGCTACGCCGAGGCCGACCCCAGCGACGACGTCAGCGGCGCCGACGCGGCGGCAAAGATGGCAATCCTCGCCCGCCTCGCGTTCCACACGCCGGTCACTCTGGACGAGGTCTCCTTCGAGGGGATCGAGGCGATCCAGCCCGACGACCTCGCCTACGCCAAGGAGCTCGACCTCTCGCTGAAGCTGCTCGGCGTCGCCGAACGCCGCGATGGCGGCATCAGCGTCCGCGTCTTCCCCTGCTTCCTCTACGGCGGCCACCCGCTGGCGCCGATCGAGGGCCCGTTCAACGCGGTCATGGTCGAGGCGCCCGCGATCAACGAGGTGACGATGTCGGGCCCGGGGGCGGGTGGGCTGCAAACCGCCTCAGCGGTGCTCGGTGACGTCGTCTCGATCCTCGCCGGCGACGCGCCCGTGCACGAGACCCGTGAGGAACTGCCGATCGTCGCCGACGTCACCTCGTCCTTCTACCTCCACCTCGAGGTCGCCGACCGTCCCGGGGTGCTGGCCCGCGTCGCGACCGTCCTCGGCGACCACGACGTCTCTGTCAAGAGCTTCGTCCAACGCGGCATCGGCGACGACGCCCGCCTGGTGATGGTCGTCCACGAGTGCCTGGAGTCCCGCTTCGCCGCGGCGGTCGAGGCGCTCGGCGCGCTCGGCGACCTGCGCGCCCCGGCGCGCTCGATTCATGTCATCGAGGAGCAGTTCTGATGACGGCGCTGATCGAGCGCTACCGCGATCGGCTCTCGCTCGAGCCCGGCGATCCCGTCGTCAGCCTGCAGGAGGGCTCGACGCCGCTGATCGAGGCGCCGCGCCTCTCGGAGCGGATCGGCGCCCGCGCCTACATCAAGTTCGAGGGCGCCAACCCGACCGGATCCTTCAAGGACCGGGGGATGACCGTCGCGGTCTCGCGCGCCAAGGGGCGCGGGGCGGAGGCGGTGATCTGCGCCTCGACCGGCAACACGGCGGCGAGCGCCGCCGCCTACGCGGCCCGGGCCGGCATGCGCGGCGCGGTGATCGTCCCCGAGGGCAAGATCGCGATCGGCAAGCTCGCCCAGGCGCTGATGCACGGGGCGCGGGTGATCGCCCTGCAGGGGAACTTCGACGACGCCCTGACGATCGTCCGCGAGCTGGCTCAGAAGCACCCGGTGGAGCTGGTCAACTCGGTCAACCCGCACCGGATCGAAGGCCAGAAGACGGCCGCCTTCGAGGTGGTGGAGGAGCTGGGGGAGGCGCCGGGCGCGCTGGCGATCCCGGTCGGCAACGCCGGCAACGTCACCGCCTACTGGCGGGGATTTCAGGAGGTCGACACGGCACCGGTCCTCTACGGCTTCCAGGCCGAGGGCGCGGCACCGCTGGTCAACGGTGCCCCGGTCGCCAACCCGGAGACCGTCGCCTCGGCGATCCGGATCGGCAACCCGGCCCGCTGGGAGGAGGCGATGACCGCCTTCAACTCCTCCCGCGGTCGCGTCGCCGCGGTCTCCGACGCCCAGATCCTCGACGCCTACCGCTGGCTCGCCGCCAACGAAGGCGTCTTCTGCGAGCCGGCGTCGGCCGCGTCGGTCGCCGGCCTGCTCGCTCACGGGCTGCCGACCGTCGAGGAGGCGCCGGCGCCGGAGTCGGTCGTCTGCGTCCTCACCGGCCACGGCCTCAAGGACCCCGACACCGCGCTCGGCAAAGCACCCGCGGTGATCAACTGCGGCAACGACCTCAGTTCCGTCGAGCGGGCCGTTTTCGATTGACCGCTCGCCACCGACTCGTTCGCGTCCCCGCCACCTCGGCCAACCTTGGCCCTGGCTACGACGCGATGGCGGCGGCGGTCTCGCTGCACCTGGAGCTGGAAGTCGAGGAGAGCGGTGACTTCTCGCTCGACCCCGGCGGTCTCGACGTCCCGACCGGCCGCGACAACCTGATCGTCCGCGCCTTCGAGAGCCTCCACTCCGCCGACGGCATCTCCTTCCGGCTGCGCAGCGAGATCCCGCTCTCGCGCGGGCTCGGCTCCAGCGCCTCGGCGATCGTCGCCGGCCTCTTCGCCGCCGACCACCTCTTCGAGCTGGCACTGAGCAAGGAGGAGATGCTGGTCCGGGCGACCGGGCTCGAGGGTCATCCCGATAACGTCGCCGCGGCGATCTACGGCGGCTTCGTCGTCTGCGGCAGCGATGCCGACGGCGCTCCGGTCGCGTCCCGCTTCGATCCCCCCGGTGGCCTTGAGACGATTGCCGTGATCCCACCCGAGACGGTCTCGACCCGGCTCGCCCGCGAGGCGATCCCAGCCGAGATCCCGCTCGCCGACGCCGTCGCCAACGTCTCCTTCGCGGCCCAGCTGGTGCTGGGGCTGCAGAGCGCCGACCTCGACCTCGTCTCCCGCGGTCTCGGCGACCGGATCCACCAGCCGCGCCGCCGCGACCTCTATCCACGCTCGATGGAGATCGTCGACAGCGCCACCGAGCTGGGTGCGCTCGGCGCGACGATCTCCGGCGCCGGCCCGACCGTGCTCGTTTGGACCACCTGGCAGGACGCCGGCAACGTCGCCGCCGCCCTCGAGGAGCGCTGCGCCGGCTGGGCCGAGGTGCGGCGCCTGCCGTTCACCCCGCTCGGCGCCGACGTCCCGGAGCTTTAGCGCGGCGATGGACTGGGTCGTCCAGATCGGGCTGATTGAGCTGGCGCTCGGGGGCCTGCTCGGCTGGGCGATGGTGATCCGCGAGGAGCGGCGCGAGTGGCTGACCCGGATCGGCGTCGTCGCCCCGCAGCGAATCCGCCAGGTCCACCTCGACTACGTGATGATGGGCCTGATCCTGATCGGCGTCGGCCTCGCCGTCCCCGATCTGCCGACCGCCGTCGCGGCCGCCCTCGCCTTCGGCACCTTCGTCAACCCCTTCCTCTTCGTCCCGCTGGCCTTCGACCCCGAGGTTGAGAAACGGCTCTGGTACCGGGTTCTGGCCGTGATCTCGTTCACCGCCGTCAGCGGCGGCCTGGTCGTCGCCGCGATCGTCGGGCCTGGCTAACGCTCAGCCTGATCAACGGGGCATAGCGGTTGTCGCTTGTCGCCCAGAGGGATACAAGTGACGAACGGTGGACGAAAAAGCTCCCGCCCTCCGGATCGGTCAATTTGTCCGCTCGTCGGGTCTGCGCGGATACGATCGCGCTCATGCCAATCAAGCCGCTGTCGAAACTGATCGGGGCGCTCGTCGCCGTCACCGCGCTGCTCGCGCTTCCCGCCGCCGCCCAGGCGTCGCTGACCTTCGTGCGCAATCAGTCCAGCCCGACCGTTTACGTCGCCAACGACAACGGCTCTGGGATCAAGAAGATCGGGGCCGGCTACAGCCCGCACATGTCTCCCGACGGCGCCTCGGTGGCCTACTTCCACGAAGGCCCCGGTCACAAGGCGGAACTGAAACTGGCGCCGACGACCGGTGGTCCCGGCAAGACCCTGATGGTCGGCTGGCGGGAAAACGACGAGCTCGCCTTCTCGACCAACTCGGAAGTGATCGCGGCGCTGCGCGGCCCGGAAATCGGCAAGCGCAAGCTGGTCCTGATCACCGTCGCGACCGGGGCGCAGAAGGCGATCGCGAGCGGCTACTTCAGCGGCTTCAGCTTCTCCCCGGAAGGCAACGAACTCGTATACGCGAAGGCGAAGGGCGAAAGGTATCCGCCCAAGAGCGACGTCTTCCGGATCTCCGCCGCCGGGGGCAAGCCGGTCGCGCTGACCCACGACCACAGGTCCGAGGACCCGCTCTGGGGGCCGACCGGCAAGATCGTCTTCGTCAAGCTGCTCGACGCCGGCAAGCGCAAGTACGGCCCCAAGAACGAGCTCTACCTGATGAACGAAAAGGGCAAGCAGGTCAAACGCCTGACCCACACCAGCGTCGGCCCGCTGCTGCAGGGGCTCTTCCCGACCGCCTGGTCCGGCAACGGCAAGCGGATCCTCGCCGAGTTCGGCGGCCAGGACACCAGCTACGCGGTCGGCGTCAACGCCGTCAGCGGCGCCCAGAAGCCGGTCGTCAAGGCGACCGAGATGGGCTTTGTCGGCACCGCCCTCTCCTCCGATGGCAAGACGGTCCTCGGCTACGAAGGCGGCTTCGACCCGGGCAACAAGCACAAGGTCGTGACCGTGCCCTTCACCGGTGGCAAGCAGAAGGTCTTGGTCAACAACGCGACCGAACCGGACTGGAGTCTGTAGCCACGGGAGCCGGGCCGGGCTGTCGCCGCCGTGGGGCCCGCGTTTTGTCCCGCATAGGGCGACAAAATGCGGATCCGAGCGGTGCTCAGACCGAGTCCCCCTATAATTCTCCGACCCGTCAACCCGTCGCGCGCCCGCTCGAAGAAGGCGTGGAAACCGGGAGGTCATATGTCGAAGTCCCAGTCAGGCCCTGGCGCGGCCGTCGAGCGCTACTCGCCGGAGCGTCCATACAGGCCACTCGTTTCGCCGCCGAGTGTCGAAGACAACGATGCCTGCGGCATCTACGCCTCGGTGCGCAAGGACGCGACGCCGAGCCACGAGCCGATCGAGCTGGCGCTGCCCGCGCTGCAGAAGATGCTCCACCGCGCCGGCAACGTCGACGGCGAGGGCGACGGCTGTGGCCTGATGCTCGACATCCCCCGCAAGATCTGGGCTGAGGAGGTGCGCAGCGGCGGCCACGACCCCTCGCTGACCCTCGACGACCACTTCGCCGTCGCCCACATCTTCATCGAACGCTCCCAGGACCGCGACAAGATCCAGCACGACGCCCGTGAGCTGCTCAACCAGGGCGGCTTCCGCGTCCTCGCCGAGCGCGAAGGCGTGGTCAACTCGCCCGCGCTCGGCCCGACGGCCCGCGAGGAGGAGCCGATCTTCTGGCAGATCGCCGGCCTCGTCCCCGACGCCGACAAGCGCGACCCGATCCTCTTCGAGCTGATGAACGAGCTCGAGCACGGGCTCGGGGTCCACGTCCCCTCGTTCTCGGCGACGACCTGCGTCTACAAGGTGATGGGCGCACCCAACGTGCTCGCCGACTACTACCCGGACCTGCGCGACCCGCGCTTCGAGACCGTCGCCGTCCTTGGCCACAACCGCTACTCGACCAACACCTGGCCCTCGTTCAAGCGGGTGCAGCCGTTCTCGGCGATCGGCCACAACGGCGAGATCAACACGATCGAACAGCTGCGCCAGGAGGCGAAGATGCTGGCGGTGCCGATCCGCCCCGACGCCTCGGACTCCCAGGACCTGAACCGGACGATCGACACGATGGTCAGCCGCGAGAAGCTCAGCCTCGCCGAGGCGATGGAGATGCTGCTGCCGCCGATCGTCGAGGAGATCAAGCGCCTGCCCGAGGACCTGCGCAGCTTCTACATGTACCTGCACCAGGCGATGGGGCCGTTCTCCCAGGGCCCGGTGGCGTTGATCGCCCGCCATGCCGAGGAGTGCGTCTTCTCGGCCGACGCGATGGGCCTGCGGCCGCTCTGGAAGGTCGAGACCGGCGCCGACTACGTCTTCAGCTCCGAGCCCGGCGTCGTCTCGGTTCACGAGATGGTCTCCGAGCCGAAGCCGCTCGCCCCGGGCGAGAAGGTCCTGGTGATGATCGACGCTCCCGGGCGCGAGTCGGTCCTCTACCCGCACGACGAGATGCTGCGGATCGTCCGCGACCGCTGGCTGGCGCGCAACGGCGTCGGCGAGGCCGCCGGCTACGACCGCGCCCTGGAGACCGGCGGGCCGCTGGTGGGCGACGATGTCCCCGGCTACTCCGAAGCCGGCCCAGAGGAGCCGGTCAAGGTCGAAGACCGCGTGCTCGCCGGTTTCGGCTGGCAGCGCGACGACGTCAAACTCGTCCAGCAGATGGCCTCCAACGGGGCCGAGCCGGTCGGCTCGCTGGGCTACGACGGCCCCCTGGCGGCGCTCTCGCCTGAGCGCCAGAACCTCGCCGACTACTTCAAGGAGACGGTCGCCGTCGTCACCAACCCGGCGCTCGACCGCGAACGGGAGCTCGAGCACTTCTCGACCCGCGCCCTGTTCGGCCGCCGGCCCTCGCTCGATTCCGCCGGCGAGGACACCGGCACGGTGGAAACCGAGTTCCCGGTGATCCTCGGCGGCCACCACGGGCTGGCGCCGCTCTCCGACCAGACCTACCGCAAGATCGCCCGCGACCGTCACACCTACCTGCTCGAGGACCTCTGGGAGGAGTTCCGCGGCCGCGCCGCGGCGGTCGACATCTCGCTGCTGGAGTCGGAGACGACCCAGGGCGCGATCGAGCGGATCAAGCAGGAAGCGGTGAAGAAGGTCCGCAACGGGGCCGAGCTGCTGATCCTCACCGATCGCACCGTCTACGACGGCGAGCGCCGCTACCTCGACCCGCACCTCGCGACATCCTCGATCGACCAGGCGCTGAAGCAGTTCAAGGTCGAGCGCGGCGAAGAGAACCTGCGCCGCCGCTGCGGCCTCGTCCTGCGCTCGGCGGCGATCCGCAACGTCCACGACGTGATGCTCGCCCTCGGGCTCGGCGCCAACGGCGTCTGCCCGTACACGATGGTCGAGGTGATCTGCGTCGAGGACTACGAGAACGACGTCTCCAACCTCTGCGCCGCGCTGCGCAAAGGCATCGAGAAAGTGATCTCGACGATCGGCATCCACGAGGTCCGCGGCTACGCCCGTCAGTTCTCCTCGATCGGGATCAAACCGGAGCTGGCGGAGATCTTCCAGACCAAGGCGTTCGCCGCCTCGGTAAAGGGGGGCACCGGCTTCGCCGACCTCGACGAGGACACCAACGAGCGGGCGAGGGCGCTGAGCGGCGACGACGAGGCGGCCAAACCGGCAAAGACGTTCCGCTTCTACCCAAAGGTCTACAAGGCGGCGATCGCGACCGCCAACGGCAGCGGCAGCTACGAGGAGTACTCGGAGAAAGTCCTCGACCTCGAGAAGCAGAACCCGATCTCGATGCGCCACATCATGGGGCTGAAGGGCGACCGCCCACCGGTCGACCCGGCCGATGTCGACGCCGGCGTCGGCCACCACGACTACCCGATCGTGATCTCCTCGATGAGCTTCGGCTCGCAGTCGGAGTCGGCCTTCCGCGCATACGCCGACGCGGCGAAGGCGACCAACATCCTCTGCATGAATGGCGAGGGTGGGGAGATCCGCGACATGTACGGGCAGTACCGCAAGTGGCGCGGACAGCAGGTCGCCTCCGGCCGCTTCGGCGTTTCGGCGGAGATGATCAACTCCTCCTACGTCGCCGAGATCAAGATCGGCCAGGGCGCCAAGCCCGGCGAGGGCGGCCATCTGCCCGGCAAGAAGGTCTCGGTCAAGGTCGCCGCCGCCCGTAACGCGGCGCCCGGCACCGACCTGATCTCGCCCTCCAACAACCACGACCTCTACTCGATCGAGGATCTAGCCGAGCTGATCGACGAGCTGAAGACCGTCAACCCCGACGTGCGGGTCTCGGTCAAGGTCCCGGTGGTGCCGAACATCGGCACGATCGGGCTCGGGATCGCCAAGGCGGGCGCCGACATCATCACGCTCTCGGGCTTCGAGGGAGGGACCGGGGCCGCCCGGCAGCACGCGCTGCGCCACGTCGGCCTGCCCTCCGACATCGGAACCCGCGCCGTGCACCGGGCGCTGATGGAGGCCGGTCTGCGCAACCGGGTCGAGATCTGGGCCGACGGCGGCTACCGCACCGGCCACGACATCGTCAAATTGCACTGCCTCGGGGCGAACCGGATCGGCTTCGGCACCCTGGCGATGGTCAGCCTCGGCTGCACGATCTGCCGCGGCTGCCAGCTCGACACCTGCCACGTCGGCATCGCCACCCAGATCGAGACGGTCGAGGAGGCCCAGGAGCACGGGCTGAAGAAGTTCACCCCGCAGGAGGTCGATCGCGCCGCCGAGAGCTGCGCCCGCTTCTTCACCGCGATGGGTGAGGAGGTCAAGCAGGTCGTCGCCTCGCTCGGCTACGAACGTGCTCAGGACCTGGTCGGCCGCTATGACCTGCTGGAGCAGGTCGCCGCCAAGGACAAGGTTGACCTGGCGCCGCTGATCACGCCGTTGGAGGAGTTCCTCGACCTCGAGCCGCTCGACCTGCCGGTGGCGGAGGAGCTGGTTGAGGCGCGGGCCGAAGCCGGCCTCGTCGTCGCCCGGCCGATCCGCATGGAGGCCAAGCAGGCCTCGGCCCAGATCGGCGCGATGGCGCCGGAAATCTGCTCCGGCACGACTCTGCACAACGAGTTCCCGCGGGCGACCGATGCCAACGACCGCGTGCTCGGCACCGAGTTGGCCGGGGCGATCGCCCGTTCGCGGATCTTCGACGACGGCCCAGAGTCAAGCGACGAGGTGCTGGCCAGCCTCGAGTTCAACGGCGGCTCGGTTGCCGGGCAGGGCCTCGGTGCGTTCAACGCCTACGGCGTCTCGATCCGGATCGAGGGCGGCGCCCAGGACGGCGTCGGCAAGGCGATGTTGGGCGGAACGATCGCGATCCTCAAGGGCAGGGGGGCGACCGGCAGGCGGGTAAACGGCTCGGTCGGCAAGTCCTTCGCCTACGGCGCCCAGCGCGGCCGCCTCTATGTCCAGGGCTCGGCCGACTCGCGCTTCTGCATCCGCCTCTCGGGCGCCGACGTGGTGCTGGCCGGCGAGCCCGAAGAGACGATTGACGACAGCCGCGGCTGCGTCGTCGACCGCGCCAACGCCAAGGGGTTCGCCTTCGAGTACATGACCTCGGGCCGCGCCATCGTCCTCGGCGACCTCGGCCCCTGGGCCTGCGCCGGGATGACCGGAGGCCGCGTCTACGTCCGCCACAACGCCTTCGGCATCGACCGTGAGGCGATTCAGCGCCGCCTCGGCGAGGGCGCCAAAGTCGAACTCAAGGACCTCGACGCCGAGGGACTAATCGACATCGACGATCTGCTCAGCCACTACGCGACCGAACTGCGGGCGACCGGTCAGGACGAGGAGGCCGAGCGAATCCTCGACCTCTCCTCCGACTCGACCAGCAACTTCCTGATGGTCATCCCGCAGAAGGTCCAGGCGGACCCGAGCATCTCGACCGAGTGAGGCCCGCTCCTTCGGTGTGAATCGCCGAGTCCGCACTAACCGGTGTTATACACGGGCGAGTCCGCACTAACCCGTGTTATGCACGGGTAACTACGGACTCGGCGCTACGGGGCTTTGCTCAGGAGGTCGGCGATGGCGCGGACCTCCTGCAGCAGGCCGTCGAGCATGCGCTCGGTGTCGCTGTGGATGCGGTACTCGGCGGCCTGGCGGTCGGCCTCGACCTGGTCGAGGCGCTTCTCCAGCCTGTCGGTGCGCTCGTCGATCTTGCGGATCGAGCGGTCGAGGCGCTTCTCGCTCTTGCGCAGGCGCTTCTTGACGAAGAGGCGGGTGTCCTCGCGCAGGTTGTCGAGTTCGCGCTGGACCTCGGCGTCGGCCGGGCCGCCCTGCTCGGCCAGCATCTCTTCGACCCCGTGGCGAACCCGCTCGATCTCCTCGTGCAGCTGGGCGCGGGCGCGGTCGGCCGAGGCCGAGATCCCGGGCACACCCTGGGACTCAGGCGGGTCGAGCGGATTCGGAGCGGCGTTCACCGCAACCATCCTAGGGACGGGGGTGGCCGGAATTTCGCTCAGGAGCGCAGCGCGTAGAGCCGGAAGCGGCCGATCGCCAGCTCGTCGGCGTCATCCAGCGGCGACCACTCGATCGGCTTGCCGTTGACGAAGACGCCGTTGAGGCTGCGGTCGTCGAGAACCCGCAGCTGCTTGCCGGGCTCGGCGACGATCAGGGCGTGACGGCGGGAGACGCTGGGGTCGTCGAGGCGGATGTCGGCGTTGGCGCTGCGTCCGATCCGGGTCCAGCCAGCCTCGACCGGGAAGGCGGCGATTGACCCCCCGTCGTCGCGGTAGGCGAGGAAATGGCCGGTCCCGGACTGCGCCTCGCGCGCCTCGGCGAGCCACTCAGGCAGGGCAGGGGCCGCGGGGAAGCCCAGTTCCGCGGTCGGCGTGTCGTGCTCCTGACGGGCCGCGAAGATCGAGTCGCGGCGGAATCTCGAGCCGCCGCAGCTGGGGCAGCCAGGCAGCTTGTCGGTCTCGTGCAGCGAGAGTTGGGAGCCGCAACCGAGGCAGAAGAAAGTCCCGCTGCCAGGGATTACGCCGGTTCCGATGCTGTCGCCGACGGGGTCGGCACTGACGCGGTCGAAGATGAGGACCTCCTTCCCGAGTTCCGCATCCATCCTAATACTCGCGCGGATCGCTGTCACTCAAGACTCCCGATCCGGTGCTGCCGGGGGACGGACGACTAGAATCGCCCGCCGATGGGTCCGATCAGCGCCGAAGTCGAAATTGACGCCCCCCGTGAGCCGGTCTTCGAGCTGCTCAGCGACCTCGCGGGGCGGCCGTCGTTCACCGACCACTTCCTCTCCGGCTACCACCTCACCCGGCTCGATCCGGTCGGGGTCGGTGCGGGGGCGAGGTTCCGCGTCAAGGCGCCGCTGCGCTCGCCCTGGATGGACACGACGATCGATGAGCAGGATGAGCCCTTCCGGATCGTCGAGCGCGGCTTCGGCGGTCGCGTCAACCGAATCCGCTCCCACACCGTCTGGGAGCTGACCGGTGGATCGGGCAGGCTGACGGTGGTGAAGCTGACTTTCTGGACCGAGCCGACCAATCCCTTGGACCGCGTTCTGGAGATCCTCAGCGCCGGTTCCTTCTGGCAGCAGCGCGGCTGGCGCAAGGCTCTGCAGCGGCTTCGGGACGGCCTGGAGTCCGAGCAGCCGCGGCCGGCGCGGATCGCCGTCGCGGGGGGCAACCGCTACGCGACCGGCATCCCCTGAGCCGTCTTAATAGACTCTCGCCGCCGATGCTCCCGAACCGCAGATTCGCCCTGCCCCTCTTCGCCGCCCTGGCCCTGGCCGTGCTCTCGCTCGGAATCGCCGCCTGCGGCTACTCCAGCGATTCCAAGGACGTGGCCGAGGGTGAGTCGGTCAAGCTCGGCGATCTCCAGTTCACGGTGATCTTCTCGCGGTACCTGAACCCGAACGACAGCGAGGACTCGGCCTACCTCGTCGGCCAGCCGCCGGCGCCCAACGGCTCGACCTACTTCGGCGTCTTCTTCCTGATCAAGAACGAAAGCAACGAATCGCAGAAGCTGCCTTCGACCGTCTCGATCACCGACGCCACCGAACAGGAATACGAACTGATCCCCAGCAAAAGCCTCTACGCCCTGCCGTTCGGCGGCGAAGTCGCATCGCAGGAACAGATCCCGATCCTCGACTCGACCCCTCAGCAGGGCCCGATCGAGGGATCCCTCGCGCTCTTCCTGCTCCCCTCTGTCGCGTCTGACAATCGCCCCCTGACGCTCCACATTCCCGGCGCCACCGGCGAAGAAGCTCACGTAACGCTGGACCTCTAGCGCGACCTGGGAGGGAGTCCGGGTGGGACTCGCCAAGCCTCCACAGCTGTTGCGCAGGCGAGTCCCACCCGGACTCCCTCGCGCATCGGCCTAGAGTCCAGCAGAAAGCACTTCGGCCGCGGCTGGGGCGGCCACTTCGCCGCCGGCGGCTTCGGCTTCGATGAGGAGCACGCCGATCGCCAGCTTGGCCCTCTTGGCCGGGGCGAAGGCGGCGAACCAGGCGTCCTTGATCTGGACCGGGTTTTCCACGTTCTCCTGACCCGGTTTGGGCCCCAACTCGGCGGTGCCGGTCTTGCCGGCGACCTGGGCCTGGGGTATCGCTCCGGCGGTGCCCGTTCCTTCGACCACGACCCCGATCATCAGTTCGGTCAGTTCGTCGGCGATCTGCTTCGAGATCACCCGGGTCGGCTTCGCCTCCGGTCGCAGCTTCTTGCTGTTGACGACCGAGGTCGGCATCCGGATGCCGCCGAGGGCGATCGTCTGGGCGACGCTGGCCATCTCCAGCGGCGTCGCCTGGACTTCGCCCTGGCCGATCGCCGAGACGCCGAGGTCGATTTCTTCGCCGATTTCGGTCGGGATCGTCGATTCGGCCGGTTCGACTTCTTCGACGATCCGCTGCGAGTAGAGGGTCGGCGGTGAGTTGAAGCCGAAGCGCTGGGCGGTACCGACGAGGTCGTCGTTGCCGATCTGCGGGCCGAGCGGGGCGAAGTCGGCGTTGCAGGACTCGGCGAAGGCTTGGCGGAAGGTGCCGCCGCAGATCTCGCCGTTGGCGTTGTTGATGAAGCGGCCGCCGACGTTGACCCCGTCGGTGTATTCGAATTCGGTGTCGAGCGTGACCAGGTGCTTCTGCAGGGCGGCGGCGGCGGTGATCATCTTGAAGGTCGAGCCCGGGGGCTGGGGGGCGGAGTAGGCCTGGCCGGCGAGGGCGCGGACGTCGCCGTTGCGGGCATCGAGGACGGCGATGCCACCGGCCCGTCCGGCGAGCGCGGCGACCGCCGATTCCTGCAGTTCGGGATCGATCGTCGTCTTCACCGGGGCTCCGCCTTCAGGTTCGGACTGGGCGATCACCCGTGGCGTGCCGCCGCTTGCGGTGACGGCCAGCAGGGAACCGCCAGGCTTGCCCGCCAGGCGCGTGTTGAAGGCCTGCTCGAGGCCGCTGATGCCGACCGGGGTGTCGGGTGCGAAGCCATGCCGGGCGAGCTTTTCGATGTCGGCTTCGTCCGGTTCGCCGACTTCGCCGGTGACGTCGATCGCCGCCGTCCCCAGCGGGTGTTCGCGTTCGTTCGCCGGTCCTTCCGCCAGCGGCGTCCCGTCGGCGGCGAGGATCGCCGCCCGGGGCGCCAGTTCGATCTGGCCTTCGAGCTGTTCGCCGCTGTTCAGCCCGGGGAAGACGAGGTTCGGGCCCCACTCGACGCCGCCTTCGGCGTAGGGCAGCTGCAGCTCGCCTTCGAGCCGACCGAAGGCGACCATCGAGACCGTGATCGGCACCGGGACGACGGTGCCGCCGGCGACGGAGGTCGGGTCGTGGGCCGGCCCCGGGTCGAGCCTCTTCAGCGTCGCGATCTCCTCCGCTTCCCTGTAGGCGGCGGTGAATTCCTTCAGGTCGACCGCCGCCCGCGAGGTCTCGTTCAGTTCTTCATACATCGCCGCGAAGTCGCCCTTTGCCCAGTCTGCAGCGAAGCGGTTCGCCGCTTCCTTCTCGGGTGAGCCGGGAGTCCCCATCGCCGCGCCGACCACGAATGCGATCACCGCGATCAGCGCCAGGGGAAGTGTTCGGGTGGCCAGGCGACGGCGTCGCTCAACCTCGGGTGACAACTGACTCACCGCTGGAACGGTAATAGAGCCACCCGCCACGTGCTTCTATTCAGTGGTGACTGTTCTCGATTGGGCAATCGTCGCCTTCACGCTCGCCCTCGGGCTCTGGGGCTATCGGCAGGGGCTGATCGTCGGCGCCCTCACCCTGCTCGGCTTCGGCATCGGGGCTCTCGCCGGCAGCAGGATCGCTCCGCTGCTGCTCTCCCAGGGCGCCGAGTCCCCCTATACGCCGCTCTGCGCCGCCCTCGGGGCGCTGCTGATCGGCGCCCTCTCCGCGGTCGCCGTGGAGAGCTTCGCGCTTGGTCTGCGAGCGAAGGTCATCCGTCGCCGCCTGGTGCACAAGATGGACGGCGCGGGTGGCGCGGCGCTGATCGCGGCCGTCGCCCTGGGCCTCGCCTGGGTCTTCGGCGCCGTCGCTCTGCACGCCCCGGCGACCGAAAAGCTCCGCGCCGACGTCCAGGGGTCGCTGATTCTGCGCAGCCTGAACGAAGTGCTGCCGGCCTCGGGCCCGGTCCTCAACGCCCTCGACCGAGTCGACCCGGCCCCGGCGGTGGCCGGACCGGCGACCCCACTCGCACCGCCGAGCGAAGCGATCGCCTCCGACCCCGAGGTGCTGCGTGCCGGCGACTCGGTGGTGCGAGTGCTGAGCACCGCCTGCGGGCTCGGAATCGAGGGGTCGGGATGGGCCGTCGCCCCAGGGTTGGTCGTCACCAACGCCCACGTCATCGCCGGCACCGACGACACCACGGTCACCACCCAGCACGGCGTCGAGCTCAATGCAACCCCCGTGTACTACGACCCTGAGGACGACCTCGCGCTGTTGCGGGTCGGTGCCGACATCCCCGTCCTCCCGATCAGTTCGCGGCGCCCGGTCGGCGCCAACGCCGCCGTACTCGGCTATCCCGAAAACGGCCCCTACACGCTGACGGCCGCCCGGGTCGGGGACACCCAGGTGACGATCAGCCGGGACTCCTACGGCCGCGGCCCGATCGACCGCACGATCACCGCGCTCGGCGGCGAGGTTCGCAGCGGCAATTCCGGCGGGCCGTTGGTCGATGACCAGGGCCGGGTCATCGGCGTCGTCTTCGCGGCGACGACGCGCGGTCCGGCCGGGGGTTTCGCGATCCCCGCCGAGGACGTCGAAGCAGCGCTGAGAAGGACCTCCAGCGCGGTCGGAACCGGGCCCTGCGCGAGTTGATTCGAATGGCCGAGTACTTACGTTCAGTAAGCTGAACAGCTGTGGAACCGGTCACCGCGACCCAGTCCCAAGCCGGCCCCGTCGCCGGTGTCTGCCCCGATTTCCACGCCGCGATCGAGTTGATCGGCAAGCGCTGGACGGGAGCGATCGTCTGCGCCCTGACCGAGCGTCCGATGCGTTTCGGTGAGCTCGGCAAGGTCGTGCCCGGCCTCTCGGACCGCCTGCTCTCCCAGCGGCTGCGGGAGCTCGAGGAGGAGGGACTGGTCCAGCGCGAGGTCGAAGCCGGCACTCCGGTCCGGGTCACCTACTCGCTGACCGCGGTGGGTCGCGATCTCGGCCCCTCGATCCACGAGCTGAAGGTCTGGGCCAAGCGCTGGAAGAACACCGCCTGAGCGTCTTCTAGCCTGAGCCGATGGATCTCCCTGGGCCGTTTCCCGTAGGTCGTTACGCGCGCAAACTCGAAGAGGAGATGAAGAAGCGGGCGCGGGTGCAGCTGATGGGGGAGGTGACCGGCATCGGCCGCAGCAAGAAACAGGCGTTTTTCGAGTTGCGCGACACGGAGGGAGCCGTGCCATGCACGATGTGGCTGAACGACTTGGAACGTGCCGAGTTGCCTGAGGGAGCGCTGCGTGATGGCGTCGAACTCGTCGTCGCCGGTGGTCCCGACTACTACCGCGGCGGCGGCCAGGCTTCGCCGAGTTTTTCGTTTCGGGCGACGCACGCTCGCCTGGCCGGCGAAGGGGACCTGCTGGCGCGGCTCGAGGCTCTGCGCAAGCAGCTGCGGGCGGAGGGACTCTTCGAGCTGCAGAAGCAGCTGGCCCGGCCGCTGTTGCCGAAGGCGATCGGGGTGGTGACGGCCGAGTCCGGCGCCGCCCGCCGCGACCTGCTCGCCGGCCTGCGCCGGCGCGGCTGGGGTGGCAGCGTGATCTGGGGCTTTGCCCCGGTCCAGGACCGCCACGCGGCGCCGGCGATCGCGGCGGCACTGCAGGGGTTGGCGGCGCGGCCGGAGGTCGAGGCGATCGTCGTCACTCGTGGCGGCGGCAGCCTCGCCGACCTCTGGGCTTTCTGCGACGAGACGCTCTGCCGCACCGTCGCCCTGTTGCGCGTGCCGGTGATCAGCGCGATCGGCCATGAGCGCGACTCGACCCTGCTCGACGACGTCGCCGCGGTGAGCTGCTCGACCCCGACCCATGCCGCCGAGGCGGCCGTGCCGCTCGACTGCGTGCTGGCCCGCCGTGACCTCGGCCGCGCCGGCCTGGCGTTGCGGCGGGTGGGGGAGGGGGCGATCGGGGTCCGGGCGCGGCACCTCAGCGCCCTTGCCCGGGGGCCGGCGCGGGCGCTGCAACGCGAGCGCGGCGGCCTCAACCAGAAGATCCGCGAGGTCCGCGCCGCCTCCGAACGCGGCCTCACCCGGCGCCGAGCCTTCCAGCTGCGGATCGCGACCGTCGTCCTCGCGCGGGCGCGGCAGCGGGCGATCGAGCGCACCGCCGCGGCGACCGTCGCCGAGCGCCAGCGCGGCGCCGCGATCGAGCGCTCCGCCTCGAGAGCCCTGGAGAGGCGCCGTGAGGCGCTGCGCAGGGCCGCGGTGACCCTGCGTGCCCACGACCCGGAGCGGACGCTGGAGCGCGGCTACGCGCTGGCTGAGACGGATGCGGGAGAGCCGGTCACCACGGCCGAGGTGGCGCGCGGCCTCGATGAGATTAGTCTGCGCTTTGCGGATGGTCGTGTCGATGTCAGGCCCGCCCGCAGCGGACGCGGAAGCGAATGAGCAAGACTGCCGGTGACTATGAGTGCGAATGAGCGAGAGCAGAGCATGCGGGCGGAAATTGATTCCTACGAGATAGCGGTGGAGCGGCTGGAGGAGATCATCGACCGGCTCGACTCCGGTCAGGCCGGCCTGCGCGAGACCCTCGACCTCTGCCGCGAGGGCCGCGAGTTGGTCAGCTACTGCGCCGCCGAGCTGGATGCGGTCGGCGAGGGGCTGAAGGAGCTGCAGCTTGACGAGCTGGCCGCGAAACTCGACAGCTCCGCCGAGCCTCCCGTCTGAGCTACTCGGCCGGGCCGGAGCAGAGGCTTCCTAGGGCCGGACAGCCCCGGCACAGAGCCCAGTCGCGCTCGCTCTCGGGGGCGACCGGGAACTCGCCGCTGCCAATGCGGTCGATCGCGGCGGCCAGGCGCTCGCGGCCGGCGGCCATCTCCTCGCTGCCGAGGCGGGTGAGGACGGGGGACTCGGGGCGCTCGAGGAAGACGTAGGCGACCTCGACCTCGGTCGCTCCCAACGCCTCGGCCGTCGCCAGCGCGTAGATCGCCCGCTGGGTCCCGTACCTGGCGGCGCGCGACTCGGGCTCGTCCCCGCCGAGCCGGTCGGTCTTGTAGTCGACGACCAGCGGCGGGGCGCCGCCGCGTTCGACCAGGAGGTCGATCGAGCCGCGCAGCACGGTCTCGTCGACGCCGAGCAGGATCGGCACCTCGGCTCGGACCCTTGTCGCTTCGGCGGCGATCGACTCCCGCAACAGCTGTGATCCCAGCCACTCGCGCACCGGCGCCAGCAGTGAGCCGGCCTCCTCGTCGCCGAGGTCGAGACCGGCGGCTGCGGCATGGCGCCGCGCCAGCTCCGCGCTCGGCTCGGCCCAGCCGTTGCCCTGGCTCCACTCCAGCAGCGCGTGCACCGCCGCGCCGCGGGCGCTGCGCTCCTCGCGTGCCGAGGGCAAGCCCTCCGCGCCCCGCGCCGAGATCGCATTCGATCCCGCCAGGTGGGACGAGGTGCGGCCTCCTCCGCCGAGGCCGAGCACCCGCTCCATGTAGAAGCGATAGGGACACTCTTCGTAGGCCGAGATCGCGGTGTAGGAGAGAGGGCGACTGGGGACCACCGGCGGGCGGCGGTCGAGCAGTGGCGGCGGTCCCTCGCCCAGAGAGCGCTCGGCGGCGGGGCCGCGGCGGACCGCGGTCAACTCGGCGGCGCGCTCGGGCGATGGGAGGTTGACGCGGACGGCGATCTCCGAGGCGGCGAACTCGGCGTCGAGGCCCGGGCGGGCCTCCGGGGGCGCCACCGCGACGCTCGCGTCGGCATCGCGCTCGACCCCCAGGGCCTCGACCAGGCGCTCGACCACCGGCGTGCTCGGCTTCGTCTCCCGGCCCGGCTCGGGCTTGACGACGCCGCTGAGGATCAGCCGCCGCCGCGCCCGGGTGGCGGCGACGTGGAAGAGCCGCAGACCCTCTTCGGAGTCGCGCCGGCGCGACTCCTCCAGCAGCTCGTCGTACTCGTAGAGGTTGATTCCGGCGCTGCCGAGACGGCGCAGCTGCATCCCCACCCGCGGTGGCAGCTCGCGGCCGAGCACCAGCTGCGGCGCCCGCGCCCCGGCCAGCAGGGTGCGCGCGAGGTCGGGAACGGCGACGACGCCGAACTCCAGTCCCTTGGCGTTGTGGACGGTCATGATCCGCACCCCGTCGTGGCCCTCAGCCGCGGTTGCCGCCTGGGCCTCGGCGTCGGTCTCGGCGCGGGCGGCGAGAAAGTCGAGCAGGCCACGCAGGTCGCGGCCCTCGCGGGACTCGAACTCGGCCGCCAGTCGCATCAGCTTGCGGACATTCGCGAAGCGGGCCTCGCCGGCGGCCCGCATCAGCACCGCCAGGTCGTAGCCGGTCTCGACCGTCGCCGCCTCGATCAGCGCCGCCAGCGAGAGCCGCGGCCCGCGCTCGCGCAGCGACCCGATCCGCAGCGCGAAGTCCCGCAGTAGGGCCAGCTCGGACTCGGGGATCTGCTCGATTCGCTGCGGCTCGGCCAGCTCCGCCTCGCCGCTGCCGACCGCCCGCTCCAGCGCCGGCCAGACGTGGCGCCGCCGCCCCGCCGCCGCCCGCAGCAGCCAGAGCGTGTCCGGGGCGACGCCGCAGGCGGGGGAGGCGAGGGCGCCGAACAGCGCCTGGTCGTCGAGCGGGTTGGCGATCGTCGCCAGCAGGGCACAGACGTCGGCGACCTGTTGCTGGGACCAGTAGCCGCGGCCGCCGACCACGTAGGGGCGCAGCCCGGCCCGCTCGAGCGAGTCCTCGTAGGCGTCGAGGTGCGTGAAGGCCCGCAGCAGCAGGACCATCTCCCCGCGCGGGGTGCCGGCGTCGGCCAGCTCGCGCAGGCGCTGGGCCAGGAAGCGGGCCTCGGCCAGGCAGTTGAGCGGGGTGCGGCCGTCGATCGCCGGGTCGAGCTCGATGCCCTCTTCGTCCCAACCGTCGCGCCCGGTCAGCAGCAGCTCAACCGGCGGCCCGGCGCCGGGCGGCGGCTCGGGCGCCGGCGAGGTGCCGACCCGCAGCGGCCGGTAGGAGTCGCCGATCAGCGCCGTGCCGAAGAGGTTGACGGCGGCGATCAACTCCGGGCGCGAGCGGAAGTTGCCGCTCAGCTCCATCAGCTCGGCGTCGGCGCGCTGCTCGATCAGCCGTCGCTGCTGGCGGAAGACGTCGAGGTCGGCGTGGCGGAAGCCGTAGATCGACTGCAGCTCGTCGCCGACGACGATCAGTTCGCTGTGCGGGCCGCGCAGGGCCTCGATCAGCCGCAGCTGCAGGCGGTTGGTGTCCTGGAACTCGTCGACCAGCAGGTGGCTGAAGCGGCCGCGGTAGGACTCGCCGACGTCGGTCCGCTCCAGCAGCCGCGCGGCGAGGATCTGCAGGTCCTCGAAGTCGATCCCGGCGCGGCGCGCCTTGGCCTGCTCGAAGCGCTCGGAGAAGAGCGCCAGCAGCGCCGCCAGGTGGGCGTAGGCCTCGCCTCCCTCTCCGGCCGCGGCGCAGCTGGAGATAGCCGCCTCGATCGCCTCGCGATAGGGCAGGATCGGCTTTGCCTTGCTGGTCGTCCGCAGCGCCCGCAGCTCGTCGAGGTCGGGCGGCGGCCCAGGCGCCCGCAGCAGCGCCAGCGCCCGCTCGAGCAGCTTGCGCTTTGGGTCGCTCTCCTTCAGCTCCTCCAGGCACTCGGAGGCGGCCAGCGCCGCGGCCTGCAGCGCCGCGGCCGGATCGCACGGCGGCGGCTCGGGCAACCGCGGCCGCGCCTCGCCGCGGCTGTGCAGCTCCCCATGAACCTCGGTGACCAGCCCCCGCAACCCCTCGACCTCAAACGCCGCCACCAGTTCCTCCCGCGAGTACTCCGGGGACCGACGGGACGATTTGTCGTCTACGGGACGACAAATCGTCCCGTCGGCGGCGAGGAAGTCCTGGAGGGCGTCGTCGAAGGCCTCGCGGGCGGCGCGGGTCGCCTCTGGGGTGTCGAGGATGCGGAAGCCGGGGTCGATCCCGGCGGCGACCGGGTGGGCGGCGAGGATCCGGTTGCAGAAGCCGTGGATCGTCGTCACCCAGGCACCGCCGATTCCGCTCAGCAGCTCGGCCGCACGCTCGGAGCCGGCCTCGGCCCGGCGGGACAGCTCCGCCCGGATCCGCTGGCGCAGCTCGGCCGCGGCCTTGTCGGTGAAGGTGAAGGCGAGGATCGCGTCGGGGGAGACGCCCTTGTCGCAGACCAGCCGGCAGTAGCGGTCGACCATCACCCCCGTCTTGCCGGTCCCGGCGCCGGCCTCGAGCAGGACGTCGCGGCCGCTGACCTCGATCGCCGCCCTCTGCTCGGGAGTCGGCTTGCGCGCACTCATCGCTCCTCCACTTCCTCGTCCTCCTCGTACCGGGGGGCGCGGTCGCGGCGGCAGATCGGGGCGAACGTGCAGAAGGGAGGGCAGACGTCGTGGCCGCGCAGTCCCGGGCGGGGGCCGGGGTCGCGGCGGATCTCGCCGGTCCGCATCCGCGCCACGATCGCCGCCGCGCGCCGGCGCGAGTCCTCCAACAGCTCCTCCAGCGCCTCGGCGTCGATCACGTCTTTGGGATAGAGGTCGTAGTCGCCGAGCTCGGCCGCGGCGTCGGCCTCGATGGCGCCGCGCGGGCGCCGCGCCGAGGTCCCGCGCAGCGGGTGGTAGAGGCCGCCGACCGGCGCCGCGCCCCAGTGCTCGGCGACCGCCAGCAGGTAGAGCGGCAGCTGTAGCTTCGCCTGCTCCTCGAACTTCTCCCGCGGGGTGACCGAGCCGGAGAGCTTGTAGTCGATGACCACGGCGCGGCCCTCGGCGTCGCGGTCGACCCGGTCGATCGCGCCGTGCAGGCCCCAGCCGCCGAGGTCGAGGGTCGGCCGCTCGCTCTCGGCCTGCTCGCCGAAGGCGGCCTCCAGCAGCCAGGGCTCGAAGCCGCCGGTCTCGCGCTCGGCCTCCTCGGCGAGGAAGCGCTCAAGCAGGCGCTCGACCCGGCGCGCCATAGCCCGCTCGGCGGGGTGCCGGCCGAGTTCCTTCTCGGCCGCGACCGCGGCAACCAGCTCGCGCCCGCGCCCGATCCAGGCAGGCAGGGAGGCGGGCCGCGGTAGCGGGTCGCCGCCGGGCCGCTCGCGGTAGAGGCGGAAGAGCGCCTCGTGCATCAGGCCGCCCTGGACCAGCGGGTCGGGGACCGGGTCCAGCGGCTGCGGGTCAAGCTCGTGGCCGGCGAACCAGCGATAGGAGCAGCTCTCGAACAGCTCCAGCGTCGTGCCGCCGTAGGCCGGAACCGCCGCCAGCGAGTCGAGCGCCGCCGGGTTGCTCAACGGACCCGGCGCCCGCGAGGCGGCCTCCGCCCGACGCGCCGCCTCGATCCGGCCAAGCACGCGCAGCGCGGTCGCGTCCGGGACACTGACCGTCCTCAGCAGCCGCGCCGGGTCGGCGCCCGGCCCATGCGCCGCCAACGCCCGCGCCAGCTCGTCCTCCGACGGCGCCTCAGCCAGCGGTGCGACGACGCTCGCCAGGTCGCGACTGCGGGTGATCGCCGCCTCGACCGGGTCCGGCTCGCCGCCGTCGGGCGCCGGCGCCAGCAGCAGGCGGAGGTCGTCGAGCAGCGGCGAGCGCGCCTCGGCGCCGCCGTTCTCGTCGCTATCGCGGTAGGAGAGGAAGAGGCGGCGGCGGGGGAGAGAGAGGCAGACGCCGAACAGGTAGCGCTCCTCGGCCTCGCTGTCGCGGCGGGGGTCGAGGCCGAGCGAGGTCCGCTGCGCTTCGGAAAGGAACGGGTCGCCGCCGCGGTCGCGGCGCGGGAACTCTCCGTCCTGCAGCGAGCCGACGAGGACGTGGTCGAAGCGCCCGGCCCGTAGCCGGTAGGGGCTGGCGATCCGCACCCGACCCTCGACGGGCCCGCTCCAGACGCGGAATTGCAGGCCGGCGATCGTCGCCGCAAGTTCAGCCGGGCGAGGCGCCAGCGGGCCCAGCTCTGCCAGCTCGCTGAGCGCCGTCGCGATCGCTGCCGCGGCGCGTAGCTCCAGGCCGTCGCCCTGCCCCAGCTGCGGTCCGTCCTGCTCCCCGCGCAGCGGCCGCGAGGCCATCGATGCGGCGATCCGGCCGACCTCCGCCGTCAGCGCCGCGTCGGAGCGCTCGGCGGCCTCGCGTAGCCGCACCAGATCCCGCGGTGGCTCGCCGTCCTCACCGAGCCAGATCGCCAACGCCGTCTCCGCGTCCTGGACCCTGCCGCGGCGCAGCGCCCGCTCCAACCAGTCGACCCGGCCGGGGGAGAAGCCCGAGGGGCCGCGCAGGTAACGCAGCAGATCGCCGGCCCGACCGCCGCCGTACTCGGACTTCAGCAGCGCCACCAGGGCGCCGCCGACCGCGGTGCCGGCGACCGGCAGCTCTGCCTCCAGTGCGGTGGCGATGCCGTTTGCCTCCAGCGCCGCGGCGATATCGGCGCCGCGGCGAGTCGGATCGCGCAGCGCCACCGCGATCTCGTCGGGGTCGGTGCCGGCGTGGATCAGCCGCGACGCCTCGGCGGCGATCGCCTCGGCCTCGCCACGGGTCCCGGCCGAGCGCAGCAGGACGAGATCGTCGCCGGCGTCCTGGGCCTCGATCCCGGGCGCGCCGAAACTCCGGCTGATGTGGAACAGCCGGGGGGAGTCGGTGTTCCCCGCGTCGGCCACGGTCTCGACCTCCTCGCCGGCGCCGATCCGCTCCCGCAGCTCGACCAGCAGCCGCGCCCGCGCCGCCAGCGCCGCATTGCCGGGCTCGAAGGTGAGGGCGATCGTCACCTCGGTCTGCGCCGCCAGCGTCGCGACCAGGTCGAACTGGTTGGGCGTGAGGTCGTCTAGTCCGTAGAGGAAGACCGGTCGCTCGCCCCAGAAATCGCCCTCGCGGCGCAGCAGCGCGATCGCCTCGCGGGCGATCCCGTGGCTGTCGATCCGGCCGCTGCGCTTGCGGGCGTGGGCGTAGGCGCTGAACAGCGTCGCGATATCGCTCAGGTAGGCGGAGCCCTCCAGCGTCGCGGCGCTCGCTTCCACCGCCTCGGGCTCCAACCCGGCCCCCTGCAGCTCGTCGAGCAGGCGCTCGAAGGCCGCCGCGAAGCCGGGATGCGAGGCCGAGCGCCGCAGCGGTCCCAGCCGCTCCCCCGCGGTCCCGACTGCGACGGCGATCGCCCGCAGCCGTTGGTCCGGCGTCAGCTCCGAGCCGGGCGGCGCCCCGGCGGCGGTGGCGATCGTCCGGAACAGTGCCCCGAAGGTCATCGCCGCACCGCCCAGCACGGCGCCCCCGCGGCAGAGCTCGCGCTCGAAGGAAAAGACATCGTCGACGGTCGGGACGACGAGCACGGGGTCGCGATCCAACGTCGCCGCGAAGCCACGCCGGATCAGCCCTCGCTTGCCCGAGTTGGGCGGTCCGTGGATCAGTTTCAGCGGCACCCACCCAGCCTATGGACGGGGTCGGCGCACCAAGCCGGCGGGGGCCTGGTCGCCTGCCCGCAAACTGCGGCGGAATGGCCCCGTTTTGCCGTCTCCCGGCCCCTCTAGATTGCCGATCAGACCATGTCACTCTGCTTTGTAGATCCAGCTGATGCCGTTCGAGCCATTTCCGATTCGGTCGGCCGCGAGGCCCGTCGCCAGCTGCTCGGCGAGGCGGTCCGCGCCTGGGTCGACGAGATCCCCGACTCCGAGCTCGAGCTCCACTACGCGAAGGCGATCTCCGAGCTCGACGAGCACGACCTCTCGATGCTCGCCGCCTGGCACGGCTCGCTCGAGGTCGGCCACCCGGTCCCCAACCGCGACTTCCTGATGGGCGCCTTCGGCTCCCTCGGCGAGAATCGCCGCGAGGCCCTCAAGCTCGCCGCCGGCTTCCGCGGCGAGGAGGCCGTCGACGCCGGCGTCACCGAAGACGACGCCCTCGAGCTGGTCCTCGGCCTGCTCGCCCCCCCGCGCCTGATGGCCTTGGCGGTTGAGGCCCTGGAGCTTTATGTATGGGACCGCGCGGGCTCGGATAATTAGCAGCAGCGCGCGCCGGTACGAGTTTCAAACTCGATCGAGCGGCTGATCGCCCCCAACGAGTGGCGGCTGCCGTTCGCGCGGCGCTGGCGCGAGAAGCCGGCAGCGGGCAACGGCGCCGGGGGGTAGCGGAGCCCGCGTTGCTCAGGCGAGCGCTGCGCGGATCTCGGCGATCGCCTGCTCGTTGCTCTGGAAGTGGACCGCGTTGAGGCCCAGGGCTTCGGCGCCCTCGACGTTGACGAGGATGTCGTCGATGAAGAGGCAGGCCTCGGCGGGCAGGCCGAGGCGCTCCAGGGTGATCTCGTAGATCCGCGGTTCGGGCTTGCGGCAGCCGACGAAGGCGGAGTCGACGACGAGCTCGAAGATCTCGTCGACCGGCAGCATCGACCGCCACATTGCCTCCCACTCGCGGACGTTGTTGGTCAGCATCGCCATCCGCAACCCGCGGCCCTTCAGCTCCCGCATCAGCTCGATCGTCTCGGTGTTGGACTGCAGCCCGCCGATGAACAGCTCGCGGAAGCGGTGCAGCTGCGGTTTGTGGTCGAGCAGCGGTTCGAGGCCGCGGCCCAACTCGGCGAGGAAGTCCTCCTCGCTGATCTCGCCCCGCTCCATCGCGTAGAGGGGGTTCTCGCCCGCCTCCTCGGTCAGGGACCGCAACGCCGTGCCGAAGTGTTCCGGGGAGACTCCGATCTCATCCTGCAGCGAGATGAATGCCTCCACCAGCGGCGTCGTCAGGACGCCGCCGAAGTCGGAGACGATCGCCTTGATCGGCACGTCGGGTTCAGTCATCGGCGCGGGCCACCTCGTAGTGGCCCAGCCCCTCGCGTCCCTCTACCGCCCAGCGGAAGAAGGCGATCTCGGCGTCGAGGCCGGCGCGCTTGACCGCGATCGAGTTGATCAGCGTGCCGGCGCCGCGCAGCGGTGGGCCGCCGTCGGCACTCGGCCACAGCTCCAGCGTCGCCCGCCGCTGGACGCCGTCCTCGCCGTACTCGGTCGAGAGCAGCGCCTCCTCGAACTCGATCGGCGCCGCATCGGGGTCGCAGAGGACCGCGACGAGCTCCTCGTCCCCGTGCTCACGGCCGCCCGGGGGCAGGGAGGACGTCAGCGCCATCAGGCCGCCGTCGGAGAAGACGATCCCGATCGAGCGTCGAATTATCTGGCCGGAGGCGCTCACCGAGCGGCAGCCTATCCTTCCCCCGCGATGAGCCCGGTCACGATCCGCAGTGCCGATCCCCAGCGCGACGCCGCCGCCTGCGCCGCGATCTACGCGCCCAGCGTCGAGGACGGCGTCACCTCCTTCGAGGAGCGGACGCCCGACGCCGCCGAGATGGCGGCGCGGATCGCCCGCGTCAGCGAGACCCACGCCTGGTTGGTCTCCGAGGAGGGGGGAGAGGTGGTCGGCTACGCCTACGCCTGTCCCTTCCAGGAGCGCCCCGCTTACCGCTGGAGTGCCAGCGTCTCCGTCTACGTCGCGGCGGGGCGGACAGGCCAGGGCCTCGGCCGCGCCCTCTACGAGGAGCTCTTCGCCCGCCTGCGGCGCCAGGGCTTCCAGGTCGCCTGCGCCGGGATCACCCTGCCAAACGAGGCCAGCATCGGCCTGCATGAGCGCCTCGGTTTCGTCGCCGTCGGCGTTCAGCGCCGGATCGGCTGGAAGCAGGGTGCCTGGCGCGACGTCGGCTGGTGGCAGCTGGAGCTGGTCCCGGCCGGAGACGGAGTCCCTGCCGAGCCGCGTCCGCCCGAGCCGACGCCTCCGCCCGGGTAGGATTGAGCCATGTCCGACGATCAAGCAGTCACTCCCGAGCACGACGAAGCCCTCACCGAGGAGGATGTCTTCGAGGCGCTCGAGGAGGTCATCGACCCCGAGCTCGGCCTCGACTTCGTCTCCCTCGGCCTCGTCTACGGCGTCGAGATCGAGAAGGAGGACGTCTACGTCACCTTCACCCTCACCACCCCCGCCTGCCCGATCGGCCCCCAGGTCTCCGAACAGATGAAGGAGTTCGTCGGCGACCTCCCGGGCGTCTCAGCGGTTCACCCGAAGATGGTCTTCGACCCCGCCTGGTCACCGGAAATGATGACCGACGACGCCAAGTTCGCACTCGGCTTTTAGTCGTCCCGCCAATTGTTTGTTGGCGAGTTATGGGGTCTATGGGCCCCTCAACTCGCCTCCAGAATTACTCCTCGTCAACCCGCGGCAGCTGGTGTCCGCTGCCGTTCCCGTTGCCATTCGTCGGCATCTCTTCGGCGCTGGCGTCGAAGTCGTAGTCCCGGCTCGGTCTTGGCCCAGCGCCGCCGGCCCCGAACGGCCTCCCGCCGCCCGACATGCCGACCACGGTGAAGCGGCCGATCGTGAAGCGCTTGAGGATGGCGCGGGCAATCGCCCGGGTCGGCGGGATCAGGAGGAAGACCCCGAAGATGTCGGAGATGAAGCCGGGGGTGAGGAGCAGGGTGGCGCCGATCACGATCAGCAGGCCGTCGGCGACCTCCTGGCCGGGGAAGCGGCGCTGGGCCAGGGCTTCGTTGAAGCGCCGCCAGGCGCCGCGGCCCTGGTGGCGCAGCAACAGCGAGCCGAGCAGGGCGTCGAGCAGGAGCAGCAGCAGGGTCGGCCAGACGCCGATCGCTTCGCCCACCTGGATGATCACGTAGAGCTCCGCGATCGGGATGACGATGAAGAGGACGACGAGCAGGAACATCGTCAAAGCCTAGACCCGGCGGGGTACGGGCCCGGAGAGCGCGCCTGGGTCAGGCCGCGGCGGTCGCCTCGCTGGCGGCCTGCTCGAGCTCGGCCAGGGACTCGCTGATCCCCTCGGCCACGGCGGCGACGTCCTCCATCGAGTCGTAGTCGGCGAGCAGGCCAAAGCCGACCTTGCCGTTGTAGCTCATGATCGCCACGGCGAGGGCGTGGTTCTGGGGCAGGAATGCGACCGGGAAGACCTCTTCCAACTCGCGGCCGAGGACGTAGAGCGGCAGCTGCGGCCCCGGCACGTTGGTGACGATCAGGTTGAAGAGCCGGGTCGAGAAGTTGATCCGCGAAGCCTGCGCCAGCAGGGTCGGCGGCGCGAAGTCGTTGAAGCGCGAGATCACTTCGGCGCCGAGCGCCTGTTTGGAGCGCTTCAACCCCGCCATCTCCTGGCTGATCGTGCGCAGTCGCCGCACCGGGTCCTCGACGTAGACCGGCAGCGGTCCGCGCATCAGCGCGATCCGGTTGCCGAGGTCGCCGCGCTCGTCGGCGCTGCGGATCGAGACCGGCACCAGTGCCCGCAGCTCCAGCCCCTCGGTGCGGATGCTGCGGCTGTGCAGCCAGTTGCGGACCGAGCCGGTGACGACGGCGAGGACCACGTCGTTGACGGTGCCGCCGAGGGCGTCCTTGATCCGCTTGAAGGTCGCCAGCTCCGAGCGCGCCCAGACGTAGCGGCGGTGCGGGCCGATCGGCTGGTTCAGCGGCACGTCGGGGGCCGGGTCGGCGAAGGCGCTGACGATCTCGCTCAGTCCCTCCAGCGCCTCGACCGCCCTGTGGGCGGTGGTCTCGGGATGGCGCACCGCCTCGACCGCGCGCTCGGCGAACTTGACCGGCGTCGCGGCCAGGTCGCTGACGCCGCGAGCGACCAGCTCGGTGGTGCTCGGCTGCGGCCGCGGCACCCAGTTGTCGTCGACCTCGGCCGGCTCGGGCACGGGCTCGAGGTCGAAGAGGACGGTGCCGATGTCGACGCCGGAGATGCCGTCGACCATTGCGTGGTGGGTCTTGGTCAGGATCGCGAAGCGGTCGCGCTCCAGGCCCTGGGCCAGCCACAGCTCCCAGAGCGGCTTTGAGCGGTCCAGTTGCTGGGAGAAGACCCGCCCGGCCAGCCGTTTCAGCTGCGCCTCGCCACCCGGCTCGGGCAGCGCAGTGTGACGTATGTGGTAGGTCAGGTTGAAGTTGATGTCGTCCGTCCACAGCGGCCGCCCGGCCTCCAGCGGCGGCACAACGAGCTTCTGGCGGAAGCGCGGAACCTGGCTGAGGCGACCGCGCACGTGCTCGACCAGGTCGACGTAATTGGGCGGCGGGCCCTCGAAGATCAGGATCGCCCCGACGTGCATGTGGCTGCTGGAGCTCTCGTTGGTCAGGAACGAGGCGTCGACGGCCGTGAGGCGATCCAGGTGTCTCCTTTCAGTGCTCATTCCGCAAGGCTAGCTTCGCCGGGCTTCCGTCGCCAGCCCGCGCCGGCGGCCGCAATCCTCCCACCGGTACCCTGGGTGCATGGCAGCCACCGCCACCTCCGCGCCCAAGCGCGTCCTGCTCGCCGCTCCGCGCGGCTACTGCGCCGGCGTCGACCGCGCCGTCCAGGCCGTCGAGCGGGCGCTCGAGCTGCACGGCGCCCCCGTCTACGTCCGCAAGGAGATCGTCCACAACAAGCACGTGGTCGAGGAGCTCGCCAAGCGCGGCGCGATCTTCGTCGAGGACGAGGCCGAGGTGCCGGAGGGCGCGATCGTCGTCTTCTCCGCCCACGGCGTCTCTCCGGCGGTGCACGAGAACGCCGCCGGTCGCGGCCTGCAGACGATCGACGCGACCTGCCCGCTGGTAACCAAGGTCCACGTCTCCGCACGCCGCTTCGCCGCCCAGGGGTACACGATCGTGATGGTCGGCCACGAGGGCCACGAGGAGGTCGAAGGCACGACCGGCGAGGCCCCGGAGAGCATCATCCTGATCGAAACCGCCGACGAGGTCGCCGCGCTCGAGGTCCCCGATCCGGACAAGGTCGCCTTCATCACCCAGACCACGCTTTCGGTCGACGAGACCGCCGAGGTGATCGCCGCCCTGCGGGCCAAGTTCCCGGCCATAGTCAGCTCCAAGTCAGACGACATCTGTTACGCGACGACGAACCGCCAGATCGCGGTCAAGCAGTTGGCCCGCGAGTGCGACCTGGTCCTGGTGATCGGCTCGACCAACTCCTCCAACTCCAACCGCCTGGTCGAAGTGGCGCGCGAACACGGCGCCGCCTCGCACCTGATCGACAACCACACCCAGGTCGAAGAGCAGTGGCTGGAGGGAGTCGAGACGGTCGGCATCACTTCCGGCGCCAGCGCCCCCGAGGAGCTGGTCGAGAGCCTCGTCGCCTTCTTCCGAGAGCGCGGCGCCGACGACGTCTCCGAGCTGCGCACCGTCCACGAGGACGTCCGCTTCATGCTGCCCAAGGAGATTCGTGACGAGGTTGCCGCCCGCGCCTAAAGCGCGCCGGCGGCAAAGCTGACCGACCAGACCCGCAGGCCGGGGGTGGGGCGGAGGAGCAGGCTGTGGGCCTCGTGGCCGGGATGCTCGGCGAGGGGGTAGAGGCCGGAGCCGGAGACCGCGACCGGCTGCTGCCACTCGCCGTCGATCTCGACCTCGAGAGTTCCCTCGCCCTCGACCGTCGCGAAGGCGCCACCGGCCTGGTAGTCGAGCGCCAGCGCCGGGTCCTCCTCGCTCGCGGTCCAGGCATGCTCCCAGGAGCCGCCGGGGAAGACCTCGGCGCTGGGGGCGATGACGCGGGCGCCGGGGGAGTCGGTCGGGCGCAGCGGCGCCATCGGCTCGGGCAGGCTGCGCAGGGCGTCGATCTCGCGCAGCTCCTCCTGGATCGCGATCTCCGTGGCGAGGTATTCGCCCTCGCCGAAGTGGGCCCAGGCGAGGGCGCCGCCGAGGCTCCAGAGGAAGAGGCTCGGCCAGCCCTCGCAGCCGTAGGCGGCCCAGAGGTCGTGGTCGGTGTCGATCGCGACCGGGAACTCGACCCCGAGGCGGGCCAGCCCCGCGGCGACCGCCTCGGGATCGGAGCCGAACGGGAAGCGCGGCGACTGCACCCCGATCACGCTGAGGCCGGCCTCGCGGTAGCGCCCGGCCCACTCGCCGACGTAGGGCAGCGTCCGCACGCTGTTGAGCTGGGCGAAGTCGATGAAATGGACGAGCGCCGGACCGCCGGCGGTCAGCGCCGGCATCGACTCCGGTTCGTTCCCGACCCAGGCGAGTCCCGCCGGCAGGTCGGGGGCGGCGATGTTGTCGCGACCGGGGCGCAAGACGGAAAACGTTATCCGGGCCGCCGGTGGCGAGCGCGCTTGCCCTCGCGCAGCGGCCTTGGCTGCCTAGAGGATCTCGGCGAGCCGCTTCTCGATCGCCGCGGAAATCTCGTCCCGAACCGGCCCTTCGGCCAGGCGTTCGACCAGCGACTCAAGGAAGCCTTCGATGATCAGCGACTTGGCTGCCGCTGGGTCGAGCCCGCGCGAGGTCAGGTAGAAGAGCTGCTCCTTGTCGATCTGGGCGATCGCCGCGGCGTGGGTGCAGCGGACGTCGTCGGCGAGGATCTCGAGACCCGGGATCGCGTCGGCGTGCGCATCGGTCGAGAGCAGCAGGTTGCGGCTCTCCTGGAAGGCGTCGGTCTGCTGGGCACCGGGATCGACCTTGATCATCCCGCGCCAGACGGCCGTCGAGCCGGCCGCGAGGACGCCGCGGAAGGCGAGGTCGGAGTTGGTGTTCGGCGCCGCGTGCTCCTGGATCGTGTCGAAGTCGAGGTGCTGTCCCGGCCCGCCGGCGTAGCCGCCGGTGACCCGCGCCTCGGAGCCCGGCCCGGCCAGCTTGGTCTCCAGCCGCACCTTGCCGCGGCCGGAGCCGAAGCCGAGCGTCGCCCAGTCCAGCCGCCCGTCGCGCTCGACCTGGGCCCGCTGGGTGGCGAAGATCCAGGCGGACTCGGAGATGTCCTGGGTGTTGACGTAGCGCAGGGTCGCCGCCTGTCCGACGCTGAGCTCGACGACCGAGTTGAGCATCGCGTCGACCTCGTCGTCGGGCGAGGACCAGTGCTCCCAGACCTCGACCTCGGCACCCTCCTCGAGGACGATCAGCGTGCGCCAGTTGATCGCGGCACCGTCGGCATCGACCGGGACCTCGATCCGCACTGGCTCGCTGACCTTGACCCCGCGCGGGACGTGGACGAGGACGCCGTCGCGCCAGCCCGCCTCGTTGCGGGCGACGAAGGGATCGCCGACCGGGACCAGCGATCCCAGATGCTGCTCGAGCAGCTCGGCGTGCGAGGACAGCGCCGCGGCCAGCGAGACCACGGTCGCACCCTCGCCGCCGCTGACCTCGGGGTTGGCGTCGGCCGCTCCATAGGCGCCGATGTCGAGGCCCGAGAGGTCGGTGAATTCCCAGCCCTTCGACTTCTTGTCCGGCAGGGGAAGGCTCTCGGTCAGAGAGGCGCCGGTCTGGCGCCTCTCCTCGAGCCAAGCGGGTGCCGTCGCGACCTCAGCCAATTGAGCCCTCCATCTGCAACTCGATCAGCCGGTTCAGCTCGACCGCGTACTCCATCGGCAGCTCCTTGGTCACCGGCTCGATGAAGCCGTTGACGATCATCTTCGAGGCCTCCTCCTCGCTGAGCCCGCGGCTCTGCAGGTAGAAGAGCTGCTCGTCGCCGATCTTCGAGACGGTCGCCTCGTGGCCGACGTCGGCGTCGTTCTCGTCGATCCGGATCGTCGGGTAGGTGTCCGAGCGCGAGTCCTCGTCGAGCAGCAGCGCGTCGCAGACGACCTTGGAGCGGGATTCGCTCGCCCCGTCGGCGACCTCGAGCAGGCCGCGGTAGGTCGAGCGGCCGCCGTCCTTGGAGATCGACTTGGAGAAGATCGAGGACGAGGTCCGCGGCGCCGCGTGGATGATCTTGCCGCCCGCGTCTTGGTGCTGGCCGGCGCCGGCGAAGGCGATCGAGAGGATCTCGCCGTGGGCTTCGGGCCCGAGCAGGTAGATCGACGGGTACTTCATCGTCAGTTTCGAGCCGAGGTTGCAGTCGACCCACTCCATCGTCGCCTTCTCGTGCGCGACGGCGCGCTTGGTGACGAGGTTGAAGACGTTCTGCGACCAGTTCTGGACCGTCGTGTAACGGACCCGGGAGCTCTTCTTGGCGACGATCTCAACCACCGCGGAGTGCAGCGAGTCGCTGGAGTAGACCGGCGCCGTGCAGCCCTCGATGTAGTGGACGTCGGCGCCCTCCTCGCAGATGATCAGCGTCCGCTCGAACTGGCCCATGTTCTCGGTGTTGATCCGGAAGTAGGCCTGCAGCGGCATCTCGACCTTGACCCCGGCCGGGACGTAGACGAAGGACCCACCCGACCAGACGGCCGAGTTGAGCGCCGCCAGTTTGTTGTCGTTGGCGGGGATGATCGTCGCCCAGTGCTCGCGGACCAGGTCCTCGTGCTCGCGCAGCGCCGTGTCCATGTCGGTGAAGATCACGCCCTGGGCCTCGAGCTTCTCGTTCACCTGGTGGTAGACGACCTCGGACTCGTACTGGGCGCCGACGCCGGAGAGGAATTTGCGCTCCGCCTCGGGAATCCCGAGCCGGTCGAAGGTGTTTTTGATGTCCTCCGGGACCTCGCTCCAGTCGCGGCTGTTCTTCTCCGAGGCGCGGACGAAGTAATGGATGTCGTCCCAGTCGATCTGGCCGAGGTTGCCGCCCCATTCCGGGGTCGGGCGCGAGTAGAAGTGCTCCAGCGCCTTGAGCCGGAACTCGCGCATCCACTGCGGCTCGTCCTTGTAGTCGGAGATCGATTCGACGATCTCACGCGAGAGTCCCTTCGGCGCTTTGTAGGCGTAGCCGGACTCCGAGTCGTGGAATCCGAACTTCTCCTCGTAGTTGGCGTTGAGCCCTGCGAGCTCTCGTTTCTCTGCGACTACCTCGGGCGTTGCCATGTTCAGTCGACCTCCAGGGTGATGGTGTCGTCCGCGATGTCTATCGGGAACGTTTGCACCGGCGTGAAAGCTGGGAGCGTCTTCGGCCTGCCGGTGCTGAGGTCGAAGAGGGAGCCGTGACGGGGGCATTCGACGGTGCACGCCGCCGGATCGAACTCGCCCTCGGCGAGCGGGCCGTTGTCGTGTGAGCAGCGATCCTCGATCGCGTACAGCGTGCCCTCGCAGTTGAAGACGCCGATCTTGCGCCCGTCGTGCTCGACCAGGCGCATATCGCCGGGCGACAGCTCGGCGGCAGGGCAGACTGCGATCTTGGTTGGCGCGGCGTCAGTCAAGGGTGGCTTCCGTCAGTAGCTAGTGCGGGATGAGACTTAATCCTACTTCTACGGTCGGATTTTAGCGGCCGAGCCTCCTCGGCCTCTTCACCGGATGGCGATGACTTTCGGCCGCTCCCGTGGTCTTATGCTCGAAACGTAACTTCGAGGAGAGGAGCAGCGATGAGCGAGAGGACCAGTTACGCGCCCGGGACCCCCTGCTGGGTTGATTTGGGTACTCCCGACATTGAGGCGAGCGAGGCCTTCTACGGGGAGCTGTTCGGCTGGGAGATCCCCGAGCAGCCCAACTCGGCTCAGCTCGGCGGTTACCGGCGGGCGAAGAAGAACGGCAAGGACGTGGCCGGCGCCGCGCCGCTCATGCAGGAGGGCCAGCCACCCGCTTGGAGCACCTACGTCTCGGTCGCCGACGCGGCCGCGACGCTGGCCGCGGTCGGCGCCGCCGGCGGCCAGGTCATCGTTGAGGCGATGGACGTCGTCGGCCTCGGCACGATGGCCGTCTTCGTCGATCCGACCGGCGCTGCCTGCGGCATCTGGCAGCCGGGGACCTTCGCCGGGGCCGAGCTCGTCAACGAGTCCGGCAGCTTCGGCTGGAACGAGCTGGGGACCCGCGACCCCGCCGCCGCCAAGCAGTTCTACGGCGCCGTCTTCGGCTGGGATTCCGAGGACAACGACATGGGGGATATGGGGACCTACACGACCTGGAAGGTCGGTGAGGCGATGGTCGGGGGCATGTTCGACATCAGCGGCGTCGTCCCCGACGAGGTGCCGGCTCACTGGCTGACCTACTTCATGGTCGAGAACCTCGACGCGGCGATGGAGAAGGCCAAATCCGGCGGCGGCGACGTCAGGAACGGTCCGATCGAGATCCCGATCGGCAAGTTCGCCGTCCTCGCCGACCAGTTCGGCGCCGTCTTCGCGGCGATGCAGCGGAACGAGCCGGCACCGGTGTAAGGGCTGAGGGCGCTAGAGCGCCGCCGCTTCGGTCGGGTCGCCGGCCTCGCCCTCGTCCTCCCATTCGGCGGGCTGGCCGAGGCTGGCGCTCTTGACGATCTTCAGGCCCAGCATCGCGCACTTCATCCGCGTCGCCGAGATCTCGATCCCGAGCAGCTCCAGCACGTACTCCTTCGGCAGTCGCAGCAGCTCCTCGCGTGATTTGCCGACCAGCTCGTCGGTCAGCAGCGAGGTGGCCGCGGTCGAGATCGCGCAGCCTTTGCCCTCGAAGGCGATCTCGGCGACCCGGTCGTTCTCGTCGAGCCGGATCGTGACGCGCTGCTCGTCGCCGCAGAACGGGTTGGTGTCCTCGAACTCGAGGTCGGGATGCTCGATATGGCCGAAGTTGTGCGGCCGCTTGTAGTGCTCGAGGATCTGGTCGCGGTAGAGCTCGTCCATCAGAGTCCGAACACTTTACGCGCGTCTTCGAGGCCGTCGACGAGGCGGTCGATCTCCTCGGGCGTGGTGTAGATGCCGAAGCTGGCGCGGGCCGTGGCGGCGACGCCGAGGCGGTCCATCAGGATCTGGGCGCAGTGGTGCCCGGCGCGGACGGCGACGCCGTGGCGGTCGAGGATCTCGGAGACGTCGTGGGCGTGGATGCCCTCGATCTCGAAGGAGACCGGACCGACGCGCCGCGGGCCGCGGGGCGGGCCGAAGATCGTCAGGCCGGGGATCTCGACGACCCGGGCGAGGGCGTAGTCGGTGATCTGGCGCTCGTGCTCGAGCACGGCCTCCATGCCGAGGCTGTCGAGCCAGCGCAGCGCCGAGGCCATCCCGATCGCCTGCGCGATCGCCGGCGTGCCCGCCTCGAAGCGGGCCGGCGGGTCGGCGTAGGTCGTGCCGGTGCGGGTCACCTTGCGGATCATCGAGCCGCCGCCGAGGAAGGGCGGCATCTCGCGCAGCAGCTCGAGCCGGCCCCAGAGCGCCCCGATCCCGGTCGGCGCGTAGAGCTTGTGGCCGGTGATCGCGTAGAAGTCGACCCCCAGGGCGGCGACGTCGACCGGCATCTTCGGCGCCGACTGGGCGCCGTCGCAGAGGACCAGCGCGCCGGCCTCGTGCGCAAGCCGGGAGATCTCGGCGATCGGGTTCTCGGTCCCGAGCACGTTGGAGACATGGGTGACGGCGACGAGCTTCGGCCCGCGCTCCAGCAGCGCCGCGAAGGCCTCCATGTCGAGCAGGCCCTCGGCGTCGATCGGCGCCCAATCGATCTCCGCCCCGACCCGCTCGGCCAGCTGCTGCCAGGGGACGATGTTGGAGTGGTGCTCCATCTCGGTCAGCAGGATGCGGTCGCCGGCGCCGACGTTGGCGTCGCCCCAGGCGCGGGCGACGAGGTTGATCGCCTCGGTCGCGTTGCGGACGAAGACGATCTCGCGCCGGTCGCGCGGCGCCGAGGTGGTCGGCGACCGTGGCCCGCGCCCCCTCGTAGGCTTCGGTCGCCTCGGCCGAGAGGGTGTGGGAGCCGCGGTGGACGTTGGAGTGATGGCGGCGCTCGTAGCGGTCGACGGCCTGGATCGAGGCGAGGACGCGCTGGGCGCTGGCGCCGCTGTCGAGGTAGGCGACCGGCCGGCCGTTGACCTCACGCTCGAGCGCCGGGAACGCGGCGCGGACCTTCTCGATCGAGATCGACGCCGCCACCGTCATCAGCTGAGGCCCCCGGTAAATGCTTCGCCCGGCCTCCGGTCGCGAATCATCAGATTGCGACGCTCCCTCCGGCCAGGCTCGCGGCCACCTCCTCGCGGATCCAGCCGTAGCCCTTCTCCTCGAGCATACCGACCAGCTCCGGGCCGCCTTCTTTGACGATCCGGCCCTCGAACATGACATGGACGGAGTCCGGTTTGACCATGTGCAGGATGCGCTGGTAGTGGGTGATGATCAGGACGCCCATATCCGGCCCGGCGAACTTGTTGACGCCCTCGGCGACGACCCGCAGGGCGTCGATGTCGAGGCCGGAGTCGGTCTCGTCGAGGACCGCGACCTCGGGCTTAAGCAGCGCCAGCTGCAGTAGCTCCATCCGCTTCTTCTCGCCGCCGGAGAAGCCGTCGTTGAGGTAGCGGCTGGAGAAGTCTTTAGGGATGTTCGCCAGCGCCATCGCCTCCTGGGCGACCTTGGCGAAGTCTTTGATCTTGATCGCGTCTTCGCCGCGCGCTTCGCGCTGGGAGTTGATGATCATCCGCAGGTACTTGCTGACTGAGACGCCGGGGATCGCGACCGGGTACTGGAAGGCCATGAAGAGGCCGGCCTGGGAGCGGACGTCGGGGTCGGCCTCGGTGATGTCCTCGCCCTTGAAGCTGATCGAGCCCTCGGTCACCTCGAGCGCCGGGTGGCCCATGATCACGTTGGCAAGGGTTGACTTGCCGGAGCCGTTGGGCCCCATCAGCGCATGGACCTTGCCTTTCTCGACATCGAGGTCGAGTCCGCGGAGGATCTGCTTGTCCTCGACGCTCACGTGCAGGTTGCGTATCTCCAGCTCAGCCAATTTCGCTCCGTTTCTAGGGTGTGAAGTTCAGGGTCAGGCGGCGTTGACGATCGCGGCCTCGCTGCGCCCACCAGGGCGGGAGAACTCGACCAGCTCGGCCAGAGTGGTGCCGGCAAGCGCCTTGGTGACGCCGCCCTGGACCCGTGTCCAGAGCAATTTTGTCGAGCAGGCGCGGTCGCCGTCGTCCTCGTGTGAGCAGAGCACTTTTCCCTCCGGGGTCTCGTGAAAGCACTCCATCGGCGCGATCTGCCCTTCCAGCGCCTCGACGACGGCATCCATCGTGATCAGCTCGGCCGGTTTCGCCAGCCGGTAGCCGCCGTGCGCGCCGCGGGTCGAGGTGACCAAGCCCGCCTTGCGCAGTTTCGCGACCAGGTGCTCGAGATAGGAGAGCGGCAGGCGCTCGGCTTCGGCAACTGTGTTGAGCGAGATCGGCTGCGAGCCGGGCTGACGGCCCAGCTCGACCATCAGGCGGACTCCGTACTCGGCTTTGGTCGAGAACAACATCTCGTCTAAATCCTACCGAAGAGGTCGGTTATGGCGACCGTTACTTGGAACTACGGCTCGATCAGGCCGCGCCTGATCGCGTAGCGCACCAGCTCGACCCGGTCGCGCATACCGAGCTTGCGCATCGCGTTGGCGCGATGGTTCTCGACCGTCCTCTCAGAGAGGTGGAGGAGCTCGGCGATCTGCTTCGTCGTGTGCGCCTCGGCGACGAGCTTGACGATCTCCTCCTCGCGCGGGGTCAGGTCCTCCTCACCGCTGGAGCCGCGCTCGAGCACGTCCTTGATCAGGGTCCGCTGCGCCTCCGGGGTGAGGAACGGCTCGCCGCGCTCGACCGCGCGGATCGCCGCCAGCAGGTCGGTGTCCGCCTGCGCCTTCAGCACGTAGCCGGAGGCGCCGGCCTTGAGCGCCTCGAACAGGTAGCGCTCGTCGTCGTGCATCGAGAGGATCAGAACCGATACCTCGGGTGCCTGGAGCTTGATCTCCCGGGTCGCCTGCAGCCCGGTCAGCTTCGGCATTTTCACGTCGAGGATCGCCAGGTCCGGTCGCTCCCGCACCGCCATGTCGCGCGCCTCGGCGCCGTCGGCGGCCTCGGCCACGACCTCGATGTCGTCCTGGCGCTCCAGCAGCAGCCGCAACCCCGACCGCACAATCCCATGATCGTCAGCAATCAACACGCGCACCCCCCAAGTCTCGCCGACGGGACGATTTGTCGTCCATAGGGCGACAAATCGTCCCGTCGGCGGAGGGTCAGCCGGGGACGGTGAGGCGGATGGTGGTGCCGCGGTCGGGGCGGGACTCGATGGTCAGGTCGCCGCCGATCAGCAGGGCGCGCTCGCGCATGCCGGCGATCCCGAGGCCGCGCTCGGACTCGTCGAAGGCGAAGCCGCGGCCGTCGTCCGCGACCTCGAGCTCGACACCACTGTCCTCGCGGCGAGCCAAATTCACCGTCACATGGGCGGCGCCGCTGTGCCGGGCGGCGTTGGAGAGCGCCTCCTGGGCGACCCGGTAGACGACGAGTTGGGCGTCGTCGCCGAGGTCGGAGAGATCGCCGTCGGCGCTGAACTCGGCCTCGATCTCGCTGTGCTCCAGCTGCTCTACCTGACCCGCGACCGCGGCAGCCAGGCCGAGATCGTCGAGCGCCGTCGGGCGCAGCTGGCGGGCGAGGGAGAGCAGCTCCCGCATCGCCTGGTTGGCCAGCGCCTTGGTCGCGGCCAGTTCTGCCTCCATGTGGGGAGGAGCAGCCTCGCGAGCGGCCTCGAGGCGCAGCAGCAGTCCCGTCAGCGACTGGTTGACCTCGTCGTGGAGGTCGCGGGCGACCCGCGCCCTCTCCTGCTCCTGGGCGGCCAGCGCCGCCGAGCCGGCTCGGCGGCGCTCGGCTTCCAGGCGCCGCATCATCCGCAGGAAGGCGAGCTCGATCCGCTCGACCTCCTCGGTCTCGCCGATCCCGTCGATCGAGGGAGGGAGGAGGGGTCCCGGCCGCCCCAGGTCGACCTTCTCCATCTCCTCGATCAGGGTCTCCAGTGGCGCGAAGCGGCGCCGGAGGCGAATCAGCTGGACGGCAAGGATCGCCACTGCGACTGCCAGCGCGATCGCGACGAGGGTCATCGCCGAAGCCTAGAACGCCATGAGGGGCGCACCGGACCGAAACGGGGGCTGTCCCCTATGGCCAGGGGGTCGCTCGATCTCCATACTCGGCGGGGCAACTTCAACCTAGGAGCAACCCACGCGATGAAAACCACCAAGGAATCAACCTTCGGCGCGACGCTGCGCACGACGATCCTGTTGGCCTCACTTTCCGGCCTGCTGGTCGTCATCGGCGCCCTGATCGGCGGACCCAGCACGGCCGCCCTGTTCCTCGGCTTCGCCCTGCTGCTCAACCTCGGCTCCTACTTCTTCAGCGACAAATTGGCGCTCACGATGAGCCGCGCGAAGCCGATCGAGGAGTCCGAAAACCCGCGCCTCTACCAGATCATGCGAGAACTGACGACGCGTGCCGGACTGCCGATGCCGCGCCTCTACATGATCCCCCAGGACCAGCCGAACGCCTTCGCCACCGGCCGTAACCCAAAGCACTCCGCCGTCGCGGTCACCCGCGGGATCACCAAACTGCTCTCCGAGGACGAGCTGCGCGGCGTCCTTGCCCACGAGCTCACCCACGTGCGCAACCGGGACATCCTGATCCAGTCGGTCGCCTCGGCAATCGGCGCCGCGATCACCTACCTCGCCTACATGCTGCTCTGGTTCGGCGATGACGACAACTCGCCGCTGGGCCTGGTTGCCTCGCTGGCAATGGTCCTTCTGGCGCCGATCGCGGCCAGCATCATCCAGCTGGCGATCTCCCGCCAGCGCGAGTACGCCGCCGACGCCGGCGGCGCCGAAATCTGCGGCAACCCCGAGTCCCTGGCGAGCGCACTGCTGCGCCTCGAGCAGGGCGCCGCATCGACGCCGATGCAGGTGAATCAGGCGGCAGAGCCGCTCTACATCGTCGCCCCGTTCAAGGGCAAGGGCATCCAGGGCCTGTTCTCGACCCACCCCCCGATCGAGGAGCGGGTCAAGAGGCTGCGCCAGATGCGCCCCTCGCTGTAGTCCGAATTTCCTCGTCCGAAGCCCGCGAGCCGGGGTGGAGAGCCAAATTTGGCCTCTTCGCCCTGGCTCGCTATACTTTTTGAAGTAAAAGCTGATCCGAATTAGGAGATTTAGCGATGCCGGGCACCGAGACGCAGGAGATGATCGAGGAGATCCAGCCCTTCGAGGCTTCCGAGGAGATCGGTGGCGGCGACGTCGTCCTGATCGACACCCGCGAGCCCCACGAGTACCAGGAGGCCCACCTTGAGGGCGGCAAGCTGGTCCCGCCGGGTCTGCTCGGCGACGAGATCGAGGTCGCGGCGCCGGACAGGTCGGCGCGCACGATCCTCTACTGCCGCTCCGGCAACCGCTCGGCGATCGCCGCCGCGCAGATGCAGCGGCTCGGCTACACCAACGTCGCCTCGATGGCCGGTGGCATCGTCCTCTGGCAGGAACAGGGGCTGCCGGTGGTCGCCGCCCAGGGGATGACCGCCGAGCAGCGCGAGCGTTACTCCCGTCACACCCTGCTTCCCGAGGTCGGCGTCGACGGCCAGATCAAGCTCCTCAACGCCAAGGTCCTGCTGCTCGGGGCCGGCGGCCTCGGCGCTCCGACGGCGCTCTACCTGGCCGCCGCCGGCGTCGGCACGATCGGCCTCGTCGACGACGACGTGGTCGACGCCTCCAACCTGCAGCGCCAGGTGATCCACAACACCGAGCGGATCGGGATGCCGAAGACCGAGTCGGCGCGCCTCTTCATCGAAGCGCTCAACCCCGACGTCAACGTCGTCGAGCACCGCATTCGCCTCAATGCCGGCAACATCCTCGAGATCATCGGCGACTACGACATCGTCGTCGACGGCGCCGACAACTTCCCGACCCGTTACCTGCTGAACGACGCCTCGGTGCGGCTGCGCAAGCCGGTCGTCTCCGCCTCGATCCTCAGCTTCGACGGGCAGATCTCGACCTTCGTCCCCTTCGAGGGGCCCTGCTACCGCTGTCTCTACCCGACGCCGCCACCGGCCGAGATGGCGCCGAGCTGCTCCGCCAACGGCGTCCTCGGCGTGATGGCCGGGACGATGGGAACGCTGCAGGCCAACGAGGTGATCAAGCTGATCCTCGGGGTCGGTGACCCGCTCATCGGTCGCCTGCTTCTCTACGAGGCACTGGGTACCCGCTTCACCGAGCTGAAGGTCCGCCGCGACCCGGATTGCCCGATCTGCGGCGAGCACGCGCCCGAGGTCCCGGAGTCGGAGATGGGCCGGTTCCCGGATTACGACGCCTTCTGCGCCGGATAGCCGATAGGTTTCCGGCCTGATGGCGACCGTGAGGATCCCACCCGTGCTGCGGCCGAAAACCGGCGGCGCTCCCGAAGTCGAGGCGGCCGGTGAGAACGTCGGCGAGGTTCTGCGCGCCCTGACGACCGAGCACCCGGACACCTCGGATCAGCTCTTTGGCGAGGACGGCGAGCTGAACCGCTACGTCAACGTCTACCTCAACGACGAGGACGTCCGGGTCCTGGACGGGCTCGGCACTGCCGTCAAGGACGGCGACACCGTCGTCATTCTCCCCGCCATGGCCGGCGGGGCGCGCTAGCTAGCGGCTCAGCGCTCGAGCACCAGCCCGAGGAACTTTTTCGTCCGCGCCTCGCGGGGGTTGTCGAGCACGTCGGCCGGCTTGCCCTGCTCGACGATCACGCCGCCGTCCATGAAGATGACCCTGTCGCCGACCTCTTTGGCGAAGCCCATCTCGTGGGTGACGACGAGCATCGTCATGCCTTCCGAGGCGAGCTCGCGGAGGACGTCGAGCACCTCTTTCACCAGCTCCGGGTCGAGGGCGCTGGTCACCTCGTCGAAGAGCATCACATGCGGTTCCATCGCCAGCGCGCGGGCGATCGCGACGCGCTGCTGCTGGCCACCGGAGAGGCGTGCCGGATACTGCCCAAGTTTGTCGGCGAGGCCGACCCGTTCGAGCAGGGACGTCGCCGTAGCCTTGACCTCCGCCTTCGATTTACCGAGAACCTTTTCCGGCGCGATCGTCACGTTCTCCAGCACGCTCTTGTGGGGGAAGAGGTTGAACTGCTGGAAGACCATCCCCACCCGCTGGCGGACGAAGTCGAGGTTCCAGCTCGACTCGCCGTTTCCGGACCCCGAGCCGTTGCAGATGTCCTTGCCCTCGAGGTAGATCTCGCCCTCCTCCGGCGGCTCGAGCAGGTTGACGCAGCGCAGCAGTGTGCTCTTGCCCGAGCCCGACGGGCCGAGGATGCAGACGACTTCGCCTTTGGCGACGTCGAGGTCGACGCCTTTGAGGACCTCGAGCTCGCCGAAGCGCTTGTGGACCCCCTTCAACTTCACCATCGGCTCTGCCATCGCTAGGCGACCTCGATATGGGCGCCGCGGGTGATCTTGCCCTGATTGCGCTTGATCATGACGTCGACCAGGCGGGCGGCGGGGAGGCAAATCGCGAGGAACATCAGGCCCGCGAGGATCACCGCCGAACTGTTGAACGTTTCCGCCAGGATTTCGCGACTGACCAGGACCGACTCGCCCAGCGCGACGACGCTGGCAAGGCTCGTGTCCTTCAGCAGCGAAATCATTTCGTTCAGCATCGGCGCCGGGATCTTCGTTACCGCCTGGGGGACAACTACATGGCGCATCGCCTGGTTGTGGCTCATGCCGAGCGAACGTGCCGCCTCTACCTGACCGCGCGGGATCGCTTCGATTCCGGCCCGGTAGACCTCGGCCATATAGGCGCCGTAGACCAAGGTCAGCCCCAGGGCGCTGTACCAGAAGGGGTCCGGCTCTCCGAACCACTGCGGGATGCGGATGTCTTTCGGCAGGAAGTTGAGGTACGGAATGCCGCCGGAGATCAGCAGCAGGATGATCAGGATCGGGATCGCGCGGAGAACGTCGATATAGGCGATCGCCAGACCTCGCAGCGGGATGAATTTCTTGCCTGGCAGCTGGCGGATCAGCGCCAGGACCAGACCCCAGGTCAAGGCCAGGACGACGACGACGGCGAACAGCAGGAGGTTCTTGAGGAAGCCTTCGAGCACTTCGCTGAAGTGCGCTCCCATGATGTTGAAGTCGAAGTACTGATGGAAAAATTCACTCATCGCCGTCTCCCGCTAGGTGTCGCTTGGCAAAGACGAGGGGCGCCGTTGCCGGCGCCCCTCGTCTTGCGTCAGATTCTTGCCCTCGGTAGGTCGCTTCGTTAGCCGACGATTTCTTTGGGCGGTTCGAGGTGGAACCACTTTTCGTAGATCGTCGTGTAAGAGCCGTCCGCGATCACTTCTTCGAGGCCCTGGTTGATTTCTTCGAGGAGTTCGGTGTTATTCAAGGCCACCGCGATTCCATACGATTCTTCGGTCGGGACTTTTTCGGCGATTTCGACGCCGCCGCTCTTTTCGACCGCGTTCTGCGCGACCGGGGCATCGATGATCACGGCTTCGACGGTGCCCGATTTAAGGGCGTTTACGGCGTCCGGTCCTTCCGGATACGGCCGGAGTTCGCCGGCGTTTGCTTTTTCCTTGCCCAGTTCGAGTCCCGTGGTCCCCTGCTGAGCGCCGACCGTCTTGCCTTCGAGGTCTTCGAGACCGGTGATTTCGCTGCCTTCCTTGACCAGGATCGCCTGTTCTGAGAGGTAATAGGGGTCCGAGAAGGCGACTGCCTTTTCGCGTTCCGCGGTGATCGTCGCCGCCGAGATGACGGCTTCGAACTTGCCCTGGGCGACATCGCGGAAGATGGTTTCGAACGAGGTGTCCTGGAATTGAGCCGTGCGGCCGATCTTGCCGGCGATCGCTTCCATCAGTTCGATGTCGAAGCCGGTGTAGTTACCGGGTTTGCCCTGCTCGAACGGGGGATAGGGGATGTCGGAGCCGACCGTGAGCGGTTCTCCGCCGGAGCTGGATTCGCTGCTGCTCGAGCTGCTGCTGCTTCCGCATCCCGCGACGACCACTGACGCGATCGCGACGAGGAAAACCGCGAAGAGGGCGGTTAGCCGGGGTTTGCTCATTTGGTGCGGCCTCCATTCCAGAGATTTGCTGACCTCGGCGAAGATACACGCCATTTGCTCAGTTGCGTTTGTACGACGGGCCGGAATTCACCGCTATACTTTTTGAAGTAACGGGGCGGACGCAATGGCTGACCAACTTCTAAACAGACCCTGCGGGGGGCGCTTCGGCAACATCGTCGAGTCGATCGGCAATACGCCGCTGGTCGAGTTGCCGCGCTTCTCGCCGAAGCCCGACGTCCGTATCTACGCCAAGCTCGAGGGGCACAACCCGACCGGTTCGGTCAAGGATCGCGTCGCCAAAGCGATGATCGAGGCGGCTGAGGCCGAAGGGGCGATCGAGCCCGGCCAGACGATCCTCGAGCCGACCTCCGGCAATACCGGCATCGCCCTGGCGATGATCTGCCGCCGCAAGGGCTACCGGCTGAAGGTCGTGATGCCCGACAACGTCACCGAGGAGCGCACCCAGCTGTTGCGCATGTACGGGGCGGAGATCGTCTACTCGGAGGGCGCGAAGGGCTCCAACGGGGCCGTCGAGGTGGCCCTCGAGATGGCCCAGGCCTCGGAGTTCTACATGCCCTACCAGTACGGCAACGAGAACAACCCGCTCGCCCACTACAACGGCACAGCGGTCGAGATCCTCGACGAGCTCGACGAGGTCACCGCCTTCGTCGGCGGCCTCGGCACCGGTGGCACTCTGATGGGCAACGGCCGCCGCCTCAAGGAGGCCGACCCGGAGACCCTGATCGTCGCCGCCGAGCCGATGCAGGGGGAGCTCGTCCAGGGGTTGCGCTCCCTCGATGACGGCTTCATCCCGCCGATCATCGACATCTCGATCCTCGACCGCAAGATCATGGTCTCCAACCGCGACGCGATCGTCTGGACGAAGAAACTGCTCGAGGAGGAGGGCGTCTTCGCCGGTGTCTCGGCCGGTGCGATCGCCGCGATCGCGGTCCGCATCGGCGGCGAACTCGACGCCGGCAACGTCGTCTTCCTGATTCCCGACGACGGCTGGAAGTACCTCTCCTCCGGCGTCTACACGAAGCCGATCGAGGAGATCGAAAACCTCGATACGACCGTCTGGTGGTAGGGGCCGCCAGCCTCGCAGCCGATGCGCATCTCCCAGGGGCTGATCGACGAGATGGTCGCGCACGCGCGCGAGGACCTGCCGAACGAGTGCTGCGGGCTGATCGGCGGCTCCGGCGAGGCGGCGACTTCAGTGATCAGGGTCGCCAACTCGGCCGCTAGCCCGCTGCGCTACGAGATGGACCCACAGGAGCAGTACAACGCGCTGAAGGCGATCGAAGAGGGCGGCGATGAGCTGCTGGCGATCTACCACTCCCACACCAAGAGCGCCGCCCATCCCTCGCAGACCGATGTGAACCAGGCGGTCGCCTGGCCCGAACAGATTTATGTGATCGTTTCGCTGGCCGACGAAGAGGCCCCCGACGTGAAGGCCTACCTACTCAAAGATCTGAGGATCGCCGATGTCGAGATCGACGTCTCATAAGAGCAGCTCACACTCGCGCGGCTCCCACCACGGTGGCGGCGGTTCCCCCGGTGGCGACGACGGCGGCGGCGGCGGAGGCGGCGGCGGCAAGCTCGTCAAGGTTGCCTTCGCCCGCAACCAGGCCGAAGCCGAAATGATCCAGGGACTGCTCGGCGAGGGCGGCATTCCCAGCGTCCTCAAGCGCGCCCGCGGCTTCGACGCCCCCGAGTTCATGGCGGCCGGGCCGCATGACGTGATGGTCGACTCAGGTCACGCCCACAAGGCCGAGGCTCTGCTCGCCGACACGATCACCGAGGATCCGGGCGACGAGGAAGCCGAGCTGCGCGACGAAGCGCGCCTGCGCCGCGGCGGGCCCACGACCGAAACCTCGCCGGCTCGCCTGGCAATGTGGATCGGCGTCGCTTTCCTCGCTGCCGTGCTCCTCGCCTGGATCCTCTACCAGCTGACCTGAGCGAGACCTCGCGGGCTCGGTCCCGGATTCAGGTGACCACGCCGGGGCGGTTCATCCCTCGCAGGTAATCCCGCCAGGCGTCCTCGATGTCGCGGAAGCGCGCGTCGAAGGCGTCTTCGAGGGTCGGCACGGCGCCGCCGGGCTTGAGTTCGTGGACGAGGCGCTCGCAGGCCTCGGGGCCGCGCTCGTTCTCGAGTAGGTCGAAGATGGTGCCGCCGAGGATCACGGCGTCGCGACGCGAGGGTGGGAAGGAGGGGCGGGAGCTCTCCCGCAGGCGGCGGATCACCGCGGCGCGGTAGAGGCCGACCTGGCGGGCGAAGTACTGGGCGCCGCCTTCGACCAGCCAGGCCCAGCGCAGGTAGCGGGCGAAGCGGCGCGGGGTCCAGGAGGGCGGCAGGGCAGAGTTGTTCGTCGCGACGACGAGCTGGGCGTAGAGGCGCTCGGCGGTGCCGCGCAGCGCCTCCAGCGAGTCGTCGCCGGCGGCGCGGCGTTCCATGTGCGGGTCGTTGAGGACGTGCAGCTCTGTCGCCATCGGCCACCCCGCCAGGTAACGCCGCCCGGCCGGCGCCGCCGACCAGCGCGCCGCCGGCAGGAAGGGGTGCGCCATCGTCAGCCATACCGGGTTGGTGTGGATCACCACCGTGACTTCGTCCGGGACCTTGGCGAAGCGATCTTCCAGCCGCAGCCGCAACCCCTCCATCCGATCCAGCGTCCGCTCCGCGAACGCCATGTCGTCGGAGTCATGCCTAGCCGTGAAGCTCAGCGACTCAGTCTCGATCCAGGACATCGGATCGAGGTTACTGTCCGATTCCGAAGTACAACCGGCATTCGGGCTGAGGTCGTCTGGCCAAGCAGATCAAGGACGCAGGGAGCGCCGTGTGCTCCGCACACAAGCGACCGAGGACGCCGATATGCGCCGCGCCAGCCGGACTCAGACCAATGCCGGCTCGGCGGCGCCGCATACTGAAAGAACCTCTTGGCGGGCGCGCTCGAACTCCTCATCCGCCATCACCGGCGTGCCCTCGAAGGGCAGATCGCGGTCGATCTCGACCCAGGAGCGGCAGCCGTGGTACTCGTCGCGGACGCGCACCGTGACCGGGCGCGGGATCCGGTGGACCCGCAGGAGGAGGATGTGAAGTGGGTGGCGGCGCTTCCAGTTGAGCCGCTTCTCGGCGTAATCCGGAGTCCAGATGTAATACGGCGAGAGGCAGTCGAGGGTGCGGCGGTCGTTGATCGTGACGTGATCGGTGACCTCGGCCCAGGCGCGCAGCCGGACGCGGTCGGGCTGGGGGATGCCGCCGTCCTGGAGCAGCGCCTTCGGCGGCGGCTCCTCGTCGGGCCAGACACCCTCCTCGAGCGCGCGGCGCAGCTCCGGGTGGTGAGATTCGCGGACCAGGTCGTTCCGCTGGTGATCGAAGGTCGGGTAGAGGAAGAAACGCTCGTGATCGAGCTCGAAGTGCTTGTTCTCCTCGCGGATACCGCCCTTGCGCATCGTCAGCAGCTGCTCGCCCTCGGCTAGAGCGCGGACCGTTACTGCCCATTCCTTGAAAGCGATCGGCATTTGAAAGTGATTCCTGAGAGTTCGGTGTCGAGAGGGGCTGGGCCGTACTACGAGGCCGTCGAAAGCCGTCTGGCCCGCCCGCGGCCGCGCATTCTAGAGGAGCCCGGCTGAATTGCCAAATAATTGATCGCTAAATTATTCCCGCCCCGCCGGGAGTCTCGATTCTGAGCCGGTTTCCTGGCTCGAGGTCGCCCTCGGACTTGCTCGCCAGGGCCTTTCCGTCGAGCAGATTGCGGCCCGTTTCGCCGTCTTCGCCGCCGTTGCGGCCGCGCGGCGGGTGGCGGCGCCGCTCGGTGATCAGCGTGAACCGCATCGGCGCCAGGGCTTCGATCTCCCGGACCAGCCCGTCGCCGCCGCGGTGCCTGCCCTCGCCGCCGCTGCCGGCCCGCAGCGAAAGCTCCCGCACCCGCAGCGGGAACTCGGCCTCCAGCGCCTCGACCGGGGTGTTCAGCGTGTTCGACATCGCGACGTGGATCGCGCTCGGCCCGTCGGCGTCGGGGCAGGCGCCCTGGCCGCCGCCGAGGGTCTCGTAGTAGGTGAAGCCCTCGTTGGCGAGAGTGAGGTTGTTCATCGTCCCCTGTCCCTGGGCGGGGACCGGGCGGGCTCCCGCGAGCGCGGCGATGACCAGATCGGCGACCCGGCTGGAGGTCTCGACGTTGCCGGCGGCGACGGCGGCCGGGTACTCGGCGTTGAGCAGGCAGCCGGCGGGAGCCCGGACCTCGATCGGCCGCTGGGCGCCGGCGCTCGGCGGGGCGTCGGGGTCGGTCAGGACGCGCACCGCGAAGAGGGCCGCTGATTTGGTCACCGAGAGTGGGCAGTTGAGGTTGCCGCTGACCTGGGGATCGGTGCCGGAGAAGTCGAGGCGCAGGCGCTCACCTTCGATCGTCGCCGCGACTCGCAGGACGACGTCGCGATCGCCGGCGGCCGAGTCGTCTTCGAGCACCTCCTCGGCGCGGTAGACGCCGTCGGGCAGGGCGGCCAGCGCGGCGCGGGTGCGGCGCTCGGAGTAGTTGAGGATCTCCGCCATCCCGGTTCGCAGCAGCCCGGTTCCGTGGCGGGCGGCGAGCTCGGCCAGGCGCAGCTCGCCGATCCGGTTGGCGGCCTGCTGGGCGCGGAGGTCGGCGAGGCGCTGGCGCGGCGAGCGCATCTGTGCCACCAGCCGCTCGAGCACGGCGGCGGTGGCGGGAGTCGGGGGGATCACCACTCCCTCGTCGGCGAGCGTCTTCGAGAAGGCCGGCATGCTGCCCGGCGTCAGGCCGCCGACATCGGCATGGTGGGCGCGGCTGGCGACGAAGCCGAAGAGCTCGCCGCCGATGAAGACCGGCGAGATCAGGGTGATGTCCGGCAGATGGGTGCCGCCTCGATAGGGGTCGTTGAGGATCCAGGCGAGGCCGGGTTGGTGGCGCTCGCCGAGCACGGCGGCGACGGCGTCGGGCATCGAGCCGAGGTGGACCGGGATGTGCTCGGCCTGCATCACCAGCTCACCGGCGGCGTCGAAGAGCGCGGTCGAGCAGTCGTGGCGCTCCTTGATGTTGGCCGAGTAGGCGGAGCGGATCAGCGCCGCGCCCATCTCCTCGCAGGCGGCGCCGAGACCGCCGATCAGGACCTGCAGGGTGATCGGGTCGAGGTCGCTCATCCCCGCCGCCGTGCCCTGATCGTGCCCTGCTCGTCGACCACGGCGCTCCAGCCGGTCGCGAGCACGAAGGTCGCCTCGGGCAGCTCGAAGACGACCGGTCCCGCCGCCTCGGTCCCGGCCACCGGCTCGCCGCGCAGGACCGGCGTCTCGATCCACTCGGTGCCGGACCAGACGGGCCGTGGATCGCGCTCCAGGCGCCCGACCGCCGCCACGGGGTGCGGCTCGTGGCCGGGGACGACAAGGGCCAGGCGGATGTCGACGAGCACCACCTCGCCGTCGGGATCGCGGTGGCCGTAGCGCTCCTCGTGGGCGCGCTCGAAGCGCGCGGCCAGGTCGGCCGGGTCTGGACGCGTGGGACCCGGCACCGGCAGCTCGAAGGATTGGCCGGCGTAGCGCAGTTCGTAGACGACCTCGGGGCGGGCGCGGCGCTCGTCGACGCCGGTGGCGGCGATCATCGCCTCGACCTCGGCGGCGATTCGCTCGGCGCTGAGCGCCGCGCCGCTGAGCATCACCGTGCGGGCGGTGTCGCGACGGTGGTCGGAGGCGCAGAGGCCGAGCGCCGAGAGGACGCCGCCCGCTCGCGGGCAGAGGATCGAGTCGATTCCCAGCTCCGCCGCGATCGCCGCCGCGTGCATCGGCCCGGCGCCGCCGAAGGGCAGCAGCGCGAAGCCGCGCGGGTCGAGACCGCGCTCGACGGTGACGACGCGCAGCGCTCGGACCATCTCCTGGTTGGCGACGCGGACGATTCCAGCCGCGGTCTGCAGGCGGTCGAGCCCGAGCGCGGCGGCGAGGCGGTCGATCGCGGCCGCGGCGGTCTCGGCGTCGAGGCTGACGTCGCCGGCCAGCCGTGAGTCGCCGGCGAGATGGCCGAGGACAAGGTTGGCGTCGGTGACGGTCGGCTCGCGCCCGCCGCGCCCGTAGCAGGCGGGGCCGGGGTCGGCACCGGCCGAGCGCGGGCCGACCCGCAGGGCGCCGCCGCTGTCGCGCCAGCCGATCGAGCCGCCGCCGGCGCCGACGGTGTGGACGTCGACCATCGGCAGCTGGATCGTGCGGCCGGCGATCCGGCGCGAGTCGGTGCGCCGAACCTCGCCGTCCTCGATCACGCAGACGTCACACGAGGTGCCGCCCATGTCGAAGCCGAGCGCGTTGCGCTCGCCGCCGGCGCGGGCCAGCAGACCGGCCCCGACCGCTCCCCCGGCGGGTCCGGAGAGCACGCTCCAGGCGCCGGCGCGGGCCGCGTCGGCGGCGTCGGCGACGCCGCCGGAGGACTGCATCACCCGCGGCCGCGGCAGACCCGCCGCCGCGGTCTCCTTCCCGAGCCGGGCCAGGTAGCGGCCGAGCAGGGGGGAGAGGTAGGCGTCGATCGCGGTCGTCGAGGTGCGCTCGTACTCTCGGAAGCGGGGCAGGACCTCGTGCGAGGCGGAGACGTGGAGGTCGGGCAGGCGCTCGCGCAGATACTCGGACAGGCGCCGCTCATGCGAGGGATCGAGGTAGGAGAAAAGCAGGCAGATTGCCACCGCCTCGACTCCGGACTCCTCCAGCAGGGCCGCCAGCCGCTCCGGCTCGTCCTCGCCGAGCGGTGTCACGACACCCTCCGGCCCGATTCGCTCGTCGGCCTCGAAGCGCAGCGGGCGCTCGATCAACGGCGCCGGCTTCGGGGTGCAGAGGCGGTAGAGGTCGGGCCGGTCCTGGCGACCGATCTCGAGCACGTCGGCAAAGCCGCGCGTCGCGATCAAGGCCGTGCGGGCGCCGCGTTCCTCCAGCAGCGCGTTGGTCCCGACCGTCATCCCGTGGGCGAAGGACTCGACCTCGCCCGGCTCGGCGTCGGCCCGCTCCAGCACCGCGGCGATCGCGGCCATCACGCCCTCGTGCTCGGCCCCCGGCGTGCTGGGCACCTTGGCGGTGTGGACGGCGCCCGCGTCGACGAGGACCGCGTCGGTGAAGGTGCCGCCGACGTCGACCCCGAGCAGCATCTCCTCAGTCCCACACCTCGCGCCGCACCGTGCCGTCGGCGGCGAGGACGACATGGATCCCGTCGAGCTCGGGGTCAGGGTCGGGGCAGTCGCTGCGCAGGTGCCCGCCGCGTGACTCGCGGCGGTCGAGCGCGGCGGTCGCGATCGCCCTCGCCAGCGGGTAGCGGTTGGCGATCAGGCGGGCGAGATCGTCGGGGACGCGGGTCGGGCCGGCGTAGCGCCAGACGGCGTCGCGGGTCGCCTCGCTCGGCGGATCGAAATGCCGGCTCGGCGCCGCCGGGCGTTCGCCGTCGCCGCCCTCGCGTAGCGCCGCGGCCGCCGCCCGGCCGCCGAAGACGAAGCACTCGCTGAGCGAGTTGGAGGCCAGCCGGTTGGCGCCGTGCAGACCGGTGCAGGAGCACTCGCCGACGGCGAAGAGGCCGGGCAGCGAAGAGTGGCCGTCGAGGTCGACCGCGATCCCTCCCATCGTGTAATGGGCGGCGGGGGCGACCGGAATCGGTTCGCGGCGCGGGTCGAGGCCGGCCTCGGCAAGCGAGGCGAAGACGTTGGGGAAGCGGGCGGGGTCGATCTCGCGCAGGTCGAGCTTGACGTCGGGCGCGCCCTCTTCCTTCATGCGGACGAGGATCGCCGCCGTCACCGCGTCGCGCGGGGCAAGCTCGTCGGTGAAGCGCCGGCCGGAGGAGTCGAGCAGCGTCGCGCCCTCGCCACGGATCGCCTCGGTGATCAGCAGGCCGTCGTATCGCGTTCCGGACAGCGCGACCGCGGTCGGGTGGAACTGGCAGAACTCGAGGTCGGCGAGGTCGGCTCCGGCTGCCGCGCCGAGCACCGGCCCGGCGCCGATCGCGCCGCGCGGATTGGTCGTCCGCCGCCACAGCGCCGCCGCGCCGCCGGTCGCCAGCACGGTCGCCGGGGCCGCCAGCGGGCCGGCATCGGTGATCACGCCGTGGCAGCGTTCGCCGTCGCTCCACAACGAGGTCGCCGAGGTCTTCTCCAGGACCCGGATCCGCTCCTCGATCGCGACCATCGCCGCCAGCTTCGAGGTGATCTCGTGGCCGGTCTGGCTGCCGCCGGAGTGGACGATGCGGCGGGCGCCGTGGCCGCCCTCGAGTCCCAGTGCCAGCCGTCCCTCATGGTCAAGGTCGAAGACGACGCCGCGGTCCTGCAGGTCGCGGACCGCGCCCGGCGCCTCGTCGACCAGCACCCGCACCGCCGAGGGCCGGCAGAGGCCGCGACCGGCGGCGAGCGTGTCGGCGGCATGGTGGTCCGGGTCGTCGTCCGGTTCCAGCGCCGCCGCGAGGCCGCCCTGAGCCCAGAAGCTGGCGCTCTGGGAGAGCGGCGTACGGGAGACGAGTCCGACGCTGCCGCCCAGCTCCGCGGCGCGCAACGCCGTCCACAGCCCGGCCGCGCCGCCGCCGACGACGACGACGTCGAACTCGGCTTTCGTGGCTATCTCCTGCCAGCCTCTCGGCGAATCTGCTCAAGCTGCTCGCGCAGCCAGCCGGCGGCGCCTTCCCGAGCCCGGGCCGATTCGTCGGCGATTCGCTGCTCGGCTTTCTCCGCCCGCTGCTCGGCGGTGGCGATTCGCTGCTCGGCGATCTCGGCCTGGGCCTCGATCTCGCTGAGCCGCTCTTCGGCCGCGGCGAGCGCCTGCTCCTTCGCCTCGCGCTCGCGTTGCAGGCCTTCCTCGTGGCTCAGCTTCAGCTGCTCGAGGTCGCGCTCGGACTCGGCGCGCCGGCGCTCGAGATCGGCCTCCAGGGCCCTGATCTCGGCCTCGGCGCGTTCTTCGGCCTGTCTGGCGGCGTCGGCCGCGGCCTGCAGCTGCCGACCGGCCGCCTCGACCTGGGAGCTGAATCCGTCGCCGGGCCTGTCCGCTTCGCCGCTCATGACAGCCTTCGCGCTCCGCTCGCGGTGCGAAGAATCAGAGATGCACGCCTGCTCGCCTCTGCCCTCATCGCATCAATCTATTACGGGCCGCGGGTGACGTCGCGGTAGGCCTCGATCACACGCTCGGCCATCCGCGCCGCGGAGAGCGAGGCGGCACGACCGGCCCCGGCGACCCGCGGGTCGGGGGCCTCGACGTGTTTGGCCGCCGCGGCGCTCCAGCTGCTCAGGTCGAAAGGCGCGCAGAGGCAGCCCTCGACGCCGCCGAGCGCGTAGGGGGCGACCCCGACCGGGGTTGAGAGGACCGGCACCTCGCAGGCCAGCGCCTCGACAGCCGCCATCCCGAAGCCCTCGTACTCGGAGGTGACGAGGACAGCGTTGGCGGCATTGAACCAGAGCGGCATCCGCTCGGGCTCGATCGAGCCGCCGCTGCGCAGCTCGGCGCCGCAGCTCGCCGCCAGCTCGGCGGCGCGGTCGTGGCGCTTCTCGGGCCGCGACGGGTTGGCGGGGAAGAAGAGAAAGCGGGCATCGGGGTCGAGGCCCAGCTCGGCCCGCGCCCGGGCGCGCGGGACCGGGAAGAAGCGGTCGAGGTCAGGGCCGCAGGGGAGCACCGCCGAGCCCGGCACCGGCGGCAGGCCGGGGCGGCCGTCCTCCGCGGCAAAGAGCGCCTGCGAGACAGCGGCGACGAGGTCGACCCGCCAGGCGAGCCGGCGCGAGAGTGGCCCGACCACGCCGTGGCGAACGTCGGTGCCGTGGAAGGTGACGATCAGCGGCGACGCGCCGGCCAGCTTCGCGCACCAGCCGGGCAGCCCGTAGTGGGCGTGGACGAGGTCGAAGCGCTCACGGCGCAGCAGCACCCGCAGCCGTCGCGTCGCCGGCAGGTACTCGTTGCGGCCTGGGGGAAAGCTGAAGACGTCGACCTCGACGTCGCGCTTGCGCACCTCGTCGATCTGGTCCCGCACCCAGCGGCCGCGCTGCGGCGCCGAGTCGTCGGGCTCGAAATTGGTGACGACGAGGACACGCACCCGCGTCAGGGTATCCGCGGCATCAATGGATGGGGCGGGAGAGGGACCGGGTGGGACTCGCCTGCGCGAACAGCCGGGGAGGCTTGGCGAGTCCCACCCGGTCCCTCATGACGACGCGAGGCGGCCGCAAAACTCAGCTCTCAGGGCTTGCGAGGAATGGGCATCACGACCGGTCCGAGGCCGATCACTTCGACTTCTTGGCCGCCGGCGCAGGCGGCGATGTCGTGTTCCTCGCTGCGCAGCTTGCGGCGCAGGAGCGCCAGCGCGGGGAGGCCGACCAGGGCGGGGACGGCGAGCAGGACGCCGCGGTAGGCGAGGACGGCGACGGCGGCATCGGTGGCGTTGACGCCGTAGAGGACGAGGGCGCCGATCAGGCCGAGGTCGAGGCCGCCGATCCCGCCCGGCAGCGGCACCAGGCCGCCGAGCTGGCCGATGATGTAGGCGAGCAGGAGGACGTCGACGGGCGGCAGCGGATTGCCGAAGGCGGGGAAGCAGACGCCGAGCACGGCGATGTCGAAGAGCATGTAGCCGGCTGAGCCGATGCCGACGGCAGGATGGCGCAGCAGGCCGACCGCATCCTCGACCCCATCTCCGAAGGCACCGAGAACCGCCTCGACCTTGGGCCGCTTCGAGCTCGCCGTCAGCGCCCGCGCCGCCGCCCCGGCACCCAACCCGATGCCGATCGCGCCGATCCCGACGATCGCCGGAACGATGCTCAGCAGCGGGTTCGATGGTCCCGACATCAGACCGGTGGCGAGGGCGACCCCGCCGAGGGCGAGGAAGCCGACATTGGCGAGGCTGGTGAGCAGGAAGAAGGCGACGGTGCGGCGGGCGATGTGGTCGCCGGGGACGCCGCCGCGGCGCAGGATCCAGGCGCCGAGCGCGAGGCCGCCGGCGCCGCCGACCGAGAGCAGCGAGTTGGCCGCCTGCTCGGAGAGGCCGATCTCGGTGCTGGTCCGCCAGCTCGTCTTGCGGCAGAAGACGGCCCGGAAGACGAGCACGTAGGCGGCGCAGGAGAGCAGCTCGAGGACCGCCGCGAGCGCGATCCAGGCCGGCTCGGCGCCGTTGAAGCTCTCGCGCAGGGAGCTCAGGCCCGGCAGCAGGAGGACGAGCAGCACCGCGACGGTGGCGATCGCGGCGACGATCGCCAGCGAGCGGCGCAGGCTGCGTTCGGAGAACTCCTCGGGCAGCGGCTCGGCGTCGACCTCGGTCGGTTCGAGGTAGGTGACCTTGATCGCCTCACCTTAGTGGCCGAAGTCGAGGATTCGGAGCGCGCCGGGGGCCGCCGGCATCTGGGGGATAATCCTCGATGTGGAGGAGATCCGCCCCAACGACTTCCTCGCGATTGATCGCCTGCTCTCCGACGAGGAGCGCGACATCCGCGACACGGTCCGCTCGTTCGTCCAAAAGGAGGTCGTCCCCAACGTCGGGGACTGGTTCGAGGAAGCGAGGATCCCGCCCGGGTTGGCGCCCGAACTGGGCAAGCTCGGAGTCCTCGGCATGCACCTGCAGGGCTACGGCTGCGCCGGTGCCTCGGCAACCGCCTACGGCCTCGCCTGCATGGAGCTGGAGGCGGGCGACTCGGGAGTGCGCAGCCTGGTCTCGGTCCAGGGCTCGCTGGCGATGTTCGCGATCTGGCGCTGGGGCTCGGAGGAGCAGAAACAGGCGTGGTTGCCCCGGATGGCATCAGGGGAGGCGCTCGGCTGCTTCGGGCTGACCGAGCCCGACGCCGGCTCAGACCCCGGCTCGATGCGCACCCGGGCGCGCAGGGATGGCGGCGACTGGGTCCTGCACGGCCAGAAGATGTGGATCACCAACGGCTCCCTGGCCGAGGTCGCCGTCGTCTGGGCCCACACCGACGAGGGCGTGCGCGGCTTCCTCGTCCCGAAGGGGACCAAGGGCTTCACCACCCAGGACATACATAAGAAGCTCAGTCTGCGCGCCTCGATCACCTCGGAGTTGCTCTTCGACGACGTGCGCCTGCCGGCCGACGCCGCTCTGCCCGAGGTCAGCTCGCTCAAAGGCCCCCTCTCCTGCCTCAACGAGGCCCGCTTCGGGATCGTCTTCGGCGCCGCCGGCGCCGCCCGCGCCTGTTATGAAGCGGCGCTGGAGTACGCAAAGGAGCGGACCCAGTTCGGCCGGCCGATCGCCTCCTTTCAGATCCAGCAGCAGAAGCTCGCCGCCATGGCCCTGGAGGTCAACCGCGCCACCCTGCTGGCCCTGCACCTGGGGCGGATGAAGGATGAGGGGAGGCTGCGCCCCGAGCACGTCTCGATGGGCAAGCTCGGCAACGTCAACGCGGCGCTGGAGGTCGCGCGCAGCGCTCGCCAGGTGCTCGGCGCCAACGGCGTCACGCTCGAGTACCCGGTGATCCGCCACATGAACAACCTCGAGTCGGTGGTCACCTACGAGGGCACCGCCGACATCCACGCCCTGGTGATCGGCGGAGCGGTGACGGGCATCCAGGCGTTCCGCTGAGGACCGGGGCTCGGCCCAAGACCGATAGGCGACTCGCGCTCAGCTGAGCCGGACCGGCAGCGTCTTCAGCTGGTTGAGGAAGGCCGATTCGACGTAGACCGGACGCCCGTCGAGCTTCATCTCCGGGTAGCGGGCCAGCGTCTCCTCGAAGAGGATCTTCAGCTCCAGTCGGGCCAGGGCGGTGCCGAGGCAGAAGTGGCGGCCGCCGGCGCCGAAGGCCTGGTGCTCGGGATTGCGGGTGACGTCGAAGCGGTCGGGGTCCTCGTAGCGCGTCTCGTCGCGGTTGGAGGAGACGTACCACATGACCACCTTGTCGCCCTCTTTTATCTCCTGCCCGTTGAGCTCCGTGTCGCAGGTCGCGGTGCGGCGGAAGTGGGCGAAGGCGGGGAACATCCGCAGCGACTCCTCGACCGCGCTGGGAACCAGCGACGGGTCGTCGAGCAGCAACTGCATCTGGTCGGGGTTTTCCAGCAGCGCCCGCATGCCGCTGGCGTAGGTCGCCTTGGTGCTGTCGTTGCCGGCGGCCATCAGCAGGAAGAAGCCCATTACGATCTCGTGTTCCTCCAGCTTCTCGCCCTCGATCTCGGCGTGGACGAGGACGCTGGTCAGGTCCTCGGTTGGGCTCTCGCGCCGCTCGGCGATCATCGTGTTGCAGCGCTGGAAGATTTCCGGCAGGGTTTTTTCGACCGCGCCCTCGACCCCGTCGGGGTTGAGATCGGGGTCGCTGGCGCCCAGGGTCGCGTTCATCATCTGGGCCCACATCGCGTCGTCCTCCGGCGGGATCCCCATGAAACTGCCGATCACCCGCGCCACCACGGCCTGGCCGACGTCGACGACGAGGTCGCAGCGCTCCTGCCCCTCAAGCCGGTCGAGCGTGTCGACGACGATGCGGCGGATCTCCTCCTCGTGGGCCGCGATCCGCTTCGGTGTGAAGCCGGCCTGGAAGAGCTGCTTGATGCGGTCGTGCTTGGGCGGGTCCATGCCGATGAACATCGCCCGCATCAGCTCCAGCGGGAAGTTCGCCGTGATCGCGACGATGCCGCCCTTTTCGGAGGAGTAGGTCTGCCAGTCGCGGCTCACCGTGTGGACGTCGTCGGCCGTCGTGATCGACCAGAAACCGGCCGATTCCGGGAACTCCGGGACACGCGAGGTCCAGTGCACCGGGCACTCGCTCCGCATCCGCTCGAAGAGCTCGTGCGGCGGGCCGTCGGGCCAGCGATCGCGCTCGATCAGCAGCACGTCCTCGAGGTTCTCCATCGGCATCGTCATCGCATCCCTCTCCTCGCTCGTGGTCCCCGGCGCGCATCCTACTGGCTGGCTGGCCAGTTTGCCGGAGTTGGGACCGCCTCAGGGGAGCTCTGACCCCGGTCCGGGCACCGCCGCGGCGGGCACGCCGGGAACGCCGGACACCTGAATCGTCGTCGATAGCTGGGCGACCGCCCGGCCCGACTCGCCCCAGCCCCTGACCCCGAATTTCGCCGAGCGCTGCGGGTGGTCGAGGTTGACCGCTTCGACGATCCAGGGGCGGTGGAAGGCGAGCCGGCCGATCAGGCCGAAGCCGACGATCGCGACCAGGAGGATCAGCTCGAGTGCGAGGCCAAGCACCGGCAGGACGACGAAGACGACGAGCACGACGGCAACGGTTAGTGCGATGCCGAAGGTCAGGCTGCCGCTGGAAACGGCTACTTCCGCACCGCCTTCGACGATGTCGGCGCGCCGGCCCTCCGCGACCTGACGCAGCTTCGGCACCGGGTGGTCGAGCCAGCGCCGCCGCACCTGCCAACGCTCCCCGTCCGGTGATCTCAAGATCTCCCCCCGCCTCACTAGGGGAATTCTAAGACCGCTTGGTAGCAAGAGAGGGCGTCGGACCTCGGCCAGATCTGAAGAGATGGTGTGCCGACGGAACCGGCCAGGCGTCTGGCGGGTTGGCTCCGCTCTGTAAGACTTTGGCCAATGAACGGCGGAGACCTCATCAGGAAGAATAGGAGCGTCTTACAGAGCGACCCTGAGTATTACGAGCTGATTGCCGAGCGCCAACGCCTGATGGCTCGGCAAAAGTTTTTCGCAATCACGATTTGGGTGAGCGCGGCCGTCTCGGCTGCTCTTCTGACGCTGGGCCTGTTTTGGATTGGGGTGTCCGTCGGCGTGATCACCCTCGCCCTGTGGCTGGCGTGGCTGGATCTGTGCCGGGACCCTACGAACCGTCACAGGGAACGGGTGATGGACAGGGAAAAGAGGTTCGTCGAAAAGCGCAGAGAGACCCGACGCCGCTCCGACACCTGACCGGGTTCGCTGCCCGAGCGGCTAGGCGCCTCGCGCGGCCGGCCCGGGGTTCCCCAACTCCCCGATCCAACAGTGGCTACCGCCGCCCCGGTCCGGGCCCGGCGTCAGGTCCGGCATCTACCCCGCGAGGAGGTGGTCGAGAGGATGCCCTGCAGGCTGATGGCGACGCGAACACAGGTGTGCTCGCGGGTCAGGCTGATGTTCAGGGATCCGCCGGGTTCGAGCTTGTAGAGATTGCTTCCCTCGGCTGGGTGGTTGAGGTTGAAGACCTCGATGCCGAAGTCCGGCCTCGAATTCTGTGGTTGGAATTCTCCGAAGGCGATGATCGGCGCCGCGGCTTTGCTGAGGAAGGTCTCGTCCTCCCCCTCGCACCATGCCTCATGCGCTTTGATCCGGGAGTCGCCGCTCCAGAGGATCCAGCCGCTCCAACGACCCCTGATTCTGCCGGCGGAGGCGACGGTGCTTCCCTGGCGGGCATTCATTTCTCCCCAGCAATAGCCACCGCTGGTGTCATGGAGAGTTCCCTCGACGTCGGTTCGGTGGGGCCAGCGGTTGATCTTCAGCGTGCCCTCGAAGGCATTTGTGGCGGCAAGGGTGCCAGCGGGCTCGCCGCTGAACGAGAACTTGATCGGATCCCCGGAGGCGTCGAACCCTGATCCCCGGTAGGGGAGGTTGATCGCCCCCTTCGCGATTCGCGGCTGGTTGGCCCAGCGAAGAACCGGGGCGCTGGCCTTGTAGACAACCTTGACCGTGAAGCTGCCGGTGTTGTCGCCGTAGTAGTCGGCGCAGTCGTTATAGAAGAGGCTGAGCTTGCCTGGGCCGGTGACCTTCGAGGTGGCACGGGTGGCGAATGGTGGGGCGGAGCCGAGCTGCCCGGCGACCGCGCCGTAGGGGAGGGCGGGTGCCGGTCCCGGATCAAGCGGGCCGAGTGAGCGCCCGGCGCAGGTCTGGCCGCTGCCCAACGGGTTGCCGGCCGGGCAGTCGCTGCCTTCGCCGCAGCTACCGTTGCCGCTGACGGTCAGCTTCGCCCAACCGCTGCCCTGCAGGACGATGCCCGTCGAGACCTTGGCGGGGCTGCCAAGGTCGAGGGTGAACGTCTTCGTCTTAGCGCCCTGTGCCGACGCGGCCCCCGGAGTCACGAGGCCGATGCCTAACGCAGCGAGGAAGGTCAGGGCGACAACCCGTGCTTTCACGACAGCACCCTACATCGGAGCCAGGTCGCTATCGCTTTCAGGCGAGAGCGAAAGAGAGGTCGCTCCAGTCGTAGGTCAAGCGACATTTTCTCTGGCGCCATTTGTTTGCCCAGATCCCTATCGGGCCCAGGCAGCGGTAGACCAACGATTGCTGCATCACGGCGGATGCAGACAGAGGTTGCCGAATAGGCGTTAACCGCCATACAATTCCCGACCGCTCATGGACCCTCGCGGAACACAGCCGGTTGTCGGACCCGGCGTGGCGCTCCCTCTGGTGGCTGGAGCAGTTGAGGCTATCGCCGGCCTGACGCCAGAGCCGCCGGTCGTACTCGAGCCGCCGACGGCCGAGGAGTTGGACGAGGAGCGCAACCGGTCACGACTTAAGAAGCTCGGTGCGCTCCTGATCCCGCTCGGCGTCCTGGCCAGCAAGGCCAAGTTCCTCTTCCTGGCCTTGATCAAGGTCAAGGCGGTGACGACGCTCGGGACGATGTTTATCTCGATCGCCGCCTACGCCTTGGCTTTCGGCTGGCCTTTTGCCGTCGGCTTCGTCCTGCTGCTCTTCGTCCACGAGATGGGCCACGTCATCCAGCTGCGCCGCGAGGGAGTCGAGGCCTCGGCCCCGACCTTCATCCCCTTCGTCGGCGCGGTGATTGCGGTCGAGTCTTTGGGCAGGGACGCCGCAGCAGAGGCCCGTGTCGGGCTGGCTGGCCCGATCCTCGGCACTATTGGGACTCTGATCCCGCTCGCTATCTGGCTGGCGACCGGCAGCGACCTCTGGCGCGCCCTGGCCTACGTCGGCTTCTTCATCAACCTGATCAACCTGCTGCCGGTACTGCCGCTCGACGGTGGACGGGCGATGGCTGTCCTCGGTCCCATGGTCTGGATTGCCGGGATCCTCATAGCCGTCGTCGCCACCGTCATTTTCCTTGGCCCGTTCATGCTTCTGTTCGTACTATTGCTCGGCGGGCCCGAGCTCTACCACCGCTTCAAGAATCGGCACTCAGAGGAAAGCCGCGAGTTTCACGCGGTGTCGACGAGGACCAAGGTCGCCGTTGCCGCCGTCTATCTGAGTCTCACGGCCCTGCTCATCGTCGGCGCTGCTGAGACCTATGTTCCTCACACCCTCTAGTAGCGCAGGCGATGGCTAGGGATAGGAATGTATTCCCAGCCCCACTGGGGGATAAAGCCTGTCTTTCACCTCGCGACGATCCACGCTTCAGCAGGCTTCAGCTCGAACGGCTGCGATCGCTTCCAGCTTCTGTTCAATCTCTTCGTACGAATCCTCCGCACGTTCCGCGATGGAGTTGACTTCCGCATCAACTTCGCTCGGACTAAGGCAGCCGGACGCGCCGCCGCCTCCCCCGCCACCACCGTCGCTGCTACTGCCGCAACCGGCGACCGCGAGCGCGAAAATCATCAGAAAGGTAGCGGCTAGGTTTCGCAAAGCGCCGCTCAACCCTTCGGGTTTCGGGATTCGTGTTCTTGAAGGAGGCGGGCGATCTTTGCCGCCTTCTCAACCCGGCGCTTTCTCTGCCGATCTTCCCGCCAAAACTGTGAGTATTCCGGGAGTGGCATGACAAAGAGAACGATGATCGCTATGAAGCAGATGACGCCGAGGGTTCCCACGGGTCGCAGACTAGACCGCCGCTGAATTTTTGTCAGCCGAGGCTAGCCGCGAGGGTCTCCGTCGAACGTCCTGGTCCGGCTCACCATCCTGCCGTGGAACGGCTTGCGGGCGGCGCTAGTTTGTTGGTAGTGAGCGGTTTCCGCCCCACCCATGAAGCACTGGCGCGGCGCCGAGGCAATGGCTTCCTGGCGCTTTGCACCTGTGGCTGGATCGGGCGCGAGCGCAGCGACCGCCGCGAGGCTTGTCGCGATGCCCGCGAACACGAAGACCGGGCACCGCTTCGCGAGGAGCCGCGGGTCCCGCAGGCGTCTGAGCCGGTCAGCGGTTCGAAGACCGAGGGGGGACTGGATCGGTGACTCCCGAACCCCACCCCAGCAGCTCGACCGTCCAGCAGGAAGTTGAGGCGACCGTCCTGCGGGCCCTTGGCGAGAAGCTTGGGTCGCCCCTCTCCCAGGGTCATCGCGTTGAGCTCGGCGGCTCGCATATGCAGCCCGATGGTATGACCGAGGATGGCTCGGTGGTGGTCGAGGCCTTCGCCCATGTCGGCACCCTCAAAGGCGGCCAGCGCCACAAGGTCTCGACCGATGCGCTGAAGCTTCTTGCCATCCGCGAGCTTCACCCCGACGCGCGCCTGATCTTGGCCTTCGTCGATGAGAAGGCGGTGGGATCGGTTTCCGGCTGGAAGGCGGAGACCCTGAGGAGGAACGGGATCGAACTCCTGGTGGTGGAGCTCGACGAGGCGGATCGGGCGCTGATCGAAGCTGCGCAGGCCAAGCAGCAAATGGTCAACGCGGCCTAGTCGGACCAAAAGCGAGTCGATGTCCCAGGCAAAGCCGTATCGTGGCCGACCGCGGGACCGATGGTGACGCGCTTGGTGGTCCAGCTAGTAACGCCGCGCCCATCGGGAGGTCCTGGGGAATGACCCGACATGGATCGGGCCAAACAATTGCTGGTAGACCAAGGTCTCCGTGAGGCCCGGACTGGCTCAAAGCTCTTTCCGGAGGCTCCAATCTGAGTCTGGGCTACGCGTCGTCCCAGGCGCCGAGTTCATCGCCCCGCTCAACCCCGGCCGCGGTAAAGGTCCAGAGGAAGCCCGACGGCGAGTGTCCAAACTTCTTTGCATATCTAGCCTCAATCAAGACTGGGAGTAGCCGGTTGACCTCCGGTTCGGCCGCCTCGAGGTCCTCCTCAAGACCCAGCTTGATCACTCTGACTAGAGCAATATCTGCAGCGTCTTCGTGCATCTCCGGAAGGCTAAAGCCACGGCACGACCGGGGGAGGACAGATCGCATAATCCCCACGCCGGGCCTAAACCTAAAACGCAAGAGGGAGAACTTTGTCCGAGTCGAATTGCTTCCGCCGCTGGAAAGCCCGGCGCGACAGACGTGGCGCTTCGGCCTGAGAGTTGGCGCACCTAAGTCTTGTTCGGTGCGCCCGCGCCGCCAAAGATCGACCTCCACCACCGAGAAGGAGGGATCGATGATCTACGCGTTGCTCGGATACCTGCATGCCGCCGTCACCCGGCGGGTGCAGCGGATCCACAAGCTGGCGGCGGGGGAGGCGGGTCAGGGGACGGTCGAGTACGTCGGCCTGATCCTGCTGGTCTCGCTGCTGATGGTTGGCATGGTCGCGGCGATGAAAGGGTTCAACGGCAAGCAGGGCACAGAGCTGGCCGACGTCATCGTCAACAAGATCAAGGAGGCGGTCGACAAAGTGGCCTTCAAATAGGGCACGGGGCGCATTCCTCTCAGATGGCGAGTGGAATGCGCCCCGTGCCCACCTGTTTCCGCCGCCTCGAATCTCCCCGCGTGAAAGACTCGCGCGATGCCAGATTCCCGTAGCTACGACCGCGCTCCCGCCGACATCCGACCGGTCAGCATCGATCCCGGGTTCGTTGAAAGCGCCGACGGCTCGGCGCTGATCTCAATTGGAAAGACCAGGGTGATCTGCACCGCCTCGATCCAGGAATCGGTACCGCGCTGGATGCAGGGGCGCGGCAAGGGCTGGGTCACCGCCGAGTACGCGATGCTGCCGGCCTCGACCGGGGACCGCAAGCAGCGCGACATCTCGAAGGGCAAGCAGGACGGCCGCGGCGTGGAGATTCAACGTCTGATCGGCCGCTCGCTGCGGGTCGTCGTCGACTTCAGGGCGCTCGGCGAACGCAGCGTCTACGTCGACTGCGACGTGCTCGAAGCCGACGGCGGCACCCGCTGCGCCTCGATCACAGGCGGTTACGTCGCGCTGCGCCTGGCTTTCCAGAAGCTGCTTGACGAGAAGGTCATCGAGGAGATGCCGCTGACCGGCTCGATCGCCGCGGTCAGCGTCGGCATGGTCGACGGCCGCGCGCTCTGCGACCTCGACTACTCCGAGGACTCGACCGCCGAGGTCGACGCCAACGTCGTCATGACCGGCGACGGCGGCCTCGTGGAGGTTCAGGCGACGGCGGAGAGGACGCCGCTCTCGCGGGCCTCTCTTGACGACCTGCTGGCGCTCGCGGAGGGTGGCATCTCCCGCCTGCGGGAGGTGCAGGAGCGGGTAGCTCCATGAGCCATCGCGTAGCGAGCGTCGCAATCTGACTTCCGCGAGCGAAGCGATGGCGAAGCCCGTACTCACACTTGCCACCGGCAACCGCCACAAGCTGGCGGAGATGGCGGAACTGCTGCCTGGGGTGGAGCTGCACCCGCTGCCGGCCGACTTCGAGATGCCGCCCGAGGACGGCGACAGCTTCGAGGCCAACGCCCTGATCAAGGCCCGTGCCGCCCACGCCGCGACAGGCGCGGTGGCGCTGGCCGACGACTCCGGGATCGAGGCCTACGACCTCGGCGGCGCCCCCGGCATCTACTCCGCCCGCTACGCCGGCATCGGCGTCGGCGACGAGGTCAACCTCGCCAAGCTGCTGCGCGAAGTGGATGCTGCCGGAGGCCGGCGCCGCGCCGCCTACGTCTGCGCCCTGGCGTTGATCGACGCCGATGGCACCGAGTACGTCTTCGAGGCCCGCTGCGAGGGATATCTGCTGGACGAGCGCCGCGGCTCCGGTGGTTTTGGATACGACCCGGCCTTCATCCCCGACGACACCGGCCCCGACGACGAGCGGACGATGGCCGAGCTCAGCGCCGCCGAGAAGAACGCGATCAGCCACCGTGGACGCGCCGCTCGCATGTTGGCGACGCACCTCGGCCTGACCACGGAAGCGCCGCGGTGATCACGACCAAACGGGGAGCTGCCGGCCTCTCGATCGCCTCCAACGCGGTCCTGATCGCGCTCAAGATCGCCGCCGGCGCGATCACCGGCTCGATCGCGATCATCACCGAGGCGGTTCACTCGCTGATCGACCTGGTCGCCTCGGTCATCGCCTACTTCTCGGTCCGCAAAGCCGACGAGCCGGCCGACGCCGAGCACCCATATGGCCACGAGAAGGTGGAAAACCTCTCGGCCGCGATCGAGGGGATGCTGATCCTCGTCGGCGCCGCGGTGATCATCTACGAGGCGACCCACCAGCTCGTCGTTGGCGCCGAGGTCCAGCGACTCGGCCTCGGCATCGCCGTGATGGCCTTCTCGGTCTTCGCCAACCTCGCCGTCTCCTCGGTCCTCTCGCGCCAGGCCAAGGCCCACGACTCCCAGGCGCTGGAGGGGGACGCCGCCCACCTGCGGACCGACGCGATGACCTCGGCCGGGGTCCTCTTCGGCCTCGCCCTGGTGCAGATCACCGGTGACGCCGCCTTCGACCCGATCACCGCGCTGGTCGTCGCCGTCGCGATCGTCTGGGCCGGGTTCCGGATCCTGCGCCGCTCGACCGCCGTGCTCGTCGACGAAGTCCTGCCCGGCGCCGAGATGGACCGGATCGAGGAGGCGATCGCCTCCGCTCGCACGCCGGAGGTCGCCGGTTACCACAAGCTCCGCGCCCGCCGCGCCGGTTCCCGGCGCCACATCGATTTCCACGTCCAGTACCGCTCCGGCACCAGCCTCGAGCGCGCCCACGAGCTGGCGCACCGGATGCGGGACTCGATCGAGGCCGAGATCCCTCAGGCCGAGGTCCTGATCCACGCCGAGCCGGAGACCTCCTTCAGAGAGCCCGATGACAGCGATGCCGGCCCGTACAGGTCCGGTTAGGACCTCAGGCCGGCGGCAGCAGGTTGACGGCCGCGGCGAGCCCGACGGCGACCAGGGTGATCGCGTAGCCGGTGTAGCCGCTGAAGGCGAAGAGGACCGCGGCGATCGCGCAGACGGCGACCACGATGATCCAGGAGGCTCGGGCGAGAGTCATCGGTCGGTATTTTCACCTAAGTGTCCGACGCTCCCCTCACAGAGGTCGCTCCCGGCGACTCCGCCGAGGCGGCGCTGGCCTTTCTGACAGAGATGTCACCCGACCTGCGCGGCGCCGCGATCCTCGCCGCCGACGGCACCGTCCTGGCCGCTCCGGGCGCGCCCGGCCGCTGGCGCGAGGACGCCGCGGCGCTGTTTGCCGCCGCCGACGCGGCCGACCCCGAAGCGGCCGAGCAGATCCACGTCGCGACCGAGCAGGGCGAGGTCTTCGCCCTGCGGCACGCGGGTCTCGCGGCGGTCGCCGTCACCGAGCGCTTCGCGCTCGCCTCGCTGATGTTCTTCGACATGCGCTCGGCCCTGCGCGAGCTCGCCAAGCAGAGGGGAGAGAGCTGATGACCCCTCCAAAGCCGCACCGAGTGTTCCTCGACCGCGTCTCCGGTTACGCCGACGAGGCCGCCGCCTACATGCGCCGCCGCCGCGTCGCCCGCCGTCCCTTCGCCCGCCTCTATTACGCCAACGGCCGCAGCGCCGACCACGCCGGCGACTCCGACAACGGCGCCGAGCTGTTCGTCGCCGCCGGGCGCCTGATCGAGGTCGCCGGCAGGGGCAGGAAATAGTGAGCGAGCTGATCGATCCGGCCGTCGCCGAGCGGGTCCTCGCCCGCGCTCTCGCCAACGGCGGCCGCTTCGCCGAGGTCTTCGCCGAACGCCGCCACGGCCTCTCGATGTCGATCGACGAGTCCCGCATCGAGGCGGTTCAGTCCGGCGCCGAGGAGGGCGCCGGGGTGCGGGTGATCGAGGGCAACACGACCTACTTCGCCCACGTTGACGGGCTCGACCCGGCCGACCTCGAGCGCGCCGCCGATGAAGCCGCCGCGGCGCTGCGCGGCGAGCGCCGCGAGCCGCGCCGGCTGCAGGCGGCGGCAAGCACGCCGCTGCCGATTGAGCATCGCCCCGAAGGCGTGCCGGCCGCGCGCAAGGCCGGCCTGCTGCGCGAGCTGGACGAGCGTGCCCGCGCCCAGGGCGGCGAGGTCGCCCAGTTCACCGCCTCCTACGCCGAGGCCCGGCGCGAGGTCTCAATCGCCAACTCCGACGGCCTCCTGACCGGCGACGACCGCACCAGGACGCGGATCGGCGCCCAGGCCGTCGCCCGCCGCGACGACCTGGTCGAGACCGGGACCGAGACCCTCGGCGCCCACCGCGGCTTCGAGCTGCTCGAAGACGACCCGGGACTGATCGCCGAGCAGGCCGCCCGCAAGGCGCTGACCCTGCTCAAGGCAGGCCCGGCGCCATCGGGCTCGATGCCGGTCGTCGTCGGCGGCGGCTTCGGCGGCGTCCTCTTCCACGAGATGACCGGCCACGGCCTCGAGGCCGACCACATCCAGAAGGGTGCCAGCGTCTACGCCGGCAAGCTCGGGCAGCGGGTTGCGCAACCGCTGCTCAACGCCTACGACGACGGCCGTATGCCAGGCGAGTGGGGCAGCGACGCGATCGACGACGAGGGCGCGCCGACGCAGAAGACCCAGGTAATCGAGGACGGGCGGCTGACCGCCTACCTCTACGACCACGTCAGCGCCGAGCGCGACGGCGTCGCCGCGACCGGCAACGGCCGCCGCGAGAGCTTCCGCCACCTGCCGATCCCACGCATGACCAACACTTACATCGCCCCGGGCGAGGCGACCCCGGAGGAGATCATCGCCGGGGTCGCGAATGGCTTTTACGCCGTCTCCTTCGGCGGCGGCCAGGTCGACCCGGCGACCGGCGACTTCGTCTTCGGTGTCTCCGAGGGCTACCTGATCGAGAACGGCAGGGTGGCCCGGCCCTGTCGCGGCGCGACCCTGATCGGCAACTGCCTCGACGCCCTGGCGGCGATCGACGCGGTCGGCGACGACTTCTTCATGAAGACCGGGATCTGCGGCAAGGGCGGCCAGAAAGTGCCGGTCGGAACCGGCCAGGGCCACGTCCGGGTCGGAGCGATGACCGTCGGGGGGACCGGACTTTGAGTCAGCTGAGCGCGACCGCGCGCCGCGCCGTCGAAGCCGCGGTCGCGGCCGGGGCGGGCGACGCGGAGGCCTACGCCTCGCGCGACAGCGGCCGCGAGGTCAGGGTCCACGGCGGCGAGGTCGAGAGCCTCACCGCGGCGACCCAGAGCGGGATCGGCGTCCGCGCCTGGATCGGTCACCGGGTCGGATACGCCTTCGGCACCGACCTCTCCGAAGCCGGCGTCGCCGCGATCGCGGCCCGCGCCACCGAGGCGGCCGCGGCCGCCGACGAGGACGAGTTCGCATCGCCGCCCGAGCCGGCCGAGATCGAGCCGCTCGCGGGGCTCTCCGACCCGACCAGTGCCGATTGGTCGGCCGACCGCGTCGCTGAGCTGGCGCTCAGCGTGGAGCGCACCGCGCTCGCCGCCGACAGCCGCATCGCCGGGGTCGAGCAGGCCGTCTACGCGGACTCGGCCGAGCTGGTCTCGATCGTCTCCAGCGCCGGCGTCGCCGGCGAGTACGAGAGCTCCAGCTGCTTCGCCTACCTGCAGGCGCTGGCCGAGGGCGACGAGGGCCGTGAGACCGGCCTCGGCTTCGGCCTCGCGCGCGGTCCCGGCGACCTCGACCCGGTCGCGATCGGGGCCGAGGGAGCCGAGCGGGCGCTGGCGATGATCGGCGCTTCGAAGCCCGCCTCACGGGCCTGTCCGGTCGTCCTCGACCCGACCGTCGCCGCCAGCTTCGCCGGCTTGATCGGCGCCGTGCTCGGCGCCAACGCCGTCCAGCGTGGCCGCTCTCCCTTCGCCGGACGCCTGGATGAGGAACTCGCCGGCGAGGCTCTGGCGCTCTACGACGACGGCCGCGATCCGCAGGGCGCGGCCTCGGCTCCGTTCGACGGCGAGGGGGTGCCGCGGCGGCGCACGGCGCTGATCGAGGGGGGCCGCCTGCGCGCCTATCTCTACGACACCTACACGGCGAATCGGGAGGGTGGCAGCTCGACCGGGTCGGCCTCCCGGCACGGCTACCGCTCGCTTCCGTCGGTCTCCGCCTCGAACCTGATCGTCGCCACCGGAACCCTTGATTTGCAGGGACTTCTCAACGAGGCGAGGGACGGGGTCTACGTCACCGACGTCGCCGGCCTGCACTCCGGAGTCAACCCCGTCACCGGGGTCTTCTCGGTCGGCGCCTCGGGTCGGGCGATCCGCGACGGCGAGCTCGCCGAGCCGGTCCGCGAGTTCACGATCGCCGGCGACCTGGTCTCGATGCTGGGTGCCGTGAAGGCCACCGGAGCGGAGGCCCGATGGGTCCCGTTCGGGGGGTCGGTCAGCACGCCGCCGCTGCTGATCGGCGAGATGGCGATCAGCGGTTCCTGACTCCAGGCAGGCGGTTACGCCGTGGCCACTGTTATGTTGCGGCCCGTCTTCAACCCCCGAGGAGGATTCTCGACGTGACCAAGGCTGAATTTCTGGATCAACTCGCCGGCGACGACCGGCTGGGCAGCAAGAAGGCTGCCAGCGACGCCGTCGACGCTGTGCTCGACGCAATTACCGGAGCGCTGAGCTCGGGCGACGATGTCAGCTTCACCGGCTTCGGCAAATTCCACGTCGCTGAGCGTGGCCCGCGTCAGGGCGTGAACCCTCGCACCGGCGAGCGGATCACGATTCCGGGCGGCAAGGTGCCGCGCTTCTCCGCCGGCTCCGCGCTCAAGACCAAAGTCAAGGGCGGCTGATTCCCGCAGCATTCGCGGATCGGCTCGCGGCGCTCGTCTCTGAGCGTCGCAGCCAGATCTGTCTCGGCCTCGACCCCGACCCGGCCAAACTCGCCGGGGAGGGGGCGGAGCCGGGCGACTCCGGCTCCGCCGCCGAGTTGGCGGGCGCCGCGATCGTCGCCCACTGTCGCGGCCTAATCGAGAGCGCCGGCCCGGCCTGCGTCGCGGTAAAGCCGCAGCTCGCCTGCTTCGAGCGCCTCGGCGCCCCCGGCTGGGCGGCCCTCGCCGCGGTCTGCGCCGCCGCTCGCGAGGTCGGCCTGCTGGTTATCGCCGACGGCAAGCGCGGCGACGTCCCGGTCACCGCTGCCGCCTACGCGCAGGCACTCGTCGGTGAGACGCCGACACCCTGGGGCCCGGTCGCCGGCCTCGGCGCCGACGCCTTCACCGCCAACCCGCTGCTCGGGCTCGACGCGCTCGAGCCCCTGATTGCCGCCGCCGCCGAGGCCGGCGCCGGAGTCTTCGCCCTGGTTCGGACCAGCAACCCCGGTGCCGCCGACGTCCAGGACCTGCCGGCCCCGCGGGAGCCCCTGCACGAGCGCCTTGCCGGGCTCGTCGACGGGCTCTCCGAGCGTCTGCTCGGGGAGGGCGGGCTGAGCGGCATGGGCGCCGTCGTCGGCGCCACCGAGCCGGTTCACATCGCCCGCATGCGGGAGCTGATGCCACGCTCGATCTTCCTCATCCCCGGTGTCGGCGCCCAGGGTGGTCAGCCGCGGCTGCTCGGCGCCGCGTTTGCCGCCGGACCCGCCTCCGGCCTCGTCGCCGCTTCGCGCGGAATCGCCGCCGACCCGGACCCGGCCGCGGCCGCCGAGCGGCTGCGGGCGACCGTTTGGGACATCTCGACCGGCTGAGGGCCGTCCACCGCCCGACGACGTCTGCCGCGACTACGATCACCGCCTCGCACTCGATTCCCGTCAGCCGAAATGAAAAAACGCACCAGTTTCGTCACCCGGATACTTGCCGCTCTCGCTCTGATCGCTGCGGTGCTGGCAGTCGTCCTGATCGTCTCCGCGACCAACAAGGAAAGCTCCGGCAAGAAGCACAGGTCAGCGGACACGACCAAGCAGGAACCGACTCACCACCGGACCAAGGCAGCGACCTACACCGTCAAGCCGGGCGACACCCTGATCGCGATCGCGCACAAGACCGGCATTCCGCGTTCGGAAATCCAGGCCCTGAACCCCGAAGTCGATCCGCAGATCCTGATCGCCGGCGAGACTCTGAAGCTGAAATGAGCCGGCGCCGGGCCCGCAGCGTCGCCCTCCTGGCGACCCTGCTGGCCGGCGCGCTCTGCGCCACTCCGGCCGCCGCGCGGGAAATGCACCATCACCGGCAGCCGGACCGCGCCGAGAAGCGGCAGCCCGGCGGACTCGACGTGCAGGCCCGGGCCTGGGCCCTGGTCGATGCCCGCACCGGCGAGGTGATCCTCTCCCACGCCGGCGCGAGGCACCTGCCGATCGCCAGCACGACGAAGCTGATGACCGCATATGTGGCGATCAAGGACATGCCGCTCGACGGGATCGTCAGGGCGCAGACCTACCACCCGGAATACGGCGAGTCGCTGATGGGACTGCGGGTTGGGCAGCGGATCAGCGTTCGCGACCTCCTCTACGGCTTGATCCTGCGCAGCGGCAACGATGCCGCCCACACCCTGGCGATCGCCGCCGCCGGCTCGACCAAGCGATTCGTCGACCAGATGAACCGCTACGCCGCCGCGCTCGGCCTCGCCGACACCCACTACGCGAACCCTGTCGGGCTCGACCAGAAGGGCAATTACTCCAGCGCCCGAGACCTGGCGACGCTGACCCGGCACCTGCTGGCGATCCCCGTCTTCGCGAAGATCGCCAACTCCGAAAGCGCTGTGCTGCGCAGCGTCCGCCCGAAACGCAGGATCACGACGATCAACGAGCTGCTCTCGATGGCGCCGTGGATCAACGGCGTCAAGACCGGCCACACCTTTGGCGCCCTCTACGTCCTCGTCGGCTCCGGCCGCCGCAAGGGGGTCGAGCTGATCTCCGACGCGATCGGCGCCCCCAGCGACGAGGATCGTTTCTCGGACAACATCGAACTGCTCGAATACGGATTCCGCCAGTACGAGCGGCGGCTGCCGATCCATGCCGGCCAGGCGCTCGCCCGGGCCGCGATCCGTTACTCCGGCGGCGAGCTGCCGCTGCGGGCCGAGCGCTCGGTTGCCGTCGGCCTGCGCCGCGAGCAGAAGCTCAGCCTCGAGGTCCGGGCGCCGTCCGCGGTCGAGGGCCCGATCGAGCGCGGCGCCGTCCTCGGACACGCGACCGTCTTCGTCGACGGCCTGAAGGCCGGGGAGGTGGCGCTGCGGGCGGGTCGGGCGGTCCCCAGGGCCAGCGCCTTCGACCGCGCCCGCTAGCTCCTCGATAACAACTGGATGCCTATCGCGCCGGCGATGTTCGTGATACTCATTGCCGGGGTACTGCTGTACCGCCGGCTGTCCCGCAGAGCTACGAAGGGGAGCGGAACCGGGTGATCGCCAAGTGATACTCACCGTCACTCTCAACGCCGCTGTCGATCGCACGGTCGCGGTGCCCAATTTCCGCCTCGCGCGGCGCCACCGCGCCGTCGAGAGCCGTACCGTGGCCGGCGGCAAGGGGATCAACGTGGCCCGTGCCCTGAGCCTGCTCGGGCGCCCGGTGATCGCCGCCGGCTTCGTCGGCGGCCCGACCGGCAGCCGCTTGCTCGAACAGCTGCACGAAGAATCGGTGTTGACGGACTTCACCCGGATCGCCGCCGAGACCCGGATCAACCTCGCTGTGATCGATCCCACCTCCGGCGACCAGACCGAGATCAACGAGCGCGGACCGGCGGTGAGCGCGGAGGAGGTAAAGCGGCTTTTCGAGCGGATCGGCTACCTCGCCAACGGCGCCAAGATCTGCGTCCTCGCCGGTTCGCTGCCACCCGGCGCCGGCGATGACCTCTACGCCCGCCTGATTGCCGACCTCGGCCGCCGCGGCGTTCCCGTCGTGCTCGACGCCGAGGGCGAGGCGATGCTCGCCGGGGTCCGCGCCGGGGCCTCGATGGTGACCCCGAACGAGCGCGAGGCCGAGGAGCTGGTCGGGCAGGAGTTCGCCGATCGCGGCGACCTCGCCCAGGGCCTCAAGGAGCTGGTCCGCCTCGGCGCCGGCGAGGCGGCAATCACCCGGCCCGAAGGCTGCGTCGCGGCTGTCGGCGAGGGCGCCGAGCGGCGCCTGCTGGAGATCCACACCGAGCCGCTGGAGCCGGTCTCGACGGTCGGCTCCGGGGATGCCTTCGTGGCCGGCTACGTCGCCGGCCGCTACGAGGACCGCAGCCCCGAGGATTGCCTCGCCTACGGGGTCGCCTGCGGCGCCGAGTCGACCCAGCACTTCGGCGCCGGCACCGTCGACCGCAATCAGGTCGAGCGACTGCTCGGCGCGGTCGCCGTGCACGATCTGGCGGTCCCCTCGGAAGTGTAGGCTGGCTGCTCAACGCCAGCCCCTGGAGGACTCACTTGGAAATTGAAATTGGTCGCGGCAAGAAAGGCCGGCGCGCATACGGATTCGACGACATCGCGATCGTCCCTTCGCGCCGCACCCGTGACCCCGACGACATCGATATCAGCTGGACCCTCGGCCCCTATCGCTTCGAGCTGCCGCTGGTGGCCTCGGCGATGGACGGCGTTGTCAGCCCCGACACCGCGGTGCTGGTCAACCAGCTCGGCGGCCTCGGAGTGCTCAACCTCGAGGGCATCTGGACCCGCTTCGAGAACGCCGAGGAGCTGCTGGAGAAAATCGCCTCCGCCCCCAAGCACCAGGCGACGCGGATCATGCAGGACATCTACGCCGAGCCGGTCAAGTCCGAGCTGATCGGCAAGCGGATCGAGGAAATCAAGGCTCGCGGCGCCGTCGTCTGCGGCTCGCTGACGCCGCAGAAAGTGCGTGAGCACTACGAGGTCGCCGTCGAGGCCGGCCTCGACATCCTCGTCATCCAGGGCACGGTGATCTCCGCCGAACACGTCTCGACCACGGTCGAGCCGCTCAACCTGAAGGAGTTCATCGCCGAGGTCCCGGTCCCGACCGTGGTCGGCGGCTGCGCCTCCTACTCGACCGGACTGCATCTGATGCGGACCGGCGCCGTCGGCGTCCTCGTCGGCGTCGGCCCCGGCGCCGCCTGCACCACCCGCGGCGTGCTCGGCATCGGCGTCCCGCAGGCGACCGCGATCGCCGACGTGGCGGCGGCCCGCGCCCAGCACATGCTGGAGACCGGCGAGTACGTCAACGTGATCGCCGACGGCGGCATGCGGACCGGCGGCGACGTCTCCAAGGCGATCGCCTGCGGCGCCGACTCGGTGATGGTCGGCTCGCCCCTGGCCCGGGCCAAAGAGGCCCCCGGTCGCGGCTTCCACTGGGGGATGGCGACCTTCCATCCCTCGCTGCCGCGCGGCACCCGGGTCTCGACCAAGCAGGACGGGACGATGGAGGAGATTCTCCTCGGCCCGGCCCAGGAGAACGACGGCACCTTCAACCTGATGGGCGCGCTGAAAACCTCGATGGCCACCTGTGGCTACGAGGACATCCGCTCCTTCCAGCGGGCCGAGGTGATGGTCGCGCCGGCGCTGATGAGCGAGGGCAAGAAGCTGCAGAACGAGCAGCATGTCGGGATGGGGTCGAACGGAAGAGCAGCCGTGTCCGCGGGGGTCGCGGTATCGGATGACTAGTGGCTCCGACGCGCTCCAGGCGGCGGGTCCTGTCACGGCAGGGGACCCCCCATCTCCTGCGGTAGCTAAAGCTTCCTCGGAGATGGGCCCCCCTACCGTGCCACCCGCCGCAGGAGCGTTGGAGGAGGTGCTGGTCCTTGATTTCGGGGGCCAGTATTCACAGCTGATCGCGAGGCGCATCCGCGAATGCGGGGTGTTTGCCGAGTTGCTGCCGTCGACCACCTCGGTCGAGAAGATCCGCGAGCGGGCGCCTCGGGGTCTGATCCTTTCCGGTGGGCCTGCCTCGGTTTACGAAGAGGGGGCGCCGCCCTTCCCGACGCAGCTGCTTGACCTCGAAATCCCGCTGCTCGGCATTTGTTACGGCATGCAGGCGATGGTCCTGGCGCTCGGCGGCAGGGTCGAGGCGGCCGAGACTGGTGAGTTCGGCCGTACCGACCTCGTGCTGCGCGAGGGCGGCGGCCGGCTGCTCGGTGGCCTGCCCGAGGAGCAGAGCTGCTGGATGAGCCACCGCGACGCCGTCTTCGAGGCGCCGGAGGGCTTCACCGCGCTCGCCGCCAGCCCCAGTTCTCCCGTCGCCGCTTGCGAGCTGCCCGACCGCGGCCTCTACGGGATCCAGTTCCACCCCGAGGTCGTCCACACCCCTTACGGGACCGAGATCCTGACCCGCTTCCTGCGCGATGTCGCCGGCTGCGAGCGGCAGTGGTCGCCGCAGTCGGTGATCGCCGAGCAGGTCGAGAAGATCCGGGCCCAGGTCGGCGACGGCCGCGTGATCTGCGGCCTCTCCGGCGGCGTCGACTCCTCGGTCGCGGCGATGCTGGTCTACAAGGCGGTGGGGGAGAAGCTGACCTGCGTCTTCGTCGACCACGGCCTGATGCGGCTCAACGAGGCCGAGCAGGTGGTCGAGGCCTTCAGCCAGTTCGGCATCCCGCTGGTCCACGTCGACGCCGAAGAGCGCTTCCTCGCCAAGCTGGCCGGGCAGGACGACCCGGAGACCAAGCGCAAGATCATCGGCACCGAGTTCATCCGCGTCTTCGAGGAGGAGGCGGAGAAGCTCGACGACGTCAGCTTCCTGGTCCAGGGCACGCTCTACTCGGACGTGATCGAGTCCGGCGGCTCCGATCACGCGGCGACGATCAAGTCCCACCACAACGTCGGCGGCCTGCCCGACGACCTCGAGTTCGAGCTGGTCGAGCCGCTGCGGATGCTGTTCAAGGACGAGGTCCGCGCCGTCGGCGCCGAGCTCGGCCTGCCGGAGAGGATGGTCTGGCGCCAGCCCTTCCCCGGGCCCGGCCTCGGGATCCGGATCGTCGGCGGCGAGGTCAACAAAGAGCGCCTCGACATCCTCCGCTCGGCCGACGCGATCCTGCAGGAGGAGATCCGCGCTGCCGAGCTCTACCGTCAGCTCTGGCAATCCTTCTGCGTGCTGCCGGTGGTCCGCTCGGTCGGCGTCCAGGGCGACGGCCGCACCTACGCCTACCCGATCGTGATCCGCGCGGTCACCTCCGACGACGCGATGACCGCCGACTGGGCCCGCCTTCCTTACGACCTCCTGGAGCGGGTTTCGAACCGGATCATCAACGAGATCCGCGACGTCAATCGGGTTGCCCTGGACATCTCCTCGAAGCCGCCGGCGACGATCGAGTGGGAGTAGGACTGAGCTGGCGGGCCTCCAAGGTCCGGAAGGCGGCCATTCGCGCTACGGACAATTTCGTCCGATTCGCCCCCGAGACCTGCCAGGGGCCCTGTGGTTCCTCCGCCCCCATCTGGTCGCCCGAATGGGATTCGGCTTTGCCGGCGCGGCGGTATAGACGCCGAGGTGGCTATGATCCACCGGCCGCGCTGGGTCGCCTGCGCGGTTTTTTGACGATGAAGACCTACGTAGCCACCCCAGCCGATCGCCAGCGAGACTGGTATGTCGTCGATGCTGAGGGCAAGACCCTCGGTCGTCTGGCGACCCAGATCGCCGACGCGCTGCGGGGCAAGCGCAAGCCCGAGTACACGCCGCACATCGATACCGGCGACTTCATCGTCGTCGTCAACGCGGAGAAGATCCACGTCACCGGCGACAAGCTCGCGCAGAAGACTTACTGGCGCCACAGTGGCTATCCCGGTGGGATCAAGTCGCGGACGCTGGCAGAGATGCTCGACCGCCGCCCCGAGGAAGTGATCCGCAAGGCCGTGAAGGGAATGCTGCCGCGGAACCGCCTCGCCCGCCAGCAGCTGACCAAGCTCAAGGTCTACGCCGGCCCCGACCACCCACATGCGGCGCAGCAGCCGAAACCGATGGAGACAACTTGATGGCAGAAGACGAGAAAACTCCCGACGAGACGACCGAGGAGTCGACTCTGACGCCGCCGGTGGACGAGGCGCCCGAGGCGGCCGCTGAGGAGCCCGTCGCTGAGGAGCCCGCGGCCGAGGAGGTTGTGGTCGAGGCAGTCGCTGTCGAGGAGACCCCGGAGGGCGAGGTTCTCGCCGAGGTCGAGGTGGAGATCGAGGTCGACGAGGAGCCTGAGCCGGCCGAGCGCAAGAAGGACGTGATTCCCGGGGCCGACCTGGAGCCGATCAAAGTCGATGCGGATCCCGAGTTGAGCGCCGAGGAGAAGGCCCGGCTCGAAGCCGAGGAAGAGGAAAAGGCTCGTCGCGAAGCCGCTCTGGTCGGTTCCGAGGACCCCGACGCGGCTGCCGCCAGCCGCGCGCCGGCAAAGATGGCGAGCGACGCCCGCTTCCTCGCCACCGGCAAACGCAAGTGCTCGATCGCCCGCGTCACCGTTCTTCCCGGCGACGGCAAGATCGAAATCAACAAGCGCAGCATCGAGGAGTTCTTCCCGCGTCCGCTGCACCAGACCCTGGCGGTCCAGCCGCTCACCGTCTCCGGCTACGAGGGCAACGTCGACGTCCGGGTCCGGGTCCACGGCGGCGGCATCAGTGGCCAGGCCGGCGCCGTCCGTCACGGCATCGCCCGGGCGCTGATCGAGATCGATCCCGAGCTTCGTGGCGACCTCAAGCGCCGAGGATTTCTCACCCGCGACGCCCGCGTCAAGGAGCGTCGCAAGGCCGGCTTCAAGAAGGCCCGCAAGAAGCCCCAATTCAGCAAGCGCTGAGGCGGCTGCAAATCTTCGCCTGGCGGCGTCCTCGGGCGCCTGGATTGCTCACTTAGTAACAACTAAGCTCGCTTCACCAGTCGCCCTGCGTCCTTGCCAGGCTCGATTTTCGCTCGCCTCAGCAGCTTGGTGGGGCGGGAGAATGGGTACCGAATGCCGAATGAGAGGGTCTCGATGACGACTCAGACGACTCGAAAGCTGTTTGGGACGGATGGCGTGCGCGGCGAGGCCGGGACGTTTCTTACGGCCGAGTTGCTACCGCCTTGGGGCGCGCGACCACTGCTTCGCTGGAGGCGCCGCGGCCGCAGGTTCTGATCGTGCGGGACACGCAGGGAGTCGGGGCCGATGCTGGAGGCGGCGCTGGCCGCCGGGGTCGCGGCGGCCGGGGGCGACGCGCTGCTCGGTGGGGTCTTGCCGACGCCGGCCGCGGCGATCCTGGTCAAGCGGCTGGGACTCGACCTGGCCGCGGTCGTCTCCGCCTCCCACAATCCCTATCGCGACAACGGGATCAAGTTCTTCAGCGGCCAGGGGACGAAGCTCGGGGACGAGTTGGAGGCCCAGATCGAGGCGCTGCTGGAGGAGCCGCCCGCCGCCACCGAGCCCGGCCGGGTGCGTGAGCTGAACGGCGGCCTCGAGGACTACCTGCGCGAGCTGGAGGCTGCCTTCCCACTCGACCTCTCCGGTCGGCGGATCGTCCTCGACTGCGCCCACGGCGCCACCTATCGCGCCGCGCCCGCGATCTTCGAACGGCTCGGCGCCGAGATCGAGACGATCGGCGTCGAACCGGACGGCCAGAACATCAACGCCGGCTGCGGCTCGACCCACATGGAGGCGGTCTCGGAGCGCGTCGCCGCCTCCGGCGCGGAGATCGGCTTCGCCTTCGACGGCGACGGAGATCGGGTCCTTGCGGTCGACGCTTCGGGTCGCGTCCACGACGGCGACGAGCTGATCGCGCTGGCGGCGCGTGGGATGGCCGCCCGGAACGAGCTCAACGGCGGCGTCGTCGTCACCGTGATGACCAACTTCGGCTTCCACAGGGCGATGGCCGAGGCCGGCATCGAGGTCGCGGTGACACAGGTTGGCGACCGCTACGTGATCGACGAGATGCTGCGGCGGGAGTGGTTGCTCGGCGGCGAGCAGTCGGGTCACATCATTGCCACCGACTTCGTCGCCACCGGCGACGGCATCGCCGCCGCGCTGATGACGATGCGTGAGCTCGGCGCCGGCCCGCTCGCCTCGGTCGAGGCGATGAGCAAGCTGCCGCAGACGCTCGTCAACGTCGCCGTCGCCGACCGCAACGCGGTCGCCGGCGCCGCCCCGGTCTGGGCGGCCGTCGAGCGCGAATCGGACGCCCTTGAGGGCCGGGGGCGGGTCCTTCTGCGTCCCTCCGGCACCGAGCCGCTGGTCCGGGTGATGGTCGAGGCACCCAGCGCCGAGGAGGCCGACTCGGTCTGCGAGCGCCTGGTTGCCGTTGTCCGCCAAGAGCTGGCCTGAGGTTGCCCGCCGTCTACCCTTACTCGCCCTGATGTGTGGAATCGTCGGATACGTCGGAGCCCGGCCCTGCGAGGAGCTGCTGCTCAGCGGGCTGGAAAAGCTCGAATACCGCGGCTATGACTCGGCCGGCCTCTCGATGCTTCAGGGCGGCGAAGTCGAGAGCGTCCATGCGGTCGGCAACCTCGCCAACCTTCGCGCCGCCGTACAGAAGCGCGCCGCCGGCGACGCCGGCGCCCTGACCCCCGCCCACACCGGCATCGCCCACACCCGCTGGGCGACGCATGGCCGGGTCACCGAGGAGAACGCCCACCCTCACGACGACAGCTCGGGTCAGGTCCACATCGTCCTCAACGGCATCGTCGAGAACCACGCCGGCCTGCGCAGGCGGCTGGAAGGCGAAGGCAAGGCCTTCACCTCCGATACCGACGCCGAGGTGGTGGCCCACCTGATCGCCCACCACTACGACGGCGACCTCGCTGCCGCGGTGCGGGCCGCCTACGCCGAACTGCGCGGCCACTACGCCTTCGTCGCGATGCACGCCGAGGAGCCCGAGCGTCTGGTCGGTGCCCGCAAGGAGTGCCCGCTGGTCGCCGGCATCGGCGAGGGGGAGACCTTCCTCGCCTCCGCGATCCCGGCCTTCCTCGCCGACACCCGGGTCGCGATGCCGATCGAAAACGGCGAGATCGTCGAAATCGAAGCCGGCGAGGTGCGGATCACCGACACCGACGGCGCCCCGATCGAGCGCGCCTCCGAAGAGGTGACCTGGGACGCCGACGCCGCCGAGAAAGGTGGCTTCGAGACCTTCATGCTGAAGGAGATCCACGAACAGGCCGATGCCGTCGCCGAGACGCTGGCCGATCGCATCCCCGGCGACGCCGGCGTCGACCTCTCCGACGTCGACCTCAGCGACGAGTTCCTCCGCGGCGTCGGGCGGATCGTGATCGTCGCCTGCGGTACCTCCTACCACGCCGGCCTGATTGGCCGTTACGCGATCGAGGAGTGGGCCCGGGTCCCGGTCGAAATGGACATCGCCTCCGAGTACCGCTACCGCAACCCGGTCGTCGGTCCCGGCGACCTGGTGATCGGGATCACCCAGTCGGGAGAGACCGCCGACACGCTGGCGGCGATGCGCCTCGCCCGCGATGCCGGCGCCCGGGTGCTGGCCGTTACCAACATCATGGGCAGCCAGGCGACCCGCGATGCCGACGCCGTCCTCTACACGCGCGCCGGCCTCGAGATCGGTGTCGCGGCGACCAAGACCTTCCTCGCCCAGGTCGCGGCGATGTACGTACTGGGGCTGAGGATCGCCGAGCTGCGCGAGACCCTGCCGCCGGCGCGGATCGCCGAGCTGGTCGCCGAGCTGAAGGCCCTGCCCTCGAAGATCGAAACCACGCTCGAGCTGACCGAGGAGCCGGTCCGCGCCGTCGCTGCCGTCCACAAAGACCAGGAGTTCTTCCTTTACCTGGGTCGCCACATCGGTCTGCCGGTCTGCCTCGAGGGTGCGCTGAAGCTGAAGGAGATCTCCTACATCCCGACCGACGCCTACGCCGCGGGGGAGATGAAGCACGGCCCGATCGCCCTGCTCGACGAGTCGACTCCGGTCGTCTGCGTCGCCACCGACAGCCCGGTTCTGGAGAAGGTTCTCTCCAACGTCGAAGAGGTCCGCGCTCGCGGCGCCCAGACGATCGCGGTCGCCACCACCGGCAGCGCCCGCGCTGCCGAAGTCGCCGACGAGACGATCGAAGTCGCCCAAACCGACTGGATCCTGCAGCCGATCGTCGCGATCCTGCCGCTACAGCTGCTCGCCTACGACATCGCCCGCGCCCGCGGCCTCAACGTCGACCAGCCACGCAACCTGGCGAAGACGGTTACCGTCGAGTGAACGCCAGTACGATGGCGGGCATGATCAAGCTTCGCTTCCTGATTCTCGTTGCGGTCGTCGCCGCGGCATGCGTCGTCGCCGGCTGCGGGGGTGGTAGCGAATCCGGCACCAGCCCGGCCAGCGTCGCGCCCGAAGGCACCCCGGTCTACGTCGAAGTCGCGGTCCAGCCCGAAGCCGAAGTCAGCGCCGACGTCAACGCCTTGGCGAAGACCATCGCCGGAATCGACAACGTCGGCGAACTCGTCGTCGAAGAACTCGAAAAGTCGGCCAACGACTCCGGGGAACCAATCGATTTCGGCAAGGAAATCGAACCCTGGCTGGGCGAAGAGGCCGGCATCTTCCTGCGAAGCTACGACGGCAACAACTTCAACGGTTTCGGCATCGCGGTGCAGACCACCGACGCCGCCGCGGCCCAGGAATTCATCGACAAGCAGGCGAAGTCGGCGACGCCCCCGGCCAAGGACGGTTCCTTCGAAGGCGTCGACTACAAGGTCGAAGCCGACGGGCAGACGGTCGGCATGATCGGCGACCTGCTGGTCTTCAGCGAAGACGAAGCGATCTTCCATGAAGCGATCGAAGCGTCCGGCGGCGAATCGCTCGCCGGCCAGGAATCCTTCACGACGGCGATAGAAGCCGCCTCCAACGGCAGCTTCGCCAAGGTCTTCGTCGACGTCGGCGGCCTGGTCAAGCAGGCAGGGGGCCAGATCGACGCCGAAACCGAACTCTTTCTCGAAAGCGCCGGGATCGAGCCGAAGAACGCGACCGCCGTCGCCACTCTGACCCCCGGCTCCAATCAGATCGAGATCGATTTCGCCAGCAACGTCGGCAGCAAGCCACCGTCCGGCGACGCCTCGAAGCTGCTCGGGTCGCTGCCTGGCGGTTCCTTCGCCGCTGTCGCCTCGGCCGACTTCGGCGGCCGGTTCGGCGAAGCGATCAGCCGTCTCGGCGCCGAAGGCGTACCCGGCAGCCTCGAACCCGGCGAATTGGAAAGCGCGCTCGGCGCGCTCGGCATCGACGTCAAGAAGCTCAGCGCCTCGATCACCGGTCTCGGCGTCTTCGCCGAGGGGAACACCGAGAAGAACGTCACCGGTGCCGCGGTTATGACCACCAGCGATTCCTCCGAAGCGACCAAGGTGATCGCCCAGGTCGGCAAATTGCTGCGCCTGACCGGCACGTCCGGCGTCACCGCGCTGTCCGGCAACGCGAGCGGCTTCTCGGTCCGCAGCCCCAGCATCGGGCGCCAGCCCCTGGTCGTAGCCGCCAAGGGCGATCGGGTCGCGATCTCCTACGGCCTCGCCGCCTCAGTCGCGGCGCTGACCGCCACGAGCGGCGCCAGCCTCGCCGAAAACGCCGCCTACAAGGAAGCGGTCGCCGCCCTCGGCGACACCCCGATCTCCGGCTTCGTCGACGGCCCCGCGGCGTTGCGGTTCTTCACCGACGTGGCGGCGAAGAGCGGCAAGAGCGAAGGCTTCGAAGAAGCGAAGCCGTACCTCGAAAAGATCGCCTTCGCCGGGATCGGGGCAGGGTCCGAAGGCGAACTGAGCACGGCCAAGGTCATCGTCGGCTTCGGCGAATAGGACGGGGGCCACAGGGGAGGGCCGGGTGGCACTCTCCTGCGCAACAGCCTGGGAGGCTTGGAGAGTGCCACCCGGCCCTCCACGTGGTCCGGGGGCCTTTAGGCTGCTGCCGATGGAGTTCTGGCTGGAGCCGCTGTTCGATGCCGAGGGGATTCGGGAGATTGATCGCTGGGCGATCGAGGAGCAGGGCGTGCCGTCCAGGCGGAGCTGATGGATGCCGCCGCCACGGCTCTGGCGGAGGCGGTTGCGGGGCTTTCGCCGCAGGGGCCGGTGCGGATCGTCTGTGGCAAAGGCAACAACGGCGGCGACGGGGAGATCGCCGGGCGCAAGCTGGCGGAGATGGGTTTCGAGGTGGAGGTGGCGCACGTATTCGGCGACGAGTTGCCGTCGGATTTCGATCGCTGGCTGGCGGGATCGGGCGCCGTGGTCGATGCGATCTTCGGGACCGGGTTCGCCGGTGAGCCGCGCGGGCCGGTTGCCGGCGCGATCGCTGCGATCAACCGCTGTGGAGCTCCCGTCGTCGCCTGCGACATCGCCTCCGGCGTCGACGCCTCCAGCGGCGGGGTCGCCGGGGTCGCCGTCGAAGCGGGCCTCACGGTCAGCTTCCACGCCGCCAAGCTGGGCCACCGGATCGCCCCCGGCAAGTGGCACTGCGGCGAGCTGCGGGTGGTCCCGATCGGGATCCCGGAGGGCGCCCCGTCGCGGCCCGCCGGTGGCGAGATCGACCTCTCGGTTCTGGCCCTGGCGCCGCGCCGCGGCGCCCGCTCGACCAAGTTCAGCTCCGGCCAGGTGACGATCGCCGGCGGTTCGCGCGGTCTCACCGGGGCGGTGCGGATGTCCTCGACCGCGGCGATCAGGGCAGGTGCCGGCTACGCGACCGTCGCCATTCCGGCCGACCTTGAGCCGGTCTTCGAAGCCGGTCAGCCCGAGGTGATGTCGGTCGCTTGCCCGGGGGGCGACGGCAGCCTGGTCCCGGCTTCGGCCAAGGGGGTGCTGGCTGCCTTCGAGCGGGCCGCGGCCGGGGTCTTCGGGCCGGGGCTGGGGCGCGATCCGGAAACGGTCGAGCTGGCGCGGAGCACGGTGCCGAAGATCGCGGTGCCGCTGGTCCTCGACGCCGACGGCCTCAACGCCTTCGCCGGCGATCCCCAGCTGCTGGCAGGCCGCGGGGCGGCGACGATCCTCACCCCTCACGCCGGCGAGCTGGGCCGTCTCCTGAGCCGGGATTCAGAGCAGATCGCCGCCCACCGCCTTGCCGCCGCACGGGAGGCGGCCGTGGCCGCGGACGCGGTTGTCGTCCTCAAGGGAGACGACACGATCGTCACCGACGGGCGGCGCGTCGCCGTCAACGCGCTCGCCGCCCCGGGCCTGGCGACGGCGGGCAGCGGCGACGTCCTCTCCGGCATCCTCGCGGCGCTTCTGGCCCGCGGCCTGGAGCCGTTCGCGGCGGCCTGCGCCGCCGTTCTCGCCCACGCTCGTGCCGGTCGTGACGCCGCCCGGCGAATCGGCAGCGCCGAGTCGGTGATCGCCACCGATGTGATCGATTCGATCCCCGTCGGCCTGTTGCCTGGTCGGCGGTCGATTGATAGTCGCTAAGGTCGGCGCGATGAGCATGCTTGCCGACAAGCGCCACGGCGCCGGGTAACGCGGTGGAGCGGGCGCTCGCCCGGATCGACTTCGAGGCGGTGCGGGCCAACTGCGCTCGCCTGCGGGCGGAGCTGAGCGAGGGTGCCGAGCTCTGCGCGGTGGTCAAGGCCGACGGCTACGGGCACGGCGCCGACGGCTGTGTCAACGCCGCTCTGGCCGGCGGCGCGACCAGGCTTGCGGTTGCCACCGCGGTCGAGGCCGAACAGGTCGGTCGTCGCTTTCAGCACATTCCGCTGCTGACGATGGGCGCCCTGAGCGCCGCCGAGGTCGACATCGTCCTCTCCGCCGGCTCGGAGGTCGGGGTCTGGCGCGAGGGCTTCCGCCGTCAGCTCGCCGAGCGCGCCCGCGCCCAGGGGCGGCCGGCCCGGGTCCACGTCAAGTTCGACAGCGGCATGGGCCGGCTCGGTACCGCCGATGCCGAGGAGGTTCTGGCGCTGGCGCGCGCCTGCGACGCCGAGCCGGGGCTCGAGCTGGCCGGCGTCTGGACCCACCTGGCGACCGCCGACGAACCGGCGTCGTCGTTCTTCGATGAGCAGCTCGACCGCTTCGACCGCGTCGCCGCCGCCGTCAAGGCCGAGTTCCCCGCGGTCCTCGCGCACGCCGCCAACAGCGCTGCTGTCTTCCGCGACCGCCGCTCGCACTTCGACATGGCTCGCTGCGGCGTCGCCATCTACGGGCTCGACCCCTTCCAGGGCGACCCGGCGGAGCGCGGCCTCACCCCGTCCCTCTCGCTGCGCTCCTACGTCGCCGATGTCAAGCGCTTCCCCGCCGGCGCCGGCGCCGGTTACGGGCAGCGCTGGACGGCGCCGAGTGAGACCTGCGTCGGCGTTGTGCCGCTCGGCTACGGCGACGGTTTCCGGCGCGGTCTCAGCAACAACGCCGAGATCCTCGTCCGGGGTCGCAGGCGGCCGCTTGTCGGGACGATTTCGATGGACAACATCACGATCGACCTCGGTCCCGACAGCGACGTCGAGCCCGGCGACGAGGCGGTTCTGATCGGCGCCCAGGGCGAGGACGTGATTCTCGCCGAGGAGGTCGCGGCGCGCCTCGACACGATCAACTACGAGGTCACCTGCGCGATCTCCGCCCGGGTGCCGCGCCGCGCCGCGTGACGATGTCGAGTTGTAGCCACATGAGCTACAAAGTCGACAATCCCGCCGACCGGCTGCGCGCCGCGCCGCTGGTCGAGGCCGCGCGCCGGGGCCTGGGAGAGGGCGAGGGGGTCTGGATCGTCGGCGGGGCGGTTCGTGACGCGGCGCTGGGCCGCGAGGTCGCCGACCTCGACCTCGCCGTCGCCGGCGACCCGCGCGCCGCCGCGCGGGCGATCGCCGCCGAGCTCGGCGAGCCCGCCTTCGAGCTCTCGGCGGAGTTCGGCACCTGGCGCGTGCTCTCGCGCTCCCGCGGCTGGCAGGTCGACGCCACCGCGATGCGCGGCGAGGGGATCGAGGCCGACCTCGCCGAGCGCGATTTCACGATCGGTGCCGTCGCCGTGCCGATCGGGGCGGGAGAGGTGCTCGACCCGTTCGGCGGCCTGGCTGACCTCGAGCGGGGGGTCCTGCGCGCCGTCGGCGAGCGCAGCTTCGCCACCGACCCGCTGCGGCTGCTGCGGGCGGCCCGGCTCGCCGCCGGCCTGAAGCTGGGGATCGATTCCGAGACCGTGCGCCTTGCCCGCGCCTCCCGCGCCCTTGCCGCCGATCCCGCCGGCGAGCGCCAGCTGGCCGAGCTGCGTCAGCTCCTCGGCGGGCCCGACCCGCTGCGCGGCTTGGGCCTACTCGACGAGCTGGAGCTGACCGCCGTCGTCCTGCCGGAGGTGGAGGATCTGCGCGGCGTCGAACAGGGGCCCAACCACCACCTCGACGTCCACGGGCACACGCTCGCGGTGCTCGAGCGCACGCTCGAGGTCGAGAGCGACCTTGGCCGTTTTGCCGGCGGCCGCGCCGGCGAGGTGGCGGCGCTGCTGGCCGAGCCGCTGGCCGACGAACTCAGCCGCGGCACCGCACTGCGCTTCGGCGCCCTCTTCCATGACATCGGCAAGCCCGCCACCCGCAGCGAGCAGAACGGTTTCGTCGGCTTCCGCGGCCATGACCGCGAGGGAGCCGAGATCGTCGGCCGCATCTGCGCCCGACTGCGGGCAAGTCGCCGCCTCACCCAGCACCTGCAGGCGCTGACCCTGCACCACCTGCGGCTCGGTTTCATGATTCCCGAGGTGCCGCTGCCCGCCCGCCGGGTCCACGACTATCTGCGGGCGACCGAACCGGTCGGCGTCGACGTCTCCCTGCTGACCGTCGCTGACCGCCTCTCGGCCCGCGGCGCCGGGCCGCTCGCCAGGCCGGAGATGGTCGCCGCCCATCTCGACCTCGCTCGCGAGATGATCGCCGCCGCTCTCGATTGGCGCCGCGATGGTCCACCGGCCCCATTGCTGCGTGGCGACGAGGTTGCACTCGAACTGGACATCGCGCCGGGACCCGAACTGGGCGAGCTGCTGGCCGACCTGGAGGCTGCCCAGTACGCGGGCGAAGTGTTTGATCGCGCCGGCGCGATCGAGTATCTGCGCCAACGGTGAGTTGGAGCGCCGAGCGAGCGCGCATCCAGATCTGACTCTCGGCGCAGGGAGCGAGGCGCGACCGCTGTTTTCGGGTACGCTCAGCGCCGATGGCTGAGGAAAAGATCGAAATGGAGGGCGAGATCACCGAGGCGCTCCCCAACACCATGTTCCGGGTCAAACTGGACAATGGCCACGATGTGCTCGGCCACATCTCCGGCAAGATGCGCCGCCACTACATCCGCATCCTCCCCGGCGACCGGGTCAAGATCGAGCTCTCCCCTTACGACCTCGACCGCGGCAGAATTACTTACCGCTACAAATAGTCAGCCTGGTCAGGATCCGCTAGCTCGGCCACCAGGGCTGACCAGGCGAAGTCCTTGGCGCCGAGGCCCTTGCCGGTTCGCGGGTCGTAGTACTCGCGCAGGCCTTCGCGGGCGACGGCGGCGATGACCCCGTCGGCCAGCCGCTGGGCCTCTTGCTCGTAGCCCAGGCGGCGCATCCCCAGCCAGACCATCCAGGCCGAGTTGACCCAGGTCGGGCCGCGCCAGTAGCGCCGGATCGGGCCGTGGCCGCCGTCCGGCTCATAGCTGGGCTCCGAGGCGGCGACCGAGGGCGGCGCCACCGCGGTGAAGAACTCGCTCGGGTTGAGCAGGTGCTCCTCGACCAGACGCCGGCCGATCGCCTCCGGCAGGTCCGGCAGCGCCAGCGGCGCCAACGAGGCCCAGGTGACGGCCTTGGGGCGAATCGTTCCGGGCAGCGCTTCGTCGACGAACAGTCCCCGGTCCTCGTCCCAGAGCCTCGCGACCAGCGCCGGGGTCGCCGAGGGTCGTCCCATCGCCTGCAGCGAGAGCGACCACATCGTGTTGACCAGGGCTTCGCAGAGGACGGGGTGCCCGCGTTCGCGGATCCGGCGGGCGTCGAAGCCGAGCCTGCGGTTGCGGACGACGAGGAGCGGGAAGCCGGCGCCGTTGGCCCGCCGTCCCCAGACCTCCTCGAACTTGGGCGAGGCGTCGAGGCCCGACTCGTCGGGCTGAATGATCCAGAGCAGGCCGTCGCCCTCGAGGTCGCGGTTGGCGGCGAGCCAGTCGATGTGAGCGCCGACCCGCGGCTCCTCGTTCGGGTCGCCGACGGCGATCCGCCAGGCCCAGGCGAGCAGCGGCGGCTGGATCGTCTCGGTCTGCAGGGACGAGCGCGAGGCGAGGTTGTAGAAGAACGAGCGCAGGAACGTCACCGAGTGGCGCCAGAAGATCGTGTGGCCGACGAAGCCGTTGGGACGCTGCGCCGCCAGCAGGCTCTCCAGCTCTGCCCGGGCGCGGTCGCGGTCGAAGCGGCGCCAGACGATCGCTGCGAAGCAGGAGTCCCAGTACCACTGCCACGGGTAGCGGCCGGGGCTCGGCTCGGTGCAGGCGAAGTGGACCCCATCGCGCTCGCCCTCGTGCCAGTTCTGGCGCAGGACGCGCTCGGCCTCTGCCGTGACGGCCGCGCTCTGGGCGCTCATACCCCGGTGCGCCGCATCTCGCGCAGCGCCAGCGCTCCGAGGATCGCCAGCATCCCGGCCAGGGCCAGCAGGCCGGGCCAGGTGTCGGCCCAGCTGACTTCGCCGACGAAGCCCTGGCGGGCGGCTTCGACCAGCTGGGTGACCGGGTTGACGCGGGCGACCTTCTGCAGCCAGCCGCTCAGCAGCGCCAGCGGCGCGTAGGCAGTCGTGAGCAGGACCAGCGCCATCATCCCGGCCTGCATCAGCGGGGCCGCCGACTGGCTCTTGAAGCGCAGCGCCAGGAAGGAGCCCCAGCAGGCGGCAATCGCGGCCATCGAGGCGACCATCAGGTAGGCGATCAGGAGGCCGTCGACGCCGGGGAAGCCGGCACCGAGCAGCTGCGAGATGAGGAAGACGAAGGTCGCCGGAATCAGCGCCCGGGCGCTGGCCGCGAGCACGGTTCCGGCCAGCAGGACCCAGCGCGGGGCGGGGGAGACCAGCAGCCGGTCGAGCCAGCCCGCTTCGATGTCGCGGGCGAGGTTGACACCGGCGGCGGCGCCGGTGAAGCCCGCCCCCTGCAGCATGCTGACCGGGACGATGAAGGCCTCGTAGCTGCCGGTGCTGAAGCCGTTCAGCTGGGTCAGGGCGCCGAAGACGCCGTTCAGTCCGAGGAAGAAGATCGTCGGCGCCAGCACCCCTGGAATCGCCGCCCCCGGCACCCGCAGCAGCTCGTTCTTGGCGCGCCCGATCAGCGCCGCGATCGTCGCCAGGTTCGAGCGCCAGGCCGGGATCTCGAGCCGGGCCCCAACCGTGACGCCGGCGCTCGCCGACTCCATCAGCCGACCCGCAATCGGTGTCGCAGGGCCCGGGCGCTCAGCACCAGGCCGACGATGACGATGCCGAGGATCGCCGCTACCGCTGCCAGCGTGTCCGAGGCATTGATGCCGGAGATGATCGGCTCACGGATCCCTTCGACGATGAAGCTCAGCGGGTTGTACTGGGCGATCGTCTTCGCCGGCTCGATCATCAGTTCCTGCGGGAAGAAGGCGGAGGAGAGGAAGAGGACGACCAGGACCAGCGGGAAGAGGCCCTGGACGACGCTGGCGCTGCCGGTCCGCAGCGCGATCGCGGCCCCGATCCCACCGACCGCCGTCGCCGTGGCGGTGACCAGCACCAGAGCCATCAGGGCGCCGGCGGCGCCGCTCTCGATCCTGACCCCGAAGATCAGCCCGATCGCGAGGAACCAGATGGCGCCGAAGAGGCCCAGCGCGGCGGTCCCGGCGAGCCTGCCGAGGACGATCGCGAAGCGCGGGATCGGGGCCGAGAAGAGGCGGTCGGTGAAGCCCATCTCGATGTCGACGGCGAGGGCGATGCCGCCGCTGTTGCCGGCCAGCATCAGCGACTGCATCATCGCTCCGGCGAGCATGAACTGGAGGAAGCTTTCCACCGGCGGGAAGCCGGGCAGTTCGACCGCGGCGCCGGCGCCACCGGTCTGGATCGCCAGCAGCAGGGTCGGGAAGACGATGATCGGCGCGATCAGCTGCGGCCGGCGGAACGTCTGGCGAACCGAGCGAAGGCCCAGCGCCTTGACCACGCGGACGTTGCTCGCCAGGGCGGTCATGCCTCAACCGGCGCCTGCTCGGCGTTCTCCTCGCTCTCCTCCTCGAGGTGGTAGCCGGTCTTCGCGACGAAGACGTCGTCGAGGGTCGGTCGCACCAGCTCCAGCGACTCGACGGCGATACCGGCCTCGTCGAGGATGCGGACCACGCGGGGGATGTCGGCGGCCCCGTTCTCGACCTCGACGAGGACCTTTTTGCCGTCCTTGGGCGGCAGCAGCTTCCCCACCGGGGCGAGGATCGACTCGGCCTCGGCGACCGAGCCCGCCGCCAGCTGCAGCTGGATGTGGGGGTGGCCGAATTCCGCCTTCAGCGACTCCGGGGTGCCTTCGGCGACGATCCTGCCGCTGTCGATGATCCCGACGTTGTCGGCCAGCTGGTCGGCCTCCTCCAGGTACTGGGTGGTGAGGAAGACGGTTGTGCCGTCGTCGTTCAGGGCCCGCACCTCCTCCCAGATCGTTTTGCGGCTGACCGGGTCCAGGCCGGTGGTCGGCTCGTCGAGGAAGAGGACGCGCGGCTCGTGCACGAGGGCGGCGGCGAGATCGAGGCGGCGCTGCATGCCGCCCGAGTAGGTGCCGACGCGGCGGTCGGCGGCATCGCTGAGGTCGACCCGCTCGAGCAGATCATCGGCCCGCTCGCGGCCCTCGGCGGTCGGAATGCCCTGCAGCGTCGCCTGCAGGCGGATCAGCTCGCGCCCGGTCATCAGCGGGTCGAGCGCCGCTTCCTGCAGGGCGACCCCGATCGACCCCCGTACCGCCCGCGCCTGCTTGACAACGTCATGGCCGGCGACGCTGGCCCGCCCGCCAGTCGGCAGCAGCAGCGTCGTCAGCATCCGCACCGTGGTCGTCTTGCCGGCCCCGTTGGGGCCGAGGAAGCCGTAGATTTCACCCTCCTCGACGGCGAGGTCGATGCCCTGCACCGCGAGCACCTCGCCGAAGGCGCGCTGGAGACCCTCGACCACGATCGCCGGCATCGCTCAGGCCCCGGTGGTCTCGGTCGCGAGATCGACCTCGTCGACCTCGATTCCGATGGAGGCGAGACCGGCGGGAATGAAGTCGTCTGCGCGGCTCGAAACCTCCATCTGGTGCCCGCAACCCTACAGCCCGCGATTGGCCGGGATCGTGCAGGCGATCCCGGCCAATCGCATTCCTCCGGCGCGACCGGCAGAATCTCGGCGCAACTGGGGTTCCGGCCTCGTGTTGCCTAGATTTGATGCCTTCCACAGAGAGAACAAGCCGAACCGCCCGCGCCTGGTTGCCGTTGGCCGCGGCCGCCTGCCTGCTCACCGTGTTGGCCGCGATCGTCGCGCCCGGCAACGCCGACTCGGCGCCGTTGCGGGTGCTGACGTTGGGGCAGACCGCGGAAACGCCACCCGCCTCGTGCCCGGGGAAGATCGTCAACAACGTCGAGATCACCCCCTGTCGGGTGGAGGGTCACGTCACCGGCTTCCAGGCAATCGCCGGCGGCATCGCGAAACCGTACGAGGCGCCGTTCGAAGGCAAGGTCGTCGCCTGGTCGATCACCCTCGCCAAGCCCTCGACGGTCGAATCGGCGACGACCACCAACGAGGTCGGCTTCTTCAACGAATTCCTCGGCCAGCCCTCGGAGGCGCGGATCGGGATCCTGCGGCCGATCGAAGGCTCCAAGCCGCCCCAGTACAAACTCGTCCGCCAGAGCCCGCTCGAGGTTCTCAACCGCTACTTCGGCAGCACCCCGATCTTCGCCCTCGACCACCCGCTGACCATCCTCAAGGGGCAGATCGTCGCCCTGACCATCCCGACCTGGGCGCCGATGTTCGCCTTCAACGTCTCCTCCGACAACACTTGGCGCGGCAGTCGCCGGCCCGAACACTGCGCCTCGAAGGAAGACATCCAGGACGGCCATCCCCAGCAGGGCGTCGGCAAGACCAAGACCTACGGCTGCTACTACAGCAACGCTCGCCTGCTTTACACGGCCACTGTTGTCAAGAAACCGTAGACGCCGTCTACAGCGCCGACTGGCGGAGACCGCAGTACGGGCAGTCTGAAACATCGAGGCCGATGAGTTGATCGCAGCGGCGGCAGGCGCGGAGGTTCTCGGGGGTGCGGGGGAGCGCCGAGGCGGAGGGGGCGAGCGGGAGGAGCTTCGCCACCGGGGACATCTCCTCGCCGGTCTCGCGATCGACGTAGGTCTGGCCGGGCTCGGCGTGCGCGATCGCCTCGCGGCCGGAGGCCGGGGCACGCATCCTGTAGAGCTGACGATTGTTCATCGCCGGGAAGACTATTAGTTTGGGCGGCACCGATGAGGGTTCTCCTCTTCCACGGCTACATGCTGCGAGGTACCGGCAGCAATATCTACAACGCCAACCTCGCCAGAGCCCTGGCGCGACTGGGCCACGAGGTCCATCTCGTCTGTCAGGACCGCGACTCGGAGATCGAGGGGGTCGAGATCCACAACCCCGATATCGGCGGTCTGCTGCCCGTCTATGTCAAGGACCCTTACGAGGGCTTTGAGGTCAAGGCCTTCTCCGAGCTGACCGAGGCCGAGCTCTCCTTCTATATAGAGGCCAATGTCGCCGCCGTCCGCGCCGTGGCGGCCGCAGCCGGCGGCATCGATGCCGCCCTCGCCAACCATCTGGTCCTGGGCCCCGCGATCCTCGCTCGCGCCGGCGTCGCCCCCTTCGCCGCCAAGATCCACGGCTCCGCCCTCGAGTACACCGTCAAACCGCATCCCCGATTCCTCTCCTACGCATACGAGGGCATGGAAGCCGCCGCCGGCGTCCTCGTCGGCTCCCGCCACACCGCCGAGTCCCTCTGGGCAGCCCTCCCGAATCTCCCGGGCCTCAAGAACAAGACCCGCCTCGGTCCTCCGGGCGTTGACGTCAACGAGTTCGCGCCGCGAGAGACAGATGGAGAGGATCCTGCGGGCGAGGTGTTCGTTCTCGGACCCTCTCCATCTGCCTCCCACCGGGGAGCTCTGGTCGTTTTTGTCGGGAAGCTGATCGTCTCGAAGGGAGTGGATCTGCTGATTGCGGCGTGGCCGTTGGTCAAGGCAAAGCACTCGGAGGCGCAGTTGAAGATCGCGGGGTACGGGGAGTACGAGGGCGGGCTGCGCCGTTTGCTGGCGGCGCTCGAAAGGGGGGACCTGGACGATGCGCGGCGGGTTTCGCAGCTGGGATGGGCGCTGGAGGATGGGCACGAGACGCCGTTGGAGATCCTTGCCGCGTTTCTCGACGATTTGCCGCAGGGCTATGCGGAGATGGCGAGAGCTGCGGCCGGGTCGGTGGAGCTGGTTGGCAGGCTCGAGCATCATCAGGTGGCGACGCTGTTCGCCGAAGCCGAGGTCGCTGTGATGCCGAGCACCTTCCCGGAGTCCTTCGGGATGGTTGCGGTGGAGGCTGCCGCGTCCGGGGCGCTGCCGGTCTCGGCCGGGCATTCGGGGATGCTCGAGGTGTCCTCGCAGCTCGCCGACTCGCTGTCTCCCGAGATTGCCGAGCTGCTCTCGTTCCCGGTTGAGGACGGCGCCGTAGAGGCGATCGCGGAGAAATTGAACCGTTGGCTGGCACTGCCGGAGGAGCGGCGAGCGGCGGTTCGGGCCGAGCTGGTGGAGACCGCTGGTCGGCTCTGGAGCTGGGAGGGAGTGGCCCGTGGCGTGCTCGCCGCGGCGGCGGGGGAGCTGGGGGATCTGCCCTCGGTGGGGTAGCTAGTGCCGAAGGGCACCTGGGGCCAGAAAACCTCCGGCCGCAGCTTCAATAGAATGCCCGCCGCCTCATGTATGGCCGCCTGCCGATACTGAAGATGCTCGCCGCGACCGTCGCGTTGACCGCGGCGATGTCGGCGGTGATGCTCTCGATCAACTGGGACGGACAGGAGGCCTCCACCGCCGCGCCGAAGATCGACGATCTCCTCAACGTGATGATCGTCGTCTCGTCCTTCGTCTTCTCGCTCGTGGTGGTGGCGCTCTTCTACGCGCTCTGGAAATTCAAAGTCAAGCCCGGCGACGAGTCCGACGGCGAGCCGATCCATGGCAACACCCGCCTCGAGATCGCCTGGACCCTGATCCCGACGATCATCGTTCTCTTCGGCGGCGGCTACAGCTGGAAGGTCCTGGACGAAATCGAAAAGCCGGCGAAGAACCCGCTGACGGTCGAGGTCTTCTCCCAGCAATACGCCTGGAGCTTCGGCTACCCCGGCAAAGGCAGCGTCTGGTCGCAGGGCGAACTCCATGTGCCGGTCAACCGCCAGGTCCAGTTCAAGATGCACTCCCAGGACGTGATCCACTCCTTCTGGGTGCCCGAGTGGCGGATCAAGAAAGACAATGTCCCGGGCATCACGACGACGGCGATCGTCACCCCGGACAGGGTCGGCACCTACCAGCTCGTCTGCACCGAGCTCTGCGGCTTCGGCCACGCCTCGATGCGCGCCAAAGTCGTCGTCGAGTCGCCTGTCAAGTTCCAGAAATGGGTCAGCGAACTGAAAGAGAAAGTCCCCCAGCCGCTGATGGAGTCGGTTATCCAGGACACCCAGACGAACCCGGAACCGCTGACCGCGGGCGGGGCATAATGGAGGAGAACTGATGGTGGCTGCGATCAAGCGACCGGGTTGGATCAGAGGTGCCCTCGGCGCACTGGTGGCCGCTGCATTCGGCTTCGGCTTGGTCATCGCCCTCCGCGCGATCTCCGGCCTGCCGCTCTACCAGACCGAACAGACCGGCTACCCGCACGTGATCGTGCCGCTGATCCTCGCTCCGCTGGGCTTCCTCGCCGGCTTCGGCTGCTTCGACTACTGGCTGCGCTGGGCCGCCGGGATGCCGACGATCCCGGACGACCACTCCCAGCACGGCGCCAAGAGCTGGAAGGACTACTTCCGCTTCAACACCGATCACAAGGTGATCGGCATCCAGTACATCTGCACCACCTTCTTCTTCTTCTTCGTGGGCGGCCTGATGGCGATGCTGATCCGGGCCGAGCTGGCGCAGCCGGGCACCCAGATCGTCGACGCGGCGACCTACAACAGCCTCTTCTCGACCCATGCGGTGCTGATGATCTTCGTCTTCGTGATCCCGGTCTTCGCCGGCATCGCCAACTACGTCCTGCCGCTGATGATCGGCGCCCCGGACATGGCTTTCCCGCGCCTCAACGCGCTCAGCTTCTGGATGCTGCCGTTGGCCGGGCTGCTGTTCATCGGCAGCTTCCTGGCACCGGGGGGCGCCTTTGACGCCGGCTGGACCGGGTACGCGCCGCTCTCGACCGGGGCCCCGCTGGGGCAGTCCTTCTTCAACCTCGGCGTCCAGTTCGCCGGCGCCTCCTCGATCGCGACCGCGCTCAACTTCCTGGTCACGATCATCAGCATGCGGGCGCCGGGAATGACCTTCTGGCGGATGCCGCTGCTGGTCTGGGCCAACCTCTCGACCTCGCTGCTGGTCGTCGCCGCCACCCCGTTCATCGCCGGCGCCCAGTTCATGGTCCTCTTCGACCGCATCCTGCACACCAACTTCTTCCAGTTCGCTTCCGGCGGCGACGTCATCAGCTACCAGCACATCTTTTGGTTCTACTCGCACCCAGCTGTCTACATCATGATGTTACCCGGGTTCGGAATCATCTCCGAGGTCATATCGACGCACGCGCGCAAGCCGATCTTCGGCTATCGCCTGATGGCGCTGGCGCTGCTCGGGATCGTCGTCCTCAGCTACTCGGTCTGGGCCCACCACATGTTCGTCGCCGGCATGTTCTCCTGGCTGCGGGTGCCGATGATGCTGACCACGCTGCTGATCGCGGTGCCGACCGGGATCAAGATCTTCTCCTGGCTGGGAACGCTCTATTTCGGCAAAATCCACACCTACTCGACGGCGATGCTGTTCGCGCTCGCCTTCATCGTCACCTTCACGATCGGCGGCATCAGCGGCGTCATGCTCGGCATGGTTCCGATCGACATCCACGTCTCCGACACCTACTTCATCGTCGCCCACATCCACTTCGTTCTCTTCGGCGGCTCGGTCTTCACGATCTTCGCCGGGATCTATCACTGGTTCCCGAAGATGACCGGGCGCATGTATGACGAGAAACTCGGCCGGGTCCACTTCTGGGGCACCCTGGTCGGCACCTGGGGCACCTTCATCCCGATGCACTGGATCGGGATGGACGGGATGCCGCGCCGGGTTGCCGACTATGCCACCCAGTTCGGCAACTGGAACCTGCTGATCAGCGTCTTCGCCTTTATGCTCGGCGCGGTCCAGCTCGTCTTCCTCTACAACATGATCGTCAGCTGGCGCTTCGGCCCGAAGGCCTCCGCCAACCCCTGGCGCGCCAACTCGATCGAGTGGCAGGTCTCCTCGCCGCCGCCGATCTTCAACTTCGATGAGATTCCGCGCGTCGTCGGCGGTCCCTACGAGTACGGGATCCCCGGCGCCCGGCACGCGATCATGGCCGGCGAAGGCGCCGAGGTGCCCGCCGGCGAGCCCAGCGTGGTGGGGTCGACGTGAGCGAGGTCGAAGCGGGGCGCCCGCTGCTGATCTTCCTCAACGAGGTCGCCGGTGGCCGCAAGCTGCTGCAGGCCGTCCGCGAGCGCAAGGACAGCGTTTCCAAGGTCGTAGTCGCCGCGCCCCAGAATCAGCCCTCGGTCGGCCAGCTGATCGACGCCGGCGAGGTGCGCGAGGCGGCACGGGCGCGGGTCGAGGTGACAATGGCGATCCTCGGCGAGTTCGGCATCGAGTCGGTCGGCGAGGTCATGGACCCCGAGCCCTGGCTCGCGGCAACCGACGCCGTCCGCGCCCACGAGCCCGGCGAGATCCTCTTCTCCGGCCTCTACGACAGCCGCTTCGGCTTCACCCGTCGCGATCTCGTCGAGTGGGTTCGCGAGCGGGTCGAACCCGACACCAAGTTCACCCACATCCCGGTCCGGATCGAAGACGACGCGATTCGGCTCGACCTGATCCACACGCTGGTCGTCGCGACCAAGACCGTTGCCGCGCCAGACCTGGTCCAACGGCTGAAGGAGCGCACCGCGGCCGGTCTGCACCGCTACACGATCGTCTGCCCGCGGGCAGACGACGTCAGCGAGGCCCAGATCGTCGCCGACCTCGCCTCGACCCTGGCCGAGCTCTACCGGGCCGAAATCGATGCGACCGGGCAGCCGATGAGCCCCGACCCCTTCCAGGCCGTCAAGAACGCGATCGAGCACTACCGGATCAATGAGATCCTGATCTCGACCTTCGCCGGCGAGAGTTCGCGCTGGCTCGAAGACGATCTGATCGGGCGGGTGCGCGAGATCACCGAGAAGCAGGTCCAGCACATCGAGGTCGGCCGCACGCTCACCGCCGTCGCTGCCGCGGTCGCCGAGGAGGGGGGCGCCTGATGGAGAGCGCGACGGTAACGCTGCATCACGCCGAGGAGCACCACGGGCCGCCGGAGGCCAACCAGAGTTCTCGGATGGACAAACAGGTCCTCGGGATCCTCCTCTTCATCGTCTCCGAGGTGATGCTCTTCGGAGCGTTCTTCGCCTCCTACTTCTTCCTCCGGGTCGTCGTCAGCCCCGACAGCTGGCCGCCCCATCCTTACGAACTCCCGGTCCCGGTCGCCGGCATCAACACCGCGATTCTGGTCTCCTCGAGCTTCACGGTCCACTACGCCCTGGAGTCGATCCGCCGCGGCAACCGCGAGGGGATGAAACTCGGCCTGCTGCTGACCTGGATGCTGGGCGCGACCTTCCTCTTCATCCAGATCAACGAGTACGTCCACCTCGGCTTCAGCGCCCGCACCCTCTCCTTCGGCTCGATCTTCTACAGCCTCACCGGACTGCACGGAGCCCACGTCTTCGTCGGTCTGATGCTGCTCAGCTTCGCCACGATCCGCGCCTTCCGCGGCCACTTCGGCCCCAAAGCGGAGGACCATCTCGGCGTCGAGGTGCCGGGCATTTACTGGCACTTCGTGGACGTGATGTGGATAATCGTCTACGTCACCGTCTACATCCTTTAGCCGGGCCTTCGCTGTGCGGCTCACCTTGAAGGAGGATGGGCTAGATGAGATTCAACGAGGCGGCGGTTTTCAAATGGGTGCTGATCGTCGGGGCGGCCGGGATTTCGGTGATCGCCCTGACTCTGCTGACGCGGCCGATGGTCGGGGCGTTGTGGGGATTGGTGCTGGTGATCGCGGGTTCGGTGTATGGGTATCGCTGGACGCGTGATTGGTGGCGGAGGAGTGGCAGGGATTTTGCGAAGCGCTGACAAAACGTTGCATTGATCCCGGTAGCCTGCTTGCATGGAGGCGATGAGGCAGAGCTGGACCGACGACCGGCTGGACGAGTTCGGAAAGCGGATCGACGAACGCTTCGACCGCGTCGACGAACGCTTCGCTGAGGTCGACCGTCGCTTCGAACAGGTCGACCGTCGCTTCGAACAGGTCGACAAGCGCTTCGAACAGGTCGACAAGCGCTTCGAACAGGTCGACAGGCGCTTCGAACAAGTCGATGATCAGCTCGAGTCGATACGGGAGACGATGGATCGACGTTTCGACGCCCTGCATGAGGTGATCAACCGCCGCGCAGACACACTGCAGTACTCGCTCATCTACTCCGTAATCGGGCTGTCAGCCTCGATGATCGCTGTTCTTGTGGCGGTTATCGTCGGCATGAGCTGAGGCACGCCGTTTCACCAGCTCCAGCACCGCCAGGGTCAGGGCGATGGGGACCGTGGCGGGGAGCTCGTTGACGGCGAAGAAGAGCAGGTCGAAGCAGATGGCGATTGCCGCGGCGAGGGCGGCGCCGGTCAGCTGCAGGCGCCGGTCGCGGGCCAGGAGGGCGCCGAGGACGGCGGCGATGAAGAGGTCGCCGAAGCCCATGATCGCCGAGCCGAAGTGGACGAACTGCAAGCGCGGTAACCCGCCGCCGGGGGCGGCGGTGTTGATGACCGCGTTCGGGGCCTGCAGCAGGTCCGTGGCGACGAGGTAGGCGTCGATCGTCGCCATCGCGTAGATCCCGAGCTTGAGCCAGCGCCCGGGGACGACGCGGGCCAGCAGCCAGCCGAGGCTGACGCAGGCCAGCGCCGCGAGCGCCAGCGCCGCCGTCTGGCCGCTCAGCGTGGCCTTCGCGGCCCAGGCCAGGGCGAACAGCGGCACGATGAGCAGGGCCAGCGGTGGGCGGCCGCCGCGCATGACCCAGCCGAGGGCCGCGCCCGCCAGCGGCGGCACCGCGACCAGCGCCAGGTAGGTGAGGAAGCGGGCGGTCGAGGAGTCCGCGGCGACCGCGGCGACGACGACCACGATCGAGAGCGGCAGGACCAGCGCCCACCAGCGACTCCGCAGCCGGTCGAGGGGACTGCGGGCGGCAGACCGGGGCGCGGCGACGAGGGCGGCCTGAACCAGGCTGAGGGCACCGATCGAGAGCCAGAAGGGGAGCAAATCTAGGCGCCGGCGCCGGCCGGCTCTCTGGCCTCGCCATCGCCGCCGGGTACCGTCTTGTCTCGCGGCTCCAGCCGGCCGGCCGCGGCGACCGCCCAGAGCATCGCCAGCCAGTTGCAGGTGGCGAGGGCGACGTGGACCCAGACGATCTCCCCAGGGAGCTTCAGGGCCCACTGGACACCGCCTACGACGCCCTGCAGCGCCAGGAGCCCCAGGACCACCGTCATCGGTTTGACGGCCCTCCTATCGCCTCCAGGGCGCCGCAGAAGGAACCAGACGGCGATCGCCGCCAGCCCGTAGACGGTCGCGAACACGGCGTGGCGCTGGACGACCCATTCCAGCGTCTTCGACCCCTCGAAGGTGAAGCGATGAACGAGCTGTCCCGCGTGGGCGCCCGCATGGGGGCCGGAGGCGGTGGCGACGGTACCGGCGGCGATCGTCAGCTGCCCCAGCGGGATCAGCGCTCGCACCGACCAGACGCCGAGCCTGTCTTTGGAGCGCCGCCGCTCCCAGGGTTCGTAGCGCGAGCACCAGGCGAGCGCGAAGGACGCGTCGAGCAGCATCATCGAGAGGATGAAGTGCGACATCACCAGCCCCGGCGCCAGGTGGTACTTGACGACCAGGGCGCCGAGGATCGCCTGCCCGATCACGCCCAGCGGCAGCAGTCCTCCGAACAGGGCCAGGTGCCATCGGTAGGGCCGACGGAAGAAGGCCCCCACGGCGGCGGCGATCACGGCGAGGCCGACGAAGCCGGTCAGCAGCCGGTTGCCGTACTCGATCACCGCGTGGGTTTCCAGCGGCGGCGTGGTGCCGCCGTAACAGCGCGGCCAGTCAGGGCAGCCGAGGCCCGAGCCGGTGAGGCGGACGCCGGCGCCGGTGAGCACAATCAACGCCAGCCCGCCGAGGGCCACCGCGGTCACCTGCGCGTAGCGCTGTCGGGAGATCTCGAAGCGGCTCTGGAGGCGTTCCAACATCGTCATCAAGATCATCGCAGTGGCCGCCCGGCCACTGGAGCAGCCGCCTTACTTCTTGGCGTTTTCGGTCAGATATTTGACCAGCTGTTCAAGTTCTTCTTTGGAGATGATTTCCTTGAAGTTGGCCGGCATCACGTTCGCCGGGTAGCCGGCGGCGATCTTGGCGTTCGGGTTGACGATCGATTCTTCGACCATCGCCGCGCTCTGACCGGGCAGGACTTCGTTCAGGTTCGGGCCGGTGACGCCACCCGAGTTCGCGGCGGCGAAGGTATGGCAGGTGCCACAGCCGTTGTTGGCGAAGACCTGGGCGCCGGGGCCACCCGGAACCTTTGGCGGCTTCGCGCCGGGCACGCCGGCGACCGAGCCGACGTAGGCGATCACGTCGTTGAGGTCCTGACCGCTGACGATGTCGGACGGCATCGAGACGGCCGGGTCGCCGTTTTCGGGTCGCGGGTTCTCGATCTGTGCCTTGACGATCCCTTCGACGGTGGCGCTGTCCTGGCCGCTTTCACGGGCGGCCGCGAAGGCGTCGTCGAGGTTGGGGCCGATCTGGGCTGTCGTCCCGGCCTCGGCGAGGGTGTGGCAGGTGCCGCAGTTCTGTTTGAAGAGGTTGCGTCCCCGCGCGGTGTCGGCGGTCGTCGTGCCGCAGCCGGACGCGGCCAGGACGGTGGCTGCCAGGACGGCGAGCACGAGCAGCGGGCGGATGAGTTTCGGCACGATTCGCATACGGCTGAGGCGGGCGGGAGTCTATATGTCGCGGCAGCTTGAAAGCGTCCGGCGCGGCTCTCGGTTTCGGGTAGTCTTGAGACGATTCGCACTATCTCTAGAACGAGCGGCGGAGGAGGTCGATATGCAGGTGCGGGATGGGATGTCGGAGGTGACTTTGACCGTGGGCCCCTCGCACACGCTCCGCGAGGCCGCGGCGATGATGGTCGACCATGGCACCGGCGCCGCGCTGGTCAGCGACGCCGAGTCGCCGACACCGGGGATCGTCACCGAGCGAGACCTGTTGGTCTCGGTCGGGGCCGGCCAGGACCCGGACGTCGAGCTGGTCTCCGACCACATGAGCGAGCGGGTGATCGCCGCCGCGCCGGACTGGAGCCTGGAGCGCGCCGCGGCGGAGATGTCGCGCCGCGGCGTCCGTCACCTCGTCGTCTTCGAGGAAGCCGACGCCATCGGTGTCCTCTCGATGCGCGACATCGTCCGCGTCTGGACGTCGGTCGGCGCGACTTCGGGGATGACTCCCGACTAAGAGATTTCGAATCCCACCGGAGTGGTGCGCCGGTATCAGCGCTTCGGGACTGAGATGGTCTCGACCGGCAGGGCGCCGCCACGGGTGCGCTGCTTGCGGGGGAGACGGAAGTAGTCGCGAATTGCGCCGCGGCTGAGGTTGCGGAAGGCGGCGAGGGCGAAGATCGCGCCGACGATCGCGTAGAAGACCGGCGGGAAGATGAAGCCGGCGGCGTAGATGCCGCAGATCAGACCGAGGGCGCCGGCGGTGAAGAAGACCGGGCCCCAGGAGGGTCGCGGCGTGTAGATCAGCTCGCCGGGCTCGGGGACATGGCGATGCTCGCTCATCAGCTGCCGGCGATGTAGAGGAAGGCGGCGACGAAGCAGAGGGCGAAGACTCCGGCGGCAAGGCCTCCGGCGACCAGCCCGGCCGTCATGTTCTTACGTGCGGTCTCGCGATCCACGCCCGGATTTCTATCAGGCGGGGCCGTCTACACGGGATCAGGTCAGCGAGGTGAGAGCTAGACGTTCGCCGCGATGGCGGCGGAGAGGAAGAGGAGGGCCAGGTAGGCCAGCGAGAAGAGGTAGGTGCGGAGGGCCCATTTGCGGTCGGCCTTCTTCAGCAGGGTGACGGCGAAGGCGACGAAGGCGCCGCCGAGCAGCATCGAGGGCACCAGGTAGGCGATGCCGAGGCCACCGGCGCAGAAGGGCAGCTGGGTGACGGCGTAGAGGAGGACCGAGTAGAGCACGATCTGGCGCCGCGTCTCGTCCTCGCCGGCGACGACGGGCAGCATCGGGATGTTGGCCTTCGCGTACTCGTCCTTCATCAGCAGCGAGAGTGCCCAGAAGTGCGGCGGGGTCCAGAAGAAGACGATCGCGAAGAGGTAGAAGGCCATGCCGCTGAGACCGCCGGTGACGGCCGCCCAGGCGACCAGCGGCGGGACGGCGCCGGCGGCGCCGCCGATGACGATGTTCTGCGGCGTCCTCCGCTTCAGCCAGAGCGTGTAGACGAAGACGTAGCCGAGCAGGCCCGAGAGCGAGAGCGCCGCCGCCAGCGGGTTGACGGTAAGCGCCAGCAGCGCGAAGGAGGCACAGCCGAGCAGCGTTCCGAAGGCGATCGCAGCAGCGGGGGAGACCCGGCCCGAGGCGACCGGGCGATCGGCGGTGCGCGACATCATCCGGTCGATGTCGCGGTCGACGGCGTGGTTGATCGCGCCGGCGCCGCCGGCCGAGAGGGCCCCGCCGAGGCAGGTGAGGAGGATCAGCCCGACCGAGGGGTTGCCGGCGACGTACATCGTCGTCACCGTCGTGAACAGCAGCAGCGACTGCACCTTCGGCTTGGTCAGCGTCAGGTAGTCCCGCAGGACGGTGTTGAGGGTCGATCGCTGGGCGGCTACTGCCGCCGGGTTGAGCGCCGTCTGCGCGCCGGAGCCGGCTTCCATGCCGCTCAGGCTACCGGCTGGGACTCAGCTTGTCGCTCGGCGCGGTTGGTGCTGTGCGCGATCGCCTCGCGGATGTCCCGCATCGGGCGGGTGCCGCGGACATCCGGCAGGACGTCGAAGTTGTGTGGGTCCGGCGGCGAAAGCGTGAACCACTCGAGCGTGTCGCCCCCCCAGGGATCGTGCCCGGCCTCGGGGCCGCCCTCGCGGCTGTTGATCGCGTTGACGATCGTCATCACGATCCCGGCGGCGAGGATCAGGGTCCCGATCGAGGCGATCAGGTTGTAGCCGTCGACGCCGGTGTTGGCGTAGAACTTGTAGGCGTCGATCACCTGACCCTCTTCGGCGCCGGCGAAGAAGAGCGGCACGAAGGCGACGACGATCCCGACCGCCATCGTCCAGAAGGAGATTCGCGCCAAGCTCTCGCCCATCGTCCGGCCGGTCATCTTCGGGAACCAGTAGTAGAGCGCCGCGAAGCCGCCGAAGACGGCGCCGCCGACCAACGCGAAGTGGGTCGCGGCGGTCGCGTCGGTGGTGTTCTTCAGCTCCCACGCGGCACCGACCATCGACTGCTCGATCTCCGCTCCGAGGCCGACCGAGATCGCCGAGATCGCGCCGATCGCGAACAGCAGCGGCGCCCGCATCCGCAGCGCGCCGCCGATCATCGTCGCGATCAGGTTGAAGACGATCAGGCCGAAGGGCACGATCAGAGCCAGCGACATCAGCATCGCGAAGTACATCCAGCCGATCCCGATCGGCGCCGTCAGCATGTTCTGCATCCAGGAGAGCGGGCCGAGCACAGCGATCGCGGCCAGCGAGGCCATAACCACGGGGCGGTTGAAGAGCGGCTTGTCGGCGAAGGCGGAGATGATTTCGGCGATCGCGCCGAAGGCGAAGATCAGGATCAGCACGTAGGCGCCGGAGTAGAAGATCCAGCTCAGGTGCTGCCAGAGCAGCGGCGCGCCGCCGGAGCCGTCGGCGAAGAAGATGCCGTCGTAATTGCGGTCGATCATCAGCATCGTCAGGGCGGCGAGCAGGACCGGGCCGATGAACAGCACCAGCCAGGAGCTGACCGCCGCGGCCCAGGCGAAGATCGGCACCCGGCGCCAGGCCATTCCCGGCGCCCGCATGTTGCGCAGCGTCGTCAGCAGGTCGATCGCGATGAAGACGAAGCCGAGCGTCGCCAGGCCGGTCGTCGTCGCCCAAGCGTCGACCCCGTTGTTGGAGAGGAAGGCGGTCTCGGTCAGTGGCGCCAGCGGGTTGACGCCTGCCTCCGAGGGGGTGAAGAGGTAGCAGGCGTAGAGCACCGTCGCACCCGCCACCCAGAGGCCGAGGCCGATCTGGCCCAGCCGCGGCAGCGCCGTCCCGCGGGCCCCTATCTGCAGTGGCGCCACGTAATAGAAGAGGCCCAGCACGAGCGGGATCGCGAAGAGGAACACGGCGGTGGCGCCGTAGCTGGAGAGCAGCCGGTTGAAGGTGACCGGGGTGAGGAAGGTGTTCTCCGGGATCGCCAGCTGCAGCCGCATCATCAACATCTCGAGCAGGGCGATCGAGAGGAAGCCGAGGGCGCCGGCGACCATGATCCGGCCGATGTCCTTGTGGTCGGCGCTGGTAGTCAGCTCGATCCAGCGGGGGCGCTTCTTCGCGAAGCCGTCGACGACGAGCTCCGGGCGTGGTGCGTCGCTCACGGCACTTCTCCATTTTCGATCAGACCGACGACCCGTTCCTGGGCCGCCCCGATGTCGCTCTTCTGCTGCTTGATGAAGTCTTCGTATGCCTGCGGGGAGACGACTTCGACTTCGGTCCGCATCGCCGCGTATGCCTGGCCGGAGAGGCTTGCCGACTGGCCCCGGAAGTGACCTTCTTCGTTGGCCCTGAAGACGACGTGATTGGTCTTGCCGGGGACCGCGTCGCGCTTGCCGGCGAGGTCAGGGACGTCCCAGGTGTGGACCACGTCGGTGGAGACGAGGTCGAGTTCGACGGCGGTGTCGACCGGGACGACCAGCTTGTAGTAGCTGAAGGAGCCGTTGGGGTAGTCATAGCGCCAGAGCCACTGCTGGCCGGTCGCTTCGATCTTCAGCGGTGCCGCGACGGCGGAAGCCAGGCCGGCGGAGCCGGTCCCTGGGGTTTCCCGCGCCTTGTCGGTGAAGACGACGCTGACGACGAAGATCACGGCCGCGAACACGGTGAGCACGGCGGCGACCCGGAACTGGATCTTGCGGCCGCCGCTGACCTGACGGGCCGTCGCGCCGCGCTCGGCGCGGTTGCGGCGCACGGCTGCGAATAGGGCGACGTTTATCGCGACCACGACGATCGCCGCGGCGACGAGGCCGATCCAAAGCAAAGTGTCGATCTGGTCAGTGCCAGGGGAGTGCGGTGCCAAAGCGCGGCCATTCTATTCACGAAGGAGGTTGACTTCGCGGCGACGTGTGACTGGGGCCTCGCGCGACCAAGCAGATCAAGGACGCAGGGCGCCGTCTTTGGTGGTGCCAAAGACAAGCCCGAGGACGCTGAGATGCGCCGGCCGCGTGGGGCATCCAGGCGCGCGGCGTTGCGGAGTCAACCTCCTCAGGCGGCGCACCGTCCCTCCCGTCCGCTGAGCCGTGGCTCCGACCGTCTGTCGCCTACCTATACTCGCCGCCCGATGAAGAGGCACACCCGGCCATCTCCCGCCCTTCGCCTGGCCGTCCGGGCCGGCGCGGCTGCGGCGATCGGCGGCGCGATAGCCGTGCCGCTGGTCCGCAAGCGGCTGCGGTTGCCGGCCCCGGTGACGATCGCCGCCTGCGCCGCCGGCCCGATCGGCGTGGCCATCCTGCAGCCCCGGTCGAAGAAGCGCGACGTCGCCATGTTCGCGCTGCAGATGTGGGGCTTCATCATGGTCCACGAGCTGCCCTTCGACAATCCGGAGCGGCTGCGCAGCAGGCTGCGCAGCACATACCCGATCGTCTCCGACCGGGTGATCGGCGCCGGCAAGCTGCCAAACGGGCGCCTGCAGCGCGGCCTCGCGCGCCTGCCCAAGGTCGCCGTCTTCAACCGCTTCATCACCTGGACCCACTGGCTCTGGTTCTTCGAGCCCTACCTGGCGCTGGCGGTGATCCTGCTCCGCCACAACGAGCGCTTCCCGAAATCGGCCCGCCAGCTGGCGGCGATCTTCGACCTCGGCTGCGGGGTCTATTTCGCGCTGCCGACGGCGCCGCCCTGGTGGGCTTCCGAGCAGGGCATCACCGGCGAGCCGGTGCGGCGGATCATGGTCGAGGTCGGCGAAGAGACCTGGGGCTCGGCCTGGCCGAAGATGTACGACGCGCTCGGCGGCAATCCCTGGGCGGCGATGCCCTCGCTCCATTTCGCCACCTCGGTCTCGGCCGCGATCTCGCTCTCGGAAGCGGGCAGGGTCGAGGGCACGCTGGGTTGGGGATACGCCCTGACCCTCGGCTTCGGGCTGGTGTATCTGGGCGAGCACTACGTGACCGACCTCGCCGCCGGGGCGCTCCTGGTGGCGGCCGTGAGGCGGGGCGAGCCCCTCGCCGAACCGGTCGTGCGGACGATCAGCGAAGCGGTTCAGCGCTTGGAGAGGATCGCGAGCGGGTAGTTTTTCGTTCGTGTCTCATCAGGACTCGGCGAACGGGAACGACCGGGCCGTCGAGATGCCGCTGCTGACGACGCGGCGGCTTCTGCAGACGCTCGTGTTGATCCTGGTGCTGCTCGTCAGCATCTACTTCCTCTTCCCCAAGCTGGTCGGACTTGGCGGGGCGATGAGCAAGCTGGGGGATGCCGAGCCGATTTGGATCGGAATCGCGATCGGCTTCAACATCCTCGCTTACGCGACCTATATAGCCCTCTTCAAGGCGGTCGTCGGCGGCGATGCCCTGCGCCTGCGCTGGCGCGAGACATACGAGATCAATATGGCCGGCGTGGCGGCGACGCTGCTCTTCTCCGCCGGCGGTGCCGGGGGTATCGCCGTCACCTACTGGGCCCTGCGCAAAGCCGGGATGGCGCGCCGCGACGTCGCTCGGCGGATGGTCGCCTTCGTCACCCTGCACTACGCCTTCTACCCGATCGCCCTGATCGTCTTCGGGGTCCTGCTGCGGACCGGCGTGCTGAACGGTGAAGACTCGGTCGAGCTGACGATCATCCCGGCCGGCGTCGCCGGGGTGCTGCTCATGGTCGGGGTCCTGATCGCCCTGATCCCCTCCGACATCGAGCAGCGGTTGGCGCCCTTCGCCCACGGCGAGCGGGCCAAATCGTGGCTGCGGAGCGCGGCGAAAGTCCCGGCCACCCTGGGCGAGGGCTTCCGCTTCGCGGTCGGACTCTTTGCCCACCCCTCGCGCGGCGGTCTCGCCGTGCTCGGTGCCGCCGGCTTCTGGGCGGCGAGCATCGGCGTGCTCTGGGCCTCCTTTCACGCCTTCGGGGTCCACGTCCCGCTGGCCGTGGTCGTCCAGGGCTTCTTCCTCGGCATGGTCGCCAACCTGATCCCGCTGGCGCCGGCCGGGGTGGGGGCGGTCGACGCCGGCATGATCGGCGCCTTCGTCCTCTTCGGCCTGCCCGAGGAAACCGTCTTCCCGGCGATCCTCATCTACCGGCTGGTCGCATTCTGGATGCCGATTCCATTCGGTATCGTCGCCTTCTTCCAGCTGCGCAAAACGGTTCAGCACTGGGAGACGCAGGGTCTGCCGATCGAGCGCGGCGGAACTGCCATCTCCGATCTCGAGCCCCCTGTTGGAGCGCTTGCGGATGCACCCTGGGAGCAGTACTATAAAAAGTAAAGTAATGGCCTACAACGGCGAAAATGGCGGAAATGACTGAGAAGAAGAAGGTCGAGAACGTAATCATCATCGGCGGTGGCCCGGCTGGCTACACGGCTGCTCTCTATACCGCGCGCGCCAACCTCGAGCCGCTTGTCTTCGAGGGCTTCCAGTGGGGTGGGCAGCTGCAGAACACGACCGACGTGGAGAACTACCCGGGCTACCCCGAGGGGATTATGGGCCCGGAGATGATGAGCCAGTTCCGCGCCCAGGCCGAGCGCTTCGGGACCCGCTTCGTGACCGACGACGTCGACCGCGTCGAGCTCTCCGACGGCGGCATCCAGAAGGTCTTCCTCGGCGACGAGGAGCACCGCGCGAAGACGATCATCCTGGCGATGGGGGCGGAGCCCAAACGGCTCGGGATCCCGGGCGAGATGGAGCTCGGTGGCCGCGGCGTCTCGACCTGCGGCGTCTGCGACGGCGCCTTCTTCAAGGACCAGCCGGTGATCGTGATCGGCGGCGGCGACTCGGCGATGGAGGACTCGATCTTCATCTCCAAGTACGCCAGCAAGCTGACGATCGTCAACCGCCGCGATGAGTTCCGCGCCTCGAAGATCATGTTCGACCGCGCCCACGAGCAGGAGAACATCGACCTCAAGACCCCCTTCGTGCCGGAGGAGTTCCTCGCCGGTGAGGACGGCAAGCTGGAGAAGATCCGCGTCCGCCACGCGGAGAGCGGCGAGACCGAGGAGATCGAGGCCGGCGGCGCCTTCGTCGCGATCGGCCACATTCCCAAGTCGGAGATCGTCGTCGGCCAGATCGACACCGACGAGGACGGCTACATCGTCACCGAGCCTGGCTCGACCCGGACCAACCTGGCCGGGGTGCTCGCCGTCGGCGACGTCGTCGACCACACCTACCGCCAAGCCGTGACCGCCGCGGGGACCGGCTGCATGGGCGCGCTCGACGCCGAGCGCTACCTGCGCGACAGCGCTCCCCCGGTAGAGGCGCACTGGTTCCCCGGCGGCGAGCCCGCCGAGATGACCGCCGGCTCTTAGCGGCCCCTGAAGTCGGGCTCGCGCTTCTCGAGGAAGGCGCGCATGCCCTCAACTCGGTCCTCGGTCGCCATCGCCCGGTCGAAGAGGGCGCGCTCGGCCTTGAGGCCCGCGGCGATCTCGACCTCCGCCTCCAGCACCGCCTGCTTGGCAAGGCGGGTGGCGATCGGGGGGCGGGCGGCGATGGTGCGGGCCAGCTCCAGCGCCGCGGTCAGCCAGGCGCGCTTGCCGACCGCCTGGTTGATCAGGCCCCACTCGGCCGCGGTCTCGGCGCTGAAGAGGCGGCCGGTGAGGATCAGCTCCATCGCCCGCTGCTTGCCGATCGCCCTGGTCAGCCGCTGGGTGCCGCCGCCGCCGGGGATGATCCCCAGGGTGACCTCGGGCTGACCGAAGCGGGCGCCCTCGTCGGCGACGATCATGTCGCAGGCCATCGCCAGCTCGCAGCCGCCGCCGAGCGCGTAGCCGCTGACGGCCGCCACCAGGGGGCTCTCGATCGCCGCCAGGCGAGTCCAGAAATCAGCTCCCTCGATATCTGGTGGGGCGTCGACGGGGCGCGCCGCCATCGCCCTGATGTCGGCACCGGCGGCGAAGACCTTCTCGGAACCGGCGATCACCATGCATCGGACCTCGGGGTCGGCGTCGAGGCGCTCGAGCTCGCCGTTCAACTCGGTCCGCATCTGCGCCGAGAGGGCGTTGCGGGTCTCGGGGCTGTCGAGCCGCAGCAGGGCGACGTGGAACTCGTCGACCGAGGTCTCGACCAGCTCAGGCACTCTTTCTCCTCGCCATATTGGAATTCGCCTCGCTCGCGGATGAATCAGATTGCGACGCTCACTCGCTCGGCTCATAGGGGAGCATCGCGTTGACGCCCGTCGCCAGGCGCCCGATGATCAGCTTCTGGATCTGGGAGGTGCCCTCGTAGAGGGTGGTGACGCGGGCGTCGCGCAGGTAGCGCTCGACCGGGTAGTCATCGACGTAGCCGGAGCCGCCGTGGACCTGGATCGCCAGGTTGGCGCACTCGACCGCGGCCTCGGTCGCGTAGAGCTTGGCGACCGAGGTCTCCATCGTGTTCGGCCTGCCTTCGTCCTTGAGCATGCCGGCGCGGTAGACCAGCATCCGGCTGGCGTCGCGCTTGAGGATCATCTCGGCGATCATCTCCTGGACCAGCTGGAAGCGGGCGAGGGGGACGCCGAACTGCTTGCGCTCGGTCGAGTAGGCGACCGAGGCCTCGACGCAGCCGTCGCAGATCCCGACGCAGCCGGCGGCGACGCTGTAGCGGCCGTTGTCGAGCGCGCTCATCGCGACCTTGAAGCCGTCGCCGACCTCGCCGAGCAGGGCGTCGTTTCCGACCTCGACCTCGTCGAGCGAGATCTCCGCCGTGTCGGAGGAGCGCAGCCCGAGCTTGCCGTGGATCTCCTGGGTGCTGAAGCCCGCGCTGTCGGTCGGGACCAGGAAGCAGGCGAGGCCGCGGTGCTTCAGGCTGGGGTCGGTCTGGGCGAAGATCAGCGCCACCTCGGAGAAGTTGGCGAGTGAGATCCACATCTTCTGGCCGCTGATCGACCAGCCGCTGTCGGTTTTGGTCGCGCGGGTGCGGAGGTTGGCGGCGTCTGAGCCGGTGTCGGGCTCGGTCAGGCCGAAGCAGCCAAGCGCCTCGCCCGAGCAGAGCCGCGGCAGCCACTTCGTCTTCTGCTCCTCGGTGCCCCAACGCTCGATCGAGCCGCCGACCAGCGAGGTGACGACGGAGACGACGGTGCGGGCGGAGGAGTCGGCGCGGCCGATCTGCTCGACGATCAGGCCGTAGCCGATGTAGTCGAGGCCGCGGCCGCCGTACTCTTCGGCGACCGGCGCCCCGAGGTAGCCGACCTCGCCCATCTTGCGCGCCAGCTCGCGGTCGAAGCGCCCGGCCCGGTCGTTGTCGCGGACCACCGGCAGGATCTCGCGGTCGGCGAACTCCCGCGCCGTCTCGGAGATCAGCTTCTGCTCGTCGCTCAACTGAAAGTCCATGCCCCTGTCCCTCCCTTTAGTTCGTCAAAGCTCGCGGCGCAGCGTCTCCGCGAAGGCTGCCCGCGCCTCGAGGGTGCGCGGACCCGGAACGGCGGGCAGATCGACATCGTCGATCGCCGACACTGCCTGGATCTCCCGCGTCGTCGAGGCGAGGAACGCCTCTGAGGCGGCGTGCAGGTCCTCGACTCGCCAGGCGTCCTCTTCGACGTCCAGCGTCTTGACCAGGCGGTCGCGGGTGATCGAGTCGAGCACGCCGGCGGCGAGTGCCGTGGTTCGCAGCGCGCCCTCCCGCGAGGCCCAGAAGATCGTCGAGGTCGGTGGCTCGAGGACGATCCCGTTCGGTCGCACCAGCACCGCCTCGTCGGCACCTCTTGCTTTCGCCATCCGCGTCGCCTCCATGTTGGCGGCATAGGAGAGCGACTTGACCCCGGTCAGGATCACGGTCGGCTCGTAGGCGACGGTCGCGATGCGGACGCTCTCGGCGTGCGCGGGAACCGGCTCGGTGGCGGCGATCCGGCGACCCCCGCGGGTGACGATCAGCCGCAGCTGGCCGTCGACCGGCTCCGCCTCGGCGAGCAGGGCGTCGACCTCACGCAGCAGGGCGGCGCGGTCGAACTCGAGCTCGATCGAGGCGGCCGAGCGCCCCAGCCGGTCGAGGTGGTCGACCAGCGCGAACGGTCGCCCGCCGTAGAGGCGGATCACCTCGAAGGCGCCGTCGCCGCGGTAGACCCCGTCGTCCTTCAGCGGGATAGTCGCCTCGGCGGTCGCGGTGATCGTGCCGTCGACGCTGGCCAGCTCGTTGAAATCGCTCACACCGGGACCGTATCCTGGATGGGTGCTGTTCGTTCTGGGGACGCTCGGTGTACTGGCCTTCATCGTCGGCGTGCTGCTGGCGATCGGTCACTTCTACCCCGGATCCTCGGCCGACCTGGTCGACTGGACGCCGACCCGTTCGCCCGAGGTCGAGGCCCAGAACGAGATCGACGACGTGCGCCAGATGCTCGAGGCGCAGAACGAGATGCGCCGCCGCCGCGGCGCCCCGGAGATAACCGAAGACGAGCTGCACGAGGGCGTCGCCGAGGACGAGCGCCTGCGTCTCCGTGGCCGCGGTCCGTTCGAAGCCGACGCATAGAGTGCGGTTGTGGCGCGCGCGCTGATCATCGGCTGCGGTTGTCGCGGCCGAGCGCTGGGGGGGCAGCTGCTGGCGGCCGGCTGGGCAGTCCGCGGGACGAGCCGCAGGGAGGAGGGCCTGGCGCCGATCGAGGCGACCGGGATCGAGCCGGCCACCGCCGAGCCAGACCGGGTCGGGACGGTGCTCGAGCACGTCGGCGACGTCGCGATCGTCTTCCATCTGCTCGGCTCGGCCGAGGGCGAGCCCGAGGCGCTGGCAGACATTCACGGGCCGCGTCTGGAACGGCTTCTGGAGAAGCTGGTCGACACGCCGGTGCGGGGAGTCGTCTACGAGGCTTTCGGCAGCGTCGATGCCGCGGTGCTGGCCGGCGGAGCGGAGCTGGTGCGCAACGCCGGCGGCACTTGGCGGATCCCCTTCGAGGTCGTCGCCTCCGCATCCGACGATCACGCCAAGTGGTCGGCTGAAATGGCGGATCTGGCTCTGGGATTGCTTTCGCCGGCCCGATAAGAGCAAACAGTTAAACTCCGATAGGAATTAAGGTAAATCGTCGGCAACCGATCGAAAGGGGCATCTCCATGGCGTTGCAGCTCGGTGACGTAGCACCAGACTTCGAGGCGGAAACGACCGAGGGGAAGATCGACTTCCACGAGTGGATCGGCGACTCCTGGGCGGTCCTCTTCTCCCACCCCAAAGACTTCACCCCGGTCTGCACGACCGAGCTCGGCTACATGGCGAAGATCTCCCCGGAGTTCGACAAGCGCGGCGTGAAGATCATCGGCCTCTCGGTCGACCCGCTCGACAAGCACGAGCAGTGGGTCGATGACATCGAGGCCACCCAGGGCGCCCGCCCCGACTACCCGATCATCTCCGACGCCGACTTCAACGTCGCCAAGCTCTACGGGATGCTCGACGCCGAGGTCTCCGGTGACCCCGGCGAGCGCACCCCGGCCGACAACCAGACCGTCCGCAACGTCTTCGTCATCGGCCCCGACAAGAAGGTCAAGCTGATCTTGGTCTACCCGATGACCACCGGGCGCAACTTCGACGAGGTCCTGCGGGTGATCGACTCCCTGCAGCTGACCGCCAACCACAAAGTCGCCACCCCGGCCCAGTGGCAGCAGGGCGAGGACGTGATCATCTCCGGCTCGGTCTCAAACGAGCAGGCCAAGGAGATCTACCCCGACGGCTGGGAGGAGCCCCGCCCCTACATCCGCATCGTGCCGGCGCCGAAGTAGGTCTGCCTTTCGGCGTTTGCCCCGGGACTTTTGCTCGTCAGGGGAGCAGAACTCACGGCGCAGTCGGATCTAGTCCGACGCGCTCGAGGAAGTCGCCGAGGATCCGCGCCGTCGCTCCCCAGATCAGCTGCCCTTCGATCTCGAAGGCGGGAGTGTGGATCGCGGTTCCCTGGCGGACCAGGCGGCGCATCTCGAAGTTTTCGCGCAGCACCTGCAGCGAGAAGGTGAGGACGGTCTCGACCTCGGTCGGGTTGGGCACCAGGCCCAGCTCGCCGGGGTGGGCGACGAGGCCGACGAAGGGGTGGACCCGGTAGCTGGTGACGAAGGTCCCGACCGGGGGGAGCGCCCCGACGATTTCGACCGCGCTCGGGTCGAGGGCGATCTCCTCCTCGGCCTCGCGCAGGGCAGTTGCGATCAGGTCGCGGTCGCCCTCGTCCTCGCGCCCGCCGGGGAAGGAGATCTCGCCGGCGTGCCGGCGCAGGTCCGCGCGCCGCTCGGTGAAGATCAGCCCCGGCTCCTCCGGCCAGCCATAGAGCGCCAGCAACACCGCCGCATCCGTCCCTCCGTGCGCATCCATCCCCGCCGCGTCCGCGGGCGAGAGCAGGAGGTCGGTGAGATTGTTGGCGGTCATGGATTGAGGGGGCGAAAATCAAGCCTGGCAAGGACGCAGGGAGGGCGGCGCCGGGAGCGCACTTTGTGCGTGACCAAGCCAACCGACCGAGGACACCGCCAGGCGCCGATTTGCAGCCGCCTCAGATGATGACCTGGACGGTGCCGCCGTCGACGCTCCAGGCGGCGCCGCTGACGTAGGAGGCGCGCTCGGAGCAGAGGAAGACGATCGCGCCGGCGATCTCGGCGGCGTCGGCGAGGCGGCCGATCGGGCGCTTGGCCCCGGCGGTCTCGAGTGCCTCGGCGCGGCTCGCGGCGCCGGCCATCGCCTGGGACTGGTCGAGCAGGCCACCGGGCGCCATCCACATCTCCGATTCGGTCGGGCCGGGGCAGATCGCGTTGACGAGCACGCCGCTGGGCGCGTAGCGGTCCGCGAACAGGCGCGAGAGCGAGAGCTCCGCCGCCTTCGCCACCGAGTACTCCGGCATCGCCGACGATGGGCGCTTGCCGGCCGTCGAGCAGACGTTGACGATCCGGCCCCAGCCACGCTCGGCCATCGCCGGGGCGACGGCACGCATCGCCCGCAGCGGCGCCATCACGTTGATCTCGTACTGCGCCCGCCAGTCCTCGTCGGGGACATCGTCGATGTCGCGCCAGCTGGCGTGGCCGGCGTTGTTGACGAGCACGTCGAGGGCGCCGAAGCTCTCCGTCGCGGCGGCCAGGATCCGCTCACCGGCGTCGTCGGCGGTGACGTCGAGGGCGAGGACCGCGGCCTTGCCTCCCGCCTTCCGACCGGCGCCGTCGGCCTCTTCCTGGACCTCCCGCAGGCGCTCCTCGTCGCGGGCGACGAGGACGACGTTGGCGCCCTCGGCACAGAGCTGGACCGCGGTCTCGCGGCCGATGCCGCGGCTGGCGCCGGTGACGGCGCAGGCGCGTCCGGCGAGGCCGAGGTCCATCTAGATCGTCTCGGCCCGCTCGGAGATCGCGATCGTCCCCTCGTTGGCGAGCACCTTGTGGACCGGGCACTTGGCGGCGATCTGCAGCAGCCGCCGGCGCTGATCCTCGTCGAAGCTGTCCGGCAGTCGCAGGATCACCTCGAAGTCGGCCGGTGCCGGGCGGTCGGAGGTGAAGTCGACCTCGACCTCGAGGGCGCCGAGATCCCAGCCCTTGCGCTCGGCGTAGAGCTCGAGGGTGATTGCGGTGCAGCCGGCGAGGCTGGCGGCAAGCAGCTGGGTCGGACTCGGTCCTCGGTCGGAGCCGCCCGCCGCGGCCGGCTCGTCGACGACGATCTCGTGGCCGCCCTCGAATTCGACGTCGTGGGAAAACCCCTCCTCACGGCGGGCGACGACCCTCACTCGCCCGACTCCTTGCGGCGGCCCTCGAACAGGGCCGGGTCGTCGACGTCGGCGTAGCGGGCCAGCGCGTAGGCGTAGTCGGAGGCGCGGTTGACGAAGTGGATCACGGTCTCGGAGGCGAGCTCGCCTTCCTCGGCGAGCAGTGAGATCTGGCGCTCGGCACGGCGGATCACGGTGCGGGCGACGTCGAGCTGGGCGGATAGCTGATTGCCGCCGGGGATGACGAACTTCGGCGGCAGCTCGACCTGGGCCATGTAGCGGTCGATCCCCTGCTCGAGCTCGGCGACCATCGCCTCGGTGGCGCGACTGATTCCGTCTTCGAGCCGCCCCGCGGCCTCGGGCGCGGTCGCCAGCTCGGCGCCGACGACGAAGAGGTCGTCCTGCAGGCGGAGGATGTCGGCGGCCAGTCCGCCCTTCTCGGGGCCGCAGAGGGCGCGGGCCACGCCCAGCGCCGAGCAGGCTTCGTCGAGGGCGCCGTAGGCGCTGGTGCGGCCATGGTGCTTGGGGACCCGGCCGCCGTACCAGAGCGAGGTGCTCCCGTCGTCGCCCTTCCTCGTGTAGATCTTGACCACGGTCTGATCCTACGCGGCCGCGCTCGTCAGCCAACCGGGTTGAAGACGATCCCGGTCATCACCTTGGGGAAGAAGTAGGTCGACTTCGGCGGCATGTTCTCGTCGGTTTCGGCGACCGCCTTGACCTGCTCGACCGGGACCGGGCGCTGGATGAAGGCGATGTCGAAGTCGCCGCCGTCGACCATCCCCAGCGCGTCGGGGACGCTCTTGGCGTACTCGAGCCCGTTGCGGGCGTCGATGTCGTGGTCGCTCATCCCGGCCAGGCCTTTGAGGACCAGGGTCTCGAGGATCGCCGAGTCGAGCCGGCGATAGGCCTCCGGCTTCCCCGCCAGGGCGCGGTCGAGGGCGTCGACGTCCTTGAGTCGCAGGCGGTAGGCCTGCTTGTGGAAGGAGTCGTAGAGGCCGAAGACGCCGACGCCGGTCTCGCCGGCCGGGTCGATCTCGTCGACCCCGACCTCCTCGCTGTCGAACAGCTCGCGCAGGCCGCCGCCGAAGGTCCGCATCCGCTCCGGGTCGGCGGCGAAGCCGGAGAGCAGGCGGTGGGTGGGGAAGACGGTGAGGCCGGGATCGTCGAGCCCGGTCAGCGACATCAGCGTGTAGTTGTGCGGGCCCTCGCCGCCGATCTCGTCGCGGTAGGCGCGCGCGGTCTCGTAGCGATGGTGGCCGTCGGCGATCAGCAGCTGGGCGCCGGCGAGGCGCTCGCTGACGGCGCCGAGGATCGCCCGGTCGGTGACGCGCCAGACCCGGTTGACGGTGCCGTCTTCGTCGCGCGCGATGCCCCAGGGCTCGCCGCCGAGCGCCGGTTCGACCAGCGGCCAGGCGTCCTCGGTGCTGAGCGAGAAGATCGGCGAGAGGTTGTGCAGGGTGGCCCGGGTCAACTCGAGCCGATCGAGCAGCGGCCCGGGATGGGTGCGCTCGTGGGGGCGGACGGTGCCGGTCTCGTAGTCCTCGACCCGGACCCGGGCGAGGATTCCGTGGCGGCTGTAGGAGTTGCCGTCCGGTGCCGTGTAGTCCTGGGTCATCGCCCAGATCGACGGCTCCGAGTCGGCGACGAGCACTCCCTCGGCGCGCCAGGCGTCGATCGTCCGCGCGGCCTCCTCGTAGGGATCGCCATCCGATCGGCCGGCCGGGTCGGCGGGGTCGAACGGTTTCGGCAGGTCGATCGCGACCGCGTTGTAGGGCGAGCGCCGCAGCAGTCGCGCGCGGCCCGCCGCGTCGATCACGTCGTACGGCGGAGCGGCGACGGCGTCCAGAGATCCGACCTTGGCGAGGTCGTAGTGCAGCGCGTTGATCGGGCGGACGTCGGCCATCGCGCCCAACGCTAACGGGTGCTCCCGCCGCAGGCATGGCGCGGCCGGCCCGGACCGCTCTACACTGGCCCGGTCGGGGCGTGGCGCAGCCTGGTAGCGCGCGGCCTTTGGGTGGCCGAGGTCCCCGGTTCGAATCCGGGCGCCCCGATTATTTGCTCTCCCGAGCGGCGAAAACGTACTTGGACGTTTATCCGTCCTGGACAACGTAGATAGTGCCGATAGTGGCAGGGATGATGGAGCAGGGCGACAAGATCGAGCGGCGCGTCGAGCGCGCCGCTTTCGAAACCGACCGGCAACTGGTCGTCGGCGACGTGACCCTGCCGCCGGCGGGATACCAGAGCCGATTTTCGGACTCGCTGAACCGCGGCGACCTTGAATTCGTGCCGCTGACCAATGTCGAGGTCACCTCCTTGGTCGACGGCAGCGTCAGTCAGCGGCCCTTCGTCGTCCTCTCCAAGAGCCACATCCGGCTCGCCTACCCGCTCGACGTCTCGTAGGCCGCGGTGTTTCCGGTGACCGGCGAGGGCTAGGTTCTGGCCGAGCGGGCGCGGTTGCGGCCGGCGTAGGAAGCCAGATCGGCGAGGAAGGCGAGGACGACGATGAACCACTCGAAGCCGTAGACGCGGTCGGAGCTGCTCCACATCACCGCGTAGGCGAGCGTCGTCCAGGGCAGCAGGAAGAAGCCGAGGAAGGGGACGAACCAGCTGTCGAAGGCGCGGCTGAGCAGGTCGGAGAAGAGCCACAGCGCGAACAGCGCCAAGCGCGGCGAGATGAAGGCGAAGAGGACGAGGAAGCAGCCGATCGGCAGACCGTATCGCCTCGGCCCGGCGGCAATGGCCCAGCTCCGCGCCTGAGTCCGTGGTTATGTCCGCATAGCGGACGCAAGTGCGGACTCGAGTCCGCACAAACCCGTCCATAGCCCGGTTAAGTACGGACTCGCGGTTTGGCGGGCTGTTGATCCCTCCTCTCAGTTCACCGATTCGTTAGACCGCCGGCGTAACGTATTCGGCAGGAGGTTCACCCATGAACAGACTTGGAAAGCTGATGACGATGCTGAATCCCGAGAAGACCCGTATGCCGTCGCCAGAGGACGCGCTGCCCGGTCGCAGCGAGCCCGCCTTCACCGTGCCGGAGACCCACGCTGTGCTCGGCACGCCGATCAAGCCGCCGTTCCCGCAGGGGATCGAGACGGCCTACTTCGCGCTCGGCTGCTTCTGGGGCGCGGAGCGGTTGTTCTGGAACCTCGACGGGGTCTACACGACCGCGGTCGGGTACCAGAACGGGACCACTCCCAACCCGACCTACGACGAGGTCTGCTCGGGTCGGACCGGACACGCCGAGGCGGTGCTGGTCGCCTTCGACCCGGCCAAGATCTCCTACGCCGACCTGCTCAAGGTCTTCTTCGAGGAGCACGACCCGACCCAGGGGATGCGCCAGGGCAACGACGTCGGCACCCAGTACCGGTCCGGCATCTACTTCGCCAACGATGCCCAGAAGGCGACGGCAGAGATTGCCCGCGACGCCTACAACGAGTCGCTGAAGACAGCCGGGCACGGGCCGATCACGCACCGAGATCGAGCCGGCCGGCCCCTTCTACTACGCCGAGGAGTACCACCAGCAGTACCTGCACAAGGTCCCGAACGGCTATTGCGGGCTGGCCGGGACCGGCGTCTCCTGCCGGATCCCCGCCGCCGCGGCATAGCCGCGGCACTTGGCCCGGGCGCGGGCCAATAGCATCCCGCGCTCGTGGCCCCCTCCTTCGCTTCTTACATAGGCGGCTGCCTCGCCGTGATCGGGATCGTCGCGGCGCTCGGCCTCGGCGGCTACTGGCTGCGCCGCTGGATCGTGCCCGAATTCTCGGGGGCGCTGGCGCGGCTGGCAGACGCCACCCTGGCGGTTGCCCTGCTGATCCTCTCGCTCGAGCTGCTGGGGACGCTGAGCATCCTGCGGCTGGGCTGGATCATCGTCGTCACGATCGCGATCGGGCTGCTGGCGGCGCTGATCGGCCGCCACAAAGCGCCGAAGGAGGGCCAGGAAGTCCCGGCGCCGGCCGTCGGGACGATCGCGCTGGTGATCGCGATCGGGGTCGCCTCTTTCACGATGGCCGAGTGGACCTTCCCGTCCCAGCTCAGCCTCGACCAGGGCATGTTCGGCGGCGACACGACCTGGTACCACATGCCCTTCGCGGCGACGATCGCCCAGCAGCATTCGACCGTCCACCTGCACTTCACCGACCCGCTGCGACTGGCGGCCTGGTTCTACCCGCAGAGCTCGGAGCTGGTCCACGCCGCCGCGATCGTGCTCTTCAAGAGCGACTGGCTCTCGCCGCTGATCAACCTCTTCTGGCTGGCGATCGCGCTGCTCGCCGCCTGGTGCGTCGGCCGCCCCTACAAAGTCGGCCCGGCGACCCTCGTCGCCGGCGCGATCATCCTCGACGCGGGGGTGATGATCGAAACCCAGCCCGGCGAGGGGCGCAACGACATCATGGGGATCGCCTTCCTGATCGCCTTCGCCGCCTTCCTGATCAACGGTCACCAGCGACGGGCGCCGAAGGAAGGCGCGGTGCAGGACGAACCGGAGACCGACGCGCCGCTGCTCGACAAGGGGCCGCTGATCATGGCTGGGATCGCCGCCGGCCTGGCGGGCTCGGTCAAGTACACCTTCCTGATTCCGGTCGCCGCGATCGCGATCGGGGTGGTCATCTTCAGCGGCAGGGGGCGGCGGCTGACGACGGCCTGGGTGATGGGGCTCTCGATGTTCGTGGTCGGCGGCTACTGGTACGTCCGGGCGGCGGTCAAGACCGGCGGCAACCCGATCCCGATCACCAAGTTCGGGCCCCTGCAGCTGCCGACCCCCGACCAGATGCCGCTCGATCCGCGGCCGCGCTTCGCCGTTGCCCATTACCTGACGAATCCGACGATCTACCGCCGCTGGTTCTTCCCCCAGCTCGACAACGCCTTCGGGCCGCTCTGGCCGCTGATCCTGATCATCGCCGTCGCCGCTGCGGTCTTCATCGCCTTCCGCTCGCGCAACAAGATCCTGCGGGTGATCGCGGTCGGCGCCCTGGCGACGGCATTCGTCTACGTCTTCACGCCGCTGACCGCGGCCGGCCAGGAGGGCTCGCCGACGGGCTTCTTCACCAACACCCGCTACCTGGTGCCGGGCCTGGTGCTGGCGATGGCGCTGTTGCCGATCGCCAGGCCCCTGCGAGCCCCCGAGAAGCGCGCCTGGCAGACGCTGCTGTTCTTAACCGCGGTCTACACGATCACGGTGCTGACGACGCCACGCTGGTACCCGAGTTACATCTTCGGCACGTTCTTCATCGTCCTGGCGCTGGTCTGGGCGCCGACGGCGCTCGGGCTCGGACGGGTGCGGGGACGCGTGAGCAGGCCGATCGTCGGCATCGCGATCGCCGCCGTCGTGTTGCTGGCCGTGACGTTCGGCCGTGCCCAGCAGGTCCAGTACGCCGATCATCACTACACCGAAGTCGACCACTTCCTCGGCGAAGGCGGGCCGAAGAAAGCCTTCACCTTCGCCCAGCACCAGCACGACAAGCGGATCGGGATCGCCGGCTCCAGCGAGATCATCTTCGGCCAGTACGGCTTCTTCGGCAACGACGCCAGCAACAGCGTCGACTACATCGGCGTCCCGGGGCCACACGGCAGCTACCGGCTGGCGACCAGTTGCCGGCAGTTCAAGCGCCGGATCAACGCCGGTAACTACGACTACCTGATCATCAGCGAATTCACGCAGGACTCGCCGCTGGCCGAATTCTTCTACCCGATCTACAGATGGGTGAAAGACGACCCGGCGCTGAAGCTGCTGATCTCAGAGCCGACGATCGCGCCGCAGCCGGACTTCGTCTTCAAGGTCAACGGCAAGCTCGACCCGGGCCTCTGCCCGACGAAGGCCGGTTAGGCTGAAGCCAAGGCGTGGTCGCGGACCAGCTCGGCGGCGCGGGCCGGTTGCTCCCACCAGAACATGTGGCCGACGTCCTCGAGAGTCTCGAGCCGGGAGTCGGGGACCAGGGAGGCGATCAGCGGGCCGTTGGGGTAGCCGAGGACACGGTCGAGGGTGCCGTGGATGACCAGGGTCGGGAGCGAGAGCCCCGGCAGGCGGGCGCTGGTGTCGTGAGCGAGGATCGCCTGCAGTTGCAGCTCGACCGTGCGACGCGGAACGGGCACCGCTTCGGCCATTGCGACGAACTCGGAGAAGCGCGACTCCTCGGCGCGGAAGCCTGGGGAGAGGTTGAGCTCGTACATCGCCCGGAAGACCCGGTCCTGGTTGCCGGATGCCATCGCCTCGGCCAGGCTCTGGAAGTCGGCCGGGTCCATCAGCTGCGAGCCGGGGCCGCCGCAGTACGTGCAGCCGAGGGCCAGGGAGCGCAGCCGCTGCGGCTGGGCGAGGGCCAGCTCCTGGGCGATCATCCCGCCCATCGAGATACCCAGCACGTGGGCGCTCTCGATCTCCAGCACGTCGAGCAGGCCGGCGGCGTCAGCCGCCATCTCGGCGATCGTGAACGGCTCGGTGACGTCGCCCGAGAGCCCGACCCCGCGGTTGTCGAAGACGATGCAGTCGAAATCCGCTTCCAACGCCGAGCGGAACGACTCCCCCCAGGCGACGTGGGTGCCGCTCATCCCCTGAATCAGCAGCAACGGCTCACCGCTGCCGGCGCGCTCGTAGTAAAGCTCGATGTCCCCTGCCCCCGCTTTCGGCATGGCGCGATCCTATTCGGGCGCGACCGACCCGCGCCCGCCAACCCGCCGGCAGGGCGATTCTCAACGTAGTCTTGGCGTCGGGCCCCCGTAGCTCAGTGGACAGAGCACCGGACTTCTAATCCGACGGTCGCTGGTTCGAATCCAGCCGGGGGCGCTCACCTTGGTTTGTGTTCTACTGGGGCGCTCCTAGCTCAAGTCCCTTGCCACGCTTGCCCAAAAGCCTCGACGTACTCCGCACGCGCGAGTTCCGCTTGCTGTTCGGCGGACAGGCGGTATCCGTGTTGGGCGATCGCATGGCGGCCGTAGCGCTCGCATTCGCGGTGCTGGAGATCGGCGGTTCGGCCTCAGGCGTCGGGCTTGTGTTGGCCGCCGGGGCGTTCCCCTTGGTGGCGACCGTGCTGGCGGGCGGCGTGGTCGCCGACCGGGCCTCACGCCGCACCGTAATGGTGATCGCGGACCTGGTGCGGGTCGCGAGCCAGAGCGTGATGGCAGCTCTGCTGATAGCGGGAGTGGCGGAGGTGTGGATGCTGGCGCTGGTGGCCGGAGTGACCGGCGCGGCAACCGGCTTCTTCGGCCCGGCGTCGACCGGTCTGCTGCCCGAGGTCGTCCTCGTGGAGCAGCTGCAACCGGCGAACGGGCTGCGCGCGAGCGCGGTCTCGACGGGTGAAATCCTCGGTCCGATCGTGGGCGGCGTACTGGTCGCCGCCGCCGGAGCGGGGTGGGCGATCGCGATCGACGCCGCGACGTTCGCGGCGAGCGCCGCGTGCCTGGCGATGCTGCGGGTTCCGACGCGTGTCCCTGTGCAACGGAGTTCCTTCGTCGCCGACCTGCGCGGCGGCTGGGTCGCCTTTCGCTCGCGCCGCTGGGTTTGGTCCTTTGTCGCCTACTTCGCGATCGTGAATTTTCTCTGGGGTGCCTGGAGTGGGCTGGGCCCCATCGTCGCCGAACGCGACCTCGGCGGCGCCGCCGCGTGGGGCACCATTCTGGCGGCGATGGGGCTCGGAGCGCTGGTCGGCAGTCTGCTCGCGACACGAGTCAATCCGCGCAGGCCGTTGCTTTTCGCAGTCCTCACCGACGGACTCTTTCTATTGCCGTTGGCCTTTTTGGCGGCGGCCCCACCAGTGCCGCTGATCGCCTGCGCTGCATTGCTGTCTGGCGCGGGGATGGCGCTCGCGATCTCCGTCTGGGAGTCGACGCTCCAGCGCCACGTGCCCGGCGAGTCGCTGTCCCGCGTCAGTTCCTATGACTGGTTCGGCTCGCTCGCCTTCTACCCCTTGGGGCTCGCCGTCTGGGGCCCGGTCGCGGCGGTCATCGGGATCAGCGTCTCGCTGTGGCTGTCCTTCGGGCTCGCCGTAGTCGTGACTCTGGCGCTGCTCAGCTTTCCGGACATCCGCCATCTGCCTGCCGCCGCACCACCGTCGACGGGCCGAGCCGGAAGCCCGACGTCCTAGCGGCGCCAGCTCGATCGCGGGTCGGCTCTGGCCTCATCGGCGCCTGGCCGTCCGCTGCGCCAGCGAGACAGGGTCAGCCTCGATCCGCGCTGCCTGGTCCGTCTTGCGTTCTAATTGGGGCGTTAGCCGCGCGGCGTCCGGTGCCGGCCGAACTTCTGCCAGATGCCGATCGCGAAGGCGAGGGCGCAGACGCCGGCGAGGACCCAGAGGGTGGTGGCGCCGATCCGCGGCCACAGCAGGGCGATCGTGACGAAGGTCGCGGCGATCAGCAGCGGCGCGGACTGGAAGATGAGTGAGAGCGGGGAGCGGGACATATCCGGAAGGCTACGCCCGGACCTGGCGGCAGGCAAGCGTCGCTAAAGCCCCGGCGGGTGGCGGACTACGAAGCCGGCGGCGGAGTTGGGCATCAGGTGCCAGCGGGGCCCGGTTCCCTGGGCGTCGCCGACGGTGTCCCAGCGCAGGCCGGCGATCTCGGCGAAGGTGTGGCCGGCGTTGGCGTAGACGGTGATCCACTTGCCGGGGCCGGGCGCGCCCCAGCCCTCCAGCGCTCCGGAGGTCAGCGGTTCCGGGATCAGACCGCCGCCGAAGAGGGCGAAGCTGACCGAGCCCGAGCAGTCATAGCCGTAGGAGTAGAAGGAGCCGTGGCCGCCACCCCAGATGTAGGGGCGGCCGACGATCATGTTGGCGTTGTTGATCACGTTCTTCACCGCTTCGGGTGCGTCCGGCGGGGCCAGGGCGATGCCGCTGAGCAGGATCGCGGTCGATTCGTTGCCCTGGCCGCGCGAGTGGGCAAAGATTTCATCCCGGCTCAACGAGGAGCTGTGGGGGACCGTGGTGCCGTTGCTCCCGGCCGAGGCGGGGGGGAGCTTGGAGGGGTCGCTGACGACTTCTTCGCTCAGCGCCGGTTCCGGTTCGGGGGCCCCGGCGGTGAAGGTCGCCTCGCTGCTTTCGATCCGGTAGCGGGCGTTGAGCATCGCGATGCTGTTGCCGATCGCGCCCAGGGCGCGGTGAGTGCCGGCGGAACCGAAGGCGGCCACGGCGGCCTTGCCTAGCAGGCCGAGGGCGGCCCGCTGCCTGTCGCCGCTTCCGGCCTGGGCGGCGCCGGCGGGGGAGCTGAAGGCCGCCGCCAGCAGCGCCAGGCAGCAGATTGCCGTTGCGCCGCCGCGACGCAAGGCCGCGTGCCTGCTTGCGCCACCGTGCCGCGAGTTTGTAGAAAGGAGCGCCATGGGTGAACCCGTCCCCCGGCGAGACACCTTAATAGGCGATTGTTGACTTCATCTTTCCGTTAGAAGAAACCAGAAGGCTCCGGAGATGGTGAAAGTCCTGTTGATCCCGCTGGCGATCCTCGCCTTCCTGGTCTTCCTCATCATCCTCGGGGCGATCGGGCTGGGAATCGCCTTCGCGATTCTCGCCACGGTGGGGAAGATCTGGCGCTTGGTCAGCAGGAGTGGATCGCGGCAGCGCTCTTGACGACCTCGAAAGCGCGGCCGGGGATCCGCTTCAGCTGATCGAGGTTCTCGTCGCCCCAGCGGCGGTCGCTGCTGCCGCTGAAATACCAGTTGGAGCCGTTGTCGGCGACGATCAGCCCGTAGTGCTTCATCGCCACGGCGATCGTCTTGGCGGTGCCGCTGAAGTGGCCGAGCCCGTAGCCGGCCCTGAGCCGCAACCGCAGCCCCATCGGCGGGGCGCTGGCGCTGGAGGTGTCCCCGGCGCAGTGGGAGGCGGGGTGGACCCAGGCGTTGCGGGTGCTGTCGACGGTGACCCGGATCGCGTGGTCGAGGTGGCCGGCGGCGACTTCGTCGTAACGGACCAAGCCGGGGAAGATTGGCAGCCCGGCGGCGTCGGCCGAGGTCCACGAGTCGGGCCGCAGGGCGCTCGAGTTGAGGTCCCAGGCGACGCCGGCGTCGGCGTTCCAGTGCGGTCGGGGGCGAGGGACGTAGGTGGCGCGGTAGAGCTCGTAGAGCTTGCAGGCGTCGCGGTCGACGACCAGCACGTGGCGGTCGCCGTCGCTGTGGTTGCCGCCTTCGACCGGCGCTCCGGCCGGGATCGGGAACGGGCCGGGATCGCTCTCCTCGCCATAGGCGGTGTAGTGGATCGGCAGCTTGCGCCGGCCGGCGCCGACGACCGAGAAGGGGAAGCCATACGGGCGGGGGGAGCCGAAGTCGGGATGCAGGTGGTCGCCGCCGTGGGCGTCGATGTAGGAGATGTAGGCGGCCGAGCGCGGGTCGCGCGGCGCCTTCGAGATGTCCTGGTTCCAGGCCGCCTCGTTGGGCAGGGACGGCGCGCGGGGCGAAAGCGAGGCCGGTGGGCTGGGGAAGACCTGGCAGGAGCCGAGGCTCGGAAAGGGGCCGAGAGCCGGGGCGGGAGCGGAATAGAGGAGGCAAAGGAGCGCCATCAGGGCGAGCACCGCGCCCACCACCAAGGACGTGTCTGAGCTTAGGCGTTCATATGAACGCCTAAGCTCAGACACGTCCGGGATCAAATTTTTTCCTCGGTTGGCGGCCAGCCCTCGCGGATCGAGATTTTGCCGATCTCCAGTTCCTCGATCTCGAGCTGTTTGACGGTCAGCTTGCCGATCGCGGCGCGGCCGATCGCCAGGCGGCCGATGGCCAGGCGTCCGATCGAGAGCCGGCCGATTGCGAAACCGCCGATCGCGGCGGCGCCGACAGCCAGGGCGCCGATCGCCGTGGAGCCGCGCGCCTGGGCGCCGGTCACGGTGCCGGGGCGCAGCTCGGGACGGAAGATCGCGAAGCCGGGAAGCTTGGCCACCCCGGCACCGTAGCGCGACTAGGCTCCCGCGCAGATGAGCGCGGACGAGCGTCCAACCCTGCTGGCGATCCAGCATGTGCCGTGGGAGACTCCGCACCGGATCCTCGACGCCTGCGGCGCCCTCGCCGTCCACACCGTCAAGCCGCTGGCCGGGCAGCCGCTGCCGGCTCACGAGGAGGTCGCCGGCGCGGTCGTCATGGGCGGGCCGATGAACGTCGACGAAGTCGAGCGCTTCCCGGCCCTTGCCGCCGAGCGCGAGTGGCTGGCCGAGGCGGTTGGGCGCGGGATGCCGGTGCTCGGCATCTGCCTCGGGGCGCAGCTGCTGGCGCGGGCGCTGGGCGCCGAGGTGCGGCCGGCGGAGCGCAAGGAGGTCGGCTTCGGCGAGGTGCGGGTCAGCGATCCCGAGGATCCGGTCCTCGGCGGCCTGGCGCCGCGCGGCAAGGCGCTGCACTGGCACGGGGACGTCTTCGACCTGCCCGACGGCGCCCGGCACCTCGCCTCCTCGGATCTGACCGAGAACCAAGCCTTCCGGGTCGGCAACGCCTGGGGCGTGCTCTTCCATCCCGAGGCCGACTTCGCCCTGGTCGAGGCCTGGCTGGCGGTGCCGGAGATGATCGACGAGGCGGTCGCGGCGCTCGGCAACGAGGGGACGGCGGCGCTGCCCGGACAGGCGGAGGAGCTGGACCGCGAGCTGATCGCCCGCTCGACGCCCGGCTTCGAGGCCTTCGCCGCCCTGGTCGGCGCGACGGCATGACCACCGCGATCGCGGTCGAGGACCTGCGCAAGTCCTTCGGGGACCTGGAGGCGGTGCGCGGCGTCGGGTTCGAGGTCGAGGCGCTCGAGGTCTTCACCGTCTTCGCCCTCGGGATGATCGTGCTCGGGATCGCGATCTGGGAGTTCAACGCGGGCGAGTAGGGGAAGCGTTCTGTCATCGTCCGGGGAGCGAACCGAGCCGGAAGGAGGCGCGATGGAGATCTGTCTGATGATCGAGGGCCAGGAGGATGTGACCTGGGACGACTGGCTGGCGCTGGCCTCGGCCTGCGAAACGCACGGGATCGGGACGCTGTTTCGCTCCGACCACTACCTCTCGGTCGACGACCGGCGTGAGCGCGGCTCGCTCGATGCCTGGGGGACGATCTCGGCGCTGGCCGCGACGACGGTGAAGCTGCGGCTGGGGACGATGGTCTCGCCGGCGACCTTCCGCCACCCGCCGTGCTGGCCAAGGCGGTGACCACGGCCGACCACATCTCCGGCGGCCGGGTCGAGCTGGGGATCGGCGCCGGCTGGTGGGAGCGCGAGCACGAGCTCTACGGCTTCGACCTGCCGCCGATCGGCCCGCGGATCGATGCCCTCGAGGAGCAACTGCAGGTGATCCTCGGCCACTGGGGCGAGGGGCCGTTCAGCTTCGAGGGCGAGCACTTCCGCGCCAAGGACCTCGACGCGCTGCCGAAGCCGCTGCAGCGCCCGCACCCGCCGCTGATCCTCGGCGGCTCCGGCGGCCCGCGCAGCCTGCGCCTGGCGGCTCGCTACGCCGACGAGTACAACGTCGTCCACGGAACCCCGGAGTCGATCGCCGGGATCCGCCGCGGCCTCGATGAGGCCTGCGAGGTCGAGGGCCGCGACCCCGCCGGCCTGCCGCTCTCGACGATGACCGGCTGGCTGGTCGGGGCCGACGAGGATGACCTGCGCGACCGCGCCGCCCGCCTCTCGGTCTGGAAAGGGCAGGGAGACGATGGCGACGCCTTCCTCGCCGCCCAGCCCGAGAGCACGATCAAGGGAACCGTGCCCGAAGCGGTCGAGCAGTTGCAGGCGCTGGAAGCCGCCGGCCTCAGCCGCCTGATGGCCCAGCACCTGCTCCACCGCGACGTCGACGCGATCGGTCTCCTGGGCCGCGACGTAATCCCCGCCCTGGCCCGCTAGATTTCACGGAGCGTGGTGGCTGTAGCTCAGTTGGTAGAGCTCCTGGTTGTGGTCCAGGCGGTCGCCGGTTCGAGCCCGGTCAGCCACCTATAATCCTCAAGCTGAAACCAGACCATTTGGCGGGTTCTGGTGCCCGGCCGTGACGCAGGCGCAAGCCTGCTCGACCCGTTGACCTCGCTCCTCCGCGCACGGCTCAGAAAGAGCGGTTCGGTGGCGAACTGCTTCCGGCCAACGCCAGGGCTTGGCGAGGGCTCTCGTCGTAGGGCCGTCGTAGTCTGGTCGAACGGCGATGATCGACCTGCACTGTCACATCCTCCCCGGGGTCGACGACGGTGCGCTCGACGTCGAGGACAGCCTCGGCCTCGCCCGCCAGGCGGTGAACGACGGGATCGAGCGGGTCTGCGCGACGCCACACGTCCGCCACGACCACGACGTGCGGATCGAGGAGGTGGCCGGCCGGGTCGAGGCGCTGAACGCGCGGCTGCGGGCGGAGGAGCTGCCGGTGACGGTGCTGACCGGGGGCGAGGTGGCGGAGACGGCGGTGGAGGGCCTCGGCGAGGAGGAGCTGGCGCGGGTGGCGCTCGGCAGCGGGCGCTGGATCCTGCTCGAGCCTGCGCCAGGCCCCCTCTCGGACACGCTCCTCGCCCGGGTGGCCCACCTGGCCGAGCGCGGCCACCGGGCCCTGATCGCCCATCCGGAGCGTCACCTCTCGGCCGACATGCTGGAGCGGATCGCCGCGCTGGTCGCCGCCGGGGCGCTGGTTCAGGCGACCGCCGACTTCTTCCTGCGCGAGCAGACCGCGGACGGTATGCGGGCGCTGGCGGAGGCCGGCCTCGTACACGTCCTGGGCAGCGACGCGCACTCCTCCCACGGCGGCCGGCCGCTGCACCTGGCCGAGGCGTTCGGGGTTCTCGCCGGGATCGAGGCGGTCGCACCGCACCTCGGGTGGATGCGCGACACGGCCCCGCGGGCGATCGTCGAAGGCGACGAGGTCGTACTGCCCTTCGGCCCCGCCGTGTAGCCACTCAGATCGGGCGCAGCACGACCTTGCGCGCCAGATCCTCGACGACCTCGCGTGAGCCGCTGCCGAGGCCGTGGCGGAGGAAGTTGGCGGCGCCGGCAGCGGCGCCGATCCGCAGGGTCTCCTCCCAGTCGAGCCTGGCGGCGACGCACGCGGCCAGGGCGCCCATCATCGAATCTCCACAGCCCTCCCGGGAGCCGCGCTCGAAGCTGGGCGGAACGAGTTCCCAGGCCTCCTCGCCCCGCAAGACCATCGCCGGCTCCCCGGCGCGGGTGATGATCGCGGCGCCGGCGCCGGCGTCGAGGAGCTGCCGCGCGGCGGCGCGCATCCGCTCGGTGGTGTCGACCGGGCCCTCGATGTAGCGAGCCAGCTCCCAGTCGTTGATCTTGACCAGGTCGGGGCCGCCCTCGAGCGCGCTGTCGAGGCGCGGCGGAGAGAGGTCGACGATGACCGGGGTGCCGTTGGCCCGCACGTCGGCGACCAGGCTGCCGTAGATCTCGAGCGGCAGCGCCTCAATCGGAAACGGTCCGCAGACGGCCAGGACCGCCGAGTCGAGGGCGGCGGCGACCGTGATCGAGAAGAGCTCGTCGATCTCGTGGCGCGAGGGCGACATGGCGGCGCTCTGGGCGATCGGCACGCGCTCGCCGCTGCGCCGGTCGTGCAGGTAGGAGCCGCTCGACGCGGCGGTCTCGACCAGGCGGAGCTCGACCGGCAGGCGCTCCAGCAGCGGTCGCAGCACCACTCCGGTCTCGCCGCCGATGAAGCCGCAGAGAACCGGATCGGCGCCCAGCTCAGCCGCCATCCGCGCCACCCAGACCCCCTGTCCGGCGGCGTGCAGATGGATGTCGTCGCTGCCGTCGTCGGCCAGCGACTCGACCGTGACCGAGAGAATCGGGTGGGGCCCGAAGACCGCCACTTTGCCACCGCCGAGCATCGACTTGAGCCTAGCCGGACTGTCGCACGTAGGGGAGAGGCAACACGCGGGCTATCGGGTGGCGAACCTCTGTGCTTCGTTCGGATCGCCATTGGGGTCCTGGATCAGTTCGCCGCCGATCTTCACTGCCGCGAGCGTCGCCCCCCGAGGCGGCCGCGGCAGGCAGAGGTCGTGCATGTTGTCGGCGTTGAAGGAGTTTGGATGGTCGTGGAGATCGGCGACTTCGAGTGGGGCAATCGGGTCGGCCTTGCCGTTCGGCAGCCGGTAGATGGCACGGTAGGAGGCGAGGACGGGGGCACCGACCTCGGCGCCGGTGGGGTAGGCCGTGAGCCCGTTGGACCACATCACGCGCACGAAGGTCTTGCCGACCCTGCAGCGGTTGCGGTCGCCGCGGTAGAGCGCCCGCGTCAGCGTCCAGGCATCGACGATGTACGGGCCTCCGGCGAGCGGCTCAACCCTGGCCTTCGGCATGGAGGGGAACCGTCGCCACCGAATCGCTCTGGGCGCTTTGCCCTGCAGGGCGCCGACGACGCGAATCGCGACCGGGGTCGGGCCGTTCACCGAGTCCCCGAAGTCGCCGATCAGGTTCACCGTCTGGGCCTCGTCGGACTCGTTCGGCGGGAACCGCAGGGCGCAGTTCGGGGTCGCGGTGGTTCCGTCGCTGCGCACGATCTGGAAGTCCGTGGGCTGAATCGAAGCCCGCCGGATGAACCAGTTGAAGGTGACCGGGATGTTGTCGAGGGCCTGTTCACCGCCCGGGCAGCCGACCGCGTTGTCGGTGCCCCATGAGGCACTGAGGATCTCCGGCTTGGGGCGCGCGGGCGAGCCGGCCGCGACGGTCGTCGTCAACGCACCCGTGAGGAGAATTGCCGCAAGCGACGAGAGGACGTAGAGGGGCAGGCGAGGCATCGGCGACTTCTCGGCGGCGGCCATCCGGCGCAGCGTAGATGTTCGGCGCGGGTGAGGCTTCAGGCGAGCGCCCGGCGCAGCGCCGCAAGGGCGAAAATTCCCTCTGCGCCTTGCAACCGGGCTTCGGGAAGCGCACAATCGATTGATGACCGATACCGCTGCAGCTCTCGACTCCGCCTCGCCCGCGACCGGCGAGGCCCGCACCCTGTCCAACTTCGTCGCCGGCGAGTGGACCGACGCCGCGGACGCTCCCGAGTTCCTCACCGACCTCAACCCGGCCACCGGCGAGCCCCTGGCCCGGGTGCCGCTCAGCGGCGCCGCCGCCGTCGAGCGCGCCGTCGCGGCCGCCGTCGCCGCTCAGCCGGCCTGGCGCGCGACCGCGCCGCAGGCCCGCGCCCGAGCGCTGATGCGGCTGCGCCAGGTGCTCGACGCCCACCGCGACGAGCTCGCCGCGATCGTCACCCGGGACATGGGGAAGACCCTGCCCGACGCGCTCGGCGAGGTCGGCCGAGGGATCGAGTCGGTCGAGGCGGCGATCGGCGTGCCGCACCTGCTCAAGGGCCAGAACCTCGAGGGCGTCGCCCGCGGGGTCGACGTCGAGATGGTGCGCCAGCCGGTCGGCGTCGTCGCCGCGATCACCCCGTTCAACTTCCCGGCGATGATCCCACTCTGGTTCCTGCCCTACGCGGTCGCCTGCGGCAACAGCTTCATCCTCAAGCCCTCCGAGCAGGACCCGCTTACCTCGGTGCGGATCTTCGAGCTGATCGCCGAGCACGAGATCTTCCCGCCCGGAGTCGTCAACCTCGTCCACGGTGGCCGCGACGCGGTCAACGGGCTGCTGCGCAGCGACGGGGTCGAGGCGATCTCCTTCGTCGGCTCGGCGAAGACGGCGCGTTACGTCTGCAGCAGCGCCGTCGCGGAGGGCAAGCGCGTGCAGGCGCTCGGCGGTGCCAAGAACGCGATGGTCGTGATGCCCGACGCCGACCCCAAGCTGCTCGCCGACGGGGTCACCTCCTCGGCCTTCGGCGCCGCCGGGCAGCGCTGCCTGGCCGGCTCGCTGCTGGTCCTGGTCGGCGACTCCGAGGAGCAGGACCGCTCGCTGGCGCGGGTCGTCGAGGCAAGCGCGGCGCTGCGGACCGGCTCCGGCGCCGACGCGGCGACCGACGTCTGCCCGCTGGTCTCGGTCGCCTCGCGGGAGCGGGTCGAGGGCGAGATCGCCCGCGCCGAGTCCGAAGGCGCCAGCTTGGTGCTCGACGGCCGGATCGGCGGCGGCGAGGGCGGTGCCGAGCTCGGTCCGACGATCATCGACGACGCCCGCCCGGGCTCGCCGGCGCTCGCCGAGGAGCTCTTCGGGCCGGTCCTGACCGTGCTGCGCGCGGCGGACCTCGACGGTGCCCTGGAGCTGGTCAACGCCTCCCGCTACGGCAACGCCTCGGTGATCTTCACCTCCTCCGGCGCCGCCGCCCGCGAGTACCGCTACGGCGTGCAGGCCGGGATGATCGGCGTCAATATCGGCGTCCCGGCGCCCGTCGCCTGGTTCCCCTTCTCCGGTTGGAAGGACTCGATCGACGGCGATCTGCACGCCAACGGCGACGACGCGATCGACTTCTACACCCGCAAGAAGGTCGTCACCTCGCGATGGGCATAGACCCGGGCCCGCTCCTCGCCTAGGTCGGGCTGGAAATCCAGTGCGCGACGACGCCGAGGTGATCGCCGAGCCGTTCGAGATGCTGGTCGAAGTGCAGGATGTCGATGCCCGCACTCTGCGCGGCCGCCGCGACCGTGAGATCGGTGAGGGGGAAGCGATGGGCGCCGTGGGAACCGCTGCCGGCCAGCTCGCGCATCGTCGCGATGACGGTGCGCTGGACACCGCGGTCGACAGGGATCTCCCGCAGTCCGTCGAGCGTTGCCTCGATAACGGCAATGCCCTCGGGGCCTCGTGCGTCGATGGTCAGCTCATAGCGCACCGGCCAACACCAACAGACCTCCCCTCGCTCAATGGCCGCCAGCAGCAGTGCTCGCGCTTTCGGGTCCCGCCGCGCCTGCATCCAGGCAGAGGTATCGACCAGGATCGGGCCGACGCCGTCCCAGAGCCTCTTGCCGGGCATCAGTCGGTCGAGGGCGCGTTCAGGCGGTCGATCGCGGCGAGGTCCAGGTCGAACTGCCCCCTGTCCATTGCCTCCAGCAGTGCCTCGGCGGCGCCCCGCCGGTTGCGCCCCGCCGCCAACTCCGCCTCCGCGCCCTCAACCGCGAGGCGACGCAGCAACGTCGCGTCGGGCTCGCGGGTGCCGGTTGCGGCACGGACACGGGCCAGCGCGTCGCCCAACTCGGGGTCGGCGGTGACGGCGATTCTCGGGTGTTTGGAAGGCATCGCTCTAACAGTGTAACTCCATGGAGTTACACTATGCGACTCAGGCCGTCAGCGCGGCCACGACCTCGCTCAGCGCCGCGGTATGGGCGTCGACGTCGGACTCGCTGGTCGTCGGGCACATCAGGGCCATCATGTGGAACGGGGTCATGAGGATGCCGCGGTTGAGCAGCGCCAGGTGCAGCAGGGAGTCGAGCTCGGTGTCGAAGGCGGCCGCCGCTTCGGCGCCGTTGCGGGGGCGCTTCGCCCCGAGCATGTACTCGGCGCGGCAGCCGAGGCGGGTCACTGTCCAGGCCAGGGCGTTGTCGTCGATCACGCTCTGGACGCCGGCCTCGAAGCGCTCGCCCATCGCGATCATCCGCGCGAACGCCGCCTCGGTCAGGACCTCGCTCAGCGTCGCTCGCGCCGCCGCCAGCGAGAGGGCGTTGCCGGCCAGGGTGCCGCCGATGCCGCCGACATCGGCGACCTCCCAGATCGTGTGCTCGAGCACCTGTTCGGCCACCGCGTCGGTCATCCCGTAGGCGCCGGTCGGGACGCCGCCGGCGATCGGCTTGCCGATCGTGATCAGGTCCGGCTCGAGGTCGTGGGCGCGGCTGTAGCCGCCGGGGCCGCAGCAGAAGGTGTGGGTCTCGTCGATGATCAGCAGGGCGCCGGCCTCGCGGCTCAGCCGTCGCAGCTCGTCGTGGAAGCCGGGGTCGGGCAGGACGATGCCGACGTTGGTCAGCGCCGGCTCGGCGAGGACGCAGGCGACGTCGCCGTGACCCAGGGCCCGCTCGAGGCCCTCGAGGTCGTTGAACTCGACCACCCGGGTCGTCTCGGCCAGCGGGACCGGCGGGCCGATGTTGCCGAGCCGGGCCGTGACCTCTCCGTCGAGGAGGTCGACGAACGTCTCGTCGACCGAGCCGTGGTAGCAGTGGTTGAAGACGAGGATCTTCGGCCGCCCGGTGATCTCGCGGCAGAGCCGGATCGCGAAGCGGTTGGCGTCGCTGGCCGAGAGCGAGAACTGCCAGTGGCGCAGCCCGAAGCGGCGGCTCATCTCTTCGCCGACCGGCAGCGCGTCCTCGCTCGGCAGCATCGTCGTGATCCCGTGGCGCAGTCGCTCGGCGGCGGCGGCGACGGTCGGGGCGGGGGAGTGGCCGGTCATCGCGCCGGTGTCGCCGAGGCAGAAATCGATCAGCTCGTTGCCGTCGACGTCGCGCAGGCGGTTGCCCTCGGCCGCGGCGAAGAAGACCGGGAAGGAGCCGGGCCAGCGGGTCATCCAGTTCATCGGCACCCCCGAGAGCAGCGCCTCGCCGGCCTCCTCGTGGATTTTCTTCGAGCGCGGGTGGGCGGCCTCGAAGGTCTCCAGTTCGCCGGCCATCAGGGCGCGAACACGGTCCGGGACGATCGGCATCGGACTCTGACTGCTCATTCGCACTCTCCACTTCCGGAGTTCATCGTCGTCCCTGCCGCGGCCGACTCTATCGCCGGGCTCAGCGTACGGTCGTCGCCGCGGCTTCGGCTTCGGCCAGCTTCTTCGCCCGCTTGATCGATTTGGTCAGCGTCTCGATGTCGTAGACGCCGTGATGGCGGCGGCCGTTGACGAAGAAGGTCGGCGTGCCAGAGACGCCGCTGGCGTCGGCGCCGGCGACGTCCTCGGCGACGCGGGCGCGGTGGCGACGGCGGCGCACCTCGTCTTCGAGCCGCTCCCAGTCGAGCCCCAGCTCCCGCGCGTAGCGGCCGACGTCGGCCAGGGTGAGGTCGCCCTGGTGCTCCATCAGAGTGTCGTGCATCTCCCAGAAGGCGCCCTGGTCGTCGGCCGCCTCCGATGCCTCGGCGGCGAGCTGGGCGTGGGCGTGGACATCGCTGAGCGGCAGGTGCCGGAAGACGTAGCGCAGGCCGTCGGCCTGGTGCTGGGACAGCAGCTCGCGGATCGTCGGCTCGGCGCGGCCGCAGTAGGGGCACTCGAAGTCGGCGTACTCGACCAGGGTGACCGGGCCGTCGGGGTCGCCGCGGATGTGGTCGCGCTCGGGATCGACGTCGTCGGAGAGGTCGATGATCGATTCGGCGGTGCGGCGGAACTGCTCGAGCCGGCGGCTGGCCGGGATCAGCTTCGCGATGCCGCGGAAGACCGCCAGCGCCAGCAGCGGCGAGATCAGCGCCGCGACGAGGATCCCGATCTTCGCCTGCTCCAGCTCGCTGCCGCTGAAGGCGAGGTCGGCGATCAGGAAGGAGACGGTGAAGCCGACGCCGGCGGCGGCGCCGGTGCCGAGCAGGCCGGGCCAGGTGATCGTCAGCTTGCCGCCGCCGAAGATCCTTCGGGTCGCGACCCAGGGGGCGGCGAAGATGCCGAGCGGCTTGCCGACGACGTAGGCGAGGACGATGCCGATCGTGATCGGCGAGGAGGCGGCCGCCGAGAGCAGGTCCCCGGTCAGGTGGACGCCGGCGTTGGCGAGCGCGAAGAGCGGCACGATCACGTAGCTGGTCCAGGGGTGCAGCGCGTACTGCAGGCGCTCGTTCGGGGAGATCGCCTCGGCCAGGCTGCGCCGTGCCTCGGAGGCCAGCCCCGGCGTCGGCTGCTCGCGGAACTCGCGGGCCAGGTCGGTCGTCCGCTCCAGCTCCCGGCGCGAGGGAGGGTAGGCGCTGGTGATCAGGCCGATCGCCAGGCCGGCGATCACCGGGTCGATCCCCGACTCGTACATCGCGACCCAGATCGCGACGCCGACGACGACGGCGATCGGGCCGCGGTTGGCCGGCAGGAAGCGCAGCGCGGCGAGCACGGCAAAGAGCGCGATCGCGATCGCCAGCGCGATCGCGTCGATCGACCCGGTGTAGACGAGGACGATGATCGCCAGGGCCGCGAGGTCGTCGACGACGACCAGGGTGAGGAGGAAGACCCGCAGCCTGGTAGCGCCGGTCGGGGCGGCGAGGGCCAGGGCGCCGAGCGCCAGCGCCGTGTCGGTCGACATCGCCACCCCCCAGCCGTGGGCGCCGTCGCCGCCGCCGTTGACCAGCAGGTAGACGCCGACCGCCGCGGCGACGCCGCCCAGCGCCGCCGCCGCCGGGATCCAGACCCGGGTCCGCTCGCGCAGCTCGCCGAGGTCGAGCTCGCGCTTGGCCTCGAGGCCGACGACGAGGAAGAAGAGCGCCATCAGCCCCTGGTTGACCCAGGAACGAAGGTCGGTGTCGATCCCGTGCGACCCGATCTGGATGCTGAGGTGGGTTGACCAGAGGTCGCCGTAGGCGCCCGGAGCGACGTTCGCCCAGACCAGCGCCGCGACGACGGCGACGACGAGGACGACGGCGCTGCCGGTCTCGGTGCCGAGGAAGTCGCGCACCGGGGTCGCCAGGTTGCGCGACCAGGCGGTGCGGTCGGCGGTGGGCTGTGGGCCGGCCATCGCGCCTAAGTATGTTCGGCGGCCGGTCGGAGCGGCGCGCCCGGCCCGATGCGCCGTAGCATGGACGCCTACGCGTTAACGCGTACGTCCGGCCTCCTGGTCCCGTCCGCGACCACCGCGGCCGACTGGCGGGAAGTATGTTCGGCGCCATGTCGTCGCCGCAGCCGAGCCCCACGCCGCGTGCCTTTTCCCAGGCGACGCTCGCGACCGGCCTCGGCCTGATCGCCATCGTGCTCGCGGCCGCGACGGTGTGGGCGCCGGTCAGCTCGGCCGACTCGACGATCGGGGCCTACGTCAACCAGAATCCCTCGACCTCGGGGACCTGCGGCTACAAAGCGGCGAGCGAACGCCCCTGTCTGTTCGTCGACACGATCATCCCGGCGCTGGCGACGACGGCGCCCTGCGACGGCACGGTCACCCGCTTCCGCCTCAACGGCCTGCCGAAGCCGAACAACCACTACCGGCTGCGGGTGGTGCGGCAGAACGCCGACTACACCTTCACCGGAACCGCCGGCAGCGACCCGGTCACCCTCACCACCGACGGGGTCAACGAATTCGTCACCAGCCTGCCGATCAAGGCCGGCGAATACATCGGGGTCGACTTCGAGGAATCGACCGAACAGTTCGGCCTGCGCTGGGTCGAACAGCCGGGCACCGGCGCCTACTTCTTCAATGCCTTCCCCGCCGACGGCGGCTCGGTTCTGCGGACCGGGTCCAGCACGATCTCCTACCTCTACAACGCCGACGTCGCCTGCACTCCGAGCAACGCCTTCAAGGTGATCAAGCTGAAGGGGACGGCGCTGTCGCTGGAACTCACCTCGCAAGGACAGGTCACGGTCACCGCGGTGACAGGCAAGGGCAAGCCGAAGCTGCTGAAGCCGTCGAAGGTCTCCGGTGGGCCGGGCCGGGTGAAGGACTACCTGCGGCTGACGCCGAGCGCCAAGAAGGTTCTGGCGGAAAAGGGCAAGGTGCGGATTAGGGCCGGCATCTCCTTCACCCCGACCGGCGGCAACGCCAAGGTCCTGACTCGCACCCTGACCGTCAAGAAGCCGAAGGCGGCCAAGTAGCTGCGCTGTCACGCTGTCCGCAATGGCGGCGCTGAGCGAACCTGATCTGCGCGCGGTTCTCGACTTCGTCGGCGACGCCTACGACGCGCAGGACAGGGCCGAGTTTCGCGCCGTGCTGCTGCCGGGCATCCACCGGCTGGTCTCCTCCGAGTACGTCTCCTACAACGAGGTCGAGGAGGGCCGGCGCGCGGCGGTCAGCATCGTCGTGCCTGAACTGCCCGCCTGGGCCCATCTGGTCTGGGAACGCCACGCGGCGGAAAACCCACTGCTGCAGAACTACATCCGGACTCGCGACGGTCGCCCGCGACGCTTCTCCGACGTCATCTCGCGCGCCGAGCTGCGGCGCACGGCGCTCTTCGAGCAGCTCTACCTGCCGCTCGGAAACCTCGAGCACCAGGTCGCCTTCGTCCTGCCGTCCACCCCGGACCTGACGATCGCCGTCGCGATGAGCCGCTCCGGGCGCGACTACAGCGAGCGCGAGCTGGGTTTGCTCGAGCTTGCCCGGCCCCACCTGATCCAGGCCTACCGCGGCGCCGAGCTGCGGGAACGGATCGCCGGCACCATCGACAGCCTGCGCCTCGGCCTCGACGCCGAGGCGACGGCGATGGTCGTTGTCGGGGCCGAGGGGGTCGTCGATTTCGTCTCGGCCGCCGCGCGGGAGCTGCTCGACGGGCTGCCGGGAGATGACTCGGTGCGGGCCGGGCGGCCGCTCGGGGCCCCGCTCGCGGAGTGGCTGGCGGCGGGCGCGGAGCCCGGCGGGATCGCGATCGATGGCTTCGAGGACTCGCTTCTGGCCCGCAGCGTCAAGGGGTCAGCGGGGGTGCAGGTGATCCTCCTCGAGCGCGCCGGCAGCGTCCTCGCGCTCGAGGCCCTGCGCCGGCTCGGGCTGACGCCGCGCGAGGCGGAAGTGCTGCGCGGGCTCGCCCGCGGCGAGGATCTGCCGGCGCTCGCCGCCGAGCTTGAAGTCAGCCCGCGGACGCTGGCCAAGCACTCGCAGCGAATCCACGCCAAGCTCGGCGTCTCGAGCCGCTCCCAGGCTGTCGCGACCGCCTGGGCGGCGACCAGCGGCGGCGTACTCGGAGTCGCGCAGTTCGTCTCCTGAACCGGCGTACGCCATAGCGCGTACTTTTCATGCCGTAGATCTCGGAGGCAGCGGGGAAGCGGTGAGAGCCACTGCTAGGTTCGCGGCCCCCGACGAAGGAGTTGCTGAGATGAAGTTCCGCCTCATGATCGTGTTCGGCCTGGCGCTTGCGCTGGCTCTGCCCGCCGTGGCGCAGGCGGGACTGCCGAAGGCCGGCGACACCCTGATCGTCCCGGCGAAATCGCTTGGCGGGGTGAGGTTGGGCAGCTCCCCGGCCGCGGTGGTCAAAGCCTGGGGCAAGACGAGCTCGTGCTCCTACCAGTGCCTCTATGAGGGCAAAAACAGCGGCGAACTCGGCAGCGTCCTGCTCGAATCGGACGCCAATGGCCGGCACTACAAGGTCTGGACCGTCTTCATCGCCGTCAGCCAGACGATCGTCGGCACGACCGCGAAGCCGAACTTCCACACCCCGCTGACCAAGTTCAAGACGGCGAAGGGAATCGGCCTCGGTTCCAGTTTGAAGGAACTCAAGCAGGCCTATCACGCGATCAAGAAGGTCACCACGACCTACTACGAACTGCGCGGGCCGAAGGAAAGCAGCACCTCCTTCCAGCTCAGTGCCGGCGGCCGGATCGTCAGCATCGGTCTCAGGAGCCACCCGGGCGGCTGAGCGCCGCGCCCGTCGCTCGCCCGCGGGACTACGGAGCCGGATCGCCGGCCAAGGCGGGCCGCGCCGCGGTTACCCCCGTCGGCGAGATCAGAACCGGGCAGCCGGTTCGCTGCATGACCGCGCTGGTGACGCTGTGGTGGAGCTTGCGGCGCAGCGGGCCGCCGCGCCTGGAACCGAGGACGAGCAGGTCAACCCCCAGCTTGGTGGCGTCGACCAGCTCGTCGGCGGCGAAGCCGCGGAGGAAGACCGGCAGGGCGCGGGTCGCGGCGGCCAGGTCGTTGACGGCGTCGTTGAGCATGCCGCGCAGAACCTCGGCTTCGGTCGGGACGCCGGGCCCGCGCTCGTCGCCGCTGGCGCCGGGGACGTGGGCGTACCTGCGGGCGATGGTGTAAACGCGCAGGGCGGCGCCGTTTGCCAGGGCCAGGTCGGCGGCGGCGCGCAGCGCCTCGAGCGCCGCGTCGGAGCCGTCGTATCCGACCCCGATGACGCGCATGCCGATCTCCTCGCCTCTGCCGCTGAGCGGCCGCCAGCCATCGGCGCCGGGGGCGGGCTTGCCGAATCCGGGAGGGGCGACGGCCACCGCGCAGGGCGCTTCGCCGAGCAGGCGCTCGACGGTCGCCCCCGGGACGAGCCGCCCCAGCGGGCCGCGGTGGGACGAGCCGACGACGACGAGGTCGGCCCGGTGGGAGAGGGCCAGTTGGGCGAGGTTCTCTCCATCCTCGGCGGGGGCGGTGACGACGGTCATCTCGGCGCCGTCGGCCCGGGCGAAGATCCTGCCCAGAGCAAGAGCGCCGCGCCCCTGCTCGCTGTCCAGGTAGCCGACCAGGACTCGTTGGTACACGTCAGGCCCGCTTCGAGTCGGGGACGACGAGGACGGGACACGGGGCTTCGACGATCAGCCGCTTCGTGATCGAGCCGAGCAGCATGTGCTCGATCGGGCTGCGCGATCCGGCGACAAGCAGGTCGACGTCGGAATCGCAGGCGGCGGCGATCGCCGTGGCGATCGCGCGCACGACCTGGCGCCAGCCCGAGTCCACGCTCTTGCCGGTCGGGGTCAGGGCCGGGTCGACCGAGGCAACCGCCGCCTCGAGTACGACCGAGATCGAGTCCGGCGCGTCGTCGGGGAATTCGGCTTCGATATCGGCGACCACCGGGTCGCTGGCGACGAGGATCTCGATCCTCGCCCCGGCCTGGCGGGCGAGGTCTTCGGCCCGGCTCAGCGCCACCTTCGACTCCGGGGTGCCGTCGACCGCGACCGCGACCTTCGCCAGCCCGGTGTGGCCCTCGCCGGCATAGCCGTGTGGGGCGACCACGACCTCGCAGGGGGCGTGGTCGAGGAGATGCTCGCCGACTCCGCCCAGCAGCGCCCGGCCGATCCTGCCGCGATGCGACGAGCCGACGACGATCGTGCCGGCGCCGGAAGTCTCGGCTCGCTCGATCAGCATCCGTCCCGGTGAGGCGAGGTCGCGGGCAACGATGCAGTTGGTCTCGCGGATCGAGCTGAGCAGCTTCCCAAGCGCCCTGGCATCCTCGCCGCCGTCGCCGTCGATGCCGACCAAAACCGGGGCGGCGGCGGTCGGCGAGGTGAACTTCCTGGCGCTCTCGTCTCCCAGCGGGACCCCGATCGGGGGTTCGCTCGGCGGCGGCCCGGCGCTCATCGCGAGACGCTCCGCGCCTCGCCGTTGCCGGTTCGGTGCGGCGCCGGCGCCCGGCGCCCGCGAAGGTACTCGCGAACGTTGGCCTCTTTCGCCGCCCGCGCGGAGGTCGGCGGTGCCTCGCCGCGACGCTCGCGGGCGACCCTGGTGCGAGGCAGGACGATGACCGGGCAGGGCGACCTGCAGATCAGGCTCGAGGTGACCGAGCCCGCGAAGACCCGGCCAAGGGGGCCATAGCCGCGCGATCCGACGACGATCAGGTCGACGCCCTTCTCGAGGGCCATGTCGGCGATCGCGCGAGCGGGGGAGTCGCCGGCATCGGCCTCGACCGACAGAACCTCGTCCCGGTCCAATCGGCAGAGGAGGCGCGCCAGTGCGATCGCGTCGCGGCTCCCATCGCTGCCGTCAAATCCGACGAGGACTCGCATTGGTCGAACTTATGCGTGCGCCGGGGGACGGCCATCCGTGGAAAGCCACAAGGAGAGTGATGTCCTCCCCTCGACCCCGGTATCGCGCCGCCGGCTCTGGGACGCGGGTTTCCTCGCAACCGCGATCGAGGTGAGATATTGGAGGGTATGGATGCCCCTGACCGTTCAACTGGTGTCGCCGGGCAGGATCGTCCGCAGCGGCTGATCGACATCGGCTCGGCGCTCCTCTCCGAGCTCGACCTCGAGTCGGTCCTGCGCTCCGTGGTCGGGGCGGCGCGGGAGCTGACCGGGGCCGAGTACGCGGCGCTGGGGGTGCTCGACCGCAGCGGCCAGGAGCTCGAGCGCTTCATCTACCTGGGCATCGACGACGAGACGAAGCGGGCGATCGGCAACCTGCCGCGTGGCCGCGGCGTCCTCGGTGAGCTGATCCACCAGCCGACGCCGCTGCGCCTGTCCGACGTCAACCAGCACCCGCACGCCTACGGCTTCCCGCCTGGGCACCCGCCGATGAACTCGTTCCTCGGCGTCCCGATCCGGATCCGCGAGGAGGTCTACGGCAACCTCTACATGACCGAGAAGCGGGGAGCGGCGGAGTTCGACGACGCCGACGAGCAGGCGGCGCGCACGCTCGCGACCTGGGCCGGGATCGCGATCGAGAACGCCGGCCTCTACACGAGGCTGAGCGAGCGCGAGGCGGAAGTCGAGCAGGCGCTGCGCCGGGCCGAGACCTCGGTTGACATCGCCCGCGCGGTCGGCGGCGAGACCAACGTCGAGCGGGTCCTCGACCTGATCGTCAAGCGCGCCCGGGCCTTGGTCGAGGCGAAGACGCTGCTGGTCCTCCTGCGCAAGAGCGACCGCTTGGTCGTGGCGGCGCAGGCCGGACAGGGCGGCGCGGCCGTCGAGCGGCTGACGATCCCGACCGACGACGTCGTTTTCGAAGCGGCGATGCAGGAGCGGGTCGCGCAGCGTCTCGAGCGCGGATCGCCGCCCTCCCAGGCGCGGCTGCGCGAGCGGCTCGGGGCCGAGGTGGCGCTGGTCGTGCCGCTGCTCTTCCGCGGCCGCGCTGTCGGCGCCCTGGTCGCCCTCGATCGCGAAGCCGGCGGCAGCGACTTCGACCAGGAGGACCTGCGCCTCCTGCAGGCTTTCGCGGCGAGCGCCGCGACCGCGGTGGCGACGGCGCAGACGGTCGAGTCCGACCGCCTGCAGCAGCAGGTCGAGGTCGGCGAGCGCGAGCGTCAGCGCTGGGCGCGCGAGCTGCACGACGACACCCTGCAGAGCCTGGCCGCGGTCCGCATCTCGCTGGCGACGGCGCTGCAGAGCGACGCTCCCGACCGGGCCGAGAAGATTGCCACCGCGGCGGAGCAGACGGTCGATCGCCTCGAGGGCCAGATCAACGAGCTCAGCCGCCTGATCAACGACCTGCGCCCCGCCCCGCTGGAGCGCCTCGGTCTGGCCGGCGCGCTGCGGGCCCTGGCGGAGGAAAGCGCCGCCCGTGGCGATTTCGAGGTCAGCGTCGAGATCGCGCTCGACGGCGAGCTCTCCGCCGAGCAGGAGAGGGTCGTCTACCGACTCGCCCAGGAGGCACTGAACAACGTCGTCAAGCACTCCGCCGCCCGCACGGCGACTCTGGTTGCCGGGCTCGACGGCGACTCGGTGCGGATCGCCGTCGGCGACGACGGCGCCGGCTTCGATCCCGACGCCGACGCAGGGGGACGCGGCCTGATCGGGATGCGCGAGCGGGTCGCCCTGCTCGGCGGCGAGATCGAGCTCAGCTCAAATCCGGGGGAGGGCACCAAGATGGTCGCCACCCTCCCCCTCAGCGGCGGCTGACGGGGCTCAGGCGCCGGTCTCGATGATGCCGTTGGCGATCGCGAAGCGGACCAGCTCCGGGCGCGACTCGATTCCCAGCTTCTCGAAGAGCTTGGCGCGGTTGACCTCGACCGCCCTGACGCTGAGGTAGAGCTGGTCGCCGATTTCGCGGTTGGTGAACCCAAGCGCGACGAGCCGCAGCAGCTCCAGCTCGCGCTCGCTCAGCGACTCGAGCGGATCGGCCTCCAGCTTCGCCATCGCGCCGCCGAGCTCCGGGTCGATATAGGAGCCGCCGCCGGCGGCGATCCGGATCGCGTCCCCGAGCTGGCGCTCGGCGGCCTGCTTGAGGACATAGCCGGAGGCGCCGGCGCGCAGCATGTCGCGGGCGCCGCGCGGGTCGTTCTGCATCGTCAGCACGACGATCGAGGTACCCGGTGAGCTCTGCCGCAGTCGCGGCACGTCCTCGCGCGGATCGGCGCCGGGCATCTGCAGGTCGAGGACGAGAATGTCGGGCCGGCGATCCTCGACCAGCTTGGCGGCGCCCGCGGCGTCCGCCGCCTCGCCGATCACCCGCAGGTCGGCTTGCGCTTCGAGCATGCCGCGCAGGCCGGCACGGATCAGGTTGTGATCGTCGGCCAGGACGACCGTTATCTGCTCGGGGCTCGCCTCCATCGCTCTGGCGCCGAAGTCTGCCAGGAGTGAGGCGGTGCGTTGCCGCAGATCAGGATGTGGATTAGCGCCGATGATCGGCGGCCGGATCACCGTCAGGCTTGGTCGCATGCGAATTCTTGTCGCCTTGGGTGGGAACGCTTTGCTGCGCCGCGGTGAGCCGGCCGATGCCGACGCTCAGCGCCGCGAGGTCGAGGCGGCCGCCGACGAGCTGGCGGCGATCGCCGCCGAGAACGAGCTGATCGTCATCCACGGCAACGGTCCCCAGGTCGGCCTCGCTCTGCGCAACGCCCTGCCCGATCGCGACGTCGTCACCGTCCTCACCGAGGTCGTCGTCAACCCCGACGACCCTGCCTTCGGCAAGCCCTCGAAGCCGATCGGCCCGGTCTACTCTCCCGCCCGGGCCGAAGAGCTGGCCCGCGAGCGCGGCTGGACCGTCGGCCGCGACGGCACCTCCTTCCGCCGCCTGGTCCCCTCACCCGAGCCCAACGCCGTCGCCCAGCTGCGCAGCCTCCGGGTCCTGATCGAGAGCGGCGCGCTGCTGGTCTGCGCCGGCGGCGGTATCCCGGTCACGATCGACGGCGCCGGCAAGATGCGCGGCATCGAGGCCGTGATCGACAAGGACCTGACCGCGGCGCTGCTGGCCCGTCGCCTCGAGGCCGACCTGCTGCTGCTGCTGACCGACGTCGACGCTATCCAGCTCGACTGGCGCACCGATCGGGCCCGGCCGCTGCGCGAGGCGACCCCGGCGCGGCTGCGGGAGCTGGACTTCGCCGCCGGCTCGATGGGGCCCAAGGTCGAGGCCGCCTGTCGCTTCGTCGAAGCCACCGGCCGCCGAGCCGCGGTTGGCGCTCTGGGCGACGCGGCGCGGATCGTTCGCGGTGAGGCCGGGACCCAGATCGGGTCCAGCGTCGGCGAGCCGGTCCGCGCCTGAGAGCGCCGAAGTCTTGCCGGGCCTGTCGCCCCGATCGGCCTCGCCTACACGGCGGGGGTGACCAGGGTCGCGCAGGGGGCGCGGCGGGTCACCTCGGTGGCGACGCTGCCGAGGAAGAGGCGGCGGGGGGCGCTGTAGTGGCCGCGGGATCCGAGAACGAGCAGGTCGGAGCTCGCCGCCGCTTCGGAGATCACCTGCTTCGGTGGGCCGCGGAGGATCCGCGTCTCGGCCGCGATCGAGCGGGGCACCCGTTCGCGGGCGTTCTCGAGCTGATGCCGCATCCGCGCCACCTCGGCGTCGTCGAGGGTCTGCGCACCGAGGCCGGTGACCTCGACGTTGAACTCGACCGCGCCGAGGATCCGCAGCGAGGCGCCGCTGCGGCGGGCCAGCTCGATCGCGAAGCTGAGGGCCACGGAGGCCTGGCGGCTGCCGTCGTAGGCGACCGCGATCTGCTCCAGCCGCAGTCCCTCCTCGGCGAGCCCGAGCGGGGCGACGGCCACGGCGCAGGGAGCGTTGTTGAGCACCCGCTCGCCGACGCTGCCGGGCATCACCCGGCCGAGGCGGCCGCGGTGGGTCGAGCCGACGACGATCACGTCCGCGCCCGCGGCGCCGGCGATCTCTTTCAGGCCGCTGGTCTCATGGCCGCCGGCGACCACGCTGGTCGAGAAGGGCTGGTCGCCGAGCGCCTTGGCAGCTTCGCGCTCGAGCCAGGCTTCGTCCTCGGCGATCGCCCGCGCGAACTCCTCCGGCCCGATCAACTCCGGCCAGTAGGGGCGGACGGAGGCGACGATCAGCTCGGCTCCGGTCCGCTCGCAGAGCGCCTTGCCCAGCGTCAGGGCATCGCGCGAGGCACGCCGCTCGTCGAATCCGACCAGCACACGGTCCATCGCCACCCGGCCGAGGCCTGGCGCTTCCTCGGTTTCGGCGACGTCGATCGCCGGCGCGGGTTGGCAATCCATCAGCGCAAGGTAGGTCCGAAGTGGGAGGGCGCCATCCGTGGACAACCACATCGGCTGCCGCCACGGCGCGACGGTACCCTGCTCGGATGAGCGACGGGACTGGCAGCGGTGCGGCGATCTCGATCGTCCTCACCGACGACCACGCCGTGGTCCGCGGCGCCCTGCGGGCGCTGCTGGAGGCGCAGGCGGATCTGGAGGTCGTCGGCGAGGCGGAGAATCTCGCCGCCGCGGCAAGCGTCGTCGCCGAGCTGCGGCCGCGGGTGCTGGTGCTCGACGTCAATCTGCCCGACGGCCTCGCCGTCGATGTCATCGCGGACCTGCGTCAGGACTCTCCCGCGACCGCGATCGTCCTCCTGACGATGGAGCGGGATCTCAGCCTGGCGCGGCGGGCGCTGGACGACGGCGCCCTCGGTTACCTCTTCAAGGATGCCGCCCATCTGGAGCTGATCGAGGCCGTCCGCGCCGCCGCCGAGGGCCGCCGGTACCTGCCCGCCGCGGTGGCCACGGGCCTGTCGAAGGCAGAGGACAACGGCGACGACCAGCCGCTGTCGCCGCGCGAGACCGAGGTCCTGCGCCTGATGGCTCTCGGCCACACCAACCGCGAGATCGGCGAGCAGCTCGACCTCAGCATCCGCACGATCGAGACCCACCGGGCCCATATCCAGCAGAAGCTCGGCCTCAGCACCCGGCCCGAGTTGACGCGCTACGCGCTCGATCAGAGGCTGATCGGATAGCCACTTAGTCCCAGGTGCTCGGCCAGGGCCGGGCGGGGGGTGCCGCGTGCACGCGGACGCGGGCGTCGGCGGCGATCGCGGCGTCGGCGGTGGCGATGACCGGGTTGAGGTCGAGCTCGGCGATCTCCGCGTGGGCGCCGGCGATCGCGCCGACCCGGGCGATCACCGCTTCGAGCGCGGCGAGGTCGACCGGCTCGCTGCCGCGGTAGCCGTCGAGCAGCGGGCGCAGCTTCAACCCGGCCAGCATCGCGGCGGGGTCTGCTCCGTCGATCGGGCAGATCCGCAGCTGCACGTCGCCGATCAGCTCGGCCGCGGTGCCGCCGGCGCCGACCGCGAGCACCGGGCCGAAGACCGGGTCGGTGGCGATTCCGACCAGGAGCTCGACTCCGTCCCCGATCTGCTCCTGAACGAGGAAGGCCTCCCTCTCCAGGCCCCGGGCGGCGAGGGCGGAGTCGATCTCGGCGGCGGCGGCCTCGACCTGCTCGGCGCCGCTGAGGTCGAGGCGTACGGCGCCGATCTCGGTCTTGTGGACGATCCCCGGCCCGATCGCCTTGAGGGCGACGGCGCCGCCGATCGCCGCCGCCGCGACGCCGGCCGCCCGCGGGTCGGCGGCCGGCCGGGATTCGGGCACGGCGATCCCGTAGCAGTCGAGCAGCCGCGCGCACTGCTCCGCGCTCAGCCACTCGTGCCCGGCGGCGAGAGCCTCGGCGAGGATCGCGGCGGCCTCTACCTGCCGCAGTCCATCCAGGTCGGGAGCGGCGACCGGGTCGCGCCGGCGCCAGCGCACGTGCTGGACCACCTTGCCGAGGGCGCGGACCGCCTCCTCGGGATAGAGGTGGGTCGGGACCGCCGCCGCCTCGCGCAGGGCGGCGTGGTCGGCCGGCGACATGAAGACCGCCTGGATCGGCAGCTCGCGCTCGAGCTCCGCGGCGGCGGCGTGGATCGCCTCGGCGACGTCGCCGGCCTCGGTCAGCAGCGGCCGGATGAAGATCACCACCAGGGCGTCGATCCCGTCCCAGCCCGCGAGCGCGGCGATCGCGCGCCGGTAGTGCTCGGCGCCGGCGGTGGCGATCATGTCGACCGGGTTGCCGAGCCCGGCCTCGCTCGGCAGGAAGCTCCGCAGCTGTGCCCTCACCTCCTCCGCCAGCTCCGGCACCTCGAGGCCGGTCGCCTCGCAGGCGTCGGCGCACATGATCCCCGGCCCGCCGGCGTTGGTCAGGATCCCCACCCGCGGCCCGCGCGGCAGCGGCTGAGAGGAGAGCAGGGCCGAGACGTCGAGCAGCTCCGCCATCGTCTCGGCCCGGATCACTCCCGACTGCTCGAACAGGGTGTCGGTCGCCCGGTCCGACGCCGCCAGCAGCGCTCCGGTGTGGGAGCCGGCGGCCCGCGCCCCGGAGCCCGAGCGCCCGCTCTTGACGGCGACGACCGGCATCTGGCGACCGACGCGCCTGGCGACGCGGGCGAAGCGCCGCGGGTCGCTGAAGGACTCGATGTAGAGCAGCGCCACCCGGGTGCGGGGGTCCTGCTCCCAGAACTCGAGCAGGTCGTTGGCGGTGATGTCGGCGCGGTTGCCGACCGAAGCGAAGGAGGAGACGCCGACCCCGGTCGCCGCCGCCAGGTCGATCAGGGCGAGGCCGAGGGCGCCGCTCTGGCTGACGAAGCCGACATCGCCGGGCGGCGGGGTGCCGGGGGCGAAGGTGGCGTCGAAGCCGTGCTCGGGATCGGTGTTGAGGACGCCGAGGCAGTTGGGCCCGATCAGCCTGATCCCGCCGTCGCGGCAGATCTCCAGCAGCTCGCGCTCGCGCTCGGCACCCTCCGGCCCGGACTCGCGGAAGCCGGCGGTGAGGACGACCAGGGCGCGGACGCCCCGCGCCGCGCATTCGCGGGCGACGGCCAGGACCGCCGCCGCGGGGACGGCGATGACGGCGAGCTCAAGCTCACCGGGGACCTGCTCGATGCTGTGCTGCACCCGCATCCCCTGGACTTCGCGCGCCGCCCGGTTGACCGCGTACAGCTTCCCCGCGAATCCCGACCGCAGGAGGTTTCGCAGGACCGCGCCGCCGACGCTGTCGGGCCGGCGCGAGGCGCCGACGATGGCGATCGAGGCGGGCTCGAGGAAGGCCCGGACGGCGGCCACGGCGGCCAGCCGGTCACGGTTCTCGAAGCGCGCGACGGCCTCGGCGCCGAGCGAGGTCGGCAGTTCGATCCGGATCCCCCCCGGCTTCGAGCGGACCTCGACCGGGAAGCCGCTTTCGCGCAGCATCTCGATCATCCGGTGGTTCTGCGGCAGCACCTCGGCGACGAAGGTCTCGATCCCGTTCTCGGCCGCCGCCTCGGCCAGATGGGCGAGCAGGATCGTGCCGAGGCCGCGACCCTGCATCTCGGCGGAGATCGCGAATGCGACTTCGGCGCGGCCGCGGCCGAGTTCCATGTAGACGCCGTGGCCCAGCGGTCGGTCGACGTCGCCGTGGCCGGCGAGCAGTCCGAATTGATGCTCGTAGTCGACCCCGGCCAGTTGCTGCGCGGCGCGCCCCAGGTCGACCGCCCCGGAGAAGAAGCGGAACGCCTGCGAGCGCTGGTCGAGGCCGTCGAAGAAGCCGAGCAGGCGCTCCTCGTCGCCGGGTCGCACCGGCCGCAGGCAGAGGGTCGAGCCGTCGCGCAGGACGACATCGGCCTCGCGGTGAGCGGGGTAGGGGGCGCTCACCGACTCGCTGCCTCGAGCTCGACCAGCCGCTGGGCGTATTCGGTCATCCTGCCCGGGCCGAGGAAGTGCTCGGTGACCCGCTCCCGGGCCCTGGCGCCGAGCGCGGCGCCGAAGCTCGGGTCGGCGCCGATCGATCGGATCGCGGCGGCCAGCGCCTCGAGGTCGGTCGGGTCGACGAGCATCCCACTGACCCCGTCGACGATCTGGTCCTGGATCCCGCCGACCCGCGAGCCGATCACCGGCCTGCCCTTCCACATCGCCTCGGCGACAGTCAGCCCGAAGCCCTCGGCCAGGCTCTTCTGAACGACGATGTCGGCGCGGCGCTGGATCGCGTTGACGATCGCCCCGTTTTCGTCGGCGTCGTTCATCGGCAGGCTGGCGAGGTGGACGCGCCGGCGGACCCGGTCGGGCAGCCGGTGCCAGGCGCCGCGGACGTCGTCCCAGACCGCGGCTCCCTCGGGGTCGTCGGCGACGGAGGCGGTGGAAGGCCCGGCGAGCAGCAGGTGCTGATCCTCGTCGCCGAGGTGGTGCTCGAAGCACTCGAGCAGCCCGAGGGGGTCCTTGAGCAGGTCCCAGCGGGAGACCTGGACGACCAGTGGCTCGCCGTCAGGCAGCGGCTCTTCCTGGATCACTTCGGCGCTGCGCTCGACTCGGCCGGGGGTCCCGTCGGCGCGCTCGAAGACGGGGGCGGCTCCCGGCGAGCACGGTCCCAACCCGACCTCCCCGAGGATCGCCTCGACGGTCCCGGGGTCCAGCTCCTGGTTCTTTGGTGAGAAGGGGTCGATCGACGGCGCCATCGTCCAGGCGCGACGGCGGTCGAGCGCCTGCCAGACGTACTGGTCGCGGGAGAAGACCCAGGCATCGGCATTGCCGACGTAGGGGTGGAGGAAGTCCTGCGCCCGCAGCGCCAGCCGGTTGGGCTCATCGACTCCGATGTGACAGCGCCAGACGACCGTCGCTCCCGCCGCCTGCGCCTGGGTCGTGAGGCCGGCGGTCTGCGGGTCGTGGAGGAGGACGAGGTCCCGTGGCTGAACCAGGCTGGCGAAATGACGAGCGCTGTCGGCGAGGCAGCGCTCGTAGAGCTGCCGCTCGGCGGCGCCCAGCTCGCCGCCGTCGCCGGGGAAGCCGTGGAGGTTGTTGTGGATCCGCTTGGTCAGCGCGAAGAACTCGTCGGGCTCGCGCAGCACGATCCAACGAGCGTCGATGCCGGCGCCGCGGGCGTAGGGCAGCAGCGCGTTCAGCATCTCGGCGACGCCACCGCCGCGCAGGGTCGAGCTGACGTTCCAGACCGCCCGCCCCTGGAAGTTCCGCCGGGCCTGGGCCGCTGCCTCCTCCAGGGCGGGGAAGCCGTCCCCCAGCAGCGGCTCGAAGCGGTCCAGTGAGTGCGACGGGATTTGGACGAATGAGGGGTGGGCCACGGCTCAGAGCGACCAGTAGGGGGCGACGCGGGTCGCGGCGCGTGAGGTGAGGATTGCCTCGGGCGCGGCGGAGACCGCCTCGCCCTCGCCGTCCAGGGCCCTCATCGTCGCGACCAGCGACTCGACCAGCGAGGTCGGGTCGTAGCCGCCCTCGAGCACGGCTCCGAGCGGGACGCCGAGGCCGGCAGCCAGCTCACGGACCTGGCAGGCCATCTGCGCGAAGGACCCGGTCTCGAGGTTGCAGTTGGCGAGCGGGTCGAGGCGGTGGGCGTCGAAGCCGGCCGAGACCAGGATCAGCTGCGGCGCGTAGGACTCGGCGATCGGGATCACGATGTGCTCCAGCAGCGAGAGCCAGAGTTCCTCGCCGGACCCGGCAGGCACCGGCAGGTTGATCGTGTAGCCGCGGCCCGCGCCGGAGCCGAGGTCCTCGCCGGCCCCGGTCCCCGGGTAGAGACCGGCCTGGTGGAGGTTGACGACGAGGACGTCGGCGCGGTGGCGGAAGGCCTCGGCAGTGCCATTGCCGTGATGGACGTCCCAGTCGAGGACCAGCACCCGCTCCAGCCCCAGGTCGGCGATCGCCATCGCCGCGGCGATGGCGACGTTGTCGAAGAGGCAGAAACCCATTGCCCGCTCGGGCTCGGCGTGGTGGCCGGAGGGACGCACGGCACAGAAGCCGACCGTGTCCTCATCGCGCAGCAGCGCCCTGGTCATCTCGCAGGCGCCGCCGGCCGCATGCAGCGCGGCCAGATAGGAGGTCTCGCCGACGAAGGTGTCGGCGTCGATTTCGCCGCCGCCGGCGAGGCAGAGCTCGCGGATCGACTCGACGTGGCGGTGGCTGTGGACCAGCTCCAGCTCGCGCTCGGAGGCGGCGGGAGCGGCGCGGCGCTCCGATCCCAGCCAGTCGCGCTCGGCCAGTGACGCTTCGATCGCGACCAGCCGCTCAGGCGTGTCGGGGTGGGTGGGCATGTGGGCGCGCGGGTCGTGCTCCAGGCAGGCGTGGTGGCTGAAGTAGAGCATCGGCTCGACTGTAGTGCCGGCGGCTACCCGTGCGGGCAGATAACCGCTCGCCCCTCGAGGCCGCCCTCCCGCATCCGCTTGTAGGCATCGCCGACGTGCTCGAGCTCGAAGCGCTCGACGTGGGCGCGGATCCTGCCGGCGCGGGCCAGGTCGAGAACCTCGACGAGCTCGACCGCGCTGCCCCAGTAGGGAATCGTCAGCTGCGCCTCGAAGGGCAGGGCGCCGAAGCCGAAATCGAATCGGCCGCCCGCCAGGCCGACGATCGTGACGTGGCTCTCGAAACCGGCCACCGCGGCGGCAAGGGCGATCGAGTCCTCGGCGCCGACCATGTCGAGGACCAGCTCGGCCCCGCGCCCGGCGGTCAGCTCGCGGATCTCGGCAGCGGCCTCGGGCCCGCTGGCGATCGCCTCGTCGGCGCCGACCTCGCGGGCGAGCTGGAGCTTGTCGACGGCGACATCGACGGCGACGATCCGGGCCGGGCTCAGCGCCCGCAGCAGCTGGACTCCCATGTGGCCGAGGCCGCCGACCCCGATCACGACCGCGGTCGAACCGGGAACGAGGAGGTGCAGCGAGCGCTTGATCGCGTGGTAGGGCGTCAGCGCGGCGTCCGACAGCGGCGCCGCCTCGCGCGGGTCGAGGTCGCCCAGCGCCAGCAGCAGGCGCGGGTGTGGGACCAGCATGTACTCGGCCATGCCGCCGTCGAGTCCGAGGCCGCCACCGAAGGCGCCGATCTCGGCCTGGTGCTCGCAGTAGTTCTCGGCCGAAAGCCGGCAGGAGCGGCAGCGCCCGCAGCCCCAGGGGCCATATACCGCGACCGCCTCGCCCACCTCGAGCCCCTCGACGCCGGCGCCGAGGGTCTCGACCCAGCCCGCGTTCTCGTGGCCGATCGTGAACGGCGGCTCGAAGGCCATCGTCCCGGGCGGCCACTCCATCAGGTGCAGATCCGAGTGACAGGCGCCGGCGCCGGCGACCTTGATCAGCACCTGTCCGGGTCCGGGCTCGGGCACCGGAACCTCGCGCAGCTCGGGCTGCGATTCCCAGGCGGTCAGTTGGTATGCCTTCATCGCTGTGCCTCCTCGTTGCCTGCCGCTCTGGTTGTCGGCGAGTTCATGGCCGTCATTACTCGAAGCTATCCCCGGTCCGGTGCGGCGCCATCGGGGGTATCCCGCACCCGACCGAGGGGCGATCAGCGGATGACATCTGACGCTCGCGGCGCCAAGCTGGGGCGACGCAACGCGAGATCTCGGGAGGGGCGAAGATGAAGAACAGCCGAGTACTGATCGCCGGTGGCGGGGTCGCCGCGATCGAGGCCGCTCTTGCCCTGCGCGACCTCGCCGGCGATCGGGTCGAGGTGGAGATCTTCTCCCCCCGCCGTGACTTCGTCTACCGCCCCTATGCCGTCGGCGAGCCCTATGGAACCGCCCGTGTCGCCCGCTACGACCTCGAGGGCCTCGCCGCCCACGCCGGCGCGGGCTTCCACCTCGACAGCGTCGCCTCGGTCGATTCCGGGGCCGGCAGGCTCGCCAGCCATGACGGCAAGCACTTCCCCTACGACTACCTCGTGATCGCCTCGGGCGCGCAACTGCTCTGGCCGGTTCCGGGCGCGATCACCTTCTGGGGGATCGCCGACGAGCTCGACGTCAGGAAGGTGATGGACCGGGTCCACAGTGGTGAGGTGCACAGCCTCGCTTTCACGATGCCGGGCGTCGAGAGCTGGGCCCTGCCTCTCTACGAGCTGGCTCTGCTGGCCCGGTCGGAGCTCGCCAAGGCCCGCATCTCCGACGTCAAGCTGACCGTAGTCACCCCGGAGGAATCGCCGCTGCGGGTATTCGGTCCCCACGCCAGCGAGCTGCTCGGCGAACTGCTCAGCGAACACGGCATCGAGGTGATCTGCCGCACCCACCCGGTGCGGTTCGAGGACGGGCACCTGCTCACCGTGCCGGACGACCGGCTCGACTTCGACGCCGTCGTCAGCCTGCCCAAACTCGAGGGCCGCCGGATCCGCGGCATCCCGCACGATCCCGACGGCTTTATGCGGGTCGACGACCACTGCCGGGTGCTGACGCACGACCGCGTCTTCGCCGCCGGCGACGTGACCAGCTTCCCGGTCAAGCAGGGCGGCATCGCCACCCAGCAGGCGGACGTCGTCGCCGAAGCGATTGCCGCCGACCTCGGCGTCGCGATCGAGCCGCGGAGCTTCGACCCGGTTCTGCGCGGGGTGTTGTGGACCGGCGACGAGCCGCGCTATCTGCAGGGCTGGCTCGGCGGCGGCCACGGCGAAACCTCGACCCTGAGCGCGGAGCCGCCGTGGGGCGCGAGCGAGGGCAAGATCGTCGGTCGCTACCTGAGCAAGTTCATCGCCGCGGCTGACAGCGCTCTGGCGCCGCAGGTGATCGGCGGCTGATCGATCGCCGGCAGGGCCTGGAGGTATCGAGCATCTAGCCTGCGGCGATGAGCGGTCCGCAGCTGAGCCTCGCGATCTCGGTCTTCCTCGCCTCTGCCGTCGAGGCGGTCGAGGCCTTCACGATCGTGTTGGCGGTCGGCGGCACCCGCAGGTGGTCTTCGGCGCTGCTCGGGGTGGGCGCCGCTGCCCTCGCCCTCGCGGTGTTGGTCGCCGTGCTCGGGCCGGCGCTCACGGTCCTGCCGATCGGGGCCCTGCGCCTCGTTGTCGGTGGCCTGCTGCTGATCTTCGGCCTGCAGTGGCTGCGCAAGGCGATCCTGCGGGCCGGCGGAGTCAGGGCGCTGCACGACGAGGAGGCGATCTTCGAGCGCGAGGCCGCCGCCGCGCAGGGTGCGGCCCAGGGTGAGGGCGTCGACCGCTACGCGTTCGCGGTTGCCTTCAAAGCGGTGCTGCTCGAGGGCCTGGAGGTGGCCTTCATCGTCCTCACCTTTGGCGCCAACCAGGGCGACGTGCCGCTCGCCGCGCTCGCCGCCGTGCTGGCCGTCCTCGTCGTGCTGGCGGCCGGGATGGCGGCGCGGGCGCCGCTGGCGCGGGTGCCGGAGAACGCGATGAAGTTCGCCGTCGGCGTGCTGCTGACCAGCTTCGGCATCTTCTGGGGCAGCGAGGGCGCCGGCGCCTCCTGGCCCGGCGGCGACGCCGTCCTGCCGCCCCTCGTGCTCCTGTTCACCGCGGCCTCCTGGCTGATGGTGCGCCGGCTGCGGGCGGAACGGCTGCCGGCGGCGCCGGAGCTGAGCCGATGATCGGCGCTTTCGCGCTCGGCGTCTGGGAGTTCGTCGTCGGCGACGACTGGCGGTTGGCGCTGGGGGTCGTGGCGATGCTGGGCGTGGTGGCCGTGGTCGCCGCCGTCGGGCTGGCGGCGTGGTGGGTGGCGCCGATCGCGGTCCTGGTGGTCCTCCACCGATCGGTCAGGCGCGTGACGCCACGGCCGCGGCGCCGACGCGACCCGGCCGCCTGAGCAGCTGCACCATCGCGACCACGGCGTCGATCGTCGCCACCAGCAGGGCGAGGTTGCGGAACAGCAGCAGCTCCGGCGAGTGCTGCACGGCGGTGGTGAGGATCGTCGCTGCGACGACGGTCCAGGCGGGCCGCGCCATCCTGGCGGTGCCGGCGCTGAGGACGACTGCCGCCAGCCCCAGCAGCCAGACCATGTATTGCGGGCTGAGCACCCGGCTGGTGAGGACCAGGAGGAGGACGATCGTGAAGACGAAGTCGCGGCTGACGGCGGCGTCGCCGAGGTCGGCGCGGCCGCCGCGGATCGCCCTGGTGCGGTACCGCCACCAGGCCGCGGCCCCAGCCAGGGTCACGAGCGAGAGCCATTTGAGCGCGAACGAGACGCCGTCGGCGCCGGAGTTGACGATCTCCCAGGAGCCGAAGTGGACCTCGAGCTGCGGCGCCGTGCCGGCGACGATCTGGCTCACCAGCCACGGTCCCGTCGCCACCGCTTCGCGCTGCAGGCCGCGATCGCTCTGCCCATTGAGGAAGCCGAAGGGGTCGCCAAAGGCGAGTGCCGAGACGGCGAGAACCAGCACAGCGGTCGCCAGCGCGGCGGCGCTCGCGCGGACCAGGCGCCGCCGGTCCCACTCGCCGAAGAGCAGGACGACGGGCCAGATCTTGATCGCCGCGCCGATCCCGACCAGGACGCCGAACCACGCCGGCCGGCGGTGGACGACGACGAGCGCGGCGATCGCGATCACGGTCGGGACCAGGTCGAAGCGCAGCACCGCGTAGACGCCGAGCAGCGGCATCGCCAGCAGCCAGACCCAGAGGCCGGCGAAGTTGCCGGAGCGGCGCCCGAGCAGTGCCAGCGCTCCCAGGCCGGCAAGGTCGAGGAGCGCCATCAGCCCGACGAACGACTCGCCGTAGGTTCCCGGACCGATCCGCGGCGCCAGCATCACCCCGGCGGCGCCCGGTGGGTACTGCCAGCCCGGGCCGGAAGGGAAGATGTGCTGGCCGGTGAGGATGTGCGACCAGGTGTCGTAGGTGCTGACGTCCTCGAGCCGCAGTTGCGAGGCCGGCCCCCAGAAGCCGACGGCGGCGACCGTGATCGCCCTCGTCGCCAGCCAGATCGCGAGGCAGATCCAGGTCATCCGGTTGCTTAGAACCGAGCGCGCCGTGTCTTTCCAGGTCCTCATCTGATGTTTAGGTGCCCGCTCCGGCCGGCGCCGGCCAAGTTACCCGAAGGTGCCTGGATGCGCCGGTCCGTTGGCGAGTTGGGGGGCCCATGGACCCCCCAACTCGCCAACGGAACCTCGTACTGGGGGCGGCGTGAGAGGATGCGCCGGCGAGGCGGCTCCGGCGCCCCGGCACGATCTGACAGACAGCGACTTACCCAGAGGAGATTCCATGGCGTTGCAGCTCGGTGACGTAGCACCAGACTTCGAGGCGGAAACGACCGAGGGGAAGATCGACTTCCACGAGTGGATCGGCGACTCCTGGGCGGTCCTCTTCTCCCACCCCAAAGACTTCACCCCGGTCTGCACGACCGAGCTCGGCTACATGGCGAAGATCTCACCCGGAGTTCGACAAGCGCGGTGTGAAGATCATCGGCCTCTCGGTCGACCCGCTCGACAAGCACGAGCAGTGGGTCGATGACATCGAGGCCACCCAGGGCGCCCGCCCCGACTACCCGATCATCTCCGACGCCGACTTCAACGTCGCCAAGCTCTACGGGATGCTGGGCGCAGAGGTCGAGGGAGATCCCGGCGAGCGCACCCCGGCCGACAACCAGACCGTCCGCAACGTCTTCGTCATCGGCCCCGACAAGAAGGTCAAGCTGATCTTGGTCTACCCGATGACCACCGGGCGCAACTTCGACGAGGTCCTGCGCGTGATCGACTCCCTGCAGCTGACCGCCAACCACAAAGTCGCCACCCCGGCCCAGTGGCAGCAGGGCGAGGACGTGATCATCTCCGGCTCGGTCTCAAACGAGCAGGCCAAGGAGATCTACCCCGACGGCTGGGAGGAGCCCCGCCCCTACATCCGCATCGTGCCGGCGCCGAAGTAGGTCTGCCTTTCGGCGTTTGCCCCGGGACTTTTGCTTGTCAGGGGAGCAAAAGTCCCGGTGCGGTTGTCTGACTCCACCCGATGGCATTCGATCGCAAGGATCTGGGCGGGGCCTCGCTGGTCCTCGCCAGCGCTCTCTCGATCCAGCTCGGCGCGGCGCTGGCGACGACCACCTTCGACACGATCTCCCCGGTCTCGGCGGCCGGGTTCAGCTACGCCTTCGCGGCCCTGGTTTTGCTGGTCGTGCAGCCGCCGATCCGGATCGCCTCCTGGGATCGGCAGAAGTGGCTGGACGCGCTGGCGCTGGGAATCACCGCGGCCTGCGCCTCGTCCTTTTTCTACCTCTCGCTCGACCGGCTGCCGCTCGGCAGCGCCGTGACGATCGAGTTCCTCGGCCCGCTCGGGCTGGCGATCCTCTCCGGACGTCGCCGCGGTGTCTTCCTCGCGGCCGGGCTGGCGCTTGCCGGGGTCGCGCTGGTCAGTGGCGCCACCCCCGACGCCGATGCCGCCGGCGTCGGCTTCGCTCTCCTCGCCGGCATGGGTTGGGGCCTCTACATGGTCTCCTCGCGGCGGGCCGGGCGCCACGGCTATCCCGGCGAAGGCCTGACGATCGCGCTATGCGTCACGACCCTCGCCTGCCTACCGTTCAGCGCCGCCGCCATGCCGCACCTGGGGGCGGCGTCGATCCTCGGCGCCCTCGCCCTGGTCGGGATCTTCGGTCGCGCGATGCCCTTCCGGCTTGAACTGGCGGCGCTGAGCGTGCTGCGGCCCTCGACCGCCGGCGTCCTCTTCAGCGTCGAGCCGGCGATCGCCGCGCTCGTCGGCGCCGTCGCCCTGGGGCAAGGCCTGGCGGCACTCCAGGTCCTCGGCATCGTCGCCGTCGTCCTCGCCGGGATCCTCGTCCTGCGCGAGGTCCCGGCCGCGGACTGATTCGCGCACGCGACATTGACCACACCCCACTGTGGTCAATGTCGCGAACGATTCGGGCGGCGCTCAGCTGAGGGGGATTGCGGGGCCGAGGCCGCTCTTGCCGGTCGGCGCCCGCCCGGGCATGGCGCCGGCCCTGGCGTAGGGGAGCGCCTGGCGCAGCAGCCGGGCGAAGGCGTCGGCGCCGGCGAAGGTGAGGTGCAGGCCGTCGGGCTGGAACCAGTCGCGGTGGCCGGCGCTGTAGGCGACCCAGTCGAGCAGGACGCTGCGATTGGGATGGCGCTTGGCGGCGGCGCGGACGACGTCGGCGTCGCTGCTGGTGCCGCCGCCGAGCTCAAGCGGGACGACCAGGCCGAGGACGCGTTTCGGGCCGATCAGGCGGAAGGCGGCCGCCAGCTGGCCGGGGGAGATGCTGGCGTCGGCCCCGAGAGCGATGACGATCAGGTGGGGGAGGCGTCCCTGGCGCTTGTCTTCGCGGATCAGTTCCAGGCCCTCGTCGATCTGGCGGCAGCCGTGAGCGTTGACCTGGTACCCCTCGCGGGCCAGGACCGGCAGGGCGAGCAGCATGGTCGAGTCGCCGATCGCCAGCGGTGGGTGGCCGCCGGGGTTGACGTTCTTACGCGCCGCTGCGGTCTCGACGCTGCCGCAGGCCGGATCGAAGGCCGGGGCGGTTGCCGCCAGCGCCCCTGAGAGCGCCGCGATCACGAGCAGCGCGGCGCATATTTTGAGTCTGCGGCTCATCTGGTTGGTCGATTAGCATCGCACCGCTTCCGCGGGCGCCGGCCGCCGGGCAACCTAACAAGCAAAGGCAGCCATTGCTCTTCCCGACCGTCCAGTTCGCGATCTTCTTCCCGATCGTACTGGCGATCAGCTGGGCGCTGATGCCGAGGCAGCGGTACTGGAAGCCGTTCATCCTCGCTCGCCAGCTACGTCTTCTACGCCGCCGCCGACCCGCGCTTCTGCCTGTTGCTGGGCGGGGTCACCGTCGTCAACCAGTTCGGCGCCGTGGCGATCCACGCCAGTGAGGGCGAGCGCCGGCGCAAGTGGCTGACGGCGGCGGTGGTGAGCTTCGACCTCGGCACCCTCGCCGTCTTCAAGTACTACGGCTTCTTCGCCCAGAACGTCGACGACCTGCTCAACACCTGGGGGCTCTCGCCGACGGCGCCGCTGCTCTCGATCGCGCTGCCGGTCGGGGTCAGCTTCTTCACCTTCCAGGCGATCTCCTACGTCGTCGACGTCAAGCGCCGCCAGTTCGAGCCGGCCTCGCTGATCGACGTCGGCATCTACCTCTCCTTCTTCCCGCACCTGATCGCCGGGCCGATCGTCCGCGCCCGTGAGTTCATCCCCCAGCTGGCGAGCGCGCGCGACCCCGAGCACGTCGCCGTCGGCGCCGGCCTCGGGCTGATCGGGCTCGGGCTGGTGAAGAAGGTGATGATCGCCGACTACCTCGGCCGCGTCGTCGTCGACCCGGCGTTCGGCGTGCCGCAGGCCTTCGGCGGCCCGGACCTGATCTTTGCCGCCTACGCCTACGCGGCCCAGATCTACTGCGACTTCTCCGGCTACACCGACATCGCGATCGGCCTCGCCCTGCTGATGGGCTTCATCTTCCCGCAGAACTTCCGCAGCCCCTACCGGGCGACCGGCTTCCGCGACTTCTGGCGCCGCTGGCACATGACCCTCTCGCGCTTCCTGCGGGACTTCCTCTACATCCCGCTGGGGGGCAACCGCAAGGGCCGGGTCCGCACCTACGTGAACCTGATGGCGACGATGGTGCTCGGCGGGCTCTGGCACGGGGCGGCCTGGACCTTCGTCCTCTGGGGCGGCTTCCACGGCAGCGCCCTGGCGACCGAGCACGCGCTGGGCGGGCGCCTGAAGACGCCGGTCTGGCTGCGCTGGTTCGTCACCTTCAACCTCGTCGTCTTCGCCTGGATCCTTTTCCGCTCCCAGGACCTCGAACTCTTCTGGGATTACGTGACCGGGATCTTCTCGGGCGGCTCGCTGACCCTCGCCACCGGTCCCGCGGTGCTGGCGCTGGCCGCCGTGATCGGGCTGCAGTTGGTCCCGGAACGGACCAGCCATGGGATCGAGTCGGGGATCGAGCGGCTCTCACCGATCCTCCTGGCCGTCGCCCTCGCGGCGCTTATCCTCGTCGTCGGCGCCACCGTCCCCAGCCAGGGCGTGCCGCCCTTCATCTACTTCCGCTTCTAGGCCGCGATCGATGCCGAGCGACCGCACCAGCCAAGACGACAGCCTGATGGAGCGCTTCGACGAAGAGCGCCTGCGCCGCTTCACCGCGCGCGACGCGGTTCGGGCGACGGCGCTGATCGCGCTGCTGCTGCTGATCTTCTCCGGCGGCTCGGTGCGTAAGGCGGGGGAGGGGATGAGCCCCGGGATCGGCCGCGACATCGTCCTCGCGGTCGGCAAGCCGGCCGGCTGGGTCGCCGATCAGCTGCCCTTCGCCTCGATCGGCCACACCCTGACCGGCTGGCTCTCGCCGGACAAAAAGCTGGTCGGCGCGACCTTCGCGGCCGCCGAAACGGCCGGGCCGCGGGGCGCCGGAGCCGCCTCGGCCGCCGTCACCCCGGACTGGTTCGAAGCCGCGGCGCTGGGGGAACCCGAACCCAAGCACCAGCTCCACACCCTGCTGGTCACCGGCGACTCGCTCTCGACCCCGCTCGACCTCGAGCTCGGCCAACGCCTGGCGCCGAAGGGCGTAGACGTGATCCGCGAACCGCACCTGGCGACCGGCCTCTCGCGCGAAGACCTGGTCGACTGGGCCCAGCTCTCGGCGACCCAGGTGGCGGAAGATCACCCCGACGCGGTGGTGATGTTCATCGGCGCCAACGAGGGCCTGCCGATGCCCGGCCCCGACGGCAAGGAAGTCAGCTGCTGCGGCCCCGACTGGGCCGCGATCTGGGCCAATCGCGCCCGCCGGCTGATGGACAACTACCGTCAGAACGGCGCCGCCAGGGTCTACTGGCTGACCGTCCCGACCGCCCGCGACCCCGCCCGCAAGCCGATCACCGATGCGGTCAACGCCGCCGTCTACGCCGCCGCCGCGCCGCTGCGCAGCCAGGTCCGGGTGATCGACGACGCCTCCTTCTTCACCCCGGGGGACAGGTTCCGCAACGCGATGGAAATAGACGGCGCCGAAGAGATCGTTCGCGAACCCGACGGCATCCACCTCAACCAGACCGGCTCCGGCCTCGCCGCCGATCAGGTCGAAGAAGCGCTGGAACGGGACTTCGCCTATTAGGCGCCGCCATGGGCTTTCCCGCTAGAACGGAAGCTGTATGCCTCGAATGCTGGGCGGGCTTTCGCGAGACGGGTCCGGGTGGGACTCGCCAAGCCTCCACAGCTGTTGCGCAGGCGAGTCCCACCCGGGCCCGCCCCCACCCAAACCCCCGTACTAAGTGTTCTGGGTATACGTGCTGACGATCTTCTTGGCGCCCCAGGCGCAGGTCACCTTGGAGCTGTACTGGACGCCGGGGACCGCTTCGTAGCGCTTCTCGGCGCAGGTGTAGTGGCCGACCCTGTGGTTGCACTTGCCCTGCGGCTTGCCGCCGGCGGTGCGGCACTTGTTGAAGGCGAGGGTGACGCCCTTGCCCTTGGCGCAGGTCGTCTTTTCGACCTTCAGGGAGGTGACGTAGGAGGCGCCGAGGTGGCGCTGGTCGTGGGTGCTGAGCTTGCAGGCCGTCGCCGCGGAGGCGCTCGCCCGCGGTCCGTCGGCGGCCGCGCCCGAGGCGATCGTCGTGGCGAGAAGCGTCGTGGCGAGAGAGATGGCGAGCAGCGTCCGCATGGATCCTCCTGTCGATGGCTGGGTGAAGCGGCTCGGATCCTAGTCTGCCCGCCCCGCCGCCTCCGCGTTAGCCTGCGGTCGATGAGCTCCAGGCCCGCAGCGGCAGGAGGCAAGGCCGGGAAGGCGGCGCTGCGCCTGGTCGTCCGCGGCAAGGTCCAGGCGGTCGGCTTTCGCTACGCGATCGTCGAGCGCGCACGCGAGCTGGGCGTGATGGGCTGGGTCCGCAACGGCGAGGACGGCGAGGTGCTGCTCCACGCGGAGGGGCCGGATGCGGCGGTCGAGGAGCTCGTCGCCTTTGTCCGGGAGGGGCCTCCGGGGGCAGAGGTCGCCGCCGTCGAGACCGAGCCGGGCAAGGTCGAGGGCCATGAGCAGTTCGCGATCCGTGGCGTCAGCGCCGGCGTCTTCGTCGTCCAGGAGCACCGGGCCACGGCCCATCACTTCGATCTGCGGCTCGAGGTCGACGGCAAGATGCGCTCCTGGGCGGTCCCCAAGGGCCCGGCGATGGACCCGGCGGTCAAACGCCTCGCCGTCCAGGTCGAGGACCACGAGCTGTCCCACAACGATTTCGAGGGCCCGCTCGGCGGCGGCGGCGTGATCGTCTGGGACCGCGGCAGCTACGAGCAGGGCGGCCGCGTCCCCTGGCCCGAGGCGCTCGAGCGCGGCCACGCCGTCTTCGTCCTCCACGGCGAAAAGCTGCACGGCGGCTTCGCCCTGCAGCGCACCCGCCCCGGCGCCAAGCCGCAGTGGCTGCTGATCAAGCGCCGCGACGACGAGGCCCGCCCCGGCGCCGACGTCGTCGCCGAAGAGCCGCGCTCGGTGCTCAGCGGCCGGACGCTGGAGGAGCTGCTGGGCGAGGGTTGAGGCGGTGAGTCGCTACCGGCCTGGCGATCCCGCGCGGCGGCCGGTTACGGTGTCGCTGATGACTGCATCGATCGATGAACTGAAGGTCGCCGACGAGCCTGGTGCCTGGTCGGCGCTTGGCTTCGCGGTCGAGGGGGACGTCTGTGTCGTCGGCGACGTGAGGATCCGGCTCGCCGGGGCCGGCGCGGGCAGGGGCCTGGTCGCTTGGTCGCTGCGCGGGTTCGGGGGCGGCGCGCTGGACGGGTTGCCGACGAGCCGCTCCGAGGAGCCGCCGCCCGGCGAGCCGCCGGCCCACCCCAACGGGATCACGATCCTCGACCATGTCGTCGCCTTCACCCCGGCGCTCGATCGGACCGTCGCGGCGCTGCAGGGGGCCGGCCTCGACCTGCGGCGGATCCGCGAGGAGCCGACCCCGGCGGGGGCGCCGCGGCAGGCCTTCTTCCGCCTCGGCGCCGGCATCCTCGAGGTCGTCCAGCAGCCGGGGGAGATGATCGAGGACGCCGGTGGGCCGGCCTTCTTCTGGGGCCTCGCCTTTGTTGCCCCCGATCTGGAGGCGACCGCCGCGGCGCTCGGCGAGGCCGCCGGCGAGCCGCGCGACGCGGTCCAGGCCGGCCGCCGGATCGCCACCCTGCGCCGCGCCGCCGGCCTCTCGGTCCCGGTCGCGCTGATGTCGCCGCGGGAGGCGAGGGTCGGATGAGCGGCGTCACCCGGATCGGCCACATGGGGATGCGGGTCACCGACCTCGACGCCGCCGTCGCCTTCCAGGCCGAGGTCCTCGGCCTGGTCGAGACCGAGCGACGCGGCCGAACCGCCTACCTGACCTGCAACGAGCGCCACCACGAGCTGATCCTGATCGAGTCCGGCAAGCGCGGCTACGACCACATCGGCCTCGAGCTCGCCGACGCGGCGGCGCTGGAGGGCGCCCGGCGGGCGATCGGCGCGGCCGGGGGAGAGGCACTGGGCGAGGTCTACGACGGCGAGCCCGGGATCGACCGCGCCGCGCTCGTCCGCGGTCCCGGCGGCCACGTCTACAAGCTCTTCTGCGGCATGGAGACCGTCGCCGCGCCGCCGGCCGGCGACCGCCCGACCCGCTTCGAGCACGCCTCGGTCAAGGCTCGCAACCTCGGTCCGACCGAGCGCTTCCTCGCCGCCGGTCTCGGCTTCGCCTTCTCCGACCGGATGGGCCGGACCGCGAGCTGGTGGCACTGCGAAGCCGACCACCACGGCATGGCGCTGATCTTCGGCCCGCGCCACGAGCTCTCCCACTACGCCTGGTCGGTCCCCGACCTCAACGCGATGGGCCGGATCGCCGACCGCCTCGCCGCCCGCGGCCAGCAAGCCGACCTGGGGGCCGAGCCGCCACGGGCCCGGCCACAACCTCTTCATCTACTTCAAGGACGCCGACGGGGCGATGGTCGAGTGCTGCGCCGACCTGGCGGCGATGCCGCCGCACGGCGATTACCAGGCCAAACGCTGGCCCGGCGGCTTCGGCGCGATCAACCAGTGGGGCGGCCCGCCGCCGCCCCGCTTCCTGCTCGCCGGCCACCCGATCGCCAACTCGAGCCCAGAGGGTTGGCTGCGATGAAGCTGCGGAGCACCCCCGAGGGCCTGATCGCCGAGCGCGCCGACGGCGGCTGGGTCGCGCTGCCCGCGGTCCGGACCGCCGGCGGGTCGGGCGACGGGCTCTCGGTGGAGGAGACCACGGACATGATCGCCTTCCTTGCCGGAGGCGAGCGGACGAGGATCGCCGCCGCCGCAGGGATCGCCGCCGCCGATCCCGACGCGCTCGTCGACCCCGGCGCCGCGACCCTGCCCTTCAGGCCGCGCTCGATGCGCGCCTTCATGCTCTGGGAGAGCCACTACGTCGCCTCGGCCCGGGCGCTGGTCGAGCACTTCTTCCCGCCCGCGGCGGCGAAGGCGGTGGCCGGCTACGAGCGCCTCACCCGCCGCACCTTCCCGAAGCTGAAGCCGAACCGGCGCTTCCACGAGACGCCCTCCTTCTACCTCGCCAACCACACGGCGCCGCTCGGCGACGGCGAGGAGATGTGGTGGCCGAGCCACACCGAGTACCTCGACTTCGAGCTCGAGCTGGCCTTCGTCCTCGCCCGGCCGCTGGTCGACGCGACCGCGGAGGAGGCGGCCGCCGCGGTCGGCGGCTGGTTCGTCCTCAACGACTGGAGCGCCCGCGACGTCCAGGCCGAGGACCTGCGCGAGAGCCCGTTCGGGCCGGTGGTCAAGTCGAAGACCTTCGCCAACTCGATCGGCCCCGACGTGATCACCGCCGACGCGCTGCCCGACTGGCAGGCGGCGACCGGCCGGGTCCGGGTCGACGGTGAGCTCTGGTGCGAGGGAACCACCGCCGGCGCCGCCCACGACGTCGGCGCGATGCTGGCCTACGCCTCGGCCGGCGAGCGGCTGGAGCCCGGCGACGTGATCTCGACCGGGACGATGCCCGGCTGCTGCGGGCTGGAGCTCGGCCGCTGGATCCGCCCCGGGCAGACGGTCGAGCTGGAGATCGACGGGATCGGCACGCTCCGCAACCGGATCGGCCCCGAGGCGACCCCGCGCTGATGGCGCTCGCGGCCCGGCGCCCGCCGCACCGCCGCTCGGCCGGGCCGGCCCTCGACCTCGACCTCTACGCCCCGAGCGTGACGGAAGGCTCGGCCGCCGCCTTCGCCCAGATCCGCGCGGCCGGGCCGGTGGTCTGGCTGCCGCGCCACCGGCTCTGGGCGATCGGGCGCTACGAGCAGGTCCGCGAGGCGCTGCGCGACGACGAGCTGTTCATCAGCGGCGAGGGCGTCGCCGCCAACCGCTTCACCAACCTGATGGCCCGCGGGACGACGCTGTTCAGCGACGGCGAGCCGCACATGACCCGGCGCCGGGTGCTGATGCGCTCGCTCGGCGCCAAAGCGCTGGGCCCGGTCTCCGAGCGCCTCGACGCCGAGGCCGAGGCGATCGTCGCCGGGCTGCTCGGTCGCGACAGCTTCGACGCCGCACGCGACTTCTCCAGCGGCCTGCCGATGCGGGTCGTCGCCGACTTGGTCGGCGTCCGCGTCTCCAACGACCGCCTGCTCGGCTGGGGCGCCAGCTCCTTCGACGTCCTCGGCCCGCTCAACCGCCGCGGCCTGCGCGCCGCCGCCAACGGCCTCGGGATGCTGGCCTACTCGCGGCGGTTGCGCCGCTCCCGCGTCGTTCCGGGGAGCTGGGCGGAGAGCGTCTTCGAGGCCGCCGAGCGCGGCGAGATCAGCAAGCGCGAAGCCCGCGCGATGGTGATCGACTTCGTCGCCCCGAGCCTCGACACGACGATCCTCGCCAGCACCCAGATGCTCTGGCTGCTGGGGGAGAACCCGGACGCCTGGCAGCGCCTGCGCGCCGACCCGGAGCTGATCGGGGCCGCCGTCGTCGAGTCCGTCCGCCTCGCCTCGCCGATCCGCGGCTTCACCCGCCGGCTCAGCCGCAACGCCGAGTTCGGCGGCGCCCGCCTGCGCGCCGGCGAGCGCGCCGTGCTGCTCTTCGGCGCCGCCAACCTCGACGAGCGCCGCTACCCCGAGCCCGAGCGCTTCGACCTCGATCGCCCGCCCGGCGGCAACCTCGGCTGGGGCTTCGGCCCCCACACCTGCGTCGGCATCCACCTCGCCAAGCTGGAGATGTCGGCGCTGCTGCGAGCGCTGGTCGCCCGGGTCGAGAGGATCGAGATCCTCGGCCCGCCGACCCGGATCCGCAACAACACCCTGCAGGGCATCGGCTCCCTGTCGGTGCGGCTGATCGCGGCCTGAACGGTGCGCCGCCCACCAGCCCGCTACCGGCCTCGGACGATCCGCCCCTCGCGCAGGGTCAGCACTTCGTCGAAGGCACCGAGGTCGTGGGCGTCGTGGGTGATGACCAGGACGCCCGGGCCGCGGTCCGCCAGGCCGGCCAGGCGGCGCAGCAGATCGTCCGCTCCGGCGGGGTCGAGGTGCGCGGTCGGCTCGTCGAAGATCAGGAAGTCGGCGTCGGCGAGGAAGAGGCGGGCGACGGCGATCCGCTGGCGCTGCCCGCCGGAGACCCGCGCCCCGGCCTCGCCGACCTCGGTGTCGAGGCCCTCGGGCAGCGAGTCGAGCCACTCGCCGAGCCCGACCGCGGTGAGCGCCGCGGCGATCTCGGCGTCGCCGGCCCCGGCGCGGCCGATCGCGACGTTGTCGCGCAGCGTGGTCGTGAACAGGTAGGAGTCTTGGGGGGAGAGGCGCACCGTGGCGCGGACGTCGTCGCCGTCGCAATCGCGCAGGTCGACCCCGCCGAGGCTGACGCTCCCCGCGAGGGGGTCTCGGAAGCGGACCGCGAGCTCGGCGATCGTGCTCTTGCCGGCGCCGCTGGGGCCGAGCAGGGCGACCGCTCGCCCGGGGCGCAGCCGCAGGTCGGCGCCGTTGAGCACCCAGGGATCGGTGTCGCCGTAGCGGAAGCGCACGGCCGCCAACTCCAGGTCGCCGGTTCCCGGCGAGACCGGCCGCGCCGGCTCCGCCACCGGCGGCCTGCGATCGACCACCGACTCGATCCGCAGCGCCGCGCCGGCGCAGGCATCGATGCTGGTCGCCGCGGCGCCGAGCGGGGCGACCGCCTCGAAGGCCGCCATCGCCAGCAGCGCCAGCGCCGCCAGCATCACCCCGGCCAGGCGCCCGTCGGCGACGGCCGGGATCGAGACGGCGAGGACGGCGACGACGGCGCCGGCGGCGAGAGCGGTGGAGAGGCCGGCGGCGAGGCCGCCGCTGTAGGCGTCGCGATGGGCCAGCGAGGTCAGCCGGTCGCCGGCGCGCTCGCTGCGCTCGATCCAGTCCTCGGCCCGGCCGGCGGCGGCGATCTCGGCCGAGCCGGCGGCGATCTCGACGAGGCCGGCGCCGAGCTCGGCCCGGGCGGCTGCCTGGCGACGACCGGCCGAGCGCGCCGACCAGCGGGTCAGCGCCGGCGCCCCGACCCCGGCGGCGAGCAGTGCCAGCACCAGGACCAGTGCCGCGGCCGGCAGGAAGATCGCGGCGACGCCGACGGCGACGACTCCGGCCAGGACCGCCACCAGGGGCGGCCCGAGGGCGCGCAGGTAGAGGTCCTGCAGGCGGTCCACGTCGCCGACGAAGCGGCTCAGCAGCTCGCCCTTGCCGAGGTCGGCGATCCCGGCCGGCGCCAGCGGCACCAGGCGGGCGAAGAAGCGGGCGCGCAGGTCGGTCAGGGTGCGGAAGGCGAGGTCGTGGGCGGCGAGGCGTTCGGCGTAGCGCAGCAGCGCCCGCGAGATCCCAAAGAAGCGGACCCCGACGATCGCCACCGAGAGGGCGAGGATCTCCGGCCGCTGCGCGGCGCGGCTGATCAGGTAGCCGGAGGTCGTCAGCAGCCCGACCGAGGCGAGCACCGCGCCCGCCCCGAGCGCGACCGAGAGGGCGAGAAGGCCGCGGCGCGAGCGGGTCGCGGCGATCGCTCGCCGCAACGCCGCCCGCGCTTCGCCCCGTGGCGGATTTGCTTTGTCGAGCGGGAGAGATCCGCCACCGTTCATGCCGCCACCGCCTCGACGAGCGCCGGCGAGCGCTCCCGGACGACGCCGTCGCGCAGCTCCAGGACGCGGTCGGCGTGGCGGGCAAGCTCGGGCCGGTGAGCGACCAGCAGCGCGGTGCGGTCGGCGGCCAGGCGCTCGATCGCGGCGACGACGCCCAGCTCGGTGTCCTCGTCGAGGTGGGCGGTCGGCTCATCGAGCAGCAGCAGCGGCGCCTCGCAGAGGAAGGCGCGGGCAAGTCCGACGCGCTGGGCCTGGCCGGCTGAGAGCCGCCGCCCACCCTCGCCGATCCGCGTCTCCATCAGGTCCGGCAGGTCGAGGACGACGTCGAGCAGGCCGGCTTCCTGGGCCGCGCCCAGCACGCTCCAGTCGGAGGCGTCCGGCCGCGCCAACCGCACGTTGTCGGCGACCGTGCCGGCGAAGATCGTCGGCCGCTGCGGCACCCAGGCGACCTGCCGGCGCCAGGCGGCCGGGTCGACGTCGCGCAGGTCGACGCCGGCGCAGGAGATCGAGCCGCCGCTGGGATCGGCGAGGCGCAGCAGCAGCGAGAGCAGCGTCGTCTTGCCGCCACCGCTGGGCCCGACCAGTGCCACGGTCTCCCCTGGCTCGAGCACCAGGTCGACGCCGCGCAGCACCTCCTCGCGGCCGGGGTGGGAGAAGCGCAGCCCGGAGACGACCAGTGGCGAGCGGCCGGGGTCCGGCGCCGGCAGCGAAACCGGCGGCACGCTGACCGCGGCCGGCTGGTCGAGCACGGCGAAGATCCGCTCGGCGCTCGCCATCCCGTCGGCGCTGGCGTGGAACTGGGCCCCGAGCCGGCGCAGCGGCAGGTACATCTCCGGCGCCAGGATCAGCACGGTCAGGCCGGCGGTCATGCCCAGCTTGCCTTCGGCCAGCTGGATCCCGACCGTCGCGGCGACCATCGCCACCCCGATCATCGCCAGCAGCTCGAGGACCAGGGCGGAGAGGAAGCCGACCCGCAGCGTCGCCATCGTCTCGCGCCGGTAACTCTCCCCGGCGGCGCCGATCGAGCGCCCCTGCTCGGCGGCGATCCCGTGCGCGCGCAGCGTCTGCAGGCCGCCGACGAGGTCGAGGAAGCGGGCGCTGAGCCGCGAGAGCCGGCGCCAGCGGCGCCGCGTCGAGCGCTCCGCCAGGCGGCCGATGAGGATCATGAAGACCGGGATCAGCGGCGCCGTGACGGCGAGGATCGCCGCCGCCTCCCAGTCGCGCGGGAAGGCCCAGGCGAGGATGAAGAGCGGCGCCAGACAGGCCAGCACCGCCTGCGGCAGGTAGCGGGCGAAGTAGGCCTCGAGCGCGTCGACGCCCTGCACGGCCGCGGTCGCCAGCTCGCCGGACTGCTCGGCCTGCAGCGCCCCGGGGCGGGTCAGCAGCAGGTGGCGGACCAGTTTCGAGCGCAGCTCGGCCATCACCCGCGCGGCGCCGATCCGGCCGGTCGCCTCGAAGCCCGCGTCCACCAGCCCACGGGCGACGGAGATCGCGGCCAGCCAGATCAGCAGCGACGTCAGCTCGCCCAGCGATTCGCCGCCGAGGAAGGCGCCGACGATCACCTCGGCCAGCAGCGTCGCCTGGACGAGGATCAGCGCCGTCGCCAGCAGGCCGAGCGCCGCGGTGGCGAAGAGGTGGGAACGGGCGGCGCGGCTGGTCCTGGTCAGCCGCCGCTGCGTCTCCCGCGCCCGGCCCCTGGCCTCAGGATCCTGCCGGCTTGGGGCCTGGCGGCTGCTCACCGAGGCGCTCCTGTTTGGCCTTGTCGATCAGGTCCAGCGGCGTCCGCACCTCGCCGAAGTCCTCGGCCGAGACGCGCCGGCGGAAGACCCAGTAGGTCCAGCCCTGGTAGAGCAGCACGAGCGGGACCAGCAGTACCGCGACCACCGTCATCACCGCCAGCGTGTAGTGCGAGGAGGAGGAGACGTTGAGCGTCATGTCGTAGGCGCTCGAGGTGCTGGAGATCATCGTGTGCGGGAAGAGGTCGACGAAGAGCGCCAGGAAGAAGGTCGCGATCGCGGCGCTGGTCGCGGCGAAGGCCCGTCCCGGGCTGCGCTCGGCGAGCAGCGCCGCGGCGATCAGGGCCAGGGCCGAGACCGCGGCGAGAATCGCCGAGCCGGTGTCGATGCCGCCGCGGTGGGAGCCGACGGTCCAGACCAGGAAGCCGATCCCGACCACGGCCGCGACCGGGGCGACGCGCGCCGCGATCGATCGCGCCCGTTTGCGCACCTCGTCGGTCGTCTTCATCTCGAGGAAGATCGCCCCGTGGGTGAGGAACATCGTCAGCGTCGCCAGCCCGCCGAGCAGCGCGTAGGGGTTGAGCAGGTCGAAGAGGGTGCCGGTGTACTCGTGCTGGGCGTCGATCGGGACGCCGTGGACGATGTTCGCCCAGCCCACGCCCCAGAGCAGCGCCGGCAGGGCGCTGCCCGCGATCAACGTCCACTCCCAGCGCTTGCGCCAGCTTTCGGAGTCGACTTTGCCCCAGAACTCGAAGCAGACGTTACGGATGATCAGCCCGACGAGGATCAGGAAGAGGGCCAGGTAGAAGCCCGAGAAGAGGGTCGCGTACCACTGCGGGAAGGCGGCGAAGGTGGCGCCACCGGCGACCAGCAGCCAGACCTCGTTGCCGTCCCAGATCGGGCCGATCGAGTGCAGGACCGCGCGCCGCTCCTCCTTGTCGTGGCCGACGGCGCGGATCAGCATGCCGACGCCGAAGTCGAATCCCTCGAGCAGGAAGTAGCCGAGCCAGAGGATCGAGATCAGGACGAACCAGACGACCTGGAGGAAGGTGTAGGCGTCCATATCAGTAGGCGAGCGCCAGCTCCTGGCCTGGCTCCTCGGCTTTGCCCGCCTCGACCGGGCCTTTCTTCACGGTCTTGAGGAAGACGCGGCCGGCGATCACCGCCAGCACCCCGTAGAGCAGCGTGAAGCCGACCAGGGTGATGAGGATTTCGCCGGCGCCGACGCTGGGCGAGTTGGCGACATTGGTCTTCAGCAGCCCGAACACGGCCCAGGGCTGGCGGCCCATCTCGGTGAACAGCCAGCCGGTGGCGCTGGCCGCGAACGGCAGCGCGACGGCGGGGACGGCGATCGTCAGGAAGCGCTTGGAGCGCTCCAGCTTGCCTTTGCGCAGCAGCCACCAGCCATAGGCGGCGAAGAGCAGCATCAGGCCGGCGCAGCCGAGCATCGCCCGCCAGGTCCAGTAGGCGATGCCGACGATCGGCGTGTAGTTGCCGGGGCCGTACCTGCGCTGGTACTCGCGGTTGAGGTTGTTGATCCCCTGGATCTCGCCGTTCGGGTAGCCGGTCGAGATCCAGGAGAGCAGCTGCGGGATCTCGACGTTGCGGCTCAGCCCTTCCGGATTGGACTCGAAGTTGCCGGTCGCGAAGAGCGAGAGCCCGGCCCCCTTCTTGGTTTCGAAGACGGCGTCGGCGGCGGCCATCTTCATCGGCTGCTGCCGGCTCATCAGGATGCCGTTGAAGTGACCGACGAAGACTGTCGCGATCGCCGCGATCGTCACCAGTGGCAGCGCCAGCCGCATCGCGCCGCCGAAGACCTTGGTCTCGTTGCCGCGCCGCAGGTGCCAGGCGGAGACGGCGATCAGGACCATCCCCGCGGTCAGCAGCGACGCCAGGATCGTGTGGGCGAAGGCGTAGAGCGCGGTGTTGTTGAAGAGGACCGAGGCGATGTTGGTCAGTTCGGCTTTGCCGTCGGCGAGTCGGTAGCCGACCGGGTGCTGCATCCAGGAGTTGGCGGCGAGGATGAAGTAGGCCGAGAGCGCGGTCGAGCCGGCGACCAGCCAGGCGCAGGTGAGGTGGACCTTTTTCGACAGGCGGCCCCAGCCGAAGATCCAGAGGCCGAGGAAGGTCGACTCGACGAAGAAGGCGGCCAGACCCTCCATCGCCAGCGGCGCCCCGAAGATGTCGCCGACGAAGCGCGAGTAGTTCGACCAGGCCATCCCGAACTGGAACTCCTGGACGATCCCGGTGGCGACCCCGAGGGCGAAGGAGATCAGCATCAACTTGCCCCAGAAGCGGGTCGAGCGCAGCCAGTGCTCCTCGCCGCTCCGGTACCAGCGGGTCTGGAAGAGGGCGACGCAGAACGCCAGCCCGATCGTCAGCGGGACAAAGATGAAGTGGTAGAGCGTGGTGATGCCGAATTGCCAGCGGGCGAGTTCCAGGGAGCTCATTGCCGACAACCTAAGTACGGCCGCACCCTCGTTCATCGGTATTTCTCACCGGCCTCGGCGAGGGGAAACTACGGAGCGGGTCAGGCCTTCGCGGTGCTGCTCGGCGCGGGTGCAGGCGCCGGCACGGGCGCCGGTGCAGGGGTGAGGGCCCTGCGCTTCGGCGAGCGGCGCCCGTAGCGGACCGCGAGGAGGCCGGCGACGAGCACGGCGCTGGCGATCGCCAGCGTCCGCATCCAGAGGCTGGCGCCGTCGGTCCCCGAGCCCAGCGAGTGGGCGACCGCGAGGGCGAAGACGACGACGGTGAGGCGGTGCAGCCGGCGCCAGCGCTTGGTCCCGATCCGGCGGCGCAGGTAATAGGTCGGCCCAAGGATCAGGGCCAGGTAGCCGGCGAGGATCCCGAGGCCGGTCCAGAGCGGCCGGTAGGCGAGCGTGAACGGGATCGTGATCCCGGTGATCCCTGGGCTGAGCCAGCCGTCGCCGAGCAGGAGGACGCCGTGGGCGCCGATCGCGAACAGCGCCGCCAGGGTGATCTGCTCGTGGACTTTGAGCAGCCGCCCCTTCAGGCCGGGCCGGCGGAACACGTTCGAGGCCATGAAGAGGCCGAGGACGACGGCGGCGGTGATCAGCACGAAGGCGACGATCCCCGCCGAGCGCGAGGCAAGCCACCAGGGGTAGTTGGCGGGATCGGGCTCAGCCACCCTGTCCGCCCTCGGGTCCTTCCTCGTTCGGCTCGCCCGCGGGTGTCGGCGACGCCGGGCTCTGCGCCGGGGAGACCCTGGCCGGGGTGTTGACCGTCACCGTGGTCGGGCCGGCGAAGACGGCGTAGTAGGCGAGGCCCGCCAGCGCCAGGATGATGGCGACCGCGGCGACGCGGGTCAGCAGGCTGGGACCCCGGTCGAGCCGCGCCGCGGCCGGGCTTGGCGAGGCCGGGCTCATGGCGGTGGCGCCGGTGAGGTGCGGCTGACGATCGCCCCCGCTTCCGTCGTCGCGGTCGAAGTCGCGGTGCCCTTGGCGCCGGACTTGACGATCGCCGCCGGCGTCGCCAGCCCCGGCCCCAGAGAGGGGTCGTGGCCGCTGCGGACCTGGATCGCCAGCAGGGTGAGGACGACGAAGAAGAGGCCCAGCCCGGAGGTGATCACGGCCAGCGGGCTGGGGCCGCGGCGCTTGGGCGCCGGTTTCGGCTTCGCTTTGGGTTTCGGGGCCGGTGCCGCCGCTTTGTCGGGGATCGCGTTCATCCTCACTCCTCGCCGCAGACCTGGAAGCCGTAGCCGCGGGCGAACCCGGTCAGCGTTCGGGTCGAGTTGTCGAGTTCGGCCCGCAGGCGCCGCAGCCGCGGAACTTCGACCGCCGCGAATGCTTTGCCGATCTCCGCCCTGATCGCCAGCTGGGACCTGATCGCGTCGAAGACGTTCGCCTTCAGCAGCGGTCGCTCGCCGGGCGGCTCGGGAATCGCTTCGATCTGGCGCAGCTCCTTCCAGCCGAGCGCGATGGTGTCGTCGTAGGCCTTGACGGCTGCCGCGGAGCCGGCCTCGGCTCCGGCCCGCTCCTGCTCCTTGCTGCGCTCAGGGTCGACCGTGCCACAGACCGCGTCGACCCGAGCGACGTAGGCGCGGCGAACCGGGTCGGTGACCGTGGCGATCCGCACCGTCCCGGTCGCAGCCGACCGCGGACTGGGCGAGGTCGTGGTCGAGGCCGCGGTCGATTGCGCCCCCTCGCTCTCGCCGCGACGGGTATCACCGCCGCAGCCGGCGAGGCCCGCGGCGACCAGGGCAACCACCAGCAGCGGCATGAGTCGAGCCCACATGCGGTCACCATAGGTCCGACAGTTACCGCCGCCGTCCGTATTTCTCCCGCTCATGCGGGTGGTTTTCTGCCGCCGGATCGATGCCGGGCTAGGCTCTGATCACGGAGGTTCGCTGAACATGGCCGAGCACGATCTCGCCTTCGCGGCGATGGGTTCCCAGCTACGCCTGTTGATCGGTGAGCCCGGTCCCGGGATGGCCCCCGCGGCCGAGGCTGCCGCCGAGGCGCAGCGCTTCGTCGCGGACTTCGAGGCGACCCTGACCCGCTTCCGGCCCGAGAGCGAACTCTGCCGCCTCAACGAGGACCCCCGCGAAGTCGTCCCCGCCTCCGAGCTGCTGCGGGCGATGGTCAGGGCCGCCTTGGCGGCGGCCGAGAGCAGCGGCGGCCTGGTCGACCCGACCCTGCTGGGCGAGATCGAGGCGGCGGGCTACGTTGGCTTGCGCGGGCCGGCCCGGGCGCCGCTCGCCGCCGCGCTCGCGTCAGCGCCGGCCCGCCGGCCCGCCGGCGCTGCCGCCGCGCCTGGCTGGCGCGCGGTCGCGGTCGACGACGAGGCCGGCACGATCGCCCGCCCACCCGGCCTGCGCTTCGACAGCGGCGGCGTCGGCAAGGGCCTGGCCGCCGACCTGCTCGCCGCCCGCCTGCGCGGCTACTCGCGCTTCGTCGTCGATTGCGGCGGCGACATCCGCCTCGGCGGCTCGGACGCGCTCGTCAATCCTTACGAAGTCCTGGTCGAGAATCCGCTCAGCGGCGAGCGCACCCACGCGCTCAAGCTCGGCTCCGGCGCCCTCGCGACCTCTGGGCTCAACGTCCGGGTCTGGCGCGGGGAGGACGGCGGCTTTCGCCACCACCTGCTCGACCCGGCGACGGGCGAGCCCGCCTGGACCGGCGTGATCGGCGCCACCGCCCTCGCCGACAGCGCCGTCGAAGCCGAGGCCCTGGCCAAGGCGGCGCTGCTCTCGGGGCCGGCGGGCGGCCGCGCCGTCCTCGCCGACCGCGGCGGCCTGCTCGTCGAGGACTCCGGCCGCGTCGAGCCGGTCGGCCCGATCGGCGTTCGGGTTCTCTCCTCCCCTGGCGGGGAAGGCCTGAAGACGACTCTCGGCGGTTAGGCAGCGTGGTGAGTTTTGCCTGTCATACGAGCAAAACTCACCACGCGGGTCAGACCGCGGTGCCGACGAGGGCGCCGATCCCGGAGGTGACCGCCATCGCTGCCGCCCCCCAGAAGACGACACGGGCGATCGCTCGCGACCTCGGCGCGCCGCCGAGGCGGGCCCCGGTGTCGCCGAGGATCAGCAGGGCGATCAGGGTGACGAGCACGCAGACCGCCGCCCGGACCGAGGCAGGGGAGACGGTGATCGCGACCAGCGGCAGGGCGGCGCCGCAGGAGAAGGCGAGCGCCGAGGCCCAGGCGGCCTGCAGCGGCCGCGCGGCCCGCTCCTCGTCGAGCCCGAGCTCGTCGCGGGCGTGGGCTTTGAGCGCGTCGCTCTCCGTCAGCGCCGTCGCCACCCGTAGCGCCAGCTCGCTCTCCAGGCCGCGGTCTTCGTAGATCGCCGTCAGCTCGGCCAGCTCGCCCTCGGGGTCCTCCCTCAGCTCGCGCGTCTCGAGCGCGAGGTCGGCCCGCTCGGTGTCGCGCTGGGAGCTGACCGAGACGTACTCGCCAGCCGCCATCGAGCCGGCGCCGGCGACCAGGCCGGCGACGCCGGCGGTGAGGATCGCGCCGGCGGAAGCGCCGGAGGCGGCGACGCCGAGGACCAGGCTGGAGACGGAGAGGATCCCGTCGTTGGCGCCGAGCACCGCCGCCCGCAGCCAGTTGGAGCGGAAGCTGAGATGGAGCTCGGGATGGGTGCGGGCCACGCCCGGAGCTTTGCACGCCACCCGTCTCCCGCGAGCGGATGCGGGAAACCCGCGTGGAGTGTGCGCTGCCGCACGGATGGGGAACCGCGAAGGCGGTGGTGGACTCGACTGGACCGCTTCACCAACGAGACGCGAGTAGGAGAGAGCAATGGCCACGATCGAGAAACCAGCGACGTTTGCGGCTCCCGGGCAGGCTGACAGCCCGGTCGAGCTGAAGGACCGCTACGACAACTTCATCGGCGGCGAGTGGGTCGCCCCGACCGAGGGTCGCTATCGGGACAACCTGACCCCGGCCACCGGCCGGCCGTTCAGCAGCGTCGCCGACTCGACCCCCGCCGACATCGAGCTCGCGCTCGACGCCGCCCACGCGGCCAAAGCCGCCTGGGGCGCTACCTCACCGGCCGAGCGCGCCGCCGTCCTCAACGCGATGGCCGACGCGATCGAAGCAAACCTGCAGATGTTGGCGATCGCCGAGAGCTGGGACAACGGCAAGCCGGTCCGCGAGACCCTCGCCGCCGACCTGCCGCTGGTGATCGACCACTTCCGCTACTTTGCCGGCGCCGTGCGCTCGGAGGAGGGGCGGATCTCGGAGGTCGACAAGGACACCTACGCCTACCACTTCCACGAGCCGCTCGGCGTCGTCGGCCAGATCATCCCCTTCAACTTCCCGCTGCTGATGGCGGCCTGGAAGATCGCCCCGGCGCTCGCCGCCGGCAACTGCACCGTGGTCAAGCCCGCCAGCCCGACGCCCTGGTCGATCCTCAAGCTGGCCGAGGTCGTCGCCGACGTCGTCCCGCCGGGGGTGCTGAACATCGTCAACGGCCCCGGTGGCGAGATCGGCCGGGCGCTGGCGTCCAACAAGCGGATCGCGAAGATCGCCTTCACCGGCGAGACCGTTACCGGCCGCCTGATCATGGGTTACGCGGCGCAGAACATCATCCCCTCGACGACCGAGTTGGGCGGCAAGTCGCCGAACATCTTCTTCGCCGACGTGATGGCGGCCGACGACGAGTTCCTCGACAAGGCAATCGAGGGCTTCGTCCTCTACGCCTTCAACAAGGGCGAGGTCTGCACGGCGCCGTCGCGGGCCTTGATCGACGAGTCGATCTACGACGAGTTCATGGAGCGCGTCCTGGAGCGGGTGCGGGCTATCAAGCAGGGCAATCCGCTCGACCCGGCGACGATGATGGGCCCCCAGGTCTCCGCGGCCCAACTGGAGAAGATCGAGGGCTACGTCAAGATCGGGCTCGACGAGGGCGCCGAGGTGCTGACCGGCGGCCACCGGCCCGAGGTCGACGAGGAACTCGAGGACGGCTACTACTTCGAGCCGACCGTGCTCAAAGGGACGAACGAGATGCGGGTCTTCCAGGAGGAGATCTTCGGCCCGGTCGTCTCGGTCACCACCTTCAAGGACGAGGCCGAGGCGTTGGCGATCGCAAACGACACGCTCTACGGCCTCGGCGCCGGCGTCTGGACCCGCGACGGCTCCCGCGCCTTTCGCATGGGCCGGGGGATCGAAGCCGGGCGGGTCTGGACCAATTGCTACCACCAGTACCCGGCGCACGCGGCCTTCGGCGGCTACAAGATCTCCGGCGTCGGCCGCGAGAACCACCGGATGATGCTGGACCACTACTCGCAGACCAAGTGCATGTTGGTCAGCTACGACCCCAAGCCGCTGGGCTTCTTCTAAGCAATGGCTTCCGTCCACGCGACCCCCGCGGCGGTGGAGGCGATCGAGCGGCTGTGCGAGAAGCACGGCTCGATCGTCTTCCACCAGTCCGGCGGCTGCTGCGACGGCAGCGCCGCGATGTGCCTGACCGCGGCCGAGCTGCCCGCCGGTCCCAACGACGTCGCCCTCGGCGAGATCGGCGGCGTCCCCTTCCTGATCGACGCCGACCAGCACGAGCGCTGGGGCCGCCCCGACTTCGAAATCGACGTCGCCCCCGGAGCCGCCGAGAGCTTCTCGCTCGAGGGTGCCGACGGCGTCCACTTCATCAGCCGGTCGCCGGCAAATCCGAACCAAGAGGAGAGCGCACCATGAAGGCAGCAGTAGTCCGCGATTTCACCCAACCGCTGAGCGTCGAAGATGTTCCCGATCCGGTTGCCGGCCCCGAACAGGTGCAGGTCCGCATCCAGGCCTGCGGCCTCTGCCACACCGACATCCACGCCGCCCACGGCGAGTGGCCGGTGAAGCCGAGCCCGCCGTTCATCCCCGGCCACGAGGGGGTCGGGACGATCGAGCAGGTCGGGCCCGGCAACCCGCACGGCCTCGAGGTCGGGATGCGTGTCGCGCTGCCCTGGCTCGGCTACGCCTGCGGCGACTGCCGTTACTGCAACAGCGGTCGCGAGACGCTCTGCGAAAAGCAGATCAACACCGGTTACGGGATGGACGGCAGCTTCGCCGAGCTGGCGATCGGCTACGCCCGTCATGTCGTTCGCGTCCCCGACGGGGTCGACTCGCTCGACGCCGCGCCGCTGACCTGCGCCGGCGTCACCACCTACAAGGCGGTCAAGGAGTCCGGCGCCCGCGCCGCCGACCGGGTCGCGGTCTTCGGCGCCGGCGGCCTCGGCCACCTGGCGGTGCAGTACGCGCGCGTCACCGGCGCCGAGGTGGTCGCCGTCGACATCAACGAGGACCGCCTCACCACCGCCGGCGAGCTGGGCGCAGAGCACCTCATCGACGCTTCGAGCGAAGATCCGATCGCGGCGATCCAGAAGCTCGGCGGCGCCGACGTCGCGATCGCCACCGCGGTCTCGCCGATCGCCTTCGAGCAGGCGATCGGCTCGCTGGCCCGCGGCGGGCGGCTGGTCTGCGTCGGCCTGCCGGCCGAGAACGAGCTGCGGCTGCCGATCTTCCAGACGGTGCTCGGCGGCCTCAGCCTGCACGGCTCGATCGTCGGCACCCACCACGACCTCGAGGAGGTCTTCGAGCTGCACCGCCGCGGCGAGACCCGCGTCCTGCGCGCCGAGCGCCGGCTCGAGGACGTCAACGAGGCGATCGCCCAGGTCCTCGACGGCAGCGCCCCGGAGCCGCGACTGGTCTTCGACATGGCCCCCGTGGCCGGCGTCGGGCCCACGGCGCTCGCCGCCGCGGCGCACGGCTGAGGCCGCTGCGATCATTGACCGATGCGGGCAATGGTCCTGGAGCGTGCCGGTGAACCGTTGCGGGCGGCGGAGCTGCCCGACCCGGCGCCGGGACCCGGCCAGGTCCTGATCGCGGTCCACGCCTGCGGCGTCTGTCGCACCGACCTGCACATCCTCGACGGCGAGCTGGAGCGGCCGAAGCTGCCGCTGGTCCCGGGCCACCAGATCGTCGGCACCGTCTGCGGGCTGGGGGAGGGGGCGGGGCGCTACGCGATCGGCGCGCGCGTCGGCGTCCCCTGGCTGGGCTGGACCTGCGGCGAGTGCCGCTACTGCCTCAGCGCTCGCGAGAACCTCTGCGACCGCGCCCGCTTTACCGGATACGACATCGATGGCGGCTACGCTGAGCTGACGGTCGCCGACGAGCGCTTCTGCTTCGCGATCCCCGAGAGCTATGCCGACGATCAGGCGGCGCCGCTGCTCTGTGCCGGCCTGATCGGCTACCGGGCGCTGCGCCTGGTCGGCGAGGCCGAGCGGATCGGCTTCTACGGCTTCGGCGCCTCCGCCCACATCCTCTGCCAGGTAGCCGTCCACCAGGGCCGGCGCGTCTTCGCCTTCACCCGCGAGGGAGACGAGGACGGGCAGGCGTTCGCCCGCTCGCTCGGCGCCGAGTGGGCAGGCTCGTCGCGGGAAACCCCGCCGCAGGAACTCGACGGGGCGATCGTCTTCGCCGCCGACGGGGCGTTGATGCCGGCGGCGCTGCGGGTCAGCGCCCGGGGCGCTCGGGTGATCAGCGCCGGCATCCACATGAGTGCCATCCCCTCCTTCCCCTACGAGATCCTCTGGGAGGAGCGGACCCTCGGCTCGGTCGCCAACCTGACCCGCGCCGACGGCGAGGAGTTCCTCGACGTCGCGCCGCGGGTTCCGGTCCGGACCGAGGTCACGAGCTACCCGCTGGAGGCGGCGAACACCGCCCTCGAGGACCTGCGCGCCGGCCGCTTCCGCGGCGCCGCGGTGCTCGAGATCGACGTGAGTTGAGGGTGCGGCAGTCTTTTCGGACGCATAGCGTCCGAAAAGACTGCCGCACTCCCCCGTCAGCCTTGCTCGGGCGCCACCATGACGCCCTCGGCCCGGCGCTGCTCTTCGGCCTCGACCGCGCGGCCCAGCCAGCGGACCCCGAGCAGCAGACCTGCGGGGACGACGAGCAGGCCGCTGACGACCAGGAACCAAAGCTGGGCGGCGTCGCTGCCGGCGCCGATCGTGTGGACGATCGCCGCCAGCCAGAAGACGGCAGTGAAGCGATGGACGCGCCGCCAGCGCGCGGCGCCGATCCGGTCGCGCAGGTAGTAGGTGAGGCCGAGCGCCGCCAGTCCCCAGCCGGCGATGATCCCGAGCCCGGTCCACAGCGGTTTGTAGGGGCCGACGAAGGGGATCGCGATCCCGGCGATGCCGGGGTTGAGGAATTGGTCGCCGAGCAGCGAGACGCCGTGCAGGGCGACCATCGCCAGGGTGGTCAGGGACAGCGCCTCGTGCAGCGCCCGGTAGTCGCGCTTGTTCGGAGTCTTGCGCTTCGAGCTCATCATCAGCCCGAGGCCGACGCTGGCGCTGGCGAGCAGCAGCGCCGCACCGCCGGCGGCGCGGCTGGTGATCCAGAAGAGATGGGGGGCGACGTTCACCGCGCCACCGCCAGCGGCCGTGGCCGCGCCGCCTGGGCCTCGACGACCGCGACGCTGCCGTCATCGAGAACGAGGACGCCGCCGTAGGGCAGGTGCCCCGCTGCCTGCTCGGGTCCGGAGAGCAGGGCCAGCTTCGAGTAGACCTCGGCCAGAAACGCGGTCGGCGCCTGGGCGGTCGCCTGGACGACGCCGGTGAAGGCGGGCCTGCCGGTCGCCGGATCCAGGAGGTGGTGCGCGGGGGCACCGTCGGCGCCGACCCAGGAGCGTTTGCCGATCCCGCTGGTGGCGACGCCGCCGCTGCGGATCGCGATCGAGCGCAGCGGCTCGCCGCCGGCCGGATCGCCGACCAGCACGGTGCGCGGCCGTCCTTCGGCGCCGCCGATACGGATGTCCCCGCAGCAGTCGACCGAGTAGCTCGGATGCGTGCGCAGCTCCTGGGCGACGAGGTCGGCGAGCAAGCCCTTGGCGATGCCGCCGCTGTCGATCTTCAAGCCGGGGGGGCGGCGGACGGTGCTGTCACGACGGTCGACCGAGACCAGGCTCCAGTTGTGGGCCGGGCTCGGCGCCGCCGGGTAGGACGACTGCCCGCCGAGCCGTGGTGGAGCATCGATCCGGAAATCGCCGTCAGCGCGGGAGCTGGCGTAACCGGCCCGCTCGATCTCACCGAGCAGCGTCGCGTCGACCAGGCCGCCACTCAGCATCCCCGCTCGGCGCACGGCCGCCGCCAACTCGAGCAGTGTGGGGCTGACCTTGACGGTGCGGCGAGGGTCGTCGTTGAGACGGCAGAGATCGCTTTCGGGTAGGAAGCGGGAAAGGCGACGGTGGGCCTCGAGCAGTTGAACTTCGGCCGCCTTGGCCGCCGAGGCCGCATCGGCACCGCCGACCTGCACCGTGACGGTGCCGCCGAAGCAGGCGAAGGTGCGTTGCTGCTCGGCGCTCACGATTGGCTGGTGGTGACGGATTCCAGTTCTTCGGCTTCCGCGCCCTGAAGTTCGATCGCTTCGATTTCGGCGGCTTCTGCTTCGGCCTGGGCGAATTCGGCTTCGAGTTCGGCTTCGACCGCGGCTTCGGATTCGAATTCGGATTCGGACGGTTCCAGTTCGGATTCGCCTGATTCGGATTCGAATTCGGACGGTTCGGCTTCGGTCCTCGCTTCGGATTCGACCTTCGCTTCGGCCGCCCGCGCCTTCTTCACCTTCGCGGCCTTGGTTCTCGATGAGCTTGCGAGCACGGGGTCGTTGCCGGTCGCCATCTGCACGAAGACGACGCCCCAGAGCAGCGCGAAGCAGGCCAGGGCGCTGACGATCACTCGGTTGCGCAGACGCCCCGCGCGCGCCTTCTGGGCGTGCCGGCGGTGGCGCGCTTGGCGTTGGCGTTCGGATTTTTCGTAGCGATCCATGCGATTACCTTTGCGAGCGGGGCAAAATTCCCGCTAAGTGGAGGCTGAGAGTCTTCTTAGAGCCAGGGCCCGGCGGCGGATACCGAGACGGCGGCGAGGGCGACGCCGGCCAGCAGCGAGGCGCCGAGCAGGGCGATCCGCGCCCCGGCGCCGGCCAGGCGTGCCTCACGCGGGCCGTGGCGGCGCCAGTCGGGCGCGGCCAGGTGCGGAACCTCGAGCAGGTGTCCGAGCACGTGCGCCGTCATCAGCACGACCCAGGCGATGAAGCTGGCCTTGTGGGCCAGCAGCAGGGTGTTGCTCGGCGGCCCGGCAAGCAGCACGACGACCCCGGTGCCGAAGAGCGCCACGGTGGTGAGCACGACTCCAGGCGCCAGCAGCCGCAGGATCAGCGGCGGCGGGCCCTTGCGGACGTAGCTCGGCTTGCCGCTGTAGTAGCGGGTGAAGCGGTAACCGGTGCTGCCCAGCTTCAGCGCCACGGGCGGGATCAGCAGCATCCCGATCAGGATGTGCGGCGCCAGCAGCGAGCCGATGAAGGGGATCGTCGCCCCCTCGGCGGCGAGCAGCACGAGCAGGATCACGGCCATGCCGCCGGTCAGGCGGGAGTTGCCGGCGACGCCGTCATGGACCTTCTGGTCGGAGCGATACACGGCGCCCATCGTGTAGGCGTGGACTTCCGCGACCCTAAGCGTTCGGTGAGAGAACTCTCATCGACGGGCGTGGAAGCCCGGCAGCTCGAACGCCGCCCTGGCGCCGCCCAGCGGCGAGTCCTCGATCCAGATCCTGCCGCCGTGCAGCTCGACCAGCGAGCGGGCGATGCCGAGCCCGAGGCCGCTGCCGCCCGAGGCGCGGTCACGCGAGCTCTGGCTGCGGTGGAAGCGGTCGAAGACGCGGTCTCGCTCGTCCGCCGGCACTCCGGGCCCGTCGTCGTCGACCCGGACCCTGAGCCGATCCCCCCGCGCGATCGCCGAGACCGTAACCCGGCCGCCGGGCCCGGCGTGCCGGCGCGCGTTGGAGATCAGGTTGCGGATCACCTGGGCGATCAGGTCCGGGTCGCAGCGGACGCTGCCGACCGCCAGGTCGCCGACCTCGGCGTCGCCGCCCCCGGGCGCCTCCGCCAGCCCGCGCAGGAAGAGCCCGATCTCGACCTGCCGCAGCGCCGGTTCGGTTCTCTCGTCGAGCCGGGCCAGGGTCAGGAGGTCGTCGACCAGCCGTTCCATCCGGCGCAGCTCGTTCATCGCCACCGCCTCGACCCGGCGGACGTCCGCGGCGCCCGGGTTTTCCTCCCGCGCCAGCACCTCGAGCTGGCCGCGGATCGCGGTCAGCGGGGTGCGCAGCTCGTGCGAGGCGTCGGAGACGAAGCGTTGCTGGCGCGAGAAGGCGAGGTCGAGGCGGTCGAGCATGTGGTTGAAGGACTCGACCACCGTGCGCAGCTCCGTCGCCGCCCCCGGCTCGGGGGCGAGGCGTGGAGTCAGGTCGCCGGCGTCGACCTCGGCGGCCCGCAGCGCCATCCGCCGCAGCGGCGCCGCGGTCCGCGCCGCCAGCAGGTATCCGGCCAGCAGCGCCGCGACCAGGGTCAGGGTGCCGACGATCAGGAAGGTCCGTTGCACCTCCTCCTGAGCGTCGCTGATCGGCGAGATCGCCGCGCCCTCGCCGAAATCCGTGGTGGTCGGCGGCGGGGCGCTGTTCTCGCGCCTCTCCTCGTGACCGATCACGCTCGACTCGTCGGACATCTCGCCGCGGACGAAGACGAAGACGACCGCGAAGGCGGCGAGGACGATGACCCCGATCGAGATCGCCAGTCGCGCCCGCAGGCCGAGCCCGCCCCAGGTCCGCCTCACCGCCGGTCCTTGAGGCGGTAGCCGACAGAGCGCACGGTCTCGATCGGCGCCGGCGAGTCGGGACGGTCGAGCTTGCGGCGCAGGTAGCCGATGTAGACCTGGACGACGTTGGTGCCGGGGTCGTGGTCGTAGCCCCAGACCGCACCGAGAATCTCCTCCTGGGTGCAGACCCGTCCCTGGTGGCGGATCAGGTAGGCCAGCAGTTCCGCCTCGCGCTCGGGCAGGCGCACCGATGTCCCGTCGCGCTCGACCTGGCGGGAGAGCAGGTCGAGGCGGATGCCGGCCGCCTCCAGCACCGTCGTCGCCTCGGTCCCGGCGGCGCGCAGGTGAGCCCTGATCCGGGCCAGCAGTTCCTCGAAGGAGAAGGGCTTGGCGACGTAGTCGGTGGCCCCGGCGTCGAGGCCCGCGACCCGGTCGGCGACCTCGTCCTTCGCGGTCAGCAGGATCACCGGCAGGTTCGGCTTTTCGCGCCGGATCGCGGCCAGGACCTCGAGGCCGTCGCGACCCGGCAGCATCCGATCGAGGATCACCAGTTCGAAGCTGCCGCTGAGCGCCAGGCGCTCGCCCTCGATGCCGTCGCCGGCGGAGCTGACCGCGTAACCCTCCGCTTCGAGGCCGCGCCGGAGGAAGTCGGCGATCGCCTCCTCGTCCTCGACGATCAGGATCTCCACCTGGTCGATGCTAGCCGTAGCGGGGGCGGGGCCTCGACCCTGTACGGTCTGTCCAGATGCTCGATTAAACTCGATTAGCAGGAGAACAGCAAAACGCGCTGTTCTTACTGATCATCTCGAATGGTGTTAGTGTCGGCGGCGGGAGCGCATAATCCGAAAGGAGCGCTCAAGTGGGAATCCAAGGAGTTTCGCCCATTGCCCGATTCGGGAATTTTGAGTTTGGGCAACTGCTTGAGGCGGTTCCGGATGCGATCGTCGGCGTCGACCGGAATGGCGGCATCACCTTCGTCAACGGCCAGACCGAGGCGCTGTACGGCTACCCGCGCGCCGACTTGATCGGCAAGCCGGTCGAGCTGCTCGCCCCGGAGCGCTTCCGTGCCTCCCACCCGGACCTCTGCGCCGGATTCTTCGCCAACCCTCAGAACAGGCCGATGGACGCTCACCGAGCCGACCTCTGCGGCCGGCGCCGCGACGGCTCCGAGTTCCCGGCGGAGATCTCGCTCTCGGCGATCGAGACCGCTACCGGGACGGTGGCGATCGCGGCGATCCGCGACATCTCCGAGCGGCGCACGGTCGAGCGTAAATTCGAGCAGTTCCTCGAGTTCGCGCCGGACGCCGTCGTCGGCGTCAGCGCCGACGGCTTGATCGCCCTCGCCAATCACCAGACCGAGGCCCTGTTCGGCTACGACCGCGACGAGCTGATCGGCCAGCCGCTGGAGATGCTCGTCCCGGCGCGTTTCCGCGGCGCCCATCCCGGCCACCGGGCCGACTATTGCGCCGAGCCCCGGACGCGGCCGATGGGTGCCGGCGTCGAGCTCTTCGCGATCCGCAAGGACGGCACCGAGTTCCCGGTCGAGATCAGCCTCTCGAGCATCGAGACCGAGGACGGCGTCCTCGCCACGGCCGCCGTCCGCGACATCAGCGAGCGCGCCGAGAGCGCCCGGGAGCGCGCCCTTCAGCGCCAGCTCGACCGCGGCCGCCGGCTGGAGAGCGTCGGCCAGCTGGCCGGCGGCATCGCCCACGACTTCAACAACATCCTCGCGGTGATCCTCAACTACGCCGAGTTCGTCAGCGACGAGATCGAGCCCGACTCTCCGGCTCAGGAGGACGTCGGCGAGATCAGGCGGGCGGCCGAGCGGGCGGCCGCCCTGACCCGGCAGCTGCTGATCTTCAGCCGCCGCGAGGTCGCCAAACCCGAAACCCTCTTCCTGCGTGAGGTGATCGGCGACCTCGAGAACCTGCTGCGGCGGGCGCTGGGCGAGCGGATCGAGCTGGAGACGAAGTTCGGGGAGGAACGGTTGCCGATCAAGATGGACCCCGGCCAGCTCGAGCAGGTCCTCGTCAACCTCGCCGTCAACGGCCGCGACGCGATGCCCGACGGCGGTCGCCTGGTGGTCGAGGTCGAACCGGCGCGGATCGACGAGGAGTACTCCCTCATGCACCCCGAAACCGACCCCGGTGTGTACGTGCGACTGAAGGTCAGCGACACCGGTGTCGGCATGGACGCCGAGACCGTCGAGCGGGCCTTCGAGCCCTTCTTCACGACCAAGGACGAGGGCACCGGGCTGGGGCTGGCAACCGTCTACGGGATCGTCACCGGCGCCGGCGGCCGGGTCGACGTCTACTCCGAGCCGCAGGTCGGGACGACGATCAAGATCCACCTGCCGGCGAGCGGCGAGGGACCGGTCGCGATCAAGCCGGCGGAGGTCGCGCGGCCAGTCGGCGCCGGCGAGGTGGTGATGGTCGTCGAGGACGAGCCGGACGTGCGGCGCATGGCCGAACGGATCCTGACCAAGAATGGCTACTCGGTGATCGGCACCGCCAGGGGGGTCGAGGCGCTTGAGATTTGCGACCGGCCGGAGCAGAAGATCGATCTGCTGCTGACCGACGTGATCATGCCGGGGATGCTGGGGACCGAGCTGGTCGAACGGGTGAAGGCGATTCGCGAGGGGATCGTCGTCGTCTTCATGTCGGGCTACAGCCACGAGGTCCTGGCCCCCGAAGCGCTCGCCGAGCAGCGCGACAGCGCCTTCATCGAGAAGCCCTTCAACGCCGGCGAGCTGCTGCGGACGATTCGTCTCCTGCTCGACCGTCGGGAGCCGTCGGATGGTGGATGAAAAGCCCCGGATTCTCGCCACCGACGACCGCCCCGAGATCCTGAAGCTGATCGAGCGGACGCTCGGCGAGCGCTATGAGTGCGAGTTCGCCGGCAGCGTCGCCGCCGCCCGCGAGATCCTCAAGGGCGGGGAGTTCGACCTCGCTCTCTGCGACATCCAGATGCCCGGCGAGTCCGGTCTGACCCTGGCTGAGGAGATCACCGGCGAGCACCCCAACACGGCGGTCGTCCTCGTTACCGGCGAAGACCACCCGGAGGTGGCCGAAAAGGCCTTCGACTTCGGCGTCCACGGCTACCTGGTGAAGCCGTTCTGGCCGGGACAGCTGCGGATCACGGCGATGAACGCGCTGCGCCGCCGCGACCTCGAAGTCGCCGCCAAAGCCCACGCCGAGGCACTGGAGGTCCGCCTGCAGCGGCTGATCGACCAGGCTCCCATCCCCGTCTACCTGAAGGATCGCGAGGGTCGGTACGAGCTGGCGAATCAGGCCGCCCACGAACTCTGGGGCAAGCAGCCTGGCGAGCTGATCGGGCTGACGATGGCCGACCTCGATCCGGGCGAGGGCCGGCGCCCGAACGAGGCGCCCGAGCTGCAGATCCTCGAGCACGGGGGCAGCTACGAAACCGAAGGAAAGCTGACGATCGACGGCGACGAGCGTTCGTTCCTCTCGGTCAAGTTTCCCAACGTCGACGATGCCGGCCAGATCACCGGCATCTGGGAGATCTCGACCGAGATCACCGACCGCAAACGGGCGGAGGAGCTCGCCGCGCAACTGGCGGCGGCCCGCGGGCGGGCGATCGCGGAGCTGCAGGCCTCGCGTCAGGAGACCGTCGACCGCTTGACCAAGGCGATCGAGCGCCACGACGCCGGGACCGGCGAGCACGTCAGCCGGATGGCGACCGTCGCCGCCTTCCTCGGTCAGCTCGCCGGGCTCGACCGCGAGCAGGTCCTGTTGCTGCGGGCGGCGGCCCCGATGCACGACGTCGGCAAGGTCGCGACGCCGGACCGGATCCTTCGCAAGCCCGGGCCCTTGACCGTCGAGGAGAGGTTGGAGATGGAGCGTCACACGACGCTCGGCAACGAGATCCTCGCCGGCTCCGGGAGCGACCTGCTGCAGCTGGCGGCGAAGATCGCCCTGACCCACCACGAGCGCTGGGACGGCCGCGGCTATCCCCAGGGGCTGCGCGGCGAGGAGATCCCGATCGAGGGGCGGATCGTCGCCGTCGCCGACGTCTTCGACGCCCTGCTCAGCGATCGCAGCTACCGCGGCGCGATGCCGATCGACGAGGCTGTGGCGATCCTCCGCGGCGAGAGCGGCACCCACTTCGACCCCGAGTTCGTCGCCCTGCTGCTCGACAATCTCGAGGAGGCGCTCTCGGTCCGTGGCTGAGTTCGATGGCGGGCGCGAGCGCCGCGGCAGCGGAGGTTGGGGCAGCGTCCTTGCGACGGAGGCCTTCGAGGTCTCGCCCGGCAACGAGTGGCGCTCGGAGCTGTGGCGCGTCGCCGTGACCCAGTTCAACCGTGCCGCCAACCTGCTCGACCTCGGCGGCGACGCCCGCGCTCGGCTGCTTGAGCCGCGCCGCGCCGTCGTCTCCAACTTCCCGATCCGCCGCGACAGCGGCGAGATTGAGAGCCTCACCGGTTACCGCGTCCAGCACACCTTTGCTCTCGGCCCGACCAAGGGCGGAGTCCGCTACGCCCCCGGCGTCTCGCTCGGCGAGTGCGCGGCGCTGGCGCTTTGGATGAGCCTCAAGTGCGCGCTGCTGGAGCTTCCATTCGGCGGCGCCAAGGGAGGGGTGCGCTGCGACCCCAATCGGCTCTCGATCGGGGAGATGGAGCGGGTGACGCGCCGCTTCGCCAGCGAGCTGGTGCCGGTGATCGGCCCCGAGCAGGACATCCCGGCGCCCGACATGGCGACCGGCGAGCGCGAGATGTCGTGGTTCATGGACACCTACTCCCAGCATGTCGGCCAGGCGACCCCGGGCGTGGTCACCGGTAAGCCGCTGGTGCTGGGCGGCACCCAGGGGCGCAAGGCGGCCACCGGGCTGGGGGCGACGATCTGCGCCGAGGCGATGATGGACCGCCTCGGCCGCGGCGTCCCCAACTCCCGCGTCGCGATCCAGGGCTTCGGCAACGTCGGCGGCGTGATCGCCAAAGAGCTCTACGACCGCGGGGCGACGATCGTCGCCCTCTGCGACGTCACCGGCGGGGTCGCCAATCGCGACGGGATCGACGTCGATGAGGCCCTCTCCTGGATTGCCGAGAACCGCTTCCTACGCGGCTTCCCCGGAGGTGTCGAGACGACCCGCGCCGGCATGCTGGAGACCCCCTGCGACGTCCTCGTCCCGGCCGCGCTGGAGTGCCAGATCACCGCCGAGAACGCCGGCCGGATCGATTGTGGGCTGATCGTCGAGGCCGCCAACGGCCCGACCACCCCCGAGGCCGACCTGATCCTCGCCGAGCGCGGTATCCCGATCGTCCCCGACCTGCTCGCCAACGCGGGCGGCGTCACCGTCAGCTACTTCGAGTGGGCCCAGGACCAGCAGCACTATTCCTGGAGCGCGGGGGAGATCGCCGATCGCCTGCGCGGCCACCTCGAGGCGGCGATCGAGCGGATCGCCGCGGCCGCCGAGCGCCACGGCGTCGGCTGGCGCGAGGCGGGCCAGGCGGTCGCGATCGCCCGCGTCGCCGAGGCGGCGCGGCTGCGGTCTGTCTATCCGTGATGGTGGGGTGAGCCGAGTGGCACTCGCCTGCGCAACAGCTTGGGAGGCTTGGCGAGTGCCACCCGGCTCTCCCCACCGCTTGGCTCAGGCAGCCGCTGACGGGGAGTCGCTGAGAGCGGACATCCGCTCGTGAACGAACCGCACGACGGTCGCGCCCTCGCCGACGGCGGTGGCGCAGCGCTTGATTGAGCCGGCGCGGACGTCGCCGGCGGCGTAGATCCCGGGGACGCTGGTCTCCAGCAGGCCGTCGGCACCGGCGTCCTCGCCGGTGAGGATGAAGCCGTCCCTGTCGCGGGCGACGACGTCGCCGAGCCACTCGGTGCAGGGGGAAGCGCCGAGGAAGAGGAAGAGGAAGGAGAGGGGGAGGCGCTCGCCGTCGGTCAGGGTCACCGCCTCGAGCTGACCGTCCTCGCCGTGCAGAGCGTTGACTTCGCTGCGGTTCCGAACCGCGACGCCGAAGCGCTCGAGCTCGTCGAGCAGGTAGGCGGACATCGTCTCGCGCAGGTCGGCGCGGCGATGCAGGAGGGTGACGAGGGCGCCGCCGCGAGCGAGCCAGATCGCCGCCTGCGCGGCGGAGTTGCCGCCGCCGACGACGCCGACCCGCTGGGCGCCGCAGAGCTGGGCCTCGGGCGGCCCGGCGGCGTAGAAGACGCTGATCCCCTCGTATGCGTCGAGATCGGCGACCGGCAGTTTGCGGTATTCGGCGCCGGTCGAGAGCAGCACCGCGCGAGCGCGGATCTCGTTGCCCTCCTCGAGCTTGACCAGATGCCGGTCGCCGCCGGGCTCCAGCGACTCGGCCCGGTAGGGCGTGCCGGTCCTTGCCCCGAACTTGCGCGCCTGGGTGATCGCCCTCCCCGCCAGCTCGGTGCCGCTGATGCCGCCCGGGAAGCCGAGGTAGTTCTCGATCCGCCGCGAGGTGCCGGCCTGGCCGCCGAGCACGGTGCCGTCGATCAGCAGCGTCTCCAGCCCCTCCGAGGCGCCGTAGACCGCGGCGCCCAGTCCCGCCGGGCCGCCGCCGATGATCAGCAGGTCGACCTCTTCCTCCGCCTCCAGCTCGAGGCCGATCCCCAGCGCCCGCGAAAGCTCGCCGTTGCTCGGTCCCTTCATGTCGGTGCCGCCGGGGATGCGGACGAGCGGCAGCTCCTCCGGGTCGAGACCCTCGATCAGTGCCGCCGCCGCGGCGTCCTCGTCGCTGTTGCGCCAGGTGTAGGGGAGGCGCTGGTGGCGGGCGAACTCGGTCAGCCGCCGGGTCGATTCGCACGATCGCGAGCCGATGATCTCGACCCCGATTCCCTGCCGCGCCTGCAGCATCTCGCGGCGCTCGATGAAGGCCGAGAGCAGCAGCTCCGAGAGCCCGCTGTCGTCGAACAGCAGCTGCTTGAGGACGTTGCGCTTGACCGCGATGTAGCGGATCGGCTCGGTCACGAGCGCGGTGAGGAAGACGGTCTGGCCGGAGAGCAGGTTCATCTCGCCGAGGAAGCCGCCGGCACCGTGGCGCAAGATCTCCTCGCCGGAGCCGTCGAGGACCGCCACCTCGCCCTCGATGATCGCGGCGAAGTCGTATTCGCGGTCGCCGATCTCAAACAGCGTCTCGCCGACCGCCGCGGTCCGCTCCTCACCATGCTTGGCGAGCAGCTCGAACTGCGCACTGGAGAGCGGTCGTGCTGCGGGAGTTGCCATCGAAGAAGCGTAGGGGGTTGGGAGGAGGGACGGATGCCCCTCACCAAGCCTCCCAGGCTGTTGCGCAGGTGAGGGGCATCCGTCCCTCCCCAACGCCCTGCGGTCTCGCCTACTCCCAGCTGTAAAAGCCCTGCCCGCTCTTCTTGCCGAGCTTGCCTTCGGCGACCATCTGCTCGAGCAGCAGCGGCGGTGCGAAGCGATCGCCGTAGGCCTTGCTCAGGTTGCGGGCGATGTCAAGGCGGATGTCGAGCCCGATCAGGTCGGTCAGCCGCAGCGGCCCGACCGGGTGGCGGTAGCCGAGCACCATCGCCCGGTCGATGTCGACGGCGCTGGTGACGCCGCTTTCGACCATCCGGATCGCCTCCAGCCCGAGCGCCAGGCCGAGGCGGCTGCTGGCGAATCCGGGCGAATCGCCGACCTCGACGGTCTCCTTGCCGATCTCTCTGACCAGGGCGATGCCGGCCTCTCGGGTCTCGGGAGAGGTGGCGCTGCCGATCACCACCTCGACCAGCGGCATCGCCGGGACGGGGTTGAAGAAATGCAGGCCGATGAAGCGGCTCGGGTCGGCGACCCCGGCTGCCAGCTCATCGATCGAGATGCCGCTGGTATTGGAGGCGAGCAGCTCCGGTTCCAGCGCCTCGGCCGCGGCGAGGACCTCGTGCTTGAGCTCCGGGCGCTCCGGCACCGCCTCGATCACCAGCCGCGGGCGTGGGGTCGCGTTCTCGATCCCGACGCAGGGGCTGATCCGTTCCTTCGCCAGCTTGCCGTCGCCGGGGGTGATGCGGCTGCGGGCGACGCCGTCGTCGATTACCTCGCGGGCCTTGGCGACCGCCTCGTCGGCCAGCTCCTGGTTGACCTCGACCAGCTCGGTGATGATTCCGGCGCGGGCCAGCGCCGAGGCGATCCCGACCCCCATCGTGCCACCGCCGATGACGGCGGCGCGTCCGCGGTCGATCATCGTGGCGCTTCCGGATGGGGGGTCCCGACAGCCATCGACATAAGCCTACTTCTGGGTGCGGTTTCAGAGGGCCTTAATCCCAGCGGCATTTGACAGGTGACCAAAAGGTCACGTATGGTGACGCCATATGGACGAGGTCTTCAGGGCGCTGGCCGACCCGACGCGGAGAGAGCTGCTGGACGAGCTGTTTCGCCAGGACGGGCAGACCCTCAGCGCCCTCGGTCAGCGCCTGCCGATGTCGCGCTTCGGCGTGATGAAGCACCTCAGGGTGCTGGAGGAGGCGGGGCTGGTAACCACGCAGCGGCGTGGTCGCGAGAAGCTCCACTTCCTCAACCCCGTCCCGATCCGGCTCGTCTACGAGCGCTGGGTGAGCAAGTACGCCGAGTCCTGGGCGGCCGGCCTCAGCCAGTTGAAACAAGACATCGAGGAGGAGGAACGATGAACACGAGAGAACCGTGGGAGGTCGTCGACGGACGCGCGATGGCCGTCTTCGAGATCTACATCAAGACCACGCCCGAGCGCCTCTGGGAGGCGATCACCGATTCGGAGCTGCGCCAGAAGTACAACTTCGGCGTCGGCGTCAGCTCCGACTGGACGCCGGGCTCGGGGTACAGCTCCGGGGTCCCCGGGGTTGTCGAGATCGCCGCCGGAGAGAATGTCGAGGTGGAGCCCCCGCGGCGCCTGGTCCAGACCTTCCAGGCGCTCTGGAGCGAGGACGTCAAGGCGGCGGGAACCTCGCGGGTGAGTTGGGAGATCGAGCCGGTCGGCGACTCCTGCCGGCTGCTGGTCACCCACGACCAGCTGCCCGAGGGCGCCAACTCCGAACTCTTCGGCGGCTGGCCGATGATCCTCTCCGGCCTGAAGACGTTGCTGGAGACCGGCGAGCTGCTGACCACGCCGGGCTCGCTGCGCTACGCGGCCGCCACCGAGTGGGGTTCCTGAGGGAGCCGAGTCCGTACTTGCGTCCGCATACCGGACATAAGTGCGGACTCGCGGAAGCCGCCTGGATCAGGCGCCGACCGGAAGTCGCGCGAGCGTGTCCACGGTGTGGGCGCAGGCTCGCGCGGCCTCGGCGCCCTTCTCGCGCACGTGCGCGGCGAAGAAGGCGCGATGGGTCTCGTGCTCGTGGAAGTGGTGGGGGGTGAGGACGGCGGAGATCGTCGGCACCCCGCTGTCGAGCTGGACCCGCATCAGCCCGCCGATCACCGCTTCGGCGACGAACTCATGGCGGTAGATGCCGCCGTCGACGACCAGCCCGGCGGCGACGATCGCGTCGTAGCGGCCACTTTCGGCCAGCCGCTTGGCGGTCAGCGGGATCTCGAAGGCGCCGGTCACCTCGAAGAGGTCGATCCGGCTCTCGGCGACGCCGAGCTGTCCGACCTCGGTCGAAGAAGGCCGAGCGGCACTCGTCGACCAGGTCTTTGTGCCAGCTGGACTGGACGAAGGCGATCCGCCCCGGCGCTTTCGCCTGCTCGCTCATCTCATTGCTCCTCGTTTAAAGGTGGACCCGAGCACGCCGCCATTGTGTCAGGCGCCGGCGGACTTCCGGCCCGTACTAGGCCGGGTCCGCCACCGCCCGCCTCTCCTCGACACCGGCCTCGGCGGTGATCAGGATCGCGCCCTCGCCGGTCAAGTAGGCCTCCTCGCCGTGCTGGGTGACGTCCATCCCGATCGCCTCGTGGGATTCGCTGGTCCGCAGCGGCATCGCCAGGCCGATCAGCTTCAACAGCGCGAAGGTGGCGAGGAAGGCGTAAGCCGGCGCGGCGAGCCCCGCCAGTGCCTGGTCGCCGAGCTGGGCGGCGTTGCCGTAGAAGAGCCCGTCGGAGACGCCATTCCAGGCCGCCTGCGCGAAGAAGCCGATGAAGAGGATCCCGAAGAAGCCGGCCGTGCCGTGGGCGGCGAGGACGTCGAGGGTCTCGTCGACCCGGGTCCGCGTCCGCCAGACGATGATCGCGTAGCTCGGCAGTGCCGCCAGGGCGCCGAGCAGCATCGCCCAGCCGGGGCTGACGTAGCCGCAGGCCGGGGTGATCGCGACGCAGCCGACGACGATCGCCGTCGCCGCCCCGATCGCCGTCACCTTGCGGCCGCGGATCAGGTCGAGGGCGAACCAGACGAGCAGCGTGCAGGCGGGGCAGAGCAGCGTGTTGGTGAAGGCCAGCACGCTCGGGTCGCCGGTCGAGAAGCCGCTGCCGCCGTTGAAGCCGAACCAGCCGAACCACAGCAGCCCGGCGCCGAGTAGCACGTACATCGCGTTGTGGGGAAGCAGCGCCTGGCGGCCGTAGTCCTTGCGGGCGCCGACGACCAGCGCCGCCGCCAGGGCCGAGAATCCCGACCCCATCTCGACCGGGACGCCGCCGGCGAAGTCGAGCGTGCCGCGCGCCTGCAGCCAGCCGCCGCCGAAGGCCCAGTGGGCCAGCACCGCGTAGACCAGCACCGACCACAGCGCCGCGAAGACGAGGAAGGCGCCGAACCGCATCCGCTCGACCACGGCGCCGGAGACGAGGGCGACGGTGATGATGCAGAAGGTCGCCTGAAAGGCGAAGAAGACAAGCTCGGGGATCTTCGTCCCTTCGCGCGGCAGGAAGTCGACGCCGTTGAGGAAGGCGTTGCCGAGGCCGCCAACGATCGGGCCGTTGCCGTCGAAGGCGAGCGAGTAGCCGACCGCCGCCCAGGTGACGACCGCGACGGCGATCGCCGCGACGCACATCATGAACGTGTTGAGGGTGTTCTTCGAGCGCACCAGGCCGGCGTAGAAGAGGCCCAGCGCCGGAGTCATCATCAGCACCAGCGCCGTCGCGACCAGCATCCAGGCGGTGTCGCCGCTGTCGATCCCCGGCATGGCCGCGATGGCCATCACTTCTCCACCGGGGTGACGGCGCCCATGCCGGTGTCGCCGGTGCGGATCCGCACCGCCCGCTCGAGCGGGACGACGAAGATCTTGCCGTCGCCGACCCCTCCGGTCCGCGCCCCCTCGGCGAGGGCGTCGACGGTCGGGTCGACGAACTCGTCGGAGACGGCGATCTCGAAGCGGACCTTCTCGGCCAGTCCCATCTGCACGGTCGTCCCGCGGTAGGTCTCGACCCGTTCCAGCTCGCCCCCGTGGCCCTGTACGCGGCTCATCGAGACGCCTCGCACCTCGGCGCGGTAGAGCGCCTCGAGCACATCGTTCGCCTTCTCTGGCCGGACGATGCCGATCACCAGTTTCACGATTCCCCTTTCCCAATTGCCGGCTGCCGCGGTTGCGAGCCTAACCGAGGATCCCGAGGCGAAGCCGGCCCGGAAGCTCAAGCGCAGCACCTCCGACGGGAGCTTCGGCGTCCGCGCCTGAGATCAGCCGGCGGCCGGCACCTGCTGGGTGATGCAGTGGATGTTGCCGCCGCCGAGCAGGATCTCACGCGCCGGCACGCCGACCACCTCGCGCTCGGGGAAGCAGTCGCGCAGGATCGCGGCGGCCTGCTCGTCGCGGCGCTCGTCGAGCAGCGGGAAGACGATCCGCTCGTTGCCGATGTAGAAGTTCGCGTAGGAGCCGGCGAGCCGGTCACCGGCGCGGCGCGGCTTGCTGGCGGCGGCGCTGTCGACCCCGGCGGCCTCCTCGGCGCTGAGCCTCAGCGGGCCGGGGGAAGGGAGCTTGACGACCTCGAAGCGTCGACCGCGGGCGTCGGTTGCCGCCTCCAGTCTGGCCAGCGCGTCGCGGGAGATCTCAGCCTGCGGGTCGGACTCGTCCTCGCTCCAGCTCAGCAGGACGACTCCGGGGCGAGCGAAACAGGCGAGGTTGTCGACGTGGCCGTCGGTCTCGTCGTTGTAGACGCCCCGGCCGAGCCAGACGATCTTTTCGCTGCCCAGGTGGGCGTGCAGTGCCGCCTCGATCTGCTCGCGGTTGAGGTCGGGGTTGCGGTTGGAGTTGAGCAGGCACTCTTCGGTCGCGATCACGGTGCCCTCCCCGTCGACGTGGATCGCGCCGCCCTCGAGCACGATCTGCGCCCGGTAGCGGTCGGCGCCCTCGACCTCCAGGACCTTGGCGGCGACCCGCTCGTCGCGATCCCAGGGGAAGTAGAGGCCGCCGTCGAGTCCGCCCCAGGCGTTGAAGCGCCAGTCGACGCCGCGGCGCCTGCCGGCGCCGTCGAGTACGAAGGTCGGGCCCGTGTCGCGGATCCAGGCGTCGTCGCTGGCCAGCTCGACGACCCGGACGGCGCTCGGCAGCAGCGCCCGGCAGCGCTCGAACTGGGCGTCGGAGACCCCCATAGTCACCGGCTCCGAGGCGGCGATCGCCGAGGCCACGGCGACGTAGGCGGCCTGGCCCGGTTCGGCGCCCAGCCGCCAGTTGTCCGGTCGCTGCGGCCAGATCATCCAGCACCCCGAGTGCGGCTCGAACTCTCCCGGCATCCGGAAGCCGTCTGCCGCAGGCGTGGACTCCAGCGTCGCGCTCACCCCACCATTCTCCCCGACCGCTCCCCGGGGGTGTCTGAGGTAAGGCGTTCTATGGAACCCCGTTACTCAGACACGTCCGATGGCGGGGGTCTAGAGTCGGTGGAGATGGCGGAGATTCGGGTGATAACGGCGCCGGAGGTGGAGCACTCGCCCGCCCGCACGCGTCCGGCGCAGCGGGCGCCGTTTCGGATCGCGGCGGTGCAGGAGCGCTGGCACTCCGATCCAGAGGAGCACCGCGCGGCGCTCGCCGCGGGGGTCCGGCTTGCCGCTGCCGAGGGCGCCCAGCTGATCTGCCTGCAGGAGTTGACCCTGAGCCGCTACTTCGCGGTCGATCCGGCCGGTCCGGACGCAGCCGGCGCCGAGCCCGAGGTGCTGCCCGGCGGCCCGACCCACAGCTTCGCGGCCGAGCTCGCGGCCGAGACCGGCGTCCCCCTCCACGCCTCCCTCTACGAGCGCGCCGAGGCCGAGGACGGCCTCGGCTACAACACCGCGATCGTCGTCGCCCCCGACGGCGGCCTCCTCGCCCGCACCCGCAAGCTCCACATCCCGGTCACCGCCGGCTACCACGAGGATCAGTACTTCCGGCCCGGCCCCGCCGACGAGAACCCGTTCCCGGTGTTGAAGCTGGGCGAGGCCCAGCTCGGCCTGCCGACCTGCTGGGACCAGTGGTTTCCTGAGCTCGCCCGCGCCTACGGCCTCGAGGGCGCCGACATCCTCATCTACCCCACCGCGATCGGCTCCGAGCCCGACCACCCGGAGTTCGACACCCAGCCGCTCTGGCAACAGGTGATCGTCGCCAACGGCATCGCCAACGGCCTCTTCATGGTCGCCGTCAACCGCATCGGCGAGGAGGCGCCGCTGCGCTTCTACGGCTCCTCCTTCATCTCCGACCCCTACGGCCGCGTCCTCGTCCAGGCCCCGCGCGACGAAGCCGCCGTGATCGTCGCCGACCTCGACCTCGACCAGCGCCGCGATTGGCTGGAGCTGTTCCCGTTCCTCAGTACCCGCCGCCCAGATGCCTACGGCCGACTGACCGCAGACCCTGGCGAGCGGTGATACTGAGCCGATGAGCACGCCGCTGATCGAGTTCCCCGCCGACGACCCCGAGCGTGCCCTGCGCTTCTGGAGCGCCGTCCTCGGGGTCGACCCCGCACCGCGCCCGGCCGGCGCCGGCCAGGGCTGGGTCCACGAGGAGGACGGGATGCGTTTCGGGATCCACGAGCGGGGGAGAGGCCCCGGGGACACCGGCTCGCTCCCCTATTTCGGCGTCGCCGACATGAGCGCCACGCTCGAGAAGGTGACCGAGTTCGGCGGCGCCATCGTCCACCCGGGCGAGCGCTGGTCGATCTGCCGCGACTCCGAGGGCACCCCCTTCGCCCTTGAGCTGAATTCGGCCTGAGCGCGACAAGCGCGACGACCGAAGTCGATCGGCCCCGATGCTTCAGGCGTTCGCGGTCTGGTCGAAGTAGTCGGGATGTTCGGCCCGCATCCGGGGCACCTCGCGCAGGACCGTCCGCAGGTGGGCACGCAGGTGTGACTCGGCCAGGTCCGGATCGTTGGCGGCCACCGCATCGAGTACCTGGTGGTGCTCGGCGATCATCTCCTCGAGGTAATTCGGCATCCCCAGGCTGAGGCGGCGGATCCGGTTCAGGTGCGCCTTGGCGCGCTCGCTGACGGTCCAGACCGTGACGTGGCCGCTGAGGTCGCAGAGGCGGCGATGGAAGCCGTCGTCGAGCAGGTAGAAGGCGTCGAGGTCGCCGTCCTCCAGGGCCCGTTGCTGGCTCTGCAGGTTCTCCTCGAGCTCGGCGATGTCGGCCTCGCCGGCGACCTTGGCGGTGAGCCGGATCGCGGCGCACTCGAGCGCCTCGCGGATGAACTGGGCGTCGCCGATCGCGGTCGCGTTGACACGGGCGACGAAGCTGCCGAGCTGCGGCACCGTCTCGACCAGCCGGTCCTCGCGCAGCAGGCTGAGTCCCTCGCGGATCGGCGTGCGGCTGATCCCCATCTCGCCGGCGAGGACGTTCTCCGAAAGCCGCTGCCCCGGCTCGAGGCGGCCGCGGACGATCGCATCGCGCAGGGCCACGTAGACCTGGACCCGTGTCGGCGTGGCGCTGCCTCGCTTCGAGCGGTCGAGTGAGATCACCGAGGCCATAGGCCAGGATACAAGTATCCAAGCGGCCATCGATGGGGTAGGCGCGGCGGCGCGGGGAGCCGAACCGGCGGCAGGCGGGGCTCAGCTCAGGTGCCGGCGAACGGCTCGAGCCGGAAGGCGGAGCGGGTGGGGTTGGACGGCTTGTAGAAGGTCGCCGTCTGGTTGATGACCCGCCAGGGGAAGGGCAGTCGCCCGCCGGGCTGGCCGAGGAAGCGGGTGAAGATCACCGAGGCGCGGCGGCAGGTGATTCCCGAGCGGGACGGGATGTAGATCAGGTACCGGCCGCGGTTGAAGGCCAGGGGACCGACGATCGTGCGGTGATTGACGGTGTAGGTCCCGGGGCAGAGCGCGCCGATCCTCGGATTGCCGCCTTCTTCTTCGCCGCCACCGGAGCGCGCCACCCTGAAACCGACGCGGTTGCCGCGAGCGAACGAGGCCTTGCCGGGTCCCTGTCCGATCACCCTCCAGGGGGTCGGCAGAACACCGTCCCAGTCGGCGAGGAAGCGGGTGAAGAGCGCTGAGGCGCGGGCGCAGCTGAGGCCGGAACCCGCCGCGGGGGTGACTTCGTAGCTGCCGGCCGGCAGGTTGGCCGGGCCGATCCGGTCGTTGTGCAGGACGCGGAAGCTGGGGCAGGCGCCGGCCGTCGCGGCGGGCGCGGCAGAGGCGCTCAGGACCGCGAATGCGACCGTCGCGGCAACTGCCAGGGCGAGGATCGCGCCAAGGCCCTTGCTCCTCCGAGAGGTATTGACGAGATCCACGGCCCGTAAAGGTACCAGCGTCGCGGCGATCCGGTCTTCGCCGCATACGGGCTCGACCGCTTCCGGGATATGGCGCGCGTAGCATGCGGGCCACCGATGCCCGAACCAGTTAAGCGCAGCCAGCGCTACATGCCCGGGCTCGACGGGCTGCGCGCGATCGCCGTGATCGCCGTGATCGTCTTCCATCTCGGCTTCGACTGGGCGCCCGGGGGGCTGCTCGGGGTCGGCATCTTCTTCACCCTCAGCGGCTACCTGATCACCGACCTGCTGCTGGCCCAGTTCTCCGCCCGCGGCCGGATCAAGCTCGGCAGCTTCTGGCTGGCCCGCGCCCGGCGCCTGCTGCCGGCCCTGTTCGTGATGCTGGCGATCGTCCTCGCCTGGGTGACAATCTTCGGCCCGGCCCAGCCCGACCAGTTCCGCAAGGCCGTCGTCTCGGCCGTGTTCTACGTCAACAACTGGCAGCAGATCTTCGGCAACGTCTCCTACTTCGCCCGCTTCGCGCCGGAAGGCCCGCTCAACCATCTCTGGTCGCTCTCGGTCGAGGAGCAGTTCTACATCGTCTGGCCGTTTCTGCTGCTGCTCGGCGTCAAGCTCGTCCGTGAGCGGCCGACGCCCTCGGGGCTGCGGCCGCGGCTGGCGATCCTGACGCTGGCGTTGGCCCTGGTCTCGACGATCGAGATGGCGGTGCTCTACCACCCGAGTCTCGACCCCTCGCGGATCTACTACGGCACCGACACCCGCGCCGCCGGCCTGCTGTTCGGGGCGGCGCTGGCGATGGTCTGGCCGAGCCGCCGGCTCAGCCGCCGCATCACCCTGCAGGCCCGCAACACGCTCGACGCGATGGGCGTCCTCGGGCTGGTGATCATCGCGATCATGATCTGGCAGGTCGGTGAGTTCGACTCCTTCCTCTACCAGGGGGGCTTCGTCCTCCTCTCGCTGGCGACGGTGATGGTGCTGATGCCGCTCGCCCACCCGGCCTGCCGGCTCGGCACCTGGCTCGGGGTGCGGCCGCTGCGCTGGGTCGGGGTCCGTTCCTACGCGATCTACCTCTGGCAGACGCCGATCATCGTCCTCACCGCCACCCACGCCCAGAACCCCCAGGACGAGGGGCTGCTGCGCAAACTGCTGCAGGTGGCGGCGATCTTCGCGATCTCGGCGCTCTCCTGGAAATTCATCGAGGAGCCGATCCGCCATGGGGCGATCGGCCGCTTCTTCGCCCGCCGCCGTGCGGTCGGCTGGAAATGGGAAACCTTCGCGCCGCCGATGCGCGGCGTGATCATCGCCACCGGCCTGCTGCTGGTGATCGGCGCCGCCGGCATGGCCGGGCTCAACTCGGCCAGCGCCGAAGGCGAAGAAACCAGGGTCAAGGAAGCGGTCGCCGCGGGCACGACCAAACCGCCGCCGCTGACGAGGAAGCAGGCGAGCGAATCGACCAAAAGCTCCTGCAAAGCGGTGATCCACATCGGCGACTCGACCTCCGACGGTCTCGACTCGGCCGAATACCTGCCGATCGAAGGCCAGCGGATCCCGGCCCGCTACCACGAAGTGGGGGTCAGGGAAGTCGACATGCAGGTCTCCGGCGCGCGCTCGATCGAAGAGCGCTTCGAAGGTCAACCGAACGCCCAGGAAGTCGCCGTCGCGGCGAAGGAAGAAGGCTTCAAAGGCTGCTGGGTGCTGGCCCTGGGAACCAACGAGGCGGCCAACGTCGCCGCCGGCTCCAACGTCGGCGAGCGCGAACGGATCGACAAGATGATGGGAATCATCGGCAGCGAACCGGTGATGTGGGTCAACGTCCGCTCGATCGTTCCGCCCGGCGATCCGTACTCGGCGGCAAACATGAAGAAATGGGACGAAGAACTCGTCGCCGCCTGCTCGCTCTATCCCAACATGCGGATCTACAACTGGGCCGCCGACGTCAAAGACGAATGGTTCATCGCAGACGGCATCCACTTCACCTCGCCGGGGTACGCTGCCCGTGCCCAGCTGATCGCCCAGGCGCTTGCCCATGCTTTCCCAGCCAAAGGGAAGTCGGAAGGCGGCACGAAAAGCTGCCTCGTAAGCTGAGCCGCCGCTCATGCCGCCAGATGGTGGGAGCGGAGTCAACAATCCAAAAGGGAGCGACCCATACCTATGAGTGACCCGAACGAGCGCGACTCCAAGCTCGTCCAGTACATGAACCAGGCCTACGCGAAGGAGCGTGAGCTGGAGGGCGCGCTGGTGGCGCAGATCGAGGCGGCGGTGAAAGCGCCGCACAAAAAGCGCCTCAAGAAGCTCCTCAAAGAGACCAAAGTTCACACCAAGGAGCTGGAGCGGCGGATCAAGAAGCTGGGCGGCAAAAGTGCACTGAAGGACGTCCCCGCCAAGAAGCCTCCGGCGGTCAAGGGCGGCGAGCAGGAGAAGAAGCTCGGCGCCACTACCAACCAGTACGTCGGCGCCTACGAGAAGATCTCGACCTACCTGAGCCTGGAGAGCTTCGCGACCAAGGTCGGCGACAGCGAGACCGCCAAGCTCGCTCGCGATATTCGCCGCGACGTCGAGCGGATGGCGAAGTCACTGGAGGGGCAGATCAAGTCGCTCTCCAACGCCGTCGCGATCGAGGTCGTTCCGGCCGCCCTGCGTCGCTCGAAACCGAAACCGAAATCGCGCCGCCGTCCGGCTGCAAAAAAAACCCCGGCGGCGAAAGCCGTGAAAGCGGTCGCGAAAAGCGCCCCCGCGGGCAAAGCGAAAAAAGCCGCGACCAAAAGCGCCAAACCGAAAGCCGCAAAAAAAGCGGCCAAAGGCAAAGCCGCGAAAAAAGCCGCCGCCCGGAAATAGCCCGACGCGGCTCGCTCAGCCGGCCGGGAGCCCGTCGATCTCGACGGGCTCCAGGTCTCCGGCGGGCTCGAAGCCGAGGATCCGGCCGTAAAAGTAGAGCTCGGCTTCGAGGCTGCGGATCACCGTCTCCGCGCGCCGGAAGCCGTGCTGCTCGCCCTCGAAGGCGAGGTAGGCGTGGGGGACGCCGTTGGCCTTCAGCGCCGCCACCATCGTCTCCGACTGGCTCGGCGGCACGACCTCGTCCTCAAGGCCCTGGAAGAGGATCACCGGCGCCCGCAGCCGCTCGACGAAGTTGATCGGCGAGCGCTCGCGGTAGAGGTCTGCCCGCTCGGGGTAGGGACCGATCAGGCTGTCGAGGTAGCGCGACTCGAACTTGTGGGTGTCGCCGGCGAGCGTCTCGGTGTCGGCAACGCCGTAGTAGCTGGCGCCGGTCGCGAACTCCTCGTGGAAGACCAGCGCGCAGAGAGTCGCGTAGCCGCCGGCGCTGCCGCCGCGGATCGCCAACCGCTCGCCGTCGACCTCGCCGCTTGCGGCGAGAAATTGAGCGGCAGCGATGCAGTCGTCGGTGTCGACGATCCCCCAGGCGCCGCGCAGGGCGTCGCGGTAGGGGCGGCCATAGCCGCTGGAGCCGCGGTAGTTGACGTCGACGACGCCGATGCCGCGGCTGGTCCAGAAGCTGAACTCGCGGTCCAGTGCCGGCGTCGAGTGCGAGGTCGGGCCGCCGTGGCTCTGGACGATCAGCGGCGGTAGCTCGCCCTCGGGCCCGGCGAACTCGGGGTTGGCCGGTGGGTAGTAGAAGCCGTGGGCGGTGGCGCCGCCGCTGGTCGGGAACTCGATCGCCCGCGGGGTCGAGACGTAGGCGGGGTCGATCGACTCTTCGCTGCTGGTCCGCACCGTCTCGGTCTTCCCGCTCGCGGTATCGAGGATGACCACCGCGGCCTCGGCCGTGGGGCTCGAGGCGGTGAAGGCGACGCAGCTGCCCTGGGCCGAGAGCGAGGGCCAGCCGAAGGCGGTGAAGGGCAGGCCGAGGTCGCGCAACGCGGTGGCGCCGGGATCGAGCACGAAGAGCCGTTCTTCGCCGCTCTCACAGCGGATGCAGACGATCGAGCCGTCGTCCATCAGCGCGTAGGTGGAGCCGTCGAAGAGCCACTGGGGGTGGCCGATGTCGGCCCGCTCGCCGGTCACCCGCGCGGTCGCGCCGCCGTCGGAGCGGTACAGGTTCCACCAGCCGTCGCGGTCGGAGGCAAAGTACAGCCCGCCCTCGGCGTCCCACTCGGGCTGGAAGATCGACTCGCTCGGGCCGCCGGCGACGAGGACCGCTTCCTCCGGGTCGGCGAGCGACGCCATCCACAGCTCGGTGCCGTCCCAGGGCATGTTCGGGTGGTCCCAGCAGGTCCAGGCGAGCATGCCGCCGTCGCGGCTGATTCGTGGGAACGAGCAGAAGTCACGCCCGGCGGCGAGCACGGTCGGCTCGGCGCCGCCGTCGATCGGCAGCGAGACGATCTGATTCTCGGCTTCACCGGAGCCGTGCAGCTCGCGGACGCAGACGACGGTGCCGCCGTCGGGGGTGACGCGGAAGTCGGCGTAGCGCAGGCCCGCCTCGGTCTCGGGCTCTGGCGTTATCGCCACCGGGGGCTCACCGAGGCGCTGACGGTAGAGGCGCTGGTCGGCGAAGTTGGCGAAGAGGACGAGGTCGGGGCCGGCCAGGCGCCAGGCGCCGCCGCCGTACTCGTGGGCCCGCGTCCGCACGTAGAATCCCTCCGGGGTGACGACCTCCGGCTCACCGCCCGCCGGCCGCCGCATCAGCACCACGCGGCCGCCCTCATCCGGTTTGCCCTCGGCCCACCAGATCGCTCCGTCGCCGGCGATCGCTGCCGTGCCCAGCCGCCGCCCGGCGCCGGCGACGACCTCCGGGCTGATCGGGGAGGCCCAGGAGCCGTAGGGGACGCCGGCGGCCACCTAGGACTCCGCCGCGACCGCGACCTCTTCGAGCCGGTGCGTGTCGACGTCGTAGACGAAGCCCCGCACCTGGTCGCGGTGCAGCAGGAAGGCGGAGCGGCGGACGCGCAGGATCGACTGCCGGACATCGGCCTCGAGATCGCTGAAGGACTCGATCGCGAATGAGGGGGCGACGCCGGTGTCTTCGCGCAGCTCGGCTCGGAAGCCGTCGTCGGTGACCTTCTCCATGCCGCAGTCGGTGTGGTGGATCAGCATCACGGCGCGGGTGCCGAGCCGGCGCTGGGAGACCGCGAGCGAGCGGATCACGTCGTCGGTGATCACCCCGCCCGCGTTGCGCAGGACGTGAGCCTCGCCGTCGCCGAGGCCGAGCGCGGCGAAGACGTCGAGCCGCGAGTCCATGCAGGTGACGATTGCAAGCCGGCGACTGGGGTGGACGTCGAGGTGCTGCTCCGGCAGCGGCTCGGCGAATGCCCGGTTGTTGGCGATCAGCTCGTCGATCGTCTCCATCACCGGCAGCCTAGAGATAGGGTCGGCACCGATGCCGAGCGATGCCGACTTCTCGATTCGCCCCGCGACCGAGGCCGACGCCGATCTGCTCTTCGAGTTGATCCTCGAGCTCGCCGGCTACGAGCAGCTCGCCGACCAGGTCCACGGCGACGCCGAGATCCTGCGCCGCTCCCTCTTCGAGCAGCGCGCCGCCGAGGCGCTGGTGGTCGAATCGACCGCCGCGGAGGCGATCGGCTACGCGCTCTTCTTCACCACCTTCTCGAGCTTCGAGTGCCGCTCCGGGATCTGGCTCGAGGACGTCTACGTCCGCCCCGAGCATCGCCGCGGCGGCATCGGCCTGGCGCTGATGCGGCACCTCGCCGCCCTCGCCCTCGAGCGCGGCCACGTGCGGCTCGACTGGTGCGCCCTGGAGTGGAACGAGCCGGCGCTGGACTTCTACGCCGGGCTCGGCGCGACTCGTCTCGACGACTGGCGCATGCTGCGCCTCGAGGTCGACGGCATGCGGCGGCTCAACCCCGGCGATCCGGCTCCGCCGCCCGCCTGAGGAGCAGCGCCCGCTGATAGCCGGTATCGGCTCGGCGCTACTCGTCGCGCGGAGTGATGCGGAAGATCGAGACGACCTCGGCCTGGTGGGCCTCGGGGTGGGCGACATAGGCGCTCGGGCCGCCCCCGAACCAGCCGGCCGCTTCGTTGTTGCCGACGAAGATCCCGGGGTGGTGGCGACCGTCGGCGTCCTGGACCCAGACCTTGTCGCCCTCTTTGAAGCCCACTTCGATCGCCTCGCTCATCGCGACGAGTCTATCCCGGATCTCAGCATCGGCCCAGGCCCCGCAAGCGCCGGCGGTAGACCCGCATCGAGGCGTGAACCATGTCGCCGTGGGTCTGGGTTCGCAGGCTCGGGACCAGCTCCCGGTGGTACGGCGAGCTGAGGCTCTCGGCATGGCCGATCACGTTCTTGACCTTGATTCCGAAGTGGCAGCGCAGGTACTGGGTGAGGCGCAGCGAGGCCCCCAGCTCGCGCGGATTGCCGAGCAGGTCGGAGTCGGCGAAGCCGACGTGCTCGATTCCGATCGCGGTCCAGTTGAGGCCGACGGTGTGGCGGCAGCGGGTCCGCAGGTTGACGAGCTGGAAGATCCTGCCAGAGGAGCCGATCACAAAGTGCGAGCAGACGTTGGGCAGCTCGTGCAGCTCGACGTCCGGCGTGTCCGGCGCGAAGGTGTTGTGGACGGCGGCGACGCTGTCGGTCACCGCGATGTGCTCGACGATTACCTTCGGGTTCCGCAGACGCCACTCGTGTTCGCCGTAATGGCGCTCGGAGTAGGCGGCCATCTCGGCCTTGCGTTTGGGACCGAAGGGGATCGACCATTTGCTGATCGGCGGCCGCCCCGCGCTGGTGCTCGCCGACGGCGCCGCCCGCGCCGGGCCGATCGTGCCGGCGATCGCGACGCCGAGGGCCAGCGCCGTCACGGCGGCGACCACGGCTCTGGCGGCAGGCCTCATCGGGCTGATGCTAGAGGCTTGATGCCGCGCCGCCATCGCGATCCGGCCGCGCTTGCGGTGGCGCTCCGGTCGACGACTGTATTTTAGGTAGGAAGCCCAAACGGCCATCGGGGGAGGGGATTGAGATGGACTGGACCGCGGTCATCGGAGTCCTGGTTGCGCTCGCGGCGCTGACCCTGCTCACGGCCTCCCTGCTGCGGTCGCGCCGCGAAGCGGGCCGCTTCGCGATGCTCGACGAAATCGCCCGGGTCTCCGACGGCGCCCAGGACCTGCCGGCGACCCTCGAGGCGATCTGCGACATCCTCGTTCCCGCCGCCGCCGATTGGTGCGCGGTCGATGTGATCTCCGACGGTGAGGTCGAGCGAGTGGCCCTCCGGGTCTCCGAGGCGGGCGGCCCGGAGGTCGAGCTCTGGATGGCCGACCGCGAGCCTTCGTTTCCCCAGGCGATGATCGACGCCGCCACGCCCTCGCTCGAACCCCGCTTCATCGAGCGGGTGAGCGAGGCCGACCTGCGGGCGCTGGCCCACGATCCAGACGACCTGACCGCCCTGCGAGATCTGCGAATGCGCTCGCTGGTGACCGCCGCGCTGCGTGCCCGCGGCCGCTTGATCGGGTCCGTGACGCTCGGCACCGCCTGGTCGCGCCGCCGCTACCGCCGCCACGACGCCCGCTTCGCCCGAGTCCTCTCCGGCCGCATCGCCCTGGCGCTCGACAACGCCGGCCTCTTCACCGACCTCGAGCGGGTCCAGCGCGAACGGGCGGAGATCGCGGCAACCCTGCAGCGCGGCCTGCTGCCGCCGCCGCTGCCGGAGATCCCCGGCTGGGTCGCGGCAGCGATGTACCGGCCGGCAGGCGCCGAGAACGAGGTCGGCGGCGACTTCTACGACGCCTTCCCGATCGCCGGCGGCTGGATGCTGGTGATCGGCGACGTCACCGGACGCGGCGCCCAGGCCGCCGCCGTCACCGCCCAGGCCCGCTACACGCTGCGCACCGCGGCCTGGCTCAGCGGCGATCCGATCGTCGCCTTCGCGGCCCTCAACAGCGCCCTCCTGGCGCGCGTCGATTCGGCCCTCTGCACCGTCGTCGCCCTGGCTCTCTCGGCGGATTCCGAGCAGCCGGTGCGGCTCGCGGTCGCCGGACACCTGCCGCCGCTGCTGGTCGACGGCAACTCGGTCACCGAGGCTGCCGAAGCGGGCCCCGTGCTCGGCGCCTTCGGCGATGCCGGCTGGAATCTCGAGCAGGCCGCGATCCGTCCCGGCCAGCAGTTGGTCGCCGTTACCGATGGCATCACCGAGGCCGGAGGGCCCTCCGCCGAACGCTTCGGCGAGAGCCGGCTGCACGCCGAGCTCGCCGGCTCCGCGAGCCCGGAGATCTCGGTCAGCAAGCTCGAGGGCGCGCTCGACCTCTTCACCGCCGGTGCCCTCGAGGACGACGCCGCGGCCCTGGCGGTGACACCGATCCTCCCTGCGCCCCCCGCTTAACCGCGTCGACGGATAGGCCTGTTTACCGCCTGCCGGTGAGTGGGTATGAGGATCGTGTCCCTCCGATTCCGATGATCGACCACAAGCCCCCATCCAAGCGCGGTCTCACCGGCCTCAGGGCGAGGACCGTCAGCCGCGCCAAGCGTTTGCTCGGCCCAACGCTCGGTGTCTTCGGGTTGGACTCAGACGGGCATCTGCTCCCGCCACAGCTCGCGGCTTCCGAAGGAGTCGAAGCGCGGGTGCGGGAGGCCGGCGAGAAGGACGACCACGCTCGCCTGGCGATTGCCGAGGCGGAGATCGCCACGGAGCGCAGCGAGAGAAAGCGGGCGGAGCCCGGTCCTGCCCCGCTGAAGCGGTAGGTCTCCGGGGTGGACATCAAGGCCCCGCTGCGTCGCTTCGACGCCTTCCAGAAACGACATCGCTCGCTGGCGGCCCCGCTCGGGGTGGTGAAGAAGTTCGGCGACGACGAAGGCGGGAGCATGGTCTCGCTGATCGCCTACCGGGCCTTCTTCTCGCTCTTCCCGCTGTTGCTGCTGCTGACCACGATCCTCGGCTATCTGCTCGCCGGCAACCCCGGGTTGCGCGAAAAGGTCGTCGACTCGACCCTCTCCCAGTTCCCGGTGATCGGCGAGCAGCTGCGCGGCGGCTCGCTGACCGGCAACGGCGTCGCCCTCGCAGTCGGCCTCGTCGGCTCGCTGCTCGCGGGCCTCGGCGTGGTGCTGGAGACCGAGAGGAGCTTCGACAAGGTCTGGGACGTGCCCGACGAGGAGCGCCACGGCTTTCTCGGATCGCGCCTGCGGGCGATCGGCCTGCTGCTCGCGCTCGGTGGCCTGGCGATCGTCTCGACCGTCATCGGCGGCCTGGTCGCCGGCGGCTCGGACCTCTTCGGTCCCATCTGGAGCCTGCTGATCGCGACCGCGCTCAACCTGGTCGTCTTCGCCGCCGTCTTCCGCCTGCTGACAAACAGCCAGATCGCCTTCGCCGCGCTCGTTCCGGGCGTCGTCATCGCCACGGTCGGCTGGGAGGTCCTGCAACTCGCCGGCGGCTGGTACCTCTCCAACGAGGTCCGCAACGCGACCCCGGTCTACGGAACCTTCGCCCTGGTCATCGGCCTGCTTGCCTGGATTCACCTCGGCGCCTTCTTCACGGTGCTCGGCGCCGAGGCCAACGTCGTCCGCGAGCGCGGGCTCTGGCCCCGCAGTTTGTTGCTCGACCGGGACGGGTAGCCGGGGCGTTGTCCCGAGGCGGACAAAGCCGCTCCCTATGCTCGGACCGGCGAGCGCCCCCCGGCGTTCCGGACCTTGAGAGAAAGGCGTTTTCGATGGAGCAAAGGAAACTTGGAGCCAACGGCCCCGACGTCTCGGCCGAGGGTCTCGGCTGCATGGGAATGTCGGAGTTCTACGGCTCGGCCGACGAGGGCGAGGCCAGGGAAGTGATCAATCGCGCCCTCGACCTCGGCGTCAGCTTCCTCGACACGGCCGATATGTACGGGCCGTTCACGAACGAGAAGCTGGTCGGCGCCGCGATCGCCGGCCGCCGTGAGGAGGTCGTCCTGGCGACCAAGTTCGGCAACGTCCGCGGTGAGAACGGCGAGCGCCTCGGCATCCGCGGCGACGCCGAGTATGTGCGCCAGTGCTGCGAGGATTCGCTGCGGCGCCTCGGCGTCGAGCGGATCGACCTCTACTACCAGCACCGGGTCGACCCCAAGGTGCCGATCGAGGAGACCGTCGGCGCGATGGCCGAGCTGGTCGCGGCGGGCAAGGTCGCCCACCTCGGCCTCTCCGAGGCGGGCCCGGAGACGATCCGCCGCGCCCACGCGACCCACCCGATCGCCGCCCTGCAGACCGAGTACTCGCTCTGGAGCCGCGACCCCGAGGAGGAGATTCTGCCGACCGTGCGGGAGCTTGGCATCGGCTTCGTCGCCTACAGCCCGCTCGGCCGCGGCTTCCTCACCGGCCGCTTCCGCTCGATCGAGGACCTCCCGGAGGGCGACTTCCGCCGCGTCAACCCGCGCTTCGAAGGCGAGAACTTCGATCGCAACCTGGAGCTGGTCGGGAAGGTCGAGGAGATCGCCGCCGAGAAGGGCGTCAAGGCCGGCCAGCTGGCCCTCGCCTGGGTCCTCGCCCAGGGCGAGGACGTCGTCCCGATCCCCGGCACCAAGCGCCTCACCTACCTGGAGCAGAACGTCGCCGCCGCCGAGGTCGAGCTCAGCGCCGAGGACCTGCGCCGCCTCAACGAGGTCTGTCCCGCCGGTGTCGCCGTCGGCGATCGCTACGCCGACATGTCGCCGGTCAACCTTTAACCGGTTCCGGCTCGCGCAGCGCCTCGAGGACCTCCTCCGCCAGCTGGGAGCCGTCCTCGGGGCGCAGCGGCGTCGCGTTGACGCGCAGGACGACGCCGTCGGGGTCGATCTCCTCGAGGGCGACGTTGGGGCGGTAGCGGGTCGGCACGGTGATCGCCCGCAGCAGACGCTGCTCGATGCGCTGCGGGCTGGCGTCGGCGGGGAAGCGGGCCCTGACGTCGACCCGGTCGGGCTCGCGCAGCGGTACGACGACGAGGCTGAGCAGGACGTTGTTGGGGACGAGCAGGCGGTCGGCTCCCTGGCTGAGCGTGGTGTAGAAGAGGCCGAGCGAGGAGACGGTCCCCTCCAGCGAGCCGGCCAGGGCGCCGCCGACCAGCCGCACCCGTTCGCCGACCCGGAAGGGCCTGGTGCTCTGCAGGACGATGCCGGCGAAGATGCCGCCCAGCGCCTGCTGCGCGGCGAGGCCGAGCAGGACCGCGGTGAAGGCGCCTCCGACGGCGAGGGTGCTGGAGGTGACGCCGGCGATCCGCAGGGCGAGGATCACCACCGCGGCGGTGGCGAGCAAGCGGATGACGAAGCCGGTGGTACCCGCCGTCGCCGGGTCCATCCGGCGGTAGAGCCGCGGCGAGAGCAGCCGCGAGAGCCAGTGGGTGGCGGCGCTGCCGACGATCACCAGCACCAGCACGGTGCCGATCCGGATCCACTGCCCGTAGCCAGGCGCGATCCGGTGGCGCTGGGAATAGACGACCAGCGTCGCCGCGAGCACTGCCACGGCGACCAGAAATCCGAGCGCGGACTTTTTCGACACCGCCCTCGGCGCCAGCTCGTCGCCGAGGCCGAGCAAGTTCCAGGCATGGCTGCGGGTCTCGAAGAACTCGCGGGGCAGTCTGCGGCGAGGGGGATCCGGCATCAAGGCCAAGTACCCGCCGGGGCACAGAGCTATGCGTCGTGGCCGAGTATCAGGCGCGCAGCGCGGCGAGGGCCTCGTCGCGCGTGCCGTGAATCGGGATCGACAGCTCCAGCCCGGTGATCTCGAGCACGCGACGGACCTGGTCGTTCTGACTGGCGATCACGACGCGGCCGCTGCCATCGCCGTCGGCGTTGCTGTCGAGCCGCTGCCAGGCCCTGACGATCAGGGCGATCCCGGTCGAGTCGATGAACTCGCACTCGGTCAGGTCGATCAACACGGTGGCATCGCCGGAGGCGATCGCCTCCTCGAGCGGAGCCTCGAGATCGGCGGCGGTGGAGAGGTCCAACTCACCGCGGACGGCGATGACTCGCACGCCGTCTTCCAGCCGGGCGGCGGTTGCCTCGAATGGAGCCGGAGTCACGCGCCGATGCTACCGCAGCCACCGCGAGGCGCCGGCACCCCTCCCGGCCGCGTTTTGCGGACGACCCTCAGGGGTACAGATAAGCGGCGGCGAGGAAAGTTATGCTCGCTGCGTCATCGATGCCGGCGTTGCGGCGCTGGGGACTGGCTAACTTTTGAATACGACCACTGAGGATCGAACGGGGCTGCGGATGTCGCTTCCGGCCCGAGCCGAGAACGTCGCCGTCGTTCGTCACGTCCTCGCCGGCTTGGCCGACCGGGTCGGTATGGACGAGCCGGGGATCGGCGATCTCAAGACCGTCGTCACCGAGGCCTGCATGAACGTCGTCGTCCACGCCTACCCGGCCGACGAACCGGGTCTGCTGGAGGTCGAAGCGATTCCCGAGCTGGAGGGCCTGACCGTCGTCGTCCGCGACTTCGGGATGGGAATCCGGCCTCGCGCCGACGTCGACAAGCCGAGTCTGAGGATCGGCCTGACGTTGATCGCTGCGCTCTCCCACAGTTTCGAGATCAAGGGCGGCGCCGGTCGCGGCACCGAGATTCGCATGCACCTGGGACTGCGGGCGTCCGACCACAGCGCCGAGCGCGAGATGGCCTCCGAAGCGGCGCCGATCCAGGTCGAGGCGACCGAGGTGCGGGTCGCCTCCCCGGAGCTTCTCGCCCCCGTGCTCAGTCGGGCACTCGCCGCCCTTGCCGCGCGCCACGAGATCACTATCGACCGAATCTCCGACGCGATGCTGCTCAGCGACGCGATCTCCGCCGGCGCCCCCATGGGGTTTGCCGACGGCCAGATTCGCCTCAGCATCGCCGATCGACCGGCGGGAGTGGAGGTGCGGGTCGGTCCGATGCGGACCGGCGGCGCCGACCGCCTGCGTGAAAGTCTGGCGCTGCCCGGGGTGGGAGGTTCGATCGAGGTGCTGGCCGACGAACTGCGGGTAGAGCGGGACGACGAGGGCGAGTTCCTCGTCGTCGGCATCGCCGCGCTCTCGGCCTAGAGGCCCTCGCTGTCACGTTCCTGGTCGGCGACCTCTTCGCGGATCCGCTCCAGCGTCCGCCGCAGGATCCGCGAGACATGCATCTGCGAGTGGCCGATCCGCTCGGCGATCTGCAGCTGGGTCATGTCCTCGACGAATCGCAGTCGCAGGATCAGGCGTTCGCGATCGTCGAGGTGGGGCAGGACCCCCTCGAGCGCGAGTTTGTCGTCGACCAGCTCGAAGCCCTCGTCCTCCTCGCCGACCCACTCCGCCGCCGGCGCTTCGTCCTCCTCGCCGCCGACCGGCCGGTCGAGGGAGAGCGGTCGCCGGTTGTGGTTGGCCTCGAGCACCTCGAGCACCTCGCCGGGATCGATCTCCAGCTTGGCGGCGATCTCCCCGACCGAGGGGGAGCGCTGCAGCTCGACGGTCAGCGCCGCCGTCGCCTTGTCGACCGCGGCCATCCGGTCGTGCAGGCCGCGCGGCACCCGCACGGTCCAGACCCGGTCGCGGAAGTGGCGCTTCAGTTCTCCCAGCACGGTCGGTGAGGCGAAGGCGGTGAAGGGGGTGCCGCGCTCGGGTTCGAAACGGTCGATCGCGTTGACCAGCCCGAGGTTGGCGACCTGCAGCAGGTCGTCGAAGGGCTCGCTGGCGCCGCGATAGCGCAGCGCCAGGTTCTTCGCGTAGGGGAGGTAGCGGCGGACCAGCTCCTCGCGCGCGCTCTGGTCGCCCTGCTCATGCAGGCGCTTCCACAGCTGCGCCTCGCCGGCCAGGCCTTCGCCGGGGCCGGGGGCCGCCTGATGCTCCGCGGGTGGGGTCTGGTCCCTTTTCGCTGCCATCAACTGCGAGGGTAGTCTCATGTAGCGACGTGTACGCAAGCCCGCCGAAGGAGGCCCAGTCAGATGGGATTCGACCAGTACCACGAGCCACCCGACGAGCTGTCGGCGCAGACCCGCACCTTCGCTCGGCTCTGCGCCTCGCTGACCGAGGAGGCCGAGGCGATTGGCTGGTACGAGCAGCGGCTCGCGGTCGAGACCGACGAGGACGCCAAGGCGATCATGCGCGACGCCCAGGGCGAGGAGTTCAAGCATTTCGCCATGGATCTGGAGTTCCTGCTGCGTCGCAGCCCACGCTGGCGCCAGATCGCCGAGGGGGTTCTCTTCCAGGACGGCGACATCGTCGAGCACGGCGAGGCGGCCGAGGCCGGGTCGGGTGACGATGACAGCGGCGCCGTCGCGGTCGCCGCCGGCGACGGATCGCTGGGAATCGGCAGCCTCCGGGGGGCGGAGAGATGAACCACCTCCTGCGCGATCTCGCGCCGATCTCCGAGGCCGGCTGGAGGCTGCTCGACGACGAGGCGCGTGAGCGCCTGCGGGGCCCGCTCGCGGCGCGGCGGCTGGTCGACTTCTCGGGGCCGCGCGGCTGGCGGCACTCCGCCACCAACCTCGGCCGGACGAAGGCGGTCGACGCCCCCGAAGGCGGCGGCGTCACGGCGCTGCAGCGCCAGGTGCTGCCGCTGGTCGAGCTGCGGGCCGACTTCGTCATCTCCCGCGCCGAGCTGGCCGACAACGACCGCGGCGCGCCCGACGCCGATCTCGAGCCGCTCGACGAGGCGGCGAAGCGGATCGCGCTCGCCGAGAACGTCGCCGTCTTCCACGGCTGGGCCAAGGCCGGGATCGCCGGGGCGGCTGAGGCGTCGCCGATCAAAGCGCAGAAACTGGGCAAGAGCGCCGAGGATTACCCGCGCTCGGTCGCCCGCGCCGTCGAGGCGATTCGCCAGGGCGGGGTGGAGGGCCCCTACGGACTGGCGCTCGGTCCCGGCGAGTTCACCCAGGTGATCGAGACCGCCGAGCACGGCGGCTACCCCCTCTTCGACCACCTGGCGAAGATCCTCGACGGTGGCCCGATCGTCTGGGCGCCCGGAGTGAAGGGCGCCGTGGTGCTCAGCCTGCGTGGCGGCGATTTCATCTTCGAGGCGGGCCAGGACCTGGCGATCGGCTACGGCCACCACGACGCCGACTCGGTGCACCTCTACCTGGAGGAGACCTTCTCCTTCGTCGTCGCCACCGCGGAGGCGGCCGCGCCGCTCAGTCCCTGAGCGGCGCCGGCCGCGCCTACTCGGACGCGGCTGAGTCGACGACGACCTCGGTCGCCTCCCCGCGGTCCTGCGGGTCGGGCGACTTGAAATGCAGCATCTCCAGCTTGGAGGGGATACCTTCCTCGCCGCTGTCGGCGATTCGGAATGCGCTCTCGGCCTGGATCTCCTGGACGCGATCGAGCGTCTCACCGAGCAGGGAGACGACGTCGTCCCAGCCCCGCTTGTCGACGACCAATGGGGTGCGGCTGAGGTGCCGGTCGTTGACTTCGTCGAGGGTTCCGGAGCGAACCGCTTCCTCGATGTCCTGGAACACCGATCTCAGCGTCGCGTCGGAGATTGCCGGGCGGAGGATCTCCGGCATTCGCGACCATTCCGCGTCGCTGAGGAACTGGCGCCTGGTGGCGCGGTAGAAGTGCTCGGTGGCGCCGCGACGCTGCTTCGTGTCGACCAGCTCGATGCATTCGTATTTCTCGAGCACACGGACGTGGTAGGCGACCAGGTTGAGGCTCTGACCCAGCTCTTGAGCGAGCAGGTTGGGGCTTGCGACCCGCTCGTTGAGAATGATCAGGATCTCTACCCGGAGCGGGTGGGCGAACGCTTTGGCGACCAGTTGTTCGACGCCATCTTTCTTCTTTGTCTTCGGCAAGAGGGCTTTCCTTGAGTCGAATTGTGGGGCGGCGGCCGATCACCCACAACCTAAAGGCTGCGCTCAGGATTTTCCTAGTAGTCGTCGATTGTCACCTGACAGGCTTAGGCGGTGGCACCTTGGAAACTGCCCCTGGTAGTCGCCGCGATCGCCGTCCCGATTGCGGCTGCCTTCTACGCCGGCGGCCCCGGCGTCGGCGTCGCGGTCGGGGCGCTGGTTGCGGTCGCGATCGTCGTCGCCGCGGTTCGCGACCGCCCCCGCGGCGCGATCGGCATCGCCGCCACGGAGGGGGGTCGGCGGCTGCTCGTCGTCGTCAGCCGTCCGGTCGAGGACCAGGCGGCGATCCGCGGGATCGTCGCGACGGCCGGGACCGGAGCCGACGATGGCGACGTCCTCGTCCTCGCCCCGGCGCGGATCGGCTTCCTTGATCGCTGGGCCTCCGACCTCGAGACTGCCCGCCGCGAGGCGCAGCGCAACCTCGTCATCACCGTCGCCTCCCTGGCGAAGGCCGGCGTCGCCGCTCAGGCGCGAGTCGGTGATGAGGATCTGGTCCAGGCCGTCGAGGATGCGCTGCAAAGCTTCCCGGCGACCGACGTGATCCTGGTCAGCGCCGCCGCGGACGAGGATCCCGGCGCCGCTCGCGCGGCGACGGAGTTGCGGTCACGGCTGCGCGCCCGGTTCCAGCAGTTGTTGGTCAGCGATCGAGCAGCTCGCTGAAGCGCAGCGCCGCCAGGGTCGGCGCGACGAAGTCCTTCCGGCGGTGGAGGAGGCCGACGCCGCTGAGTTCGCGGACGGCGCGTTCGATCGCGTCGCGTTCGGCGAAATCCGGTTGTTCGCCACCGACCTCGCGCACCAGCTCGGCGACTGTCAGCTGGGCCGGGTGAAGGACGAGAAGCTGCTGCAAGACGACGGACTCGGTGGTGAGGTCATCCCCCGCGGTCGTCCAGCTGTCATCGCTCCCGTCCATATCACCCCCCTTTCGGGCCGCTAAGGCGACTAGGAGCCCGGACTCTCCCCCGCGGATTTGACCTCCTGGCCGACGCGTTCGAGGATCTCCAGGGCCCACGGGGCCTCGACCGTCGAGCAGTAGAAATGCTGAACCGAGCCCCGCCGCGGCGCGGTCTTGACCAGCGTCACCGCGGCGCACCCGGCGAGCACCCGCACGTGGTAGCTGACGTTGCTGAGCGACTTGTCGAGCCGGTCGGCCAGTTCCAGCGGGCTGATCACGATTCCATCGCCCATCAGGCGGAGGATGCGCCGCCGCAGAGGATGGCGTAGCGCAATCAGCAGATCGTTGTCGTTGGAGCGATCGAGATCCGTCATTCCGCTCGGCAATATAGAGCAAACGAAACGTTTTGTCTGTAGGCCATCGCCGGCCACGGGAAGCTAGGTCTCGCCGCGAACTCCGCCCATCTCACTGAAGACGGCGGTGGTGCCGCCGCCTTCGCGTTCCTCGTCGGCGATCACGTGGGAGACGGCGTTGATCAGCGCCAGGTGGGTGAAGGCCTGGGGGAAGTTGCCGAGGTGGCGGCCGGAGTCGGCCTCCAGCTCCTCGGCGAAGAGGTCGAGCCAACCGGCCGCCTCCAGCAGACGCTCACAGAGTTCGCGGGCGCGCTCGCACTCGCCGATCTCCGAGAGCGCCGAGACCAGCCAGAAGGAGCAGATCAGGAAGGTTCCCTCGCTGCCCTGCAGCCCGTCGTCGGTCTCTTCCACCTTGTAGCGGAGGACGAGGCCGTGTTCGGTCAGGTCCTCGGCGATCGCGTCGACGGTCGCCCGCAGCCGTGGGTCGTCGGGCGGCAGGAAGCGCAGCAGCGGGATCAGCAGCAGCGAGGCGTCGAGCGCGTCGGTCTCGTAGTGCTGGCGGAAGACGCCGTCGCGGACGCCGCGCTCGAGGATCTCGGCGTGGAACTCGTCGGCCTTGGCCTGCCACTCGGCGGCGATGTCCTCGAAGCCGAGGCCGCGGGCCAGGCGGACGCCACGGTCGACCGCGACCCAGATCATCAGCTTCGAGGAGACGTAGTGCTGCGGCTCCCCGCGGGACTCCCAGATCCCCTGATCGGGGCTGGGCCAGGCCGCGATCGCCGCCTCCACCTGGTAGCGGACGAGCTGGCGGTCGGCGGGCGCCCCCGTGCCTTTGAGCGCTTTCTCATGTAGGTAGACCGAGTCCAGCAGTGCGCCCCAGACGTCGTTCTGGCGCTGGTCGTAGGCGCCGTTGCCGATCCGCACCGGCCTCGCCCCGTCGTAGCCGCCGAGGTGGTCGAGGGTGCTCTCGGTCAGTTCCTTCTCGCCGCCGATCCCGTACATGATCTGCAGGTCGGGGTGGTCGCGGCAGACCTGGACGATGAAGCGCATGTAGTCGCGCGCCTCGTCGTCGAAGCCGAGCGTGTGCAGGGCCCAGAGGCTGAAGGTCGAGTCGCGGATCCAGCTGTAGCGGTAGTCCCAGTTGCGTTCGCCCCCCGGGGTCTCCGGCAGCGACGTCGTCGGGGCGGCGACGATCGCCCCGGTCGGCGTGTAGGTCAGGCCCTTGAGGACCAGCGCCGAGCGCTGCAGGTGGATCCGCCAGGGATGGTCGGGGAAGTCGCCGTGGCGCAGCCAGGCGCGCCAGAACTCTTCGGTCGAGTCGAGTCGCTCCAGCGCCTCGGGCGCGCTGCGGGGGCCACCGAGGCCGCCCTTGCCCCAGGTGACAGCGCAGAAGCCACTCTCGTTCTCGCGCAGCTTCAGGCTGCCGCGGGCAGCGCCCCCGCCGAGGCTCAGCTCCATGTCGCTGGTCAGCCGCAGTTCGGTCCCGTCGGCGCACATCGCGAGTGCCTCGCCGAGTTCGCCGCCGCTCCAGGCCGCGGCCTCGAGGCCATAGCCGAAGCGCGGCATGCACTCCATCTCGATCTCGACCTCGCCGTCGATGCAGGTCATCGTCCGCAACAGCGAGCGGTCGGACTCGTGGGCGGTCTCCGGCCGGCCGCCCTTGCCGTCGGCGCTGGCCCACTCGGCAATCGTCATGGCGTCGTGGATCACGACCCAGCCGGTGTCCGTCACCCAGGTGGTCTCGATCACCAGCGTGCCGGGCTCGTAGCGGCGGCTGATCGGGACGATGACCCCGCGCGGGCGCAGGCGGAAGTGGCCCGCGCCGCGGTCGAGCAGCGCCGCGAAGACACTCGGCGAGTCGAAGCGGGGGAGGCAGAGCCACTCGACGGTGCCGGCGAAGGAGACCAGCGCGGCGCTGTGGCAGTCGGAGAGGAAGCCGTAGCTGCCGATGGGCGGAAAGCGGTCGTCGATGGCGCTCACGGCCCGCTCAAGCTAGCAGCGACGACGGGCGTCGGCCCCGCATCGGCGCGGCGCTACGCTGAGCGGCGTGACCATGCCGATCGCCCACGCATCGGGCATCTTCGGCCCGCTTGAGCTGCTGCCGATGCTGATCGCCGCGGGCCTCTACGCGAAGCGCTCGATGACCCTCGCCGAGCGCGGCCGCCCGGTGCCGCTCTGGCGCCAGATCTGCTTCGCCCTCGGCCTCCTGACGATCGCCGCGGCGCTGATCACGCCGATCTCCGAAGCCGCGGAGGACCTCGTCATCGTCCACATGATCGAGCATCTGATGATCGGCGACCTCGCCTCGCTGCTGCTTGTCCTCGGGCTCACCGGGCCGCTGCTGCAGCCGATCCTGGCGATCAGGTTCTTCGACCGGCTGCGGGTCCTCGCCCACCCCGCGGTCGCCCTGCCGCTCTACGCGCTGAACATGTACTTCTGGCACGCGCCGCCGCTCTACGACGCCGCCTACGGGGGGCGCCGGCCCACTTCCTCGAGCACGCGACCTTCATCTTCTTCGGCGTCATGGTCTGGATGCCGGTCTTCGGGCCGCTGCCGATGCCGCAGTGGTTCACCGCCGGCTGGAAGGTCGTCTACGTGATCGTCATGCGGCTGCTGACGACGGTCCTCGGCAACGTCCTGATGTGGTCGGGTGCGGTGCTCTACACCGTTTACGCCAGGGGCGAGGCCGAATACGGGATCTCGCCGCTCACCGACCAGAGCATCGCCGGCGTGATCATGATGGTCGAGGGCACCTTCCTCGGCCTCGGCGTCCTCGCCTGGTTCTTCTTCCAGGCGGCGAAGGAGGGGATCGAGAAGCAGCGCCTGCTCGACCTCGCCCAGGACCACGGCGTCGCGCTCGACGCGGCGCGGGCCCAGCGCGCCGTCGCCGCCGGCCAGGGCGCCCGCCTCGAGGCCCAGATCCTCGGCGCCGCGGCGGAGGCGGCGAAGGCGCCGAGCGGGGATGCCGGTGTCGCGGTCAGATAGGGCGAAGGCCTGGCTGGTGACGGGCCCGCTCGGGCGCGGCCTCGCCTTCGCGATCGACTTCGGCGCCGCCCTGCGGACGATGCTGGCTCAGCGCCGGGCGCGCTGACCCCGGCTTGCCCTGCCGGGATCCGGCTGCGGTGGGCGGATCGGTAGGGTCACCCGTCGATGCAGACCTCCGTTACCGAGCTGGCCGACTCCCGCGTGCGGGTCGAGGTGGCCGTCGATCCCGAGGATGTCGAGCGTGCCGCGTCGCGCGCCGCCCGGGCGATGGCCAGGGAAATGCGGATGCCCGGCTTCCGCAAGGGCAAGGCGCCGCCGTCGCTGGTGATCCAGCGGCTCGGCTTCGGCCCGGTGCTCGAGGAAGCGATCCGCGAGGCGCTGCCGGAGTGGTACGAAGCGGCGCTGCTGGACAGCGGCATCAGCCCGATCGGCGATCCCAGCGTCGAGCTGGTCTCGACCCCCGAGAGCGAGGGCGAGGCGCTGGAATTCAAGTTCGAGGTCGGGGTGCGGCCGCCGGCCAAGCTCGGTGATTACAAGGGCCTCGAGGTCGGGCGCGAGGAGAAAGAGGTCGACGAGGAGATCGTCGACACCGAGGTCGACCGCATCCGCGAGGGCTTCGCCCGGCTGGAGCCGGTCGAGCGGCCCGCCGCCGAGGGCGACTCGCTGCTGATCGACTTCGAGGGCCTGCTCGACGGCACCGCCTTCGAGGGCGGCAAGGCCGAGGACTACCTGCTGGCGCTCGGCTCGGGCCAGCTGATCGAGGGCTTCGAGGAGCAGCTGACCGGCGCCTCCGGCGGCGAAGAGCGCCAGGTCGAGGTCACCTTCCCGGAGGAATATCAGGCCGAGCACCTGGCGGGCAAAGACGCGGTCTTCAACGTCAAGGTCAAGGAGGTGCGGGAGAAAATCCTCCCGGAGCTCGACGACGAGTTCGCCGGCGACGCCTCGGAGTTCGACACGCTGGAGGAGCTGCGCGCCGACATCCGCGACAAAGTCGGCGAGGCGCTCAACAGCCGTTCCGAGGAGGACTTCCGCATCGCCGCGATCGACGCCGCGGTCGCCGCCGCCACAGTCGACGTCCCCGCCGACCTGGTCACCGCCCGCGCGACCGAACGCTGGGAGCGGATGGAACGCCAGCTCGCCGGCCGCGGCATGGACCCCAACGCCTTCCTGCAGATGCAGGGCAAAACTCGCGAGGAGCTGATCGAGGAATCGAAGCCCGACGCCGAGAAAGAGCTGAAGCGTGAGGCGGTGGTCACCGCGATCGCCGAAGAGGAGCAGATCGAGGTCAGCGAGGAGGAGCTGCTCGAGGCGCTTGAGCACAGCGCCGAGCACGAACGGGTCAGCCCGGAGAAGCTGCTCGAGCGGCTGCGCGCCAACGGCCGCGACGCGATGATCGCCGACGACATCAGGGCCCGCAAGGCGATCGAACTGGTCGCCGAGGAAGCGAAGCCGATCCCGCTCGAGCAGGCTGAGGCGCGGGAGGCGATCTGGACGCCGGAGAAGGAGCGCGAGAAAGCCGGCGAGCTTTGGACGCCCGAGTCTGAGTAGCTGGTGCGTGGGGCGTTGTCGGGGGTGACTCGGCGGACGCGCTGCGCGAGTTGCCGCAGCGGTCGCAGGAGTTCAGCGAGTCCGTAGTTATCAGTGTTATGGAGGGGTTTCTGCGGACTCGGCGCTGTTGGCGGTCGGGGCGCGGGGTTCTCAGGCGTCGCGGGGCGCGTGGGGCGCCTTCTATAGAGTGCCGCGCATGAGTCCTCTGGTTCCGATGGTGGTCGAGCAGACGTCACGCGGCGAGCGGGCGTTTGACATCTATTCGCGCCTGCTGGGCGAGCGGATCGTCTTCCTTGGGACGCCGGTCACGGATGACATCGCCAACCTGATCGTCGCCCAGCTTCTGCACCTGGAGTCCGAGGATCCGGACAAGGACGTCAGCCTCTACATCAACTCTCCCGGCGGCTCCGTCTACGCCGGCCTGGCGATCTACGACACGATGCAGTTCATCAAACCCCAGGTGCAGACGATCTGCGTCGGGGTGGCGATGAGCATGGGCGCGCTGCTGCTCAGCGGCGGCGCCGCCGGCAAACGGATGGCGCTGCCGAACTCGAAGATCCTGATCCACCAGGTGTCCGCCGGCTTCCAGGGCCAGGCGACCGACATCGAGATCCACGCCAAAGAGATCATCGACGTCCGCCGCCGCCTCGACGAGATCATCGCCCACCACACCGGCCAGCCTTTCGAGAAGGTCACGAAAGACACCGAGCGCGACTACTTCATGAGCGCGGACGAGGCGAAGGAGTACAACATCGTCGACCGCGTGATCGAACACCACTGACAAGTTCCGGGCAAATGCTCCGCTCCCGCGTCCGCTTTGCCCGGGCGCTGCCTGTGGTCGCGATCCTCTTGGTTGCCGGCGCGGTGCCGGCGTCGGCCCAGATCACCAGCCGCGACGGCGGCATGCCGTACTTCGGCCACGTCTTCCCGGTCCAGGGCCCGCACGGCACCCGCGGCTACATCGGCGAATTCGGCGCCCCGCGCAGCGGCGGCCGCACCCATGAGGGCTTCGACATCGTCGCCGCCTGCGGCACCCCGCTGGTCGCGGTCCGCAACGGCCGCGTGCGGGCCGGCGGCTATGACCCGGTCCTCTACGGCAACTACTTGCTGATCCACGGCGAAGGCGAGAAGCGCAGTTACTTCTACGCCCACATGCCGCGCCCGGCCCGCGTCCACAAGGGCCAGTTCGTCTGGGAGGGCGAGCGGGTCGGCTCGGTCGGGGAGACCGGCAACGCGATCAGCGTCGGCTGTCACCTGCACTTCGAGATCCACGTCAACGGCGTCCCGATCGACCCCGAGCCCGAACTGCGCCGCTGGGACCGCTACAGCTGAGCCTCGTCGCCCAGCTCGCGTTCGAACCAGACGTCGGCTTTGGGGTTGTCGTTGTAGGCCGGGATCTCGCGGTAGCCGGCAGAGCGGTAGAGGCCGATCGCCTCGGTCAGATATGCGGAGCTGTCGAGCCGGACAGCGCCGCAGCCGTGCTCGGCGGCGATCCGGTCGAGCTCGGTGAGTATGCGACGTCCCAGCCCATGGCCGCGGAAGGCGGGGGAGACGAACATGCTCTTGACCTCGGCAACATCGGTATCGAGGAAGCGGACGCCGCCGATTCCCGCCGGCTCACCATCGACCCGTGCCAGCAGGAAGACGCCGCCTGGCGGGACGAGGTCGGCCGGCGGCCCGGCCGCGATCTCTGCCTCGATGTCGACCCCGGCCCCGTCGCGGTCGTATTCCAGCGGCCCGTCCGCCTCGCGGATGAACGGCGCGTAGAGCGCCGGCACCTCGGGCGCGTCGCGGGCGATCGTTTCGAGCTCTATCGCCATCGACGAGCGATGCGTTTTACAGCTATGGGATGCACAACGCATCGCTCGTGGTGCGTCATATCCCCAGCTCGTACTCGACCCATTCGCTGCGCTCGGCCCCGGTCGAGTCGTAGAGGTGCTGGGCTGTGTGGTTGTCCGGGGCGGTCGCCCATTCGAGGTGGGCGGCGCCGCGCTCGCGAGCGACCTCGCGGCTGGCCTCGATCAGAGCGCGGCCGACGCCCTTGCCGCGGGCGTCCGCCTCGACGTAAAGATCGTTCATCAGCACCGTCTCCCGGGCGAGGGTCGAGCTGAAGTGCCAGTAGAGGCAGGCGTAGCCGAGCAAGCGCTCGCCCTCGCGGGCGCCGAGCAGCATCCCGTCCTCGCTCGGGGCCAGGAAGCGGCGGAAGAAGGCGCGGTTGCGCTCCTCGTCGACGTCCTCGACTTCGTAGAAGCGCTGGTAGGCGGCGATCAGCGGCAGCAGCTGCTCGAATTCGGCGTCGCTGACAGGTGCGATCTCGACTCCGTTCGGCATCGCTGCACCGTATCGCCCTCGACGCAAGGCGTCAGTCACGGGCAGGGACAGCGCGGCTGCGTGCCGTAAACGACCCCACGTACCGGCCTGTCGCCCCGTCTAAGCTGTTGGGCCCCGCCGGAGGTCAAGATCATCCCGATAGGAGGGGATTCCGCTGGCACGTCCCACTGACTCGAACGAGCAGCTTCTCTGCAGCTTCTGCGGCAAGTCGCAGCGCCAAGTCAAGAAGTTGATCGCCGGCCCCGGCGTCTACATCTGCGACGAGTGCATCGACCTCTGCAACGAGATCATCGACGAGGAGCTGACCGCCGCACCCGCCTTCGAGCTCGAGAACCTGCCGAAGCCGCGCGAGATCCACGAGGTGCTGGAGGAGTACGTGGTCGGCCAGGAGGCCGCCAAGCGCTCCCTCTCCGTCGCCGTCTACAACCACTACAAGCGGGTCCAGATCGCCCAGTCCGAAGAGACCGAGGTCGAGCTGCAGAAGTCGAACATCATGATGCTCGGCCCGACCGGCTGCGGCAAGACGCTGCTCGCCCAGACCCTGGCGCGGATCCTCAACGTCCCCTTCGCGATCGCCGACGCGACGGCGCTGACCGAGGCCGGCTACGTCGGCGAGGACGTCGAGAACATCCTCCTGAAGCTGATCCAGGCCGCCGACTTCGACGTCAAGAAGGCCGAGACCGGGATCATCTACATCGACGAGATCGACAAGATCGCGCGCAAAGCCGACAACCCGTCGATCACCCGTGACGTCTCCGGCGAAGGCGTCCAGCAGGCGCTGCTGAAGATCCTCGAGGGGACGACCGCCTCGGTGCCGCCGCAGGGTGGGCGCAAGCATCCCCACCAGGAGTTCCTGACGATCGACACGACCAACATCCTCTTCATCTGCGGCGGCTCCTTTGCCGAGCTCGACAAGGTGATCGAGCGGCGCGTCGGCGACCGCGGCGTCGGCTTCGGCGCCTCGATCTCCGCCCGCGAAAAGAAGGACACCGGCGAATGGTTCAAGCAGGTGCTGCCGGAGGATCTAGTCGAGTACGGCCTGATCCCCGAGTTCATCGGCCGCCTGCCGGTGATCACCGCGATCGACCAGCTCAGCCGCGACGACCTGACGACGATCCTGACCGAGCCCAAACACGCTCTGACCCGCCAGTTCCAGCGCTTCTTCGAGTTCGACGACATCGAGCTGGTCTTCTCCGAGGACAGCCTCGAGGCGATCGCCGACAAGGCCCTGGAACGCGAGACCGGCGCCCGCGGGCTGCGCTCGATCCTCGAGGAAACGCTGCTCGACGTGCAGTTCGAGCTGCCCTCGCGGCGCGACGTGACCAAGTGCGTCGTCACCAAGGAGACGATCTCCCAGGGTCGGCGTCCGACGCTGGTGACCGAGGCGGCGCATCAGGACATCGGTGCGGCCGAGGACGACCTCAGCGAGGAAACTGCCTAGCGTCTTTAGACTCGCCGCGTGGACGACGCGCAGCGGCAGAGGCTGGAGGGGGCGACCCGGTTCGATTCGAGAGAGGTCGAGGGGCGGGTCTTTGCCGAGTGGATCGAGGGGGGGTACTTCCATCCGCTGGCGGAGGGGACGCCGGAGGAGAATTTTTCGGTTGCGATTCCGCCGCCGAACGTGACGGGTGCCCTGCACATGGGGCATGCGCTGAACGGGTCGATGCAGGACGCGCTGGTGCGGTTGAACCGGATGCGGGGGAAGAACACCTTGTGGATCCTCGGCACCGACCATGCCGGCATCGCCACCCAGTCGGTGGTCGAGAAAGGGCTGCGGTCCGAAGGCGTCTCCCGTCAGGAGCTGGGACGGGAGGCTTTCGTCGAGAAGGTCTGGGAATGGAAAGAGGAGTACGGCTCGCGGATCGTCGAGCAGTACAAGCGGCTCGGCGCCTCCTGCGACTACGAGCGCGAGCGCTTCACCCTCGACTCCGACTACGTCCGCGCCGTCTACCGCGTCTTCAAGCAGCTCTTCGACAAGGGCTACATATACCGCGACAACTACATGGTCAACTGGGACCCGGGCTCGCGCTCGGCGATCTCCGATCTCGAGGTCGAGAACCGTGAGGTTGAGGACGTGCTCTACTCGGTCGACTACCCCGTCGAGGGCTCAGACCGGGTGCTGACCGTCGCCACCGTGCGCCCGGAGACGATGCTGGCCGACACCGCCGTCGCCGTCAACCCGAACGACGAGCGCTACGCCGACCTGGTCGGCCAGTTCTGCGTCCTGCCGCTGGTCGGCCGCCGGCTGCCGATCATCGCCGACGAGCACGTCGACATCGAGTTCGGCACCGGCGCCCTGAAGATCACCCCCGGCCACGACGTCAACGACTTCGAGATCGGTCGCAAGCACGGGCTGGAGGAGCTCTCGGTGATCGGCGAGGACGGCCGCATGAACGGCGCGGCGGGCGAGTACGCGAGGATGACCGTCGCCGAGGCGCAGGTCGCGGTGGTCGCCGCCCTGCGCGCCGAGGGCCGGCTCAGCGCCGAGGAGCCCTACGTCCACTCGGTGCCGTTCTCCCACCGCTCCGGCGAGCGGATCGAGCCGCTGATCTCGCTGCAGTGGTTCTGCCGCATGGACGAGCTGGCGAAGCCGGCGATCGAGGTCGTCGAACGCGACGAGGTGCGGATCAGACCCGAGCAGTGGAAGCGCGTCTACCTCAACTGGATGGGGGAGATCCGGCCCTGGTGCGTCTCCCGCCAGCTCTGGTGGGGCCACCGGATCCCGGTCTGGTACTGCGACCCCTGCGAAGAGACCTTCGTCGCCGAGACCGCGCCGGAGCGCTGCGGCAGCTGCGGCGGCGAGCTGCGCCAGGAGGAGGATGTGCTCGACACCTGGTTCAGCTCGGCGATCTGGCCCTTCGCGACCCTCGGCTGGCCCGACGACACGGCGGAGCTGCGCGCCTTCTACCCGACCAGCTTCCTCACTACGGCGCGGGAGATCCTCTTCCTCTGGGTCGCGCGGATGGTCATGACCGGGATCGAGTTTGCCGGCGACGTCCCCTTCCGCGACGTCTATGTGCACTCGGTGATCCAGGCCCGCGACGGGCGGCGGATGTCGAAGAGCCTCGGCACCGGGATCGACCCGCTGGAGGAAATCGACGTACACGGTGCCGACGCGCTGCGCTTCGGCCTGCTGGCAATGTCCTCGACCCAGGACGTGCGCTTCTCCGACGCCAAGGTTCAGCAGGGAGCCGACATGGCGACCAAGCTCTGGAACGCCGGGCGATTGATTCTGCTGAATTGCAAATTCGAGCAGAATCAATCGCTCACGAATGCGCCGCAGGGCCAAGTCCCTGCGGCGGTGCTCCCGAGGCCCATCCACGTCGAGGACCGCTGGATCCTCTCGCGGCTGGAGCGGACGATCGCCTCGGTGACCGAGAAGCTCGAGAACTACGACTTCGCCCACGCCGTCCAGGAGGCCTACTCGTTCTTCTGGCGCGACCTCTGCGACTGGTACCTGGAGATCGTCAAGCCGCGCCTCTACGACGGCGAGGAGGAGGTCTCGGCGACGCTGCTCTACGTGCTCGAACGGGTGCTGGCGCTGCTGCACCCGACGATGCCGTTCGTGACCGAGGAGATCTGGTCCTTCCACCCGGCCCGCCAGGGCCACCTCGTCGTCCACCCCTTCCCGGTCGCCGATGAGACGCTGTTCGACCCCGCCGCCGAAGAGGACGTCGAGGGCGGGATCGGACTGACCCAGCGGCTGCGCGCCTGGCGCGACCTCGTCGATGTGCCCGCCGGCGCGGTGCTTGTCGCCCTGATCGACGGCGTCGAACCGCCTGCCTTCGTCGCCCGCCTGGCCCGCTTCGAGTTCGACGGGGTCGGCGCCGAGCCGGTCGCTTCGATCGGCCCGGTCAAGGTCCTCGCCTCCGAGCAGCTCGACGCCGAGGCGGTCGCGGCGCGGCTCGAGAAGCGCCGCGAGGAGCTGCGGGCCGAGGTCGAGCGCGGCGAGCGCAAGCTCGGCAACGAGGGCTTCGTCGCCAAGGCTCCGGCCGAGGTGGTCGAGGAGGAGCGTGGCAAGCTCGAGCGCTATCGGGCCGAACTGGCCGAGCTGAGCTAGGTGGTCGACCCGGACGCCTACCTTGACTCGCTCGAGGCGATCGGCTGGCGCCTCGGCCTGGAACGGATGCACAAGCTGATGACGGCGCTGGGCATGCCCCAGCATCGCTTCGCCTCGATCCACGTCGTCGGCACCAACGGCAAGTCGTCGGTGACCCGGATGACCGCGGCCCTGCTGGAGGCGCACGGGGTGCCCGCGGGAGCCTGCCTCTCACCGCACACGGCCCACTGGTCAGAGCGGACCCTGATCCACGGCGAGGAGATCGGCGCCGAGCGATGGGCGCGCGCGGTGGAGACCGTCGCCCGCGCCGCGGAGGGGGTCAACCGCACGCTCGAGGAAGGCGATGCCGTGACCCAGTTCGAGGCGGCGACGGCGGCAACCTTCGTCGCCCTGGCCGGCGCTCGGGTCAAGGCGGCGGTGATCGAGGCCGGCCTCGGCGGCCGCCTCGACGCGACCAACACGATTCCCTCGCGGATAACCGTGCTGACCTCGATCGGCCTCGATCACACCGATTGGCTGGGGGAGACCGAGCTGGAGATCGCGGCGGAGAAGCTGGCGGTCCTGCGCGACCAGACGACGCTGGTCCTGGGGCGCGTTTCCGACGAGGTGGCGGCACTGGCAGAGCGGACCGCCGCCGAGCACGGGGCCCGCCTGGTCAGGGCTCCGGAGGATCCCGGGCCAGAGCTGCGGCTGTCGGCGCCGGGTGGCTTCCAGCGCCGTAATTTCGCCCTCGCCCGCACAGCCGCTGAGGTCTTCCTCGGCTGAGCTCGACCCCGAGCGGGTCGCCGCCGTGGCGGCGACGGTGGCGATACCCGGCCGGTTGGAGCGGATCGCCGAGCGGCCGCCGACCTATGTCGACGCGGCCCACAATCCCGATGGCATCGTCGCCCTGGCGGAGGCGCTGCCAGGGGTGATTGGTGAGCGCCGCGTCGTCGCCTGTCTGGCGGTCCTCGCCGACAAGGACGCCGCGGCGATGGTGCGGGCGCTGGCGCCGGCGCTGGAGCGCGCTGTATGCACCGAGCTGCCGAGCGCCGCGCTCGAAGCCCACGGCCGTCCCGGAGCCCACTCGCACCCGGCAGCGGAGTTGGTCGCGGCCTGCGAGGCGGTGGGCCTGGAGGCCGAGGCCGAGCCCGATTTCGGCGCGGCGTTGCGGCGCGGGACCGAGCTCGCCGCGGCGCCACCGCAGGGCGCCCTGCTGATCGCCGGATCCCACTACGGGATCGCCCCCGCGCGGGCAGCTCTGGGCGCCGCCGTGGCGCCGGCCCAGGCCTGAAAAGCCGACGACTGTGCGAGGATTCCGGCATGGAAAGGGGCGCTGGATCGCAACTGCTGTCGATGATGGCCCTGGTCGCCGCCGTCGTCGCGATCGTGATCCTCGTCTTCTTCGGCGTCGGCTACCTGTTCGGCAGGATGTTCCTCTGACCCAAGCGCCGGGTAGGGCGCGAACAGGGTTCGCGGATCTTGCGGCGAAGTAGACTGCCCGCTCCCCTTTTCTGGCGGCAAAAGACTCCTTATGGCACTAGCAATCTTCGGCATCACCAACAACGGCCTCAACCTGGCCGCGACCCTTTTTCTTCTGATGATGGTCGTTCTCTGGTTGGCGTTGATCGTCTACACCTACCTCGACGCCCGCCGCCGCATCTCCGACCCTTTTCTGATCGCCTGCGCCACGGTCGCCTCCTTCTTCCCCTACATCGGCACCTTCGTCTACATGATCGTGCGGCCGCCGGAGTTCCTCGAGGACGCCCACGAGCGTGAGCTGGAGATCAAGGCAGCCGAGCTGCGGGTCCGTCACCTGCGGGACCAGACCTGCCCCAACTGCGAGTACCCGGTCGAGAAAGACTTTCTCCGCTGCCCCAACTGCCAGCGCCGGCTCAAGGACCCCTGCCCGACCTGCGGCAAGCCGGTCGACCCGCGCTGGGGCCTCTGCCCCTACTGCGAGACCGCGCTCAGCGGCGGCGGCGACAAACCGCGCCGCGGGAAACGCGAGCGGCGACCGGAGGGTGCCCAGCGCCGCTCCGAGGCCTCGCCTCGCGATCCCGAGTCGGTGCCGCGCGAAGCACCCCCGAAACGTCAGCCTCCGCGCCGCAAAAAACCGGCCGCGGGCGCCACGAACAAACCCCCCGTCGAGAATGCCGCGAGGAAAGAGGCGCCCAGCCGCGCCCCCTCCAAAGAGGCGCCGACTTCCACCCCTGAGCAAAGGAGCACCAGCCGTGAGCCGGACCCTGATCCTCGTCAAGCCTGACGCCTTCGAGCGCGCCCTGAGCGGCGAGGTAATCGCCCGTTTCGAGCGCAAGGGGTTGCGGATCGTCGCCCTGAAGACGCTGGTTGCCGACGAGGCGATCGCCAACCAGCACTACGCCGAGCACAGCGAGAAGCCGTTCTTCGGCGAGCTGGTCGACTTCATCACCGGCGGCCCGCTGGTGGCGATGGTCCTGGAGGGCGTCGAAGCGGTTCCGGCCGCCCGCCAGCTGATCGGCGCGACCAACCCGGTCGAGGCCGCTCCCGGCTCGATCCGCGGCGATTTCGCGCTCGAGGTGACCTTCAACATGGTGCACGGGTCGGACTCGGACGAGTCGGCTGAGCGCGAGATCGGGATTTGGTTTCCCGAGCTGTCCTAGCGTCTGGGCTCGCCGCAGCGGGCGGGAGATTCTGCAGAAGCTCGGGGTCGAGTTCGACGTCGTCGTTTCGGGCGTGCCTGAGCTGAGCGGTGGCGATCCGGAGTTCGAGGTGGTGGAGAACGCGCGCCTAAAGGCTCGGGCTGTTGCGAACGGGGAAGGGGAGGAGCCGGGCATTGCGAACGCGTCGGGAGGGGCACCTGCGGGCGAGGTATTCGTTCTCGGTACCCCTCCCGACGCGTCCACCAGGCGGCAGCTCGTTATTGGCTGTGACACGGACGTCGTGCTCGATGGGAAAGCCCTTGGGAAGCCTCAAGGCGAGGTTGAGGCTCGGGAGTATCTGGATCGGATGTCGGGGCGGGCTCACACCGTGCTCAGTGGGCTGGTCGTGTTCGACGGGGACGAGGAAAGGAGTGGGCTCGAAGCGACGTCTGTGGTCTTCAAGGAGCTCTCGGAGGCTGAAAAGGAGCGGTATGTGGCGTTCGGGGAGTGGGAGGGGAGATCGGGGGGATATGCGATTCAGACGCTGGGGTCGACGCTGGTGGAGCGGGTGGAGGGGAGTGTTTCCAATGTGGTGGGGCTGCCGGTGGGGTTGCTCGTTGGGCTTGCACCGGAGCTTTTTGACCGGGGCTAGGGGGCGTCGGTTGCCATCATGGGGCGAAGGGGCGCCGCGGCTCGTTTAGGCGGCGCTCAGGTCAAGCAACGAACTTAGGTCTCTCACGTGTATCGAAAGCAAGTACGCCGCCGCAGGGCGGTGCTCGCCCTCTTGGTCGTCGGCTCCTTCGTGTTGCTGACGGTCACCTATGGGCGCGGCTCAAACGGCATCCAGCGCGGTGTCAGCACGATCCTCAACCCGGTTCAGAGCGCAGCCAACCGGGCACTGAAGCCTGCCCGCGACCTGGTCAACTGGTTCGACTCAACCTTCGACGCCCGCGGCCGCAACAGCCGGCTGCACTCCGAACTCGAGGTAGCCCGCAAACAGGCGATCGGCGCCCAGGCCGCGCTGGCCGAAAACGAACAGCTGCGAAAACTGGTCAATCTCGACAAGAGCGGAGCGATCCCTTCGGGCTATGAAGAAGTTCCGGGAAGGGTGATCGCGCGCCCCTCCACGGTCTGGTTCGCCGATGTCACGATCGACGTCGGCAGCAGCGACGGCGTTGGGCTCGGCGACCCGGTGGTCAACGGCGACGGCCTGGTCGGGGAAGTGTCCGCCGTGCTCGGCGGCTCCGCCCAGGTGCAGCTGATCGCCGACGGAGCCAGCGCCGTCGCGGCCAAGGTCGTCCCGGTCGGCAACCAGGGGCTGCTCAAGCCGGAAGTCGGCAATCCCGGCAACCTGATCCTCGACTTCCTCGACTCGACCGAGAAAATCCATCGCGGCCAGTACGTGGTCACCGCCGGCTGGCGCACCGGGGGTCTGGAATCGCGCTTCCCGTGGAACATCCCGATCGGCGAAATCAGCGAAGCGGGACCGACCGAACTCGACGCCAAGGGCCAGGTCCAGGTCCGCCCCTTCGCCGACCTGCGCAATCTCGACTTCGTCCAGGTCCTGACCGGGGGCTCGCGCGGGTGATCCTGACCCCCAACATCCTCGCCCGGATGGTCGCGATCGTCTTGCTCGGCGTCATCCTCCAGCTCTCCTTCTTCTCCCAGGTGGCGCTCTTCCACGTCGTCCCGGACGTGCTGCCGGCGCTGGTCGTCTCGCTCGGCCTGCTGGGCGGCTCGATGACCGGGGCGGTCTGCGGCTTCTCGCTCGGCTTCCTGCTCGACTGCCTGCTGATCGCGCCGCTCGGCGGCGGCTCCCTGGTCCTGCTCAGCACCGGCTACCTGGCCGGCCTGTTCCGCGAGCGCTTCGAGATCGACAACCAGCTGATGGTGCCGCTGCTCTGCATGGTCGGGACCCTGTTCGCCGAGCTCGGCTTCGGCGCCGTGCAGCTGATGCTCGGCATCGACGCGCCGATCAGCACCCTGGTCGTGCGCGACATGCTGATCAAGAGCGCCTTCGCCTTCTTCCTCGGCTGGCCGATCTACCTCGGCGTCAAGCGCACCCTGCGCCCGGCCCTGGTCGAGGAGCCGGAGGCGCGACCCACCCGCCGTCGTCGCCTGCCGGGCCGCCGTCGCCGCCGGACGCCGACCGTGATGGGAGCCTAGGAGCGATGCGGAGCGAGCGTCACAGCCTGATATTTCGGGAGCGGAGCATTGCGAACGAGGTGTTCTGGCGATGGATCTGAACAACGACAGGCCGCGGACCAACCGCCTGGCAGTGCGGATCGCCGTACTCGGCGGCGTCGCCGTGGCGCTCTTCGCGGTGCTCGCCTTCCGGCTCTGGAACCTGCAGGTCCTCGACGGTGGCAAGTACCTGGCCGAGGCGAACAACAACCGCAGCCGCGAGTACAAGGTGATCGCCCCGCGCGGGGACGTCCTTTACCGGAACGGCGGAGTCCTGGTCGACAACCGCACCAGCCTGGCGCTGCTGGTGACGATCAACAAGCTGCCCGAAGATCCCGCCAAGCAGAAGGCAGAGCTGCTCGCGCTCGGCGAACTGACCCACATGTCGCAGAAGAAGATGCGGCGGACGATCCGCGAACAGGAAGAACAAGCCCCCGGGGCGCCGGTCACTCTGCGCCACGACATCGGTCACGACCTCGTCTTCTATCTGGAAGAAAACCAGGGCCGATTCCCCGGGGTCAGCGTCCAGCAGGTCTTCGTCCGCGATTACCCGGAAGGCAGCCGCGCCGCGCACCTGCTCGGCAGCGTCGGAGAGGTCTCCGGAGAAGAACTCGAAAAGCCGCCGTACAAGGGGTTGGAACCGGGCGAAACCGTCGGCAAGGAAGGCGTCGAGTACACCTACGACAAATATCTGCGCGGCCGGCCGGGGATGACCAAAATCCAGGTCAACGCGCTCGGCGAACCGACCCCCGGCGGACAGCTCGTCTCCAAGCCGCCGAAGCCGGGCGACAACCTGGTGCTGACGATCAACCCCAAGGTCCAGGCGGCGGGAGAAGCCGCGCTCGCCGAACGGGGTCTGCCCGGGGCCTTCGTGACGATGGACATCCACAGCGGGGAAATCCTCGGGATGGGGTCCTACCCGACCTACGACCCGGCGGTCTGGACCAATCTGAGCCAGAAGAAGTACGAAGAACTCTCCTCCGAAGAAAACGGCGACGCCCTCTTCAACCGGGCAACCTCCTCGGCGTATCCGACCGGCTCGATCTACAAGATCATCACCGCGCTGGCCGGGCTCGAAAACGGCGTCTTCACGCCCGACACCGTCGTCAACGACAACGGGTCGATCGAAGTTGGAGGTGAGCCATTCGAAAACTCTGAAGGCGCGGTGAACGGGCCGATCAGCCTCGTGCACGCGATCGCAGTGTCCTCGGACGTCTTCTTCTACACCCAGGGCTACAAGATGTGGAAGACCAACTACCTGCAGGAATGGTCGGCGAAGATGGGGATCGGACGGCCGACCGGGATCGACCTGCCGCTGGGGGAAGGCGCCGAAGGGCTGGTGCCGAGCAAAAAGTGGGACGAGGAAGAAATCGCCAACGGCAACGAATACATCGAACCCTGGGGGCCGGGCCAGAACATCCAGCTGGCGGTCGGCCAGGGATACCTGCAGACCGATCCGCTGGAGATGGGGATCGCCTACGCCGCGCTCGGCAACGGCGGCACGATCGTGACTCCGCACGTCGGCATGGAAATTCAGGACGCCGCCGGGCGGGCGTTGAAGGAATTCGATCCCGAACCGCAGCGCCAGGTCAAGATCAACCCGACCTACCGCGCCGCGATCATGGAAGGGCTGCACGAGGCAGCGCAAGCACTAGGCGGGACCTCAGCCCCGATCTTCGAAACGTTCCCGATCGAAATCGCCGGCAAGACCGGGACCGCGGAACGCCCGGGTCACGGCAACCAGTCCTGGTACGCCGCGCTTGCGCCGTACCCGAATCCCCGTATCGTGACTGTCCTGACGATCGAGGAAGGCGGTTTCGGCGCCCAATCCGCAGCCCCCGCCGTGAAGCAGATCCTCGAAGCGTATTTCGCCAAGCAGCTGAAAGAAGAAAACGAAGAAGGCGAATCGACCGAACTCGAAGCAGGCGTCGAAAAAGCAGCAGGTTGACGATGTACCAGGCCCGGACCAGACATCCCCGCGTTGAACCCTTTGCCGTCCGCAGCAGCCTCGGCGAGCGACTCGGCCTCGCCCACATGGACTGGCCGCTGACGATCTCGGCCGTGGCGCTGGTCGCCTTCAGCGTCTTCGCGCTCGCCCAGGCGACCCAGCACGACGTTCCCGGCAGTCCCAACTACTACGTCGATCGCCAGGCGATCTACGGCGTCCTCGGGGTGATCGGGATGATCGCCCTGAGCCGGATCGACTACTCGCGCTTCCGCGAGCTGCGGGTCGGGATCTACACCTTTCTCTGCGCCAGCGTGGCGATGGTCTTCGTCTTCGGATTTGCCGCCCGCGGCTCACGGCGCTCCTTCGAACTTCCCCTCTTCAGTTTCCAGCCATCTGAGCTCGGCAAGCTCCTGCTCGTTCTGGCGCTCGCCGGGTTCGTCATCGATGGCGCCAGGCGTGGCTCGGAGATCCAGCGAACGGTGCGCTATCTCTGCCTCGGCCTGGCCCCGGCTGCGCTGGTTTTCCTGCAGCCGGATCTCGGCACCGCGATGGTTTTCGTGGTCGCCGCCCTCGGCGTGATGTACTTCGCGGGTGTTCGCTGGACGCACTTCGCGGTTATCGGCGCGACTCTCGTCGCCCTGGTTGCCATCGTGCTCGTGGTTGCCCCGGCAGTCGGGGTCCCCGTGCTGAAGGGCTACCAGAAGGAAAGACTCACGAACTTTGCCGAACCGAATTCCGATCCGGCCGGCGCGGGCTACCAGCAGAAGCAATCAGTTATCGCCATCGGCTCTGGAAAGTTCAGAGGCCGTGGCGACAAAGCCACCCAGACGCGGCTCGACTTCGTTCCCGAGCGGCACACCGATTTCATCTTTGCGGTGATCGGTGAGCGCTACGGGTTCATGGGCGCCGCGTTCGTCCTATCCCTTTACGCCCTGCTCTTCTGGCGGGCGCTGCGGATCTTGACGCTCTCGAAGAACACATACGGGACCCTGGTCGCGGGCGGCATCGCCGTCTCGCTGCTCTTCCAGGTCTTCGTAAACGTGGGGATGAACCTCGGCATCATGCCGATCACGGGCATCCCCTTACCGCTGATGAGCTACGGGGGATCCTCCGTGCTCGCTACCTTCCTGGCGGTCGGCGTTCTTCAAAGCATCAACATCCAAGCGCATCTCGCTCAGAAGGGAAGGTTCGCCTGGTGATGCCTCGAGAGAGGGATCCGGCATTGCGTACCTACTCGAACTGAGCTGAATTTCATGAAAAAAACTATTTTGGTGTCCGCCGAGCGAGGCGAGACCCGTGTTGCCGTCCTCGAGTCGAAGACGAAAGGCGGCAAGACCGATGTGGCCGAGCTCTACATGGAGCGCCGCGGTCGCCGCTCGATCGTCGGCAACATCTACAAGGGCAAGGTTGACAACGTCCTACCCGGCATGGAGGCCGCCTTCGTCGACATCGGCCTCGAGCGCAACGGCTTCCTCCACGTCGACGAGATCGTCCTGCCCGGCGGTGAGCAGGCGCCCAAGCGCGGCCGTGGTTCTGGACGCCGGATCAACGAGCTGATCAAGCCCGGCCAGGAGATCATGGTCCAGGTCGTCAAGGACCCGCTGAAGACGAAGGGCGCGCGGCTCTCGATGAACGTCTCGATCGCCGGCCGCTACCTCGTTTTCGCACCGCAGGGCAGCGGCGTCGGCGTCAGTCGCCGGCTGACCGACTCCGAGCGCGACCGGCTGCGCAAGATGGTCGACCGCACCTACAAGGGCCCGGGCGGACTGATCGTCCGCACCGCCGCCCACGGAGCGAAAAAATCCGACTTCGTGCGCGAGATCGGCTACCTGCAGCGCCTCAACGAGGTGCTGCAGCGGCGGACCGAGACGACCAAGGCGCCGGCCCTCGTCTTCCAGGAGGCGGACCTCTCGGTCCGCGTCCTGCGCGACGTCTTCCTCAGCGAGTTCGAGAAGGCGATCATCGACTCGCCGAAGCAGTTCGAGCGGGTGACCAACTTCTTCCAGCGCACCGCGCCGGAGCTGGTCGGCGGGGTCGAGCTCTACAGCGAGAGCAAGCCGCTGTTCGAAAAATGGAAGATCGACGAGGAGATCGAGTCAACGCTCAACCGCCGCGTCGACCTGCCCTCGGGCGGCTACCTGATCATCGACTACACCGAGGCGCTGACCGTGATCGACGTCAACAGCGGCAGCTTCACCGGTCGCGGCAAAGGCGGCCTCGAGGAGACGATCACCAAAGTCAACACCGAGGCCGCCGACGAGGCGGTCCGCCAGCTGCGGCTGCGCGACATCGGCGGCATCATCGTCATCGACTTCATCGACATGGCGAAGGCCAGCAACCGCGACAAGGTCCTCAAGGTGATGCGCAAAGCGCTCGACGCCGACAAGTCGAAGAGCTACGTCGTCGAGGTCTCGCCGCTGGGCCTGGTCGAGATGACCCGCCAGAACGTCACCGACGGTGTGCGCGAGATCCTCACCACGCCCTGCCCGACCTGCGCCGGCGAGGGCGTCGTGCTCTCGGCCGAGACGGTTGCCCTCGAGGGGCTGCGCAAGATGCGCGACATCGCCGCCGAAAGCAAAGACGTGGAGGCCTTCCTGGTCCGGGTCAACCCGAAGGTCGCCGCCGAGCTGACCGACTCCGACAGCGGCCTGGCCGAGCTGGAGTCCGAGACGGGCAAGCAGTTCCACTTCGAGGGCGGCGACGCGCTGGCGATCGACACCTTCTCGGTGGTCGAGTCCGGCAGCCGCGAGGAGATCGAGGAGCGGGCGCTGCCGTTCAAGGTCGGCGAGGAGGTGCTGGTCAAGATCGACGAGCCGCACATGTACAACGCCGACGACGCGGTCGCCCGGATCGACTCCTACATCGTCAGCGTCACCGGCGGCGGGCGCTTCGTCGGCGACCGCAGGCTGGTGCGGATCGAGGAGGTCGAGCGTTCGGCCGCGACCGCCTCGCTGCTCGGCACCGACTCGACCAACGGGGCCGGTGGCGGCGAGGAAAACGGCGCCGAGCTAGACTCCGCCGCTGCTTCGCGTAAACGCAGTCGCGGCCGCAGAGGCGGCCGGGGTCGTTCGCGCGCAAATCAAGCTGGCAAGGACGAGTGAGCATGTACGCAGTAGTTGAAACCGGTGGCAAGCAATACAAGGTCGAGCAAGGCACGTCCCTGCTCGTCGATCGCCTCGACGCCAAGGAGGGCGACAAGGTCGCCCTGCGCGCGGTGATGTTCCGCGACACCGACGTCCTCGCCGCTCCGAAGGAGCTCGAGAAAGTCCAGGTCGAGGCGACCGTGTCCGAGCACCTGCGCGGACCGAAGATCAAAGTCTTCAAATACAAGGCCAAGAAGGGCTACCGGCGCAAGGCCGGCCATCGCTCCGAGCTGACCAAGCTCGAGGTGACCAGCCTCAAACTCGGCAAATCGGCGGCAAAAAAACCCGCTGAGAAAGCCGAGAAAAAAGAGACGGCCGAGAAAAAGCCGGCGGCGAAAAAAGCCCCGGCGGCGAAAAAACCTGCTGAGAAAAAAGCGGCCAAAAAACCGGCGGCCAAAAAACCCGCTGCGAAAAAAGCCGTGAAAGAGGAGGGCTCCGATGGCTCATAAGAAAGGACTCGGCTCCAGCCGCAACGGGCGGGAATCCAATCCCAACATGCTCGGGGTCAAGGTCTTCGCGGGCCAAGAGGTGACCGGCGGCGAGATCATCGTCCGCCAGCGCGGCACCAAGTTCTGGCCCGGCGAGGGCACCGGCCTCGGCCGCGATCACACGATCTTCGCGACGCGGGCCGGCAAGGTCGACTTCCGCAACCGCCGCAAGGGTCGGACGATCAGCGTCATCGCCGACGAGGGCTGAGCGTTTGAGGGGCCGGGTGCCCCTCGCCTGCGCAACAGCTGGGGAGGCTTGGCGAGGGGCACCCGGCCCCTCGGCGCACGTTTCGGGTCGGCGACGGCGCGATTTACTCTCTTAGCTGCTGATGTACGACAAGGCGAAGATCTGGGTTGAGGGCGGTGCCGGAGGCAATGGCTGCGTCTCGTTTCGCCGTGAGGCCCATGTGCCGCGGGGTGGTCCCGACGGGGGTGACGGCGGACATGGGGGAGATGTCGTGCTCGTCTGCGATCCCTCCAAGCGTGACCTCGGGGCGCTGAAAGGGAGCAAGCACTTCCGCGGCGCGCGGGGCAATCACGGCGAAGGCTCCAACCGCCACGGAGCGCGGGGGGAGGAGCGGCTGATCCCGGTGCCCGCGGGGACCCAGGCGACCGCCGTCGACGGCAGCGTCATCGACCTGCTCGAGCCGGGTCAGCGGGCCGTCGTCGCCCACGCGGGCCGCGGCGGGCATGGCAACAAGCGCTTCGCGACCTCGACCCGGCAGGCGCCGCGGTTCGCCGAGAACGGCACCAAGGGCGAGGCCGACTGGATCGAGCTGCGGCTGAAATTGCTGGCCGACGTCGGCCTGGTCGGGCTGCCCAACGCCGGCAAGTCCTCGCTGCTCGGGCGGCTGACCCGGGCGACGCCTAAGGTCGCCGATTACCCGTTCACGACCCTCTCGCCGGTGCTGGGGACGATCGAGGGCGAGGATCGCCAGGCGGTGATCGCCGACATCCCGGGCCTGATCGAAGGCGCCGCCGACGGCGCGGGACTGGGCCACGAGTTCCTCGCCCACGTCGAGCGCTGCGCGATGCTCGTCCACCTGGTCGACATGGCGCCGATCGAAGGCGAACCAGTCGCCGACTACGAGACCGTGCGGGCCGAGCTGGTTGCTCACGGGGCCGGCCTCGAGCAACTGCCCGAGCTGGTCGTCCTGACCAAGCGCGACCTGATCGAGGCCGCGCTGGTCGAGGAGCTGTGCGCCGAGTGGTCAGAGCTGCTCGGCGACTCGGTCCTTGGCGTGACGGCGGTTTCGTCGGCGACCGGGGAGGGCCTGGAAGAGCTCCGCGCCCGGATCCTCAACGAGCTTCCCGAGGCGCCGCAGGCTGCCGTCGCCCCGGGCGAGCCGATCGGCGAATTCGAGGCCGAGCACCGCGTCTACCGGCCCGCCGGCGAGGGCGGCTACTGGGTCGAGCGCGAGGAGGACGGCGCCTACCGAGTCCTCGGCCGCGGCGTCGAGCTTCTGTTCGAGCGCCACGACACGAAAAACGAAGAAGCCCTGGCATATCTCGAGCAGCGCCTCGGTGAGATGGGTGTGCTCGCGGCTCTAACCAAGGCCGGCTTCGAAGCGGGCGACGACGTCCGCGTTGGCGAGCACGAGTTCGAGCTTCATTTTTAGGACAGGCTCGAGAGGCTCGCCGCGAGGGCGAAGCCGAGGACGGTGATCAGGCCGGCGCGGCGGCCGGCTTCGGCCCGGGCGTCGGGGATCATCGAGTCGATCAGCATCACCAGCAGCGCCCCGGCGGCGAAGCCGTCGATCGCCGCCTTGAGGTCGCCAGAAGCGGCGTCGGCGATCAAATAGCCGGTCGCCGTCGCGAGGGTGCAGATCACCGCCACGGCCAGCCACAGCCGCAGGATCTTCTCCCGCGAGGTTCCGGCCTTGAGCATGTCCGCGGCCGAGCCCATCGCCTCGGGCAGGTTGGAGACGAAGATCGCGATCAGCAGAGCGACGCTGACGCCGTTGCCGGCGGCGATGTTGATGCCGAGGACGAGCTGCTCCGGGATCCCGTCGAGGAAGGCCCCGAGCGCCAGCGCGCTGCCGCTGTCGGATCTTCCCTGCCGGCCGCGGCCGGCCGCCGAGCGGCGGGCGATCGCCCCATCGAGCCCGTAATAGGTCAGGGCGCCCAGCGCGAGGCCGATGCCGGTGATCCCGACACCCCCGATCGCCAGCGCCTCCTCGGCGAGCTCAAAACTGACGGCGCTGATCAATGCCCCGGCGCCGAAGGCGAGCACCGAACCGACCTGGGCCGAGGACCAGCTATGGGTGAAGGTCAGCAGGGCGCCGATGACGAGCGAGCTTGCGGCCAATGCCCCCCAACCGATCGCGGCACTCATCTCGGCTACTTTGCCCGTCATGACTCTTGTGGTCAAGCTCGGATCCTCGATCGTCGCTGCCGACGACGGCGAGCTGCGCGCCGACGTGCTCGATTCCGTCTGCGAGCAGGTCAGCGCCCTGGAGCGGGGGGGAGAGCGGATCGTGATGGTCACCTCCGGGGCGATCGCGCGGGGGATGCGATTGATGGAGTTGCCGGTGCGCCCGCGGGCGATGGACGAGCTGCAGGCTGCCTCGGCGGTCGGACAGGGCGACCTCTACCGTGCCTACCAGAGCCGTTTGGCCGGTCATGGAACGCGCTCGGCCCAGGTCCTGCTGACCGCCGCCGACATCGCCGCCCGGACCAACTACCTCAACGCCCGCCAGACCCTGCGGCGGCTGGTGGAGTGGGGGGTGGTGCCGGTGATCAACGAGAACGACACCACCGCCACCGACGAGATCAGCTTCGGCGACAACGATTTCCTCGCCGCCCAGGTGGCGGTTCTGCTCGAAGCGCGGCTGCTCGTCCTGCTGACCGACATCGATGGTCTGCTCAGTGCCGACCCGGCGGTCGACCCCGAGGCACGGCTGATCTCGGAGGTGACGGACTTCTCGGAGCTGGCGGGCCTGGAGATCGGCGATCGCACCTCGGCCTTTGGCTCCGGCGGGATGCGCAGCAAGGTATTCGCCGCCGAGATGGCGAGCGAGGCCGGCATTCCGGCCGTGATCTGCAATGGGACCGCCCACGGAACGCTCGCGGCCGCTGCCGCCGGCGAGGCCGGCGGCACTCGCTTCAGCGCCCAGCCGGGCAAGGCGTCGAGTTTTAAGCTCTGGCTCAAGTACGCCAAGCCGGCCCGTGGTCAGATCCGGGTCGATGCCGGAGCCGCCCGGGTCCTGCGCGAGAGTGGATCCAGCCTGCTGCCGGTCGGGATCCTCGGGGTCGACGGAAAGTTCGAAGCCGGGGACGCGGTGGCGGTCGCCGTCGACGGGATCGTCGTCGGCAAAGGCATCTCCGAGTACGCCTCGCGGGAGTTGGACCGAGTCGTGGGGATGAAGACCGAGCAGGTCCGCGAGGTTTTGCCCCACGCCGCCGACGAGGTCATCCACCGCGACCGCTTCGTCTTGCTCTAGCCGCCCAGCTACCCTGTTCGGATGGCCGTAACCACGACCAGCGTTGCCGAGAGCTGCGCCGCCGCCAAGCGGGCGGCGCGGTCGCTGGCGAGCGCCGATACCGCGGCCAAGAACGCCGCCCTGGAGGCGACCGCGCGCCTGCTGGAGGAGCGCAGCACCGAGATCCTCGAGGCCAACGCTGCCGATCTCGCCGACGAGCGCGCCGCCGGCCTGACCGAGGCACTGCGCGACCGCCTGGCGCTGACCTCGGAGCGGGTCGCGGCGATGGCCGAGGGCGTCCGCGTCGTCGCCGCGCTCGACGATCCGGTCGGCGAGCAGCTCGAACGCAAAACCCTTTCCAGCGGCATCGACCTGCGCAAGGTCCGGGTCCCGCTCGGCCTCGTCGCCGTCGTCTACGAGGCGCGGCCGAACGTGACGATCGACTGCGCGGCGCTGACGATCAAGAGCGGCAACGCGATCGTCCTCAAGGGCTCCAGCTACGCCGAGCGCTCCAACGGCGCCCTGGCCGCGGTGGTCCGCGAGGCGCTCGCCGAGGCGGGCCTGCCCGACGACGCGGTGCTGCTGCTGGCCGGCGGCGGCCGCGACGAGCTGGCCGAGCTGGCGACCCAGGAAGGCCTGGTCGACCTGCTGATACCGCGCGGCGGCGAGGGACTGAAGGCGGCGATCAAGGCCGTCGCCACGGTCCCGGTGATGTACGCGGCGGCGGGCAACTGCCACGTCTACGTCCACGCCGAAGCCGACCTCGAGATGGCGCGGCGGATCGCCGTCAACGCCAAGGTCCAGCGCCCCGGCGTCTGCAACTCGGCCGAGACGCTGCTGATCGACAGCGCGATCGCGGCCCGTTTCACCCCCGCCGTGCTCGGCGACCTGGCGGCGGCCGGGGTCGAGTTGGTCGGCGACGAGCGGGCGCGCGAAGCGGCCGGCGGGGTCGAGATCGGCGCCGCCACCGAGGCCGACTGGGACACCGAGTACCTGGGGCTGAAGCTGGCGGTCGCGGTCGTCGACTCGGTCGAGGACGCGGTCGAGCACATCAACGCCCACGGCACCGGCCACTCCGAGGCGATCGTCACCACCTCCGAGCAGGCGGCAGAGGAGTTCACGACCGGGGTTGACGCCGCCGCCGTCTACGTCAACGCCTCGACCCGCTTCACCGACGGCTTCGAGTATGGGATGGGCGCCGAGATCGGCAACTCGACCCAGAAGCTGCACGCTCGCGGCCCGATCGGGATGCGCGAGCTGACGACCTTCAAGTACGTGGCGTACGGCAGCGGCCAGATACGTGAGTGAGTCGACGGGCGCGGGCATCGGCGTGCTGGGGTCGGCGTTCAACCCCCCGCACCTCGGTCACCTGGCGCTGGCCCAGGAGGCGCTCTGGCAGCTCGGCCTCAGCGAGGTGATCCTCGTCCCGACCGGGATCGCGCCGCACAAGCGAATCGCCGACGACCCGGGGCCGGAGCTGCGGATGGCGATGACCCGGCTCGCCGCGGCCGACGACGCCCGCTTCTCGGTCTCCTCGCTGGAGGTCGATCGCGAGGGACCGTCCTACACGTATGAGACTTTGGAGCTGCTTGCCAAGGAACGAGGCCAAACGGAGCTGGTGTTCGTGATGGGGGCGGATGCCGCCGTCGGCCTGGAGAGCTGGCGCAACCCGGAGCGGGTCGTCGAGCTGGCGCGGCTGGCGGTGGCGCGCCGGGCCGGTATCTCCGACACCGAGGTGGCGGCGATGCTGCGCAGCCTCGGCGCCGAGGGCGGGGCGACGATGCTGGAGATGCCGCAGTTCGGCGTCTCCTCCTCGGCGGTCCGTGAGCGCGCCGCCGCCGGCCGGCCGCTGCGCTATCTCGTGCCGGAGCCCGTCGCCCGCTTCATCGAGGAAAAGGGGATCTACTCATGAGCGAGGTCGCGTCGGAGGCACTGGCCCGCAGCATCGCCGAGTTCGCCGACTCGAAAAAAGCCGAGGACATCGTCCTGCTCGACATGCGCGAGCCTCGTCTCCTACACCGACTTCCTGATCATCTGCGCGGCGCGCAACGAGCGCCAGGCGCGGGCGATCGTCGACGAGGTCAGGGTCCGGATCAAGGCCGAGACCGCGCTGGTGCCGAGCGGCAGCGACCGCATGGGGGAGGCCGACTGGATCCTGCTCGACTACCTGGACTGCGTCCTCCACGTCTTCACCCCCGAGGCCCGGGACCGCTACCAGCTCGAGGATCTCTGGCGCGAGGCGCCGCGCCTGGAGCTCGATCTCGACGCCCCCGAGGCACCCTCGGCCGCCAGCGCCTGAGCCGGCTACGGGCCTGGGCGGGGTATTCGGGCATCTGTGACGAAATACCGTCCGAGCGCCCCCATACGGTGCCGCGCATGGGAAGTTTCAAGCGGTCTCTGTTCGGCTACCGGCGCCCCGACGTGGACGAGGTCGTCGCGGTGCAGAAGGCGCAGGTCATCGGCCTGCAGGTCGATCTCGACCGGCAGCTGGCAGCGGTCGAAGAGTACGAGCGCGAGACGGCGTCGCTTTCGCACATGGTGATCGAGCGCGAGGGCGAGATCCGCACCCTGAACGAACGTCTGCGCGAGGCCAACGAGTGCCACGACCGCAGCATCGCTTCGCTCGATGCGGTCACGGCTCGCTTGGAGGAGATGCAGGTCCAGGCGCGCGGTCAGGCGACGAGGATCCGGATGAAAGCGCTGCGCGAGGCGGTCGAGGTCAGCCGCCGGGTCCAGGCGCTGACCGAGGCCGAGTCCGGCCCCGTCGAGCCGACCGAGAGCGCGCCTGAGCCCGTGCCCGCTCCCTACGTTGACGGCAACGGGCACGGTGAGCTCGCCGACGGGATCTTCGCCGGCCAGGTCAAACTCGAGATCGGGCCGCTGGGCGATTTCTCTCAGCTGGTCGGCTTCGAGGACGCGGTCGGCAAGCTCGGCGCGTCCGAGATCTCGGTAGAACGATTCTCCGAGGGTCGGGCGACCCTCTCGATGCGCCTTGAAGAGCCGGTTGAGCTGCTGCGCGAGCTCGAGGATCTCTCCACTCTCGAGTTCAAGGTCCGGCACACCGCTCCGGACAACCTGATCCTCGATGTCGACGAGGATCCGGGCCCCGAGCAGCACGCCGCGTAACTCGGCGCCGGTCTCGATAAACTCGGAGGCCGATCCGGGGCTGTAGCTCAGCTGGAAGAGCGTCGCGCTGGCAGCGCGAAGGTCAGGGGTTCGAGCCCCCTCAGCTCCACTCTCAAAGATTTGCCCGCCGCTGCCGATGAAGGAGCGATGAGTGCGGTCAATCAGCACGTCTTCTCGCATGGGATGGAGGACACGCGAGAGACGCTCGCGTCCTGGAGTCAGCGCCCCTGGACGGTATTGCGCGCCTGGCTGGCGCTCAGCGTCGCGATCGCTCTGACCCTGCTCGCCGCGACCTGGTTCGTCGCCGGGTTGCTGACCCCGGACCTGACCCCGATCCACCTGCCGGGGCTGACCTCGCCGTCGGAACCGTCGGACCTGCTGCCGATCCTCTGGCGCAACTCGCTCGTCCTCGCCCTCCACGCCACCGCCTGCGTGGCCGGCTTCATCGCCGGCGCCTCGATGCCGATCGCCGCCGCCCAGCGGACCGGGTTCTCGCGCTGGGTCCACGTCAAGGCCGGCGAGTTCGCGATCCTCTTCGTCTGCGCCGTGACCCTCTTCTCGCTCTGCACCCAGGCGCTCTTCCTCGGCTTCCAGGGCTCGACCCTCTCTTACCAGCTGCACATCTCCCGCTTCGACCTGATCCTCAGCGTCCTGCCGCACGCGATCCCGGAGCTGTCGGCGCTGTTCCTGCCGCTCGCCGCCTGGCTGATCGCCAGCCGCCGCGGCGAGTGGAACCAGCTGCTGGCCGCGACCCTGATCACCGTGGCGTTGGCGATTCCGACCCTGGTCGTCGCGGCGACGATCGAGGTCTACGTCTGGCCCCACATCCTCGAGTCGATGTCCTCCTTCAGGTACTCCTTCCCGGGCTGAGCTCACCGGCGCCGCTCCGCGGCCACGCTTAGCCGGTCCTGCCGCCATAAGATCGCCGTCGATGGCCGGGTACGAACCGAAGACGATCGAGCGCAAGTGGCAGGCGGTCTGGGCGCGGGAGAAGACCTGGGAGGTCGCCAACCCGGGCCGGCCGGGCTTCGACGATTCCAAGCCCAAGTCCTACGTCCTCGAGATGCTGCCCTACCCCTCCGGCGAGCCCCACGTCGGGCACCTCAAGTGCTATGCCGTCGGCGACGCGATCGCCCACTTCCGCCGCCGCCACGGCTTCGAGGTGATCCACCCGATGGGCTACGACTCCTTCGGCCTGCCGGCCGAGAACAACGCGATCAAAACCGGTGAGCCGCCGCGCGAGGCGACCGAGCGCTCGATCGCCTCCTTCCAGCGCCAGTTCCGCGAGTGGGGGATCTCGATTGACTGGTCGCGTGAACTCGCCACCCACACCCCCGAGTACTACCGCTGGACCCAGTGGATCTTCCTGAGGCTGTTCGAGAAGGGCCTCGCCTACCGCGCCGAGGCGCCGGTCCAGTGGTGTCCGAAAGACGCCACCGTGCTGGCCAACGAGCAGGTGGTCGACGGGCGCTGCGAGCGCTGCGGCACCGAGGTGATCCAGCGCCGCCTGGCGCAGTGGTTCTTCAAGATCACCGATTACGCCGACCGCCTGCTCGCCGATTTCGACCGGCTTGAGTCCTGGCCCGAGCACGTGATCACGATGCAGCGCAACTGGATCGGCCGCTCCGAGGGCGCCGAGGTGGTCTTTCGTTGCGAGGAAAAGGATGTCGACCTCGAGTTCCCGGTCTTCACGACCCGCCCCGACACCCTCTTCGGCGCCACCTTCTTCGTCCTCGCCCCCGAGCACCCCGAGCTGATGCGCCTGGTCGCGGGCACCGAGGCCGAGGAGGCGGTGCGCGAGTACGTCAATCGGATCGCGCGCGAGTCGGCCTCCGAGCGCGGCGCCGAGGATCGCGAGAAGACTGGCGTGCCGCTCGGCCGCAGCGTCGTCAACCCGGTCAACGGCGAGTCGATCCCGATGTACGTCGCCGACTACGTGCTGATGGAGTACGGCACCGGGGCGATCATGGCGGTGCCCGGCCACGACTCGCGCGACTACGAATTCGCGCAGGCGTTCGGCCTGCCGGTCGTGCGGGTGATCGAGGGCACCGATCCCGAGGTGGCGCGCGACGGCCAGGGCCTGCCCTATCCCGGCGACGGGCCGATGACCGGCTCCGGGCGCTTCGACGGCAAGGGCAACCGCGAGGCCTACGCGGAGATGGTCGAGTGGCTCGCTGCGGAGGGCCGCGGCAAGACCTCGGTCAACTACCGTCTGCGTGACTGGCTGGTCTCGCGCCAGCGCTACTGGGGAGCGCCGATCCCGATCGTCTACTGCGAGGAGTGCGGGATGGTCCCCGTCCCCGACGAGCAGCTGCCGGTCGAACTGCCGGAGATCGAGGACTACGCGCCGCAGGGCAAGAGCCCGCTGGCGGCGGCCGAGGAGTGGGTTGCCACCGAGTGCCCGAAGTGCGGTGGGCCCGGGCGGCGAGAGACCGACACGATGGACACCTTCGTCGACTCCTCCTGGTACTTCGTCCGCTACCTCGACCCGCGCAACACCGAGGCCGCCTGGGACCGTGCCGCCGCCGACCACTGGCTCGCCGTCGACCAGTACATCGGCGGCGTCGAGCACGCGATCCTGCACCTGATGTACGCCCGCTTCTTCACCAAGGCGCTGGCCGACATCGGCCTGCTCGGCGTCCAGGAGCCGTTCGCCAACCTCTTCGCCCAGGGGATGATCACCCGCGACGGGGCGAAGATGTCGAAGTCGAAGGGCAACACGGTCAGCCCGGGCGAGTACGTCGAGCGCTACGGCGCCGACTCGGCCCGCACCTACGTCTGCTTCATGGGCCCGCCCGAGCGCGGCGGCGACTGGACCGACGAGGGGGTCGAGGGCGTCAACCGCTTCCTCTCGCGGCTGGCCCGGCTCTGCGACGAGGTCGAGGAGCGGACCGCGCCCGGCGAGGCCGGCATCGGCGCCCAGGGCAATGCCCGCGAGCTGCTTGCCAAGGCGCACTGGGCGATCGAGAAGGTGACGCGGGACTTCCAGCGCGGCTTCCAGTTCAACACCGCGATCTCGGCCGTGATGGAGCTGGTCAACGACTCCTACCGGCTCAAGGACGGCCTCTACGGCGGCGCCGAGGGCGATGCGGCACTGCGCTTTGCGACCGCCACCGCGGCCTCGCTGATCTTCCCCTTCGCGCCGCACCTCGGGGCCGAGGTCTACGAGCGCCTGACCGGCGAGCGGGTCTGGGAGCGACCCTGGCCGGTCGCCGATCCGGAGCTATTGGTCAGCGACACCGTCACCCTCGTCGTCCAGGTAAACGGCAAGCTGCGCGACCGTATCTCTGCGACGGCCGAGGCCCCGGACGAGGAGCTGCTGGAGCTGGCCAGGAGAAGTGAGAAGGTCGCCGCGCATCTTGAGGGCAAAGAGGTCGTCAAGGAGATCGTCGTGCCCGGCAAGCTGGTCAATCTGGTGGTCAGGTAGCCGTGCAATCGTCCGCTCGCGCCCGGTTCTGGTAGTAATCGCGACCATGCTTGTACGGCGTTTCGAGGACGCACCAGTCGAGGAGTGGCACCGGCTCAGCGCCCACGTTCTGATGGACGCGGGGGAACTCGGGTCGAGATATCTCTCCGTCACCTGGCTCGATGTTCCGGCCGGGGCGAAGCAGACGCTGCGCTCCGACGCCGAGTCCGAGCAGGCCTATGTCGTCGTTCGTGGCAGCGGCTCGATGTCGGTCGCGGGCGATACCCAGCAGGTCGGCGAGGGCGATCTGATCCTCGTCCCACCCGCGACCGAGCACTCGGTCAGCAACGATGGCGAGGCCGATCTGGCCTGCGTCTCGATCCAGTCGCCGCCAGTCGCCGCCGCCGATCTCTACAGCGATCAGCTCGCCGAGGTTGCGGGTTATGACGACAACGATGACGTCTGAGGTGCTGTGAGCGGCGCCATCAGATCGAGTTCTGACTGACTCTTTTTTGATTTGGCGCGCCACGTGTGCGCTGGGGTCGCTCAGCATCGGGGGATGCCCGAGCTGAGCAGAACGCAGGTGGCCGTCTACGGCGCGATCGCGGTCGTCTTGCTGTTGATCGGGGCGCGGGCGATCAGGGGTGAGGGCGGAACCGAAAGATCGTTCGCCGCCGGCTCCTCGACGACCGGAGGCTCGTCGGGGAGCTTCACGATCAGCGGCGAAGCGGGCGATGTCGTCGTCGACGTGACCGGGGCCGTGGCCCGGCCCGGCGTCTACCGGATGCCGGCCGGGAGCCGTGTCAACGACGCGGTTCATCGCGCCGGCGGCGCCACCGGCAAGGCGGCGCTGGAAGCGGTCAACTTGGCGGCGCGGCTGGCCGACGGCCAGCAGGTCGTGGTGCCCGAGCGCGGCCCCGGCGGCACTGTGGCGGTGGCCGGAGCGGGCGCCGAAGAGGGGCCGATCAGCCTTGGCACCGCGACCGTCGAACAGCTCGACACGATCGACGGCATCGGCCCGGTCACGGCTGAAGACATCGTCAAGTTCCGCGATCAGCACGGCGGACTCGCCTCGGTCGACCAGCTCGACCAGGTCGCGGGGATCGGGCCGGCGACGATGGAGTCGCTGCGGGCTCGCCTGCAGCCGTAGGGACCCGGGTATGCGCTCGCCGCGGCTCTCCTTGCCGATCGGGCTCGCGATCGCGATCGTGGTCACGCTCGCCCTCGCCCACAGCGCCGAGATCCGGACTCGGGCCGAGGCCGGGCTGGGGCGGGGGATGCCGGCCCGGGAGGCGCAGCTCGCGCGCGGCTTCGTCCTCGGCGAAGACGAAGGGATCGATGAGCGCACCAAGCAGGACTTCCGCCGCTCGGGCCTCAGCCACCTGCTCGCAGTCTCGGGGGAGAACGTGACCCTGCTGGCGCTGCTGGCGATGCCGCTGCTCGGAGCGCTGGGGATCGGGCTGAGAGAGCGGTTGGTCTGGCTGATCGGTCTGATCGCCGTCTACGTGCCGCTGGCCGGCGCGGGGCCCTCGATCCAACGCGCTGCCGTGATGGGCGTCGCCGGCCTGGTCGCAACGCTGGCGGGCCGGCGGGCCTCCCGGCTGTACGCGCTGGCCCTGGCTCTGGTGCTGACGCTGCTGGTCGACCCGCGAGTGGCATCCGACGTCGGCTGGCAGCTCAGCTTCGCCGCCGTGCTCGGCATCCTCCTGCTCGCCACGCCACTGCGAGAGTCCCTCGGTGCCCGGCTCGGCCCCGGTGCCTGGCGCCGCGCCCTGGCCGAGGGCCTCGCCGTCACCGTCGCCGCGACCCTCGCCACGGCGCCGCTGATCGCCTTCCACTTCGAAACCCTCTCGACGACGACGCTGGTCGCCAACGTCTTGGCGATGCCGGCGGTGGCGCCGGCGATGTGGCTGGGGATGGTCGCCGCCGCCGCGGCCCAGGTGCCGGGGCTGCCGCTGGAGGCGATCAACGGCCTCGACGCTCTCTTTCTCGCCTACATCGCCCAAGTCGCCGCCTGGTGCGCGGCTCCCGGCTGGGCCGAGCTTGAGGTTCACCTCGACGGCGCCGGCCTGGCGATTTCTTACCTGGGCCTCACGGCGGCGATCGCGCTCGTCCCCTGGCTGCGGCGCAGACGTCGCTTGGCGCTCGCGAAGAGGAGGGCGACGGCGGTCGCCGGTGCCGGCCGGCCGCGGTCACGCGCCGCCGCGGTGACGGGCCTTGTCGCGGCCCTCGCCGCCACGGCGCTGCTGATCGCCGCAGTCGGCGCCGGGGGCAGCGGCGGTGTGCCGGGCCCGCCGGGGGAACTGCGCATCGAGGTTCTCGACATCGGTCAGGGGGACGCGATCCTGCTGCGTCCTGCCGGCGCCGCGGCAGTTCTCGTCGACGGCGGCCCGCCGGGCGACGGCCTGGAGGCGAAGCTTGAAGCCGCCGGCGTCCAGCGACTCGGCGCGGCGGTGATTACACACGACCAGTCCGATCACGCCGCCGGGATCGAGGAACTGTTCGGCGACTTCCCGATCGCCAGGCTCGTCTACGGCCGTCTCGGCCGGGTGGCGCTCGGCCTGGCCCGTGCCGCCGGGGCGAGTCCGGTGCAGGTCGCCGCCGGCGGGGAGGTGCGCTCCGGGCCGCTGCGGCTCGAAGTCCTCTGGCCGCCGCCGGCGCTGCTCGCCGAACCGACGCCAGGCGCTGATCCCAACCAACTTGCGCTGGTGATTCTCGCCCGCTGGCGCGACTTCACGATGCTGCTCAGCGCCGACGCCGAGGCCGAGGCGGTGCCCCTCGATCCAGGCCCGGTCGACGTCCTCAAGGTCGCCCACCACGGCAGCGACGACGCCGGGCTCGGCGTCCTGCTCGACCGCACCCGCCCCCGCCTGGCGGTGATCTCGGTCGGCGCCGGCAACTCTTACGGGCACCCGACTCCGGGCACGCTCGCGACCCTCGCCCGGCACGGCGTCAGGACCCTGCGTACCGACCGCGACGGCGACGTCTTCATCGACGTCGGTCGGGACCGGGTCGAGGTTGCAGCCGCGGGTGGTTAGAGGCCCCGCTCAACGGATGTCGGGGAGAGCGGGCCGGGTCGGCATCTAGACTCGCCGCATGGCTGAGGGCATGCAGGCGCTCTATCTGATCGCCGGTACCGACGGGGCGAAGATCGACGCCACCCGCAGTCGTCTCCGCGCCCGCGCCGAACGCGAGGGCGGAGCCGCGGCGCTGGAGGTCTTCGAGCCCGGGGAGGGGCGTGGGATGCCCGACCACGAGGCGTTGCTGGCGGCGATTCCGGCGATGTCGCTGATGGACTCGCGCCGCTACCTGCTCGCGGACGGGGTTGAGCGCTGGCGCGATCGCCAGCTCGACGCCGTCGCCGCGGCGCTCGGCGACCTGCCACCCGACCTCACCGTCGTTCTCATCGTCCGCGCCAAAGCGCCGGCCAAGCTGACCAAGGCGGTCAAGGCCGCAAAGGGTGAGATCCACTCCTTCGAGGCGCCGAAAGCACGGGAGATGCCGCGGCTGCTGGTCGGTGACGCACAGCGCCTCGGCTTCCGGCTCGAGCCGGCGGCGGCACGGATTCTGGTCGACCGGATGGGAGCCAACCCGGTCCGCCTCCACCACGAGCTCGAACGGCTGGCGCTCTGGGCAGGCGAGGGGGGAGAGGTCGGCGTCGAGGATCTCGGGGCGATGATCGCCGACACCTCCGAAGAGGCGGTCTGGTCGCTGTCGGACGCCCTGATCGAACGCGACGTCGCCGGCGCCCTGCGGATCGGCGAGCGGCTGATCTCCCAGGGGGAGAACGTCACCGGCCTGATCTACGGCCTCGCCTCACGCCTGCGCAGCGCCTGCGCGGCCGCCGGCCAGCTGGAGGAGGGCATTCCACCAAAACAGGTCGAATCGTCCCTGAAGATGCACCCCTACGCCGCCAAGCTGCTGGTCGGCCGCCTCCGCAACACCAACGTCGCCGACCTGCGCATCGCAACCGAGGCCCTCGCCGACCTCGAGCTCTGGTGCCGCGGCGGCGCCGACTACGGCGACGAGATGGCCCTAACCCTGACTCTGCGGTCTATGGCTGCTGTGTAGGGCAGCGAAAACCAAGCAGCGCCAGGAGGAGTGAGGGAGTGTGCAATCGCACATGACCGAACGACGACGCCGCGATGTGCCGGTTTGCAGCGCCCTACGCGGCAGCCATACGGGCGGCTTTGGACTTCTTGCGGGCGCCGGTGTTCTTGTGCATGGCGCCTTTTTGCACGGCCTTGTCAATCTTCGAGACGAGGGTGCGCTCCTCCTCGGCGATCGTGGCGGCATCGCCACCCTCGATCGCGGCCTCGAGGCGGCGGAAGTGGGTCTTCACCGTGCTCGTGAGCAGGCGGTTCTCAGCACGCTCGCGCTCGCTGCGTAGGATCCGCTTCTTCTGTGAGGCTATGTTGGCCATGTCAAATTGCCCTCCGGCAGGGTGCCGGCTCCGGGCGGCCGCCGACTATAGCGACTGAGGAGTTCCCGGGGCGCCCCCGAACTTGAATCTGATGGAGAGGCCGGAACCACCCGACACCCACGACTTCGACGAGCGTCCGATCAACGCCGACGTCCCGATCGCCGCCGACGTCGCCCTGCGCCAGGCCGAGGCCTTTGATCCCGGCGAGGAACCATCGGCCGAGCCGGCGCCCGGTCGCCAGGCGGGGCGGATCGCCCGCTCGACCGCTTTCTTCTCGATCGCCACCGGTGCCTCACGCGTCGCCGGTCTCGGCCGCGAAGTCGTCGCCGCCAGCTTCTACGGGGTGAAAGGGCCGATGTCGGCTTTCACGATCGCCTTCCAGGTGCCGAATCTGGTCCGCGCGCTGTTCGCCGACGCGGCGCTGCAGCCCGCTTTCGTCCCGGTGTTCACCGAACTGATCGGCAAGAAGCACTACAAAGAGGCCTTCCGCCTCGCCTCGACGCTGATGCTGCTGGCGACGATGGTGCTGGGCGCGATCACCGCCCTCTTCGTCCTCCTCGCGCCGGTGATCATGCCTCTCTTCATCCCCGACTATCGGCAGAGCATCGTCGACCTCACGGTCACGCTCTCGCAGGTCCTCTTCCCGATCCTGATCCTGCTCGGCCTCAGCGGCGTCGTCGTCGGCATTCTCAACAGCTACGACCGCTTCGGCGCTTTCGCGATCTCGCCGCTGTTCTGGAACCTGACGATCATCGTCGTCCTCGTCGTCCTCGAGCCGCTCTTCCACGGCCAGAACCGGATCTACGCCTACGCGATCGGGATCCTCGTTGGCACCATGGTCCAGCTGCTGATCCCAACCTGGGATCTGCGCCACACGCCGTTCCACTTCAGCTTCAGCCTCGACTGGCGCCATCCCGGCGTGCGGCGGGTGCTGCTGCTTATGCTGCCGGTGACGATCAGTCTCGGCCTGATCAACTTCAACGCGCTGATCAACAGCATCTTCGGCGCCCTGATCAGCGAAGAAGCGCCGGCGGCCATCGATAAGGCCTTCCGCCTCTACCAGTTGCCGCAGGGAATCTTCTCGGTCGCCGTCGCGACCGTCCTCTTTCCGGCTCTGGCGCGCTTTGCCAACGCCGGCGAGTTCGACAACTTGAGGGCAACGTTGGCCAATGGCATGCGCCAGATCCTCTTCGTCCTGGTCCCGGCGGCGGCGGCGATTCTCGTCCTCTCCGAACCGATGATCAGGCTCGTCTACCAGCGCGGCGAATTCGAACCCGCGGAAACCACCCTCGTCGCCACCGCCCTCTTCTGGTTCGCCTTCTCGCTGCCGACCAACGGCCTCTACCTGCTGCAGACGCGCACCTTTTTCAGTGTCCAGCGACCCTGGCGGGCGACGGCTCTGGCGCTGATCGACCTGCTCGTCTCCGCGGTCGCGGCATTTGCCCTTTACAAGCCTTTCGGCATCGGCGGCGTCGTCGCCGGAACCGGGATCGGGACGACCGCCGCCGTGATCGCGCAGGCGGTGATCCTGCGACGCGAACTGGGCGGTCTTGAGTTGGGGCGTCTGTTCTCGACCACGGCGCGGATCACGATCGCCGCAGGAGCGCTCGCCGCCGTCAGCTGGGTTGTCTGGGACCTGCTCGACGAAGCGCTCGGCCGCGGTCTTGCCGGCCAGATCGTCTCGCTGGGAGGAGGCCTCGCGGTCGGTGCCTTCGCCTACCTCGCGGTCGCGAAGCTGCTGCGAATCGCCGAGCTGGAGCAGATCTTGCGACTGCTGCGCCGCGGGCGCTAGATGCTCGGCCCCGGTCGCTACCTGCTCGGCGTCGCCGACCTGGTCCTGCTCCTCGGCTTCGCCTGGCTCGGCGCGAGCCGCGTCCGCTCGCGCCTGCTGCCAAGGTTCGAGGGCGCCCCCGCTCACCTCGGAACTTCCGTCCTGGCGGCGGCCCTCCTGATCTGGCCCGCCGAGATCCTCGGAACGGTCTCCCTGTTCAAGCCAGCTCCCTACGCGGCGGCCGTCGTGATCCTAGGACTGACGCTCCGGTTCCTGGTCTCGGTTCCTGACGCTGCTTCCGCGGGTGGCGAGGGGGGAGGGGGGCCGAGAACGAACACCTCGCCCGCAGGCTCCCCTCCCCCCTCGGCAGGCCCCGCGGCCGGAGCGCCCGGCCCCTCGTGGTCGACCGCCATCGCCCTTCTCATCGCTGCAATCGCAGTAATCCACTTCGCCACGGGAGTCAAGACGCGGCTCTCGACGGGGATGACCGGGTTCGATTCGACCTGGTACCACGGGCCGTTCGCGGCGGGGTTCTTTCAGAGCGGCAACACGATCGATCTGCACTTCATCGCGCCGCAGTTCCTGGCCTGGTTCTACCCGGCCAACGGCGAAATCTTCCATGCGGTGGGGATGGGGGCGTTCGGAAGGGACCTGCTCTCGCCGCTGCTGAACCTCGGCTGGTTCGTGGGGTGCCTGGTCGCCTGCTGGTGCATCGGGAGGCCTTACCGGGTGCAGGCGTGGTCTCTGGGACTCGGGGCGATCGCTCTGAGCGTGCCGGCGCTGGCGGATCAGGCGGGGGAGGCTCGCAACGACCTCGTCGGGATCTTCTTCCTGCTTGTCGCTGTTGCGGTCTCTCTCAACGCGTGGGCGCTGGCCAATGACGGCCCGATGCAGGGCGGAGAGGGAGACAAGCAGCTACCTGGTGGGGGGGAGGGTGACGAACAACTGCTGGGTAGGGAGGAGGGGGACGAGGAGGGAGTTTGGAGACGGAGAGCATGGCCGGGCGCGGGCGCCTTGGCCGTGGCCGGGCTCGCGGCCGGACTCGCGGCCGGGACCAAGCTCAACTTCCTCCCACCCGCGGCCGCTCTCGTCGTCGGACTCGCTTTGATTGTGCCGCGAGGGCGCCACCGGACTGCCCTCTGGATCGCCGGGTTGGCCTCCCTCGCCGGTGGTGGCTACTGGTACTTCCGTAACCTCGTTCACACCGGCAACCCGTTGCCCTGGATCCACCACCTCGGCCCAGTCGACCTGTCGGCGCCCGAGCAGGCCCTCGGCGGCCGCGAAGCCCACAGCGTCCTCGGCTACCTGACCGACACCTCGGCCTGGTCCGACTGGTTCTTCCCTGGCCTGCACCAAGCCTTCTGGATCGCCTGGCCCTTCCTTGGCGCCGCGGCGTTGGCCGGCCTCTTCCTCGCCGTCGCCCAACCCCACCGCCGACGGGACGATTTGTCAACTCAGGGACGACAAATCGTCCCGTCGGCAGATGGGCTGGGGGGGCGCGACCGTGTTTTGCTGGTCGCCGGGCTGGTGGGACTCGCTTCGGCTCTTGCCTGGCTGATCGCGCCGACCTCCGCATCCGGCCCGGACGGCATGCCGAAGGGCTTCGAGTCCGGCCTGCGCTACCTCGCTCCCGCCCTGATCCTCGGCCTCGCCCTCCTACCAACCGCCCCAATCCTGCGCGACCGGTTGTTACTTGTCGCCCAGAGGGTTACAAGTAACAACCGGAGCCTGACTGCGGACCGCTCGCGCCTCTGGGTGCTGAAGATGGGTGCGGTGCTGGCGGTTATGGCGGTCGTCCTCGGATATCCGATCCAGCGCCATTACCTGCAGAAGCGCTACGCCGACCCTTCGTTCACCGCTCCCGGCCTCAACGCCGCCTTCGCCTGGGCCCGCGACATATCCGGAGCCCGCATCGCCACCACCAGCACCCGCCAGTACCCCCTCTTCGGCACCGACCTCTCCAACCACGTCCAATTCATCGGCACCGAACGCCCCCACGGCGGCTTCGAAGCCCCGCAGACCTGCCGCCAATGGCGCGAAGAGCTCAACCAGGGCCACTACGACTACGTAGTCACCTCCCGGGACCGAGTCGAATCCGGCAAGCCCCCATACCCCGCCCAGGCCCGCTGGACCGAATCCCCCCGAGCCAAAATCATCCTGAAAAAGCCGCCGACCGTGGTCTTCAAGCTCACCGGACCCCTCGACCCATCGTCCTGTCCCAGCTGACGGAGCAGACCTGATCGGTTTGTACGGCGAGCTGTTTCGGCCCGCTTCGTGCGCGGTCGTCCGCCGGGTGACCGCGCTGTGGGCCTGGCATGGGGAGAGGTGCCGAGAACGAACACCTCGCCCGCAGGCGCCTCTCCCCATGACAGGCCCCCCGGGCCGCCCCGCCAGGCATACTCAGCCCTCGCATGGACCGCATCCGCAACTTCTCGATAATCGCCCACATCGACCACGGCAAGTCGACCCTGGCCGACCGCATCCTCGAGGTCACCGGCGCCGTCGATCCGAAGAAAATGCAGGCGCAGATGCTCGACTCGATGGACCTCGAGCGCGAGCGCGGAATCACGATCAAGGCCCAGGCCGTCCGGGTCGAGTACGAGGCGGCCGACGGCCAGACCTACCACCTGCACCTGATCGACACGCCGGGCCACGTCGATTTCTCATACGAGGTCTCGCGCAGCCTCGCTGCCTGCGAGGGCGCGCTGCTGGTGGTCGACGCCGCCCAGGGGGTCGAGGCGCAGACCGTGGCCAACACCTACCTGGCGATCGATGCCGGGCTGGAGCTGATCCCGGTGATCAATAAGGTCGACCTGCCGGGGGCCGAGCCGGAGCGGGTGGCAGCCGAAATCGCCGACCTGACCGGCGGCGACCCCGAGGAAGCGCTGCATATCTCGGCCAAGACCGGGGTTGGCGTCCCCGCCGTGCTGGAGGCGATCGTCGAACGGATCCCGGCCCCCAAGGGCGAGCCCACGGCGCCGCCGCGGGCGCTGATCTTCGACTCCGAGTTCGACCAGTACCGCGGCGTGATCGCCTACGTGCGGATGGTCGACGGCTCCTTCCGCAAGCACGAGCGGATCGTCGCGATGCAAAACCAGACCGAGGCCGAAATCGACGACATCGGCTTCTTCCGGCCGGCGATGACCGCGGTCGAGCGGATGGACGCCGGCGACGTCGGCTACCTGATCACCGGCATCAAGGACGTCACCAAGCTGCGCGTCGGCGACACTCTCACCGCCCGCGACAACTCCGCCTCCGAGCCGTTGGAGGGCTACCGCGAGGTGCGGCCGATGGTCTTCTGCGGCGTCTTCCCGATCGACACCGACCGCTACGAAGACCTGCGCGACGCGCTCGAGAAGCTCTCCCTCAATGACGCCGCTCTCTCCTGGGAGCCGGAGACCTCCGAGGCGCTCGGCTTCGGCTTTCGCTGTGGCTTCCTCGGCCTCCTGCACATGGAGATCGTGCGCGAGCGGCTGGAACGCGAGTACGGCCTCGACCTGCTCTCGACGACCCCCAACGTGCGCTACGAGGTCCACCTCACCAACGGCAGCTCGAAGGAAGTCCGTAGCCCGACCGACCTGCCCGACCCGGGCACGATCGAGTCGATCGAAGAGCCCTACATCCGGGCCACGATCATCGCCCCATCCGAGCAGGTCGGCGCGGTGATGGAGCTCTGCCAGGCGCGCCGCGGCACCCATGTCGACATGCACTACCTGAGCCCGGTGCGGGTCCAGATCCGCTATGACATGCCGCTTGGCGAGATCGTCCTCGACTTCTTCGACCTGCTGAAGTCCTCGACCCGCGGTTACGCCTCGCTCGACTACGAGCCGATCGGCAACCGGCCCTCGGATCTGGTCAAGGTCGACATCCTGCTCGCCGGCGACAAGGTCGACGCGCTCTCGATCATCGTCCACCGCGACTTCGCCTACGAGCAGGGCAAGCGGCTGGTCGAGCGGCTGAAAAAGACGATCCCGCGGCAGCTCTTCGACGTTCCCGTGCAGGCGGCGATCGGCTCCAACATCCTCGCCCGCGAGACCGTCAAGGCGCTGCGCAAGGACGTCACCGCGAAGCTCTACGGCGGCGACGTGACCCGCAAGAACAAGCTGCTGAAGAAGCAGAAAGCGGGCAAGAAGCGGATGAAGTCCGTCGGCCGGGTTGAAGTCCCGCAGGAGGCCTTTCTCGCCGTCCTGCAGATCGACGAGTAGTCGACCCGCCCCCTGGCTGTCCGGCCAGTTAGAGTGCCCGCCCATGGCGATCAAGACCGAGGCGATAGGCAAGGAATGGTCCCCGTCCACCTACCAGGTGGGCCGGGAGAAGATCAAGGAGTACGCGAACGCGCTGGGGATCGAGAACCCGGTCCACTTCGACGTCGAGGCGGCCCGAGCCGCCGGCTTCCGCGACGTCGTCGCGCCGCCGATGTTCTGCGTCGTCTACGCGCTGCCGGCGATGGCGCCGGCGATCCTCGACCCCGAGGTCGGGATCAACTTCGCGACGATGGTCCACGGCGGCCAGGTCTTCGAGTGGGGCGAGGTCGCCTGCTCGGGAGACGAGATCACGACGACGCCGAAGTGCACCGAGATCTACGAGAAAGACGGCAAGGGCTTCTACGTCTTCGAGTCGACGTCCGTCAACCAGGACGGCGAGCAGGTTCTGCACGCGGTCTGGACCAACATCGTCAGGGGGATATGAGATGAACGTCGGAGATCAGATCCCGGAGCTGAAGGTGACGCCCGACAAGTACCTGCCGCACCGCTACGCGGGCGCCTCGGGCGATTTCAACCCGATCCACATCGACGTCGAGTTCGCGAAGATGGTCGGCCTGCCGAGCAACATCCTCCACGGCCTCTACTCGATGGGCCTGGTCGCCCGTGCCAACGCCCAGGGCGTCGCCGGCGGCGACCCGCGGGCGCTGAAACGGCTCTCGGTCCAGTTCCGCGGCATGGGCCTGCCCGAGCAGGAGATCACCGTCTCCGGCACGGTCAAGTCGGTCGAAGGCGACGCGGTCGTGGTCGATACGGTCGCCGCCCAGGGCGAGAACCAGATCATCCGCAACGCCGAGGCTGAGCTCGAGCTCTGAGCTCCGCCTAGAATCCGTTGCTTGTTGAGTGAACGACAAGAGCTGATTCTGCGGCTGGTCGTCGACGCCTATCTCGCGTCGGCCAAGCCGGTTGGGTCGAAGGAGGTCGCCGAGCGGCCCGAGGTCGAGTGGGGGCCTTCGACGGTGCGCTCGGAGCTGGCTCTGCTGGAGGCCGAGGGCTTCCTCACCCACCCGCACACCTCCGCCGGCCGGGTGCCGACCGACTCCGGCTACCGGCTCTACGTCGAGCGCCTGATGCAGGCGCCGGTGGTGGAGACCCCCGTCGACCTCGAGCTCTCGCGCCTGCGCCGCGAGGTCGATGAGGCGATGCGGGAGACGACGACCGCCCTGGCCCAGGTGACCGACCTGGTGGCGATGGCGACCGCGCCGCCACCCAGCATGGGCGCGACGATCCACCGGGTCGAGGTCCTCCAGCTCGCCCCCACCAGGGTGGTGGCAATCGCGATCGCCTCGACCGGCGACGTCGCGCGGCGAGTCTTCGAGTTCGATCACGCGGTCGATCCCGGCCTCGTCAAGTGGGCGTCCAGCTATCTCAACGAGACTCTGTCGGGACTCGGAGTCGGAGCGCGGATGATCTCCGGCCGACTCTCCGATCCCGAACTCGCCCCGCTCGAGGCCGACTTCGTCGCGCGGCTCGGCCATGCCTTCACCGACCTCGAACCGGAAACCGGAGCGAACCTCTACATGGACGGCGCCTCACGGCTGCTCTCCGAAGCCCACATCGCCGACCTGCCGCGGGCCGACGAGTTGATGACCGCGCTGGAGCGCCGCGCCGACGTGCTGGCGATGCTGCGCTCCTCGCTCGATCAGCGATCCGTCTTCCTCTGGATCGGCGACGAGAATCCGCAGCCGGAGCTGCGCTCGGTCAGCGTCGTCGGCGCCAACTACGGTCTCGGCCACCGCAACCTCGGCGCCGTCGGCGTCGTCGGGCCGCGGCGGATGGACTACGCGACGGCGATCGCCTCGGTCCAGATCGTCGCCCGTGAGCTCTCCCGTTACTTCGAGACCGTCTACGACAATTAGCTGATGCCCCGCGACTACTACGAGGTCCTCGGCGTCAGCCGGGGCGCAAGCGAGACCGAGATCAAGAAGGCGTTCCGTGGCCTCGCCCGCAAGCTGCACCCGGACGTCAACGACCACGATCCCGAGGCGGAGGAGAAGTTCAAGGAGGCGGCCGAGGCTTACGAGGTGCTCTCCGACGCCGAGCGCCGCGGCACCTATGACTCCTACGGGCACGAGGGCCTGCGCTCCGGCGGCTTCGACCCGCGCGCCGGGTTCGGCTCGATCGACGACATCTTCCAGTCGCTCTTCGGCGCTGCCGGCGGCGGTTTCGGCTTTAGTGGGGGCGGTGGTCCAGCGGGCGGCGGCGACATCGCCGTGGCGGTCGAGATCGACCTCGCCGAGGTCGCCACCGGCGTCGGCCGCGAGGTCGAGTTCGACGCCGTCGGCGCCTGCGAGCACTGCCGCGGCAACGGCGCCGAGCCGGGGACGCCGATCACCACCTGCGAGCGCTGCGGCGGCGCCGGCCAGCTGCGTCAGGTCTCGCGGACGCCCTTTGGTCAGATGGTCCGCGGCGTTACCTGCGACGTCTGCCACGGCGCCGGCAAAATCCCCGAGACGCCGTGCGAGGTTTGCGGCGGCAGCGGCCGCACCCCGGGCCACCGGACCCAGCAGATCGAAGTGCCGGCGGGGATCGAAGACGGCCAGACGCTGCGGGTGTCCGGCGCCGGCCACGTCGGCGAAGCGGGAGGGCCGGCGGGTGACCTCTACGTCGAAGTCAGCGTCGCCGAGGACGAGCGCTTCCAGCGCGACGGCACCGACCTGATCAGCGTCATCTCGATCCCGGCGACCGAGGCGATGCTCGGCACCACGGTTACGGTCCCGACGCTCGACGGCGAGCAGGAGATCGAGGTCGCGCCCGGCACCCAGCCCGGCTTCGAAGAGGCGCTGCGCGGCGCCGGCCTGCCGCGCCTCGGCGGTCGCCGCCGTGGCAACCAGCGGGTGATCTTCAACGTCATCGTCCCGACAAACCTCAGCGAGGATCAGCGCGAGATCGTCGAGCGCCTCGACGAGACGCTGGAGGCCGACAACCTCGGCCCGCGCCAGGGCGACGGCATCTTCAGCCGCGTCCGCCGCGCTTTCGGTTGAGTGCCGGGCGGTGATCAGACTGGCCGTCAGGTGCGCGCCCGACCAGGCGGAGCTGGTCCTTGCCGAGCTGACGGTGCTGGCGCCCAACGGAGTCGAGGAGGAACGCGGGCCGGGGTACGTCGAGTTCGCGATCTACGGCGGCGAGGGCGAGCTGCCGGAGTTGGGCGAGATCGACGCGGTGGTCGGCGCGGGACAGGTCGAGGTCACCGCGACCGAGATCCCCGATGACTGGGCCGACCGCTGGCGCGACTTCCACAAACCAGTGCTGGTCGGCGGTCGCCTCTGGCTGCGCCCCTCCTGGGAGCCTCCGCACGATGACGCGATCGACCTTGTCGTCGATCCTGGCCAGGCCTTCGGCACCGGCGCCCACCCAACCACCCGCCTCTGCCTCCAGTTCCTGCTCGAGCTGGAGGAAGCCGGCGAGGCCCACGGACCTCTCACCGACCTCGGCACCGGCTCCGGCGTCCTCGCCATCGCCGCCTCCAAGCTCGGCTGGGGCCCGGTCGAGGGCTACGACCACGAGCCACCAGCTCTGGAGGCGGCAGCCGCAAACGCGTCGGCCAACGGAGTCCACCTCGCCCTGCAACGAGCCAACCTCCGCGAAACGCTCCCGCAACCTCCCACCGACCGTCGTAGCCAACATGACCGCCCCGATTCTCCGTTCCGTTGCAGTTCAGCTCGCGAGCGCTTCGGAGCATCAGGGGAGGGCTATCCGGAGCCTCCCCGCTGTTGCTCCGGATAGTCCTCCCCTGATGCTCCCAACGCCCGCCGCTCCGGCGAACCATGCCCCGGCTCCCCGACGCTCGTGCTGTCGGGGCTCCTTCCGGTGGAGCTCGACGAGGTTGCGGCAGAGTTTGAGCTCGCCGGCATGGCCGAGGCGGACCGCCGCGAGGACGGCGATTGGGCGGCGCTTTTGCTGCGTCGGGCCTGATGAGATAGGGTTCCGCAATGCTTATCGGATCGATAGTTGACCCCGGCTACAAGATTTTGCTGTTCCTGCACGTCCTCGCTGTCGTGCTGGCATTCGGACCGACGTTCGGCTACGGCTTTTTCTTCTCGGTGGCCCCGCAGTACCCAAGGGCCGTCCCGGCGATCATGGCTGGGATTCAGAAGGTCGATAAGTACCTGGTCAACCCGGGGATGATCGTCTTGCTGCTGGCCGGTATTGGACTGCTTTCGGCCAGCGATGGCGCATGGGGCGGAAGCGACGCCTTCGTCGTCGTCGGCTTCATCGCGATCATCGCCCTGTTCGGCCTTCAACACGGCTACTTCCAGCCGAAGGTGCGCGAGGCCAAGGCGCTGGCGGAGCGGGATCTGGAGGCGGGCGACACGCTGAGCCCTGAGTTCGAAGCGCTCGGGGCGCAGATTGGGAAAGTCGGGACGCTGGCCGGAGTGATCGTGGTCGTGGCGATCTTCTTCATGGCGTACAAACCGTTCATGTAGTCGTCGCTGACGACGACCCTCACAACGTGACCAAGCTCGACGCCTCGCTGCCGGTGGCGATGTTCGATTCCGGCGTCGGCGGTCTCACTGTGCTGCACGAGTGCTTGGTCTCGCTGCCGCAGGAGGACTTCATCTACCTCGGGGACACGGAGTGGTTCCCCTACGGGACGCGAGACCGCGAGTTGCTGCGAGCGAGGGTCGCCGGCATCGCCGGCCTGCTGCTCGACAACGGTGCCAAGCTGCTGGTGATCGCCTGCAACACCGCCACCGCGGTCGGCGCCGACGTCGCCCGCGAGGTCGCCGGGGAGCGCGGGGTGGAGGTGGTACCCGTGGTCGAGCCCCAGGCGGAGATCGCCGCCGCGATCACTGACAGCGGCAGGGTCGGGGTGCTGGCGACTCCGAACACGGTCGAGAGCGGCGCCTACCGCCGGGCGCTCGAAGCCCAGGGGCGGGCGCTGGAGGTGACCGAGGTCGAGGCGCCGAGCCTGGCGCCGTTCATCCAGGATGGCTCGCCCTTCGACGAGAGCGTGATGACGATGGCGCGGGCCTACTGCGAGCCACTGAAGCGAGCCGAGGTCGACACCCTGATCCTCGGCTGCACCCACTACCCGCTGGTGGCGCCGATGCTGCAGCGGATCCTCGGCCGCGACGTCCGCCTGGTCAGCGGCGGCCACGCCGTCGCCGCCGCCGTCCAGCGCACCCTGGAGCGCACCGGCCTCGCCCGCCCGCCGGCCGGCGAGGGCACCTACGACTTCCTCTGCACCGGCGACACCGACTCCTTCCGTCAGCACGGCACCCGCTTCCTGCAGATGCCGCTCGGCGAGGTCGCGCGGGTGGAGATCTCAGCCGGGGATTGACGCTTCCTGGCGCCATTCGGTGCCCACTTGGGACAAACCGCGCACCACGCGCGAGAACTCTGCCGTCAGGGTTGGCCAATGCCCGTCCTGACCTCCGGCAATACCGTATATACTCACCCGGTGGCAAAGGTGATGATCTCGATGCCGGACTCGCTGTTGGAGCGCATCGACGCCCACGTGAGCGCGATCGGCGAGACGCGGAGTGGTTTCCTGCAGCGCCTCGCGGAGAGGGCTGTCGACGAGGAGAACGTCAATCGCCGCCGCGAGCTCGAAGAGTTGCTCGGTCCTCCCGTTCCCATGGGCGGCGATGCCGTGCGCCTGATTCGAGAAGACCGAGAATCGCACTGAATGCTGCTGCTCGACGCCAGCGTCTGGATCGCCGGCAAGGACCCCGATGATCGGTATTTCTCGGCCGCGAGACCGATGCTGGTGGGCTCCGAACAGCCGCTCGCGGCGCTCGATCTCACCCTCTATGAGGTCGGCAACATCATCGGAGTCCGTTGGCAGCGTCCGCGAGAGGCAGATGAAGTGATTCGGACGATCATCAGGGCATGTGGCGATCGGATCGTCAGGGTCGATGCCTCACTTCTCGAATCCGCCCTTGAAATCGCCGCGGAGAACGCTCTCAGCGCCTACGACGCCGCCTACGTAGCCGCCGCCCGGCGCCATGGCTGGACCCTGGTCAGCGCCGACATCCGCGACCTCGTCTCCAAGGACCTCGCCGTCGCCCCCGACGCGGCCGACTACCCTTAGTCGCATGAGCGTTCTTGAGCAGGCACAGGCCGATGTGCGGACGGCGATGAAAGCGCGTGAAAAGGATCGCGCAGCGGCTCTGCGCCTGATCGTCGACTCGCTCCAGCAGGACGCCAAGCTGGGCAAGGGCGACGAGGTCGCGGTGCTGCAGCGGGAGCGCAAGAAGCGGGTCGAGGCGGCCGAGGCCTACGAGGGCGCCGGGCGGGCCGAGCAGGCCGCCGCCGAGCGCTTCGAGGCAGAGCTGATCGACGGCTACCTGCCCCGGCAGCTCTCCGACGAGGAGCTGGCCGAGCTGGTCGACGCCGCCGTCGCCGAGACCGGCGCCACCGAGCGCAAGCAGATGGGCCAGGTGATGTCGGCGCTGATGCCGAAGCTCGGCGGCCGCGCCGACGGCAAGCGGGTCAGCGCCGCGGTGCAGCAGAAGCTGGGTAGCTGACTTGGCTCGTCGGCAGCTGACGCTCGATAACACCGTCGCCGCCGAGCTGGCGGGCTCCGAGGACACGGTGCTGAGGGCGCTGCGCGGCCGCCTCGACGCCGACCTCCATCTGCGCGGCAACGTCCTCACCCTCGAGGGCGATCCCGACGACGTCGCCGAGGCCGCGACCGTCGTCGACGAGATGGTCGAGCTGATCGAGCAGGGCCACGACGTCGCCCCGGGGACGATCGACGCGGTCACCGGCGCGATCGACGCCGAAGAGAGCCCGGCGGCGATCCTCGACGACGTCGTCTGGCGTCATCGCAACACCAAGGTGGCGCCGAAAACGCTGAACCAGAAACGCTACGTCGACTCGATCAGGCGCGAGACGATTACCTTCGGGATCGGCCCGGCCGGCACCGGCAAGACCTTCCTCGCCGTGGCGATGGCGGCGGCGGCCCTGACCGAACGGAAGGTCCAGCGGATCATCCTCACCCGGCCCGCGGTCGAGGCCGGCGAGCGGCTCGGCTTCCTGCCCGGCGACATACAGGCCAAGGTCGACCCCTACCTGCGGCCGCTCTTCGACGCGCTCTACGACATGATCGACCCTGATCGCGTCAACGGCTACTTCGAGCGCGACGTGATCGAGGTGGCGCCCCTCGCCTTCATGCGCGGTCGCACCCTCAACGACTCCTTCGTGATCCTCGACGAGGCGCAGAACACCAGCCCCGAGCAGATGAAGATGTTCCTCACCCGGCTCGGCTTCGGCTCGCGGATGGTCGTCACCGGCGACATCACCCAGATCGATCTGCCCAGCGACCAGCGCTCCGGCCTGATCGCCGTGCGCGACATCCTCGACGACGTCCAGGACATCTCCTTCGTCGAGTTCGGCGGCGAGGACGTCGTCCGCCACAAGCTGGTCCAGCGGATCGTCGCCGCCTACGACACACATGGCAACCGCGAGCGGTCGGCGCGGACCGAACACGGGCCGACACCGAGCCCTTGACCCTGGACCTTTCCGACGTACCCCCGGAGTTGCGTGAGGCCGTCGCGGCGGCTCTGGAGGCCGCGGACGTGGCCGACGGCCATCTCGGGGTCGAGGTCGTCTCCGCCGAGCGGATTCAGGAGCTCAACCGCGAGCACCGCGGCAAGGACGCGCCGACCGACGTGCTCGCCTTCCCGGTCGACGGCATCGGCCCGGTCGCCGGCCCGCGTGAGCTCGGCGACGTCGCGATCTGCCCCGAGCAATGCGGCGACGTGACCGAGGCTGCCGTCCACGGCGTCCTCCACCTCTGCGGCTACGACCACGAGACCGACGAGGGCGAGATGCTCCAACTTCAGACTCGCGTACTTGAATCGCTGCCCCCGGACGCGGGAGCGAGCGAGCGAGATCGCCGGTGATGATGAGCGCGAGCGAGCGGGAGCAGAGGAGGCAGCGATCTGGGTTCGTCGGCTTAGCGGGCAGGCCGAACGTCGGCAAGTCGACCCTGGTCAACGCGCTGGTCGGATCCCACGTCGCGATCGTCTCGGTTCGGCCGCAGACGACCCGCCGGGCGATCCGCGGCGTCAGCACCGATCTCGAGGCCGGGCGCCAGCTCGTCCTCGTCGACCTGCCCGGGGTGCAGCGCCCGCGCGACGAGATGACCGAGCGGATGCAGCACCGGGTCGAGCGCGAGCTGGCCGACTCCGATGTGGTCCTGCTGGTTGTCAACGGCGAGGAGGGGGTCGGCGCCGGCGACCGCTTCATCGCCCGTAGCCTGCTCGCCGCCGGGCCCGGGACCCCGATCGTCTGCGCCGTCAACAAGGCCGACCGCCTCGGCCCGAACGAGATGGTCCCGGCACTCGCCGACGCCGCCAACCTGCAGGGCGTGGACGAGGTCTTCCCGATCAGCGCCAAGTCCGGCGAGGGCCTGGCGCCGCTGCTGGAGCGGCTCGGGGAGCTGGTTCCCGAGGGTCCCTATCTCTACCCGCCGGAGGACAGCAGCGACCAGTCGAGCGAGCTGCTGCTGGCGGAGCTGGTCCGCGAGCAGGTGTTGAACCGGACCCGGCAGGAGATCCCCCACTCGGTCGAGGTCAAGGTCAACGAGGTGCTGCCGCGCGATGACGGCCTGGTCACGGTAAAAGCCGAGATCTGGGCCGAGACCGACTCCCAGAAGCGGATCCTGATCGGCAAGAAGGGCGCCAAGATCAGCGAGATCGGGATCGCCTCGCGGCGCTCGCTGGAGCGTGAGCTGGAGGCCCGGGTTCACCTCGATCTCAACGTCCGGGTACGAAAACACTGGCGCCGCGACGAGGACCTGCTCGATCGGCTCGGCATCGAGTAGTGCCGCCGCCGCGGTCGGCGTGGCTGCCTGTCACTACGATTGGACCGGTGTTCGGCGAAATCGAATTCGACCAGCGGGGGCTGGCGCCGTGTGTGGTGCAGGATTTCGCCACGGGCGAGGTCCTGATGCTGGCCTACGTCAGCCCTCAATCGCTGGAAATGACGCTGGAGACGGGCGACATGCACTTCCACAGCCGCTCGCGGGACGAGCTCTGGAAAAAAGGCGAAAGCTCGGGCAGCTTCATGCGCCTGCGCCAACTCCGTTACGACTGCGACGGCGACGCCCTGGTGGCGCTGGTCGACCCGGCGGGCCCCGCCTGCCACACCGGCGAGCGGTCCTGCTTCTACCGCGAGGTGCTCGGCTCGGCCTCGATCCGCACGGACGCGCCACCGGCCCCGGGCGAGCCCGGGCCGGTCAGCCACGAAGCGTTGGCGGCGCTGGAGCGCACCCTGCGCAGCCGCGCGGTCGAACGCCCCGCCGGCAGCTACACCGTGAAGCTGCTCGACGACCCGAAGCTGATCGGGGAAAAGGTCGAGGAGGAGGCCGAGGAGGTGATCCGCGCCGGGCGCGAGGAGACCGACGAGCGGGTCGCCGAAGAGGCCGCCGATCTGCTGTACCACCTCAGTGTGCTGCTGGTCTCCCGTGGAGTCTCCCAGGCGGCCGTGATGGAAGTGCTGAATGCCCGTAGTCGCTGATTCGGAGTTTAGGCTCGAGCCGAGCCTTGAGCAAGCGCGCGAGCTCGCCCGCGAGGGCAACGTGGTGCCGGTCCGCGCCCGCTTCGTCGACGACTGCGAGACGCCCGTCTCCGCCTTCCTCAAGCTGCGCGCCGGCGAGCCCGAGGGGGCGCCCTGCTTCCTGCTCGAGTCGGCCGAGCAGGGCCAGGTCGGCCGCTACTCGTTCGTCGGGCTGCGGCCGCGGGCGTTGCTGCGCTGGAGCGAGGGGACGCTTTCCGAATGGAGCGGCGAGGCGTCGCCGGGGGGCGCTCCGACCCGCAACGACCCGGCGCCCGATCCGTACGCCGCCGTCGCTGCCCGCCTCGGCGCCTACCGGCCCGCCCCGGTCGAGGGCCTGCCGCCCTTCGTCGGCGGCGCCGTCGGCTTCTTCGGCTACGACCTGGTTCGCACCGTGGAGCCGCTGGGGGAGCCGAATCCGGATCCGCTCGGGCTGCCCGATCTGGCGCTGATGGTGACCGACGCGATGGTGATCTTCGACCACCTGCGCCACGAGTTGACGATCCTCGCCTGCGCCTTCACCGACGAAGCGGGCGGGATCGACACCGCCTACGAACGCGCCGCGGCGACAATCGCCGAGATGCGGGCCCGGCTGCGCGGCGCCGTGCCGGTCCCCGACCGTCCCACCGTCGCCGAGCCGCCCGAGTTCGTCTCCAACATGGAGCGTGAGCAGTTCGAAGCCTCGGTGCGACGGATCGTCGAGTACGTCCACGCCGGCGACGCCTTCCAGGTCGTGCCCTCTCAGCGCTTTTCGGCGCCTGCCCCGGTCGAGGCCTTCTCGGTCTACCGCGGCCTGCGGGCGGTCAATCCCTCGCCCTATATGTACTTCCTCGAGTTCGGTGACTTCCAGATCGCCGGCGCCTCGCCGGAGCCGCTGGTCAAGGTCAGCGGCAAGCGGGTCGAGACGCGGCCGATCGCCGGCACCTCGCCGCGCGGGCGTAGCGAGGACGAGGACCGCCGCCTCGCCGAGCGGCTGATCAACGACCCGAAGGAGCGGGCCGAGCACGTGATGCTCGTCGACCTCGGCCGCAACGACCTCGGCCGCGTCTGCGAGTACGGCAGCGTCAAGGTCGACGAGCTGATGGTCGTCGAGACCTACTCCCACGTGCTCCATATCGTCAGCCAGGTCTCCGGCACCCTGCGCGACGGGGTCAGCGCCCTCGACGTGCTGCGCTCGGCGCTGCCGGCCGGCACCCTATCCGGGGCGCCGAAGGTGCGGGCGATGCAGATCATCGACGAGCTCGAGCCGGTCAAGCGCTGCTCCTACGGCGGCGCGATCGGCTACCTCTCCTGGGACGGCGACCTCGACACCGCGATCCACATCCGCACCGTCGTCGTCAAGGACGGCCGGCTGCACGTTCAGGCCGGTGGCGGCACCGTCGCCGACGCCAAGCCGGCCTACGAGTACAACGAGTCGGTGAACAAGGCGAGGGCGGTCTTCCGCGCCGTCGAGGTCGCCTGCGAACAGCCGGATTGGGCTTAGGGGCGATGCGATGAAGCGGGTGCTCGTGATCGACAACTACGACTCCTTCACCTACAACCTGGTCCAGTACCTGGGCGAGCTGGGGGCGGAGATCGAGGTCGTCCGCAACGACAAGGCCGAGGTCGGCAAGCTGCTCGAGCGCGGCGCCGAGCGCCTGGTCGTCTCTCCCGGCCCCTGTACGCCGGCCGAGGCCGGGATCTCGGGGGCCGCGATCCGCGCCTTCGCCGAGGCCGGCACGCCGGTGCTCGGCGTCTGCCTCGGCCATCAGGCGATGGTCGAGGTGTTCGGCGGCAGGGTCGTCCAGGGCGAGCCGATTCACGGCAAGGACGCCGAGATCGAGCACGACGGCAGGACCATCTACGCCGGCCTGCCGAGCCCGATGGTCGCCGGCCGTTATCACTCCCTGATCGCCGACCCCGACCTTCCCGACGAGCTCGAACTGACCGCCAGCCTGGGCGAGATCGTGATGGGCGCCCGCCACCGCGAGCTGCCGGCCGAGGGGGTTCAGTTCCATCCCGAGTCGGTGCTGACGCCGCTGGGCAAATCGCTGCTGGAGAACTTCCTCGAGGGGCGGCAGTGATTTGGGACGGATAGCGACCGAAATGACTGCCGCAGGTGCGATCCATGCCGAATGACGTCGTCAGCCGGGCGATCGATGCGGTCTGCGCCGGCGACCATCTCACCGCCGACCACGCCGGTGCCGTCCTCAGCGAGATCATGGAAGGCCGCACCGACCCCGTTCAGACCGGTGCCTTCCTGATCGCCCTGCGGGCGAAGGGGGAGACGGTCCCCGAGCTGGTCGGCTTGGCGCGGACGATGCGCGCCCTGGCGGCGCCGGTCGCGACCCGGCGCGAGGACCTGGTTGACACCGCCGGAACCGGGGGAGGGCCCTCGACCTTCAACGTCTCGACCGCCGCGGCCCTGGTCGCCGCGGGTGCCGGCTGCGCCGTGGCCAAGCACGGCAACCGCTCCAACACCAGCAAGTGCGGCTCCGCCGACCTGCTGGAGGCGCTGGGGGTCAACATCGAACTCGAGCCCGAGGCGGTCGGGCACTGCATCGACGAGGTCGGCTTCGGCTTCATGTTCGCGCCTCGCCATCACGCCGCGATGGCGCACGTGATCCCGGCCCGCAAGGCGCTCGGGGTGCGGACGATCTTCAACTTCCTCGGGCCGCTGACCAACCCGGCCGGCGCCGATCGCCAGCTGCTCGGGGTCGCCGACCGCCACTACCAGGAGACGATCGCCGAGGCCCTGGTCGGGCTCGGCAGCGTCCGCGCCCTGGTCGTCGCCGCCGAGGACGGCCTCGATGAGCTCTCGCTCGGCTCGCGCACGCGGGTCATCGAGGTCGCCGACGGCGGCACCTCGGAGTGGTTCGTGCAACCCGGACAGTTTGGCCTCGCGCCGGCCGATCTCGACGCCGTCGCCGGCGGCACGCCGGCGGAGAACGCCGCCGCCGTTCGTGGCGTCCTGGCCGGGAACCCGGGCCCCCGGCGCGACCTGACGCTGCTCAACGCCGCCGCGGCGATCTACGTCGGTGGTCTCGCCTCCGATCTCGAGGAGGGGGTCGCCAAGGCCGGCACCGCGGTCGACTCCGGCGCGGCAGCGGAGATTCTCGACCGCCTGATCGCGGCAACGGTCCCCCCGGCCGTTTAGGCTCTGTCAGTCCAGTGGGAATTCTCGATCAGCTGATCGCCGGGGCCAGGCAAGGTGTGGACGCGCGTCGTCGCGAACTTCCGCAGGCCCAACTCGAGTCGCGGCTCTCCGCTCGCGGCGAGGATCGCCCCTTCAACGAGGCTCTGGTGCGGCCTGGGCTGTCGCTGATCGCCGAGTTCAAGCGGCGCTCGCCGAGCGCCGGTGAGATCGCCGCCGCGGCCAAGGTCGCCGACCAGGTTGGCGCCTACGAGCGCGGCGGCGCGGCGGCGCTCTCGGTACTGACCGACGAACCCCACTTCGGCGGTTCGCTGGAGGATCTGCGCGAGGCGCGCGCGGCCTGCGGCATGCCGATCCTCCGCAAGGACTTCATCGTCGACCGCTACCAGCTCTACGAGGCTGCGGTCAACGGCGCCGACGCGGTACTGCTGATCGTCCGCGCCCTCGACGACGACCAGCTGCGGGCGCTCTACGACGAGGCCCGGGCGATCGACCTCGACTGTCTCGTCGAGGTTCACGACGCCGAGGAGCTGGAGCGGGCCCTGGAGGCCGACGCCGAGGTGATCGGAATCAACAACCGCAACCTCGACGAGCAGCGGGTGGACATCGCCACCACCTTCGAGTTGATGCCCGATGTTCCCGCCGGCAAGACCGTCGTCGCCGAGAGCGGCATCTCCGGCCGCGCCGAGCTGGAAGAGCTCGAGCGGGTCGGGGTCGATGCGGTCCTGATCGGCGGCGCCCTGATGTCCGCTCCCGATCCCGAGGCGAAGACCCGCGAGCTGACCGGCGCCGACGAAGGAACCCGGGAACACCTTTACTGAGCCCGTCGACCCCCGCCGGGTGCAGGGCTTTTAGTAAATCTTTTGACCGTATTTAGGAGCGGATCAGTGCCGGGCGCGATCCTGGACCGATGCCGAACTCAAAGAACTCACTGCGCGTCCCGTTCTTCTCCGCCCTGCTGGGTGGCGCGATCGTCGCCGTCCTCGGCCTGATCGCGATCTCCGCCGGGCTGGTCAAGTCCGAAAGCAACTCGTCGAGTTCTTCCGCGGCGCCGATGACGGCGCCGATCGTCGCCAAGTCCGACGGCGAAAGCGCCAACGTCGTCAACCAGATCTACAAGAACGACGGCGGCGGCGTCGCCTTCATCGAATCCCAGATCCCGGCGACCGAAACGCAGAGCTTCTCGCCGTTTGGCGAACCTGAATCCGAAGGCGGCGGCACCGCCACCGGCTCCGGCTTCGTGATCGATTCCGCAGGCCACATCCTGACCAACAACCACGTGGTCGAAGGGGCGAACAAGATCGAGGTCAAACTCGGCGAATCCGACACCAACTACACGGCCGAAGTCGTCGGTGCCGACCCCGCCTCTGACCTGGCCCTGCTCAAGGTCGACGCGCCGGCCAAGGAACTGCACCCGCTGACCCTCGGCGACTCCGCGAAGATGGAAGTCGGCGATCCGGTAGTCGCGATCGGCAACCCGTTCGGCCTCGACCGCACGGTCACCAGCGGCATCGTCTCGGCGCTGCAGCGCCAGATCCAGGCGCCCAACGGCTTCTCGATCGACAACGTGATCCAGACCGACGCGGCGATCAACCCCGGCAACTCCGGCGGTCCGCTGATCAACGCCGAGGGCGAAGTGATCGGGATCAACTCCCAGATCGAGACCGGCGGCAGCGGCAGTGGCAACGTCGGCATCGGCTTCGCGATCCCGATCAACACAGCCCGGGCGGAGATCCACCAGCTCGAAACCAAGGGTGAAGTCGAACACGCCTGGCTCGGGATCGAAGGAGGTTCGATCACCCCGGCGCTGGCCAAGGCGATCAACCTCCCGGTCAAGGAAGGCGTGATTGTCCAGAGCGTCGAAAAGGGCGGTCCTGCCGACAAGGCCGGGCTCGAAGGCGGCAACACGAAAGCGACGATCGAAGGCACCGAAGTCAGCCTCGGCGGCGACATCATCACCGAAATCAACGGCAAGAAGATCGCCGGGATGGAAGAACTGATCGAGGTCGTCAATGGTTCCAAGCCGGGCGAATCGCTCGAACTGAAGGTGCTTCGCGGCGGACAGACGAAGTCGGCCACGGTGACGCTCGGCAAGCGGCCCGCAAGCGTCGAAGAAAAAACCCAAGGCGGATAGCGTCGGGGCGGCGGCGCCCGGCCGTTGCGGCGGGGCGCCGAATCCCGGTCGCGAGGCGCAGGTTCCGTAGTCTCAAGGGATGCGGGTGAAGATCTGTGGGCTGACGAATCTGGATGACGCGGCGGAGGCCGTGCGGCTCGGGGCGTGGGCGATCGGGCTGGTCCACTACGACCGCAGCCCACGTCACGTCGAGCCGGCCGAAGCGGCGGCGATCGGCGCCGCGTTCAAGCGCAAGACCGAGATCGTCGGCGTCTTCGTCAACCCGACCTTGGAGGAAGTTGCCAAGGCGGTTGAGAACGCCGGCCTGACGATGGTCCAGCTGAACGGCTCCGAGGGCGAGTCCTTCTGCTCGGAGGTGGCGCGCCGGACCGGGGTCAAGGTGATCAAGGCGATCCACGTCGCCAGCGCCGCCGATGTCCACGCGGCCGAGTCCTACCGCACCGATTTCCACCTCTTTGACAAGCGCGGCAAGGGGCTCTGGGGCGGCACCGGCCAGAGCTTCGACTGGGAGCTGCTGCGCGGCCACCGCTCCGACGTCCCCGAGATCCTCGCCGGCGGGCTGCGGCCCGACAACGTCGCCGCCGCGATCGCCGTCACCCAGCCCTACGCGGTCGACGTCGCCAGCGGCGTCGAGGCCGAGCCGGGGCGCAAGGACCACGCCGCGATGGCCGCCTTCTTCGAGGCTACGCACGAGGTAGCCAGGGCCTGAAAGGGTTCGCCCGCCCGCGACGGACGCGGAAGCGAGCGAGCAAGATAACCGGTGACCATGAGTGCGAACGAGCGAGAGCAGAGTAAGCGGGCGGCTATTCCGGAGCGCTTTGGCCCCTACGGGGGGCGCTACGTACCCGAGACTCTGATCGCGGCGCTCGACGAGCTGACCGCGGCCTGGGAAGAGGCTCGGGCCGACGCCGAGTTCGTCGCCCGGATGGACCTGCTGCGGCGCGACTTCATCGGCCGGCCGAGCCCGCTCTACATGGCCGAGCGCCTCTCTGAGCGGGTCGGTTCCAGGGTCTACCTGAAGCGCGAGGACCTCAACCACACGGGCGCCCACAAGATCAACAACGCCCTCGGCCAGGCGCTGCTGGCGGCGCGGATGGGCAAGCCGCGGGTGATCGCCGAGACCGGCGCCGGCCAGCACGGTGTCGCCACCGCCACCGCCTGCGCCCTGCTCGGCCTTGAGTGCCTCGTCTACATGGGCAGCGAGGACATCCGTCGCCAGGCGCCCAACGTCGAGCGGATGCGGCTGCTGGGGGCCGAGGTGGCAGTGGTCGAGGCCGGCGCTCGCACCCTCAAGGAGGCGGTCAGCGCCGCGATCCGCGATTGGGTCGCCAACGTCGAGACGACCCACTACGTGATCGGCTCCGCGGTCGGCCCGGCGCCCTATCCGGCCCTGGTTCGCGACCTGCAGAAGGTGATCGGCGAAGAGGCGCGCGAGCAGTCGCTGGCCGCCGAGGGCGCGCTGCCGAGCCGGGTGATCGCCTGCGTCGGCGGCGGCTCCAACGCGATCGGCATCTTCACCCCCTTCGTCGCCGATCAGGGCGTCGCGCTGGTCGGCGTCGAGGCGGCCGGCGAGGGGATGGACACGTTGCGTCACGGCGCCTCTCTGGGGGCCGGCGGCACCGGTGTACTGCACGGCTCGCTCTCCTCGGTGCTGGCCGACGAGGAGGGGCAGATCCTCGAGGCGCACTCGGTCTCGGCCGGGCTCGACTACCCCGGGGTCGGTCCCGAGCACGCCTACCTGCGCGATTCGGGGCGGGCTCAGTACGTCGCGATCACCGACGCGCAGGCGCTGGCGGCATTCGGCGAGCTGTGCAGGCTGGAGGGGATCATCCCGGCGCTGGAGTCCTCGCATGCGATTGCCTGGCTTCTCGAGAACCCGGGGAGCTCCGGATTCGACGTGCTCTGTCTCTCGGGGCGAGGGGACAAGGATTTGGCTGAGGTCGTTGCGCAGGGAGCCGGGGGATGACTCGGCGGAGCAACAGCGGGGAGGGCGCCGAGGCGAACGCCGGGGGAGGCGGGGCATGACTCCCCTGAGCAACAGCGGGGAGGCTCCGGGGAGCCATGCCCCGCCTCCCCCCACGGGCGCGTCGAGCGGCGAGGAGCTGATTGCGGCCGCGTTCAAAGCCGCGAAAGATGAAAACCGGGCGGCTCTGATGCCGTACATGATGGCTGGGTTCCCCGACCGGGAGTCTTCGTTGGCGGTGGCGGCTGCTTATGCGGATTCCGGGGCCGATTTGATCGAGTTGGGGGTTCCGTTCTCCGACCCGCTTGCCGATGGGCCGACGATCCACGCCGCCGCGACCAAGGCGTTGGAGGGTGGGGCGACCCTGGCGACGAGCTTGGAGGTTTGCCGGACGGTTGCCGACCGGGTTCCGGTCGTCCTGATGGTCTACGTGAACATGGTCCTGGCCCACGGTGGGGCGCGGGAGTTCGCGCGCCTCGCGCGGGCCGCCGGAGCGGCGGGGGCGATCGTCCCCGATCTGCCCCTCGGCGAGTCGGAGGAGATTCGCGAGGCCTTTGCCGCCGAGGGTTTGGCGATGGTGCCGCTGGTCGCGCCGACGACTTCAGCCGAGCGGCGAGTGGAGATCTGCGCCGTCGCTCGCGGCTTCGTCTACGTCGTCTCGACCGTCGGGACCACCGGCGAGCGGGCTGAGGTGCCGGCATCGCTGGCCGAGCTGGTCGCCGCGACCAGGGCCGACGCGGTGACGCCGGTCGCCGTCGGCTTCGGGATCGGTACCGCCGCGCAGGCGGCCGAGGTCGGCCGCATCGCCGACGGCGTCATCGTCGGCAGTCGCCTTGTCCGCGCCGCCTCTGAGGCCGGTTCGCCCGAGGACGCGGCCGACGCGGTCGCCGCCTTCCTCAGCGAGGCACGCGTCGCCCTCGCCGGGTGAGCTACTAAGATTGCCGCCGTATGGGAATCGTCGTCAGTCTCTTCCTGGCCCTTGCCGCGATGGTGACCGTCTACGGATGGCTTGGACAGGGTGGCGGCGTCGCCGGCCTCGTCTTCTTCGGCGTCCTGCTGATCGGTGCCGCGCTGCGGGTTTTCTCGCCGAAGACCTGAGCCGCGGGCCCCGCTTTCGCCCGTTCGGGCGGGCCTCTCAGGCCCGCGTCGCGACGATCTCCAGGTACTCCGGCTCGATCACCAGGGCCCGGTCGCCGGCAGTATTGAACTCTTCGAGGTAGGCGCGCAGGTCGGCGGTCAGCGCCGCCTCGCCCGCGGGCCCGACCTTCTCGTAAGCGGTCTTCATCGGGCCGAAATAGCTGCGGAAGAACTCGAGGTACTGGTCAATCGAGCGGAAGGCCTGGCGGGACCTCTTCTTCTCGAACCGCAGTTCCGTGACGCCGTCTCCGAACAGCTCCCGGACCCGCTCCTCGACGCCCCACAGCGGCGGTGGCATCACCCCGGGCGGCGGACCGCCGGTGTGCTTGGCGATCGTCATGAACATCGCCCCGATGCCGCCGTCGGGAGTCCAGTTCGCCATCCCGATTCGGCCACCAGGCTTGGTCACGCGCAGCAGCTCCGCCGCGGTGCGCTCCTGGTCGGGCGCAAACATCGCGCCGAAGATCGAGGCAGAGACGTCGAAGCCGGAGTCCTCGAAGGGCAGGTCCTGGGCGTCGGCCTCGACGAACTCGATCTCCAGCCGCTCGGCGTCGGCGCGCTCGCGGCCACGCTCGAGCAGGGCGGGTACGAAGTCGGCGCCGACGGTGTTGCCCCAGGCGCGACGGGCCATCGCGATCGCCAAGTTGCCGCTGCCGCAGGCGACGTCGAGGCAGCGCTCGCCGGGGACGATGTCGAGCGCCTCACCGAGGTTCTCGCTGGAGTGGTACACGAGGTTGGCGACCATCGCGAAGTCGCCATCTGACCAGACTTTCCGCTGCATCTCCGTAACCGCCGCGAGGTCAGGCAAATCGCTCATCTCTTCCTCCTGGTGGGTTCGCCTCGAACCTACCTATTCGCGCCTGGATGCGACAGTGCCTAAGCTGAGGCGGTGCGGATAGGAGTACTCACCGGAGGCGGGGACTGCCCGGGACTGAACGCCGTGATCAGGGCCATCGTCCGCAAGGGCGCCGGCAACCATGGTCACGAGTTCGTCGGCTACCGCGACGGCTGGCGCGGCCCGCTGGAGGCCGACAGCGCTCCGCTCGGCGTGCCCGAGGTGCGCGGCATCCTGCCCCGCGGCGGCACGATTCTCGGCTCTTCCCGGACCAATCCATTTGCCGTCGACGGCGGGCCGGAGCGGATCGCCGCCAACCTTGAGGCTGCCGGGGTCGACGGGCTGATCGCGATCGGTGGCGAGGACACTCTGGGGGCGGCGTCGCGCCTGCACTCCGAGCACGGCCTCAACGTGATCGGAGTGCCGAAGACGATCGACAACGACCTCAGCGCGACCGACTACACCTTCGGCTTCGACACCGCGGTCAACATCGCGATGGAGGCGATCGACCGGCTCCACACCACGGCCGATAGCCATCACCGGGTCCTGATCGTCGAGGTGATGGGCCGCCATGCCGGCTGGATCGCCTTCCACGCCGGGCTCGCCGGGGGCGCCAACGTGATCCTCATCCCGGAGCGCGAATTCGATCTCGGCGAGGTCTGCGACCTGGTCGGGCGCCGCTTCGCCAGCCACTTCGCGCCGATCATCGTCGTCGCCGAGGGCGCCAGGCCGCTGGGCGGGGTCCCGACCGGGGACGACAAGCTCGACTCCTTCGGCCATGTCCGCCTCGGCGGCGTCGCCCACTGGCTCGAGGGGGAGATCGAGCGGATCACCGGCAAGGAGACCCGCGCCACCGTGCTCGGCCACGTCCAGCGCGGCGGCACCCCGACCGCCTTCGACCGCGTCCTCGCCACTCGCTTCGGGTTGCACGCGATCAGCGCCGCCGACGCCGGCGACTGGGGGACGATGACCGCTCTGCGCGGGACCGAGATCGAGCTCGTCCAGCTGACCGAGGCGACCGCTGAGCTGAAGACCGTGCCCGAGTCTCTGTATGAAGAGGCCGAGGTCTTCTTTGGCTAGACGCGCGGCGGCGGCGCTGGTCGTGCTGGCGCTGGGAGTGGGGGTGATCGGTTGCGGCGAGGCGGGCGTCTCGAGTGGCGCGACGGTCGATGCCTACGTCGGCGCCCCGCTCTGCGCGGAAGCCAAGCGCGAGTTGGCGAAGCACGGCGCCAGGGCGGGGGATGTCGAGGTCCAGGTGCTCTGCCTCGCCTCTGTCGACCAGCGCGGCCGCCTCGACCTGGCCACGATCGGCGCCAACGCCCGCCGCGCGACCGAGGACTCGGCCGCGATCGCCTACGTCGAACCAGCGGGCCCAGCCAACCGCTTCTCCCGCACCATCCTCGAAGAAGCCGGCATCGCCTGGACCACCTCCATCTCTGGCGCGAGCGCGGTGGCTCGCGTCCTCCGTGCCGTCTCTGAAGCTGACACGAACTCTCTCCGCGACTCGGTCCGCGAAGCCTTGGAGTCGCAGTAGAGGGACGGGCAATCCCCTGCTCTGATACTCCAAGCAGCCCGCAGGGCTGCTTGAGTCGGAGCAGGGGATTGCCCGTCCCTCCCCCCTAAAGCAAATCTTCGAGCGCCTCGCCCAACTCCGGGTGCTTGAACTCGAATCCCAGCTCCTGCGTCCTTTTCGGAATCACCCGCTGCCCACCGCGCAACACCGCGCCGAACTCGGAGCCGAATTTGAGATCGAGGACGAAGCCCGGCAACGGCGTCACCGCGGGCCGACCGAGCGTCCTGCCGAGTGCCTTCGAGAACTCCCTGTTCGTCGCCGGATTGGGGGAGCTGGCGTTGACCACGCCGCTGACCGCGGGGTTGTCGAGTGCCCAGAGCAGAATCGCGACCTCGTCGTCGATGTGGATCCAGGAGAGGTACTGGTGGCCGCCTGCGATCGGCCCCCCGACCCCGAGCTTGAAGGGGGTGAGCAGCTCCGCGAGCAGGCCGCCGCCGGCGGCGAGAACCTGGCCGGTGCGGACGATCACGAGGCGGATGTCCTCGGCATCGATCTCACGCGCGGCCTGCTCCCAGGCGACGACGACCTCGGAATCGAAGCTCTTGCCGCCGGCGCCGTCGCTCTCGACGACGAAGTCGCCTCCGCGGTCGCCGTAGTAACCGACCGCGGACTGACTGACGAGGACGCTCGGTTTGCGCTCCAGACCGGCGATCGCGCCGACCAGGTTGTGGGTGCCGATGCGGCGGGTCTCGAGGATCTTCTTCTTTGCCTCGTCGGTCCAGCGCTGGTTGATCTTCTCGCCGAGCAGGTGGACGACCCCGTCGACTCCCTCGAAGGCCGCTGCCGGCGGGCGTTCGAGCGTCGGCTCCCAGGCGTGCCAGGTGACCCGCGGGTTGGCGCCGCGCGCCCTGGCCGGGTCGCGGCTCAGCCCGACCACGTCGTCGCCGCGCGCGAACAGCGAGTCACACAGCGCCGAGCCGATCAGGCCGCTGGCTCCGGTGACGAGGACCTTCACAGGGTCGGCCCGGCTCCCGCGTTCACGGGCCCGCCTCGACCGTCTGGAAGGTTCCGGTCTCGTCGTTGAGGCGGGCGATGCCGGCGCGCTTGGCCTCCTCAACCACGGCGCGGGCGACGGACGGGGCGACATCGCGATTGAAGACGCTGGGGATGATGTAGTCCTCGGCGAGGTCGTCGTCGGCGACCGCTTCGGCGATACCCTGCGCGGCGGCCAGCTTCATCTCCTCGGTGATGCTCGGCGCTCCCGCGTCGAGGGCGCCGCGGAAGATGCCGGGGAAGGCGAGCACGTTGTTGATCTGGTTCGGGTAGTCCGAGCGCCCGGTGGCCATGATCCGCACGTAGGGAGCGGCCTCCTCGGGCATCACCTCGGGCGTCGGGTTGGCCATCGCGAAGACGATCGCGTCGTCATTCATCTTGCCCAGCGCCTCGGGCTCGATGATTCCGGGACCGGAGAGGCCGACGAAGACGTCCATGCCCTCTATTACGTCGGCGGGCTGGCCCTGGATCTTCTCCGGGTTGGAAATCTCCGCGTACCAGCGCTTGCTGGAGTTCATCTCGCCCGATTCGTAGTCGTCCCGCGCGGTCGAGAGCGCTCCCTGGCGGTCGCAGCCGACGATGTGGGTGACCCCGGAGGCGAGCATCATCTTCGAGACCGCTACCCCGGCGGCGCCGAGCCCAACCACCAGGACCCGCAGCTCCTCGATCGGCTTGCCGGTGATCTTCAGCGCGTTGAAGAGCGCCGCCATCGTCACCACCGCGGTGCCGTGCTGGTCGTCGTGGAAGACGGGGATGTCGAGCGACTTCTTCAGCCGGTCCTCGATTTCGAAGCAGCGCGGCGCGGAGATGTCCTCGAGGTTGACGCCGCCGAAGGTCGGCGCCATCAGTTCGACCGCCTTGACGATCTCGTCGGCGTCCTGGGTGTCGAGGCAGATCGGGAAGGCATCGACGTCGGCGAACTCTTTGAAGAGCATGCACTTGCCCTCCATCACCGGCATCGCCGCCTCCGGGCCGATGTTGCCGAGCCCGAGCACGGCGCTGCCGTCGGAGACGACCGCGACCGTGTTCTTCTTGATCGTGTACTCGAAGGCCTTGGCGCGGTCGGCGTGGATGTCCATGCAGACCCTGGCAACCCCCGGCGTGTAGGCCATCGAGAGGTCGTCGCGCGTCTTCACCGGGTACTTGTTGTGGATGTCGATCTTGCCGCCGCGATGCATCTGCATCGTGCGGTCGACGTAGTCGAGCACCCGCGCGCCCCTGGTCGAGCCGATCGCCCGCAGGATCCGCTCCCAGTGGTCGCGGTCGGAGGCGTCGATCGTGAACTCGCGGACCCGCTTGCCCTCCGGCCCGGCGCCGGGAACCAGGTCGACGCCCTGCAGCTGCCCGCCCGCCTCGGCGATCGCCGCGGTCAGTTTGCCCAGCGGCTCCTGGCGAGCATCGAGCTCGACCCGGATCGTGACGCTGTATTGAGCGCTGACCGCCATGGCGGCTATCGAATCAGATTCAGGGCGCCGGACTTGTATGCAAGCGGTTTGGCGCAGAGCTGACCGAGTCGATCTCGCCGCCTCGCTCCCGCCGAAGTAAAAATACGAAGGCGAAGGGGGAGACCACGCGGGGGTTGGCGACTTATGCGTGTCCATGCGCGCAAAAGGCGACAAGCGTGATGCGGCGGTCGAGCGTGTCGCGGCGCGGCAGCACGGGGTGGTGAGTCGATGGCAACTGGTGGAGTGCGGACTGAGCCGAGACGCGATCACCGCCCGCGTGAGAATGAGGCGCCTGCATCGCGTCCACCAAGGCGTCTACGCGGTTGGTCATCGCGGTTTGAGTCGCGGTGGGTGGTGGATGGCGGCGGTGCTCGCCTTGGGACCCGATGCGGTGTTGAGTCACATGAGCGCCGCGGCGCTGTGGGGGCTGCTGAAACCCGAGGGCGGTCCTGTCGATGTCTCCCTACCCAGCAACTCCGGTCGGCACCGCCGCAGCGGCATTCGGATTCACCGCTGCGCCTCGCTGCGCGCCGACCAGATGACGCAGCGGCATCGGATCCCGGTGACCACGCCGGCGCGGACGATCGAAGACCTGCGCGCGGTCGTGCCGCCGCACCTCGTCCGCCGCGCGACGCGGCAGGCTGAGCTGGCCAAGTACCCGCTCGCTCCGTCGGCGACCGCCCAAACGAAGGGCACCCGCAGCGACCTCGAGCTCGATTTCCTTTCTTTCTGCGCCGAGCACGGCATCCCGCAGCCAGGGGTCAACGTCCGCATCGGCCGCTGGAGGGTCGATTTCCTCTGGCGGGCCGAGCGTGTCGCCGTCGAGACCGACTTCTTCGACTACCACCGCGGCTCCGTCTCGTTCGAGGACGACCACCAACGCGACCTCGACCTGCGTCGCGCGGGCTATGCCGTCCGCCGCTACACCGGAGCGCAGATCCAAAACCATCCAGCCCAGGTGGTTGCGGATCTGCGCGAGGTCCTCGGCCTCGCCGCCTCATAGAGTGGGCGACGATGGCGGCGGACGCACCACAGCTCTTCCTGATCGACGGCAACTCGCTCGCCTACCGGGCCTTCTTCGCCCTGCCGGAGTCGATCGGGACCAGCGACGGGCGGCCGACCAACGCGATCTACGGGCTCGCCTCGATGCTGGTCAAAGTCATCGACGAGCACCATCCGCAGGGGGTCGTCGTCGCCTGGGACGCGGGGATGTCGGGCCGCGAGGTCACCTACGACCTCTACAAGGCCCAGCGCAAACCGCGCCCCGACCTGCTGCGCGAGCAGTGGCCGCACCTGATGCCGCTGGTCGAGGCCTTCGGCTACACCAACGTCAGGGTCGAGGGATACGAGGCCGATGACGTGATCGCCTCGCTGGTCCGCCAGGCGCGCGAGCAGGGGATCGAGGTGATGGTCGTGACCGGCGACCGCGACGCCTACCAGCTGGTCGGCGAGGGCGTGCGGGTGATGAGCACCTCGAAAGGGATCAGCGAGACGAAGATCTACGACGCCGCCGCCGTGCAGGAGCGCTACGGCGTGCCGCCGGAGCTGGTCACCGACCTGATGGGCCTGCGCGGCGACACCTCCGACAACATCCCCGGCGTCCCCGGGATCGGGGAGAAAACCGCCTCGGCCCTGCTGCAGCAGTTCGGCTCGCTGGAGAAGGTGCTGGAGAGCGTCGAGGAGATCTCCGGGGCCAAACGCAAGGAGAACCTCGTCAACCACGCCGACGATGCCCGCATGTCGAAGGCGCTGGCGACGTTGCAGTACGACATCGAGACCGGCGTCGACCTCGCGGCGGCGATGGTGGCCGAGCCCGATCGCACCGCGCTGCGCGAGTTCATGCGCGAGTTCGAGCTGCGGGCGGTGCTGGAGCGGCTGGAAGAGGCGCTGCCCGAGGGCGACGCGGTGCCCGGCCGCAGGGTCGAGACCGAGCTGGAGGTCGAGACCGTCGCCGGCACGCCGGGCGACATCGGCGCCGGCCCGGTGGCGATCGCGATCGACGGCGATCGCTGGGCCGCCGCCGATGCCGAGCGGATCCTCACCGGCGCCTCGACCCTCGACGAGCTGGCGGTGGCGCTGGCCGGCAAGCCGATCGCCGCGCACGACGCGAAGTCGCTGGGCGGCGGTCGCCACGGCCTGCTCGCCGCCGCGGCGCGCGAGGGCGCCGAGCCGCTGCTCGACCACGACACGATGATCGCCGCCTACCTGCTCGAGCCCCAGCGCCGCACCTACGAGCTGACCGAGCTGGCCGCCGACGCCGGGATCGGCCTTGCCGAGGGCGCCGCGGCCCCAATGGCGGAGGGCGACGGCCAGATGGCGCTCGGCGAGGAGCTGGAGGCAGGGCTCGACCCGGCCGAGGAAGCGCGCCTGGTCGCCGCCGTCGCCGAGGTGCAGCGGCCGCGGATCGAGCAGCTGGGCCTGGAGCCGCTGCTGCGCGACGTCGAGCTGCCGCTGGTCGGGATCCTCGCCGCGATGGAGCGCGAGGGGCTGAAGCTCGACGCCGAGCGGCTGGCCGAGGTCGGCGCCGGCTTCGGCGAGCGGATCGCGACCCTGGAGAGGGAGATCTTCGAGCTGGCCGATGAGGAGTTCACGATCGGCTCGCCCCAGCAGGTCGGGCGGATTCTCTTCGAGAAGCTCGAGCTGAGCCGCAAACGGCGCGGCAAGACCGGCTTCTCGACCGACGCCCGCGTCCTCGCCCAGATCCGCGACGAGCACCCGATCGTCGAGAAGATCGAGCACTGGCGCGAGCTGACCAAGCTGAAGAACACCTACCTCGACTCGCTGCCGGAGCTGATCGACCCGCAGACCGGCCGCGTCCACACCACCTTCAACCAGGCCTCGACGACCACGGGCCGCCTCTCCAGCACCAGCCCGAACCTGCAGAACATCCCGATCCGGACCGAGATCGGCCGCCCGGTGCGGGCCTGCTTCGTCGCCGAGCAGGGCGCCCGGCTGCTCTCCGCCGACTACAGCCAGGTCGAGCTGCGGGTACTCGCCCACGTCGCCGACGAGACCGTGCTCAAAGACGTCTTCCACGCCGGCGAAGACGTCCACGCGGCGACCGCCGCCGAGGTCTTCGAGATCGGCCGCGACGAAGTCGACGTCGGCCAGCGCTCGAAGGCGAAGATGGTCAACTTCGGGATCGTCTACGGCCTCACCGGCTTCGGGTTGGCTGACCGTCTGAACATCCCCCGCAAGGAGGGTGAGGAATTCGTCGCCCGCTACCTGGAGCGCTTCCCGGCGGTGCGGGCCTTCCGCGAGGGGATCGTCGAGAAGGCGCAGGAGGAGGGCTTCGTCACCACCCTGATGGGGCGCCGCCGGCCGATCCCGGAGCTGCGTTCGGGCAATCCGAACACCCGCCGGCTGGGCGAGCGGCTGGCGGTCAACACGGTGATCCAGGGCACCGCGGCGGACATCATCAAGGTCGCGATGGTGCGCTGCCAGCGAGCGCTGGGGGAAGTCGAGTGGAAGACCCGGCTGGTCCTGCAGATCCACGACGAGCTGCTCTTCGAGGGCCCGCCGCAGGAGATGGACGGCGCGACCGAGCTGGTGCGGCGCGAGATGTGCGCCGCCTACGAGCTCGACCCACCGCTCGAGGTCGACATCGGCGTCGGCGCGGACTGGCTCGACGCCAAGTAGCCGGCGAGGATCAGGCGGGGGTGAGGGCTCGCTCCTCGCGCTCGGAGTCGGCGAACTCCGGCGGCGCGATCGCCAGGTAGTGCCGGAAGGACCACTCGACGAAGCGCCTGTTGCCCATCAGCCGGATCGCCGGGCCTAGCAGGCGCGGCGGGATCCGCGGGATCAGCCTCTGGACCCAGAGCATCGAGCGGAACTTCCACTCGTGCGAGTCGTTGAACTCGGCGTAGCCGGCGGCGGCCTGCTCGCGGCTCTGTCGCCCCTCGACGACGCCGCGCAGCTCGCGGCCGAGGGCGATCCCGAAGTAGAGCGCGGTCCTGATCCCCTCGGCGCTGAGCGGCAGGCAGTGGCCGGCCGAGTCGCCGGCGAAGAAGACGCCGCCCTCGGTCGCGCGGCGCAGCTTGTGCGGGATCCAGTTGCCCTGGTACTCGTTCGGCTCCTTGCCGAGGTCCTCGGTCAGCAGCACGGTCGTGTCCTTGACGTGGAAGCGGGGGTCGAAGGAGCCGATTCCGATCCGCAACTCGTCGTCGGCCGGGAACGACCAGCCGTAGCCGGCGGGGACGTAGCGGCGGTCGATCCAGATCTCCAGGTCCTCGCCCGTCCCGGCGGGGTGCACCTCGAGGCCGCGCGAGAGCGGCGCGTCGGGCGGTTGGTAGCCGTCGCCGGAAGCGAGCACCCGGCGCCAGCCGAGCGCGTCGACCACCAGCGGTGCGCTGATCGTGCCGCGGTCGGTGTCGATCGCAATCGCCCCGTCGCCGTTGGCGGCGGCGCCGCGGCCGTTGACCTTGGCGATCTCGAACTGGGCGTCGCAGTCGCGCCAAAGGATCTCGCAGAGCCGGCGGTAATCGAAGGTCGAGAAGGTCCAGGGGAGCCGGTAGCGGGCGTCGCCGTGGGGGGTGTGCATCACCAGCGTGTCGAATCGCTGGCACTCGCTGTCCATCAACCCGAGCCGTCGCAACCACTCGGTCGGGATCCCGCAGGCGGAGGTCTGGCGCTCGCCGATCTCGTAGCGGTCGACGATCAGAACGTCAGCCCCAGAGCCGGAAAGCTCGCGGGCGATCACCAGGCCCGCGAAGCTCGCACCGCAGATCAGGACGTCGTGAGCCCCGTCGATCGGGGTCCGTTCCTCGCCCCGTTTGGTCGCTCTGATCGGCATCGGGGTCGATTCTGCCATTATTCGCCGCCGTGTCCGCGACCGACGTATTGACTGCCCCTGCGCCCGCCGCTACGCCCGTTGAGGGTTCCGGCGGCCTGCTGCTCGAAATCGACGGCCAGATCGTCCCCAACTATGCGGCGACGATGGTCTCCTTCGACGAGGGCGACGTCGTCAACGGCAAGGTCGTCCGGATCGACAAAGACGAGGTCCTGGTCGACATCGGCTACAAGGCCGAGGGCGTCATCCCCTCCAACGAGCTCTCGATCCGCAAGTCGGTCGACCCGGCCGAAGAGGTCGAGATCGGCGAGGAGATCGACGCGCTGGTCCTTACCAAGGAGGACGCCGAGGGCCGCCTGATCCTGTCCAAGAAGCGCGCCCGCTTCGAGAAGGCCTGGCGGCGCATCGAGATCGCCGCCGATTCCGGCGAACCGGTCGAAGGCAGCGTCATCGAGGTCGTCAAGGGCGGTCTGATCCTCGACCTCGGGGTGCGTGGCTTCCTGCCCGCCTCGCTGGTCGACATCCGCCGGGTCCACAACCTCGACGAGTTCATGGGCCAGACGCTGGAGTGCAAAGTCATCGAGCTGAACCGCTCGCGCAACAACGTCGTCCTCTCGCGCCGCGCCGTCCTCGAGGAGGAGCGCAAGGAGGTTCGCGAGCAGATCCTCGGCCGTCTTGAGCCCGGCCAGGTGGTCGAAGGCAAGATTTCCAACATCGTCGACTTCGGTGCCTTCGTCGACCTCGATGGGATCGACGGCCTGATCCATATTTCCGAGCTTTCCTGGAGTCACGTCAACCATCCCTCCGAAGTCGTCGCGATCGGCGACACGGTGCGGATCAAAGTGCTCGACATCGACCGCGACCGCCAGCGCATCTCCCTCGGCTTGAAGCAGACCCAGGAGGACCCCTGGCAGCGCGTGATCAGCACCCACCGCCCCGGTGATGTGCTCGAGGGAGCGGTGACCAAGGTCGTTGCCTTCGGCGCCTTCGTCGAAATCCTCCCCGGCGTCGAGGGTCTGGTTCACATCTCCGAGCTTGCCGACCACCACGTCGAGAACCCGAGCGAAGTGGTCGAGCCGGGCGCGACGCTGAACGTCAAGATCCTCGAGATCGACGAAGAGCGGCGGCGGCTCTCGCTGAGCATCAAGCGGGTCGAGGGGCAGAACATGCCGATGGGGGACCTGGGTGAGCAACTTGAGGCCGCCGCAGCCGAGGGATCGGACGCAGCAACCGCGGGTCCTGTCGCCGATGAGGACACCTCGTCCTCGCGGGACGACGCTGCGGGCGAGGTGTCCTCATCCGCGCCAGACCCGCGGATGTAGCGTCTGAGTCTGAGGCTCCGGCGGATGTGGCTGCCGAGGAGGCACCCGTCGCCGACGAGGCTGTGGCTGAGGAGCCTGCTGCGGAGGTGGAGCTTGCTGAGGATGCGGCGGTCGAGGCCGAGGAGCCTGAGGCCGCTGAGCCCGAGGCCGCCGCTGAGCCAGAGGCACCGGCTGATGAGCCGGACGCCGAGCCTGAGGCGCCGGCCGACTCCTAGTCCGGGTTTCGATGCCGCTGACGATCGGCCTCACCGGCGGTATCGCGGCCGGTAAGTCCGAGGCGCTGGCGGCCTTTGCCCGCCTGGGCGCCGCGACTCTCTCCAGCGACGCGGTCGTCCATGACCTGCTCGAATCCGAGCCGCTGCGCGGCCGGCTGGTCGAGCGCTGGGGGCCCGAGGTGGCTCCCGACGGAGTCGTCGACCGCGGCCGGATCGGCGAGATCGTCTTCGCCGACCCCGAGCAGCTGGGCTGGCTCGAGGGACAGATCCACCCGCTGGTCGCCGAGCGGATGGTCGAGTGGCTGGGCTCGCTGCCGGCGGAAACCGAGGTGGCCGTGGTCGAGGTGCCACTGCTGTTCGAGGGCGGCCGCCATGAGGTCTTCGACACCACCGTCGCGGTGGTTGCCGAGGAGGAGGTGCGGCGCGAGCGCGCCGCCGCCCGCGGCCACGCCCTCGTCGACGAGCGCGAGGCCCGGCAGCTGAGTCAGGAGGAGAAGGCGGCACGGGCTGAGCACGTCGTCGCCAACGACGGCTCGGTGGAGGACCTGGAGCGGGCGCTGTCCGCCCTGCTCGCGAAGCTGGGGCGATGAATCGAAGGGCTCGGCGGCGACGGCGGCGCTGGCTGGCGCTCGGCACCGGCGCCGTGGTGGTCGGCCTCCTGGCCGGCGTGCTGGTCGCCGGCGGAGCCTTCGACAAGGCGCTGCAGGAACTGACGCTGCCGCTCAAACACGAGGACGTGATTCGCCAGCAGTCCAGCGAAAAGGGCGTCGACGCGGCGCTGATCGCGGCGGTCATCTACTCGGAGTCGAAGTTCAGCGACGCGACCTCCAGCGCCGGTGCCCGCGGCCTGATGCAGATCACCCCCGAAGCGGCCGAATTCATCGAGCGCCAGAGCGGCGCCACCAGTTTCGAAATGGAAGACCTCTCGGACCCCGAAATCAACATCCGCTACGGCACCTTCCTGCTGAAGGAACTGCTCGAACGTTACGGCGGCGACGAGGCCGCCGCGCTGGCCGCCTACAACGCCGGTCCCGGCAACGCCGACAAGTGGGGCGGCAGCAGCCTTAACGTCAGCGACATCCCCTTCCCGGAAACTCGCGCCTACGTGGAAGAGGTTCTCGCCAAGCAGAAGGAATACCGCCACAAGTACCGCAAGGAGCTGGGCTACTGAACCCGGCGGCCGCGAGGCCCCGTGTCGCCGCCCTGGCTCTTGCCGTGGGCCTGGTTCTGGCCGACTCCTCGGTCGTCGTCCTGGCGCTGCCGGACATCTACCGGCAGCTCGACACCACCGTCGCCGGCGTCACCTGGGTGCTGGTCTCCTTCAACCTGGTGATGGCGCTGGCCGCCGTGCCGGCCGCGCTCGTCGCACGGCGCGTCGGTCCCGGCCGGGCCGCCGCCGTCGGCCTCGCGATCTTTGCCGGCGCCGGCCTCGCCTGCGGCCTCGCCGACAGCCTCTCGACCCTGATCCTGGCCCGTTGCGTGCAGGCCGTCGGCGGCGCCGCCGCGGTCACCGCGTCGCTGGAGCTGCTGCCGGCCACAGTCGGCTCCGAGCGGCGGGCGGCGGTGGTCTGGGCCGGCGCCGGGGCGACCGGGGCGGCGCTGGGACCGGCGATCGGCGGGATCCTCACCGAGCTGGTCTCCTGGCAGTCGATCTTCCTGCTCCAGGTCCCGGTGGCGCTGGCCGCCGCGGTGCCGATCCTCACCGTCGCCAGGCACGAGGCCTCGACCAGGGTGATCGAGCCGGAGCTGCGCCGCACCGGCCGGCCGCACCTCTGGGCCAACCTCGCCCTGGCGATGGTCTCGGCGGCGATCGCGGCGGCTCTCTTCCTGCTCGTCCTGCTGCTGATCGAAGGCTGGCGCCTGAGCCCGATCGGGGCGGCGATCGTCGTCACCGTGATGCCGCTGGCGGCGATCGTCGGCAGCCGGCTGGCGCCGCTGGTTCCTTCGTCTCGCGCCCGCGCCGCGGCCGGGGCGATCTTCGTCTCCGGCGGCCTCGCCGGCCTGGCGCTGCTGCCGAAGGCCGAGGTGGCGCTCACCGTGCCGCCCCAGATCCTCGTCGGCATCGGCCTCTCGCTGGTCCTCTCAGCGCTGACCGAGACCGCCCTCAGCGGTCGCTCCCCGCAGGCGATCCACGGCGGCTGGACGATCTCCGCCCGCCACGCCGGCGTCGTCATCGGCCTGCTCGCCCTGACCCCGATCTTCACCCACGACATCGCCACCCAGCGCGAAGACGCGATCGACGCCGGTACCGCGGTCGTCCTTGACTCGACGGTCAGCCCGCTGATCAAGCTCGACCTGGCGACGAAGCTCGGCGATCGGCTCGAATCCGAGAAGGGCAAGGTGCCTACCCTGGGGCCGATCTTCAACCCGTTGCCCAGCGATGAACCCGCGCGCGCGGAAACCGAACAACTGCGCGGCGAACTCCAGGACCAGCTCGACCGCGGCGCCACCCACGCCTTCAGCACCTCGTTCGCGCTGGCGGCGCTGCTCGGCCTGATCGCGCTCTTCCCGATCGCGCTCTCGCGGAGGCTCGACCTGTGAGCGCCGGGCCGGCTGACGGCGGCCGCCTGCGAGGCCGGGTCCTCGTCTGCGTCGCGATCCTCTCGGGGCTGTCCCTGGCCGGCATCTACCTCGCCGCCGGCGGCGCGACCTACGCGCCCGAGAAGACCCAGGACCCCTGTCAGCATCGGGCCTGGAGCAACCCTCAGAGCCTCGGGCAGATCGCCAACCAGTTCTCGATCTCCGCCCTCGACGGCGCCGCCTGCCGGCTCGGGGTCAGCCGCGAGACCCTGGTCCAGGCGCTGGCGACGAAGGAGAGCCGCGAACGCTTCACCCGGCGCTACGGGATCGACGACGCGAAACTCGCCCGGGCGATCCGCGCCGGGCTGCTGCGGGCAGTGACCGACGCCGAAGACGCCGGCGCTCTCAGCCCCCTGATCGGCGGCCCGATCCGGGGGACGATCGAAGAAATCCCACTTGACCGGGCGATCGAACTGATCAACGACGGCAGCTCGCTGTTCAACAGCCTGCAGACCTTCCTCGGCCCGGCCGGCAATCTGCTGGAAACTTTTCTGCCGTAGCTGGTCGGCGCTCAGCGGCGGGTGGCCCGCCAAACCCAGAGCATGGCCAGCGGCTGCAGCGGCAACCGCGCCCAGAGCGCCCAGCGAGGGATCTTCCGCAGGTCGAGCCCGCTGATCTGCTCCGGGTTGACGGCCATGTGGATGTTGGCCGGGAAGACCGCGAGCAGCAGGCCCAGCAGCCAGAGGCGGCCGAAGCGGCGGGTCGCCGGATGCAGCACCGCGAGGCCGCCGGCGATCTCGGCGGCGCCGCTGATCGCGACGACCTCCCGTTTCGCCGACTCGATCGCCGGCGGCACGATCGCTTCGAAGAAGCGCGGCCTGAGGAAGTGCATCGTCCCCGTGAAGGTGAAGAAGGCGGTAAGGGACAGGCGCGAGCGATTCACCCGCCGAAACCTACCCGCTATGTTCGTTCCGTGGCCGAGTTCAAGCTCAACCCTGCCTACACGCCGACCGCCGACCAGCCGAAGGCGATCGCCGGGCTGGCGGAAGGGCTGGAGGCCGACGAGCGCTTCCAGACCCTGCTCGGCGCGACCGGCACCGGCAAGACCTTCACGATGGCGGCGACGATCGCGGCGGTGCAGCGGCCGGCGCTGGTGATCGCCCACAACAAGACGCTGGCGGCCCAGCTCTGCAACGAGTTCCGCGAGTTCTTCCCCGACAACGCGGTCGAGTACTTCGTCTCCTACTACGACTACTACCAGCCCGAGGCCTACGTCCCGGCCCAGGATCTCTATATCGAGAAGGACTCCTCGATCAACGACGAGATCGACCGCCTGCGCCACGCGGCGACGGCGGCACTGTTCGCCCGCCGCGACGTGATCATCGTCGCCTCCGTCTCCTGCATCTACGGGATCGGCTCACCCCAGGTCTACAGCGAAAAAATGCAGATGTTCCAGGTCGGGGCCGAAATCGACCGCGACGAGGTGCTGCGCAAGCTGGTCAAAATCCAGTATCAGCGCAACGACTCGGTCCTCGGCCGCGGCTCCTTCCGGGTTCGCGGCGAGGTGCTGGAGATCATGCCCTCCTACGCCGAGTCCGCCTACCGGATCTCGCTCTTCGGCGACGTGATCGAGGGGATCCAGCACTTCGACCCGCTGAGCGGGGAAATCCTCGACACGATCGACCACGTCTCGGTCTGGCCCGCCTCCCACTACGTGACCCGCGACGAGACGGTCGAGCGGGCGGTCGAGGAGATCCGCGCCGAACTCGAATCGCGGACCGCCGAGCTGGAGGCCGAGGGCAAGCAGCTGGAGGCTCACCGGCTGCGCCAGCGCACCGCCTACGACATCGAGATGATCAAGGAGCTGGGCTTCACCTCGGGGATCGAGAACTACTCGCGGATCCTCGACGGCCGCAACCCGGGCACCCCGCCGCACACCCTGATCGACTACTTCCCCGACGACTTCGTCTGCTTCGTCGACGAGTCCCACCAGACGATCCCGCAGATCGGCGGCATGTACGAAGGGGACAGATCGCGGAAGCAGACGCTGATCGACTTCGGCTTCCGCCTGCCCTCGGCGATCGACAACCGGCCGCTCAAATTCGACGAGTTCCTCGAACGGGTCGATCGCCTGGTGATGGTCTCGGCGACGCCGGGCCAGTTCGAGCGAGCCGAGTCGAGCCGGATCGTCGAGCAGATCGTCCGCCCGACGGGAATCATCGACCCCTACATCGAGGTCCGTGAGACGAAGAACCAGATCGACGACCTGATGAACGAAGTCCGGGTCGTGGCGAAAACCGGCGAGCGCACCCTGGTCACGACCCTGACCAAGAAGATGGCCGAGGACCTGACCGCCTACCTGCTCGAGTACGGGATCAAGGTCCGCTACCTGCACTCGGAGATCGACACCCTGGAACGGATCCAGATCATCCGCGACCTGCGGCTCGGCGAGTACGACGTCCTCGTCGGCGTCAACCTGCTGCGCGAGGGCCTCGACCTGCCGGAGGTCTCGCTGGTCGCGATCCTCGACGCCGACAAGGAGGGCTTCCTACGCGGCGAGACCAGCCTCGTGCAGACGATTGGGCGCGCCGCCCGCAACGTCAACGGGCGGGTGCTGATGTACGCCGACAGGGAGACCGACGCGATGCGGGCGGCGATGAGCGAGACCGACCGCCGCCGCGCGATCCAGCTGGCCTATAACGAGGAGCACGGGATCACCCCGGCGACCGTCCTCAAGGGGATCTCCGAGATGAGCGAGTTCCTCGCGATGGAGGACCGGGCGCCGGCCAAACGTCGCCGACGGCGCGGCGAGGAGTTCCAGACCGCCGAGGAGCTGGAGAAGACGATCGTCGAGCTCGAGGAGGAGATGCTCGCCGCCGCCGACGAGCTGCGCTTCGAGGAGGCCGGCCGGATCCGCGACGAGCTGCGCGAGCTGCGCCGCGATCTCGACGGCATGACCGCCGCGGGGGCCTGACCGGCGCATTTCGGCGTCCTCGGTCGCTTGTGTGCGGAGCACACCGCGCTCCCTGCGTCCTTGAACTGCTTGGTCAGGTCTCCGCGGGGCCGGTGCGGAAGGTGCCTGGAGTTCCGTCGCGGCGGGCGCCGGCGGTGTATTCGGCCATGTCCTGGGACCAGAACTCGACGGCGTTGCCGTCGGGGTCGGTGATGTAGATCGCGCGGCCGGGGCCGAGTCGGATCGGGCCCTCGACGGCGCCGCCGCGGGCTTCGATCCCGGCCTGGATCGCGTCGACCTCGGAGTCGGCGACGTGGAAGGCGAAGTGGACGTGGGCGCCGCCGCGGCCCCCGGCCAGCCCGACCTGCTCGGTCCAGAGCCCCAGGCGGGCCGTGTCGCCGATCAGGTACCAGTACCGGCCCTCGCGTCCCTCTCCCCAGAGCGTCTCCTCGAACCCCAGTAGGTCGCGGTAGAAAGCACGCGAGGCCTCGAGGTCGGCCACCTCGAGGACCAGCTCGGAGATGCCGGTCGCGACCGGCGGCACTCGCTCCACCGAACTATCTAAGCGCAGTTATCTAATCTGCGGGTATGGCCATTGCCGTTACCGAAGCGACGTTCGATCGCGATGTGGTCGAGCTCTCCCACAAGACCCCGGTGGTGGTCGACTTCTGGGCCGAGTGGTGCGGGCCGTGCAAAGCGCTGAGCCCGGCGCTGGAAGCGGCGGAGGCGAGCCGCGGCGGCCGGGTCCTGCTGGCCAAGGTCGACGTCGACGCCAACCAGTCCCTGGGCGCCCGCTACGACGTCCAGGGGATTCCCGCGGTCAAGGCCTTCAGCGACGGCAAGATCGTCAACGAGTTCGTCGGTGCCCTGCCGCCGGCCAAAGTCGAGCAGTTCTTCGACTCCCTGGTTCCCTCCAAGGCCGACGAGCTGCTGGCGGCCGGGGACGAGTTGTCGTTGCGCGAGGCGGCCGAACTGGAGCCACGCCGCGCCGACATCGCCGTCGCCCTCGGCCGGGCGCGGCTGGCGCGCGGGGCGGAGGACGAGGCGCTGGCGGCGGTCGAGCCGCACGCCGGCGACTTCGGTGCCGACGGAATCACGGCCCGGGTCCGGCTCACGAAGGCCGGCATCGGCGCCGATGCCTTCGCCGCCCTCGACCGGGGCGACCGCAGTGCCGCTCTCGACGGCCTGCTCGCCGAACTCGCCGGCGTCGGATCGAACGGCGAGGCGCCGGAGGATGCCCGCGACCTGCTGCGCCGCGCCATCGTCGGCATCCTCAGCGAGGGCGACCCGGCCGACCCGGCCGCCCGCGAGTACCGCCGCAAGCTCGCCGCCGCGCTCGGCTGATCTGCCGGGCGATTCAGGGCGCGGTTGAGCTTTTACCCCGCATAGGGCGGAAAAGCTCAGCCGCGCCCCGTCGGCGTCGGGGGAACGTGTGTTCGGTTGGGTAGAGTAGGGCGCAGTGGCTGCCTCAAACCGCATCGTCATCTCCGGCGCCCGGGAGCACAACCTCAAGGACATCGACGTCGAGTTGCCCCGGGACGCGCTGATCGTGATCACCGGGCTCTCGGGCTCGGGCAAGTCGAGCCTCGCCTTCGACACGATCTACGCCGAGGGCCAGCGCCGCTATGTGGAGTCGCTGTCGGCCTACGCGCGCCAGTTCCTCGGTCTGATGGAGAAGCCCGACGTCGATTCGATCGAGGGCCTCTCGCCGGCGATCTCGATCGACCAGAAGACAACCTCGCGCAACCCGCGCTCGACGGTTGGGACGGTGACCGAGATCTACGATTACCTGCGGCTGCTCTGGGCGCGGATCGGGGTGCCGCACTGCCCCGAGTGCGGCGAGCAGATCAGCGGCCAGACCCAGGAGCAGATCGTCGACCGGCTGATGACCCTCGAGGAGGGGAGCAAGTTCATGGTCATGGCGCCGGTCGTCCGCGGCCGCAAAGGCGAGTACGGGAAATTGCTCGAGCAGATGCGGCTCGAGGGCTACTCGCGGGCCAAGGTCAACGGCGAGCTGGTCCGCCTCGACGAGGACATCGTCCTCGACAAGAAGTTCAAACACGACATCTCGATCGTGGTCGACCGGCTGGTGATGAAAACCGACCTGCGCCGCCGGCTCTCGGAGTCGGTCGAGGCCGCCGCCGGGATCGCCGCCGGGCTGATCGAAGTCGAGATCGTCGACTCCAAAGAGTCGCCGCTGCTCTTCTCCGAGCAGTTCGCCTGCCTCAACTGCGGCACCTCGATCCCGGAGTTGGAGCCGCGGATCTTCTCCTTCAACTCGCCCCACGGGGCCTGCGAGCGCTGCCACGGGCTCGGCTTCCAGCGGGTGATCGACCCCGAACTGGTCGTCCCCGATCCCACCCTCTCGCTGGCCGAGGGCGCCCTGCAGCCCTGGAACCGCGGCATCACCGCCTACTGGAAGCGCCTGATCGCCGCCGTCGCCGATGAGTACGGCGTCGACGCCGACCTGCCCTGGTCGCAGCTCAAGAAGAGCGAGAAAGAGATCTTCCTCTACGGCACCGGCGAGGACCGCCACCAGGTCACCTACACCAACCGCTTCGGCCGTAAGCGCTCCTACAAGGTGCGCTTCGAGGGGATCGTCAACAACCTCCAGCGCCGCTACGAGGAGACCGACTCGGAGACCAACCGCGAGCGGATCGAGGGCTACATGGCCGAGCAGCCCTGCCCGCAGTGCGAAGGTGCGCGGTTGCGACCGGAGAGCCTGGCGGTCAAGGTCGGCGGGATCAGCATCTCCGAGTACAGCGCCCTCTCGGCGGCGGCGGCCTCGAAGTGGATCGCCGAGCTGGAGATGAACAAGACCGAGCGGGCGATCGCGCGGCTGATCGTGCGCGAGATCACCGAGCGGCTCTCCTTCCTCGAGAACGTCGGCATCGGCTACCTCTCGCTGAGCCGCAGCGCCCGCTCGCTGTCGGGCGGCGAGGCGCAGCGGATCCGGCTCGCGACCCAGATCGGCTCGCACCTGGTCGGCGTCATGTACGTCCTCGACGAGCCCTCGATCGGCCTCCACCAGCGCGACAACGAGAAGCTGATCGCGACCCTCGACCGGCTCCGCGACCTCGGCAACACCGTGATCGTCGTCGAGCACGACGAGGGGACGATGATGGCCGCCGACCACCTCGTCGACCTCGGCCCCGGCGCCGGCGAACACGGCGGCCACATCATCGCCGCCGGAACGCCGCAGGAGGTCGCCAAGAATCCGGCCTCGCTGACCGGCCAGTACCTCTCCGGCAAGCGCCGGATCGAGGTTCCGGAGGGGCGCCGCAAGCCGACTGGCGCCCTGGCGATTCGCGGCGCCCGCGAACACAATCTCAAGGACGTCGACGTAGCCGTCCCGCTCGGCGTCTTCTGCTGCGTCACCGGCGTCTCGGGCTCGGGCAAGTCGACACTGGTCAACGAGACCCTTCACCACGCGGTCGCCAACCGCCTGCACCAGGCGAAGCTGCGCCCCGGCGCCCACGACGGCATCGACGGGCTCGGTCAGATCGACAAGATCATCAACATCGACCAGTCGCCGATCGGTCGCACGCCGCGCTCCAACCCCGCCACCTACACGGGCGTCTTCGACCACATCCGCCAGCTCTTTACCCAGACCCAGGAGTCGCGGGCGCGCGGCTACAAGCCGGGCCGCTTCAGCTTCAACGTCAAGGGCGGGCGCTGCGAGGTCTGCAAAGGAGACGGCCAGATCAAGATCGAGATGCACTTCCTGCCCGACGTCTACGTGCCCTGCGAGCAGTGCCACGGGAAACGCTACAACCGGGAGACGCTCGAGGTCCGGTTCAAGGGCAAGAACATCGCCGACGTGCTGGAGATGTCGGTCGAGGAGGGGGTCGAGTTCTTCGAGAACGTGCCGAAGATCGCCCGCCGCCTGCGCACCCTGCACGACGTCGGCCTCGACTACATCCGCCTCGGACAACCGGCGACGACGCTCTCCGGCGGCGAGGCGCAGCGGATCAAGCTCGCCACCGAGCTTTCCAAAGTCGCCACCGGCGACACCCTCTACATCCTCGACGAGCCGACCACCGGCCTGCACTTCGCCGACGTCCAGCGCCTGCTCGACGTGCTCGGCCGCCTCGTTGACGCCGGCAACTCGGTCGTCGTCATCGAGCACAACCTTGACGTGATCAAGACCGCCGACTGGCTGATCGACCTCGGCCCCGAGGGCGGCGAAGGCGGGGGAGAGGTGGTCGCCACCGGCACCCCCGAGGAGGTCGCCGCGGTCGTCGGCTCCTATACCGGCAGCTTCCTCGCCGGCCTGGTCGAGCCGGCCAAGCCGAAGCCCAAGCGCGGCTCCAAGCGTCGCCTGTCGGTCGCGGCTTAAAGCTCCCTCCCGACAGTGAGGTTTTATGAGTGCGCGGAATCTTTATACATGCGCGCTTGAAATCGGAGAGAGTGGGTACTGGGCAGGGCAGAATATGGGTTACCAGAGGAGAGCTATGACTAATTCTGCGCTTGATTTGAAACGAATCGCGATGGCGGTGGGGGCACTGCTCGTGATCGCGGTGGTCGCCGCCGGTTGCGGTAGCAGCAGCAGCAGTTCCAGCGGCGGCTCCAGCGAAGCCGGTGGCGGTGGCGGTGCGTTCACGATTGCCCTCCTGCTGCCGGAAAACGAAACCCCCCGTTACGAAACCAACGACAGGCCCGACTTCGAAAAAGCGGTGCAGGAAAAATGTCCGGAATGCGAAGTCATCTACTTCAACGCCGGCGGGGACGCTGAAAAGCAGCAGTCCCAGGGGGAAGCGGCACTCACCAAGGGCGCCAACGTGCTCGTCCTCGACCCGATGGACTCGAAATCGGCAGCGGCGATTGCCGAACGGGCGAACTCCCAGGGCGTGCCCGTGGTCAGCTACGACCGCTTGATCGAAAACTCCGAAGTTGCCGCCTACATCTCCTTCGACAACGAAAAAGTCGGGGAACTGCAGGCTGAATCGCTGTCGGAAAAGCTGAAAGAAGACGGCAAAGCCAATGGCCCGATCATCATGATCAACGGCGATCCGGCCGACCCCAACGCCGCTCTCTTCAAAGCCGGCGCCCACAAAGGGTTCGAAGCCGCCGGGGTGAAGATCGCGAAGGAGTACGACACGCCGGGGTGGACCGCGGAAAACGCCCAGCGCGAGGCACAGCAGGCGATCACCGCCCTCGGCAACAACGGCTTCTGGGGGATCTACGCCGCTAACGACGACACCGGTGGCGGCGCGATCGCGGCGCTCAAAGGGGCCGGGATCAAGCCCGAAGACCGGCCGGTCACCGGTCAGGACGCAACCGTCGCCGGGCTGCAGCGGATCCTCGCCGGCCAGCAGTACATGACGGTCTACAAGGCGATCCCGCCGGAGGCGCAGATCAGCGCCGAAATCGCGATCGCCCTGGCCGAAGGCGAAGAAGTCCCGCAGGCCGAAGTCACAGAAGAAGTCAACAACGGCAAGGCCGAAGTGCCTGCCGTCCTGCTCGAACCGATCGCGGTGACCAAAGACAACGTCAACAGCACGGTGATCAAAGACGGGTTCGTCACGGCCTCCGAACTCTGCACCAGCGCCTACAAGAAGGCGTGTGAAGAAGCAGGGATCTCGGGCTGAGCATGAGTCAGGGAGCGCCCCTCCTCGAGTTGGAGGGTGTCAGCAAGCGATTCGGCCCGGTCCAGGCTCTGGACCGGGTCGATTTCGCCGTCAGCGCCGGCGAGGTCGTGGGCCTCGTCGGCGACAACGGCGCCGGCAAGTCGACGATGGTCAAGGCGATCGCCGGCATCAACGCGATCGACGACGGCGCCATCCGCTTCGAAGGCGAGGAGGTCTCGATCTCCAGTCCCCAGGACGCGACCGCACTCGGGATCGCGACCGTGTACCAGGACCTCGCCCTGTGCGACAACCTCGATGTCGTCAACAACCTCTTTCTCGGTCGTGAGGAGGTCGAGCCTCGTATCGGCCGGGTCTCGCGTCAGCTCGACGAGGTGAAGATGGAGCACGAGACCGCCGACCTGCTCTCGAACCTCGCGGTGACGATCCCCAGCCTGCGCAGTGAGGTCGGGACCCTCTCCGGCGGTCAGCGCCAGCAGGTGGCGGTCGCTCGCTCGCTGCTGGGCGAACCGAAGGTGGTGCTGTTGGACGAGCCGACCGCGGCGCTCGGGGTGCCGCAGACCAAACAGGTGCTGGCCTTGATCCGGCGCCTGCGCGAGCGCGACCTGGGGGTGGTGGTGATCAGCCACAACCTGGTCGACATCTTCGAGATCTGCGACCGCGTCTTCGTCCTCCGGCTCGGTCGCGCGGCGGGCAACTTCGCGGCCGGCGACACCACCGAGGAGCAGGTGATCGGCGCGATCACCGGCCTCAGCGATCGCGACAACGAGGCGCAACCTGGGGAGGAGAAGAAGTGAGCGCAAGCGATGCCCCCGGCGCCGAGGGGCGAAGGCCAAAAGCCTGAGTCCCGGCCAAGCCATGCGCCGCCTCGCCCAGGGAGACCTCTCCTCGGTTCGCGTCGTGCTCGGACTGGTGGTGATCGCGATCATCTTCCAGGTTCAGGAACCTCGCTTCCTCTCGGCTCAGAACCTGACCAACCTGATGCTGCAGATCACCACGATCGGCCTGATCTCGGTCGGCGTCGTCTACGTCCTGTTGCTGGGGGAGATCGACCTCTCCGTCGGCGCCGTCAGCGGCCTCTCGGCGGCGGTGATGGCTGTGCTGAGCGTCAGTCACGGCTGGAATCCTTATCTGGCGATCGCCGCCGCGGTCGCGGTTGGCGCCTCTATCGGCCTCCTGCAGGGCTCCCTCTTCAGCCGCTTTGCCATCCCCTCCTTCGTCGTCACCCTGGCCGGCCTCTTAGCCTGGGAAGGGGCGTTGCTGCAGGTACTGGGCAAGACCGGCTCGCTCAACATCAACGACCCGGTCATCACCGGCCTCGCCAACACCTTCTACTCCGCCACGGCCGGCTGGGTCTTCGCGGCGGTGATCATCGGCACCTACGGCGCGGTGCTTGCGTTCGGCTACCGCAAACGCGTGGCGGCGGGCCTCGCGGACGGCGGTCCGTTGGCCCTGATCGTTCGCTTTGTACTTCTCGCTGCCCTGGTCATCGGGGCAGTCGCGATCCTCAACTCCAACCGCGGCGTGCCGCTGGCGGTGATGATCCTGCTCGGCTTCGTGGTCGGGATGGAGTACGTCGCCAAGCACACGACCTTCGGTCGCCACGTGTTCGCCGTCGGCGGCAACGCCGAGGCAGCGCGGCGGGCTGGCATCCGAGTCAATCGGGTGCGGATCGTGGTCTTCATGATCTCCGGCTCGATGGCGGCGATCGGCGGTGTGATGGCCGCCTCGCGGCTCTTCGCCGTAAACCAGAACTCGGGGGGGAACGAACTCCTGCTGCTGGCGATCGCCGGTCCGGTAATCGCCGGCACCAGCCTCTTCGGCGGCCGTGGCTCGGTCTGGACCGCCCTGCTCGGCGCTTTGGTGATCGGCTCGATCTCCAACGGCATGGACCTGCTCTCGCTCTCCTCGGCGGTCAAACTGATGGTCACCGGCGGTGTGCTGCTGCTGGCGGTCCTGGTCGACGCCATCGCCAGGCAGCAGCGCCAGACCTCGGGCCGGGTCTGAGGTCATCCGGCCAAGCGGGGCGGCAACGACGGGACTCCCGCGTGGCAGCGCCATTCGGGACGTCGCGGAGGCGCCGAATCCGCGCCGGCCGGATGACCTCAGCGGGCGAAGAGGAGGGAGGCGCCGATGGCGCCGCCGAGGTCGCCGAGCGTCGCCACCCGCACCGCCGGCGGCTTTTCGTCGAGGAAGAGGTGCTTGCCCATCTCCTTCGTCAACGGCTCCATGTAGCGGTCGCCAAAGCGGATCCCGAGGCCGCCGCCGATGATGATCGCTTCCGGGTCGACGAGGTTGACGGCGGAGGCGATCCCGGTTCCCAGGGCCTCGATGGCGCGGTGGATCAGGTCCTCGGCGAGGTGGTCGTTGTCGTCGATCGCGCGCTCCCAGATGCCGCTCGTGAGGCGCGGTTTTTCGTGCTTCTCCATCAGCTTGAAGAGGTCGGTCTTCTGTCCCTCTTCGTGCAGCCGGCGGGCCTCGGCTTCCATCGCCGAGCGCCCGGCGTAGGCCTCCATGCAGCCCTTGCGGCCGCAAGGGCACTTGGCGCCGCCGCGTTTGACGACCATATGGCCGATCTCACCGGCCGCGCCACGGCCGATCCAAGGCTTGCCGTCGAGGACGAGGCCGCCGCCGACGCCGGTTCCCCAGAAGACTCCGATCAGGCTCTGGAACTCGCGCCCGGCGCCGAGGTGGAACTCGGCCTCGGTCGCGACCTGGACGTCGTTTCCGACCCGCACCTCGGTGCCAAGCGCTTCTTGCAGGGTGTCGCCGAGCGCGAAGCTGCCTTCCCAGTCGGGCAGGTTCTTCGCGTTGGAGACGACTCCGGTCTTCTCGTCGGCGTCGCCCGGCGAGCCGACCCCGACTCCCTCCAGGGCGTCCGGCTCGACGCCGGCCTGTTGGGCCGCCTCGCGCAGCGCCTCGGCCATCTGCTCGGCTACGCCCGCCGGCCCGCCGTCGGTCGGCGTCGGCCGCCGCGCTTCGCCCAGCACCTCGCCGCCGGCGTCGACGATCGCGGTCTGGATCTTCGTCCCGCCCAGATCAATGCCGCCACGCAGGTTCGCCATGCGCCGCAGTCTATGCCCGCCCGCCGACGGGCCGATTTGTCGCCTATAGGTGGACAAATCGGCCCGTCGGCCTCGGCTAACGTTGCGGCCATGGCGACCGAGGCGCGGCAGACGGGGTGGAGGCTCTGGTGGCAGAGGCGGCGCTGGTATGAGCGCAACCACCGGCGCCTGCGGCGCTGGCGGATCGATCGCCATGCCGCTCGTGGCGGCTTCTACATCCGCCACCCGGTCGAGGGCGAGCTGCTGGAGGCGCTCGACGAGGGGCGGCTGCGGATCGGCAGGGGGACGCTGCTGGAGCCCGGCTGCTGGCTGACCCTGGCGCCGGAGGCCGAGATCGAGATCGGCGCGGGCTGCTTCCTCAACCGCAACACGATGATCGCCGCCCACCGATCGGTCCGGATCGGCGACCACACGATGTTCGCCAACGGCTGCTTCGTCGGCGACGCCGAGCACCGCTTCGACGATCCCGAGCTGCCGATCACCTGGCAGGGCTTCACCTCCAAGGGCCCGGTCGAGATCGGCGCCAACTGCTGGTTCGGGGTCAACTGCGCCGTCGCCAGCGGCGTTACGGTTGGCGAGCGCTGCGTGATCGGCGCCAACTCGGTCGTCACCCGCGACATCGAGGCGGCGACCGTCTCGGCCGGGGCGCCGGCAAAGCCGCTCCGCAAGATCGATTTTCGTTAGTCCTGCATGCGGGTAGTCCTATAATCGGAAACCGATGGCCGTGACCCCCAGGGCATGGACCGGATCAAAGTGAACCTCGTCAGCGGCGAAACCCTCCCCCGGACCGCAGCTGTGCGCGTATTTCGCGCCAAGGCTGCGCTTCGTGCTGCCCTGGCCCAACCACGGCTGGAGGGGCAGACGATCGGCCTGGTGCCGACGATGGGGTACCTGCACGAGGGTCACCTCTCGCTGCTGCGCGCGGCGCGGGCCGAATGTGACGTCGTCGTCATCAGCCTCTTCGTCAACCCGACCCAGTTCGGGGCCGGCGAGGACCTCGACCGCTATCCGCGTGACGAGCGGCGCGACCTCGAGCTGGCCGCCGAGGCCGGCGTCGACATCGTCTACGCGCCACCCGTAGAGGAGGTCTATCCGCAGGGCTTCGCCACCGCGGTCGAGGTCTCGGGACCGCTCACCGAGGTGCTCGACGGCGACCCTGTGCGCCGCGGCCCCGGCCACTTTCGCGGCGTCACAACTGTCGTCGCCAAGCTCTTCAACAGCGTCGGCCCAGATGTCGCCTACTTCGGCCAGAAGGACGCCCAGCAGGCGGTGGCGATCCGCCGCATGGTCGCCGACCTCGACTTCCCCGTGCGGATCGAGGTGCTGCCGATCGTCCGGGAGGCCGACGGGCTGGCGATGAGTTCCCGCAACGCCTACCTGGACCCACGCGACCGCGAGCGCGCCGCGGCGCTGTTCCGCGCGCTCTCCCTGGTCGAGCCGGCCGCCCGCAGCGGTTCGTTGGTGGCCGGGCTCGAGGCGGCGCGGGCGGAGCTGGGCGACGCCTGCATCGAGCCCGAATACCTCGAGGCCCGTGATGCCGAGTGGCTGGAGCCGGTCGCCGAGCTGGGCGAGCGCCCGGTCCTTGTCGCCGTCGCCGCCCAGGTCGGCGCCGCGCGCCTGATCGACAACGTCTTGATCAAACCCTGACCCGACGCAGCGAGAGGAGAGCCGGATGCAGAGGCAGATGCTGAAGTCCAAGATCCACCGAGCGACCGTCACCGACTGCGACGTCGACTACATCGGCAGTATCACCGTCGATACCGAGCTGATGGCCGACGCCGACCTGATCACCAACGAGCAGGTCCACGTCTGGGACGTCGACAGCGGCTCCCGCTTCGTCACCTACGTGATCGACGGCGAGCCCGGCTCCGGCACGATGCAGGTCAACGGCGCCGCGGCCCATCTGACCGAACCGGGCCACAGGATCATCGTCGCCTCCTTCGGCGCTTACGACGAGGTCGATCTGGAGCGCTACGCGCCGGTTGTCGTCCACGTCGACGAGGACAACCGCGCTGTCGCCGTCGACAGCCGCCCCGAGGTGCTGGTCTCATGAGCTCCGGCGGCCGTTCCCACACCGCACCTCCCGCCTCCCAGCGCCCGCCGGTCGGCCTGCCGCGCCTGGCCGAGATGAAGGAGAACGGCGAACCGATCGTGATGGTCACCGCCTACGACTACCCCTCGGCGACCGTCGCCGAGGCCGCCGGGGTCGATCTCGTCCTGGTCGGCGACTCGGCGGCCAACGTCGTGCTCGGCTACTCCGGCACCGAGCTGGTCTCGCTGGAGGAGATGATCGTCCTCGGCAAGGCCGTGCGCCGCGGCCTGAAGACGCCGCTGATGGTCGGCGACATGCCGATGGGCAGCTACGAGGCGAGCAACGAGCTGGCGATCCTCAGCGCCCAGCGGCTGGTCAAGGAGACCGGCTGCCAGGTGGTCAAGCTCGAGGCCGGCGGGATCGCGGTGGAGCGCGCCCGGGCGATTGTCCGCTCCGGAATCCCGGTGATGGGGCACATCGGCCTGACGCCGCAGACGGCGACCGCGCTGGGCGGCTACAAAGCCCAGGGCAAGACGGCAGGGAGCGCGATCCAGCTGCTCGAGGACGCCCTGGCGCTGCAGTCGGTCGGCTGCTTCGCGATCGTCTTCGAGGCGGTTCCGGCGGCGATCACCGAAGCGATCGTCGCGAAGCTCGAGATTCCCTCGATCGGTATCGGTGCCGGCCCCTCCACCTCCGGACAGGTGCTCGTCTTCCACGACCTGCTCGGCATCACCACCGGCCACATGGCCAAGTTCGTCAAGCGCTACGCCAACGTCCACGCGACGATGGTCGCGGCGGTCGAGCAGTTCGGCAAGGAGGTCCGCTCGCGCCACTTCCCCGAACCCGACCACGTCTACAGCGTCGAGCCGGCGGAGCTGGACGAGTTCCGTCGCTATCTCGACCAGGAGAGCCTCGCCTCGGCCAAGGCCTGGGAGTGGGAGCCGCTGCCCTGAGCGTCGTTCCTCGTCGTCGTACGATGGCGGGGCAGATGCCGATCTACGAGTTTGAGTGCGAGGGGTGCGGGGAGCGCTTTGAGGAGCTGGTCGCTGCCGGCGTGGTCGCCGTCGCCTGTCCTCAGTGCGGCGTGACCCGGACCCGGCGTCTGCTCTCGAATGTGTCGCCGCCGGGCCGCCAGCCGCGCGGGGCCGCCGTGCGTTCCGACGAATCGCGCCGGGGCGAGCGCGAAGCGGCGCGGGTCGACCGCATCGCCGAGTCGCGCAAGAAGCGGGCGGCGGGCGAAAATCCGCATCCGCCGAAGACCGGGAAGGGGTCATGACCGAGACCGCCGAGCAGCGTCGCGAGCAACTGGTCGGCCTCTATAAGGAGGTCTCGAGCTGCACCAGGTGTCCCCTGCACGAGACCCGGACCAAGGCCGTCTTCGGCGCCGGCGACGCCGACGCCGAGTTGATGTTCGTCGGCGAGGCGCCGGGTGCCGAAGAGGACCGCCAGGGCCTGCCCTTCGTCGGCCGCGCCGGTCAGCTGCTCAACCAGCTGCTGGAAGAGATCGGACTCTCGCGGGAGGAGGTCTTCATCGCCAACGTGCTGAAGTCTCGGCCGCCCGGCAATCGCGATCCCCAGCCGCAGGAGATCGAGGCCTGCCGGCCGTACCTGTTCGAGCAGGTGCGGCTGATCGAGCCGCGGATCGTCTGCACCCTGGGAAATTTCGCGACCAAGCTGCTGACCGGCAGTCCGGTGGGGATCACCAAGGTGCGGGGCACGCCGCAGATCCACGAGCTCGGCGGGCGCACGGTCTTCATCCTGCCGCTCCTGCATCCGGCGGCGGCGCTGCGCACCCCGGCGATGAAGGAGACCCTGCGCGGCGACCTGGCGACGATCCCGGAGCTGCTGTCCCGGCCGCTGCCGCAGCCGGTGCCCAGCGCCGAGGAAATCGCTGCGGCGGCCGCGGCCGCCGTCGACCCGACGCCGCCGCCTCCCGCCGACCAGCTCGACATGTTCGGTTAGCCGCCCATGGAGAGGATCGAGACGCACTCGGCGGTGGAGACCGAAGCGCTCGGCGCTCGCGTCGCCGCTCGCCTGCGGCCGGGCGACGTGGTCGTCATCTCCGGTGAGGTCGGCGCCGGCAAGACGACCCTGATCCGCGGAGCCTGCCGGGCGCTCGGCGTGACCGGTCCGGTCACCTCGCCGACCTTCACGATCGGCCAGCGCTACCTCGACGGCCGCCTGCCGGTCTCCCATCTCGACCTCTACCGGCTCGAGGGCCTCGAGGGCGAGGATCCGGCCCTGCTCGAGGACTATCTCGGTCCCGACGGGGTCGCCTTCGTCGAGTGGCCCGCCGTCGGCGCCGAGCGCCTCGGCCGGCCGGCGCTGGAGGTCCGTCTGGCCCATGGCGAGGGAGACCGGCGCAGCGTCGAGATCGGGTGGTAGGGGCGAATCGCGACGCCTGCGCCGCAGCGTCTGCCAATTGGCCGTGTTTCCAGGGCAGGAACGCAACTTGTAGCATCGTGCCCGGAACTCGATCCACGAAGGGAAGGACCCAATGAAGGGACTCAAGGCGCTTGCGGCGGTACTGGTGGCAACTGGACTGCTCGCGAGCGTGATTCCCGCTTCCGCCAGCGCAGCCGCCTACAAGCACTACGTGGCATGTGGCGTGCAGAACAACTCGAAGCCGGCGCATGTCTGCCCGAACAAAAGCAAGAAGGGTGCCTTCTTCGAGAGCGTCAAGGCGGAAGTCAACTACACGGTCTGCGTCCGCTTCCCGGGCGGCAAACACCTCTGTACCAAAGAACCTCAGCAGGCCGAAGAAGGGGTGCTCTACGTAAACACGATCACCTCGACGATCCCCGGCAGACATCGGGTCACCTGGTTCGTCAAGGGCAAGAGGGTCGGGACCTTCGTCTTCAGGGTCAAGGGCTGAGAGCGGCCCCCGCTGGTCGTCGTCGGCTTCGACACCGCCACCGCCGACACCGCCGCCTGCGCCTGGCGTGACGGCGAGGCCCTGCAGGAGTCCCGGCTCGGGCTCTCCGCCCAGGGCAAGCCCCGGCACGCGACCGCCCTGCTCGGGGAGGTCGAGCGGGCGGCTGCGGCGGCGGGGGGCTGGGGGGAGGTCGACCGGCTCGCGGTCGGCCTCGGGCCGGGCTCCTTCACCGGGCTGAGAATCGGCATCGCCACGGCTCGTGGGCTGAGCACCGCCACGGGCCTGCCCGCGGTCGGGATCTGCACCCTCGACGCCGTCGCCCGTGGGATCGGCGCCCAGCAGGGCGCGGAGGGCGAGCGGCTCGCTGTCCTCGACGGCTTCCGCGGCGAGGTCTTCGCGGCGCTCTACTCCGATCGGGGCGAGCGAATCTGGGAGCCGCTGGCATGCCGTCCGGAGGAGCTCGCCGAGCGGCTGGCGGGCCTGGAAACGCCGCCGTCGGTCGCCGGCTCGGGGGCGGTACGATTCAGGCACGAGTTGGCCCAAGGAGGCGTTCGCATCGCCGACGATGCCGATCCCGTGCACCGAGTGTCAGCGCGCCACGTCTGCGCTCTGGCGGCGGCCTCGGGCCAGGCTGAGGCAGGTCCGCTCGACCCGATCTACCTGAGACCTCCAGACGCGGAGCGGTGGCGTGAGCGAGATGCTTTCCAAACAGACGAGTGAGCTGACTCAGGAGGTCGGCGTTCGCAGGCTCGCCTACAGCGATCTGCCGGCCGTGATCGCCGTCGAGCGCCGCTCCTTCCCGACACCCTGGTCGCTGGCGATGTTCGTCCTCGAGCTTTCCAAGCCAGCGGGGATCTGCCTCGCCGCCGGCACCGGCGACGAGCTTCTCGGCTACGTGATCTGCTCCCGCTACGACCAGGTCTGGCACCTGATGAACATCGCCGTCGCGCCGGAGAACCGTCGCACCGGCGTCGCCGGCCAGTTGCTGAGGCGACTCTTCGAGGAGGCGCGCGGGGTGCTGCCGTTCACGCTCGAGGTGCGGGTCTCCAACCACCAGGCGATCGCGATGTACGAACGCTTCGGCTTCCGCTCCGCCGGCGTCCGCCCTCGCTATTACCACGACAACGGCGAGGACGCCCTGATCATGTGGCTAGATTGATCCTCGCGATTGAGACCTCCTGCGACGACACCTGCGCCGCCGTTCTCGCCGGTCCGCGCATCCTCTCCAATCTGATTTCCTCCCAGCACGCGGCGCACGCCGGCTTCGGTGGGGTCGTCCCCGAGATCGCCGCCCGCCACCACCTTGAGCTGACCGCGCCGCTGGTCGAGGCGGCGCTGGCCGAGGCCGACGTCGACCTCGGCGAGATCGATGCCGTCGCGGCGACCGCCGGGCCGGGACTGATCGGGGCTCTCCTGGTCGGGATCAGCACCGCCAAGGCGATTGCCGCGGCCCGCCGGTTGCCGCTGATCCCGGTCGACCACCTGCAGGGTCACGTCGCCGCCAACTTCCTCGAGCCCGAACCGCTGGAGCCACCGTTCCTCTGCCTGATCGCCAGCGGCGGCCACACGCTGCTGGCGGCGGTGCACGACCACCGGGGATACGAGCTGCTCGGCCAGACCCGCGACGACGCCGCCGGCGAGGCCTTCGACAAGTCCGCGCGGCTGCTCGGCCTCGGCTACCCCGGCGGCCCGGCGCTGGAAAGGGAGGCGGCCGGAGGCGACCCCGAGGCCTTCGAGATGCCGGTGGCGATGAGCCGCGATCCCGGTCTGGACTTCAGCTTCAGCGGCCTCAAGACGGCGCTCGTCTACCGCTGCCGCGAACTCGGCCCCGAGGGGGTCGCGGAGCGCCGCGCCGACCTCGCCGCCTCCTTTCAGGCGGCGGTGATCGGTCAGCTGACGGCGAAACTGAAGCGTGCCCTGAAGCGCGGCGAGTGGGGGGCGGTCGCGCTCGGTGGGGGCGTCGCCGCCAACGGGCCACTGCGGGAAGCCGTCGCCGATCTCTGCCGGCAGCAGGGGGTGCGCCTGAAGCTGGTCCCGCGGGCGCTCTGCACCGACAACGCGGCGATGATCGGCTCCGCCGCCCAGTACGCGCCGCGGATCCCCTACCCCGACTACCTCGCCTACGACGCCTTCGCGACGGGGGAGAGGGACGCGGCATGAGTGCCGAGCGCCTGCCGGAGATCATCGTCTACTCGCGGCCGGGGTGCCATCTCTGCGAGGAGGCGATGACGGCGATCGCGCGCCTCCATGAGGAGGGTTACCGCTTCGTCCTGCACGAGGTCGACATCGAGAGCGACGAGTTGCTGCTGCGCCGCCACCTGGAGAAGATCCCGGTGGTCGAGATCGACGGCGCGGTCGTCTCCGAGCTGGTCCTCGACCAGCCGGGCCTGCGGGCCAAGCTCGATACTGTGGGGGCGTGGTCGAGTTGATCGAAGAGTTCGATGCCGGGGCCTTCCCGTTGGAAGGTGAGCGCCTCTCGCTCGGCGTCGCCGCCCGGCTCTCGCGCTACCTGCAGGTTCTGATCCAGGCCCGCAAGATGGGCCGCGAGACGATCTCCTCCCAGGAGCTCTCCGAGTACACCCACATCAACCCGACCCAGATCCGCCGCGACCTCTCGGGCTTCGGCAAGTTCGGCAAGCGCGGCGTCGGCTACAACGTCGAGTCGCTGGTTTCTGAGATCCGCAAGATCCTCCGCACCTCCGGCCAACACAACATCGCCCTGTTCGGCGCCGGCAACCTCGGCCAGGCGATCGCCAGCTCGGCGATCTTCGCCGATCACGGCTTCCAGGTCGTCGCCGTCTTTGACGTCGACCCGGAGGTGGTCGGCAACGAGATCGGCGAGCTGCGGGTCCGCGCCCTGGAGGAGCTGCGGGACGTCGTCTCCTCCGAGGAGATCGTCGTCGGCGTCCTCGCGGTCCCCGCCGGCGCCGCCCAGGAGGTCGCCGACCGCCTCGTCAAGGCCGGGGTCAAGATCATCTTCAACTACTCCGAGCAGCTCCTCCAGGTGCCGCCGGAGGTGACCGTCCACACCTCGAGCCCGGCCGTCGACCTGCTCTACGCGCTGTACTTCTACCTGGCCTGATTCCGATGTCCCTCGATCTCGACGCCGTTCGCGAGCGATTCGAGTCCTCCACCGACTTCACGATCGGGCTGGAGGAGGAGTTCGCGATCGTCGATCCCGCCACCCTGGAGCTCGAGCACCGCTACGAGGACATCCACGCGGCCTGCCTCGAAGACGAGGTGCTGGCCGAATCGGCGGCCGGCGAGCTGATCGCCTCCGAGGTCGAGATCCGCTCCGGCCGGGCCGAGGACTTCGCCGCGGCGATGGCCCTGCAGCGCGAGCGCCGTGCCCGCCTCTTCGATTTGGTCGCCGGCATGGGGCTGGCCCTGGGCGCCACCGGCACCCATCCCTGGGCCAACTACCTCGACCAGCGGATCATCGACACGCCCCACTACAGCCGGCTGCGGCACGAACTCGGCTACGTCGCCCAGCGCAACAACACCTGGAGCCTCCACGTCCACATGGGCATACAGGGCGCCGACCGGGCGATCGCCGTCTGCGACTGGATGCGGGAGCTGCTGCCGCTGCTGCTCGCCGTCTCCGCCAACTCTCCCTTCCTCGACCGCCGCGACTCCGGCCTGCACACGGTCCGGACCGAGATATTCACCCGCACCTTCCCGCGCTGCGGCGTTCCCTCGCCGTTCCGCGACTGGCAGCGCTACGCCGACTTCATCTCGATGCTGGAGCGGGCCGGCTCGATCGTCGAGTCGACCCAGCTGTGGTGGAGCGTTCGTCCCCATCACCATTTCGGCACCGTCGAGGTGCGGATCTGCGACGCCCAGGCACGGGGGGACGAGTCCTTCGCGCTGGCTGGGCTGATCTCCGCCTGCATCGCCCAGACGGCGCTCGACTACGACGAGCACGGCTACGAAGGGCTGGGAGCGCCGCTGGCCGACCGCGAGATCGAGGAGAACCTCTGGCGGGCGATCCGCCACGGCGCCGGCGGCCGGATGATCGACTTCCGGCGCGGAGTCGAGGTCGAGACCCGGGCGGCATTGGAGTCGGTGCTGGAGTGGACCGCTCCGGCCCGGGCGCAGCTCGGCATCGAGGTCGCGCTGCCGGAGCGCAACGGCGCCCAGCGGGCCCGTGAGGCGCTCGACGAGGGCCTCTCGATCGAGGACATCTACCGCGACGCCGTCGCCGAGACCAGGCGCACCTACGCCGGCGTTGGAGAGGCCGCCAAGCGGGTATAGCCCCACCTCGGGGGTGCAACGCCGCCTGCGGCTATAAACTCCCGCGCCGCGCAATCCACCGGAGGAATGAACTTGACCAGCTTCTTGACCGACTACGGGGTAGTGGTCGCGCTCGTTTGCGCGGGCGCCGCCGTCGTTTACGGACTCATCATCACTCAGCGCCTGCTTGCCAAGTCGCCAGGGAACGACCGCATGCAGGAAATCTCAGGCGCCGTACAGGAAGGCGCACAGGCCTACCTGAACCGCCAGTACACGATCATTGCCGCTGTCGCGGTGCCGATCGCCGTCGTGCTGCTGGTCCTGCAGGACTACAAGACCGCGATCGGCTTCATCATCGGCGCCACCCTCTCGGGCGCGACCGGCTTCATCGGCATGAACGTCTCGGTGCGGGCCAACACCCGTGTCGCCGAGGCCGCCCGCGGCGGCGTGCCGCCGGCGCTCGACGTCGCCTTCAAAGGCGGCTCGGTCACCGGTCTGCTGGTCGTCGGCCTGGCGCTGCTCGGCGTCGCCGGCTACTACGGCGTCCTGATCATCACCGGCAGCACCGACAAGGAGGCCGTCGACGCGCTGATCGGCCTCGGCTTCGGTGGCTCGCTGATCTCCGTCTTCGCCCGTCTCGGCGGCGGCATCTTCACCAAGGCCGCCGACGTCGGCGCCGACCTGGTCGGCAAGGTCGAGGCCGGGATCCCCGAGGACGATCCTCGTAACCCGGCCGTGATCGCCGACAACGTCGGCGACAATGTCGGCGACTGCGCCGGCATGGCCGCCGACCTGTTCGAGACCTACGCGGTCACCTCGGTCGCCGTGATGCTGCTCGGCGTCCTCACCTTCACCTCCGACTATGCCCGCGAGGTCGCGATCTACCCGCTGGTCCTCGGTGGCGTCGCGATCATCGCCTCGATCATCGGCGCCCTCTGCGTGCGGACCAAGACCGACAAGGTCGAGGGTGCGCTCTACAGGGGGCTGCTGATCTCCGGCGTGCTTTCGATCGCCGCCTTCTACCCGATCACCGACTGGCTGATGAGCGAACCGCTGCGGCTCGGCTTCGCCGACACCGCGGCCAAGGCCGTCACCGTCAGCGACCTCTGGCTCTGCGCCGTGATCGGCGTCGGGGTCACCGCGCTGCTGTTCGGGATCACCGAATTTTATACGGCGACCCGCTTCCGGCCGGTGAAGTCGATCGCCCAGGCCTCGGAGACGGGGCACGCGACGAACATCATCGCCGGCCTCGCCCAGGGCTACCAGGCGACCGCCGCACCGGCGCTCGTCATCGCCCTCGCGATCCTCGGCGCCAACGAGCTGGCGGGCATCTACGGGATCGGCATCGCCGTCGTCGCCCAGCTCTCGCTCTGCGGCCTGATCGTCGCCCTCGACGCCTTCGGGCCGATCACCGACAACGCCGGCGGCATCGCCGAGATGGCGGACCTGCCGGAGGACGTCCGCAACGTCACCGACCCGCTCGACGCGGTCGGCAACACGACCAAGGCCGTGACCAAGGGTTACGCGATCGGTTCCGCCGCGCTGGCGGCGCTGGTGCTGTTCGCGGCCTTCAGATCGGAATTGGCGGACGAAGCGCCGGCCGGCTACGACCTCAACGGCCTCTTCCACCTGACCAGCCCCGACGTGCTGATCGGGCTGATCATCGGCGGCATGATGGTCTACCTGTTCGCGGCGCTGTCGATCGAGGCGGTCGGACGGGCCGGCGGCCAGGTCGTCGAGCAGGTCCGCAAACAGTTCAAAGAGCACCCGGGGATCATGGAGGGGACCGAAAAGCCCGAGTACGGGGAAACGGTCAGCATCGTCACCCTGGCGGCGCAGAAAGAGATGATCGCGCCGGCTCTGATCCCGATCGTCGTCCCGGTCATCGTCGGCCTGCTCAGCGTCGACGCGCTCGGCGGGCTGCTGATCGGCGTCATCGTCGTCGGCCTCTTCATGGCGATCTCGATGACCGCCGGCGGCGGCGCCTGGGACAACGCCAAGAAGCTGATCGAGGACGGCGCCCACGGCGGCAAAGGCTCACCGGCGCACGAAGCCTCGGTGACCGGCGACACGGTCGGCGATCCTTACAAGGACACGGCCGGCCCGGCGATCAACCCGATGATCAAGGTCGCGAACATCGTCGCGATCCTGATCATCCCGATCGTCCACTTCTGAGGCTGAGGCGGGTGGGGAGGGGCCGGGTGCCCCTCCTCGCTCACGTTTTGCGGCTCGTCGGCGTCCGTGGGTCGATTTGGCGGCAGAAATCCTCAATGGTTGTTAGCGTTTCCATGGATGCAGACCCTTAAGAAGGTTCGGCGGGGGCTGGGCTATCCACTGCGGCGCTGGCCGCGGACTTCGAAGGCGCTCGCCGGGATGGCGGCGCTGCTGGTCCTCTTGGTGGTCGGGTCGAACGCGTACATCCTGCTTAGCACGAGCGGGGAGTCGACCTCGAAGGTCGCCGACGTGCCGCGAGAGCCGGTGGCGATCGTGCCGGGGGCGCTGGTCCAGCCGAACGGGAAGATGAGTGTGATGCTGGGCGACCGGGTCAAGGACGCGGCCCGACTCTGGCACGCCGGCAAGGTTGGGAAGATCCTCGTTTCCGGCGACCACCACACCTGGGGCTATGACGAGCCGGACACGATGCGCAAGGCGCTGGTTCGCGCCGGCGTGCCGCCGCGCGACGTCTTCGAGGACCACGCCGGTTTCGACACCTGGGCAACGATGGCGCGGGCTCGTTCGATCTTCGGCATCGACCACGCGGTCGTCGTCACCCAGGGATTCCACATGCCGCGAGCGCTGTTCCTGGCCGAAGAGGCCGGCATCGACGCCACCGGCCTGGTCTCCGACCTCCACCCCTACGGCTACCAGGGGAAGAAGAGCGAAGTCCGCGAGGTGCTCTCACGGGTCAAGGCGATCGCCGACGTCACCCTCGACACGCCGGCGATGGCCGGCCCGCAGATCCCGATCGCGACCGCCGACGGCCGCGAAAGCTGGGGCCCGGTCCCACCTCCGAATACTCCGCCCGCCGGCTCACCCGGGCGTTAGCTCGGCAGTCTCGTCGGGGGACGTTCCGTTGGAGGGGATCGGGTGGGTCTCTCCAAGCCTCCCAATCTGTTGCGCAGGAGAGACCCACCCGATCCCCGTCAATGACAATGCCTCAATGAATTCGCGTAGAACCGCAGGTACGTCGGCCAGTGGGCGTTCCAGTAGCTCCCTTCGTGGCCGCCGGGCCATGAGTGGGTGGTGAAGTCGGCGCTGCCGGCCTCCATCGCGGCGACGAAGCCTTCGTCGTAGCCCTTGAAGTCGTCGGTCTGGCCGTAGTCGCTCCAGACCCGAGCGTCGCCGAACGCTTCGGGGTCTTCCTGGACGGTGCGAACGACGTCGTTGCGTTCGAAGTCGGCGAGGTCGTCGAAGGCGCCGGGCGCGGTTTCGGCCCCCTCGTACCAGAGCGCCGGCGAGTGGCCGCCGACGGCGCAGAAGCGGCCGGGGTTCTTCAGGGCGATGTCGTAGGCGCCGAAACCGCCCATCGAGATGCCGCCGATCGCGATCCGGTGCGGGTCGATCCCGAACTCGCGGCTGACGGCCGGGATCACTTCCCGCATCACCCAGGCTTCCCAATCTCCTTCGGCCCGGTTGTGCCAGTAGCCGTGGTCGCCGCCGTCGGGGAAGGCAACCACTGGCGCCGCGGCCCCGAGGCGCGCCAGGCCCTCGAAGAAGCTCTCGTTTTCGGTCCCCGAGCTCGCCGACCCACCGCGACCGTGGAGGAAGACGAGCAGCGAGCGCTTCCCCCTGGGGGGGAGCCGCGGTGGTTCGACCACGTTGACGTGGAGATCCCGGCCCACCGCCTTGCTGTCGATCGTCAGGTGGACGACCCTGGTGCCATGCTGGTCGACCGGCGCGAAGACCGTCGCCTCGAGGGTGAAATACGCGACGGCGGCGACCAGCAGGCAGACGACCGCCGCGGCGACGCCCCGCCGCCGGCGAACCTGCCCCCGCGTGGGCCCCCTGGCCGCGCTCACGCCGCACACCGTAGCGCTAGGGTCGCCGTGGTGAGCGAGGATTGGATCAACGTCGCCGACGCCGAGCGCAGCGCCGCGGAGAAGCTCGACGCCGGCCCGCACGGGTACTTCGCCGGCGGTGCGGGCGACGAGGAGACGCTGCGCGACAACGTCGCCGCCTGGAGTCGCTGGCGGTTGCGCCCGCGGGTCCTCACCGGCGTCGAAGGGGCCAGTGCCGGCACCCAGCTGCTGGGAGGCCCTGTCTCGATGCCGCTGCTCGTCGCCCCGGTCGCCTATCAGCGGCTGGTCGATCCCGAGGGCGAGCTGGCGATGGCCCGCGCCGCCGCCGCGGCCGGGATCGTGATGTGCCTCTCGACCCTGGCGACCGCGCGGCCCAGTGCGGTTGCCGCCGCCGCGCCCGGTGGACGGCACTGGTTCCAGCTCTACGCCTTCAAGGACGCGGCGGTGACCGACGCGCTGATGGACGAGGCGGTCGACTCGGGCTTCGAGGCGATCGTCGTCACCGTCGACGCGCCCCCCGGCGGCAACCGCGAGCGCGACCGCCGGGCCGGCTTCAAGCTCCCGGCCGAGCTCGAGGTGCCGAGCCTGACCGCGGCGCTCGGGGGCGGCCGCAGCCTGACGATCGAGGAGACCTTCTCGATGATGACCACGGCGATGCGCTGGTCGGAGTTCGCCGAGCTGTCCTCGCGCAGCCGGGTTCCGGTCCTCGCCAAGGGGGTCCTCACCGCCGAGGACGCGGAGCTCGCGATCGCCCACGGCGCCGCCGGCGTCGTCGTCTCCAACCACGGTGGGCGCCAGCTGGACCGCTCGATCGCGAGCGCCGACGCCCTGGCGGAGGTCGTCGGCGCGGTCGACGGTCGCGGCACCGTCCTCGTCGACGGCGGCATCCGCCGCGGCATCGACGCCGCGGTCGCGCTCGCCCTCGGCGCCGACGCCGTCCTGGTCGGGCGCCCGGCGCTGTGGGGCCTCGCGGCGGGCGGCGAGGCGGGCGCGAGGCGCGTCCTCGAACTGCTGCGCGAGGAGCTGGAGCTGGCCCTCACCCTCTGCGGCTGCCCCTCGCCGGGCGCGCTGGGGACCGACCACCTGCGAAGAGCACCGCAGACCTCCGTATATTCGGTCCAGTGACCCGTTCAGACCGCTGGTAGTAGATGGCCCAGCGCATCCCCAGAGACGAATCGCTGAGCCGCGTCCACGGCGTCGGTGCCCTGTTCTCCGCCGCCTACGGAAACGTCGGCTCCTCGATCTACTACGCGCTCGGCGTCACCGCCGCCTTCGCTCTCGGCCTGACCCCGGTCGCCTTCGTCATCTCCGGGCTGATCTTCGCCGCCACCGCCGCCACCTACGCCGAGGCGACGGTCATGTTCCCGGAGGCGGGCGGCTCGTCGAGCTTCGCCCGCCACGCCTTCAACGAGCTGGTCAGCTTCGTCGCCGCCTGGGGGCAGATGCTCAACTACACGATCACGGTCGCGATCTCGGCCTTCTTCGTGCCCCACTACCTGGCCGTCTTCTGGCCCTGGCTCGGGCACGGACCGGGCGACATCATCGGCGGCGCGGTGCTGATCGTCGGGCTGGCGCTGCTCAACATCCGCGGCACCGAGGAGTCGGCGAAACTGAACCTGATCCTCGCCATCGCCGACCTCGCCACCCAGGTCGTGCTGGTCGGGATCGGGCTGGTGCTGGTCTTCAGCCCGCAGGTCCTGGTCGACAACATCCACCTCGGCGTCGCCCCGACCTGGAGCGACTTCGCCCTCGGGGTCGCGGTCGGGATGATCGCCTACACCGGGATCGAGACGATCTCCAACATGGCCGAGGAGGCCAAGGACGCGGCGCGGACGATCCCGCGCAGCGTCGGCCTCGTCGTCGCGGCCGTGCTCGGTCTCTACCTGCTGATCCCGATCGTCGCGCTCTCGGCGATGCCGGTCCACCTCGACGCCGCCGGCAACTACGTCACCGACCTCGGCTCGAAATTCGCCGACGACCCGATCCTCGGCATCGTCGAGAACCTCGGCCTCGCCTCGGGGCCGACCGAAATCCTCCGCTACTACGTCGGCGTCCTCGCCGCGGTGATCCTCCTGATCGCGACCAACGCCGGCCTGATCGGGGTTTCGCGCCTGACCTACTCGATGGGCCAGCACCGCCAGTTGCCGGAGGGCCTGCGCCAGGTCCACCCGAAGTACCGCACCCCCTACATCGCGATCCTGATCTTCGCCGGGGTCGCGATCATCACCCTGCTGCCGGGGCAGACCGACTTCCTGGCGACGCTCTACTCGTTCGGGGCGATGCTCTCGTTCACGATCGCCCACGTCGCCCTGATCCAGCTGCGGCGCAGGCACGCCGACGCCGAGCGCACCTGGAAGGCGCCTCTCAATGTCCACGCCTTCGGCTTCGACGTGCCGATCGTCGCCGTCCTTGGCGGCCTCGGAACCTTCGCGGCCTGGATCGTGGTGATGGCGCTGAACCCGCGGACGCTGATCGTCGGCATCGGCTGGATGGCTCTCGGCCTGGCCGTCTACGTCCTTTACCGCCGCAACCAGAAGCTGCCGCTGACCGAGACCGTCAAGGTAGTCACCCCGGAACCGCTGGGCGTCGAGGAGGTCGAGTACAAAAGCGTCCTGGTCGGCTTCGAGGACGACGAAGCCTTCGCGCCGGAGATGGTCGCGACCGCCGTCAAGCTGGCCTCCAAGCGCCGTCGCGGCATCCACGTCCACTCGATGCTGACGGTGCCGACCCACCTGCCGCTCAACGCCGAGATGCCCGAGCAGGAGTCCGCCGCCCAGCGCAAGGTCGAGGAGGCGCGCCTGATCGGCGGCCAGCGGGTCACCGGCCACGTCGCCCGCGTGCGGCCCGGCCAGGCCGGCTACTCGATCGCCGAGGAGGCGAAGGAGATCAAGGCCGCGGCGATCGTCGTCGGTCTGCGCCGCCGCGGCGGCGTGCCGCTCTACGACAAGACCCTGCAGACGATCCTCGGCGAGCGGCCCTGCCGGGTGATCGTCGTCTCCGACCCCACCGACAAGCCCGTCGCGATCCCCACCGAGGCGCTGGCCGAGGTCTCGCGATGACCGAGCCCGGGGCGGGGGAGCGGGTCTACCGCGGCGCGGTACGGGGCTTCTCGCTGGCCTTCGTCGCGATCGGGCTCGTCGTTCTGGTCACGACGTTGGCGAACGGCGGCGGGCCGCTCTCGACCGGGTTCCTGCTCGGGATCGCCTTCGTCGGCGTCGGTGGCGGGCGCCTCTGGGTCAACTCGAGGATCGGGAAATGAGCGGCGCGCCGCCGCCCGAGCCGCCCGGGCAGAAGCGCAAGGGCGGGCCGATCCTGCAGCGCGGCCTCGGCGTGCCCTCGCTGTTTGCCGCCGCCTACTCGGCGGTCGGCTTCTCGATCTACTTCGCGCTCGGCGTCGTCGCCGAGCGCGGCCTCGGCCTGACGCCGCTGATTTTCCTCGCCTCCGGCCTGCTGTTCGGCCTGACGACGCTCAGCTACGTCGAGGGCGGCGCGATGTTCCGCGAGCGCGGCGGCTCCTCGAGCTTCGCTCGCCACGCCTTCAACGAGCTGATCGCCTTCATCGCCGGCTGGGCGATCCTGATCGACTACCTGATCGTCATCGCCCTGGCGGCGCTCTCGGTTCCCCATTACCTGGAGCCGATCTCCGGCCGCTTCGACCAGCCGCTGCTGGAAATCGGCGTCGCCGCGGCGGTGATCGTCACCGTCTGCGCGCTCAACATCCTCAACGTCACCGGCCGCGGCCGGGGGCGCTCGCTCGCCTTCCTCGCGCTGGCCGACCTCGGCCTGCAGCTGGCGGTGATCGTCGTCGGCCTGCTGGTCGTCCTCCATCCCGACCGGCTGACCGAACAGCTTGACCTCTTCAGCCACCCCAACTTCAAGAGCATCGTCTACGCCGCCGTCGTCGCGATGCTCGCCTACGCGGGCATCGAGGCCGCCTCCGACCTCGCCCCGGACATCGAAGTCAGCAAACGCGACCTCAAGCGGGTCGCCTCGCTGGGGGTGATCGCGGTGCCGCTCGTCTACGCCGGGATGGCGGCGATCGCGCTGATGGCGGTTCCGGTCGTCGCCGGACCTCACGGCCCCGAAACGGCACTGGGGACGACCTACCTCAACGATCCGGTGCTCGGCGTCGTCTCCTCCTTCCGCCCACTCTGGGTCGCCGAAACCATGCGCTGGATGGTGATGCTGGTCGCCGTCCCGGTCCTCTTCTGGGCGGCGAACACCTCGATGCTCGGCGTCTCCCGTCACATCTATACGCTGGCGATCAACCGCCAGATCCCGAGCTGGCTGGGCAAGCTGGAGCGGCGGGCGGCGACTCCGTACGTGGCGATCTCGATCTGCGGCCTGATCGCGATCGGGCTGGTGATCCCGACCAACGTCAAGCTGCTGGCCGGGATCTACGCCTTCGGCGCGACCTTGGCGATCACGATCGCCCACCTCTCGATCATCCGCCTGCGGGTCAAGGCGCCGGACAGGCCGCGGCCCTTCCGGATCCCGCTCGGGATGCGCTGGGGGAACGCCGAGCTGCCGGTGCCGGCGATCGTCGCCGCGGTGATCAGCGGCCTCGCCTTCATCAGCGTGCTCGCCTACCACACGACCGCCCGCTGGGTCGGGATCGGCTGGATGATCTTCGGCCTGCTCTTCTACGTCGTCTACCGCAAGGTCTTCGAGGGGACGACGCTGACCAAGCGCGTCTCCGTCCCCGAGCACGCGCTGACCAAGCAGGTGCCGGAGGTCGAGTTTCGCAACATCCTGGTGCCGGTCTTCGGGACCAAGTTCGACGACGACATCGTCTCCACCGCCGGGCGCCTGGCGGCGGCCGAGCAGGAGCAGTCCGACGGTGGCGACGCCGAATCGCGGCTCGACGTCGTCTACGTGATCGAAGTGCCGCTGACCCTGCCGCTCGACGCGAAGCTGCCCCCCGAACGCGAGGACGAGGCCCAGCGGGCGCTGGCCCGGGCCCGCGAGGTCGGCGAGGAGTACGAGGACGTCGGCGTCACCACCGAGGTGATCCGCGCCCGCAAGGTCGGCGCCGGGATCCTCGAGGCGGCGCGGCGCCACGGGGCCGAGGCGATCGTGATCGGCGGTGAGCCACCGACCAAGATCCGCGGCGGGGCGATGATCGGTGGCATCGGCGGCGCCAAGCCGGACGAGATCGGCGCCGCCACCGAGTACGTGCTGAAGAAGGCTCCCTGCCGGGTTCTGCTCACGGCGCCGCCGGAACCCGAATAGCGCCACTAGTATCCGCGCCATGTTCATCGTCATCGTCGGCTGCGGCCGAGTCGGCTCGTCTGTGGCACGGGGAATGCTCCGCGAGGGCCACGAAGTCTCCTGTCTGGACGAGGACCCCGAGTCCCACGCCCGCCTCGAGGTCGGCCTGGAGAAGAGCTGGGAGGACCTCGGCGGCCAGTTCACGGTCGGCGCCGGGCTCGAGACCGAGGCCCTGGTCGCCGCCGGGATCGAGAAAGCCGACGTCTTCATCGCCTCGACCGACGGCGACAACACCAACATCGTGATCGCCCAAATCGCCCAGCGCTGCTACGAGGTGCCGACCGTGATCGCCCGCGTGCTCGACCCCCTGCGGGCCGAGTGGTACCAGCGCCAGGGTCTCAACACCGTCTGCCCGACCCGGGTCGCGATCGACATGCTCGAGTCCGCCGTGCGCGAGTCCAGCGGTCGTGGCGGGGCGCCCGACGACAGCGCGGAAGCCGCGTAGAGGGAGATCGGGGGCCGGATGTACATCATCGTCGTCGGGGCGGGCAAGGTCGGTTGGAACCTGGCTCGAGAGCTGCTCGAGAAGGGTCACGAGGTGACGGTGATCGAGAGCGACCGCCGCCGCTACCTGACCGTCGAGCAGGAGCTCGAGCACAACGTCTCCTATGGCGACGCCTCCGAGCTCTGGGTCCTCGAGCGGGCCGGCATCCAACGCGCCGACATGGTCATCGCCCTGACCGGGGACGACGAGGACAACATGCTGATCTGCCAGGTGGCGAAAGAGAAGTACCTGGTCGAGCAGATCATCGCCCGCGTCAACAACCCCCGCAACCGCCGGCACTTCGACCTGCTCGGGATCAAGCCGTCGGTCTCGGCGACCGACCTGATCCTGCGCCTGCTCGAGCACGAGGTGCCCGAGTACGGCCTCGTCCACCTGCTCGATCTGCAGGAGGAGCAACTGGAGATCATCGAGATGCTGCTCGGCAAGGACTCCGGGTTGATCGGCCGCCGCGTCGGCGACCTCAGCATGCCCGAGGGCAGCCTGCTGATCTCGGTCCTGCGCTCCGGCAAGGGCTTCGTGCCGACCGCCGACACCGTGCTGGAGGTGGGAGACGAGGTTCTCGCCGTGCTGGATCCGGGTATGGAGGACGACTTGAAGACTCTCTTCGGGCCCGAAGGCGACAACGGCAGCGACAGTGCCTGATCGCGAGATCGACTTTCTCCTGATTGGCGGCGGCATGGCCTCGGCCCACTGCGCCGCCGAGCTGCGCAGGCGCGGCGCCGAGGGCTCGGTGCTGCTGGTCGGCCGCGAGCCCGAACCGCCCTACGAACGGCCGCCGATCTCGAAGGAGTACCTGCGCGGCGAAGCCGATCGCGCCGACGCCTACGTCAACCCGCTCTCCTGGTATGAGGAGAACGGGGTCGAGCTGGCGACCGGCCGCAACGTGATGTCGCTCGACACCGAAAGCCGTACGGCGAAGGTGCAGGGCGGGGAGGAGGTCGCCTTCAAGCAAGCGCTGATCGCCACCGGAGCGATGGTCAACATCCTCCGCGTCGAGGGCGCCGAGAACGAGGGGATCCACTACCTGCGCGCCTACGGCAACTCCGACGCGATCCGGGCCGACGCCGAGGCCGCCGAGCACGTCGTCCTGATCGGCGGCAGCTACATCGGCACCGAGGTCGCCGCCTCGCTGACCGCGAAGGGCACGAGGTGCTCGATCGTGGCGATCGAGGACGTCATCCTCTCGCGCACCTTCGGGGCTGACGCCGGCAGCTGGTTCCAGGAGCAGATCGAGGCCCGGGGGGTCGAGTTCCACGGCGGCGAGGAGCTGGAGGCCTTCGAGGGCGACGGGAGGGTCGGTGCGGTGCTGACCAAGAGCGGCCTCAGCATCGAGTGCGACGCCGTCGTCGTCGGCGCCGGCGTGCGGCCCGACGCGATGCTCGCCCAGCGCTCCGGGATCGAGGTCGACGGCGCGATCGTCTGCGACTCGAAGCTGCGGACCTCCGTCGCCGGCATCTACGCGGCCGGCGACTGCTGCTCGTATGAGAGCGCCATCCACGGCCGCCGCATTCACGTCGAGCACTGGGATGTGGCGATGCAGCAGGGAATTCACGCAGCGGCCAACATGCTCGGCGACGATCGCGACTACGAGGTCGTGCCGTACTTCTTCAGCGACCTGGCCGACTGGGCCAGCCTCGAGTACGTCGGCCCGGCGCAGGATTGGGATCAGGAGATCTGGCGCGGCAGTCGCGAGCAGGGCGAGTTCTCGGTCTGGTACCTGAAGGGCGGCCGCGTCGCCGGCGCACTCAGCGTCGGCCGCTCTGAAGACCTGACGCAGGCGCGGCGGATGCTGGCCGACGGCGTCGACGTCTCCGCCGCGCGCGAGGCGATCGCCGAGCCGAGCAGCGACCTCTCGGCCATCGTTTAGCAGCGAATGCCGTCGGGCATTCGGCTCCAGGGCCGGGCCGGCGGACTCTCTCGCCCTCGGCGATGGATATCCTTCGAGCCGTCCTTTGCGCCCTGGTGTAATGGCAGCACGCCTCGCTCTGGACGAGGAAGTCGGGGTTCGAGCCCCTGGGGCGCAGTTCTAAGTACCTGCATATACGTCGAATCGCTTTGCTAGCGTCGCCTTGATGAGACCCCACAAGCACCTGACTATCGCCCTTGCGCTTGCCGCCCTGACGGTGCTGGCAGCCGCCGGCTGCGGCGGTGGCGGCAGCGGTTCGACCGCCACGAGCGAAGCGACGACGACCGAAGCCCGGCCGAAGCTGAGCAAGGCGGAACTGATCTCTCAGGGCGACGGAATCTGTGGCGAGGTCAACGCCGCGGTCGGCTCGGTTGGCGCCTCCGCCGCCAGCACGCAGAGCCAGATCGAACAGGTGGCGACGCTCTACACCGGGATGATCTCCAGCATCAACGAACTCGGCACCCCGAAGGAAAACCCGACGGAATACGCCGAATTCACGATGGCCGGGGAAGAACTGGGGAAAATCGAGAGCGAAGTCAAGCTCGCCGCGGAGCGCGAAGACACCACGACGATCGGCGAATTGTCAGGTGAAGCCACGGCGGCGCTGGAAAACTTTCAGGCCGCGGCGGCCGCCTACGGCTTCGAAAAATGCAGCCAGGGCCCCAGCACTCCGGCCAGCGCGCCGTCGACCGGCTCTGAAGGCGAAGAAGAAGGCGGAGTCGAAGCCGCGCCCGCAATCGAAGAAGCCGCTCCCGAAGAAGCGATCGAAGAAGTCGCGCCGGAAGCCGAAGGAGGCGGGGGCGCGGGGGCGATCGAAGAAGTCGCTCCTGAAGAAGGCGGCGGCTCTGGTGGCGGAGGCGTAGGACCCGAATAGTTCGGGGGTTCGCAGTGAGGGATGGTGAGTGCCCTCGGCGGAATTGAGTCGCGCGGGCTGAAGCCCGCGGCTCCCGAACATGCTGCCCGCCTATGGCGGGCAATAGACAGATTGCATATCGCCGCCTGCGGCGACATTCCGCGAGGGCACTCACCATCCCTCCAACGACGCCTCGAACCACTCCACCTCCCAAGCATCCGGACCAGTTGGGAGCCGCCGCCTGCATTCCGTCGCTCCGAGCGGCCGGACCCTGATCGTTCTCGATTGCCCGTGTTGGAGTGGGTCGGTTATGCCTCTGGGCGAATGTGGCCGAAGGCAGCGATATGCAATCTGATTCCTGCGCCCCATAGGGGCGCACCAACATCGCGGAGCAAGCGGGCTTTAGCCCGCGCGACTGATTCGACCAGAGGCATAACCGACCCACTCACGCCACCGTCAGGCGGCCGAGCTGTCAGCCCACGCCCCGTACAACGTGGCGTAATGCCCGCCTGCCGCGATCAGCTCGTCGTGCGTCCCCTGCTCGGCCACCTTGCCGTGTTCGAGCACGACGATCTTGCCGGCGCGGCGGATGGTCGAGAGGCGGTGGGCGATGACGATCGCGGTGCGGCCCTGGAGTAGGCGCTCGAGGCCTTTCTCGATCGTCTTCTCGGTCCGGACGTCGACGTTGGAGGTCGCCTCGTCGAGGATCAGGATCCGCGGTTCGGCGAGCAGGGCGCGGGCGAAGGCGACGAGCTGGCGCTGGCCGGCCGAGAGCTGGACGCCGCGCTCGCCGACCTCGGTCTCGATCCCCTCCGGCAGCGCCGCGACGAACTCGGTGGCGCCGACGGTGGCGACGGCGGCCTCGATCTCCTCCAGGCTCGCCTCGGGCCGGCCAAAGGCGACGTTCTCGCGGATGCTGCCGGAGAAGAGGAAGCCCTCCTGCGGCACGATGCCGAGTTGCCGTCGCAGCGCCCGCTGCTTGACGCCGCGCAGGTCGTGGCCGTCGACCAGAACGGTGCCCTTCTGCGGGTCGTAGAAACGGGCGACGAGCTTGGCGAAAGTCGACTTGCCGGCTCCGGTCGAGCCGACCAGGGCCAGGGTCTGGCCCGGCGGGACATGCAGGTCGACCCCTTCCAGCGCCCAGTCGCCCTCGCCCGGATCGCGATCTTCCCGGTAGGAGAACCAGACGCCGTCGAGCTCGATCTCGCCCTTGAGGGTTCCCGGGTCGATCGCATCGGGGGCATCGATCATGTCCGCTTCGGTGTCGAGCAGGTCGAAGATCTTGTCGAGCGCCGCCATTCCCTGCTGGTAGGTGGTGTAGAGCTGGGAGAGTTCCTGGATCGGTTCGAAGAAGGTCGCCAGGTAGCCGACGAAGGCGACGATCACGCCGATCTGGATCGCGCCGTCGATCGCCTGGCTGCCGCCGTAGAGGAGGATCACCGCGGTCCCGATCGCGGCCAGCAGTTCGACCGCCGGGAAGTAGGAGGCGTTGAGGTAGACCGTCTTCATGTTGACGTCCCGGTTGCGCTCGTTGAGGTCGGTCATCACCGCCTCATGGCGGGGCTCCTGGCCGAAGCTGCGGACGACGCGGACGCCGCTCAGCGTCTCCTGCAGGTAGGAGGTGACCGCGGCGATCCGCTCGCGGGTCGCGCGGTAGGTCCCGGCCGAGACGATCCGGAAGACGACGCTGGCGATCGCCAACAGCGGCAGGGTGACGAAGGTCACCAGCGCCAATTGCGCGTCGAGGACGAGCAGGATCACGATCACGCCGACCAGGGTCAGGCTGGCCGAGAACATCGTCACCAGGCCGCTGGTGACGAGCTGGTTGAGGGCTTCGACGTCGTTGGTCATCCGCGAGATCAGGACCCCCGGGCTGCGGCGGGTGAAGAAGCCCATCGACATCGACTGGACGTGGGCGAAGAGCCGCTCGCGCAGGTCCTGCAGCGCCCGCGTGCCGACCCAGCCGACCAGGTAGGTCTCGGCGCTGGTGGCGACGGCATAGAGCAGCCCGGCGGCGAGGAAGGCGATCACGGTCAGGTCGAGGGCGCTGAGGTCGCCGGTTTCGATCCCGGCGTCGATCGCGCGGCCGGCCAGGTAGGGAGGCGCGAGGCCGGCGCCGGTCTCGATCAGCAGCGCCCCGAACATCAGCGCCATACGCCCACGGTAGGGACGCAGCAGCCGGATCATCCAACGGACCTTGCGCCCCCGCTGGTCCTCGCCGCGAACGAGGCGCCAGAGCGCGCCGAAGAGCAGCAGGGTGTTGCGCACCGGGTTGGTCGACGGCTCCCGCTCGTTCACAGCCGGGCCATCTCCTCACGCTCTTCGAGGTCGCGCTGGAGGAAGACCGAGTCGGCCAGCCCGTGCTCGGCGATCTCGCGGTAGAAGCCGCAGCCCGCGAGTAGCTCCTCGTGGCTGCCGTGGTCGACGATCCGGCCGCCGTCGAGGACCACCACCTCGTCGGCCAGGGAGACGGTCGAGAGCCGGTGAGCGATGATGAAGGTCGTCCGCCCGACCATCACCTCGCCGAGGCCCGACTTGATCGCTGCCTCGGTAGTCGCGTCGACCGAGGAGGTCGCGTCGTCGAGGATCAGGATCCGCGGGTCGGCGAGCAGGGCGCGGGCGATCGCGACCCGTTGGCGCTGGCCGCCGGAGAGGGTCAGGCCGCGCTCGCCAACCCTGGTGTCGTAGCCGTCCGGCAGTTCCTGGATGAAGGCGTCGGCCTGCGCCCGTCGCGCCGCCCCCTCGACTTCCTTACGAGTGGCGTCCTGGCGCGCGTAGGCGATGTTCTCGGCGACGCTGGCGGTGAAGAGGAAGCTGTCGTCGGCGACGAAGGCGATCTCCGAGCGCAGCGAGCCGACGTCGATCTCGCGCACATCGGCGCCGTCGACCAGCACCGTCCCCTCGCTGGGGTCGTAGAGCCGCGCGATCAGTCCGACAAGGCTGGTCTTGCCGGCGCCGGAGGGACCGACCAGCGCCACCGTCTTGCCCGCTCCGACGTGGAGGTCGACGTCGCTCAGGGCGGGCGCCGAGCCGTCGTAGCGCAGGGTTACGCCGCGCAGCTGCACCTCGCCGCCACCGGCCGGCAAGGCCGGCGCTCCCACCGGGCTCTGGATCGCCGGTTCGCGGTCGATGATCTCGAACATGCGGTTGCCCGACGCGATCGCCCGCTGCGCCATCCCCAGCGCCACGCCGAGCATCCGCGTCGGTCCGGCGAGCATCCAGGCGTAGGTGTAGACGGCGAAGAAGTTGCCGAGGTTGAGGCTCCCTCCGATCACCATGCGGCCGCCGACGAGCAGCACCAGCGCGATCCCGACCTGGGGGAGGAACCCGATCAGCGGCGAGAAGAGCGCCTGCAGCCGGGTCGCGTAGATGCTCTGGTCGAAGACCCGCGCCACCGAGCGCTGGAAGCGGCGCAGCTGGTGTTCCTCGCGGGCGAATGACTTGACGATGCGGATCCCGGAGATGTTCTCCTCGGCCTCCGCGGTCAGCTCGGCGATCCGCTGCTGCACCTCCTGCTGGGCCGGGCGGGAGACCCGGTTGTAGCGCGAGGCGGCGTAGACCACGATCGGCGCCGGGATCAGAGCCACCAGCGCCAGCAGCGGGTTGATCGCGATCATCACGACGGAGGCCAGGGCGATCGTCAGCACGCTCTGGGTGATGAAGATCAGGCCGTAGCCGAGGAAGAACCGGATCGCCGAGAGGTCGACGGTCGCCCGCGACATCAGCTGTCCGGTCTGCTGGCTGTCGAAAAAGCCGAGGTCGAGCTTCTGCAGGTGCCCGTAGAACTGTTGGCGCAGGTCGAATTCAACCGCCAGCGAGATCTTCCCCGCGACCAACCGCCGCACGACGGTGAGACCCAGGCGCAGGATGCTGGCCCCGACCAGTGCCAGCGCCAGCGGCAGCAGGTTGGGCTTGTCGTGAGCTTTGATCGCGTTGATCGCCTGCCCGCTGAGCCAGGGGATCAGGACCGTCATACCCATCGCCGCCCAGGCGAACGCCATCGAGCCCCAGAGCTGGGCCCTGTACGGGCGCAGGTAACTCAGCAAGCGGCGGTAGGTGGGCATCCATTCCCACTATACAAAGTGAAGTGTTGTGCTCAGCGGGCGTCTTCGGCCCGGGTTACCGCAGGCGCGCCGCCGCCTTGGCGCTGGGCACTTTCCCTGCTTCGCAGGCCTTTGGACCGTGTCCGGGGCGGGCCAGGACCTGGAAGTTGGTCACCGCGTGGGCCCGGTTGGGGGAGCCGTTGTTCTGGGCGATGGTGACGATTACGCGGTAGAAACCTGGGGCGAGGTGGTGGTAGAAGATCACCGGCCGAGTGGCGGGGGAGTAGCTGCCGGCGGTGCCGATCCGTTCAGCGAGGACGCCGTTGGGGCCGGAGTACCGGGGATAGTCGAACGATTTCCCCTTCAGTCGTCCCTTGCCGACGGGACTGTTTTCCGCGTGTTCGAGTTTGACCGGGTCGACGCAGTCGGGGACGCGGTTGAGGCTGAAGCGCAGGTGGCCCTCGCCGAGCTGCGGCTCCCCGCCGAACTGGCCCGGCGCCAGCTGGAAGTTTTCGACCTCGGCCTTGACGACCACCGCCTTGCTGGTCTGGCGAGCGCCGTTGCGCGGTGAGGTGATCTTCACCGAGGGCTGCCCCGGGTTCGCCGCTTCCCTGGCGGCTGCGGATTCAGAATCGGCACCTCCGCCGAACAGCAGGGCGACGGCGACGGCGGCCGCGGTGACCGCCAAAGCTGCCATGGTTGAGTTTCGTAACGCCATCGGTGGGGGAAGACTACGCGCAATTCCCGAGTCACATTTTCAGGCACCGCACTCGTCGCACTCGTTGCCTTGGGGCTTGCATTCGCCGCTCCCGGTGCGTCGGCGAGTGGCTTCGCCAGTCGCGTCGACCCCTTTGCCGGCACCCGTGCCGGGCCGGGAACCTTCGGCCGGGGGAACAACTTTCCCGGTGCCTCGGCTCCGTTTGGGATGGTGCAGTGGAGTCCCGACACGACGCCGACCGACGAGCACCTGGGCGGCTACAGCTACCGGGACAGGCACCTCAAGGGCTTCAGCCTCACCCATCTCAGCGGCGCGGGCTGCTCTCTCTATGGCGATTTCCCCTTCCTGCCCACCACCGAGCCGATCGAAAGCTCGCCGCAGGGGCCGGGCCAGGGCCTCAAGGGCATCTTCCAGCCCGGCTTCTCCCATGCCGGCGAGTCAGCTCGGCCCGGCTACTACTCGGTTCGGCTCAACCCGGTCCACGGCGGCGCGATCGAGACCGAGCTGACCGCGTCGACGCGCACCGGGATGGCCCGCTTCACCTTTCCCTCCAGCCCACACGCCAGCGTCCTGATCGACGCCGGCGGCAGCGCCCAGCCCGACGACTTCGCCGAAGTCCAGCTCGATCCGGGCGCGCGGGAAATCTCCGGAACCGCGTCGAGCGGGCTCTTCTGCGCGCAGCGACCGCGTTACCGGGTCTACTTCGCGGCCGTCTTCAATCGCCCCTTCAGCGAATACGGCGGTTGGGAAGGCGGCCGGCTCCGCCCCGACGCGACCGTGGCGAGCGCCAGTGGCTCGCCAGCCGCGAACCCGCGGGAGACTGCCGCGGCGGGCGCCTATGCCAGCTTCGACACCAGCGGGAACAGGGTGGTGCTGGCCCGGGTCGGCGTCTCCTTCGTCAGCGTCGCAGACGCCCGCGCGAACCTGGCGGCGGAAAACCCCGGGCTCGCCTTCGGAGCGGTGGCGGCGAAGGCGCGGCGAAGCTGGAACGCCGCGCTCGGGCGGATCCGCGTCGGCGGCGGCTCGGCCCCGCACCTGCAGAGCTTCTACACGGCGCTCTACCACGTCTTCCTGGCGCCGCGGACCTTCAGCGACGTCAACGGCGACTACCCCGGCATGGACGGGCAGGTCCACAACGCGGGCAAGCACATCCAGTACGCCGACTTCTCGGGCTGGGACATCTACCGGTCCGAGATCCAGCTGCTCTCGATCCTCACCCCGCAGCGGGCCGGCGACATGATCCGTTCCCTGCTTGCCGATGCGCGCCAGAGCGGCTGCCTGCCGCGCTGGTCCTACGCGAATGGCCAGAGCATGACGATGGTCGGCGACCCGGCCGACCCGATCATCGCCTCGGCCGCCGCCTTCGGCGCCGGTGGCTTCGACAGGGCGAAGGCGCTGGAAGCGATGGTCAGGGGGGCGAGCGAACCGTGCCACAGCGCCAACGGCGAATACGTCGAGCGTCAAGGGCTGTCGGCCTATCTGGCGAACGGATTCGTGCCCTACGAACTCGACACCAAGATCGCCAATGCCGACTCGCTCTACGGCAGCCCCGAAGCGGTCTGGGGATCGGCCGCGACCTCGCTCGAGTACTACGTCGACGACTTCGCGATTGCCCAGTTCGCCGCCCGCGCCCTCCGCGACCGCTCCGTCTACACCGAGTTCATACGCCGCTCCGGCGACTGGCGCCGTCTCTATGACCCGGCCAGCGGGATGATCGAGCCGCGCTTCGCCGATGGCGCCTTCCCGAGCCCCTACGACAACCTCTCCGAGGACGGGTTCGTCGAGGGCGACTCCGCCCAATACACGTGGATGGTGCCGCAGGACCCGGCCGGGCTCTTCGCCCGCATGGGTGGGCGGACGCGGGCGGCTGTCAGGCTCAGGTACTTCCTGCGCGACCTCAACGGCGGTCCCGGCGGGCCCCGCACCGACCACGCGCTGCTCGGCAACGAGCCGACCCTGCAGACGCCCTGGCTGTACGACTGGATGGGGCGTCCCTTCCGGACCCAGGAGGCGGTGCGCCGGGCACTCACCCTTTACAGCCCGACCCCGGACGGCTACCCGGGCAACGACGACCTCGGCACGCTCTCCGCCTGGTATGTGTTCGGCGCCCTCGGCCTCTACCCGGAGATTCCCGGTGTCGGCGTTCTGGCGATCTCCAGCCCGCTCTTCGCCAGGGCCGCGATCAGCCTTCCGCACGGCCGTCGAGCTGTGCTCTCGGTCGCCGGTCACGGCAGGTACATCCACTCGCTCAGCGTCGCTGGACGCGCCTTCCGCCGGCCCTGGATCGGCTACTGCGAACTTGCCGCCGGCGCCCACCTCGAATTCCGCTTGAGCCCGCGTCCCAACCGCGCCTGGGGAACCGCCGCCGGCGCCTCGCCGCCGTCCTATGGCCCCCGGAGCCGGATACCCAGGAGCAGCTGCGGCCCCTGAGCGCAAATTGCGACTTTATTTCCGCCTTAGGCGCTCTTGAACTTCGGCTCATCTGACCGCTCGATCTTTACGCGGTGAGCACCCATGCTGCGGCTCCAGTGCCGAGCGCCGAGGTCGGCACCGGGTGGGAGGCGACCCTTCCGCGTCCCGCCGATCGGCGCGCGGCCGTGCTCTGGGCGCTCGCCGGCGTGACCGCGGTCGGCGCCGCGGTCCGCTTCTCCTCACTTGGACTGCAGAGCTACCACCACGACGAGGTGGTCACCGCGATGCGCGTGATCTCCGGCAGCTTCGGCCACATGCTCCACGCGGTCAGGACGAGCGAGTCCAACCCGCCGCTCTACTACGTGCTCGCCTGGGGCTGGGCGAAGCTGTTCGGCAGCGCCGAATTCGGCCTGCGCTCGCTCTCGGCCCTGCTCGGCGCGGCGACGGTGCCGGTCGGGTACCTGATCGGCCGGCAGCTGGCGAGCCGCCGCACCGGCCTGATCCTGGCCGCGCTGCTCGCCGTCAACCCGATGCTGATCTGGTATTCGCAGGAGGCTCGCTCCTACGCGCTGCTGGTCTTCTTCGCCGCTCTCTCGATGTACTTCTTCGTCTGCTCGCTGCGGTCCCGGCGTGGCCGCGACCTCGGGCTCTGGGCCCTGGCCTCCTCGCTGGCGCTGTGCAGCCACTACTTCGCCCTCTTCGCGGTGGCGGTCGAGGCGGTCTGGCTGCTGTGGGCGCTGCGCGCCGGCTGGCGCCTGGTCCTGCCCGCGGTGGGAGGCGTCTTTTTGACCGGCGTCGCTCTGCTGCCGCTGATCGCCGCCCAGGTCAACCCGAACCACATCGGTTGGATCGAAGACAGGCCGCTGCCGCTCCGCTTCGTCGACACCGGGGTCAGCTTCCTGATCGGCGAAACCGGATGGGTTATCGCCGAGCCGGCCAGGGACGGTTACGCGTTGGTCCCGGTCATCCTCTTCGGTGCCGGGCTCGTGCTGGTTCTGGTCCGGGGCACGTTTCGCGAGCGGCGCGGCGCGGCGCTGGGAGCGACCCTCGGTCTCGGCGTTGCCGGCCTGGCGGCCGCCGCGGCGTTGATCGGCAAGGACTACGTCGTTGAGCGCAACCTGCTTCCCGCCCTGATCCCGCTGGCGTCGGCCGCCGCGATCGGATTCGGCTCCGAGCGGGCTCGGCGGCTCGGCCTGCTCCTGGCGCTGGTCCTCTGCGTCTACTGGCTCGGCTTCGACTACCACGTCACCCAGACCCCGAACCTCCAGCGGCCCGATCTTCGCGGCCTGACCGAACAGCTCGGCGCCCCGGTCGCGCGCCGGGCGATAGTCACCTGGAGGTTGGCGGCCGAACCGCTCCGCTGGTACCTCGGTGACCACGCCGTGCGCATGTACGGTGGAGTGGAACGGATTCGCGAAGTGGACATCGTCAGCAAGCGACTGGTGACTGGGCGGCCCGCTAACCTGCCCCACTCGTTTCAAGCGATGCAGCGGCTTCGACTGGATCGACTGACGTTGACCCGCTACCGCGCTCCAAGACCGATGCGACTCTGGTTCCACACCTTGCACACGATGCCGACCGGATTCGGCGGCACCGCTGTGGTCCTGGACGGAACCGCCAAGGCGGGACTTGCGGGCGACGCCGGCCCCCGGGCAGCGCGGGGACCCTCCGTGGCAGCTGCCGTCCCGGCGGTGTCGGGATGAGTGAGGCGCAGGGGCTCGCGTACCGGATCGGCGCTGCCGCCCGGCAGCCTGCCAACTGGGTGCAGCTGCTCAAGTTCGGTTTGGTCGGCGGCTCGGGATACGTGATCAACCTCGCGGTCTTCGCCGTCCTCGCCGCCAACTTCGGTATCCACCACGCGATCGCCGCGGTCGCTGCCTTCGCCGTCGCGGTCACCAACAACTTCCTCTGGAACCGCTACTGGACCTTTGGTCCCGGCGACGGACCGGCCGGTTTCCAGGCCGCTCGCTTCTTCGTCGTCAGCCTTGCCTCACTGGCGCTCAACCTGGTCGTGCTCGAGGCCCTCGTCGCTTCCGGCAGCGTCGGCGAACTGACGGCGCAGGCGATCGCGGTCGCCGTCGCGATGCCGTTCAACTTCTTAGGCAACAGACTCTGGACCTTCGCCTGAGAGCGCTGCAAACCGGCGCATCGACCCCTCAGTAGCCTTGGAAGTATGAGTAAGCCCGATTACGACGCGGCGCGGATCGAGCCGGCCAGGCGGGCCGTCTGGGCCGAGCGTGGCGACTTCGAGGCGCCGCCGCCGCCGCGATCCGGCCAGCTGCCGGTCTACGTCAAGGCCTCAAGCCCGTTCACCTCGGGCAATCTGCACATGGGCCACGTCCGCGACTACACGATCGGCGATGCCTACGCCCGCTTCCACCGCGCCCGCGGCAACGCCGTCCTGCTCGGTTTCGGCTTCGACGCCTTCGGGCTGCCGGCTGAGCTGGCGGCGATCGAGCGTCAGGTGCTGCCGGCCGAGTGGGTCCGCCAGTGCGGCGAGCGGATGCTCGAGCAGATGAAACGGCTCGGCTACAGCTTCGACTACGACCGCGTCTTCTACAGCTCCGACGAGGGCCAGTACCGCTGGACCCAGTGGCTGTTCCTGACCCTGCTGGAGATGGGGATGATCTATCGCGAGGACGCGACCGTCGACTGGTGCGACACCTGTCAGACGACGCTCGCCTCGATCCAGGTCGAGGAGGGGGGGACCTGCTGGCGCTGCCACAACGAGGTGCGGCTGATCCGACGCCCGACGTGGTTCCTGAAGATCACCGACTACCTCGAGGAGAACGACGCCAACACCGAGCTGCTGCGCAACTGGGACGAGTTGGCGCTCGCCACCCAGCGCTACATCCTCGGCCGCGCCGACGGGGTCGAGCTCGACCTCGGGGGCAGCGGCGGCAGGCTCACCGTCTTCAGCCCCCACCGGGGGGCGATCGAGCAGGCCAGCTTCGTCCTGCTCTCCCCGCGCCACCCTGAGATCGACGCCTGGATCGGCGCCGCCGGGGTCCGCGAGGAGCTCGAGCAGATGCGTTCGGGGGGCTGGGAGCGCAGCGCTCGCGACGCTCGCTCGGTCCCGGTCTTCGATACCGGCGCCTCGGTGACGGGACCCGGCGGAGAGGAGCTGCCGGTCGTCGTCTCGCCGCTGGTCGACGCCCGCTTCGGGCCCACCGCGGTGTTCGGCATCCCCGCCGTCGACGAGGCCGACCGCGAGATCGCCGCCCGGATCGACCGGGTCCCGAGCCCCGAGCCGGAGTCGGATTCCGAGTCCGAGGATCGGTCCGGAGTGGAGGTGGAGGCCACCGCGCTTCCGGCCGGCGCCCGCCAGGCGAAGCGCTACCGCGCCAACGACTTCTCGATCTCGCGCCAGCGTGCCTGGGGGACCCCGATCCCGGTGATCCACTGCGAGGGCTGCGGGGCCGTCCCGGTCCCCGAGGCCGACCTGCCGGTCGTCCTGCCGCGCGACCTGATGCCGCGGGCGGAGGGCAACCCGCTGGCCGAGCGCCCCGACTTCGTCGACGTCGAGTGCCCGCGCTGCGGCGCCGCCGCCAGGCGCGAGACAGACACCCTCGATTGCCACTTCGACGCCCTCTTCCTCTGGGTCCCGGCGGCGGTGCCGCCCGAGGATCGCGCCGAGCAGATGTTCACCCACCCCGACCTGCGGGCCTGGCTGCCGGCCGAGCGCCTGGTCGCCGGCGGCGACAGCGGCGGCTTCGTCTTCGACCAGCGAATCGTCACCAAGGCGCTGCGCGATCGCGGGCCGTTCGAGTTCCTGGAGAACGGCGAGCCCTTCGCCGGCTGCCTCTTTCACGAGATGGTGATCGCCGAGGGGCGCAAGATGAGCAAGCACCTGGGCAACGTCGTCAACCCCGACGAGCTGGTCGAGCAATACGGCGCCGACACCGTCCGGGTCGCGGTCCTCTACGCCGCCGGGCCGGCGAAGACGCTGAACTGGAGCGACGGCGCGCTGCGCTTTGCGAACCGCTTCCTGCGTGGCCTCTGGACCTACTCCCAGGATCGCTTCGCGGCGCTCGAGAGCACGAGCCATGACGCCACGGCCGCGGCCGACACCGAGCACATGCGTGACCGGCTGCGCAAATGGTGCGAGAACGGCCTGGAGCGGATCACCGCCGATGTCGAGGAGCTGCAGATGCACAAGGCGATCCGCAACATCACTCGCCTGTTCGAGCGGGTTCAGGACTTCGAGAAGCGGGTCGTCAAGCGCCGCGGGCAGCTCGACCGGGCCGACGCCGAGGCGCAGATTGCCGCTCTGGTCCTGCTGATCCAAGTGCTCGCCCCGTTCGCCCCCCACACCGCGGAGGAGCTGCTGATCGCCTCTGGCCGAGCCGACGGGCCGGATCTGCTCGGCAGTTGGCCCGACTCGACCGAGATCCTCGCGGCGTCAGCTGCCGCGGGGCGGTGACTTGACGTCGAAGCGATTCGGCCCGGCCTGCCAGGCGATTCCGGCGCAGAGCTCGGCGGCGGTCGTTTCCAGCGAGCCGGCGAGCTTGACGATCGTCGAGAGGCGCGGCTCGCGTCCCGCCCGCTCCAGGAGCGAGATCTCGGTCCGGTGCAGGTCACAGCGATGGCCCAGCTCTTCCTGCGAGATGCCGACCTTGGTCCGGGCCTTGCGAAGGTTGACTGCGAAACGCTCCTGGGGGCTCACGCGACGATTCTTTGCGGCTGACGACAAGAACACTACAGACAACAGGTTCCTCGTTTTTGGCGCGAGCCGCCGCTTCCGCTACCTTCCAGTTTGCGCATTCGCGCAGAAGTCGCCACTTTTTACGCAGAAAGAGGAGGAGCCATGAGCGAGGCGGTAGATCCGCATCTGGGCGGCCCCGGCGGGCCACGAACCAGCTCCTGCGCCACCGAACTCGTCTGCCGCGATTGCGGTTATCGCACGCCCCTGCTCGACACCGCCTTCAAGTGTCCGGCCTGCGGCGAGGGACTCGACATCGACTACGACTACGAGAAGGCCCGGGAGCTGATCTCCAGGCGCGGACTGGAGGGGCGCCCCTGGAACATCTGGCGCTTCGAGGAGCTGCTGCCGATCACCGTCCGCAGCGCCCAGGATCGGGTCGGGCAGTTCGCCGGCGAGACGCCGCTGATCCGGGCCGACCGGCTCGGCGCGGAGATCGGGCTGCGCAACCTCTACCTCAAGGATGACTCGACCAACCGCCCGACGCTCTCTTATAAGGACCGGGTCGTCAGCATGGCGATCGCCCGCCTGCTGGAGCTCGGCAAGAACGAGGTCGGCTGCGTCTCGACCGGCAACGTCGGCACCGCGGTGGCGGCGCTGGCGGCCAAGGCCGGCGCCACCGCCTACATCTTCTACCCGGGCAACATGGAGAAGGGCAAGGCCAAAGCCTGCCGGGCGCTGGGCGCCCAGGTCTGCCAGCTCGACGGCAACTACGACCAGGCAAACCGCGCCTGCCGGGAGCTCTCGCTCGCCAGCGGGATCGAGTTCGCCAACATCACCCTGCGCCCGTTCTATGCCGAGGGCGCGAAGACGATGGCCTTCGAGACCGTCGAGCAGCTCGGCTGGACGCCGCCGGACCACTTCGTCATCCCAGCCGCCGGTGGCACCCTCTCCTCACGGGTCCACAAGGGACTCAACGAGCTGGAGATCGTCGGACTGGCCGAGACCGCGGACTGCAAGATCAACATCGCCCAGGCCGCCGGCTGCGGCCCGATCGTCACCGCGATCCTCGACGGCGACGAGCTGCGGCCGCAGACGCCGGAGACCGCGGCTCACTCACTGGCGATCGGCGCCCCGGGGGACGGCAACCTCGTCCTCGACGCGGTCCGCAGCCGCGGTGGCTCGGGGGCGACCGCCTCGGACCCGGAGATCTTCGAGGCGATCGACCTGCTCGGCCGCACCGAGGGCATCCTCACCGAGCCGGCCGGCGGGACGACGATCGCGGCGACCGCGAGGCTCGCCGCCGAGGGCAAGATCGGCCCTGACGACACCGTCGTCGCGGTGATCAGCGGCAACGGCCTGAAGACGCTCTCCGAGCACCCCGACAAGCCCTGGCCGGAAATGGTCAGCTGCGACGTCGAGACGATGGGCGAGATGCTGAACGACTTCCGCCAGGCGGCCGCGGCCGCGTTGCGCTGATCTCCCACCGCACAGTCCGGGCGCGCGGGATCGACTTCCACGTCGCTGAAGCCGGCTGCGGCGACGATGTCGTCCTCTGCCTGCACGGCTGGCCGCAGCACTGGTACGAGTGGCGCCACCTGATGCCGGCACTGTCCGATCGCCACCGGGTCCTGGCCCTGGATCTGAGGGGCTTCGGCTCCTCGGAGGCGACTCGCGACGGTTACGAGAAGGAGGAGATGGCTTCGGATGTGCTCGCCGTCCTCGACGCCCTCGGGCTCGAGCGGGTCAAGCTCGTCGGCCACGACTGGGGCGCCTGGATCGGGTTCCTGCTCTGCCTGCGGGCGCCGCAGCGCTTCGAGCGCTACTTCGCGCTCAACATCCTGCCGCCCTGGACCAGCGCCCGGGCGATGGCGCCGCATTTCTGGCGCTTCTGGTACCAGGCGGTGGTCCTCAGCCCGGGGCTCGGCTACGCCCTGCACCGCAGCGGCAGGTTCGTCCCCAGGGTCCTCGTCGGGGCGTCAACCAACAAAGAGGTCTGGGACGAGCGCACGCTGCGCGCCTTCGCGGACAACCTCGCCGAGCCGGCACGGGCACGGGCGGCGGTGCAGCTGTACCGGGTCTTCAACCTGCGTGAGGCGCCCGCGATCATGCGCGGCCGCTACGCCAAGCAGCGACTCACCGTTCCCACCCGGATGCTGTTCGGGACCGACGACCAGGCCCTGCGCCCCGAGGTCCTCGAGGGCTACGAGGACCACGCCGACGACATGGAGGTCGAGCTGGTTCCGGGCTGCGGCCACTTCATCGCCGACGAGATGCCCGAGCTGGTCGCCGAGCGGGCGCGCGAGTTCCTCGCCTAGCGCTGAGTCCGTACTTACCCGTCCATAACCCGGGTAAGTACGGACTCGCGCCCGGTCAGCCCATAACATCAGTGCCGTGGACGAACGACTCTCGCCGTCGCTCGAAGGCATCGATCACATCCGCGGTGAGTTCGGCGCCGAGCTCGAGCTGGTCATGTTCGGCGACTTCCAGTGCCCCTTCTGCCTTGGCGCCCAGTCGGTGGTGCGGCGCCTCGAAGAGCGCTTCGGCGAGCGCCTCGTCTTCGCCTTCCGCCACCTGCCGATCGTCGAGCGCCACCCGCTGGCGCCGCTCGCCGCCGAGGCGAGCGAGGCCGCCGCGGCCCAGGGCGACTTCTGGGAGTACCACGATGCCCTCTTCGCCGTGCAACCGAAACTCTCGCGCGAGACGATGCTCGCGGTCGGCGCCGACCTCGGCCTCGACGCCGAGCGGATGGCGGCTGAGATCGATTCGGGTGCCCATCGCGAGCGGATCGCCCGCGACGTCGACTCGGCGGCCGCCAGCGGCGCCACCGGCACCCCGACCTTCTTCGTCAACGGCGTCCGCCACTACGGCCGCTACGACGTCAACGCGCTGGGCGGAGAGCTGGAAGCCGGGGCGGGTCCGGCCCGGTCGTGAGGGCCCTGGTCCAGCGGGTCAGCCAGGCGGCGGTCGACGTCGAGGGCGACCGCGTCGCCCAGATCGGCCCGGGCATGCTGGTTCTGCTCGGGGTCGGGGTCGGAGATGGCGAGGCCGAGGCCGACCGGCTCGCCGACAAGGTCCGGGCACTGCGGATCTTCGACGACGCCGAGGGCCGGATGAACGAGCCACTGGGCGAGCGCGAGGTGCTCTGCGTCAGCCAGTTCACCCTCTACGGCGACGCCGCGCGGGGCAACCGGCCCAGCTACATGGGCGCCGCCCGGCCGGAGGACGCGGAGCCGCTCTACGACCGTTTCTGCGGGCGGCTCGGCGCTGCCAGGGGCGTCTTCGGGGCCTGCATGGGCGTGGCCCTGGTCAACGACGGCCCGGTGACGCTGATGCTGGAAGTATGAGCCGCGCGAAGCAGCCGCTGCTGCTGGTCAACGGCTACGCCGCGACCGGCGCCGACTGGGACCCGACCTTCCTCGCCGAGCTGGGCCGCACCCACCGCGTGATCTGTCCCGACAACCGCGGCCTCGGCGGGCCCGAGCTCGGGGCGGCGGAACTGACGATCGACCTGATGGCGGCCGACCTCGTGGCCCTGCTCGACGAGCTCGAAATCGAAAGCGCACCCGTCGTCGGCTGGTCGATGGGCGGCTTCATCGCCCAGCGGCTGGCCGAGCGCGCGCCGCGACGGGTCGAGGCGCTGGCGCTGATCGCGACCGACCCCGGTGGTCCGGCTGCCGTCGAGGCGGCGCCGGAGGTCTGGTCGCGCCTCGTCGACCACGGTGGCACCCCGCGCGAACAGGCGACGCGGCTGCTCTCGCTGCTCTTCCCGCCACCGCTGGCGGCGGCGATCGATCGCCAGTTCGGCGAGGTCGTGGCGGCGGCGCGGGCGAGGTTGCCGGCCGCCGTGCTGAGCGCTCAGGAGGCGGCGATGGAAGCCTGGCACCGGGAGGAGCGTCCGCGACCGCAGGCGGGGGAGGGGCCGCCGGCACTGGTCCTGCACGGCGAGGCCGACGTCGTCATCCCGGTCGCCAATGCCGAGCTGCTGGCGCAGCGCTGGACCGGGTCCGGCCCGGAGACGTTCGCCGGCTGCGGGCACGCGGTAATGGCGCAGGAGCCGCAGCGGGTCGCGGCGGCGATTCGCGGGCTTCTCTGATCCGCTGACCGCCGGCGGGCGTACTCACCTCCAACCCCCGCCAAAGGAGCCCCAATGCCGAACATCGGCCCGCTGGAGATATGCGTAGTCCTGATCATCGCCCTCGTCGTCTTCGGACCCAAACGTCTGCCTGAGCTCGGTAGGTCGCTCGGCAAGGGGATCTCGGAGTTCAAAGGCACGATCGGCAGCGAGAGCCACACCGATTCGCCCGCGGCGATCGAGTCCTCCACCGCCGTGGCGGCCCCGACACGCGCGTCCGAGGACGCCGCGGTCAAGACCCAGGTCTGAGCAAGACGATGCGCCGCATCAAACCGATATCCCATCAGGATCAGATCAGCCTCGTCGATCACCTCGACGAGCTGCGCGCGCGCATCGTCACCTCGCTCGCCGTCTTCGGCGTCGCCCTCGCTCTCTGCTTCTGGCAGAACCACCTGCTGCTGGAACTGGCGGGGGCGGCCCTTCCCCGAGGCCACGAAAAGCTGATCACCTTCGGCGTCACCGAGCCGTTCACGACCACGGTGACCGTCTCGGCCTACGGCGCGATCATCCTCGCCCTGCCGATCGTGCTTTACCAGCTCTACGCCTTCCTGCTGCCCGCCTTCAGTCGCGAGCAGCAGCGGGCGGTCCTGCCGCTGCTCCTCCTGATCCCTGCGCTCTTCATCGCCGGGGTCGCCTTCGGCTACTTCGTCGTCCTGCCGGCCGCGACCCGGTTCCTGCTCAACTTCAACGACAGCCAGTTCAACATCCAGATCCAGGCCAAGGAGTACTACGGCTTCTTCGCCCAGACCCTGCTCGCCTGCGGCGTCGTCTTCCAGGTCCCGGTGGCGATCCTCGCCGTCACCCGCCTCGGCATCGTCAAGGTCCAGCAGCTGACCGAGAACCGCCGCTACGCATACCTCGGCTGCGCCGTCCTCGCCGCCGCGCTGCCCGGCGTCGACCCGGTCTCGATGCTGCTCGAGACGGCGCCGCTGATCGCGCTGTATGAGCTCAGCATCGTCCTCGCCCGCGCCTTCGGACAGCCCGGCGACTCTGCCCGCAGTAAGCCGGCGGTGTCGGAGTCCTAGCGCCTTCAGGCTCCACTACGCCGTCTGACGCCAGCCTTCTCGCAGCACGCGCCGGGCGTTGCCGCCAAGGACCGCCCGCCGCTCGCCCTCGCTCAGTCCCTTTTCGACCAGCAGCTCCTCGACCAAAGGCAGCCGGGCCTCGCTGTCGCAGTCGTCGGGTGGATCGGTGAAACCGTCGAAGTCGGTGCCGATCGCGACGTGCTCCCAGGAGCCGTCGCACCAGCGGCGCAGGGTGTCCATCGTTTCCCAGATCGCCGGCAGCCCCGGACCAGGGTGGGACTTCCGCAGCCAGTAGGGCATGAAGATGACGCCGACCAGGCCGCCCGAGGCCGCGATCGCGCCGACGTCCTCCCGGTCGAGGTTGTAGGGAACCGGGTTCAGCGCCTGTAGGCCGACGTGGGAGGCGATGATCGGGATCCGGTTGTCGACCAGCTCGTAGATCTCGCGCCGCGCCGTCGGCGTGCAGTGGGTGACGTCGGGGACCATCCGCAGCTCGACCATCAGCTCGATCGCCTTGCGACCCATCGGCGTCAGGCCGCGGGAGAGGTTCACTTCCGGGTCCAGCGGCCAGAAGAAGAAGACCTTGAGGTGCTGGTCGGGGATGCCGAGGGCGTGCCCGGCGAGGTCGTTGGGGAAGAGATGGGCGATCGTCAGCGAGGCGACTCCGCGCCCGGCGAGCTCGCGCAGCCGCTCGAGCCTCCCCTGCTCGTCGTCCTCGACGAGCCCGGCGCCGAGCACATGACCGCCCTCGACGGTGTGGACGATCGCGGTCCCATCGGCCGGCACTTTGTCGAGCTCGGCGTTGGAGCGGGCCAACTGGAAGCGGCCGTCGGTGGCGGCGATCTGCCCCTCCATCATCTCCATCATCAGCAGCAGGCACTCCCAGGAGCTCTCCTCCAGCAGCTTGCGACCGCCGCCGGTGAGGTGGGCCAGCATCCGGATCGGTAAGCAGCCGATGTAGTTCGGCTCCGGGACGTGGAGGGAGGACCAGAGGACTTTGATCCCGCCCTTTTCCAGCATCTTGAAGTCGCTGAGGCTGGCGAGCGGGTCGAAGGTGCGGCCGGTCCAGTAATGCTTGCGCAGGTCGCGGTCCCAGAGGAAGGCGTTCATCGCCGGGTGGGCATGGATGTCGGTCAGCCCGGGAAAGTCGTGAGCCGGAGAGTCAGGCATCAGTCCCCTGCCGTCACCCAATCGATCACGATCGGATCACTGTACAAGCGGCAATGGGTGAGACGTTTGTCGAGGCAAACCGGTTGAATGGCTCGGAGTCCGGGCCAGCCGAAAGAGAGATCTGCCATGACCGTGCCAGAACCGATGTTGCTCGCGGATATCGGCAGGCTGGGGATCGCCGGAATCCTGGTCGTCATCGGCGTGCTCGCCTGCGCGGCGATGCTGATCGCCTTTCGGGCGCAGAGGCGGAAGGGCCGCTGGGATCTCGATCGGGGCGATGAGGAGAGTCCGGACTGAACGCGGTCCGCGCGACTCCGCCGTGGGCCCGGCGGAGTCGGCGCAGACAGGCTCTACGTTGCCGCGGGCACTAGTCCAGGCTGAAATATGCGGCCATGTCGAGCCACTCCACTCGACTCGGCGGCCCGGCAACTCCGTTCTCCTGAAGGGCCTTGCCGAGTCGCTCCTCCATGAACCGCGCCTGGTCCTCCTTGGAGCGCCAGACCTCGAACACGACCCAGCCGCCCTCCTTGCCGCCGGCGGAGTGGAAGAGCTGGCCCTCGGGCGCGCCCTCGCCCGTCTCCGCGTTGACGCCGAGCGTCTCGCTGACCTTCCAGTACGTCTCGGCCCCGAATCCCTCGAATTCCAGAATCAGACCATCGGCCATCTGCACTCCTCCTTGTCGATCACAGGACGGCCCGACACTCCCACGGCAACATAAAGCGCGTCAAGGGGAGGAGCGAGCCGAGCGGGCCCCGATTCCTGCTCGCTCGTGGCTTTCGCCGAAACGCCGTTTGCGACGACGGTCTTCGGCACCGTCCGGATCGAACCCGAAGCGATCCGCGTCTCCCGGACCCGGACGGTGCCGGCCTCGACGCCGAAGAAGATGAAGTGCAAGAAAGGCAAGATGCTGAGGCACGGCAAGTGCGTCGAGAAGGCAAGAAGAAGCATCCACACAAGCCGAAGTCCTAGCGGCGTGCCTTGGAGGTCGGCGACGGGGAACTCGCGCTCGGGGCCTGCGCGTAAAGCGATGCCGGAGGAGGGACTCGAACCCCCGACACGCGGATTATGATCGGTTGCTAAGTATTGCCATAGTGTCGATTTGCAGGGACTTTTGTCCAGTTGGTTCGGTCTAGTTGGGTACCTTTCTGCCTATTTGGGGACACATTTCGGGACACATTTTGTCTGCGGACGTGCATAATCGAAGGAGCGATGAGCGGCTCCTCGATCCACTTCCGCGAAACCCCGATCAGCGGCCACGTCTTCCGGCGACCGCGCAAGTCCGGCGACCGCTGGATGGCGAAGTGGCGCGATGGGGAGGGCCAGCACCAGGTCGTTCTCGGTCGCGCCTGGACCAAACGCGGGAAGCCCGCTGAGGGGTACCTGACCCGGCAGACCGCGCAGCGCGAGCTCGACGCGATCCTCGCTGACGCGCGGCGCCGGCGGATGACCAGCCGCACGCGGCGATCGAGCAGCGTCAGCTTCAAGGAGGCCGCCCACGAGTGGTTGCGCTACGTCGAGTTCGACCGCAAGCGCCGGCCGGCGACGATCAAGGACTACCGCTGGATCGTCGAGCGCCGCCTCCTGGACGAGTTCGGCGACACCGGCTTGGAGCAGGTGACGACCCGCTGGATCGACGACTGGCGGGCGCGGCTTGTCGCCGGCGGCGGCATGGCGAACGGGGAGGAGCTGTCGGCGCGGACGATCAACAAGTACCTGGGCGTGATGCACAGCATCCTCAAGTGGGCGCAGCGCATGTACGGGCTCGAGGCCAACGCGGCGGCCGGCGCCGAGCGCCAGCCGATGCGGCGGACGGGCGACTTCGACGTCCTCTCGGCGGCCGAGGTCGAGGCGCTCGCCCGCGCCGCGCGGGAAGGCAGGCACCGCAAGCCGCCCAAGCACCCGACCGGCTTGGAGTGGCGGGCGCAGCTGCGCCGGCAGGACGAGCAGGACGCGGCGATCTTCCTCACCGCGGCATTCGCCGGCCTGCGCCTCGGCGAGCTGCGCAGCCTACGCTGGCGCGACCTCGACTTCACCAACCGCCTGATCCGCATCCGCCGCTCCTACGTCCTGCGCAACGAGGACGCGCCGAAGTCCGGCCGCGTGCGCAGCGTGCCGATGACCGATCAGGTGGCGACGGCGCTCGACGAGCTGAGCCGCCGCGAGCGCTGGACGGGCGACGACGATCTCGTCTTCGTCAACCTGGCCGGTGAGCACATCGAGGACTCGGCACTGCGCCGTCGCTTCTACGCCGCCCTCGCCGCCGCCGACCTCGGCCACATCCGCTTCCACGACCTGCGCCACAGCTTCGGCACCCTCGCCGTCCAGGTCTTCCCGCTCTCCGACGTCAAGGCGTACATGGGCCACGCCGACATCGCGACGACGATGATCTACGTCCACCATGTCCCCCAGGTCGACGCCGCCGAAAAGCTCTCGGCGGCGCTCCGCGAGACGTCGACCGCCGCGCCGGCATCGGCAGTCGCGGCGTGAGCAACCTCCAGGCGGTCTACTACCGCGCCCCGGACGGGTCCGAGCCAGTCCGCGATTTCATTGACGGGCTCGACGCGAAGCGCCGCGCTGCGCTCCTTCGCCAGATCGACCGGCTCAACGGCCTGTCCGACGCGGTGCCGCACCTTCCATTCCCGCATAGCTCTCAGGTCTCAGGGGAGTTGCGCGAGCTGCGCTGCCATATGGGCTCCCAGCTCTTCCGAGTGCTCTATCGACGGTCGGGGGCCCTCGTCGTCCTGTTACACGTCTTTCCGAAGAAGACCGGCAGGCTGCCGCCCGGGGAGATCAACGTCGCCGAAGATCGCTGGGACGACTTCAAGGCACGCATGGAGGCGCAGCCCAGGAAGCCGCCGCGGGCGGCGGGTCACGATGCGCCGTAGCCCTTCACTGAGAGTTAGCAGCGCTGCTAACATCGTTTGTGGCCTTTCAACCGGAGGTGCGCGATGAGCAAACGATCCAGCCCGGTCGGGACCGCCGTATCCGACCACATCAAGGACTCCCTCAAAGATCCGGAGTTCCGAGCCGAGTACGAGCGCCTCGCGCCGTACGAGGAGCTTGCCCGCATCGTCATCATGCGCCGCGCCACGCTCGGCCTGACTCAAGCTGAGCTTGCCGCACGCATGGGCACGACCGCCTCGGCGATCTCACGGATCGAGAGCGGCCAGCACGCAACCAACGCGCAGACGCTCAAGAAGCTTGGCGACGCTTTCGGCGGTCGCGCGGTTCTCGGATTCGAGTTCGGCTCCGCCGAGAAGCCCGAGCGGGAACTGATCACGCTCTAGCCTCCTCGGAACGATGAGCGACGACTCCCGCAGACTGATCGAGGATGTCGAGGCCGAGGCGAAGGCAGAAGGCACCGGGGACGAGCTGCGCAAGATGCGCCGCGAGCTCTCACTTGCCAGCCAACTAATGACCTTCCGGCGCGAGAGGAAGCTGACCCAAAAGCAGCTCGCCCAAGCCTCCGGAATCCCGCAGGGCGAGATAAGCCGGATAGAGGCCGGCGAGGCGAACCCCACCCACGCGACGCTCTCCGCGCTTGCCGAGCCCTTCGGCGTCCAGATCGGCTTCATCTTCCCGGACACTGTGTAGGCCGAACCGATGAACGGGGCGAACTCCTGACATGGCCGGAGCCTCCTGGCGGGTCGAGAGCGGCCGGCGTGCCGCCGAGTGTCGTTGCACGCTGAATCTGCATCGGCAGGTTCAGGGCATGGCCGCTCCGCCGATCCTGACGATGATCGTCCGGTCAGCCTCCTTCAAATGTCAGATACTTGTCGAATCGAAATGTCTTCGTCCTCAGTCCGAGACAGATCGCTGCAGCTTGCCGAATCCGTAGCCAGGTACCACGCTGGTTGTCTACGCGTGATCGGGGCCCAGAATGTCGCCCTCCGGGATGTGCGAACCACGAAAAAAGCGGCGCTCTGCGTCGATGTCGGCCAACTCACCGAAGTGGAGGGCGTCCTCTCTAACGGACAACAGAGCATCGTCGCCCCCGCGACCCCACCGGAAGACGCCTCCGAAGACGAAATCGCCGAATACGAGAGGTCCCAGGTTGTCTGGGAGCGCCTTCGTGAACTGAGCGCCAAGGCGGCGGTGGAGAGGCATGCAAAGGAGGTGGTCTACGGGGGTCCGCTGCTGATCGGCTACCTCAACAAAGCGCGGGGCCGCTCGATGGATCCCGTCCTTGCCCCGCTCTTCATGCAGGCCGTCTCCCTCAGGACCGACTCCGACGGTTCCGTCGTCGTCACCTCGAGCGATGAGCCGCCGCGCTTCAACACTGTTCTCTGGAAAGACGGGATCGGGGCAAACGACGTCACCCAGATCGTCAACCTCGGCATCGAGGCCCAGGCCGATCTGGCGGCCGGCTGGGACCCGGCCCGGGCGGCGGAACTGCTGAAGGCTGTCGCAAGCGTGTGGCCGGGGCTCGAGATCGGGGAACCCGACCAGTCCCTGCACCCATGGCCCTCGATGGTGCCCTCGGGCGAACGGCCTGATCAGCCGGGTCTCGCTCTCCATGACGGCGGCGTCCTCTTCCTGGCGAACCGCTCCTCGCCCTATCTGCTCGCCGACCTCGAGTCGATCGCAACCGATCCGGCCGGCGTCGTCGTTCCGGACCGGCCGCTCTCGGTTCTCCTCGAGCCGCCATCGACGGAGAATCGGCCTGAGGCGAGGGCCCCCCACGTCGAGGAGGTCGTCTATCCGTTCCCGTCGAACGGCGCCCAGCGGCAGGTCGCCGATGCTCTGCAGAAGAACCGGCTCGTGGTGGTCCAGGGGCCTCCCGGCAACGGGAAGAGCCTGACGATTGCCAACCTGGCCTCCCACCTCGTGGCCCAGGGAAAGAGCGTCCTGGTGTCGAGTCACAAGCCGCAGGCATTGACGGTCGTACGCGACAAGCTTGACGAAAGCCGCCAGAGGTTCCTCTTCGCCTCGCTGATCGGCGACGGGGCGGCGGCGAAGCGTGTGCTGCAGGGTCAGATCGCCAACGTCAAAGCCTTCGCGGCCCAGGCCGACCGTTCATCCCTCACGCGCCAGCTCAAGGAGATCGAGGAGCGTCGCGCGGCCAAGGGCAGCCGGTATCGGGAGCTCAGGGATCAGTTCATCGGTAGCGCCGAGCCCGACCAGGAGGACGCTGCGCTCAAATGGGAGGACTTCGGTGGGTTGCCGACCCTGCCCGTCAGCGATGTTCCTGTCGCCACAGCGCAGCAGCCGGTTGTCGGCGCCGCGCTTCGACGTCTCGATGAGATCGTCCGGGAGAACGCAACTGTCTGGGCCCGTCTGCGCGGATCGGCGATCGCAGACCTCAAATCCATCGAGGAGCAACGGCAGACCCTCGGCCAGTTCGTCGACCAACAGACGGCACGTGTGGTCGCTGGCACCGATCCAGCGGTCGGCACGCTCGTGGCAGCCTTCCACCCGGTCGTCGACGCCCAGCCCGACGAGCTGCAGAAGGCACGGAGGGTGTCCGGCGAGATCCGGACCAGCCTGGTCGCGGTCCTCGGAGCCTCAGAGCAACGGCAGGCGGCGGACAGGCTCGCGGATTCCCCCGACCTTCTCTCCGATGTCGAAAATGGGGCCGATTCGCTCGAGGCCGCGTTCGCCGAAGCCAGGGATCTGGCTCCGTACCGCGATGGCGTGAGCGCCGAGCCCGTCAGGCGCGGGCAGGTCGTGGCCCAGCACGCACAACTAGGGTCGATGCTGAAGCGCCGAGCAGCCCGGCGATGGCTGGATGAGTACGCGCCTGGCGCAGCCGGAGTGTCGGACGAGCAGGTCGGGAAGTGGGCAGCGTTCTGGGATTCATGGAGCCGCGTGCGGACGATCGCCGACGGCCTCGCCGGCGGACTTCGTGCCGAGATTCCCGAGCGGTTCGACCCGGATGCCGTCCAGAGCGTCCTCAGCTCAAGTCGACGCGCGATCGACAGAGCGCGGGCGATCCGGGCTGTGCACGAGACCGCGCGGACGACGAGGGTCCCGCTCCCGATCGAGGTGGCGCTCGATGCAGAGACCCAGGGAGATCTCGACGACGTGGTTCTCCAATGGGAGCGTGCCCTTGCGGCCTGCGAGGCCGATCAGGCCGGGAACGCCCTAAAGGAACTCGACTCGCTCTCGTTCTTGGAAGGCGATGCAGTGCGGGTCGACGACCTGCTCGATCACGGTGCCTACGCCGAGGCCGATGAGGTCCTCGATCGACTGCGCCAGATCCGTTCGGCGCTGCCGGGATTCCAAGAGAGGCGGCGCCTGCTCGACGGAGACCTCGAGAACTTGCCTGCGGCTGTCGAGGAGGTTGAGGCCTGCGCGGAGCATCTCGACGCTCCGCCGGCCTGGTTCGGCGACATCGAGCTCGCGCTCGCGGTGCATCCGTCAGTGGTCCGGTTCGCGGAGGTCGCGGCCGGGCGCAGCACCGGCGACCTGGCGGCCGAGCTCTCGGGGTTGGTCGACGACATTGTCGATGACGCAGGGAGGTATCTCGGGCTACGGATCCAGGAGCGCATTCTCGACGGGTTCCGGAAGCCCTCGTTCCTGTCGAGCCTCGAAGGCTTCCGAAAGGCGATCGGGGCGTCCGCCAAACGCTTCGAACGCTTCGAGGAGCTGAAAAACTCGCCGGACTTCGACATTGACGTCCTCACCGACGTCTTCCCCTGCTGGATCATGCGCCCGGAGGACGCCTGCCGAGTCTTCCCCTTGAGACCTGATGTCTTCGACGTATTGATCGTCGATGAGGCCTCTCAGTGCAATCCTGACCAGGCCCTGCCGTTGTTTGCCCGGGCCTCGAGCGTCGTCATCGTCGGCGACGACAAGCAGTTGTCGAACGAGGACCTTCGCCGGACTCTCTCGGCCACCGCAAATCAGACGCTGCTTCGCCAGTCAGAGCTGGACACCCGGGACCCGGCCGGTCATTTCGACCAGACTCGAAATAGCCTGCTCGAGCTGGCGTCGAGGCGACAGCAGGCATCAGTGTTGCTGAACGAGCATTTCCGCTGCCGGCCTGAGTTGATCGCGTTCTCGAACGCCCGCTTCTACGGGAACAACCTGACGGTCATGCGTGACCGCATGGACGACCGAGGCCTCGGTCAGCCGCTCCTGGTCAGGCAGGTGAGTGCCATCGATCGCCCCGCGACCGGTCGCGGGGCGAAAGTCAACTACTCGGAGGCCGAGGCCTTGGTCGAGGATCTCCAGCGTCGGATCACCGACGGCCGCTACGACGGAATGACGTTCGGCGTGCTGTCGCTGTTCCGCGAGCAGGTGGAATATCTCGAGACCCTGATCGAGCGACGAATCGACGCAGATGTGCGGGAGGAACGACGGCTGATCTGCTCGACCGTAGACGGATTCCAGGGTGACGAGCGGGATGTGATCCTGTATTCCTGGCGGTACACCGAAGGCGACCATCCTGCGGTTTTCGCCTTCACCAACGGCGGTGGTGGCGAACAGCGGATCAACGTGGCTCTCACCCGAGCTCGCCATCAAGCGGTGCATTTCGTGAGCGTGCCGATCGAGCAGTTCCCGATGAGCGCCGCGAACATCACCGGCTACCTGAAGCACGCCGTCGAGCCAGAGAAGCTGCTCGAACAGGCCGAAGCCCGAGTCCATCGGGAACCGGACGGTCGCGCCCGGCGGAGGTTGGCGGACGCGCTTGTCGAGTCCGGGCTCAACAAGACCGAGAACTACGTGGCCTGTGGCGTCAACGTTGATCTGGTCGCAACTGACGTCGCATCGTCGAGGCGTGCGGCAGTACTCGTGGACGCCGAGCAGGATCCGCATCCGCCAACCGACACAACGAAGCGGATCGACCAACAGGCCCTCCTCGAACGGGCCGGGTGGACGGTCGTCCGGATCCCGGCCACCGAGGTGCTCTCGAGTCCCGAGCTCTCCGTAAAGCGGGTGCAGGAGGCCGTGGCCCGGGGTCAGGTGGTCCCCTCGGCGGATTCGGCCGAGGAGAGCAGGACCCTCGTAACCGTCGACACGGCGGGTCTCCCCGTCCCTGAAGATCTGCTCGATCTCAACGGCGAGATCACGCCGGAGGACCGTGCCGACTACAACTGGGAGGTCCCGTCCGTCGAGACGCGCCTGGCTTCGGGGGAGCCGGTCTTCATGTCCCAGTTCGAGAAGGACCTCTTCTCCGAGCTGTCGCAGGCGGGAGGCGCCGACCTGAAGGTCATCCCCCAGTGGCCGACTCGGAACAAACAGATCGACCTCGTCCTGACCGACAGGCGGGGAGGCAGGCTCGCGGTCGAAGCCGATGGTGCCCAGCATCACCAGACCCCGACCGGCGCCTTCATCCCCGAGGACATCGAGCGCCAACGCTTGCTTGAGGAAGCGGGCTGGGTCTTCTACCGGGTCGAGCACTCCGCCTTCACTACGGACCCCGAGACGGAGGTCCGCCGGATCCTTGAAATGCTCGCTGCCCGGCCTGAGAACGCCGGCCTCGCTGAGCTGGTCTGGGGGGACGGAGGAGTCGCCGAGGCGCTGGCGGTCCCGGCGGACGTTGCGCCGGCGGACCTACCGGGCGATGAGACAGTGCCACCAGATGCTGTGGAGCGGGTCGCTGCAGGGAGTTCGGGCGGCTCGGCTGACGACGAGCCAGAGCGGAGCGTCCCCGCACATCGCGCACCGGAGCCTGTTGCGGCCGTCGATCCGAACGAGCCGCGTGGCGAAGACAGTGCGCCGAGCTTCCCGCGAGATCCGGCCTCGACGGCAGCATCGTCAAACGGCGACGGTGGAGCGGCGACCCTCAGCTTCGATGATCTGCCCTTGGGCCAGGTCGCAAAGCTCGTGACCAGCGTGGTGGAAGCACTCGGCGAGGTTCCGGACCACCGGCTGCCCGACGCCTTCAGTGAGCACGTCGGCGTCCCCCTGAAATCAGGCGAGCGGCGGACCGTGGTCCGATTCGCGTGGACCGCCAAGGGCAAGAAGTGGCTCCAGCTCGAGGATGAAATGTGGCGCCCCGGCGCCGGCCCGGGGGAGGTTGACGAGGCCTGGGGGACCTGGACGATGAGCGCGATCGTCGATCGGGCCCGCCAGCTCACCGTCCAGGATGCGGATCCGTTCGGACCCTTGCTGTCGGAGGTCTACACCGGATCCCGCACGCCCAAACTGGCGATGAGCCTGATCGGGACCGCAATCAACCGGGCCAAGAGGACAGACAAGCAGTAACTGCAAGATGGCCCGGCAGCGCCGGCTGGCGTGCGCACCTCGCTTCATCGGACGAGATCAACCAGCTCGCGCAGCCTCCGGATTCCCCGGATCGACACCCTGATTAAGGTGGCCGCCCGCCTCGAAGTCGACGCGAGCGAGCTGCTTGCGGGCATGAGCTGGCATCTGGGCGAAACCCGGATCGGGCGCTGGCGCAAGACCGATCCACCAGCCGGCTAGATCCCGCAGTCAGCCACGCAGCCATTGACTCCAGAGCCGGACACCGGCACACAGCCACCTCTCCTAGCGCCAGAGCACAGGTCATCGTCCCAGCAGAGAGGACCATCGACCGACGCCACCAGCTCTCACCACCAGCCACAGCACCCACCTCACGCCTTATCACCGCGGTGAAGGAATGTCGGGCTGTCGCCCTCGGCCCCGGAGCGCCAGCTTCATCCCTAGCCTGCGTCAAGTGGCTGAACGTTTCCGGAGGACAGCACCCCGAGCGGGTAACTCAACGACGGGCAAGAGTGCTTCGGTGTCCGCGGTCGAGGAAGTCGCGGCCCTAGGCGCGGCGCTCGCCAAGGAGAGAGCCCGCCTCCGCATGCCAGGTCACGAAGCGCTCTGGCCGGAAGTTTCCGAGACAACCGATCGCGCAGTGGCAAAGCTGGTCACCAGGATCGAGCGGGAACGCCCGGAGCTGTTCGGGCGTTTCGGCTCACTGGAGGAGCTGCACGTCGCGATCATCGATGTCTTCGACCACGAGCACCCATCGGTCAACTCGCCTGCCGATCTGTTCGCGGCCCTGGAGGAAGTGCAGGAGGAGGTCTGGGTCATAGCTTCGCCGCTCGCGAATCTCATGCCGCCCACCGAGCTGGAGCAACTCGGTGCGGACGTGGCACTTGTACCTGCAAGCCCCCGACACGGAGATTGGTTTCAGATCCGCCAGGAAGTCAACGCTCAGTTCGGCTCCACGTTCCACCAGCTCGATAACCGCTTTGCCCACGACGTCGACGACCAGCCCGTCGACACCCGTCGGGGCGCTTGGCTCGTCTCTAAGGAGCGTGGCAGCCTCTCGGCGGGTCGGGAGAGGGCGATGGTCCGCGCCCAGTTGGTGCTCGCCGTGTGGACGTTGCTGGAACCACCTCACAGCGAGGGCTTCATGTCGCTTTGGCCGGTCGCGAGCGAGTGGCTACCTCAGCCACACTTCCACGTCATGCAGCGCTCCGTTGGGCTCAACCCGAGCGGTCAAGAACGGAACGCGACCATCGTCTACGGTCCCGACGAGCTGGCGTTCTACTCGCCTCCCGAGGGTGACCTGCGCCGAGCCCCGATCGTTGCGCTCGAAAGAACCGCGACTCATCCAGCAGCGGCGCGCCTATTGGCGGCTGCTTGGAGCCTCTACCTGGCGGCGCGCCCCCAGACCGAGCTGCAGTGGATTGACCGGATCATGTTCGTCCAGCGTGCCCGCAACCAACTTTGCGAGCTTGGCGGATCTGCCGCCGGCTCCTGGCAGCAGCGCTGGAAGTCGCTCACCAAGAACCTCTCTATCAGGGCTGAGCTGACATCCCGCGGGTTCGATGACCACGCCATAGATGCGCTCAGCGGACGCGCCTGGGATCTACGCAACATCAGCGCTCACTCTGCCGACGCTGTTCTAATTGCGCTCGGCTATCCGGCCGACCGCGAGCGGCCGATGCCTGGCAAAGCAAAGTCGCCCATCCCGGGGTCAGAGTTGGCGCCCCTATTCGTTCGTGAGGGAGTCGAGGCACCCTTTGCAGCCGTCCACTTCGCCGCCACGAGACTGTGGGCGCTGATGCTCGATTCCGAGTTCGATGAGGCGGCGTGGGAGAGCTTGTTCAGTAGCTGAATCATTTCGGTGGGATCGGGGTCCGCCCAGCCTCGCGGCCGAGTTTCCCGGAACTGGGTTGCTCGTTTCGGCACTGCCCTTATGTGACAAGCCTGGGCGATCCCGAACCGAGCACCGCGCGCCCCTGGAATCCCCGGGGGCGCCCGCCCCTCGGATCTGACGAAAGAGGCGTGGCCCGCCGTGCCTCACAAATCCACCCGGTACGGCTCGCCCCCGCGATCGACAACTCGGGCATGGAAGACCTCCGTCGCCCCCGGTGCAACCGCCGCTCCCGCTGGCCAATGGCGCCGATGGCGACAACTTTTGACGCATTTGCCCTTCCCGATGGACAGGTCTCCTAGATGCTGTCGATCGGAAAGCTCGGAGCAGGCCAGGAGCACTACTACCTCGGCAAGGTCGCCGAAGGCGCCGAGGACTACTACTCCGGTGAGGGCGAGGCGGAGGGCTACTGGCTGGGCGACGGCGCCGAGTTACTCGGCCTCGAAGGCAAGGTCGAGGGCGACCAGCTCGTCGCCATGCTCACCGGCCGCAACCCGGCGACGGGCGAATCGCTCGGCCTGAAGTCGGCTCCGAACCGCGAGCCGGTCCCCGGCTTCGACCTCACCTTCTCGGCGCCGAAGTCGGTCTCGCTGACCTGGGCGCTCGGCGGCGCTCCGGTCGGCGGCCAGGTCGCCGAAGCCCACGCCGCCGCGGTCCGCAAAGCGCTTTCCTACCTGGAGCGAAACGCCTGCTGGGCAAGGCGCGGCGCTGGCGGGCGGGAATTCGTCCCCGGCACCGGCTTCATCGGCGCCGGCTACCTGCACCGCTCCTCGCGTGCCGGCGATCCCCAGCTCCATACCCACGTCCTCATCGCCAACGCGACCTACGGCCCCGACGGCCGTTGGTCCCGCCTCTACCACCCAGCGCTCTACGAGCACGCGAAAACCGCCAGCTACGTCTACGAGGCCCACCTGCGCCACGAACTGACCCGGCGCCTCGGTGTCGAATGGACCCAGGTCCGCAAGGGCCTCGCCGACATCGCCGGCTTCACCCCCGAGCAGCTTTCCCGCTTCTCCACCCGCCGCGCCGAGATCCTCGAGGCCGCCGGCCCGGACGCCTCGGCGCGGGCGATGCAGATCGCCACCCTGGCGACCCGCCAGGCCAAGGAGCGCGATCTGACCGACGCCAGCCTGCGGGAGGCCTGGCGAATCAAGGGCGAGGAGGTTGGGCTGACCCGCGAGTCGATCGCCCGCCACCTCGGCCACGAGCGACCGGGCCAGACGATCCTCACCGCCCAACAGGTTGAGCATTCGCTCACCGCCCACGCCTCCCACTTCGACCGTCGCGCTGCGATCCAGGCGGTCGCCGACAACCTGCCCCACGGCGCTCCGGCCCAGGAGGTCGTCAGGCTCGCCGACGCCTTCCTCGCCTCCGAGCAGGTGATCGAGATCGCCCGCGGCCCCCGCGGCGCCACCTACACCACCGAGCGGATCTGGGAGCTGGAGCAACGGGCACTGCGGGCGGCCGGCGAGATGGCAGACGCCAGCGGGAGCGCCGTTGCCGACGAGATCGTGATCGGCCGCGTTCTCGGCGCTCGCCCCTCGTTGAAGGACGACCAGCGCGAGATGGTCACCCGCCTGCTCCGCGGCGGCGAGCAGCTCGTCCTCGTAATCGGCGAGGCTGGCACCGGCAAGACCTACGCTGTGTCGGCCGCGGCCTCTGGATGGACAGAGAATCAGGCCGAGCTGTGGGCCGCGGCGCCAACTTGGCGGGCGGTCAACGTCCTGCGGGCCGAGGGGATCGACGCGACCACCGTCGCCAGCCTGCTCACCCGGCTTGACAAGGCCGCCGAGGAAGGTGGCCGCGGGCTCAGCCGCGACTCGGTTCTCCTGGTCGACGAGGCTGGCATGGTCGACTCCGGCAACCTGGCGCGGCTGATCGACCACGCCAGGGCGGCAGAAGCCAAGCTGGTGCTGATCGGCGACCCGGCGCAGCTCGGAGAGATCGAGGCCGGCGGGCTGTTCGCGGCGCTCGCCAGCCGCACCGACCTGATCCGCCTCGATGAGGTGATCCGCCACAACTACGAGCTCGACCGCGAGGCGGCGAAGCTGATCCGGGAGGGCCGGGGCACCCAGGCGATCGAGGCCTACCGCGCTAACGAGCGGGTGACGATCGCCTCCGATCGTGAGCGTTTGCGCGAGGAGATGGTCCGCGACTGGATCGAGGCAAAGGGCCGCGGCGAGGATGCGCTGATGATCGCCAAACGCAACACCGATGTCAGGGAGCTGAACGCGCAGGCCAGAGAGGCATTGAAGACCGAGGGTCAGCTCCGCGGCGAGGAGATCGACATCGCCGGCCAGCGCTTCGCCAAGGGCGATCAGGTCATCACGAGGGTCAACGACCAGCGCCACCAGATCTACAACCGCGAGCGCTGGGAGATCGTGGAGGTAGACGCGAGGGCTCAGGCCGTGGTGTTGGCCGGCATCGACACCCACGGCAGGCAGGTAGGTGTCGATGCCGGCTATCTGCGAAGCCGCAATCCGAGGGACGGCGGGCCGGCGCTGGAACACGGCTACGCCGCGACCATCTACCAGGCTCAGGGCGCGACGCTCGACCGCGCCTTCGTCATGGCCGACGCCTCGATGACGCGGCAGGAGTTCTACGTCGGCGCTTCACGCTCGCGGGAGGAGACGCAGTTCTACGCCACCCCGGAGGTCAACCTCGACCGCAAGGAGATCGCGCCGACCTCCGACCGCCAGGGCCTCGGCCACATCGCCGAAGCGGCCGAGCGCGACGGTGCCCAGGTCGCCGCCCACGACAAGGCGCTGCGGGATCGGTTCGAGCCGTTGCCGACGGCGGAGCTTGAGGCGCGCCGGTTGGCGCTGCGGGCGGAGGCTGGCGCCGAGCGACAGAACCAGGAGGCCCACCGCCGTCTCACCGAGGGGTTGGCCGAGATCGAGCAGAACCTGCGGCAGATCGACGCTGAATGGCAGACGGTTCCCGAGCCCCGCCGCTTCGAGGGTCGTGGGGCGCGGTGGACGCGTAAGGATCAGGAACGCAACCTCGAAGTCAGGGAGGTGATGAGCCGGGAGGCTGCGCAGAGGAACCAGGCGGAGTTGCGGCAGTTGCCGTCGGTCGAGCACGGCGCAAGAGCCGAGGTCGCCGTGATCGACCACCTGATTGCCGAGCGGGAGCGGTCGGCGATCGCCGCCGCCCGGATCAGTCCGCCCGACTACATAACCAGAGCGCTCGGAGAGCGACCGAGCGATCCCTGGAAGAGGGAGACGTGGGACAGGGCGCTCCGGGACATTGAGGGGTATCGGCTGCGAAACGGCGTGGTGGACAGAGACAGCGCGCTTGGGCCGAAGCCAGCGAGTGGGAGGGAGCGGTCGGCCTGGGAGTCCCAGCAGCGCCAGCTGCGTCTAAGCCGGGAGGCTCTGGAGCGGGTGAAGGTCCAGACGCGGACGCTCGACAGGGGGATCGAGCTGTGAACACCGACCGTCGTGCCGGCGCCGAGCCACCTCCAGCGGATCACGATGTCCTCTCCGAGCCGCTCCTCAAGGTCGAAGACGCCGCCGAGTTGCTGCGCGTCCCGCGCAGCACTCTCTATGAGTTGGTGCGCTCTCGCCACCTGCCCCACATCAAGGTTGGCCGTGGCCTGCGGTTCACCCGGGCGGACCTGGCCCGATGGATCCACGAAAACACGTTTCACAAGTAGTGGCGGGGTCTGGTTATGCAGGAGCCTCAAGCTCTAGGAAGGAAGAATCCGGCCGAGCGGAGCGTGCTTGCTCGGCGATCTCGGGGTGCGTGGTGAAGAGAACGATCTGGCGCTTGTTGCTCTCCGCCGCCAGGAGCTTCAATGCCACGTCCAGCCTGGGTTGATCGAAGTGGGCGAATGGCTCATCCAGAAACAGCGGCGGCTTGTCGGTCGTGGCATCCAGGAGGTCCGCGAGCGCGAGACGCTCCACGAAGAAGATCTGGTCTTGCGTTCCCTGGCTCAGCAATTCTGCTGACACCATCCGGCCGGTTTCGGGAGCCACGACCGTGATCCGCAGGTCGTCGTCGATTTCGGACTGCGTGTATCGGCCAGCGGTTATTCGCGCTAGGTGCTCATCCAGGGAGCTCTTGAGATGTGGCCTAAATGCCCGACGGGCCTCCCGAGCCGCCTCTCGAAGCTCGTCGCGGGCAAGGGCGACAGCCTGGGCTCCCTGTTCGAGCCGGACGACTCGGCCGGCAATGCTCTCGACCTCCTCGCGCGCCCCTGGGAGGTCGGCGACCTGCGTCTCCCGGTCCGCGATCTGCGTACCGAGCTTCGCCATTTCGACCTTCAATTCATTCAGCTCGTTTGCTCTGGCCTGGCGAAGGGTGGGGAGATCTACCTCTGCCTCCAAATTCAGGCCGAGCTCTCCATGCTCCGCGACGTGCGCGTCGAGTTGTTGGCGAGCTTCATCACGTTTCTCCTCCAGCTCTTCGAAGGTGAGATCGCCAAGCGCCGTTTGGTATCCCTCCTGCGCCTCTTTTGCGGCGGCCTTTCGCCTGCGCGTCTCTGCGGCAGCCTCGCGGCGGCGCTCGAACTCCTTTCGAGCGCCATTCATGTCGCTTGCGTCGATCTGCAGTTCGCCGTAACGCTGTACGAGTTCTGCTTCGAGCGCGGTTTGCTGTCGCTTGATGCCGGCCAGTTCCGTAAGGGGTTCGCCCGTGGTCGCGATCTGCCCGTTTAACTGCCCGAGCTCTGCCTGGACGGCCACGGACCGCCGCTGCTTCTCACAGGACTTGAGGTAGGCGGTTGAGCGATCACCGATGTCTGCAAATTCCCGGGCGCCTGCCTGGTCCATGGCCTCGGTGAGCCGGCGCGCAAGCTCGGCGCGGCGAGCCTCCGTCGCCGCGCCGGCGTCCACACTCGTCTGCGGCTCTGGGGAGGGACGACTCCTCGTTGCCAGATAGGCGAAGAACGCGGCGATAAGCAGGCCGGCCAGCGCTAGCGGCGTGATCGCCACCCCGACGCCGATCGACGCCACCGCGAAGCCCACCGCCATCGCCCAGTTGAAGGTCGGGCTGCGCCGCGAGGTCGGCTCGCGCTCCTCTTCCCGCACTTCCGTGCTCGCAACGGCTGACTCGGACGCCTCCGCAAGTCGGCCCGCCATCTCTCGGACCTCGGCCTCGCTACTCACGTCGGTCTCACGGAACGCCTCTAGGTCGCTAAGCTCGGTCTGCAGGGAAACACGCTGCTGTTCCAGCTTCGCCACGCTGTCCCTTGCGATCTCTGCACGGGGGGCAAGGTCGTCAAGTTGGTCGCGAAGTCGGTCGAACTCGGCGATCCGGGAGCCAATCTCGCGCTCGTCCTCCTCGCTGACCCCTTGATCAGCCTCAGCTTTGAGATTGGCTCGTTCGCGATGCTCGGCAGCTCGACGCAGACGCTCGGACAGCGTCGCCGCACTACTGCGCAGTAGTGCCTGTTCGACCGCCGCCATGCTCTCTTCGGCGGTGCGGCAGCGATCGCCCAGGGCACGCCGACGTTGCTCCAGGCGTGCAATCTCCTCCTCGGTGTGCCCGGCCTTCTCGATCGTCTTCGTCAGCTCGTCCTTGCGGTCGAGCAAAGCGGCAAGTGGGCCAGTCTTGTTCGGCTGGAGTGAGTCCACCCGGACACCTATCTCAGTACGCAGGCAGTCGTCGAGGCGGCCGATGGCGCCCTCGACGCCAGCATCAGATGTGCCGAGCTCCACGGCTCGCTGCAGCGAGATAACGAGGGTCTCGCTATTGGTGACGCGGGCAACATCCGCCTGGGTGAGACAGCAGGCTTGCCGAAAGTCCTCCAGGCCGAGACCCATCAGGAAACTGCCAAGCCTTACGTCGTCCCCCTTGCCCCTCACCTCCGAAGAGCGGTCGGCCCCACTTTCAGTATCGATGAGCCTGACGGCGTGCGTCGCGAAGTCCCACTCCACCCGGAATTGTGTCTCGCCGGAGTGAACGACGGCATTGATCGAAAAGGGATCGCCGCTCCAGGGCTGACACCGGGTAAGGGCAGACTCGCCGCCCGACTTTCGTCGCTCGCTTCTCGAAAAGCCGAAGAGCGTCCGCAGCAGCGCCTCATGCATAGAACTCTTGCCGGCCTCGTTGCGACCACAGACGATGGTCAGTTCCCGGCTCAGGTCGAACTTGCCGTGCAGCCGCTTAAAGCCGCGGATGTCGACGCTCTCAATCCACATGAACGATTCCCTCGTGCCCTTCAATGGCCCGCAGGCCAGCATCCAGGGCGAGCTCGAGGACATAGCGGTGGTCCGGGTCCTCCTCTGCATCGATCTGATCGCGTAGCTCGCGGACGAAGTAGCCAGCTGCCGTTGGTTGACTCGAGACGGCCTCAAGGTCGTAGCTGGGGTGCGTTCGGTCCTCGACCGCGAGCTCGGCGTAGCGTTGCCCGTGCGCGCTACGCAACTCCTCCGCCACTATCCAGCAGTCTCGCCCGACGTCCCCCTCAAGAACGGCCCGGATGTGGAGGGAGCTGGCCTCTTCATCAGAGTCGGTGAGGGCCGAAGCAAGACGTTCGCCGACTTCGGCACCGTGCTCGCAATCCCGGCAGTCGACCCTACGTTCCTCATAGCTATGGCTGTTGACGTCGAGCAGCTCAACTTCCGGCGCTCCTCCCACGCCAACCTCGACCAGCGCTACGCAGTGGCGGCCCATCTCGCCCCAGCCCAGGGGCTCCGGCGAGCCGGGATAGACAAGGCTCTCCGAACTCGAGGCCGCGTGGATGTGGCCTGCCAGACAAAAGGAGAAACCCGAGGCCTGTGCGTCGGCTGGGCTGAACGGGCAGTGCGCATTGTCGAACCCACCGAGAGCCGTGCCATGGATAAGAAGCAGGTTCGTCCGGTCCTGGTCGGGATGTGGACCTGCTCCCAGAAAGTCCCCAGTCAGGTCGCCGCCGACCCAGCTGACGCCCCAGATACTGACGTGGTCCCCCAGAGCAAACTCGACCGGGGAAGGCCTATCGAAGACGTGGACGTTGTCCGGCCAACTGGTCCGCGCGTAGTTGCCGCCGAGAAGATAGGGGTCGTGATTGCCGCAGATCAACAGGGCAGGACAATCAAGCTTGCCCAACTCGGCAGCGACGAACCGGCGGGTGTCGGCGCTGACGTGCTCATCCTCCCAGAGGTCGCCACCGATCGTGACGGCATCCACGCTGTGCTCCGCCGCGAGCTGAAGCGATCGTGCGAAGGTCTTGCGAAGGCGGGCCCTGTCGCGACCACCCGCTTGCCTGTCACCTCGCACAAAAGGCCGGTCGAGGTGTACGTCCGCGAGATGGAGGAGCCTCAAGCCGGTATTCCCCTAGCCGTCAACGGAGTGCCGCCGAAGAGGTCTTTCCGAGATATCCCGTGAGGACCAACTCGAATTGGCGGGTTGCGTCCACAGCGCCGGTGATCGCATGGGCAATCTCGTGCAGAAGGGTGCCGGCGTAGTCGTGCATCGAGGCCAGCTGACCTCGTTTGATCACGATGGCGCCGAGCTCCGAGTCCCAGACGCCCTCGGTGGTATCGAGGCCGACCCGCATCGTTTCGGAGACAAGCACGGGAGGAGCAGCAGCCTCATCCACTCCGACCAGACGGAGGATTTCAGAGGTGCGGGAGAGCACCTGATGCTCGGCGGCGTTTAGCTGGGTCGGCTCAACGAACGTGTACTCGAAGCTGTCGTTGTATTGGTCGACGTAGCCCTCAAGCGTCCGTAGCGTCGGGTCTCCGCTTTGAACCTGTGCGTCGAGCTTTTGCTTCTGCGCGTCGTCCACAAGGATCACCCGGAGGCCATCCTGTCGCATGTTGTCGACGACATGAGGATGGACGGCCATCTCCTCCTCCGTGACGAAGGCAACAGCGCTCTTTTCGTGCAGCAGGTTGAGGGCACGCTGCGAAATCTCGATCCACTGCATCTCGTCGGCTTGAGTGCCCCGAGCACGTGCGCTGATTTGGTCTATCAAGGCGTCGGCTATCTCCTGAGAGGTGCTGGACTTGAGAATCGACTTAACCCGCTCTGCGTAGGTAGTGCGCCCCACGTTCAGGCGCTCGCGGTTGAGGCGCTTCTTCATTGCCTCGGTCAGATTCGTGATGTTGTAAGAGAAGAGGAAGTTCGGCTCCTCGCTCGCGAGGACGCCCGTGATATAGACGCGCGCCGGGCCGCTTCCTTTCCGAAGTAGCTCGCCGTAGGCCGTTTCCTCGATCTGCTCCTCGTCCGCGAAGCGGAGGAAGAGTGCCTTGGCCTTGCTGACGTCGTCGGGTCCAACGCCCGTCAGCTGGACTTCGGTTCCGACCATTTCCGGCCCCGGTTCCCACTCAACATGGAGGGTCGTGATGGCCTCGAAGTTGTGCTTCTGAGCTTCACGCAGGCGAAAGACGCCGTGGCGAGATCGCATAGCGACGGCGACCCCGCGTCGGTGCAGCGTCGCCAACGCATCCTTCAATCCGACGCCGAACTTGCCGATGACGCCCGCTGGAGCCTTGAGCTTCTCCTGGTTCTCGTTCAGGGTGAAGTGCTCGATCGCGATGCCGCGGCCGAAGTCGCGCACGCGACAGCCGCCGGCACCATCCTCGGTGATCTCGATGTCGGCGGTGGACGTTAGGAGCTGCTCATCGAGCGCATTTGCGATTAGCTCGCGGATCGCGTGCTCGATCTCCCAGTGCTCCAGAACCTCTTCGATATTGAGATCAAAGAGCTGCATGTCGCCCATTGCTGCGACATGATTCCACGTAGCTCATATTCACGCAGCCTTGCCCGAGCGCTTAGCGCGTTTCTTTTCCAGGCGCTCCAGAAGTCGAGGCGGGCTCACGCCCGGCGCGTGTTTCTGTCGGGCGAATCGCTCCAGCGCGGCGATCTCTCTTTCCGGCTCGCCCTGCTTGCTGTAGAGGATCGCGAGCTGTTCGTAGTACCAGGGAGCCACCCCCAGTCCCGTCGCGCGGGATTCTGACTCCGTCGCATCAACAAGTTCCAACAACAACGTCTCCGCCTCGTCGGCTCGGCCGTTCCGGCGAAGGCTCTTCACTTCCTCGACGTACTCAGTGAAGTGCCTTCCGCGAACAAGGCCCGAGCCGGAAGAGCTGGTAGCTGAACTCGTCTCGGCCGCTGGCTGACCCTCGTCCTCCCGTGGAGGCCACTTGACCGCGTGGCCCGCGTCGTCTTGCTGAACGATGTCTGGGCCGGGGGTCAGCCGACGGTCGAACCACGCGTGAACGCCAAGGTTGGGCGCCCGAAACGAGCCGCCGCGAATCACCCCGCAGACCGTGAACTCCGAGCAGCCAGCCTTGTCAAGAGGGGGCGCCAACTGCGCAGCGACGTGGCGAGCGAGGTGCCCCACCTTCCTACCCTCAACCTCTATCCGAAAGGCGTTTGGATCGTGGGGGTTCTGGGGTTCCCTGACGACCGTGACGGCGACCGGGAGGAGATAGCCCTCCTCCCGAGGGGGACCAGCAATCGCGAGGAGCGCCTCCATGTAGTGGCTCTCTCCGACGATGAAGGTGCTGGGTGGATCCCACGTCCGCCAGGCGTTGCCGCTATCCCACCCCGCTGCGACGGTGGCTGGGGCGAGCGCGGTGGCAGTGGACCGCCTGCGAAAACGCTCGAACACAGTCAACATGTACTCGATTCCCACCCCATTAGTCAACGGGCGCCGTCTGGCGAACCTTGGGGCAGTGGGGGGTCTACTCGACGACGGGATCAGGTCTTCGCGACGGCTTTAGGGCGGCGCCTCAGCCACTGATATCGGTGAACACGAGCGCACTCACGCACGAAAGTTCGGGACACATTTGGGACACATTTTGCTGATCGTGCGCTTTGGCACTAGCAGAATGTGTCGATATCCAGGGGAAAAGAAGATGCCGGAGGAGGGACTCGAACCCCCGACACGCGGATTATGATTCCGCTGCTCTAACCAGCTGAGCTACTCCGGCGGGGCGACGGGCATCGTAGCGGTGGGGCGGGGATTCAAGGCGGCCGCGGGGGAGTGCGATCCTTGCCGGCATGGCGGATGGCTCCGGGGGCGCTCCGGTAACGGGATGGGCGGCGATGCGGCCGGTTCTGGTTGCCATCCTGCTGCTGGTTGACGCATTTGCGGTCGGGACCTTGGCAATCGCCCATCCGCACGGTTGGCTGCCGCCGTTCATCGCCTTCGGCGCGCTGCTTCTGGGCCTGATCTGGTTCGAGGCCTGGGCGCTGCGTCACCGCCACGACGACGATTGAAGGCGGTGCCAGGTTAGGGTGGCGAAATGAGCTCCGAGCTCGACATCGCGGTCCGCACGGTCGTGCGCCAGTGCATGGGGGTCTCCCCAGGCGAGGACGTGCTGGTCGTCTGCAACCCGGTGACCGAAGAGATTGGGGCGCTGATGCGGATCGAGGCGCAGGGCGACGGCGCCGACGCGACGCTGGCGGTGATCTCCGAGCGCGACTCGGCCGCCGCCGAGCCGCCGCGCGCCGTGGCGGCGGCGATGGCCGCGGCCGACGTGGTCCTGGCGCCGACGATCCAGTCGCTCTCCCACACCGCCGCCCGCAAAGCGGCAAGCGAGGCGGGTGTGCGGATCGGCACCCTGCCGGGCGTCACCGAGGAGATGCTGATCCGGTTGATGACCGGCGACCTCGATGAGATCCGCCGCCGCGGCTGGGCCGTCGTCACGATGCTCAACGGCGGCTCGGAGGTGCGGATCACCTGCCGCCACGGCAGCGACTTCCGCATCGGCCTCGAGGGGCGCCTGGGGATCGTCGACGCCGGCGAACTGAGCAACCGCGGCGCCTTCGGCAACCTGCCCTGCGGCGAGGGCTTCATCGCCCCGATCGAGGGCAGCGGCGAGGGCACGCTGGTCGTCGACGGATCGATCGCCGGGGTCGGCCTGCTGGAGACGCCGGTCTCGCTGACCGTCCGCGGGGGGCACCTGACCGATGCCACTGGTACTGCCGGGGCGACGCTGATGGAGCTGCTGACCGCGCATGGGCCGGACGGAACCAACGTCGCCGAGCTCGGGATCGGCACCAACGAAGAGGCGATCCTGACCGGGAACATCCTCGAGGACGAGAAGATTCTCGGCACCGCCCACGTGGCCTTCGGGGCCTCGGCGGCGATCGGCGGCACCGTGCAGGTGCCGGTCCACCTTGACTGTGTGGCGCTCGAACCGACGGTAGAAGTGGACGGAGAGACGATCGTCTCCGGCGGCGACCTGCTGATCTAAGTCGCGGCGGTCAACTCGGCGCCTGGTCGTCGATCGGTTCGATCGACGCGGGCGCAAGGACTAGCCTGCCGGACATGCCGACCCTGCTCGCCGTCCCCAACGTCTCGGAGGGAAGCGACGAGCCGCGGCTGCATGAGATCGGCAGCGCCTTCGGTCGCGGCGCCGTCCTGCTCGACCGCCACAACGACGCCGACCACGACCGCACAGTCTTCAGCCTCGCCGGCGTCGCCGGCGGCCTCACCGAGGCGCTCGTCTACGGCGCCGAGGCGGCGCTTGAGGCGATCGACATGTCGCACTACCAGGGCGCACACCCGGCGATCGGCGCCCTCGATGTCTGCCCGCTGGTCTGGCTCGACCCCGCCGACCGCGATGCCGCCCGGACCGAGGCGATCGCCGTCGCGACCCAGCTTGGCGGCCTCGGCCTGCCGGTCTTCCTCTATGGCCAGCTCGCGCACGATCCGGGTCGCACCGAGCGCGCCTACTTCCGCAACGGCGGCCTCTCCGAGCTCTGGCTGCGGATGGAGTCCGGCGAGCTGCGGGCGGACTTCGGGCCCGATGAGCCGCATCGACGCGGCGGCGCGACCCTGGTCACCGCCCGCCCGCCGCTCGCCGCGTTCAACCTCGAGCTCGACAGCGGCGACCCCGAGGTCGCCCGCGCGGTCGCCGCCGGCCTGCGCGAGTCGGGCGGTGGGCTGCCGGGGGTGCGGGCGATCGGGCTGGTCCTGGCGAGCGGTCGCGGTCAGGTCTCGACCAACGTGCATGATCCGCTCGCTGTACCGCTGGCCCGAGTCGTCGAGGCGGTGCGGGAGCTGGCGGCGCCGCTCGGTGCCCGGCCGGTCGAGGCGGAGCTGGTCGGCCTGATCCCCGCTGCGGCTCTGCGGGACTATCCGGCGGAGGTGCCGATGCGCGGCTTCGACCCGGCCAAGCACGTGATCGAGCGACGGCTTGCGGCCCTGACCGATTAGATTCTCAGCATGGCTCAGACGAAGAAAAAGCGCCGCCGCAAGCGCCGTGGCACTCAGGGAGGCCGGATCGACACCAAGGGTCGCGCCGGGCGCCCGCGCAGCCGTGAGGAGGCGAAAGCCCGAGCCCGCCAGGGCCGCAAACCGAGTGGGCCGAAAGCCGACCTGCCGCCGACCTGGCGCAACTCGGCCGTCCGCGGCCTCTTCGCCGCTGTCGTCTTCGCCCTGCTGTTGGTCGTGATCTTCAAAAAACCGGCCGGGGCGTCGTTGATCTTCGGTGCCGCGATGCTCGTCTTCTACATTCCCGCCGGGTACTTCATCGACATGACCCTCTGGCGGCGCCGCGAGCGGGCGCGGATCCGCGAACGGCAGAATCCGTGAGCCTCGATGTCGAGATGCTCACCGTCGGCCCGGTGGCCGAGAACTGCTTCCTGCTACGCCGTGAGGGTTCCGACAAACTGCTGATCGTCGACCCCGGCGAAGAGGCCGAGCGGATCCTCGCCGGCGTCGCCGCGACCGGCGCCGAGGTCGAGGCGATCCTCATCACCCACTGCCACTTCGACCACATCGGCGCCGTCGCTCCCGTCGCCGCCGCCACCGGCGCACCGGTCTACTGTCCCGAGATCGAGGTCGCGGTCCTGGCCGACATCATGAGCTTCGTCCCCTACGCCGGGTTCGGCCCGTTCGAGAGCTATGACGCCGACGAGACCGTCGCCGGCGGCGAGACGCTGGAGCTGGCCGGGATGCAGCTCGATGTCATCTTCACCCCCGGGCACAGCCCGGGCCACGTCACCTATGCGGTCCGCGGTGAGGACGCGATCTTCTCCGGCGACGTCCTCTTCCAGGGCTCGGTCGGCCGCGTCGACCTGCCCGGCGGCGACTGGCCGACGCTGCTGGCCTCGATCGGCACCCTGGTCGAGGGCCACTCGGCGGAGACCGTCGTCCATCCCGGCCACATGGGGACGACGACGCTGGGCGCCGAGCGGGCGACCAATCCGTTCCTCGCCGAGCTGGCCCGGTAGGCGACCGGACCGGCCGTGGCCAGCAAGTACCAAGCACCGCGCGGGACCTTCGATGTGCTGCCCGCGCAGGGGCGTGCGCGGCGGCGGGTCGAACGGGTAGCGGCGGAGATCCTCGCCCGCGCGGGCTACGCGCCGATCCAGACGCCGACCTTCGAGGACACCGAGCTGTTCGAACGCGGCGTCGGCAAGTCGACCGACATCGTCCGCAAGGAGATGTTCAGCTTCGAGGACAAGGGCGAACGCAGTCTCACCCTGCGGCCCGAGGGGACGGCGCCGATCTGCCGCGCCTACGTCGAGCACGGGATGCACAAACTGGCGCAGCCGGTGAAGCTCTCCTACGTCGGGCCGTTCTTCCGCCACGAGCGCCCGCAGGCCGGCCGCTACCGCCAGTTCCACCAGATCGGCCTGGAGTGCATCGGCACCGACTCGCCGCTGGCCGACGCCGAGGCGATCATGCTGCTCTCCGACCTGCTCGCCGAGCTCGGCGTGCCGGGGGTCGAGCTGCACCTCGGGAGTCTCGGCTCGCTGGCCGCGCGCCAGGTCTACCTGGAGGAACTGAAGGCGCACCTGCATGCGCACGAGGGCGAGCTATCGGCCGACGTTAGGGAGCGAATTGACGTCAACCCGCTGCGGGCCTTCGACTCCGACGACGAGGGGGTCCAGGGTGTGATGGCGAGCGCGCCGACGATCGTCGGCGCGCTGGAGGGCGAGGACGCCGAGCACTTCGCGGAGGTCAAGGCGTTGCTCGAGGCGGCGGGCATCGAGTACGTCGTCGACCCGACTCTGGTCCGCGGCCTCGACTACTACACGCGGACGATCTTCTCCTTCGTCTGCGATGCGCTCGGGGCGCAGTCGGAGATCGGCGGCGGCGGCCGCTACGACGGCCTGATCGAGCAGCTCGGCGGGCCGTCGACGCCGGCGGTCGGCTGGGCGGCCGGGATCGAGCGGATCCTGCTGGCCCTGGATGAGGACGACGAGCCGGCCGGGCGCGACGCCTTTGTCGCGATCAACGACCGGGGGCAGCGGCAGCGGGCGATGGCGCTGGCGGTGGAGCTGCGCCACGCCGGGCTCTCGGCCGAGGTCGATCTGGCCGGACGTAGCCTCAAGGGGCAGCTCAAGCAGGCAGCCCGGATCGGCGCCCGCCGGGTGCTGATCCTCGAGGCCGACGGCAGCGCCCAGCTGCGAGACATGGACAGCGGCGAGCAGCGGGCCGTCGATACCGCCAATCTTGTCGATGAGATGACCGGAGGAGAAGCATGAGCGAGGCGCCGCCCCTGAGCCCGAACCGTTACCGGGACGCCTGGTCTGGGGAAGTGTTGGGAGACCGGGTCGATTCCACGGTTAGGATCGCCGGCTGGGTCAACCGCCGCCGCGATCACGGCGGGCTGATCTTCATCGACCTGCGCGACCGCACCGGCGTCGTCCAGCTCGTCTTCCATCCCGATACCTCCGGTGAGGCGTTTGAGCTGGCCCACAGGCTGCGAGCCGAGGACGTGCTCAGCGTTGCCGGCGACGTCGTCCGCCGCTCGGTCGAGACGGTCAACCCAGACCTGCCGACCGGCGAGGTCGAGCTCAAGGTCACGGCGGCGGAGCTGCTGGCCGACTCGGAGACGCCGCCCTTCCAGATCGAGGGCTACTCGGGCGAAGTCGGCGAGGACGCGCGGCTGCGCCACCGCTATCTCGACCTGCGCCGCGAGCAGATGCGCGAGGCGCTGATGCTGCGCCACCGGGTCACCGCGGCGATGCGCGAGTTCCTCGACGGCGAGGGCTTTGTCGACGTCGAAACGCCGGTGCTGACCAAGTCGACGCCGGAGGGCGCTCGCGACTTCCTCGTCCCCAGCAGTCAGCAGCAGGGCTCCTTCTACGCGCTGCCGCAGTCGCCCCAGCTGTTCAAGCAGTTGCTGATGGTGGCCGGGTTCGAGCGCTACTACCAGGTGGCGCGTTGCTTCCGCGACGAGGCGACGCGGGCCGACCGCCAGGCCGAGTTCACCCAGCTCGACGTCGAGATGTCCTTCGTCGACGGTGATGACGTGATCGCCGTCAACGAACGGCTGCTGGCGCATGTCTTCAAGGCGGTCGGTGGGCCGGAGATCGAGATCCCAATGCAGCGCATGTGTTACGACGAGGCGATGGGCCGGTTCGGCACCGACCGCCCCGACCTGCGCTTCGGGCTCGAGCTGGTCGACCTCGGCGAGGCACTGGCCAAGACCGAGTTCAAGGTCTTCCGCTCGGTGCTGGAGGGCGGCGGCTCGATCCGGGGCATCAACGCCGGCAAGCGCGAGATGCCGCGCAAAGACCTCGACGGCCTGATCTCCCGCGCCCAGGAACTCGGCGCCAAGGGCCTGGTCTGGGCCTTCCGCGAGGGCGACGGTTGGCGCTCGCCGACGGCGAAGTTCCTCAGCGAGGTCGAGCTCGCCGACCTCAACCAGCGGCTCGGCGCCGAGGAGGGCGACCTGCTGCTGCTGGTCGCCGACCAACGCAAGGTCACCGACGCGGTGCTGGGTCAGATGCGGATCGACCTGGCGGAACGCTTCGGGCTGATCGACGAGGACGAGAACCGCCTGGTCTGGATCGTCGACTGGCCGCTGATGGAGTGGAACGAGGGCGAGAAGCGCTGGGACGCGCTGCACCACCCCTTCACCGCGCCGTCGGCTGAGTTCGATCCGGAGAACCCGGGCGCGGCACGGGCGCACGCCTACGACGTCGTCTGGAACGGCCAGGAGCTCGGCGGCGGCTCGATCCGTATCCACAGCGCCGAGTTGCAGCAGCAGGTCTTTGCCGCACTTGGGATCGACGCCGAGACCGCCGAGGCGCGCTTCGGCTTCCTGCTCGAGGCGCTGCGCTTCGGCGCGCCGCCGCATGGCGGCATCGCCTACGGGGTCGACCGCATCGTCCAGCGGCTCAGCGGCGCCGACACGATCCGCGACGTGATCGCCTTCCCCAAGACCGCTTCGGGGTTCGATCTGTTGGTCGGCGCACCGGCGCCTGTCGAGGACCCGCAGTTGCGCGACCTCGGGATCGCGATCCACCAGCGCAAGCTCGCCGGCCACTGAGATGGCGCTCCGGGACTGGCTTCCACGCAGGTGGCGCCCGGCTCCCGGCCCCGGACAGACGCCGGTCTTCGTCGACGACCCGAGCTTCGATAACTGGGAGGTTGTGCGCGACTTTGTCGACGTGCGGACCGCCCGGGCCTGGCACCAGTCGTTGGCCGACGCCGGCTTCGAGGCGGTGTTGACCGCGGACTGGCCGCTCGACCGCTTCGGCCACGGCGACATCGCCCTGCGGGTCCCGGCAGACAGCTGGAGCGAGGCCGAGTGGCATCTCTCAAACCTCGACGACTGAAGGGGCCCACGGTGGTACCGTTGAGTCGAGGCTCGAGCCCGTACGAGAGCCGTCTCACCGTTTGACCCAACACAAACGGCGCGGGAGCCGATTTCTCTTGGTCCCTTGGGATCTGGAGTAGGCACCCACCTTCACTTGAAGGGATCAAAGCCAGAGGCGGCAACGGCGGGCTGGAGTCTCTTTTTTGTGCTCCGGTCGACGGAATTGGCACGAAGTGCGCGCAACGGGCGCGGGGTCGTGGTGGACCATCAGCGGCATGCCCGACGAGCGATGCGTTGTACAGCCCATGGATGTAAAACGCATCGCTCGTCGTGCGCCGGGTCGATTGAAGGACTTGGATCGGTGGATTTCTGCCGTGGCCGAAGGTCAGCATGGGCTCATTGCCCGGCGGCAGATGGTCGAGCATGGGGTGGGGCGGGGGGCGATTGAGGAGCGGATCGCTCGCGGCCTGCTCAACCCGGTCTATCGCGGCGTGTACGCCGTCGGTCATCGGCTCCTGGACAGGGCGGGACGATGGATGGCCGCGGTGATGGCTTGTGGCACCGATGCGGTTCTCTGTCGCAGGTCCGCGGCGCGTCTTTGGGGAATCGGCGCCGAATACACCGGACTCCCCGAGGTCGCCAGGCCAACCGCCTGCCGCCGGCCGGGAATCACGGTCGTTCGCGCCGTGCTGCGGGCCGATGAGATTGAGGTCGAGAATCGGATCCCGGTCACCTCGGCGGCGCGGACGCAGTTCGATCTGGCGGCGGTCCTTTCGCGGCGGGAGATGGAGCGGGTGATGAACGAGGCGGTGGTGCGGGAATTGACCAGCCGGCTATCGCTTCCCCACCTGCTCAAGCGCTATCCGAGGCGGCGCGGCAATGCGATGCTGCGGGAGCTGCTGGCCGACAAGGAGCCGGGTGGGATCACGCGCAACGACTTCGAGGAGCGATTCGTCGCCTTCCTCGACGCCCACGGGTTCCCGCGGCCGCGGTTCAACGCGACGATCGCCCTGCGCGGCCGCTTCTTCGAGGCGGATTGCCTCTGGCAGGCCCAGCGGCTGATGGTCGAGCTCGACAGTCGCGCCGTGCACGGGACCGACCGTGCCTTCGAGAGCGACCGCCAGCGCGACCGGATCCTCCTGGCCGAGGGCTGGCGATTGGCACGCATCACCTGGCGCCAGCTGCGGGACGAACCCGAGGCGATCGCCGCGGACCTTCGACGCACCCTGAAACGCTCACCCGGCGCCGCCCGACCGCAGAGCACCTGAGCCGCCCGCTCCCGTCGGGCCATCCCCGGAACACACCCAGCGGAGTTCTGGGGATGGTCCGACGGGCGACATGGGGCACGACCCGTACCCTTCACTCATGGACCGGGACCAGTTCGACCACTACCTCCATGACGAGACCCGGCGCGGCCCCGCGCCCGACGACGCCTTCACGGGTGCGGCTGGCGGGGCCGGCTGCGGCGACCTCTCGCGGATCTCACTCAGCGTCGAGGACGGGCGGATCGCGGCGGTCAGCTTCGACGCCGAGGGCTGCGGCTCGACGATCGCGGCGACCGCGGCCGTCGCCGAACTGGTCGACGGTGTGCCCGTGCTCGAGGCGGCGCGGCTCGGGAGCGAGGAGATCGACGCGGCGCTCGGCGGTCTGACTCCCGCCAAGTTGCACGCGGCGCGGCTCGCCAGTGATGCCCTGCACCGCGCCCTGACCGGCGCCGCGGCTTCGACGCTGCGCCTCGCCCCCGGCGCTCCCAACCGCGTCGCGGTCGCCATGTCCGGCGGCGTCGACAGCGCCGTCGCCGCGTTGCTGGAGCGCGAGCGCGGGGCGGAGGTGATCGGGATCACGGTCAAGCTCTGGGCCGATCCCGACACCGACGGCGCCAAGGCCTGCTGCTCCCCGGAGGCGGTCCTCGGCGCCCGCGGGCTCGCCCACTCGCTCGGCATCCCGCACTTCACCCTCGACCTCGAGGAGGAATTCCGCCGGCGCGTCGTCGGCCGCTTCGTCTCCGGCTACACCGAAGGCAAGACCCCCAACCCCTGCGTCCTCTGCAACGGCGAGGTTCGGCTGGCGGCGATGATCGACCTCGCCGAGCGGCTCGGCGCCGATCGCCTGCTGACCGGGCACTACGCGCGGATCGTCGAGGACGACGAGGGGCCGCTGCTCGCCTCCGCCGCCGACGAGGCCAAGGACCAGAGCTACATGCTCGCCGCCCTGCCGCCGGAGCTGCTCGGCCGGCTCGGCTTCCCGCTGACCGAGCTGACCAAGCCCGAGGTGCGGGCGATCGCCGAACGCCATGGCCTCGCCGTCGCCCGCAAGGCCGAGTCCCAGGACCTCTGCTTCCTCGCCGGCCAGGGCAAGCGCGGCTTCCTGCGGCGGCACGGCGGCCTCAGCGACCGCGAGGGCGCCGTCCTCGACCGCTCCGGCCGCGCTGTCGGCCGCCACCGCGGCCACCACAACTTCACCGTCGGCCAGCGCCGCGGGATCGGCGTCTCAGCGCCGGAGCCGCTCTATGTCGTCGCCACCGATGCCGCCGCCAACACGGTCACCGTCGGCAGCCGCGCCGAGGTCGAAACCCGCCATATCGACATTCGCGACGTCACCCTGCACCGCGACGGCGCCCGGGTCGACGCGGTCCGCCTGCGCTACCACTCACCCGCCCTGCCGGCCTCGATCGGCAGCGCCGGCGCCGGCCGCCACGAGGCCCTCGAGGTCGAGCTGGGGGAGGAGTTCGTCGGCGCCTCGCCCGGCCAGACGGCCGTCCTCCTGGAGGGCGAGACGGTCGTCGGCCACGGCACGATCGTCGCTCCCGCCTGAGCTTTTCCACCAGGCTCCAGCAAGCCCACGCCCCTTATGTCAGCGGAATATTTATGGTCCCTCACATGAAGGCGCAGGAGATCCGCGACACCTACCTCTCGTTCTTCGAGCAGCGGGGGCACAAGATCGTCCCCTCGGCGTCGCTGGTCCCCTCCGTCCACGACCCCTCGGTGCTGCTGACGACGGCCGGAATGCAGCCCTTCAAGCCCTACTTCCTGGGCCGCGAAAAGCCTCCGGCGCCGCGCCTCGCCGACGTGCAGAAATGCTTCCGCACGACCGACATCGAGGAGGTTGGCAACACCGCCCGGCACCTGACCTTCTTCGAGATGCTCGGCAACTGGAGCTTCGGGGACTACTTCAAGGCCGAGTCGATTCCCTGGGGCTGGGAGCTCTCGACCCAGGGCTTCGGGATCGATCCGGAGCTGATCTGGGTCACCGTCTTCGGCGGCGACGAGGAGCTCGGTCTCGGTCCCGACGAGGAGGCGATCGCACTCTGGGGCGCGATTGGCGTTCCCGACGAGCGGATCGTCCGCCTCGGCCGTAAGGACAACTTCTGGCAGGCCGGCCCGACCGGGCCCTGCGGCCCCTGCTCGGAGCTGTACCTCGACCGCGGTCCCGAGTTCGGCGACGACGACGAGCGACCGGGCGGCGACGGCGACCGCTTCCTCGAGTTCTGGAACCACGTCTTCATGAGCTACGACCTCGCCGAGGACGGCAGCCTGACCGAGCTGCCGACCAAGAACATCGACACCGGCATGGGGCTGGACCGGATGGCGGCGATCCTCCAGGATGTCCCCTCGGTCTACGAGACCGACCACGTGCGGCCGCTGATCAGCCTCGCCGAGGAGCTGACCGGCCACGGCTACGCCGAGGGCGCCGGGGTGACGCGGGCGATGCGGATCGTCGCCGACCACTCGCGCGGGGCCACCTTCCTCCTGGCCGACGGCGTCGTCCCTTCCAACGAGGACCGCGGCTACATCCTGCGGCGGATCATGCGCCGGGCGATCCAGCAGGGCCGGACGCTGGGCCTGGAGGCGCCGTGGCTGGGCCGCTTCGCGGAGTTGACGATCGAGCTGATGGGGGAGACCTACCCGGAGCTGGTCGCCGAGCGGGAGACGATCGCCCGCTGGGTGGGCGACGAGGAGGAGAGCTTTGGCCGCACCCTGGAGCGCGGCACCGAGCTGCTGGAGCGGTTGATCGTCCAGGCGCGCGAGGCGGAGACCTCCTGGATCGATGCCGTCGACGCCTTCAAACTGCACGATACCTACGGCTTCCCCTACGACCTGACCAAGGAGCTGCTCGCCGACGAGGGCCTGGCTGTCGACGATTCCGGCTTCCAGGAGCTGATGGAGGAGCAGCGCCGGCGCGCCCGCACCGGCGCCGCCACCGCCCACGGCTCCGAGAACAGCCACGAGCGGGTGATCGCCTTCGCCGCCGGCGCCGCCCCGACCAGGTTCGTCGGCTACGAGACCCTGCGCACGACCACCGGCCTCGCCGCGGTCGCGCCCGAGGACGGCCGCGCCCTGGTCAAGCTCGAGGAGAGTCCCTTCTACGCCGAGGGCGGCGGCCAGGTCGCCGACTCCGGGGTGCTGCGTTGGGAGAGCGGCGAGGAAGCTGACGTGGTCGACGTCTACAGGGTTGGCGAAGACCAGGTTCTCGAGGTCAAGCCCCGCCGCCCCCGGACGCGGGAAGACGGGCGCGAGGCTTCCGGTGATGATGAGCGCGCCCGTCTGGGAGCAGAGGAGGCGGCGGTCGTTGCTCATGTCGATCGGGAGACGCGGCACGCGACGATGCGCAACCACACCGCGACCCACCTGCTGCATGCGGCGCTGCGCGAGCGGCTCGGCAACCACGTCCACCAGGCCGGCTCCTCGGTCCGCCCCGACAAGCTGCGCTTCGACTTCAACCACGGCCAGGCGCTCAGCCCCGAGGATCTGCGCGCCGTCGAGGACCGGGTCAACGAATGGATCAAGGCGAGCCGGCCGGTCCGCTGGCTGGAGATGGAGCGGGAGGAGGCCGAGAAGCTCGGCGCGATGGCCCTGTTCGGCGAGAAATACGGCGAGTGGGTGCGGATGGTCGAAGTCGACGGCGTCTCGCGTGAGTTGTGCGGCGGCACCCACGTCGCCAACACCGCCGAGATCGGGATCTTCAAGATCGCCGCCGAGGGCTCCAGCGCCGCCAACGTGCGCCGGGTCGAGGCGATCACCGGCCCCGCCGCGATCGACTGGTTCCGCTCCCGGGAAGCCGATCTGCGCGAGGCGGGCGAGCTGCTCGACAACGCCCAGGACCCGCTCGCCGGCGCCCGCCGCGCGGCCGAGAAGCTGAAGCAGGCCGGCGCCGGCGCCGAGCAGGCCGAAAGGCAGCTGCTCGGCGAGGAGGCCAAGCGCCTGGTCGCCGCCGCGGATGAGATCGGCGGGATCAGCGTCGTCATCTCGATGACCGAGCTGGCCGACCAGAAGCAGCTGCTCGACGTCGCCAACCGCGTCCAGTCCTCGCTTGGCGGGGCCTCGGCGCTGGTCCTCGGCGGCGGCGACGGCGACAAGGTTGCGCTCGTCTCTCTTGCCACGGAGGAGGCGGTCGGGCGCGGCCTCTCCGCCGCCAAGCTCGTCCGCGAGGCCGCCGCGGTGGTCGGCGGCGGCGGTGGCGGGCGCGACGACATGGCCCAGGCCGGCGGCAGGGACCCCTCGAAGCTGGGCGACGCCCTGGCGGCCGCGCGCGCGATAGTCGAGAGGGACCTCGGCTGACGATGCGCGTCCTCGCCCTCGATCACGGCACGGTTCGGATGGGGGCGGCGATGTCGGACCCGAGCGGCACCCTGGCAACGCCCCTGCCGGTGATCGAACCGCCGGAGCCGCGCGCCGTCTCCGAGCTGGTCGCCGAGCACGGCGTCGAGCGGGTCGTCGTCGGCTTGCCGTTGCACCTCAGCGGGGAGGAAGGCAGCCAGGCTGCGCTGGCGCGTAGTTTTTGCGCCGAACTGGAAGCCATGCTTTCGATTCCCGTGGAGACCTACGACGAGCGCCTGACGACCCGCATGGCCGACGCCAGCCGCCGCGCCGGCGCCTCGGCGGCCCGCGACTCGATCGCCGCCGCCCACCTGCTGCAGGACTACCTGGCCGGTCTGGCCGCCACCGAGGAGAGGGGCGTATGAGCGACGACCGGACCGGCGACCCGTTCGCCGACCCCGACGACCTGGCGGCTCGCGAACGCGAGCAGCGCCGCCTCGAACGCGAGGAGAAGCGCCGCAAGCGCGAGGGCAAGAAGGACGGCACTCCGCCGCCCGAGCCGCAGGCCCCGCCCGAGCCGCCGAGGCCGCCGCGCACCCCCGAGCAGGAGTTCTGGGACGAGGATCCTCCAGTCGACGAGGAGAAGCCGGTCGAGAAATCGGGTGAGGAGGACGAGGCCTCAGCCCCTCCTCCCGCGGCCGCTGCGGCCGCCGCGTCTCCCCAACCTGCGCCGGCCGAGCCCGATCCGACGCCGACTCCCGATCCGACGCCGACTCCCGAACCGACGCCGACTCCCGAACCGGCCGCCGAGCAGAGCTGGGAAACCGAGTCGCACGAGACGGTCCCCCCCGCCGAGGACTGGAACTTCCACGACGAGGGCGACCCGGAGATGGCCGGCGCGGCCCGTCGGGGCCGTCGCAGCGGCGACGGCGGGTCCCGCGGCGGCGGCATTCTCGGCGCGCTGCGCCGGCACCCGTTCCGGATCGCCGGAATGATCCTGCTGGTGATCGTCCTCTGGTTCCTCTTCTCGCTCTTCCAGCCCTTCAAGGGCGACGGCAGCGGCAAGGTCCAGGTGACGATCCCGAAGGGCTCCAGCGTCAGCGAAGTCGGCGACCTGCTGAGTAAGAAGGGCGTGATCGACAACTCGACCTTTTTCCAGATCCGGGTCACCCTGGACGGCAAGCGCTCCGATCTCTACGCCGGCCACTTCACGCTCGCTCACGAAATGAGCTACGGCGCCGCGATCGACGCGCTCTCGGTTCCGCCGGTGAAGCGGGTGACGACGGTGACGATCCCCGAGGGCTACAGCCGCTCGCAGGCCGCCCAGCTGGTCGAAGAAGACGGCATCCCCGGCAGCTACACGAAGAAGACGGTGAAGTCGAAGTACCTCGACCCGGCCGAATACGGCGGCAAGAAGGCCAAGAACCTGGAGGGCTTCCTCTTTCCCGACACCTTCGAACTGAAGCCCAAGGCGCCGGTTGGCGACCTCGTCCAGCTGCAGCTGCAGGACTTCAGGAAGCGGATCAAGGGCGTCGACATGAAGTACGCGAAGTCGAAAAACCTGACGGTCTACGACGTGCTCACGATCGCCTCGATGGTCGAGCGCGAGGCAGGCGTCGCCAAGCAGCGGGCCGACGTTGCCTCGGTCATCTACAACCGCCTGCACGAAGGGATGCCGCTCGGGATCGACGCGACGACCCGCTTCGCGACCGGCAACTACTCGAAGCCGCTGACCGAATCCCAGCTGGCGATCGACTCCCCTTACAACACCCGCACCAACGTCGGCCTGCCGCCTGGCCCGATCAACAGCCCCGGCTTGGCGGCGATCAATGCGGCGGCGCACCCGGCGAAGACGAAGTACCTCTTCTACGTCAACAAGCCGAACACCTGTGGCGTGTTGGCCTTCTCCAAGAACGAAGCCGAATGGGAAGAAGACGTCGCCGCCTACGACAAGGCGCGGGAAGAAAACGGCGGCAACGAGCCGAGCAGCTGTTAGCGATGTCACGGCTGGCGGTGATCGGCTTCCCGGTCGGGCACTCGCGCTCGCCGGCTATGCAGACCGCGGCGCTGGCCGAGCTGGGGCTGGCGCCGGACTGGAGCTATGGCGCGATCGAGGTGGCCTCGGAGGGGTTCGAGGCGAAGGTCCGTGAGATCGCGGCAGGCGATTACGCCGGCGCCAACGTCACCGTCCCGCACAAGGAAGCGGCGCTGGCCGTCGCCGACGAGGCGAGCGAGGCGGCGCGGGCGATCGGCGCCGCCAATACGCTGAGCTTCGCCGCCGGCCGGATCCGGGCCGACAACACCGACGCCGACGGCTTCCTGGCGGCGCTGCCGACGACGCCACTCGACGCGCGGGCGCTGGTCCTCGGCGCCGGCGGCGCCGCACGGGCCGTGATCTGGGCGCTGGTCGGCGAGGGCGCCCGGGTGGAGATCTGGAACCGGACCGCATCTCGCGCCGAGCAGATCTGCGCCGCGCTCGGCGGCAAGCCGGTCGCCGATCCCAAGCAGTCGGAGTACGACCTGATCGTCAACACGACCAGCGTCGGCCTGCGCGGCGAGGACCCGTTCGCCGCTCTGCCGCTGAGCGGCGCCGGTTTCGCCGCCGGCCAGCTGGTCGTCGACATGGTCTACGGCGATGGCGCCGGGCCGCTGCTCGGGGCCGCCGCGGCGGCCGGGGCGACGACGATCGACGGCCTCGAGATCCTCGTCCAGCAGGGCGCCCTCTCGCTCGAAATCTGGACCGGCCGCAAGCCGCCGATCGAGACGATGCGCGCCGCCGCCCGCGGCTGAGGATCTGTTGGCGAGTTATGCGCCCTATGGGGCGCAAAACTCGCCGACAGATCCGCCTATAGCCTTGAGGCGATGACCGCTTTCCGCTTCACCACCGCTGGGGAGTCGCACGGGCCAGGCTTGGTCGCGATCGTCGAGGGCATGCCGGCGGGCCTCGAGCTCGACCGCGAGGCGCTCGACCGCGACATGGCGCGGCGCCAGCTCGGCCACGGCCGCGGCGGCCGGATGCGGATCGAGACCGACACCGTCGAGGTCCGCTCCGGAGTCCGCCACGGCCGCACGCTCGGCAGCCCGATCGCCGTCCTCGTCGCCAACCGCGACTACGCCAACTGGGAGGAGCGGATGAGTCCCTGGCCGGTCGAGGGGTTCGAGGCCGACGAGGTCCACCTACCGCGGCCCGGGCACGCCGACCTCGTCGGCGCCCAGAAATACGGCCACTCCGACATCCGCAACGTGCTCGAGCGGGCGAGCGCCCGCGAGACCGCGGCGCGGGTGGCGGCCGGCACAATCGCCCGCGGCTTCCTCACCGCGCTCGGCGTCGAGGTCCACAGCCACGTCCTGCAGATCGCCTCGGTCCGCGCGCAGGAGCGCCCGACGCTGACCCCGGCCGATTTCGCCGGCGTCGACGACGACCCGGTCCGCTGCCTCGACCCGGAGGCGAGCAAGGCGATGGTCGCCGAGATCAACCGCCTGCGCAAGGCCAATGAGAGCCTGGGCGGCAGCTTCGAGGTCCTCAGCTTCGGCCTCGTCCCCGGTCTCGGCTCCCACATCTCCTGGGAAGACCGCCTCGACGGCCGGCTCGCCGGCGCCGTCGCCTCGATCCAGTCGGTCAAGGGAGTCGCGATCGGCGAAGCCTGGGACGTCGCCGGGCGGCCTGGTTCGGAGGCCCACGACGAGATCTTCTGGAGCGAGGAGCACGGCTACCAGCGCGAAACCAACCACGCCGGCGGCCTCGAGGGCGGGATGACCAACGGCCTGCCGCTCTCGGTCCGGGCCGCGATCAAGCCGATCTCGACCCTGACCAAGCCGCTGCGCTCGGTCGACACCGAGACCAAGCAGCCGGCCCAGGCGCTGCGCGAGCGCACCGACTCGACCGTCGTCCCCGCCGCCGCCGTGGTCGCCGAGGCGATGGTCTGCCTGACCCTGGCCCGCGCCTACCGCGAGAAGTTCGGCGGCGACCACATCGACGACGTCCTCGGCGCCGTCGCCGCCTACAAGCAGCGCATCGACCTCCGGGAATGAAAAGGCCGCCTCCTCTGCTCCCGCAAGGACGCGCTCATCATCACCGGAGGCCTCGCGTCCTTGCTCCCGCGTCCGGGGACGGCCTGCGATGAAACCGGCGATCGTCTTCATCGGTTTCATGGGGGCCGGGAAGAGCACCGCGCTCGAGGCCGCCCGCCGCGCCGGCCTGGAGACGACCGAGATCGACGAGCTGGTGGCCGGCTCGTTCGGCATCCCGATCGCCGCGGCCTTCGAGCGCCACGGCGAGGAGGGCTTCCGCGAGCGCGAGGCGGAGGTGGTCGGCGCGCTGCTGGAGAACGCCGACGGCGGCGCGATCGCCCTCGGCGGCGGCTCGGTCCTCTCGGAGCGGATCCGCGCCGCGCTCGACCGCCACACCGTCGTCTGGCTGCAGGTCGACGCCGCCGAGTCCTGGCGGAGGATCGCCCACAGCGAACGGCCGCTGGCGACGAGCGCCACCGATGTCGAGGCGCTGCTGGCCGAGCGCCTGCCGCTCTACGAAGAGCTCGCCGACGCGGTGATCCCCGTCGGCGACCGCGAGATCGTCGAGCGCGCGCTGCCGGCCGTGCTGGCGCTGGGGGAGCTGCCGACAGGGACCAAGCTGCTCTGGGCGTCGAGCGCCTCGGGCGAGTATCCGATCTTTGTCGGCTCGGGGTTGCTGCGCTCCGGCCTTGGGTTGGACACGCCGATCGGGCGCGCCTGGGGGCCGCGTGGGTACGGCTACTGCGTTACCGATCGCATCGTCGCCGATCTCTACGGCGATGCCGTGGGACCGCTCACCGGCCGGATCCGCTTCGCAGCAGGGGAGATGGAAAAGACGCTCGACACGGTCTCGGAGGTTCTCGAGGCGATGGCTGAGCGGGGGATGACCCGCGAGGACCACGTCATCGCCCTCGGCGGCGGGGTGGTCGGCGACCTCGCCGGATTCTGCGCTCATATCTACCAGCGTGGTGTGCCGGTCGTGCAGGTGCCGACGACGCTCGTCGCCCAGGTCGACTCCGCCTACGGCGGCAAGACCGGCGTCGACCTTCCGCAGGGCAAGAACTACGCGGGCGCGTACCAGTTGCCGGCGCTCGTCGTCGCCGACACCGGCACCCTGCGGACTCTGCCGCGAGAGGAGCTTGCGTCCGGGTTCGTCGAGGTGCTGAAGACCGGTCTGCTTGCCGGCGGCCCGCTCTGGGAGCGGGTGCGAGTGATCGAAGACCTGGATGAGGCGGAGCTTGACGACGTGATCTTCGCCTGCGCGCGCTTCAAGTGCGAAATCGTCGCCGCCGACGAGCGCGACGGCGGCCTGCGCCACATGCTCAACCTCGGCCACACCGTCGGCCACGCGATCGAGGCGGCCACCGAGTACCGGCGCTATCGCCACGGTGAGGCGATCGGGATCGGGCTGCTGGCCGCCCTGAGGCTCTCCAACGCCCCCGAGCTGCGCGCCGAGGTCGAGGCGATCCTCGCCCGTCACGGGTTGCCCACCGTGCTCGACCCGCCGGCCGACCGCACAGGCTTTGTCGACGCGATCCTCGACGCCCTGCAGCGCGACAAGAAGAAGACCGCCGCCGGCGTCGGCTTCGTCCTCCTCTCCGAGCCGGGCGAGCCCCGGGTTGGGCAGCTCGTCGACCCCGCTAGGGTCCGGGACGCCGTGGAAGAGCTGCTGCCGTGACCGCCACCACCAACCGCGTCGCCGTCCTGCATGGCGTCAACTTCGACGTCCTCGAGCGCCGCGACGCCTCGGTCTACGGCGGCCTCTCGCTGAGCCGGCTCGAGCAGCAGATCGCCGCCTGGGCGCAGGCTGATGGCCTGGAGCCGATCTTCTTCCAGACCAACCACGAGGGGGAGTTCGTCGAGTACCTGCACCGGCTGCGCGACATGGCGGACGCGGCGCTGATCAACGCCGGCGCCTGGACTCACTACAGCCGCGCGATCGCCGACGCGCTCGACGTCTCCCGCCTGCCCGCGGTCGAGGTCCACCTCTCCGACGTCGAGTCCCGCGACGACTGGCGCAGGATCTCGGTCTTCGACGGGCTGGTGCTGGCGAAGATCTCCGGCAAGGGGCCCGACGGCTACCGCGAGGCGCTGGAGCTGCTGGCCGGCGAGCTCGGGGTGGCCGGCTGATGCGCGGCCGCGGCGAGCGCCTGGAGAGCGCCCTCGGCGAGCGCGAGCTCGACCGGATGCTGGTCACCGACCTGACCAACGTCCGCTACCTGACCGGCTTCACCGGCACCAACGGGGCCTGCGTCTGCGGGCCGGGTCTGCGCCTCTTCTTCACCGACTTCCGCTACACCGAGCGCGCCGAGGCCGAGGTCGAGGGCTGGGAGCCGATCACGATCGAGGGCGACTGGCTGGCGGCGATCGCCGAGCGCCTGGAGGGCAGGGTCGGCTTCGAGGACGACCAGATGTCGGTCCGTTCGCTGGCGAAACTGAGGGAGAAACTCGGCGAGGCGGTCGAGGCGGTCCCGGCCGGCGGCACCGTCGAGCGCCTGCGCAGGGTCAAGGACGCCGAGGAGCTGGCGGCGATCGAGGCCGCCTCGAAGATCGCCGACGAGGTCTGGGAATGGAGCGTCGAGCGTGGCTTCGCCGGTCGCACCGAGCGCGAGGTGGCCCGCGCCGCCGAAGCCCGGATCCGCGAGCTCGGCGGCGACCCCTCGTTCCCGGCGATCGTCGCCGCCGGCCCCAATGGAGCGCTGCCGCACGCCGAGCCCGGCGAACGCGAGATCGGCCGCGGCGAGCTGGTCGTCTTCGACATGGGGGCCAAGCTCGACGGCTACTGCTCCGACGGCACCCGCACCTACGCGACCGGCGACCCCGGCGAGGAGGCGCGCCAGGTCTACGCGGTGGTGCTCGAGGCCCAGCTGGCCTCACTGGCCGCCGTCAAGGCCGGCGCCAAGGGCGAAGACGTCGACGCCGTCGCCCGCAAGCTGATCGACGAAGCCGGTTACGGCAAGCGCTTCGGCCATGGGCTCGGCCACGGCGTCGGCCTCGAGGTACACGAGGGGCCGCGACTCTCGCCGCGCTCCGACGACCTGCTGGAGCCGGGCGAAGTCGTCACCGTCGAGCCGGGGATCTACCTGCCGGGCCGACTCGGGGTGCGGATCGAGGACTTTGTCGTCGTCGCCGAGGACGGCTGCCGAAACCTCAGCAGCCTCCCCAAGGACCTGCAGCTGGTCGAATAGCGGCCAGCGGCGCTCCCGTTTCGGGATCGCTGACCAACTTTCTGCAGGCCTAAAGCCGCACCCGTCGCCGCGCCGATGGGCCTCAGGTGAACTGGACCGCGCAGACGATCAACCACCAGGCGACGCGCAGCCGCGACGCCGGTCGCGAGGGCGCCCAGACCCTGGTCTCGATCCACGACGAAGCGCGCCGCGAACGGCTGCTCGACATGGAGTTGCGGGTCCGTCCCTACCGGGCCGCCTGCTTCGCGATCCTCGCCCTCGCCCTCGCCTTCGGCGGCTCCCAGATCGGCTGGTGGTGGGTGCTGCCGCTGGGCTTGGGGTTCGCCGGCTTCCTTGTCGCCGATCGCTTCATGCGCAATAGCCCGCATCCGGCCGTCTGGGTCGCCGGCGCCTGGGCGGCGCTGCCGGTGCTGATCGCCGCCGCGGTGCTCGTCTCCGGCGAGTCGACCAGCCCGGTCCTGATCTGGTTCGCGCTGCCGGCGGTCACCCTCGGCTTCCGCTTCGATCCCCGCGGCATCGTCTTTGGGACGATCTTCATCGCGGCGATGTTCATCGCCAGCGCGATCCTCCCGGACCCGGGCGCGGCGCTGGAACATCGCCAGGCCCTGATCGCGGCGGCGGCGCTGGTCCTCAGCACCGTGATCCTCTCCGGCGCGCTGGTCGAGTCCGACCGCGCCCACCGCCGCAGCTCGACCCTCGACCCGCTGACCGGCCTCTTCAACCGCAACGCCCTCGAGCAGCGTCTCGGCGAGCTGCACGGCCAGCCCTGCGACATCGAGCAGAACCTCTCGCACGCGCTGTTGCTCTGCGACCTCGACCACTTCAAGCGGGTCAACGACCAGCTCGGCCACGCCGCCGGAGACGCGGTCCTGCAGGACGTCGCCTACACGATGCGGGCGGCGCTGCGGGCGGGCGACTCGATCTACCGGATCGGCGGCGAGGAGATCCTCGTGATCCTCCCCGGCGCCAGCCGCGATGACGCGCTCGAGATCTCCGAGCGGCTGCGCCACGAGGTCCGCGACCGCCGCCCCGTCGGCATCCAGGTCACCGTCAGCATCGGCGTCGCGATCGCCGAGGACGGGCAGGTCGACACCGAAGACCTGATGTCCCGCGCCGACGCGGCTCTTTACGCCGCTAAGGCCGGCGGCCGCAACCAAGTTTTCATCGACAACTGAGCCTCAGCGGCTGAGGTCGACGTCCGCCGTCAGGCGGGCGGCGAAGGCGGCGAGCAGGGCGACCGTCGCCTCGACGTCGGCGAGGTCGACCATCTCGACCGGCGAGTGCATGTAGCGCAGGGGGATCGAGACGAGGCCGGTGGGGATGCCGGCGCGGGAGATCTGCAGGACGTCGGCGTCGGTGCTGGTACCGCGGCCGCTGGCGCTGATCGAGTGCGCGATGCCCTCTGCCTCGGCGGTCTCGACCAGCAGCTCGAAGACCTTGGGGGAGAGGGTGGAGCCGCGGCCGATCACCGGGCCGGAGCCGAGTGGGCTGGCGCCGAGCTCCTTCTCGTCGACGCCGGGGGCGTCGGTTGCGTGAGTGACGTCGACGGCAATCGCGATATCAGGGCGGACCTCGAAGGCCGCGGTACGGGCACCGAACAGGCCGATCTCCTCCTGCACGGCGGCGACGGCAGCGAAGGAGCCGGCCATCTCGCCACCCTCGTGGGCGCGGCGCAGGCTCTCCAGCGCGACGTAGGCACCGAGGCGGTTGTCCATCGCCTTGGAGACGAGCCGCTCTCCCAGCATCGGCACCGGCTCGGCGGCGATCACGACCGGGTCGCCGACGCGGACCAGCTCGGAAGCCTCCTCGCCGTCGGAGGCGCCGATGTCGATGTGCATCCCCTTCAGCTCGACGACCTTCTTGCGCTGGTCGGCTTCGAGCAGGTGGATCGGCTTGCGGCCGACGACGCCGAGAACGGGGCCGTCCTTGCCGCGGATCTCGACCCGCTGGCCGACCAGGATCTGGGGGTCCCAGCCGCCGATCGAGGTGAACCAGAGGAAGCCCTTCTCGTCGACGTGGGTGACGATCAGCCCGATCTCGTCGATGTGGCCGACCACCGCGAGCAGCGGTGAGGCGTCACCGACACGGGCGATCGAGGAGCCGAGCCCGTCAGTGCTGAGCTCGGCGAAGGACGCCGCCCTGCGCCAGATCTCCGCCGCCGGTCCCTCGTAACCGGAGGGGGCGCCGGTGCGCAGGAGTTCGTCGAGAAGGGGGGGAGTGGGGGTCAAGGTCGATCAGTATGTCGGAAATCGAACATCCGTCCGGCCCCGGCTCAGGCGACGGCGGAGTGGGAGACGGAGGCTTCGCGGCGCAACCGGTCACGACGCTCGTCGTAGCCGTGGCTCTCGTAGGCGACCATCGTCCAGATCAGTACGACGACGATCCCCAGAGAGATCAGCGCCGGTACCGCCATCGCCACCGGGATCAGGATCAGCAGAACGATCGCCAGGCCGAGTCGCTGGCGGTTGATCGACTGCACGTGGCGGAGCCGGAAGGCGACCAGGCCGAGGAGGTAGATGGCGACACCGCCGAGCAGGGCGAAGGCGGAGACGGCGTCGAGGTGCTCGCCGGTGTGTGCGATCGTCGTCTTCAGGCCGAAAGCGGTGAGGACGATCCCGGCGACCAGCAGCAAGTGGATGTAGGAGTAGGAGTCGCGAGCCAGGGCGTTCTGGGCTCGGCCCGGCTCGGCTTCGCCCAGGCGCCGGGCCGAAATCAGCGCGACGACGTCGAAGTAGATCCACCACTGCGCTGCCGCCAGGGCGACTCCGAGCACCGCCGCCGTTCCGATCGCGAGGTTGAGGTGACCGGCGGCGCCGACCCCGATCGCGACGATCGACTCGCCGAGGGCGATGATCACGATCAGCCCGTGGCGCTCGGCGAAGTGTCCGGGAACGAGTTTCCAGCCCTCGGTTCCGAAGAAGTAGGGCAGGCCCATGTCGAGCAGGAGAGCGAGCGCCCAGAGCGCTCCCTGGGCGAGGCCGTCGAAGAGGGACGCGATCAGCAGCAGCGCGACGGCGAGCACGGTGCTGCCGGCGAGCCCGAGCACCGAGTGGCGCAGGGCGTCGTCATCGGGGCTGGCGAGCATGAAGAGGCCGATGTGGGCGACGCGGAAGACGCCGTAGGCGAGGGCGAAGGTCAGAGCCAGGCCGCCGAACGCCTCCGGAACCGCCAGCGAGACGATCAGCAGCGCGGCCATCGCCCCGAACATCGCCAGCCGCACCGCACCCTCCTCCGGGTCGATCACGCTGGTCAGCCAGGCGTAGCCGACCCAGGCCCACCAGAGCACGCCCAGAACAAGCAGTCCCTGGCCCAGGCCCGACCAGGTCGGGTGGTGCGCCATCAGCTCCGTGCACTGGGTGATCGCGAGGACGAAGACGAGGTCGAAGAAGAGCTCCAGCGGCGTCACCCGCTCGCCGTCGCGGCGGACGGCGCTCAGTCGCGGAGCGTGGGGCTGGGACTCGGGCGAGGCGGGCAAGGCGCCCATCCTTGCAAGTCGCCGATTGCCGTTGATCCGACAAGACTGAAACCGATTGCCCGTTTTCTGACGCCGACAGCGGCTACACTGCCCGGAGTTCAAGACCGGTATGCCGAATCCGGGGGCCTGAAAACCTCGGAGCGGGGGAACCGATATTGGGGCGAATCCACTCGATCAGAGTGGGAGCGCAAGCTCCTTCAGCGCCAGCCCGACAGCTAACCCCGCAGGCCAACAAAGGAGACTGGTTTGCGGTTGTTTGGGGCACGAGCCCGTTTGACGTTTATGGCATTGGTTGTCGCGGCGGTGGCGCTTCCCGCCGCGGCGCTTGGCGCCGGCGGGGGCCTGACCCCGACGACCGGCAGCGAAACCGGCACGCCGGCGACGCCCACGACGCCGACCCCGGGTTCGACCGAATGCACGACCGACGAAGCCACCGGCGTCCGGACCTGCGCCCCGGTGACCAAGGCGAAGCTCGTCCTCGGCGCCGCGATCTTTCCGGAAAACGCCCCCGGCGCGGTCAAGGCCGCGATCTACGCGGCTAACCGGATCCGCACCAAGCCCTACGTCTGGGGCGGCGGCCATGCCCGCTGGTACATGAGAGGCTATGACTGCTCCGGCGCCGTCAGCTTTGCCCTGCACGGTGCCGGCCTGCTGAGCACGCCGATGGACTCGGGCGAAATGATGAAGTCCTGGGTCCGCGGCAGAGGCCGCTGGATCACCGTCTATGCCAACGCCGGCCACGCTTTCGCGGTGATCGACGGCCTGCGTTGGGACACCGTCGGAGATACCCACGGCACCGGCCCCCGCTGGCACCGCAACATGGTCTCCACGGCCGGATTCGTCGCCCGCCACCCGGCCGGCTACTGAGTCTCCGGCAGTTCCTCGCAAACCCTCTACTACTGCCCGAGCCGCTGACCAGGCATCGGTTGTGGGTCGAATATGGTTGCGGCAATGAGCGTTGCCCTCGTCACCGGGGCCTCGACCGGAATCGGCGAGGCGACCGCGATCCGGCTCTCACGGGAGCCGGGCGCCGAGCTGGTACTGGTCGCCCGCCGCGATGAGCTGCTGGCCGAGCTCGCGGACTCGCTGCCCTGCAAGGCCACCTACGTCGCCGTCGACCTGACCGACCCGGACGCACCGGAGCGGGTTCGCGCCCACGTCGAATCCGAGCACGGCCGCCTCGACCTGCTCGTCAACAACGCCGGCGCCGCCTGGCGCGGCGGCTTCGCCGAGAGCGGCTACGCCAACGTCCACCGCCACATGGAGCTCAACTTCGACGCCGTCGTCCGCCTCACCGAGGCGCTGCTGCCGCTGCTGCGCGAATCGGCGCCGAGCGCGATCGTCAACGTCGCCAGCACCGCCGGTCGCGTCGCGCGGGCTCGCACCGGGGCCTACTCGGCGAGCAAGTTCGCCCTGATCGGCTGGACCGACGCCCTGCATGCCGAGGAGCTTCCTCACGGGGTCCACGTCGGCATGGTCCTGCCCGGCTTCGTCGCCACCGAGGGCTTCCCGGCGACCGAGCTGCGCCAGAAGGCGATCACCCGCTGGGTTGTCTCCAAGCCCGAGACGGTCGCCGAGGCGATCTACGAGGCCGGTCCCGGCGGCAAGGCCGAGCGTTACGTGCCGCGTCCCTACGCGCTCGCCGCGGTCGCCCGGATCCTCGCTCCGCGCCTGGTCCGCCGCGTCCTCACCGGCGGCCCCGCGAAGGCGCTGACGACCAGCACCGCGGCCGAACAGAGCATCGGCACCGACACCTGACTCAGGCCCGCGAGCGGATCTATACGCTGCCCGATATGCAAGTTTCGACGAACCAGTTCAAAAACGGCAGCCACATCGAGATCGACGGCAAGATCTGGAAGATCATCGAGTTCCAGCACGTCAAGCCCGGTAAGGGCGGCGCCTTCGTGCGGACCAAGTTGCGCCGCATCGAGGACGGCTCGGTGATCGACAAGACCTTCCGCGCCGGCGAGAAGTTCCGCCTCGTGCGGACCGAATCGAAGAAGATGCAATACCTCTACGACTCGGGCGACTCGGCCGTCTTCATGGACAGCCGCGACTACGACCAGATCGAGATCCCGACCAGCGTGCTCGGCGAGGAGATGAAGTGGGTGCTGCCCAACGGCGAGGTCGAGGTGCTGTTCGTCGACGAGAATCCAAGCGGGATCCAGGTCCCGAGCGCGATCGACATGAAGGTGACGAAGTCCGACCCCGGCCTCAAGGGCGACACGGTCTCCGGCAACGCCTACAAGCCGGCGACGCTGGAGTCCGGGGTCACGGTGCAGGTGCCGCTCTTCATCGAGGAGGGCGAAACGATCCGCGTCGACACCCGCACCGGCGAGTACATGTCCCGCGCCTGAATCCAGCTCGCCGGGGTCGTCTTCGCGATCGCCGGCGCGGTCGCCAACGCCTGGGTCCTGCTGGTCGAGATTCTGCGCTGAGGTAGCGGCCGCGGCGGCCCGGCCGCCGAAAGCGCGAGAATGGACCGATGCGCAGGTCAGACCAACGCCGCGACGCCGTCTTCGCCAGCTACCAGCGGGATATCACCGGCCGCCCGCTGGCGGAGCTGATCGCCGCGGCGCGGCCGCTGACCCGCGAGCTGGCCGAGGGCGTCGACGCCGAGCGCGAAGACCTCGACGAGACGATCTCCGAGTACGCCAAGGGCTGGACCGTCGACCGGATCGCGCCACTGGACCTGAACGTGATGCGGGTCGCCCTCTTCGAGATCGAACACAACCTCGCCCCGGTCGAGGTGGCGATCGACGAGGCGCTGGAAATCGCCAAGGAGTACTGCGGCGCCGACGCGCCGAAATTCATCAACGGGATCCTCGGCGCGATCGTCCGCCAGCGGGAGCCGGCCAAATGAGTGAGATCAGTCGCCTGGGCCAGATCGCCGCCCGCCTGCGCGCGATCGCGACCGAGCTGGAGGCCGGGGAGACCGGCGACGAGCGTGCCGGTGAGCTCGCCGCGGAGGCCGCCGAGCTCGCCGCCGAGGCGGTCGAGGAGGCCAACCGGGGGGCGCGTGAAGCGGCGAACGCGAATGAGTAGCGCCGCCCGCAGCTGATGTACCCGGACGATCTCCGCGCCATCGTCGATGCCGCCCTGGGCGATTTGCGCTTCTCGGTCGCCGACGCGACCGCCGGGCTCGAGGAGGCGATGAGCTACTCGCTGCTGGCCGGCGGCAAGCGGGTGCGGCCGGTCCTTGCGCTGGCCACCGCCCGCGCCCTCGACGCCGATCCCGAGCGCCTCCTCCCGGCTGCCTGCGCGATCGAGCTGATTCACACCTACTCGCTGATCCACGACGACCTGCCGGCGATGGACGACGACGAGCTGCGGCGCGGCCTTCCGACCTCCCACGTCAAGTTCGGCGAGGACGTCGCGATCCTCGCCGGCGACGGGCTCTTCGCCGAGGCGGTGCGGCTCTTCTGTGGACAGCCGGGCGAGCCGGCCCGGGTCCTGGCCGCGCTCGGCGAGTTGGCCGGGGCGACCGGGGTCGACGGGATGGTCGGCGGCCAGTACGTGGACGTGATCGGGGCCGAGGACGACGCCGCGGGCCTGCGCGCCCTGCACGCGCTGAAGACCGGCCGGCTGATCGCCGCGAGCGTCGGCGTCGTACTTGTCCTCGAGGGCCTCGGCGAACCTGAGACAATGCCGTACCGCCGATTTGCGGACGAGCTCGGTGTCCTGTTCCAGATCGTCGACGACATTCTCGACGTCACCGAGAGCGACGAGCAGCTCGGCAAGCCGCATGGAAGCGACGAGAGACACGGCAAACTCACCTACGTCAGCCTCTTTGGCCTCGACCGGGCGCGCGAGCTCGCCGCCGAGTCACACGCCAAGGCGACAGCCGCGCTGGCCGAGGCCGACGGTAAAACCGACGATTTGAGGCGCGTGGCCGACTACATATTCACGAGGAACGAATGAGCGAGAAGCCCCCCACCCAGGGCAGATCAGACGAGACCCAGGAGCCCTTGCTGGCCGCGATCGACGACCCCGCCGACCTGCACGAGCTGAGCGACGACCAGCTGCAGCAGGTCGCGCAGGAGATGCGGACCTACATCATCGACACGATCGGCGAGATCGGCGGCCACTTCGGCGCCAACCTCGGCACCTGCGAGTTGGCGGTCGCCCTGCACAGCCTGCTCGACTCCCCTCGCGACAAGATCCTCTGGGACGTCGGCCACCAGTCCTACCCGCACAAGATCCTCACCGGACGCCGTGACGAGCTGCCGACGATCCGCCAGTACGAGGGCCTCGCCCCGTTCTGCTCGATCGCCGAGTCCGAGCACGACATCATGGGCGCCGGCCACGCCTCGACCTCGATCGGCTACGGCGTCGGCCTCAAGGAGGCGATGCGCAAGGGGATCGGCGAGGACGGCCGGGTTGCCGCCGTAATCGGCGACGGCGCCCTGACCGGCGGCGTCGCCTACGAGGCGATGCTCGCCGCCGGCGGCCTGCAGACGCCGATGGTGATCGTCCTCAACGACAACGGCATGTCGATCTCGCCCAACGTCGGCGCCCTCTCGCGCTACTTCAACCGGATCCGGCTCAACCCGCGGCTCTACCACGCCCGCGAGGGGGTTGAGGACCGGCTGACCAAGCTGCCGCTCGGCCTCGGCCGGCGGATCGAGAGGCTCGGGCCGGAGATCAAGTCGGCGATCAAGGCCTACTGGGCGCCGGGCCTCTTCTTCGAGGAGCTCGACCTCGCCTACATGGGCGTGATCGACGGCCACGACGTGCACGCTCTGCGGGAGGCGCTGACCGAGGCCTTTGAGGCCGAACGCCCGGTTGTCGTCCACATCCACACGGTCAAGGGCAAGGGCTTCGCGCCGGCCGAAGCCGGCGGCCTGGAGTCGATGGAGGAGTGGCACGCCGCGAAGCCCAACTCGATCGTCAACGGCAAACCCGCCGCCGACGGGCCGAAAAGTGGAGATATAGGCGGGAATTCAGCCCATCGGCCGGTGGTGCCGGTGACCGAAACCGACTCGCCGGAGGGGATCGAGCGGCTCGAGAAGCCGGCCGCCCCTGGGGCGCCGCCCCAGTACACGCAGGTCTTCGCCGACGCGATGGTCGCCGAGGCCGCGCGCGATGAGCGGGTGATCGGGATCACTGCGGCGATGGCGGGGGGGACCGGCCTGCAGAAGTTGGCCGATGAGGCCCCGGGGCAGTACTACGACGTCGGCATCGCCGAGCAGAATGCCGTCCTGCTCGCCTGCGGACTCGCGCTGCAGGGCGCCAAGCCGGTTTGCGCGATCTACTCGACCTTCCTTCAGCGCGCCTTCGACCAGATCATCCACGACGTCTGCCTGCAGGAGCTCGACGTCACCTTCGCGATGGACCGGGCCGGCCTGGTCGGCGACGACGGCCCGACCCACCACGGCGCTTTCGACATCTCCTACTTCCGCCCGATCCCGAACGTCGTCGTCATGGCCCCGCGCGACGAGGCGATGCTGGTCCACATGCTGCACACCGCGATCGCCCTCGACGGGCCGGCGGCACTGCGCTACCCGCGCGGCGCGGGGGAGGGCGTCGAGTTGTCGGACGGGCCGGAGCTGATCCCGATCGGCAAGGGCGAGGTCCTCGCCGCGGGCGAGCGGGTGGCGCTGCTCGGCTACGGCTACGGCGTCAGCCTCGCCCTGGAGGCGGCGGCGATCCTCGCCGACCACGGCCTCCAGGTAACCGTCGCCGACGCGCGCTTCGCCAAGCCGATCGACGGCGAGCTGGCTTCGCGCCTGGCCCGCGAGCACGACCTGCTGGTGACGATCGAGGAGAACGTGCTGCCCGGCGGCTTCGGCTCGGCGGTCCTCGATCACCTCGAGGACGCCCTCGCCGACGGGCCCGTCGAGCGCGCCCGGGTCCTCCGTGTCGGTCTGCCGGACCGCTACGTGACCCACGGCAAGCCGGCGCTGCTGCGGGCCGAGGCCGGTCTCACCGGCCAGTCCGTGGCGGACCGAGTACTCGCCGCGATGCCGTCCGTGCAGCCGATGCTGGGCTAATGAATATTGAGGATTGATTCAATCGGCGCAATCGAATAGCCTGCTCAGGTCTCTCCGGTGAAGGGGAACGAAGCATGACCTCGAGTCGCTTCTGGGAATCACCATAGGGAGGAGAGATGCGTATCTCTATACGTGTGGGTCCGTTTGGGGGAACGGACTTCTCGCGGCCCGCCGCCCAGAGCGGCTCGGGCCGCGAGGCGCGCCCCGAAGCCGACGATCGCAGCGGCGAACGCTGACCCGTTAGTTCTCCTCGGCGAGGATCGCGTAGATCTTGCGCCGGGTCTCGTCGAGCAACTCGCGGACTCGCTTCTGCTGCCCCTGGTCGGCGGCATGGAAGGTCTGGCCGATCGCGTGATTGAGCTTCTTCATCGATCCGGCCAGGTGGATCTGCTCCGGGGCGGCGTCGGCTTTGACGGCGTCCCACGGAGTCTGCTCGCCGGCCTTCTCGGCCTGCTGGGCGGCGCCGTCCTCGGTCAGGGTGAAGCGGCGCTTGCCGTCGCTCTCCTCGCCGCGGATCAGTCCCTCGTCCTCGAGCATCTGCAGCGTCGGGTAGATCGAGCCGGCGCTCGGGGTCCAGGCCCCGTCGGTGCGCTCCTCGATCTCCTTGATCATCTCGTAGCCGTGCATCGGCCGCTCGGCGAGAAGGGCCAGAACCGCTGCCCTGACGTCGCCTCGGCGTGCCCTCGGGCCGCCGCGCCCGCGACCGTAGCGGGGGCCGCGGCTGCGCGCGAACTCCTGCCGGCCGAGATGTCCTGGATGTCGTGAATCGTGTCTGTGGTGCATCTGTTTGCCTTTCTATCTTTAACTAACGCGATATATCGTAACAAGTCGTCGAGATGGCCGAGAATGGGGCTGTCGCGAGATCTGACCGTTTGGGCGCCGCGGCCGGGGGGTAGCCTGCGCGCATGAAGTTCCTCTTCGCACCGATCGGGATCGGCGCCGGCCTGGTCGCCGGGATGGCCGGCAAGAAGGCATTCGAACGCCTCTGGGCGGTGATCGACGACGAGGATCCCCCCGAACCCGATCAGCGTGGCGTGCCGACGGTGAAACTGGTCGCCGCCCTGGCGATCGAGGGTGCGATCTTTCGCGTCGTCAAGGGCCTGACCGACCACGGCGCCCGCTCCGGCTTCGCCTCCCTAACCGGTCGCTGGCCGGGAGAGGATCCGGCCGCCGCCGAGTAGCCTGCCGCTCGCGGGCCGTAAGGGGAATCTTCACCGGTTCCGCTGCCCGCGTCTCTAGGGTGGGCCGCAATGGAAGACTCCAGCGGTATCTCAAAATGGGTTTGGATCTCCGGCGCGGTCGTCGCCGTGATCGCGATCGTCGCTCTCGTCCTGGCGATCTCGGCCAAGAACAGCGCCGTCAGCAGCGATCAGGTGGTCAAGGAAGCGACGGCGCAGATCAAGGAAGAACTCTCCGGTCTGAACGGCGCGATCAAGGCCGGCGAAGAACTGCAGAACGAACAGCAGGCGCAGAACGCGCGCGACCAGGCGCGGATCAAGCGCGAGGTCAACGCCGCGGTCGAAGGCGGCGAAAGCAGCCTCGGCAAGCTCGAAACCGAGGTCAAGGAACTGCAGGGCGAAGCGTCCGACTCGACCAAGAGCTTCGAAGCCCTGGAAAGTGAAGTCTCCGCCCTGAGCTCCGGGGAGGAAAGCCTGCAGAACCAGGTCAACCATCTGAAGGAACGGATGAACAAGGCCGGTATCTGAGCGAAGCGATCGGGGGGCCCGGGTAGATCCTGTTCGGGCTCCTTCAGATCGTCTTCGCGGTGGGGGCCTTGCGGATGTCGGTCACGGGCAGCGCTTTGGGCATCGGCCCCGCCGCACCCGGATTCGACTCAGCCACGCCCGACCGCCTTGGCGATCCGGTCGACCGCCTCCTCCACCAGTGTCGGCGAGGTGCCGATGTTGAGGCGGGCGAAGCCGGCGCCCTGGGGGCCGAACTGGGGCCCGGGGCTGAGGGCCACGCGGCCACGGTCCAGCAGCGCCTCGGAGGGATCGTCGCCGAGGTCGAGCTCGCGCAGGTCGAGCCAGGCCAGGTAGCCGGCCCGCGGCGGCGTGTAGCCGACCTCGGGTAGGCGCTCGGCGAGCAGCTGGGCGAGCAGGGAGCGGTTGTGGTCGAGCACCGCGATCACGTCGTCGAGCCAGGCGCTGCCGTCGCGATAGGCGGCGACCGAGGCGATCGCGCCGAGGTGACCGCAATGGGTGGCGAGGAACGGGAGGCCCTCGATCACCGCTGCGGCGTTGTCGGAGGCGGTGACGATCTGGGCGCACTGCAGGCCGGCGAGGTTGAAGGCCTTCGAGGCTGAGCAGAAGGCGACGCCCCACTCGGCGGCGGCCTTGGAGACGGAGAGGAACGGCACGTGCTCGGCGCCGGGCAGGGTTAGCGGCGCGTGGATCTCGTCGGCGAGGACCCAGGCCCCGTGTCGGGCCGCGGCCTCCGCGACCGCCAGCAACTGCTCTTTGGACGGCACTGTCCCGACCGGGTTGTGCGGGCTGCAGAGGATCAGCGCCCTGGCGCCGGCGGCGAAGCAGCGGTCGATCCCGTCCGGGTCGAGCCGGCCTTCGACGAGCGGCGCTTCGACCAGTTCGCAGCCCAGTTCCTCGATCACCGAGAAGAACGGGTGGTAGACGGGGGTGTTGACGACGACCCGCCCGCCCGGCTTGGAGATCTCCCGCAGCACCGCGGTGACCGCCGCGACGACGTCGGAGCTGGGGGAGACCGCCGCCGGATCGACCTGCCAGTCCAACCGCTCAGCCGCGAACGCGGCGAACGACTCGGCCAGCTCCAAGCCCTCCGGCCAGGCGTAGCCGGCGTCGTCGAGCTCAATCGCCTCGGCGAGGGCGACCCGGACCGGCTCGGCCAGTGGGAAGTCCATCTCCGCCACCCACGCCGGCAGCACGTCCGCCGGGTAGCGAGCCCACTTGGCGCTGCGCCGCAGCCGCAGCCGCTCGAGCGACAGCTCCGTCAGCTCGGGGTTGAGGGCCGTCGACATCAGGCCGGAAACTCTCTCAGGTCCGCCGAGTCCCCAGGTGGGTGGGCGAGAACCGCGCGGTCGCGCATCGAAGGCGATTGCGGACTTGCCGGTCGGGCCTGAGAAGTTCTACGGATGCGCTCCCGCCGGTGAGCCTCGAAGATTCCCCGATGGATCGCGGCGATTTCGGCGCCTCTCTGCGGTGGTTGGTGGGGCACCGTGCCCGTCTCCTCGCCGGAATCGCCCTCGCCGCGATCGTGATCGGCGGCGGACTGCACATCGCCGGCGATGCGAGCGCCGGCGATGCCGTCTGGCGCGCAGTGCTGACGCTGCTTGCCGCGGAGCTCGCGGTCGAGGTCGCCCGGACGGTCCTGGTCGAACGGCACATGGGGGTCGACACGATCGCGCTGGTCGCGATGGTCGGTGCCCTCGCGTTGGGCGAAGAGCTCGCCGGCGTGATCATCGGCCTGATGTTTTCGGGCGGGCTGGCGCTGGAGGAAATCGCCTCGGCTCGCGCTCGGCGCGAGCTGACCGCGCTCGTCGAACGGGCCCCGAAGATCGCCCGGTTGCGCGTTCCCGACGGTTTCCGCGACGTCCCCGTGGAGCAGGTCGTGGTCGGAGACGTGGCCTTGGTCCGCACAGGGGAGGTCATCCCGGTCGACGGGACGATCCTCAGCACCGAGGCCGTGATCGACACGAGTGCGCTCAGCGGCGAGCCCCTGCCGGTGACCGTCAAGCAGGGAATGGCCGTCTTGAGCGGCACCTCGAACGCCGGATCGCCGTTCGAGGTGAGGGCCGATCGGCCCGCCGCCGAGAGCGCCTACAGCGCCCTTGTGCGGCTGGTCGAGCACGCCGAAGGCGAGCGCGCGCCGCTGGTTCGGATCGCCGACCGCTACGCCGGCTTCTTCCTGCCGGCGACGATGCTTGTGGCCGGCCTCGCCTGGGCGCTCAGCGGCGATCCGGTGCGGGCCCTCGCCGTAGTCGTCGTCGCGACGCCGTGTCCGCTGATTCTCGCGGCGCCGATCGCCCTCGTCTCGGGGCTCTCGCGCGCGGCGCGCGCAGGGGTCGTCGTCAAGGGCACGGGAGGGATCGAGACGCTCGGTCAGGTCCGTACGGTTCTCTTCGACAAGACCGGCACGCTGACGGTCGGCAGCCCCGATGTGCGGGACATCGCGACTCGGCCGGGGGTCGATCGGGCCGAGCTGCTGCGCCTCGCCGCCTCGGTCGACCGCATGTCGGCGCACGTGCTCGGCGAGGCCTTGGTACGGGCAGCCGAGGAGGCGGAGTTGACTCTCACGATCCCCACCGAGATCCACGAGGACCCGGGGCAGGGGATAGCGGGTTCGGTCGGCGACCGTCGCGTCCTGGTCGGCAGCAGGGCGTTCCTGCGGGCGGAGGGGGTGCCGGCCGAGGAGGTCGCCTCCACCGCGCTGGTCAGCGGCCGCGGGTCCGGAGAGGCGCGGGTGCTCGTCGCGATCGACGGCCACGTGGGCGGGGTGATCGCGATGGCGGACGAGCTGCGCCCCGACGCCGCCGGGATCGTCGAGCGGCTGCGTTCGGAAGGGGTCAGGCAGGTGGCGATGGTCTCGGGCGATCGGCGATCGGTGGCGGAGCGGATCGGTCGCGAAATCGGGGTCGATCGCGTCTACTCCGAACAGTCACCGGAGGACAAGCTCGAGGTGGTGCGTAGGCTGCGCGAGGATCCCGACCTCGGCCCGGTGATGATGGTCGGCGACGGCGTCAACGACGCCCCGGCCCTCGCCGTCGCTGACCTGGGGGTCGCGATGGGCGTCGCCGGCGCCACGGTCTCCTCGGAGACGGCGGACGCGGTGATCACGGTCGACCGGGTGGATCGAGTCGCCGACGCCGTGCATGCCGGGCGCCGGGCGTTGCTGATCGCGCGCCAGAGCGTCCTCGTCGGCATGGGCCTGAGCCTGGCGGCGATGGGTTTCGCCGCCTTCGGCTACCTGCCCCCTGTGGCAGGCGCCCTGCTGCAGGAGGGCATCGACCTCGCGGTCATTCTCAACGCGCTGCGGGCCCTGCGCGGCTAGCCACCTTGTCGATCACGTCGGGAGGCGGGTGGCCGAAAGCGGCCGATCGTGAGGTCCCCACTGCGCGAGCACGTCACTTAGCGCAACTGAAACTCACCCCACCTCAGGGCTGTTTTCGCAGCCGGGCGGACTGGCTGTTTTTAGCTTGTTAAAGCGCTCCACAACAGAAAACGCCCCGCCGGGGAGGCGGGGCGCTTCTGGGGTTACTACAGGGAGGAGAGATATGTATCTCTATATATGTGGATCCGTGGGAGGTAGGTGAGCCCAGTTGAGTCGAGTGCGCCCATTGTGGGAAGCAACGGGGGCAATGATTTCGACGCGGGACTCAGCCAAAAAGTCTTTGTAGCTCCTTCATCGGTTTCTCCATCGGATTCCTTGACCAGCGTACGAACGTATGTGCGATTTGTGTGTGAGTGGGATCACAGAGCCCCCATGCACGGGGAGTGATTGGGGGCGGATTTGGCTCTCCTGGTATCCAAGTACTTCAGATCCCAACCGAGTAGATCATGTCTGGGGCGGGAAGTCGTCAAGAAAATGTTGCATCTCGATCTCAATCTCCAATAAACGGCCAGAATTTGGCCTTCCCGGTAGCGTTGCCCGCGTGAAGAAGTCCCGGATCGACGCGGTTTTGGCGGAGCGGGGGCAGTTTCCGTCCCGCTCGGCTGCCGCCGGCGCCGTCAGGGCCGGAGAAGTCCGGGTCGGACAGGACGGGCCGGTGGCGTTGCGGCCCAGCCAGCTGGTCGAGCCGGAGGCGACGCTGATCGTCGATCCCGGCCCGCGCTATGTCTCGCGTGGCGGCACCAAGCTGGAGAACGCGCTCGACGCTCTGGCGATCGACCCGGACGGCCGTGACTGCCTCGACGTCGGCGCCTCGACCGGCGGCTTCAGCGATTGCCTGCTGCAGCGCGGGGCGCCGCGCGTCGCCGCGGTCGACGTCGCCTACGGCCAGCTCGACGTGCGCCTGCGCGAGGATCCGCGGGTGACCGTGATCGAGCGCCTCAACGCTCGCGAGCTGCGGCCCGCCGATCTGCCCTTCGCCGCCTCGCTGGCGACCGTCGACGTCTCCTTCATCTCGCTGACCAAGATCCTGCCGGCCGTCGCCGGCTGCCTCGCCCGCGATGGCGAGATCCTGGCGATGGTCAAGCCGCAGTTCGAGCTCGGCCGTAAGCGGGTCGGGCGCGGCGTCGTCCGCGACGCCGGCGACCGCCGCGAGGCGATCCTCGTCGTCGCCGAGGCCGCGCAGGAGATCGGCCTGATCGTGCGCGGCTTCGCCTCCTCCGGGCTGCCGGGCCCGAAAGGCAACCGCGAGACCTTCGTCTGGTGTGCCGCCGCCGGCGCCGCGGTCGAAGACCTCGAAGCCGCGATCCTCGCCGCCGAGGAGGGAGAGGAGTGAAGAGCGCGGCGTTGATCACCCACTCCCATCCGCCCGCCGTCGCGGAGGCGATGGCGCTCGCCGTCACCGTTGCCGGCGAAGCCGGCTGGCGGCTCGTCGCCAGCCGCGAGGAGCACGACAAATTCGGCCCCGCCGCCGCCGGCATCGAGGTCGTCGGCGACGACTTCGTGCCCGACATCTGCCTGGTGCTCGGTGGCGACGGCTCGATCCTCCACGCCCTGCGCCGCTACGCCCATACCGGTGTCCGCGTCTTTGGCGTCAACTTCGGCACCGTCGGCTTCCTCGCCGCCGTAGACCGCGGCGAGGCCGCGGCCGGGATCCGCCGCGCCCTGACCGGGGAGATCGAGACGATCGAGCTGCCGGGCCTAGAGGTCAACGTCGGCGAGCTCACTGGTGTCGGCCTCAACGACATCACCCTCGCCCGCCGTCCTCGCGACCGGGTCGCGGAGCTGAGCTACCGGATCGCCGGCGAGGAGGTTGGTCACGTGCGCTGCGACGGCCTCGTCGCCGCGACCCCCGCCGGCTCGACCGGCTACAACCTCGCCAACCAGGGGCCGATCCTGGCCTGGGGAGTGAAGGGCTATGTGGTCAGCTATATCTCGCCCCACTCGCTGACGGCCCGGGCGCTGGTCGTCGCCCCCGGTGACGTCCTCCATGTCGGCAACGCCGCCGGCCGCGAGCCGGTCGAAGTCGCGATCGACGGCAGCCAGTTCTGCGAGCTCGAGGCGGGCGCCGCACTGGAGGTCCGCTTCGTCGACTCGGTCGGCCGCCTCGCCCAGTTGCCCGGCACGAGCTTCTACCAGCGAATCAGGGAGAAGTTCGGCCACTTGGCGGTCTGATCAGAGCCGGTGATTGCCGTTCTCTAGGGTGCTGCCGATGGAGCGCAAGTGGTGGACCTTGGTCCTGGTCTCGATCGCGACGTTCATGCTGCTGCTGGACGTCACCGTCGTCAACGTCGCCCTGCCCGACATCCAGCGGGAACTGCACGCCAGCCTCTCCAGCCTGCAGTGGGTCGTCGACGCCTACTCGCTGATGCTCGCCGCCTTTCTGCTCACCGCCGGCTCGCTCGGCGACCGGCTCGGGCGCCGGCGCGTCTTCACGATCGGCTTCGGGATCTTCACCTTCGCCTCCTTCCTCTGCGGCATCTCCAACGATCCGACCCTGCTCAACCTGGCCCGCGGCCTGCAGGGCATCGGCGGGGCCGGGATGTTCGCCACCTCGCTGGCGCTGATCGGCCAGGAGTTCCACGGCAAAGACCGGGCGACGGCCTTCGGCGTCTGGGGCGCGACGGTCGGAGGCGCGGTTGCTGTCGGGCCTCTCGTCGGTGGTGTCCTCACTCAGAGCTTCGGTTGGGAGTGGATCTTCTTCGTCAACGTCCCGATCGGAATCGCGGCGATGGTCCTGACCGAGCGCAAGATCGTCAACGTCTTCGCCGAGCGCCCCGAGCCGATCGACTTCCCTGGCCTCGTCACCTTCTCCCTGGCTCTCTTCCTGCTGATCTTCGGCCTGATCCGCGGCAACCCCGAAGGCTGGAGCAGCACCCTGATCGTCTCCTGTCTCCTCGGCGCCGCGGTGCTGATGGCCGCCTTCGTCGCGATCGAGCTCCGCAGCGAGCACCCGATGCTCGACTTCTCGCTCTTCCGCAAACGCGCCTTCAACGGAGTCTCGGCGGTCGCTTTCACGCTCTCGGCCGGGATGTTCGCCCTCTTCCTCTACCTGACGATCTACCTCCAGGGCGTGCTCGACTTCTCGCCCCTGGAAGCGGGGCTGCGCTTCCTGCCGCTGACGATCCTCGGCTTCGTCGTCGCCCCGATCGCCGGCGCACTCTCGAACAAGATCCCGATCCGGATCCTGCTCGGGGTTGGGATGACCCTGGTCGGGGTCGGGCTGCTGCTGATGCACGGCGTCTCGGTCGACTCCGAATGGACGACGCTGCTCGTCGGCTTCGTCGTCGCCGGAATCGGGATCGGAACCACCAACCCGGGCATCGGCCAGGCGGCGATCGCGGTCGTGCCGCCGCAGAAAGCGGGGATGGGGTCGGGGATCAACACGACCTTTCGCCAGGTCGGGATCGCGACCGGGGTCGCCGGCCTCGGAGCCGTCTTCCAGTCACGGGTCGACACCAAGCTCTCGGAGCTGTTGCCCAACGCCCCGCACGGTCTCGGCGAACTGGTGGCCTCGGGCGGATCGCGGGCGGCGGCGACCGCGCACGTCGCCGGGGTGGCGCCGGGCCGGCTCGGCACGGCCGCCGACGCGGCCTTCGTCAGCGGCTTCAACGAGATCATCCTGATCGCCGCCGTGCTCTCCTTCGTTGGCGCCGCCTTCGGCTTCGCCCTGGTCCGCCATCGGGACTTCGTCCAGCCCGCCGGACCGCCCGAGACCGCAGACTGACGTGCAGCGGCTGTCCTTTGTCGCCCACTGGGCTACAAAGGACAGCCGCACTCATCTGCGCCGCCGCGAATAGCGACGAAACGGGGTTAGTCGGTCCGCGCCCGTTGCTACACAGGGATGCGTGCTGCGAGAGCTGAGGATCGAGAACCTCCTGTTGATCGAGCGGGCCGAACTGCGGCTCGGCGAGGGGCTGAACGCGATCACCGGCGAGACCGGCGCCGGCAAGACGGTGCTGGCCCACTCGCTCGACCTCCTGATGGGCGGCAAAGCCAAGGCCCAGATAGTCAGGCCGGGAGCCGAGGAGGCGTGGGTCGAGGGGGTCTTCGACCTACCAGAGGGGCTGCTCGCCGAGCCGGAGATGGCGGAGCTGGCCGAGCGTCTGCCGGAGGGAGCGGAAGAGGTCGTCTTGGGGCGACGGGTCTCGGCCGGGGGGCGGACCAGCGCCTTCGTCGCCGGGCGGTCGGCGACGGCGGCCGACCTGAAGCTGCTCGGTGGCAGGCTGCTCGCTTTTTTCGGCCAGCACGAGCACCGCAAGCTGACGATCTCCTCGGCCCAGTTGGAGGTCCTCGACGGCTTCGCCGGGACCGAGCACCTCGAGACCCGGCGCCTGTACCGCGAGGCGCACCGCGAGTGCGGCCGCCTCGCCGCTGAGCTGGCCGAGCTGCGCGAGCGCGAGGGCTCGCGGGAGCGCGACCTCGACCTCTACCGCTACGAGCTCTCGGAGATCGAGGAGCTCGGCCCGGATCCGGCCGAGCGGACCGAGATCGCGGCGCGGCGCGAGCGCCTGCGCCACGCCGAGGGCCTGCGAGAGGCTGCGGCGGGCGCCCACGCCGGGCTGGCCGGGGCCGAGGAGGACGGCGGCGGCGCGGCGGCGGCTCTGGCCGAAGCGGAATCCCGGCTGCTGGGCGCAACCGGCCTCGACGCCGGTCTCGACGCGATCGCCGAGCGGGTCGCGGCGCTGGCGGTCGAGCTCGGCGACGTCGGCTCGGAGCTGCGCGACTACGCCGAGGGTATCGAGGCCGACCCCGGCGCCCTGGCGGCGATCGAGGAACGGCTGGAAGCGATCGACCGGCTGGAGCGCAAGCACGGCGGCAGCGTCGAGTCGGTTCTCGCCCACGCCGAGCACTGCCGGGCCGAGATCGAGCGTCTCGAGGGCGCCGAGGTGCGCGGCGCCGAGGCGAGCGCGGCGCTGGCCGCGGCCGAGGCGCGACGCGAGAAGCTCGGCAAGGCGCTTAGCTCCGGGCGCGTCAAGGCCGCGGTGCCGCTGGAAGAGCGGGTCGCGGCCGAGCTGGAGCGGCTCTCGATGGCCGGTGCGACCCTGGAGGTGGTCCTCGACCCCCATCCCGACGGATTCGGTCCCAGCGGTCGCGAGACGGTCGAGCTGCGGGTCGCTCCCAATCCAGGGATCGAGGCTGCGCCGCTGCGCGAGGCGGCCTCCGGCGGCGAGCTCTCGCGGGTGATGCTGGCGCTCAGCGGACTCGGCCAGGCGGCCAGCGCCGGGACGCTGGTCTTCGACGAGATCGACGCCGGAATCGGCGGCAATACGGCGCGGGTCGTGGGGGAGAGGCTGCGGGCGCTGGGCGAGGGGCGCCAGGTTCTCTGCATCACCCACCTGCCCCAGGTCGCCTCGCTCGCCGACGTCCATTTCCGGCTCGAGAAGGACGTCGCCGACGGGAGCTCTTTCGCCAGGGTCGAGCGCCTCAGCGGCGAGGGCGTGGTCGAGGAGATCCGCCGCATGCTCGGCGGCGAGGACTCCGACGAGGCGGCGACCCAGCATGCTCGTCAACTCTTGAAGGTCGCGTGACCAAGTAGTTCAAGGACGCAAGGAGCGAAGCGTGCTTCGCACGTGAGCGACTGAGGACGCCGAAATGCGCCGGTCAGGCGGCCTTCAGGTTAACCTGCCCAGGTGGCAACTACCAGTCGCCGTCGCTTTCCCGCTCTACTCGGGCTTCGCAACGGAGGCCGCCCGGAGGCGCCGATCGAGGGCACGGCACGGCTCGGGGAGCGGACCAAGCACCTGGTCAAGCGCCTACGGCCCGGCGACGTCGCCGTCATCGATCACGTCAACATCGATCGGATCGCGGCCGAGGAGCTGATCGAAGCCGGTGTCGCGGCGGTGCTCAACGCCTCGCCCTCCTCCGACGGCAAGTACCCCAACGCCGGGCCACTGATGCTGGCCCGGGCCGGGATCCGCCTGATCGACGTTCCCGCCGACGTCGGCCTCTTCGAGTTGCTGCACGACGGTGACCGGTTGGTGATCGACGGCGGCACGGTGCGGATCGGCGACCAGGAGGTGCTGCGTGGCCGGGGCCTCAGCGAAGCCGAGCTGGAGCTGCAGCTGCAGGAGCATCGCCAGCGGATCGACGAGGCGCTGGCCGAGTTCGCCGAGAACACGGTCGCCCACGTGCGCCAGGAGACCGATCTGCTGACCGGCACGATCGACTTCCCGCCGACCAGGGCCCACTTCCGCGACCGCCACGTGCTGATCGTCGTTCGTGGCGAGCGCCATCGCCGCGACCTGAAGGCGCTGCGTGCCTACATCCGCGACATGCGGCCGCTGATCGTCGCCGTCGACGGCGGCGCCGACGGGGTGCTGGAGGCCGGCCTGAAGCCGGACCTGATCCTCGGCGACATGGACTCCGCCAGCGACAAGGCCCTGACCTGCGGTGCCGAGCTGATCGTCCACGCCTACCCCGACGGCCGCGCCCCCGGCTGCGAGCGCCTGGTCGAGGCCGGCCTGTCGCACACGATCGTCCCCGCCGCCGGCACCAGCGAGGACGTTGCGATGCTGATGGCCTATGAGAAGGGCGCGGACCTGATCGTCAGCGTCGGCGCTCACTTCAACCTGATCGAGTTCCTCGATCGCAAGCGCGGCGGCATGTCCTCGACCTTCCTCACCCGGCTGCGGATCGGCGAGCGCCTGGTCGACGCCAAGGGCGTCAGCCGGCTCTACCAACCGACCTCGACGCTGGCTCCGTTCGCGCTCTTCGGCCTCGCCTTCCTGGTCCTGCTGACGATCCTGATCATCACCTCGCCGGCCCTCAACGACGTCTTCCAGCTGTTCTGGCTGAAGATCAGGCTCTGGCTCGGGTTCTAGTGGCGTGATGCCGACCATCTAGCCTTCGGCAGCTGATGGGATACAGCGCCCGCTACCACGCCACCTCTCTGATCGCGGTCTTCCTCTCGCTGGCGATCGGCATCCTGATCGGCGCCGAGTTCGGCGGCGACGCGCTGAGGACGACCCGTAAGAACCTCGAGGCGAGCCTGGTCGGCAACCTCCAGGACGCCCGCTCGAAGACCGACGAACTGAACGGCGAGCTGAGTCGCTCCAATCAGTTCGCCGAGCGCGTCTACCCGGTTCTGACCCGCGACCGCCTCAAGGGCAAGCGGGTCGCGATCGTCGCCCTCGGTGGGCTGCCGAGCGAAATCTCCAGGGCGGTCGAGGAAGGACTCGGGCCGACCGGGGCACAACTGGTCGGTGTCGGCGTCGTTCGTGAGCCGGTCGATGTCAGCGGGTTCGCCGCCGATCTCTCGAAGACGCGCTTCTACAACCTGCAGACGAACCCCGACCAGCTGACGGCACTGGGCAAGGGCCTGGGCCGGCAGCTGGTGATCGGCGGCACCCTGCCCGATGTCGTGCGCGGCCAGCTCTTCTCACGCGCCAGCGGCAGCTTCGGCGCCCTCGACGCGGTGATCGTCGTCCGCAACCAGCCGACCGATATGGGGCCGGTCCAGCGCAGCACCGCGGCCCAGTTCGAATCGGCGCTGCTGAGCGGGATGACCGGGACCAGGACGCCGGCCGTCGGGATCGAGACCACCACGACCGAACCGTCTTCGATCTCCTTCTTCCAGGGCAACACCCTGTCCAGCGTCGATGACGTCGACCTGACCGCCGGCCGGCTGGCGATGGTCTCCGCGATGCTCGGCACCGAGGGCAGCTTCGGGGTCAAGGGCAGTGCCGACAGGTTGCTGCCGGACCTGCTGACCGAAGGTCGGTAGGTGTACTGGGTCGGGTTTCCGCTGGCGATCGCGGTCGCGATCGTGCTGGTTCCGGCCGGGGCGCGGGGGCTGCGCGACGCCGGGCTGGTGCGGGAGAACTACCGCGGCGCCCAGCTCGCCTTCCCGCTCGGGGCGGTGCTGGCGACAGCGGCCCTGGTGGCACTCGCGCCGCTCGCCTTCCTCAACGACCGCGCCGACCTCGAACTGCTCGATCCTCAGCTGCGCCGCTGGCTGCCCTACCTGCTCGGGATCGCCTTCCTCGGCTTCCTCGACGACGCCCTCGGCCGGGGCGCGGCGGCGAGCGCGCCGCGCGGCTGGCGCGGGCACTGGACGGCGTTGCGCGGCGGCAGTCTCTCGACCGGGGCGATCAAGGCGATCGGGGCGCTGGCGCTGGCCGCCTACGTCGTCTCCGGGCGCGGCCTCGAGGACTGGCGCTACCTCGCTGACGTCGTCCTGCTGATCCTCACCACCAACCTCGGCAACCTGCTCGACCTGCGTCCGGGGCGGGCCGAGAAGGGCCTGGCGCTACTGGGAGTGGGTCTCTGCCTTGGCGCCTGGACGCCGGCGCCGATCGAACTGCTGGGGATCTTCGCCGGCCCGGTCCTGGTCGGCGCGTGGCTGACCCTGGGTGAGAAGGCGATGCTCGGCGACACCGGCTCGAACCTGATCGGGGCGATCGCCGGGGTCTGGCTGCTGACGATCCTCGGCGCCGACGCCCGCCTCTTCGCCCTCGCGGTCGTCCTCGGACTGACGATTTACGGCGAGTTGCGATCTATTTCGGCGACGATCGAATCGGTTCCGCCACTGCGCTGGCTAGACTCGCTTGGCAGAGCATGAGTCCGACCGACAAAGGCGACACGAAGTTCATATTCGTTACCGGCGGAGTGGTCTCGGCTCTCGGAAAGGGAATCACCGCGGCATCGATCGGCCGCCTCCTCGTCTCCCGCGGCTACCGAGTACAGCTGCAGAAGTTCGATCCCTACATCAACATCGACCCGGGGACGATGAGCCCGTTCCAGCACGGCGAGGTCTTCGTCACCGAGGACGGTGCCGAGGCCGATCTCGACCTCGGCCACTACGAGCGCTTCACCGACGAAAACACTTCGCGGGCCTCGAACGTCACCGCCGGCGCCGTCTACAACTCGGTGATCCGGCGCGAGCGCCGTGGCGACTACCTCGGCGCCACGGTCCAGGTGATCCCGCACATCACCAACGAGATCAAGCAGAAGATTCTCATCGTCGCCGAGTCGCAGTCGGTCGATTTTGTCATCACCGAGATCGGCGGCACCGTCGGGGACATCGAGTCGCTGCCCTTTCTCGAGTCGATCCGTCAGCTCTACACCGACCTGACCCCGAAGCGGGCGATGTTCGTTCACCTGACGCTGGTTCCCTACGTCGGCCACGCCGGTGAGCTGAAGACGAAGCCGACTCAGCACTCGGTCAACGAGCTGCGACGGATCGGGATCCAGCCGCACGCGCTGGTCTGCCGCTCCGAAGGCCGGCTCGACCGCGAGATCCGCGAGAAGATCGCCCTCTTCGCCAGCCTTCCGGTCGAAGCGGTGATCTCCGCCCACGACGTCGACAACATCTACAAGGTGCCGCTGGTCTTCCGCGCCGAGGGGGTCGACGACCTCGTACTCGACCATTTCCGCATGGAGGCGCCCTCACCCGACCTGGCCGAGTGGGAGGCGATGGTGCGCCGCGCCGATTCCGCGACCGGCGAGGTCCGGATCGCGATCGTCGGCAAGTACGTGCAGCTGGCCGACGCCTACAAGTCGGTGATTGAGGCGCTTGAGCACGGCGGTTTCCACCACGGGGTCAACGTCAAGATCGAGCTGGTCGACTCCGAGCACCTCGACCCCGAGAAACTCGAGGGGTGCGATGGGATCCTGATTCCCGGCGGCTTCGGCGAGCGCGGTATCGAGGGCAAGATCCAGGCCGCACGGATCGCCCGCGAACGCTCGATTCCCTACTTCGGGATCTGCCTCGGAATGCAGATCGCGGTGGTCGAGTTCGCCCGCACGGTGGTCGGCATGGAGGGCGCCAACTCGGCCGAGTTCGACCCCGAGACCCCGTTCCCGGTCGTCGACCTGCTGCCGGAGCAAAAGGAGGTCTCCGACATGGGCGGGACGATGCGCCTCGGCGCCGACCCGGTGAAACTGCACGAGGGAACCAAAGCGCGGGAGATCTTCGGCGAGGCCGTCATCTACAAGCGCCACCGCCATCGTTACGAGGTCAACAACCAGCTGCGGCGCCGGCTCGAAGACGAGGGACTGGTCTGCGGCGGCACCTCACCCGACGAGCGTCTGGTCGAGATGATCGAGCTTCCCGACCACCCCTTCTTCGTCGCCTCCCAGTACCACCCGGAGTTCAACTCGCGGCCGAATCGGCCTGAGCCGCTGTTCCGCGAGTTCGTCGGGGCGGCCGCCACGCATGCGGGCGAACGGCCCGCCGACGGCGGCGAGTTGGACGCGGTCGAGGACGCCGCTGAGAGCGACGTCGGCGCCCCTCGCTCGAACTGAGCACCCGCGGCAGACCCGCTGCGGCTAGCCTTGCGGGGGTGGAGGGGAACTCTCGCCTATTCGACACCTTCGTCCGCCTCTGTGAGATCCGCAGCCCGACCGGCGAGGAGCGCGAGATCGCGGACACGATCGCGGCCGAACTGCGGGCGCTGGGGCTTGAGGTCAGCGAGGACGACGCCGCCGTTCCAGCCCAGGCCGGGGCCGGCAACCTGCTGGCTCGGCTGCCGGGGCAGCGGGACGAGTGGGTGATGTTCTGCGCCCACATCGACACCGTCCCGCATAGGGGCCGGGTCGAGGTGATCGACGACGAAGGGGTCTTCCGCAGTCGCGGCGAGACGATTCTCGGGGCCGACAACAAGGCCGCCGTCGCCGTCTTCATGGAGCTTGTGGCGCGCCACGCGCATTCGCCGCCGCCGATCGGGATTGAGCTCGTCCTCACCGTCGCCGAGGAGCAGGGGCTGCGCGGCGCCAAGGCTTTCGACGCCTCGACACTGCGCTCGGACACCGGCTTCGTGCTCGACCACGCCGGCCCGGTCGGCGAGGTGATCGTCACCACTCCGACCCAGCAGAAGATTCTCGCCGACTTCGCCGGGGTCGAGGCCCACGCCGGGATTCGTCCCGAGGATGGCAGCAGCGCGATCGCGGCCGCCGCCGCGGCGATCACGCGGATGGACCTGGGCCGGCTCGACGAGGGGACGACCGCCAACGTCGGTCTGATCTCCGGCGGCACCTCGGGCAACGTCGTCCCCGGCCACTGCGGCATCCACGCCGAGGCGCGCAGCCTCGACGCCGAGCGCGCCGCCGAGGTAGCCGGGCGGATCTCCGACGCCTGCGCCTGGGGCGCGAGCGAGCACGGCTGCGACGTCGACGTGCGGATCGAAGAGCTGTTCCGCGGCTACCAGCTGCCGAAGGACTCGCCGGCGCTGAGCTTCGCCGAGGCGGGTCTGTGCGGCGCCGGCCTGGAGCCCAAGCGAGTCGCGATAGGTGGCGGCAGCGACGCCAACGCTCTGCGCCGCGACGGCTTCGACTGCGTCCTGCTCTCCAACGGCACCGACAACGTCCACACCGCGGACGAGATGGTCCCGGCCGCCAACCTCGTGAAGATGCTCGAGGTCTGCGAGGCGATCCTCGCCGCCGCTGCCGAGGGCGCCTCGGCCGAGGCGTGAGCGGCCGCCTCAATCTGCGCCGCGGCGTCGTCGTCTGCGCCGAGCCGCTGGAAGTCGAGATCTCCGGCGAGCGCCGCTGCGCCTGGGCCGACGAGGTCCTACTGGGCCCCATGTGCGAGGGCGACGAGGTCGTCGTCAACGTCGTCGCCGTCGAGCTCGGCCTCGGCTCCGGCGGCTTCGACGTCGTCCACGTCAACCTCACCCGCGGCCTGGAGGGCGGGGGAGGGAGCGAGGAGCATGTGCTCAAGCTCAATTACACCTCGCTCCAACACCCGATCGCTCCGATCGAGGGCGATGCGGCTGTCATTTCGGACGGTATGCGTCCGAAAGGACAGCCGCAGGATGAGCGGCGGACCACGCCGGTGGCTGTGCTGCCGCTGCATGGTCACCTGGCGCCCGCCGCATGGGCGGCGGCCCAGGTCTCGCCCGGCCTGCGGGTCGGCTACGTCCAGACCGGGGGAGGGGCGCTGCCGGGATCGATGTCGCGCGACGTCGCCGAACTGCGCGAGCGCGACCTGCTCTGCGGCCACATCACCGCAGGCCCCGCCTACGGTGGCGAGTACGAGGCGATCAGCGCAGTCGGCGCCCTCGACGCCGCCGTACGCCTGGACTGGGAGGCGATCCTGTTCGGTCCCGGCCCCGGCATCATCGGCTCCGACACCGCATACGGCCACGGAGGCTTGGCGTCCCTCGACAACGCTCACGCCTCCTTGTCGCTCGGCCTCCCAACCCTGATCTCCCCCCGCCTGTCAAGCGCCGACCCCCGCGAGCGCCACCGCGGCCTCAGCCACCACACCCGCACCGTCCTCGACCTTCTTCTGGCCCCAGTCGACGTGGCCCTCCCGCACGGCCACCCCGCCATCGCCTCCGAACTAAGCCAAGCCGCGGGGGACCGCCACCACCTCCTCGAAGCACCCGCCGATCTGTCCGCCTACGCGGCCTCGGGCCTGCCCAGCACGACCATGGGCCGTCCCCTTGCTGACGATCCACTTTTCTTCGCCGCTCCCCTTGCAGCAGGCCGTCTACTGACCGAAACCTCCCCCGGCAACCCGGGGGCAGAGGTACCGAGAACGTAAACCTCGCCCGCAGGTGCCTCTGCCCCCGGGTTGCCGGGGGCCGGAGAGCCCCAGTCCCTCGCCCGCAGGCGCCTCTGTCCCCGCGTCGCCGGGGGCCGCAGAGCACAGTCCCCTCGCCCGCGCGCACCTTTTCCCACGACAGGACCCGCCGGCCGGAGCGCACGGTCCCTTGCGCCTAGAGGGCTGCGACCCAAGGAGGCGAACGGTCCTTCATGGCCATCGCCGTCAAGCCCGCAACCCCTGCCCCCGCGCCGGATTCCGGCGCCAACGCCCGCTTCGCCAGCCTGACGCTCGACTTCCTCTCCTACCTCGAGCTCGAGCGCGGCCTCTCGCGCAACACCCTCAACGCCTACCGCACCGACCTTTCCCAGTACGGCGAATACCTCGCCGTCCACGATCTCGACGCCCTGCTGGCGCGCCCCGCCGACGTCGCTGACTTCCTCGCCGAGCTGGCGACCGGTGAGGGCGAGCGTCCGGCCTGCTCGGCCGCGACGATCCACCGCAAGGCCGCCTGCCTGCGCTCCTTCTACAAGCACCTGCGGCGCGACGAGCTGATCGGCGACGACCCGACCGCGGCGCTGAGCGCACCGCGGCGATCGAAGAAGCTGCCGCAGGTCCTCAACTACTCGGAGGTCCAGAAGCTGCTGGCGGCGCCTCGCGGCAGCGAGCCGACGGCGCTGCGCGACCGGGCCCTGCTGGAGGTGATGTATGCCTGCGGGTTGCGCGCCTCGGAGACAATCGGGCTGGAGCTCGGCGACATCGACATGCGCGAGGGCTTCCTCCGCGCCCGCGGCAAGGGGTCCAAGGAACGCCTGGTGCCGCTCGGCCGGCAGGCGATTCTGGCGATCTCCGCCTACCTGCGCGGCGGTCGCCCGAAGCTGATCGGCGAGCGCCACGAGGCGAAGCTGTTCGTCAACTTCCGCGGCGGGCCGTTGACCCGCCAGGGCCTCTACAAGATCGTCCAGAAGCACGCCCGCGACGCCGGCCTTTCCGGTCAGATGAGCCCGCACACGCTGCGCCACAGCTTCGCCACCCACCTGCTCGCCGGCGGCTGCGACCTGCGCGCCGTACAGGAGATGCTCGGCCACGCCGACATCTCGACCACCCAGATGTACACCCACCTCTCCGGCGACCGCCTCAAGCAGGTCTATTTCGAGGCCCACCCCCGGGCCACCTCCGACTGACAGCAACCGTCCGGGGGGGTGTCTGAGGTTGAGGGTTCATACGAACCCAAAAGCTCAGACACGCCCCAGAAGGGGTAGAACTCGGGGATGCCCGAGCTGCCGGAGGTCGAGACCGTTGCGAGGCAACTGGAGCCGGAGATCGAAGGGCGGCGGATCGAGCTGCTGGAGGTGCTCGACGGCCGCTGGTCGCGGCCGGTGTCGCCGGAGCGATTGGGGGCGGAAGTCACCGGGGCGACGATCGGAGGTCTGGGACGGCGCGGCAAGTATCTGCTGTTGGCGCTGAGCGGCGGGCGCACCCTGGTCATGCACCTGCGGATGACCGGCAACCTTGTCCTGGTCGAGGGAGAGGACATCCTCGATCCCTCAGAGGGCCGGCTGCTGTACCAGGGGGAGCGCACGACCGAGGCCCGCCACCTGCGCGCCCGCTTCGTCCTCGACGACGGCCGCGAGCTCTGGTTCACCGACCCGCGGCGCTTCGGTGAGGCCTTCCTGATCGACGACGACAGGCTCGAGGAACGTTTCGCCAAGCTCGGCGCCGAGCCGTTCTCGCCGCAGTTCACGGCGGAGGAGCTGGGCCGGGTGGCGGCTGACCGCACGGTGCCGCTGAAGTCCTTCCTGCTCGATCAGTCGAAGGTCGCCGGCGTCGGCAACATCTACGCGGATGAGGCGCTCTATCGGGCCCGCCTGCACCCACTCTCTCCCGCCGGCTCGATGAAGCCCGAGCACCTCGAGGCGCTGCACGAGGCGGTCGTCGACGCGCTACAGGCCGGAATCGACGCCGGCGGCTCCTCGATCGACGACTACCGCGATGGCCGCGGCGAGAAGGGAACGATGCAGGAGAAGTTCCTCGTCCACACCCGCGAGGGCCAGCCCTGTCCCTCCTGTGGCGGCGAGATCGTCCGCATCGTCGTCGGCGGCCGTTCGACCTACTTCTGCCCCAGCTGCCAGGTGAAACTGCGCCGCCGTCCGCGGCGCCGCAAATAGCTCGGACCGTCCGGTCCGTCGGTCACCTTTGATTGCGTGGCCGGGACCACCATCAAGACCGAGGCGATCGTCCTGCGCAGCATTCGCTACGGCGAGGCGGACCGCATCCTCCACCTCTATTCGAAGACGCGAGGGCGCTTCGGCGCGATCGCAAAGGGGGCGCGGAAACCGAAATCGCGTTTCGGCGGACGCCTGGAGCCGTTCTTCCGCCTCGACCTGATCCTGCACGAGGGCCGCAGTGACCTGATGACCGTGACCGGCGTCACCACGCTCGACGGTTACCCGCGGCTGCGGGCCTCCGGGCCGGCGCTGACCGCGGGTGCCCGCGCCTGCGATGCGATGCTGCGCCTGCTCGACTCGGCCGAGGCCAACCTGCCCGCCTACAACCTGCTCTGTCGCTACCTCTCGCTGCTGGATGACGCCGACGAGCCGCGCGCCGCCTCGCTGGAGGTGGCGCTCTCCTTCCGGCTGAAGCTGGCATTGGCGGCCGGGTTCAGCCCCGAGTTGGCCTCCTGCACCAGTTGCGGCGAGGTCGATCACCTGGTCGGCTTCTCCGGCGCCGCCGGGGGCGTCGTCTGCGCCAGCTGCGAGGCAGGGTCCTTCGCCCTCTCCGAGGAAGCCCACACCTTCATGGTCAAAGCACTGGCCAAGCCGCTGGCCGAAGCGCCGACGGCCGAGCCGCCCGCACTACGTCAGGTCGAGCGCGCCGTGAACGAAACCCTGGAGCACCACGCACACGTGCAGCTGAGAGCCGCCGCGTAGAGGGAGAGGGAGGACTCGCCGGAGCCTCCCCGCTGTTGCTCCGCCGAGTCCTCCCTCTCCCTCTACCAGTCCGCTCCTTATGATCGACGGGTGACTGTCACCACTGAGTTTCAGGACCGCATCTCCGCCCTGGAGGAGGAGTTCCACTCGGCGGACGCGACCCGCTCATATCCGGCGCGCCGTGCGGTCGAGGAGGCTGACAGTCCGCTGCGGACGCCCTTCCAGCGCGATCGCGACCGGATCGTCCACTCCAAGTCCTTCCGCCGCCTCAAGCACAAGACCCAGGTTTTCGTCGCCCCCGAGGGCGACCACTACCGGACCCGGTTGACCCACACGCTGGAGGCCTGCGGGATCGCCCGCACGGTGGCCCGGGCGCTGCGCCTCAACGAGGACCTGACCGAGGCGATCGGACTTGGCCACGACCTCGGCCACCCGCCCTTCGGGCATGCCGGCGAGGCGACCCTCGATGCCGCCCTGCGCGAGCGCTGCGGGATCGGCTTCAAGCACAACGAGCACTCGCTGCGGGTGGTCGAGGTGCTGGAGCGCGACGGCCAGGGCCTCAACCTGACCGAGCAGGTCCGCGACGGAATCCTCAACCACACCGGTCCCAACAAGCCGGCGACCCTGGAGGGGCGGATCGTCAAGCTGGTCGACCGCGTCGCCTACATCAACCACGACATCGATGACGCCCTGCGGGCCGGAATCCTGCGCCCGGACGACCTGCCGGCGGCGGAGATCGAGCTGCTTGGGCCGACCGGATCGCAGCGGATCGACACCCTCGTCCGCGACATTGTCGAGCGCTCCGGCGCGGCCGGCGACATCGTCCAGAGTGAAGAAATCGGGATGGCGATGCTGCGGCTGCGCAAGTTCATGTTCGACAACGTCTACCTCGGCCCCGAGGCGCAGCGGGAGCACGGCCGGGTCGAACGGGCGATGCGCGGCCTCTTCGACCACTACGTCGGGAACCCCGACGAGCTGCCCCGCTGGGATCCGACGGCGAGCGACTGCCAGCGCGTCGCCGACTACATCGCCGGGATGACCGACCGCTACTGCATCGCCAAGTTCACCGAGCTGACGATCCCCGAGGAGTCGAGGTTCTGATGGCGCTGATCTCGCCGGAGAGCCTGGAACGGGTCAAGCAGACCGCCGACATCGTCGAGGTGATCTCGGCCCACACCGACCTGCGCCGCCAGGGCGCCCGGATGGTCGGCCTCTGTCCCTTCCACGACGAGCGCACCCCCTCGTTCTCGGTCGACCCGCAGGAAAAGCTCTACCACTGCTTCGGCTGCGGGGTCGGTGGCGACGTGATCAAGTTCGTCGAGGAGAAGGAGGGCCTCGGCTTCACCGACGCGGTGGAGATGCTCGCCGACCGCTACGGGGTCGAGCTCGAGCGCGAGCAGGAGGACCCGCGGGCGGAGGCCAAGCGCCAGCAGAAGCGCCGCCTCGGGCAACTGCTGGAACGCACCGCGGCCTACTACGCGACCTACCTCTGGGAGTCGAAAGAGGCCGGCAAGGCGCGCGAGTATCTGGCCGCGCGCGGGCTTGGTGAGCAGGTCCTCCGCGAGTACGGTGTCGGCTACGCGCCCAGCGCCTGGGACAAGATCATCGTTCGCGGCCAGCAGGCCGGCTTCAGTGTCCGTGAACTGCACGACGTCGGCCTCGCCCAGCGCGGCCGCGAAGGCGAGGGGCGCGAGTACGACCGCTTCCGCTCCCGGATCATGTTCCCGATCCGTGACCGCCGCGGCCGCGTGCTCGGCTTCGGCGGCCGGGCGATGCGCCCCGACCAGGGAGCAAAGTACGTCAACACGGCGGAGACCGACTTCTTCCACAAGAGCCAGATCCTCTATGGCGTCGACCTCGCCAAGGCCGCGATCGCCAAAGCGGCGCGGGCGGTGGTGGTCGAGGGATACACCGACGTCCTCGCGCTGCATCAGGCGGAAGTCGAGGAGACAGTCGCCGTGATGGGGACGGCGATCACCGGCGAGCAGGTGGCGGCGCTCTCGGGGATGGTCGAGGAAGTGGTGCTGGCGCTCGACGCCGACTCCGCGGGCCAGGAGGCGATGCTGCGGGCTCAGAACGTCGCCGCCGGGCGCAAGATGAGGCTGCGGGTGGCGCGGATGCCGGCCGGGGTCGACCCGGCCGAGATGGTCGCGGAGGAGGGCGGCGCCGAGCGCTTCCGGGCGCTGGTCGAGGCCGCGGTCGAGGTCGCCGACTTCCAGGTCGGGCTGGTGCTCGACGGTACCGACGTCGCCTCGCCGGTCGAACGCGACCGCGCCCTCAACGAGGTGGCGCCGATCCTCGCTGTGATGGGGGAGTCGGCCAGCCGCGAAGACCTCGTCCGCCGCATCGCCGAGCGCCTCGACCTGGAGCCGGCGATGGTGATGGGCCGGATGGTCGCCGCGACCACGGCGAGCGGCGGCACCGAGCCTCCGTCGCCGCAGCGCGCAAACGGCGCTCCGGAGGAGCCCCAGCGCCGCGCCATCGAGCTGACCTCCCGCGAGCGTCGCGAGCGGGCGCTGCTGGCGATGTGCATCGCCCTGCCCGACGAGGGCGCCCAGTACCTGGAGCGGCTGACCGACGCGCATCTCTCGGCGACCGGCGTCCGTGCCGCGACCTGGCTGCGCGAGAACCCCGGCGACCCCGCCTCGAATCTTCCCCACGAGGCCGAGATGGCCGGCCTGATCACCGAACTGGTGATGCTCTCCCGCGACCAGCCCGCCTCGAAGGAGTCGATGGAGCTCAATTTCCTCCTCCTCGAGCAGCGTCGGCTGGAGGACGAGCTGGCCGCCGCCGGTGAGCGCGGCGACTACGAGCGCCGCGCGGCGCTGAGCCGCGAGCGCGCCGCACTGGTCGAGAAGATCGCCCGCACCCAGCGGGTCGAGACCTGAGTCGGTAAATTCCGAGCGGTCCGGTTCGGCTTCCGGGCGCCGCGTTCCGGGGTAGCTCAATCGGCAGAGCATTCGACTGTTAATCGAAGGGTTGTGGGTTCGAGTCCCACCCCCGGAGCTACAGAGCGGAGTTTGAACGCACGAGCGATGCGTTGTGCATCTATGGGATGCAAAACGCATCGCTCGTCAGCGAGGCACTGATGTCGCCAGCCGCTCGACCAGCACGGCGCCGCGCACGGCGCCGTCGTTCTCCCGGCCCCAGGCGGCGATCTCGCCGGCCCGCGCGGCAAAGCCGGGCTCGTCGAGGACTCGCCGTGCCGCCCAGCGCAGCGGCCCCGGCTTGCACAGCCGCCAGGGTAGGGAGAGGCCACATCCCGCCCAGTCGACCCGCATCGCGGTCTCGCTCATGTCGCCGGTGATCGGGCAGATCAGGACCGGGGTGCCGGCGCCGAGGGCGCGGGCGACGGTGCCGTGGCCGCCGTGGGAGACGACCAGCGCCGCGGCGGGCATCAGCTGGCTGTAGCTGAGCCAGTCGACGAGGACGGCGTTGGCGGGGACCTCGATCGGGTGCTGGGGCACGACCCGGTTGGTGGTCGCGACGACCCGGACCGGCTCATCGGCAAAGGCCTCCAGGGCGGTGCGGACGAGGTGGTTGCCGGAGTCGTGGGCGGTGCTGGGGGCGACGAGGATCAGCGGCTCCTCACCCGGCGGCAGCTCGATCTCGGGGTGGGGCACCTCGAAGCTCATCGGCCCGGTGATCTCGACCCCGGCGGGCCAGTTCCGCGGGTACTCGAGTTGGGGGTAGGTCGCGACCAGCGCCAGGTCGGGGCTGATGCCGCCATGGAAGCGCTCGAGCGACGGCAGGCCGAGCCGCTCCCGCTGCTGGTTGAGGTCATGGCGGCCGTGCTCGAGGCCGATGTCGAGGGCGTGCTGACCGGCCCGCCAGCCGGCTCGTCCCAGCGCCGTGCGCGGCGTCCGCAGGCCGATCGCGAAGAACGGCTGCCCGGGCTCGACGACCGGGTAGATGTGAGGGATGAGGGTCGCCAGCGGCACCCCCGCCGCCTCGGCGGCCAGCGCCGGCGCCAGGGTGAGGATGTCGCTGACGGCGACGTGTGGGCGCATCTCCTCCAGTAGCGGCAGCAACGCCCGCGCCGCCTCGGCGGCGTGCTGGCCGTCGGCCGAGTCGGGCTCGGGCGGCGGGAACATCCGGTATTCCTCCGCCGCCGCGAAGCTGAGCCCGGCGCCCTCGACCGCACCGCGCCGCTCCTCCCAGGTCTCGACCACGACCTCGTGCCCGCGCCCGGCCAGCGCCCGCCCCAGGGAGATCGCCGGGAAAACATGTCCCGGGTCGCCGAAGGCGGCGAGCAGGACGCGCAATGACGAAGCCATGACGGCGTCAGGCAAGGACGCAGGAAGCCTTAATGGCAGAGCCATTCAGGCGACCGAGGACGCCGCATGACGCCGTCATGGCGAGTCAGGACCCTCGCCCGGCCGGTTGAAGACGATCTCGGGGATGTGGCAGTTCGGGGAGAGCGCCAGCAGGAAACTGACCGCGCTACCGATGTCGGAGGGCTGGATCATCTTCTCGGCCGGCACCTCGCTCTTGACGAAGTCGGTCATCGCCGTGTCGACGAAGCCCGGTGCCAGCGCCGTGCACTGAATCCCGGCGCCGCCGGTTTCGCGCGCGGTCGACTGCGTGTAGTTGATCACCGCGGCCTTGGTCGCGGCGTAGACCGAGAGGAATGGCTGGCCGCCTTTACCGGCGATCGAGGCGGTATTGAGCAGCAGCGCCTTTTCGTGCTCGGCGCCCGCCTCGCGCAGCATCGGCAGCCCCTCACGGGTGCCGATCACCAGCGAGCGCAGGTTGATCGCCAGCTGCATGTCGAGATGCTTGGTTTCGATCTGGTCCATCGCCCCGCCGATCCCGACGCCGGCGTTGTTGGCGAGGGCATCGAGCCGTCCGTACTTCTCGCGGTGGGCGTTGAAGACCCCGACCAGCTCCTCCTCGTTGGCGACGTTGGCGGCGACGGTCTGCAGCTCGAAGCCGTCGGCACGCAGCCCCTCGACCGCTCCCTCGAGTTTCTCCGGGCGCCGGGCCGAGATCGTCAGCGCGTAGCCCGCTTCGCCCAGAGCTCGCGCGATCGCCAGGCCGATGCCGCCAGATCCACCAGTCACGATTGCCGCCCGATTCGCCATCTCATCCCCCGTTCGTTTCGACCACGCGGGCACCCTATCGGCGAACCGCCCGGGCGGGGCGAAGCCGTGCCGCGGACCTTGGCCTGAATAACATGCCGCCGATGCGCGCTGCCCGTATCGTCTCCGCTTCTGCCTGCCTGATCGCGGCGAGCGGCCTGATCGCCGGCTGCGGCGAAGGCTCGAGCTCTACCGGCGGCGGCGCGGAGAGCGCCCAGAGCCGACCGGCGCCGCCGAAGAGCGAGTTTCCGACACCCGACGGTCGCACCCTGAGGGAACTGATCAAGGACACGGACAAACGTTCGGAACTGGTCGTTGAACCGGAAGCCCAGGCCTTCTACAAGGGCGAGAACCGCTACCCGTTCGGCGTCTCCCAGCGCAACGCCGCTCCGGTTGACGACGCCGAAGTCGGCCTCTACTACGCCAAGGTGCCGACTCCCAAACCGGGCGCCAAATCGAAGCCCGGAAGCAAGGGACAGAAAGGGAAGGCCGAAGCGAGGGCGCTCGAAGAACCCGCGGTGGGCCCGTTCCCGGCCGCGATCGAAAGCCTCGCCACCAAGCCCGCCTTCCGCACCAGGTCGACCGCCGGGGATCCCGAAGCGGCCAGGGTCATCTACAAGGCCCGGCTGGACTTCCCCAGCGACGGAGAGTGGCGGCTGGCGGCGGTGATCAAGGAAGGCGATGAAACCTCAGCGACGGTGCTGCCGAGCGTCTCGGTCGGCGAATTCACCGACATCCCCCGACCCGGGCAGCGGGCGCCGCTGATCCATACGCCGACCGCCGCGGACGTCGGTGGGGACCTGAGCAAGATCACGACCAGAATCCCCCCGGACACGCTGAACAAGGTGGATTACGCGGATGCACTCGGAAAAGAACCGATTGTGCTCTTGTTTGCGACCCCCCAGTTCTGCCAGAGTCGGGTTTGCGGGCCCGTCGTCGACGTGGCCGAACAGGCGAAGCGGGAATACGGAGACAAGGCGGCATTCATCCACATGGAGATCTACAAGGACAACGATCCTGCCAAGCACACCCGGCCGCAGGTAAGGGCTTTCCACCTGCCGACCGAGCCGTGGCTGTTTACGATCGACCGCAACGGAACCGTCAGCGCCACGGTCGAGGGGGCTTTCGGGGTTGCAGAGATGCACAGAGCCGTCGATAGGGCGATAGCCGAATGAGCGACAAAGCCGCCGCCGACAACACCGAGCTTCTGGATTCCTTCGCTGAGGAGGCGCGTCGCCGTTGCGACGTGATCGCCGCCGGCCTGGCGACCGCGACGACCGACTTCGAGACGATGCGCGCCGAAGCGCACGCCCTGCGCGGCACCGCCGGCGTCGTCGGTCTCCACCGCCTCGCCGAGTTGGCGGGGCTGATGGAGTCCGACCTCGCCGAAGCGAAGAAGACCGGCGTCATCCGCGGCGGTCGCGATCACCAGATCGCCGATGCCGCCAAGGCCCTGGCCGAAGGTGCGGCGGCCGCCGCCAAGGGCGAGGAAGAGCCGCCCGATGTCGGCCGCTCCCTGGCCCAGCTGTTCAGCGCGTAGCGCGCCTACCGGCGCCGCTGCCGCTCGAACCAGGCGAGGATCAGAGGCCAGAAGCGGATCAGGAGGATCACCGCGACCACGGCGACTATCCAGATCCAGCCGCCGCGCATTGCCTGGTGGAGGAGAAGGCGCTGGCCAAGGGCGAAGGGCATGACCCGATGCTAGGCGGCCGTCGGTCCCGCCTGGGTCCACCGCGCTACGGTGGACGGGATGGAAGCCGTCACTCACCTCTACACCTATCCCGGCGCCATCGACGCTGAGCAGGGGCGGGCCGAGGTCGATGCCGCGCTGGTGAAGCTCTCGGCCGAGCTCAAGCTGCCTCACGAGCTGCGGATCAGAGGCGGGCACAGCGGCCGGATCACGGTTCCCGACGTTGCCCCCGACGAGACCTGGGCCGCGATCGACCGCGCCGTCCCGAACTGGCAGCAGCTATTCCTGCCGCGCCCGTCCGGCTGAGCGCTCCAAGGAAACGCCCGACGGCCGATATCTTGAGGCCCGCACGCCAAGTCTCCGGGGGCGGTAGCTCAGTTGGTCAGAGCACGGGACTCATAATCCCTTGGTCGCTGGTTCGAGTCCAGCCCGCCCCATTTCTACCGGAAGAGCTCTTCCACCGATCGCCGAAAAGTAGGCGGGTCGATGGCGGGGAACCGGTATAGCTCCGGCTCGATTGAGTCGAACTGCGCGCGTGCGTCGGCCGGGTCGACCAGTCTGCCGGCGAGCATCTCTTTCACGTCGAGCAAATCCTGCGCATGGCCGCGCTCTGCCTTCGATAGAGCCTGGGCGACGAGATCGAAGTGATGGAACGAGATCCTGCCCTCTCTGCGGATGAAGGGACTTCGCTCCTCCCAACCATGGGGGACCGGAATGAAGTCGGATGGGGCGGCAAGCTCGACGTTGAGGTTCAGCCGCTCCTTCAGCTTCGGAATCTCGCGAAGCAGGTCGTCCTGATCCGGGATCACCTTGATGTCGATGTCGATCGTGCTCGCCCGCCAACCATTGAGCTGCATTGGGCCGTTCGCTCGAAACTGACGAGCCGGCGAATCAGCGCGTTGTATGCGGAATGAGCCGCATCTCCCGTTTCGCGCGCCAGATGTAGATAGAGCTTGTGCTCCGGAGACTCGATGGGCGCGGGCAGTTCAATGCCGACCGATCGCAAACGACTCGCCCCGATCGAAACGAGTAGGACCCCAGTCGTTTCCCTGCCGGCATTCAGGTCCGCGACACGTTAATTTTGGGCCGCAGTTGCTTTGTCCGAGTCTTGTCTCCGACTCCACCGAACTGAGCCGAACTCCCCGGACGGAATTGGCTCCGAGGGGGGGAGAGATTGCCCTCGCCGTTCCTTGCCTGGTCGTGACCGTGCCCGAGCCAGGAGTCCGCGCTGCCTCCCAGGAGCTGATGGAGGAGCTGATGGGTGCCGTCGTGGCGATCGACTTCGTGCTCCGAATGCTGATGGATCTCCCGGCGGATGCGCTCCCCGGCGAGGACAGGACCGAAGCGATGCGCGAGCTGCTGACCGCGAGCACCTGCCGCGAGGTGACGGCGGTCGGTGAGGGAGCCTGTCGAGCGGCGACCGCGCTGATCGAGGCGGTCGTCGACCGGATCGCTGACGACGCCCACGCCGCTGCGGAGTTGGCAGCGGCGGCCGGGCAGCGACCCTCCTGATCCCGTTGACGCAGCAGACGGCGTCCAGCCGCCGTCGGGAACTGGGATGTTGGGAGATAGGCTTGCGCCGATGAAGACGCGGGTGCTTGTACTCGGGGCTGGTTTCGGCGGCATGGAGCTGACGACGATGCTGTCGGAGCGGCTCGGCGAGGAGGTCGAGGTGACCCTGATCGACAAGGGTGAGGGGTTCGTCTTCGGCTTCGACAAGCTTGACGTGCTGTTCGGGCGCAAGAGCGTCGAGCAGGTGCGACTGCCCTACGCCGAGTTCGTCAAGCCCGGGGTGCGGCTGTTGCGCGAGACGGTCACGGGGATCGACCCGCGGGCTAGGACCGTCACCACCGATGCCGGCACGCACGAGGCCGATTACCTCGTCATCGCCCTTGGCGCCGACTACGACCTCGACGCGACTCCCGGCCTGGCCGCGGGCGGCAACGAGTTCTACTCGGTCGCCGGTGCCGAGAGGCTCGCCGCACTGCTGCCGGAGTTCTCCTCGGGCAGGGCCGTGATCGGAGTCTGCGGCGCTCCCTTCAAGTGCCCGCCCGCGCCCAGTGAGGCGGCGTTGCTGCTGCACGACTACCTCAGCGAGCGTGGCGTGCGCGAGCAGTGCGAGATCTCGATCCTGATGCCGCTGCCGAGCCCGGTGCCGCCCTCGCCGCAGACCTCGGACGTGCTGCTCGAGGAGTTCGCCAAGCGCGACATCGCCTTCCATCCCAACGCCCGCATCGCCTCACTGGATCCGGAGCGCAGAGCCGCGATTCTGAACGACGGGGCCGAGCACCCCTATGACATCTTCCTCGGCGTGCCGAAGCACCGCGCGCCGGACGTCGTGATCGCGAGCGGGATGACGATCGACGGCTACATCCCGGTCAGCCACGAGACGCTGGAGACCGAGTACCCCGGCGTCTACGCGGTCGGCGATGTCACCACCGTCGGCGTTCCCAAGGCCGGCGTCTTCTCCGAGGGGGCGGCCAAAGTCGCTGCCGCGTCGCTGCTGGCGAGGATCGCCTCGGGCGCGCAGCCCGATCCCTACGATGGCCGCGGCTCCTGCTACATCGAGTTCGGCGACGGCCTGGTCGGGCGGGTCGACGTCGACTTCCTCTCCGGGCCGAAACCGACCGGCAGCTTCCGCGATCCCTCGCTCGAGCTGGTCGCGGAGAAGCAGCACTTCGGCTCCAGCCGCGCCGCCCGCTGGTTCGGCCGGGGCCCTGGATGAGCATCCGAGGTTCAGCTCACCTTGCCGTGACTTCTGCGTCTCGCTTTCAGCTCTTTGCTTTTCAGCTTCGCGTCCTCGTATGAGGACTCGACCAGGGCCTTGCCGCCGGTCCAGCCGAAGACCCAGGAGACGACGATCACCGCGAAGAGGACGTCCCAGGCGGAGATGATCAGCTGCTGGCCGATCGAGTAGGCGGTTGCCGTCGAGGCATCGACTGAGCCTGAGAGCGCCGCCGAGTTCATCGCCTGGGTGACGCCGACGCCGCCGGGGGTCGCCGAGACGCTGTTGGAGATCGAGTTGGAGGCCGTGACGGTGGCGACGTTGTGGAAGCTGACGGGGATGCCGTAGGCGCCGAGGAAGACGGCGACGATCGCCAGGCGGGCGACGTAGCTGCCGAGCTCCGGCAGGAAGAGGTCGAAGAAGGAGCGGCGCGGGCTGCGCAGGATCGCGCCGCCGCTGGCCGCCTGTTCGCGCAGCCCCTTCAGCCGCGGCCAGAAGATCCGCGCCAGCAGCGCCAGCAGGACGATCCCGCCGACGAGGATCAGGACGACCACGCCGGTGTGGTCTTCGAGGAAGCCGAGCTTGATTCCGAAGGAGCCGCGGACCGAGAGGAAGAGGTACAGGTAGAGGCCGATGTTGAAGATCGAGAAAGGGATCTTCTGGATCACTTGGGCGGAGATGATCAGGGTGAACGTTGCGCCGACCAGCAGGGTCGTGAACATCAGCAGCATCACCCAGGTGCCGAGGTTGGCCGGCAGGAAGGTGTTGAGCGCCACCGCGACCGCGTAGCAGGCGAGGATCAGCCGGTAGGAGACGCGGGCGCGGGGGAGGGCGGCGCGCAGGATCCCGTACCAGGCGAGCGCCGCCAGCGAGGTCTGCGCGGTCTCGAGGAGGACCCCGGCGACCACCGCCCAGGCAGGAACGTCGCGGACCTTGCGCAGCAGTTCCCGGATCCAGTCGCCGGCCGGGACGCCGAGCAGGTTGAGGACGAAGATCAGCGCCGCGACGGCGCCGATCCAGATCGCGATCCGGGTCAGGCGGCGCGACAGCGGCTGCGATCGATCCGCCCCGCTGGGCGCTGCCACGGTCTCCACGCGGCCACCCTAGCCTTCGATTCGGGCGTCCCGCCCCTCGGTGGGCAAGCCGGCGCCGGCCATTCGTCCTATCCCGATCGCCTGTACCTTGCCCGGGATGAAGAGAGCGATCATCCTCGCCTGCCTGCTCGGACTGCTTGCCGTGCCCGTTGCGGAGGCGAGTCCGGCGCCGGTCAAGGTGAAGCTGGGGAGGGTCGCGATCACGCCGCCCGTCCACGGTCGCAGCTCCCTGCTGGTCGCGGTCAGCTACCCGATCGCCCTGGTCGGGCACCGGCTCGACCTGCGGGTCTCGCTCTTCACCGGCGCTGATGGCATCCACGTCTGGCGACTGCGCCCCCTCGCCAGCGGCGGCGCCGTCCGCTCGCCCGAGCGCCGACGCCGCTTCACCTTCATCCACCGCATCGATCTTGGCCCCAAGCTGACCGCGGAGGCCGGCGGCTCGCTGCTGCGGGCCGAAGCGAAGGGGGTGCTGGACGCCAACCGGGATGGGGTCCCGGAGCTCACCTCGACGGACACGGCGGTCCGGGCGCTGCCGGCGCGACAGTCCGGGGCGGCGATCTGCTCGACGGTTCCTCAGCGGCGAGTCCGGCCCGGCCGGCGCCTGCTCACCGCGCTGCCGGTCTGCACCTCGCCCCGGACGTGGAAGATCGCCCGCCGACCGCGGCACGGGAGCGCCCGGATCAGCGACGGGAAGCTCATCTACCATCCCGCGGCGGGCTTCCGGGGCACCGACTCCCTGCGACTCAGCGGCGGCGCCGCGGTCGTCCTCAAGGTCGACGGCGAACACAACGCCGTCGTCCGTGCGATCGGCGACTCGGTTACCGCCGGCTTTGGCTACTACGACGACGGCAAGCAGATGGGGCTGCTCGAGTTGCCCGAATGCAAGCCCGGCTCGGTGACCCTGGTCGACCCCTGTTCCTCGAACTCGGCGACCGTCAACAACGAAGCGAAGAAGGTCGAATTCGCGCCCGACTACGGGCTTTCCAACAACATCTCCTGGGCCGCCCAGTGGGCCAACGAGTACGGCGTCACCAATTTCGAGAACCTCGCGATCAGCGGTGCCGAGCCGGGTCAGTGGGCACCGGGCGGGGTGCTCTACCCGCTGACCAAGCAGGTCGAGTCCGAAAACCCCGATTACATCCTGATGACCGCCGGCGCCAACCCGCTGTTGGCGGAAATGCTCTTCGGTGTCGACCACATGGGCTGCGCGATCTTCGCCGACATCTTCGGCAAGTACGAGGAATGCATCGAACAGGCCTTCGCCGGGGTCCACCTGCACGAAAACCTCGAACACCTCTACAGGGACCTGGTGAAGAAGACGACCGCGACGATCTACCTGATGCAGTACCACCTCTCGATTCCGGCCAGCGCCCTCGCCTACACGGCGACTCAGATCGCCGAGATGGCAGAAATGATGAACCACGAAGTCGCCGCCGTCGCCGCGGCTGTCAACCCGAAACGGCTGCGCGTCGTGACCCCGCCGCACTTCAACGTCGGCGTCGACATCTCGCCGGTCTACCCGTCGAAGTACTCGTGCTCGCACCTGGGCTACAAGGTGGACGGCCCCAGCGTGCAGACCAATGCCACCCAGGACGAGCTGCTCATCACCCATCCGCTCTCGTTCTGCTCGGGCCCGGTGAGCGGGTCGCCGTGGGTGATCAGCGGCGACACCGGGATCCACCCGAGCGCCGCCGGCTACGCCCAGATGGCCTCGCAGGTCCCGGCGCCCGAATAGCCGGGCGAGAGCCCGCTGCCGGCGCGTTCAGGCGGCCGACAGCGGGCGGCTCGCTGCTACTTCAAATATTTTTCCGCCTGCTTCTTCGCTTCTTCGATGCCCTTTTCGGCTTGCTTGGTGCCTTCTTCGACACCCTTTTCCGCCTGCTTGGTGCCTTCTTCGATCGCCTTCTTGGCCGTGCCCTTGCTTTCTTCGGCCTGTTTCTTTGCTTCTTCAAGGCCCTTCTTCGCTTCTTCGCTGCCCTTCTTGACGGCTTCTTCGGCCGTGGTGGCGCCTTCTTCGACTTCCTGCTTGGCGTTGCCTTCGGCCGAGCTGCTGCTGCTGTTGCTACTACTGCTACTGCCGCAGCCCGACCAGACCGCGCCGCCGGCGACGATCGCGATCAGGGCGAAGAAGGTGGTGAACGCGCGCAGTTTCGTGATGGCCGATCGACCGTCTCTCATAAATCGATGTCTCCCTTGGGTTGACTCGGTTGGCCGGCGTGAGGCCGGAGGTCGAACGTATTGCATGCCGTGGACACTGTCCAGACACCCGCTCGGGTCCTGAGCTGCAGCCGAGTCTCTACCGTTCAGGCATGGATGACGAAACCTGTGCGGGCGAATTCGAAGGCCTCGTCGCCGACGCCATCGACGCCCTGCCGGAGCAGTTCCAGCGCGTGCTCGAGAGCGTCGCCGTGGTCATCTCCGACCTCGGCTCCGAGCACCACGCCTACGGCCACTACTTCGGCGACGGTGTCGCCCGCGAACGCTACGAGGACCGGATCGTCATCTACCGCGACACCCTCGAGCGCGACTTCGGCCACGATCGCGCCCTCCTCGCCCGCCAGGTCGAGCGCACCCTGCGCCACGAGCTCGCCCACCATCTCGGCTGGGACGAGGGTGGTGTCGCCGGCCTCGGCCTCTGAGCGGTCTGGCAGCGGGGAGTGCGGCTAGGGTTTGGCGATGGCTGAGGATGGGGGCTGGACCGAGCTGTCGCCAGGCGACGATTTCGCCGGCTACAGGATCGAGCGCCGGCTCGGCCGCGGCGGGATGGGGATCCTCTACCTGGCCCTCGAGCCCGGGCTCGACCGTCGCGTCGCGCTGAAGCTGATCGCCCCCGAGGCGGCGGCCGAGGAAGTCTTCTCCAGGCGCTTCGCCGAGGAGTCACGGATCGCCGCCTCGATCGAGCACCCCAACGTCGTCCCGATCTACTCCGCCGGCGAGGAGCACGGCGTCCCCTACATCGCGATGCGCTTCGTCTCCGGCTCGGACCTCGGCCGCCGGATCGACCGCGACGGCAAGCTCGATCCCGCCCACGCGGTGGCGTTGATCGCCCAGGTCGGCAACGGGCTCGACGCGATCCACGCCGCCGGCCTGGTCCACCGCGACGTCAAGCCGGCCAACGTCCTGCTCAGCGGCGAGGAGGGCGAGGAGCACGCCTACATCACCGACTTCGGCGTCGCCCGCAACGTCGCCACCCAGTCCGGCCTGACCCAGACCGGGCGCTTCGTCGGCACCCTCGACTACGTCGCCCCGGAGCAGATCGCCGGCGGTCAGGTCGACGCCAGGGTCGACGTCTACGCGCTCGGCTGCCTGCTCTTCAAGCTGCTGACCGGCCGGGTCCCGTTCCCGCGCGAAGGTGAGGCCGCGCGCCTCTACGCCCACCTCAACGATCCGCCGCCGGCCCCCTCGCTCTACGAGCCCTCGGTGTCGATGGCGCTCGACGATGTCGTCATCCGGGCGATGTCGAAGCAGCCCGAGGATCGCTACCCGTCGGCCGGCGACCTCGGCCGCGCCGCCGTCGCCGCGCTCAGCGGCGCCTCGGTCGCGATCCCCGAGCGCACCGTCGCCACCGGCGCCGCCGCGACGGTCGAACCGCGGACGATGGCACCGGCGCCGACCGAGGCGACCGTCGAGAGCGCCCCGGCGGATCCCGCTCCGCCCCCGACCGCGGAGACCGCGGTTGAGGTTTCCCCCTCTACGGGCGGGAAAAGCTCAACCGCGACGAAGACCGGGCGCCGCAGGCTCGCGCTGGGCACGGGTTTGGTCGCTTTGGCGGCGATCGCAATCGTTGCGATCGTGCTTGCCCCGGGCGGAGGCGGGGGAGGGGGTACGGCGTCGGGAGACTCGACCAACGGATCGACCGGACAGGCGACGAAAGAAGCGACCGAAAAGAAACCGGCGAAGCCCAAGTCCGACCGGCTCACCAAGAAGAAGCTGATCAAGAAGGGCGACGAAATCTGCGTCGACAGTCGCGAAACCTACAAGGCCTATATCCACGAACCGCAATTCCCGCATGGGAAAGACGAAACCGGTGTCGCGTTCTCGAAGCTGCTGGTCGGCATCTCAGGCCCGGCGGTGGCGCGGTTCAACGCGCTGAGGCCGCCCGAATCCCTGGAAAAGGACTACGAAGCGTACGTCGCCTCCCAAGCAGAAGTTGCGCAGTGGGACAGGGAGGCTCTCAAGGCCGCCGAAGAAGAAGACGAAACCGCCTACCTGGAAGCCAGAAACGACAACTTCAACACCGAAGGCGAGCGTCAGGAACTGGCGGAAGCGGTCGGCTTCAAGGAATGCAGCGGCAGCGAACTCTGAAGCGCCGTTCGCCCTGTTGACGTCACTCTTCCTCGTCCCGATGGGTGGGGTCCGCCGCGTGGGCGACCTTTTCGGCTCGCTGCCGGACTTCCGCGCCCGCCTCGCGGGTCGCCGCGAAGGCCTCGTCGCGGGCGGCGGCGACCCCCTCGCTCGGCTTGCCACCGACGATGTCGCGGAAGGCTTCCTTGAAGCGCTCGGTCCGGCGGTCGGGCGGGAACCGCTTCTCGGACTTGGCCTGCTTCTTCGGCCGCCGCTCGCCGTAGCGCCGCCGCGCCCAGGCCGAGCTCGGCTTGCCGATCCGGCAGGCGCCGTAGAGCGCGATCGGGAAGAAGAAGAAGCCGACGATCCCGTGCAGGTTGCGCCCCTTGAGGAAGCAGATCGCGACGACCAGGAAGAGCAGTAGGCCGGAGGCGATCACGGCGGCGACGCCTTCCGATTCGCTCCCCAGGTTGAGCGGGTTGGCGCCGACCACGACCAGGCCCATCGCCGCCGCGGCGATCACCGTGGCGTCGATCGAGCTGCGTCCCTCCTTCGCCCAGTAGACGTCTTCGAGGTGGACCCAGAGCGCGAACTCGTCGATCGTCAAGCCGGCGCCGACGCCGAAGAAGAAGCCGCAGATCTCGGCGTAGGGGCTCTCGCCGTGGACCGCGAAGCCGAGCGTCCCGGCGATCATCATCGCGACGATCCCGAAGACGAGATGGTGCAGGTGAACGCCGCTGTCGCTGACCACGCTGCCCGGCCACCAGGGCACCTTGGGGCTGCGCATCAGCCGCGTGCTCATGCGGATGAAGGCGAAGGAGAGGATGAAGCCGACGAGGACGAGGAAGACCCCCTGCCGTTCGTGGGCGAGGATGTGCTCGTTCCAAAATTCGGAGATGAAAGAGGCGTAGATCATGCCGCCGCCGGCTCCGGGGTCGAGGCGGGTGCGGTCCCCTTGGCGGCCCCACCCTTCTCCGCGATCAGATCGAGGGTGAGCAGCACGGCGGCGACCGCGAATACCGGCGAGAGCAGGATGTTCGAAAACGACTCCGCCAGCCAGCCGGCGAACAGGGAGTGACCGAGCCAGTCGTGGACCAGGGAGGCGATCCCCTCGGCCAGTGAGTCGCCGACGACCTCGACCGGGACGAGGACGAAGAAGACGACCCAGAAGTTGCTCCGCACCAGTTCCCAGCTGCGCCCGAGGGCGCCGCGAACGGTCCGATCCTCGATCTCGACCACCGGGCCGGAAAGGCCGAACCAGACGAAGACGAGGACCCCGGGGACGATGAAAGCGACCAACCCGACCAGGACCAGGGCGACGTAGATCAGGTCGATCGCGATCAGCCGCCCATAGTTGAGACGGCGGGCGATCTCGATCAGCGAGGGCGGCCGCTCGTCCTTGGGATGGGTGAGGGAGACGGCGACGGCGCCGCTGTAGAAGACCTCGCCGAGCAGGCTCGTCGCGGTGACGGCCGAGACGGCGGCGACCAGGGCGGCGAGTTTGATGCCGCTGCTTATGTCGAGCGCGTCGAGATTGACTTCGGCCGCCAGCGCGTCGACCAGTCCAAGCGGGACGAAGACGATGATCGCAGCCAGTACCAGCGTCGGGCTGCGCCGCAGGTAGGTTCGCGCGATGTCGCGGTAGATCGCGATCAGCTTGCGGCGCCGGGTCACGCTAACGCCGCCGCCGTCCGGACTTGACCCGGCCACGCGCCTCCAGCTTCGACTGGCTCGACTCGTTGGCGGGGACCCGCTTGAGGTTGCCGAGCTCGGGGATCAGGATCTCTTCCGCGCAGCGGCGGTGCCAGTGGTGATGGTCCGTGCCTCCCAGTCGCCGCACGTTCTGGACGACGGTGTGCTCGGCGCCGACGTCGATGTCGCCGTGACAACCGGGGCAGCGGTACAGCTTGCGGGCGATGCCGCGGATCAGCCAGACCTCGTCGCCCTCTTCGTTCAGACCGCGGAGGCTCCAGCGCACACTGGGGGCCTGGCCGTCGAACTGGGTCACGTCAACGCCTTGCCATCCAGGCGAAGCCGGCCGCCATCGCGACGTTGGCGACACCGGCCAACCGCAGGCCGAGCTTGGCGCCGGGGCGGCTGACCGCCGGCGAGCCGGCCCAGAGGGCATCGGTGGCGATCTCGGTCCCGCGCAGCCAGGCCAGGGACTGCCAATCCGCCGGGCGGCCGCGCCTGGCGGCGACGGCGTGGGCGGCGGCGAAGGTCAGCCAGATCGGCCCACAGCGCCGAAAAAGGTGCTTCGCGTCGGGCGAGGGCTCGTCGTGGCCGAGCACCTTCAGGGTCGCCGCCGGGGCCGCGATCGCGGCGCTCCCAAGCAGGAGATCGAAGGCGATCATGTTGGTGTTGGTGATCCGCAGTGCCTGTTCGAGAGTCATTTCAAGAGTTTCTCAGAAGGGAAAGGGTCAGGTTCGGCGAAATGGACCGCCGTGACCAAGACCGCGACGAAGTCCCCACAACTTAAGAGCCTTTCCGACTACATCCAGGAGCGTTTCGACGAGTTCTCGCGCTCCCAGAAAGACGTAGCCCGGTACATCGTCGATCATCTCGACGAGGCAGCCTTCCTCACCGCCGAGGAGCTGGCCAGGAGAGCGAGCACCTCGTCATCGACGGTGGTGCGCTTCTCCCAGGCTCTCGGCTTTGAGGGTTACCCGGAGCTTCAGCAGGCGGCGATCGAGGAGTACCGCACGGCGATCGCCGGTGCCGGTGCCAGCAACGGCGGTGCCCTCTTCTCCTTCGATCACTCCGAGCTGGAGAGCTCAATCAGCGCCGACTACTCCAACCTCGAGGAAACCGCGCGCAAACTGACCCCCGAGCAGGTCGACGCCTCGGTCGTCGCCCTGGCCACCGCCCAGCGAATCGTGATCGTCGGCGTCGATCAGATGGCCTTCTTCGCCAGCTACCTGCGCCACACCCTCAGCCTGCTGGACATCCGCGCCGAGATCGTCGCCAGTACGGGCGGCGAGTCCCTGCAGCGCCTCGGCCGGATTGACGAGAACACGCTCGTCATCACCCTTTCCGCCGGCCGTGCCCACCCGCTGCTGCTGCGGGCGATGAAGCTGGCGCTGCACCGCGGCGCCCGCACGTTGGCAATCTCCGACGCGACGATGTCAGAGGTAGGAGAGCACGCCGAGCTGACCTTGTACTTCTCCTCCAACAGCCCCTCGTTCGCCCGCTCCAACACGGCTCTGATGGCCTTGGTTCAAGCGTTGGCGCACGGTCTGTATGCCCGCGACGAAGCGGCCCACAAAGACCGCATCAGGGCATACAAGCTCAAGTAGAGGGTTCTGAACGCACTGCTTGTGGGCGCCCCGATGGGGGTGTCCTGCGGGCGAGGGCGATGGCGAGCGCAGGCCAGCGGGTCCTGTCCCGATGGGGGACGCCTGCGGGCGAGGTGTTCGTTCTCGGCATCCCCCATCGGGCCACCCGCTGGTCAGCCGCTTCGTCCCCGTAAGATGAGGATCCATGACTGAGCGCGCGACTTTCAGACTTAAGACCGGCCTGGCAGAGATGTTGAAAGGCGGGGTGATCATGGATGTGGTCACTCCGGAGGAGGCGAAGGTCGCTGAGGAGGCGGGGGCTTGCGCGGTGATGGCGTTGGAGAGGGTTCCGGCGGATATTCGTAGAGATGGCGGCGTGGCGCGGATGTCGGATCCGGCGATGATCAAAGGGATCCAGGAGGCGGTCAGCATCCCGGTGATGGCCAAGGCCCGGATCGGCCACTTCGCCGAGGCCCAGGTGCTGGAAGCGCTGGAAGTCGACTACATCGACGAGTCCGAGGTCCTGACCCCGGCCGACGAGGCCAACCACATCGACAAGTACGCCTTCGAGGTTCCCTTCGTCTGCGGCGCGACCAACCTCGGGGAGGCACTGCGGCGGCTCGGCGAGGGCGCGGCGATGATCCGCTCCAAGGGCGAGGCCGGGACCGGCAACGTCGTCGAGGCGGTGCGCCACATGCGTGAGATCACGACCGGGATCAAGCGGCTCTCGCTGCTGCGCCCGGAGGAGCTCGCCGCCGCCGCGAAAGAACTTCCCGCCCCCCTGGAGGTGGTCCGGGAGGTCGCGGCCGCCGGCCGCCTGCCGGTACCCCTCTTCTGCGCCGGCGGCATCGCCACCCCGGCCGACGCGGCGCTGATGATGCAGCTCGGCGCCGAGGGCAACTTCGTCGGCTCCGGCATCTTCAAGAGCGCCGACCCCGAGCGCCGCGCCAGGGCGATCGTCGAGGCGACCACCCACTTCAACGACCCCGAGCGCGTCGCCGCCGCCTCGCTCGGCCTCGGCGAGGCGATGCCTGGCCTCGAGATCGCCGGCCTGGCCGCCGAGGACGCGCTGCTGCAGAACCGCGGAGCCTGAGCTGCGCGTCGGCGTCCTAGCTCTGCAGGGCGATTTCGAGGCACACGGTCGCACGCTGCGCCAGCTCGGCGCGGAGGTCTCCGAGGTTCGCAGCGCCGCCGCGATGGACGGGCTCGACGGCCTCGTCATGCCGGGCGGCGAGAGCACGACGATCGGCAAGGGGATCGAGGCCGCCGGGCTCGAGCCGGCGCTGCGCGCGCACCACGAGGCAGGCCGACCGATCCTCGGCACCTGTGCCGGGATGATCGTCTGCGACTCCGAACACCTCGGCTTCATCGACGCGATCGCCCGGCGCAATGCCTTCGGCCGCCAGCTGCAGAGCTTCGAAGCCGATCTCGCGGTGGAGGGGATCGGCGACGAGCCGCTGCGGGCCGTCTTCATCCGCGCCCCCTGGATCGAGAGCCACGGGCCCGGCGTCGAGGTGCTCGCCTCCTACGAGGGGCACCCGGTGGCGGTCCGCGAAGGTAGCCTGCTTGCCGCGGCATTCCACCCCGAGCTGACCGAGGACCCGCGCTTCCACGCGATCTTCATGGCGATGATCACCAGCTCTCGTGAGCGCGTAGCGAGTGAGCGAGACTTCCGGTGATGATGAGCGCGAACGAGCGAAGCGCGATCCAGTGTCTTTGGCGCGCCGGCGAGAGAGAGGAGACGACGAGATGAGCGACCCGCGCACCGAGGGCCTGGCCAAGATCCTGGTCGGCTACTCGACTGAGGTGAAGCCGGGCGAGGTCGTCTCGATCGACGGCGAGAGTGCCGCCGCGCCGCTGCTGATCGCCGTCTATGAGGAGGTCCTCAAGGCAGGCGCCAACCCGGTCCTCAACGTCGCCCTCGAGGGTCAGATCGCCGCCTACTTCAAGCACGCCAGCGACGCCCAGCTGGAATGGATCTCGCCCTTCGCCGAGTGGATGGTCGACAACGCCGACGTGCGGATCGCGATCGGCGCCAGCACCAACACCCGGGAGCTCTCCGGCGTCGCCCCCGAGCGTCAGACCCTGCGCCAGACGGTCACCGGCGACCTGATGCGGCGGGCGATGAAGCGCAGCGCCGACGGCGATTTCCGCTGGTGCTACACGCTCTACCCGACCAGCGCCTACGCCTCGGAGGCGGAGATGAGCCTGGCCGACTACGAAGACTTCTACTACGGTGCCTGCCTGGCCGGCAACGGCGATCCGCTCGACGCCTGGCGGCGTTCCTCGGCGGAGACGGTGCGCCTGGCGGAGTGGATCGAGGGACACGAGGAGGTCCGGGTGACCGCGCCGGGCACCGACATCAAGCTCGGCATCGCCGGGCGCAAGTTCATCCCCTGCGACGGCCGCCACAACATGCCCGACGGGGAGTTTTTCACCGGGCCGGTCGAGGACTCGGTCGAGGGTGAGGTCAGCTTCCATCTGCCGGCCGTGATCGGCGGCCGCGAGGTCGCCGGAGTCCGCCTGCGGTTCGAGGCCGGCAAGGTCGTCGACGCCGGTGCCGAGCGCGGCGAGGAGTATCTGCTGAAACTGCTCGACACCGACGAGGGCGCCCGCCGGCTCGGGGAGCTCGGGATCGGCACCAACTACGGCATCGACCGCGGCACCCGCGAGGTTCTGCTCGACGAGAAGATCGGCGGCACCGTCCACATGGCGGTCGGGACCGCCTATCCGGAGTCCGGCGGCCTGAACGAATCCGCCGTCCACACCGACCTCGTCTGCGACCTGCGCCTCGGCGGCAAGCTCGAAGTCGATGGCGTTGTGATGCAAGAAAACGGCCGATTCATCGTCTGACGCCTCGGTATCGGCGCATCTCGGCGTCCTCGCTCGGTCACGTGCGGAGCACGCTCCCTCGCTCGTCCTTGATCTGCTTGATCCCGCGTCGTCAGACGATGAATCGGGGTCAACGCGAGATCACGGCGGCGATCGTGCCGAGGAAGCCGACGAGCATGGTTGCGAACATGCCGCCAAAAAGCTGGATCATCATCCGCTGCTGAGCCGCGAACTGGGTGCTCATCTCGCTGCGCAAGGCCCTGAATTCGGCGCGCATCTCTTTGAATCCGTCATCCACCCGATGGTTCAGGTCGTCCAGCCGCTCGTCGGTCCAGGTCTCTCTCACGGCTTCCATGATGGCAGCCTAGGGGGACAGGAATCAACTTACTGTCTGCGAAACGAAAAGGTTTCGCACCGAAGCGTCAATTGTTCGGGATCGGCGAGCCGGCGGCGAGGAAGAACCAGACGGTGAGCGCCAGCGCGGCGAGCATCACCGAGCCCATCAGCACCGCTTCGACGACGGTCACCGAGCCCTCGGCCGGGCCGGTGTCGCGCATGCTTTTCAGCCAGGTCGGGCGGATCGGGCCGAGGTGGTTGGTTCCGGTGATGCGGATGTAGAGGTTGTTGAGCCGGCCGATCAGCCAGGCGACGAAGAGGACCGAGGCGATGATCCCGACGATCACCACCGCGTAGGGGCCGCTGCTCGGAAACTGGGTGTGGGACACCTTGGATGCGATGTAGACCCAGCTGAGGGGAATCGCCGTCCAGAGGGAGAAGGCGGCCAGCAGCATCGCCACGAAGACGACTCCAGCGGCAAATCCTTTTGCCGGGTTGTGGGTGTGTGCCTCCGAAGTCATCTCCCTGCTTCATAGAATGGCACCTATGTCCGGTCATTCGAAGTGGTCTTCCATAAAACACAAGAAGGGCGCCGCCGACGCGAAACGCGGCAAGCTCTTCAGCAAGCTCGCGCGAGCGATCACGGTCGCCGCCCGGGACGGCGGTGGCGACACCGACGGCAACCCGGCATTGGCGACCGCGGTGCAGAAGGCCCGCGAAGCCTCGATGCCGAAGGACAAAATCCAGAAGGCGATCGACACCGGTACCGGCGCGGGCGCCGATTCCGCCGCGATCGAACGGATCCTCTACGAGGGTTACGGGCCCGCCGGCGTCGCCGTGCTGGTCGAGGCGCTGACCGACAATCGCAACCGCGCCAGCGCCGAGATCCGCTTCGCCTTCTCCAGCCACGGCGGCAGCCTCGGCGAGCCCGGCTCGGTTGCCTGGATCTTCGAGAAAAAGGGCGCGATCGTCGTCGACGGCGGCCGCTACGACGAGGACGACCTGATCGTCGCGATCGACGCCGGCGCCGAGGACGTCCAGGAGGATGGAGGGCGCTTCCGGGTTCTCTGCGAGCCGCATGACCTCAGCGCCGTCCGCGCCGCGCTCGAGCAGGCCGGTGTCGAGATCGAGTCGGCGGGCATCGCGACCGAGCCGAAAAGCACGGTCGCGGTCAAGGGGCAGGACGCCGAGCGCTTGATGAAGCTGCTCGACGCGCTCGACGACCAGGACGACGTCGACGAAGTCTTCGCCAACTTCGACATCCCCGACGACGTTCTCGAACAGCTCGCTGCCTGAAGCTGGGGGCGGAGGGGGACCGGGGAAGCCCCTTCTCTCACAAAAGATGTGGAGTGTTCGTTCAGGGGCTTCCCCGATCCCCGCCAGAACCCGTTTCAGCTGATGAGCAAGACGGGGACGACTCCCCCGTCCTCCTGCGCCCCCGCCCCACGGGGAAGGCATCCGACCCGGTGCCGAGAATCACTCCCTATGCAAGTTGTGATGGGAATCGATCCTGGGGCGGCCAATCTCGGCTTTGGAATTGTGCGTGTCGACGGCAACCACATGGTCGCCCTCGACGGCGGGGTCGTCGAGACCACGCCCGAGCAGCCGATGGAGCGGCGCCTGGAGCGGATCCACCGCGCCCTGACCGAGCTGATCGCCTGGCACGAGCCGAAGGCGATGGCGATCGAGGACATCTATTTCGGCAAGAACGTGCACTCGGCGATGGCCGTCGGCCGGGCCAGCGGGGTCGCGATGCTGGCCGCCGCCCAGGCCGGCATCGGCTGTTTTCCATACACGCCGCAGGCGATCAAGATGGCGGTCTGCGGCTCCGGTGCCGCCGGCAAGGCACAGGTCCAGAGAATGGTCGGGACGCTGCTCGGGCTGCCTGAGCCGCCCAAGCCCGACCACGCCGCCGACGCCCTCGCCGTGGCGATTTGCCACGGTGGCTCTCACGGCCACCGCCAGGCGGTCGCGGTCGCCGACGAGGTTTCGACTGCCCTCGGGGAACGGCTGGCTGGATGATCGCCGCGGTCCGTGGTGAGGTGATGGTGCGGCGTGCCGATCACGTCGTGATCGACGCCGCCGGCGTCGGCTACCGGCTGGCGGTTTCCTCGGAGACCCTGAAGGCCGTGCCGGCAGCCGGCAGCGAAGCCTTCCTCCACGCCGAGTTGATCTCCCGCGACGATTCCCTCGCCCTCTACGGCTTCTCTTCGGAGGAGGAGCGTGACCTCTTCCGGCTCTTGATCTCGGTCAGCGGCATCGGCCCGAAGGTCGCGATCGCGACCCTCTCCGGCGGCAGCGCGCGAGTCCTGCTGCGGGCGATCGCGGCGGGCGACGCGAAACGCTTCCAGGCGGTCCCGGGGATCGGCAAGCGGACTTCGGAGCGGATCATCGTCGAGCTGCGTGAGAAGGTTGCCGGGGCGATGGAGGAGGAGGTCGCGATCGTGGCCGCCGAGAGCGGCGACGCCCGCTCGCTGGCCCGCGACGGCCTCGTCAACCTCGGCTACCAACCGCTGGAAGCGGAGCAGTTGCTCGACGGGCTCAGCGGCGAGGAGCCCGAGGAGCTGGTCGCGGCGGCGCTGCGCAAAGCCGGGAGCGCCAGATGAGCGAACGCAAGCCAATCAGGACGCCGGGCCTCGAGGATTTGCCCGACATCCCCGGACGCGGGAGCGAGGGGCCGTCCATATCTGATTCTCTGGCCCCTCGCGGGAGCGGAGGAGATGTCGGTGATGTCCGAGTTCACGATGCCCGCGCCGACGTCCCCGACGAGGACCTCGACCGCTCGCTGCGGCCGCCGACGCTGACCGATTTCGTCAACCAGACGCAGGTGACCGATCAGCTCTCGATCTTCATCGAGGCCGCCCGCGGACGCGACGAGCCACTCGACCACGTCCTGCTCGCCGGCCCGCCCGGACTGGGGAAGACCTCGCTGGCCCACATCGTCGCCGCCGAGATGGGGGTGCCGATGGTCCAGACCGCCGGGCCGGCGCTGGAGCGCAAGGCCGATGTCGCCTCCTTCCTCACCGCGCTGGAGCCGGGCAGCGTCTTCTTCATCGACGAGATCCACCGCCTCGGCCGCGCCGTCGAGGAGACCCTCTACCCGGCGATGGAGGACGGCGAGCTGCCGGTGGTGCTGGGCCAGGGCGCCGGCGCCCGCACGGTAACCCTGCCGCTGCCGCCCTTCACACTGATCGGCGCGACCACCCGCTCCGGTCTGCTGACGACGCCGCTGCGCGACCGCTTCGGCGTCTCCCACCGGCTCGAGCACTACAGCGCCGAGCACCTGGCGCTGATCGTCGAGCGCTCGGCACGGATCCTCGACGTCGACGTCGACAGCGACGGGGCGCACACGATCGCCTCCCGCTCGCGCGGCACTCCCCGGGTCGCAAACCGGCTCCTGAAGCGGGTTCGCGACTTCGCCCAGGTGAAGGGAAGCGGCGTGATCGGGGCCGCGGTCGCGACCGAGGCGCTGGAGATGCTCGAGGTCGACGTCGGCGGGCTCGATCGCAGCGACCGCGCCCTGCTGGACACCATCGCGACCAAGTTTGGAGGTGGTCCGGTCGGCCTCTCGACCCTGGCGATCGCGGTCGGCGAGGAGCAGGACACGATTGAGGACGTATTCGAGCCCTACCTGCTCCAGCAGGGCCTGCTGAAGCGGACCCCGCGCGGCCGCGTCCTCACCCAGCGCGCCTACGACCACCTTGGGCTGCCGGCCCCCGAGGGCGCGGCAAGCCTCTTCTAGGCGCGCGCCGCTAGCCTGTCGACCATGCCGTTCTTCATCTGCCCGAATTGCGGGCACCGGGAGGTGGGAAGTGACCGGACCGCGGGCTTCAGCTCGCGCCCGAAAGGCTGCTCGAAATGCGGCTTCGGCTTCGTCTTTGAATTGCTCGACGACTACTATCCGGCTCCCAACGCCGCCTTCTTCGTCTGCGACAAGCAGGAACGCGTGCTCGACGCCGGCAAAGGCAGTTTCGAGCTGACCGGGCTGACCGACGAGGACGTGATTGGCCGCCCGGTGCGCGAGGTGCTCGGGCTCGACTGGATCGACCAGGGCGACGGCGACGCCGGCGCCGACACCAACGGCGACGGGGTCACCGATCCGATCGAGACCTCGCTGGAGTGGGGCGTCCGGTCGCTCGGCAAGCGAGTCTCGGTCAACGCCGAGGGCGATCTCCCCGCTCAGGCGGTGGCCGACGTGTTCCCCGCCTACGACGACGACGGCGGTCTGCTGCTCGTCCTCACTCCAGAGGGATAGCGGTATGGGGTCCCGGCGCCGGTATCTCTTCGTCCTGCTCTTCGTCCTGGGCCTGGTCGCCGTCTCTGCCCTGGTCATCGCCAAGAAGGAAACGAAGCTCGGCCTCGACTTGCAGGGCGGGCTCGAGCTCGTCTACCAGGGGCAGTCGACCGGCAAGGAAGCGGTAAGCGGTCAGGACATCGAAGACTCGATCTCGATCATCGAAAAACGGATCAACCAGCTGGGCACGACCGAGTCCGAAGTCGCTCGCCTGGGTAACGAAAACATCACGGTCAGTCTGCCTGGCATTACCGATGCCAATCGCGCCGCCGAACAGGTCGGGACCACGGCCCAGCTCTTTTTCTACGACTGGGAGCCGAACCTGATCGGCCCCGAGAAGGCAATCGGCGGCCGCCCGGGTCAGCAGCCCCCCGAAGGCCCTCTGAAAGCCTCCGAAGAACGCTGGAAAGCCGCCGGCCGTAACGTCAAAAGCACTGAGAATCAGCAGCTGATCCAATCCGGGGCCTATCCGACGGCCTATGAAGCGGCGCTGCTCGCCTCCGAACAGGAACCGGCGGCCAACTGCGAAAGCTGCTCGGTCGCCAAACCGCGCTTCTATCTGTTCGACAAGAAGGCGCCGCATGAGCTGCTCGCCGGTCCGGAGCTGAAGGAAGAAGACCTCTACGTCAGTCCGACGGGGGAAACGATTCCCGAAAACGGGATCGTCGTCGAAATCCCGGCCGGCACGATCCTCGTCTCCGAAAAGCCGACTAACGAAGAAGGCCAGCTCGACGAAACCGCGAAGCCGGGCTGGTTCGCGCTCAACGACGACTACGCCCTCTCCGGCAACAACATCAGCGAACCAGAAGCGAAATCGGGCCAGTTCGGCGAACCGATCGTCACCTTCGACTTCTCCGGCTCCGGCCAGGACGCCTTCCACGAAGTCACCCGCCAGATCGCCCAGCGCGGTCAGGCTTCGGCGATCGGCCCGGTCACCGCCCAGGAAGCTTCGGCGCTCTCCGGTCATTTCGCCGTCGTCCTCGACAACGAAGTCCAGTCGCGGCCGATCATCAACTTCCAGGAAAATCCCGATGGGATCGACGGCCGCGAAGGGGCACAGATATCGGGCGGCTTCAATAGCGAATCCGAGGCCCAGGAACTGGCGACGACGCTGCAGATCGGCGCCCTGCCGATCAATCTGAAATTGATCAGCGAGACCCAGGTCTCGGCGACGCTCGGTTCGCAGGCGCTGCACGACGGCATCAAGGCCGGGATCATCGGCCTCGCCCTCGTCGTCCTCTTCCTGCTGGTCTACTACCGCTTCCTCGGCCTGATCGCCTCGGTCGCGCTCGGTGCCTACGGGGTGATCTTCTTCGCCCTGGTCAAACTGATCCCGATCACCCTGACCCTGCCGGGGATCGCGGGCCTGGTGTTGACGATCGGTGTCGCGGCCGACTCGAACATCGTCATCTTCGAGCGAATAAAGGAGGAGGTCCGCGCCGGTCGCTCGATGTCGAGCGCGATCGCTGCCGGCTACAGACGCGGAATCGCGACGATCATCGACGCCAACGTCGTCACCCTGCTGACCGCGTTCATCCTCTTCGTCCTTGCCACGGCGGGGGTCAAGGGCTTCGCTTTCGCCCTCGGCATCGGCACGATCGTCTCGCTGCTGACCGCGGTCGTCTTTACCCAGGCGCTGCTCGGCAGCATGAGCCGCTCCCGCCTGCTGAACTCGCCCAGCGCCCTCGGCGCCTCGGGCAAAGGCGTGCGCTGGCACTTCGACTTCATGGGTGCCAGCCGCTGGTTCTTCACGATCTCCGGCCTGATTCTGCTGGTCGGGGCGCTGGCGCTGGCGACCAAGCAGCTCAACTTCGGCATCGACTTCGAGTCGGGCACGCGGATCACCGCGGCGCTGGAAAAGCCGACCGACGAGGAAGGTGTACGCAACACCCTCGATTCGGTCGGAATCAGCGGCGAGGAGGTGCAGCAGGTCAACGACCCCAACTTCGGCGAAAACGTCTTCCAGATCCAGTCCCACCAGCTCGAACCGAGCGAAGTCAAGGAGGCGCAGTCGGCGCTCGTCTCCGAGTACGGGATCGTCGAAGCCGGGTTCGACAGCACCAGCGTCGGGCCCACCTTCGGGCAGCAGGTGGCTAACAGCGCCCTGAAGGCACTGATCTTCTCGCTGCTGGTGATCTGCGGCTACGTCGCGTTGCGCTTCGACCCGAAGTTCGCGGTGCCGGTCCTAATCGCGATCTTCCACGACATCTTGATCACCGCCGGCGTCTACTCGTTGACCGGAAAAGAGGTGAGTAGCGGAACGGTCGCCGCTTTCCTGACGATCTTGGGCTACTCGATCTACGACACGATCATCGTCTTCGACCGAATACGAGAGAACGTCCCGCGGATGCCGCGGGCGGCCTTCTCGCAGATCGTCAACCGCTCGATGAGCGAGGTGCTGACGCGATCGCTGGCAACCAGCTTCTGCACCCTGCTGGCGGTCGTATCCCTGTTCGTCTTCGGCGGCGCGACCCTGCAGGACTTCGCCTTCGCGATGATGGTCGGGATCATCTCCGGCACCTACTCCTCGATCTTCATCGCCTCGCCGGTGCTGACCGCCTGGAAGGAACGCGAGCCGGGCTTCATCCGCCGGCGTCTGCGGATCGCCGAAGTCGAGGGCGGCAGGGTGCCCGCCTTCGCCGACGACGTCCAGACCGCCCTGCTCAGCGCCGACGGCGAAGCTGAGCCCGAGACGGGGGCCGCGGCCAAGGCCGACGAGCCGGCGGCCGAGGCGCAACAGGGCGCCGTCGCCACCGCCGAGCGCAGCAGCGGAAAAGCCAATGGTGCCGACCCCGCCACCGATGGCGACGACTCGGCCTCGGCCGAGCGCCGGGCCCGCAACGCCGAGCGCCGCGCCCGTCGCGAAAAGCGCCGCAAGCACGGGAGGAACCGCTGATGGCGCTGGTCGTCTTCTTCACGATGGGCATCGCCCTCTGGCACTTCACCGTCTTCCTGCCGGACCACTTCTGGCAGGGCATCGTCGGCGCCTTCGTCGGCTCCGTTCTCGGTGCCGTGATCTTCGGAGTGATCGTCCAGGAGGTCAGCGGCCGCGGCCTCGGCGACACCGACCTCGGCACTGCCCTGATCGCCATCCCCGGCGTCATCATCGGCCTCGGGATCGTGTACCTCATCGGGTCGCGCTCCGAGCAGCTCGATTAGCTGCGTATCGGCAGCATTTTCCGGACAGGATTGGCCCGGTTCCCGCCGGAGTGTTTCCTAGCCTGATGGTGTGCCGGAATCCGTGAAGACGTTCGCCGCCGAGACCTACGACTACGCCGATGTGCGCGCGGTCGCGGACGGGCTGGCGCTGAGTGAGCCGGTGGCGGTGACGCTCGTTCGTCGCGGTTACCGGACCCCGGACCAGGCCCGGGCCTTCCTCGCGGCCGACGAGTCGCATTCGGCCTCGGCGTTCTCCGAGATGGAGGCGGTCCTCGCCCGCGTCCGGAGCGCGATCGACGAGGGCCGGCGGATCACGGTCCACGGCGACTTCGACGTCGACGGTGTCTGCGCGACGACGGTGATGGTCTCGACCCTGCGCGAGCTCGGCGCCGAGTGCGACTGGCTGATCCCCGACCGGATCGCGGATGGCTACGGCCTCAGCGCCCCGAACGTCGAGCGACTGGCCGAGCGCGGCACCTCGTTGCTGCTCACCGTTGACTGCGGCATCACCGCGGTGGCGCAGGTGAAGCTGGCACAGGAGCTGGGCATGGACGTCATCGTTACCGACCACCACCAGCCTGCCGAAACGCTCCCCGACTGCCTGATTCTCCATCCCGAAATCAGCAGCTATCCCTTTGCCTCCCTCTGCGGCACGGCCGTAGCCTGGAAGCTCGCATCGGCCCTGCGAGAGGCGTCCGGCATTGGGTCGCCGGACTATCAGCGCGACAGCGCGTCCGCCGACCCAATGCCGGACGCCTCCCACGACGCCGACCTCGACCTGGTCGCCCTGGCGACCGTCGCCGACGTAGTCCCTCTGGTGGGCGAGAACAGGTCGTTGGTCCGCCGCGGCCTGGCCGAGATGCGCCGCGGACGCCGAATTGGCCTGAGGGCATTGATCGCTTCGGCCAAATGCGAGCCGACCCGGCTCGACGAGAGCGACCTGGCCTTCCGGTTGGCACCCCGGATCAACGCCGCCGGCAGGCTCTACAGGGCGGATGCCGGCGTCGAGCTGCTGCTCAGCGAAGACGAGGCGCGCGCCGCGGAGATCGCGAGCGAGCTGAGCCGAGCCAACTCTGAGCGCCGCGCGACCGAGCGCGAGGTCGACACCGCGGCGGAGGCCGCACGCCGGGAGCTGCCAGAGCAGCTGCGGGACGCCCCGGGGCTGGTGCTCGCCGGCGAGGACTGGCACCCGGGCGTGATCGGGATCGTCGCCTCGCGTCTGGTCGAGCGCCACCACCGCCCGGTCGTCGTCGTCTCGCTTGACGGCCAGGGCGGCGGCCGCGGCTCGGGTCGCAGCATCCCGGGCTTCGACCTGCTCGCCGCGCTCGAGGTCTGCTCCGCCCACCTGGACAGCTTCGGTGGGCATCGTGCCGCCGCGGGGCTCTCGCTGCGAGCGGAGAACCTCGATGCCTTCCGTCAGGCCTTCGCTGCCCACGCCACAGCTCTGCTCGGCCCCGACGAGCTGCGGCGAACCGAGCGGATCGACGCGATGGTCGGTGGTGTCGGCCTCGGCCTCGACCTGGCCGAGGAGCTGGGCCGCCTGGCCCCCTTCGGGATGGGTAATCCCGGCGTCCGCCTGATGGTCCCCTCGGCGCGGGTCAGCGACGTACGGACGATGGGGGAGGGCAAGCACGCCCGCTTCAGCCTGCACAGCGGCGCTCACCGGGCGCTCGGGGTCGCCTTCGGGCGCTCCAGCCTCGGCGTCGAGGACGACGACCCGGTCGACGCGGCAGTGCGGCTCGAGGTCAACCACTGGAACGGCTCGGTCGAGCCCCGCGTCGTGCTGCGCGAGCTGTACCCGCTCGACGACCTCGAGCCCCCGGTTGCTCCGCACCTCTGCGAGTGTGGGGAAGACGAGTGGTGGCTGCGCTTCGAGATGGAGTTGCGGCGGGAGCTCGACGGCAACGCGCTGGACCCTGTGGCGCCGCCGGCGCCCGGCGACAGCGGCCCCCGCTCGGTCCTCAGCGGTGGCGGCTCGCCGACGGTCGCGATCGCCGAGCTGGTCTCCAGCGGCGCCGGCGTGCTCGCGGTCTGCGCCGACGCCTCGCGGCGGGCGGCTTTGGCCGGCGGCGCCTCCGGGCTGGCCCGATTCAACGGCGGTAGCGGCCGGATCGCCTGCCGGCGCTGCGGCGGCGCGGCGCTGGAGCAGGTCATCGGACAGGCGGGCGGCGGACTGGCACTGACCGACTACGCGACCCTGCGGGCGCGCCAGGTCAGCGTCAGCGAGCACTTCGAGCACGTCGTCCTCGTCGATCCCCCGCCCTCGGCCTGGGCCGAGGAGCTGGCGACGCGATCGCGACAGGAGTGGGCAGCGCCGGGCGATGGCAGCGCGGAGCTCTCAGCAGGCTTTCTGCACCCGCTCCACACCGAGGCCGAGGTTCCCTTCTCGCTCAAGGTGCTCGAGGAGCAAACCGCCTCGCGGGGGACCGTCGCCAGAGTCTTCAAAGCACTGCGCGAAGCAGGGGAGGTGAGCGGTGCCGAGCTTCGCGCCGCCCTCGCCGCAGGTGGCTCCCATCCGCTCTCGGCTGAGTCCGCGGCCCGCTGTTTCCGTGTGCTGCAGGACGTGGGTCTTGTCGCAGGCGAGCCCGATTCAGGCGGGGGGGTCGTCAGGGTCGTATCCTCAGAGGGGACCGATCTGGAGCGCTCAGCCGCATTCCGCGCCTACAGCGAAGAATTCTCGGAGGCACAGCAATACCTCGAAAGACGCAAACTGCCGTAGAGCACTCAGAGCTCCTCGCCGATCTCTTCGCGGTGATCGAGGAGTTCGATTCCTCGCCGGCGCAAAACGGCGACGACGGCGGCGGCATCGCGGTGGCGGTGGCGACGATAGACCGGGACGCGATCGAGCGCGCCTTCGACTTCGCCTGCGAGCGGCACGCCGACCAGGTTCGCTACTCGGGCGATGAGTTCATCACCCACCCGGTCGGGGTGGCCCAGGTGTGCGCCGGGATGCGGCTCGACACCGAGACCCTCTGCGCGGCGCTGCTGCACGACACCGTCGAGGACACCAGCGCCAGCCTCGACGACGTCCGCGAGGAGTTCGGCGAGGAGATCGCCCAGCTCGTCGACGGCGTCACCAAGCTGACCGGGATGTCGTTCGAGAGCCGCGACGAGCGGCAGGCCGAGAACTACCGCAAGATGATGGTGGCGATGGCCACCGACATCAGGGTGATCCTGATCAAGCTGGCCGACCGCCTTCACAACATGCGCACGCTCGGCGCCCTGCCGAAGCAGAAACAGACGCTGAAGTCGCACGAGACGCTGGAGATCTACGCCCCGCTGGCCCACCGCCTCGGGATCCACGCGATCAAGTGGGAGCTGGAGGACCTCTCCTTCGCCACCCTGCACCCGCGCAAGTACGCCGAGATCAAGCAGCTCGTCGCCCAGCAGCGCGACGAGCGCGAGAGCTACGTCACCGACGCCGGCCAGTTCCTCTCCGAGGAGCTGGAGCAGGTCGGGATCGAAGCCGAGATCTCCGGCCGCGCCAAGCACTTCTACTCGATCTACACGAAGATGGCGAAGAAGGGCCGCGAGTTCAACGAGATCTTCGACCTCACGGCGATGCGGGTGATCGTCGACTCGGTCAAGGACTGCTACGGCGCGATCGGGGTGATCCACTCGATCTGGAAGCCGCTGCCCGGCCGCTTCAAGGACTTCGTCGCGATGCCGAAGGCGAACATGTACCAGGCGCTGCACACGACGGTGATCGGGCCCGAGGGCAAGCCGCTGGAGATCCAGATCCGGACCGAGGAGATGCACAAGCTCGCCGAGTACGGGATCGCCGCCCACGTCACCTACAAAGAGGGCGGCGGCAGCGACCCGAATCGCGAGAAGATGACCTGGCTACGTCAGCTGGTCGAGGCCGAGGGCGAACAGGACCCGGCCGAGTTCCTCGAGTCGCTCAAGGTCGACCTCTTCGAGGACGAGGTCTTCGTCTTCACCCCGAAGGGGGAAGTGAAGAACCTATCGGCCGGCTCGACCCCGCTCGACTTCGCCTACGCGGTCCACACCGACGTCGGCCACAGCTGCGTCGGCGCCAAGGTCAACGGCTCGATCGTGCCGCTGCACTACCAGCTGCGCTCGGGCGACATCGTCGAGATTCTCACCGCGAAGCAGAAACGCGGCCCCTCGCTGGACTCGCTGAAGCTGGTGCGGACCAGCCGCGCCCGCAACAAGATCCGCGCCTGGTTCAAAGAGGAGCGCCGCGAGGACGCCGAGCGCGACGGCCGCGAGGGCCTCGAGGAGGCGCTGCGAAAGCGTGGGCTGCCGATGCAGAAGGTCGCCGGCTCGCCGCTGCTGACCGACGTGATCCGCGAGATGGGCTTCCGCAAGGGGACCGACTTCTACATCGCCCTCGGGCAGGGCAAGATCTCGACCAAGACCGCCGCCAACAAGGTGATGCAGCGGCTCAAGGCCGGAGAGGCGGTCGAGGAGAGCCCGCGCGACATCGCCGGCGGCCGCGAGGACCACGCCCGGCGGACCAAGGACGCGGCCAACTACGGGATCGCGGTCAAGGGGGTCGACAAGGTCGCGGTGCGGCTGGCGAAGTGCTGCCGCCCGGTTCCCGGCGACCAGATCGCCGGCTACGTCTCGCTCGGCCGCGGGATCACCATCCACCGCACCGACTGCAACAACGTCAAGGCGCTGAAGAAGGCGCCCGAGCGCTTTGTCGACGTCAGCTGGGAAGGCGAAAACGAGGCCTCCTTCCGGGTCGAGGTGCAGATCGACGCCTACGACCGCACCCGCCTGCTCGAGGATCTATCGCGAACCTTCTCGGAGGCCGGGATCAACATCATCGGCGCCGCCTGCACGACCAACCACCCGATGGTCAAAAACAAGTTCGTCATCGAGGTCGGGGACACCGAGCAGCTCAAGCACTGCATCTCCCGCCTGCGAAACGTCGAGAGTGTGTTCGACGCATATCGCATAACCCCGGCCGCCTGATCGACGGCGAGACGGACGGGGGAGACCAGTGCCTCTGACCGTCGCGATCACCGGACCCACGGGCGAGATCGGCCTGTCGTTGCTCGACGGGCTCGAGCGCGACGAGCGGGTGGATGACGTCCTCGGTATGGCGCGGCGGCCCTTCGACCCTGGCTCCGAGGGCTGGGAGAAGGTCGCCTACCGGCGCGGGGACATCCTCGACCGCGGCTCCCTGGCGGCGCTCTTCGACGGCGCCGACGTCGCGGTCCACCTCGCCTTCGCGATCTTCGGCTCCCGCGAGCAGACCCGCCGGGTCAACCTCGAGGGCTCGCGCAACGTCTTCGAAGCTGCGGTAGCGGCCGGTGTGAAGCGGCTCGTCTACGCCTCCTCGGTCGCCGCCTACGGCTTCTTCCCCGACAACCCGCAGCCGCTGACCGAGGAGGTCCCGGCGCGCGGCAGCGAGGGCTTCTACTACTCGGCCCAGAAGGCCGAGCTGGAGGCGACGCTGAGCGAGATCGTCGCCGGCAGCGAGGTCGACGCCTACGTCTTCCGCCCCTGCGTGGTCGCCGGGCCACGGGCGACGATGCTGATCGAGCAGGTGGTCAAGAGCGCCCGGCTCGGCGACCCGCTGCCGGCCCTGCGCCGCGGCCTCGGCCGGCTGCCGCTGGTCCGCCCGATCCTGCCCGACGCCGGGATCCCGATCCAGCTCGTCCACCACGACGACGTCGCCCGGGCGCTGGCCGCGGCGATTGCGGGGGAGGGGCCTCCTGGCGCCTACAACCTGGCCGGCAAGGGTGAGATCGGAGTCGCCGAGATCGCCGCCGCGATCGGCTGGCGCTCGGTCCGCGTCCCGAGCCCGGCCGTCGGCGTCGGAACCGGCCTCGCCAAGCGCCTCAGCTTCGTCTCACCGCAGCTCGAGTGGGCCGCCGCCTTCGCGACGCCGGTCCTGATGGACGCCGGCAAGGCTCGCCGCGAGCTGGGCTGGGACCCGCACTTCGACGCCCCCGAGACCCTGATTCAGACCGCGATCTCGGCCCGCGAAAACGGCCTGCTCGACTGATCCGCGCTTGCGCTCCGAGTTTTGCTCGCCACACGAGCAAAAGTCCCCACGCAAATTCAGGCGATGATCGTCAGCGCTCCGGGGACAGCGCGCAGCTGGACCGTGGTGCGGTCGCCGATGTAGTCGCCGTCGACCTGGACCGGGAACGGCTTGGTGGAGCCGTCCTTTTCCTCGGAGATCGAGGTCACGGTGGCCGCCATGACGTCGTCGAAGTGGGCCACCTGCTTGTGGCCGGCGGCGGTCTTCTTGCCGCTCAGCAGGCGGCCGATCAGGGTCGGCATGTCGCGCTGGGCGGCGCGTTTGAGGACGCCCAGCGAGAGCGTCCCGTCGTCGATCGCGATTCCCTCGCAGACGCGGATCGGTTTGCTCGCGAAGTAGGTCAGCGGGTCGGAGTTCTGGGCGATCGCGGTGACGCCCTCGACCGTCTCGCCCTCGACTTCGACCCGGACGCGCACGGCTTTGAGCAGGTACTTGCGGTAGAAGCCCGAGATCCCAGCCCAGCTGTAGTAGTAGGGGCCGGCCTTCGCCTTCAGCTTCGGGTGTTCGTCGACCCGGCGGACCACCGTCGCGTCGATCCCGACCCCGCAGGCAAAGACGAAGTGGCGCTCGTCGACCTTGCCGAGGTCGATCCTGCGCGGCGCCCACTCGTCGGCCAGCGTCAGCAGATGCTCGGTAGCGTCGACGACGTCGTTGGGGATGCCGAGGGTGCGGCAGACGACGTTGGTCGAGCCGCCGGGCAGGATCGCGACCGGCATGTCGCTGCCCGCCAGCCCGTTGGCGACCTCGTTCAGGGTCCCGTCACCACCGAAGGCGACGACCACGTCATAGCCCCGCTCGCGGGCATCGTGGGCCAGTTCGGTGGCGTGGTTCTGCGCCTGGGTGGTGACCGCCTCGACGTCGTAGCGGCCCTGCAGCGCGTAGACGACGAGGTTGCGCAAGCGGTCGGAGACGGTCGTCGCGTACGGGTTGACGATCACCAGCATCCGTTTCTTCGCCGGCTTCTTGTGAAGTCTGGGCCTGAGGTGCGCCTGCATCAGTGGCTGTCGCCGGTGGATTCGTAGCGCGCGACGCTGCCGTCGTCGACCTGTCGTACCCGGCCTTCGTTCTCAAGGATGTCGGTGTGACCGATCACCTCGGAAAGGGTGAGGAAGGCCTGGGTGACGGCGACGTTGCCCCAGATCGCCTGCGCCAGCTCGTAGCCGCTCCGCGGGCGCTCGGCGATCAGGCCGTGGATCTTCTCCTTGCGCCGCGCGTGTTTGGCCAGCCGCTCGTCGATCAGGGCGACGTGGTCGGTGATCGGCTCGCCGTGGCCGGGGAGGACGATCTCGGCCGGCATCTCCCGCGTCTCCTTCATCGACTCGATGTAGGTGACGAGCGCCTGCGTCCGCCGCTCGGAGCCGTCGAGCGGCCGTGAGATCAGCGGGTTGGAGGAGATGTGGGGGAGGAGGTGGTCGGCGGCAATCAGGATCCTCCGCTCGGCGTCCCAGAAGATTGTGTCGGAGGGGCTGTGCCCGGGCCGGTGCAGCACCCGCAGGGTGCGTTCGCGGAAGTGCATCTCCTGGCCGTCCTCGAGTGGCTTCGTCACCGCCACGTGGGAGCCCCAGCCGCGGAAGCTGCGGGAGACGCTGCGCAGCGCCGCCGTCACTTCCTCGGGAATGCCGTTGCGCAGCATCAGCTCGACCGCGAAGCGGTCGTCGGCCTCGGCGTCCTCGTCGAAGTTGGCGAGCCGTTCGGCGGCAATCCCCAGCGCCGCCACCTCGGCGCCGGAGTGCTCGGCGACGATCTCCACCAGGCCGAGGTGGTCGATGTGCTGGTGGGTGACGATCACCAGCTCGAGGTCGTCGATCGAGTGGCCGCGGGCGCCGAGCTGGGCGCCGAGCTCGTCCAGTGCCTTTCCTGAGTTGGGCCCGGTATCGACCAGGGTCAGCGGCTCGTCCTCGATCAGGTAGCAGTTGACCCGACCCACGGCGAAGGGCGTGGGGATGCGCAGGCGGTGGATCCCGGCCAGTGCCGCCTGCTCCAGCGCCTGCTCTGGGGTGAGCGTCATGCCCGGATCAACCCGAGGATCTCGTCGCGGCGGCATTCCATGTCCTCGCGCGAGGTCAGCGACTCGAGGTTGAGCCGCAGCAGCGGCTCGGTGTTGGAGGGGCGGACGTTGAAGTGCCAGTCCGGATAGTCGATCGAGATTCCGTCGAGGCGGGTGATCTCGCCGTCAGAGAAGCGCGCCTCGATCTCCTCCATCTTCGCCGCCGGGTCGGCGACCTCGGAGTTGATCTCGCCGGAGATGAAGTACTTGGAGCGGAACTCATCCATCAGCTCACCGAGGCTGCGGCCCTCGACCGAGAGCAGCTCCAGCATCAGCAGCGCCGGGATCGTGCCCGAGTCGGCGTTCCAGAAGTCGCGGAAGTAGTAGTGGCCGGAGACCTCGCCGCCGAAGGCCGCGTCCTCCTCGCGCATCCGCGCCTTGAAGAAGGCGTGCCCGACCCGCGAGAGGTCGGAGTGCCCGCCCTCGGCGGCGACCAGGTCGGGGACGGCGCGGCTGGAGCGGGGGTCGTAGAGGATCGTCGCGCCCGGGTTCTTGCGCAGCGCCGCCCGGGCGAGGAGGGCGCAGATGAAGTCGCCGTCGCAGAACTCGCCGCCGGCGTCGATGAAGAAGCAGCGGTCGGCGTCGCCGTCCCAGGCGATCCCGAGGTCGGCGCCGGTCGCCTGGACCCGCTCCATGATCATCCTGCGGTTCTCCTCCAGCAGCGGGTTGGGCTCGTGGTCGGGGAACTCTCCGTTCGGCGTGAAGTACATCTCCTCCAGCTCGAGCGGCAGCTTCTCGAGGATCGGACCGACCATCGGGCCGCCCATGCCGTTGCCGCCGTCGACGACGACCTTCATCGGTCCGACCTTGGCGGGGTCGATGAAGGAGAGCGCGTGGGCGCGGAACTCCTCCCAGATGTCGACCTCCTCGAAGGAACCGCCCCCCGGGGCGTGGCCGAGGCCCGCCTCGATTTCCGCCCTGACGTCGCCGATCCCGGCGTCGCCGGAGAGCGGCAGCGCCCCCTCGCGGACCAGCTTGACGCCGGTGTAGGCCTTCGGGTTGTGGGAGGCGGTGACCATCGCGCCGCCGTCCAGCTCGCGGGAGCCGACCAAGTGGTAGAGCATCTCGGTCGCGACCATGCCGGCATCGAGCACCGTCGCGCCCTCGAAGATCATCCCGTCGCGCAGCTCGGCGGCCATCGTCGGCGCCGTCAGCCGCATGTCGCGGCCAAGCCCGATCCGCAGCTCGGCGACCGGCTTGCCGCGCAGCCGCCCCAGTACCCGGGCGAAGGCGCGGCCGATCGCATGTGCGGTGGTCTCGTCCATCTCCTCGCCGTAGAGCCCACGGATGTCGTATGCCTTGAAGATCCCGGCCGGGGCCAGGGGCTGCTGCTCGCTCAAAACGCTCCCTTCAGAGCCTCGAAGCTCTGCTCGATCGATTGCGGCATCACTTTGGTGTCGGCGATCACCGGCATGAAGTTGTTGTCGCCCGCCCAGCGCGGCACGACGTGCATGTGGATGTGGTGCTCGACCCCGGCGCCGGCGACGCGGCCCTGGTTGAAGCCGACGTTGTAGCCGTGCGGGCTGTAGATCTCCTCCAGCCGGCCCATCGCCCGCTGCGCCAACGCCATCATCTCGGCCAGGGTCTCGGCGCTGATCTCCTGCAGGTCGCCGACGTGCTCGTAGGGCGCCACCATCAGGTGCCCGTTGGTGTACGGGTAGAGGTTGAGGATCACGAAGCAGCTTTCGCCGCGGTGGACGATCAGGTTGGCCTCGTCGTCATCCCCCCGCGGCTTGGCGCAGAAGATGCACTCCTCCTCGTTGTCCTTGGACGCGTCCTTCACGTAGGCGAGGCGCCAGGGCGCCCAGATCCGAAAATTAGCCACGAGCGCCCCATCCTAAGGGGAGCCGTGCCCGGGAGCGGAGGACACGGCGGGTGTTCAGAGCCAGCGGCGGCGTTTGAAGTAGATGACCATTCCGACCAGGATCGCCACCATGCAGCCGATCACGATCCAGAACCCGGTCGTGCTCTGCTCGCCCGGCACGTGCGAGTTCATTCCCCAGATGCTGGCGATCAGGGTCAGCGGCAGGACGATGACGCTGATCGAGGTCAGCACCCGGAGGATGTCGTTGACGCGGTGGGAGATGACCGACTCGTTGGTCTCCTCCAGCGCCTCGGCGACCTCCTTGTAATTTTCGAGCATGTCCCAGATCCGCTCGTGGGCGTCGACGATGTCGTCGAAGTAGATCTCGAGGTCGAGGTCGGTCGCCAGGTAGCGCTGTTTGACTTTCTCCAGGTCGCGCAGCACCGGCCGCTGCGGCCGGATCACCTTGCGGAAGTTGATGATCTCCTGCTTGACGTTGGAGATGTCGCGCACGACCTCGTCGGAGCGGCCGTCGAAGATGTCGTCCTCGAGCGCGTCGAGCTTGTTGCCGATCTTGCGCAGCATCGGGAAGCAGTAGTCGAAGCTGTCGTCGACGAGGCGGTACATGAGGTAGCCGGAGCCGCGGGAGAAGAGCTGCTCGCGCAGCTCCTCTTTGCTGCGGCAGCGCTCGAACAGGTACTCGACCGGCTGCAGCGGCTGATTCGGGATCGTGACCATGTAGTCGGGCCCGACGAAGATGTCGAGCTCGCCGGTTCCCAGGCGCCGCGCGGCGCGATCGAAGACCGGGAGGTGGAGGACGATGAAGAGGTACTCGTCGTAGACATCGATCTTCGGCCGCTGGTTGCGCGAGAGGACGTCCTCGAAGTCGAGGGCGTGGAAGTCGAAGTTCTCCTCCAGCCAGCTGCGCTCCATCGCGCCGGGGCCCTCGACGTTGACCCAGCGCAGGCCGGCGGAGTCGATCTGCTCGACGCGTGGAGCCTGGGGCTCAGCAGGGGAGGAGGGGCCGGCGAGGTCGCCGCGCCGCCCGGGCCGTCGCAGCCGTGGTTTCGGAAGGTTCGGCATCGCTCGGGCTCTTCATCTCGTCAGGCAGGGGGGTCATGCTCAGCCACAGGTTAGCCGCCGAGCCTGCCTGGATCGGTTTGCCGGGCGCCTGGTAGGCTTCACCCAACATAAGCGCCACATCTAGAGGGGTGGAGGGACTGGCCCAGTGAAGCCCCGGCAACCATCGTCGAACCATCGGTTCGGTGGCAGGTGCCAACTCCAGCAGACCGCGAAGTGAGGTCTGGAAGATGTGGGGGATGTCCGATCGGACCTCTGCCCCACAAACGGCGGAGGTTTTTTCATGAGTGATGAAAAGAGGATCGGATGTCAGTCGAGAGCTTGAAGTGCAAGGAGTGCGGCACCACGTACGAGCTGGGTGCCCATTACGTCTGTGAAAACTGCTTCGGGCCGCTGGAGGTCGCTTACGACTACTCCGGGCTGGACCCGGTGGAGGCGAAAAGGCGGATCCAGGCCGGTTCGCAGGGGATCTGGCGCTACGCCGACTTCCTCCCCTTCGAGGGCCGTCCCAACGATCCGCTGGAGCCGGGGCTGACGCCGCTGGTGCGCGCCGACCGCCTGGCCGAGCAGCTCGGCCTCGACGCCGAGCTGTGGATCAAGAACGACGCCGCCAACCCGACGCACTCCTTCAAGGACCGGGTCGTCGCGGTCGCAGTCGCCAAGGCCCAGGAGCTCGGCTTCGAGACCGTCGCCTGCGCCTCGACCGGGAACCTGGCCAACGCGGTCGCCGCCCACGCGGCCGCCGCCGGGCTCGACTCCTACGTCTTCGTCCCCGCCAACCTCGAGGAACAGAAGCTGCTCGCGACCGGCGTCTACGGCACCAACCTGGTCGGCGTGCGCGGCAACTACGACGACGTCAACCGGCTCTGCACCCAGCTCGCCGAGAACCGTCCCTGGGCCTTCGTCAACGTCAACCTGAGGCCCTACTACGCCGAGGGATCGAAGACGCTGGCCTACGAGACCGTCGAGCAGCTCGGCTGGTCGCTGCCCGACCGGGTCGTCTCGCCGATCGCCTCGGGCTCGCTCTTCACCAAGCTCGGCCGCGGCTTCCAGGAGTGGATCGACCTCGGCCTCGTCGCCGGGACCCAGCCGGTCTTCAACGGCGCCCAGCCGGAGGGCTGCAGCCCGGTCGCGACCGCCTTCGCCGAAGGCTGGGACGTCTGCAAGCCGCAGAAGCCGGAGACGATCGCCAAGAGCCTGGCGATCGGCGACCCGGCCGACGGTCCCTACGCGATCGAGCACGCCCGCCGTACCGGCGGCGGCGTCGACTCGGTCAACGACGCCGAGATCCGCGAGGGGATCAAACTGCTGGCCGAAACGACCGGGATCTTCACCGAGACTGCCGGCGGCGTCACCGTCGGGGTCCTGCGCAAGCTCGCCGAACGCGGCGAGATCGCCTCCGGCGAGCGTGTCGTCCTCTACATCACCGGCGAGGGGCTGAAGACGCTCGACGCGACCCGCGATACGTTCCAGATGCACGAGATCGACCCCGACCTCGAGAGCTTCGAGTCCGAGTTCCGCCAGGAGGTAACCGCCTGATGTCAATCACCGTCAAGATTCCGACCCAGCTGCGCGCCGCGACCGGCGGCGAATCGACCGTCGAGGTGACCGGCGCCACCGTCGGCGAGGCGCTCGACGCCGTCTTCGACGCGCACTCCGAATTGCGCGAGCGGATCACCCAGGACGGCGACCTGCGCCGCTTCGTCAACGTCTACGTCTCCGGCGAGGACATCCGCTTCCAGCAGGGCCTGGAGACGGCGATCAACGAGGGCGACGAGGTCACCATCTTGCCAGCGGTGGCTGGGGGCTGAAACCGCCAGTAGTCATCCTCTGCGGCGGGCGCGGGACCCGTTTGCGGGAGCGGACGGAGTCGGTGCCGAAGGCCTTGGTCGAGATCGGGGCGCGGCCGATTCTCTGGCACGTGATCCAGATCTATGCCGCGCAGGGGTTCGAGCGCTTCCTGCTCGCGACCGGCTACCTCGGCGAGGCGGTGGAGGAGTTCGCCGCCGCTGAACGCTGGCCTGCCGGGGTCGAGGTCGAGTGCGTCGAGACCGGCCTCGACACGCCGACCGGCGGTCGGGTCGCGGCACTGGCACCGCTGCTCGCCGACCATCCCTTCTGCGTCACCTACGCTGACGGCGTCGCCGACGTCGACCTCGGCGCTCAGCTCGAGTTCCACGGCGCCCATGGCGCCCTGGCGACGATGACCGTCGTGCAGCCCGATCTGCAGTGGGGCGTCGCCGAGCTCGATGGGGAGCGCGTCGCAGGCTTCGTCGAGAAGCCGCGCAGCGAGCACTGGATCAACGGCGGCTTCTTCTGCTTCGCCCCTGGTGCCCTCGCCTACATCGACGCCGACAGCGTGCTCGAGCGCGAGCCGCTGCAGCGGCTCGCCGAGGAGGGGCAGCTGCGCGCCTTCCGCCACGAGGGCTTCTGGGACTGCATGGACACCTACAAGGACGCGGTCGTCCTCAACGACCTCTGGGCCGGCGGCGCGGCTCCGTGGCGAGTCTGGGACGCGGCCGCGGTGGAGAAGCCGTGAAGCGGGCACTGGTCAGCGGCGGCCACGGCTTCGTCGCCTCGCACTTGGCGCGGGCGCTGCTCGAGCGCGGGGACGAGGTCAGCGTCCTCGACCTGCCGCCACCGCCGATCTCGGGGCTCGTCCTGCAGGGGATCGCCGACCAGGTCGGGTTCGTCGAGGCCGACCTGCGCGACGTCGCCAAGGTCGGCGCGACGATCGAGTCGAGCGAGTTCGACGTCGTCTTCCACCTCGGCGCCCAGACCCTGGTCGGGCCGGCGATGAGCGACCCGACCGCGACCTTCGAGACCAACGTGCGCGGCACCTGGACGCTGCTGGAGGCCTGCCGCCGGGCGGAGGTGCCGGCGGTCGTCGTCGCCTCATCCGACAAGGCCTACGGCCCCAGCGACGAGCTTCCCTACCGCGAGGACATGCGGCTGCGGCCGGCCTCACCCTATGAGGCCAGCAAGGCGGCCGCCGACGCGATCGCGCTCAGCTACTGGCCCGCCTACGGGCTGCCGGTCGCGGTCACCCGCTTCGCCAACATCTACGGCGGCGGCGATCTCAACTTCTCGCGCCTGATCCCGGAAGCGATCGCCGCCGTGCTCGACGGCCGCCGGCCGCAGATCCGCTCCGATGGCAGCCCCGAACGCGACCTGCTCTACGTCGACGACGCGGTCGCCGCCTACCTGGCCGTCGAGCACGCAGTCGGCGCCGGCGGGCCGGGGGCGGGGGAGGCCTTCAACGCCGGCGGCGAGCAGCCGCACTCGGTCGCCGAGGTGCTGGAGACGATCGCCGCCGTCTCCGGCTCCGGCCTGGATCCCGAGTACCACGGCGCCGGCAACCCGGCCGGCGAGATCGACCGCCAGTACGTCGACTCGGCCAAGCTGCGCGGCCTGACCGGCTGGGCGCCCGCCGTCTCCCTGCGCGACGGCCTGATCCGCACCCTCGACTGGTACCGCGACCACCCCGAAGTCCGACCGAACTAGGCTGAAGCCATGTGCGGCCGCTTCACCGTCACGACGAAGGACACGAAGAAGATCGCCGACCGCTTCCAGGTCGAGCTGGAGAAGGCCTTGGAACGGAGCTCGGGCGCGGGTGCCGCGAAGGAGAGCGCCAAGGACGGTGAGGCGAAGGCGGAGAAATCGCCGCCCGGTCTGGGCCGCTTCAACGTCGCCCCGACCCAGGAGATCCTCGTCGTCCGCTCCTCACCCGATCCCGAGCGAGGCCGCCGCGGGAGAGCGCGAGGCACGGCTGATGCGCTGGGGCCTGGTGCCCCGCTGGGCCAAGGACCTCAAGGTCGGCTATCGGATGATCAACGCCAAAGCCGAGAACCTCGCCTCCAGCCGCGCCTACAGCCCGCTGGTCGGCAAGTACCGCCACCGCTGCCTGATCGTGGCCGACGGCTTCTACGAGTGGATGAAGGCCGAGGATCCAAAGCAGCCGCGCCAGCCCTGGCGCTTCACCGTCGACGGCGGCGAGCCCTTCGCCTTCGCCGGCCTCTGCACCCGCAAGGAGTGGGACGACGCGGCCGATCGCGGCGTTGACGAGGGCTGGCTGTACAGCGCCACGATCGTCACCACGACGCCGAACGAGCTGGTCTCCCGTGTCCACGACCGGATGCCGGCGATCCTGCCCAGCGCCGAGGCCGAGGCCGCCTGGCTGAACCCGGACCTGAGCACCGAGGACGCGGTGGCGATGTGCGGGCCGCTCGACGCGGCGCGGATGTCCAGCGCTGCCGGCCAACCCGAAGCTGAACAAGGTTGGGAAAGGGATGGAAGAGGGACCGGATCTGCTCATCGCGCCGCAGACCGGCTGAGCCTCATTCTTCTTCGCCTTCGGCCTTTTCTTCCCGCGCTTCTTCTCGTTCTTCTTCCAGATCTTCGTTGATCGGCGGCGAGATGTGCTTCAGCGCGCCGGCGGTTTCGACCGTCGAGTTGCCGGCGCTGGTGGTCAGCGTGCAGGCGATCTTCGCCGCCGGGGCGACGCCTTTCGTCTTCCAGACCGTGTTGAAGGGCAGTTCCAGATCCTGACCTTCGGCTTGCCGTCGGGGAGGAAGTATTTGAGGTGCTCCGTGGCCCTTCTTCGTACTCGGGCCATTCGAGCTTGACGCCCTTCTCGTGGCTGTAACGTGGTTGGGCAGGTCGCCGACTTCGAGCACCGCGAGTTCGATCGCCGTGGGAGCTGAAGTCGAGCAGCGAGCGTTTCCGGCACGTCCTGGCCGTAGATGCCGTTTTCGGAGGAGCGCGGGTAGGTGGTCCGCAGCCCACCCGAGGTACGGGCGATTTCGGTCTGGTGGTTGGCGCCTGTGACCGAGCAGAGGATGCGGCCGGCGCCGATCGGGGCACCCTTGTCGATCTTCAGCACGGTGGCGACCTGGAACAGCGAGTAGCCGCCGTCGTTGGTGCCGGTGGCGCGGATCTTGCCCTCGGTCAGCTGCATCGACTGCGTTGCCGCCGGGAACCGAGACCGGCTTGGAGTCGGGGACCGGGCCCGTCTGGACCCATTCGAGGTTGGCGGCTTCGCCGCCCGCCTTGTCGGTGCTCAGCAGTGCGGCGACGACGCAGGCGAGCAGGCCGATCGCGACGACCGCCAGCACTCCGCGCGGCATCCGGCTGTCCTGGGGCGCCTCGTCCATGCGACCGCGACAGTATTGGAATCCGTCACAGTTCCGCGATCTTGCCCTCTCCGGCGGCCGTGGCAGCTACCGTGGGGGCGTGGCAAAGAAGCCAACCCGGCTCGGCGCGACCGAGATTCGCAGGCGGACCGTGGTCGTCCACGGTCGCACGCTCAACTACGTCGAAGCGGGATCCGGCCCGGTTCTGCTGCTGATCCACGGCATGGCCGGCAACGCCGAGAACTGGCGCGCCGTGGTCGAGCCCCTCGCTCGGGCCCACACCGTGATCGCCCCCGACCTGCCCGGCCACGGCGAGTCCGAGCCCGGCGGCGGCGACTACTCGCTGGGCTCGTTGGCGACCGGCCTGCGCGACCTGCTCGTCGCCCTCGGCCACGATCGCGCCACCCTGGTCGGCCACTCGCTCGGCGGCGGCATCGCGATGCAGTTCACCTACCAGTTCCCGGAGTTGGTCGAACGCCTCGTCCTCGTCTCCAGCGGCGGGCTCGGCCCCGAGGTCAGCATGGTCCTGCGCGCCGCCGCCCTGCCCGGCGCCGACGTCTTCATCTCGGCCACCGCGGCCCCCGGCCGGCGGATCGGCTCGGCGCTCAACCGCGGCCTTAGCGCGATCGGGCTGAAGCCCAGCGCCGACGTCGCCGAGGTCGCCCGCGGCTACGCCTCGCTCTCCGACCCCGGCCGCCGCAGCGCCTTCCTCGCCACCCTGCGCTCGGTCGTCGGCACCGGTGGCCAGCGCGTCGCCGCCGGCGACCGCCTCTATCTGGCCGAATCGCTGCCGATCCTGATCGTCTGGGGCTCGCGCGACCCGATCATCCCCGTCTCCCACGGCGAAGCTGCCCACGCCTCGCTGGCCGGCAGTCGGCTGGAGATCTTCGACGGCGTCGGCCACCTGCCCCAACTGGAGGCCCCGGGCCACTTCGTCCTCGTCCTCGAGCGCTTTCTCGCCGAGACCGAGCCGGCGAAGTTCGACCGCGACGAGTGGCGCGCCCGGTTCCAGACCGCGTAATCGACTTCGACGCGCCCGACAGGATTCGAACCTGTGGCCTCTAGCTCCGGAGGCTAGCGCTCTATCCAGCTGAGCTACGGGCGCTCAGGGGTGGAGCTTAGTGAGTGCCCCGCCGTGGAGCGCGGTAGAGCTTTTCCGCGGATAGCGAGGGAAAGCTCTACCGCGTAGGCTCGGCGCCGTGGATCTCTCGGTGATCTTTCTCGGAACTGGCGGCTCGGTGCCGTCGGCGCGGCGCTCGACGGCGAGCGTGCTGATCGCGCGTGGGGGGGACCGGCTGCTGTTCGACTGCGGCGAAGGGACGCAGCGGCAGATGCAGCGCTCGATCGGGCTGACCCAGGTCGACGAGATCTACCTGACCCACTTCCACGCCGACCACATCCTCGGCCTGCCGGGGTTGCTGAAGACGTACGCCCTGACCGATCGCGAGCGGCCACTCGTCGTCTACGGGCCGCCTGGGCTGAAGGAGCTGTTCGCGACCCTGAAACCGCTGATCGGCCGGCTCGGTTTCGGGCTCGAGCTGGTCGAGCTCGCCCCCGGCGAGGCGGTCGAGCACGACGAATACGAGATCCAGACCTTCGAGGCCGCGCACGGCACCCGCGCCTACGGCTACGGGCTGGTCGAGGCCGAGCGCCCCGGGCGCTTCGACCCCGCCGCGGCGATCGCCGCCGGGGTGAAGGAAGGCCCCGCCTTCGCGGCGCTGCAGAGAGGGGAGGGGGTTGAGGGGTCCGACGGCCCCGTCTCTCCCGAGCAGGTGATGGGTCCGTCCCGCGCCGGTCGCACGATCGTCATCACCGGCGACACCGCTCCGTCGCCCGCCACGGTCGCCGCCGCCGCCGACGCCGAGCTGCTGATCCACGACGCCAGCTTCGCCGAGGAGGACGTCCAGCGGGCCGCCGAAACCGGGCACTCGACCTTCGCCCAGGCGGCTGCCGTCGCCGGCGAGGCGCACGTCAAGCTGCTGGCCCTGGTCCACATCTCCTCCCGCTACCACGTCGGCACCGTCCTCGAAGACGCCCGCGACCTGTTCGAGTCAACCATCGCCCCCAGGGATTTCGACGTGATCGAAATCCCCTTCCCCGAGCGAGGTGAGCCCCATCTCGTCCCGAACGGAGCTCGGGAAACCAGCGACCCGGGATAGGGGCCTCGGCCAGCCTCCCCAATCTTTTGCGCAGACGAGGCCCCTATCCCGGGTCGCCGCTTTCCTTGCTACGGTGAGGGCGTCCTTTAACCCGGTCCCGAGAGGCCAGGAAGGAAGCAAAGAGTGAGTGAGAAGATCGTGCTGGAGCACGACGATCTACGGCGAACGCTGAGGCGAATCGCCCACGAGATCGCCGAGAAGAACCCTGAGCCCACCGGTCTCGCCGTCGTCGGCATCCACACTCGCGGAGCGATCCTCGCCCGCCGCCTGCACGTCTTCCTCGGTGAGTTGACCGGCACGGAGCTGCCGATCGGCGACATCGACATCTCCTTCTATCGCGACGACGTCGGCGCCCACACGCCCGCCGTCCCAGCCGGTCGTCCACGCCTCCCACATCGACTTCGACCTCAGCGAGCGCACCGTCGTGCTCGTCGACGACGTCCTCTTCACCGGCCGCACCGTGCGAGCGGCGATCGACGCCCTCTTCGACTACGGCCGCCCGCGCCGGGTCCAGCTGGCGGTCCTCTGCGACCGCGGCCACCGTGAGCTGCCGATCCGCCCCGACTACGTCGGCAAGAACCTGCCGACCGCCCGCGAGGAGCGGGTCAACGTCCGCCTGGAAGAGATCGACGCAGGTCGACCAGGTGACGATCTCCGAGCCCCATCCCGTGGAGGTGAACGCATGAAGCACCTGCTGGCGATCGAGCAGCTCTCCCGCGAGGAGATCGAAGCGATCCTCGACCGCGCCGAGAGCTTCGCTGAGGTCGGCCGCCGCGACATCAAGAAAGTCCCGACCCTGCGCGGCCGGACCGTCGTCACCCTCTTCTACGAGTCGAGCACCCGGACCAGCAGCTCCTTCGAGCTCGCCGCCAAGCGGCTCTCGGCCGACCTGGTCTCGGTCAAGGCCGCCGGCTCCTCGGTCGACAAGGGCGAGTCGCTGAAGGACACCGTCGCCACCCTCTCCGCCTACGATCCCGCCGCGATCGTGATCCGCCATCCCTACGCCGGCGCGGCCCAGATGGTCGCCGGCTGGACCGACGCCGCGGTCGTCAACGCCGGCGACGGCAAGCACGAGCATCCGAGCCAGGCGCTGCTCGACGTCTACACCCTGCGCCGCCGCTTCGGCTCCCTCGACGGCCGCCAGATCTGGATCGTCGGCGACGTCCTCCACAGCCGCGTCGCCCGCTCCAACCTGATCGCCTTCCAGCGCCTCGGCGCCAAGGTCACCGTCTGCGGCCCGCCGACGCTGATCCCGCGCGGGATCGAGGAGCTCGGTTGTGCCGTCTCCTACTCGCTCGACGGGATCGAGGAGGCCGACGTCGTCTACGCGCTGCGGATGCAGCAGGAGCGGATGAGTGAGAGCTTCGTCCCCTCGCTGCGCGAGTACGCCGCCAGCTTCCAGATCGATACCCGCCGCCTGCACCCGCGCCAGCTGCTGATGCACCCGGGGCCGGTCAACCGCGGCGTCGAGCTCTCAGGGGAGGCGATCGACTCGCCGCAGTCGCTGATCGCCGAGCAGGTTGCCGCCGGCCTCGTCGTGCGGATGGCGATCCTCTACGAGCTGCTCGCCGGCAGCGAGCGCCCGGTGCCGGTGCGCGACGGCGACGACGAACCGAGCCCGAGGCCGATCGGACAGCCGGCGTGAGTTCGGAACGACCAAGCGTGCATATCTGGTTCTTCGCGCCGGGAGTGGAGCACGATATTTATGCCTAGCCTCACCGATTTGCTCGACGTCCGCACTGGGGAGAACGCCCACCTCGTCCTGCGCCGGGCTACCGTGCTCGACCCGGTCGCCGCGATCGACGGCGTCCACGACGTCGTCATCCGCGACGGTCAGATCGCCGAGCTGACCGCGCCCGGAGAGGCCGAGACCGATGGCGCCGAGGTGCTCGACGCCGAGGGCCTGCACGCCTTCCCGGCCTTCTTCGATCCCCACGTCCACCTCCGCACCCCCGGCCACGAGCACAAAGAGGACGTCGAGACCGGCACCCGCGCCGCCGCCGCCGGCGGCTACTGCGGGATCCTGGCGATGGCCAACACGATGCCGCCGGTCTCCACCGCCGCCGACATCAGCGCCCTGCGCGAGCAGGCGCGGGCCGGCGCCTCGGTCCCGGTCGGCTTCCTCGCCACCGTCACCCGCGGCATGGAGGGCAAGGACCTGACCGAGATGGTGGAACTGCGAGAAGCCGGCGCGATCGGCTTCTCCGACGACGGCCTGCCGATCACCAGCGCGCGGGTGATGCGCCGCGCCCTGCAGTACCAGCGGCTCTGCGGCGGCAACATCGCCCTGCACGAGGAGGACCCCGATCTCTCCGGCGATGGCGTCATGCACGAGGGGCCGGTCTCGGCGGCGATCGGGCTCGGCGGCATCCCCTCGGTCTCGGAGTCGACGATGGTCGCCCGCGACGCGGCGCTGGCCGCATACGAGGGGGCCCGGATCCACGTCCAGCACCTCTCGGCGGCGGAGTCGGTCGAGGTCGTCCGCCTCGCCAAGGCCGCCGGAGTCCAGATCAGCGCCGAGGCCAGCCCGCACCACCTCTGCCTGACCGACGAGGAGGTCCGCAGCCTCGATCCGCACCGCTTCAAGATGAACCCGCCGCTGCGCCGCGAGAGCGACCGTCAGGCGCTGATCGCGGGGCTGCGCGACGGCACGATCGAGTGCATCGCGACCGACCACGCCCCGCACCAGGCGGAGGAAAAGGAGGTTCCCTTCGAGCAGGCGGCGATGGGCGTCACCGGGCTGGAGACGGCTTTCGCCGCCCTGCACACGGAGCTGGTCATGCCCGGCACGATCGAGCTGGCACTGCTGGTCGAGCGGCTCGCCGGCGGCGCCGCGCCCTTCGGGATCGAGCGCCCCAGCCTCGCCCCGGGCTCGGAGGCCAACATCGCGCTCTGCGATCTCGCCGCCGAGTGGACGGTGGGGGAGGACGGCTACGAGAGCCGCTCCCAGAACTCCTGGTGCGGCGGCAGGACGCTGACCGGCCGCGTGCTCGTAACCGTCGCCGCCGGCCAGGTCGCCTTCCGCCTGCGCTCCTTCTCCCTGGGAGTGGCCTCGTGAGCGCGGCCTACCTGCTGCTGGAGGACGGGACCAGGCTCGACGGGCTCGCCTGCGGGCACGCGGGCGAGGTCACCGGCGAGGTCGTCTTCAACACGGCGATGGCCGGCTACCAGGAGTCGGTCACGGACCCTTCCTACGCCGGACAGATCATCGTCTTCACCTACCCGCTGATCGGCAACTACGGGGTCTCCGCGGCGGCGATGGAGTCCGAAGCGGTCCACGCTCGCGGAGTCGTCATGCGCGACGCCAAGAACAGCGAGGACGCGGCCAGCGCCGAGGGCGGCTGGCTCGACTGGCTCGGCGACTGCGGCGTACCAGGCATAACCGGCGTCGACACCCGCGCCCTGGTCCGCCACATCCGGGAGCGCGGCGCGATGCGGGGTGGGATCTTCAGCCTCGAGACGGCTGAAGCCGAGGCGCGTGAACGGATCGACGCCGAGCCCTCGATGGACGGCGCCGACTTCGCCCGCACCGTCACCCCGCCGGAAGCGATCCGCTTCGACGGCGAGGGGCCGCATGTGGTCGGGATCGACACCGGGGTCAAGCTCAGCATCGTCCGCCAGCTGCGTGAGCACGGCTGCAAACTGACCCTGCTGCCCTGCACCAGCAGCCCGGAGGAGGTCCTCGCCGAGGACCCCGACGTCGTCTTCCTCGCCAACGGCCCCGGCGACCCGGCCGCGCTCGGCTACGTCGTCGACACGGTCCGCGAGCTGATCGGCAAGCGCCCCGTCTTCGGCATCTGCCTTGGCCACCAGTTGCTCTGCCGCGCCGTCGGTTTGCAGACCTACAAGCTGCCGTTCGGCCATCGCGGCGCCAACCACCCGGTCAAGGACCTGGAGACGGGAAGGATCGACATCACCTCGCAGAACCACGGCTTCGCGGTTTCGGGTCCCGGCGGCGAGCCGCGGATCGAGGGCGAGGAGGCGGTCCGCTGGGAGACCGACTTCGGCGTCGCCGAGCTCTCGCAGCTGAACCTCTACGACCGCACCGTTGAGGGCCTGGTCCTGCGCGACGTCGCCGGCGCCACGGTCCAGTACCACCCCGAGGCCGGACCCGGCCCGCACGACGCCCGCCACCTCTTCGACCGCTTCCTCGCGCTTGCCGGGGAGCCCGCCTGATGCCGCGCCGTGACGACATCGAGAAGATCCTCCTGATCGGCTCCGGTCCGATCGTGATCGGCCAGGCGGCCGAGTTCGACTACTCCGGCGTGCAGGCCTGCAAGGTGCTGCTCGAGGAGGGCTTCGAAGTCGTCCTCGTCAACTCCAACCCGGCGACGATCATGACCGACCCGGAGTTCGCCACCGCGACCTACATCGAGCCGCTGCTGCCCGGGCCGGTGACGAAGATCATCGAAAAGGAGCGTCCCGACGCGCTGCTGCCGACGCTCGGCGGCCAGACGGCGCTGAACCTGGCGATGAGCCTGCACGAGGACGGCACCCTGGAGCGGCTCGGGGTCGAGCTGATCGGCGCCAACGCCGAGGCGATCAGCCGCGCCGAGGACCGCGAGAAGTTCCGCACGACGATGAACGAGGCCGGGATCCGGATCCCCTGGTCGATCACCGTCGAGGCGCTCGGCGAGGTCGAGGAGGCGCTGGCCGACGGCCGCGTCTCGCTCCCGGCGATCATCCGCCCGGCCTTCACGATGGGCGGCCAGGGCGGCGGCATCGCCCGGACCGAGACCGAGCTGCGCCAGGTCGTCTCCGAGGGCCTCGCGGCCAGTCCGATCAACCAGGTCCTGGTCGAGGAGTCGGTGATCGGCTGGGGCGAGTTCGAGCTCGAGGTGATGCGCGACCGCAACGACAACGTCGTGATCATCTGCTCGATCGAGAACGTCGACCCGATGGGCGTCCACACCGGCGACTCGGTCACGGTCGCGCCCGCCCAGACCCTGACCGACCCGCTCTACCAGGACCTCCGCGATATCGCGATCAAGGTGATCCGCGCGATCGGGGTCGAGACCGGCGGCTCCAACGTCCAGTTCGCGGTCAACCCCGAGGACGGCGAGATCGCCGTGATCGAGATGAACCCGCGCGTCTCACGCTCCTCGGCGCTGGCCTCGAAGGCGACCGGCTTCCCGATCGCCAAGATGGCGGCGAAACTGGCCGTCGGCTACGCGCTGGAGGAGATCCCCAACGACATCACCCGGGCCACGCCCGCCTCCTTCGAGCCGACGATCGACTACGTCGTCACCAAGATCCCGCGCTTCGCCTTCGAGAAGTTCCCCGGCTCCGACGGCCGCCTCTCGACCTACATGCAGAGCGTCGGCGAGGCGATGGCGATCGGCCGCACCTTCCAGGAGTCCTTCGCCAAGGCGATGCGCTCGCGCGAGCTCGACTCGCCCGCCGAAGCACCCGCCTCCGAAGCGGACCTGCTTGGTCGCGATCGAGAAGCCCTGCGCCGAGCGCTTCGACCTGATCCTCGAGGCCTTTCGCCGCGGGCTCGGGGTCGAGGCGGTGCACGAGGCCTGCCTCGTCGACCGCTGGTTCCTGCGCGAGCTGCAGGCGCTCGCGACCGAGGGCGACGGGACCGAGGGGCTGGTCCGCACCTACAAGGCGGTCGATACCTGCGCCGCCGAGTTCGAGGCGGCGACGCCGTACTACTACTCGGCCCACGAGCGTCCCCGCGCCGACGGCTCGCCGCCCGCCTCCGAGGTGCGCCGCGGCGAGCGCGACTCGGTCGTGATCCTCGGCGCCGGCCCGAACCGGATCGGCCAGGGGATCGAGTTCGACTACTGCTGCGTGCACGCGGCGATGACCGCCCGCGAGCTGGGCCGCGACGCGGTGATGGTCAACTGCAACCCGGAGACGGTCTCGACCGACTACGACACCTCCGACCGCCTCTACTTCGAGCCGCTGACGGCCGAGGACGTGCTCGCCGTCTGCGCCGAGGAGAACCCGGAGGGGGTGATCGTCCAGTTCGGCGGCCAGACGCCGCTGAAGCTCGCCCGCACCCTGGAAGAGGCCGGCGTGCCGCTGCTCGGCACCCCGGTCGACGCGATCGACCTGGCCGAGGACCGCGGCCGCTTCGGCGCCCTCCTGCGCCGGCTCGGCGTCAAGCACCCCCCCTATGGCACCGCGCTCTCAGCCGAGGAGGCCGAGGTGATCGCCGCCGAGGTCGGCTTCCCGCTGTTGGTCAGGCCCTCCTACGTGCTCGGCGGCCGGGCGATGGAGATCTGTTACTCGACCGACGACCTGCGTGCCTACCTCAAGGCCCACGTCAAGGCCGACCAGGAGCACCCGCTGCTGCTCGACCGCTTCCTCGAGAACGCGATCGAGGTCGACGTCGACGCGCTCGGGGACGGCGAGCGGGTCTGGGTTGCCGGGATCATGCAGCACGTCGAGGAGGCCGGTGTCCACTCCGGCGATTCGGCCTGCGTGATCCCGCCACTCAGCCTCGGCGAGGACATGCTCGAGCAGATTCGCGCGACGACCGAGCGGATCGCCCTCGAGCTCGGCGTGATCGGGCTGATCAACATCCAGTACGGCGTCGCCGGCGGCGAGCTGTACGTGATCGAGGCCAACCCGCGCGCCTCGCGCACTGTCCCCTTCGTCTCCAAGGCGATCGGGGTGCCGCTGGCGAAGATGGCGGCGCGGCTGATGCTGGGCGAGAAGATCGCCGACCAGGAGATCCCCGACGGCCCGCTTGAGCACGTCAGCGTCAAGGAGGCGGTCCTGCCCTTCGCCCGCTTCGCCGGCGCCGACTCGGTCCTCGGCCCGGAGATGAAGAGCACCGGCGAGGTGATGGGAATCGCCGCCGACTTCCCGACCGCCTTCGGCAAGGCCCAGGCCGCCGCGGGTGTGCGACTGCCCGAGGAGGGCTCGGTCTTCATCACCGTTACCGACACCGACAAGGCCGCCGCGACCCAGCTTGCCGCCCGCTTCCACGACCTCGGCTTCGAGGTGATCGCGACCGGCGGTACCGCTCAGGCGATCGAGCGGATGGGGGTCCCGGTGACCAGGATCAACAAGCTGGGGGAGGGGTCTCCGCATGTCCTCGACCTGATCCGCAAGCGCCGGTGCGACCTGGTCATCAATACCCCGACCGGCTCCGGCGCGCGCGCTGACGGCTACGAGATCCGCACCGCCGCCGTCCGCCACGGGATCCCCTGCATCACGACGATGACCGGAGCCACCGCGGCGGCCCGGGCGATCGCCGCCGGCAACCAGGATGGAGCCGAGGTGCGCAGCATTCAGGAGATCCACAGAGACGCTGAGCGGTCGGCGGAGTCCCGGATCTGACCCCACCTCGGGAGCCCCAATCGGCGCTCCCGTCGCGGCTCGCCCTAGACCTCGAGTTGAGGTTGAGGTGAATTTACGCGCAATTGGCCCTCATCCCCTTGCGCCTGCCCGACCCGCGGCTATACTCGCCGCCGACATGCCCGCCCCCTCAGTCAAGACTTCACTCGCGGCACCGGAACGGTCCCTCGATCAGCGCATGGAGGCCCTCCGGCGTGCCAACGACATCCGCACCGCCCGCGCCAAGCTGAAGAAGGATCTGAAAGCGAGTCGGGCCTCGATCAACACGATCCTGCTCGATCCGCCGGAGTACGTTCTCACGGCGAAGGTCTTCGACATGCTCCTCGCCGTTCCCAAGTACGGCCGGGTGAAGACCAACCGAATACTCAACCAGTGCCGGATTTCGCCCTCGAAGACGATCGGCGGCCTCTCCGAGCGTCAGCGCACTGAGTTGGTTTCCCAGCTGCGCCGCTAGCCGACCGGCTCGCAGGTCAATATTCCCGGCCGCATGGCCAAAGTCTTCGTCATCACTGGGCCCTCGGGGGTCGGCAAGGGAACTCTGATCAAGGAGCTGCTGGCGCGGGTCTCCGACCTTGAGCTCTCGGTCTCGGCGACGACCAGGCAGCCGCGCGAGGGTGAGATCGACGGTCGCGATTACCACTTCCTTTCCGTCGACGAGTTCGACCGCCGCATCGCCGAGAAGGACTTCCTCGAGTTCGCCGCCTACAGCGGCCATCACTACGGAACCCTGCGCTCAGAGGTCGAGCGTCGGATCGCGGCCGGCAGCTCGGTCGTGCTTGAGATCGAGGTCCAGGGTGCCCAGCAGGTCCGGGCGGCGAAACCCGACTCGATCCAGATCTTCATCGCCCCCCCGGACCCCTCCGTCCTGCGCGAACGCCTGCGCGGCCGCGGCACGGATTCCGCCGACGGCGATCGACCGCCGCCTTGAGGTCGCCAAGCAGGAGCTGGCCGCCAAAGGAGACTTCGCCCACCTCATAGTCAACGACGACCTGCCCCGAGCCTCTGCCGAGCTCGAGCAAATCGTCCGCGGCGAGTTGGGCATCTCTTAGCGCCAAGTCCGCAACATCTCGGTCGGAGCTGGCCTGACATCGGCCGCCGCAATTTTCGGGGCGTGACCGGGGTGGGAGCCGGTTGGGACTCGCCAAGCCTCCCAGGCTGTTGCGCAGGCGAGTCCCAACCGGCTCCCTCTGCGTCATCCCCTACACTGCCTGCCAATGATCAAACCCCGCGTAGACAAGCTTCTGGTGCATGCTGATTCTCACTACGCCGCTGTCGTCGTCTCGGCGAAGCGTGCGCGTCAGATCAACAGCTACTTCCACAACCTCGGCGAGGGCGGCTTCGGCGAGTATCCGCCGCCGATGGTCGAGACGAACGCCGAGAGGAACTACCTCACGATGGCGCTCGAAGAGCTCGCCGAGGGCAAGCTCAAATACGAGTACCGCACCTAGCGCCCCGCCCCGGGCGCGATCCCGAGGAGTAGACAGATGGCCCGAGTTCTGCTTGGCGTCAGCGGAGGGATAGCCGCCTACAAGGCGTTGGAGTTGGCTCGCCTCGCGACCCTGGCCGGGCACGGCGTCAGGGTGGTGATGACAGAGACCGCGACCCGCTTCGTCGGCGCCGCCTCCTTCGAGGGCATCGTCGGCGCCCCGGTGCTGATCTCCGAGTTCGAGCGCGACCCGATGCGCGGCGGCTTCCCTGGTGAGGAGCAGCCCGGCCATGACCCGATCGGACACCTCGAGCTGGTCGCCAACTGCGATGTCTTCATGGTCGCGCCCGCCTCGGCGAACACGATCTCCAAGCTCGCCGCCGGCGCCGCCGACTCGATGCTGACGACGTCCTTTCTGGCCTGCTTGGCGCCGCGCCTCATCGCGCCCGCGATGAACGACCGCATGTACGCCGCGACGGCGACCCAGGCCAACCTGGCGACGCTGCGCGAGCGTGGGGTGGAGGTGATCGAGCCCGGTGAGGGCAAGCTCGCCTCGCGCGGGGAGTACGGCCGCGGCCGCCTTCCCGACCCCGAGCGCCTGCTGGCCCGGATCGAGGCTTCACTCCCCTCCGGTGAGAAACCGTGGGACGGGATGCGGGTCCTGGTCACCGCCGGAGGCACCCGTGAGCCGATCGACCCGGTCCGCTTCATCGGCAACCGCTCCAGCGGCCGGATGGGCATCGCCCTCGCCGCTGCCGCCGCCCGTCGCGGCGCCGAGGTGACCCTGATCGCCGCCAATGTCGCCCTGCCCGAGCCCGCCGGCGTGCGCCGTATCGATGTCGAGACCGCGGCGCAGCTGGCGGCAGCCGCCGAGGCCGAGTTCGCCAACACCCATGTCCTGCTGATGGCCGCCGCGCCGGCCGACTTCCGCGCCGCCGCGGTCAGCGACGGCAAGCTCGCTCGCCAGGACGGCCTCGAGCTGCGCCTGGAGCCGACCGAGGACATCCTCGCCGCGCTCGCCGCCGCGAAGACCGATTCCCAGACCGTGGTTGGCTTCGCCGCCGAGCACGGCGGGGATGCGGTCGGCCGCGCCCGCGGCAAGCTCGACCGCAAGAACGCCGACCTGATCGTCCTCAACGACGTCTCCGACCCGGCGATCGGCTTCGAGAGCGCCGACAACGCCGTCACCCTGATCGATCACGAGAGCCAGAGCGAAGTTCCAATCGCCGCCAAGGAGGAGATCGCGGAGGCGATCCTGGCCGCGGTCGGGCAGCTTCGCGCCCAGGCTGCCCGGCCAGCTGGGTGAGCGGGCTATACTGGCTGCGAGCTTTCAGTCCTAATCCAGTACTGGCAGTACCGCGAAGTGGGCCTGGCCCACTTTTTTTACGGCCCGAAACAGGCATGACCGATCTTCAGCAGAACATTCAGCAGCAGTTGTCCGACCTCGATTCGGAACTCGACGTCGTCGCCGTGGAGCGCCCCGGCGGCGAGTCGTTGCGGATCTTCATCGACCACCCCGAGGGCATCGATCTGGCCCGCTGCGAACAGGTCACCAAGCACCTCAGCCACCTGCTGGCCGACTACTCGCTCGAGGTCTCCTCGCCGGGTCCAAAGTACCGTCGCCCCAGCACCCCTTCCGAGACCAAGGAGTCGCCCCAGTGAGCAAGGAGATCGTCGAAGCGATTAAAGGGTTGGAGGCAGAGAAGGGAATCTCCGCCGACAAGCTGATGGACGCCCTCGAGGACGCCCTCCTCTCGGCCTACAAGAAGACCCCCGGCGCCGCCAAATACGCCCGGGTCGACCTCGATCACGAGACCGGTGAGTACCTGGTCTTCGAACTGATCCTGCCGCCCGAGCTGGAGGAGAAGCTGCTGGCCGAGGCCGCCGAGCTGCAGGAGGAGCCCGAGGTCGATCCCGAGACGGGTGAAATGCGCGAGCCCGAGGATCCCGAGCTGGACCCGGAGATGATCGCTCCCTACGAGGATCAGATCACGACTCGCGACGTCACCCCCGAAGACTTCGGCCGGATCGCCGCCCAGACTGCCAAGCAGGTGATCCTGCAGCGGATCCGCGAGGCCGAGCGGCAGATGATGTACGACGAGTACCAGGACCGCGTCGGCGAGCTGATCACGGGGATCATCCAGCAGTCCGACAAGCGCTACACGCTGGTCCAGCTGCGCGAGCGGGTCGAGGCGCTGCTGCCCAAGTCCGAGCAGGTCTACAACGAGCGCTACGACCACGGGATGCGGGTCAAGGCCGTGATCACCGACGTCTCCGACTCGACCAAAGGCCCGGCGATCGTCGTCTCGCGTCGCAGCCCGGAGCTGATCAAGAGCCTGTTCGAGCTCGAGGTCCCGGAGATCGCCGACAAGCTGGTCGAGATCGTCGGCGTCGCCCGCGAGCCCGGCTACCGCTCGAAGATCGCCGTCGTCTCCCACGCCGACGGGGTCGACCCGGTCGGCGCCTGCGTCGGTCCGCGCGGCTCGCGGGTGCGGATGGTCGTTTCCGAGCTGCGCGGCGAGAAGATCGACATCATTCCCCACAACGACGAGCCCGCCCGCTTCGTCGCCAAAGCGCTTTCGCCGGCGCGGGTGCGCGAGGTGATCGTCGACGATGAGGAGCGCCAGGCGACCGTGATCGTCCCCGACGACCAGCTCTCGCTGGCGATCGGCCGCGACGGCCAGAACGCCCGCCTCGCCGCCCGTCTGACCGGCTGGCGCGTCGACATCAAGTCCGAGACCGAGTTCGCGTCCGAGGAAACCGAGATCGAGTACGAGGGCGAGGAGCAGTCCGACGGCCGTTGTCTCGCCGTCCTCTCCAACGGGCGCCGTTGCCCCAACGCCGCGGTGCCGGGCTCGACCTACTGCGGTCTGCCTTCGCACCAGGCGCTGACTCGCTTTGAGACCAGCCAGGTCGCGGTGCTGGCCGGCGTCTCCGAGGACGAGATCGCGGTCCTCGCCGACCCCGACGGCGACGAGGCACAGGTCAACGCGATCGTTGAGCGCGCCTCGGCCGAGTTCGTCGAGGAGGTCGAGGAGGAGATCGTCGAGGAGGCGATTGCCGAGGCCGTCGTCGAGGAGGCTGTTGCCGAGGCAGTGGCTGAGGAGATCGTCGAGGAGGTAGTCGAGGAGGCCGTCGCCGAGGAGGTGGTCGAGGAGGCGATCGAAGAGGAGATCGCCGAGGAGGCGACCGCGGACGCGCCGGCCGTCGAGGAGGCTGAGCAGACCTAGTGGCGAAAAAGCGGGTTCACGAGATCGCGAAAGCGTCGAACGTCAGCAGCAAGGAAGTTCTCGCTGCGCTGAAAGCGGCCGGCATCAACGCCAAAGCCGCCGCGTCGAACGTCGACGAGGAGACGGCGATGGCGGCCGTCAAGGCCGCCAAAGGCAACGGCGGCAGCGTCAACATGAATCCGCCAAAAGAGGCACCTCCGGCCGCGCCCGCGACAGCCAAAGCGGCGGCTCCGAGCGCCCCTGCGCCTGAAAATATCGCCGCGAAACCAGCGCCCGCCGCGGCCAAAGCCGCCGCCTCGACCAAACCGGTGCGCCCGGCCGGAGGCTCGCAGGGCGGAGCCGGGGGAGCGAAAAAACGCCGCGTCGTGATCGATTCCCAGGCCGCCCGCCGCGACCAGATGGGCGGCCCGCCGCCGCAGCGCCCGCCGCGCCGCCGCGGCGGCCGACGCCGTCGCCCGCTGCTCGAGGAGCCGCCGATGGGTCCGGCGACTCCGGTCGAGCCCGAGGCGACCAAGGTCAACTCCGGCGCGACCGTGCGCGAGGTGGCTGAAACGCTCGGCCTCGCCCCGGCCGAGATCATCAAAAAACTGATGACGATGGGTGAGATGGCCACCCTCACCCAGACCCTGACCGACGAGACCGTGCGGGCGATCGCCGACGAGTATGACCGCAAGCTGGAGATCGTCACCGCCGCCGAGGAGGAGCCCGAGGAGCCGGAGTTTTCCGACGCCGAAGAGGACCTCGTCGACCGCCCCCCGGTCGTGACGATCATGGGCCACGTCGACCACGGCAAGACCTCGCTGCTCGACGCGATCCGGGAGACCGAGGTCGCCGCCGGCGAGGCCGGCGGGATCACCCAGCACATCGGCGCCTACCAGGTGCACCACGATCAGAAAACGGTCACCTTCCTCGATACCCCGGGCCACGCCGCCTTCACGGCGATGCGCGCCCGCGGCGCCAAGGTCACCGACGTCGCGGTGATCGTCGTCGCCGCCGACGACGGCGTCATGCCGCAGACCAAAGAGGCGATCGATCACGCCCGCGCCGCCGATGTGCCGATGCTGATCGCCGTCAACAAGATCGACAAAGAGGGCGCCAATCCGGAAAAGGTCCGCAACGAGCTCGCCCAGGAGGGCATCTCGCCGGAGGAGTGGGGCGGGGATACGGTCTTCTGCGAGGTCTCTGCCAAGACCCACGAGGGCCTCGACAACCTGCTCGACATGATCCTGCTGGTGACCGAGCTGGAGGAGCTCGGAGCCAACCCCAACGCTCCCGGCTCGGGCACCGTGATCGAGTCCCAGCTCGATCCCGGCCGCGGCCCGGTCGTCACCGTGCTGGTCCAGCGTGGCACGCTGCGGGTCGGCGACTCGCTGGTCGCCGGTCCGCAGTGGGGCCGGGTGCGGGCGATGCACGACTTCACCGGCGCCCGCGTCGAGGCCGCCGACCCCGGGATGCCGGTTGAGGTGCTCGGTTTCGACGGCGTCAGCGACGCCGGCGAATTCGTCCAGGCGGTCGAGAACGACCGCCGCGCCCGCCAGCTCGCCCAGGAGCGCGCCAACCGTCTCAAGACCGAGGCCCTGGCCCGCCGCCAGGCCCGCAAGATCAGCCTCGACGAGGTCTTCGCCCGGGTCCAGGAGGGCGACATCAAGGAACTCAACATCGTCCTCAAGGCCGATGTCGCCGGTTCCCTGGAGGCGCTGCAGGATGAGATCGCCAAAGTCCCGCAGGAACGGGTCGCGATCAACATCATCCACTCCCAGACCGGTGGGATCAACGAGTCCGACGTGATGCTCGCCTCGGCCTCCGACGCGATCATCATCGGCTTCAACGTCCGGCCCCTGGCCGACGCCAGACGCGCCGCCGAGCGTGAGGGAGTCGACATCCGCACCTACTCGGTCATCTACAAAATCACCGAGGACCTGCGCAACGCGATGGAGGGTCTGCTCGAGGCCGTCGACGTCGAGGAGTCGGTCGGTGAGGCGGAAGTCAAACAGACCTTCAAGGCCTCCAAGGTCGGCCGCATCGCCGGCTGCATCGTCACCGAGGGCAAGGCGACGCGGACCGCGAGCGTTCGTCTCGTCCGCGAGGGGACGATCATCTGGACCGGAAAACTCGGCTCGCTGCGCCGCTTCAAAGACAGCGTGCAGGAAGTCGAGGAGGGCCAGGAGTGCGGTGTCGTGCTCGAAGGCTTCGCCGATGTCAAGGAGGAAGACATCCTCGAGTTCTTCCAGACCAAGCAGGTCGAGCAGACCCTCGAGTAGGCACTCAAGATGCCCGGCCCCCGAATGCGGCGCATCAACGAGGTGCTTCGCGAGGTCGTGGGCGCCGCGATTTCAGGCGACTTGAGCGACCCTCGCATCGGTTTCGTCACCGTGACCTCGGTAGAGACCAGCCCAGATCTGCGCACCGCGAAGGTCTATGTCAGCGTGCTCGGCGACGAGGGCGAACGCGAGGAGACGCTCAGCGGCCTACGCTCCTCCCATGGTGTGCTCCAGTCGCGGATCGCGACGGAGACGAGAATGAAACGGACCCCGACCTTGACCTTTCACTACGACGACACCATCGCCCAGGGCGTGCGGATCTCGCAACTGCTCGATGAAGAGCCCGCCGACGAGGCTGAGGAGGCCCCTTGAGCGACGTGACCGGCGTCGCCGCCTCCGACATCGAGCGCGTCAGCGCCGAGCTGCTGGCTCGCGACCGTTTCCTCCTCACCGCGCACGAGGGCCCCGACGGCGACGCCCTCGGCTCGCTGCTGGGAATGCACCAGCTGCTGACCCAGCTCGGCAAGGACTCGGTGATGTTCCTCGCCGCGAAGGAGTTCCCGCTGCCGATCGAGTACCGCTTTCTCCCGCTCGAGGAGGTCTTCCACGAGCCGCCGGCCGACATGGCCGACCGCACCGTCGTCTTCCTCGACTGCGGCAACATCGACCGCATGCCGGTCGAGTTCCTCACCGCCGGCGACAACGACGTGATCAACATCGATCACCACCACGACAACACCCGCTTCGGCGACTTCAACCTGGTCGAGGTCACCGCCTCCTGCACGGCCGAGATCGTCTACGACCTGGCCCTGCTGATGGGCGCCCAGATCACCCGCGAGATGGCCTCGGCGCTCTACGTCGGGCTGATCACCGACACCGGCAAGTTCATGTACGAGAACACCAACGCCCACACCCACCGGGTGGCCGCGGAGCTGATCGACGCCGGCGTCGACGTCGACGACACCTATCGCCGCCTCTACGAGCACGTGCCGGTGGAGAAGGTGCGCCTGGTCGCCCGCGCCCTGACTTCGATCCAGCGTCACTGCGACAACCGTCTCGTCGTCAGCTACATCACCGCCGCCGACTACGAGGCGACCGGGGCCGGCGAGGAGATGACCGAGGGGGTGATCGACCACCTGCGCTCGATCGAGGGCAGCAAGGTCGCCGCCGTGGTTCGCGACCTCGGAAACCGCGGCCGCGCCCCCCGCAAGGTCAGCCTACGCTCCAGCGAGGGCGATGTCGACGTCTCCGAGATCGCCCGCAAGCACGGGGGGGGAGGGCACAAGCGCGCCGCCGGCTTCTCGACCGACCTCGAACTCGACGAGCTCGTCGCCTTCCTCTGCGGCGAGGTCGTCTCCCAGCTCGGTAGCTGAAGATGACCGCCGCTGACGCTGGTGGCGCGGTGCTGCTCCACGACAAGCCCGCCGGCGTGACCTCCCACGACGTCGTCGCCGAGGTTCGGCGCGAGCGGGGCGTCAAAGCAGGCCACGCCGGCACCCTCGACCCCTTCGCGACCGGCCTGTTGCTGATCCTGCTCGGCAGGGCGACCCGCCTGCAGCGCTTCCTCGTCGGCCTGCCGAAGACCTACCTGGCGACGGCGCGCCTGGGTTGGACCTCGAGCACGGGTGACTCCGACGGCGAGCTGATCGAGACCGGCGCCGTGCCGGAGTCGCTGGAGCTGCCGACCGGCACGGTGCGCCAGCGGGTGCCGATGACGTCTGCCGTGCGCGTCGACGGCGAGCGCCTGTACCGCAAGGCCCACCGCGGCGAGGTCGTCGAGACGCCACTGCGCGACGTCGAGGTCTACCGAGCCGAGCTGCTCTCCAGCGACGGCGAGTTCGCTCACTACGAGATCGAGTGCGCCGCCGGCACCTATGTCCGCACCCTGGTCGAGACCCTCGGCGACGCCTACTGCTCGGACCTGCGCCGCACCGCGATCGGTCCGTTCAGGGTCGAGAACGCGGGCCGGCTCCTCTCGGTGGAGCGCGTCGCTGAGCTCGTTCCGGCGGTCGAGGAGGCATTGCGATGAGCATCCAGGTGACGCCGCTGGCCGAGACCGAGCCGCGGCCCCGCAGGGTCGCGATCGGGACCTTCGACGGCGTCCACCTCGGCCATCAAGCGGTGATCGAGGGCGCCGACACGGTCCTCACCTTCGAGCCGCATCCGCTTGAGATCATCCATCCGGCGGCGCTGCCGAAGCTGATCACGCCCTTCCCGGTCAAGCGCGACGTGATCGAGGGCCTCGGCGTCCGCGAGCTGGTGATCATCCCCTTCGACGAGCGGTTTGCCCACCTGCCGGCGGAGGAGTTCATCGAGCACGTGCTGATCGAGCGCCTGGCCGCGACCCAGGTCTCGGTCGGCGAGAACTTCCGCTTCGGCGCCAAGGCCAAAGGTGACCCCGCCATGCTCGGCGGCCGTCCCGAGTTCGAGACCAGGGTCCTGCCCCTGGTCGAGGTCGACGGCGAGACCGTCTCCTCGACCCGGATACGGGCTCTGGTGGCCGCCGGGGACATGGAGACCGCGCGCCGCTGTCTTGGCGCCCCGTTCATGGTCGAGGGCACCGTCGTCGAAGGCGACCAGCGTGGCCGGGAGCTCGGCTTCCCGACCGCCAACATCGTCCCCGACGACCGCTTCGTGATTCCCGGTTACGGCGTCTACGCGGCGTTCGCCAACGGCGTCCCGGCGGCGGTCAACGTTGGCGTCAGGCCGACCTTCGAGAGCGGCCGCGGTGTGCTCATCGAGACCCACCTGATCGATCGCAGCGAGGACCTCTACGGCGGGATCCTGAGGGTCGCCTTCGTCGCGCGTCTGCGCGGCGAGAAACGCTATCCCGACGTCGACGAGCTGATCGTCCAGATCGGGCTCGACGTCGAGGACGCGAAGCGGGCCTGCGCCGAGTTCACGGCTGCCTAGGCGGGGCCGTCAGGCGTTGCACTGTGCTAGCTTCCAGCGGGCCGTGACCCCCTGGGTGCACGGCGTTTTGACGCTATGAGCCTGACGAAAGACAAGAAGAGCGAGCTGATCGGCAAATACGGCCGAGCCGATGGCGACACCGGTTCCGCCGAGGTCCAGGTCGCCCTGGCCACCGAGCGGATCAACGAACTCACCGAGCATCTGCGCAGGCACAGCAAAGACCACCACTCGCGCCGCGGCCTGCTGATGCTCGTCGGCAAGCGCCGCCGGATGCTGCGCTACCTCGAAAAGACCGACCTCGAGCGCTACCGCGCCCTGGTTGCCGATCTCGGCCTGCGCCGATGATCGCGGCCGGTAGCCCGGCCCCCGACTTCACCCTGCGCGACCAGGACGGCGAGGACGTCTCGCTGGCGGACTTCAAGGGCCGCAAGGTCCTGCTCGTCTTCTACCCGATGGACTTCAGCCCGGTCTGCTCCGACCAGCTCTCGATCTACCAGGAGGTCAAGCCGGAGTTCGCCGAGAAAGGCGTCGAGATCGTCGGCATCAGCGTCGACAGCCCGTACGCTCACAAGGCCTTTCAGGAGAAGCTCGGGATCGACACCACCCTGCTCGCCGACTTCGAGCCCAAGGGGGCCGTGTCCCAGGCATACGGCTCCTACCTCGACGGCCTCGGCTTCTCCAATCGCACCCTCGTCTTGGTCGACGAGGACGGCACCGTCGCCTGGGCCTACGAATCGCCTTCGCCCGGTGAGTTCCCCGGCGCCAACCTCATCTTCGACGCGCTCGCCTGAGCGGCGAGTCCGTCGTAGCGTCCGCATAGCGGACATAAGTACGGACTCGGCGTCGTGAGCGACCTGACCAGCAGCGCGATTCCGCCGCTGGGGGCCGACGACCATGTCCGTGGCGAGGGCCAGGGGATCGTCGTCTATGCCGACCTCGGCTGCCCGCACTGCGCCTCGGCCTGGCTGGAGATCGCCGCCCGACCGGCCCGAATCGCCTTTCGCCACTTCCCGGTCGCCAGCAAGCACCCGCGCTCGCCGGCCCTGCACGCGGCGGCCGAGGCGGCAGGGGTGCAGGGCGCCTTCTTCGCGATGGTCGACTCGCTCTACGCCGACCGCGGGCACGTCGACGATCCGCACCTCTGGGAGCGGGTCGAGCGCCTCGGCCTCGATCTCGGGCGCTTCGAGGCCGATCGCCGCTCCGCTGCCGTCGGCGCCCGCGTTCGCCGCGACTTCGAGTCCGGGATTCGCGGCGGCGTCACCATCACCCCGGCGATTTTTCGCTCCTAGGCGTGGATCTGTACTCTCTCCGGTGAAAGAGAACGAGAGTTCTGAAAGCAGATGGCCGCCAACCGGGCGGCCGGAGGTAGGACAACTAAATGAGCATGTTTGACGTTACCCGCGTCTCGGTGGATGTCGGCGACAGCCAGATTTCCTTCGAGACCGGAAAACTCGCGAAGCAGGCGGGTGGCGCGGTCGTGGTTCAGGCCGGCGACACGATGGTCCTTTGTACCGCGACCCTCGGCAGCCTGCGCGATGTGGACTTCCTTCCCCTCACCGTCGACGTCGAGGAGCGGATGTACGCCGCGGGCAAGATCCCCGGCTCGTTCTTCCGTCGCGAGGGCAAATCGGGCGAGAAGGCGACGCTCACCGCGCGCATGATCGACCGGCCGATTCGCCCGTTGTTCCCGAGTGGCTGGCACTTCGAGACCCAGCTGGTCGCGATGCCGCTCTCGGTCGACCACGTCCACCCCTACGACATCCTCGCGATGAACGGTGCCTCCGCGGCGCTGGCGATCTCCGAAGTTCCGGTCGCCAAGCACGTCGGCGCGGTCCGGGTCGGCAAGCTCGAGGGTGACTTCGTCGTCAACCCGCCCGAGGAGCGCCACGAGGAGCTGGAGCTCGACCTGATCGTCGCCGGCACCGACGAGGCGATCCTGATGGTCGAGGCCGGCGCCGAGGGCGTCTCCGAGGCTGAGATCCTCGACGCGCTCGACATCGCCCACGGCGAGATCAAGAAGCTCGTCGCCGCGATGGAGGAGCTGCAGCAGAAGGTCGGCAAGGAGAAGATCGAGCACACCGAGCCGGAGCTCGACGCCGCCCTGATCGACCAGATCCGCTCCGAGTACGGCCAGGCATTGGTCGACGCGATTGCCACCACGGGCAAGCTCGAGCGCTACGAGGCGATAGACAAGGTCAAGGACGATGTCGTCGCCAAGTACGCCCCCGAGGGCGACGACGCGGACGCTGACCGCAAGGCCGAGGTCAAGGCCGCCTTCGCGAGCATCGAGAAGGACACGATCCGCAAGGCGATCGCCGTCGACAAGAAGCGCCCCGACGGCCGCGCCCAGGACGAGATCCGGCCGATCGAGTGCGAGGTCGACATCTCCCCGCGGGTCCACGGTTCCGCTCTGTTCACCCGCGGCGAGACCCAGATCCTCTCCAACGTCGCGCTGGGTACGACCCGGATGGACATGCGACTCGACACGCTCGGGCTGCAGACGACCAAGCGGTTCTTCCACCACTACAACTTCCCGCCCTTCTCGGTCGGGGAGGCGGGCTTCATGCGCGGCCCGAAGCGGCGTGACATCGGTCACGGCGCCCTCGCCGAGCGGGCCCTGCTGGCGACGATCCCCGACGAAGAGTCATTCCCCTACGTGATCCGCGCGGTCTCCGAGACGCTCGAGTCCAATGGCTCCTCCTCGATGGGCTCGGTCTGCGCCTCCTCGATGGCCCTGCAGGCCGCGGGAGTCCCGGTCAGCGCCCCGGTCGCCGGTGTGGCGATGGGCCTGATCAAGGAGGGCGACGACTACATCGTCCTCACCGACATCGCCGGCGTCGAGGACCACCTCGGCGACATGGACTTCAAGGTCGCCGGCACCAAGGACGGGATCACCGCCCTGCAGATGGACATCAAGATCACCGGCGTCACCTTCGAGATCCTCGAGGACGCGTTGGAGCAGGCCCTGAAGGGACGTCAGTTCATCCTCGGCAAGATGGCCGAGGCGATCGACGGCCCGCGGGAGAAGCTCTCCAAGCACGCGCCGGCGATCGAGTCGATCAAGATCGACCCCGAGAAGATCGGCGCCGTGATCGGCAAAGGCGGGGAAACCATCCGCGCCCTCTGCGAGGAGTTCGAAGCGGAGATCGACGTCGAGGACGACGGCACGGTGCGGATCTACGCGCCGACCGGCGAGCTGGTCGACGGCTGCGTCGCCCGCATCAACTCGATGACCAAGGAGGCCGAGATCGGCGACCGCTACAACGCGGCGAAGGTCGTCAAGACGACCACCTTCGGCGCCTTCGTCGAGCTGGTCAAAGGCACCGACGGCCTGCTGCACATCTCCAACGTCAAGCCGGGGGAGAGGGTCGACTCGGTCGACGACGTCCTCACCGCCGGTGAGCTGATCGACGTCACCGTGGTCGAGGTCGACAAGGAGCGCGGCCGGATCGGCCTGCGCCTCTCCGACGACCCCTCGGTCGCCGGCAAATCGCCGGAGGAACTGGCCTCGGTCGGCTCCGGCGACGGCGGCCGGCGCAACGGTGGCGACCGCCCGCGTGGCGGCGGTGACCGCGGTGGTCGTCCCCGTCGTGACCGTGAGCGTCGCGGCTAAGCATTGAGCGCCCCTCGACTCACCGAGTTGGGCTCCGGCGTCCGGGTCGTGACCGAGGAGGTTCCCTCGGTCCGATCCGTCGCGCTCGGGCTCTGGGTCCGGACGGGCTCGCGCAACGAGACCCCGGCGCAGGCCGGGGTCTCGCACTTCCTCGAGCACCTGCTGTTCAAGGGAACCGCGCGCTACTCCGCGATCGAGATCTCCGAGCGCTTCGACGGGCTCGGGGCCTCGATCAACGCGGCGACGGGCAAGGAGACGACCCACCTGCACGCCCGTTTCCTCGACGAGCACACCGACGAGGTCTTCGACACGCTCGCGGAGATGCTGCTGGCGCCGACCTACCCGGACATCGACTCCGAGCGCCAGGTGGTGCTGGAGGAGATCGCGATGTACGAGGACGAGCCTCAGGACCGGGTGCACGACGTCCTCGCCGAGGCGGTCTTCGGCTCGCATCCGCTCGGGCGTCGGGTGCTGGGGGAGGCCGAGGTGATCGCCTCGATCCCGATCCCAGACATCGAGTCCTACCACCACGCCCGCTACGCGGCTTCGGAGATCGTCGTCGGCGCCGCCGGCCACCTCGACCACGACCACATCGTCGCGCTGGCGGAGCGGCTGATCAGGCCGGCGGAAGGTGGCGGCGTCGCCCCGGCGACCGGGCTCGAGGGCCCGGCCCGCCTCTGCTTCCACCAGAAGGAGACCGAGCAGTACCACATCTGCTTCGGCGCGCCGGGGCTGCGCCGCGACGACGAGCGCCGCTACCCGCTGGCGGTCCTCGACTCGATCTTCGGCGGCTCGACCTCCTCGCGCCTCTTCCGCGAGGTGCGGGAGAAGCGCGGCCTCGCCTACTCGGTCGGCTCCTACAACGAGCAGTTCACCGACCAGGGCCTGGTCGCCACCTACGTCGGCACCCGTGAGGACAACGTCGAGGAGGCCTGTTCGATCATCGGGACCGAGATGGCGCGGCTGCGCTCGGAGCCGGTTTCCGAGGAGGAGCTGGTGCGGGCCAAGGAGAGCGTCAAGGGCCGGCTGGTGCTGTCCTCAGAGTCGACGGCGGCGCGGATGACGCGGATCTCCCGCTCGACGCTGTTCGGACTGCCGATCGAAAGCCTCGACGAGATGCTGGCCAAGGTCGACGCGATCGAGGTTGACGACCTGACCGAACTTGCCGGCGAGCTGTACGGCGCCGACCGGCTCTCGGCCGCCTGCGTCGGCGCCGACGAGGATCGCTTCCGAGCGGCGTTGGCGCCGGTCAGCGAGAGCCTGGTAGCGGCGTGATCCGGGTCGTCGTCTCCGGCGCCGCCGGCAAAATGGGCCAGGCCGTCTGCGAGGCGGTCGAAGGCGCCGACGACATGGAGCTGGCCGGGAAGGCCGATCCCGCGCTCGGGGTCGAGCTCGCCGATCTGCTCGGCGACGCCGACGTAGTCGTCGACTTCACGATTCCCGAAACCGCCCTCGCCAACGTCGAAAGCTGCCTCGCGGCCGGGGTGCACGTCGTCGTCGGCACCACCGGCTTCGACCTCGACGCCGCCCGGGCGGCGGCGGAAGCCTCGAGCGCCAGGTGCTTCGTCGCCCCCAACTTCGCGATCGGCGCCGTCCTGCTGATGATGGTCGCCCAGACGATCGCCCCGCACATGCCCGAGTGCGAGGTGATCGAGTTGCACCACGACCGCAAGCTCGACGCCCCGTCAGGGACCGCGAAGCGGACCCAGGAGCTGATCGACGCCGCCGGTGGCAACGTGCACCAGCCGATCCACTCGGTCCGGCTGCCCGGCCTGGTCGCCCATCAGGAAGTGATCTTCGGCGGCGAGGGCCAGACGCTCTCGATCCGCCACGACTCGATCGACCGCAGCTCCTTCATGCCCGGTGTCCTGCTCGCCGTCCGCAAGGTCGGCGAACTGCCCGACCGCTTCACGGTCGGCCTGGAGAAGCTGCTCTAAATGGCGGCATGGCTCGCAGCCTGGCCGCTTGACGGGATACCCTGGCAACGATGAAGGAGATCAAGGGAGTCCTCACCGCGATGGCGACCCCGTTCGACGAGCGGCGGGGAGATCGACACCGACGCCGCCCGGCGCCTGGCGACGCACCTGCTCGAACACGGCTCGCACGGCCTCGTCGTCGCTGCGACGAGTGGTGAGCTGCCGACCCTGACCGACGAGCGAGGAGATCGTGCTGCTGCGAGCGGTGCGGGACGAGGTCGGCGACGAGCGTCCTGATCTATGCGGTGCCGGCACCAACGACACCCGCCACTCCTGCGAGCTGACGAAGATGGTCGGCCGACGCCGGCGGCGAGCGCTTCGTTGGTCGTCGTCCCGTACTACAACAAGCCCAACGAGGCTGGGATCCGCGCCCATTTCGAGACGGTCGCCGCTGCCGTCCCCGAGCTGCCGATGGTGATGTACAACATCCCCTCCCGGGTGATCGTCAACGCCAGACCCGCAGCTGCTTGGCGAGCTCGGCCAGGTCGAGAACATCGTCGCCGTCAAGCAGGCCAACGACGACGAGCTCGGCCCGATCGACGGGCTGAACGTCCTCGCCGGCAACGACAACACCTTTCTCCGCGTGCTCGAATTCGGCGGCGCCGGCGGCATCACCGTCGCCTCCCACCTGGTCGGCGACCGCATGCGCGAGATGTGGGACGCAGCCCAGAACGGCGAGATCGAGCGCGCCCGTCAGATCGACGCCGAGATCACGCCCGCCTACGAGGCCACTTCCGTAACCACCAACCCGATCCCGCTGAAGGCGGCCCTGGCGATGCTGGGGCTGTGCGCAGGACCGGCTCAGACTTCCGCTGGTGTCCGCCGACGCCGAGCAGAGGACCGCCATCAAGGCCGGCGCTCGAAGCTGCCGGCGTCGCCGTCGCCAGTTAGACATCCAACTTTGAAGAGAGTGAGCAACTAGTGCCAAGCAAGAAACTTCGAGTGCTGCCCTTGGGCGGACTCGGTGAGATCGGCAAGAACATGACCGTGATCGAGTTCGACGGGCGGATCATCGTCGTCGACACCGGGCTGATGTTCCCGACCGCGGAGATGCACGGCATCGACCTCGTCCTGCCGGACTTCTCCTACCTGCGCGACCGCGCCGACGACATCGAGGCGATCGTCCTCACCCACGGCCACGAGGACCACGTCGGCGCCCTGCCCTATGTGATCCGCGAGATCGGGATGCCACCGGTGATCTACGGCGGCCTGCTGACGATCGGCATGGTTCGTTCCAAGCTCGACGAGCACAAGCTCGCCGACTCGGCCAACCTGCAGGAGCTGCCGCCGGGGGAGAAGCGCAAGCACGGCCCCTTCGAGATCGAGTTGATCCACCTCGCCCACTCGATCCCGGACATGCGCGGCGTCCTGATCAAGACCGAGGTCGGCTCGATGCTGATGACCGGCGACTACAAGTTCGACCAGACCCCGGTCGACGGCCGCCCGGCGGACATCCCGCGCCTGGCCGAGATCGGCAAAGAAGGCCTGCTGCTGCTCTGCGGCGACTCGACCAACGCCGACCGGCCCGGTGTCGCTCCGTCGGAGTCGAGCGTCGGCCCGGCGCTGCTGCGCCAGTTCTCCCAGTGCGAGGGCCGGATCATCGTCACCTCCTTCGCCTCCAACATCCACCGCGTCCAGCAGGTGATCGACGCCGCCGACGAGCTCGGCCGCAAAGTCGCCCTGGTCGGCCGCTCGATGCGCAAGAACTTCAACATCGCCTCCAACCTGGGGATCGCGAAGGCGCCGCAGGGGATCTTCATCCAGCCGCGCGAGATCGAGAACTTCCCCGACAACAAAGTCGTCGTCATCTCCACCGGCAGCCAGGGGGAGCCGCTCTCGGCGCTGCGGCGGATGGCCAACAACGACCACCGCGACGTGCAGCTGCACTCCGGCGACACGGTCGTCTTCTCGGCGACGCCGGTGCCCGGCAACGAGCGCGCGGTGAACGAGACGATCGACCGCATCTACGAGATCGGCGCCTCGGTCGTGACCGCCAAGGACGCCCCGATCCACGCCTCCGGCCACGGTTGGCAGGAGGAGCTGAAGCTGATGCTCAACCTGACCAAGCCGAAGTTCGTGATGCCGGTCCACGGCGACCACCAGCGCCTGCGCCTGCACTCGCAGCTGGCCGAAGCGGTCGGGGTGGGGCCGGAGAACATCTTCCGCGGCAAGAACGGCCTGCCGCTCGAAGTCGATCGCAACGGCGCCGGATTCGGCGAGGACATCCACGCCGGCGTCATGTACGTCGACGGCGTCAACATCGGCGACCCCGACGACGCCGCCCTGCGCGACAGGCGGGACATCTCGGCCGACGGGATCTTCATCGTCGTCGTCACGATCTCCTCCGACGACGGCAGCATCGTCGCCGACCCCGAGGTGATCTTCCGCGGCGTCGCCTTCCTCGACGACGCCGAGGCCCTGGTCGAGGACCTCAGCGACCTGGTCGAAGACCAGCTCGACGACGCCGCCAAGGCGGGGAATCGGGAGTCCCACCTGATCGAGGAGGATCTGCACGCGGCGATCGGCAAGTTCGTCTTCCAACGTCTGAAAAGGCGGCCGATGATTCTGCCGGTGGTTATCGAAGTCTGATCTGGCCGTAGGCAAGGCGGGATGGGAGGGGCCTGCGGGAACGGCTGGGCGCAGGCGTGACGTGTGGGGAGGCGCCTGCGGGCGAGGTATTCGTTCTCGGCACCTCCCCACACGTCCCACGAGACGCCTGTCGTGAGCTGACCGACCCAGAGGGCGCCGCAGGCAATCAGGGTGGGAAAGCTGAATGCCAAGGCGGCCTCCCAGGGTGGAGCAGCTGAATGCGAAGGCGGCGCTTTTGTTCTGACCTTCCGTGCCTCGGAAGCTGGTGGGGCCTTCCCTGCCGGTGGGTGCCGTGGAGGGGGACTCCGAGCACGGAGGCGAAGCCCCCGCCCGCAGGAGTCCCCCTCCACGGCAGGCCCCGCCGGCCCGGAGCACCCCCGTCAACCCCCGAAAAACGGCAGAAAAAAAGCCCGCCGGGATAGTGTCTGGGGAGAATCCCGGCGGGCCAGTGTCTCGTCCACGGGGAAATCTACGACCGCGTTCTAAAGCGCCTCTAAAGGTTTCGTCGCGATTCGATCAGCGGCGGCGAGCGGGATCCTGGCCCGGAAAAGCGCGCCCCCCGCAGGGGATTCCGTCGCCTCGACGCTGCCGTCGTGGGACTCCGCCACGGCGCTGACGATCGCCAGCCCGAGACCGGTTCCGGTGCCCTTGGCCGTGTCGGCCGGGCCGTCGCCGCGGACGAAGCGGTCGAAGACCTGGGTCCGCATTGCCTCCGGGATCCCGGGGCCGTCGTCGGCGACCTCGACGACCGCATCGCCGTTGTCGCTGTGCAGGCTGAGCTCGATGCTCGCCCCGGGCGGGGTGTGGCGCGCGGCGTTGTCGAGCAGGTTGAGGACCATCCGGTGCAGCTCGTCGGGGCTTCCCTCGACCCTCAACGGTCGGTCGTTGTCGACGGTGAGGACGCGATCGCCCATCAGCGGCGCGGCCTCGGCCGCGGCGTCGCCGGCGATCTCGGCGAGGTCGCAGCCGCGGTGCTTGTCGAGCCGGCCGGCATCGGCGCGGGCCAGCAGCAGCAGGTCGCCGATCAGGCGGCCCATCCGCCGCGAGGAGCGCAGGGCCGAGTCGACGACCTCGCGGTCCTCGGCCTGGTTGTGCTCGTCGAGCGAGGCCTGCAGCAGCTCCAGATTGGCGAGGACGCTGGTCAGCGGCGTCCGCAGCTCGTGCGAGGCGTCGGCGACGAACTCTTTCTGACGCTGCATCGCCGCCTCCCGCTCGCCCCGGGCGGCATCGAGCGAGCGCAGCATCTCGTCCAGCGTCAGCGCCAGCTCGCCGACCTCGTCTTCGGCCGGCGGCTTCGGCATCCGCTGCGAGGGGTCGCGGGTATTGGAGATCTTGCGGGCGGTCGCGGTGAGCGAGGCGATCGGGCGCATCGCCCTGCCGGCGATCGCGACGCCGACGAGGATCGCCAGCAAGGTGCCGCCGAAGATGCCGGCCGACGATCAGCAGCCAGACCCGGTCGATGGTGGACTCGACGTGAGCGACGCTACGGCCGTACTGGACATAGCCGGCGAGTTCTTCGTTTTCTTTGAAGATTCGCTCGGTCGCGACGCGCATCTCGCCGTAGTTCGTGACTCCCTTACTGGGGGGGTCCCAGGGACGCCGCTGCCGCTTTGCGCGATCGGCCGGCCTTCGACGTCGAAAACCCGCGCCGTGGCATCGTCCGGCTGGACAAAAGATTCGAGCTGCGGGCCTCTTTACCGCCTTGGGCGTGCCGAAACAGCGGATAGACGACCCGAGTTTCCCCGGCGAGGATTTCGGCTGAGCTGCGGACCTCGTTGTTGAAGTCGCTGCGGATCCGCTGGGTCGCGATCTGGCCGATCGCGCCGCCGAAGAGGACGAGGATCACGAAGGTGAGGCCGGAGGAGACCGCCGCCAGTCGCCAGCGGACCGGCCAGGAGCGGGGGTGGCTGAGGCGGCGGAGCCAGGCCCCGAGGCGGATGCGGTCGCCGCTCACCGCTCTAATCCTTGAGAACGTACCCGGCGCCCCGTTTGGTGTGCAGCAGCCGCGGCTCCTCGCCGGACTCGAGCTTGCGCCGGAGGTTGGAGATGAAGACGTCGATCGTGTTGGTCGCCGCCATCGGGTCATATCCCCAGACTTCGTCGAGCAGCCTCTCGCGCGAGACGACCAGGCGCTCGTTGCGCATCAGGAACTCGAGCAGCTCGAACTCGCGGTTGGTCAGCTCGATCTCGCGATCGCCGCGCCGCACCTCGCGGGTGTCGGGGTTGAGCTGCAGGTCGCCGACCTGCAGCGAGGCGGCACCGCGCGGCGGGCGGCGGCGCAGCAGGGCGCGGATCCGCGCCAGCAGCTCTTTGCGCTCGAAGGGCTTGACCAGGTAGTCGTCGGCGCCGCTGTCGAGGCCGGTCACCCGGTCCTCGGTCTCGGCTCGCGCGGTCAGCATCAGGATCGGCACGTCGCCCTCCATCCGCAGGCGCCGGCAGACCTCGACGCCGTCGAGCCCGGGGAGGCCGAGGTCGAGCACGACCAGGTCGGGAACGAAGCCGGCAGCGAGGTCCAGGGCCTCGCCTCCGTCAGCGGATGTTCGGACCTCGTAGCCCTCGTTCCGCAGCGAGCGGCGCAGGACGTCGGCGATGTCGGCGTCGTCCTCGACGATCAGCACTCGACCGCCGATCTGATCGGTTTCGCTGAGCATCAAGCGATGTTAGCCCGGCGCGGGGTTCTCCAGGCAGGGATTTAGCGCGAATTTATCCGCAGGGCTGTGACCGTGCGCGTCGAACCGGGAGTACATGTTCGTGCGTAAGAAGCGAGCCGCGCCTGCTCGCAAAGCGAAAGCCGGTTCGAAACGGGCCAAAGCGAAGGCCAAGCCGAAGGCAGGCCTGCACCTGCCGGCGGGGCTCGAGCAGCGACATCTGGACCTGATCGGGCTGTTCCTGGTCGCCTTCGGCGTCTATCTGGTCTTCGTCCTCTTCGCCGGCTGGGAGGGGGGCAAGGTCGGCTATGGAGTCGAAACCGGGCTCGTCTACCTGTTCGGCACCGTCGGGGCGCGGATCTTCACGATCCTGATGCTGCTGGTCGGCGGCATGCTGCTGACCGGGACCTCGGTCTCGACCCTGGCGCGGAGTGTCGGTCGGGGACTGCACGCGATCTTCCGCGGCATCTTCTTCAGCGGCACCGAAACGGCGCGAACCGTCGCCAAGAGCCACGCCGACTGGCGCGAGCAGCGCGAGGCCCGCTCGGCAGACACCGAGGCCGGCCCCACCGACGTGATGAGCTCCTACCCCGAGGAGGACGAGGACTTCGAGCCGACCGTCGCGCTCGCCGACGAGGACAGCTTTGACGACGCGATCTTCGACATCGAATCTGAGGCGGAGACCGAGACCGATGCGATCGTCGACGGCAACACGCCGGATCACGCCTTCGAGGACTCGCCGGTCGAGGCCGAGGGGCCGATCGAGCCCGCGCAGCCCTCCCTGACCCCGATGGGCAACGCCCGCGGGGTCACCACCTCGGACGAGATCGACTACCGGCCGCCGCCGGCCAGCTCGCTCGAACGCGGCAAAGGGGACAAGGGACCCGACCCGCGTGACCAGGAGATCACCGGCCGCAAGTTGGTCGAGACGCTCGGCCACTTCGGCGTCGAGGCGAAGATCGTCGGTGTCATCAGCGGCCCACACGTCTCCCGCTACGAACTGCGCCTGGCGCCTGGAATCAAGGTCAAGAAAGTCACCGAGCTGGCCAATGACCTGGCCTACTCGCTGGCCTCGACTGACATCCGCATCCTCGCGCCGATCCCCGGCAAACAGGCAGTCGGGGTCGAGGTTCCCAACGCCCGCCGCCGTATCGTCCGCCTCGGCGACATCTACGCCGGCCGGCCGGAGAAGACGTCGCCACTGGTCGCCTGGCTCGGCAAGGGCATCGACGGCAACCCGGTCTGGACCGACCTGGCGAAGATGCCGCACGTCCTCGTCGCCGGCACCACCGGCTCGGGCAAGTCCGCCTGCGTCAACGGCATCCTCTCCTCGATCCTGATGTCGGCCTCCCCGAACGAGGTCCGCCTGGTGCTGGTCGACCCGAAGCAGGTCGAGCTCAACCACTACGAGAACGTGCCGCATCTGCTGACCCCGGTGGTCACCTCGCCGCGCCTGGCCGCCAACGTCCTCTCCAACCTGATCGGCGAGATGGAGACCCGCTACGGGATCATGAGCGAGGCCCGCTGCCGCAACCTGGTCGAGCTCAACCGCTATCGCAAGAAGAAGGGCGACGCGCCGCTGCCGCACATCCTCTGCGTGATCGACGAGCTCGCGGACCTGATGATGGTCGCCCCGGCCGAAGTCGAGGACTCGATCATCCGCCTGGCGCAGAAGTCACGTGCCACCGGGATCCACCTCGTGCTGGCGACCCAGCGTCCCTCGACCGACATCATCACCGGCACGATCAAGGTCAACATCCCGGCCCGGATCGCCTTTGCCGTCTCCTCCCAGACCGACTCCCGCGTGATCCTCGACCAGGGCGGGGCAGAGGCACTGCTGGGTCAGGGCGACATGCTCTTCCGCGGCGCCGGCAGCTCGAAGCTGCAGCGCGTCCAGGGGGCCTTCATCACCGAGGACGAGATCGCCCGGATCACCAACCACTGGGCCAAGCAGGGCGAACCCGAATTCGAGGCCGAGTTGCTGGAGACGCCGGAGGCGGCTGAGGAGGAGGGGCGCGAGGGCGACTTCGATCCCGACAGCGACGACCTGCTCGACGAGGCGATCCGGCTCGTCGTCCAGACCGAGACCGCCTCGGTTTCGATGATCCAGCGCCGCCTGCGGGTCGGCTACACGCGGGCCGGTCGCCTGATCGACATGCTCGAGCGCCGCGGCGTCATCTCCGGCTACGAGGGCTCGAAACCGCGCCAAGTGTTGATCACCCAGGCCGATCTGAACCGGGTTCTGGCCCCCGCCGGGTCCTCCGAGCCGGCGCCGGAACCGGTTGCGTTGGACGCCGACCCGGACGCCTGACACGACCGCGGTTCCTTTGGGACGGCATGCGTGCTGAAGGAACCGCGCGTCCGGTAGCTTCACCTCGTGATCCGCGCCGGGATAGTCGTCACTGGGACCGAGGTTCTGACCGGTCGGATCTCCGACAGGAACGGCCCCTGGGTCTCCGAACAGCTGGCCGCCCACGGCGTCGAGGTCGCCCATATTCTGATCGTCGGCGACCGGCCCGAGGACCTCAAGGCGGCGCTGCGCTTCATGGCCTCGGAGGAAATGGACCTGATCGTCACCAGCGGCGGCCTCGGCCCAACCGCCGACGACCTCACCGCCGAGGTCGTGGCGCGGTTCGCCGGCCGCGAGCTGGTCCTTGACGAGGAGATGCTGGCGAAGATCGCCGAGATCCTGCGCGGCTTCGCCAGGCGGTTCCGGCTCGACGAGGCGGCGGTCCTCGAGGCCAACCGCAAGCAGGCGATGGTCCCCGAGGGCTCGATCGCGCTCGATCCGGAGGGGACCGCTCCCGGGATAGTGGTGCCCGCCGGGGAGCGGGTCGTGATCGTCCTGCCGGGGCCGCCGCGGGAGCTGCAGCCGATGTGGAGCGCCGCGATCGCGGCTGCGCCGGTGCGGGAGGTCCTTGCTCGCTCGACGCCGTTGCGGGCGTACACGATGCGGATGTTCGGCGTGCCGGAGTCCGAAATCGCCAAGAGCCTGCGGGAGATCGAGGGCGAGGGGACCGACCTGGCCGCGGTCGAGATCACCACCTGCCTGCGCAAGGGCGAGATCGAGATCGACGTGCGCTACCGCGACGAGGCCGAGGGGACCGCCGAGCGCGTCCGCGAGGGCCTCGTCGTCCGTCACCGGCGTGAGACCTTCAGCCTCGACGGCTCGACCGTCGACACCCAGGTCGCCGAGCTGCTGAGGGACCACAGGCTGGGCCTCGCGGAGTCCTGCAGCGGCGGTCTGATGGCGGCCCGGATCACGAATCTTCCCGGCGCCTCCGCATACATGGCCGGCAGCGTCGTCGCCTACGCGAACGAGGCCAAGGCAGAGCTGCTGGGAGTCGACCCGGCGTTGATCGAGGCCAGGGGAGCGGTCTCCCCGGAGGTTGCCGAGGCGATGGCCCTGGGGGCGCTGGAGCGTTTCGGTGCCGACGTCGCGGTCTCGATCACCGGCGTCGCCGGTCCCGACGGCGGCACGGAGGAGAAGCCGGTCGGGTACGTCTGCTTCAACGCCCGCCTCGCCGACGGCACCGCGATCGCCCGCGAGCCCGTGATCCCGGGCAACCGGGCCGACATCCGCGAACGCTCGGCCCTGATCGGCATGCATCTGCTGCGGACCCTGCTGGGCGGCGGCGAGCCGCCGCTGTAGGCGCTTTCGGGACCGACGTTCGGAAGTCGCGCGTAAATCGGCCCAGAGTTCTTGCGAAGACGCCGTAACGCGTGCGCTCTGACGCCGTAGCGTGGTCGGGGTGAGGAAGTCAGACGCCGAGATGAAGCCGGTTCTCGGGTGCCGACGAAGGGCATCGGCCGGTTCGATGCCGTCCGGATCTCCCTCTACCGTTCTGAACTCCAGCCGCGGGGTGCGCGATACGTCCCGCTGGCCCAAGCCGAGTTGCCTGGAACAGGGCAACAGTAAAGGGTGATCTAGATGGCAGACAGAAGGACCAGCATGAACGGCATGAACGGCTTGAACGACGTTTCCGCCAAGGAAGCGAAAGCTAAGGACGCCGCGCTGGAGAATGCGGTCAGCGGCATCCGCAAGGAGTTCGGCGAGGGCTCGCTGATGCGCCTCGGCGACAAGGGCACCGTCAAGGTCGAGGCAATCCCGACCGGGGCCCTGGCGCTGGACCTGGCGCTCGGAATCGGCGGCGTGCCGCGCGGCCGGATCGTCGAGATCTTCGGCCCCGAGTCCTCCGGAAAGACCACCCTGGTCAACCACATCATCGCCCAGGCCCAGGCGATGGGAGGGGTCTGCGCCTTCATCGACACCGAGCACGCGATCGACCCGGTCTACTCACGGGCGATCGGGGTCGACACCGACGAGCTGCTCGTCTCCCAGCCCGACTACGGCGAGCAGGCTCTGCAGATCGCCGATCGCCTGATCGCCTCCGGCGCCGTCGACGTGGTCGCGATCGACTCGGTCGCGGCGCTGACGCCGAAAGCCGAGCTCGACGGCCAGATCGGCGATACCACGGTCGGCCTGCAGGCACGGCTGATGTCGCAGGCGATGCGCAAACTGGCCGGCAACCTGAACCGGACCAAGACCGTCTGCCTCTTCACCAACCAGATCCGCGAAAAGATCGGCGTCCAGTTCGGCTCGCCGGAGACCCAGCCGGGTGGGCGGGCGCTGAAGTTCTACGCCTCCCAGCGGCTCGACATCCGTCGCATCGAGACCCTGAAGGAAGGGACCGATGCGGTCGGCAACAGGGTCCGGGTCAAAGTCGTCAAGAACAAGGTCGCCTCGCCCTTCCGCCAAGCGGAGTTCGACATCGAGTACGGAGTCGGGATCTCGCGCGAGGGTGGCCTACTGGACTTCGGCATCGAGCAGGACCTGGTGCAGAAATCGGGCTCCTTCTTCTCCTACGGGGAGACCCGTCTGGGCCAGGGGCGCAACAACGCCAAGCAGTTCCTGACCGACAACCCGGAGCTTGCCCTGGAGATCGAAACCAAGGTGCGGGCGGCACTCGGAATCGACGGCGAGGAGCCGGTTGTGGCCGATGCCGGCGATGGCGAGGCGACGCCGCCGGTAGCCGAGGCAAAAGCCGCTTAGTCGTCTGACGGCGGGGCGGGGTCCTGACGGATAGGATTCCGCCCGCTTACCCATGAACAACGAAATTCTCTTCTACGTCTTCGGAATCGCGCTGGCCGTTTCGGCGGTGCTGGTCAGCATCGCCGGTCTGCGGATCAAGGACTTCCCGGGCAAAGCCTTCCCGGTCGTGGTCCTCTGGTTCGCGATCCTGGTCGGCGGCGCGGCCACTTTTGCCGTCAAGCATTCCCAGAACGAGAAGGCCGACCACGAAGTCGAGTACGTCAAAGCCGGCGAAGAAATCGAAAAAGAGACCTCCAGCGGGCCCTATGAAACCTCGGGGTCCGAAGAATCGGAATCCGCAGGCGGCGAAGCGGAAGGGGAACCCGAAGCGGCCGTGAAGGGTCCCGGCGGCACGGTGGAACTCGCGGCAAGCGAATCCGAACTCAAATTCGACACGACCGAACTGAGCAGTAAGCCGGGCAAGGTGAGGATTGAATTCGACAACCCCTCCGCGATCCCGCACAACGTCAAAGTCGAAAACGAAAGCGGCGAAGTGCTCGGCGGCACCGAAACCATCGCCTCCGGCGAAGAATCGGCGACGGTCGATCTCAAACCGGGGACGTACACCTTCTTCTGCTCGATCCCGGGGCATCGCCAAGCCGGCATGGAAGGGAAGCTCGTCGTCAAGTAGTCCCCGGTAGGAGGGTCCCCAGGTGGGACTCGCCTGCGCAACAGCTGGGGAGGCTTGGCGAGTCCCACCCGGGGACCCCCGGCCGGCGCTAATCTGCCGCGATGGCTAAGAGTTTTCACGTCACTACGTTCGGTTGTCAGATGAACGTGCATGATTCGGAGCGGATGCGGGGGATGCTGGCTTCGCTGGGGTATGAGGAGTCGGAGGAGCAGGCTGGGGCGGATTTGATCCTCTTCAATACGTGCTCGATTCGAGAGTCGGCCGATAGTCGCTTTATCGCCCGTCTTGGGGAGGCGAAAAGGCTGAAGGGGGAAGATCCATCGCGGATCGTGGGAGTGGGCGGCTGCTGGGCGCAGTCGGTCAAGGACGAAGTTTTCCAGCGCTTTCCCTTCGTCGACGTCGCCTTCGGGCCGGGGCAGATCCACAAGCTGGCGGAGTTCCTCAATTCCGACTCGCTCAGCGCCCAGGGCTACTTCGAGTTCGAGGACTTCTCCGGCCACCTGCCCGCCCGCCGCGAGCGAGAGTTCCAGGGCTGGCTGCAGATCTCCCAGGGCTGCAACTGCGTCTGCTCTTACTGCATCGTCCCCAGTACCCGCGGCCGCGAGGTCAGCCGCGACCCCTACGAGCTGATCGAGGAGGTCGAGGCACTGGCCGCGGACGGTGTCCGCGAGGTGACGCTGCTGGGGCAGAACGTCAACAGCTACGGCCGTGAGTTGCCCAAGGACCGCCGGATCGGCTTCGCCGAGCTGCTGGCCCGGGTCGACGCGGTCCGGGGGATCGAGCGGATCCGCTACACCAGCCCGCATCCGAAGGACATGAAGGAGGACGTGATCCGCGCCCACGCCGAGCTGCCGGCTCTGTGCGAGCAGATTCACCTGCCGCTGCAGTCCGGCTCCAGCGAGATTCTGAAGCGGATGCGCCGCACCTACGACCGGCAGCGCTACATGGATCGAGTGGCGCTGATCCGCGAGCGCGTCCCCGACTGCGCGATCACGACCGACGTGATCGTCGGCTTCCCGGGTGAGACCGAGGCGGACTTTGCCGAGACGCTCGAGGTGGTCGAGGAGGTCGGCTACGACGGCGCCTTCACCTTCGTCTTCTCGCCGCGACGCGAAACCGAGGCCGCGACGCTGGACGGCCAGGTCGAGCACCCGGTCAAGGTCGAGCGGATGGAGCGTCTGGTCGAGGTCGTCCAGCGCCGCGCGAGCGAACGCGCCCAGCGCTTCGTCGGCCGCGAGCTCGACGTCCTGGTCGAAGGCACCAGCCGAACCGACGAGACCCGCCTGCGGGGCCGGACGCGGCACAACAAGGCGGTCAACTTCGAGGGAGCGGCGGCGCCGGGGGAGTTCGTCACGGTCGAGATCACCGGCGCCACCTCGCAGACCCTCACCGGCGTCTCCTCGCGCCCGCTCAGTCAGCTTCTTTGAAGGTCCTGGCGATCTTCGGCCCGACCGGGGTCGGCAAGACCGGGGTGGCCATTGCGTTGGCCGAGATCCTGCGAGGGCTCGGGGAGGACCCGATCGCGATCAACTGCGACGCGCTGCAGGTCTACGAGGGCCTGGGGACGCTGACCGGGGTTGCCACCGCGGCCGAGCGCGAGCGGCTGGAGCACCGCCTGATCGAGTTCGTCCCGGTCACCGAGGACTTCTCAGTCGGCGACTACATGCCGCTCGCCCACGCCGAGATCGACGCCGCGCTTGAAGCTGGACGGCGGCCGATCGTGGTCGGGGGGACGGGGCTCTACCTACGGGCCGCGTTGGCAAGCCTTTCGCTGGTCAAAGCTCCGCCGGAAGCCGAGGAATCCGAGCTCTGGTCGCCGGAGACCCGCCACCCGACCGCGATCTTCGGCCTCGATATGGACCGCGAGCGACTCTACGAGCGCATAGATGCCCGCGCCGAGGCAATCGTCGCCGCCGGCGCCGCCGAGCAGGCCCGCCACGCCGACGCCCTCGGGCCGGGCCGCACCGCCCGCAAGGCGCTCGGCTTCGATGAGCTGCTCGCCGGCGACATCGAGCAGATGAAGAAACGCTCGCGCAACTACGCCCGCCGCCAGCTGACCTGGATGCGCAAGATCCCCAACCTGACGACGATCGACCGGACCGAACTCGGCGACCGCGAGGTCGCCGAGCGGATCGCAATAGGCTGCGGCGCGTGAAATTTGAGAAGTGGCAAGCGCTGGGGAACGACTATCTGATTCTGGAGACGCAGAACCTCCCGTGGGACCTGAGCCCGAAACGGATCGAGTGGCTCTGCGATCCTCATTTCGGGGTCGGCTCAGACGGAATCCTGCTGCTGGCGCGCAGTGAGGAACCGGAGTTCGTCGCTACCTTGCGGATCTTCAATCCCGACGGCTCTGAGGCCGAGCTCTCCGGCAACGGCGCCCGTGAGGCGATCCTCTACCTGCGCCGTCACGGCTGGACCGATGAGGACGAGTTCGCGATCAGCACGGTTGCCGGGCCGATCGTGCCGACGATCACCGGCGAGCTGACCTGCTCGGTCGACATGGGACGGGCTTCGACGACCTCCAAGGACTTCCCATCGGGCGGCCCGGACGGCAAGGGCAGGCTGACCTCGGCCGGGCGCGAGTGGGAGTTCCAGCACGTCTCGATCGGCAATCCGCAGTGCGCGATCGTCGTCGGCGCCGAGCTCGACGAGCTCGACCTCGGCGAGATTGGGCCGGCGATCGAAGCAAACGAGCTGTTCCCGAACCGGACCAACGTCTCCTTCCTCGATGTCGAGGGCGACCACGTGCGAGCGCGGATCTTCGAGCGCGGGGTGGGGGAGACGCTCTCCTCGGGGACCGGCGCCAGCGGCGCCGCGGTCACCGCGCACCTGCTCGGAGCGCCGAGCCCGATCGTCGTCGAGCTCGAAGGCGGTGAGCTCGAGGTCGAGATCGGCGCCGAGCTCGAGGTCCGGCTGACCGGCTGGGCCGAGCCCGTCTATGCCGGCGAGCTGTCGCCGGAGCTGCTGACCGCGTTGTCCGAGCTGGACTGAAGAGCAAGTCGTTAGGGTTCCGCGCCGATGGGAATCGCTGATCCTTCCAAGCGCCTGGAGGCGATGCCTCCCTACAAGTTCCAGGAGCTCGAGCGCCAGATCGCCGACAAGCGGGCCGCCGGAATCGACGTGATCAGCCTCGGCATCGGCGATCCCGACGAGCCGACCTACCCCTACATCGTCAAGGCGATGCAGGAGGCGGTCGCCGACCCCGCCACCCACCAGTACCCGAGCAACCGCGGTCGCGAGGACTTCCGCCAGGCCTTCGCCGACTTCTACGACCAGCGCTTCGATGTCGATATCGACCCGGAAACCGAGGTGATTCCGGCGATCGGCGCCAAGGAGTGCATCTACAACCTCTGCTTTGCCTTCCTCGACCCCGGCGACGTCGCCCTCGCCTCCGACCCCGGCTACCCGGTCTACACCGGCGGCCCGATCCTCGCCAACGCGACGCCGGAGCTGCTGCCGCTGGTCCCGGAGCTGGGCTTCGCCCCCGACCTCAGCGCCGTCCCGGCCGACGTCGCCGCCAGGGCCCGGTTGATGTTCATCAACTACCCGAACAACCCGACCGGCGCCGTCGTGCCGGAGGGCTTCTTCGAGATGGTCGTCTCCTTCGCCCGCGAGCACGAGATCCTCGTCGTCCACGACAACGCCTACTCGGAGACGACCTACGACGGCTACGTCGCCCCCAGCTTCCTCGCCACGCCCGGCGCCAAGGAGGTCGGGGTCGAGGTCTTCTCGCTCTCCAAGGGCTTCAACATGACCGGCTGGCGCTGCGCCGCGATCCTCGGCAACGCCGACGCGATCGAGACCTACTGGCGCCTCAAGACCAACGTCGACTCCGGCCTCTACGAGGCCGTCCAGGTTGCCGGCGCCGCCGCCCTGAGCGGCTCCCGCGGCCCGCTGGAACGGATGAACGCGACCTACAACCGCCGCCGCGACCTGGTCATCTCGGCGCTGCGCGAGATCGGCGTCGAGGTTGCCGCCCCAAAGGGCACGATCTACGTCTGGGCGCCGGTACCGAGCGGCCACACCTCGACCTCCTTCTGCGAGACCGTGCTGGAGGAGGCCGCCGTGGTGATCTCACCGGGCTCGATGTACGGGCCCAGCGGCGAGGGCTTCTTCCGCATCTCCCTGACCACGCCCGACGACCGCATCGAAGAGGCCGTCGAGCGGATGCGCAAGCACTTGTCTTAGATCGATATTCCCGAACGGGAAGATTGCGTTTACACAGGCGACGTTTTTGGGCGTTTTCTTCCCGAGCGGGAATATTTCGACCCCCCGCGGTCTGTTTGGGCTAATTTCTTCCCGAACGGGAAGATGACTGACTCGATCATTCACGACGCGATGGACCTGGGACGGCGCATCCGCGAACGTCGCCGTCACCTTGGTCTCACTCAGATTGACCTTGCCGGGGTGGCCAGGGTGACGCCGCGCTTGGTCGGCGAACTCGAGCGCGGCAAGGCGACCGCCCGGGTCGACGGGGTTCTGCGAGTTCTCGCCGCCCTGGGCCTCGACCTCCACCTGCGTGCCCGATGACCTCCCTCGACGTCTACCTGCACGAGGACAGAGTCGGAGTTCTGGAGCGACTGCCACAGGCGAAGCTGGGCTTTCGCTACGAACCCGCCTGGGTGGAGCGAGGCGGGTCTCCGGTTTCGCTGAGCCTGCCCGTGCGTGAGGATCCGTACGGGGACGACGAATGCCGCCCGTTCTTCAAGGGCCTGTTGCCGGAGGGCGAGTTTCTGAAGGCGATTGCGCGGGCTTTTCGGGTTTCGGCAGAGAACTCGTTCACGGTGCTCGCGGAGATCGGTGGCGAGTGCGCGGGCGCGATCTCCCTGGTCGCTCACGGCGGCGATCCACCGTTCCGCGCCAAGACCCTGCCGCGCTGGCTCGACGGGGAAGGCCTTGGCCAATTGATCGAGAACCTGCCGACCCCGGAGTTGCTGGAAGACGACGGGGACGAAGGCGGTTTCAGGCTCTCCCTGGCGGGAACCCAAAACAAGCTGCCCGTGCTCTGGGCCGACGGCCGGGTCGGAATCACGCATGGGCATCCGCCGAGCACGCACATCGTCAAGAAGCCGGTCGCCGAGTTGAGGGCAATGGTCGCAAACGAGGCGTACTGCCTGGCGCTGGCGACGGGGGCCGCTCTGACGACCGCCGCCGCCGCGCCACTGGCCGCGGGCGCGCAGGAAGGCCTCCTGGTGACCCGTTACGACCGCCAGAAAACCGGCACCGAGGTACGGCGGATCCACCAGGAGGACTTCTGTCAGGCGCTGGGCGTCCTGCCGGAGCAGAAATACCAGGCCGAAGGGGGACCGGGCGTCGCTGCGGTCGCCGAGTTGATTCGGCGGCACGCATCAGCCCCAGCCGTCGATCTGCTCGCTTTCCTCGATGCGCTGGTCTTCAACCTCCTGATCGGCAACACCGACGCCCACGGCAAGAACTACTCCCTGCTCCTGGACGGAGACGGCGGCTGCCGACTGGCCCCCCTGTACGACCTGCTCTCGGCGCGTCCCTACTGGCCGTTCAGGCGCCAGATGGCGATGAAATACGGCGGCGAGTACCGCGCCGACCGGATCCGCGGTCGGCACCTGGACCGCCTCGCCGCCGACCTTGGAATCACCCCCCGGACCGTCCGTACCCACGTCGAGGAGGTGGGCGAGCGAACCCTCTCTGCCGGCATCGAGCTGGCCCGCAACCTGGTCCCGGCTCCCTGGGGTGGAGCCGAGCTTCTCGACGAAATCGATGCCTTCCTCGAAGAGACGGCCACGGGGCTGCGCAGAGCCGCGGCCGAATCGGCCTAAGCCGCTTCCCGCTCGGCTTTCTTGCGCCAGTATCGATCCAGGCCGCTCCACTGGTAGGCGGAGGGGACGGCCTGTAGGACCTCGGCGACGATCTCGGGGGCGACTGACGCTTTGATCCGGCGCTGCAGGTCGGCCTCGTAGGTCTCCTCGTCCATCTCATGGGCCAGGGCGGCCTCTTCCCGCAGGCGGGCACGGACGGTTGCCAGGTGCTCGGCCGGGCTGTCGACCGGGCCCCAGTGGGTGAGGGCGAGGCGCGCGGGCTTCCAGCTCTCGACGAGGCCGATCGACTCCTCCCAGAGCTCGATGTCGATGTCCGGCGGCGGCGTCGGTGGGACGACCAGGTCGGTCGGCGGGATCTTGCAGGCGGCGACGTCACCGACGAAGGCGGTGCCGCTCTCCTCGTGCAAGTAGCAGACGTGGTGGGAGGCATGGCCGGGGGTGTAGGCGACGCGCATGCCGAGCACCGTCTCTCCGCCGGCCAGGGCGGTGACGTTCTCGGCCGGCACCGGCAGGATCCGTCCCCAGAGGTACTCAAGTCTGTCGCCGTAGAGGCGCCCGGCGCTGTTCAGCAGCTTCGAGGGGTCGATCAGGTGCGGGGCGCCGCGCTCGTGGACGTAGACCTCGAGGTCGGGCCAGCGCTCGACCATCGCCCCGGTGGCGGCGGCGTGGTCGAGGTGGATGTGGGTGAGAAGGACGGCGCGGGGCCGCTCGCCGTCGAGCGCTTCCAACAGGGTCGGCAGCGAGGACTCCGGGCCGGGATCGACGAGGACGCCGTCGACCTCCCAGCAGCCGATCACATGGGGCCGGCCGAGATGCATGACGTCGATCACGCGCATCGCGGCAGCTTATTGAGGAGCGACGGTCAGGCGGCAGCCGCGGCGGCGGGCACTTTGCCTTCCGCTGTGAGCATCTCGCGCAGCCCCTGCTCGAGGCCGCGCGGTTCGTATCCCAGCTCGCTCTTGGCCTTGTCGTAGCTCGGCCCAGAAGGTGACGCCGTCGGCGGAGGAGATCAGCTCGCGCAGGTTCGGCGGCTGGCCCATCAGCTTGCCGACCAGCGGACCGATCGGGATCATCGCCTTCATCATCCCGACCGGCATCGCCCGCTTCGGCGCCTTCTTGCCGGTCACCTCGGCGACGACGCCGATCGCCTCACGGACGGTCGTCGCCGGGCCGCTGATCACGTAGGCCTCGCCGGTCCGGCCCCTGTCGAGGCCGAGCAGGATCCCGGCGGCGATGTCTTCGACGTGCGAGAGGCAGATGCCGAGGTCGGGGAAGGGGATCATCGGCATCTTCCCGGAGAGGAACTGATCCAGCAGCTGGGCGATCGACGAGGTGTCGCCGGGGCCGTAGACGCCGCCAGGCTGGACGATCACGCCGGGCAGGCCTTCGCCGATCAGCCGCTTGGCGACCTGGTGGGCTTCCCACTTGGTCTGCTCGTAGCAGGAGGTGAATTCCTTCGCCGGGTGCTCGTAGGACTCGTCGACGATCTGGCCGTGGGTGTTGCCGAAGACGCCGACGGTGGAGACGTAGACGACCTTCGGGATCTTCGCCGCCAGCGCCGCGCCGAGCACCCGTTCGGTGCCGCCGACGTTGGCTTCCTTCATCGCCGCCCGCTGGGAGGCCGGGATCCCCACCTCGTAGACAGCGGCGGCGTGGATCACCGCGTCGCAGCCGGCCATGCCGTCGCGGATCGCCTTCTCGTCGCTGAGGTCTCCGGAGACGAGCTGGGCGCCCAGCTCAGCGGCTTTCTTGCCCTTCTCGGGGCTTCGCACCAGACAGACGACATCGTCGCCGCGTGCCCGCAGCTGACGCACGACCTCGCCGCCGATGAAGCCCGTCCCTCCGGTTACGAAGACCCTCACGGTTCGCAACCCTATCTTCCGGATTGCGACGGAGCCTTACAATTAATCCGAGTGCAACGTTCGAGGAATGGCCGCAAGACCGAGACGCGCTACAGCGCGGAAGGCGGCAACGGCGCCGGCGTCGTCAATCCCAGGGCCCGCCAGCGCGCCCTGGCGATCGGAGTAATCGACGGCAGCGAGCACGGCGAGCCGCTGGCCGAGCTGAAGGAGCTGCTGCGCACCGCGGGGGTCGCGACCGCCGGCGAGGCGACCCAGCAGCGGCCGAAGCCGGACCCCGACCGTTACTTCGGCCGTGGCCGGCTGGACGAGCTGAAGGCGGAGATCAAGGCCTGTGACGCCAACCTCGTCGCCTGCGACGACGAGCTGGCGCCGCGCCAGGAGCGCAACCTCGAGGCCGCCCTCGGGGTGCCGGTGATCGACCGCACCGCCGTGATCCTCGACATCTTCGCCGACCACGCCCACTCAGCCGAGGGCAAGCTGCAGGTCGAGCTGGCCCAGCTGGAATACAACATGGCCCGCATGCGGGGCCTCTGGACCCACCTCGAACGGCTCGGCGCCGGGATCGGCACCAGGGGCCCGGGCGAGAGCCAGATCGAGACCGATCGCCGCCTCGCCCGCGACCGCATCGCGGCCCTGCGGCGCAGGCTGAAGCGGCTCGAGCAGAACCGTGGCGTGATGCGCGCCAACCGCGACGCGTCCTCGCTGCCGCGAGTCGCCCTCGCCGGCTACACCAACGCCGGCAAGTCGACTCTGCTGAACGCCCTGACCGGGGCCGCGGTCGGGGTCGGGAACCGGCTCTTCCACACCCTCGACCCGACCACCCGCAGCTACGAGCTCTCCGGCCGTGACTACCTGCTGACCGACACCGTCGGCTTCATCGAGAAGCTGCCCCACCAGCTGGTCGAGGCCTTCAAGGCGACGCTCGAGGAGACGGTGCTGGCCGACCTGATTCTGCACGTGGTCGACGCCTCCGCGCCGGAGGAGCGCCGAACCATCGACATGCAGGCGGTGGACGAGGTTCTGGAGGAGATCGGCGCCGGCGAGAAGCCGCGGCTGCTGGTCCTCAACAAGGCCGATCTGCTCGACGCCGACGCGCGCCACGAGGTGACGCTGAGCCACCCCGGCGCCGTGCTCGTCTCGGCGATCGACGGCAGCGGCCTCGACGACCTGAACGAGCGGATCGAGGCCGCCTTCACCGACACCCTGACCGCGATCGACCTGCTGATCCCCTATTCCCAGGGGGGGCGACTGCATGAGCTGCACGAAGTCGCCGGCGACCTCGAGCGCACCGACCGCGAGGACGGGGTGCTGGTCCACGCCAAGGTGCCGGCGGCGGAGATGCATCGGTTTGACGATTTGAGCACCGGCGCCGGGGCCGGCCCGGTGAGGCAGGCCTGCGGGCGGGCGAGGGCGTCCGTTCTCGGCCTGCCTCACCGGGCCGCTCTCGTGCGCTGCCGCTAGGGTGAAACCGATGGATCTTCCCTTCGCGAAGATGAATGAGGCGGCTCGGCTTCCGAGCAGGGCGAATGAGGGGGATGCGGGGCTTGATCTGTATGCCTGCGAGGCGGCGCACATCGGGCCGGGGGAGCGCTGGAGCGTCGGGACCGGGGTGGCGGTTGAGATCCCCGAGGGGCACGCCGGGCTGGTCCTGCCGCGCTCGGGGCTGGCGCGCGAGCACGGCATCTCGCTGGTCAACAGCCCGGGCCTGATCGACTCCGGCTACCGCGGCGAACTGCGGGTCCTGCTGCTCAACAATGATCCCGCCGAGACCTTCCGCGTCCAACCCGGGGATCGGATCGCGCAGCTGGTCCTGACTCCGGTCGCCCTGGCCGAGCCGGTCGCGGCGACGGCGCTGACCGAGTCCGCCCGCGGCGACGGCGGCTTCGGCTCCAGCGGCCGCTGAGCCCGACCTTCCTCAGGTCAGGCGCCGGCCGCCGCGCGGGCGCCGGCGTGGGCGGCCTCCTCGAGAGCGTCGTCGAGCGGCTCCAGCTCGGGCCTGGTGCCATAGCGACGCTCCAGCGCGAGGGCGATCAGGTGGTCGGCGAGCCAGGCGTTCTTCGGCAGCAGCGGGCCGTGCAGGTAGGTGCCGATCAGGTTGTCGCGGTGCACGCCCTCGAGCCCGTCGCGGTCGTTGTTGCCGTGACCCGCCACGACCCGCCCGAGCGGCGTGGCATCGGTGCCCAGGTAGGTGCGACCGCCGTGGTTCTCGAAGCCCGCGAGAAGTCCGGAAGCGCCGTCCAGCTGCGCCTCGATCGCAACGTTGCCGATCAGCCGCGGCCCGGGGTCACGGACCGTCTCGAGGTCGGCGAGGCCGAGGCCGGGCAGCTTCTCCTCGCCGAGCTGGTAGCTGTGGCCGAGCAGCTGGTAGCCGCCGCAGACGGCGAGCAGGGCAGCGCCGTCGTCGACCGCCGCGGCGAGTGCCTCGCGCTTGCCGGCGACCATGTCGGCCGCGACCATGCGCTGGTCGCGGTCCTGGCCGCCGCCGATGTAGAAGAGGTCGTGGGCGCCGGGGTCGACCGGGTCTCCGGGGCCGGCGCCGGCATGGACGAAGTCGATCCCGCGCCACTCGCAGCGGCGTTGGATGAAGATGATGTTGCCGCGGTCGGCGTAGATGTTCATCTGCTCGGGGTAGAGGCTGAGGACGCGGAGCTCCATCTCAGGCCACCTTCCCGAGGACGACGACGGTCGAGCCGACGTGGATGTCGGTGGCCGGGATCCGATGCCGCGCCAGCGGCGCCAGGCCGGCCTCGGCGGCCTCGGCCTCCAACTGGGCCGCCGCGAAGGTCGTGATCCGCACCTCGTTGTCTTCCTCGGCCAGCGCGCCGGCGGGGGAGACCGTCTGGCGCCGGCGGCGGATGAGGATTTCGCCGTCACCGACGGCCGCCTCGACCGCGAGGCTCGAGTAGACCCAGCCATCGACCTCGCGGACGTCCGGGAGCGGCGGGGGGGAGTCGTCGGGCTCGGGCATCTCCTCGAGGATCGCGGCGGCGAAGCGCCCGTCAGGGCGCAGGTGGTCCGAGACCTGGCGCAGGCACTCGGCCCGCTCGGCCGCGTCGGCGAGCAGCTGGACGGTCTGCATCGGCGCCAGGGCGAGGTCGACCCGCTCGCCGAGCTCGAAGTCGCGGGCGTCGGCGAGGACCGTGCGCAGTGGCAGGTCCGCGCCGCGGCGCTCCAGGGTCGCGATCAGCTCCGGGTCGATGTCGAGACCGAGGACGTCGTGTCCGCGCCTGGCGAGGTGCAGCGCCACCCGGCCGGTGCCGCAGCCGAGGTCGAGCACGGTGCCGCCAGACTCGGCGGCCATCGCGTCCCAGAGATCGAGGTCGGCCGCGTAGGAGCCGCACTCGACGTCGTGCCAGATCGGGACGCTCTCCGGCGCGGCGCTCACTGCCAGAACTCCTTCGCCAGACCGCGCGCCGCCAGCAGCCTGCGCAGCTCCAGCAGCGCCGTGTAGGTCGGTAACGCGAAGAGCCTGCGAGGCGCATCCGACATTGACCCCATCCTGGTGTGGTCAATCTCGGATGCGATGGAAATGGCCCGGTCCAGGGAGCGCTCGATCCCGGGGATCACCTCGATCCGCTCGGTCGGCCAGCCGGCGTACTTGAGGCGCAGCGCCATCTCCGGCGCCCGGGTGCCGGCGCAGACCACCCGCTTGACGAGATCGCCGAGCAGCTCGAAGTCGGCGTCCCAGATCCAGGAGACGTCGCGCCCGTCGGCGATCCGGTCGTTGAGGGCGAGCCAGAGGTCGATCGGACCCTGCTCGGCCTCCAGGCTGAGGGTCCGCAGCACCTCGTTGGCGCCGGCCGGGTTCTTGATCAGCAGGATCGAGACGGCGACACCGCCGACCGCGATCGTCTCGACCCGGCCGAACGCGGCCCGCATCTCGCCCAGCGCCGCCGCGATTCGCTGCGGGGCGACCCCGAGCCGCAACCCGGCGGTGATCGCTGCGAGGGCGTTGTAGACGTTGTAGAGGCCGGGCAGCGGCAGTTGCAGCTGGATCTCGCCCTCAGGCGTACGAATCGTCGAGCGCGAGCCGCTCATCCCCTGCAGCTCGATCTTCGTCGCCACCACGTCCGGCGTCGGCCGCTTGGCGCCGCAGTTGGGGCAGGAGTAGTGGCCGAGATGGCCGACGAAGGCGCGGTCGTAGGCGTAGGGATGCCCGCAGCGGCGGCAGTGCTTGGCGTCGAAGGCGTGCTGCAGCTCCGGCAGCGCCTGGGACGCGTCGTCGATCCCGAAGTAGAGAACGCCCTCGCGCGGGCGCTCGTCGGAGTCGCGGCCGAGGTCGGCGATCAACGGGTCGTCGGCGTTGAGCGCGAAGGCGGCGCTGCCCTCGTGAGCGGCGACGGCCTGCGCCCACTCGTCGGCCAGCGCCTCCATCTCGCCATAGCGGTCGAGCTGGTCGCGGAAGAGGTTGCCGAGCACGATCAGGCGCGGGTGCAGCTGCTCGGCGACCCGTGGCAGCCAGGCCTCGTCGACCTCGAAGAGGCCCTCGCGGCCATGCTGCTCGAGCAGCGCCGTCGCCACTCCCCAGGTCATGTTGGAGCCGGCGCGGTTATGGACCGGCTGGCGACCGTCGACGGCGAGGATCGCGGCGATCATCCCAGCCGTGGTCGTCTTGCCGTTGGTGGCGCTGACGATCGTCGTCCCCTGATCCAGCCCGGTGCCGAGCCGGGCGATCGCGTCGGGGGCGAAGCGCAGCAGGGCCCGGCCGGGCAGGGTCGTGCCGCCGCCGCGGCCACTTGCCCGGCTGGTGGCGCCGAGCGCCCGCGCGGCGAGGACCTTGGCGCCGAAGAACGGTCCGCCGCGTCGCCCCGGACCTGCCTCCGCCGTACTCAAGCCTCGACCCGCGCCGGGACGAGCACGCTCAGGGCCCGCGGCAGCACTCGCAGCGAGGCGGGCAGCTCGGTCAGGTGCTCGCCGTCGGCATAGACGGGGAAGGGACGGCTGGCGGTCAGTTCGAGGTGTTGGGCGCGGAAGACGCTGACCTGCTCCTCGTTGACGTGGGTGCCCTTGAACACCTGTGGCAGATTAGCCACGTAGCGCAGCTTGCCGACCTCGCCGATCGTGACGATGTCAAACTGGCCGTCATCGAGCTCGGCCTGGGGCGCGATCCGCATCCCGCCTCCGAAGGTGCTGTTGTTGGCGACGGATACCGAGTACCCGCTGAACCGGGTCCGCTCCTCGTCGACCCGGATCGTGAAGCGCGCCGGCTTCCAGCCGGCCAGGGTGCGGAGCGCCGAGTAGGCGTAGACGAGGTTGCTGCGGAGGAATTTGACTTCGTTGGCGAGGCGGTTGCATTCGGAGTCGAAGCCGACGCTGACGATGCCGAGGAAGCGCTTGCCGTTGGCCTCGCCGACGTCGATCCGGCGGCTCTCGCCCGCGAGCAGGACGGCGACGGCGGCCTCGGGGTCGTCGGGAATCTCCAGCACCCGGGCGAGGTCGTTGCCGCGGCCGCCTGGAATCACGCCGAGCGGCGTCTCGGACCCCGCCATCGCGCCGCCGACGGCGCCGAGCAGCCCGTCACCTGACATCACCACCGGGATCTCGTCGGCATCGATCGCCCGCAGAGCCTGCTCGACGCCATGCTCGAGGCCCTTGGTGCGCTGGACGCGGAACTCGGCGCGGCGGGCGTCGAGCGCCGCCTCGACCCGCGGCAGCAGCTTCAGCGTCTTGCCGCCCGCCGAGTGCGGGTTGACCAGCAGGGTCAGTGGCATCCCCTCGATGTTCATCCGATTTGCAGCCTAAACCGAGGCAGTGTGCGGCCAGCCGGCCGTCATCCGCGTGATCGCAAAGCTGCCGTCTCCCACCGCCTCGGAGTGAACCGGTCGGAAGCCGCGGCGGGCGAGGCGCCGGCGCAGGAGGCCCCCGAACGGGACCGCGCGATCGGTCCGCACCACGATCAGGTGCCCGCCCGGGCGCAGCACTCGGGCCGCCTCCGCCGGGGCCGGCGCCGCGTCGACGACCGTCAGCAGGTCGAAGTGATCGTCGGGAAACGGCAGCGAGGACGGCTTGCCGACCTTGAAGGCGATGCGGCCCTCGGGGTCGAGCCCGACCCGCGCCGTCGCCGCCCCGATCGCCCGCTCGGAACGGTCGACGCCGCGGACCCTGGCGCTGGGGAACTCGCGCGAAAGGAAGAGCGCCGACTCGCCGCCGCCGCATTCGATGTCGAGCACGCGTTCCGGCGCGCCGACCTCGAGGACGGCCGTGGCAAGCGGAGTCAGCGGCGGCGTCGACACCGACACGATCGTAGTCGTGGTTTAGGCTTCGGCGTCGATGGGCGCGAAAACCGACCAGCGCTGGATCATCCTTGCCGTCTTCGGTGTGATTGCTGTCGGCATCGTCGCCGCGATCCTGATCTCGCGAAGCGGCAGCGGCAGCAACGATTCGACGCAGAAGAGTGGCGCCATCTCGAAGCCGCCGCAGACCGTGAAGAAGGGCGAAGAACTGACTGCGGTGGTCGAAACCAGCCTCGGCAGCTTCGAGATCAAACTCGACACCGAGCAGGCGCCGATCACGACCAACTCCTTCGCCTACCTGGCCGAAGAAGGCTTCTACGACGGCCTCACCTTCCACCGGATCGTGCCGGAATTCGTCATCCAAGGAGGCGATCCGAAAGGCGACGGCAGCGGCGGGCCCGGCTATACCGTGGTCGAGAAACCGCCGGCGAATCTCGCCTACACCAAAGGCGTGGTCGCGATGGCGAAGAGCTCGGCCGAGCCTCCTGGCACCTCCGGCAGTCAGTTCTTCGTCGTCACCGGTGCCAATGCCGGCCTGCCGCCCGAATACGCGCTGGTTGGCAAGGTCAGCCAGGGTCTCGACGTCGTCGAAAAGATCGGCAAAGTGCCGACCGAAGGGGAAAAACCGAAAACTCCGGTCCTGATCGAAAAGATCACGATCGAAAAGGGCTAGCCGAGGGGCGCTGGGATGGCGAAGCCGAAGGTGGGTGATCAGGCGCCGGACTTCGCGCTGCCGGGCACCGGCGGCAAGAGCTACCGGCTCTCCGACTACCGCGGCCGCAAGGTCGTCCTCGCCTTCTACCCAGGCGACTTCACCGCCGTCTGCACCAAGCAATTCTGCTCCTACCGCGACCAGAGCGAGAGGCTCGACCAGATCGGCGCCGACGTGCTTGGTATTTCGCCGCAGTCGGTCGACTCGCACGAGCGCTTCACCGAGGAGAAGCGCCTCAACGTGCCGCTGCTGGCCGACGAGGACAAGGAGGTGGCGCGCGCCTACGGCGTCCTCGCCGGTCCGATGGTCCGTCGGGCGATCTTCGTGGTCGACGAGCAGGGCCTGGTTCGCCATCGCAAGGTGACCCTGGCCGGGCTCAGCTTCGAGTCGGTCGACGACCTCGAGCGCGCCGTCGCCGCCCTCGACTGATGGCGAGCGCCACGGCGACCGGCTTCGTCGTCGGCCCGGCGCCGGAGATCCACGGTGAAGCGGCCGGAGAGGGGGCGCCGATCGTCCTCTGCCACGGCATCACCGCGACCCGGCGTTACGTCGTCCAGGGATCGCGCTCGCTGGAGCGTGCCGGCCATCGTGTCATCGCCTACGACGCCCGCGGCCACGGCGATTCTGACCCCGCACCGGAGGGGGAGGGTTATGGATACCCGCGGCTGGTTGCCGACCTGGAACGAGTCGTCGCCGCCGAGGTGGGGGAGGGTCGCTTCGTCCTCGCCGGGCACTCGATGGGCGCCCATACCGCGGTCGCCTACGCACTGCGCCATCCAGACCGGCTTGCGGGGCTGGTGGTCGTCGGCCCCGCGTACATGGGGGAGGCCTCGGCCGACTCGCTGCGCTACTGGGACGGGCTCGCCACAGCGCTGGAGAAGAGAGGGGTAGACGGGTTCGTCGACTACATCGGCGCCAACCAGCGAATCGACTCCGCCTGGCGCGACTCGGTGCTGCGCTTCACCCGCGAACGGATCGGGCTGCACCGCCACCCGGAGGCGATAGTCCAGGCCCTGCGCGAGGTGACCCGTTCGGAGCCGTTTCGGTCCCTGGACGAACTGCGCTCGCTGACGGTGCCGGCGCTCGTCGTCGCCAGCCACGACGAGGCCGACCCCGGTCATCCCTACGCCGTCGCCGCCGCCTACGCCGAGGCGCTGCCGAACGCACGGCTGATCAGCGAGCCGGAGGGGGAGTCGCCGCTGGCCTGGCAGGGAGGCCGACTCTCGCGCGAGATCGCCGCCTTCTGCGCCGAGCCGGAGGTCGCCGGCGGCTGAGTAGGGGTCTTTACCGCCGCTTACGCCAAGCCACTATCGTGATCGCTATGAAACTTCCGACCGAAGCCACGCTGCGCCGGATAATCGCCTTTGTGGCGGCCCTCGGTATCGGTGTCGCCACCTACATCACGATCGCCGATTCCAGCGGTGGAGCGCCGACCTGTCTGGCCGGCGGCGGCGGTTGCGAGACCGTCGCCAACAGCTCCTACTCGCACATCGCCGGGGTCAACGTCGCGGTCTTCGGGATCATCGCCTACGTCGCCCTGCTGGGGACCGCCTTCTTCGCCAACGACCTGGCCCGCTTCGGCGGCTTCGCGATCGCGCTGGGAGGGTTCGGCTTCAGCGTCTACCTGACCTACCTGGAGCTCTTCACGATCGAAGCGATCTGCCAGTGGTGCGTCGCCAGCGCCGTGTTGATGACGATTCTCTTCATCCTCAACGCGACCCGCCTGATCGGCTACGCCGGTACCGACGGCTCCGCCTCACCGGGGCGGCTGCAAACCGAAAACACCTAGGAGAGGACCAGAGTGAGCAACAAGCGGGAGCGGGAGAAGCGCCGCGAAGAGCGGCTGCGGGAAGAAAGCAAGGTCGAGTCGAAGGACCGCCGCACGCGTCTGCTGCAGTTCGGCGCCGGCGCCGTCTTCCTCGTCATCGCCGCGGTCGTCGTGCTGATCGTCGTCAACTCCTCGAACAGCAAGAGCGGCGGCGATGCCGGCAATGTCAAGGAAGTCGCCGAGGTCGAACACATTCTGGCCGGGATCCCGCAGAACGGAACGACGCTGGGCGACCCGAAGGCGCCGGTGGAACTGATCGAGTACGGCGACCTGCAGTGCCCGATCTGCAAAGAGTATTCGGAAAAGATCCTGCCGGGGATCATCGACGGCCAGGTCAAGCAGGGGCAGGCCAAGATCACCTTCCGCAACTTCACCATCCTTGGCGAAGAATCGGTCACCGCCGGCGCCGCGGCGCTGGCCGCCGGCCTGCAGGGTCAGGGCTGGAGCTACATCGAGCTCTTCTACCGCAACCAGGGCGAAGAGCACTCCGGCTACGTCACCGACGAATTCATGACCTCGATCGCCAAGGGCGCGGGCGTCGAAGACATCGCGGCCTGGAACAAGGAACGCAACGGTGCCAAGCTCACCGAAGAAGTCGAAGCGACGACCAACGAAGCGGACAGGCTTGGCTTCACCGGCACGCCGTCGTTCGCGATCAAGGGCCCGAGCACCAACGGCATGGAATTGCTCGGCTCCTCGCTGCAGAGCACCGGGGAATTCGAAGAAGCGATCAACAAAGCGAGCTAGAGACGACAGGGGGGGTGCCGAGGCCGCGGAAGTGGGCTCGGCACCCCGATTCGCCCCGATTTCGCTTCGGGTTTACATAACCACCATTATCGTGCGTTGGATCTGGGAATCAAAAGAGGCCCGGACCGGCCGGAAAGTCGATCTCGGTTCCCATCGGCTGGACGTTATTGACCGGCGGCGATGTGGAGCAGCTTCTTCAGGGCGCTGAGCGGGCCGCCGGGGACTTCCGCTGAGGGCGAAGCTCCGGGGTGCTGGTGCGCGATTCGCACCCGCAGCGCCTTCGGGCGGATCCGGAGGCGCAGCGGTGACTCGAGCACCAGCGACTCGCCGTCGACTCCGATCGGGATCGGGCCGTCGCTCTCGATCTCCAGTTCCGGCGCCCGCAGCTCGCGCCAGCGTGCGGGCGCCAACTCGTCTCCCGCCACCGGTGGATGAAAGTCGACCACCCCGAGCAGTCCGGTGTCCAGGCGCGGCCTGGTGCCGGAGCCGATCGTCGGCCCCAGGCGATACGGGTTGTTGGAGACGAGAATCAGGGCCGTGCTCACCTGTGCGGCGCCGTCGGAGTCGGCCCAGCGCAGCTCGCCGGCCTCGCCGTCGGGTCCCAGCGTGTCCGTCAGCGTGTCGAGCAGCGTCTGCAGCTTCGCCTCGCGGTAGCCGTCCTGGCTGACGGCCTCGGCGTAGACGCCGAGTGAGACGTTGTTGACGAAGACCCTGCCGTTGACCTCCCCCAGGTCTACATAACGCTCACCCCCATCGACGAAGGCGTCGAGCGCGCCGACGACGTCTTCGCGGTCGACGCCGAGGTCGAGGGCGAAGTGGTTGCGGGTCCCCGAGGGGATGCAGGCGTAGGGCAGGTCGTGCTCGGCGGCGATCGCGGCGACCAGGGCCTGGGAGCCGTCTCCCCCGGCCATCGCCAGCCCGTCGGCGCCCCTCCCGACCGCGTCGCGGACCAGCTGCTCGAGATCCTCACCGGGCTTCAGCACCACGGTCTCCAGGCCCCGTTCTTCGGCGGCGGCGGCGAGCCCGACCTTCTCCGCCCGCCCATCGCCCGAGCGCGGGTTGACGAACAGCACCGGCTGGCGCGGCGGCTCGGCCCACGGCAGCGAGCGATCGGGCTTGAAGGCGATCCGGGCGCCGGCGACGCCGGCGAGGAAAGCGACGATGACGACTCCCAGCGCCCAGACGCTGTCGCCGGAGATCGTCGTCGCCGTTGCCAGGGCGACCAGCAGTGCCGCCACCGCGATGCCCGCCAGGCGCAGCGGGCCGCGGCGCAGGAGGCCGAGCCATGCCGCCGCCAGGGCTCCGAGAACGCAGAGCACGACGATCAGGCCGCGGGGGAAGTCGGCGACGAAGACGTAGGTGGCGACCGCGATCGCCAGACCGCCGCCGCCGAGCGCGATCAGGGCCGCGAGGCGCCGGCTCATATCATCGCCCGATGCCGACTTGGCTCAGCGAGGGGAGGGCGATCGACGCGGCGCTGTACGCCGCGGTCGCCGGCAGCGAGACGCCGACGCTCGACCTGGCGATGCGCGGGCTGACTCGCGCCGCCGACGGCAGCAAGCTCTGGTTCGGGGTCGCCGCCGGGATGGCGCTGCTGGGAGGACGCGGCGGACGCCGGGCCGCCGCCCGCGGCCTGGTCTCGATCGGCGCCGCCTCGGCCTTCGCCAACCTCGTCGCCAAGCCGCTGACCACCCGCCGCCGCCCCGAGCGCGAGGAGCTGGCCGAGCTCTCGCGCCGCCATGTGCCGATGCCGGCCTCCAGTTCCTTCCCCTCCGGCCACGCCGCCTCGGCCTTCGCCTTCGCAACCGGCGCCGGGCAGGCCGCCCCGGCGCTCTCGGCCTCGCTGCGCCTGATCGCGTCGTTGGTCGGCTACTCCAGAGTCCATACCGGTGTTCACTATCCCGCAGATGTGCTCGCCGGGGCGTTCATCGGCGTCACCGCGGCCGAGGTCGCCGGGCGGATGATCGACGCTCGCGGGCGCTGAGCCGGCGCTCAGCCGTGGAGGACGGCGCTGCCGCGGATCAGCGGACGGACGATCGCCGGCGCCTTCGGCAGCCGGCCGTGCTCGACCGTGTCGACCTCCAGGCGCGAGCCGGCCAGCGTCGCCAGCGTGTCGCGGTTGCAGTGGCAACCGTCGCCGAGAAAGCGCCAGGGCTTCTCGAGCCGATCCTGCCATCCCGCCAGCGACGGGTCCTCGGCGCGCACATGCTCGATGAAGAGCAGGCGCCCGCCGGGCTTCAGGACCCGTTCCAGCTCGGCGATCGCGGCGACCGGATCGGGGACGGTGCAGAGGACGAGGGTCGAGACCGCCGTGTCGAAGCCGGCGCTCTCGAAGGGCAGTCGTTCGGCCGGCGCTTCGACGATCTCCGCCTGCCGCGAGGATCGCGAGAGCCGCTCCCGCAGGCGCTTCGCCATGTGGGGATCGGGCTCGACCAGGACCAGCTCCTCGACACCGTCCGGGTAGAGATCGAGGTTGACCCCGGTCCCGGCCCCAAGCTCGAGCGTCCTCCCCCCTGCCCCGGCCAGCAGCTCGGCCCGCATCTGCCCCAGCCCGGCCTCCTCGGTCCCGGTCAGCCCGCGGTCGTAGAGGGCCGCGAAGGCCCGTCCCCAGGTCGCGTCGTAGATCCGCCCCAATGCGCTCAGGCGGCATCGCGTTGCGGCGCCGGGGCCTCGCCCGCGTCGGCGCTCGGCTTGCTGGCCGCGGCCCGCTCCTCGTAGGCCCGGCGAGCGCCGTGATCGACTTCCAGCATCAGCTTGTCGACCTTCATCGCCCGGCCGAGGGCCTCGCGAGCGCCGCGCGGCAGCAGCTGCACGATCTTGTAGAGGGCGCCGTTGGACTTCGGCACGAAGACGTCGAAGCGGGGAACTTCCATCGCGTCGACGATCTCGTTGGCGACGTCCTCAGCCTCGACCGGTTTGATCCATTTCTGGCCGACGCCGCTGGTCAGATCGGTGTTGACGACGGTCGGCATCACGCAGAGCACCTCGACGCCGCTGCCGCGCAGCTCGGCCCGCACCGCCTCGCTCATGCCGACGACCCCATGCTTGGTCGCCGAGTAGGTGGCGATCCCCGGGAACCCCGCTTTGCCCGCCTGGGAGGCGATATTGATGATGTAGCCGCTGCCACGGGGTTTGAGGCGTTCGATCGCCAGCTGGGTGCCGGTGATCACCCCGACCAGATTGATCTCGATCTGGCGGCGGACGGAGTCCTGGGACTCGTCGACGAACGGGGTGACGGGCATGATCCCGGCGTTGTTGACCACCGCGTCGACCGGGCCGAGCTGGCGCTCGGTCTCGGTCAGGAACGCCTCGAAGGAGGCGCGGTCGGTGACGTCGAGCTCCAGCGCGATCGTGCCGCCGCCGAGCCCGGCCGCGGTCTCCTCGGCCAGGCCGAGATCGAGATCGCCGATGGCGACGCGGCAGCCCTTGCCGACCAGCGCCGTCGCGGTCGCCTTGCCGATCCCACGGGCCCCACCCGTGATCGCCACGACCTTGCCGTTCAGTGAACGCCGCTGCTTCGCCATCTCGATCTCCTCCTCGTTGCGGCGGGCCCTAGCTCGCCGGCTTGTAGACGGTGACCACGGCTGCCCCGCCGAGGCCGATGTTGTGCTGCAGCGCGACCTTCGCGCCCTCGACCTGGCGCTTGTCCGCGGTGCCCCGTAGCTGCCAGGTGAGTTCGGAGCACTGCGCCAGGCCGGTCGCGCCCAGCGGGTGGCCCTTCGAGATCAGGCCGCCCGACGGGTTGACGACGACGTCGCCGCCGAAGGTCGTCGCTTCGGCCTCGACCAGCTTGTGGCCCTCGCCCTCGGCCGCGAAGCCGAGCGCTTCATAGGTGATCAGCTCGTTGGCGCTGAAGCAGTCGTGCAGCTCGCAGACGTCGATCTCCGCGGCACTGACTTCGGCTTCCTCGTAGGCCTGATCCGCGGCGGTCTTCGACATATCGGAGCCGACGATCGTCATGCAGTCGGCGTCGGCGTCGAAGGTCGAGCCGAGGTCGGTGACCATCGACTGGCCGACGATCTCGACCGCCTGGCTCCAGAGGTCGTGCTCGTCGACGTAGCGCTCGGAGGCGACGATCGCGCAGGCCGAGCCGTCGGAGGTCGGTGAGCACTGCAGCTTGGTCAGCGGGTCGTGGATCATCTTCGCCGTCTTGATGTCCTCCAGGGTGTACTCGTCCTGGAACTGGGCGTAGGGGTTGTTGACCGAGTGCTTGTGGTTCTTCCACCCGATCCAGGCGTAGTGGTCGGGGGTCGAGCCGTACTTCTGCATGTGGTCGCGGCCGGCGTTGCCGAACATCTGCGGCGCGAACGGGGACTGCTCGGCCTCGCGGATCTCGAACATCCGCATGATGTGCTTGTCGAGCGCCGGCGTGCGGTCGTCGTACTTCATCCCGAGGCTGCCGCGCTCCATCTTCTCGAAGCCGATCGCCATCGCGCACTCGACCAGGCCGCCCTTGACCGCCTGGCGGGCCATGAACAGCGCCGAGGAACCGGTCGAGCAGTTGTTGTTGACGTTGACGACCGGGATCCCGGTCAGGCCGAGGCCGTAGAGCGCCCGCTGGCCGTAGGTGGAGTCGCCGTAGCAGTAACCCGCGTAGGCCTGCTCGATGTCGTCGTAGGGAATTCCCGCGTCGGCGAGCGCCTTCTCCCCCGCCTCCTTGGCCCAGTCGGGGTAGTCGCCCTCCTTGCTCCCGGGCTTCTCGAACTTGGTCATCCCGACGCCGATCACGAAGGTCCTGTTGCTCAAAGTCTGCTCCTGTTTTCTCCCGCGGCCCCCCGCGGCAATTTGGCTGGCTGGCCAAATCTACCGGGCCGCGGCATCCTGTGGGCTCGAACTCGGGATCGCGGTGGGGCCTTTCGTCCCCTTCCCCTCCCCCGGGTTGGGCCAGATCAGGAAGGCGAGGAAGGCAATCGCGATGCCGATCGCGGTCCCGACGACGCGCTGGCCGGCGGCGTCGAAGGCGTCCTCGCCGAGGGTGTCGGTGAGGAGAACGACATAGGTCGTGATCGCCGCCGTGAACAGCGCGTACTGGACGGTCAGTAGGCCGAAGGAGAGCGCAGCGGCGATGGTCAGAGCGAGGACGACGAGAAGGTCGTACTGGCCGACCGACTCGGCGATCGCGGTGGCGACGACCAGACCCAGCACGGTCCCGATCGCCCGCAGCGCGAGCCGGTGGTCGGTCTCCCCGCGCTCGGGTCGCATCACGAAGAGGATCGTCAGTGGGATCCAGAACCCGTGGTTGTTGAGGCCGAGGGCTCGGTAGGTGGCGACGCCGATCGCGAGCGCTGCGCCGAAGCGCAGCGCATGGCGGGCGCTGGCCGAGTGCAGGGTCAGGTTCGAGACCAGCGCGGTGCGCGCCGCGGCGGCGCTCCAGCCGCTCTCTTGATCGCGCGCGCAGCGGTCGGTGGTGGCCCAGACGAGCAACGACCAGAGCGCTTGGATCAGTCCGCCAAAGGTGACCCAGAGCATCGCCGACCCGACATCCCCCGGGGCGAGGAAGAAGCCCTGGGCGATGACCAGCGAGAGCGCCACCGAGAGGCCGAAGATCGCCAGGCGCAGCGAGACCGCGAAGCAGTAGCCGGCGGCGACCCCGAGCAATCCCATCGCCAGCACCGCCGTCACCGCGTTCTGGCTGCTGAGGATGCCGAGCACGGCGGCGAGGCCAATGAACGGAGCGGCCGCGGCCTGCCAGCCGGCGCGGGGCCTGGAGGGCGCGTCGAGGCCGGGGAAGCCGGCAAGCAGGGCGCCGGTCGCGATCGCGCCCTTGGTCGGGGCATCGAGCCCCAGCTCGACCGCCAGGCAGACGCCGATCGGGACCGCGACCAGGGCGCCGCGGCGCAGCGCCGGACCCGGCTCTGCGGGCCCGATCGCCAGCAGCGGCGAGGCGCGCAACTGACGCGCCAGGCCCGAGGCGTTGAACAGCGTTGATGGTGTCTTGCCGGCGGGCATCGCGGTGAGGGTAATCTGGGGTCCCGTGCTATTCGCTGCGATCAGCTCCGACCCGACGGCCGGAGTCGGAATCTTCGCCGCCCTCGCGGCGGGAATCGTTTCCTTCCTCTCTCCCTGCGTCCTGCCGCTCGTGCCCGGCTACCTCTCGGCGGTCACCGGCGTTTCCGCGGCCGAGCTCGAGGATGCCGACTGGCGCCGCGTCCTCGGGCCCAGCCTGCTGTTCGTCGCCAGCTTCTCGACGATCTTCATCCTCCTCGGCCTCACGGCGACCGGCCTCGGCTCATTCCTCTCCGAAAACAAGCCGCTGCTGACGAAGATCTCCGGCTGGCTGATCATCGCGATGGGAGTCCTCTTCATCGCCTCGATGTTTGTCACCCGCCTCAACCGCGAGTGGCACGTCGACGCGCTGCTGTCGCGGGCCGGCAAAGGCGGCCCGATCGTCGCCGGCGCCGCCTTCGCGATCGCCTGGAGCCCATGCATCGGCCCAACTCTCGGCGCGATCCTCGGCGCCGCTGCGGCGACCGGCTCAGCCGCGCGGGGCGCCCTGCTGCTCGCCGTCTACTCGGCCGGCCTGGCGATCCCGTTCATTCTCACGGCCCTCGCCTTCTCGCGAATGACGACCGCCTTCTCCGTCGTCAAGCGCCACTACCAGGCGATCGTCGCCGTCGGCGGCGTGATCCTGATCGCGATGGGCGTCCTGATCGTGACCGGCGAATTCACGCAGCTCAACGCCGAAGCCCAGAGCTGGTTCTAGATTCGCGAGACCGTACTTATCCGTGCTATGGACGGGTAACTACGGACTCGTCGTCAGTTCGGAGACGGGGCGACGGTCTCAAGCTCCTGGCCGACCGCCTCGACGATCTCCAGGCCGTCGTCCTCGAGGTCGCGGGAGCAGACGATGCGGAAGCGGCCGGTGCCGATCTCGCCGTCGGGGATCACCGGCAGGCCGCGGATCGTGTCCCAGCCCAGCCGCTCGACCTCGAAGGGGTTCATCCGCACCTCGGCCGCCGGGAACGGGCAGCTCGAGTTGTGCTGGTCGATCGCCCTGGAGATCGCCTCCAGGTTCTTGGCCTCGGGTGATGCCATCGACTGCCCAGTCTAGGCACTGAAGGCCCGCCGGGGGCCGGGACTAGCGGTCCTCGGAAGACGAGCCGGCGACTCGCCGCGGTCTCCTCCTGACGCTCAGAAGTCGAGCACCCAGGCCCCAGACGACATACCCGACGGCGGCGACGATCAGGACCCACTTGACGCGCGCGCAGAGGGTCGCGAGAACCGGCGCCGCCGAGCCCCCGTCACCGCCGACCGTCAGCAGCAGGAAGGCGTTCTCGCCGGCGTCGAAGACGGCCGCCGCGGCCGCGAACCAGGGGACGACGCGCCCGGCCGAGGCAAGCGCCCGGAGGCGGTGCTCGCGGCCGAAGTCGCGGGTGGCGAGCCCGGCGAGAGTGACGAAGGCGCCGTAGCTGATCATGAAGCCGTAGTCGACGATCAGCGAGAGGCGCACCGAGTCGCGCCCGTCGGCTCCCCATTCGGCGAGGAAGCGGGTGGCGCGGTCGGCATTGCGGACGAACTCGAATTCGACGATCCCCGGCGTGCCGCTCGGCAGGCTGTTCTCGATGATCCCGAGCGCGATCCAGAAGGCGGCGGTCGCGACCCCGGTGAGGAGAATCCACTGTCGACGGGAGAGTGAGATCGACGTATGGTCGTTGATCGGTACGACGGAGGGAAGGATCGTGTGGCGGGGACAATCGAAGCGGCGAAGCGGAACCCGGTAGCCGGCCTTCTCGCCTGCGTCGCCGGGTTCGCCGTCGTGCTCCTCCTCGGCTACTGGGTCGATCCCGTCCCGGTGTGGGACGAGGGCCTGCTGCTCGCGGTTCGCTCTGTCCCCGGCGCCTTCGCCAACGACCTCGCCTTCGCCGTCGAGCGCCTCGTCAGCCCCCTCGCCCAGATCGGCCGGACCGTGCTCGCGGCGCTGTCGGGCGTCCTGGGCCTCTCGTAGGAAGCCCATCGAGTCGGGCGTAAGACCGGCCCGTACCGAACGGCCGCCGCGCGCCGATCTAGAGTCGTAGCTCTATGGCTCAGGCTCGATACAACCCGGCCGCTGACGGCTTCGACGCCCGAGTCGCCCAATCCTGGACCGAGGAGAAGCTGATCATCCTCGATTCATATCTCCATGCATTTGCAGCTGCCACCAAGAGTGCAGGTGGCTGGTACTCCCTCGACCTGTTTGCGGGTCCGGGCCTTAACTGGTCCGAGATACGGAATGCGCCCAGAGACAGTTCGCCGATCATCGCCTTGAAAGCCAGCGCGCCTGAGGCAATCAAGGTTGTTGCCGCAGAGAGTTATCCAAAGTCCTTTGAAGCGCTGAGCGCTCGAACTGCGCGATTTGGAGATCGAGTTCGCCTCTTCAATGGCGATGCGAACGCGGTCATCGGCGACATGCTGGCGCCGATTCCGAAGAAAGCACCAACTTTCGCCTTTCTTGACCCCGAGGGCTCCGAGCTTGATTGGCGAACCATCGAAGCTGTCGCTGATCACAAGCGCGGTCATAGTCAGACCAAGATCGAGCAACTGATCCTTTTTCCCACGGAAACCGGGTTCATGCGTTTGACGCCCGACTACCCCGACAAGGTCACCCGCATCTTCGGCCACGAAGACTGGCGACCAATCTTCGAACGCCGACAGTCGTGCCAAATCACCGCTGACCAAGCACGAACGGAATACGTTGGCCTTTACGGCGATGGTCTCCGAGGGCTTGGCTACACGACCGTCTTAGATCGACAAATCACCAAGTCAAACGGCCAGCCGATGTACTTCCTGATCTTTGCTTCCCACCATAGGGCGGGCGAGAAGATTATGGATCACTGCTTCGACCAAAGCCGAGTACGAATTCTCGAGGAGCTAGGACAGGGTCAACTTTTCCCGGTCAAAGAGGCTCCTCGCCGAAAACGTCTAAGCGGCGACTAGCTCGTGTCCGGAAAGAGTCGGCATACCGTCATAGGTCCGTCCGTCAAGCTCGCGCCCCCCGGCCTTGGCGGTTCGACCACCCCACTGCTTAAAGAAAAACGCGATCTCCTTGGATTCACATTGGTCCCGCAGGTCGCGCACCCAATCGGCCTTGACGGGGCGGGATCGGAAGCCCGACTCGCCGCCGGCGATCAGCCAGTCGATCTCAGATAGATCAAGCCCTTCCAGCGGGCCAAGCAACGGCTCAGCGGAGATGAAGCGGATCGCCGCAGGAACTTCGCGCAGCTGGTCTGCCCGATTGACAAAGCGCCGGTTCTCAATGCTCACGCCCATCCACACATTCGAAGGCCAGGGCAAGCTCTCGGCAAGCTCCATCAAGCGGTCTGGTCGCTTGGTCAGAATCTGGAAGGTATGCCAATCGGCCTCCTCCATCGACGCAAAGACTTCGCGGATGAACGCATCCGGAATCTTCTCGTGGAACAGGTCGCTCATGGAGTTCACGAAGATCATTCGGGGTCGTTTCCACTTCTGCGGCTGATCGAGCCTTTTGGGCCAGATGCGGAGATCGAATCCTTGCTCGTAGGGATGATCAGGGATGCCCCGCCATCGCTCCGCAAACGCCTCCGCGTAGCAATGCGCACATCCGGGAGAAACCTTGTCGCAGCCGGTGACAGGGTTCCAAGTTGCCTCCGTCCACTCGATGTTCGATCTATCCGCCATGCCCTTGGCTACCCTATGCCCTCGTCTTCATACGAACGTATGTTCCCTATCTGCTCAGACGACACCTTCACTGTGAGCGTTTCTTCGCCATTTAGCAAGCATCGATCAACTCATCGAGGCACCTGATCAGCCGACCGAAGGACGGGCACCGTTTCGCGACGAGTTCAAAATCGATCTGCTGGGCGTAGCCGGGTTGATGCAATGGCTTAACGTAGGCCTCTGGGTAGCGCCACTGCCGGACAATGCCCACGGCACCTAGTCTCTCGAAGTCGTCGCTTTCAACAGGAGTGGCGCCATCAATCGTCTCAGCCGAGGCCACTATCCAATTCTCGAACTCCGAAACGGCCAGGGTCGCGACTGCCGGCTTATTTCGAACGGCGCCCGACACTCGCGCCTGCATGCCTGGTCCGAGCTCGCAGACCTTGTCGTTATCTGAGTCGCAAAGCACCAGCACCCCGCATACGTCCTGCGGGAGAGCCGCGTATTGAGCGAAACGCTCTACTCCGCCGGGGACCTCGAGGTTGCCCTTTCCCTTCGAGTTTTTCGGTAGAGCGGGCTGCATATTGAAGATTTGACGGTTCTCGTAGAGATGTCGCCTGATGATGATCGGAAGGGCGTCTTTCTCTCCGTCCCCCTCCACGACGAGGCCGATCTTCATTCGACCGAAAGCCCGCCGGTCCGAAGCAACTCTCCGGGCGAGAACAAAGCCTGCTCGATCGCGGCCTTCGCGTCTCCCGACACGCTGTCTAGCGTCGAGATGCCGTCCGCTTGAGTGACGAGATGCAGCTCGTCCAAGCTGAGGGAATCCAGGATCTCCGAACTATGGGTGGTTAGGAGAATCTGGGTATGGACAGACCGCGCTCGGAAGACTTCTACTAATGCCTGAAGCGCCGCAACGTGGATGGTCGACTCCGGCTCCTCTATCTCCAAAAATCCGGACTCGTGTCGTTGATAGAGGGCCAAGAGCAGCCCAAGGAGACGAAGCGTCCCATCGGAGACCTGAAGTGCATCAAATGACGTGGCCTGACCTTTTCCCATTTGGCTGAACTGCATAGTGAGCTTGTTTCCGCGCGTCACAGATTTGACTCCCGTGACGCCGGGGACCACAAACGCGAGCATTTCGATTAGCTCCCGCCGGGAAGCTGCATCCAGGCGGCGCAGGACGCTGGCCGCATTCCGGCCGTCCGCCTCCAGTCTGTCGCCCTCATCCGGATCCTGTAGTTCCCGCAACTTGTCCGGGGAGATCGAGTACGCGCGCATGTCACGGAGGAAACCGAGAACAGGCGAGAACTGCGGAAGTCCGCCGTATAACGGCAGGCCTAGCGTCTTGTCGTCGATCACGCTGTCGTTGACACGAAAGAAGACGCGCTGTTGACCCGCCGGAAGTTCGGCAACTTTCCCTTTTTTGATTCGCATACGTGCCAGTGGCCCGTTCCGCGAAAAGGTTTGGCAGTCCTCTTCCGCGACGACAAAATCACCGCCGGCGGTCGATTTGAGCTTGATCTGGTACTTGGCCGAATACCCGTCGGAGAACTCAAGATCGGCGTAGACGCTGAAGTCACGTGGCTTCGTAGGCGACTTATGCCTAACGGCTTTCACTCCCCCACGGCGCTCCAACGCCGCGAACAGGCTCAGGCTTAAGGCATCGGAGATGAATCTGGGAACATCGACCACGCTGCTCTTTCCGGCTCCGTTGGGGCCAGCAAGAACCGTGAGGCGCCCGACGTCCAAATTGAAGCTTCGGAAGCTTCGGAAGTTGGTGGCACCGAATTGCACCAACCGCGCGGTATCGCGGCGTTCAACAAGGGCAAAGTCCTCCTCGCCGAAAAGTTCGACGGTCGGGTCATCCTGCGGCTCTTTCTCGGCCTCATCCGGCATACGAAGAGCATAGGGCCTGAGGTTTTCTGCATCCGCAGGAACTTGGTCTGTCCTTGCGATGGGCGGGTTTTCCCGCAGAAGTGCGCCAGCGGGGGCGAGAAAGATGGTCTAGCGGAGCGAACACGTGTTCGATCCACCGCCGACATCATTACTGTGCCCCATGTGTCCTCGATTGCCGACTGGCCCCGTGTGGTCGCAATTGTTGATATGGACGCCTTCTACGCGTCGGTCGAGTTGCGCAAGCGGCCGGAGCTGCGGGGGAAACCGGTGGTCGTCTGCGGCTCGGGGCCGCGGGCGGTGGTGACGACGGCGAGCTACGAGGCGCGGAAGCTGGCCGGGATCCACTCGGCGATGCCGGCGGCGGTGGCGCGGCGCAAACTGCCGGATGCGGTCTACCTGACGCCTGACTTCCCGGCCTATAGGGAGGCGTCGGCGCAGGTGATGGAAGTGCTGCGGCGCAATGTCGAGACGGTCGAGGTGGTCGGGCTCGACGAGGCCTACCTGGACCTGACCGGGATCTTCTCGCCGAAGGCGACGATGCGGCGGATCGCCGGCCAGATCCGCGAGAGCACCGGCCTGACCTGCTCGGTCGGGATCTCCGAGAGCCGGATGCTGGCGAAGATCACCAGCGAGCTGGGCAAGCCGGCCGGCCTGGTCGTCCTCTCCCGCGAGGACGCGCTGGAGCGCTTCGCCGCCGAGTCCCCGGGGCTGATCCCCGGGATCGGGCCGAAAACGGTCCTCAGGCTGGAGGCGATGGGGATCGCCAGCCCTCGCCGAGCTGCGCCGGCGCGAGGCGAGGCGAGCTGGAAGCGGCCTTCGGGCCGCGCTCCGGCGCCTGGCTGCACGCCCGCGGCCGGCTCTGGGACGAGACGCCGGTCGTCGTCTCGCACGAGACCAAGTCACAGTCGACGGAGATCACCTTCGACGTCGACGTGCGCCGGCGCGGTGAGCTCGAGCGCCACCTGGTCGAGCTCGGCGAGGAGCTCTGCCGGCGCCTGGCCAAGCGCGAGCTGGAGGGGCGGGCGATCGGGATCAAGGTCCGCCTCGACGACTGGACCAACGTCAGCCGCTCGCGCTCGGTCGCCGCGCCGACCAACGACCCGGCGGTCGTCGTCCCGATCGCGCTTGAGCTGCTGCGGGCCTATGACCCACAGCGACCGGTGCGGTTGCTCGGCGTCCGCGTCGCCTCCTTCGAGAGCGATACGGACGCCGTCGCGGCCGAGGCTGAGCCGCAGCTGCGGCTCAGCCTCCCCAACTGACCTCGCTCAGTGATTGGCGAGGATCGTGCCGACCCCGGGGAAGCCGAGGCGGTTGCGCGTCGCCTCGGTCAGGTCGTAGTCGCGACCGGCGACGTAGGGGCCGCGGTCGATCACCGGCACGGTGATGTGGTGGCCGTGGTAGCGGATCTTGACCAGCGTCCCGCAGGGCAGCGTCTTGTTGGCGACGCCGAGCGTGCCCGGCGACAGGGTGCCACCACAGGCGACGCCGTTGCCGTAGAGGCCCGGACCGTAGTAGGAGGCGCCGGCCTGGCGGTAGCTCGTCAGGTGCCGCACCTTGCTGGCGGCACCGTGGGCGTGGCGGTCGTGGGCGCCGAGGGCGCGGACCGCGTAATTGCCGACCGCCTGCGGCGACCAGCGCACGGCGAAGGTGCCGTTGGCCCGCGACCTGGTGGTCAGGACCCTGGACCGCGGGCCACGGAAGACGACCTTGATCCGTCGGGAGCCGCTCGGACGGACCTTGCCGCTGACGGCGAGACCGCTGCCGCTAAGCACGACATGCCCCGAGAGGTGCAGGGAGAGGTGCGACCTGACCCGTACCGGGTGGTGCTGCTGATGGGACTTGTGCGAATTCGCCGCGGCCGGCGCGATGCCGATCGACAGCGCGGTGGCGGCTGCCACCGCGGGCAGGATGAATCGCATTTGTGTTCGCTCGCTTTCTTGCCTGCCTACGGGGTTAGCTGACGGGCTCGCGGGCGCCGGATCTCCGGACACTCGCTACGGGCGGCTCGCCGCCCGACTCGCCCCGGCCACGCTCTCTGCAAGCCGTGGCATTTGGGTCCCCCGTTCCCCGTCGCTGGCGCGAGGGACTCGGCAGATGGGTTCGCTCATTGGGTCCGAAACACGGTAGGCGCCGCGATCGGGGCCGAATGTGAGCGTACGCACACATATCAATACCGGCACGAAAGCGCCCAAATGGCTCTGCAAAGCAAAAAATTGGCCCCCGTCGCGCCTGAGCGCCGTGTGCGAAGATGCACATGTGGCCGCTGACAGACTGACCGGACTCGACACCTCGTTCCTCCACATGGAGCGCGCCGGGGCCCACATGCACGTCGCCTCGACGATCATCTTCGAGGGCTCGGCACCCTCCCACGAGGAGTTCCGCGACCACATCGCCTCGCGCCTGCACCTGGTCCCGCGCTTCCGCCAGAAGTTGCGTTTCGTCCCCTTCGACCAGGGTCGCCCGGTCTGGGTCGACGACCCCCACCTCAACCTCGACTACCACGTCCGCCAGACCGCGCTGCCGGCGCCAGGCTCCGACGAGCAGCTGCGCAACCTCGCGGCGCGGATTTTCTCCCAGCAACTGGACCGCAGCAAGCCACTCTGGGAGCTGTGGCTGGTGGAGGGCCTGTGCGGCGACCGCTTCGCGATCGTCGGCAAGAGCCATCACGCTCTGGTCGACGGCGTCTCCGGGGTCGACATCACCACCGTCCTCTTCGATCTTGACGCCGAGCCGCAGGGGCGCTCGGGCTCGCCGCCACCCTGGCTGGCGCGGCCCGAACCGACCGACCTGAGACTCCTCGGCGACGCGATGAAGGAGCGCCTGACCAGCCCGAAGGAGATCGTCCGCGGTTTCCGCGCCGTCCTGCGCGGCCCGCGCCAGGTCCTGCGCGGGGTCGGCGCCACCTCGAAGATGGTCGGTGCCGGGCTCTCGGCTCCACACTCCGTCTTCAATGTCGAGATCGGCCCGCACCGGCGCTTCGCGATCACCCAGACCGATCTGGCCGAGCTGAAGCGGGTCAAGGACGCTCACGGCGGCACCGTCAACGACGTCATCCTCTCGATCGTCGCCGGCGCGATCGGCAAGTACCTGCGCGCTCGCGGTCACAGCACCGAGGGCCTGGAGATGCGCGCCATGGTCCCGGTCAGCGTCCGCGCCGACGAGGAACACGGCTCTTTGGGCAACCGGATCACGGCGATGATGGCGCCGCTGCCGATCTGGGCCGAGGACCCGGTCGAGCGGCTGCACGTCGTCACCGAGCAGATGGGCGACCTGAAGTCCTCCGGACAGGCGGTCGGGGCCGAAATCCTCACCAAGGTGACCGACTTCGCGCCGACCACGATCGCCTCCCAGGCGGCCCGGCTGCAGCCGGCCCAGCGCTTCTTCAACCTCGTCGTCACCAACGTCCCGGGGCCCCAGTTCCCGCTCTACGTGCTGGGGCGCAAGATGGAGTCGATCTTCCCGATGGTGCCGCTCGCCCGCCGCCAGGCGCTCTGCGTTGGGATCATGTCCTACAACGGCCAGGTCAACTTCGGCCTCGTCGGCGACTACGACGCGATGGCAGACCTCGACAGCTTCGCGCTTGACCTCGAGGCGACGACCGACGAGGTCATCGCCACCGCGCCGAAGCCGAAGCCGAAGAAGAGCGGCAAGGCGAGCAAGGTCGCGTCGAACGGGTCCGGCGCGGTTGCCGCCGAGTCCAACGCCAAGTAGCCGGGCTCAGGGGACGATCCGACCGGCGATTTCGAACTGGGTGCCTTCGGCCAGGTAGTGCCAGTCGAGGCTCTGGCCGCTGAAGTAGTCGCTCTTCGTGTCGGCGTTGACGAGGACGGCGGTGATCCGCTTGAAGCGGCCCGGATCGGCGAGCCGGACCCGCAGCTTGCCGCCGTTGGCGCCGTAGGCGACGTCGCTGCTCGTGGTGCCGTTCTTTTCGCCGCCGACCCGGCCCACCAGGGCGAGGCCCGAGGCGACCCCGGACGGCGCCGTCACCTCCACCGTCACGGCGCGGCCACCGCGGGCGGGGACTTCGATCAGCTGGAAGGTCGTGTGGTCGAGTGAGCGCCGCAGCGGCGCCGCGCCAAGCGTCAGGCGGCCGCGGCGCGGCACGTCCGGATAGGCAGCGCTCTCGCTGAATCCCTTCCCGGTTCGCCACTCGGCGACGTCGGCGGCGAAGTTGGTGAAGTCGTGGCCGAAGTCGGAGGGGCCGTCGGCCTTGATCGCCGCTTCATAGGCGTTGACCGCGAAGCCCCCGGGCTTGGTGTCGATCGCCCCTTCCCAGGTCTGGCGAACGAAGTTGGGGCCGTAGCGGTTGCTGAGCCAATCGTTCCAGACCGCGGAGCCGTACTCCTTGATCGCGTTGGCGGTCAGCGGCGTGTCGTAGCGCTTCACCCAGCGGCCCAGGTAGTGGACGTAGTCGTTGATTTCGCCGTAGACCTGGTCCTCCATCCAGACCGCGCTGGACTCGGCGAACCAGGGGTCCTGGAAGGCGTCGTAGCCGAACTGCAGGACGTGGTTGTACTCGTGGGCGATCGTCACCTCGAGATCGTTTGTCGCCGAGGTGCCGGGGAACTCGAACGGGCTGTAGTCGTTGTCGAGCACCATGTAGGCGTGCAGGTGCCTCGGCACCGGGTTCTGGGCGGTGGCCTGCTTGGTGTCGGGCGACGTGTAGCCGAAGATGTTGCCGCCGATCTCGGTCAGGTAGATGTCGGTCAGACCGCGGCCGCCGCCCAGCCCCCCGTCGCTGACCGGCTCCCTCCAGCCGAGTTCTTCGTTCTCGACCGTGTGCACGTGTTCGGCGACCGCGAGGACCTTTTCGACGTAGTCCGGGACGCCGTCGCCGTTGCTGTCCCTGAGGCTGGGCCGGTCGAGGCTGCGGTTGACCCAGTGGACGCAGAAGTTGGCCCCACAGGCGGGCGAGCGCGGCGCCTCGGGCACGGTGTATTCGCTGTGGTTGGGATCGAGCTTGTCGGTCGGGCGCCAGCGGGTTTCCGTCGGCCGCGGCCGCGGTGCGACGAACGGTTTCTGAAACGGAGAGGAGATCGTCGAGACGGCGCCCGAGAGCCCCGCCTTCGCCTCCGCCATGCCGGGCACGGCAGCGAGCAGGACCAGAGCCGTCGCCGCGATACCGGCCAGGTGGCGACGGCGGTCCCGCATCCGGGGCACCCTAGCGGGGGTCGCGGCTCGCTCCGGGTTCCTCGACGGCGATACTTCGGCGATGAGCTCCGCAGGCAGCCGATGCGCATAGCCCTGGCCCAGATCGATCCGACGGTCGGGGCTGTCGACGCCAACGCGGCAAAGGTCGCCGAGTGGATCGGCCGTGCCCGCGACGAGGGGGCCGATCTGGTGATCTTCCCCGAGCTCTGCATCCCCGGCTACCCGGCCGAGGACCTCTACCTGAAGCGCCACTTCGTCGCCGCCAACCAGCGCGCGATCGAGGACCTCGCCCGCGACGTCGAGGGCATCACCGCCCTGGTCGGCTTCGCCGAGCCGGCGGCCGCGGAGGGCGACTTCCGCCGCGCCCACAACTCGACCGCCGTCCTCGCCGATGGGGCTGTGCGGGCGATCTACCGCAAGAACCGCCTGCCCAACTACGCCGTCTTCGACGAGCAGCGCTACTTCATCCCGGGTGGCGAGGACCTCAACGTCGACATCGGCGGCACCACCGTCGGGCTGACGATCTGCGAGGACTGCTGGGTTGCGGGGCCGCCGGGGCAGGCCGAGGCCGAGCGTGGCGCCAAGCTGATCGCCAACCCGTCGGGCTCGCCCTACCACCGCGGCAAGGGCCGCGAGCGCGAGCGGATGTTCGCCGAACGGGCGCGTGAGTACGGCGCCCCCGTCGCCTTCTGCAACCTCGTCGGCGGCCAGGACGAGCTCGTCTTCGACGGCCAGAGCCTCGTCGTCGCTCCCGACGGCAGCGTCCTCGCCCGCGCCGCCCAGTTCGAGGAGGAGCTGCTGATCTGCGAGCTGCCCGGCGGCGGCGCGATCGCCGAGCCGCTCGTCGATGTCGACGAGGTCTACGCCGCGCTGGTCCTCGGCCTGCGGGACTACGTCGCCAAGAACGGCTTCGTTCAAGTCGGGATCGCGCTCTCCGGCGGTATCGACTCCGCCTTGGTGGCGATGCTCGCGGCCGACGCCGTCGGGCCCGAGCGAGTCAGCTGCGTGGTGATGCCGTCTCCACATTCCAGCCCTGCAACCCAGGCAGACGCCAGAACTATCGCCGTAAACCTCGGTTGCGAACTGCTGGAGATCGCGATCGAGCCGATGATGGACGGCTACGAGCGGGCCCTGGGCGGCCTTCCCAACCCCGGGCCGGCGCCGGCCGCCGGTGACGAGGGGCCGCCGCGCGACCCGGCGCGAGCGTCGGAGCCCGACCTCGCCGCCGAGAACATCCAGGCGCGGATCCGCGGCAACCTGATGATGGCGCTCTCCAACCGCCACGGCTGGCTGGTCCTGACGACCGGGAACAAGAGCGAGATGTCGGTCGGCTACGCGACCCTCTACGGCGACATGGCGGGCGGCTTCGCGGTGATCAAGGACGTCCCCAAGGGGCTCGTCTACGACCTCGTCCGCCGCCGCAACGAGCGCGCCGGCAGCGAGCTGGTGCCGGCCTCGGTGATCGACCGGGCGCCCTCGGCGGAGCTGCGCCCCGACCAGCTCGACAGCGACTCGCTGCCCCCCTACGACCTGCTCGACCGGATCCTCGAGGCCTATGTCGAGCGCGACGAGGGTCGCGAGGAGATGATCGCCGCCGGGATGCCGGCCGAGGTCGTCGACGACGTGATCAAGCTGGTCGACCACTCCGAGTACAAGCGCCGCCAGGCGGCGCCGGGAATCCGGATCACGCCGCGCGCCTTCGGCAAGGATCGCCGGCTCCCAATTACAAATAGGTTCGGCGGCTAACTCTTCGGCTGCGGCCTGACCGCGATAATCATCTGGGCGAGGGCGCAGATCTTTCCCTCGTCGTCGAGGACCTCGGCCTCCCAGACCCAGGCGGTGCGTCCGCGGTGGCGGGCGCGGGCCTTGACCTCGGCGCTGCCGGCGGTGATCGGGCGGAGGAAGTTGACGGTGATCGACTGCCCCATCGCGACGTTGCCCTCCGGCATGACCACGAGGGCCGTCGCGCGCGAGCAGATGCTCTCCACCAGGCTCGACATCACGCCGCCGTGCAACAGGCCGAAGGGCTGACGCAGGTCGTCGCGCAGGACGAGCCGGACCCGGGCGTGGTCGGGGTCGTCGTCGAGCCACTCGGTGCCGATCAGCTCGTCGAAGTGCGCGGGAACTCCGCTCGGGTCGTCGGCCATGGCAGCGAACCCTATCCACGGGCGAAGTTAAGTTTTGGCGACGCCTGCGACCCGGCTGACAATGGCGGGGCCACTCCCCGTAGGGTTCGCGCTGGATGGGGTTGAGCGACGACCAGAGAGCGATGCTGCGCCTGCTCGCGCAGCGTGGCGAGGCGGGCTACGACGATGTCGCGGCGCTGATGGGCCTGAGCGTGGAGGAAGTCCGCGTCAAGGTCGCCGAGGCGCTCGCCGAGCTGGCCGAGGAAGGCGCCCTGGCGCCGGGGCAGCAGGCGCCGGAGGCGCCGCCCGAGCCGGCGAAGACGCCGGATCCGGAGCCCGCCCCGGATCCGCCCGCGGACCCCGAGCCCGAGCCGGAGCCCGTCGCGGCCGCCGTCGAGCCGGAGCCCGTTCCGTTGGCCGCGCCGAAGGCGGAGCCGACGCCGATGTCCGCCGCGCCGAAGGCCTGGCCGAAGAAGGCATCCGCCCCTCCAAGGGTCTCTCTCCCTGCCGGCAACGGTCCCCGCGCGGCGATCGCCGCCGCGGCGATCGTCCTGGTCGCGATCGTCGTCGTCCTGATCGTCAGCGGCGGGAGTTCTGACTCCAGCACCACTTCTGCCGCGAACACCACGGCCGCCACAAGCACGACGGCGAGCGAAAGCGGCGCCGAAGCTCAGAAGACGCCGACCTCGAGCACCGCCGCGGTGACCAAGGCGGTGCTCAAGCCCGTCGCCGGCGCCAGCGGCTCCGGGGTCGCGATCTTCGGCCGCGTCAAGAACTCTCTCGCTCTGCAGATCGTCGCCAAAGAACTGCCGCCGACGACCAAAGGCAGCACCGAATACACCGTCTGGTTGGCGCAGTCGCCGCAGCGGATGCTGCCGCTGGCCTCGACCGAAGTCGGCTCGGACGGTCGGATCGGCGCCCAGTTCAAGGTTCCGACTGAAGTCCTCGCTTACCTGGCCAACGGGACCTTCGACCAGCTGGTCCTGACCAAGACTTCCAACTCGGCCCTGGAAGCCTCGCTGGCGGCAGCGACCAAAGAAGAACGCGCCCCGAAATACACCGGCACCGAAGTCCTGCGCGGCACCGTCGTCGGCCCGATCGTCGGCGCCGCCAAGCGACTGGAAGAAGAAAAGGAAGCGAAAAAGGGCGAATAGCGCCTACGGGAGCAGCTTGCCCGGATTCATGATTCCGGTTGGATCGAGCTGAGCCTTCACGGCGCGCAGCACGTCCAGCCCCGTCCTCCCCACCTCCGCGGCCATGTAAGGCGCGTGGTCGCGACCGACGGCGTGGTGGTGGGTGATCGTGCCGCCGCGGGCGACGATCGCCTCGCAGGCGGCAGCCTTGACCTGGCGCCACTGCTCCAGCTCGGCGCCGTGGCGTGAGCGGGAGATGAAGGTGAAGTAGAGCGAGGCGCCGTCCGCGTAAGCATGCGAGAGGTGACAGAAGACGAGGCCGGGCGTTCCCTGCGCCGCGAGCGAGCGGTGCAGCGCCGCCGCGACCGCGTCGTGCAACTCGCCGAGTCGGGTCCAGGTGTGCGAGGTCTCCAGCGTCTCGACCATCGCCCCCATCGCCATCAGGGTGTCGCGCAGGTACGGCCCCTGGTAGCGACCGTGCTCCCAGGACCGCCCGGCCGCCTGGCCGAGGTAGACGGCGCCGCCCGCCCGCAGCGCCCGTACCGCCAGGGCGCGGCGCCTGGCGACCGCCTCCTCCTCGCCCTCGAGCCCGACGATCATCAGGGCGCCGCCGCGCCGCTTACGCAGGCCGAGGTAGCCGTCGAAGATCATGCCGGCGGTGCCGCGCGGGCCGGAGAGCGCCAGCGAACCCTGCGTCTCCTCCTCGTCGGAGACGCGGAGGATGTCCGGCAGCCCCGAGCCCTGGGCCAACGAGCGGACGATCTCGGCGCCGGCCTCGAAGCTCTCGGCGATCCAGGCCTCGTAGCGGCGAACGGCCGGCTGGGGGCGTACCCGCACGGTCACCTCGGGAATCACCCCGAGCACCCCCTCGGAGCCGATCACCAGCTCCCGCAGCGCCGGGCCGGCGGCGGTGTGCGGCGTTTCCAGCGTCTGGAGGTCGCCGCTCGGCGCCAGGAGCCGGACCGAGCTGACCAGGGCGTCGAAGCGCCCATAGCCGCTCGAGGCCTGGCCGGCCGAGCGGGTCGCGGCGAAGCCGCCGATCGTCGCGTACTCGAAGGACTGCGGGAAGTGGCCGAGGGTCACGCCCTCGCGTGCGAGCGCCGCCTCCGCCTCCGGGCCGCGGAGGCCGGCGCCGAGGCGTGCGGTCAGCGAGCGCCGGTCGATTCCGACCTCCCGCATCGCGCCGAGGTCGAGGCTGACCAGGCGGGCGTGGGCGCCGCGCAGCGGCTCGACGCCGCCGACGACGCTGGTGCCGCCCCCGAAGGGGACGACGGCGATGCCCTCGTTCGCGCAGACGTCAAGGACGCGGCGCAGGGCGTCGCCGTCAGCGGGCATCACCACCGCGTCCGGAGCGGCCTCGAGCCGGCCGCCGCGGATCCGCGCCAGGTCGACGTAGCCGCGGCCAATTGCGTGGCGCAGCCGGTCCTCGTCGGAGTCGAAGACGTTCTCGGCGCCGACGGCGTCGCTCAGTGCCGCGGGAAGCTCCTCGGCGGCGGGAAGCTCGAACTCCTCCAAGCCGCGCGCCGGCGGCCACGGCTCGAGCTCGCCGATCCGCTCCCGCAGCACCCCCAGCGCCTCCGCGTCGAGCTGCGGCGAGACGCTCGGGTCCCCCCACCCCCACCAGTTCGAATCGCGTCGCGGCGCGCTCACGCCGGCGCCCCGAGGCGCATTGCTCTCGCATACCGAGAGGAAAGCGCCTCGCTCACGTCAGTGCCCTCTCGATCCCGTCCAAGGCCTCGTCGAGGATCGCGCCCTGGGCGCGGCGCATCATCGGCGAACCCATCCGCGACATCCCTTTCAGCGTCTGGACCGAGGCGAGGTTGACCTGCGTCTCCCCGTCCCGCTCCCGCAGCCCGATCTCGACCCGCGAGCTGCGCAGGTGGCGGGCGAAGGGTGTGCCCTCGAGTTCCTGCTCCCAGACGTAGCGCTCGCCCTCGGCCGAGCTGATGCAGCGGTAGTCCGCCCGTACACCCCTCCCCTCCGCGGTCTCCAGAACCTTGGTCCACTGGCTGCGCTTGCCGCCGCTCTTGCGCTCGACGTTCTCCACCCGCCCGGTACGCGGCCACCAGCGCGGCAGGCTGTAGGGGTCGGAGATCAAGCTCCAGACCTCGTCGACCGGGGCTTCGATCGTCCTTTTTCTCGTTACTCGGGGCATTAGGAGGCGAAAACCAAGTCTGACAAGGACGCAGGAAGCGTGGCGTGCTCTGCACGCGAGCGACCGAGGACGCCGTCAGGCGCAGGTTTGCAGCCTCCTAATCGCCGGCGAGGCGGCGGAGGTCGCGTACGAGCAAAAGGTGCTTGAGGTGACTGACCGTCGCCGCCAGGCTTTCCAAACTCTGCAGCGCCTCCTTGCGGCGCTCGGGGTTGCGCGAGCGCAGCGAGGGCCCCAGCAACGCTTCCAGCAGGTTGGCCTCACGGTCGGCGGAGGAGCGGAAGACGCGGAGGTTGCGGGCGCCGACACCAACCCGGGAGAGTTCGTTGGCGGCGCGGACGATCTCGCGGTCGGTCTCGTCGTAGACGGTCTTGCCGTCGCGCGTCTCGGGCTGGACGATGCCGAAGGTCTCCAGCTCGCCGATCAACTCCTCGCGGGCGCCGGTCTCCTCAACGACTTCCTCGAGGCTGAGGTGGGCGCGCGAGGTGTCGACCAGGATCGCCCGTCGGGCGCCGCCGTTGGCTCGGGTTGCGAGCGGAGTCGCCGAGCACGAGGTCGCCGCCGCCGGCCAGCTCCTGACGGATCACCCGCAGCGGCAGGAACTCGTCACGCTGCAGGCGCAGGATCGTCCGCAGCCGTTCGACGTCGGACTGACTGTAGAGGCGGTAGCCACCCGAGGTGCGGCGCGGGTTGAGCAGCTTCTGATCCTCGAGGTAGCGGATCTTCGAGATCGAGACGTCGTCGAATTCGCTCTGCAGGATCTTGCAGACGGCGCCGATCGTCAGCGCCTTGCGGGGCCGGCTGGGCGAATCCGGGGTGCGGGCCGGCTGCTCTGAGACGGGCATGGGTCTATCGCTCCAGGTAGCTCAGCTTGTACTTGCCGACCTGAATCTCGTCGCCGTCGGCCAGCCGGTGGGACTCGATCCGGCGGCGATTGACGTAGGTCCCGTTGAGCGAGCCGAGGTCATCGATGTAGAGACCGTCGCGGCGTCGCACCAGCAGCGCGTGGTTGCGCGAGACGGTGACGTCGTCGAGAAAGACGCCGGCGTCGGGACTACGACCGATGCTGACCCGGTCCTCGGCGATGCTGAAGCTCTCGCCGGCCCGACCTCCACCGGCGCGGATCACCAGCGCCGCGCCCGACTCCTCGACGACCTCGTCGATGTCGACCGGCAGCATCTCGCCGGTCTCGTCGACCCGGTAGGTCATCGTCGTCGGGTCCTCGCCCGCCTCGGCCGGGCCGCCAAGGTACGCACCGCACTTCTGACAGTAGTTGGCGCCTTCGGGGTTGGTGAACCCGCACTCGGGACAGTGGACGGCCATGTTCGGTGATCTCCGGCCTCAGGCGGCGGAGTCGTCCTCCGGTTGCTGGGCCTTGCCGGCGAGGATCTCGGTCAGCTTGCTGACGTCGTCGCCGGAGATCATCGAGTCGCCGCGCTCGTGCTTGTCGCGCAGGCGGTTGACGAGCTCGGCACGGAGGATGTCGATCTTCCCGTGTAGGACACGCCGCTTGTAGGAGATCTCATTCTCCTCCGCCATCAGGTTGTCGATCAGGTCCTTCAGCTCTTTGTCGCTGAGGGAGCCGAGATCGGGAAAGGTGTCCTCCATCGTGCTCCTAACTCGAGGAGGCGGGGCCTCCGTTTGCGCGGATCACGATTATAGGTCGAGACTCCTCAAAGGTTCAACTGCAGGTTGACGGTTCGTCGGATTGGGGCTCAAGTTGCAGCGCCGGCTCGAACCGCCCGTATCCCGGCGCGGGCGTAGAGGACGGTGGCGAGGATCGCCATCGCCAGGCCCCAGATCAACAGCGCGGTGGCGACCCAGCCCGGCGCCAGCAGGGCCAGGAAGATGCCGCCCATGATCGGGAAGACCGAGATCCGGCCAGGCCAGTTGACTTCGATGTCGACGCCGTGACGCAGCCCGTACTGGGCGAGGAAGAGCATCGTCAACTCGCGCAGTGCCAGCAGCGCCAGCGCCCAGCGGGGCAGCAGCTCGAAGCTCCAGCAGACGACGGCGCCGGCGAGGATCGTGAGGCGGTCTACGAGCGGGTCCAGCAGCGCCCCCATGCGGCTGTACTGACCGGTGACACGGGCGAGGAAGCCATCGAGGTAGTCGCCCGCGGCGATCGCCCAGAAGACCATCGCCGAGGCGACGGAGGTGCCGTCGTCGGTGTTGTAGGCGAGGACGAGGAAGAGCGGCAGCGCCGCCAGGCGCAGGTAGCCGACGGCGTTGGGGATCGTCCAGGGGCGCAGCGGCTCGCCGGAGCGGGTCTGGCGCGGCGGCGGCGCGCTGCGGTCGAGGCCGAAGAGGCGGCGCGTGCGGCCGCGGCCGAAGGGGTCGCGCTCAGACATCGAGCCCGTCGAGGAGTGCGATCGCCCGCTCGGCGGCATCCTCCACGGGCAGCTCGTGCTCGGCGCCGGAAGCGCGCTCGCTTGCCTCGACGATGCCGTTGGCGAGGCCGCGACGGCCGACGACGATCCGCAGCGGGCAGCCGAGCAGCTCGGCGTCGGTCAGCTTCTCCCCCGGTCCCGCGTCGCGATCGTCGTAGAGCACCTCGACCCCGGCGGCGCCGAGCGCCTCGTAGATCTCATCGGCCGCCTCGCGCTCGGGCTCGCCGGTCTTGGCGAGGGAGACGAGCTGGACCTGCCAGGGGGCGAGCGCCGGCGGCCAGACGATGCCGCGGTCGTCGGCCGCGCTGCTCGATCGCGGCGGCGACGATCCGGGCCGGGCCGATCCCGTAGCTGCCCATCACGATCGCCTGCTCCTTGCCGTTCTCGTCGAGGAAGGTCGCCCCCAGCGGCTCCGAGTAGCGGGTGCCGAGCTTGAAGATGTTGCCGACCTCGATCGCCGGCTCGATCTCGATCGTGCCGCCGCCGTGGGCGGTGTCGCCGGCCTCGACCGTGCGTACGTCGAGCTCCTCGAACTCGAAGTCGCGGCCGGGCTGGACGCCGCGCAGGTGGGCGTCGGGCTCGTTGGCGCCGCAGACGTAGGAGTCGCCGTCGATCGCCGCGTCCTTGACGACGGGGATGCTCGCCCCGACCGGGCCGATATAGCCGACCGGGCCAAGCTCGGCGGCGATCTCCTCGGCGCCGGCCTGGCGGAACGGGGTCCCGAGCGCGTTCTGCAGCTTGATCTCGTTGAGGCGGTGGTCGCCGCGCAGCAGGACGAGGACCATGCCGCGGCTCTCGGTGATCACCGGCAGCGCCTTGATCAGCGCGCCCGGCGCACGCCGAGCTCGCCTGAGACCTGCTCGACGCTGGTCAGGCCGGGAGTCGAGACCCGCTCCGGGGCGCTCAGGGGAGCGGGCAGCTCGACCGGCTGCGGCGTCGCCGAGGCGACCTCGATGTTGGCGCTGTAGCCGGGGGCCAGGGCGACCTCGTTCTCGCCGGCCGGGCAGGGCGCCATGTACTCGTGGGCGCCGGAGCCGCCCATCATCCCGACGTCGGCCTCACTGCGGTACCAGCGCACGCCGCAGCGGTCGAGGATCCGCTCATAGGCACCCGCCTGGGCCTCGTAGGAGCGCGCCAGGCCCTCCTCGTCGCGGTCGAAGGAATAGGCATCCTTCATCGTGAACTCGCGGGTGCGCAGGACGCCGGCGCGGGGACGCGGCTCGTCGCGCTCCTTGGTCTGGATCTGGAAGACCGTAAATGGCAGGTCGCGGTAGGAGCGGACCTCGCGGGCGACGTGGTAGGTGACCGCCTCCTCGTGGGTCATCGCCAGGACCATCGGCGACCCCTTGCGGTCCTCGAGCTTGAACAGCTCCGTGATCCCATACCGCCCCGTCTTCTCCCACGGTTCGGCCGGCTGCAGAACCGGCATCAGCATCTCCTGACACCCGATCCCCTCCATCTCCTCGCGGATCACCGCCTCGACCTTGCGCAGCACCCGCCACCCCGCCGGCAGATACGTCCACAGCCCCGCGCCCAGCTGCCGGATCAACCCCGCCCGCACCATCAACTTGTGAGAGATCGCCTCCGCATCAGCCGGAGCGTCCTTCAAGAGTCGGGAATAAATGCCTGCGAGCGCCGAGTCACCGGTGAAACCTATCCGCTGCCAGACACTGCGGTCCCGTTCCTCGGATGGCGGCTGCTCGTCTGAGTGGCGCGGGGATAGGTACCGAGAACGAACACCTCGCCCGCAGGTGCCTATCCCCGCGGCACTCGGACGCCGGAGCGCTAGGCCCGAGTAAACCTCCGCCCCGCCGTAGGCGAAGCCTCCTCGTCGAGCAGCACCTTGTCCGACTCCCCCTTTTCGACCGCTTCCCTCTCCATCAGCGCGATCTTCTCGGGGGTCAGTTCACCCTCGTTTTCAGCCTCGATCTTGGCCAGCCACTCGGCCCCCTCGCGGGACTCGGCCTCGTCGACCTCGACCGTGCCGCGGTCGAGCGACTTGTCGATCTCCTCGAACAGGGTGTCGACCAGCTCGGCTTGGGGCACCTTCCGCAGCGGCTTGCCGTGGGTGAAGATCAGGCCCTCGTCCTTGGCGCCGGCGATCCCGAAGTCGGCGTGGCTGGCCTCGCCGATGCCGTTGACGGCGCAGCCCAGCACGGCCACCTCGACGGGCTCCTCGTAGCCTTCCAGTCGCTGCTCGATTTCGGCGACGACCGAGTCCATGTCGAACTGCAGGCGGCCGCAGGTCGGGCAGGCGATCAGGACCGGGCCTTTCTCGCGCAGCTGCAACGCCTTGAGGATCTCCCAGGCGACTTTGACCTCCTCCTCGGCGTGGAAGGTCGAGAGGCTGATCCGGATCGTGTCGCCGACCCCATCGGCAAGCAGAGTGCCCAGCCCGACCGCCGATTTCAGCGAGCCCGACCATTTCGTCCCCGCCTCGGTGATCCCGAGGTGCAGTGGATAGGGAACCTTTTCGGCCAGCAGCCGGTTGGCGGCGATCGTGTACGGGACGTTGGTCGACTTGATCGAGATCTTGAAGTTGGTGAAGTCGAGCCCCTCCATCAGCTCGGTGAACTCGATCGCGGCGGCGACCAGGGCCTCGACCGGGGCCTCGCGCTCGAGCTCGTGCAGGTGCTTGGGCAGCGAGCCGGAGTTGACCCCGATCCGCATCGGGACGTTCTTTTCGTTCGCCCTGACCGCGACCTCGGCGACTTTCTCGCGGCCGCCGATATTGCCGGGGTTGAGCCGGATGCAGTGGGCGCCGGCGTCGATCGCCTTCAACGCCAGGGTGTGGTTGAAGTGGATGTCGGCGATGATCGGGATCGGCGACTGCTTGACGATCGTTTTCAGCGCCTCGGCGTCCTTCTCGCGCGGCACCGCGCAGCGGACGATGTCGGCGCCGGCGTCGGCGACCTTGTGGATCTGCTCCATCGTCGCCGCCAGGTTGGCGGTCTCGGTCTTGGTCATCGTCTGCACGGCGACGGGCGCGCCGCCGCCGATCGGGACCTTGCCGACGAAGATCTGGCGTTTGGAGGCCATATGCAGAGGTTATCCGGGTGAAGTTGCGGACCGCGCTAGCGGACGTTGAAGCCTTCGCCGGTGATCCGACCGATGTCGTTGCTGAGGCCGACGAAGAAGAGCATCGCGACCAGCGCAAAGCCGATCACGCTGGCCCGCTCCATCACCTGCAGCGAGACCGGCCGGCCGCGCAGTTTCTCGACGATGCTCCAGAAGATGTGGCCGCCGTCGAGGGGCAGGATCGGAAGCAGATTGATCAGGCCGAGCGAGAGGCTGACCAGCGCGAGCAGGAGTAGCGCCGGGGCGACTCCGACGTTGATCACCTGGTTGGCGACGTCGCTGGTTCCGACGATCCCGGAGACCTGTTCGCGTTCCTTGGCTTCGAAGATGTGCGAGAAGACATGGATCGTGCCGGAGGCGACCAACCACATCCGGTCCGCGGCTTCGGAGGCCGCCCCGCCGACGCTGAGGTCGGCCGATTTGGATCCATAGGAAAAGCCGATCAGGGAGCGCTTGGCTTCGGCGTTGTACTCGGGACGGACGGTGATCTTCCGCGGCTGCCCGTCGCGCCGGATCTCGAGGTTGACGGGCGTCGCGGCGACGCAGCCATTGACCTGCTTGCCGGCGCATTCGTGCGAGCCGACCAGCTTCCCGAACCGGGTCAGGCGGTCTTCGAGGCTGAGGCCGGGGAAGCGATGGCCGTCGATCGCGACGATCTTGTCGCCCGGCCGCAGCACCCTGGAGGCGGGCGAGCCGGAGTTGATCGCGCCGACGCTCTGGTCGGTTTCCTGAAAGGAGGTGGTGTAGACGCCGAACAGAATCGCGAAGGCGAGGACGATGTTCACCAGCGGCCCCGCCGCGATCACGACGATTCGCTTCCAGACCGGCTGGCGGTAGTAGGCGCGGTGGGCCACCGCCGGGGGAATCTCTTCCTCCGGGTTCATGCCGGTGATCTTCACGTAGCCGCCGAGCGGGATCGCTTTCACCCCGTACTCGGTCTCGCCGCGTTTGAACGACCAGAGGGTTGGGCCGAAGAAGAGGAAGAAGCGCTCGACCCGCATCCCGGTCGCCTTGGCGGCGACGTAGTGACCGGCCTCGTGGAGCATGATCAGCAGGCAGAAGCCGAGGAAGATAAAGAGCCAGTTCATGCTGGAGTCAACCCGCGAACCTGGTCTTCGCTGCGCTTGCGGGCCTCGGCGTCGGTGGCAAAGACGTCATCGAAGTGGGTTAAGGGCCGGGCCGGCATCTCCTCCAGGACCCGCTCGATCACCGCGGCGATGCCGGTGAACGGGATCCGCCCGTTGAGGAAGGCGGCGACCGCGACCTCGTCGGCGGCGTTGAGGACGCAGGGCGCGGTACCCCCCGCCTCGCCGGCCTCCAGCGCCAGGCGCAGGCAGGCGAAGGTCTCCGGGTCGGGCGCCTCGAAGGTCAGCTCACCGACGGAGGCGAGGTCGAGCTGCGGGACGTCGACGTCGGCCCGCTCGGGGAAGTGCAGCGCGTAGGAGATCGGGACCCGCATGTCGGGGTAGCCGAGATGGGCCAGGGACGAGCCGTCGTTGAGGTGGATCAGCGAGTGGATCAGCGACTGCGGGTGGACGACGACGCCGATCCGCTCGTAGGGAACGGCGAAGAGGTGGTGGGCCTCGATCGCCTCGAAGCCCTTGTTCATCAGCGTCGCCGAGTCGATCGTGATCCGGCCTCCCATCCGCCAGGTCGGGTGTGCGAGCGCGTCCTCGACGCTGACGCCGCTGAGGTCCTCGCGGCCACGGAACGGGCCGCCGGAGGCGGTCAAAACCAGCTTCTCGACCGTCCCCGGCGCCTCGCGGCCGATCAGCTGGTGCAGCGCCGAGTGCTCGGAGTCGACCGGCAGCAGCCGGGAATCGGTCGCCTCGGCCAGGGCCATGACCAACTCGCCGCCGAGCACCAGGCTCTCCTTGTTGGCGAGGGCGACGTCGATCCCCTCGCTCAGGGCGACGACCGTCGAGGCGAGCCCCGCGGCCCCGACGATGCCGTTGAGGACGAGCTCGGCGCCGGAGTCGGCGATCAGCTCCGCGATTCCATCCTCGCCGGCCAGGACGCGCCCGCTCCAGCTCTCCCCCGCTCTGGCCGCCGCGGTCTCGTCGGCCAGGGCGATCGCCGGGACGCCGTGCTCGCGCGCCTGCTCGACCGTCAGTTCCCAGCCGCTGCCGGCGGCGAGGCCGACGACCTGCAGCTCCGGCGAGCGGGCGACGACCTCAAGCGCCTGCGTCCCGATCGAGCCGGTGCAGCCGAGAATTACGAGCTTCTTCATCCCTTCAGAGGATACGGAGGCGCCGAGTCCGTACTTATCCGTGTCATAGACGGGTTTCTGCGGACTCGCGTCAGTAGACGAGCCAGACGGACAGGTAGTAGCCGACGACGACGGTGAAGAAGACGGCGTCGAGGCGATCGAGGATGCCGCCGTGGGGGCCGAAGATCGTGCCGGTGTCCTTCTTGCCGAGGTCGCGCTTGAGCAGCGACTCGAAGAGGTCGCCGACCGGGGCGATCGCGGCGACGGCGGCGCCGATGATCAGCGCGTCCACTCCGCTCAGCCAGTCCTGGTACAGGCCGGCGAACCAGAACCCCATCGTGCCGATCAGGAAGCCGCCGATCAGCCCCTCGACCGTCTTGTTCGGGGAGATGTTCGGCGCGATCTTGTGGCTGCCGAACATCCGCCCGGTCGCGTAGGCGGCGGTGTCGGCGACAAAGGTGCCGACCAGGACGTCGACCAGCAGCGCCGCGCCGTGGCTCGGCAGGTCGCGCAGCAGAACCGCATGGGCGAGCGGGATTCCGATCCAGAACACCCCCATCAGGGTCACCGCCATCGAGACCGTCACCCCGTCCCGGACCTTGGCGTTGACGGCGAAGGCGAAGATCAGCGGGAAGCTCGCGGCGAGGATCAGCAGGACGTTGAAGGCGGTGCCGAAGTGAGCGGCGGCAATCAGTGCCGCGACGGCGATGTAGGCAGGGATCGCCAGCGGCCGCGAGTCCTCGGTCAGAGCGACGTACTCACGCAGGCAGACGGCGCCGATCGCGACCATCGCGATGGCGAAGACGATGCCGCCGGCGACGGTGATCGCGATCGCGAAGACGATCCAGGGCAGGGCGACGAGGACCCGTTTGGCGGTCTCGCCGCCGAGGCCGCGACGGCGTGGTTTCCGCGGCGGTTTCGGCGCCGGCGGCGGATCGTCCTCGAACATCTCGTCGTCGAACAGTTCGACGGTCACAGGCGGGCTCCGAAGCGGCGCCGGCGCGACTCGTACTCCCGCAACGAGGACTCGAAGGCGGCGCGGTCGAAGTCGGGCCAGAGCTCGTCGCGGAATACCAACTCCGAGTAGGCGCACTGCCAGAGCAGGTAGTTGGAGATTCGCTGCTCTCCGCTGGTTCGTATCAGGAGGTCGGGATCGTGCATCTCGGGCGCGTAGAGGTGGTCGCGGAACTCCTCTTCGGAGTTCCCCTGGAAGCTTCGCGCCGCATCGACGATCTCCGCCCTGCCGCCATAGTTGAAGGCGACGAATAGGGCGATGCGGTCGTTCCCCGCGGTCGTCTCTTCCGCCCACCGCATCTGTTCGACCAGGCCGGGATCGATCCTCGCGCGGCGGCCGATGAAGCGCATCCGCACGCCTTCGGAGTCCAGCTCCGGCGTTTCCGAGGCGATCCGCTTGCCGAACATCTCCATCAACCCCGCGACCTCCTCGGGCGAACGGCTCCAGTTCTCGGTCGAGAAGGAGAAGACGGTCAGCTCCTCGATGCCGAGCTCGGCAGCGTCGCGCAGCCGTTCCTTGACGACATCAGCCCCGGCGCGGTGCCCGGCGGCGACCGGCAGGCCGCGTTGCTGCGCCCAACGGCCGTTGCCGTCGGTGATGATCGCCACGTACTTGGCTGCGTTCACGGGCATCGGCGATACCGCGCGGAGGCGTTGAGCCGCCTCACACCTCGAGGATTTCCTCTTCCTTGCCCTTCAACAAGCTGTCGATCTCCGCGATCGCCTCGTCGGTCTGCTTCTGCAGCGCCGCCTCGGCGCGGCGCTCGTCGTCCTCGCCCGCTTCGCCCTCTTTTTTCAGCTCGCGCAGGTCGTGCATGATGTCGCGGCGGACGTTGCGGATCGCGATTCGGCCCTCCTCGGCGACGCCGTGGACGACCTTCACCATCTCCTTGCGGCGCTCCTCGGTCAGCTCCGGGATCGCCAGGCGGATCACGTTGCCGTCGTTGCTCGGCGTCAGGCCGACGTCGGACTCACTGATCGCTTTCTCGATCCCGCCCAGCGCACCCTTGTCGAACGGGGTGACCGTCAGCAGCCGGGCATCGCTGGTGGCGACGTTGGCCAGCTGCTTGAGCGGCGTCGGGTTGCCGTAGTAGTCGACCGTGATGCGGTCGAGCAGGTGCGGCGAGGCGCGGCCGGTGCGAACCGTAGCCAACTCGCCGCGGCTGGACTCGACCGATTTGGTCATCCGGCCATTCGCGTCATCGAGAAGTTCGTCGATCAGCTCCACTGGTCCCCATTCCTCGCTCAGGCGGCCGGTCCGTTGGAGACCAATGTCCCCACCTTCTCGCCGGAGACGATCCTATCTATGTTCAGCTCGTCGCCCATGTTGAAGACGTAGATCGGCAGATCGTTGTCCATGCAGAGCGAGAGCGCGGTCGAATCCATCACCTTCAACCCGCGCTCGATCGCTTCCCGGTGGGTGATCGTCGCGATGAACTTCGCCTCGGGGTGGGTTGCCGGGTCGGCGTCGTAGACGCCCTCCACCCCGTTCTTCGCCATCAGGATCGCCTCGGCGTGGATCTCCAGCGCCCGCAGCGCGGCGGCGGTGTCGGTTGTGAAGAACGGGTTGCCCGTGCCGGCGGCGAAGATCACCACCCGGCCCTTCTCGAGGTGGCGCATCGCCCGGCGCCGGATGTAGGGCTCGGCGACCTCCTTGACGTCGATCGCCGACATCACCCGGGTGTGCTGCCCGAGCCGCTCCAGCGCATCCTGCAGGGTCAGCGCGTTGAGCACCGTCGCCAGCATCCCCATGTAGTCGCCGGTCGCCCGGTCCATCCCCTGCGCCGCCCCCTCAAGCCCGCGGTAGATGTTTCCCGCCCCGACCACGATCGCGATCTCCACGCCCCGGTCGCGCACCGCCGAGACCTGCTTGGCGATGCGATCGACCTCGACGCCGTCGGTGCCGTAGTCGAGGCTGCCCATCAGGGCCTCGCCGGAAAGCTTCAGCAGAATGCGCCCGAAGCGGGGCTCGGGAGAGTCGTTCACGTAGCCGAGACCTTATTCCTCGCCGACGCGGAAGTAGGCGAAGCGGGCGATGCGGACGTTCTCGCCGGTTTTCGCGGCAAGCTCCTGACGCAGCTCCTCGATCGTCTTCGAGTCGTGCTTCTCGGCGTTGACGTGCGCCTGGTCGAGCAGCGCCACCTCGCCGGCCCACTTCGAGAGCTGGCCGGCGACGATTTTCTCGACCACGTTGTCGGGCTTGCCTTCTTCGCGCGCCTTCTCTTCGAAGACCCGCTTCTCGGCCTCGCGCTCGGCCTCGGGGATCTCGTCGGAGGAGACGTAGCTCGGGGCCGTCGCGGCGACGTGCAGGGCCACCTGGTAGGCGAAAGCCTTGAATTCCTCGTTGCGCGAGACGAAGTCGGTCTCGCATTGGACTTCGACCATCGCTCCGACCCGGTCGTTGGCGTGGATGTAGGAGGCGACGACGCCCTCGTTGGTCCCCCGCCCCTCGCGCTTGGCGGCCGAGGCCTGGCCCTTGACGCGCAGCAGCTCGATCGCGCGCTCGGTGTCTCCATCGGCCTCGGTCAGGGCGGCTTTGCAGTCCATCATCGCGGCCCCGGTGCGATCCCGGAGCGCCTTCACGTCGGCGGCGCTGATGCTCATTTGGAGTCTCCCTTCTCCTCGGCCCCGGCGGGCGCGTCGGCTTTGGCGGGCTCGGCCTCGGGCGCCGTTGCCGCTACCGGAGCAGCCTCTTTCGGCGCCTCGGGCGCGGATGCGCTCGATTTCGCGGCCTCTGGGGCCGGCTTCGCGGCCCTTGTCGGGGCGTGGTTTGGTGGCACGTCGGGCGAAGTTGGGACCTGCGCTGCCGGCGACGCCTGGGCCGGGGTGGCCGCCGCTTTGGCGGCTGCCTCGGCGCTCGCTTTCGCTGCCGCCTCGGCCTCGGCCGCCGCTTTCGCCGCCGCCTCCGCTTCGACCCGCAGTTTCTCTTCCTCCTCGCGCTTCTTGCGCTCTTCTTCGTCCTTTTTGCGGCGTTCCATTTCGACCGCGATCCGTTTCTCCTCCTGGACCCGCCAGGAGCCGGCGCCCTCCTCGACGGCGGTGCCGATCGTGCCGATCACCAGCTGGCAGGAGCGGATCGCGTCGTCGTTGCCGGGGATCACGAAGTCGACCGGCGTCGGGTCGCAGTTGGTGTCGACCAGGCCGATGATCGGGATCCGCAGGCGAGCGGCCTCGTGGACCGCGATCTCCTCGGTTTTCAGATCGGTGACGAAGACCGCGTCGGGCAGGCGATCCATATCGCGCACGCCGCCGAGGTTGAACTCGAGCTTGGCGAGTTCGGCCTCCATCCCCATTCGCTCCTTGGTCGGCAAGAGCTCGAGTTTGCCCTCCTCTTTCCAGCCGTTGAGCTCGTGCAGGCGGGCGATCCGCTGCGACATCGTGTTGAAGTTGGTCAGCAGCCCGCCCAGCCAGCGCTTGTTGACGTAGGGCATCTTGCAGCGATCGGCCCATTCCTGGACCGTGTCGCGAGCCTGCTTCTTGGTGCCGACGAAGAGCACCGTGCCGCCGCCACTGGCGAGCTCGCCGGCGAAGCGCCGCGCGTTCTCCAGCAGCGCCTCGGTCTGCAGCAGGTCGATGATATGGATCCCGTCCAGCTCGCCGAAGATGAAGCGGCGCATGTTCGGGTTCCAGCGACGCGTCTGATGGCCGAAGTGAACTCCGGCCTCGAGCAGCTCTCTGAGGCCTGCCTCTGGCATTGAATCTCCTTGGTTTGGGTGAAGCGATCCCGTCCCGCTTGCCGGAACCTGACGATCGGACGTCAGGCAGGACCCGGTTCACTGGAACGGGGATAGGTTTCTGAACCGCTGATTGTAGGCAGGCGCTACTCGCCGGCGCGGGCCGCCTCCAGGGCGGAGGCAAGGTCGTCGGGCAGCTCGGACTCGAATTCAAGCCGTTCACCGCTGAAGGGGTGGTCGAAAGCGAGCCGGTGCGCGTGCAGGAACTGGCGCCGCAGGTCGTAGCGGCGGGCGCCGCCGTAGGTCGTATCGCCCGTCAGGGGATGGCCGATAGCGGCGAAGTGGGCGCGGATCTGGTGCGTGCGGCCGGTCTCCAGGCGGGCCTCCAGAAAGCTCTCCAGGGTCAGCAGCTCGCGCACGGTGAAGTGAGTCCGCGCCTGCCGCGAGGCGGCTCCGGAGACCGCCATCCGGTGGCGCTGGCGGCCTGCCCGGCCGATCGGCGCGTCGATCGTCCCGGTCCGCGAGGCGATCCTGCCACCGGCCAGAGCGAGGTAGATCCGCTCGACCTCGCGCGCCTGGACCTGTGCCTGCAAGGCGGCGTGGGCCTCGTCGCCGCGGGCGACGATGAGCAGTCCGCTGGTCCCCTTGTCGAGCCGGTGGACGATCCCGGGACGCTCGGGGTCCTCGCCGCCGCCGAGGATCTCCCCCAGCTCGCTGACCAGGGTCGGGCCACTGTGGGACGGGGCCGGGTGGACGACGAGGCCGGCGGGCTTGTCGACGACGGCGAGGGCATCGTCGAGGTGGACGACACTCAGTTCCGGCTCAGCCACTCTCCGGCTCCCGCTCGGCTTCGCGCATGTAGATCAGGACCAACAGGATCACCCCGGCGGTGATCGCCATGTCGGCGAGGTTGAAGGGCGGCCAGTGGGGCAGCTCGACGAAATCGGTGACCGCGCCGAGCCGGACTCGGTCGGCGAGATTGCCGATCGCGCCGCCGGCGAGCAGACCGGTCGCGATCCACATCCCGGACCTCGTCGGGTGGCGTGAGAAGAGGTAAAGGACGACGCCGAGGGCAACCAGCGTAACTACAACCAGCGGCGCCCCCGAGCCACCGGCGAGACCGAAGGCGACTCCTTCGTTGTGGGAAAGGGTCAGCTTCAGCGGGCCCAGAACGTCGACCTTTTCGCCGAGCACGATGTTGTGCTCGATCACCGCCTTGACGACCTGGTCGGCGACGAGGACGGCCGCGCAGACCGCGGCGGCCCGCAACCAAGCGCGCTTGGTGGCGCTCATCGCAGAATCGCGCCGACGACGATGCCCTGGGCGATGATCAGGACGAAGATCGCCAGCATCGGGGCGAAGTCAAAGGCCATGCCGCCGGCGCCGATCGGCCGGGTCACACGCCGGAAGACGTTGATGTAGGGATTGGTCGACTCGGTGATGAAGTCGAGGACCGCTCGCAGCCAGGGGTAATACGGGATCCGCGGCACGAAGGAGAGCAGGACGTTGATCAGGATCATGATCAGATAGACGAGGAAGAGGGCGTTGACGTAGTCGGCGAAGCTGATCTTCGAGATCAGGGCGTTGGTCATCCCCGCATCCTCTCCAACGAGGCCTCGACGGCCGCCGCGAACGCCCGCGCCGCGCCTTCGCGATCGAGCGCCTCGAGCCCGGCCTCGGTGCTGCCGCCCGGCGAGGCGACCGCCCTGCGGACGTCGGCCGGGTGCCGCAGCCGCAGCAGCTCGGCGGTTCCCGCCGTTGTCTCGACCACCAGCTCCCGCGCAAGCTCCCCGTCGAGCCCGGCGGCAGCCCCCGCGTCGGCGAGTGCTTCCACCGCCAGCGCCAGATACGCGGGCGCACAGCCCATGATCGCCGTGGCCTCGTCGAAATCCGCGTCGGGCAGCTCGACGACGTGCCCGAGCCGTCCGAGTATCTCGCGCGTCCGCTCGGACGCATCGCCGGCGACGCACATCACGCCGCTGCGCACCTCCACCCCCACGTTCGGCATCACCCTGAGGACTTCCGCCCCGGGAAACGCCTCCTGAAGCCTCAAGAGCCGCACTGCGGCCAAGATCGAGACCACCTTCTCGGCGGCCTGCAGTTCCGGCGCCACCTCGTCGAGCTTCGCGGGCTTCACTGCCACCACGACGAAATCGGCCCGCGCAGCTATCTCCGGATTCGAGCCGACCTCCCCCCCAAGCTCATCGGCGAGCGCTTGAGCCCGTCCGGAGCCGCTGTCGGAGAACACCATCCGCTCCACGGCTCCGTGCCACCCCCGCGCCATTGCGGCGGCCATGCTGCCCGACCCGATGAAGCCAATCTCCATGTTCCGAAGTATCCCGAAGCAGTCCAACGAACCTCCGGGCGGGTGGCGCCAGGTGCGACTAGGACTGGTTGAAGAAGCCCTTGTCGATCAGCCGCGCCTTTTCCTCGGCGGAGACCTCGACGTTGCGCGGGGTCAGCAGGAACATCTTCTCGGCGATCCGCTGCATGCCGCCGTCCAGCGCGTAGGTGAGCCCGGAGCAGAAATCGATCATCCGCTTCGAGAGCTCGTGATCGGCGGTCTGCAAGTTGAGGATCACCGGCACCGACCGTTTGAACTGGTCGGCGACCTGCTGGGCGTCGTTAAAGTTGCGGGGGATGACCAGGTGGACCTGGATGTCGCCGCCGGCGCCGCCGTTCTCAACCGGGCGCAGCGTGCGCGTGCGGCTGGCGGCGATCGGCTCGTCGTCGGCGAAGATGTCGTCGATTTCGTCGCGGCGGGCGCGGCGCGAGGTCGGCAGGCGACGGACCGAGCCCTGGTCGCGCTCGCGGCGCGCCTCGAAGACTTCCTCCGAACCGGTCTCCGGCTCGAACTCGTCCTCGTATTCGGGACCGTAGTCGTGGTCCTCGGCCAAACCGAAGTAGACCAGCGCTTTATGCCAAGTGTCTCGTAGGGCCATCTGTATCGCGTGTTTCTGCCTGAGTCCGCCGACTCCTTTACTGAATTGCGGGGAGATTAGCGCCGATTCAGACGAATAGTGCGGTGCCCAGGCGGATGATCGTCGCCCCCTCCTCGACCGCGACCCGCCAATCCTGCGACGTCCCCATCGAGAGCCGGCCGAGCCCGTTGGCCGCGGCGAGCTCGGCGAGGCGGGCGAAATGCGGCCGCGAGTCCTCCGGATCCTGGCTGAACGGCGGCATCGTCATCAGGCCGCTGACCCGGACCGGACAGCGGGCGATGAACTCCGGCAGGTCCCGCGGATCGACCCCGCCCTTGCCCTCCTCGCCGGCGACGTTGACCTCGATCAGCACCTCCGTCCGCGGCGTCCCGTGGCGCTCCAACTGGGCCAGGACCGAGTCGCTGGCGACCGAGTGCAGCAGCCGGCAGAGCGGCAGCACCTGCTTGACCTTGCGGCTCTGCAGGTTGCCGATGAAGTCCCAGACGAATTCATCGCCCCAGCGCTCGTGCTTGGCGGCGAGATCCTGCTGGCGATTCTCGCCGACCAGCATGACTCCCGCCTCGGCCAGCGCCCCCATCTCCTCCAGCGGCACGTACTTGCAGGCGACGAGGACCTCGACCTCCTCGCCGGCTACCTCACGGATCCGCGCGAGGTTCGCCGCGACCTTGACGGGATCGATGCCGTGGATCGGCTCCGCCACGCCTCAGCCCGCGTCGATCCAGGCCAGCGACCCCTGCCGCCCGGTGCGGCCCGCGTCGCGGCGGTGGGAGAAGAAGAGCTCCGCCTCGCATTTCGTGCAGAGCCCGGCGACCTCAACCCGCTCCACCCCCGCCTCCCGCAGCAAGCGCGACGCGACCTCCGCCAAATCCAGATGCCGATCGGCCGAATTCCATCCTCCTGCTCCGGTTTTCGGCCCGTCGGCGGTGATGCCGGGGCCGAGGTGGGCGAAGGCATCGAGAACCTCTGGGCCGACCTCGTAGCAACAGGGGCCGATGCCGGGGCCGATCGCGGCGTCGGTCGCGCCAATCGCCTCGGCTCCCTTGGCGATGATCCCGGCCGCCAGCCCGCGCCAGCCGCAATGCAGCATCGCCACACCCTTTGGACCGGAGAGGGCAACCGGCAGGCAATCAGCCGTAAAGACCAGCGGAGCCAGCCCCCGAACCGCGGTCACATGTCCATCCACTTCAGGCAGCTCATTGCCGGGATGTGCGAACGGACTCGGCTTCTGCGCCTCGGTATGGAATGCCAGCTCCCCACCGTGGACCTGCAGTCCGATTGGGATGCGCTCCGGATCAAGGCCTAACGCCTGCGCTAACCGCTGCCGGTTCTCGATCACCGCAACCGGCGCGTCGTCGGTGAGCACTCCCAAATTGAGACCATCGAATGGCGGCTCACTGACCCCGCCAAGTCGGGTACCGAACGCAACCCGCACCCCATGCCCGAGTTCGGCTTCCAGCCATGGCACGCCCTCGTTGTTCCGCCACTCCATACCCGGTAACTAAGCAGGTCGCGGGGAGGGGGACCGGGTGGGACTCGCCAAGCCTCCACAGCTGTTGCGCAGGCGAGTCCCACCCGGTCCCCCTCCCGAGCTACGAGTCTTGTCGCCGCCTCGAGAGCCGCTGCCAGCTCGGCTTCGCGGCCGCTGAGTTCGCCATCGAGCTTCCGGCGCAGAACTGAGGCCAGGGCACGGCCCATCGCCGGGCCCTCGGGGACGCCGGCGGCGAGGAGGTCCGTGCCGTCGATCTCCAGCTTGACCGAGCGCCAGACGCCGACGTAGTCGTCGATCCAGGTCGCGCCCAGGGCTCGGGCCAGGACCAGCTCGATCGGAGGGTGGCTGCCTGCGATCTCAACCCCTTGGGACGGGCGCTGAGGTCTCGCTACCGCCATCTCGTCCTCGGTGCCTGCCGGGCCGATCGCGGCGGCGAGGACCGCTTCCGACCGCGAAGCCTCGCCCCTCCAGAGATCCCGACCCAGCAGCTCGATAACCGCGCCCGCCAGCTCCACCCCGCCCTCGCGTAGCTCCACCAGGCCCCACTCGGCGAGCAGCTGGAAGCCTCGCGGGGCGGTTGGTTCGGCGGCGAGGCGGAGCAGCTCGGCGCGCTCGCGGTCGACCGAGACGGCGCCGAGGTCGGTCGCGCGCAGCAGGGCCTCGGTCTCCGGCTCGAGCCCGAAGCCGAAGCGGGACGCGTAGCGGGCGGCGCGGATCGCCCTGGTCGGATCGTCGCGGAAAGAGTCGGGGTGGAGGACGCGCAGCAGCCCCTGTTCGAGGTCCGCCCTGCCGGCGTGCGGGTCGATCAGGGTCGCCGGCGCCGAGAGCGGGATTGCCATCGCGTTGAGGCTGAAATCGCGACGACGGAGGTCGGCCGCGATGCTATCGGCGGCGGAGACGACAGGGAGGGCGCCGGGATGCGGGTAGGTCTCGGTCCGGGTACCGGCGATGTCGAGCCGGTGACCTTCGAGCTCGACCTTGGCGGTTGCGAAGCGCTCGTGCTCGGAGATCGTGGCGGCGCCGAGCGCGTTGGCCAGCCCGACCGGATCCCCCACCACGGCGAGATCGATGTCGGCTCGGCCGCGGCCGAGCAGCAGGTCGCGGACCGCGCCGCCGACCAGATAGACGGAGTCCCTGCCCGCGGCGCCGATCGCCTCCAGCTCCGGGTAGGTCTCGCGCAGTGCCTCGGCGAGGTTGTCTGTCGTGGTCCTGTGGCTCGGCATCGAGTTCCTTGCGTACCATGATCGGCTCCGCGGATGGCAGACCGGCAGACAGAGGGGCCCGAGCGGCCAGACCCAAGGCAGGGGGCGCTGATCGCGCGTCGCGCCGAGCGCAGGCGCCAGGTCCGGCGTCGGCGCCTGCTCGTCGGTGGCGCCCTGGTCGCGACGGTCCTCGCTGCCGTGGCCCTGGTCGTGCTGGTCAACCAGCACTCGGGGGAAAGCCCGGCCGAAGCGTCGGGGGGCTTCTCAACCGCCAAGGCCAGCGGCGGAAAGACGCCAATGAAGTCGAAGTCCTCGGGCAAGATCCGCAACTCGACTCCGCAGCCGGACTGGGGACCCCACACCGGCCCGGTCCCAATCCTCGAGTACCACGTGCTCGGCGAACCCGAGGGTGAAGTGCCCTACCCCGAGCTCTACGTCTCCCGACCGGATTTCCGCCACCAGCTCGAATGGCTCGATGGCCACGGCTACCAGGCGGTCACCCTCGAACAGGTCGAGGAAGCCTGGTACGAAGGCGGCACGCTGCCGCCGAAGCCGGTCGTCCTCTCCTTCGACGACGGCTACCGCCCGCAGTACACCTTTGCCCTGCCGCAGCTGCGCAAGCACGGCTGGGCCGGCGTCCTCAACCTCAAGGCGGAAGGCTCGGATCTCTACGGGAGCAACGTCAAGGCGATGATCGCTGCCGGCTGGGAGCTTGCCGCCCACACGATCCACCACTCCGACCTGACGACGCTCGACGCCGCCGCCCTGGAAGAAGAAGTCGCCGGCTCGCGGGAAATCCTGCGTCGCGAATACGGCGTCCCGGTGAAGAACTTCTGCTACCCGGCGGGCCGGTTCAACGCCGGCGTGATCGCCGCGGTCGAAGCCGCCGGCTACGTCGGCGCCACGACCGAGATTCCCGGCTACGCGAAAAAGGACTCCCCCTACGAACTCGCCCGCTTCGAGATCCTCGGCTCCAGCGGCGTCTCCGGGCTGGAAGCAGATCTGCTCAGCGGCGAAGGCCAGACCGCCGAACTCGGCGCCTGAGCGACTACTGCCGAACCGGGATCCCGTCGGCGGCGAGGCGCTCCTTCGCCTCGCGCACCCGGTAGGCCCCGTAGTGGAAGATCGAGGCGCAGAGCACCGCGTCGGCGCCGCCGGCGGAGATCGCCTCGCTGAGGTGGCCGAGCTCGCCGGCGCCACCGGAGGCGATCACCGGGACGCTGACCGCGTCGGCGACCGCCCGGGTCAGCGCGATGTCGTAGCCGTCGTTCGTCCCGTCGCGGTCCATGCTGGTCAGCAGCACCTCCCCCGCCCCGCGCTCGACCGCCTCGCGCGCCCAGCCGACCGCGTCGCGCCCCTCGACCCGCGTTCGGCCGCCGTTTACATATACGTCCCAGAGGAGTGAGACTGCCCCCGGACGCGGGAGTCCAGCCGGATCCATACCTGCTCCCTCCAGCTGGACTGGAGCAGAGGAGGCGGCATCTATCGCCAGAACCACGCACTGGGCCCCGAAGTGGTCGGCCAGCTCGGTCAGCAGCTCCGGGCGGGCCAGCGCCGCCGAGTTGACCGAGACCTTGTCGGCGCCGGCGTCGAGGACCGCCTGGGCGTCCTCGACGGAGCGGATGCCGCCGCCGATCGTGAAGGGGATGAAGACGTTGTCGGCGGTACGCCGGGCCAGCTCGACGATCGTCTCGCGCTTCTCGTGTGAGGCGGTGATGTCGAGGAAGACCAGCTCATCGGCCCCTTCGGCGTCATAGCGCTCGGCCAACTCGACCGGATCGCCGGCGTCGCGCAGGCCGACGAAGTTGGTGCCCTTGACGACGCGGCCGGCGTCGACGTCGAGACAGGGGATGACGCGTTTGAGGACCATCGGGCAAGCGTAACGAGGCGCGTTTGTTGCGGACGTCCGCAACAAACGCGCCTAACGCAGCGCGCCGATCGCGTCGGCGACGCCGAAGCGGCGCTCGTAGAGGGCGCGACCGACGATCGCGCCTTCGAGGTTGGGCGTCCGCGCGCCGAGCCGCGCCAGGGCCACGAGGTCGTCTGTGCCGCCGACCCCGCCGGAGGCGATCACCTCGGCCTCGGTGCCGGCGGCGATCCGCTCCAGCTCGCCCAGCGCCGGCCCCTCCATCGTCCCGTCGACCTCGATCGCGGTGCAGAGGAAGCGGGCCACCCCACGCCGGCCGAGATCGGCCACCGCCGCGGCGACGTCGACGTCGCTGGTCTCGGTCCAGCCCGAGAGCGAGACCTTGCCCTCGCGGGCGTCGACTGAGACCACGATTGCCTCGCCATGCTCCGCCAGCGCCCAATCGAGGAATTCCGGATCGCGCAGCGCCGCGGTACCAATCACGACCCGCGCTGCGCCGGCCTCGAGCAGGGCCGCGACCGACCCGGCGTCGCGCAGGCCGCCGCCAACCTGGATCGGGCAGGCCACCGCGGCGGCGATCCGTCGCACCGCGTCGAGGTTGCGCGGCTCGCCGGCCTTGGCGCCGTCGAGGTCGACGACGTGCAGGAACTCCGCGCCTTCGCTGGCCCAGCGCGCTGCGGCCTCGGCCGGGTCGGCGTCGTAGGTGGTCTCGCGCTCGTAGTCGCCCCGCAGCAGCCGGACCGCCTGTCCGCCGCGAATGTCGATAGCCGGGTAGAGGATCACGGCGCCGCGCCTAGGCCGGGACGGAGGCGCAGACCCCGGCGAAGTTGGCCAGCAGCCGCAGCCCGGCGGCGCTCGACTTCTCGGGGTGGAACTGGACGCCGAAGACGTTGTCGCGCTCCGCCGCGCAGGCGAAGCGGGCGCCGTAGGCCGCGCTGCCGAGCAGGTCGTCGCCTGCGGGGCTGGGCGCGAAGGAGTGAACGAAGTAGAACGGCGTCTCGGTCTCGATCCCCTCGGCCAGGCGCGACTCCTTCGCCCAGCGCACCGGCGACCAGCCGATGTGCGGGACCTTGAGGCCGTCGGCCGCGAGCTCGGCGACCCCGCCCGGGAGCAGGCCGAGGCCCTTCCCCCCGCCGAGCTCGGTGGTCGAGTCGAAGAGCAGCTGCAGGCCGAGGCAGATGCCGAGGATCGGCACGCCCGCCTCGCGCCGCTCGGCGATCAGCTCGTCGAGACCGCGCTCGCGGATCCGCTCCATCGCCCGCGGGAAGGCGCCGACACCGGGCAGGATGACGCCGTCGGCGGCGCGGACCTCTGCCGCGTCGTGGCTGATCGTCGCCGTCACGCCGACGTGCTCGAGCGCCTTCTCGACCGAGCGCAGGTTCCCCATCCCATAGTCGAGGATCGCGATTCGCGTAGTCATTCGCTGAGCGTTCCCTTGGTCGACGGGACGCCGCTCTCCTGCGGGTCGATCGAAACCGCGACCCGCAGGGCGCGGGCGAAGGCCTTGAAGCCGGCCTCGATCATGTGGTGGGCGTTGGTGCCGTACGGGACGGTGATGTGCAGGGTCAGCTTGGCGCTGTTGGCGACGGCGCGGAAGAACTCCTCCGCCAGCTCGGTGTCGAAGCCGGCGATCGAGGTCGTCGGCAGGTCAGCGTCGAAGTGGCAGAAGGGACGGCCGGAGATGTCGAGCGCGCACTCCGCCAGCGACTCGTCCATCGGCACCACGGCGGCGCCGTAGCGACGGATCCCGGCGCGGTCGCCGAGCGCCTCGTCGAGCGCCTGGCCGAACACGATGCCGACATCCTCGACCGTGTGGTGGGCTCCGGTCTTGAGATCACCATTGGCCTCGACCTCGAGGCCGAGACGGCCATGACGGGCAAGCAGGTCGAGCATGTGATCGAGGAAGCCGACGCCGGTCTCGGCGTTCGCGTCCCCTCCCTCGAGGTCGAGCGAGAGCTTGATCTGGGTCTCGGCGGTCTGCCGCTCGCGGCTCGCGGTTCGGGTGCTCATCGCCTAATCATCGCTGACTCGCCATGAACTGGGAAGCCCTCGGCGCGGGCGAGGGCGTCGGCGTGCGGCGCAAGCTCGGCGGCGGCGGCCGGCGGGATCTCGACCGTGGAGATCCGCCGTCGGAAGGCGGAGGGGCCCAGCGGGCCCTCGAAGCGACCGGTGCCGCCGGTCGGCAGGACGTGGTTGGAGCCGGCGACGTAGTCGCCGAAGACGGTGGCGCCGTAGCGTCCGGCGAAAACGCAGCCGGCGGCGGTGATCCGCTCCGACAGCAGCACCGCGTCCTCCTCGAGCAGCTCGAGGTGCTCGGGGGCGAAGGCGTTGGCGAGGTCGGCCGCGTCGCTGAGATCGGGCACCGCGAGCAGCGCGAAGGCGGCGTCGGCGACGCTCGGACGCAGAGCAGCGGCCTCCTCGGTCGCGGCGGCGATCGCGTCAAGCACATGGTCCTCGACGGCGACCAGCACCAGCGGGCTGTCGGCGCCGTGCTCGGCCTGGGCGCAGAGGTCGAGGGCGGCCCACTGGGGGTCGGTGTCGTGGCCGGCGATCACCATCAGCTCCGACGGCCCCGCCAGGGAGTCGATCCCGACCGTCCCGTAGACCGTGCGCTTGGCCTCGCGGACCCAGGTGTTGCCGGGCCCGGCGATGACGTCGACCGGGGCGACCGACTCGGTCCCGTGAGCGAGGGCGAAGATCGCCTGGGCGCCGCCCATCGCGTAGATCTCCTCGACCCCGCAGAACGCGGCGGCGGCGAGCACGAGCGGGTGCAACTCGCCGTCGGGTCCCGGTGGAGAGGCGAGCGCGACCCGCTCCAGCCCCGCCGCCTGGGCTGGAATCGCGCACATCAGGACGCTGGAGGGATAGGCGGCGCGGCCGCCGGGAGCGTAGATCCCGGCGGAGCCGACCGGCACCCAGCGGACGGTGACCTTCTGGCCCTGGGGAAGCTCGATCTCCCGCCGCGGCTCACCGAGCTGCGCCTCGGCAACGGCCCGCACGTTGGCGGCGGTCACCTCCAGGGCCGCCCGCAGGTCCGGATCCAGCTCGGTCAGCGCGGCGGCAGCCAGAGCCGGGTCCACGCGCAGCGCCTGCGGCGGCTTCTCGGTCGCATCGAAGCGCGCCGTCATCGCCAGCACCGCCTCGTCGCCTAGCTCGATCACCTCGCGCTGGATCGGGATCACGTCGACCGGCACGGCCGACTCCGCCGCCCAGGCCCGGATCGCGGCGGCGGTCTCGGCCGCTCCCCCCCACTCGAAGCGGCGCGTCCTCATCCCCCGCTCGCCTCCCTCAACCTGGCGGTCAGGTCGTCGACCTCGGTGGCCCGCAGCTTGTGAGCGACCCGATTGGCTACGAAGCGGGCGCTGCACTCGAGGATCTCCTCGCGCACCTCGAGGTCGTTCTCTTCCAGTGTCCTGCCGGTCGCGACGAGGTCGACGATGCCGTCGCCGAGCCCGATCAGCGGTGCCAGCTCGACCGAGCCCTTGACCTCGATCACTTCGACCTGACGACCCGTCGCCTCGAAGTGGCGCTCGGCGATCCGCGGGTACTTGGTTGCGATCCGCATCATCCCCAGACGCCGCTGGGACTCGCCCAGGCGGGCGTCGCCGCGGCGTCCGGCGAGAACCATCCGGCAGCGGCCGAAGCCGAGGTCGGCGAGCTCGTAGACCACCCGGTCGGCCTGCTCGAGGAGGACGTCCTTGCCGGTGATGCCGACGTCGGCGGCGCCGGCCTCGACGTAGGTGGGGACATCGGAGGGCCGCATCGTCACGAGGGTCATTCTCTCGGTCTCGAAGATCAGCGAGCGCGAGTTGCCGCGCAGCTCGGAGGTGTCGACGCCGACCGCGTCGAGGATGTCCAGCGTCTCCCCGAAAAGGGCCCCACGCGGGACCGCGACCTTCAGTGGCCCGTCGGCCTTGGCGCGACTGCCGGCGACACCGGTGGAGTTCATGGCAGCCCCCTCTCCCGTCGCGACTCCTCCTCCATCTGGGCGACGTGGACGCGCTCCAGGTAGAGGGCGAACCCGGCTGCCGGGAGATCGAGGCCGAAGCGCTTCAGCAGGCCGTCATAGCGGCCGCCGCCGCCGAGGATGTGGCCGAGCGCCGGGTCGTAGACCTCGAGGATCGCACCGCTGTAGTAGCCGAGGTCGCGCAGCAGGCCGAGGTCGATCTGCACCCGGTCGGCGACTCCGCGCTCCTCCAGGGCTTCGTAGGTCTCCTGCATCCGCGCCGTCGCCCGTTCGACCGCGGTGCCGCCGAGACCGCGCGCCTGCTCGAGGACCTCGCTGCCGCCACGCAGCTGGGAGAGCGCGACGCAGGTCGCGACCTGATCGTCCCCAATCCCGGGCACCTCGGAGAGCTCGGCCTCGAGGCCGACGAGATCGTGCATCGCCAGTCGTTCGATGATCGAGTCGCGGACCTCGCCCTCGACGCCGCACTCGGTCAGCAGCTGGCGGTAGAGGTCGGCATCGCCGAGGCCGATCACGGCGCGATCGAGCCCGGCGCCGTCTAAAGCCGCCTCCAGTACCTCGATCACCTCGACCGTGCCGTCCGGGGCGGGGGCGCCAATCAACTCGACGCCGGCCTGGACGAACTCGCGCATCTGGCCGCGCTGCGGGCGCACCGCCCGGTAGGCGGTGGCGAGGTAGCAGAGCCGGATCGGACCGGTGGCTGCGGCATAGCGACTGGCGACCAGGCGGGCGATCGGCACCGTCATGTCCGAGCGCAGGGCGAGCAGATCGCCGCTCTCGTCGAAGAAGCGGTAAGCGTTCTCCGCCGAGCGCCCGCCGCCACGGGCAAGAACCTCGTCGTATTCCATCGCCGGCGTCGCCACCTCGCCGTAGCCGCGGGCCTCGAAAACCTCGATCAGCGCGCGACTAAGCCGACGCAGCTCCCGCATCTCGTCTGGGAGTACGTCGCGCGTACCTGGCGGAATCGGATGGATCATGAAATCCGCCGCCTCCTGGGCATAGCTATCACCTGCTGCTCGCGGCGCCTTAGGGCGCCGCGCTCCATATCTTGCTTGTTCGGACTCATGATTACCGGCAGTCTTCCTCACTCGCTTCCGCATCCGGGGGCGGCGGGAAAGCCTTGGGAAGGGCTATGCAGATCCTTCCACGGGAACCCGTTCGATCTCGGCGCCGAGGCCGCGCAGGCGCTCATCGATCTGCTCATAGCCGCGATCGATCTGGCGGATATTGCCGATCTCGGACCTGCCGTCGGCCGCCAGCGCGGCGATCAGGATCGCCATCCCGGCGCGGATGTCGGGGCTCTCGACGCGCTCGCCGTGAAGACGGCTCGGACCGCTGACGATCGCCCGGTGGGGATCGCAAAGCGTGATCCGCGCTCCCATCGCGACCAGCTTGTCGACGAAGAAAAGCCGGTTCTCGAACATCTTCTCGAAGATCAGGATCTCGCCCCTGGCCTGGGTCGCCAGCGCCAGCGCGATCGAGGTCAGGTCTGCCGGGAAGGCGGGCCAGGGCCCGTCCTCGATCTTCGGAATCGCATCGCCGAGGTCGGACTGGACCTCGAGGTTCTGATCCGGCGGGACGATCACGTCGGCACCGTCGATCTCCGAGCGCAGCCCGAGGCGGCGGAACTGGCGGCGGACCATGGTCAGGTCAGCCGGCCCGGCGTCGCGGATCCGCAACTCCCCCCCGGTAGCCGCGGCCAGCGCCATGAAGCTGCCGACCTCGATGTGGTCGGCGGAGATCGTGTGCTCGGCGCCGCCGAGCTTGTCGGCGCCATTGACGATCATCACGTTGGAGCCGACCCCGTCGACCCGGGCTCCCATCCTGGTCAGCAGCCGGGCCAGGTCCTGGACGTGCGGCTCGGAGGCGGCGTTGGAGATCTGCGTCGCGCCCGTGGTCAGGGCCGCCGCCATCAACGCGTTCTCGGTCCCCATCACCGAGGGCTCGTCCATAAAGATCTCGCAAGCCTTGAGCCCACCTTTGGCGCGCAACTCGATCCAGCGATCGCCGGAGACCTCGGCGCCGAGATCCGCGAAGGCATCGAGATGGGCATCGAGGCGTCGGCGGCCGATGAAATCGCCACCCGGCGGAGGCATGCTCGCCTCGCCGAAGCGGGCCAGTAGAGGGCCGGCCAGCAGGAAGGAGGCGCGGATCTGGCTCGAGAGCCGCTCATCGACCGCCGCGCTCGCCACACCCTTGGCGCAGAGCCTGACGCTATTGTCGCCGACCCAAGCCACCTCGACCCCGAGCCGCTCCAGCAGGGCGATCTGGGCCTCGGTGTCGCGGATCCGCGGCACCCGGTGCAACAGCAGCTCCTCCTCGGTCAGCAGGCAGGCAGCGAGGATCGGCAGCGCCGCGTTCTTGTTTCCCGCGACCGTCAGCACGCCCGAGAGCGGCGCCCCGCCTTTGATGACGAATTTCTCCATGGACGGGGCTAGCGTAACGACCGCTCTTGCCAAAACACTCCACGACGCCTTACGATCCAACCGATCCGGCGCAGCGGGGCGTGGCGAGAAGCCGCAGCGAAGCCTCGATTAAGCGCCGCTCACACGCGCTTCTGGGGTTCGCAGCGCTACTGGCGACCAGTAGCGCTGCGGCATGTTTCGCTCTGCAGAGCCAAATAGGCGCTACCATTGCAACTCGCGTTGCAACAACGACCTTCCGTCCGGAGGCCCCCGTACCTTACGAACCCATGTTCGATTCTAAGCAAACGCTAATGCATCGTCTGGCCGACGCCGTCGACCTCGCAATCGACTTCGCAACCCTCGGCGAGTACGGGCTCAGGAGCCCGCTGGGAGAACTCGCCGAGATTGCGAGGCCGATCGCGGTGGTCGCCGACGGGAACGGCCCGAACGCATCTCTGAAGACCTTTTCTGTGGTCCGGGACGGAATGTGGCCCGCCGGCGAGGGGGCCGAGGGGCAAGCAGAGCGTTCACGGCGGACGGCGCCGCGTAGCAGCGCTACGCAAGCCAGCCGACGGGGGCGCTAAGCGCCGCCCATCGGCCACCGCAGCCCGGGACCCATTCCGTCCCGGACCACACTACGAAGAACCGGCGGCGACCTACTCTCCCAGGGGGTTGCCCCCCAAGTACCATCGGCGCTGAAAGGCTTAACTGCTCTGTTCGGAATGGGAAGAGGTGTCTCCCTTTCGCTATTAGCCACCGGAATTTTGCGAGACAACCGCCCCGGTGAAGCTTGAAAACTGCACAAGGCCCCTCATGGTACGTAATTAAATATCCGTCAAGCCCTCGACCCATTAGTACCGGTCGGCTGAGCACATTGCTGCGCTTACACCGCCGGCCTATCAACCTGGTGGTCTACCAGGGGTCTTACTCCCTTAAAGGGATGGGAGAGCTCATCTCGAGGACGGCTTCCCGCTTAGATGCTTTCAGCGGTTATCCGTTCCGTGCGTAGCTAACCTGCGATGCCCTTGGCAGGACAACAGATACACCAGCGGCACGTTCATCCCGGTCCTCTCGTACTAGGGATGACTCCTCTCAACTCTCCAACGCCCACAGCAGATAGGGACCGAACTGTCTCACGACGTTCTGAACCCAGCTCGCGTACCGCTTTAATGGGCGAACAGCCCAACCCTTGGGACCTACTCCAGCCCCAGGATGCGACGAGCCGACATCGAGGTGCCAAACCGGTTCGTCGATGTGGACTCTTGGAACCGATAAGCCTGTTATCCCCGGAGTACCTTTTATCCGTTGAGCGACGGCGCTTCCACTTGCTACCGCCGGATCACTAAGCCCAACTTTCGTTCCTGCTCGACCCGTCGGTCTCGCAGTCAAGCTCCCTTGTTGCCTTTACACTCTACGCACGATTTCCAACCGTGCTGAGGGAACCTTTGGGCGCCTCCGTTACTCTTTAGGAGGCGACCGCCCCAGTCAAACTGCCCACCTGACACTGTTCACCACCCGGATTACGGCATGGTGTTAGAAGCCCAGACTACCAAGGGTGGTATCTCAAGGGTGACTCCCCAGCGACCAAAGTCACTGGTTCAAAGTCTCCCACCTATCCTGAGCGAGATACCCCAGACTCCAATATCAAGTTGCAGTAAAGGTTCACGGGGTCTTTCCGTCTAGCTGCGGGTACTCGGCATCTTCACCGAGACTTTAATTTCACCGAGTCTCTCGTTGAGACAGCGTCCAACTCGTTACGCCATTCGTGCAGGTCGGAACTTACCCGACAAGGAATTTCGCTACCTTAGGACCGTTATAGTTACGGCCGCCGTTTACCGGGGCTTAGCTTCGCTGCTTCGCACCGAAGTGCTAACAAGTCCGCGTAACCTTCCGGCACCGGGCAGGCGTCAGCCCCTATACGTCGTCTTACGACTTAGCAGAGGCCTGTGTTTTTGGTAAACAGTCGGTTGGACCAATTCACTGCGGCCCCCTCGTGCTTCCTCCGAATGGAGTTCACACTAACGGGGCGTCCCTTCTCCCGAAGTTACGGGACGATTTTGCCGAGTTCCTTAACGAGAGTTAGCTCGCTCACCTTAGTATGTTCTACTTGTCCACCTGTGTCGGTTATCGGTACGGGCACGCGAATCCTGCCTAGAGGCTTTTCTTGGAGGCATGGAATCGGGGACTGGCCGGCGGTCAAGCCAGCTGGCATCGCACCTCGCGTTAAAACGCCGCTGCGGATTTCCCTACAGCAACTAGCTACGTGCTTGCCCCAGGACGACCATCGCCTGGGTTCCCTTATCCTTCCCCGTCCCCCCATCGGTCATAACGGAAACGACGTGGTACAGGAATATCAACCTGTTGGCCATCGACTACGCCTTTCGGCCTCGCCTTAGGTCCCGACTAACCCTGAGCAGACGAACTTTACTCAGGAAACCTTGGACAATCGGTGGTGGGGAGTCTCACCCCACTTTCGTTACTCATGCCGGCATTCTCACTTCCAATCGCTCCACGGAGCCTTACGACGCCGCTTCACGCAATTGGAACGCTCTCCTACCGCGTACAGAGCCCGCAGGCCTGCACACCCATAGCTTCGGAGACTAGCTTGAGCCCCGTTGAATTATCCGCGCCCGAACACTTGACCAGTGAGCTGTTACGCACTCTTTCAAGGGTGGCTGCTTCTAAGCCAACCTCTTGGTTGTCTCTGCATTCGAACATCGTTTGCCACTTAGCTAGTACTTAGGGTCCTTAGCTGATGGTCTGGGTTGTTTCCCTCTCGCGTACGAAGTTTATCCCCCGCACACTGACTGCCGAGATAACCGTAACGGTCTTCGGAGTTTGCCTGAAGTCGGTAACCTGGTAGGGCCCCTAATCCAAACAGTGCTCTACGGCCGAAACGCAATTGCTCGACGCTATACCTAAATATATTTCGGAGAGAACCAGATATCTCTGAGCTTGATTAGCCTTTCACTCCGATCCACAGGTCATCCGCCCAGTTTTCAACCTAGGTCGGTTCGGCCCTCCACGAGGTCTTACCCCCGCTTCAGCCTGCCCATGGATAGCTCGCTCAGTTTCGGGTCTACCGCCAGTGACTGATTCGCCCTATTCAGACTCGCTTTCGCTACGGCTCCGCTCATCGCTTAACCTTGCCACTGACGAGTAACTCGCCGGCTCGTGATGCAAAAAGCACGCCGTCACACCCGAAGGTGCTCCGACCACTTGTAAGTCTACGGTTTCAGGTACTATTTCACTCCCCTTCAGGGGTGCTTTTCACCTTTCCCTCACGGTACTAGTTCACTATCGGTCACCAGGTAGTACTTAGCCTTGGAGGGTGGTCCCCCCAGATTCAGACCGCGTTTCACGGGTGCGGTCTTACTCAGGAACGCCAATCGACAGATCAGAATGCTTTCACCTACGGGACGATTGCCCTCTGTGGTGCGAGGTTCCACTCGCTTCGGTTAACACCTGATTTTGTAACTGTCGCCGAGCCAGGCACGGCTCGGGCATAACGTCCTACAACCCCCAATAGACAACGCGTGCCCGCTTACACCTATTGGGTTTGGGCTGATCCCTTTTCGCTCGCCACTACTCAGGGAGTCTCGGTTGATTTCTTTTCCTCGGGCTACTTAGATGTTTCAGTTCGCCCGGTTCCCTTCCAGCGACTATGTATTCATCGCCGGATGACGCCGCATTACCGGCATCGGGTTTCCCCATTCGGAAATCCGCGGGTCAAAGGCTGTTCAGCGCCTAACCGCGGCTTATCGCAGCCGTCCACGTCCTTCATCGACTCCTGGTGCCAAGGCATCCACCGTAAACTCTTAATATCTTGACGGTGAGCGACCCACTCACATAAGTGTGTAGGTCGATAATTAAATACCCATCTTTGCCTTGTGCAGTTTTCAAGGTCCACCGAGGCGCACCCCCGGGGTCTCCGAGGGTGGTCTCTCAAAACTGAGCAGCGCACGTGCCTACTACGAGTAGTCGACACGGAGCCCGGTCGACGTTCTAGGTACTTAATTCTCCCTAGAAAGGAGGTGATCCAGCCGCAGCTTCCGCTACGGCTACCTTGTTACGACTTCACCCCAATCACGGGTCCCACCTTCGACGGCTCCCTCCTTGCGGTTAGGCCACCGGCTTCGGGTGTTACTCGCTTTCGTGGTGTGACGGGCGGTGTGTACAAGGCCCGGGAACGTATTCACCGCAGCATTGCTGATCTGCGATTACTAGCAACTCCACCTTCATGGAGGCGAGTTTCAGCCTCCAATCCGAACCGAGGCGCACTTTATGGGATTTGCTCCACCTCGCGGTATTGCTGCCCTTTGTATGCGCCAATGTAGCACGTGTGTAGCCCTGGACATAAGGGGCATGATGACTTGACGTCATCCCCACCTTCCTCCGGTTTGTCACCGGCAGTCTCCCATGAGTCCCCAACTTAATGCTGGCAACATGGAACGGGGGTTGCGCTCGTTGCGGGACTTAACCCAACATCTCACGACACGAGCTGACGACAGCCATGCACCACCTGTGATGGTGTCCCGAAGGAAAACCGTGTTTCCACGGCGGTCACCAACATGTCAAGCCCAGGTAAGGTTCTTCGCGTTGCGTCGAATTAAACCACATGCTCCGCTGCTTGTGCGGGCCCCCGTCAATTCCTTTGAGTTTTAGCCTTGCGGCCGTACTCCCCAGGCGGGGCACTTAGTGCGTTAGCGACGGCACGGGAGGAGTCGACACCTCCCACACCTAGTGCCCATCGTTTACGGCGTGGACTACCAGGGTATCTAATCCTGTTCGCTCCCCACGCTTTCGCGCCTCAGTGTCAGTAACGTCCCAGCGAGCTGCCTTCGCTATTGGTGTTCCTCCTGATATCTGCGCATTCCACCGCTACACCAGGAATTCCACTCGCCTCTTCCGTACTCTAGCTTCACAGTATCCATCGGCTTTCAAAGGTTGAGCCTTTGACTTTCACAACGGACTTATAAAGCCACCTACGCGCTCTTTACGCCCAATGATTCCGGACAACGCTTGCTCCCTACGTATTACCGCGGCTGCTGGCACGTAGTTAGCCGGAGCTTCTTGTGGAGGTACCGTCAATCCACACGGCTATTCACCGGTGAACCTTCGTCCCTCCTGAAAGGGGTTTACAACCCGAAGGCCGTCTTCCCCCACGCGGCGTTGCTGCGTCACGCTTTCGCGCATTGCGCAAGATTCCCCACTGCTGCCTCCCGTAGGAGTCTGGGCCGTGTCTCAGTCCCAGTGTGGCTGATCGTCCTCTCAGACCAGCTACCCATCGTTGCCTTGGTGGGCCGTTACCCCACCAACAAGCTAATGGGCCGCGAGCTCCTCCCAATGCGGAGGCCGAAGCTTCCTTTAGTACACAGACTTAAATCCGTGCACCACATCCGGTATTAGCCCGAGTTTCCTCGGGTTGTCCCGGTCATCGGGGCAGATTACTCACGTGTTACTCACCCGTTCGCGGCTTGGCCCCAGAGCAAGCTCTGGTTCGTCGCACCACTTGCATGTGTTAAGCACGCCGCCAGCGTTCGTCCTGAGCCAGGATCAAACTCTCCGTGAAAGGTACTTCTCACAAAGAGATGTCATATCTGGTTGGCCACCGGGTACACAATCGTGGTGACCGACATGACGGGTAAATCAGACCACCCAGCGCGCTGGCGCGCCGAGTGGATCGGGCTCAAACATTCCGCAGACCTGTTGATGGGTCCGCGGAGTGCACGCTGCTCAGTTTTCAAAGACCGCTGCGCCTCTGCGGCGGGAATCGCCGCTCTTCACGCATGGGGCGGCACAAGGCAGCCCCAGAAGGACGCGGGAGTATAGCGCCGCGGCGGACGTTTGCCTAGTCCCCCTGCGAGAACTTCAGGAAACCGGGTCTACGAGCCGCAGGAAGCGCCGCTTCCCGACCTGGAGCACCTTACCGGCGAGGTCCTCGCGCCGCAACTCGATGACGTCGGCGGGCACCGCCTCGCCGTCGAGCTTGACTCCGCCCTGCTTGATCAGCCGTCGCGCCTCACTCGAGCTGAGCTCGAAGCCGGCTCCGATCAGCTGCGGCAGCAAGATCACCTCGATGTCGGTCCCCGTATATGGGTCGATCGGCCAGTCGGCGACGTCGTCGGGAACCCCGTGGGCGACGTGGACCCGGTTGAAGCGCTGCTCGGCGGCCGCGCCGGCTCCCTCCCCGTGGAAGCGGTCGACGATCCTCCGCCCCAGCTCCCGCTTGGCCTCGTTGGGCGCGCCGTCGGCCCGCTCCTCGCCGAGCAGCAGCCGGTAGTACTCGGCCATCGCCTCGTCGGGGATGCTCATCAGCTTGCCGAACATGTCCTCCGGCCGGTCGGTGACGCCGACGTAGTTGCCGAGCGACTTGCTCATCTTCTGGACACCGTCGGTGCCGACCAGGATCGGCATCGTCAGGATCGACTGCGGCGCCTGGCCGTAGGCGACCTGGATGTCGCGGCCGAAGAGCAGGTTGAACTTCTGGTCGGTCCCCCCCAGCTCTACGTCGGCCTCGACCGCGACCGAGTCGTAGCCCTGAAGCAGCGGGTAGAGCAGCTCCAGCGCCGCGATCGGTTGGCCGGCGCCGAGTCGCTTCTGGAAGTCGTCGCGCTCCAGCAGGCGCGCCACGGTCGTCTGCGCCAGCAATCCGAGCAGGCCCTCGGGCTCCATCCGCAGCCACTCGCTGTTGTAGCGGACCTCGGTCCGCTCGGGGTCGAGCAGCTTGAAGGCCTGCTCCTGGTAACTGGCGGCGTTGGCCTCGATCTCCTCCGGCGATGGCAGTGGCCTGGTGCTCGAGCGGCCGCTGGGATCGCCGACCCGCGAGGTGAAGTCGCCGATGATCAGGACGACGGTGTGGCCGGCGCGCTGGAACTCGGCCAGCTTCCCGAGCACGACGGTGTGGCCGAGGTGGATGTCGGCGGTGGTCGGGTCGATCCCGAGCTTGACCCGCAGCGGCCGGTCGCCGGCGAGCTGCTCGGCAAGCCTGCCCTCGGGCAGCACGTCGACCGCGTTGAGCGTCAAGTCCGGCATGGCGGCAATGCTAGACTGCCGCCTCCGCACGGTGGGTCCATCCGGCCCTCGCGCGTGTTTCTTCCTCTCGATGGCCGCCTTCCCATTCAAGCGCCGGAGAAGCAGCGGCGGCGATGTTCCGTCGGTCCTGCCGGCTCCTCCCGCCAAGCGCAAGAAACCACGCCTGAAGAAGGTCCGGGTGCTCTTCGTGCTGCTCGGCCTCGGCATCCTCGCCGTCGTCTCGATGATCTTCGGGATGATGGCCGCGGTCTCCCAGGATCTGCCGGAAATCTACAACTTCGCCCAGTACAAAGCCTCGAAGAACAGCGAGGTCTACGACTCCAACGGCGAACCGCTGGGCACCCTGACCAGCGACCAGAACAAAATCCTGCTCAACAGCTCGCAGATCTCCCCCAACATCAAGAACGCGGTGGTCTCGATCGAGGACGCGCGCTTCTACGAACACAACGGCGTCGACTTCCAGGGTATCGCCCGCGCCCTGGTCAAGGACATCCTCAGCCAAAGCGCCCAGCAGGGCGCCTCGACGATCACTGAGCAGTTCGTCAAGAACGCGCTCGAGGCCGAAGGCAGCCGCACGATCCTGGAGAAGTTCCGCGAGGCGGCGCTCGCCTACAAACTCGAGCGCCACTGGAGCAAGGACAAAATCCTCACCGAGTACCTGAACACGATCTATTTCGGCGAGGGCGCCTACGGAATCGAGGCGGCCGCCCGGACCTACTTCGGAGCCGCCCATCCCGGCTGCGGGACGCCGGAAGAGCCCTGCGCTTCGGTGCTCGAGCCCTGGGAGGCGGCGACGCTGGCGGCAGCGATCGCCAATCCCTCGGCCTTCGACCCCAAGCTCTATCCCGAAAACAGCCTCGGCCGCCGCAACCTGGTGCTGGAAAAGATGCTCGAACAGGGCTACATCTCGCAGGTCCAGTACGAAGAAGGAACCATGCACGCGCTGCCCTCGCCAAACGACATCGAACCGCCGAAATTCGAATCGAAGGCGCCCTACTTCGTCGCCTACCTGCGCCAGCAGCTGCTCGAACGCTACGGCGCCTCGAAGGCCTTCTTCGGCGGCCTCAAGGTCAAGTCGACACTCGACCTGCAGCTGCAGGAAAAGGCCGAAGAAGCGGTCAACTCCTACCTCGGCTACCTGCCGGCGACCGCTTCGGTCGTCGTGATCGAAAACCACAACGCCGCGATCAAGGCGATGGTCGGCGGTCCCAACTTCGACACCGCGCCCTTCAATCTTGCGACCCAGGGCCACCGCCAGCCGGGCTCCTCGATCAAGCCCTTCACGCTGCTGACCGCCCTGGAAGAGGGGATCTCGCCGGAAACGGTCTACCCCTCCGAACACCGGGTCTTCCATTTCGGCAAGAAGGGCAAGGAAGTCTTCTCGGTCTCCAACGACGAGGACAGCTACCTCGGCTCCTGCTCGATCATCTGCGCGACGACCTACTCGGATAACTCGATTTACGCCGCGCTCGCGCTCGAAGGCCTGGAAGGAAAGACGGTCGAGGACCGCACCCGCTCGATCGCCACGACGATCCACAAGGCGGGCTACACCGACCCGATCTCGACCAACCCTGCGATGGTGCTCGGCGGGCTCAAGGACGGCGTCACGCCGGTCGGCTGGACCTACGCTTACTCGACGATCGGCAACAACGGCGACCGGGTCAGCGGCACCCTGGCGCCGAGCCCTGGCGACAGCCCGGTCTCCTACACCAAGGTGACCGACAAGGAAGGCAACACGATCAAGGGCGGCGCCAACGACTCCCTGCACAAGCAGGTGATCGATCAAGGCACCGCCGAAGAGGCGAAGAGCATCCTCGAAACCGTCGTCTCCAGCGGCACCGGCACCCACGCCCAGATCGGCGCCGAAGGCGAGTGGGGAAAGACCGGCACCACCGAGGAAAACGTCGATGCCTGGTTCTGCGGTGGCATCTCCGATGAAGTGACGGCCTGCGTCTGGGTCGGCTATGCCGATTCGGCGACGCCGATGAAGACGCTCTACTCGGGCGGGCCGGTGATGGGCGGCACCTTCCCGGCGCTGATCTGGGCCAGCGTGATGAGCGCCTGGAAGGAAATCAAGGAAGCCCACGCGGCTGAAAAGGCGGCCCGCAAGGCGGCGAAGGAAGCCGGAGAAAACTTCAAGGCCGGCGAAACCGAAACCTACGTTCCCTCCGAAGGCGAATACGAAGTGGCGCCCGAAGGGGAATACGAAGCCGCTCCAGAAGAAGGCGGCGGTGGTGGCGCCGGAGGGGGTGGCGGTGGCGGTGGCGGTGGCGAAACGGAAGCACCCGCGGAAGCGGCTCCCGAAGCCGCCCCGGAAGCCGCGCCCGAAGGCGGCGGCACCGGAGGCGGAGGCGGCGTGACCGCGGGATAGTGGCGCCTGGCGGGGCGGCTGCCCCTCGCCTGCGCAACAGCTGGGGAGGCTAGGCGAGGGGCAGCCGCCCCGCCAGGCGAAACTTCGTCACGGCGACCTACGTCGGCCAAGGCTTGGAGACGAACCTGCTGCCGCCGGCCGAGAAGCGCCAGGGGCGCTCGACCGCTTTGCTGATGCCGATCCGCGGGCCGGCGACGACTTCCGGCGGCTCACCCTCGGGCGCCAGTAGGAGGAACGGGTCGCGGTCGAGGGGCAGATCATTGTGCTCGAGGCCGACGCCGAGCGCCTCGGTCAGCTTGCCGGGACCCGAGCAGAGGTCGAGATCCGGCTTGGCGCCGCGGCGGGCGCGCATCGGCTCCAGGCCCACGGTCGGCTCCAGGGCGCGAATCAGGACCGCCGCCGCCTCGCCCGCCGGTTCGGCGACGAAGTTGAGCAGGCTGTGGATCCCGTATGAGAGGTAGACGTAGCTGCGCCCGGGTGGGCCGAACAGGACCCTGGTGCGCTCGGTCAGGCCGACGTAGGCGTGGCAGGCCGGGTCGTCGCGCTCGTAGCTCTCGGTCTCGACGATCGTGCCGCCGCAGCCGGCGAAGATCAGCCGGCAGCCGATCAGGTCGCGGGCGACGGCGTGGACGGAACGGTCGAAGAACTCCCGCGGGAGCCGCTGCGCCGGACCCGACACGGCAGGCCTCAGGAGCGCTCTTCCAGCACCCGCGCCCGGACCGCGACCAGGGTCTCGCGCGCCTCTGCCAGCTGAGCGGCGAGCGGGACCGAGCCGGTGCCGCCGGCGATCCGCTTCGACTCCAGCCAGCTGCTGCGCCGCAGGACCTCGTAGTAGCTCTCGTCGAGATGCTCAGAGCGCGCCTTCAGATCCTCGAGGCTGAGCTGCGAGAGCGGCTTGCCCTGCTCGACCGAGTCGCGGACGAGGTCGCCGACGATCCCGTGCGCCTGGCGGAACGGCACCCCGGCGCGGACCAGCAGGTCGGCGACCTCGGTCGCGGCCAGCATCTCGTCGCCGGAGGCCTCCTCCATCCGCTCGCGGTCGAAGACAATGCCGTCGAGCATCCCGGCGGTGGCGTCGAGGCAGAGCTCGACCGTGTCGACGGCGTCGAAGAGTGGCTCCTTGTCCTCCTGCATGTCCTTGCCGTAGGTCAGCGGCAGCGCGTGCATGACGCCCAGCAGGGTCGCGTGGGAGGCGGCGACACGCGGGCTCTTGGCACGCAGCAGCTCGGCCGCGTCGGGGTTCTTCTTCTGCGGCATGATCGAAGAGCCGGAGGAGAAGGTCTCGTCGAGCTCGCAGAAGCCGAACTCGGTGCTCGACCAGATCACCAGTTCCGAGCCCAGCCGCGAGAGGTGCATCGCGCAGGTCGAGGCGGCGGAGAGGTAGTCGAGGACGAAGTCGCGGTTGGAGGCGCCGTCGATCGAGTTATGGCTGACGTGGGCGAAGCCGAGGTCGGCGGCGACCGAGTTGCGGTCGATCTCCCAGTTGACCCCGGCCAGGGCGCCGGAGCCGAGCGGCATCACGCCGGCGCTATCGAGCGCGAACTGGAAGCGCAGGACGTCGCGGGCGAGCATCCAGAAGTAGGCGAGCAGATGGTGGCCCAGGTAGACGGGCTGGGCGCGCTGAAGGTGGGTGTAGCCGGGCATCGGCCAGTCGCGGTGGGACTCGGCCAAGCGCAGCAGGCGCTCCATCGCGTTGCCGCTCAACTCGATCGCCCGCAGCGAGTGGGCCTGGACCAGCAGGGCGACGTCGGTGGCGACCTGGTCGTTGCGCGAGCGGCCGGTGTGGAGCTTGCCGGCCAGCGGCCCGATCTCCTCGCCGAGCAGGCGCTCGACCGCCATGTGGATGTCCTCATCGGCGGTCTCGAACTCGAAGCCGTGAGCCGCCATCCGCGACTCGACGCGGTCGAGGCCGGCGACCATCCGCTCCAGCTCCTCGTCGTCGAGGACGCCGATCTCCCGCAGACCGCGGGCGTGGGCACGCGACTGGTCGATGTCGTAGGGAGCCAGCCGCCAGTCGAACTCGAGCGAGCGGTTGAGCGCCCAGAAGCGCGGGTCGGGGGCTTTGCGGAAGCGGGCCATCAGCGCGATCGTATTGCCGCGGCCAGCTCCTGGCAGACCCGGTCGATCTGGCTCTCGCTCATCGCCGGGAAGAAGGGCAGGGCCAGGGAGTGCGCCGAGGCGGCTTCGGCGACCGGGAACTGGCCCTCGCGATAGCCGAGCTCACGCAGGTGCGGGAAGAGGTGGATGCAGGGCAGGTAGGCCTTGCCGGCGATGCCGCGCTCGGCCAGGCGGGCGATCGTCGCGTCGCGATCGACCTCGTCGTCGAGGCGGACGACGTAGACGAACCAGCTGCGCCGCTCCCGCCCGCGGACGGCGATCGGGGTTCTGAGGCCGTCGACCCCGGCCAGACCCTTCGCGTAGAGGTCGGCCACCGCATCTCGGCGGGCGAGCAGCGAGTCGAGCTTCTCGACCTGGGCGACGCCGAGCGCCGCGGCGAGATCGGAGAGCCGGTAGTTGAAGCCGATGCCGGCGTGGTCGAGCCAACCCATGTCGGCGGCGCGGCCCTGGTTGCGGGCGCTGCGCAGACGCTCGGCCGCGGCCGCGTCGGTGGGGACGATCATCCCGCCCTCGCCCGTCGTCATCTGCTTGTTGGCGTAGAAGGCGAAGGTCGCGAGGTTGCCGCGGGTGCCGACCTGGCGGCCCTCGGAGTCGACGGCGCCGAGCGCCTCGCAAGCGTCCTCGAGGATGCCGAGGCCGTTGGCCGCGGCGAGGGCCTCGAGCTCCGGCATCGCCGCCGGGAAGCCGAAGATGTGGATCGGCAGGATCCCGGAGGTGCGCTCGCCGACTGCCGCCGCGGCCGCCGCCGGATCGACGTTGAGGGTCTCGGGGTCGACGTCGCAGAAGACCGGCCGCGCCCCCTCGTAGAGCAGGCAGTTGGCCGAGGCGACGAAGCTGAAGGGGCTGGTCAGGACCTCATCGCCTTCTCCCCATCCCAGCTCGCGCACGCCGAGGTGCAGGGCGGTGGTACCGCTGGAGACGGCGACCGCATCCTCGCTCCCCAGCCAGGCGGCAAACTCGCGCTCGAAGCGCATCCCCATCGGACCCAGCGAGAGCCGGCCCGAGCGCAGCACCTCGAGCACCAGCTCCTCCTCGCGGGAGCCGATGTCGGGTTGGGCGAGCGGAATGTTGTCGTGGCTACTCGCCATAAATTTCGCGCTTCGCTCGCGGCGCGGAGAACCAGATCGTGACGCTTGCTCGCTCCGCGCTCATTGGAACGCGTACTCCAACGAGTCGACGAGCGCCTGCCAGGAGGCCTCGATGATGTTCTCCGAGACGCCGATCGTCCCCCACTCGCGACCGCTCTCGTCGGCGGAGTCGAGCAGGACCCGGGTGACAGCACCGGTGCCGTGATCCTGGTCGAGGATCCTGACCTTGTAGTTGGTCAGCTCGATCTCCGCGAGGTGCGGGTAGCGGTCGACGATCGCCCCGCGCAGGGCGCGGTCGAGGGCGTTGACAGGGCCGTTGCCCTCGGCGACGCGCAGGTAGCGCTCGCCGTCGACCTCGACCTTGATCGTCGCCTCGGTCTCGACCTTGGCGCCGGCCCGGCGCTCAGTCACGACCCTGTAGCTCTCGAGCTTGAACAGCGGCTTGTAGAGCCCGGCCTCGCTGCGCAGCAGCAGCTCGAAGGAAGCCGGCGCCGCCTCGTAGTGGTAGCCGTCGTGCTCACGTGCCTTCAGCTTCTCGACAGCACGAGCCGCGGCCGCCTCGTCCATCTCGATCCCGGCCTGCTCGGCCTGGCTGCGGATCGTCGCCTTGCCGGAGAGCTCGGAGGGCAGGACGTTGCGGCCGTTGCCGACCAGGGCCGGGTCGATGTGCTCGAAGGTGCGGGCGTCGGCCTCGATCCCGGCGACATGCATCCCACCCTTGTGGGCGAAGGCGTTGCGGCCGACGTAGGGGGCGTCGGGGTTCGGCGTGACGTTGCAGAGCTCGTCGACGAAGTGGACGGTCTCGGTCAGCTTGGCGAGCTGCTCGTCGCCGATCACGTCGAAGCCCATCTTCAGCTGCAGTGCCGGCAGGATCGAGGTCAGGTTGGCGTTGCCGCAGCGCTCGCCGTACCCGTTGACGGTGCCCTGAACGAGGCGGGCGCCCTCACGCACCGCGGCCAACGAGTTGGCTACGCCGCAGCCGGCGTCGTCGTGGACGTGGATCCCGATCTCGACCCTCTCCCCCAGTGTCGCGCTCACGTCAGCGGTCGCCAGGGCGACCTGGTCGGGCAGGCTGGAGCCGTTGGTGTCGCAGAGCGAGACGTTCTCGGCGCCTGCGTCGATCGCCGCCGCGAGGCAGGCGAGGGCGTATCCAGGGTCATCGCGGTAGCCGTCGAAGAAGTGCTCGGCGTCGTAGACCACGCGCTTGTCGCGGGCGCGGCAGAAGGCGACCGAGTCGGCGATCATCTCCAGGTTCTCCTCGCGGGAGACCTTCGTCACCTTCTCCAGGTGCAGGCTCCAGGTCTTGCCGACCAGGGTCACCGCCGGGGTGAAGGAGTCGACCAGGGTCAGCAGCGCCGGATCGTCTTCGGCCGCGGTGCCGCGCCGGCGGGTCATGCCGAAAGCGCAGATCGTCGCCTGCTTCAGCTCCAGCTCAGCGAGCTGGGCGAAGAGCTCGACCTCCTTCGGGTTGGAGCTCGGGAAGCCGGCCTCGATCATCTGCACACCGAGGGCGTCGAGGGCGAGGACCACCCGCGCCTTCTCCGATGCCGAGAGCGACATCCCCTCGCCCTGCATGCCGTCACGCAAGGTCGTGTCGTAGAGCTTCACCTGTTCCATCGGCTACTGCCTTTCAAAGTCGGAAGATCGGGGCCGGGCACGAGGGCCCTGGTGCACGGCATAGCCGCGCCAGCCGCTAGGCGGCTGCGGTAATTCGCCCGATTGACTCGAAAAGACGGCGCATCAGCTACTGACCTTATCCCCCGCGTCAACCTCGGCCGGCTCCTCGACGAAGTCGAGCCACTCCAGGTACTCCTCGGCACGCCCGTGCAGAGCGTCCTCGAATTTGGCCTGGATCACGCGGGTGATCTCGCCCGGCTCGCCGAGCGGGTGGTCGTCGACCTCGCGGACCGGCACCAGCTCGGCCGCGGTTCCGGTCAGGAAGACCTCGTCGGCGAGGTAGAGCTCGGCGCGGGCGATTGCCCGCTCCTCGACCTGGTAGCCGAGGTCCGTGGCGATCTGGACGATCGCGTTGCGGGTGATGCCGTCGAGGATCGCCGAGGTGTGGCCGGGAGTGATCAGGACGCCGTCGCGGACGATGAAGACGTTCTCGCCTGAGCCCTCCGAGACGTGCCCGTGCTGGTCGAGCAGGATCGCCTCCTCGTAGCCGGACTTGGTCGCCTCGGTCTTGGCGAGGATCGAGTTCAGGTACTGGCCAGATGCCTTGGCGTGCGGGATCAGGCTGTCGCCGGAGATCGTGCGCCAGGAGGAGACCTTGGTGCGGATGCCCTTGCGCTTGCCCTCGTCACCGAGATAGCTGCCCCAAGGCCAGGCGGCGATGATCACCTCGATCGGGGCGCTCTGCGCGTAGAGACCCATCTCGCCGTAGCCCCGGAAGGCAAGCGGTCGGATGTAGCCGGAGCGCAGGCTGTTTCGACTCAGCAGCTCCTTGGTGGCGAGGCGCAGCTCGTCCGCCGAGTAGGGCAGGTCGAAGTAGTAGAGGCCGGCCGACTTCTCAAGCCGGGCGTAGTGCTCGCGGTGGCGGAAGACGGCTGGGCCGCGCTCGGTCTCGTAGCAGCGAATGCCCTCGAAAACCCCGGTCCCGTAGTGCAGGCCGTGGGTGAGGACGTGGACTTTTGCGTCCTCCCAGGCGACGAATTCGCCGTTCTGCCAAATCAACTCCGCCGTATCCATGTTGGAGAAGTATGCCCGATGAAACGAAGGTCTTCACCTCGGGGACCGCGAAGCACGTCTGAAAGCGAGAAAAGGAGCCACAGCAGATGAAATTCCGACTTCGCCCGCAGCTCACCTATTCGAATGTGATCGCCTCGGTCGCCCTCTTCGTCGCCCTCGGCGGCGCCGCCGTCGCGGCCGGGCTGCCGCGCAACAGCGTCGGTCCGAACCAGATCAAGCGCGGCGCGGTGACGACCGCGAAACTTCGCAAGGCGGCGGTACGCTCCGGCAAGCTGGCGCCGAAGGCCGTGACCGCCGGCAAGCTCGGGCCGAACTCCGTCGGGCCGGGCAACATCGGCAACGGCGCCGTCAACAGCGCCAAGATCGGCGGCGGCGCGGTGACGGGCGATCAGATCAAGAACAACGTCGTCACCACCAACAAGCTCAACAACAACGCGGTGACGAGCGCGAAATTGGCGCCGAACGCGGTCGAGACCAGCAATCTGCTGAACGGCTCGGTGACGCTCGGCAAGCTCGCCGAAGACGTCTCGCCGCTACTGGGTACGCTGAAGAGTCGGGCAGACGCTGCGCGGCGTGTTCGCCATCGGCGGACACCGCCGGCGGCGGTGCGGAAGAACTCGCCTTCGGAGCGGTCAGCTATCCAGTTCCCGATCAGCGGCAACCCGCCGGCGGTGACGGTGCTGAAGAAAGGCGAAACCACCGCCAACTGCGCCGGAATCGGCAGCGGCTCGGCGCCAAGCGCGACCGCCGGCAACCTCTGCGTCTACCTGACCGACGAAGTCAACCTCGACGACAGCGAAACCGGCTGAAGTGGTCAACAACACAGCGTCTCGGTTTCGGCCTTGTCGCCAAAGCGAAGGAAGTCGCCGGCGAGTTCACGGCCTACGGCCAGTGGGCGGTGACCGCCCCGTAGCCGCTTAGGCGGAGAGCTCTTCCAGCACCGCGGAGGTCATCTCCGCGGTGCCGACCTCGACCTCCTGGGGCACGTCGACCATCGGTGCCGGCGCGACGGTCCCGGAGGCGAGGTCGGGGGTGCGCAGGCCGCGCTCCAGAACCGCGTCGACCGCGGTCTCGATCCGCACCGCGTCCTCGGCCCGGCCGAAGCCGTGGCGCAGCATCATCGCCACCGAGAGGAAGGTCGCCAGCGGGTTGGCGATGCCCTTGCCGGCGATGTCGGGGGCCGAGCCGTGGACCGGCTCGAACAGGCCGGGGGCGCCTTCGGCGCCGAGGCTGGCGGAGGGCAGCATCCCCAGCGAGCCGGTCAGCATCGCCGACTCGTCGCTGAGGATGTCGCCGAAGAGGTTCTCGGTGACGATCACGTCGAAGTCCGCGGGGCGGGAGACCAGCTGCATCGCGGCGTTGTCGACCAGCAGGTGGTCGAGCTGGACGTCGGCGTAATCGGGGGCGACGCGGCCGACCACCTCGCGCCAGAGGCGTGAGGTCTCGAGCACGTTCGCCTTGTCGACCGAGGTGACTTTCGGCTTGCGGCCGGAGCTCCCGGCGCGGCGGCGGGCCGCCTCGAACGCGGTGCGGGCGATGCGGTCGATTTCCTCGGCCGTGTACTCGCAGGTGTCGTGGGCGGTGTCGCCCGTGCGGCCGCTGTCGCCGAAGTAGATGCCGCCGGTCAGCTCGCGGACGACGAGCAGGTCGGTGCCGGCAATCCGCTCCTCGCGCAGCGGGCTGGCGCCGACCAGGGCGGGGCTGGGCCGGACCGGGCGCAGGTTGGCGTAGAGGCCCATTCCCTTGCGCAGGCCGAGTAGGCCCTGCTCGGGGCGCGGCGCGTCGGGGTCGGTGGTGTCCCATTTGGGACCGCCGACGGCGCCGAGCAGGACCGCGTCGGCGGCCCTGCAGGTGGCCAGGACCTCGTCGGTGAGGGCGGTGCCGTGCGCGTCGATCGAGCAGCCGCCCATCAGCCGGCGGTCGAACTCGAACTCGCCGAGGGACTCCAGCAACTCGATCGCCGCGTCGACGATTTCGGGGCCGATGCCGTCGCCGGCGAGGACGACTATGCGGGGGGCGGGGCTCATGCCGGGCGCACTCTACGCATCGGTGCCCTCAGGCGGCAACGGCCTCGATGTTGAGTCGGACGTAGTCCATCTCAAGCGGGCTCGGCTCGGCGGCGAGCACGGCCTCGATGAACGGCTCGCGTAGCTCAGCCGGCAGCCGGTCGACCTGGTGACCGAGGCAGACGGTGCGCAGAAACTCCGCCGGCTCCGGGGGCGAGATCGTCCACGGCTGCAGCCAACAGCGGACCTCGATGAATCCCGCGGCTCGCAGCCGCTCCTCGCTCTCCTCCGCGTCGGCGTAGTTCCAGGGCTCCTGGAAGCCCTCGAAATAGGGCGCGAAAGGGTCGCGCCGGCAGATCTCGGCGCTGTTTCGGCGCAGGCGGTCGATGTTTCCGGCGCCGCCGCACTGCGCCGCGAAGCGCCCCCCGGGACGGAGCGCTGCACGGATGCGGGAGAACAGAGCCTCGTGGTCCAGAACCCAGTGGAAGACCGCACTGGAGAAGGCGGCGTCGACCTGCTCCTCCAGCTCCAGCTCGGTCAGGTCGGCGACCACGGCACGGTCGACCGGGCGCAGCGTCTCGCCGACCTTTTCGACCATCGAGCTCGAGCCGTCGACCGCGATCACCCGACCGCGCGGCAGCCGCTCGATCAGCAGGCCGGTGACGCGGCCGCTACCGCAGCCGGCGTCGAGCACCGTCTCGCGGCCGGTCAGCGGCAGTCGGTCGAGCACCGACCGGGCCCACTCTTCGTGCGGGACCGAGACCCGGTGGTAGCTGCTCGCGTCCCAGTCGCGGGTCGCCGAGGCCATTACAGCGCCGTCGTCACCGGGCCGTGGGCGCCGGCCGGGGTCGCCTCGAAGCTGTCGATCGCGGCGGCGTTCTCGAGCGTGATGCCGATGTCGTCGAGCCCGTTCAGCAGGCGGAACTTAACGTCGGGCTCGACCCCGAACTCGAAGACGCCGGCGGCGCAGGTGATCGTCTCGTCGTCGACATCGATCCGGGCCTCGCCGGCCGCGGCGACGGCGCGGCAGTGCTCCTCGTCGAGAATCGCCGGCAGCAGCCCGATCTTCGTGCAGTTGGAATAGAAGATGTCGGCGAAGGACGGCGCCACGATCGCCTGGAAGCCGAAGTCCTCCAGCGCCCAGGGGGCGTGCTCGCGGGAGGAACCGCAGCCGAAGTTCGGCCCGGTCACCAGGATCGGGTTCGGCTCCAGTTCGATCTCGCCATCGCGGATCCAGTCGTAGAAGAGGAACTCGCCGAAGCCGGTCCGCTCCACTCGCTTGAGGAACTGCTTCGGGATGATCTGGTCGGTGTCGACGTCGGCCCGGTCCAGGACCGACACTTTGCCCTCGATCACATCTATCGGTCGCATTCTCAGCTCCAGTCTCGGATGTCGACGAAACGTCCCTCGATCGCCGCCGCGGCGGCCATCTTCGGGCTAACCAGGTGGGTGCGCCCGCCCTTGCCCTGGCGCCCCTCGAAATTGCGGTTGGAGGTCGAGGCGCAGCGCTCGCCCTTCGGAGAGCGTGTCCGGGTTCATACCCAGGCACATCGAGCAGCCCGCCTCGCGCCATTCGAAGCCGGCGCCGCGGAAAACCTCGTGCAGCCCCTCGGCTTCGGCTGCCGCTTTGACCTGCTGGGAGCCGGGGACGACCATCGCGTGGACGCTCGCGGCGACCTGGCGGCCGTCGATGATCTCGGCCGCCTCGCGCAGGTCCTCGATCCGCGAGTTGGTGCAGGAGCCGATGAATACGCGTTCGGGCGCTACCTCGGTCATCGGCGTGCCGGCCTCCAGGCCCATGTAGGCGAGCGCCCGCTCGGCGGCTTCGCGTTCGGCGGGCGAGTCCATCGCCGCCGGGTCGGGGACCGTGTCGGTGACCTCGCAGACCATGCCGGGGTTGGTGCCCCAGGTGACCATCGGCGAGATCTCGCCGGCGTCGATCGCGACCTCGGAGTCGAACGAGGCGCCCTCGTCGCTCGGCAGCCGGCGCCAGCGGGCGACGGCGTCCTCGAAGTCCGTCGGCGCGCCCTCGCGGCCGCGAACCCACTCGAAGGTGGTCTCGTCGGGGGCGATCATCCCGGCCCGGCCGCCGCCCTCGATCGTCATGTTGCAGATCGTCATCCGGCCGTGCATCTCCAGCGCCTCGATCGCCGGGCCGGCGTACTCGACCGCGTGGCCGGTCATGCCGCCGGTCCCGAGGCGGCCGATCGTCGCCAGGATCAGGTCCTTCGGAGTCACTCCCGCGCCGAGCTCGCCCGAGTAGGTGATCCGCATCGTCTTCGGCCGCTTCTGGACCAGGCACTGGGTCGCGAGGACGTGCTCGACCTCGGAGGTCCCGATCCCGAAGGCGAGCGCCCCGAAAGCGCCGTGGGTCGAGGTGTGGCTGTCGCCGCAGACGATCGTCATACCGGGCTGGGTGACGCCCAGCTCGGGGCCGATCACGTGGACGATGCCCTGGCGATCGGAGCCCAGCGAGTAGATCGGGATGCCGAACTCCTCACAGTTGCGCTCCAGGGTTTCGACCTGGACGCGGGAGAGCTGGTCGGCGATCAGGCGCGCCGCCATCGTGCCGTCGGTCGGCGTGTTGTGATCGGCGGTGGCCAGCGTCTTGTCGGCGCGGCGGACGGGCCGGTCGGCCAGACGCAGCCCGTCGAAGGCCTGCGGTGAGGTGACCTCGTGGACCAGGTGCAGGTCGATGTAGATCAGGCCGTCGGAGACCTCGTGGGCCTCCCAGATCTTCTCGAACATGTTCTTCATCAACGCCGCCTCCTCTGCTCTCGCTCGTTCGGATTAATGGTCACCGGTCGTCTTCCTCTCTCGCTTCCGCGTCCGGGGGCGGCTAGCCCCGTCTCAAGCCTGCAGCCATTACGGCGATGAACCTGGTCGGCTCCTCGCCATCGTTCTCAAAGTGATGGGGCAGGTCGGCGTCGAAGGTGACGCTGTCGCCCGCGGGCAGCTCGTAACGGGTGCCGTCGACGATCAGTGCCAGGGTGCCGGCGAGGACGACGGCCGTCTCGCGGCTGCCGGGCTCGTGCATCGGCGGGTCGGTGCGGCCACCGGTGGTGGCGCCGGGCTCCAGCACGTGCAGGGAGACGTCGGCGCGTTGCCCCGGCAGCGGCGGCGTCAGCTCCTCGATCCGGTGCCCACCGCGGGTGCTGACCCGGCGCCCTGCAGCGCGGCTGACTGAGACGTGCTGGCCCTCGTCGAGGCGCAGCAGCTGCGACAGGGTCAGCTCCAGGCCGGCGGCGATCTTCGCGGCGACGGCCAGCGTCGGGCTGGTCTCACCGCGCTCGACCTGCGAGAGCATCGGCGCGCTGACCCCGGAGCGCTCGGCCAGGTCACGCAGCGAGAGATCCATCGCGTCGCGCAGGGCGCGGATCCGGGGGCCGACGGTGGCGGGCTGGTCGGCGGAGGTGTCGGGGTTGGCGACTGCGGCCTGGGTCATCGCCGCTGTACGTTATCACGGACGCTTGTAATGAGGAGCGAGCGGAGGTCGGCAGCTACGGCAGCGGGTTCGTCGTCGAGGGCGCCCCAGGGGATGCGGGTCACCCCGTAGCCCGCGACGCGGAGCTTGCGGTCGCGAGCGCGGTCGTCCCGGAAGGCGGAGCGGGTGCCGTGTCCCTCCCAGCCGTCGAGCTCGACGACCTGGCGCACGGCGGGCCAGAGGCAGTCGACCTTGAAGCGCCGTCCACCGGCTTTGATCTGGACGTTGAGGTGGGGTCGCGGCAAGTCGTGACGGTCGATGAACGGGAGGAAGCGTTCCTCGAGCCGGCTGTCGGGGTGCCCCGGGGCTTCGGCGAGACGAGCGAGCGCGGCTCTGAGCGAGCGGACGCCGCGGTGGCCGGGATAGCGGTCGAGGAGGTCCTGGAGCGAGAGCGAGTCGTAGAGGCGATGGAATTCCGACTGCCGCAGGGAGCTCTCGACCACGTACGCGGGCGCCCCGGCGGCTGCCAAGTCGAAGATCGTGCGGGGGGCGGTCGTGATCGGGATGCCTCGCTCGACCGTGAACTCGTCGGCGGGCAGCAGGACGGAGTGGCGTCGGATCGAGCCCCGTGACTTCGTCTTGCTGGGTGAGGTGATGTCGATCGGGCCACCCCGGTGGTCCCTGATTCCCCAGTGGGCCGCGGCGGTGCGGTGACTTAGAACCGCATCGGGCCCGCAGGCAAGCACCGCAGCCATCCAGTGCCCCTCACGAGAGAGCACCATGTGCCCGACCGCGTAGACGCCCCAATAGAGCCGATACAGGCGGCCGTGGCGCAGGCGCCAATCGATCGCCTCCTTGCTGAGGCCGAGTGCGCGCAATTGTCCCCGCGCCACCACGCCATGCTGCCGCCCCGCAAGATCGCCGATGGCCCCGTCCCTATCGCGAGTCCGTACAAACCCGTCCATAACACGGATAAGTACGGACTCGCGGAAAGCCTCCCCCCGTGATGAGGCGGAGCGCGTTAGGGGCCGGGCGTGCGCTCGACGGCTGCGGCGGCGGTGGCTGCCTCGGCCTCGCGGGTGGCGGCGCCTTCGAGGGCGTTGGACAGGGCCCGCAGGTAGGCGCGGGCCGAGGCCTCGATGATGTCGGTGGCGACCCCGACGCCGGTTGCCAGGCGGCCGTCGTGACGCAGAACTACGGTCACCTCGCCGAGGGCGTCCTCTCCCCCGGTCACCGCGTCGACGGTGTACTGGCTCAGCTCGCTCTCGCTCTCGGTCGCCTGCTGGATCGCGCGGAAGACGGCGTCGATCGGACCGTCGCCGCCGGACTCGGCGACCACGGTCTCGCCGGAGGGCAGCTTGATCGCGACCTTGGCGACCGGCTTGCGCTCGGTGCCGGCGCTGACCTCGAAGGAGGTCAGCTCGTGGCCGTCGGCGCGCTCGCGCATCTCGTCGGAGACGATCGCCTCCAGGTCCAACGCGGTGACCTGCTTCTTGCGATCGGCGACCTCCTTGAAGGCCTTGAAGGCGGCGTTCAGGGTATTGCCCTCGACGACGAAGCCCAGCTGCTCCAGGGCGTCTTTGAGGGCGTGGCGGCCCGAGTGCTTGCCCAGCACCAGCGAGTTCGACTCCAGGCCGACTTCGGTCGCGTCCATGATCTCGTAGGTACTGCGCTCCTTCAACACGCCGTCCTGGTGGATCCCGGACTCGTGGGCGAAGGCATTGCGGCCGACGATCGCCTTGTTGGGCTGGATCGCGTAGCCGGTCAGGCGCGAGACCAGGCGGCTGGTGCGGGCGATCTCGCGGCTGTTGATGCCCGGTGCGTAGGCCGTGGACGTCCTCGCGGACCTTGATCAGCATCGCGATCTCCTCCAGCGAGCAGTTGCCGGCGCGCTCGCCGATGCCGTTGACGGCGCACTCGACCTGGCGCGCTCCCGCCTGGACGCCGGCGTAGGAGTTGGCGACCGCCATCCCCAGGTCGTCGTGGCAGTGGACCGACAGCTCGACTCCCGACAGGGCCGGGACCAGCTCATACAGGCGACGGAAGTAGTCCGCGTACTCCTCCGGGGTCGTGTATCCGACCGTGTCGGGGATGTTGATCACGGTGGCGCCCTCCTCGACCGCGATCGCGACCACTTCGGCCGTGAACTCGATCTCGGCGCGGGTCGCGTCCATCGGCGAGAACTCGACGTCGTCGAGGTAGGCCTTTGCCATCGCGACGGCGGCGCGGGCCTGGCCCTTGACGTCCTCGCGATCGGTCTGCAGCTGGTGCTCGATGTGGATGTCGGAGGTCGAGATGAAGGTGTGGATCCGCGGCCGCTGGGAATCGCGGACCGCCCCCCAGGCCGCGTCGATGTCGGCCTTGTGGGTGCGGGCCAGGCCGCAGATGACCGGCCCCTCCACCCTGCCGGCGATCTCCTTGACGGCCTCGAAGTCGCCGGGCGAGGTGATCGGGAAGCCGGCCTCGATCACGTCGACCCCCAGGCGGGCGAGCTGCTGGGCGATCTCGACCTTCTCGGCGGTGTTCAGCGAGATGCCGGGCGACTGCTCACCGTCGCGCAGGGTGGTGTCGAAGATATGAACTCGGTTTGCGTCTGCTGCTGGTCCCATGGGACCTCTCCTTCTCTACGTGTCTCGAATGGCCTATGTCTCTCGCGGCTATCGCGCCGCCCAGCGCTATTCCCCCCGAGGGGGGAGGAGAAGGAGAAGCGCGAGGTTGGCGAAGCAGGGCGTGCATTCGGCTCCGAACCTTAGCGTAGGCTGCCCCGATCGCCAAGCCGCAACGCACGAACTGGCTCGCGCTCGCCGCTCATGGGAATGGCGGTCGTCGTGATCGCCAACGACTTCTCCGCGATCAACGTCGCCCTGCCGACGATGGAGGGCGATTTCCACACCAACGTCAACACGATTCAGTGGGTCGTGAACGCCTACGCGCTGACTTTCGGGGTGATGATCGTCACCGGCGGGCGCCTGGCCGACATGTTCGGCCGCCGCAACGCCTTCTTCCTCGGCACCGCGATCTTCGCCTCGATGTCGGCCCTCGGCGGTGCCGCGCAGACGGAGACCTGGCTGATCTTCACCCGGACGCTGATGGGGATCGGCGGGGCGCTGATGTGGCCGGCGATCCTCGGCATGACCTTCGCGATCCTGCCGGAAGAGAAAGCCGGGCTGGCCGGCGGCATCATCCTCGGCGCCGCCGGACTGGGCAACGCGATCGGGCCGCTGGTCGGCGGCGTCCTCACCGACCTCGCAAGCTGGCGCTGGATCTTCTTCCTCAACGTGCCGATCTCGATCTTCGCCGTCGCCGTCACCTACTTCCTGGTCCACGTCGACGAGCCCGAAAACAGCGACCACCAGATCGATTACGCGGGTGTCACCGCCCTCACCGTCGGGCTGGTCTCGCTACTCGTCGCCCTCGATCAGGTCGACGATTGGGGCTGGGGCGACCCGAAAGTGATCGGGCTGCTGGCGGTCGCGGTGGTGATGCTGATCGCCTTCGTGCCGATCGAGCGGCGCGCCGGCAAGCACGCCCTGGTGCCGCGCGAGGTGATGCGCAACGAGAGCTTCACCGCCTCGTGCCTGGCCATCCTCTTCATGTCGGCGACGTTTTTCGCGGCGCTGCTCTACCTGCCCCAGTTCATGGAGAAACAGCTCGGCTACTCGCCGCTGGAAGCCGGCGTCGGCCTGCTGCCGTTCCTCGGCGTCTTCGCGATCGTCTCCTTCATCTCCGGCCCGCTCTACAACCGGCTCGGGGCCAAGCCGCTCGCCGTCTTCGGCGCCGCCTGCATCACGGTTGCCCCGTTCATCTTCTCGCTGGTCGATTCGGGATCTGGTTACGGCGCACTCGTCCCGGGCATGGTGGTCCTCGGGCTCGGCGTCGGGAGCTTCTACCCGACCGCGACGACCGCCGGGGTCACCTCGGTTGATGAATCCCAGACCAGCCTCGCCGGCGGCATCGTCTACATGTTCCAGATCGCCGGGGGGTCGATCGGGCTGGGCCTGACGACGACCGTCTTCTCCGCCGCGATCCCGCCCTTCGTCGACGGCATCCAGGCCGGGTTCCGGCTCGACGCGGCACTGTCGCTGGTCGGTTTCGTGATCTCGGTACTGCTCGTCGGCGGGCGGCTGCTGCCGCGGGGCAAGCCGGCCGAAGAGACCGCCTGAGCGCCGTTCAGCCTCCGGCGGCGCGCGGGGAAGCGACGTTCTGCCCGGGCCCGCCCAGGATCCTGTCCCGGCCGGGGCCACCGCGCAGCAGATCGTTGCCGGGGCCACCGACGAGCCTGTCGTTACCGGCGCCGCCGTAGAGCCAGTCGTCGCCGGCGCGGCCGATCAGGGTGTCGTTGCCGCTGCCGCCGATCAACTTGTCGGCGGCAGCGCCACCGACGAGCCTGTCGTTGCCGGCGCCGCCGCGCAAGGTGGCCGGAACCGGGACATCGCGCGAGAGCGTCACCGTGTCGTCGCCGGCGCCGGCGTTGACTTCGAAGCCGGCGATCGGGGCGGCTTCGCAGACCAGCTCGTTGGGATTGCCGGTCGGGTGAGCGCAGACGGTACCCCCGACTTCCAGCGGCGTCGCCGAGTCGATCACGTAGCTGCGCCCGTCCGGGCTGACGGCGATCGAGACCGTGTCGTCTTCACTGCCGCCGGCAAAGAACAAGGTCAGCGATCGTTCGCCCGCATGGGCGACGCTGGCGGTATTCACCGCCAGCATGGTGAGCGCAATCAGGATCGCCTTCTTCATAGTCACGGTACTTCGGTCCCGGCCGGCCAGGCCCCTGCTACGCCAACAACACGACCTTGCCTACGTTGCGGCGCTCGGCGATGAATCGGTGGGCATCGCCGGCCTGCTCGAAAGGGAAGGCCTCGGCCACGACCGGCTCGAGGCGGCCGGCTTCGAGGTCGGCGAGCAGCGGCGCGGTGAGGCGATCGAGGCTGCCCTCGCGTTCCCACCAGCTCAGCATGTTGAGCCCGAAGACGCCTTTGTTCTCGTTCATCAGGTTGAGGCTCTTCCACCACGGCATCGTCGCCAGCGGCATCGCGGCCAGGCTCTTCAGGGCGGCGGGAATGCTGCGGGCGCCGGCCCTGGTCGCCTCCGAGAGGCCGAACATGACCAGGCGGCCACCGGGTCGCAGCAGCCGGTAGTCCTTGCGGAAGGAAGCGGGCCCGAGCGCGTCGATGATCAGGTCGACCCCCTCGCCCGAGGTGATGCGTTTCACCTCGGCCTCGAAGTCGTCGTTGCGGTAGTCGATCGGGTCGGTAATCCCCTGGGCGCGGATCGCATCGTGCTTGCCGGGCGAAGCCGTGCCGATCAGCATTCCGGCGCCGACGTTCTTCGCGATTTGGGTGGCGGCGATCCCGACCCCGCCGGCGGCGGCGTGGATCAGCAGCCGATCGCCCTGTCGCAGTCCCCCCATCAGGATCAGCGCCGCATAGGCGGTGCCGTAGTTGACGGGGAAGGCAGCGCCCTGCTCGAAGCTGAGTCGCTCGGGGAGCGGCAGCACCTGGTCGGCGGGGACGGCGACCAGCTCGGCCTGGCCGCCGAAGCGAGTCCCGGCCATGACCCGGTCGCCGGGCTTGAAGCCGTCAACCCCCTCCCCCACCGTCTCGACCTCGCCCGAGACCTCGTAGCCGAGCACACAGGGCGGCTTCGGCGCGTCGGGATAGAGGCCGACCCGGGCCATCGTGTCGGCGAAGTTGATGCCGGCGGCGCGGACCGCGATCCGCACCTCGCCGGGCCCGGCCACGGGGTCGGCTCGCTCCTCGACCTTGAGGACCTCAGGCCCCCCGTCCCGGTTAGAACCACCGCCCGCACGGTGCAGAGATTAAAGGTCTACCGAGTGTCCCTCTGAGAAACCGTCGAGTCCGATGATCTTCTCGACCGCCTCGGCCCGCACCGCGGCGTCGGTCGTCAGCGCCATCACGGCGCTGGCGCCGCCCTCCTCGGCGCCGACCGCGGCGGAGACGATGTTGACCCCCTCCTCGCCGAACAGCGTTCCGACCCGGCCGATCATGCCCGGCTGGTCGGCGTAGCGGAAGACGGTGATGTGGCTGGCAAAGGGCAGATAGAAGCTCTCCCCCAGGGCGGAAACGAGGTAGGGCTCGTTGCGGGGGCCGACGCTGGTCCCGGCGACCTCGACCTCGACGTCGCCGGACCGCACCCGGACGGTGACCAGCTCGGTGAAGTCCTTGGCGTTGGCGTCATTGGTCTCGACCAGCTCGATGCCGCGCTCCTCGGACATCTGCGGCGCGTTGACGAGGTTGACCGGCTCCTCGGTGTGGCCGGAGAGGATGCCGACGAGAACGGCGATGCCGAGCAGCCTGGTGTCGTGCGAGGCGATCCGGCCGCGGAACTCGGCCGTGACCCGGTCCACGGAGCCGTCGCCCAGACCTTGGGCGAGGCGACCGAGCTTTTCGCAGAGCGGGACGAAGGGGGCCAGCGCTTCCATCGCCTCGGGCCGCACGGCGGCGATATTGACGGCGTTGGTGACGACGCCGCCGGTCAGCGCCTCAGTCACCTGCTCGGCGGTGACGACCCCGGCGCGGTCCTGGGCCTCGGCGGTCGAGGCGCCGAGATGGGGCGTGACGACGACGTCCTCGCGGGCGAAGATCGGGTGCTCGGTGAACGGCTCGGAGGGAAAGACGTCGAGCGCCGCGCCCGCCAGCTTGCCGGACTCGAGCCCGGCGAGCAGGTCGTCGAGCACGATCAGCTCGCCGCGGGCGCAGTTGATCACCCGGGCACCGTCCTTCATCGCCGCGATCGCCTCGGCGTCGATCAAGCCGATCGTCTCCGGCGTCTTGGGAACATGGAGGGTCACGAGATCGGAGCGGCCGAGCAGATCCTCGACGCCCTCGACGCCCTCGACGCCGAGCTCACGGAAGCGCTCGGCGGAGACGAACTTGTCGAAGGCGAGAACCTCCATCTCGAAGCTCTGGGCGCGCTTGGCGACGAGCTGGCCGATGCGGCCGAAGCCGATCACGCCGAGCGTCTTGCCGTAGAGCTCGGCGCCCTTGAATTTGGTCCGGTCCCAGCGGCCGGCGACCAGCGAGCCGTGCGCCTGTGGCACGTTGCGGACCAGCGCCAGCGCCAGCGCCAGGGTGTGCTCGGCGGCGGCGACCGAGTTCGACTCCGGCGCGTTGGCGACGATGATGCCGCGGCGGGTGGCGGCGGGAATGTCAACGTTGTCGACCCCGGTGCCGGCGCGACCGATCACCTTCAGGTTGGTGGCGAGGTCGATCAGCTCCGGCGTCATCTTCGTCGCCGAGCGGATCAGGATCGCGTCGTAGTCGCCGATCTTCTCGCGCAGCTCCTCATCGGACATCTCGAGCCCGAGGTCGACCTCGAAGTTGGCGCGCAGCAGGTCGACGCCGGTGTCGGCGATCTTCTCCTTGACCAGGACCTTCACGAGCTGACCCCCTCGACGTTCTCCAGCACCCAGTCGACGCAGGCGGTCAGCGCCACGACGTCGGCGGGGTCGACCGAGGGGAACATCCCGATCCTCAGCTGGTTGCGGCCGAGCTTGCGATAGGGCTCGACATCGACGATGCCGTTGGCACGCAGCGCCGCGGCCAGGGCGGCGGCGTCGACCGAGTCGTCGAAGTCGATCGTGCCAACGACCAGAGAACGCTTCGCCGGGTCGGCGACGAAGGGTGTCGCGACCGGACTCGCCTCGGCCCAGTCATAGAGGCGGCCCGAGGAGTCGGTGGTGCGGCGCACGCACCAATCGATGCCGCCGTTGCCGAGCATCCACTCGACCTGGTCGGCGAGCAGGATCAGCGTCGCCAGGGCGGGCGTGTTGTAGGTCTGCTCCTTGCGCGAGTTCTCCAGCGCCGTCTGTAGCGAGAGGAAGGCGGGCTGCCAGCGATCGGGGGCGCCATCGAGCTCCTCGACGCGGGCGATCGCGGCCGGGCTGAGCAGAGCCAGCCAGAGGCCGCCGTCGCCGCCGAAGGCCTTCTGCGGGGCGAAGTAGTAGGCGTCGGTCGCGGCGATGTCGACCGGCAGGCCGCCGGCGCCGGAGGTGGCGTCGATCAGGACCAGGCTCTCGCCGGCGCCCGTGGGACGGCGGACGTCGACCATCACTCCGGTCGAGGTCTCGTTGTGGGCCCAGGCGAGGACGTCGGCCTCGGGGTCGGCGGTCGGCTCGGGCGCGTCGCCGGGCGCGGCCTCGACCACGATCGGGTCGGCCAGGAACGGAGCCGCGCCGGTCGCCTTGGCGAACTTCTGCGAGAACTCGCCGTAGGTCAGGTGCAGCGAGCGGCTGCGCACGAGCCAGGCGGTGGCGGACTCCCAGAAGGCGGTGGTGCCGCCGTTGCCGAGCACGACCTCGTAGCCGTCGGGCAGCGAGAAGAGCTGACCCAGACCGGAGCGGATGCCGGCGACCAGATCGCGCACGGGCGCCTGGCGGTGCGAGGTCCCCATCAACGCCGCGCGCTCGGCCACCGCCGCCAGCGCCTCGGGGCGGACCTTCGAGGGGCCGCAGCCGAAACGGCCGTCGGCGGGCTTCAGAGCGGTGGGGATCTGGGCGGCGTCTGTGGCTTGGGTCGACATCGGGCTCGACAGGTTATTGACCGCCGCGGGTGGACTGGCGCCGGGGCCGGGGATAGGCTGGCGCCGCGGTTGCCTGGGGAACCAAAAAGTCAGAGGAGAAGCATGTATCCGATCAGTTACGAAGCCGATTTCAAGCCGAATCCGAATCGCTGGACGACCTTCTTCCGAATCCTCCTGGCGATCCCGTGGCTGATCGTCGGACTTTTTTGGGCGCTGCTGTTCGCTTTCACCCATTTATTCGCCTGGGTCTCGCTTGTGATCCTCGGTCGCTATCCCGCCTGGCTGTATGAGTTCAATTCCGGCGTCGTCCGCTTCTCGATCCGTGTCGGCGCCTGGTTCTACCTGCAGACCGACGAGTGGCCTCCCTTCAGTCTCAAGGACGACCCGAGCTACCCAATCCGAGTCAATATCGCCCCAGCGGCCGCGCGCCAGAGCCGGCTAAGGGCCTTCTTCCGCCTCGTCCTGGCGCTGCCGGTGGCGCTCGTGCTCGCTTACGGAACCTCCTACATCCAGAGCGCCGCCGGCCTCGTTGCCTGGGTGACGATCGTCTTCCGCGGCTACCTGCCGGAGGGGATCAACAACATGCTGACCTTCGTCAACAGTTTCCATGCCCGGGTTCTCGGCTACATCGCGTTCCTCACCGACGACTACCCGCCGATCGGCGCCGAGGCGGCGAAGGGGCCGGCCGCGTCCGCCGCGCCCGCTGTTCAGCCGCCGCCGCCGGCTGCGGCCGTCTAAGGGAATGCCGATGAGCGATTCAGAGGCGAAAGTCGCGAAGGGCGAGGGCTACGCCGTCGCCAACCTCGGCGACCTCGGCGAGGGCCCCGGGTTCCGCAAGATCCGCAAGGAGCTCGGGGTCACCGCCTTCGGGGTCAATGCGATCGTCCTACCCCCCTCCTACTCGACCGGCAGCCATTACCACGACGAGCAGGAGGAGCTCTACTTCGTCCACAGCGGCGAGGTCGAGTTCGAGTTCGGCGACGGCTCGACCCAGCGCCTGGGCCCGGGCGGCCTAGCCTGGGTCGACGCCCCCACCCCCCGCAAGGTCCACAACCTCAGCGACTCCGAGGACGCGGTCTACGTCGTCATCGGAGGCAAAGACGGCTACGTCGGCCGCGACGGAAAACTCTCAGAGGGCGAGACGCACAGGTAGGGGGTGCGTTCGGAGGGGTGGGATACCCCCTTCTCACTGCACTTCGTCGGGAGGGACGGGTGCGGCTGACGCCATGGAGATCTCCGGCCCTCCGAATGCTCATACGTTCGAAGGGGGTATCCCACCCCTCCCAACGGAACCGCTACCCGGCTCCCGGGGTTAACTGCCCTTCGTGGCAGGGGTCAGGCCTCGACCGGGAGGGTCGGATGCCCTCTTCGCGGGACTGCAGCACGAGCCGGGTCGGAGAGCGCCGAGGCGCCAGCCGCTATCCGTCCCTCCCGGGGAGGTGCCCCGAGAAGAGGGCATCCGACCCTCCCGCGCCGCCCTGAGCCCTGCTTAGAACTCCTTGTCGATCCAGGGCATCATGTTGCGGAGGTCGCCGCCGACCTCCTCGATCTCGGCGCCCTCGAGCTCTTTGCGCATGCGGTCGAAGTTCTCGCCGCCGGCGCTGGTTCTCGGCGATGAACTCGCGGGCGAATTTGCCCGACTGGATCTCGCTGAGGATCTCCTTCATCGCCGCCCGTGACTCGTCGCCGATGACCCGCTTGCCGCGGGTCAGGTCGCCGTACTCGGCGGTATTGGAGATCGAGTAGTGCATCCCCTGGATCCCCTTCTCGTACATCAGGTCGGCGATCAGCTTCAGCTCGTGCAAGCACTCGAAGTAGGCCAGTCGTGGGTCGTAGCCGGCGTCGACCAGGGTCTCGAATCCGGCCTGGACCAGCTCCGAGGCGCCGCCGCAGAGCACCGCCTGCTCGCCGAAGAGGTCGGTCTCGCACTCGTCTTTGAAGGTCGTCTCGATGATCGCGGCGCGGCCGCCGCCGATCCCGGCGGCGTAGGCGAGGACGAGGTCGTGGGCGTTGCCGGTGGCGTCCTGGTGGACGGCCATAAGGCAGGGGACGCCGTTGCCTTCCTCGTACTGGCGGCGGACCAGGTGGCCGGGGCCCTTGGGAGCGACCATGCCGATGTCGATCCCGGGCGGCGGCTCGATCTCGCCGAAGTGGACCGCGAAGCCGTGGGCGAAGAGCAGCAGGTTGCCGGGGGCGATCCCGTCGACGATCTCGTCGCGCCAGATCTCGCCCTGCTTCTCGTCCGGCAGCAGGATCATCACCAGGTCGCCGCGGCTGGCGGCTTCGGCGATGTCGAGAACCTCCAGGCCCGCGGCTTCCGCCTTGGCGCGGCTGGCGGAGTCCGGCCGCAGGCCGACGACCACGTCAACGCCGGATTCCTTCAGGTTGAGGGCATGCGCGTGCCCCTGGGATCCGTAGCCGAGGATCGCGACGGTCTTGCCGTCGAGCAGGCTGAGGTTGGCGTCTTTGTCGTAGTAGATGTCGTCGGTTTTCATGGCGGGCAGGCTACCTGAGCGCCCTTCTCATCAGCTTGCCCGAGGGCGTGCGCGGCAGCGCCGCCGCCAGCTCGACCCGCTTCGGCACTTTGAAGCCGGCCAGCGATTCGCCGCAGTGGCGGCGCAGATCGTCGGGGCTGACGTCAGAGCCGGACTCGAGCACGACGATCGCGGTCACGGCCTGCTGCCACTCGGGGTCCTCGCGGCCGACCACGGCGGCGTCGGCGACCTCGGGGTGGCGCAGCAGCACCTCCTCGACCTCGGCCGGGACGACGTTCTCGCCGCCGCTGACGATCAGGTCGTCGATCCGGTCCTTGACGTAGAGGAAGCCTTCCTCGTCGATGTGGCCGAGGTCGCCGGTGTGCAGCCAGCCCTCGGCGTCGGCCCGGCCGGGGGCGACGGTCGGGCCCTGGACGAGGATCTCGCCGTCGAGGATCCGCAGGTGGGTGGTCAGCAGCGGCCGGCCGGCCGAGCCGAGCTTGCGGCCGGCGTCCTCAGGGGCGAGCGTCGTCACCTGCGAGCAGGTCTCGGTCAGGCCGTAGGTCTGGACCACGGTCGCGCCCTTGGCGATCGCCTCCCGCAACGCCTCCTCGGGAACCGGGCCGCCGCCGACGAGGATCGCCCGCGGCCGCGAGAGGTCGGCGCCGGCGTCGAGCAGCCGGGTCAGCATCGTCGTCACGACGGAGACGACGCTGATCCCGTCCTCGGCCAGGGCCGCGGCGGCACGGTCGACGTCGAAACCGTCGTGCAGCACGGCGGTGGTGCCGTAGATGACCGAGCGCATGACGATCCCGAGCCCGGAGATGTGGCTCAGCGGCAGGCAGCAGAGCCAGCGATCGGCGGGGTCGACGCCGATGTTGAAGCCGGAGCCGACCGCGCTCCAGAGGAAGTTCCCGTAGGTCAGGCCGACCGGCTTCGGCAGGCCCGAGCTGCCGCTGGTCAGGACCCGGGCGCAGACGTCGTCCATGTCGTTCTCGCCGAGCAGCGGCAGGTCGGCTTCGGTCTGGGTCAGCTCGCCGGCGTCGTCGAGGTCGACGGTCGGTTCCTCGGCAGCGACGATCGCCGCCCGCTCGGCCGCGGTCAGCCGCGGGCTCAGCGGCAACAGCGTCGCGCCGACCTTCATCAGCGCGTGGAAGAGGACGACCTGCTCGCGCCGCGGATGCATGGTCAGCGCCGCGATCGAGCCGCGGCGAACGCCGTGGGCGGCGAGCCGGCGGGCCACCCAGGTCGCCTCGGCCTCGAGCTCAGCGTAGGTGACGTCGACCCCGTCAGCCGCCAGGGCGATGCGGTCGGGACAGCTTTGGGATCTTTGGGCGAGCCAGTTGTCGAGTTTCATGACCGGGCCTGCATCGGGATGGGCGGGCTATCGTTGCCTCCGCATTCTTAGCGCTCCGCGCCGGCGGGACGCGATACGCCTACCCGGAGGACCCACTTGCCGCGACGTCACAAGGAAGCCCCGCCCGAGGAGAGCCTCTACGCGCCGATCGAGTGGCGCGGCGCCGGCGAGTTCGAGGACATCCTCTACGAGAAGGCCGAGTCGATCGCGAAGATCACGATCAACCGACCCGAGGTGCACAACGCCTTCCGACCGCAGACGCTGGTCGAGGTCTCGGCGGCGATGGAGGCCGCGCGCGAGGACGCCGAAGTCGGGGTGATCGTCTTCACCGGCGCCGGTGGGCGCGCCTTCTGTTCCGGCGGGGACCAGTCCGTTCGCGGCGATACCGGCTACATGGCGGAGGGCGCCGCGGTCGGCCGCTTCCACGTCACCGACCTGCAGATCCAGATGCGGCGGCTGCCGAAGCCGGTCGTCGCGATGGTGGCCGGCTACGCGATCGGCGGCGGTCACATCCTCCACCTCTGCTGCGACCTGACGATCGCCGCCGAAAACGCCGTCTTCGGCCAGACCGGGCCGCGGGTCGGCTCCTGGGACGGCGGCTACGGCGCCTCGCTGCTGCGCGATCTGGTCGGGACCAAGAAGGCGAAGGAGTTCTGGCTGCTGTGCCGCCAGTACGACGCCGGGGAGGCGCTGGAGATGGGCCTGGTCAACACCGTCGTCCCGCTCGATCGACTCGAGGCCGAGACCGTCGCCTGGTGCCGCGACATGCTGGCCCTCTCCCCCTTCGCCCTGCGCCTCGTCAAGGCCAGCTTCAACGCCCACGAGGACGGCTACGCCGGGATCCAACAGCTGGCCCACGACGCCAACCTGCTCTTCTACGGCAGCGAGGAGGCTGCCGAGGGGCGCGAGTCCTTCAAGCAGCGCCGCCGGCCCGACTTCTCGAAGTTCCCACGCCGGTCATGAGGATCTGGGTGATGGCGGCGCGGCCGCGGACGCTGCCCGCCGCCGTCGCGCCGGTGCTGGTCGGGACGGCCGCCGCGGTGCAGTGGCTCGGCCACCTGCCGCGTTGGGGCGCCTTCTTCGCGGCTCTGGTCGGCTCGATCTTCATCCAGATCGGGACCAACCTCGCCAACGACTACTCGGACGCCAAGCGCGGCGCCGACAGCGCCGACCGGCTCGGCCCGGTGCGGGTCACCTCGGCCGGGCTGGTCACCCCGCAGCGGGTGATGCGGGCGACCTGGATCGCCTTCGCAGTCGCGGTCGCCTGCGGCATCTACCTGGCAACCGTCGCCGGCTGGGTGATCATCGTCATCGGCGTCCTCTCGATCGCCGCCGGCGTCCTCTATACCGGCGGCCCGCGGCCCTACGGCTACGCCGGCCTCGGCGAGGTCTTCGTCTTCCTCTTCTTCGGCCTCGTCGCCGTCAACGGCTCCTACTACGTGCAGCTCGAGCACCTCGACGCGCTGCCGCTCGGCCTCTCGATCTCGATCGGGTTCCTCGCCACGGCGATCATCGTCGTCAACAACGTGCGCGACATCGAGACCGACCGGCGGGCGGGCAAGATGACCTCGGCGGTGCGGATGGGCCGCGCCAACGCGGTGCTGCTCTACCGGACCCTGGTGCTCGGCGCCTTCGCCGTCCTGCCGATCGCGCTCGTCGCCGGAGAAGCTAGCGCGCTGCCGCTGATCGGGCTGCTGGCTCTGCCGCTGACGATCAAGCCGATGCGAGCGATGGGCACGCGCACCGACGGTCCCGCCCTGAACGGCGTTCTGGCGGCGACCGGCGCGCTGCTCGGCGTCTTCAGCCTGCTGGTCACCGCCGGGCTGCTGATCTCCAGCTGAGAGGCTGTGGGAATGCGCCTGGCGTCGATCGAGGTCATCCCCTACGCGCTGCCATTCAAGCGGCCATATGTGACGGCACGCGGGACGCTGACGCGGCGGGAGATGGTGCTGCTGCGGCTGACGAGCGACGACGGGATCGTCGGGCTCGGCGAAGCGGTACCGCTGTCGCTGCGAGGCGGGGTGACGATCGAGCAGGTGGTCGCGGAGCTATCGGCGCTCGCGGAGCTGGCGGAGCTCGACGAGACGGTGGTGGGCGGCCCCACGCTCGGACTCTCGGCCCCCGCTCGCTGCGCCGCCCTAACCGCGCTGCATGACCTGCGCAGCCTGCCCGCCGCCGAGGACGCGGCTCGACGGGACGATTTGTCGCCTACGGGGCGACAAATCGGCCCGTCGGCGGGGGGAGTTCGGTGCAACGCGACGCTGGTGGCGGGTGAGGCGGAGGCGGTCGCGGCGGATGCGCTGGGGTGGGCCGCCGAGGGATACAGCACCTTCAAGCTCAAGCTCGGGGTTGGCGACGACGTCGGCCAGGTGCGAGCGGTGCGGGAAGCGGTGGGGCCGGAGGCGAAGATCAGAGTCGACGTCAACGCGGCCTGGGACGTCGCGCAGGCCGCTCGGACGCTGTCCGCGCTGGAGGAGTTCGATCTGGAGCTCGCCGAGCAGCCGGTCGCTAGCCTCGACGAACTGGCTGAGCTCGCCGGCCGCACCGCCATCCCCCTGGCGGGCGATGAGAGCATCGAGACTCGCGCCGACGCCGAGCTGGCGGCCTCGACGGGGGCCTGCCGGCTGGCCGCGGTCAAGCTCACCAAGGTCGGCGGGCCCGAGGAAGCGATCGCGATCGCCGAGGTGATTCCGTCCTACCTCTCCAGTGCGCTCGACGGGCCGGTTGGAATCGCCGCCGCCGCCCAGGTCGCGCAGACGCTGCGCGACACCGCTCCCCCCGGCGCCCCAGAACTCGCCCACGGTCTCGCCAGCCAGCGCCTCTTCGCTTCCACCATCTCCGCGGTCGAGTGCGAGCTGCGCGACGGAATGCTCTACCCGCCCCCCGGGCCGGGCCTCGGCGTGGAGATCGACGAGGACGCGCTCGACGCACACCGCCTTTAGCCTGATTGTCGACTTTGTAGCCGCATGGGCGACTAAATCGACACTGCCACCGTGGATCCGACCAACGCCAACACCGCTCTCGCCTCGGCCTTCGTCGAGGAGCTGGCGCGCGGGGGGCTGCGCCTCGCGATCGTCTCGCCCGGCTCACGCTCGACACCGCTGGCGGTGGCGCTCTGGCGCCAGCCGGAGATCGAGGTGACGGTGATCCTCGACGAGCGCTCGGCGGGGTTCTTCGCGCTCGGCGCGGCGCAAGCGAGCGGCGAGCCGGTGGCGCTGCTCTGTACCTCAGGGACCGCCGCCGCGAACTACCACCCGGCGGTCTGCGAGGCCGACGAATCGGCGCTGCCGCTGATCGTCCTCAGCGCCGACCGGCCACCCGAGCTGCGCGGGGTCGGCGCCGGGCAGACGATCGACCAGATCAAGCTCTTCGGCTCGTCGGTGCGCTGGTTCTGCGAAGTCGGGACCCATGAGGCCGACGACGAGGGCCTCATGCACTACCGCTCGCTCGCCTGTCGGGCACTGGCCGCGGCACGCGGCGAGACGCGCCCCGGCCCGGTGCACCTCAATCTGCCCTGGCGCGAGCCGCTGGCGCCGCTCCCGGTCGAAAGCGCCGTCACGGCCACCGACCCCCTGGCCCTGGAAGGGCGGCCGGGGCGGCCGCTGACCGCGGTGACCCGGATCGACCTCGAGCCTTCCGCCTTCCTGCTCGACGAGGTCGCCGGCCAGATCGGCGACGCGATCGCCGGGGTGATCGTCGCCGGCCGCCAGCTCGACCCCGAGCTGCGCGAGCCGCTGGCCCACCTGGCACGGGCTGCGGGCTTCCCGATCCTCGCCGAGCCGACCTCGCAGCTGCGCTGCGGGCCTCACGACCGCTCCCGCGTGATCGCCACCTACGACCAGCTGCTGCGCGACGAGCACTTCGCCCGCTCGGTCGTCCCCGACCTGGTCCTGCGCTTCGGCGAGATGCCGACCAGCAAGCCGCTGCGGGCCTGGCTGGCGGCCAGCGGCGCCGACCAGATCGTCGTCGACCCCTACGGCGGCTGGCACGATCCGAGCCGCCGCGCCGCGGCCCTACTGCGCGCCGATCCGACCGAGCTGGCCTCGGGCTGGGCGACGCGGCTGGAGAGCGAAGAGCGGCCGCCGCCGGCAGCCTGGCTGGCCGCCGAGGAGACCGCCCGCGAGGTGCTGCGGAGCGAGTTCGAAGCGGACGGCCCGATCACCGAGCCGGCCCTCCATCTGGCGCTCGGCCACGCCCATCGTGACGGCGACCTCGTCTACACGGCGTCGAGCATGCCGATCCGCGACCAGGAGACCTTCCTGCCCGCCGGCGCCACCGATGCCCTCTTCCTCTGCAACCGTGGCGCCAACGGCATCGACGGCCTGATCTCCGCCGGCATCGGCGCCGCCCACGCCAGCGGCAGGCCGACCACGATCGTCAGCGGCGACCTCGGGCTGCTGCACGACATCGGCGGCCTCGCCGCCCTGCGCGAGACCTCGGTCCCGGTCCGGATCCTCGTCATCGACAACGACGGCGGCGGCATCTTCCACTTCCTGCCGCAGCACGAGGCTCTGGACGGCGAGGAGTTCGAATCCCTCCTCGGCACCCCCCGCGGCGTCAGCGCCGAGAAGGCGGCAGCCCTCTTCGACCTCCCCCACCGGAGACTCGATGCCCTCGCCGATCTTCCCGCGGCGCTGGCCGCCGGCACCGGCCTGATCGAGGTCAGGACCGACCGCCAGACCAATGTCGCCGCCCACCGTCGCCTCACCGATCGAGTGAGCGAAGCGCTGGCGGCACTTTCGTGACACGCGAGTCCGTACTAACCCGTGCATAACACGGATAAGTACGGACTCGGCGAAACCGACGGGTTCAGCGACGGAGCGCGTCCAAGCCGCGCTCGCCCAGCTGCGCTGAAGAGGGATCGGGGGACCCTCAACCGAACCTCCCCGCTGTTCGTGAGGGCGAGGGTCCCCCGATCCCTCCCCACCCGACTACTCGGTGAGCAACGGCAATAACGCGCCCAACTTGACCTCCGTCTCGGCCAGCTCAGCGGCCGGGTCCGACCCCGCCACCACCCCGACGCCCGCGAAGAGGTGGGCCTCGCGGTCGCGCAGCAGGGCGCTGCGCAGGGCGACGCAGAACTCGCCGTCCTCGGTCGCGTCCATCCAGCCCACCGGGCCGGCGTACCAGCCGCGGTCCATCTCCTCCAGCTCCGGGATCGCGCGCGCCGCGGCGGACCAGGGCTCACCGCCGACGGCCGGGGTGGGGTGCAGCATCCCGGCCATCTCGATCGCCGAGTGCGGCTCGGCCAGCTGGGCGATCACGGCGGTCGCCAGGTGCTGGATGTTGGCGACCTTGACGATTTCCGGCTCCGGCGCCGCCTCGACCCAGACGGCGTGCGGGCGCAGGGCGCGAACGATCCGCTCGGCGACGATCCGCTGCTCGCGACGGTCCTTGTCGCTGCGCAGCAGCTGCTCGCCGAGGTGGTCGTCGACGGCGGGGTCGGAGCTGCGCCGGGTCGAGCCGGCGAGAGCGACGGTCGAGACGCTGGCACCCGAGCGCCGCACCAGCAGCTCCGGACTGGCGCCGATGAAGGCCGCCTCGGGGGTGCCGGCGCAGAAGCAGAAGCAGGCCGGGAACTGGATCCGCATCGCCCCGAACAGCGCCGCCGGATCGTGGGCGGCGGCAGCGCTGACGATCACCTCGCGGGCGAGGACGATCTTGCTCATCCCACCGGCGGCGATCCGGGCCGTGGCCGCGGCGACCGATGCTTCGAACTCGGCCGGCGTCCGGGCGCTGCGGATCTCGGCATGGGTGGTCGGATGGGGATCGAGCAGTGGCAGCGGCGCCTGGCGCTGCAATCCCGCCAGGCGGGTCTCGATCCCGCTCGCATGCCGTTCCGCGTCGTCGCCGGGGTTGACGACCGCATTGACGGTGAGGAAGGTGCGGCCGCCGCTGCGGCAGAGCGAGAGCTCCGGCAAGATCAGCGAGGCTGGCGCCAGAGAGGACCAGGTCGAGGTCGCGCCGCCACCCGAATCGAAGGCGAAGCCGCCGACCCAGACCGGTCCCGCGCCCGCCGGCAGCCCGCGCGGCTGCTCCAACACAGGGTCCCCTCCGATCCGCAGGCACTCCTCCGCGACGTCGGCGAAGCGCCCGGCCCCGCGCGAGGCCGACTCGTGCGCGACCCCGAGCCCGGCAAGGGCGAACTCGCGGTCGGGCTGCTCCCAACAGAACCAGCGATCGGAGGCCAACCGCGAGGCGAAGACCGCCGCGCAGGGATCGGCGACGTCGACCTCAGCCGTGGCGCTAACCAGAGTCCTTCTACCCCGAGCGAGAGCGCGATCGAGCGCGGCCTGGAGGCTAGAAAATGACGAGTTCCAGAGGTCGGCTGGCACGGACGCAAGGAGCCTGAATAGCAGCGCTATTCAGGCGACTGAGGACACCGCCAGCCGGCGTCTGGGGCCGTCATTTTCAGTCTCCGCCGCGGGAGATTGCGATCTCGCCCGTCCTTACCATCTCCACCAGGCCGTGAGGGCGAACCATGCGCTCGAAGGCTTCGATCTTGTCGGCCGAACCGGTCACCTCGATCGTCATCGTGCGGCGGGCGACGTCGACGATTTTGGCCCGGAAGATCTCCGCGAACTGGATGATCTCGGCCCGGTTCTCGACCGCCGAGGAGACCTTGAACAGCGCCATCTCCCGCGCCACCGTCTCCTCCGGCTCCATGTCGCGGATCTTGAGGACGTTGATCAGCTTGTGCAGCTGCTTGGTCACCTGGTCGATCGGGTGGACGGCGCCGTCGAGGGTGAGGGTGATCCGCGAGACGCTCGGGTCGTCGGTCGGGCCGACAGCCAGCGTGTCGATGTTGAAGCCGCGGCGCGAGAAGAGGCCGGCGACGCGAGCCAGGACGCCGGGCTTGTTCTCGACCAGGATCGAGAGGATGTGCTTGCGGCCACTGAGCTGCCCGGGCAGGTGCAGCTCCTCGAGCTTGACCACCTGCGGGGTCCCGGCCTCCATCAGCGCACCGCCTTCGGGGCCTCGACCATGTCGCGAGCGGCTTCGCCCGGCGGGATCATCGGATAGCAGTTCTCCTCGGCGCTGACGCGGACGTCGACAAGCACCGGCCCATCGGTCTCCAGCGCCTTGACCATCGTCTCCTCGAGGTCGGCGGAGTTGTCGCAACGCATCCCGGTGGCGCCGAAGGCCTCGGCCAACTTCACCCAGTCGGGGCTGGCGCCCATCTCGACGGCGCTGTAGCGGTGGTCCCAGAAGAGCTCCTGCCACTGGCGGACCATGCCCATGTAGCCGTTGTTCATCAGGAAGACCTTGACCGCGATGCCCTCGCTGACGCAGGTCGCCAGCTCCTGGACGTTCATGATCAGGCTGCCGTCGCCGGCCACGCAGACGACCTGCTCGTCGGGACAGGCGACCTTGGCGCCGATCGCCGCCGGCAGGCCGAAGCCCATCGTCCCGAGGCCGCCGGAGTTGATCCAGTGGCGCGGCTTGTCGAAGCCGTAGTACTGCGCGGTCCACATCTGGTGCTGGCCGACGTCGGAGGTGACGATCGCGTCGCCCCTGGTCGCCCGGTGCAGCGCCTCGATCATGAACTGCGGCTTGATCTCGCCGTCCTTGCCGGGCTCGTAGCGCAGCGGGTGCTCCTGCTGCCAGCCGCGGATCGTGTCCCACCAGGCGTCCAGGCGCGAGGAATCGGTCTGCAGCGCCCGGTACTCGCGGGTCAGGGCCGGCAGCACCAGCTTGACGTCGCCGACGATCGGGATGTGGGCGCCGACGTTCTTGGAGATCTCCGCCGGGTCGATGTCGATGTGGATCACCTTCGCGTGCGGCGCGAACTCCGAGAGCTTGCCGGTGATGCGGTCGTCAAAGCGGGCGCCGATCGCGACGATCAGGTCGGCTTTGTCCATCGCGTAGTTGGCGCTGAAGGTGCCGTGCATGCCCAGCATCCCGAGCCAGGCCTCGCCCGAGGCCGGGTAGGCGCCGAGGCCCATCAGGGTCGAGGTGACCGGGAAGCGGTCGGAGGCGGCGAGCTCCCGCAGCTCCTCCGAGGCGTTGGCGTTGACGACGCCGCCGCCGGTGTAGAAGATCGGGCGCCTGGCGTTGGCCAGCGCTTTGGCCGCGATCCGGACCTGTTTGATGTTGCCGTCGGAGGAGGGCTTGTAGCCGGGCATCTCGACCGGCTCGGAGCGCGGCTGGTAATCGATGTCGGCGCGCGAGAGGTCGGTCGGAATGTCGAGCAGGACCGGCCCGGGGCGCCCGGTCGAGGCGACGTGGAAGGCCTCGTGGACGTACTCGGGGATCTGGCGCGCGTCGGTGACCTGGAAGGAGTGCTTCACGAACGGCAGCGTGGCGCCGAGGATGTCGGCCTCCTGGAAGCCGTCGGTCCCGATCAGGTCGGTGCGGACCTGGCCGGTGATGAAGACGGTCGGGGTCGAGTCGAGCATCGCGTCGGCGATCGCCGTGATCAGGTTGGTGGCGCCGGGCCCGGAGGTGGCGAAGGCGACCCCGACCCGTCCCGAGGCGCGGGCGTAGCCCTCGGCCGCGTGGCCGCCGCCCTGCTCGTGGCGGACCTGGACGTGGCGGAAGTCGGCGTCGACGACCGCGTCGTAGATCGGCAGGTTGGCTCCACCGGGGATCCCGAAGACGTCTTTGACGCCCTCGGCCTTCAGCGATTCCATCAAGGTGTCGGCAGCTCTCATCGGACTGGCGATGGTACCAGTGGACCGGCGCCCGCCCGGCGCGGGGCTACGCCTGGGTTGCAGGCGATTTCGCCGGGTTCCAGCGGGTGTGGGGATCGATCGAACTCTCGATCGCCCTGCCCTTGTAGCGCTCGATCGCGTGGATCAGCGACTCGACAAGCTCCTCGCCCAGCAGGGTCGGCTCCAGCCCAAGGTCGAGCAGCTTGGTGTGGATCGCGTTGTAGTAGTGCTCTTCCTTCTCGACCCGCGGGTTCTCGAGGTGGTTGATCTCGACCGTGTAGCCGAGGTGTTCGGCGGCGTGCTTGACCTTCTCGGCCAGCTCGAGGACCGAGAACTGCTCGGTGAACTGGTTGAAGACGCGGAAGTCGCCGCGCTCGGCCGGGTTCCCCGCCGCCAGCTCGACGCAGTTGAGGGTGTCGCGGATGTTGAGGAAGCCGCGGGTCTGATGGCCGCCGCCGTAGACGGTCAGCGGGTGGCCGATCACCGCCTGCAGGCAGAAGCGGTTGAGCACGGTGCCGAACAGCTCGTCGTAGTCGAAGCGGGTGATCAGCCGCTCGTCGCGAGCCGTCTCCTCGGTCTCGATGCCGTAGACGACGCCCTGGTTGAGATCGGTGGCGCGCAGGCCCCAGGTGCGGCAGGCGAAGTGGATGTTGGTCGAGTCGTGGACCTTGGAGCAGTGGTAGAGCGAGCCGGGCAGCTTCGGGAACGGCAGCGAGTCCTTGCGCCCCCTGTGCTCGATCTCGATGTAGCCCTCCTCGATATCGATGTTGGGCTGGCCGTACTCGCCCATCGTCCCGAGCTTGACCAGGTGCGCGTCGGGGACGTGGTCGCGCATCGCGAAGAGCAGGTTGAGGTTGCCGACGACGTTGGCCTGCTGGGTCTCGACCGCGGTCTGGCGGGAGATCATCGAGTAGGGCGCCGAGGGCTGCTGGCCGTAGTGGATGACCGTCTCCGGGCGGGTCTCGGCAACGACGCGGTCGAGGAAGTCGCCGTCCTCAACGCCGCCGGTGAAGCTGCGGATGCGCTCGCCGGCTGGATTGGCCTCCCAGGCGGCGATCCGGGCGTCGAGGTCGGCGATCGGGGTGAGCGAATCGGAGCCGGCGCCGGCCACCCAGCGGCGGCGGGCAAAGTTGTCGACGACGGAAACCTCGTGGCCGCGGGCGGAGAAACGCAGCGCCGTCGGCCAGCCCAGGTAGCCGTCGCCCCCGAGGATCAGAACTCGCATAGGCGCGGCAGCTTAGTTGAATCAGCCAGATGGAAAGCGGACTGGCGGCGCGCAACGGGGGCCGGGCGGGGCTGATCGCGCTGGTCGCGATCCTCCTGCTGGGCGTCGGTCTGCGGCTCGGACAGGCCTGGGACGGGCGGGCGCCGGTCTACGACGCCCAGGCCTACGCGGCGATCGCCGCGAACCTCGACCGCGGCCAAGGCTTCACGGCCGGGCCGAGCGCGACCCAGCCGTCGAGCAACTACTCCCCCGGCCTGCCGCTCTTCGCCGCCGGGCTCTACAAGCTGACCGGCGGCGTCCACGAACGCTTCGCCCGCATCGTCCTCGCCCTGATCGGATCGCTCTCGATCCTCTTCACCTACCTGATCGGGAGACGGCTCGCGATGCTGGCGAGTTTCACCCCCTATGAGGGGGGAAATTCGCCAATAGTTGCCGGCTTGATTGGGGCTGCCGCGGTAGCGATCTATCCCGCGCTGCTCGAGTACCAAGGCATGCTCATGTCCGAGCCCCTGGCGGCGACCCTGCTGTCCGCATCAGTCCTCGCCCTCTTCTGGGCAAGAGCAGACCCGGCCGGCGACCGCCCCGGGGAGGGAGGCCGAGAACGGACGCCCTCGCCCGCCCGCAGGCCTCCCTCCCCGGGGCGCCCACTAGCCAGGTGGTTGCTCCCGGGCTTGCTGCTCGGGGCACTTGCGATGGTGCGGCCGGAGTATTTGGCGGTCGCCTTGCTGCTTGGGCTTGTGGTGTTCGGGAGCGGAGCGAGGCGGGACTGGCGAGCGGCGTTGGCTCAGGCCGCGGTGCTGCTGGCGGGGGTCGTGATCGTGGTGGTGCCGTGGACGATTCGGAATGCGGTGGCGCTTGATCGGGTGGTGCCGATCTCTACCGGGGGTGGGCAGGTGCTCTACGCGGGGACGTACCTGCCTTCGGATGGGAACCCGGAAAAGGTCGGGGCCGAAGTGGTGGCCGAAAACCCGCAGATCTTCTCCCCGGCGGATGCGCAGAAGCTGAGGCTGGAGCAGATCTTGGCGCGGCTGGCCGCGCACACCTATCCGGGGATGGAATCCGACGAAGCGCTCTCGAGGATGGGCAAGGAACAGCTTTGGGACGACGTCAGCGAAGAGCCGCTCGAATACGCCGGGTTCGTCGCGACCAAGGTTGGGCGGATCTGGTCGCATGGGCCGCGGGACGTGATGCGGGAGCCGGTCTGGGAGGCGCTGCACTGGGCGCTGCTGGCCTTCGGGCTGCTCGGGCTGGCGGTGCTCGCCTGGCGGCGGCGCTGGGAGGCGCTGGTGATTGGGGTGGTCTTCCTCGCGATCACCGCGATCAGCGCCCTGCTCGTCGCCTCACCGCGCCGGGTCCTGGTGATGTTGCCGCTGCTTGCCGCGCTGGCCGGCTGCGGCGCTGTCTTCGCCGCCGGCTGGGCTCAGAGCTTGAAGGTGTGGCGTGGGTCTTCCCAGTAGAGGTCGGCGAGCTTGCCTACGTCGACGTAATAGGAGAATTCACCGCGGCGGCTGCCGAGGCTGAAGATCGCGACGCCGGCTTTGTTCGTCCGCTTCGGCTTGACGCCGGGGAGCAGATAACCACTCGAGTCGAGGACGTAGACCTTGACCGGGCTCGCCCCCTTGACGGTGAACTTGATCCGGCCGCCGCCGAGCTTCTTCAGCCTGACGTCGAGCCGGCGCGAGACCTCGGCTTCGGCGAAGCCGCCGGTGATGCCGAGCTTTTCGTCGGCGACCGCTTCGAACCTGACGTCGAGCCGGGGCGCGACCTTGACCGGCAGCGAGAACTTGCCGGCGGCGTTGGCGCTGATCGTCTTCGTCGAGGTCGGTTCGAGGCTGAACGAGCCGCTCGCCGTGCGGGGTCCAGGAGATGAAGGTGACGAGGATCTTCGCCGCCACCGGCTTGCCCGAGTCGTCGCGGACCGTGCCGCTGACGGAGCGCGCCTTGCCGGGCGCGGCGGCGCAGAGCACGACGCCGGCGCTGTCCCTGTTGCGCGGGCCCTTGCCGGCGCAGGCGAGCTTGATTTCCCCCGCCGAGGCGACAGCGGCGAAGACGAGCAGACCACAGGGCGGCGAGCGAGGCGAAGAGGGCGAGGCGGCGGACGAGGCAGCGGTTCATCGAACGGTTCTCCTGGCTTGGGGACGGACGCGGAACCGGCAGCATATTCGGCGCCCCGGAACCGACCTGGGGGATTTCTCCCCTGCCGGGACCGGCGGCTCCCGCGGGCGGTGCGGGTAGCCTGATCCGGCCTTGACCGCCGTCGCCGACCGCATCCGCGCGCTGCTCCAGCGCCATGGCCGTAGGACGCTGATCGCGCTGGCGGTGATCGCGGTGCTCGGGCTCGGCCTGCGCACCTACGCGGTGGTACATCCGGTCGCCAACCCGGCAGACGACTCGCACGCCTACTACGCGCTCTCCAAGTCGCTCTACACCGAAGGCAGCTACGGCGGCCCGGAATTCAAGGACCCCAGCGATTGGTCGCCCGGGGCGCCGCTGCTCTACGCCGCCGCCTTCTACGCGACCGCCGGCGCCCGCGAAGGCACGGCGCGGATCGTCGAGGCGCTGATGGGAGTCGCCGCGATCCTCGTCGTCTTCCTCCTCGGCGAGCGGCTGGCGCGCGGTGCGTCCGGGCCTGGCGGAATCGACGCGGGTCGCGCCGTCGGGCTGATGGCGGCCTTCGCGGTCGCCGTCTACCCACCGTTCATCCACTCCACCGGCGAGCTGATGAGCGAGCCGCCGGCGATTCTCACCCTGCCCGCCGCCGTCCTCGCCTTCCTCTGGGCGAGTGAGCAGGAGCGGCTGCGCGCCTGGCTGGTGCCGGGGCTGCTGTTCGGGCTGACGGCGATGTTCCGGCCCGAGTACCTGTTCGTCGCCGCCGCCTTCGTCGTCCTCGCGGCCGTCCGGGTTGGAGTGACGCGCGGCTGGCGTCCGGGGCTCGCCGGGGCCGGCCTGCTGCTCGCGGCGCTGCTGCTGCCGATCGTCCCCTGGACGATCCGCAACGTCGACGTCCTGCACCGCGTCGTGCCGATCTCGACCGGCAGCGGCAAGGCGCTCTACGTCGGCACCTACCTGCCGGCCGACGGCGAATACCAGCGGGTCAAGGCGCTGCTCTACGAACGCTACGAACATAAATCGCTGCCGCCCAACTCCGAAGCGCTGAACGAAGTCGAACCGACGGCGCTCTTCGACAAGGTCTGGAAAGCGAGCTATCCCGAACTCTCGCGCGACGCGGCGCTGGGCAAGATCGGCAAGCAGAACTTCTCCAAGTACTTCGGCGAAGACCCGGTCGGCTACCTGGCGATGACCGCCCGCAAGGTCGGGCGGATCTGGTCGAGCGGCGTCGGCGCGGCGATGAGCAGCACCCCGGCCGCGCCGTCCAGATCCTGCTGGTCGCGCTCGGCCTGGCCGGATTCGTGCTGCTCGGGGTGCGCCGCCGCTGGTGGGATCTGCTCGCCCTGGCGACCCCGATCGTGCTCGTCACCGCGGTCGGCGCGATCTCCCTGGCCGCCCCGCGCCGCAACGAGGTGCTGATGACGCTGGTCTTTCCTCTCGCCGCCCTGGCCCTCTCTTCCGCCCTCGCGGCCATATCCTCTGGCCGCGAATGGTCCCGATAGCAGGCATCTTCCCGGCCGAACTGACGGCGCTGCGCAGCGTCGGTCTGCTGATCGGCCTTGCCCTGATCGCCTACGCGATCGTCCGCCGGCGCGCCCTGCGCAACGCCGACGTCCTGCTGCTGCTCGCCTCCGGGGTCGGCCTGGCGGTCGTCTCCGGGACCGAAGTGGTCGACGGCCTGCTCTCCGCCTTCTCCTTCGAAAAGGGCAACGGCGGGCGGATCCTCGGCCTCGCCGTCTTCGCGATCTTCGTCCTCTTCCTGATCAGCCTGCGGGCGCTCTCCCAGGGCGCGCGCAACTCGCGCCAGCTCTCGGCGGCGCTGGAGGGGCTGGCCTGGGAGGAGTTCCGCCAGGCGGGCTACCCGGAGCGCTTCCGCGGCAAGATCGCGATCGTCATCCCCGCCTACAACGAGGCCGAGAATATCGGCCACGTGCTTGACCAGATGCCGGCCGAGGTCTGCGGCGTCGCGACCGAGACGCTGGTCGTCGACGACGGCTCGCGTGACGGCACCGGCGACGTGGTCAGCGCCCACGGCGCGATCGTCGCCCGCCACGTCACCAACCGCGGCGGCGGCGCCGCGCTGCGCACCGGCTACCGGCTGATGGTCGACTCCGGCGCCGAGATCGTCGTCACCCTCGACGCCGACGGCCAGCACCTGCCCTCGGAGATGCCGCGCCTGGTCCAGCCGGTCCTCGACGGCGAGGTCGACATGGCCCACGGCTCCCGCGTCCTCGGCCACGCTGACCGCAACCACTTCGCCCGCGAGCTGGGGATCGTCTTCTTCAACCGCCTCGTCTCCTTCATCACCCGCACCCACGTCACCGACTGCTCCAACGGCTACCGCGCCGTCCGCACCAGCGTCCTCCCCCAGCTGGTCCTGCGCCAGGAGCAGTTCCACACCTCCGAGTTCATGATCGAGGCGATCAAGCGCGGCATCCCCGCCAAGGAGGTTCCGATCACGGTCGAACAGCGGCTGCACGGACACTCCAAGAAGCCGGCGGTGTTCCGTTACGGGGTGGGGTTCGCCAACGCGATCGTGCGGACTTGGCTGCGGTAGCTCGCCCTACCTGACGCCCGGGTGCCGGACATCGGCGGGGTCCGGCAGGTACAGGTCCGTCCCGCAGCGCGGGCAGACCTGGACGTAGAGCTTCAGCGTCTTGTGGCAGTTCGGGCACTGGCGTTCGGGTTCGTCCTTCTCGAAGCGGTAGAAGATCACGGTGAGGAGGCCGAGCAGGGGCAGGACGGCGCCGACCAGGAACCAGATGAAGAAGGAACTGCCCTTCGCCCTGCCGATGATCGCCGTGGCGAGGCCGAAGAAGAAGATGATGACGAGGTACTCCACGCCCTCATTGTTGCTGGTCGGCTTCAGCCGAGCGGTTTGCGGTGGCCGATCGAGCCGACCTCGGAGATGTCGCGCTTGAAGGGCAGGCCGGCAGTCCAGTCGAGGACGGCGCGGACCTTGCGGGCGGTGCCCGGAATCTGGCTCATGTGGTAGCTGCGGGCCAGCCACCAGGCGGGGAAGCCGCGAAACGTTTTGTCGCCGATCTTGCCCACGGCCTTGTAGCGGCCGAGGTTGACGAAGGAGGCCTCGCTGCGGTACTCGAACGGGGCCGGGGCCCCGATCCCCAGCTCGGCGGCGATGTTGCGGGCCGCCACCGGCCCCTGGCGGACGGCGTGCTGGGCGGTCGGCGGGCAGACACCGCCGCGCGGGTCGGGGGCGGCGGCGCAGTCGCCGATCGCCCAGACCGAGTCTGAGCCCTGGACCCGCAGGAACTCGTCGACCGGGACCCGGCCGCGCTCGTCGAGCGGCAGGTTCAGCTCCTTGAGGATCGGCTGTGGCGCGACGCCGGCGGTCCAGACAACCGTCTGGGTGGAGAGCCGCTCGCCGCTGGAGAGGCGGGCGAAGTCGGCGCCGACCTCGTCGAGGGTCGTCTTCAGCCTGATGTCGATACCGCGTCCGCGCAGCTCCCGCAGGGCGTACTCGGCGAGCTGGATGTCGATCTCCGGCAGGACCCGGTCCGAGGCCTCGACCAGGACCCAGCGCATCCCGTGCAGGCGGGCGCGGGGATATGACTCCATGGCGTCGGCGGCGAAGTCCTGCAGCTCGGCCAGCGCCTCGAGGCCGGCGTAGCCGCCGCCGACGAAGACGTAGGTCAGCAGTTCGTCGCGGCGGGCCGGATCGTCGGTCGCGTTGGCTTCCTCCAGCGTCTCGACCACGTGGTTACGCAGGTAGATCGCGTCGGCCAGGCTCTTGAAGCCGACCGCGTGCTTGTCCAGGCCCGGAATCGGCAGCGTCCGCGAGACCGAGCCCAGCGCCAGCAGCAGCTGGTCGTAAGGCAGCGCCTCCACCTCGCCGTACTTCGCCCGCAGCCGCACCGTCTTCGCCTCCGGGTCGTGCCCGACGATCGACCCCAGCCGCAGATAGCTGCGCTTGAGAATGTCTCGCAGCGGCGTCACCACGTGCCGCGGCTCCAAGGTCCCGGCGGCAGCCTCCGGCAGGAACGGCGTGTAGAGCATGAAGTTGGTCTCGTTGACCAGCGTCAGCCGCGATGACTGCTTCGGCATCACCTTCTCCAACTCTCGCGCAGCCGCCGCCCCACCAAATCCACCACCCGCAATGACGACGTTCCAGGCCATATCCACACCGTAACAGCTTGTAACAAAGTGTCACAAGGCACGAATCCGGCCCGATTTCTCCACGATCCCGTAACGGTCCGTTCGTCGCTTGTCGCCCACCGGGCTACAAGCGACGACCGCTGGCGCATCGACCTCGCGAGGCGGGAGGCGCTCCCGTCGCTGCGGTCGGGGGAGGCCTCGACGGAACCTCCCGCTGTTCGTGACGGCGAGGCCTCCCCCGACCGCCGCCCGCTACAGCCCGAGCTGCTCCCGGATCAGGCGGTTGACCTCTCCCCCGTCGGCGCGGCCTTTGGTCTCGCGCATCACGGTGCCGACGATGGCGCCGATCGCCTTGCCGTTGCCGGCGCGGATCTGCTCGGCGGCCTCGGGGTTGGCCTCGACGGCGGCGGCGACGATCGCGGCCAGCTCGCCGTCGTCGGAGGAGATCTGGGCCAGGCCCTCGCGCTCGACGATCTTGGCCGGGTCGCCGCCCTCGGCGACCATCGCCGCCAGGACGGTCTTGCCGCTGCCGTGGGAGATCTTCTTCTCGGCGACGAGGCTGATCAGGGCCGCGAGGGACTCCGGCGTGACCTTGGAGTCGGCGGCGCTCGTCTCCTCGTCGGTCTGGCGCAGCGCCGCCGCCAGCTCGCCGGTGACCCAGTTGGCGACGGTCTTGGCCTCGACCCCGCTCGCGGCAGCCGCGGTCGCCTCGAAGTAGGCGGCGGTCTCGGGGTCGGTCGCCAGCACTGCGGCTACGTCTTTGGCGAGGCCTTCGCCGACGTAGCGCTCGATGCGGGCCGCGGGCAGCTCCGGCAGCGACTCCTGGGCCTCGCGCAGCATCGCCTCGGTCGGGACGATCGGGACCAGGTCGGGCTCGGGGAAGTAGCGGTAGTCGTGGGCTTCCTCCTTCGAGCGCAGCGAGGTGAGGGAGCCGCTGGCGGGATCGAAGTGGAGGGTCTCCTGTTCGACCTCCCCCCCGGCCGCGATCAGCTCGCGCTGGCGGGTCAGCTCGGCTTCGACGCCGCGCTGCAGGAAGCGGAAGCTGTTCATGTTCTTCAGCTCGGTCTTGGTCCCGAGCGTCTCGCTGCCGACCGGCCGCACGGAGACGTTGGCGTCGACCCGCAGGCTGCCCTCCTCCATGTTGACGTCGGAGACGCCGAGCTGGCGCACCGTCTCGCGCAGCAGGCGCGCCCAGGCGGCGGCTTCGGCGGCGCCGCGCAGGTCCGGCTCGGTGACGATCTCGACCAACGGCGTGCCGCCACGGTTGAAGTCGACCAGCGAGGCATCGGAGCCGTGGATCCGGCCTGAGCCGCCGACGTGGATCGTCTTCGCCGCGTCCTCCTCGAGGTGGGCGCGGTGGATGCGGACGTCGCCGAGCCTGCCAGGGCCGCAGATCGGGATGTCGTACTGGCTGATCTGGTACGCCTTGGGGCTGTCGGGATAGAAGTAGTTCTTGCGGTGGAAGATCGAGCGCGGGGCGATCTCGCATTCCAGCGCGGCGCCGATCTGCAACGCGTAGAGGATCGCCTGCTCGTTGACCACCGGCAGGACACCCGGGTGGGCGAGGCAGACCGGGCAGGTGTGGACGTTGGGCTCGTCGCCGAAGGAAAGCTCGCAGCCGCAGAACATCTTCGTCTTCGTCGCCAGCTGGACGTGGATCTCCAGCCCGATCACCGCTTCCAGCTCGTGCCCGTTCTCAGCCACCGATGCCCTCCGGCCTGGCGTCGAAGCCGATCGCCTGCTCGAGCGCGAAGGAGGCCTCGAGCAGCTTCTGCTCGGCGAAGGCCGGGGCCGCGATCTGGAAGCCGACCGGCAACTGCTTGCCACCGCCCTCGGGCTCGGCCAGTCCGGCCGGGATCGAGATCGCCGGGATTCCGGCCAGGCTCATCGGCACGGTGAAGAAGTCGTTGAGGTACATCGAGAGCGGGTCGGCGGTCTTCTCGCCGAGCCCGAAGGCGACCGAGGGCGAGGTCGGGCTGACGACGAAGTCGACCGCCGCGAAGGCGGTGTGGAAGTCCTCGGCGATCCGGGACCGGACCTTCTGCGCCTGGCCGTAGTAGGCGTCGTAGTAGCCGGAGGAGAGCGCGTAGGTGCCGAGCATGATCCGCCGCTTGACCTCGGTCCCGAAGCCCTCCGCCCGGGTCGTCTCGTACATCTCCAGCAGGTCGCCGTCGCCGCCGGCCCGCATCCCGTAGCGGACGCCGTCGAAGCGGGCGAGGTTGGAGGAGGCCTCGGCCGGAGCGAGCACGTAGTAGGCAGAGATGCCGTGCTCGGCGTTCGGCAGCCCGACCTCGACGATCTCGCCGCCGAGCGACTCGATCCGCGCCAGCGTCGCCTCGAAGACCGCGCGCACGCCGGCGTCGTAGCTGTCACTCGCCAGCTCCCGCGGCACCCCGAAGCGCAGCCCGGTGAGGTCCTCGCGGCTGGGGGCGACGATGCCGCCCTCGATCCCGACCGAGGTCGAGTCGCAGGGGTCGCGGCCCTCCATCGCCGCCAGCAGCAGCGCCGCGTCGGTGACGTCGCGGGTCAGCGGCCCGCACTGGTCCAGCGAGGAGGCGAAGGCGATCATCCCGTAGCGCGAGATCGCACCATAGGTGGGCTTGAGGCCGACGATCCCGCAGAGCGAGGCGGGCTGGCGGATCGAGCCGCCGGTGTCGGTGCCGAGCGCGCAGGGGGCAAGGCCGCCGGCGACGGCCGCCGCCGAGCCGCCGGAGGAGCCGCCGGGGACGCGGCCCCGGTCCCAGGGGTTGAGCACCGGGCCGTAGCCGGAGTTCTCGTTCGAGGAGCCCATCGCGAACTCGTCCATGTTGGTCTTGCCGAGCACCCGGGCGCCGGCTTCATCGAGCTTGCGGACCGCGGTCGCGGTGTAGGGCGGGATGTAGCCCTCGAGGATCCGCGAGCCGGCGGTGGTCGGCGTCCCCTCGGTGCAGAAGATGTCCTTGACCGCGACCGGGATGCCGCCCAGCGGCCCCTCCATGTCCTGGCGTGCGTGCGGATGGTCGACCCGCGAGAGGTAGGCGTTCAGCTCGTCGCCGGCGGCGGCCTCGCGCCAGGCGTCGAAGTACTCGGCCGCCGAGAGCTCGGTGGCGGCGATCCGCGCCGCCGCTTCGGCGACGGTCAGGTCCAGCATCTCCGTCATCAGGCGTCGGCCTGCGGCGAGGGGACGCGGAAGGCGCCGTCCTGCGGTTCGGGGGCGCTCGCCAGGGCGACGTCGTGGGACAGGCTCGGCCGCGGCACGTCGGGGCGCCAGACGTTCTCCAGGGCGACGACGTGGGTGGTCGGCTCGACGCCCTCGAGATCGAGCTTGCCGATCCGGTCGACGTGCTCGAGGATGCCGGAAAGCTCGCCGGTCATCCGCTCGACTTCCTCGTCGGAAAGCCGCAGCCGCGCCAGCCGCGCCACATGAAGCACCTGATCCCGGTCGATCATCGGCCGCATTCTAGGCGTGGGCCCAATTTGGCTGCCCAGCCAGTTATTGTCCCCGCCGATGCAGGGACCCGGGGCCGAGAGATTCGTCGTCATCAGCCTGCGCCTGCTCGCGGCCGGCTTCGCCGTCGTCGGCCTGCTCTTCATCGCCGTGCCGAACGGGACGCTCGACGTGCTCTCCGATTTCGGCGAATGGTTCGGCAACCACACCCGCGCCCCGCACGGCGACGAGCAGCTCTGGCTCTCGCTCGGCTTCGCCTACATGGTGGTGATCACCGGCATCTGCCTCGTCGTCCAGGCCGACGTGGTCCGCTACCGGGCGCTGCTGCTGGTCCTCGCCGCCGGCAAGACCGCCTCCTCGCTGGCGACGCTCGGCTTCTTCGTCTTCGACGAACAGGTCTTCGCCTACCTGCTCAACTTCATCCTCGACGGCTCACTGGTCCTGATCGCGCTCGGCCTCTGGGTCCTGGCCGGCCGCATCGGCCGCCCCGTCGACCCCGGTTGACAGCGCCCGCCAGGGCTTTCAGCCGCTGAGCAACGCACCCTGAGCGCGATCTGCGCGGCGATGGCGCCGGGAATCGACGGCCTGCCGCGTGGCGAGCGCGACGTCGACGTCTCCGGCCCGGTGGCGCGATTCCTCACCTCGGTCTCGCCCCGCGTCCTGGCCCGGCTCAAGCTCGGCCTGCGCGCCTTCGAGTGGCTGCCCTTCCCGCGCCGCTTCAGCAGGCTCAGCCCGGAGGCGGCGGAAAAGGTGCTGCTGAAGCTGGAGGCCTCGCGCCTCTCGGTCAAACACGACCTGCTGCTGATGGCGAAGCTGTTCTCGACCCTCGGCTACGCGGTCACCCCCGAGGTGCAGGAGCGGATCGGCTTCGAGATCGGCTGCGCCCGCGCCGACGGCACGCTGCCGGAGCCGGCGGGCTCGCTCGGCGACACCGAGCCGCGGGGATCCGGCGAGGAGTGCGACGTCGTCATCGTCGGCTCCGGGGCCGGCGGGGCGGTCGCGGCGGCGAGCCTGGCCGAAGCGGGCCTCGACGTCGTCGTGCTCGAGGCCGGCGGCCACTACAACCGCGACAACTACCCGAGCGACCACCTCGAGGCGATCGCCACCCTCTACCGCGACGCCGGCCTGACGATCGCCGAAGGCCGGCCGCCGATCCCGGTGCCGGTGGCGAAAGTCGTCGGCGGCACGACGGTGATCAACTCCGGCACCTGCTTCCGGGCGCCCGATCCGGTGCTGGAGAACTGGAAGCAGCGCTTCGGGATCGGCTGGGCCCACGACCTCGAGGCCGACTTCGCCGAGGCCGAAGAGTTCCTCCACGTCACCCAGCTCGACCCCGAGACGATGGGCCGAAACGGCCAGTTGGCGATGGAGGGCGCCGCCGCGATCGGGGCCAGCGCCGCGCCGATCTTCCGCAACGCCGGCAGTTGCGTGCAGTGCAGCTCCTGCCCCTTCGGCTGCGCGATCGACGCCAAGCGCGGGATGCACGTCAGCTACCTCCCCCGCGCCGTCGCCGCCGGGGCGCGGGTCCGCGCCGGGGTCGAGGTCACCGAGGTGCTGCTCGAGGACGGCCGTGCGGTCGGGGTCGAGGGCGCGACCGGAGGTGGCGCCTACGTGGTGCGCGCCAAGCGGGCGGTGATCCTCGCCGGCGGCGCCCTCGGCACGCCGGAGCTGCTGCAGCGCTCGGGCCTCGGCGGCGGCCAGGTCGGCCGCAACCTCCACATCCACCCCGCCTGCTGGGTCGGCGCCCGCTACGAGGAGGAGGTGCGCGGCTGGGAGGGCGTGATGCAGAGCTTCTACGTCGACGAGTGGGAGCAGCAGCGGGTGCTGCTCGAGGCGACCTTTACGCCGCTCGCCTTCGGTGGCGCCTGGCTGCTCGGCGCCGGCGCCAGCCACCAGGAAGCGATGCTCGACTTCGGCCACGTCGGCTCGATCGGTGTCCACCTCTCCGACCTCTCCGCCGGACGCGTCGGCCTCGGCACCGAGGGCTCGCTGCGCGCCTCCTACAAGCTGACCCGCGACGATGCGCGCCGGCTGACCTTCGGGATCGCCCGCGCCGCCGAGATCCACTTCGCCGCCGGTGCCACCGAGGTCTACCCGAACATCGCCCGGGTCGGGGTGCTGCGGCCCGGCGACCTGGCCCAGTTCGAGGCGACGACCTTCAAGCCGGCCGAGCTGCGGCTGGAGGCCTTCCACCCGATGGGGACGGCGCGGATCGCCGCCGACCCGCGCGAGGGCGTCTGCGACACCAGCGGCGCCGTCAACGGCAGCCGCGATCTCTACGTCGCCGACGGCTCGCTGTTCCCGACCTCGGTCGGCGTCAACCCGATGATGACGATCATCGCCTTCGCCAAGCAGGTGTCCCGGGGGATAGCCGCGGCCAGCTGAGCGGCCCGCGGCTCAGGCGCTTGGCGGGGGCGGCGGCGCGGACGGGGGCGGAGGTGGCGGGTTGCCGCCGCCACCGAGGCGGTCACCGAAGTCGGAGAAGGAGGCGCCTTCCTCCTGCATCGCCCGGTAGCCGCCGTAGGCGATGCCGGCGGCCGCGATCAGGCCGAGGAAGATGCCGAATTCGACCGTCCCGTCGGCCGAGACGCCGTTGTAGCTGCCGAAGGTCGGCGGGTCGACGATGCGGAAGAGGATCAGCAGCGCCGAGACGATGCCGAGGATGGCAACGACGGTATTGGCGGGTACCGGCGGCTCGTAGACGGAATCGGTGAGACGCAGCGCCACCACGCCGAGGGCCGCGATGACCGCGATGACGAGGATGATCGGGATGAAGTCGAGCGCATCCCAGGCGCTTTGCGACGCTTCACTGCCGAAGGAGATCGACCCGCCAGCACCGGAGATTTCGACGCCGAACCAGTCGAAGAACATGAAGACGAAGAGCAGGATCGCCGAGATCCCCGCGATCTTCTCCCCGTCGCTGAGCCTGTCTAGGTCCATTCGCCTCTTCCTCTCGGTGGCACTGGAGCGGTCTTCGCGACCATACACCCGACCCAGGCGTCAACCGCGCGACTCTGGCCGCTTCTCCGAGCGCCGCTTCGGATTGCCGGCGGGAGCGCGGGCGGGCCTGGCCGCCAGCCCGTCGGCGATCTTCGCGAACGACGTGCCGCGCAGGCCCATCGCCCGGTAGCCGCCGTAAGCGATGGCGCCCGCCGCGGCGAGGCCGAGGAAGATCCCGAGTTCGAGCGTGGCGTTGACCGTGATCCCGCCGAGCGTGCCGAAAGTCGGCGGGAAGACGATCCGGAAGAGGATCAGCAGGAACGAGAGCCCGCCGAGCACGGTAACTACGGCGCCAGGCGGGATCGCCGGCTTCCACCGCGAGCCGAGCAGCGCCGGCAACGCGGCTCCGACCGTGACGGCGATCGTCAGCATCAGGACGAAGGAGATGACGTCGAGGGTCGCCCAGGCGCTGCCTCCCGCGCCGGCCCCGTCGCCGAAGTCGATCTTTCCCGCCTGACCGGAGACTTCCGAGCCGAACCAGCCGAGGAACATGACGACGAAGAGGGCGACGGCGGCGACCAGAGCGATCGCCTCCCCCCGGTTGAGCCGGTCGAGCTTCATCCTTCGCTGCGCCGGCGGGCCGCGGTCAGGGTGTTGACGAGCAGCATCGCGATCGTCATCGGGCCGACGCCGCCGGGAACCGGGGTGATCGCCGCGGCGACCTCGGCCGCGGCCTCGTAGTCGACGTCGCCGAAGAGCCCGTCTTCGGTGCGGTTCATGCCGACGTCGATCACCACGGCACCCGGCTTGACCGCGTCGGCGCCGAGCAGCTTCGGCACCCCGACCGCGGCGACGAGGACGTCGGCGCGGGCGCAAGTCGCCGCCAGGTCGCGGGTCCGCGAGTGACAGATCGTCACCGTCGCGTTGGCGGCGAGCAGCAGCCGGGCGACCGGCACTCCGACCAGCTTCGAGCGGCCGACGACCACCGCCTCGGCCCCCGCCAGCTCGACCCCCTCGTGGCGCAGCATCTCCATCACTCCGGCCGGCGTGCAGGGCACCAGGCCCGGCGTGCCGTGGGCGAGCAGGCCGGCGTTGAGCGGGGTCAGGCCGTCGACGTCCTTGCCCGGGTCCAGCGCGCCAACCACCGCGTCGGGATCGATCTGCTCGGGAACCGGCAGCTGGACCAGGATCCCGTCGACCTCGTCGTCGCTCCCGAGGGCGCGGACCAGCTCCAGCAGCTCCTCCGCGGAGGTCTCGACGGGCAGGCCGTGGTGGACCGAGCCGATCCCCGCTTCGCCGCAGGCGCGGTGCTTGTTGGCGACGTAGATCTCCGAGGCCGGATCGTCGCCGACGATCACCGTCGCCAGGGTCGGGACCCGGCCGAACTGCGCCTCGTAGGCGGCGACTTCCTCGCCGACCCGGGCCCGCACCGCTGCGCCGATCGCCTTGCCGTCGATCACCCGGGCGGCCATCGCGCTACCGCCTCCGGATCGGTGCGTAGTCGGCCATCAGCTTGCGCTCGGAGCCGTCGTTGGAGAAGCGGACGGCGACCACGCCGCCAGGCTCGACCCCGGTGACGACTCCATCGCCGAAGCCGGCGTGGACGACGTCGTCGCCGACCTGCATTTCCAGCGCCGGGCTGGGATCGACCGGCTGGGCCGGACTGGCGCTCGGGGTCGGGTTCCAGGTCATGCCGCCGACCGTCGAGGAGGCGGTCGCGTAGCGTTCGGTCAGCTCGACCGGCAGCTCGTCGATAAAGCGCGAGGGCAGGTTGCGCTCGGCCCGCCCGAACAACCGCCGCTCCCGCGCCCAGGTCATGTAGAGGCGCCGGCGGGCGCGGGTGATGGCGACGTAGCAGAGCCGCCGCTCCTCTTCTTCGCCTCCCTCTTCCAAGGCCCGCATGTGCGGGAAGGAGCCGTCCTCGCAGCCGACGACGAAGACCGTGTCGTACTCCAGCCCCTTGGCGTTGTGGACGGTCATCAGGGTGATCAACTCCTGCTGGTCCTCGATCGAGTCCTGGTCGGAGAGCAGCGAGATCTGCTGCAGGAACTCCTCCAACGGCGGCACCTCGCTCTCGCCCTCGCGCTCGCGGTTGAGGTCGAACTCCTCCGCTGCCTCGGCCAGCGCTGCGAGGTTCTCGATCCGGCCCTCGGCCTCGATCGTGCGCTCGTTCTCGAGCGCTTCCAGGTAGCCGGTCTCGCTCAGCACCGCCTGCAGCAGGTCGGCGACCGTGGAGCCGGCGTCGACCCGCGCCTTCAGCAGGTCGACGGTCTCGAAGAAACGGGAGACGGCCTTGATCGCCGCGGCGCTGAGTCCGGGGACCTCCTCGGCCCGCTCGATCACCTCCCAGATCGTCAGCCCAGCGGTGTTGGCGTAAGAGACGAGCCGCCCCTGGGTCGTGTTGCCGATCCCGCGCCGCGGCGAATTTACGATCCGCTGGAAGGAGACCTGGTCGGAGGGGTTGAGCAGCAGGTTGAGATAGGCGATCGCGTCCTTGACCTCGGCCCGGTCGTAGAACTTGGTGCCGCCGATCACCTGGTAGGGCAACTCGAAGCGGACCAGCGTGTCCTCGAGGATCCGGCTCATCGCGTTGGTCCGGTAGAAGACCGCGACGTCCGAGCGCGCCACCCCGTGCTCCTCCCCCAGTCGCTCGATCTCAGCCGCAATCCAGCGCGCCTCCTCGTGGTCGTCGCCGAGTTCGGAGAGCTGGACTTTCTCGCCCCCTTCGATGTCGGTCCAGAGCTTCTTCGGCCGCCGCTCGCGGTTGCGGTCGACGACCGCGTTGGCGGCCGCGAGAATCGTCTCGGTCGAACGATAGTTCTGCTCGAGCTTGACCACCGCGGCCTCCGGGAAGTCCTGCTCGAAGTCCAAAATATTGCGGATGTCGGCGTGGCGGAAGCCGTAGACTGCCTGGTCCTCGTCTCCGACAACCATCAAATTGCCGTGCTCGGCGGAGAGCAGCTGCAGCAGGCGGTACTGGGCGTGGTTGGTGTCCTGGTACTCGTCGACGAGGACGTGGCGGAAGGCGCGGCGCCAGCGTTCGCGGACGTCCTCAAACAGCTCGAGGGCGTTGACGGTGCGGACCAGGAGGTCGTCGAAGTCCATCGCGTTCGCTTCCAGCATCCGTTTCTCGTAGAGCGGGAAGGCTTCGGCCACGATTTCCTCGAAGATGCTGCCCTGCGTTTCCGCGTAGGTGTCGGAGTCGATCAGCTGGTTCTTGGCGCCGGAGATCTTCGAGTGGATCGCCCGCGCCGGGTACCGCTTCGGGTCGACGTGGAGCTCGCGCAGGCAGCGCTTCAGCATCCGCAGCGAATCCGACTGGTCATAGATCGTGAAGCCACGCGAGTAGCCGAGCCGCTCGGCGTCGACCCGCAACATCCGGGCGCAGGCAGAGTGAAAGGTCGTCACCCACATCGCCCGCACCGAGCGGCCGATCAGCTCGCCGACCCGCTCGCGCATCTCGGCCGCCGCCTTGTTGGTGAAGGTGATCGCCAGGATCTCCCCCGGCCGCGCCGCTCCGGTGGCCAGCAGGTAGGCGATCCGGTGGGTCAGGACCCGGGTCTTGCCCGAGCCGGCGCCGGCGATCACCAGCAGCGCCCCCTCGCTGTGTTCGACCGCCTGTCGCTGGGGTGGATTCAGGCCCGCGAGCAGACGCTCGACGCGGTCGGCACCGGGCTCGGTGGGGGCTCCCGCCGCCCCCGAATCGGCTTCCGACGGGATCTCGAACTCGCTCTGCAAGGTCACCCGCCGAGCATAGCCAGGGGCTCGGCGGGGCCCTCCAGGAGTGCGACCCCTATTCGCAGCCTTCGGCGAGTTCGACCAGCGGCTGCGAGGAACCGCTCAGCACCAGTTCTTCGGCTTTCGCCTTCGACGCTGATTCGATGCCTTCGACGATGCAGCTCGTCTGTTTCGGCGTCAGTTCGCCGGTTTCTTCGAGCTTTTCGCCGAAGATTTCAGCCAGCCTCGTGGTGTCGAGCTTGGCGAACCCGGTCAGCCGGTCGAGCTTCCAGGCACCTTCTTCTTCGACCAGGGAGATCGAGATCACCTGGCTGTCGAAACCGCCGCCGACGATCGCCGCGTCCGCCGTCGCTTCGGAGCCGTTGACCTTGATCTTCGTCACCTTCACCGTCTTCGCGTTGTTGCTGGCGTCCTTCGCTTCCTTTTCGCATTCCTTGACCGCGGCGGCGCCGCTTTCGTCGGAACTCTGTTCGGCGAAGGCCTGGGTCTCGACCTCGGTGCAGTTGGCGGGATCGGCGGTCGTCGCCGAACGAACGATCGCGGCTTCGATCGCTTCTTCTTCGCCGCTGTCGCTGCCGCCGCCACCGCAGGCGGCGAGCGCGAGGGCCGAGATCAGCAGCAGGCAGGGGAGCAGCAGGTGGCGGATTTTCAAGGCGAGCCTTTCGAGTCTGCGGACGGGATGGCTTTCAATGCGCCCGTGACGCTATCTCAGCCACCGGCTGAAGACCGGCCGGTGCGGGGCGGGATCTCGGTCGAGCCGGCGCCGGCGCCGTTGCCGCCGTCGAGCTCGGCGAGCCGCTGCTCGAGCTCGGCGATCCGCGCCGAGAGGCCCTTGATCGCGTCGGCGATCGGGTCGGGAAGGTGGATCCAGTCGGCGTCGGGACCCTCGATCCGCTTGCCTTCGACTCGCACCGGGTGACCCGGGTTGCCAACCACGGTCGCCCCTGGAGGCACGTCCTCGACGACCACGGTATTGGCACCGACCTTGGCGCCGTCGCCGACCGCGATCGGCCCCAGCAGCTTGGCACCGGAGCCGACGGTGACGTTGTCTCCGAGTGTCGGATGGCGCTTGCCGCGCTGGAAGCCGGTGCCGCCGAGCGTGACGCCCTGGTAGAGCGTCACCCGGTCGCCGATCCGCGCCGTCTCGCCGATCACCACACCGGACCCGTGGTCGATGAAGAGCTCGGTGCCGATCTCGGCGGCGGGATGGATCTCGACCCCGGTCACGGCCCGGGTGACGTAGGCGATCGTCCGCGGCAGCACCGGCACGCCCCCGTCCAGCAGCGCGTGGGCGGCGCGGTGGGCCAGCAACGCCTGCACCCCGGCCCAGCTGCTGAGGATCTCGAAGCTCGAGACGCCCTGCGCCGCGGGGTCGCGGTCGCGCGCCGCCGCGATGTCGGCCCGCACCTCCGAGACCACCCGCTTCCACCTGCTCATGGTGAGAAGAAGGGTAGGGACATGTAGCGCTCGCCCGAATCGCAGACGATCGTCACCACCCTCTTGCCCGCCATCTCCGGCCGCGCCGCCACCTGCAGCGCCGCCCAGATGTTGGCTCCGGCGGAGATCCCGGCGAGGATCCCCTCCTCGCGCGCCGCCAGCCGAGCCGTCTCCAGTGCGTCCTCGTCGCCGACCGGCAGGATCTCGTCGACCACGGAGCGGTCGAGCACCTCGGGGATGAAGCCGGCGCCGATGCCCTGGATCTTGTGCGGTCCGGGGGCGCCGCCGGAGAGGACCGGAGAGCCGGCCGGCTCGACCGCGACGACCAGTGCATCCGGCGCCCGTTCCTTCAGCATCTGCCCGACCCCGGTGATCGTGCCGCCGGTCCCGACCCCGGCGACGAAGGCGCCGACCTGCCCGTCGGTGTCGCGCCAGATCTCCTCCGCCGTGGTACTGCGGTGCGCCGCCGCGTTGGCCGGGTTGGAGAACTGCATCGGCATGAAGCCTTTGCGTTGCTCGCGGATCTCCTCGGCCAGCGCGACCGCCTCGTTCATCCCGCCCAGCGAGGGCGTCTCCCGTACCTCAGCGCCATAGGCGCGCAGCAGCTTGGCGCGCTCACGGCTCATCCCTTCCGGCAGGGTCAGGATCAGCTCGTAGCCGCGCGCCGCGCAGACCATCGCCAGGGCGATGCCGGTGTTGCCGCTGGTCGGCTCGACCACCACCGAGCGGCCCGGTTTGACCAGCCCTTCTTCCTCGGCCGCGTCGATCATCGCCACTCCGATCCGGTCCTTGACCGAGCCGCCGGGGTTGAAGTACTCGAGCTTGACGCAGACCTGGCCGCCGAGCCCCTCGACCATCCGATCGAGCAAGACCATCGGCGTGTTGCCGACCACTGCCGACGCCTCGGCTCCGATCCTCATCTGACTAGCTCACAGGCTGGAATTCGCATCGCCGGCCACTTTAGGCGAGAGCGAGTCGGTAGATCGTGTGCGGCAGACCCGCGTGCTCGATCTTGCCGCCTTCCCGGAATCCGACCTTTGCCGCCACTGCCCGCGAGGCGAGGTTGCTCAGCTGGATCAACGAGACGATTCCGCCGATTTCCAGCTGCCGGGCCAGCTCGACCGCCACCAACGCCGCCTCGGTCGCCAACCCCTCGCCATGGCGAGCGGGGTCGATCGCCCAGACCGCTTCGACCGCGTCCTCGTCCCCGAGCCGGCGCGGCTGCAGTCCGACCCGTCCGACGAACGAACCGTCGGAGCGATCGAAGACTGCCCAGGGCCCGTAGCCGAGCTCCTCGAAGTGCCCGCGGTCCTTCGCGATCATCTCCTCGATGTCCGCTCGCGTCGCCGGCGGGAACGGCTCGGGCCGCAGCCAGGTCCGCACGACGGGATGAGTGAAGACCTCGACGTAGCCGCCGAGGTCGTCAGCTCGCGGTATCTCAAGGCGCAGGCGCTCGGTCAGCACAGATCTGGCCTCAGGAGAGAATCGCAATGAGAGACCCGGAGGGCTTTGTCGAGTGCCAAGGCAACGGAGCTCAACTTAGCGGCATTGATTACTTGGAGCGCGCGCGAAACTGGCGTGGCGACCGACAGTGAGACCGCTCGCGACATTGACACCACCCTGGTGTGGTCAATGTCGCGAGCGCATCCGCCTGATTGCGGCCCGCAGGTGTCCGCCGTCGCCAGGTGCGGGCCGGAGGTCCTGCGGTCAGATGAAGTACATGCCGCTGCCGGCCTCTTCGGCCTCGCGGCGGGCGACTTCGGCGATCGTCGTCTGGCCGAAGACCTTGCGCAGGGCGGTGACGCCCTCGGCCCAGATGCCACCGGCCTCTTCGGCCTCCTGGCCGATCTTGCCGTCGAGGGCCTGGACGACCTCGAGCACGGTGATCTCTTCGGGCGGCCGCGAGAGCGTGTAGCCGCCGCGCATGCCGCGGTGGCTGGTCAGCAATCCGGCCCGGCGCAAGGTCGAGAAGAGCTGCTCCAGGAACTGCTCGGGGATCTCACGACGCTCGGCCAGCTCCTTGATCGGTACCGGCCGGTCCCCCGAGCGGGCGAGCTCGGCGAGGGCGACGACCGCGTAGCGGGACTTGGAGGTGATCGAGATCACCCCGACTTTCTACCGCACCTTCTCCCCCTGGGCTAGGATCGGAAGCGATCGGGCGCGAGGGAGCAACCGGCGCCAAAACTGCGATGAGTGATCGGAGGCAGTCCTGAGCGAACGCGCAAGCTGCCTCGTGATCGACGAGCAGCCGCTGGTCCGCCTCGGGGTTCGCGAAGTCCTCGCCGGCGACTTTGAGGTGCACGAGACGAGCAGCCGCGAGGAGGCTCTCGAGCTGGTCCGTGACATCGGTGACTTCGACGTCGCGATCGTCGACATGCGCTGGCGCCAGAACGGCGCTGGGGTCGCGGCGATCAGCGGACAGGAGACGATCCGCATGCTGCGCAGCACCTCTTCGGGTCTCGGGATCGTCGCCCATGGCGAGCGCCCCGAGCGCCACATCGCCACCGCCGCGATGCAGGCCGGCGCCAGCGCCTACATCGCCCGCACCGCCGGCACCGCCGAGCTGCGCCGGGCGGTCGACGCTGCGGCCGCGCAGGAGAGCTTCGTCGACCCTGCAGTGCCGCCGAAAGGCAGCCGCGGCAAGCTGACTCGCCGCCAGCGCCAGATCCTGCAGCTGCTGGCCGACGGCGAGTCGACCACGGTCGCGGCTCGCGAACTCGACCTCAGTGAAGAGACAGTCAAGACCCACATCAAGACCGCCCTCGCCCGCCTCGGCGCCAAGAACCGCACCCACGCGGTCTCGATCGCCCTGCGCGAGTGCCTGATCGACTGACAACGGCATCGCCCAAGCCGTCCCCGGACGCGGGAGCGGGGACGCGAGATCGCCGGTCGTAATGAGCGCGTCCCCGCGGGAGCGGAGGAGACGGCGCCTTATATCCAGCCGCGGTCGCGGCTGGTGAGCACGGCCTGAGCGCGATCGACGGCGCCGATCTTTCCATAGACATTGTGAAGGTGGGTGCGGATCGTCGATACCGAGAGGTGCATCTCGCTGGCGATCTGCTTGTAGACCATGCCTTCGGAGAGATGGCGGAGGACGTCCAACTCGCGAGAGGAGAGCGGGCAGGGCTCGCTGATCCGCGAGCTTTCCTGGCTCGCCAGGGGCATCTCGTAGAGCAGGTCGCGGAGGGAGTCGGAGCTGAGGCCGCAGCGCTCGGCGCTGGCGTGGAGCCGGTCGGGGGAGATCGCCTCCCCCTGGGAGTAGTGGGCGACCATGTCGGCGGTCGCGACCAGAGCCGCGAGACCGTCGGCCTCCTCAGCGTGGTGGCGCTCGATCGCGATGGCGATCCGCTGCGGCAGGTTCCAGCGCCGGGCGAGAACACCACCGACCAACGCATGGTCGATGCCGAGCTGCTCGCGTTCGTCGCGCAGCCGCTGCTCGGGCGTGCGGGAGATCGCGTCGAAGTAGACCTTGTAGCCAGGGTGCAGGCGGGAGATGACCAGGCGGCCGACGTCGTGGAGCAGGGCCGCGACCGCGAGCTCGTCACGTTCAACCCAGCCGACCGCGCGACCGATCTCGTCGCCGGCCCGCTGGGTGGCCAGGGCGTGGACCCGGAAGCGCTCCGGTTTCAGCTCCCAGCCGCCGTTGGACTCGAAGAAGTCGAAGCTTGGAGCGGTGCCGGCGATCGCCAGCACGCCGGAGGGCTTGAGCACGTCGACGGCGTCGGGGATGCCGGCGACGCCACCGGCGACAAGGCCGCTGCGATTGGCGAACCGGAGGACGGAGATCGAGAGCGAGACATCCGCCTCGACGGCTTCGACGATCTCACCGATCCGCGGGTTGTCGGCCGTCGCCGCGGCGATCACCCGCTCGCGGGACTCGATCAAGACCGGGAAACGCTCGACCGCCTCGAAGGCCTCGGCCAGGCGACTGCCCGGAGCCGGCGCGCCGCGCCCGTTGGCCGCTTTTGCCGGGTTGTCGCCGGAACTGGATTTACTGCTCGTCTGATCGGTGGTCGTTGCGCTCATTCGCACCACTCATCGGCAACAGGGGACGTTTGGTTTAGCCGAGAGCGGGTTGCAGCCGACCAGCCACGAACACCTAATCCGTTTGAAGAGTGCCTGAAAAGCGTCTGAGCGCTTCAGAAAGACGATTCAAGGTCTTTTCCCGCCCGAGGACCGAAACTGACTCAAATATCCCGGGAGAGACCGAGCTGCCCGTGATCGCGACCCGAATCGGTTGGTAGAGCTTGCCCGGTTTCACCTCGAAGCGATCCAAGATCGATTCGAGTGCCGCCTCAATCGAGGCCGGATCAAAGAGCTCGACTGCCGCCAGGGCCTGCTCCGCGGCTTCCAGCAGGGGCTGTGAGTCGGGCTTCATCACCTTCTTCCAGGCCTTCTCGTCGTCGACCGGCGGCTCGAAGAGGAAGCGGATCAGCGGCCAGACCTCGTCCAGGGTCTGGGCTTTCTCCTGGGAGATCTCGCAGGCGGCGCGGAGGAGCTCATCGGGCTCGCGGTCGAGGTGGCGGGCGACGGCCGCGGTGTACTCCTCGAGCGACATCTCGCGCATGAAGCGGCCGTTGAGCCAGCGCAGCTTCTTCTCGTCGAAGATCGCCGCCGCCTTGCCGACATCGGCAACGCGGAAGCGCCGGACCAGCTCCTCGGTCGACATCAGGGTCGTGTCGTCATCGGTGCCCCAGCCCAGCAGCGCCAGGTAGTTGCGCACCGCCGCGGGCAGGTAGCCCGCATCGCGCAGCTCCTGGACGGAGGCGGCGCCGTGGCGCTTGGAGAGCTTCTTGCCGTCGGGTCCGTGCAGGAGTGGCAGGTGGGCGTAACGGGGCGCCTCGTAGCCGAGAGCGGCGAGCACGAGCAGTTGCTTCGGCGTATTGGAGAGGTGGTCGTCGCCGCGGACCACCTCGGTGATCCCCATCTCCGCGTCGTCGATCGCGACGGCGAAGTTGTAGAGAACGGTGTCGTCGCCGCGGGCAATGACGAAGTCGTCGTAGCTGGAGTTCGGGAAAGAGACCGGGCCGCGGATCAAGTCGTGCACCACGGTCTCTCCCGAATCCGGCACCCGCAGTCGCACCGCCGCCCCCGGCTCGTCAGTCGGGGTGCCGCGGTAACCGCTGCCGGTTCCGTGCTGGGCCTTCCAGGCCTCGACGTCCTTGCCGGTGGCGACATCACGGTAGGCGGCGCCGGACTCCAGCAGGCGCGCCAACGCCTCGGCGTGGCGATCGGCCCGACCGGCCTGGGAGATCGGGCCCTCGTCCCAGTCCAGCTCCAGCCAGCGCAGCGCGTCGAGGATCTGCTCGACGTTCTCGGCGCTCGAGCGATCGAGGTCGGTGTCCTCGATCCGCAGCACCAGCGCGCCGCCCTCGTGCCGGGCCGCGAGCCAGTTATAGAGTGCCGTCCGCGCCCCACCGATGTGCAGCGCACCGGTTGGCGACGGGGCAAATCTGAGACGGGAGTTTTTGCTGGTCATGTTGATCGGAGCGCATGTTTCAACCGCGGGCGGGCTCGTCAACGCAATCGAGCGCGGCGAAGAACGCGGTTGCGAATCTATCCAGATCTTCAACCAGAGCCCCCGCATGTGGCGGCCGACCAAGTACGGCGATGAGGATTTCGCCGCCTTCCGCGAGGCAATGGCGGCCTCCAAGGTGGAAGCGGTGATCATCCACGCCGTCTACCTGATCAACTGCGCGAGCAAAGACAAAGAGCTGCGAAAGAAGTCCAGGGACTCGCTCGCCCACGCCCTGCGAGTCGGCGACGAGATCGGCGCCGCGGGCGTCGTCCTCCACCCCGGCTCGCAGAAGAAAGATCCGCTCGCACCCTCGATCAAACGCGCCGCCAAAACGATCGCGAGCGCCCTCGGGGACACCGACTCCTGCCGGCTGCTGCTCGAGCAGACCGCCGGCCACAAGGGCCTGCTGGCTCGCGACTTCGACCAGATCGCCGACCTGATCGACGGCGCCGGTGGCGACAAGCGCCTCGGCCTCTGCCTCGACTCCTGCCACATGTTCGTCCAGGGCTACGACATCACCGACGAAGCGCACCTGGCCTCGGTGCTCGACGAAGCCGACGCCAAGGTCGGCATCGACCGGCTCGGCGCCGTCCACGTCAACGATGCCGCCGCCCCGCTCGGCTCCTGCCGCGATCGCCACGCCAACATCGGCAAAGGCGAGATGGGCAAACGCGGCCTCGCCGCCTTCCTCTCCGAGCCCCGCTTCGAGGACCTTCCAGCCACCCTGGAGACGCCAGGACCGGACAAGAAAGGCTCCGACCGCAAAGAAGTCACCCTCGCCAAGAAACTCCGCCGAGAAGGGCTGAAGCGACGCCAGAAGTAGGTCGCGGTGAAAGGCTTGGCGTGGAGGGACCGGATGGGCCTCTCCTGCGCAACGGCCTGGGAGGCTTGGAGAGGCCCATCCGGTCCCTCCCAACGAGATCTGGCTGCCGCTTCCCACGTCTAACAGCTTCCGAGAGGGTGCCGCTCCTTGTCGCCGTCCCGAAACCCCGTGTCGAGATGGGGAGTTGGGTGGGACTCACCAAGCCTCCCAATCTGTTGCGCAGGTGAGTCCCACCCAACTCCCCCACCCCACCATGCCGTTTTGCAGCAGGCGACAAGGATCGGCCCCCCCGGACCGACCCTTGCTCTCCCGCCGTAAATTCGTTATTTGACGTGGACGCCGGAGATCGCGCGGGAAATGACCAGGCGCTGGATCTCCGAGGTGCCCTCGAAGATCGTGTAGATCTTCGAGTCGCGGTGCATCCGCTCGACCGGGAACTCGCGGGTGTAGCCGTTGCCGCCGAGGATCTGGATCGCCCGCTCGGTCGCCCAGACGGCGACCTCGCCGGCCTTCAGCTTCGACATCGAGCCCTCGGCGTTTTCGAACTTCTGTCCGGTGCGTCCCATCCAGGCGGCGCGCCAGACCAGCAGCCGAGCGGCGTCGATCTCCATCTTCATGTCGGCCAGGGCGAAGGCGATCGCCTGGTTCTCGATGATCGCTCGGCCGAACTGGCGGCGCTCTTTGGCGTACTCGAGCGCGTACTCATAGGCGGCGCGGGCGATGCCCAGCGCCTGGGCGCCGACCGTCGGCCGGCTCGCCTCGAAGGTCTGCATCGCCGCCTGCGATTTGGCCTTCTTGCCCTCGCGGACGCGGGCCAGCCGTTCGTCGAGCTTCTCCTTGCCGCCCAGCAGGCAGGAGCCCGGGACGCGGCAGTCGTCGAGGTGGACGTCGGCGGTGTGGGAGGCGCGCAGGCCGTGCTTCTTGACCTTGGCGCCCTGCTCGCAGCCCTTGGTCCCCGGCGGGATCACGAAGGCGGCGTGGCCGCGCGAGCCCAGCTCACGGTCGACCGAGGCGATCACGACGTGGACGTTGGCGATGCCGCCGTTGGTCGCCCAGGCCTTCTGGCCGTTGATCACCCACTCGTCCGCGGCTTCGTCGTACTTGGCGGTGGTGCGGATCGCCGATACGTCGGAGCCGGCGTCGGGCTCGGAGGCGCAGAAGGCGCCGAGCTTGACGTCGTCCGCGCTGCCGAAGCACTGCGGGATCCACTCCCCCATCTGCTCCGGAGTTCCCTGCCCGAAGATCGCGGCGACCGCGAGCGAGGTGCCCATGATCGCCATGCCGATGCCGGCATCCCCCCAGAAGAGCTCCTCGTTGGCGATCGGCAGCGTCAGGCCGGTCTCGTCGGCCCAGAACTGGCCCATCGCTTCAAAGCTGTAGAGGCCGATGCCGGCGGCCTCTTGAATCACCGGCCAGGGCGTCTCCTCGCGCTCATCCCATTCCGCGGCGGCGGGTCGGACGACGCCCTCGGCGAAGCCATGCACCCACTCGCGAATGTCCTTCTGGTCCTGGTTGAGCTCAAGCGTGAACTTGGGACCGCTCTGATCGGAGGCGGCATCTCCGCCCATCCCACTCAGAACGTCGTTCGCGTCCACCTCGGCAACCGCAGTCGTCTCCGCCATCGGCGGAAGTATTACACGAAACGGTGTCGTTGTCAGATGTCGCGCAAATCGAAAGCGCGCAGGCCCTCGGCGCCCTCTTCGGTGCAGTCGAAGAAGCGGCGATTGACGCACTCGTAGGACTCGCCCGAGCCCTCGTAGGCGCGCTCTACCGCGAACTGGCAGTGCGGCAGCGGGTCGCCGCTCATCTTCACCCCGCCGAAACCGCCAGGCTCGCGGACAGCGGCGAGCTCGACCTCGGCGCCGAAGACCTTCTGCATGCAGCCGACGTACTGGACGCCGTTGAGGCGGTCAACGTAGCTGTAGAGGAAGCGACAGCCCATCTCGATGCAACCGCGCGGCTCGACCATCCTGTCGCAGAAGGAACGGCACTGGCGACATTCGCCAACCTCGGTGCGGGTAGCGGTCATATATGAAGTCTAGAGAGGCAGAGTTGCGAAAACCAAGCAGTTCGGCGGACGCAGGGAGCGCCGCGTGCTTGGCACGCAAGCGACCGAGGACTCCGAAATGCGCCGGTTTTCAAGCCGCGAGCGCGTCGGAGCCGAGAACCTGGTCCAACTCGTTGCGCAGGCCCTGGGACGGGCGCACTCGGTAATCGTCCCCGCAGCGCAGCTTGCGCTTACCGTCGTTGGTCTCCATCACGAGGTAGACATCGGCGTCTCCTTTGTGGTGCTCGAAGACCGCCTTCAGCTCCGCCAGCAGCTCCTGGTTGAGGCTGGCGGCGTCGATCGTCAGCTCGAACGGGCCGGCCGGGACCGCCGCGCTCTTGTTGGCGCCGGCGATCTCGTCGCTGTCGGGTTCGAAGCGCTGCGCCTCCTGCACCACCAGCTTGGTCTCGCCGCGGTCCTTGTGGTCGAGCCGGCCGCGGACGAGGACGATCGCGTCGGGCGCGATCACATTCGCGTTCTCGGACTGGTCGGCCTTGAAGACGAGGATCTCAACCTGCCCCTCGACATCGTCGAGCGTCGCGAACATCATCTGGCTGCCGCTCTTGGTGCGGATCTTCTTGCACTCGGTGACGATCCCGCCGACCGTCACCCAGGCGCCGTCGGGCTTGCTGCCCAGCTGCGCCAGGCTGCAGTCGACCCGCGCCCGCAGCGCCGGCCCGACTTCGGTCAGCGGGTGCGAGGAGAGGTAGGTGCCGAGCGTCTCCTTCTCCATCGCCAGCAGCTCGGCCCGCTCGAACTCGGCGGCGGAGATCGGCGGTCGGTGGTGGGCCTGGGCCGCAGCGCTCGCCCCTCCCCCGTCCTCCTCGCCGAAGTCGAAGATCGAGCCCTGTCCCATCTGGGCGTCCTCCTGGGCCTTCTGGCCGGCCGACTGGGCCGCCGGCAGCGCCTCCAGCATGCCCTTGCGGGTCGCCCCGGTCGAGTCCAGGGCACCGCACTTGACCAGGCACTCGATCGCCCGTTTGTTGACGGCGCGGGAATCGACCCGCTCGCAGAAGTCCCAGATCGAGCTGATCTCGGCGTCCTCGCGAGCGCGCAGGATCGCCTCGACCGCTGAGTGTCCGACGTTCTTGACCGCGTCGAGACCGAAGCGGATCGCCTTCTCGTTGACGACGAAGCTGTGGTCGGAGGTGTTGACGTCGGGCGGCAGCACGTCGATCCCCATCTCCGCGCAGCGGTTGACGAAGAACGGCACCTTGTCTTTGGTGCTCATCACCGAGGAAATCACCGCCGCCATGTACTCGGCCGGGTAGTTCGCCTTCAGGTAGGCGGTGCGGTAGGAGATCAGGCCGTAGCAGGCGGCGTGGGACTTGTTGAAGGAGTAGTCGGCGGCAGCTTCGTTCAGTTTCCAGAGGTCCTTGGCGACGTTCGGGGCGGTGTTCGATTCCGCCAGCCCCTGCATGAATTTGTCCTTCATCGTCGCCATCAGCTCGCGCTTCTTCTTGCCGATCGCCTTGCGCAGATCGTCCGCCTCGGCGCCGGTGAAGCCCGCCATCGAGCGCGAGATCTCCATCAACTGCTCCTGGTAGATGACGCAACCGTGGGTCTCCTCGGTGATCGCCCGCAGGCGCGGATCCGGGTAGCGCACAGTCGAGGGGTCTTTCTTACCCTTCGCGTAGGTCGGGATGTAGGCCATCGCGCCCGGGCGGTAGAGGGCGCCAAGCGCGACCAGGTCGCGGAACTCGGTCGGGCCGACCTTGCGCAGCGCATCGCGCATCCCCTCCGACTCGAACTGGAAGACACCGGTCGAGTCGCCGCCGGCGAGCATCGCGTAGGTCTTGGCGTCGTCGATCGGGATCTGCTCCATCTCGATCCGCTCGCCGCGCGAGCGCTCGATGATGTCGATCGCGTCCTCGATCACGTCGAGGTTGCGGAGGCCGAGGAAGTCCATCTTCAGCAGCCCCAGCTCCTCGATCGGGCCCATCGAGTACTGGGTCACGATCTTGTACTGGCGCTCCGGTTTGGCGGTGCTGCCGTCGGCCTTGGCGACGGCAGGCGCGGTGCGATCCTCCGCCAGCTGCAGCGGCACCACCTCCTGCAGCGGGCGGTCGGAGATCACCACCGCGGCGGCGTGGATCGAGTTGTTGCGGATGATCCCCTCGAGGCCCTGGGCGACGTCGATGACCTTCTTCGCGTCGGGCTCGGCGTCGTAGGTCTGTTTCAGTTCCTGGCCCTTCTTCAGGCATTCCGCGAAGGAGGGGCTGCGGCCCATGATCGGCTCGGGGATCTGCTTCGCCAGCCGGTCGCCGGTGGCGTAGTCGAAGCCCAGTACGCGGGCCGCGTCGCGAGTCGCCGCGCGCGGCGCCATCTTGCCGAAGGTGATGATCTGGGCGACCGATTCGCGGCCGTACTTCTCGCCGACGTAGCGAATCATCCGCTCGCGGCCGCGGACCGAGAAGTCGATGTCGATATCCGGCATCGATTTGCGCCCGGGGTTGAGGAAGCGCTCGAAGATCAGGCCCTCGGCGAGCGGGTCGAGGTCGGTGATCTTGAGGATGTAGGAGACGATCGAGCCGGCCGCCGAGCCACGGCCCGGGCCGACCGCGACACCGTTTTCCTTGGCGTAGCGGACGAAGTCCCAGACGATCAGGAAGTAGGAGGAGAAGCCCATCTCCTCGATCACCCCGAGCTCGAACTCGAGCCGCTCGACGGCCTCGGCCGGCGGCGGGTCGCCGTAGCGGGCGCGCAGGCCTTCGTCGGCGATCCGCCGCAGCATCGCCTCCGGCTCCTCGCCGGTCTCGGTCGGGTACCTGGGCAGCAGCAGGCTGCCGAGCTCGATGTTCAGCGAGCAGCGCTCGGCGATCTCCAGCGAGGTCGGCACCGCCTCCGGCCACTCGGCGAAGGACTCGATCATTTCCTCCGAGCTCTTGATGTAGAACTCGTTCGTGTCGAAGCTCATCTTCGGCGCTTCCAGGGTCGACTTCGTCTGCACGCAGAGCAGCGCTGCGTGGTTGTCGAAGTCCTCGCGCCGCAGGTAATGGACGTCAGCGGTGCCGACCACCGGCCGGCCCAGCTCGCGGGCGAAGCGGACGATCCCATCGTTGGCCTTGTCCTGCTCGGCGATCCCGTTCTTCTGCACCTCGAAATAAACCTGGTCAGCGCCGAATGCCTGGATCAGGTCGTCGAGGTGGGCGCGGGCATCGTCGCCGCGCTCTTCGACCAGGCGGCGGCAGAAACGCGACTGCAGGCAGCCGGTGAGGGCGATCACGCCCTCGGAGTGGGCGGCGAGCAGCTCCATGTCGACGTTGGCCTTGCCGCGCGAGAAGCCTTCGAGGAACCCGGCCGAGGTGAGCTTGACCAGGTTGGAGAAGCCGAGGTCGCTTTCGGCCAGCAGGGTCAGGTGGTTGCGCTCGTACCGGGTCTGCTCCTTGATCGCCTTGCGATCGTCGACCAGGTAGGCCTCGAGCCCGACGATCGGTTTGATCCCGTGCTTGCGGCAGGCCTTGTAGAGGTCGACCGCGCCGTTCATCACGCCGTGGTCGGTCAGTCCCAGGGCCGGCTGGCCGAGCTCCGCCGCCCGCGCCGCCATCGCGTCGATCTTGCAGGCGCCGTCGAGCAGCGAGTACTCGCTGTGGGCGTGGAGATGGACGGCGGCAGGGGTGCTCACGGGTGGCGTCGATCATGCCAACCGGAGCAGATGCCACCGGCGCCTTCGGCGACGCTTTCGCGCTACTTCCGTAGGTCTTCCGTGAAGAAACCCGCGGCGAACAGGCCGTGCGGGCGGCGCTCAGCCGCAGACCCAGGCGCTCGTCCCCGAGTCGGCCCAGATTTCCGCGGCGATGCGATCCTGTTCGGCCTTGGAAGCGTTCTGCGGTTCCCCCTTGCCGCCGTACAGTTCCCAGGTCGAGGGGAGGACCTGGTAGGCGCCGCCGGCGCCCGAGGAAGGGTTGACAGCGCTGTAATCGCCGCCGGACTCGCACATCACGATGTAGGTCGGGATCGAGTAAGGCCCGCCGAGCCAGCGGCCGACCTCTTCTTCGGCGGCGGCTTCGCTGGAGGGCCTGGCTTCTGCCGCGCGGGCTTCCTGGACCTCCGTGACCCACTTGCCGATGTTCACTTTCAGCTTGCCCAACGAGGCTTCGCGGCCGGCGCTGACCGCCGCCAGTTCCGCCGCCGAGGCCTGCGCCGCTTCCCGCACCCCGGCGATTTCCGCCCGGGCGTCGGCGAGCCTTTCGTCGTAGGCGACGGCCCGCTCGCGCAGCGCCGCGACCCGCTTGGACTCGACCCCGACCGCTGCGCGGACGGCGGCGACCCGAGCCGCCAGGGCACTGTCGGATTCGGAGATCGCGCGCAGGTATTCGGTCTGGGTGACCAGTTCCGAGTAGGAACCGGAGCCGAGGAGGAGGCTGGTCGCACTCGGCGAGCCGCTCTCGTAGATCGCCACCAGTCGCGCGGCGAGGGCGTCGCGCGAGCGGCGCAGGCGGGCCTTCTCGGCCGCCAGCCGGCGGCGGGTGTCCGCGACCCTCGCGCTCAGCGTCGCGGTCCGCGCTTCGCCTTCGGCGAGCAGGCCGGAGAGCCGTTCCTCGTGGGCTTCGGCCGCGGCCGCTTCGCTCTGGGCGACGACCAGCTCTTCGTTGCTTTCCCGTAGCCCCGCTGAGATCGAGCTCGCTTCGCTGCGCGCCGCGGCCAGCTTCGATTCGAGCTGGCCGGAATCGGCGGCGCGGGCTGCCGTGGCGATCGCCAGCGAGGCGAGCACCAGGCCGCAGAGCAGCGCCAGGGCAGCGCCGGCTGCGAGCAAATCCTTTCTGACCGAGGCCGACCGCAAGAGAGGCCCGAGGCTAGCGGCCCTGTTAGCGCCTGCTCACAAGTTGTCGATAAGCCGCAATGATTGTTGCGGCGCGGGCGAGGCGGAATCAGCCCTCGCGAACGTTGCGACTGGCTACAGCGATGCCGATCCCGACCACCACGATGCCGACCCCGATCCCGATCCGGATCTCGCGCCGGTAGCGGCGCCGCAGGTAGTCGTAGGCGAAGCGGACCGCGAAGCGCCCGAGTTTGTCGCCCATCAGGCCTCCTCCTCCCCGCGCTCGCGGATCATGTGCGCCATCCGCGACTGCAGCGACCAGAGCTCGATGAAGCCGGGTGATGCCGACTGCGAGAAGAGGCCCCCGGATTGCGAGAAGCTGGCCAACTCGGAGTCGTAGACGGCGTTGGGCGAGGAACGGGTCACGACCCGGACGCTGCCTTTGTAGAGGCGCAGGCCGATCTCGCCCGTGACCTGGGCGTTGACGGCATCCATGTAGGCGTCGAGGTCGCTGCGCAGCGGCTCCCACCAGAGTCCGGCGTAGACCAGGTAGCCCCACTTCTGGTCGAGGCCGGTCTTGAACTGGTTCTGGTGGATCGTGCCGACCAGCCGCTCCAACTCCTCGTGCGCGGTGAGGACGAGCGCCGCCGCCGGCACCTCGTAGATGTCGCGCACCTTGAGGCCGACGATCCGGTCCTCGATGTGGTCGACGATCCCGACCCCGTGCCGGCAGCCGATCTCGGCCGCCTTTTCGAGCAGCTCGACGAGGCCGAGGCGCTCGCCGTCGAGCGAGACCGGCAGGCCGGCCTCAAAGCCGATCGTCACCGTCTGCGCCTCGTCGGGGGCGAGCTCGGGCAGGGTCACCAGCTGGAAGACGTCGTCGTCGGGTGCATGGTCGAGATCCTCGATCCAGCGGCCCTCCGAGGAGCGCCCCCAGAGGTTGTCGTCGATCGAGTACGGCGCCACCTCGGTGCCGCCCTTGACCGGGATCCCGTGCTCGCGGGCGTAGGCGATCTCCTCCTCGCGGCCCATCTGCCAGGAGCGAACCGGCGCGATCGTCCGCAGCTCCGGCGCCAGCGTCGCCACCGTCGCCTCGATCCGGACCTGGTCGTTGCCCTTGCCGGTGCAGCCGTGGGCGATCGTGTCGCAGCCGGACCGGCGGGCGTATTCGACCGCCAGCTGGGCGATCAGCGGCCGCCCGAGGGCAGTGAAGAGCGGGTAACCGTTGCCGTATACCGCGTTGGCCTTGATCGCCGGGGCGAGGAAATCGTCGGCGAAACGCCGGCGGGCGTCGACGACATGGCACTCGACCGCGCCGAGCTGTCGTGCCTTCGCTTCGATCACCTCGTAGTCCTCACCAGGTTGGCCGAGGTTGACGGTCAGGCAGACGACTTCAGCGTCATAGGAATCCTGGATCCACTTCAGCATCACGCTGGTGTCGAGCCCGCCCGAATAGAGCAGGAGGACGCGGTGGACGTCAGCCGGGTCCGCCTCGTAGCTGGCGGTCGGCCCTGATTGCGGCGGCAGGGCGCTCACGGCGCTTCGATTCCGCCGCCGCCGCCTTCTTCGGGTTCTTCAACTTTTTCTTCCGGTTCGACTTCTTCGATCTGTTCGGTCGTTTCCGTCTTTTCGGTCGGTTCCGTCTTTTCCGAGGTCGAGGTCGAAGGTTCGGTCGAGGTCGTCTGGGTGCTCTGGCTGCTGGTTTCGGTCGAGATCGATTCGGAGCTGGAGGAGGACGAACTGCCGCCGCTGTCGTTGCCGGCGATCACGATCACCGCGATCACGAGCCCGATGATCACCGCGATCAGGCAGGCGACGAGCAGCCGCATGTTGCCGTGCGGGTGCCCTCCGTCGGGGTCGGGGTCGGTCCTCATCATCCGCGTCGGGTCCTCGTGCACTTAGTCGTCCTCCGGTCCAAGGATTGCGTCCAGAATCGCATCGCTGTCGTCGATCTCAAATCCGTTTCGCAGGCGTGCAGCGATTTCCTCTCGGCTGCTGCCGGAAACCGCCATCTGCGTCGCCAGCAGGCGGGCGCCGGCCTGATTCTGGCGCTCGCCGTTCGGGTTCGGCGCCCGCCGCTCCTCGTCCGGCTCCTCGGCCGGGGCGACGGCGCTGAGGTGCGATCCGCGCGACGGTGCGGCAGCGATCGGGGCGGGATCGACCTGAAGCTCGGTCCGGGCCTGGGCCAGGGACTGCAGCAGTCGCTCGGACTGCTGGCGGATCACCTCCGCCTGTGCGACCAGCGAGTCGGTCAGCGCGGCGAGCGGAGAGAGCCGCTCGGCGAGGAGCCGGTCGGCCTCCGCCTGGGCCTCGGAGAGGTAGCGCCGGCCCTCGGCTTCGGCGTCGTCGATCACCTTCGACGCGGCCTGCTCGGCCGCCGCGACGATCGCCGCCAGGCGCTCGGAGGTGCTCGCCTCCAGCGGGCTGCGGCGCATTGGGCGTTTCGGGCTCACGAGTTCGGACAAGCCTAGAGGCTTGGCGCCGGTCAGGCGGCCCGTGCGAGCGATTCGCCGATCAGTCCGACCGCCTGGCCGATCTGAGCCGAATCGACCACCAGCGGCGGCAGCAACCGCACGGTCCCGGGACCGGGCACGTTGACGACGAGGCCATGGGCGAGCAGGTCGGCGCCGAGCGCGGCGGCGTCGATGTCCTGCTCGAGGCCGATCCCGACCATCAGGCCGCGGCCACGGGTCTCGCGGACCCCGTCGAGCGCCTCCAGTCCCTCGCGCAACTCGGCCCCCAGCTCCCGCACGCGGCGCAGCAGCGTCGGGTCGTCGACGATGTCGAGTACCGCCATCGCGGCCGCGGTGGCGACCGGGCCGGCGGCGAAGGTCGAGCCGTGGTCGCCCGGCTGCAGGACGTCGGCCGCGATCGGCGCGGTGATGCAGGCGCCGATCGGGACGCCGCCGCCGAGCGCCTTGGCGGCGGTCAGCACGTCGGGCCGGACGGGAGTCTGCTGGTAAGCCCAGAGCGACCCGGTCCTCCCCATCCCGGTCTGGATCTCGTCGAAGATCAGCAGCGCACCGGATTCGTCGCAGGCCTCACGGGCGGCGAGCAGCGCCTCCTCACTGGTCGGGTAGATGCCGGCCTCGCCCTGAATCGGCTCGATCAGAACCGCGGCGGTGCTCTCGCCGACCGCGGCGCGCATTGCCGCGGCATCGTTGCGGGGCACCGAGCGGAAGCCCGGCAGCATCGGGCCGAGGGCCTCGTTCTCGGCCAGTCCCGGGGTGGCCGCGAGGGCGCCGTAGGTGCGGCCGTGGAACTCGCCCTCGAAGCTGACGATCTCCGGCGCCCTGACGCCGCGCGCGTGGGCGTGCTTGCGGGCGACCTTGATCGCGCACTCGTTGGCCTCGGTGCCGGAGTTGGCGAAGAAGACGCTACCCCCGAGGCTCGACTCCGAGAGGCGCTTGGCAAGTTGCGCCATCGGCTCGGTGTAGAAGAGGTTGGAGACGTGCATCAGGCGGGCGCTCTGCTCGGTCACCGCGGCGACGACGGCGGGGTGGCAGTGGCCAACCGAGCAGACCGAGATCCCGGCGAGGAAGTCGAGGTACTCCTTGCCGTCGGCATCCCACAGCAGCGCCCCCTCGCCGCGGACGAAGTCGACCGGCCCGCGCCTGTAGGTGTGCATCAGGTAGCGCGCCTCCAGCGCCCGCGTCTGCTCGAGGCCAAGGCTCACGGCGTGACCATCGTGCCGATGCCGGCGTCGGTGAAGAGCTCCAGCAACAGGCTGTGGGGGATGCGGCCGTCGATGATGTGGGCTGACTGGGAGCCGCCGCGGATCGCATCGACGCAGGCCTGCAGCTTCGGCCGCATGCCGCCCGCGATCCCGCTCAGCGTCTCCTCGACCTCGGCCACCGAGGCACGCGAGATCAACGAGGCCTCATCGCCGGGATCGGCGAGCCAGCCCTCGACATCGGTGAGGAAGATCGCCTTGTAGGCGCCGAGCGCGGCGGCGACCTTGCCGGCGGCCTCGTCGGCGTTGACGTTGTAGGACTGCCCGCTCCGATCGGATGCCGAGGAGGCGATCACCGGGATGTAGTCGGCGGCGATGTGGTTGAGGACGTCGACGTCGACCCGCTCGACCGAGCCGACGAAGCCGACCTGGTCGGAGTTCGCGGCCGGGGTCACCTCGAACAGCGTCCCGTCCTCGCCGGCGAGCCCCACCGCGGCCTGGCCGGCACGGTTCAGCCGCTGGACGATTTCCGAGTTGAGTTTTCCGACCAGGACCATCTTCGCGACCTCGACGGTCTCCGCGTCGGAGACCCGCAGGCCCTCGTGGAAGCGGACCTCGAGCCCGAGTCTCTCCATGTAGCGGGTGATCTCGGGGCCGCCACCGTGGACGATCACCGGGTTGAGGCCGACGTACTTGAGCAGGACGACGTCGCTGGCGAAGTCGTCGCGCAGGCGCTCGTCGAGCATCGCCGCGCCGCCGTACTTGATCACCACGGTGCGGCCGTGGAACTCCCGGATGTAGGGCAGCGCCTCGAGCAGCGTCTCGACGCTCGCTCCTGCGGCCCGCGACTGCGGCGCCTGCTCGGTCATCGTCCGCTCCTCTCCTGGCTTTCGCTCGGGTGGCTCAAGTCGTGTATTCCCCATTGATCCGGACGTACTCATAGCCGAGGTCGGAGAACCAGACCTTGGCGCTGTGAACGCCGCGGCTGAGACATAGGCCGATCTCTGCTTCCTCGATCTCGGCGCCAAGCTCGCCGGCGTCGATCGAGTCGGCGCCGATCTCGTCGAGTTCCTCGCCGACCAGCGCCGCCCCGGCAGCCTGGGCGATCCGGCCCCAGTTGGGGTCCCGACCGAAGAGCGCCGTCTTGACCAGGGGAGAGTTGGCGATCGCGCGGGCGACCCGCTCGGCCTCGCCGTCGCCGGCGGCCTCGCTGACGGTGATCTGCCCGACTCGGGCTGCGCCCTCGCCGTCGCGGACGATCTCGATCGCCAGCTGGGTCAGAACTGCCCGCAGCAGTCCCTCGGGGAGCGGCTCGCCGCTGGCGCCGGTGGCCTGCAGGAGGACGCAGTCGTTGGTGCTCATCTGCCCGTCGACGGTGATCCGGTTGAAGGAGGCGTCGACCGCCGCGGCCAGCTCGGCGGCCGGATCGGCGACGACGGCGTCGGTCTGGACGAAGCAGAGCATCGTCGCCATGTTCGGCTCGATCATCCCGGCCCCCTTCGCCTGGGCGGAGAGGGTGACGCCGTCCAGCTTCAGGGTGCAGCACTTGGGCCAGCGGTCGGTCGTCGTAATCGCCTCGGAGAAGGTCCCGCCGCCTGCCGCGGAGAGCCCCGCGGCGGCCTCGTCGATCCCCGGCAGCACGGCATCGATCGGCAGCGGTACGCCGATCGTCCCGGTCTCGGCGACGGCGACGCTGCTGGTCTCGATTCCCAGCGCCGCCGCGGTGCGGCCGCACATCGCCAGCGCGTCGGCGTAGCCCTTCTCGCCGGTCTCGGCGTTGGCGTTGCCGCTGTTGACGACCGCGGCACGGACCCCACCGAGATCGGTGACGTCGCGACAGACCCGGATCGGCGCCGCGGCCGAGGCATTGCGGGTCAGGACCATCGCCGAGGAGACCTGCTCGGCATCGCAGACGATCAGCCCGACGTCGGTGCGGCCGCCGCCCTTGAGGCCGCAGTGGGCGCCGCCGGCGCGGAAGCCGGGCGCCAGCTGAGCGGGGTCGAGCTCCTCGACGCCGTCGGGGGCCTCGACCCACCGTCGATCTGAAAAAGGACTCGCTCATGTCAGCCCCGCGGTCTCGTCGAGGCCGAGCATCAGGTTGAGGTTCTGGATCCCCTGGCTGGAGGCGCCCTTCCAGATGTTGTCGATCGCCGCGAAGGCCATCACCTTGCCGTGCTCGGCGACGGTGACGTAGACGTGGCACTCGTTCGTGTCGCGCAACGCCCGCAGGTTCGGCGGGCCGTCGAGGACGTGGACAAACGGCTCGGCGGCGTAGCGCTCGCGGTACAGCGCCCGCACCGCCGCGGCCGAGGCCGGCTCGCTCAGGGTCGCGAAGCAGGTCGCCAGCTCACCCTGGTCGAGCGGCAGCAGGTGCGGCACGAAGGTGACCGGCGCCGGGCTGCCGAGCGCCGCCAGCTCCTGTTCGATCTCCGGCCGGTGGCGGTGGCCCTCGGTCTTGTAGGGGAAGGCGTTCTCGGTCATCGCGCTGAAGTGGACGAGGTCGTCGCTGCTGCGGCCATAGCCGGAGGTGCCCTGCATGGCCGAGATCGAGACCTCGGCGAGCAGGCCTTTTTCGGCCAGCGGCGCCAGCCCGAGCACGCTCGCGGTCGGGTAACAACCGGGGGTCGCGACCAGCTCCGCCCCGCGCAGCTGCTCGCGGTAGATCTCGGTCAGCCCGTAGACGCCGGTCCCGAACAGCTCCGGGGCGCCGTGCTTGCCGTACCAGCGCTCGTAGGTCTCCATGTCGCGCAGCCGGAAATCGGCCGAGAGGTCGACGACCACGACGCCGGCTGCGCGCAGCGCCGCCACCGTCGGCGCCGCGGCGCCGTGCGGGTAGGCGACGATCGCGGCGTCGATCCCGTCCAGCCGGTCGAGGTCGAGCCCGGTCAGCTCGATCGGCACCCGGTAGCGCGGGTAGAGCGCGTCGAGGCGTTTGCCGGCGTCGCTGCGCGAGGTCGCCGCGACCAGCCGCAGCCGTGGGTGGTCCCAGACGATCTTCGCCGCCAGGGCGCCGGTGAAGCCGTTGGCGCCGGCGACCAGGACCCGTGCCGCGGGATCGCCGTCGAGCGGTTGTGTGGCCAGGTCACTCACGCAGCGCCCCTCCGATCTCCATCAGCGCCGCCTTGATCGCCTCGCGCGCGGCGCCGACCTCCTCGTCGGTCAGGGTCCGATCGGGTGCCCGGAACTCGAGGTTGAGGGCGAGGCTCTTGCGTCCCGCGCCGAGCTGCTCGCCTTCGAAGAGATCGAAGACGTCGGCCGCGCGCAGCAGCTCGCCGCCGGCGCCGAGGATCGTCCGCCGCAGCTCGGTCGCCGCCAGCTCGGCCGGGACGACGACGGCGAGGTCCTGGTAGACGGCGGGGAAGCTGGTGAAGTCCTCGTAGGACTCCTCGCCGGCGCCGGCCGCGCCGAGCAGCGGCGCGAGATCGATTTCGAAGCCGACCGCCGCGTCGAGGTCCCAGGCCCGGCAGACGAGGGGATGGACCTCGCCGATCCAGCCCGCGGCGACGCCGCCGACCTCGACCGCGGCGCTGCGGCCGGGATGCAGGAACGGCTCCGCGGCGGGCTCGAAGGCCAGCTCGGTCCCGAGCTGGCCGGCCAGCGCCTCGAGCACTCCCTTGAGGGCGAAGAAGTCCGCCGGCTCGCCGCCGCCCCGCCAGGAGCGCGCGATCAGCTGCCCGACCGCGAGCGCCGCCATCCGCCGCGGCTCGGCAACCGGCGCCGGGCGCTGTCCGGGGAATACGCCGGCCAGCGGATCGACCTCGCCGACTCCGAGGTCTTCGGCCGCCGATTCGCCCGCCGGACCCTCCAGCAGGTAGACGCTGCCCGCCTCGAAGAGCGCAAGCCGCTGAGCACCGCGGGAGACGTTGCGGGCGGCGACGTCGAGCAGCGAGCCGAGCACCATCGTCCGCATCGCCGACTGCTCCTCCGAAAGCGGGTTGGAGAGCTGGACCGCGGCCGAGCGCAGATCGTCCAGCGGGATCCGCAGGCGCCCGGCCTCGCCGGGGTCGGTGAAGCTCCAGCCGACGACCTGGTCGAAGCCGAGGTCGCGCAGGCCGTCTTCGGCCCGGCGCCGCAACCGCTGCTCGCGGCTGAGGCCGCCGACCCGCCCCCCGACCGCGGGCAGCGTCGTCGGCAGGTGCTCGTCGATGCCGTGGACCCGGGCGACCTCCTCGATCAGGTCGATCTCGCGGGTGACGTCGAAGTGGCGGTCGGGCGGGACCTCGACCTCGAGATCGTCGCCGGCCAGCTCGACGCCGAAGCCGAGCCGCTCCAGATATGCGGCCTGGTCGGCCTGGGAGATCTCCATCCCCAGCAGGCCGCCGACCCGGGCGGCGCGCAGGGTCAGTTGCCGCCGCGCAGGAACCTCGGCGGCGACGTCGATCGTTCCCGGCACCAGCTTCGCCCCGCAGAGCTCGACCATCAGCCGCGAGGCGACGATCTGCGCCCGCAGGCAGAGCGCCGGGTGCAGCTGCTTCTCGAAGCGCGACGACGCCTCCGAGCGCAGCCCCAGCTGACGCGAGGTGCGGAGGATGTTGGTCCCGTTCCAGTTCGCGACCTCGAGCAGGACCTGGGTCGTCGTGTCGGAGACCTCGGAGACCTGGCCACCCATGATCCCGGCGATCCCGGTCGGCCCGTCGGCGTCGCAGACGAGCACGGTCTCGGCGTCGAGGATCCGCTCGACGTCGTCGAGAGTGGTCATCTTCTCGCCCTCCGAAGCGGCGCGGACGGTGAGCGCCCCGCCCGGGACCTTGTCGAGGTCGAAGGCGTGCAGCGGCTGGGCCGTCATCAGCATCACGTAGTTGGTGATGTCGACGACGTTGTTGATCGGCCGCTGTCCGGCGGCCGAGAGCCGCGCCTGCAGCCAGAGCGGCGAAGGCCCGATCTTCACGTCGGTGAAGACGCGGGCGGTGAAGCGCGGGCACAGCTCGGGCACCTCGACCGTGACCGAGGCGAAGTCCGAGGCCTCCCCCGCTCCCTCGGCGGCGATCTCCTCGGCCCAGGGATCGGGGCCCAGCGGCGCGGCGCTGATCGCGTGGACCTCGCGGGCGACGCCGTGGACGCCGAAGCAGTCGATCCGGTTCGGGGTGACCTCGATCTCCAGCACCGGCTCGGCCAGCGGCAGGACCTCGGCCAGCGGCGTGCCGGCGGCGATCCCCTCGTCGAGTTCGAGGATGCCGTCGTGGTCCTCGCCGATCTCCAGCTCGTCGGCGGCGAGGATCATCCCTTCCGAGGCGACCCCACGCAGCTTCGCCTTGCGCAGCTTCTCGCCACCCGGCATCCGCGCTCCCGGCAGCGCCACCGCGACGGTCTGGCCGGCGGCGACGTTGGGGGCGCCGCAGACGATCGTCCGCTCGCCCTCGCCGTCGTTCACGGTGCAGACCCGCAGCCGGTCGGCGTCGGGGTGCTGCTCGGCGCTGAGCACCTTGCCGACGACGAAGTTCTCGGCGCTGGGCGGGCCGACGACCGTTAGCCGCTCGACCTCGGTCCCGGTCATCACCAGGCGGTCGGCCAGCTCCTCCGGGCTGATCCCCGGGTCGCAGTACTCGCGCAGCCAGCTGAACGGGACTCTCATCAGTTGCCCCTCATGAGAACTGCTCCAGCATCCGCACGTCGTTGTCGAAGAAGCGCCGCAGGTCGGGGACGCCGTGGCGCAGCATCGCCACCCGCTCGATCCCGAGGCCGAAGGCGAAGCCCTGGACCTTCTCCGGGTCGTAGCCTTGCTCGGCGACGAAGCCGAGCACGTTGGGGTCGACCATCCCGGCGCCGAGGATCTCGATCCAGCCCTGGCCCTTGCAGAGGTTGCAGCGCTCGCCGCTCGGCAGAGTGCCGGTTCCCTCGCACTGGAAGCAGGAGACGTCAACCTCGACGCTGGGCTCGGTGAAGGGGAAGAAGTGGGGCCGCAGCCGCAGCTCGCGCTCGCCGCCGAAGATCCCCTGGCACATCGCCAGCAGCGTGCCCTTGAGGTCGGCCAGGGTCAGGCCCTCGGCGATCGCCAGGCCCTCCATCTGGTGGAACATCGGGCTGTGGGTGGCGTCGGAGTCGCGGCGATAGACCTTGCCGGGGATGACGATGAAGATCGGCGGCGGCTGGGTCTCCATCGCCCGGATCTGCATCGGCGAGGTGTGGGTGCGGAGCAGCACGTCGGGGTGGGACTGGACGTAGAAGGTGTCCTGGAGCATCCGCGCCGGGTGGCCCTCGGGGTGGTTGAGGGCGGTGAAGTTGTAGTAGTCGTGCTCGATCTCCGGGCCTTCGGCGACGTGGTAGCCGAGCCCGACCATGATGTCCTCGATCTGCCGCGTCGTGCGGGCGATCAGGTGGGCGTGACCGACCGGCCGCGGAGGCGCCCCCGGCAGGGTGACGTCGATCTGGTCGGCGAGCAGCTTCGAGTCGAGCTCGGCCGCGTCCTGGGCCTCGGCGGCGCTCTCCAGCAGCGCTTCGAGCTCCTTGCGGGCCTTGTTCGCGGCGCCACCGACCTTGCCCCGGTCCTCCGGAGCGAGGTCGGCGATCCCCCGCAGGATCGAGGTCAGCTCGGCTTTGCGCCCCAGATAGCGGACCCGCAGCTCCTCCAGCTCGGCGCTCGACTCGGCAGCGCCGATCGCCGCGGCGGCCTCGCCCCTGATCTCCTCGATCCGCTCAAGCATCGGGCGCGTCCTCGGCCATGGTTGGCGACGATATCGGCGCAGCGTCCGCAACGCGCTGGCAGGCGATCGCCGCGGCGGCCGCGACGTTCAGTGACTCAGCGCCACCGCGCAGGGGAATCGTGACCCTGGTGTTGCACTGCGCGATGACCTCGTCGGGCAGGCCCTCGCGCTCCGCCCCGAGGCAGATCGTCCCAGTGCCGACGAGCGCGTCCAGCCCCTCGCCGCCGTGAGCGACCAGGGCCGCGCGAGGACCGCGGGTCGCCTCCACCCCGGCCGCGGCCGGTGGCCGGGAGAAGATCGAGCCCATCGTCGCCCGCACCGCCTTGGGCGAGTAGGGGTCGGCGCATTCGGGCCCGAGAACCACCGAGCCGCCGATCAAGGCGTCGACCGTGCGGATGATCGTCCCGACGTTTCCCGGATCGCCGACGCCATGCAGGTAGAGGCAGGGGGAGGTCGGCTGTTGCAACCAGCCCAGCGGCCAGACCGCGATCGCCCGCGTCCCCGAGCCCAGCGAGGAGACGCTCACCAGCAGCTCCGGCTCGACCTCCTCGGCGTTCCAGCCCGCGGGTGCATCGCCTCCGGCCGCGGTGAGAACGAACCTCGGCTCGATTCCCGCGGCGAGCCCGGCCTCGACCAGATCCTCGCCCTCGGTCGCGAACAGCCCCTCACGCTCGCGATGCTTGCGCTCGCGCAGCTTGCGAACCAGCTTCAGTTTCTCGTTTTGCGGGCTGGCGATCATCGTCTCGGTCTCGGATTTATCTCTTCGGGTCTGCGGTAGTTAGTCCTGGAACGCAAAACGGGCCGCAATCTCGCGGCCCGCCCGGGAAAGTGGAGTGTCGGTGTGCCGCTAGGCGGCCGCACCCTCCCGGGCCAGCTCCACAAATCGGCGAAAGGCATCGCGGTCGGAGACGGCGATCTCGGCCAGCATCTTGCGGTTTACCTCGACTTCGGCTTTGCCGAGGCCGTGGATAAGTTCGGAGTAGCTCATGCCCTCCAGGCGCGCGGCGGCGTTGATCCTGGTGATCCAGAGCCGGCGGAAGGTCCGCTTCTTGTTACGCCGGTCGCGGTAGGCGTACATGCCCGACCGCTGCACCTGCTCTTTGGCGAAGCGGTAGGACGAGTGCTTGCGACCGAAGTAGCCCTTCGCTTCCTTCAGAACCTTGCGGCGCTTCTTGCGCGCGTGGACCGAACGCTTGACGCGGGCCATCTACTTGCCCCCCAGCAGCTTGCGCACCGTCGGCGCGTCGTTGGGGGAGATATCCACCGGTTTCGCCATCTTCCGCTTCCGCTTCGGCGACTTTTTCTCCAAGATGTGGCTGGAGTATGCGCGACGGCCCCGGAGCTTGCCGGTTCCGGTCTTGCGAAAGCGCTTCTTGGCGCCCGAATGGGTTTTCATCTTCGGCACGGGTTCGCTATTGAAGCAGAACACGACTTCTGAGCGAAGCCAACTGTCTGCCGGCGGGAGATTCGATCCCCGCCCGCGGGTACGCTGGCGCCGCGATGCGGATCGTCTACGTAATTGGCACCCGGCCCAACTTCGTCAAGACGGCGCCGGTGATCGGCGCCCTGCGCGCCCGCCTGCCCGGGGGCCGCCACGCGATCGTCCATACCGGCCAGCACTACGACCGGCTGATGTCCGAGGTCTTCCTCGAGGAGCTCGGCGTGCCGGCCCCCGACCATATGCTCGAGGTCGGCTCCGGCAGCCACGCGACACAGACGGCACGAACGATGGAGCGCCTGGAGCCGGTACTCGTCGAGGAGCGCCCCGACCTGGTGATCGTTCCCGGCGACGTCAACTCGACCCTCGCCGCGGTCCTGACCGCGGTGAAGATGGGGATCCCGGTCGCCCATATCGAGTCCGGCCTGCGCAGCTTCGACCTGACGATGCCCGAGGAGGTCAACCGGATCGTCGCCGATCGCTTCAGCCGCGACCTCTTCATCCACAGCGACGAGGGAATCGAGAACCTCCGGGCCGAAGGCATCGCCGCCGAGCGCATGCACCTGGTCGGCAACACGATGATCGACACCCTGGTGGCGCTCGAGGATCGCTTCCGCGCCGCCGGGACCGCGGCGCGGCTCGGGGTCGAGCCGGGTGCCTACGCGCTCGTCACCCTGCACCGCCCGGCGCTGGTCGACGGCCCGCTGCTGGGCGAGACCGTGGCCCAGCTGGAGGCGCTGGCCGCGCAGATGCCGGTCGTCTTCCCGGTCCACCCGCGGACCCGCAAGATGATGGAGGGCGCCGGAACGGGCCACCCGGGCCTGCTGCTGAGCGAGCCGCTCGGCTACCTCGACTTCCTCTCGCTGCTGGCCGACGCGGGGGCCGTGCTGACCGACTCCGGCGGGATCCAGGAGGAGACGACCTACCTCGGCGTCCCCTGCTTCACCCTGCGGGACAACACCGAGCGCCCGGTCACGATCCGCGCCGGCACCAACACCCTGCTCGGCCTCGACCCGGCCGCGATCGCCGGCATCCCCGCCGCCCTCACCGCCCGCGGCAACGCCCCCAGCGAGCCACCGCCCCTCTGGGACGGCCATGCCGCCGAGCGCATCGCCGACGTGTTGGTCTACTAAGCGTCAGCAGCGGGCGCGTCGGCCGGAGCCTCGGCGTCGGCCGGTACGTCAGCAGCGGGAGTCTCGACCTTGTCGACCTCTTTGCTCGGCGCCAGCAGCATGCTCATGTTGCGGCCTTCCTGCAACGGCGCCGACTCGATCACGGCGATGCCGCCGAGGTCCTCGAAGAGTTTCTGCAGTAGCGCCCGGCCGCGCTCGGGGTGGGCCTGCTCGCGACCGCGGAACATGATCGTCACCTTGACCTTGTCGTGGTGCTTGAGGAAGCGCTCGACGTGCCCTTTCTTGGTGGCGTAGTCATGCGACGCGATCTTCGGGCGCAGCTTGATTTCGCGGATGTTGACCTGCTGCTGGTGCTTGCGGGCCTGCTTCTGCTTCTGCTCCTGCTCGTATTTGTACTTCGAGTAGTCGAGCAGGCGGGTGACCGGCGGCTTGTTGTTCGGCGCCACCTCGACCAGGTCGAGGTCGGCGTCCTGGGCGCGTTTCAGCGCCTCGGAGGTGTCGACGATGCCGAGCTGCTCGCCGTCGGCGCCGATCAGGCGCACCTGGGGGACGCGGATCCGCTCGTTGATCCTCGTCGTGTCGCGCTCTGGTGGGCGCCGATCGAACCTACGCGGGACCGGCACTATCTGAAGGAGCGGTGGAGCTTCAAGCGGACGAGGGATCGGGACGCAGGCACGGGCGCTCAGCGGCGGCGGTGATTTGGGGTGCCTGCAGTCAAGTGGACCGAAGTATAGAGGCCCGAACGCCGCCGGCAAGCGCCGCTGTCACTTGGCGCCGCTCTCGGCAAGCACGCGGGCGGCGAACTCGGCGACCGCCATCGCGCCCAGATCGCCGTCGGCATGGGAGCGAACGGCGACCGCACCGGCCTCCTCCTCGCGGTCGCCGACGACCAGCATGTAGGGGTAGCAGCCGATCGAGGCGTCGCGAATCTTCTTGCCGACCGACTCGGAGCGATCGTCGACCGCGACCCTGACGCCGGCGTCCCGCAGCTCGGTCATCGCCCTCGCCGCGTACTCGTTGTGGCGATCGGAGATCGGCAGCACGATCGCCTGGACCGGCGCCAGCCAGACCGGGAAGCGGCCGGCGTAGTGCTCGATCAGGATCCCGGCGAAGCGCTCCATGGAGCCGAGCAGGGCGCGGTGGATCATCACCGGGCGCTGCCGCTTGTCCTCTTTGTCGGTGTAGGACAGCTCGAAGCGCTCGGGCATCTGGAAGTCGAGCTGGCAGGTGCCACACTGCCAGGAGCGGCCCAGCGCGTCGGTGATGTGGAAGTCGATCTTCGGGCCGTAGAAGGCGCCGTCGCCGGGGTTCAGCTCGTACTCGCGTCCCTGGCGGTCGAGCGCCTCGGCGAGCGCCGCCTCGGCCTTTGCCCACTGCTCCTCGCTCCCCATCGACTTCTCCGGCCGGGTCGAGAGCTCGACCCGCACGTCGTCGAAGCCGAAACGCGTGTAGAGCTCGTCGATCGCCTCGCAGATGCTCGTCACCTCGGCGGTTATCTGGTCCTCGGTGCAGTAGACGTGGGCGTCGTCCTGGGTGAAGGCACGGACCCGCAGCAGCCCGTGCAGCACACCCTCGCGCTCGTTGCGGGAGACGCGGCCGAACTCGGCCAGGCGCAACGGCAGCTCGCGGTAGGAGTGGCGGTCGGCGGCGTAGACGAGGCAGGCGCCGGGGCAGTTCATCGGCCGCAGCGCGTAGCGACGATCGCCGTCGTCCATGAAGTACATGTCGTCCTTGTAGTTGTCCCAGTGGCCGGAGCGGTGCCAGAGCGCCTCGTCGAGCACCTGCGGCGTGGCGATCTCCTTGTATTCGCGCTTGCGCAGCTGGTCGCGGACCTCGGTTTCGATCAGCCGTAGCAGCGTCGTCCCGTTCGGCAGCCAGAACGGCATCCCCGGCGCCTCGTCGAGCAGCATGAAGATCCCCAGCTGCGGGCCCAGCCGCCGGTGGTCGCGGGCTTTGGCCTCCTCGATCCGCTCCAGGTGCTCCGCCAGATCCTGCTTGGAGAAGAAGGCGGTGCCGTAGATTCGGGTCAGGCTCTCGCGATTCTCGTCACCGCGCCAGTAGGCGCCGGCGACCGAGTTGAGCTTGATCGCCTTGATCCGGCCGGTCGAGGGACCGTGCGGGCCGCGGCAGAGGTCCTCGAACTCGCCGTTGCGGTAGAGCGAGACGGTCTCGACGCCTTCTTTGGCGACCAGATCCTCGATCAGCTCGACCTTGAAGTCCTGCCCCTGGGCGCGAAACAACTCGATCGCCTCCTCCGCGGTGACGTCGCGGCGGCCGAAGCTCTCGTCGGCCTTGATGTGGGCCAGCATCGCCTTCTCGATCTTGCCGAGGTCGTCCTCGGTGATCTTTGTATCGGGCGGGAACTCGAAGTCGTAGTAGAAGCCGGACTCGATCGGCGGCCCGATCGTCACCTTTGTCCCGGGATAGAGGTCGAGCACCGCCTCGGCGAGGACGTGGGCGGCGTCGTGGCGGATCAGCTCCAGCGCCTCGGGCGAGCGGTCGGTGACGATCGCGATCTCACCGCCGTCGGGCAGTGGCGCCGTGAGGTCGCGCAGTTCCTCACCCACCTTGATCGCCAGCGCCGCCTTGGCCAGACCGGGCCCGATCGCCGCCGCCGCGTCGGCGCCGGTCGCGCCCCCTGGCAGCTCCAACGGCTTGCCGTCGGGCAGGGTGACGGTGATCTTCTCGGTCGCGGCCTCCACGGCGGCCATGGTACTCAGGCGTCGCCCCAGCGCCGTGCCCGCCGACAGTGCGGCAGTCATTTGGGTCGCTATGCGTCCGAAATGACTGCCGCCCTCAGCGCGCAGGCCCCTGTCGCGCCTGGCGGACGGCGATCAGCGGGCAGGGGCTCTTGCCACCGAGCCGCTCGGTCGCTTCCCAGAGGACGTAGGGCGGCGCGACCTTGCGGACCTTGAGATAGGGAAACGGAGGTTGGTCGGCATCCCCGCGGGTGACGATGAAGCGGACGCCCTGCGGCGGCCTGTCTCCCGCTTCGGCCTCCGTCTCGATGCAGACGCGGCCGCCGCGCAGCTCCCAGGCGATGTAGGGCGTGCCGTGTTCGTCGGCCAGCAACTGGTTGGAGGCGAGGACCAGGGTCGAGCCGTTGGCGACCAGCGGCCGCAGTCCGGTCAGGGCCGGCGAGTAGGAAGTCGGCCCGACCGGCGCGTTGGCGAAGGCGAGCAGGGAACAGACGGCGGCGGCGATGACGAAGAGAGACGCAGCGACGAGCGAGGTGCCCGCGGGTCCTGTTGCCGCAGAGGACCCCCCATGCCCTGCGGTAGCTAAAGCTTCCTCGGGCATGGGCCCCCCTACGGCGCCACCCCCGGGCACCTCGCTCGACGGTCGCCTTTGCAGCAGCGGCAGCAGGATCGTCAGAGCGACGAGCGGAGCGGCGACCTCGATCGCCTTGGCGGCGGTGTAGGGCGTGCCGCCGACGCGAGCTGCGACGTAGGCGAGCGCCGCGGCGGCGAGGCCGGAGAGGATCGCGGTCTCGCGCCGGCGCCAGCAGCGGCCGATCCCGTAGATCAGCAGCACGAGAGCGAAGGCGCCGCCGAGGTAATAGCCGAGCGCGGGAACCGCGCCGTCGCCAGGGGCGAGTCGGAAGTCGCCCGACGGCCAGATCCCGAGCGCCTCGAAGGGTGAGACCTGGCCGAAGAGGTTGCCGAGGCCGGGGCCGTGGGGGTCGAAGGTTTCGAACTTGTGGAAGTCGATCATGCGGCCGATCTCGGGGGCGATGAGGACGGCGAAGACGAGGAGGGCGAGAAGGACGGGGCGGACGATGGCGGGGCCGGCCGGAGTCGGATGCCACGGCAAGGGGGTCCTGCGGGCGGGGCAAACTGGCTCCGTTCTCGGACCCCCTCTCCACGCCGGCCTCCCCGGAGTGGCCGAAGCGGTTGACGGCGTATTCCGCGAGAGCCCAGAGGACAAAGGTTGCGAGCATCCAGAGGAGGCCGGGGAAGCTGTAGACGTAGACGGCTCCCACGGCGATCAGGGCGGAAGGGACGAAGCGCAGGGGGAGGTTCTGCCACTCGGGGCGGGTCGACTCTCTTAGAGAGAGGGCGAAGGCGAGGACGAGGAGGGCCTCGATCGTCTCCTTGAAGGCGCCCTGGGCGAAGTAGGAGACGACGACGTAGGCGCAGCCGACGACCAGCGCGGCGGCGATTCGCGGCAGCGCCCTGAGCGCCGTGAAGGCGGTCAGCGCGGTCAGCGGCGCCAGCACGATCACCGCGACGGAGAGGCCGCTGAAGCCCTGGACGACGCCGATGTCGAGGCCCTTGTTGAGAGCGACGACGACGGAGTGCGGCCCGAGCGGATAGCCCTGGTTCAGTAGTTGCGAGGAATGGCCGTCCGCCAGCCGCGCGGTCGCCAGCAGGTGCTGGGACATGTCCGGGTTGAAGCTGGTGCCGAGGATCCCGAAGTGGCCTTCGACCGCGAACGGGAGCGAAGCCGCGAGCAGCGCCACAAGTGCGACCGGCCAGCCGGCGCGCAGCGCCTCCGCCCCACCCTCGAGGCGACCCCACAGGTACGCCACCGAGGCGATCACCAAGAGCAGCACGACGATCGCCGAGATCGTCCCGTCGCCGGGCAGGCGCACCGTCCCCCAACAGACGGCGCCGAGCAGTGCCAGGCCAACCGCGGGCGAAAGCCAGGACCAGCGGCGCTGCCCACAGAGCCCGACCGCCGCCTGGCCCAGCGCCAGCGAGGAGCCGCAGATCGCCAACACAGCTACGTAGGTCTCGATCACGAGGCGGCGAGCCTAGAGGACCGCGGGGCGTTCGCATCTCGTATCGATCTCGTCAATCCCGACATCACAGTTCGTAAGAACTTCGTAGATTGGTGTCGAGTTCTTGTCCGGTAGAGCGAGGAGGCGGCAGTGAACGCGAAGTTCTTGGTGACCCTGATGGCGATCGCCTTGCTGACCGCGCTGGCGGCATTCGCCAAGGCGCCGACTCCCGCCGCGGCCCGCGACTACGACTGCGCCGATTTCGCCAATCAGGCCGAAGCCGAGGAATACCTCCTCCCCGGAGATCCCTACCGGCTCGATGCCGACCATGACGGAGTCGCCTGCGAGGACCTGCCGTGCCCGTGCTCGTCCAGCCCCGGCGGGCAATCCGAAGCCGAACCGGAACCCCATCGACCACCTCCCTACGTACTCAAGACGAGCACCGCACGGCGACTCTCCAAGCAGCGGGTGAGGTCGATCGTCAACGCCAGCCCCCGGCTGGAGACGATGGCCTTCCAGGGCTGCAATCGACATTCCGATCAGCAGATCGACTGCCGGCTCACGGCCCGGGGGCGGACCGAAACCCGACGCACCGGCTGTCACTTCAAGGTCGCGGTCGCGGTGCGCGACCGCCATCCCGTCGTCAGCGTGCCCGTTCACGCCTGTCTGACGGTCAACCGCCGGTAAGCATCCCGGTCGCTCCTAGACTGAGGGCATGGCGTTCGTCCCCCCGGCCCGTCATCTGCTCCGCGCCCGGGACCTGGCGGACGCTCGCTACTTCGAAGCATTGGACGTCGACGACCTCGCCGCCGCAGCCGGCCTCTCGCGCGCACACTTCAGCCGTGAGTTCCGCCGCACTTTCGGCGTCTCCCCGCACGCCTACCTGCTGACCAGGCGCCTGGAGCGAGCCGCGGCGCTGCTGCGCAACACCGACCGGACGGTGGCCGAGATCTGCCTCGACGTCGGCCTGACCAGCGTCGGCTCCTTCACGACCAGCTTCAAACGCACCCACAGGATGACCCCGACCGCCTACCGGGCGGCCTATCCCCCGGCCGCCAGTCAGGCCGTGGTACCCGGTTGCTTCGTCCGCATCTACGGGCGCCCGCAACACCGCACGTTTCGAGAAGACAGCACCGCGGCCGCATCCTAGGATCGCCCGGCAAGCGATTCCCAACCAGGAGGCCCCGATGAGGATCTCAACCGCGCAAGTGTGGGTTCATGATCAGGAGGAGGCCCTCGCCTTCTACACCGAGAAGCTCGGTATGGAGGTCAGGTCCGACGTTACCCTCGCCGAGATGGGCGACTTCCGCTGGCTCACCGTCAGCCCGCCCGGACAGGAGGACGTCGCGATCGTCCTGATGGCCATCCCCGGCCCGCCGATGTTCGAGCCCGAGACCACCAAGGCGATCGAAGAGGTCGTCTCCCGGGGGGTCGGCGGCACGGTCTTCCTCACGACCGACGACTGCCAGGCCGAATACGAAACGCTCAAGGCGCGCGGGGTCGAGTTCTCCGAGACCCCCGAACAGCGTCCCTACGGCATAGACGCCGGCTTCCACGACCCGTCCGGCAACAGCCTGCGGCTGACCCAGGTGATGGAGATCGCGGCCTGAGCCGCTTCCGCACTGGCATTGGGCGTTACTTGGCTCGAATCAGTGGTACGGCTCCAGCCCCCTGGAGATGGGAATCTCCAGGGGTGCTTTGGGCGTCGAGGCATGTATCCAATGCGAAGACCCAGCCTGGCATCAGCCAGGAGTGTCGATCCAACGAATGATCCGGCCATCGCGTAGTTCGTGAAAGGCCGGAGGCGCGGGCGGCGGATCCCCGGAAAGACAATCGATCACAGCGGTGGGGCCCAGCAAGTGCTCCTCCACCGCCGTGGTCCAGTGGACCTCGGGATGAAGCAGGCGCCGCAGGCGCTCCCAGTTTCGCCGCTCGATCGTGTCGAGAACGTCGCAGACTGCTGGTACCTGCTCTGCCATTCCGATGCGCCTCCACGCGGTGAGGATGACCGTTGCGAGCCTATCGTCTCGCCCCTGCGGTCAAGGCTGCCCGGTCCACGCACGCAGACCTCCCCAGAGCACCCGGGGGGCAAATGTGACTGCCTCAGCCTCTGTTGTCGCGGAGCCAGTCAATGACCTCGGCTGCGTTCTGCTGTGGTGGGAAGACCGGATAGAAGACCTTTGCTACCTGGCCGACGCGGGCAATGAGCGTGAGGCGGCGGTAATAGCGGACGACGTTGAGTTCGAACGTCGGCAGCCCAAGCTCAGAAGCAAGGACGAACTCGCTGTCATTGAGCAGGGGGTAAGGAATGTGCTCGCGCTCGGCGAACTCCCGCTGCTCCGCCATGCTCTGAGCGCTGAGGCCCATGACCGAGACGCCGAGATCGGTGAGGTCGCGCACGTGGTCTCGGAACGCGCAGCTCTGCGGGGTGCAGCCTCGCGCTCCCGGCACTTCGTCCCAGCCAGTGGGCAGGGGTCGGCCTGGCACACCGGTTGCGGGGTAGACGTAGATCACGAGCGTCTTGACATAGGAGCGATCCGAACGGGTGTTCGCTCTTCACGCCTGCCAGCGACCTTGTCGATGGCCAAGCTCAGCAACGGCCGGAATCGAGCTTCGACCGGCCGTCCGGCAGCCGATTTTGGCACGGCTTCGCCGTGCATTCGGCTGGTGTGGACGGCCCTCGGAATGTGGCCTCTGGGCGTCCTATTCACGGCGGTACCATTGGTCGCATGGCAGCAACGCCGACCACCCGCATCGAGATCGACAGCGACCTGCTTGATCGGCTGCGCAAGCGCCGTCCTGGTCAAGGCGACCGCGAGCTGCTCGAAAGCGCCGTCCGCATCCAGTTGGGGCGCGAGGCAATCGCCCGCGTGAGGAAGCGCTTTGCTGGTGTGCCGATGGATGAGATCGAGCGTGGGGCCGTCAGCGCGGTACGCGAGGTTCGCCGCGAAGACGCCGCCGAGCGGCGCACCGCCGGTTGAAACGGCTGGTCATCGACGCCAGCACGCTGGTGTCCGGGATAGTCGGCTCAAGCAGCGAGAGTCCGCCGTGCCTGATCTACGACGCGGTTTCGGAGATGAGCGTGGAGGCGGTCATCTGCCCACGCTTGCCGGGCGAGGTTGAGCGGGCGCTGCGCAAGCCGTATTTCCGCGAGCGGATCGAGGACGAGGAGATCGCCGAAGCAGTCTCGATCCTTCGCGACGCCGGGACGCTGGTCGATGATCCCATCGATCCCCCGGCCGTTCTGCGAGATCCAACCGACGACTATCTGGTGACACTCGCCCGCAACGCCGACGCCGAGGCGATCGTGACCAGCGACCACGACCTGCTCGATCACGGCCGCCTGAGTCCCCCGGCGATCGACCCCCGGACGGCCTGCAAGCCGCTGGCGCTGATCGGCGATTGAGGCCCATCCCTCCGCTGCACGGGCGGGTAGTCTCAGTTCCTCAGCGAGTCGCGATCTCGGGCGGCGAGAAGGTGGGCTCGAACCACTGGCCCAGACTTGGCTCTGTAGCGCGGACTTCCGGATGGGCGTTACTGGGCTCGAACCAGTGTTCTAACTCTCAGGTCGAACCGAAAGGAACCATCCCGACTCGATAGATCGAGGAACGGGCATTCGAGTTGTTTTCGACGCTGCATAGCCATTTAGGATCGCCCGCTTCCTCGACCAATTCGAGGAGCTAAGGACGGAGCTGTCCAGCGAGCATTTTGATCGCCGAAGCGATCGAACGGTCTGGCTCTCGGCCATCGTGGTGTTCCTTTCGTCAGTCGACTTGCGACCCAGCCAACTGGCAGACGGTCGATAGGCCGGGTCGCCGGCACCGGACCGATCGAGAAGGATGATCCCCCTGGCCCAGCCCGAGCCAAACCCGGCTCGGACCGATCCGCGCCCGTCCTCCCCGGCTCGCGGCCGGTCTAGCAGCATCGAGATAATTCCGATACCTGCCGTGTTCCTATGAGCCTGGAGGCACCATGATTAAGCGAACCGCTCTTGCCCTGACCCTCGTCGCCCTGCTCGGCACCAGCGCCTTGGCCGGCCTCGCCGCCGCCCACCAGCGCGCCAACTCCCACCACTCCAAGCCCTGGGTCTACGAATCAAAGCGCCCCGCGCTCAAGGTCTCGATCACCCGCCGCGGGCACCGCGTAGTCCGCGCCGACGTCTCCGCACCGGGTCGCTGCACCAACGGTGAACACGTCACGATGGGCTTCGGCCTGAGCGGCGGCCGCGGCTTGCTGGTCGACCGCCATGGTCGCTTCCACAACCCCGGCGGCGTGCACCAGGACTTCCGTGGCCGCTTCGTGGGCAACCGGGTGATCGGTGTCTTCTACGAAACATTCCGTCGCAGCTACAGCGGCGAAGAACAGGAACCGACCTGCGGCAACATCCGCTCCCACGGCCGCGTGCAGCACTTCGTCGCGCGGCTGGTCAAGAGCCGCTAGCCGGACCCAAGAGCAGAGCGACCAACTTCTCGCTCTGTCCTCGTGCCCGTCTCTCCGGACCGGGCGGGATCAGCGAGAGGCGCACCGCGGACCGGACGGAATCCCCACGACCGAGCACCGACGTGAGATCGTGGCTCCGCCGTTCCGATGGCTAGGGTGCGCCTGCAAAGAGTCGCGGGTGATCTTGCGATTCGACCTATAGAGCCAAATGCGGAACGGGCTTAGAGCCGCGCCCGGTTTTTTTTGACTCTGTAGCGCGGACTTCTATGGGCGTTACTGGGCTCGAACCAGTGACCTCCACCTTGTCGAGGTGGCGCTCTCCCAACTGAGCTAAACGCCCGGGAGGCGTGAATCTAGCAACGACAAAGCGGATACGGACGGCCGCCGTCGAATAGCTAAAGGTCGGCGCTGCACAAGCCGATGCGGTTGGTGCAACTTTTCTGTCCCGCCGGTGTTTATAAGTCCGTCGCACGAGCCGCGACAGCTAGAACTTCAAAGCTCGAGGACCGACGAGCCAGCGACTTAAAACTCTCTGGTGGCACGTCCTTCGGAACCAAGGGGCCCCCTCACCGGGGCCCTTTTCCGTTCTGCCGCGAAGCTCAGACGTGGTCGCTGGGGAGGTGCCAGCGACGCGGGGCGATCAGCGCATCGGCCTCCGGCGGTCCCCAGCTGCCGGCCTCATAGGTCAGCACCGGGGGCGGGTTCTCCAGCACCGGGGTCGATATTTCCCACAGCCGCTCGATCGCGGTGGAGCTGGTGAAAAGAGTCCGGTCGCCGATCATCACGTCGTGGATCAGCTTCTCGTAGGGGTCGAGGGCGTGCTGATTGCCGCCGAAGGTGTCGGCGTAGCTGAACTGCATATGCGCCTCGCCGAGCTGGATCGTCGGGCCGGGAACCTTGGCGAGGAAGGAGGCTGAGATGCTGCCGGGGTCGCCCAGCTCGAAGGTCAGGTGGTCGTGGCCGAAGGACTCGACCACCTGGTCGCAGTCGAGCGGAAACATCCGCCGCGCCGGCGGGCGGAAGGCGACGGTCAGCAGGTGCTTGCTCTCGGCCAGGAGCTTGCCCGAGCGCAAATAGAACGGCACGCCCTCCCAGCGCCAGTTGTCGATCGTCGCCTTGACGGCGACGAAGGTCTCGGTCTCGGAGTCGGGCGCGACCCCGTCCTCGTCGCGGTAACCGGCGTACTGGCCGCGAACGACGTCGTCCGAGGAAAGCGGGGTCATCGAGTCGAAGACCTTCTCGCGCTCGATCCCGAGCGGTTTCGGGTCGAGAGAGGGCGGCGGCTCCATCGCGACGAAGCCAAGCACCTGAAATAGGTGGGTAACGACCATGTCGCGGAAGGCACCGGTCTGCTCGTAGAAGCTGCCGCGCATCTCGATCGAGAGCGTCTCGGGAATGTCGATCTGGATGTGGTCGATGTGGTTGCGGTTCCAGACCGGCTCGAACATCCCGTTTGCGAAGCGCAGCGCCAGCAGGTTCTGCACCGCCTCGCGGCCGAGGTAGTGGTCGATCCGGTAGATGTCGCGCTCGCCGAAGACCCGGTGCAGCTGCTCGTTCAACTTGCGGGCTGAGGCGAGGTCGGTTCCGAAAGGCTTCTCGGTCAGGACACGGGCGCGGTCGCCGAGCCCGAGCCAGGCGATTCGCTCGACCGTGCCGGCCGCCGCGCCGGGAGGAAGCGAGAGGTAGAAGAGGATGCCCGTGTCCTCGCCGAGTTCGCCACGCGCGGCGGAGATCTCCCCGGCCAGCGGGTCGAAACCGTCCCCGACCGAGGCGAAGCGCAGCGACTCGGCAAAGCGCTCCCAGGCTCCGTCGTCGAGGGTCTTCCGGCCGGAGCCCTGGACGGACTCACGAGCCAGCTCGCGGAACTCCTCGACCTCGAGCGGCTTGCGGGCGGCGCCGATGATCCGGAAGCGCCGCGGCATCAGGCCGACTCGCGCGAGGTGGAACAAGCCGGGCAGCAGCTTGCGCTTGGCCAGATCGCCGGTCGCTCCGAAGAGGACGATCACCTGATCCTCGGGGACCTGCCCGGCGGGGGCGTTGGCGGTGGCGCTTGCGGTGGCGACGCTCACTCCCTCAGGCTGACAGATGCGCGCGCTGGTCAGCGCTCGCCCCGCGACCTATGCTCACCCCCAACCGATGCCAACCGGCGAGACAGACACCGGGACCGTAGAGAGCACGCGTGAAGTGCGGCGGATCGAGCGGCTCTTCTGGCGTGACGTCTGGGACTCGGTGCCGGTGACGGTCGCCGCGGAGCACGGGATCGAGCGTCGCGACTTCGGCTCGATCCAGGCCACGGTTGTCGCCGACCTGGCGCGGGTCGGGATGCTGAACCTGGTGTTCGGCGCCACCGATCCCGGCGCGGTGGCCGGCGGCCAGCTCGCCGCTGCGGTCGGGTGGGTCCGCTCCCGCGGAGTCTCCCCCTATGTCTCGGTCCCGCCGGGACGCGAGGACACCGCGGCCGCCGAAGCCTGGCTCGCCGGCAACGGGTTCGTCTCCGCCCACTCGTGGATGAAATTCATCCGCGACCCCCATCCCCCGCGCTTCGCCGCCCCGGGCGGGGTCGAGGTCGTCGAGCTGGGCGACCCGACACAGGAGCCGTTCGGGATGATCGCGGCCACCGGGTTCGGAATGCCGGCCTGGGCCGCGGCCTTCTTCGCCGGACTGCCCGGCCGAGAGGGCTGGCGCTGCTACGTCGCCGTCGTCGACGGCGAGGCCCAGGCCTGCGGAGCGATGCTGATCGACGATGGCGTCGCGGCCTTCGGCGTCGGCGCGACGCTCGAGCCCGCCCGTCGCCGCGGCTGCCAGTTGGCGCTGCTGCACCGCCGCATCGTCGACGCAGCCGAGGCCGGCTGCCGGACGCTATTCGTCGAGACCGGCGAGCGGGTGGAAGACCGACCCGCGGGCAGCTACCGCAACATTCTTCGGGCGGGCTTCAAGGAGGCCTACCTCTGCCCGAACTGGCGCCTGGCGGGGAATCCGCCTGGCTAAGCTAGCTGATCGCGCCCGCCGCGGTGAGACCCAGAACCAAGACCCCGAGAGCGATCCGGTAGACGACGAAGATCGTCAGGTTGTGGGTTCCGAGGTAGCGCAGCAGCCAGGCGATCGCGGCGTAACCGGTGACGAAGGCGACCAGCGTGGCGATCGCCGTCGCCGCGGCCGAGGGTCCACCCGCTTCGCCGACCTTGCGCAACTCGAAGAGCCCGCTCAGGACCACCGCCGGCACCGAGAGCAGAAACGAATAGCGGGCCGCCGCGACCCGGTCGAAGCCACGGAACAGGCCGGCCGAGATCGTCGCTCCGGAACGGGACACCCCGGGCACCAGGGCGAACGCCTGGGCGACGCCGATGAAGATCCCGTCGCGGCCGTCGAGATCGACAAGCTTCCGTCGCCTGGTGCCGATCCGGTCGGCGGCGAGCATCACGAAGGAGAAGAGGATCAGCGCCGACCCGATCAGGTACAGGTTGCGGGCGCCGGACTCGATCTGGTCCTTGAAGGCGAAGCCGAAGATCGCGATCGGGATCGTGCCGAGGATGATGAACCAGCCGAGGTTCGCCTCGTGACTGCGCCGCCGGTAGGGCTTGCGCAGTTCCCGCACCCAGGCGACGGCGATGTTCCAGAGGTCGGCGCGGAAATACAGCAGCACCGCGGCCATCGTCCCGAGCTGGATCACAGCCGTGAAGCCGGCCCCCGGGTCTTCCCAGCCGAGCATCGCCGGGATGATCCGCAGGTGCCCACTGGAGGAGATCGGCAGGAACTCGGTCAGGCCCTGGACGAGACCGAGCACAATCGCTTCGATTGAACTCATTGAGCCGAGGCTATTGAGCCGGAGCGGCGAGTGCCTTGAAAAGCGGAACAGCTCGCCCGGGCGTTCGCCGCCCGGGAGCCCACAGGGGCTACGCGGTCGGAATCGCGATCAGGCTGTTGAAGTTCGCCGAGCCGTTCGCCACGGAGACGCTGCATTGGACGCTGAGTTGGGTCGGAGACGAAGTGATCGTGGTAACCGCTTGCAGCGACGCCGGAATCGCGGCGAGTGCGGGTAGCGTCTTCATCGCTACCTGGTCCAGAGTGGTGGCGCCAGCCTTCAGCAGGCATTCGACGCTGTCTCCCGCGCCGGTGTGGGAGAGCTGGGTCTTGGCGAGGACGACATAGTTGCCGGCCGGGACTGCCAGTTCGACCACGGTGGTCGGCGGGCTGGCGGTCGGGAGGGCGGTGAAGCCCTGTGTCGCCGAGAGTGGCGCGATCGTCCCGTTCGCACCGTTCGTTCCGTTGGTCCCGTTCGTTCCGTTGGTCCGTCGCCCGTTGTCCGCGTGGTCCCGTCTGCTCCATTGACTCCGTCGGTGCCGTTCGCGCCGTTCGGGCCATTGGCGCCGTTGGCTCCGTTCGCGCCGTTGGTCCCATCGGCGCCATTCGCGCCATTGGCGCCGTTAGGCCCGTTGGCGCCATTGCTTCCTGCGCTTCCAGGCGTACCGGCGTCGCCCTTGGTGCCACTCACGCCCCGGGCAGCTGCGATCAACGCTCTCGTCCTCGTGCTCAGATCTCTCGGTTCGACCGCCCGGTTCCTGATCGCCTTGCCGGTGACCGCGCCCGGGGCGATGTCACCGGCGTGGATCAGACCCCTCGCGGCCACCGCTGACCCGCTGAGCACGACGAGCAAGGCCACAACGGAAAGGACGATCGAGGGGGTCGGCCACCAGCGCCGCCGTCGCTCACCAGAACCTATGGTTGCGCGTTTGATCATCGGTACCACTCCTTTGACTAGCCGCTTTGCTGGAGCGGTGCTTGGCAGCGCGAGCAGTTGCCCTCGCTGCGTAGCCATCGGAGGCCGGCCCGTTTCCCCTAACTATTCGAGCTGAAAGTGGACCAAAAGCAGCCCCGCCGAGGCGGCCTGTTCAAGCGGACCGAGTCCGCCGCCGTTGTCAAGTCGCGAGTTGTGTTCGACGCGCGAGCTTGCCGAGCTGAACAAACCCTGGCGCGCAGCCCCGAATCTCATCTGGCCCGCGGATCGGTCGTGGCTCGTCGTCAGCGAGGTCGATTTCGACTCGACGTTGATCGGGGGCAGCGGCGAGCTGATCGAGGCGATCGTCGCGGCGCCCAAGCTGGAGGCGTGGCAAGTCGACCCGACAACGTCGCTCGTCGAAGGTGCGGACAGGATCAATGTGACCATCAGAGGCCGGCTAGCAACAAGCTCTATGCGGGTACTGACTCGCCGGCCGGCACGTAGTGCTCCAGCTTGGCCTCACCGCTGAGGGCGAACGGAATGCCCTCCTTCGCCAGCTTCGCGACCTCGGCGTAGCTATCGCCGGCGGCAGACCAGCCGTCGACGTCGGGGGACTCGGCCCACCAGCCGTCTGCTTCGTGGTGGTAGATGACGCGTACGGTTTCCATGGTTTCTCCTCGATCAGAGTAGCTTCCGCGCCTCGTCCTCGGCAAGCCCTACGTCCCCGGTGAGGATCTTGCGAACGAGGCCGGCCGGGATCGTCGCCTTGTCGTGAAAGGCAAAGGTCAGCGGCGGGTAGTCGGGCGACTGCATCCGGCGATGCGAGCCCGACCGCCTCGCGACGCGGTAGTTCAAAGGCGACCGTTCGAGGACGGCGAGCAGCTTCTTTGCCTTGAGGGATGGAAACGGGCTCATGGAGCGCGACCCTAATCGAGCGCCCGGATCGCTCCGCTGTGGGCCAGTCGTGGGCCAGTGATGCCTCGAAAAAACCGGCTAGAACCGGAGTCAACCGGACGAGACGCCGACCGCAAATCGCCCCGCAAACCCGCTTACAGAGCCAAAATCCCTACTCAAGCGAAAAAGGCGCCTACCGGAGTCGAACCGGTGTAAACGGCTTTGCAGGCCGCTGCGTAGCCACTCCGCCAAGGCGCCGGGAGGCGCGGTGAAGCCTAGCGGCGCGAGGGAGTTGCTGAGTGGCGGGTTCGATGCGCGAAAAGGGCCGCGACCCGCCAAGCTCTAGGCGGGCGCGTCGGCCTCGGTGTCGTCGAAGTTACTGACGCCGCCGTAGCCCTCAACCGTGCCGGCGTCGCGCGGGCTGGCGTCGTCGGGATCGTCCCCGTACTGGCGCAGTGCTCGGCGTTGCCGTAGGTAGTCCCAGGCCTGGTCGAGCTGGACTTTCAACTCCTCCAGGCGGGCGTGCTCCTCGGAGCTGAGGCCGGCCTCGCCCTCGTGGCGGTGGAGCAGCTGCTCCTCCTCCTGAACGAGTGCGTCGATGCGACTGAGAACTTGCTGGTCGTCCATGTCGCGAAGATTACCCGGCGGTCGGCCCAGCCGACATCGTGGGACTCGGGGAAGAGGTCGCAGAGGGGGGCGCGGTCGCCGCGATAGACGGCGACGCCGAGTCCGCCGGCTGAGCCCGCCGCGAGAACTGCATCGTCCCGTCCTCAAGCGAGCCGAAGCGCATCGCCCGCAGGTCGAACGGGTAGCTCTGCTTCAGCTTCCACGGTTCCTTGGAGCCCTGTTTCGGCAGGCCCTCGAGGGCGCGGAGGACATAGCCGGAGTTGAAGTCCAGCAGTGGCTCCTCGGTGACCGAGGAATCGCTGATCCGCGGCGTGCAGACGGCGTAGCCGCCGACATCCATGTGGTTGAGCAGGCGACAGACATATTCGGCAACCAGATCGGCCTTCAGGGTCCAGGAGGCGTTGGTGTAGCCGAGCGTGAAGGCGAAGTTGGGGAAGTCGCTGAGCATCATCCCCTTGTAGGTCATCTGCTTCGCCATGTCGGGCTCCTCGCCGTCGATCCGGACCTTCATGCCACCGAGGAAGAGGACGTTGAGGCCGGTCGCGGTGACGACGATGTCGGCCTCCAGCTCGGCGCCGGAATCCAGCTCGATCCCTGTCGCGCTGAAGGTCTTGATCGTATCGGTGGCAATCTCGGCGCTGCCGTCGGAGAGTGCCCGGAAGAGGTCGGCGTCGGGGACGAGGCAGAGCCGCTGGTCCCATGGGTTGTAGTTGGGCTTGAAGTGGCGATCGATGTCGTAGCCCTCGGGCAGCACCCGCACCAGCCCGCGTCGCAGCAGCTTCTTCATCAGCCCCGGCCGCTTGCGCGAGAGCCGGTAGGAGAAGCCCTGCAAGGTGACGTTCTTCCAGCGCACGATCGTGTAGGCGGCCTTGGCCGGGAGGATCGAGCGCAGCCGGTTGGCGATCGCGTCTTCGCCCGGCATCGAGACGACGTAGGTCGGCGAGCGCTGCAGCATCGTCACCTTCGCCGCGTCCTGGGCCATCGCCGGGACGAGCGTCATCGCCGTCGCGCCGCTGCCGATCACGACCACCCGCTTGCCGGCGTAGTCGAGATCCGCGGGCCAGTGCTGGGGGTGGATCACCTCACCCTTGAAGTTCTCCAGACCGGGGAACTCGGGCGTGTAGCCCTCGTCGTAGCGGTAGTAGCCACTGCACATCAGGAGGAAGTCGCAGGTCAACGTCACCGTCTCCCCCGTGTCGGTCCGTTCTGCCGCGACAGTCCAGACGCACTCGGCGCTCGACCAGTCGGCGCTGAGCACACGGTGGTTGAGGCGGATCTTCGAGTCGATACCCCCCTCGTGGGCGGTGTCGCGGACGTACTCGAGGATCGAGGGGCCGTCGGCGATCGCCTTCGCATCGGTCCAGGGCCGGAAGTTGTAGCCGAGGGTGTGCATGTCGGAGTCCGAGCGGATGCCGGGATAGCGGAAGAGGTCCCAGGTGCCTCCGATGTCGCCGCGCGCCTCGAGGATCGCGTAGCTCTTGCCGGGAGAGCGCTGCTGCAGGTGGTGGGCGGCGCCGATGCCGGAAAGGCCCGCACCGACGATCAGCACATCGAGATGTTCAGAGGACACTCTTTTCGCTCCCTTGGTCAGGCTTTCCCAGGCTCCAACACCTTGAACGCTATGCCCGCGTTCTGGAGCCTTGTGAGAAGTGCGTCACCCATCGCCGTCACCGTCGTCACCTGGCCCGCGCTCGGCGGCAGCTCGTCGAAGGCCAGGCAGAGCGCCGACTCGGCCAGCATTTTCGAGGTCTCGCCGTACCCCGGGTCGCCGCCGGAAACCTCGGTGACGACACGCTTGCCGCCGCCCTCGCCGACGAACTTGATCCGGAACCAGCTGCGCTCGCGCTCAGCCGCGTCGGGCCCCTCTCCCGGCGATTTGATCTTCAGCAGCAGCTTGCGGGTGGGTGGCAGCGGCGCCAGCAGGGCGACGGTTCCGACCCCGGCCGAGAGCGCCGCGATCGTGCCCAGGTGGCGGGCGACCATGTTGTGGCCGTAGGTGAAGTCGGGGCCATAGCGCTCGTTGGTCGCGGCCGAGCGGCGAACGATGGCGCCGTCGATCGTCGGCAGCGGCACGACCCAGCCGCCGAGATCGGAGTCGCGGCCGACTCGCGGCGAGGCCGAGTGGATCGACCGCCCCTGCGCCCGCGGCTCGGAGCGGCCGCGCTCCTTGGCGGCGCCCAGCGTCTGGCGGAAACGGGCGAAGGCGTTGATCGCCGAGGCGAAGGTGCCGCCCGAGAAGCTGGCATTGGAGCGAACGTAACCGTTGACCTTCAGTGGCACGCCCTCGGGCAGCTGCTTGACCGTGAAGTAGGCGCCGAGGTCGTGCGGGATCGAGTCGAAGCCGCAGCAGTGGACGATCCGCGCCCCGCTGCGCTCGGCCTCGGCGTGGTTCTCGATCCACATCCGGTCGACGAACTCCGGCTCCCCGGTGAGGTCGACGTAGTCGGTCCCCGCCGCGGCGCAGGCCGCGACCAGCGGCCCGCCGTAGAGCGCGTAGGGACCGACGGTAGTGATCACGACCCGGGCGGCGGCGGCAACCTCGTCGAGCGCGGCACGGTCGGCGGCGTCGGCCTCGATGATCTCCGGCGCCGGCACCTGGGACTCGACCGCAGTCAGCTCGGCCGCGACCGCCTCGAGCTTGGCCCGGTTGCGACCGACCAGCGCCCATTTCAGACCAGCGGGCCCGTTCTCCGCCAGGTAGCGAGCGGTCAGCCCGCCGGTGAACCCGGTGGCCCCAAACAACGCCAAGTCATATCCGCGCTCGCCCTCCACCGCTCCCATTCTCCCTAAATCCTGGCCGACGGGCCGATTTGTCGCATATAGGACGACAAATCGGCCCGTCGGCAGATTGGATTCAGGCGCACGCCTGCGCCCCGGGCCGAGCTGTCCGCCTGCCTATCCTCTGAGTGGTGAACGAAGAGCCACGGCTCGACCCGGACTCCGAGCCCGAGCGGCGCTCACGCTGGTGGCTGCGTGGAACCCTGATCGGGGTCGGCGTTCTGATCGTCGTCCTCGGCGGATTCGGGGTCGCCGCCTTCGCGATGTCGGGCTCGACCCTCGGCTCCGACCCCAGCGCCCTGGCCAAGGTGGAAACCGAAGCCTTCGGCGGCACCGTCGAGCGGGTCCGGGCGACCGGGCCCGACGGCAAGCCGATCCCGATCGCGGTCAAGGACGGCCGCCTGACCCCGGAAGAGAAGCTCTCACCCGGCGAGGAGGTGTCGGTCGCCGTCGTCGTCAAGCGCCCCGGCCTGGTCGGTTGGCTGGTCGGCGAAGAAGCGGAAGAGCACCTGTCCCTGCGCGCCCCGCAGGCGCGGGTCAGCAGCCGCTGGCTGACCGTAAAACCCAACTCGACTCCGAAGGTCTCCTTCGACCAGCCGGTCCGGTCGGTCGCTTACGGCGTCCCCGGCCATCTTCACCACCGCGTCTTCTCCCACCCCCGCAAGTCGGTCAGCCTCGGCTCGCAGGAGGCCGTCGGCACCGTCATCGTCGCCGGCGTGCCGCGCTCCTGGGAGCGCCCCGGCAAGCCGCAGAGCGTCACCTGGTTCCCGGCCAGCAAGTCACCGAGCGTCGCCGCCAGCCCCGCCCCCGGGAGCGACGTCTCCCCAGCGACGCCGCTGCGCCTGACCTTCTCCAAGCCGGTCCACAAGGTGCTCGGCGACGCGATGCCGACGCTCGTCCCGGCCGCCTCCGGCAGCTGGCATCAGGTCGACCGCCACACGCTCCTCTTCACTCCCAGCGGCTACGGCGCCGGACTCAGCACCACGGTCGAAGCCCAGCTGCCGAAGAAGGTCGCCGTTATCCAGGAAGACGGCAGCCTTCAGTCCGCCAAAGAGATCGACTGGAACATCCCGCCGGGCTCGACCCTGCGCCTGCAGCAGCTGCTCGCCGACGCCGGCTACCTGCCGGTCGTCTGGAAGCCCTCCGGCGCGGCGGTGAAGAAGACGCCGGCCGGAGAGCTGCGGGCCGCGGTCGAACCGCCCAAGGGCAAGTTCGAATGGCGCTACCACCACACCCCCCGGAGCCTGCGCGAACTCTGGACCCCGGGCGAAGAATCGGTGATCACCGAAGGCGCGCTGATGGCCTTCGAGACCGAACACGAAATGGAAGCCGATGGCTCAGCCGGAGCCGAAGTCTGGGGCGCGCTGCTGGAAGACGCGATCGCCGGCAAGCGCAACAACGCAGGCGGCTACAGCTACGTCTACGTCAGTGAGACGCTGCCGGAGAAGACGACCCTTTGGCACAACGGCAAGATCGTCATCACCGCCCCGGCCAACACCGGTATCCCCGGGGCCGAAACCGAACTCGGCACCTTCCCGGTCTTCGAGCACCTCGAAGAAACGACGATGAGCGGCGAAAACCCCGACGGCTCGCACTACGAAGACCCGGGGATCATGTGGGTCAGCTACTTCAACGGCGGCGACGCCCTGCACACCTTCGACCGCGCCTCCTACGGCTCCCCCCAGAGCCTCGGCTGCGTTGAGATGCGGCTCGAAGACGCGGCGACGATCTGGCCCTACACGCCGGTCGGCACCCTCGTCCACGTCGAAGCCTGAGGGCGACTCAGGCCTGAGCCGGGAGGGTCGGTGACCTGCGTAATCGGAATCCCTCAACGCAGAAGCCCCGCACGGGCGGGGCTTCTGGGTGCCGCTAAACCCTCCGAAAGAGGTAGATAACGAGTAGCACCAGGATGATGACGATGAGGATTCCGACGATCGTCAATTTGTCTCCTCCGTTTGGTTTGGGAACCCCGTTGATCCCCGCAATCGGCCTTTGCCAAACACCGACGAGGTCCAAGCCGGTTCCTGAGAGCTTCCTTCGTTTGTATTCATCTCCGCTTCATCGACGCCACCGATGCTCCCCCGGTGGCCGACCCCACCTCCCCCCGCCGCCGATCGCCCGCGGGGCGGCGGAGGTTGTCCCGCGCCCGGCGACGGCGCCGGCTATTCGTGCCGCTCGGGATCGGCCTCCTCGTCGTCTTGGGCGTGGCGCTCGCCCTCGGCGGTGGCGGTGGAGCGCAATCGGCTTCTGGCCCTGAAACCAAGGTCGTCGCGGTGGCGAAGGTCTCGCCCCACGCCCTACCGGCCCCGATCTCCGGCGAGGCGGTCGTCGCGACCGCGGCCGGGCCGCTGATCATCGGCGGCCTCGACGCGGCGAGCAACTCGGCCGGCGGGGTCTTCGTCCTCGACCCGGCCGGCGGCGAACTGAGTGAGGTCGGCTCCCTCACCGGGCCGCTCCACGACGCCGCCGCGACCGTGCTGGGCAACCGGGTCCTCGTCTTCGGCGGCGGCACCGAAACGAGCAGCGACGAGGTCCAGGCGCTGGCGGCGCCGGGAGGACGGGTGGCGCCAGGGACGGCGGCCGAAACCGTCGGCAAGCTGCCGACGGTGCGCTCCGACCTCAGCGCGGTGACGATCGGCAAGACGGCCTACGTCCTTGGCGGCTACGACGGAACCACGCCGCTCGCATCGGTCCTGGCGACGCCAGACGGCTCGACCTTCAGCGAAGTCACGCAGTTGCCCGAACCGGCGCGCTATCTCGCCGTCGCCACGCTCGGCGGCCGGATCTACGCCTTCGGCGGCGAGACCGGCAACGGGTCCGCCAGCGACGCGATCCAGGAAGTCGACCCGAAAGCCGGAACCGCCAAGGTCATCGGCCACCTGCCAGGACCGGTTTCCCACGCCGGCGCCGTCGCCCTCAGCGGCAGCATCTACGTCCTCGGTGGCGAAGATGGTGGCTCGCCAACGGCGCGGATCTGGCGCTTCGTCCCCGGTAAGAAGAAGGTCACCGCGGCCGGCAAGCTGCCTCGGCCGATCTCCGCAGGCGGCGCGGCGGTGGTCGGCTCTTCGGGGTATCTGATCGGCGGCACGGGGGACGGCGAAGCGCCTCTCGACGAGGTCGTCACCGTGGCCGTCCAGCGCAAGAGGGTCGCGGCCAAGAAGCAGGCGCAGGCAGGCGGGGTGCAGCCCTTCTCGGGCCGGCTGATGATCGCCGACCGCGGCAACGACCGACTGCTCGTCGTCAACGCCGACAAGAAGGTCCTCTGGCGCTTCCCCTCCAAGGCTCACCCAGCGCCTCCCGGCGGCTTTTACTTCCCCGACGACGCCTTCTTCATCCACGGCGGCAAGGGGATCATCTCCAACGAGGAGCAGAACGAGCGGATCGTCCAGCTCTCCTATCCGGGCGGCAAGTTGCTCTGGTCCTTCGGTCACCCGGGCGTGACCGGATCGAAGCCGGGCTACCTGCACGAGCCCGACGACGCCTACCTGCTGAAGAGCGGCACGGTCTCCGTCGCCGACGCCGAAAACTGCCGCATCCTGTTGATCTCCCACGCCAAGAAGGTCCTGAAGGAATTCGGCGGGCCGGAATCCTGCAGTCACGAACCACCGCACCACCTCGGCAACCCCAACGGCGACACCCCTCTGGCCAACGGCAACATCCTGATCTCCGAGGTGACCGGCTCCTACATCGACGAAATCACACCCCAGGGCAAGCTCAACTGGAGCGTACAGCTGCCGATCGAATACCCCTCCGACCCCCAGCAGCTCGGGCCCGATCGCTACCTCGTCGCCGATTACACGAAGCCGGGCGGGATCTACGAATTCAACCGGGCCGGGAGGATCCTCTGGTCCTACAGCCCCTCCTCGGGGAACCGCATGCTCAACCACCCGAGCCTCGCCGAGCGCCTCCCCAACGGGCTGATCGCGACCAACGACGACTACCGCGACCGGGTCGTGATCATCGACCCGAGGACGAAGAAGATCGTTTGGCAGTACGGCGTCACCGGCTCACCGGGGACCGGGCCGAACCACCTCCACATCCCCGACGGCTTCGACCTGCTCGCCCCCGACGGGACGACACCGACGCACCCGTTCACGGGGTAGCGCCCGACTCGCCTCAGCTTGGGACGGCGTAGATCTGACCGCCGGCTTCGACCACCTGCTTCGGCGCCAACGGCGCCGGCGGCGGGCCGGCGATCACTTCGCCGGTTTCGGCGCTGTACTCGCCGCCGTGGCAGGGGCAGACGATCGTCCCCGATTCGTAGCCGACGGTGCAGCCGGCATGGGTGCAGACGGCGCTGAACGCCTTGAGGTTGCCTTCGGCTGTCGCGGATCAGGATGTCCGGCGAGCCGTCCGTGGGGTCCGTGTAGGTCGCCGCCTGTCCGCTCGGCAAGCGGCTCCCAGGGCCGAGCTTGACGGCGCCGCTGGGGAGCTTGGCGCTCTTCGCCGGCGCCGAGTTCGACGCTGAGCCGCCGGCGCCGGACCCGGCACCCTTCGCCCCGGCCTTCGAGCCGTGTCCGCCCCCGGCCGAGAGGGTGCGGGCGGCGGAGTAGCTGCCCTTGGCCAGGAACGAGATCCCGGCGATCGCCAGCGCGGCGCCGGCGAACTCGACCAGCAGCACCCGCCGGGTTGACGCGGCACTGGCCGCTTCGGGTTCGAGGGGGTCGGGCGGTCGCAGCCGAGTGCGGCGCACCATCGCCTCGGACGGCCGCAGCGAGACGTTGTCGAGGGCGGGCTGCCCGCTCGCACCGGCGAGGACAAACGGCAGCCAGGCGAAGGTGAAGACCAGGTCGGGGCCGAGGAAGTAGGGAGTCGTGTTCCAGCTGGCGGTGAGGAAGAGGAGGAAATTCAGCCCCATGCCCCCGGCGGCGGCGATTCGGGTGAAGAGTCCGGCCGTGACCAGCAGGCCGATCAGGATCTCGGTGATCGCGACGCCGACCCCCGCCACCCCGGGGTGCGGAATCGCGAAGGTCCGCAGGATGAAACCCCCCGGCGTGCCGTTGGCGAAGCCTTCCAGCTGGGTCCCGATGTAGGTGGGCGCACCGGCGTGCAAGAAGCCGGGGTCGCTGAGCTTCTGGATCCCGGCGTAGACGAAGGTGACGCCGAGGAAGATCCGCAGCGGAAACAGCGCCATGGCCGGCGTGAGGCGGGGAGGCATCGGGCGCGTAGACAAGGCACTCGACGGTCTCGCCTGCGGCTAAAGCCCCCGTCAGCCGATCGTGAGAAATGTCTCAGGTGACGAAGCCCGCCGAAAACGCACATTCAGGTGACTCAGGTGAAGATGATCTGCCCGCCCGCCGCGAGGGCGTAGAACTCACCGACCGTGATCACGCCGTCGACCTGGGGGATGAAATCGTCATCGCTGAGGCCGAAGAGGTCGACCGACGCCTTGCAGGCATAGAGCGCACCGCCGGAGTCGGAGATCATCTCGACGAACTCGGGGATCGGGGGGATGTCGAGCTTCTCCATCTCCTCCGCGAGTTTGTGGGTGACCATCGCCGAGACCCCCGGGATCGCCCCGGCCCAGCTGGCCAGGTGCAGCCCGGGGTTGCCGATGGTCGCGACCTTGACGTGCTCGTGCCTGGCCCGGTTGATCGCGTCGAGGCCGAAGAAGGTGAAGAAGAGATTGGCCTCGATTCCCTCCATGCGGGCGCCGTTGGCCATGATCAGCCCCGGGTATACGCCCTCCAGCGAGCCCTTGGAGACGATGATCGAGACCTTCTCGATCGGCGCTGGCTCGATTCCGTTCGCGCTTGACTCGGTCATCGGTCCTCCCTCCTAGATACAGCCGCGGGGCTTGGGGATGCCGGCGATACGTGCGGCGAGCTTCGCGGGGCCTTTCGGGAACAGTTGGTACAGCTCCTTGATCGGGACCCCGGAGGCTTTCCCCAGGGTGCGGATCGAGGGCGCGGAGCCGGTCTCGAGGTAGGTCTTGCGCATGAAGTCGATCACCAGCCAATGGCGGTCGGAGAGCTCCCCGATGCCGGCCTCGGCGGCGATCTCGGCGGCGATCTCACGGCTCCACTGATCGGTCTCGATGAGGAACCCCTCGGGGTCGACGTCGACCGGCGCGCCGGCATAGGTGACGATGCTCATTCCTTCTCTCCTTTTCCGTTTGCCTCGAGCTGCTTGCCGGCCATCGACATCCGCGCGCCGATGCCGGGGATGTCGCGGCCCGGCATCAGCATGTGCCAGTAGAGCGGCTGGAAGGCGAGCTTGCCGAGATGGTTGAGGCGGGACTCGCGCAGCAGCGGCAGCGGTCCCACGTGGGCCTCGGGATAGCGGCCCGGCAGCGGCTCCACCTCGTAGTTGAAGTCGATCAGCAGAGCCTTGTGGAAGCCGCTCTCGATGAAGCAGTTGACGTGGCCGTCGTAGCTGCCCTCCGGCTCTTCGCCGGCCAGCACACGGCGGACGTTCGCGGTCAGCGTCTCCCCCTCGAAGTGCGTCGAGGAGCCCGCCTTGGAGGTCGGCAGGCTGGCGGCGTCGCCGATCGCGAAGACGTTCGCGGCGGCGCTGCTCTGCAGCGTGTGGATATCGACCGCGACGAATCCCAACTCGTCCCCCAGGCCCGGCGAGCGGGCGAGGAACGGGGCGCCACCGTGCAGCGGGATCGTGACCAGAAGGTCGAACTCGATCTCACGCTCGTCCCAGCTGTGGATGCGGCCGCCGGCTCCGTCGACCCGGCCGGTCGCGAACTCGGTCTCGAGGGCGATTTCCTTCTGCTCGAACATGCCGCCGAGGTGGGAGGCGGCGACGGGCTTGGTGAAGGCGGCATCGAGCGGCGTCGCGTAGGTGAGCTCGACCTCCCCACGTACCCCCCGCTCGCGCAGGAACCAGTCGGCGAGGAAGCAGAACTCGAGCGGCGCGACCGGGCATTTGATCGGCAGGTCGACGAGGTTGACGAGGAGCCTGCCGCGATCGAACGAGCGCAGCGCTTCGCGCAGCGCCACCGCGCCCTCGAGCGAGTAGAAGGTGAAGACGCTCTCCTCCCACCCCGGCCCTCGCAGCCCCTCGGTCTCCCCGTAGAGGAGCTCGGCGCCGCTGGCGATCACCAACGCGTCGTACTCGAGGGTCGAGCCGTCGGCGAGGTGAACGGTGTCGGCCTCGGCCTCGACCCGGTCCACCTCTGCCAGGCGGAAGTCGATCCCGTCCCGCAGCTGCTCGCGGCGCGAGCGGACGATGTCCTCCGGCCGCTCAAGGCCGAAGGGGACGAACAGCAGGCCCGGTTGGTAGACGTGGCGATCGTCGCGGTCGACGACGACGATCTCCAATTCGTCCCCGCACTCGCGGCTGAGGCGGTTGGCGACCAAGGTGCCGCCGGTCCCGCCTCCCAAAATGACGACTCGTTTGCTCACGCAAGGAATCCTCGCCCCTGGCAGCGCCCGGTCCATCCGCGAAAAGCCGCCGCGGCGGCGCGGTGGATTACCCAGCGCTGTTAGGCGTGATGGGCCGAGAGGCTGTAGGTGACGCAGGGCGGCCGATCGCTCGGGCCGAACTCGATAATCAGGATCTCGAAGGTGTTCGCTTCGGTGCTCGAGAAGTCCATCTTGATCGCCCCGTTTTCGACCAGCTTGCCCGCGACCCTGACCTTGGCCGGGATCGAGACGATTCCGGTGTTGCTGTCGCTGTAACGAGTCTCCTCGCCCGTCTTGCCGACTCCCCAGGCCCTGTAGCCGGGAAATCCGGCGAGCGCCAGGAGCTTGAGCCGGAAGCGGCCCGACACGGTGATCCGTTCGGGCTTTTCCGGGCAGCCGGAGAAGTTCTGGGTGACGCCGTGGACGTTGGCGAGGAGCAGTTTGTGTCCGGCCTTGACCAGCGAGAAGCCGCCCGCCGGTCCGTCGGCGAACTTCCAGGTCCCGGCCCGCGGCGGCGGTTGCGAAACGCCGGCCGAGGCGACCCCGACCGAGCAGAAGACGACGGCGAGGGCGGTGGTGACGCCGAGCAGGCGCGTGCGGGTGCGCATCGGCGCGACTCTAGTTCGGCGCCTGGGCCGCGTGCGGCGCGAACACACCGACCTACGCGATTACGCGTAGTCGACCCCACGCCGTCTCGAGGTGGTCGACCCCGACGAGGCTCGGCGGAGGCCGTGCGGGGTCGGCCGTCGTCCGACCGCGGGCGACCCTATTGTGGCGCGCCCTTGTACGACGTCTCTCAGCACCCGATCGGCGCCGGGGCCCCTGCCCGATCGCTTCCGGATTGGCCCGATACCCGACCCCTCCGCTCGTGGCAGGAGGAGGCGACCGCGGCCGTGCGGGCGCACTCGGCGACCAGCTTCCTGGCCTCGGCTACGCCGGCGGCCGGCAAGACCACCTTCGGCCTGCACATCGCCCACCGGATGCTGAGGGCCAGGTTCGTCTCGCGCGTCGTCGTCGCCGGCCCGACCACCCACATCTGCCGCCAGTGGGCCGCCGACGCGGGCCGCTACGGCATCGACCTCGAGCCGAACAGGCCAAACTCGGATGGGCCGGAGTCGGCCGACTTCCACGGCGTCGCCGTCACCTACCAGACGATCGCGGCGGGGCCGGACATGCACCGGCTGGCCGCCGGCCGCCGGCCGACCCTGCTGATCGCCGACGAGCCGCACCACATGGGCGATCAGGCCGCCTGGGGCCTGCAAACCCGCAGGGCCTTCGACGGCGCCCGCTTCCGGCTGCTCCTCTCGGGCACGCCCTTCCGCTCCGACAACTCGGCCATTCCGTGGGTTCCCTACGACGAGGACGGCCTCAGCCGGGCCGACTACGTCTACGGCTATCCGCAGGCGTTGGTCGACCGGGTATGCCGCCCGATCACCTTCCTGCCGTATGACGGCGAGATGGAGTGGCTCTCGGACGGTCGACTGCGCAGCGCCGACTTCGACCTTGCCCTGCCGGCGGCGGAGGCGGCCCGGCGCCTGCGGACGGCGCTTATCCCGGAGGGCGAGTGGATGGGTGAGGTACTGCGCGACGGCGATGCCAGGCTGAGCGAGGTGCGCGCCGACGGGCACCCTGACGCGGGCGGCCTGGTGATCGCCTCCGATCAGGATCACGCGCGGGCGATCGCGGCGCGGCTCGAGTCGGTCTCGGGGGAGCGCCCAGAGCTGGTGATGAGCGACGAGCCCGGTGCCGGCCGGCGGATCGCCGCTTTCGCCTCCTCCGATCGCCGCTGGCTGGTCTCGGTCCTGATGGTCTCTGAGGGCGTCGACATCCCCCGCCTGCGGGTCGGTGTCTACGCGACGGCGGCCCGGACCGAGCTCTTCTTCCGTCAGGTGGTCGGTCGCTTCATCCGGACCACCCCGAGGCCGCGTCGCCAGATGAGCTACCTCCTGATGCCGGCCGACCCGCGGCTGAAGGCACTCGCCCACGAGATCGAGCTGGAGCGCCGTCACGCGCTCGACCTCGCGCCGGACGCCGAGGAGGAAGAGGGCGAAGAAATGGGCTTTGCCGATCCGGAGGAGGGCGAGCCGGGCGGCGGCTTTGCCGCCCTGAGCTCGGGCGACGCCGAACTGGACGAGGCGATCATGAGCGAGACCACGCTTCAGCTCTTCCCGACCGATGACCCCGAGCCGGGGGCGAAGAGGGCGACCGCCAGGCCCAAAGCCGCCTCGGAGGACCTCAAGCCCGACCGGGAGTCGGCCTATGCGATCCGAGAGCGGCTTCGCAGCGAGCGTAGCCGCCTGGTCGCCGACGTCGCCCGCCGGACCGGCAAGTCCCACCGGGAGGTCCAGGCTCGCGTCAATCGCGACACCCGGACACGCTCGGTCGCCAGCGCCACGATCGAGCAGCTCGAGCGCGGCAATGCACTGCTGCGCCGCGAGCTGTGGCGGTGAGATCCTTCACGAAGCGACCCAGATCGCGCCACTCGTTGACCTGCTCCTCTGAACAGACCCTGTCGCAGCTAGTGCTTGGTGTGAAAAAGGGTGAAGGTGACGGCCCCCGTGGTGCACTTCGGCTTTTCAGTCGACCCGATGTCGATGCTGCCCTTCGCGCTCAGGGTGCCCTTGAAGGACGTCGCCTTGGTGAACTTTCCCGTCAGCTTGTAGTGGTAGGTGCCCTGGAGGTCCTTGCTGGTGCCCCTGTGGCTGAACTTCGCGGCCCCGGTCTTGGCGCTCACCTTCATATCCGTGTAGTAGTGGCCGCCGTTGTTGCAGTTCAGGTTCGCCTGCAGGTTCAACTGAATCGAGGTCTGACTGCCGCTGCGCGAAACCTGCGCCGACGCGGGAAATACCTCCCCGAAGGACTTCGACGGGCCCTTGTAGGCGCCAGGGCGCGGAGTCGTGTTTCCGCGCATAGCGCTAGCGATGGAAGCGCCAAAGAGGGCGATTACCACAACTGCCGCAAGAAGCAGGGGCCACATCCGCACGTCTCGCGATCTGCGCATCCTTCCCAACCGCTCCCTGGGCAAGGATTGGTTCGCGTCCGTGCTTTTGCCGTTCATGCGGGAAACCTATCCCGCGAGTTTGGCCTTGCGCAAGGTGTGGCACGGCACAAGACCACCATACCTGCATCCGTACGCGGAACCGCGTAGTTGGTTTGACGCTAAGACCAACCCGCAATAGGTTCGGCCCACCGCTGGTCCCTAACTCGGAGGATGACAATGGGTCGAAGGTCGCGACATCTCGCAGGCTTGGCTTCACTGACGCTGGTGCTGCTTGTCATCGCAGCGACTGCCCTGGCCAAACCCGTTTCGCCGAAGACCGGCGTGTTCAACGGCACCGCCGAAGCATCCGGCGCCGTGAGCGCCGGCACCGCAACCTTCAAGGTCTCCAAAACCGCCGGCGGCAAGCTGGGGGTGGAAGTGACGATCACCCCGCTCGCTCTGACCTGCCAGCTCAACGGGGCACCATTCCCCATCAGCTCCTCGGCGGTTTCCACGAAACTGTTCAAGCAGAACGGGAAAGGCGCCCCGCTCGCGGTCAAGAACGGGAAGTTCTCCTACAAGGGGGCGATTTACGGCGGTCCCTCCCCCACCCCGGGGATGGCCGAAATCTCCGGCACGTTCAAGTCCCCGACGAAGGTGGTCGGCAGCGCCAAATTCAGTTGGGAAAGCGTCGTCTTGGTGCCGGGTCAGTCGGCGCCTTGCGAAAGCGGCAAGATGAAGCTCTCCGGGACGCACAAATAGAGCCGAGCTCTGTGGCCCCGCATGGTCCATCTCGGCTCCTACCGGCCGGGCAAGAAGAGTACGAAGTCGAAATCGTGATTCGCCGGCGGGCCCGATGCCGGATCGTCAGGTCGACGCACTTCGTTTCGACCAGCGGCGCGTCGCAATTCGATGCGTCGGTCGAGTCAGTTCAGCCGAGAGTGATCCCGAGTTGATGCGCAGGGCGTGACCCGTTGACGAAGGACCTCCACTTAACCGTGGCGTCGGTAGAAATCGAGGTCATGTCGTTGTGCGGGTCTTGGCCAGGTTGAAAATGGCGGGAGCGAGCGGGACGGGACGGGACCCCCCATGGACCCTGAGCTGAACATCGCGGAACTTTTGGCGGCCGTCCCGAAGCTGCAGTCTGCGACGGACACTCGGACATCGTCAGATGCCCAAACCCAAAAGCGGAAACCCGTCGGGCTCTCAGCCGATTAGCGGCTACCAGGCAGCCGTGCCCGTCCAAGCCCGCGACCGTGGGCATGTCATGTTCCTGGCAGTGGAGAGATGCGAGCGAGGCGCATCCCGACCTCGCCCCGCCCGATAACCCGCCGTTACGTACACCACTGGCGCCAGCTGCCGGACCGCACTACACCTGGCCCCCCAGCCCGAGAACCGTTTTCAACGACTCCTCGACGGCGGCCAGCGTCTGGGGCTCCAAGGCACCGAGGCGGCGAAGCAGGCGCCGGCGAGCAATGGCACGAACCGCTCTCGGGATCACCGCGCTCTCCTCCTCCACCCCCTCTGCCGGGGAAACCGTCGGCCGCAGCATGGAGACTGGACGGGAGGAGGAGATCGGTACGACGACGATCAGCTCGTGCTCGCCGCCCGAGAACAGTTCATCGACTGAGATGACGACCGCCGGGCGATTCTTGCCTGGCTCCCCGCGGTGCGCGGCACCGAGTGAGACAAGCCAGACCTCGCCGCGGCGAGGGGCCTCAGTCGAGGCCATCGTCGAGCACGGACTCCCAGAGCCGCTCCTCGGCGAGCGCCTCAGCGTCATCTGCTTCTGCGTGAGTCGCCTGGCGCTCGGAGCGCAGTGCTTCCGCGCGCTCGGCCCGGCGGGCGAACTCGGTGATCAGCGAGGAGACGGAGACGCCGCGCTGACGCGCCTGCTCGGCCAGCTGGTCGCGGGTCCCGCGCGGGACCCTGATCGTGGCGGTGTCGGAACTCATAGCGACTGATCATAGCGCTACATAGAAGCGCCAAGCCCGATTCTGGGCGAGAGCAGCGGCGTGGGGGTTGTGGGGTGCGTAAATGCCCGTGGGATACGAAGTTCGATTCAGCCGAACTGTGGGACTTGACCGCATCCGAATCTTGGCACCCCACAGGGTTAGGTCGGTGGACCGATGATCGCGATCCGGCCAAGTAGACTCCCCGGCTCCGAGTTGCCGAGACGATCGGGGGGTATTGATGGCCAGCGATGACACTGGCGCTGGACGAGCGCGGATTGCCAGGCGGCCCGCTCTGGTGGTGGCGGTCATCGTGATGGCACTTTCCGCGTTGTCGGTAGGAGTATCCCAAGGCGACGCGCACGCGAAACGCTCGACCAAGGGCTTCAAGGAGCCGTACGCCGGGACGCCGAGGTACGAGCGCTTCGCCCCCACCGAGGTCGCCGAGCGGCGTGAGATCAACCGACCGCTGGGTGCCAAGGCTGCACGCCGGATCGCCCGTGCGATCGGTCTGAACAAGGCCGACGTCTTCACCAGCAGGCAGTACGCGCTCTTTATAAGCGGCAAAGGGGTGGGTGGCGAACGAGCACCCGCCAAGCTGGTCGACGAGAGCGTTCGCATCCTCACGAATACGGTCGGCCGTCCGCTCTACACGAAGGTCGAAGGCAAGCCGACGCCGGTGGTGATGGGCAGCTACGGGTTGATGGTCAGCACCGATGGGATGCTGGAGAGCCCGGCGAACGCGAGCGCCCCGACCCGGCAGGTGAATTCTGTGCTCGAACCCGGTGGGTACCTGTCCATCTGGTGCAAGGACAACGGAGCCGAAGCGTCGCTCCGCGCGCTATATCGCTCGGCCTACACCTCCGAGGCCGTCTGGGGAAACAGGGCCCAACAGCAGTCTGGCGCCGCCCAACTGGTTCCGAACCGCTTCCAGGTTGTGGGAATGTCGATGGCGCCGGCGCTCTGGATCGTCAACTTCGCGTTGATCTACACACTCAACCCGAAACTCGCCGCGAAGATGCCGGCCTACTGGACGCCGATCCCGGCGGATGTGGCTCTGGCGATCGCCGAAAGCCCCACCGGCCAGGTCCCCTACAGCGAATACCGATCCTCGCTGCGCGTCCCCTGAACGCCGCCCGCGCCACCGCCACCATCAGGGATGAGCCAGGAAGTGGACCGCGTTCGCACGCGCTTCTGGTCCGGACCACTCCGCGGACAGATCGACGAGCGCGGCAACGAGCGCCTCATGTCCGGCCGGAGTGCGCGAAAAGCGCCCCGAGAGAGCGATCACGATCCCGGCGTGGGTGCGCCCGGAACCTCCCCACTCGCCGTAGAGCCGCATGAAGTCCGCCACGTTCTCGGTGACGAGAGCCCGGCCCTCCGCTGCGGCGATCACCAGCAACTCCTCATCGGCGAGGCCGCGCAGGGGCGGGCGCTCGTCGACCGCCTCGGCGTCGAGGTCGCGCTCGCGCAACCCCAGCGCGAGGCGCGCCGGATACATCTCGTCGAGCAGGAGCCTCACGTTGGAGAGAACCGAGCTCGAGCGGGCCGCTTCAGCGAGCCGCGAGCGACTCGTAATGGGCCGATTCGCGCTCGTGGAGCTCGATCCGGGCCTCGATCTCCTCGGGGAACTCGGCCGCATAGCGAAGCGCGACCGCGATCCGATCAGCCGTGATCGACATGTCTGCCGCCAACCGCTCGCTCGCCCCGCTGCCGCCGTCCTGGCGCAGCGCAAAGACGATCTCCCAGACGTCGGGACCGCCGGCCAGGCCGGCGCGGCGCCCTGCCGGCCCGGAGCGAAAGACGATCCCCGGATGAGTCTCGGCGCGGTCTCCCTCCTCGGCGTAGCGACGCAGGGCGTCGGAGAGCCGCTCCCCGCGAGCCTCGGCGCGCGTACGGATGCGCGCCACCGTCTCCCTGTTGATACGCATCGAAACGTTTGCGGTCTCGCTCACGTTGTCAACGTAGCACAACGTCAACAACGATTTGTGATTTGCAGAAGATTCGCGAAAAAGCGGCTGAAGGGATTTCGAACCCTCGACCTTCTGCATGGCAACTACGCCGGCTTCTGGCGGACGCAATACAAGAACTCGCTCATTTGCAGGAGATTCTCGGATGGTGCGACTGGCGCTTCCCGCCGTCGATGCGCGGGGATGTGCACCGATATGCGACGTTTCGGGAACTTCTGGGCAGAAGTTCCCGAAACCGTCGGACGCGGTTCAAGTTGGCGTCTTCGGCCGGAGTCCCGGGGTCAGCAGTCAGCCGGCAGGAGTTCAAACGCCCCGCCCTGCAGCGGCGTCACGACGCGAAAATGGCGCTCGTCAAAGCTGAAGAGGCGCCGGGTTTCGTAGCGCTCCGCAAGGACCGCGATCGAGCAATCGGCGAGGCCGAGGCCGAGATCGGAGTAACGGGCGTCGAGTTCGGCGATCACCCGGTAGTCGCCGGCCTCCAAGCAGGCGACGTCGTACCGCCACGCGGCGAGATCACCGAGGAAAGCCCGTCGGGCCGCGTGGCCGAAGCGGACACCGAGCAGATAGTCGACCTCGGCCGCGACCGGCGCCGGCAGGACCAACGGGCCGTCCTCCTCCTCGCGGATCCTCAGCAGCGCCTCAAGCCGCGGCTCCTTGGCGTCCGCCAGCGCGACCAGCGGTGCCGCGTCGAGGATCAGCGTCACTCGCCGAAGCCGCGCATCAGCTCGTCCTCGGGGATCTCCGAGATCGGCCGAGGATCGGTGTCGATGCGCTCGAAGTTCCCGGCGAGGGCGAAGTTCCGATCCCGCTTGGGCGCGGGCCGGTAGCAGGAGATCGCCTCGCGGACGATCTCCGCCTGGGGGCGGCCCTCCGCGCGGGCGAGACGAGCGAGGCGGTCGGCCTGCTCGTCATCGAGGTAGATGCTGGTCTTGCGCATTGCCGAGAGCATAGGGCATGACGTAGGGCACTACTTCGCCCAACATGGCAACTACCCAGGTCATCAGCAAATCACGGCCTTCACTCAAACGTCGTTTGCAGGGCTTTCGTGATTGGGCGAGATCTCGGGTATTCGGCGCGGATATGCACGGATAGGCACCGATATGCAGCGAGTCAGGCACTTCTGGTCAGAAGTGCCTGAAACTCGTGTGGCCGGTTTCAATAGCCGAACGGCGGCACAAACGGCCGTCGTCGTCAGGCCGCCAGCTCGTCCTCGATCGCGAGCTCGGTGCGTAGCCACGACACCTCGGCACCGGGCTCGCCACGACGCCGAGCGCGGTCTGCGTCGTTCTCGAGACCCCGCACCAACCTGACCACGTCGTCCCGCCGCTCGCCAGCAACGGCTTCGCGAGGGGTTTCGCCATCCAGGGCAGGAAGCGGCTCGTCCAACCAGCGACGCATTCGGTCGGTCATGAAGCCTCTGAGCAGCCGTTGTTCCTGCGCTGGACTCAGGTCCCTGGGAGTCTCGTCGGCGAGATCCGCTTCTGACTCGCGGCGCTCTTCCAGGCGCTCCTCGATCGGGGTCACGTCGCGCTCCACCAGCTCGGCTACATCGCCGAAGTCGGTGTCGACAACCTCGATAGCGAGGTCGAGCCTCTCCTCGGACATCGCCTCGACACGGAGCACCATTCCGTCCAGCCACAACCTCGCAATCGGGATGCTGTCGCCGTCGTCGAAGCGCTCGGCCTCGATCACCAAGGCCCCCCGTGGCAACGCTGGCCGATCCCCTGTCACGAGTCGGTCCCGACGAACCGTGATCTCTGTCTCGGGCGGCTCGTCGGGAAGAAGGTCGCCGAAGGCCCGAAGGCGATCGCGCGCGACGGTGGACTTGCTTACACGCCACGCGGCTCGGCCATCCATCATCGGATTCCCCTCCGGCGTGTAGAAACTGGGAATCACGTTCCAACTCGGAGGCTTGAAACGCATCAGCTCCAGCGCCCCGTCGCGAAAGGCGACCGAGAGGTCCGCGCCGTCCCCGGCCTCGTCGACGTCTGCTCCGGCGAGACGCCGAAGCTCGGCGAGCAGGTCCGGCTCGTCGTGCGGCTCGAAGAACCGCACGGGACCCCACAGACTGGGTGTCTCGCTTCCCATCACGCGGCCGAGCAGGATGTCCCAGCGAACGGCGTCGCGCGAGACTTCGGTGCTCTGCACCCTGGCCCGGGTGCCACTGACGATGTCCTCCAACGCGATCCAGTGCCCAGGCTCGACCGCGAGCACACGGTGCAGGCCCAGCTTTGCCCCGGCGATTCGCGACGCCGCCTCCCGCTCGTCGGCAGAAAGGTCGGGGTTGGCCGCATAACGCTCTGCCGGAGTGCCGCCACCGGGCATCTCGCGGTCGCAGCTAAACCAGGTCGCGAAGATCTGCATGTCGCTATCGCTCATCGTGCGATTCGGGCCGCCGAACTCCTCGAGAGCCGCGCTGATCTCGTCGCCGGCAACCTCGGTAGACCAGTCCTGGATGCGCCCGCCCACCGCATCGTCGAATCGCGCGTCCCGCGCGGCGCGCTTCTCCTCGGCCAGGCAGCAGCGCTTGTACTTACGGCCGCTGCCGCAGGGACACGGATTGTTTCGCGCAACCGCCACGCGCGCCCCACCGTACCGTCGTCGGTGGATGACAAGCGCTCGGCGGGGCCCTCCCTCACACCAAGGAGCTACGCGAACTCAAATCAGAGGACGTCTCGCATCTCCTCGAACCGGCCGACAATCTCATCGAACGATGGGTACGCGCCATAGCAGAGGGTCCGACACTGCTCGTCGTAGTCGGCCGCGATCTGGGCTCGCACCTCGGCGGCAGGGAAAACACCGGCGCTGCCGGCGAAGCTGAGGTCGGGCGGGCGCTTGTAGCCCTTTTTGAAAAACTTCAGGCTGACTCTCTCGTAGTCCTCCTTGATCGCCTGGTACTCCGGTGAGCTGAGCATCGTTTGAACCTCGTCCTCCCCGGCGAGCGCATAGAGATCGATGTAGTGCCGGGCGTCGCGGCCGAGAGGCCTGCCCTCCGACGTGAGCCGCTCGACGAGGCTGTGCACCACGAAGAGCTTCTCGACGAAGGTCCGTCGGAAATGCAGAACGGTCATCGGAAAGGGGCTGGCATCCTCAGCGATCTCCCCCTGCCCGGCATCCTGCAGAAAGCGACCCACCACCGAGCTGATCTCTCGCTCGTCGGTCGGGAAAATGCCACCTCGCACGCCAGGCTCCGCCATGATCGACGGCGCAATCCCGATGCGTTCGAAGCGCGGTACGAACGCAAACCAGTCGCTGCGCGCTCTGCCGGCCACCCGCTCGCTCCGCCCGCCGTCCAGCTCCAGGCCGGGATGCGCGGCGATCGCCTCGGTCAGCGCCGCCAACTCCGTGTCGACGCGCCTTCTGCCCAAGCGCGGCTCGAAGCGCTCGGGCACGACCAGGAGATCGACGTCCTCGGACAGCCGCTCGATCAGCCCCCAGGCCTTTGAGAGGCTCGTGCCTCCCTTGAAGATCACTTGGCCGGGCTGGTAGCGCCCGGCGATGATTCGCAGGATCTCGGTGATGTAGTAGTCCTTCTCGACGAACGCCTCGTCCAGCGACCGAGCGGCAGCCGCCGCGGTCACGATGCTCGCGAATTCGTCGTGCTGGAAGAGCCTCATCGTGCCTGCCACGTCCTGGCCTCGGGTAGGTCTCGGAAGAGGCCGAAGTCGAATGTAGAGAGAGGATTGAGACTGTCACGCAGCCGTTTGAGCGTGCGTGGATTGGCCTCCAACTCCTCACCGAGGGCGCCGAGCATGGCACGGACGCGCGGCGGCTCGTCGAGGGCGGTCCGAGAGACTCGATCGAACGTATCCCCCCTCCCAAGGATGCGGAGAAGCCGCCGAATCGTCGTCGCGGGCCCGACATCGCTGAAGCGTCCCCGCGTACGCAGCATCTCGATCAGCGCCCCCTCCTCAGCACTGAGATGCGCCCGGCTTGCAGGGCGCCGCGTATGGACGATCGCGTTGCTCAGCACACTCGGCGGGTTGGCTGCTGGGGTCGCGAGCTCCTGGCGTGCCGGATTCTGGGTGGTCAGCCCGAGCACGTTAGCGGCGCTCAGGCCGGCGGCGTGCAAAGGCACGCCGACCGTGTGACTCGCCATAGCGGTCGCCGATGGGATGCTCGGCCCCACGACCGTCGGGCGCGAGCGGTAATAGAGGCCGTGTCGCGCCCGCTCAACGACGCCCGCCTCGGCCAGCCGCGCCAGCGTGCGCGCAACGGTCCGCGGGGGAAGGTCGTTGAAGTCGGACACCCGCCAAAAGCGCTCGCCGCCTCGCTCGATGCGACGGCGGATCCGAGCAGCAGCGCTGGGCACCCCGGCGCGCTTCAGTGTCCCCGGATTCTTCGGCATGACGCAACCCTAGCACTTGGCTAGTTTTTCCGCTTAAAAATAAGACAACTAGCGCTCGATCAGCTCGCCGCGCCGTGCCCGCTGCTATGGACTCAGCCGATCCCAATCGCGCCAGAACATCACGCGCGCGTCCAGAACCAAGCTGGGTCCGGGTTGATGCGCCCGTCCGTGATCTCCTTAAGGAGGATCGCTGCGCCATCGACCGCTTGATCCGGAAGGAGATCGACAAGCTGATGAAGCTCGGCCTTTGTCATGGCAAGATTTTGACAGGCGGTGTATCGCCTATCGCGGCTGGCGAACGACCTTCCGCACCTGCAGGCGGCTCGTCTACCTCATCCAAGGCGGCATGCGTTGCTTGTTGACGCGGCGCGCGGTGAAGTGGACCAGTTCGCCCCCGGGAGCGCCGTTCCCGCACTGCGGCCCGAGGAAGACTTCCTGCCCGCCTTCTTGGCCTCGCGCCACACGCCGACCGCAGCATCGAGCTCATAGGAGAACCTTCCCCTTGTTCTTCTGAGATCTATACATGGAGGCCGAAATCAGTTCCGCCTGCTCACTCGGGCGCAGATGGTCGGCGGAGCGCAAGAGCAAGACGGATGGCGATGCCAGCGAGCCCAAAGCCAGCAATGCCCCGAAGTCGGAATCGGCCGTGAGCAGGATGCGTTCCTCTTTCGCGGCGGCCAGCAGGATCGAGGGGTCGGTTGCAGTCAGCAGCCCGATGTCCGCGACGTGGATCGCGTCGTGCCCTGCCTCTTTGAGACGGCGTCCGACCTCGGGTGAGAGGTTCCGCGTCGAGGAGCAGCTTCACGCTGCCGGAGCTACAACTGCCAGCTCGCGCTCCTGCGCAGCGGCGGCTGCGTATTCGAGCGCGGCGAGGACGTCCTCGCGTTCCAGGTAGGGGTAGTCGGCCAGCAGCTCATCGATGCCGGCGCCAGCGGCAAGCTGACCGAGCACCGCACTGACGGTCACGCGGGTGTCGCGGATGCTGGGCAGGCCGCGCATCCGGTTTGGATCGACGGTGATTCGCTCCTGGGCCATGGGTCTAGGGTACCTCGCCGTCCGCCCATTACCGCTGCTGCGGGATCAATGCAAGGCGGAATCGCCGCCAATCGCCGCGCATCCGGTCCATTCCAGGCACTAACGCGCATTAGTGCCTGGAATAACGGCGATATGCGGGGGTGGTTCCATTTAGTTTCGGCGACCCGCGCCGAACCCAACCCGCCCACGTGCAGGAGATTCGTGAAAAAGCGGCTGAAGGGATTCGAACCCTCGACCTTCTGCATGGCAACTACGCTGGCTGCGTGCGGATTACCTGCGAGAACTTACCGATTTACAGGGGATTCCTGCGTGGCGGGACAGCCCATCCTTCGATCGATCGGCGTGGATATCCACCGATACGCGGCGATTCGGGAACTTCAGGCCGGAAGTTCCCGAGATCGTCACAGCGCGGTTCCACTGGGCAACTGCCTATGGGCTGCGTAAATTCGGATGCAGGTCGAAGTCATGCATTTGCCAGGGGAATCGGATTTGCGCACCCCACACGCTGTCGCTCAGCAGCTCGGCTGGGCTCTGTGGGGCTTCGTGCCCCTAGCCACAGGCCATCCGCCTTGCCCGCCTTGCCTTCTTGCTCCTCTTCTGCGCCCTCTTGACCCGCACCTGGGCCTTCTTGAATTGCGCCTTGGCCCTCCTGTCCTTGGTCTTGCGGTAAAGCGCCTTGGACTTCTTCAGCTTCCTCTTCGCCTTCTTGAACCGCTTGGTCGTGTTGGCGAGCTTGCTCGATGACTTCTTGCAGTCAGCGGTTGCCATCCGGGTATCCGCCGGGATGGACGCAGCGCCGGAGCTGCCGCCCCCACCCCCTTCATCGTCGGCGGGCGGATTGGACTCATCGTCATCGACGGCCGACGAGCATCCGGGATCGGCCGGATAGTCAACCAAGCCATCGCCGTCATTGTCGACGCCGTCTTCGCAGGCCTTCGGGGTGGCGTCACCGACCGCCGAGTAGACCGCACGCGCCGGCGCGCCGGCACCGTTGTCGGCGGTGAAAGCCGCAAAGGCTTCGTTGTCGTCGCCGACCGCGACCTGCGGATCTTCCACCCCGCTCAATCCGGTGCTGAGCGTCTGCAGCCCGTTCCAAGCGCCCGCGGCGCCGGGCCTGCGGACCCGCGACACGATCGCATCGGCGTCTTCGTCGAGGTAGACCAAGAATGCGTTGCCAAGATCATCGACGGAGAGCTCATGAGCGCCGAGGTTCCCGGTCGCGACCGTCTCCACCGCGCCCCAGGTCGAGCTTCCCGCCGGCCGAAAGCGGGCGCGAATCGCGTTCGGGTCTCCCGTGCCATCGGACGGGTCGTACCAAGTGACCAGTGAGTTGCCCGCAGCATCGGTCGCGACCTGCGGCTGCGAGCCATCCTCGTCCGCGCTGACCCGGCTTTCAGTCGGGGCTGCTCCACTCGCGCCGCTGGCGCGGGCCTTGGAGAAGTCCGCCACCCAGATGCCGCCGCCGGTGCCCGCGATCCGCCCCATCGCCGCCACCACCGACGCGTCCGGCATCCGCGCGACCGAGATCCCGCTCGGGTTGCTCAGGGCGCCGCCGCCGTTGCCGCTGCTCGCGTCGATCGCAGCTCCGCGCGAGACGGTGCCGTCGTTCTCGATCACGGCGGGAATGATTTCGCGGAAATTCAGGCCGTTGTTGGTCTTGTAGAGGAGCACCGTCGAGCCGTCCACGGCGGTTCCCACGGCCCGGTTGTGAGTCTCGGACTGAACCGAGCTGAAAGTGCTGCCGGTGGACCAGGTGTTTTCCCCCGGGTCGGTCAGCAGGCGACCGACGAGGCTATGCGTGCAGCAATACTGGTAGTTGCCTACATCGTGGAAGAGTTGGGCGGTGCCCTGATCGTTCACCGAGAGGATCGGATGGCCGGTCGCGCTCTCGGTCCCGGGCCCGTAGATCGCGGTCGCCGACCCGAACAGGCCGCTGCCTCCGGGCTTACTGGCGGCGTAGATCGCGTAGCTCGAGCCGCCCGCGGTCGATTCGAACGCCAGCGTTCCGACGTCGCCGCCGCCCACCCCGACCGTCGGCGGCCCGTAGCTGCCTGCGTACTTCTGTGGCGCGAGCGGGCCGCCAACTGCCGGGGAAACGGCAACGGCAACCCCGGAGCTGCCGTACTGCCAGGCCGCGACGCTGGTGCCGGCGGTGTCGGCATCGACCTGAAGATTGCTCGCGTTGCGTGAACCGGCATCCGATATCTCAACCGGACCCGTCCAGTCGGCCGCGGCGGGCGCGGCGGCTATCAGCGAGGTCAGAGCCCCAACCGCGAGCGCGGCACGGCAGCAACTCACCAACGAAGTCTTCATTGTCCCCCCTTGCAGGTCTGTCCTGACGAACGGGCTGTTGGCGTCGATGCGGAGGCGGATCTGAACGTGGACGGCGGCAAGCCCGAAACTCGCTCGGTTTCACAATCGACTCGGATTTGAGCACACCCCTGGCGGCGCGAGGAGATGCGGTGTGAAACATGGGCCGATCGGCCCATGCGGCTCCTGAGGCACGCCGACGGGGCGCCAGGACCCTGCTCAACCGAGTGCTCGCGCGAGCTTTTCGCGCGAGTCGATACCCAACTTGCGGTAAGCGTTGGTGAGATGGAACTGGACGGTCTTGGGGCTCACCACCAGTTCCTCCGCGATCTCGCGGTTGCTGTGGCCGCGGGCGGCGAGGGTCGCGACCCGGCGCTCGGCCGGGGTCAATGCCTCCGGCCCGCGCAGGGCCGGCGAGCGTGGCCGGCCGCCGGCGGCGGTCAGCTCCGCCGCAGCTCGCTCGGCGATCAGCGCCGCGCCCATCTCGTGCGCCGCCGCGAGCGCTTCCCGCAGTGGCCCACGCGCCTCGCGGTCGCGCCCCAGCCGTCGCAGATGCGCGCCGAGGTCGACCTGCGCTCGCGCATGAGCGAGCCGGGCGGACGAATCCGCGAGCACGACATTCGCCTCGAGCAGGTGCTCCAGCCCCCGCTGGCCCCCTACCACCACTCCGAGGGCTGCCAGCGTCATGCCGAGCGGGCGCGGCGAGCCGGCCCGGCGGACCCAGCTCAACTCCAGGTCGAGCAGCGAGCGAGCCTGCGCGGGGCGGCCCATGCCATGCAGACAGAGCGCGGCGCGCAAGCGCCACTGGCTGAACGGCTGGTGCTCGCCCACCGGCGCGAGAAGCTCGCCGCAAGCCTCGAACCGGTCGAGAGCACCGGCGAGGTCGCCGTCCAGCGCCGCCAGCCGCCCGCGCGCCTCCAGCACCATCGCGAGCGGGAGCCCCTCTCCCTGCCTCTCGCCGTCAGCCGACGCGTCCAGCGCACGCGCCGCCGCGTCCAGTTCCGCCCGCCCGATCCGGATGTGGGCCAGGGCGGCCCGCGCGGCGGGCTCGTACATCTCCCACCCCTCCGTCGCGAGCGCCGCTTCGACATCCTCCACGGCGCCGATCAGGTCGCCGCCGTAGAGCCGTACCCAGGCGCGGCCGTAGCGCACGGTCGCCCCTCCGATCTTGCTGCCGGTCACCTCCGCATGCCGCGCGGTAGTCGAAAGGATGCGCTCGGCCTCCTCAAAGGCGCCGGACCAAACCAGTGCGGCGCCGACCTGAGAGATCGTGATCGCCTGGCAGTCCGAGCTCCTCAACATCTCGCCGTCGGCCCAGGCGCGCCGGGCAAGAGCTATCACCCGCTCCCGCGGCTCCCCCCGCAAGCCCGCCTCCACCGCCAGCTCGCAGAGCAGCGCTCTCTCGGCGCGCGTCGCGCCCGCATAGTCTCCATCGCGGACAGCAAGCAGGCGTGGATCGTCGCGCTGCAACGAGCCCGCGTAGCGAGCGGCGGCAAGCGAGGATGCTCGCAACTCGCTCGCCAGCTCTCCATCCTCGCTGTCCCCACCTGCCGCCGGGAGCTCCGCGAGACCGCGCTCGAACGCATGCTCGGCGGAGACGAGGTCGCCCCCGGCGTAGAGGCTGCGACCCAGTCGAAGATCGGCCTCCGCCCGCAGTTGTGGCGACGCCGAGATAGAGCGCGCGTCGCGAAAGCGCTGCTCGGCCTCGGGGTTCCCGAGCAGTCCCTCCGCATAGCCGATTCGCAGCAGCGTCCGGGCCCTGCCCTCCCCCTCGGCCGGCTCACGCAGCGCCCGTCCCAGGTACTCCACGGCCGAGGCCGGCACCCCCCGCCGCAGGGCCTGCCCGGCGGCACCGAGCAACAGCTCGACCGTCGCCTCCGAGCCGGCCGCAGGCGCCCGCAACAGATGTGACGCGACAATCTCGGCGTCAGCCCCCTCGGCGGCGAGCAGGCTCGCCGCCGCATCGTGGTCGCGCCCGCGGGCGGCGGCCGGGTAGGAGCGGTAGATCGCCTCGCGGACGAGCGGATGGGCGAACAGGAGCGGCTCGCCGGGGGCGAGGATCCCGGCGGCCGCGAGCCCGTCAACCGTTGCCGCGAAACGGTCGTCTACCTCGACCCCGGCGAGCGCCGCGACGCGGCGCGAATCGGCCTCCCCCGCCAGCACCGAGCACAGCGCGGTCAGCCGCTCGGCCAGCGGGCCGAGCCGCTGCAGGCGGGGCGCGATCGCTGCCGCGACCGCGTCGGCCCCCTCGGCGGCGATGTTCTCGAGGGAGCTCGGCGTCGGCGGGAGTCCGCTCTCGCCCAGCAGCCCGGCAACCAGCGTGACCAGAAACGGGTTACCCGCGGTGAGCTCCATGCAGGCGGCGACAAAATCGTGGCCGGCGTGCTCGACCCCGCGCAGCTCAAGCAGTTCGCCGACCCCGGGCTCACTCAACTCGCGCAGGCGCAGAACCTCGGCCGGCGACTCTCCCCGCAGGACGGCGAGCGCCTCGGGGTGAGCCGTGCGCTCGCCGCTGCGCGCCGCCACGAAAAGCGCGATCGGCGCGATGTCGGTCCGCGCCGAGACCGCGGCGAGCGCCGCGAGGCTCGCGGGGTCGGCCCACTGGGCATCGTCGACGAGCAGCGCGAGCGGCCGCTCGGCCGCCGCCGACTCGCAGACCTGACCGAACGCGAAGCAGGCGTGGGCGGCCGCCTCGTCGCCGTCGTCGATCGCCTGCGTGTCGTCGAGCAGTCGGCGCAGGGCCGGCGGCACCGCGCCGCCGGCGCCCGGATCGATCAGCTCGCCGAGCAGGTCGAGCGCCAGGCCGAAGGACGCGCTGCCGCCCAGCGGCATGCCGCGGCTGAAGAGCACCCGCAGGCCGCGGTCGGCGGCCAGGGCTGCGGCCCAGGCGAGCAGATGGCTCTTGCCCGACCCCGCCGGGCCCTCGAGGAGGACGGTCGCGCCGCGGCCTTCCGCGGCACTCTCGACCGCCGACTCGAGGCGCCCCAACTCGGAGGCTCGCTCGATCGTTGGTGGTTGGCTCCCCACGGTGACAGTAACGGTAAACCCAACGCGCGCAACCCGAATTACGCCCTCGGGTGTTACCGGTATGAAACCAGCCCCTCGGCTCGCAACTCCGGGCCATCGAAACGAAGGTCGTCACTCCACACCTGAACACGCTCGGACCCCCCCAGGTTTTTCAAGGGGGTACCCCAGACCTTCTCTCAGGGTCCCAAATCGTTCCGCTCGGTGACTAGCATCGCCCGTCGGTGTCCGTCTCCCGGCCAGTGCCCTCGCCACGCCCGGTTCCGACGGCGTCCCACCGGGGAAGTCAGGCCGGCCCCGCCGCGCTCGTCCCCCTACCGGGACCGCTGCGCAGCGCCCGAGAGCGGCCATGGCCGATGGTGGGACGCGATGCCGAGCTGGGTGAGATCGAAGCCGCCTGGTCGCGGGTCAGCGAGGGCAACCGTGAGACGGTGGTGGTGGCGGGGGAGCCCGGTGCCGGCAAGAGCCGTCTGGTGGCCGAAGCCGCCCATGCCGCCCACGCCAGCGGCGGCCTGGTCCTCTACGGCAGCGGCGAAGGGGACTCCGAAACTCCATACGCTCCGTTCGTCACCGCGCTCGCCCGCCTCGAACGCCAGGCGCCGGCCGCATTGCGTCAGGAGATGCGCTGCTCCTCGCTCGGGACCCTGATCCGTGAGGCAGGGGCGCCGTCGCGGGAGAACTGGAGCCTCGGCGACGACCGAGCCAGGCTCTTCGCAGCCTCCCTGGAGATGCTGGAACTGCTTGCCCGGAACGGCCCCCTGCTGCTGGCGATCGACGATCTGCACGCCTGTCAAGCCTCGACGCTCGCGCTCGCAAGGCACCTCCCCCACGCCGCCGCCGGTGCGCCGGTGCTGCTGCTCACGACCTACCGGCCAACCGACGTCGACCCCGACGGCGAGGTGGCGACGACGGTCGACGCCCTCAGGGCCCCGACGAACGCCAGGCACCTCGAGCTGAAGCCGCTCAGCGCGTCGACGCTGCGCGACCTCGCCGTCTCGCTGGGGATCGGCCCGGGCGAGGCGCTCGACCGCGCCGCGGCCGACGTCGCCCGCGAGAGCGGTGGCAACGTTCTCTTCGCATGCGAGCTGCTGCTGGCGATCTGCGCCGGGGAGCCGACCAGCCCCTCGCCCGACCGCGCTCCCAGCTCCCTCCGCTCGCTGATCGCGGCCCGCGCGAGCGTCCTCGGCGCCGGCGCTCACGAACACCTCTCGGCTGCCGCGGTGCTCGGCCGCGAGTTCGAGCCGCCGGCGCTGATCGCCGCGCTGGGAGCCGACCCCACCGCGGTGAGGGACTCGCTGCGGATCGCCGAACGCGCCGGCCTGCTGCTCGCCGACAGCACCGACGGCAGCTACGCCTTCGCCCACGCGATCGTCGCCCGCTGCCTCTACGAGGAGCTCTCCCCGGCCCGCCGGGGAGAGCTGCACCGCCACGTCGCCGAGGCGCTCGAAGCGGGGGACGACGATCGGCTCGCCGGCCGGCTCGCCCACCACTGGCGCCGGGCCGAGCCCCCCGACCGGCAGCGCGCGGCGCACTGGTGCGCGGTGGCGGGACGCCAGGCGCTGCGTGGACACGACCACGAGACCGCTGCGGGCTGGTTCGAACAGGCCCTGGCCCTGCGCGAGGAGACCGCCGCCGAAGAGCGCGGAGCCGAGCATTGCGACCTGCTGATCGACCTCGGCACGGCGCTGCGCTTCGCCGACCAGGAGCGCTCGCGCGAGTACCTGCTGGCGGCGGCCCGCCTCGCCGACGACCTCGACGACGTCGAGCGCCTGACCCGGGCGGCGCTCGCAAACAACCGCGGCTTCGTCAGCCACGTCGGTGGCCTCGACCGCGAGCGCGGGGCGATGCTCGGCCGCGCCGCCGAGCGGCTCGATGCCAACCGTCCGGAGGCGGCGCTGGTACTCGCCCAGATGGCGCTCGAGCTGACCTTCTCGCCGCAGGTCGAACGCCGCCGCTGGCTCGCGGATCGAGCCCTCGAGGCGGCGCGCGCCGGGGGTGACCGGCGGATCCTCGCGCAGGTGCTGATCCGCTGCCTGATCGCCGGCTGGGGCCCCGACAACCCCGAGGAGCGAATCGCCCTCGCAGCCGAGAGCATCGAGATCGGCGCCCAGCTCGACGAGCCGCTCGATCTCTTCCACGCTCTGCACTGGCAGGCGGTCGCCCAGGTGGAGCTGTGCGAGATCGCCGCCGCCGCCCACACCCTGTCCGAGCAGGAACAGATTGCCGCCCGGGTCGGCGACGCGACCGCCCGCTGGCTCTGTGATTGCTCAGCCTCCGTGCACCTCGCCCTGCGCGGCAAGCTGACCGAGGCCGAGGCGCGCGCCCAGCGAGCGGCGGAGGGCGCCAGGAGCAGCTCCCAGCCCGACGCTCTTCCCTTCTACGTCAGCCAGATCGCCAGTATCCGCTGGCAGCAGGGCCGCCTCGCCGAGCTGGCGCCGCTGCTGACCCGGGCGCTCGACGAGTACCCGGGCATCCCTGCCTTTCGCTCCCTGGCGACCCTTGCCAACGCCCTCGCCGGCGAGAAGGCGCTCGCCAGCGAGATCATGGCCACCGACACCGTCACCGATTTCACCGATATCCCCCGCGACCCGATCTGGATCGCCGCGGTCACCACCTACGCGCACGCGATCGCCGAGCTGGAGGACCCGGCGGCGGCGGCCACGCTGCGACCGGTGCTCGAGCCCTACCGCGGCCGGCTGGCGATGACGACGATCAGCATCTGGGGCCTGGCCGACCACGCCCTCGGGCGGCTCGAGCTGCTGCTCGGCGAGCGAGAGGCTGGGCAGCGATCGCTGCGGACGGCGATCGCTGCCTACGCGGCAATGCCGGCGCCGCTCTGGAAAGCACAGGCGGAGGCCGACCTCGGCGTCGCCGAAGGCGCCGAGTCACCCCTGGAGGCACGGATCGCCGCCCTCGGTCTGACCGACCGCCAGGCCGAGGTGATCCGGCTGATCGCCCGCGGGCTCTCCAACCGGGCGGTGGCCGAGGAGCTCCACCTCTCCCCCAGCACGATCAAGCGTCACCTGGAGAACGTCTACCGGCGCACCGGGGTCAGCTCGCGCGGGGCGCTGATCGCGCTGCTGGTGGAGTAAGAGGGCGCGGCACGTGCCGACCCTGGCGTGGGCGGGTGGCCAGGGTTAAGGGAAGAGCACCGTTACAGGCTCATAGTGCGACTCTTCGTAGCCGACGGTGCCGACCCCCAACTGCCCCAACTGATTGGCGCCCCAACACCACGCGTGCCCACCGGAGTCGATCGCGCAGGTGTGGCCACCACCCACGCCGAGACGGGTGAAGGTGTGTCCGCCGACGACCGGCCCCGGCGTCGGGTGGTTGTCGAGGTCGCTGGTGCCCTGGCCGAGCGGCCCGAAGTTGTTGTGTCCCCAGCAGAGCGTCGACCCCCCCTCGGCCAGGCCGCAGGCGTGGCCGTACCCGGCCTCGATCTTGCTGAACGTGTGGCCACCGGTTACCGCGACCGGGGTATCGGCAAAAGCGGTACCGCCGGGGCCGTCGCCGAGCTCGCCGTAGATGCTGTCACCCCAGCAGTAGGCGGCCCCGGCGGAACTCAGCCCACAGCCGAAGTAGGCGCCGACCGTGATGCCGTGGAGCGGCGGATAGGAGCCCGTGAGCTCGTGCGGCACACCGTCCTCAGGTTTTGGCGTGTAGGGGTAGGAGTGATGGGGTGGGTCCCCCCAGCAGAACACGCGGCCTCCGGAGAGACCGCAGGTGCGCGGATAGTAGGCGCTGATCTCGTCGAAGCCGCCTCCCGTGACGGGGGTCGGGACCAGCCGTTTATCGAGGCTGCCGTCGCCGAGCTGACCGCTGTCGTTAGTCCCCCAGCAGTAGGCGGCACGGGTCGCGGTGACGCCGCAGGTATAACCGCCACCGGCGCTGAGCTGGACGAACGAGTGCCCGCCGTGGACGGCGGTCGGGACGTTGCGGTTGGTTTCGGTGCCGTCGCCGACCGCGCCATAGTCGCGGTCACCGAGGAAACCGGACGCCGGTGGCCCCCCGTTGCTGCCCCAGCAATAGGCCTTGCCGTCGGCGGTCAAGCCGCAGGTGTGAGCGGCGCCGACGGCAAGGTCGACGAACTGATGCCCGCCTGCGACCTTGGCCGGTTTTGTTTGCGCATCGAAGCTTCCGTCGCCGATCTGGCCGTAGCGGTTTTCCCCCCAGCACCAGGTTTCGCCGTAGGCGTCGATCTCGCAGGTGTTGCCGAGGGCGTAGATCTGCGGCAGCGGCGGGTAGCCGAAGCAGACGTGCACTTCGGCGTTCTGCGGGGTCGAGGCGGAGCCGTCGGCGAGCACCGCGCGGAAGGAGTAGGGGCCGCTCGTTTCCGGACCGACGAAGCGCAGCGGCGAGGTGCCGGAGGCCTCCTCCACACCTTCGCCGAGCACGGTCCAGGTCGCGCCGCCGTCTTCGGAGGCCTGGACCTGGATCGCGCCGCCGGCCTGCGCCGGGGAGGCCGTGACCGTCGCATCGGTCTGCTGGCTCGTGCAGAGGTCCGCCGGCAGGGTCAGCGCCACCGTGCGGCTGCTGATCCGCACCTTGATCGGCGGACTGGTGAAGGGCGGGTAGGTCGTCGCATTCGACTTGCCCTTGCCCTTCGCGCGAGAGAGAATCGCGTCCCGCCGCTTCCTGGTCTTCGACGCCTTTTTACCCTGCTTCGACTTGCCGTTTTTCGCCGTCACGGTGAACTTCGGCGCGTAGAGCCGGTAGCTGGCCGAAGCGGTGACGCGGACACTGAACGAGACCCGTCCCTTCTTGCTCGAGAACTTCGAACCGGAGGACTTCCAGCCGCCGCCTTCGCGCTTCTGCAGGACAACCTTGCGCTTGACCGGGGTCGGCAGCAGGCCGCCGACCGTCACCCGGCCACCGGCGCCGACCGAGAGGGTCGCCGTTGCGCCGGGAAGCCCGAGCAGTCGCAGCGGCTTGGAGTGCGCCGTAGGCGCCTTCCTGCCCCGGTGCTGGGCGACCGCCTTATAGGCGGTCTTGCCGAGTGGCGGCTTGACCTTGAAGGAGAAGCGCCCATTCTTCTTGAGCTTGGTGGCGCCGGCGGTAGCCCACTTCTTCATACCCGTCGGCTTGGTAAGCAGCACCACGCGCTGGCCCTTTGCCCACCTCTTCACGGAGCCCTTGAGGTGAGTCGACTTGCCGGATGCGATCTTGGACCCGGGAGCCGAGAGGCTGACGGGTGGGGCCTTCTTGCCCTTCTTTGCGGCGTAGGCAGAGCCGACACCGAGCGTAATGCCGAACAACACGACAACGCAGAGCAGCGCCAGCGGAGCACGGCGCGCGAGGACACGGATGCCTGCCTGAGCGATCATCGGTGCGATCCAACTGGAGCCGGCCCGCCTGGAAAAGGCCTGGCGGACAGGTTGGGCCGTTCGGCCCAACCTGCGATGCGACTGCTTGCCAGAGGAGCCCCGTCGTCCTAGCTTCGGTCGGCAGGCTGGGAATCAGGCCACCAATCCAGGGGAGACACTCGATGCGCAAACGTCCGCTTTCAATCGCCTTCTCGATCGCGCTGGCGGTCGCCGCCGTCGCCGCCTCGGTCGCGGTCGCGGGTACGACGACCGGCGGCGGCGATTCCCTGACGGCCACTGCGAAGATCGGGCCGAAGAAACTGTCGAAGACGGCGCTGACCCCCGCCACGCTCGAAATCAAGACCAAGGTCTCGACCACCAGCCCGGCCGCCCAGGCGGTGATGGATTTCGACAAGTACGGGACCTATTTCGCCAAGGGCCTGCCGACCTGCGCGGAAAGGAAGCTCGCAGGCAAATCCGGCCCGGATGCCATCAAGGCATGCAAGAAGGCGATGATCGGCACCGGGAGTGCCTCCGCAGTGGCGTCGTTCTTCGGGCAGTCCCCGATCGACGTGAAGGCGACGCTCACCGTCTTCAACGGCCCTCCCCAGGGCGGCAAGCCGACCGTGTTCGTGCACGCCTACATCAAGGAACCGGTCGAGAACGCGTTCATCTTCAGCGGCGTGGTTTCCAAGCGCAAGAAGGAAGGCTTCGGCACGCGGCTCGAGATCGACTTCCCGGAGCTCTTCGGCGGCAACGGAGCGGTGAGCGAATTCAACGTCAAGATCCACAAGACGTTCACCTACAAGGGCAAGAGGCGCAGCCTGGTCAGCGCCAAATGCCCCCGCAGCAAGAAGCTGAAGGCACGCATCGCGGTCGCCTACAAAGACGGTGAAATGCTCACGGTTCCGGTGACGCAGTCCTGCGCGCAGAAGGGCTAGACAAACAGGAGACAACCTGATGCAGCAGCTGACCACAGGCGGACCGTCCGGGACAGGGCCAAGCGCGGGCTACGAATTCGGCCGCGCGCGCCGCACCACCCTTGCCTGCGTCGGAGCGGCCCTCGGGGCGCTGGCGCTTCTCTTCCCGGTGATCGCAGACCAGGCCTCGGCTGCGACGACCGAAACCATCACCGTCCCGGCGACCAGGACGATTGAAACCAAGTACGACCCGAACAGCAACTCCCGTTGCGCGACGGTCCTCTTCGCCCGCTGGCAGGCGGTGCCCGGCGCCATCAGGTGGAAAGTCTTCTATGACTGGGCCGGCACCCCACATGCTGACTACATCGAACCCCCCTTCGACGACGCCTACACGGCCGTCGGAGCCCTCTTCCCACCGCCAGCCGGCTACCACCAGTTTGCCGTCGCCCACGGCGTCTCCGAGCACCTCGGGGGAGGGATGGCCGACTGCTCCGAATTCCCCGCCAACTCAGAAGCCCGCTTCCCACCTCCGAACTCCCTCGAAATCGAAATCGAAGTCGTCGACGAAAAGACCTGTGAAGCGACCCAGGCCCGCGCCAAGCGCCTGCGGGCCCGCCTCAAGGCATCGCGCAAGGGCGTTCGTCACGCCCTCGCCCGCCGCAAGGCGATGAAGCGACGCATCCGCAGGCGCAGGGTGGCAATCGGACAGATTGACTACGGCACCTCGAAGGCCGCGCAGGCCAAGCAGGCCAAGAAGAGGAAGACCCGACTGGAAAAGCAGCTTGAGCAGGAATTGGCCAAGCTGCACCGGGCCACTCGTGCGTGGGAGGAAGCGATCAAGGTCAAGCAGCGCATGCTCCAGAAGCTCAAGCTCTACGAAAAGACGATGGACCGGACCTGCCCCAGAGCTCAAGCAGGCTAGCTCGGCCAGCATCACGTCTGGTGCTGCTGCGATCGAGGCGGTGACTGCCGCCACCCACAGCCGCTCTCTCCCGGGCTTTCACCCGAGAGCCGCGAGCACCTCGTCGGCGGCCCGTTCTCCCGACTGCACGGCGCCGTCCATGTAGCCGTTCCAGACGGTCGCGGTCTCCGCCCCGGCCCAGTGCAGCGGCCCGATCGGCTCGCGCAGGGCGCGGCCATATTCGGTCCAGCCGCCGGTCGTCATCAGGCAGCCGTAGCAGCCGCGGGTCCACTCCTCCTCGGCCCAGACGCGCTCGAGGAACCGCTCCGGGCGCGCCGCTCGATCGCCAAAGAGGCGGGCGTGGCCAGCAAGGATCGCCTCGCGCCGCTCGGCCGCCGGGCGGGCGCCGAGCTGCCGCGCGAGTCGGCCCTCGAGGAAGCCGAGCAGAACCCCCGGGCTACCATCGGGAGGCGAATTGTCGAAGACGACCCGGGCCGGTCCGGCCTCGCTGATCGCCTGCCCGGAGAGCCCCTGCTCGCGCCAGAACGGAGTGTCGTAGACCGCCATCGTCTTCACCACGGTCCCCTGCGGCATGCGCTGGGTCAGCTGGTCGCGCAGGCCGTGCAGCGGCGGGTCATAGGAGACGCGGCCGGCCAGGGTCGGCGGGATCGCGACGATCGCCCGACGGGCACGCACAGCCAGCCGGCCGCCGCCGGCCTCCTCGTCGGCCTCGACCACGACCGAGCCATCGCCGTGCCGGATGCGGCGCACCGGGTGGCCGAGCAGGAGCTCGTCGCCGAGCTGCTCCGCCATCAGCAGCGCCAGCCGCTGCGAGCCGCCGTGGAAGCGGTCCTGCTGGGCGCCGCCGCCGGTCCCGATCAGGGTGTTGAAGCCGCCGCCGGAGTGCGTGTAGAAGAGGACGTGAAGGAGGGAGACGTCGCTCGGCTCGGCCGCCCAGACGGCCTCGGTGGCAAGTTCGAAGAGGGTGCGGGCGGCGGCGGTGCGGGCGTTGCGGCGGATCCAGGTGGCGAAGGTCTGGCCGTCCCAGCGCTCCGCCTTCGGCGCCGACCAGGGGGCGTCGAGCGGCACCTGCCGGGCCATCCGGTCAAGCCTCAGGCGTGCCTGTTCGAGGTCGGCGAGGGCGAGCGGCGAGATCGCCTTCGCGAGGTCGCGGACCAGCTCCAGGCGGGCGTCGGTGAGGTGGCCGGTGAAGGACGCCAGCTTGCCACCCAGCTCGAGCAGATGCCGACCCTCGTCGTGGGTCGGGAAGGTGCCGACGCCGAGCTCGGCGCCGAGGGCGGCGATCCGGTGCTGGGTCGGGCCGCTCCACTGGCCGCCGATCTCGGCCACCTTGCCGTCGCCCAGCTGCTCGTTCAGCAGCCGCCCGCCGACCCGGTCCCGCGCCTCGATCACCAGTGGCCGCGCCCCAGCCGCCGCGATGCGGCGGGCGGCGACGAGGCCGGCGAGGCCGGCACCGACCACGGCGACATCCGCCTCCAGCTCTCTCGTCATCGCCCCTCCAGTCGATCTGCGTCGGCCACCGCACTCCCCCGCGCCCAGGCACCACCGGTCGCCGCAGCGACCTCCATGCAGCGCGAGACCGAGTCCCAGTCGACCCGGTCTGGCGTGTCGGACGGCAGGTGGTACTCGGTGAAGAGCCCGTCACGCATCGAGAGCAGGGAGATCGAGGGCAGCCCGGCGAGCAGGGTCAGAGCGGGGTCGGTCCAGCCAGGGACCCGGACTCGGGCCGGGGCGGCGAGGCCGGCCGCTGCCGCGCCGGCGTTGGCCCAGGCCAGATCCCGCTCACGGAAGCGGACCGGGACCAGCGGGCCCTCCTTCGCCGCGACGACCGGCTCGCCGGCGCCGAGCGTGTCGAGCCCGAGCACGAGCGTGGTCGCCGGATCGAGCGCCGCCCCCTCCTCGCGCAGCCAGGCGGCCGTCCCTCCCATTCCCGCCTCCTCGCAGCCGGGGAAGAGCGCGATCACCTCGCAGCCGGGGAGCGGCTCGCCGACCCAGCGCTCGACCAGGGCGAGCGCTGCGGCGACACCGCTGGCGTTGTCGCTGGCGCCGGGGACGACCTGGCCGCGGGCGACATCGAGCTGGAACCCGATCAGCGCCGCGAGCAGTGCGCGCCCGAGCCACCGCGTCCTCCTCGGCATCGCGAGCGCGAAGCCGACCGCCGGCAGCGTCGCGAATGAGCCGCCGCGTGCCAGCCGCACCAAGCGCGGGTCCCACATCAGGCCGGTGTGGGCGGCGTCGTGGTGGGCGATCAGGACCAGGGTGCGGCGACGCTCGCCGGCAGCCGGGACACGGGCGAGCACGTTGGTCGCCTCGGCGGCCGGCAGCAGCCGCCGAATCCACTGCGAGCGCCCCGAGAACTCGAGCTCATAGGAGACCGCCGCGGCGAGCGCCGCCGCGCCGCCCGGCATCCCGAGGGCGAAGTGGCCGGCGTGCGCCCAAGCGTAGGTGCGCTGGTAGCGAAAGCCTCGCAGGCGCACGTCGGCAGCGCCGCTCTCGGTCAGCCGGGCAGCGATCCATTCGGCCGAGAGTCGTTCGCCCGGGCTGCCGGCGCCCCGCTCCATCCCGGCCAGCGCCTCGATGTCGGCGCGCACGGAGTCCCGGGCGCTACTCACAGGCGCCCACCGATGAGCGCATCGAACGTTGTCGTGAGAAATACATCGTCCGGCAGATGACAGCAGGGCCGGTGGACGCTTAGTACCCGCCGAGAGCCCTGCCACGTCGCGGCGCTCAATCAAACGTCTGCAAGTACCACCGCCACGGAAGCCCTCCCGTTACGATTGGAGCGGTCTCGGCCGCTCATGCCTGCGTCTCCAAGGAAAGGCAAGGTCCGCCATGCACGCTCCGCACCTCCTCTCCCCCAGGCGAAAGCTCAGCGCGATCGCGGTAGCAGGTGCGGTCGTGCTCGGCTCGATCGCGATGCTCGGCACCGAGGTCGCGCCCAGCGCCGGCGCTGCCACCTCAAGCCGAGTGAACCGGTGCGCAACTTCCCAGCTCGTCATCTGGCTGAACGAAGTCCCCGGCAACGGCACCGCCGGCAGCGTCTTCCACCAGCTGGGCTTCACCAACCTCTCAAAGCGCACCTGCACGCTGCGGGGCTATCCGCGAGCCCGGGGCGCCAACCTGCACGGCGGCAAGGTCGGAGGCTTCGCAACCCGCGAAGCCTCCGGGACCCTGCCACACGGTGAGGCTCCACCCCGGCGACACCGCCTTCGCGAACCTGCGGATAGTGGAGGCCCAGAACTTCCCGCACTCGGCCTGTCGCCCGGTGACCGCGGCGGGCCTGCGCGTCTCACCGCCCGGCCGACACTCCAGCAAACTGGTCCCCCTGCCATTCGAAGCATGTGCGAGGGCATCCAACCCCAACCTCGCGGTACGGGCGGTCGAAGGATGAGGCGCCAGGCGCTTTTCCTTGGAACGGCCGCGATCGCCTGCGTGGCGCTCATCGGCGCCGCAGGGGCCAGCGCGTCGAGCCGCCCGGCCAGCCAGGTCCGGGCCACGTACCGCAAGGTCCTCACCGCCGAGTACTTCGGCCCGGCGAGCGCCGTCTGCTCGCGACTCGCCGCCAGCGGCAAGCGGGCCTTCACCGCGGGCGGCGCCTCCAGCTGCGCCGTCGCCTTCAGGGCCCAGCAACACATCCTCAGGCACAAGACCCGGGGGATCGACAATTCCGGCTATACGCCGAAGGAGTGGCGCCGTACCGTCAATAGAGTGATGGCGCACCTGAAGGTGCGCGTGCACGGCTCGCGCGCCGCGGCGGTCGGCGGCCAGTCCGGGATCCCCGGCAAGACGACGCTGATCAAGCGCAGCCGCGGGTGGCTGTTCACTAGCTATCCGCCCAGCGTCCAGCCCTGAGGCCCCACAGCCCCAGGCACCCCCTCAGCGCCGGCCTCGGGAACGCTTGGGACGGTGCCTGGGCTTCAGCTTGGCCCTGGCCGGCTTGCCGGGACGGGCGTCCTGGCCGATCGCCTGAACGAGCACCCGGGCGCTGTCGTCGGCCTCGACCCGGCGAAGGCGAAGGCGCCTGAGCTCCGGTCCCAGAAAGCGCAGCAGGTTGCGCCCGTCGCGCGGCAAGGCGACTCTCACCCGGTACCCCTCGGCGCCGCGAACTCCTCGCCACGCCACCAACAGCTTCCCACCCCGGCGCCGGATCCTGAGTCCGCGAGGCTTCGCGGCAAGGTGCCGCTTCGGCGCCTTGAAGCGGGCGAGCAGCAGCCTCGCCCGCGGCAATCCGTTCTCTTCCACCAGCGCGACGATGCGCCGCTTCCGCCCCGTCGTCAGCCGCGGCCGGAAGGAGATGTGGCCGCGGCGCTTCGCCGTCGAGCCGAGCACCTGGTAGAGCCCGGAGCGGGACTGTTCGGCAAAGGTCACCCGCTGGCCCCGGATCTTGCGAACCGAGTACCGCAGCCCGCGCTTGCGTCCTTTGCCCACAACCCTGACCTTCACCCGCGGCGGGGGCAGGCCCTCGGCAATCCGCGTCCGCGTTACCGCGGCTGAGCCGGGCAGCTCCTCGACCGTGTAGGTACCGGCCGGAGGCTCGCCGATCGAGACGTAGGTCCTGTGCGCTTCGCCCAGCTCCTCCGCCAGGAAGCGACCTGCGGCGGTGGCTTCGGGCCCGCTCGAGATCGAGCTCCCGTCGGGCGCCACGACCCGTACCTGCGGCGCGGCGTCGGCGCCGTCGACCTCGATTACCGCCCGAGGCAGGCCACGGGGAATCGAGACCGCGCTCGTAGCGCCGGCGGCCGAGGCACCGGCGCCGGCCGGCTTGGCGAGCTTGAAGGAGCCGACGTTGCAGCTCGGCGTGGGGTAACCGTCCCCCCAGCGATAGGTGATGCCGATGTCAGGGATGACGTCGGCCGGAGGAGGGGGTTGGGGCAGGTGGGCGCAGGCGCTGATGCCCTTGCTGGAGAGGACCGCCTCGCCGCCCCCGGAGAGGGGCCCGACGTGTACCTCAGCGCCGCCCGAGGCGCTGAAGGCAACCGGCGCGGCGACCGACGCCCAGCCGTCGACCGAGCCCTCGACGCCCCCAATCCCGCTCCACCTGCCCGGCGGCGGGAAGGCGAAGGAGCCATCGAAGGTGAGAAGACCGTCGGTCGAGAACCTCACGCCGCCGCTGGCGAAGGGGATGCTGACCACAGAGAGGTTACCCTTGGCGGTTATCGCCGCCGGTCCGGAGGCGGGGAACTCGAGGCCGACCGAGCCGTCGAGCCGGGCCGTCCGCAGGCCCGCGTAGCTGCCGCCGCCCTCGATGCCGACGCTGCCGGTGAGGCTGCGCGACCCCGGCTGGTCGACGTAGTCGATCGCCAGGTCTTCGAGGCCGATCAGCGGCTGGGGCGGAACGCCCAGATAGGGCGCGGCGACGATCGGCAGGGTCGGCGTGAAGGGCTGGTCGTAGTGGATGTAATTGAGGCGACCGTCGAGGAAGCCGAAGCCGACGGTGAAGGCGCTGTAGGCGGGCGGGAGTTCCAGGCTGGCCGAGCCGACGAAGCGGTTCTGCCCGTCGTAGGTGACCTTGATGCCGGCGATGTGGAGCAGCCCCATCGCCGCCTGGGGTGCGGTGATCCGCAGCTTGTCGAGGTTGAGGCCGGAGCTGTCGGTGTGCAGGGTGACGTCGCCCGAGACCCCGCCGAGAATGCCCGGCAGCCCGAAGTGAGTGGGAATGCTGGCGCGCTCGCCCTTGGCGAGCAGCAGGTCGGCGTCGCCTTCGACGGGGAACTCGAACAGCTTGCGGGCGAAGCGGCCCAGCTGGTTGAAGGTCGTCTTGTCCGCGGAGCCGAGGCTCCGCACCGTGCCCGGTCCCTTGGGCAGCTGCCAGGCGATCACGCCACGGTCGAGCATCACCTGCCCCGTGTGAACAGCGGCGGGCGCAGTCGTCCGCAGGGTCCGGGACCTGCGGTCGATTTCGACTTTGAACCCCTTGGCGCCCGCGCGCGGTTCGAGTTCGACCCCGTTCACCGTGACCGGGCCCGAGGCCACGAGCTTGCCGCCGTGCTTCTTGAAGCAGCCGCGCGCGGCGCGGATCACCGCCACGCCGACGCGCAGCACGCCCGGGCACTTGGCGGCGACGGTAGGGCGCAGGGCGACCATGTAGACGCCGACGGCACCGGTGCCGTCGGCGACTGCCAACCCGCCGCCGTCGGAGGCCGCGTCGGCCCGCAGATTCACGAGGCTGGTCCTCCCGTCGTCGAAGGCGGCGAGGGTTTCGGGCTTGTGCAGCCCCTCCCCGGGCGGCGAGACGGCCTGGCGCAGCTCCTCCCGCCGGGACCCCAGCGCCGAGACGTAGATCGCGTGCAGGTTGCCGCCACCGTCCTCGAAGAACTCGCGGCTGGCCAGGAGCGGCCCGACGGCACTCATCTCGTCGATGCGCTGAGGCGCAAGGAAGGAGTTCGACTGCGGCTCATAGCGCCGCACCGAGAAGGTCTGCCGACTGCCGTCCGAGTAGAGCAGGTAGGTACCGCGGGGGCCGTCGGCCAGGCGCGGGAACGCGGCCGAGAAGGGCGCGGTGGCCTCGGGGTTCCAGGTTTCCTGCGAGTTGTAGTCCCCCGAGCCTCCCCAGCGCCGGTAGCGCAGCTGGTAGCCGGTGTCGGCGTAGGCGACGATTGGCGTCGTCGGGTCGACGAACGCAAGCGAGGAACCGTAGGTCGCCTTCGAGCATTCGGCGAGCTCGGCGGCCGTCGTGGCCTCGCCGTCGATCGGGGCCACCGAGAAACGGAGGCTTGAGTCCGATTCGAAACAGGACCGGTCCCCGCCGCGGCCGATCATCGAGAGCGAGAAGTTGCCGGGGCCGGCCTCCACTTCGCCGCCCCAGCCGAGCTCTTCCGTACCCAGCGACGTACCGGAAAGGTCCCCGATCAGCTGGGGCGCGCCGAAGCTTTGGCCACCGTCGGCCGAGCGGACCGCGTACATCCGGGCCTGAAAGAGGCGCTCGGACGTGATTACGATTTCCCCGTTCGCCATCAGGTTGACCCTGGGGGCCGAGTCCCCCAGATCGAAGGACTGCGTACGGGAACAGGCGGTCGCACCGCGGGGCACCTGGCAGTAGACGACTCGGGTCGAGGAGCCTTCCGGATGCTGAAGCCAGGCCACATGGGCGGTGCCGCCCTCGTCTACCGCGACGTCGGGTTCGGTGCTGTTCGGGTCGCCGCTGAGGGTCTGGATCGGACCGGCCGCCGCCAGCGGCGGCGCGAGTGCCGCGAAGGCAAGAACGACCACGAGACAGGGGCCCAGCACTTGCACCCGTCCGGCCACATGTCTCGGCCGAAAGGATCTCCTTCGCGCTTGAGCAGTACGCAGCAGCGATGCCGGTCGCCTTCGCGGGAGAGCGAGCGTCCTCTTCTGCTCTCGATTGGACGCTTGATCCTCGTCATTCAGTCGAGGGATCCAGATCACTTTCGCACCATTCTATCGGGCCGCCGCATCCCCAACTTGCGGTACGAGGCTACTTGAGCTTGAAGCTCAACTTGCGACGACTGGAGTTGCCGGCCAGATCGGTGAAGGTCACGGTCAGCTCGGCCTTTGCCTGCACCCCTTTGCGGCGGAGCGCCTGCTTCAGCGCGAGCGCCTTCTTCCTGTTCTTCTTGCCCAGCGGCTTCAGCTTCAGAATCTTCGGCCGGTGAGAGTCGAGTCGCGCTCGCGCCGGTTGCAGCATCACCTTCAACTTGCCGCCCTTGCCGCTGGTCTTCAGCTCGAAACCGGAGGCGACCGCCTTCCCCGCCTCGCTGGAGACGACCTTCAGGCTGATCGGCTTCCCGGCCACCTTCGCCCCCTTGACCTCCGCCGTGCCCTTGGGGGCTTCCTCGTCGGCAGGGCGAGTCGATAGGGGGACGCTCGCGGGCGGAGTGATGAGAGTGGTTGGCGTTGCGGGCGGTTGGGAGGATTCGGGAACTGCCGGCGGTTCTTCGCCGGGCGACCCGGAGCACGATTCCTGCGCTTCTCCGCTGAGATTCGCCGCGCCCGGCGTCGGGTCGGCAAGCTCGAAGACCGCGCCGCCGAGACCCTGCCGCTGGCTCGACTTCCCACCGGAAGCAACCGGAATCGGGTTCGTCCCGGCGCTGACCGGCGAGGCGACGCACCCCCAGCTGACGCAATCGACTTTCTGGTCCGCTGCGGTCGCGGTGAAGCAGAGCTGGCCTTCGCTCACCGGCATGTAGGTGTAGAAGGGCGTGTCGTAGCCTTCGATCCCGAGTTCGGAGTCGCTCAAGGTGGTGGGGCTCGCCGCCAGGTAGGGCTTGCTGTCGTCGCGGTTGCGCAGCGAGTCGGTCGGCACCGTCTGCTCGCCGATCTCGGCGCCTTCGCCGTCGTAGACCACGAACTTGTACGGAGCGGCGGCTGGCGAGAAGTTGTCGTCGCGGAGATTGAGCAACTCGATGTATTGGTTGTAGGCGCTGCCGGCATGGGAGAGGAGCACCTCGTTGATCCGCACCCCTTCGTAGCTCGGCGGGGCGCCGGTATCGCAATCGGCAACCTTGCCGCCCCAGCGGGCCTGCCCGCCGCGCCTACCGGTGTCCACGACGCCGCCCGAACCGTCGGCGTTTGCCGTGAAGACATGCGGGAAGCCGTCTTCGCCGTTGCGATTGAAGACGATCTTTTCGCCGTCGGGCGAGTAGGCGGGGAAAATCGTCGGCGAGGGGTAGAGCTGCCCCGGGCTGGCCCCGGTCCCGGTCGAGCGCCAGGCCGAACCTCCGTCCGCGGCATTGCGGTAGTAGACCACGGCGTCGCCATCGGGGCGAAAGTCAGGCGAGACGAGGTGGCTTTCCGCTTCCGCGACGAACGTCTGTGGCACCGATTCGCCGTCGGGTGAGACCCAGTAGAGGTCCTCTTCGTGGGAGAGACTGAAACCGTCGATCTCGTCCAGGGTGAGGACGATCTTCGCGCCCGAAGGCGACCAGGTCGGCGCGTAGGCGAACCCCCCGGTGTCCGCGAATTCGGGGTCGCCGATCAGATCGGTCCGCACGCCGGTCACCAGGTCGACCTTGGAGAACTGCCGGCGCGTGACGGTCGGCGAATACCGCTTGTAGCGCTCGTAGGCGAGGTACCTGCCGTCCGGCGACCAGGCCGGAAGGCCGTCGGCGTTCCACCCGGCCGCCGTCCCGGGCCCGGTCACCTGGACCGGTTCGGAGCCGTCCCACCGCGCGACCCAGATGCCCTGCCGTTCGGGATGTTCGGAGTCGACCACCGCATAGGCGATCTTCTCCCCGTCGGGCGACCAGCTACCGCCATAGCCGTCTTCGATCGGGAGCCTCACCGAGCTCCCGTCGGGGCACATCGTGAAGATATGACCGCCGTCGCCTTCGAACAGGATCAGCCCGTTCTGGCCGGCGAAGGTCGCGCCCGCGGGTTGCGGCACAGCGGCAAGCCAGATCCCGGCGATGGCCAGGATGGAGCAGAGACAGAGAAGTGCGACGGCGCGTGGGCGCGGTTCGTGGACCCGTGGCGACGGCACGGTCGACAGCTAAGCCCATTGACCGTCACGGCGCGACGGAGATGGGCCGAACGGCCCACGCGGACCCTGTGGGGTGCCTGACAGGAAAATAAGCCCTCAGGCAGCCGCTACCTCCAAGGTGACGCTGTGGCCAAGCGCCTCGAGCTGAGTGACGAGGCGTTTGGCGACCCGCTCAGGATCGCGCTTGCGGAAGTACTCGCCACCGGCGAGGTAGACATCCTTGGAGCGCACCGCGGCCAGCGCCGCCTCCTCGAGCGCCCAGTCGAGCCACTTCGAGCCCTTGCGGGTCCGCCCCGAGCGCCGGCGACCGGCGGATTGGTCGTTGCCGGGGCACTGCCCGGCCCAGGAGGCCAGGTGCTTGGCCGAGGGGAAGCGGGACATGTCGGTTCCGATCTCGGCGACGATCACCTCGGCGGTGCGCCGCTGAACTCCCGGGATCGAGTGCCTACGCGGGCGACGCGTGCTACGCGGGGGCGAGCGCGTCGAGTTGCCAGACGAAAATCCAGTGAGCCGCCGGCGCCGCGCTCGACCTGGGGTCTGACCTCTGCCCCCCTCGCCGATACAAGCCTTCGCGACCTCCCCGTCTGGCGTTGCGCTCGCGCTGGCCGCGTCCGCGGGCAGCGCCACACCAGCCAGAGTTCCACGCTGAGCTTGGGCACCCCACAGGCCCTGGAGCGATGAGAGAGGTGCCGGCGAGTCTCGTTACACCACAACTCGCGACTTGACTCCCAGCCGCGGAGCAGAGGATCCTCCACGCTCACTGGATCTCACGGAAAGGGCGGGCCTCCGATCGAGCGAGACGCTCCAGTTCGCTGCACTCCTCATCGCTCAGCTCGATCTCGATCCTCCGGGCCACCACCGTGAGTGTCCGTCGCCCGCCGCCGAGATCGGCCGACCTGCCTGAGCGCATTTTCGGGCGGGTCTACTAGTCTGGGCCGAGATGGCGGGATCCGCGACTCCCCTTTGGCGCCTTGTCATCCCAGCGCTGGGCGTCCTGTTGGGGCTGGTGATCGCGGCCGGGGCTGCCCGCGCCTCCGTGATCGTCTACCAGTGCGGGCCGGCGTTCGAAAACCTCTGCCGGATCACCCCCGACGGCAGCGGCCAGGCTCAGCTCACCGCCGACGGCTCCTACTCCAGCCCCTCGCTCTCGCGCGACGGCACCCGGCTCGCCTTCGTCCGCGGCAGCGGTGAACTGTTCACCGCCGACGCCGACGCGGGCAACCGGGTCGGCCCGATCTCCCACAGCGCTCTGCTCGCCTACCTCAGCCCCGACGGCAGCGGGGTCGCCGACCTCGAGAGCTTTGGGCTCGGCGAACCGGTGGCGCTCTGCACCTTCCTCGCCGACGGCAGCGGGCGCGACTGCCCCGCCTCGACCGTCAGCGCCGGCTGGGCGCCGGGCAACCGGTTGTTGATCTCGACCCGGGAGTTAAGCGGCGAACCGTCCGACACGGCGATCTGCCTGCTCGTCGTGGGCAGCTACGAATGCGAACGCTACGTCGCCCACGACCCGAACCTGCGGCTGTACGACCCCACCGTCTCGCCCGACGGCTCGACCCTGGCGGTCACCGCGGTCCCGGTCTCGGCCGGCGAAACGGCGACCCGCGGCTCGATCGCCCTCTTCGACTACGCCACCGGCGCCTTCCGCGGCTACCTCACCCAGAGCGGCGAAGACGGCGCCCCGACCTGGTCTCCGGACGGGGCCCAGATCGCCTTCGCCCGCGGCAGCTCGATCTACGTCACCGCCGCCACCGGCTCGCCGGGCAGCGAGCACGCCTTGGTCGCCGGCGAGTCGCCGAGCTGGGGAGGGAGCTCCGAAACGCCGCCGTGTTGCAGCCCGGAATCGTTCGTCCGCATCACCAGGCTGAAGCTGAACCGATTCCGCGGCACCGCGAAGCTGAGCGTCCACGTCTCCGGCCCCGGCCAGCTCGTCCTCACCGGCCCGAGCCTGAAGCGGGTGAAGCGGGCGGTGCGCCGGGCCGGCAGGGTGACGTTGCCGGTGAAGCCAAAGGGCAAGACGAAGCGCCGGCTTGCCCGCACCGGCCGGGCGCAGGCAAGGCTGGTGCTGGCCTTCACCCCGGATGGCGGCGCGACGGTGCGCCTGCGGCGCCAGATCCGTCTACGCAGTCTGCACCGGGGATGGGAGATAAGGAAGGTGGGCATCGCACGGTAAAGGTGATCGCATGAAGGGGGCACCTGGACGTCGGCCGACCTGGCGGCGACGAGTTTCTCTCGGCCTCGTGATCGGCGTCTCGCTGGCGGCGCCGGCGGCCGCCTCCGCGACCCCCGACAACCACTTGGCCTGCGAGCTGATCCCGACCTCCTTGGTGAAGGGGACCCTCGGCGTCAAGCACGTCCATGTCGAATCTTCGGCGACCAGCCCGACCGCGCCCGCCCCCTATGACCACACCGTCGACGGCGCCGACGAGTCCGGCTGCGTCTATTTCGGCTACAACCGCAAGCCCAGCAAGGCACAGCTGGCCGGGCTGCGAAAGATCAAGAAGCCGGTGCCGGCGGGCCTCGCCGGCTTCTCGATCACCACTTACGTGCGCGACGACGGCCCCAACGGCGAAGGCGCCGAATGGAACCCGCTGCAATCCACGGTTCCGACCCTGAACAAGGCGATGACCGGCCTGCGGCAGATGTATGGCGGTGCCCACTTCAAGGCGCCGCGGCTCGGCGCGCTGGTCAACAACCAGATCTGGATCGGCAATCGGGACCGCCCGCAGGGCTTCTACTCGGTGCTCGGCCTCGACAACGGGGTGCTCGTCTTGAGCGTCGACACCCCGAGCCGCGCGCTGAAGATCTACCGCGCCTTCGCCAAGAAGATTGTCCCGCCCTTCACCGGGCTGATTCCGGCGAGCGCTGAAGGGGGCTGACCCTCGCGGCAGGTTTGGCCCACTCGCGGGCGCCAGGCTGTAACGCCCGGCGGCGTCATGGCCACGGCGGCGATCAGGACTCGGTCCAGAAGGACCAGGATCTCCTTGCTGGCCGTCCTGGAACGGCGCACTCGACCTGACCTCAGCGGCGATCGCGTTGCCTTGGGCAGCCGCCGGAGCAGATCGGCGCGAGTCCCCCTACGCGAATTCGGGTTGGGCACCCCACAGGCGGCGATCGGCGCACCCGCTTCGACGGCTGGCTGCAATTGATCTCCTGGCTGCAGCGGGCGACCGGGGAGGTCTCGGGAGACGGCGGCGAAGGGACACCCGACGGATAGCTGCGGGTTGGTCAGCCTCCAAGGTGACGAGGCGCTTCTGATCGCGGGCTCGGCGCGAGTGCGCCCGCTGCTCGCTCGTCAATCAACAAACGCCCTCAGCCGAGACCTGTGGGCGCCGAAAGTCGCATGCCCCGAAATCCCTGCATTTCGGTCGGATCGAGTTTTGGCACCCCACACCCTCGCCCGCCTACCCAACGGGAACCGCCGTGTAGGTCACCGCGGCCGAGTAGCTGACCGTTGCGCCAGTCACCGCTTCACAGCCGACGCCGAGGTTGTAGGTGCCGGCCGACTTGACGACGAAGCCGGACACGGGAATCGCGACGTTGTAGTTGTTGGTGGCGGGCGTGTCCCCGAACGCGTTGGCACTGAAGGCGGTCAACCCGTTGGTGGGACCGGTCCCGTTGCTGATGAACAGGTTGCAGCGGGTGCGCGAAATTGCTTCGGCAGAGTCAGAGACGTCGGCGAATCCGTTGACGGTGATCCGGCCTTCGAACGGTAGGACGAGCTGCCCCGTGGTTTCCACGCCTTCCGCAAGGCTGGTCAGGAAGTTGCTGCCCACGGGGCCGACGGTGCCGCTGCCGTCCGAGGCACCTCCGGTTAGTGCCGGACCAGCGGGTCCCTGCAGACCGGTCGCGCCGGTGTCCCCCTTTTCCCCCTTCGGCAACTGGCCGCTCTTAAAGTCGACCGCCTTCAGCGAGTGGTTCTTGACTTTGGAGGTGTTGACTGCGTTCTTCTTGATCTGCTTGCTGCCGACGCTGCTCTTGGGCAACTTGATTGCGGCGTAGCTGGCGCCACCGAGCGCGACGAACAGCGCGATACAGGCGACGACGTTGGCGAACGTCAGCCGGGTTCGGATCGTCTTCATGGGTCCTCCTGGGAGGTAGGCAGGGGACAGACAGCACTGACTCTCCCACGTGAGGCGCAGCGAGGCAAGGCGCCGCTCTCTTGGCGAGTTCCGCGGGACTCTCCTTGGCCGGTCATCCCTGCGGTCGCTTCGTGTCGGAAGCCAGACTTGTCGCGCTGACTCCCGATGCACTCTGACTAGCTAGTGCCCAAAATGGAGACGATATGAGGGGATGGTTTCATTTCCCCGACGCGCCTCCGTAAACGACGAAATCCCGCCCTAGAGCGAGATTTCGTGAGAAGCTGCTGAAGGGATTCGAACCCTCGACCTTCTGCATGGCAATTAGGCCAGCCCCTGGCCAGCGCAGCACCAGAACCCGTCGATTTGCGGGATATCTTCGGGCGGCGCGATCAGTGCCCGCCGCCGTCGATACGCGTGGATGTGCGCCGATATGCAGCGTTTCGGGCACTTCCGGCCAGGAGTGCCCGAAATCGCGAAGCCCGGTTTGATTTGGCTATCAGCGAGCGTCGCAGGTGTTGTAGCTCGAATCCGAGCGATCGAGCCCGCGGTCAGTCAACCACCTGAAAGCCGTGGTGGGCGAAGCCGCGGGGAACGGAACCGCGCAGGACATAGCGAACGATCGAGTAGATCCGCTTGCTGGGACCGTCTTCGACCAGGAAGCTGAGTCGTACCGAGGCCCGCGGGTTCCACTCCCGCATGCCCCTGTGGATCTCGGCCCTGCCGGTCGCATGTGCCCTACGAGCGCCGAAGTTGTTCCACTTGAGCCCGAAGAAGGAGAAGGAGCCGTGCTTGCCGAGGACGATTTCGTGCGGGCGTCTGGCAAGGTGGCGGGTGTTCGCGTTCTGCACCGCGAACACCTTGGGCTTGACGAACGGCGGCGCTTCGCCGGGCGCTGCGATGAACGTCGCCTCGGTGCGAGGGCAACCCGGGAGCTCACGTTCGACCGCGGTTACCGTGCCTTCGGCGCGGTCGGCGGCGACGAAGGTGGCTTCGATCGTCTGCCCCCTGGTGTCTTCGAAGCTCCAGCGTCCGTTGGCGTCGATCGGGTCGACGTTGGGGAGGTGGGATTCGTAGGTGCCGCAGAAGCCCCACTTGAAGCCGAAGTGGGCGTTCAAGACGTTGCCTTCCTTGACTTCGAAGCTCACCGGCTGGTCAACCGAGGTCCTCGCCACCCAGCCGCCTTCGACCGGCACGATTCCTTCCGCCCTGACAGCGGTGACGCCGAGCAGGAAGAGGACCGCGGCGCCGAGCGCGGCCGATACCCCGGTCCGCCACTTGCCGGTAATGCTCATGCATCGAACCGTAGACTCATTCGGCCTCCAGCCGTGGCCAGCTCGCGGCGACTGCGGCGAGCTGGGCAGGATCTTGAACGTAAAACTCAAACCAGCCACAGGAGGCACAGATCAGCGCCGCGGCCGGTGAGGCGCTGACGAAGTTCGAGGTCCGCAGGAAGACGTCGTTGCCGATCCCGACCACGTCGTCGCCGGTGTTCCAACGCAAGAACCCCGGTGGGGCGATGTGGACGCTCGCCTCTCCGCAGGCGGGGCAGGTTGTCCGCGATGCGGGCACCCGCACCGGGACCGCGGCGTCCGCGGCGCTCGGCCCCGACCCCTGGGCCGCCAGTCCCTCGGCGGCTTTGCTCACCTTGTCGAAAAGACCCATCTCTTCCCTCCGGATCGGTTGCCGCCCCGCCGGGAACGATGTCCGCGGCGGGACTTCGCGGTCGGCTTCAACATCACCGCTCGCCCCTTCACCCCGCTGCCCCCCAGCCGCACCCTCAGTCCCTTCCGGCCGGCAGCTCCGATCAGCTTCCCGGCGCCACCGTGGAGCTTGACCCTGATGACCTTGACCTTGCCGTTGGCGATCGCGAAGGCCGAGCCGCCGAGCGCGACGCGCCTGACCTTCGCACCCCGGCCCCGGCCGGGCCGCCTCGGCAGCTTGCGGGCGGTGAGCTTGATGAAGCCGGCGCAATTGCCCGCCCTGCAATGCAGCTTCAGCCGGGCCCTGCCCCGCCTGACCTCGGCGGAGGGTGCCGCGTAGGCGCGGCCGGCGACAATCGCGATCGCCACCGCGGTGCTGGTGGGGTTGCCGAGCGAATCGGCGGCGGTGACGGTCACCTGGTACGTGCCGGCGCGGGTGTAGGCGTGCTCGACGCCGGCGCCGGCGCCGGCAGCGCCGTCCCCGAAGCTCCAGCTGGTCCCCCCCAGGCCCGACCAGACGTCGAGCGGGGAGACCGAGAAGGGGACCGGCACGCCGGCCCGGCCCCGGGCGGGAATTGAGAGGCCGGCCAGCTGCGGGCCGGCGGCGTCGTAGCCGGCGCCCTGGACGATGGAATGACCGCCGTCATCGCCTTCCCAGACCGCCACCGCGTCGCCCCAGAGGTCGGTGGCGAGCTGGGGGGCGTAGGCGTCCTGGCCCGGCGCCGAGAGGTCGACCGGAGCCGACCAGGTGCCGGCGGGCGGGCGGGCGGCGGCCTGGACGATGTAGTGGCTGCCGTCAGAGCGAGACCAGGCAACGATCGCGCTTCCAACAGCATCGACGCCGATTGCGGGGCGACCCGCGTCGTGGCCCGGCGCCGAGAGGCTGGCCGGCACCGACCAGCTGCCGCCGGCCGGACGGGTCGCGGCCTGGACGATGTAGTGGCTGCCGTCGAAGCGCTCCCAGGCAGCGATCGCGTTGCCCTGGGGATCGACGGCGACCTGGGGGGCGTAGGCGTCCAGTCCCGGCGCGGTGAGCTCGGATGGAGCCGACCAGCTGCCGCCAGGTGGGCGGGAGGCGGACTCGACGACGAGGTCGCTGCCGTCCCCGCTTCGCCAGAGGACGACGGCGTCTCCGCGGGGGTCGAGGGCAACCTGTGGTCGCGTCCCATCCATTGCCGCTGCCGAGAGGTTCGTTGCCGCCGACCAACCGCCACCCGCGTCGCGAGTCGCGACCTGGACCACGAAATGGCTGCCGCTGTAGCGTTCCCAGACGGTGATCGCCTCGCCCTCGGGGTTGACGGCGAGCATCGGGTTGGTTGCGTTCTGACCTGCCGCCGAGAGGCCGGCCGGCGCCGACCAGCCGCCGCCCGCCGGGCGGGTCGCGGCCTGGACGATGTAGTGGCTGCCGTCGGAGCGCTCCCAGGCAGCGATCGCGTTGCCCTGCGCATCGATAGCGACCTGTGGTCGATCCGCCTGCTGGCCGGGCGCCGAGAGGTTCGTCGCCGCCGACCAACCGCCGCCGACCGCGCGAGTGGCGACCTGAATCAAGGGTTTGCCGCCGTCAACGCGCGCCCAGATCGCGATCGCCTCGCCCTGGGGTCCGATGGCGATCTCGGGGTCGTAAGCGTCCAGCCCCGGCGCGGTGAGCTGGGTCGGCGTCGACCAGCTGCCGCCGGGCGGGCGGGAGGCGGCCTCGATGGTCGTGCCACTGCCGTCGTAGCTCTCCCAGATGGCGATCGCCTCACCCTGAGGGCCCGCGGCCACCTGCGGGTCCTCGCCGTCCTCATTTCCCACCGAAAGGTTCGTCGGGGCGAGCCAGGCCGGGGCTGCGACAGCGGGCGCGACCGCCGACAGACCCAGCAGCGCGGCACCGAGGACGCCCAGCCAGAGGGCGCTCACGATCCGCGTCGGGCCGCAGCGTCGGGTCGTGGAAGTCACCTGGTGCTACCCCGCTTGCCGTGCCCGTGACTCCTCGCCCTTGCCTTCTTGATGCACCTGGCCCGGGCTTTGCCCCTCAACTTCCTGCATCTCCTCAACGCCTTCCGGAGCTTCTGCTTCTCCCTGGCGGCGCGCGACTTCTTCTTGGCCTGACTCGATTTCTTCGGGGCCGGGGGCAGGGGCGCCGGGGGCTGGGAGACGGGGGGCGTCGAGCCCTCGGGATCCTGGGGCGGATCGACGGGACCGGGATCAGATGGGGCCGGTCCGAGCTCGGCTGCCTCGACCGCCTGGCTCGCGGAGTCGACCCATACCACCAAGCCGTTGCCATCGCCGTCGATCCCGACCTCAGGCGTGTCGGCGACTTCGCCCGCGGACGAGAGGGCAACGGGCGCCGTCCAGGTTCCGGTGGAAGACCTGCCGGCCGCCATCGCCTCGCCCGAGTATGAGACCCAGGCCACGGCCGAGCCACCCGCGGCGTCGAGAGCGATCGCGGGTTCTCTGCCGAATTCACTCGGCCCAGTCAGGTTGAGGGCCGTTCCCCAGGGGCCGCCCGCCGGCTTGGAGGCGGCCTGGATCACGTAATTGACGCCGTCATAGTGCCTCCAGACCGCGACCGCGTCGCCCGCGGCGTCGGCGCCGACCTCGGGCGTTTCACCAAAAGGTTCGCCGGTGATCGCGAGCGCCGCCGTCCAGGCCCCGAGCCCAGTGCTGCCGGCGGCGTGGACTCCCCATTCGCTTCCGTCGTTCCCGTCCCAGACCGCGGTTGCGACGCCGCCGCCAAGCGCGACCCGGGCGCTCTGGCCGATTTCTCCCACAGCGGTGAGGTCAACGGGCGCCGTCCAGGGCTGATTCACTGATTGTTGGTCGGTCGCCTGGATCTTGTTGCTGCTGGAATCACGCCAAAGCGCGACGGCCCCACCGCCGCCGTCCAGGGCAAGCTGCGGTTCGACGCCGAACGATCCCGTCCCCGAGAGGTCGATGGGCGATTCCCAGGAATCGCCGGCGAGAGCGGTCGCGGCCTGGACGACCTGCACGGTCCCGTTCGAGCGCTGCCAGACGGCGAACGCGTTGCCGGCGCCGTCGAGCGCGACCTGGGATTCGCGGGCGTTCTTGCCGCTCACCGAAATGGACGCGGCGGCGTCCCACGGACCGCCGGTCGGCCTCCGCGCCGCCTGGATGATGTAGTTGCTGCCGTCGTAGCGCTGCCAGATGGCGACCGCGTTGCCGTTCGCGTTGAGCGCGACCTCGGGATGCAAGGAGTTCTGGCCCGCTGCCGAGAGGTCGGCCGGCGCCGACCAGCTGCCGCCGGCCGGACGGGTCGCGGCCTGGACGATGTAGTGGCTGCCGTCGAAGAGACTCCAGACCGCGACAGCGCTCCCGTCCGCATTGACGGCGACCTGCGGATCGGTGGCGTTCTGGCCGGCGACCGAGATGCTGACTGGAGCCGCCGAGGCGGGCGCTGCGACAGCGGCGACGACCAACAACACCCCGGCGAGGCAAATGCCGGACATACCGGCCCGCGCGCGGTTGAAAAGCGAGTTTGCGTGGGCCGTCCACCGGGGCATGAAGCTTGGGCAGGTGGGCCGGCGACGCAGGGCGACGCGTCCCATCGGGCGTCCTCTCAGTCGGGGTTCACGGCGATGATGCGGCGATCAGCGCGGAACGTCAGTACCGGCTTGGTGTCAACCTGCGAATCTCGCCCCCGACATCAGGGGCGATCCTGGTCCAGCAGCCAGGAGGCGAGACGCCCGGAGGCTCGGCGCAGACGCCGGAAGTAGGAGGTGCGGCTGAGAAACAGCTCGCAGGCCACCTGCTCGTGCGTGGTCCCCGGCTCGAGGTAGCCCCGTTCGATCACCGAGCGCAGCAGCAACTCTTCCGGCGAGGCGCCGAAGGAATGCGAAACGGCCTCTGCCAAGCGCAGCCGGATGAACTCCGCACGCGCGGGAGGGTCGGCGCCCGCCGCGAGCGGACTGCACGCCAGGAGCGCCGGGCGGTGGAAATTCCGCAAGGCGTCGCGAACGTCCTCGGCACAGGCTCCAGCAGCCAGCCCTACCGGGTCGTCCCCACCTTCGTCCTGCCAGTCTTCCAGCTCGTCTATGCGGGCAAGAAGTCGCTCATGCAGAGAGACCCGGTCGCAGGCGGCCTCGAGATGGGGCGTCATCAGGCCGAGCAGGGCTCGCTCGCGCTCGGAGAAATCGCTGCCGGAGCGGTGCAGGGCGGCGCAGGAGACGCTCCCGGGCGTCCAGGAGAAGTGCGCCGCCATCTCATGGACCAGGCCAACGCGACGGTAGGAGTCGTTGCGCAGCTCTGAGCGCTGCCACTCGGTGGCAGCGCTCAGGTCCGAAATCTTGACCGGATGCGGCGTCGGGCTGCGCAGCTGGTGGACGATCACCGGCTGCTGGCGCCAGAGCCGACTGATCGCCTCCATCATCTGGGCGTCGTAGATGCTCGGATCACTGCACTCCGCCCGCATGATCAGCGGCGCGTCCAGGCGACTGGGAACTTGGACCTCCCCAAAAGTCACCGACTCGGCGCCGACGAATCCCGGCAGCTCCTTGAACGCACCCGACACCTCCTCGCGCTCCGAACAGGCGCCCAGAGCAGCCGCGAGGTCAAGCGCGTGGCGGCGGTCGGCAGTCGAGATTCCCAGCTTCGAAGGCATCTTCCGTCTCTCCAGGATGCCGCATCAGACCTGGACACTTCAAGCTTCCCGTTTCCGCTCCTCGCGCTCTGCGTGATCGCGAGCCTCCTCGGCCGCCTCCATCGCCTCCAGCAACTGCGATGGGTCGTCGGAGTGCTCGGGCATGGACGCGGCCTTTGCTTCGGCGCGCGCCGCGGCCTCCCCCGCGGCGACTGCGCGCGAGTCGCCGTCCTCGTGATTCAGCTTGGACTCGAAGCGCTTCTTGCCGGCGGCCTTCGCGGCCTTTTCTTCATCCTTCACCGCCCCGACGGCGTCGATCCGTGGGTCGCTCAGGTCGAAGGCCGCCTCGGTCCGCTTCGGGTTGACCAGCACCGGCACCGCGCCGCCGACCGCTGGCAGCTTCAGCCTGTGCGACTTCTCCCTGATCGACAGACGGATGGATCCGCCCTGCCCATCCGGAATCTCCACAAGGTATTCACAGAGCTCATACCTCGGAAGCCCATCGGTCGAGTCGACCTGCCCGCCGCTCAGGTAGCGCCGGTCGAGGAACTTGGCATCCAGACGATCCCAGCCACGGCGAAACACGCGCCCAGCATAGCGACCAAGAAATCGAACCCTTGACCTACTGCGTGGGACGAAAACGCTCCTGTAGGCGCCGCCTGAAAACTGGACCACCTGCGCCGGTCGAAAACTGACCCACCCTGGCGCAGGGCCGGAGCCATCCGGCCGGGTCTGGACGCTCGCCCGATCGAAGAGATCGAGGCGAGGAGGAGCAGGTGATCGACGTGGAGCACTGGGCGGAGATCAGGAGGATGCACTTCATCGACGGCGTCTCGATCCGTGAGATCCGCCGCCGCACCGGTCTGCACCGGGAAACGATCCGCCGCGCCTTGGCGGCGAAGCGCCCACCGGCCTACCACCGGCCGCAGGCGCCCTCCAAGCTCGACCCCTTCAAGGAGGAGATCGAGCGCCTTCTGCGCTCTGACCACCGCATCCCCGGCACCCGCATCCGCGAGCTGCTCGCCGAGCTCGGTTATGAGGGCGGCAAGACGATCCTCGACGACCACCTGCGCGAGGTCCGCCCGCGCTTTGCCCCCAGGCGCACCTACCAGCGCACCGTCTACCGCCCCGGGGAGATCTGCCAGTTCGACCTCTGGGAGCCGCGCGAGGAGATCCCCGTCGGCCATGGCCAGACACGCAGAGGGTGGGTCGTGACGAGCGCCCTGGGCTTCTCGCGCGCCGGCGCCGGGGCGCTGATCTTCGCCAAGCAGGCGCCCGACATCCTCTGGGGCATGGGCCGCTGCCTGGCGAAGCTGGGCGCGCTGCCGGAGACCGCGGTCTGGGACCGCGAGGCGGCGATCGCCCCGCGGGGCAAGCCGACCGAGGCCTTCGCCGCCTTCTGCGGCGCCCTGCCGGTCGGCTGGTCTATCTGCGAGGCCGCCGACCCCGAGTCCAAGGGCATCCTCGAGCGCTCCCACCGCTTCCTGCGCTCCAACTTCGAACCGGGCCGCGCCTTCGCCTCGCCCGAGCACTTCCAGTCCTGCCTCGACGAGTGGTTCGAGCAGCGCGCCAACACCCGCCTTCACCGCGGCATCCGCGCCGTCCCCGCCGAGCGCCTGGCTGAAGAGGTGCAGCGGATGCGGCCTCTACCCGAGCGCATGCCCGACGTCGATCGCCGCTTCGTCATGCGGGTGCCCCAGCAGCCCTACCTGCGCTTCGACACCAACGACTACTCGCTGGACCCACGCGCCGCTGGGCGGCGCGTGGAGGTCAGGGCCTCCCAGCGCAAGATCATCGCCGTGGAGTTGGGCACCGGCGCCATCGTCGCCTCCCACCGGCGCTCCTTCGCCAAGGGCCTGACCTTCACCGATCCCACCCACCAGCAGCTGCTCGACCAGCTGCGCGGCAACCGCCGGCGCGGGCCCGACGTCGAGGTCGAGCTGCGTTCCCTCGATCGCTACGACGAGCTGATCCCGGCATGAGCAAGACCGCCGAGCTCACCCACCTTTTCAGGGCGCTGAAGGCGCCGGCTGCAGCGCGGGCACTGCCAAAGCTCGCCGAGCGTGCCCGTGAGGAGGAATGGTCGCACGAGAAATTCCTGGAGGCGGTGCTCTCCACAGAGGTCTCCTCGCGGGAATCCCACGGCGGGGAGAACCGGATCAAGGCGGCGCGCTTCCCGGCTCGCAAGACCCTGGAGGAGTTCGACTTCACCTTCCAGCGCACCGTCAAGAAGCAGGTGGTCGAGCACCTCGGCCAGCTCGACTTCCTGCACGGGAAGGAGAACGTGGTGCTGCTCGGCCCGCCGGGAACCGGCAAGACCCACCTGGCGATCGCCCTGGGCATCCGCGCCTGCCTGGGCGGCCAGCGGGTGGCGTTCGCCACCGCTACCGAGTGGGTGGCCCGCCTCGGCGAGGCCAAGCGAGCGGGCGAGCTCGAGGCCGAGCTGCGCCGGCTGAGCTACGTGCCCTTGGTCGTCGTCGACGAGGTCGGCTACATCCCCTTCGACCCCGAGGCGGCCAACCTGATGTTCAGCCTGGTCTCGGCCAGATACGAGCGGGCCTCGCTGATCGTCACCTCGAACAAGCCCTTCTCGGCCTGGGGGGAGATCTTCGGTGACGAAGTGGTCGCCGCGGCGATGATCGACCGTCTCGTCCACCACGCCGAGATCCTCGGGCTCAAGGGCGACAGCTTCCGGCTCAGGGACAAGGACCTGGGCTCGCCGCCACCGCGGGACTGAGCGCTCCCGCCTGCTCCGCCTCGCCCTACGGGCTCGCCTCCGCAGGCGGGACTTCGACCTTTAGGCGGGGCAACTGCCCAACATCACTGCTGCCGGGGGTGGTCCACTTTTCAACCGGCAGAAGTGGTCCGGATTTCAACCGGCGTTGACAGCTCCACCGAAAATCGAGTCAACTCGCGACTTGACTTCACTCCAGTCATTCACCCGTTGCGATTGCCCCACCCCTACCCTCAGCCTGAGTTTCACTGCGGCCTCCTCGACCGAGTACCCGATGCTCTCCCGCGCCCAGCGGAGTAGCGATGGATCGATATCTGCTCGTGGCGTCGCCATTTACGTGACCTCAGAATCCTCGGAATGCGCTGCACGCCCCTGGCGGGGGCAGCGGCCACGGACGCAGAAGGTCGCTGATTGGGCAGCGATTGAGCAGCGAGCTACCGCCAAGGCTCGTCTCGCCACCTCCCCCACCAGCCCCAAAGACGCGGAAGCCCGCTCTGGGAGCGGGCTTCCGATCAAGCGGCTGAAGGGATTCGAACCCTCGACCTTCTGCATGGCAAGCAGACGCTCTAGCCAGCTGAGCTACAGCCGCATATGTGTTACTTCTGGCTTTCCGATGCGATTTGCTCGCCTTGGCTAAGGTGGGCGCCGCGTCGAAGTCTTCACGATACCGCCCCGCGAGCTTTCGGCGGCGTTTGGCTGGCCGCTGGTAGATCCGAAACGTGAACCGCGCATCCTCCGGGCCCATCTGTTCGGCGACGAACTTGTGTCGGGGCTCACCCTCTGAGAGCCTTCCTTTCGTCTCGTCCTCCGTCCAACTGTCAAGGAGGACCCCGTGAAGCACTTCGCGCCCCGCCTGACGTACGCCAACGTCGTCTCTACGCTCTGCCTGTTCCTGCTCCTCGGAGGAGGTGCCGCCTTCGCTGCCAGCCACCTCGCCAAGAACAGCATCGGGACTAGGCAACTGAAGAAGAATTCGGTCACGACAGCCAAAATCAGGAACAACGCTGTGACCACCACGAAGATCAAGAAGAAGGCCGTAACCGGAGCAAAGATCAATCTCTCCTCGCTCGGAACCGTGCCGGCGGCGACCAATGCCACGAATGCAGCTCATGCGAACGCCGCCGACACGGCCACCAACGCCGGCAATCTGGCCACCCCCGAAGCCATCCACGTCGTCGGGGCTTCTGGGGAGCCCCCCTTCGAAAACGGCTTCGAAGATCTCGGCTCCCCAGTCGCACCCCTCGGCTTCTACAAGGACCGCCAGTGCGTCGTCCATTTCAACGGCGACACCCGAGGCGAAGGTGGAGTGGCGGCGTTTACGCTGCCGACCGCCTATCGTCCGGCCGCTGACGAGCTCTCGGGGATCGGCGTAGGGGGCCCGACTGCGGGCAACGTCGAGCTTCAGGCTAACGGAGAAGTCAAGCCTTTCTTCGCCGGATCAGGTTCGAAAGTCTTCGGCTTCGCCAGCATCAGCTTCCGGGCCGCAACCTGCTAGTCAACACTCCAGGGTGAAGCGCGGCGGTCTTCGGGCCGCCGCGCAGCAGCGCGGCTAGATGTCCTGCCTCGGGCCGCGGAAGCGCCGGGTAGAGGCAGATAATCGCGGCGATCGACCAGAAGTCACGGGTCTGGAGGGGATCGCCACGTCGAGGGCCATACGGTGGCCTCCCCCTGGCACTGCGCGCCACCCGTTCGGAAGATCCATTTCGGTCGGCGGATGGCCCGTTTCCCCGCTAGCCTGAAAGTGATGCTCTTCCGTCAGATAATTCACGAGGACCTCGGCTGCGCCTCCTACCTCGTCGCCGACCGCGATGCCGGGCGGGCCGCGGTGATCGACCCACAGTGGGACATCGACCCATACCGACGCCTGGCGCGCTTGCACGGGGTGCGGATCGAGCATGTCCTCGAGACCCACAACCACGCCGACCACGTCTCCGGGCACGGTCGCCTGGCACGGACGACGGGGGCGACGATCCACATCCACGAGCTGGCCGAGGCCGAATACGACCACGAGCCATTCGGCGACGGCTGGGTTCTCAACCTCGGCGAGGTGACGATCGAGGCGATCCACACCCCCGGCCACCGCCCCGAGCACACCTCCTTCCTGCTGCGCGACTCCAGCCGCGACGGCGCTCCCTGGGCACTGCTCGGCGGCGACTCTCTGTTCATCGGCGACGTCGCCCGTCCCGACCTCGCGGTCGAGCCGCGCGAAGGCGCGACCGAGATGTACCGCTCCCTGCACCAGCGCTTGCTGACCCTCGACGATGAAGTGGAGGTCTGGCCCGGCCACCTCGGCGGCTCGCTTTGCGGCGGCTCCGGCATCGACCTCAAGACCTCCTCGACGATCGGCTTCGAGCGTCGCCACAACCCGGCCCTGGCGATCGAGGACGAGGCCGAGTTCGTCGCGGACGCGGTCGCCTCGCTCGGTGACAAGCCGCCGAACGTCGCCGCGATCGTCGCCATCAACCGCGGCCCGCTGGTCGACGACTTCGGCACGCCGGCGCCGCTGACCCCGCACGAGGTAGCCGAGTGCGTCGCGGCCGGCGCCGTCGTGATCGACGGCCGCACCAACGAGGAGTTCGACGAGGCCCACATCAGGGGGGCGCTCAGCACCTCCGCCTACGACACAGGCTTTGCCACCAAGGTCTCGCGAGTTGCCCCGGCGGGTGCCGACGTGATCATCGTCGCCGCCTGTGACGGCGACGAGCGCGACGCCGCCGAGCTGCTCGCGGCGGTCGGGATGCGGGTGCGCGGCTTCCTCCAGGGCGGGATGACCGCCTGGCGGACCGAGGAGCGGCCGATCGAGAAGATCGAGCTGATCGACCCCGACGAGCTGGCGAATCGCGCCGACGGCGCCGAGGCGCCGCTGATCCTCGATGTCCGCAACGCGGCCGAGTACGCCGGCGAGCACATCCCCGACTCGCTGCACATCCCCTACGGCGATCTCGCCGGCCGCCTCGACGAGCTGCCGCGCGACCGCCCGATCGCGACGATCTGTCGCGGCGGCAAGCGCAGTGGCCTGGCGGCGTCGATCCTGCAGCGCGAGGGCTTCGCCGGCGTCGTCCACGTCGGCCAGGGCGTCGGCACCTGGCGCGAGGGCGGGCACCCGGTCGAGAGCGGTGCCCCGGCCGCGAGCCCGGCCGCCTAAAGCGCCGCGACCGCGTCGGCGATCGGCGTCTCGCCGCCGAGCAGGTCGAAGGAACGGTCGATCGTGTGGCGATCGAGCAGGCAGGCAAGCAGGACCGCGGCGACGTCAGCGCGCGGGACCTCGCCGCGCTCGAGCCGTTCGCCGACGCTGACCAGGCCGGTCGGCGGCTCGTCGGTGAGCCTGCCCGGGCGCACGATCGTGTACTCGAGCCCGCTTTCGCGCAGCGCCCGGTCGGCTTCGGCCTTGGCCCGCAGGTACTCGCCGTACACGTCGCCGCCCTCGGCCGGCGGGTCGGCGGCACCCATCGCGCTGACGATCACGTAGCGGCGGATGCCCTCGGCCTTGGCGGCGCCGATCAGCTTGACTGCGCCTTCGAAGTCCATCGTCCGCTTGCGCGCGGCACCGCTGCCGGGACCGGCACCGGCGGCGAAGACGACGGCATCGACGCCGGAAACCGCGGCCGCGACGTCGTCATCTCCCTCAAGGTCGCAGATCACCGGCTCGACCCCGACCGCGTGGAGGTCGTCTTCCTGACCGGGGTTGCGGATCAGGCCGAGCACCGAGTGTCCCTGCTCGACCAGCAGCTTGCCGAGCAGCAGCCCGATCTTCCCGTGGGCGCCGGCGATCGCCACCTCGATTTCCATCTCATGCCTCCTTGTCGAGCTCGGCCATCAGGTCGTTCAGGTCCAGGGGGTGGACGAACATCTCGATCTTCTGCCCGGGCTGGGGCTGGGGCCAGTCCTCTTTGGCCCTATCCCAGTAGAGCTCGACGCCGTTGCCGTCGGGGTCGTCGAGATAGAGCGCCTCGCTGACGCCGTGGTCGGAGGCGCCGGTGAGCGGGATGCCGGCATCGATCAGCCGTTTCAGCGCGTCGGCCAGGGAGCGGCGGGTCGGATAGCGGATCGCCGTGTGGTAGAGCCCGGTGGTGCCGCGCGGGGGCGGCGAGCCGTCTTTCGATTCCCAGGAGTTGAGCCCGATGTGGTGGTGGTAGCCGCCGGCGGAGAGGAAGGCGGCGTCCGTGCCATAGCGCTGCATCAACTCGAGCCCGAGCACGCCGCCGTAGAAGGCGATCGAACGATCGATGTCGGCGACCTTGAGATGGACGTGGCCGATGTCGACGCCGGGGTGGATCGGCTCGGCCATCAGGAGCCGTCCAGGGCGGCGTTGACGAGGCGGTCGGCGTCGGCGTTGCTCTCGCGGCGCACGTGACGGATCGTCCAGCTGTCGAAGCCCGCCAGCTCCCTCTTCGCCTCGGCGTGCAGCTCGCGCATCGTCGCGTCCTTGACCTTGTAGCGGCCTTCGATCTGGCGCACGACCAGCTCGGAGTCGCCGACCAGCTCCAGCTCGGTGGCCCCGTGGGCGGCGGCGAGCTCGATTCCGCGCAGCAGCGCCCGGTACTCGGCGACGTTGTTGGTGGCGCGGCCGATCTTCTCCCCCAGCTCCTCGAGGACGGCGCCGTCCTCGTCCCGGACGACGACGCCGATCGCCGCCGGGCCCGGGTTGCCGCGGGCGCCGCCGTCGACGTTGACGGTCAAGCTGCTCATCGCCGCCGCCTCAACGCCGGCTCGCATCCTGGGCGATCCGGGGGCCGGGGGCGGCGATCAGGATCCGGCCGCCCTCGATCGCCGTGGCGTTCCACTGCCGGGCGGCGGCGTCAAGCTCGGAGATCTCGCGACCCTTGCCCAGCTCATAGACGGGACGCGCCTCGTCGCCGAGGTCGATGCCCCACTGGTACCAGGAGAGATCCCAGGCGACGGTGACGCGGACCTCGTCGACTGTCCCGGCGGCGGCGCCGACCGAGACCCAGGGATCGCCGAGGGTCTTGACCAGGCCGCGGACGGTGTGACCGGCCTCGCTGGCGTTGAAGCGCGTGGCGGCGCGCTCGAAGCGATGGGACTGGTCGTGGCCGGCGCCACTGCGGCGCGCGCCCGCCCCGCGGGCGGCGGGATCGGAGTTGCGCACGGCCGGCTCGGGCACCGAGCCGGGAAGCCGCTCCCGCCTGTGACGGAGGCGCCAGCGCACGCCGGCTAGTCCTGCTGCAGGTGGGACTTGAGCCGCATCACGGCCTTGGTGTGCAGCTGGGAGACGCGCGACTCGGTGACGCCGAGGACCTCGCCGATCTCGCGCAGGGTGAGGTTCTCGTAGTAGTAGAGGGCGACGACCAGCTGCTCGCGCTCGGGCAGCGAGCCGATCGCCTCGGTCAGGCGCTCCTTGACCTCGCTGGTGTCGAGCGCCACCTGGGGGTCGGCGGCGCCATCGTCGGCGATCGTATCCAGCAGTGAGACCTGGTCTCCGGAGGAGTCGGAGACGGTCCAGAGCTCATCGAGGGCGTAGACGGAGGAGTTGGCGATCTCCAGCAGCGACCCCTGCAGTTCGGCTTCACTCATGTTGAGTTTCGCCGCCAGCTCCTCCTCGGTCGGGGCCCGCTGCAGTTCGTGCTCGAGTTTGGCCTGGGCGACTTCGATCTCCCGCGCCCGCGAGCGAACCGAGCGCGGCACCCAGTCGAGCGAGCGCAGTTCGTCGATGATCGAGCCACGGATGCGGGTCATCGCGAAGGTCTCGAATTTGATCCCGCGCTCGGGCTCGAAACGCTCGATCGCCCCGATCAGGCCGACCAGACCGTAGGAGATCAGGTCGGCGTCTTCGACGTGCGAGGGAAGGCCGGCCCCGAGACGACCGGCGACGAACTTGACCATCGGCGAGTAAGCGACCACGAGTCGCTCGCGCGCGGTCCGATCGCCATCGTCCTTATAGCGTCGCCATAGATCGCGGAGCTCAACCTCTTTTACGCCGGTTTCCATGGAGTCAGGGGATTCTACGTTCGTTTGCGCGGAATGGACTCACGCGCGCGGATGGCTGGCGGCATAGGTGTCCCGCAGGCGGGCGGCATCGACACGGGTGTAGACCTGGGTGGTGGAGATGGAGGCGTGGCCCAGCAACTCCTGGATCGTACGCAGGTCGGCCCCTCCCTCCAAGAGATGGGTCGCGAAGGAATGCCGAAGCGAGTGCGGCGAGACACCGGCCGCCAGGGCCGCCTCGCGGGTCCAGAGCCCGAGGCGACGGGTGATGTCGGAGTTGGAGAGCCGGCGCCCGCTCTTGGAGAGAAACAACGCCTGCTCGCGCGGATCGGTGGCCAGGGCGCGCCTGCCCCGCTCCAGATAGCGCTCGAGGGCGCGCTGGGCGGGCTCGCCCACCGGCAGGATCCGCTCCTTATTGCCCTTGCCGAGCACCCGCAGCTGCTCGGACTCGAAATCGATCGCACCGGCGTCGAGGTTGACGATCTCCTCGCAGCGCAGGCCGCATGAGTAAGCCAGCTCCAGCATCGCCCGATCGCGCAGCTCCAGCGGCGTGCGGGCCGGAATTCGCTCCAGCAGCGAGCGCATCTGCTCCGTGCTGAGCACCTTCGGCAGCTTCTCGGAACGCTTCGGGCTGGAGACCAGCTCGGCCGGGTTCGCCCCGGCCCGCTCGGTTCGGACGAGGAAGCCGTAGAGGCCGCGGATCGCCGCCAGCTTGCGGGCGACCGTCGCCGGCATCGCTCCCGCCGAGGAGAGCCCCGCCGCGTAGCGACGCACGTCGCGGTGGCGCACGTCGGCCGGACCCAGGCCCTGCGGCGTCGACCACTCGACGAAACCGGCCAGATCCACGCCATACGCCCGCCGCGTCCGCTCCGCCGACCCCCGGGCCCGCAGGTCACGGTCGTATTCGGCAAGAGCCGTTTCCCAATTCACCATCCCTGATTCGTCCTCAATCCCCCACGTCCTGCGGGTGGTGGCCTAGCCGATGTAGATCGGAGTTCCTACGTCCACCAGGTCGAAGAGTTCTTCGACATCGGGGATCGCCATGCGGACGCAGCCGTGGGAGGCGGCGCTGCCGAGCGATTCGGTCTCTTCAGTGCCGTGGATCCCGGCGCCTTCGTAGATCCCCATCCAGCGGGCCTTGATCGGGTTCGAGGGTCCGGGCGGGATCGTCGCCCCAGCGAGATCGCCGGCCCAGGCCGACTCCGGCACGTGCCAGACGGGTTCTTCTTCCTTTTCCTCGATCGCGTAGAGGCCTTCCGGGGTTTCCAGTCCTTCCTGGCCGACGGCGACCGTGTAGGTCCGGGCCAGCTTCAGACGCTGCCAGAGCTTGAGGGTGAAGGTGGCGCGGTCGAGGGTCAGATAGGACGGGTACCTGGAGGCGACCTCCTCGCTCGTCACCTCGGGCCGGGTCGAGTGGACCTTGGCGACGATGGCATGCGGGGCGTCGGCGTTGAGGACCGCGCTTTCGAGTTCCTCGGTCAGCAGGTTGTCGCGCAGCTTGCGCCCGTCCCTGCCGCCGACGATTTCGAGCGAGTCGCCGGTGGGGCTGACCGAGGCGTTCTCCGGTTCGCGCTTGATCTCCTCGGCGACGCGATGGACGAAGCGGTTGATCGCCGGCCTGGAGTAGCTCAGCTCGGCCGAGACCGGCTGGTCGACTTCGCCGCCGCTGACGTAGCGGACCAGCCGGGTCGGCAGGCCGCCGTCCTGGCTCGCCGCGATGGCCTCCTCGACGGCGGCGTCGATATCGGCGTGGACCATCAGCTTCTCGCCCGGCAGCATCCAGGTCCGGCCGTCATAGGCGACCTGGAGCGAGTGGCGCAGGGGCGCCAGCAGGTGGCGGCGCACCACCGCGGACGCCTGCTCGGCGTCGAGGCCGCCGACGTCGACGCCGGCGATCGTGACGCCGTCGGCGATCTTGTCCTTCTGCGAGCTGTCGTACGCGTAGGCGCCGCCGGCGAGAAGAACCACCGCCAGGACGATCACTGCTGCTGCGATCTGACTTCTACGGCCCATCGGTGCGTTCAGCTCTCCCCAGAGTTGCGATGCACACGTTTTCGGAAAGTCTAGGCGTTCGGATCATTTGCCCAGACCGACTCTCTATCCCGCAATTTGGCAGCTGCGTCGGTCTTACCGGCAGACGCGCCTAATATCTTTCGCCGATGCGCTCCAAGGACGAGGTTCGCAAGGAGGTCTGGAAGGCGATGGAGCGCGAGGGCGTCTCCCGCTTCCCGGGTGCCGAGGGGCGGATCCCGAACTTCGCCGGCGCCAAGCTGGCAGCCGAGAAGCTCGCGGGCCACCGGCTCTGGAAGCGGGCCCGGGTGATCAAGGCCAACCCCGACTCGCCCCAGACCCACGCCCGCAGGATCGCCCTCGACGAGGGCAAGACGGTGATCATGGCGGTGCCGCGCCTACGCGACCCGCACCCCTTCCGCGTCCTCGACCCGAAGGAACTCTCGAAAGCGGCGCTGAAGGAGGCGGCGACGATCAAGGGCGCCCTCAAGCACGGACGCGTCATCGCCCTCGACGAGCTGCCCGAAATCGACTTCGTCCTCTGCGGCTCGGTCGCGGTCAACCTCAGTGGCGCCCGAGTCGGCAAAGGCGGCGGCTACCACGACCTCGAGTACGGGATCCTCGTCGACTCCGGCAAGATCGACATCCACACGACGGTCGCCACCACCGTCCACCCGATCCAGATCCTGCGCCAGCACCTGATGGTCACCGCCCACGACCTCCCCTGCGACATGATCGCCACCCCACGCGCGGTGATCGAAGTCGAGCGCCAGTACGAGCGCCCCCGCGGCATCCTCTGGGACCACCTGCAGCCGCCGCAGATTCGCGAGATCCCGGTCTTGGAACGGATGGGGTACGCCTGACCCAGGGAGGGGTTAACCCCGTCTGGGCAGGGTGATGATCCGGGAGCGGAATTCCGGACAGGGATTCGGGCCGTAGGGCGAGGTCCGTACCGATTCTTCGAAGGCGGCGTAATAGCGGCCGGGAATCTTCAGCGGCTTGTCGACCTTCCAGAGCAGCCTGCCCGTCGCCTGCCTGGCTTCGGCGCTGGCCATGTGGGTGCCGAGGATCGAGACGTCGCCGCCGGGCTTGACGCGGTAGACGTTGACCCAGCGCGGACCATCGGGCCAGTGACGGTTGCCGGTGAGACAGGCGAATTCGCCGTTGCCGGAGGCCAGCGGCGGCATCGAGGCGACGCCGAAGAAGAAGTGGTGCTTCTTGTTGAAGCCAAGGGTGGCGATGCCCTGATAAGGGGGTCCGAGACCCTCGCAGGCAACACCGTCGCCGTCTGGGTCGAGCCGGCCGACCGGCCTGGTGGTGCTGCCGCCTGTCCGACGAAGTAGGTCTGGGCGGCCGCCTGACTCTCAAAAGACGGGCAGCCGGGCGTGACCGCGGCGCCGCCGCCAGCTGGCGCCCAAACCGCCAGCGCCAGAGCGCAGGCCGAAACGAGTGCGAAGAACCGTCGTTTCGCCTTCCTTGCATGCCCCATCGAGATGGCGATCGTAGCGAGCGCGGACGTTCGGCTAGGGTCGGGTCGATGCCGACCTACATTCGCTTCGGCGATGACCACTACGTAGCCGTGAACGAGAGCTGGGACGAGGTCCGCCGGCGGATCGACACCGCCGAAGCGGTGAAGCCGCCGCTATTCGAAGCAACCCGGGTCGACGGGGCGCGGATGCTGCTCAACGCCAACGAGGTGCGGACGATCACCGAAGGCAAGAGCAAGGACGAGCGCTAACGACCGTGAACGGCGGGATGCGCCGCGCCGGTCGCGTCAGCTGGTGATCGCGCCGCTTGCGGCAGATGAAACCGTGTCCGCGTACTTCGACATGACGCCGCGGCCGAAGGGCGACTTCGGCGATTCGTAGGCGGCGATGCGGGCGGCGATCTCCTCGTCACTGAGATCGACATCGATCCGGCGACCATCGATGTCGACGGTGATCTCATCGCCCTCGCGGATCGCCGCGATCGGCCCGCCCTTCGCCGCCTCGGGGGCGACATGACCGATCATCAGGCCGCGGGTGGCACCGGAGAAGCGGCCGTCGGTGACCATCGCGACGCTCTCCCCCAGTCCCTCGCCGACGATCGCGGCGGTGACCTGGAGCATCTCCCGCATCCCGGGGCCGCCGACCGGGCCCTCATTGCGGATCACGACGATGTCGCCGGGGTTGATCCGCTGATCCTTGACGGCGCGGAAGCAGTCCTCTTCGGTCTCGAAGACGCGGGCCGGGCCGGTCTGTCGGCGGCGCTCGGTGCCGGCGAGCTTGACCACGGCACCTTCGGGCGCCAGGTTGCCGCCCATGATCGCCAGCCCGCCTTCGGACTTGAGCGGATCGTCGAGCGGGCGCACGACTTCCTGACCGGGGGCCTCGGTGACCGCTTCGGCCTCTTCGCCGATCGTCTTGCCGCTGACCGTGATCGCGTCGCGATGCAGCAGGCCGGCGTCGTCGAGCCGCTTAAGGATCACCGGCACCCCGCCGGCCGCGTAGAGGTCGGTGGCGACGAAGCGGCCGCCCGGCTTGAGGTCGGCGAACAGCGGTGTCGCCCGCGAGATCCGCTCGAAGTCAGCCATCTTCAGCTCGATGCCGAGCTCGTGGGCGAGGGCGATCAGGTGGATGACGGCGTTCGTCGAGCCACCGGAGGCGCAGACGCAGGCGATCGCATTTTCCAGCGAGTCGCGGGTGATCACCTTGCTCGGGGTGATGTCCTCTGCCAGAACGCGGATCACCAGCTCGCCGATTTTCTCGGCGACCGTGTTCTTGTCGTCGTCTTCGGCCGGCACCATCGCCGAGCCGCCGGCGCTGATCCCCAGCGCCTCGAAGGCGCAGGCCATCGTGTTGGCGGTGAACTGGCCGCCGCAGGCGCCGGCGCCGGGGCTGGCGACGCCCTCCAGCTCGTGCAGTTCCTCGTCGCTCATGTCGCCGGCGTTGTGGGCGCCGATCGCCTCGAAGATGTCGAGGATCGTGACGTCGCGGCCGTGCCAGTGGCCGGGTGCGATCGAGCCGCCGTAGAGCAGCACCGAGGGGACGTCGAGCCGGGCCAGCGCCATGGCGCAGCCGGGGATCGTCTTGTCGCAGGCGCAGAGGGCGACGATCGCGTCGAACTGGTAGCCGCGGGCCATCAGCTCGATCGAGTCGGCGATCACCTCGCGGCTGATCAGCGAGGCCTTCATCCCCTGGGTCCCCATCGTCACCCCATCGGAGACGGCGACGGTGTTGAACTCCATCGGCGTGCCGCCGGCGGCGCGGACGCCGTCTTTGACGTGCTCGGCGAGGGCGCGGAGGTGGAAGTTGCACGGCATCGCCTCGGTCCAGGTGTTGGCGATCCCGATCGTCGGCCGGCTGAGGGCGTCGTCGTCGAAGCCGATGCCCTTCATGTAGGCGCGCGAGTGGGCGCGGTCGGGTCCGTCGAAGACGGTTGCCGAGCGAGGACGGGGAAGCTTGGTGGCGATGTCGTTGGTGCTCATGGGACGGAATCTACTGAGCCTCGCGCTCGGTCAGTTCGAAGACATCGACCGGACCTGGGCCCTGGCCGAGGTCGCGCAGCCCGGCGCCGACCGCGGCAGACGCGACCCGACGGGCGGCCTCTGCCGCCTGCAGTGGCTTGGCGCCGCGGGCGAGAAAGGCCGCCAGGGCCGAGGCGTGGGTGCAGCCGGAGCCGTGCGCGGCGCCGTCGGGGTGGCGCGGACCGGGGATCTCGATCGGTGCCTTGCCGTCGAAGAAGAGGTCGACGAGCCCGAGGCTGTGGCCGCCGGTGACGACGACCGCCTGGGGGCCGAGCGCCAACACGCCGCGGGCCAGCTCCTCCTGGGTCGCCTCCTCTCCCAACCCGGTCAGCACCCGCGCCTCGGGGATGTTCGGGGTCGCGACCGAGGTCAACGGCAGCAATCGCTCGACGACCGCGCCGCGGGCATCCTCGTCGAGCAGCACGGCGCCGCTCTCGGCGACCATTACCGGGTCGATCACGATCGGGGCCTCACCGACGTATCCAAGCGCCTCGATCACCGCCTCGACGGTCGCGCGAGTGCCCAGCATCCCGATCTTGACCGCGTCAACCCCGAGATCCTCGGCGACGGCGCGCACCTGAGCGACGATCAGCCGCGGTGAGACCGCCTCGATCATCTCGACCCCGACCGTGTTCTGAGCGGTGATCGCCGTGATCGCGCTCATCCCGTGCACGCCGCAACGGGCGAACGCCTTCAGATCGGCCTGGACACCCGCCCCGCCGCCGGAGTCCGAACCGGCGATCGAGAGCACTGCGGCGTCGGTCGCTCGGTCACCCGGGAAGCCTAGAGGCTCTAAATGGACGGCGCGGATGAGGGCGGTGCCAGCAGCGTCCGCGAGTAGAGCCCGAGCGAAGAGCAGGAGACGTAGCCGAGGACCTCGAGGCGGGCCAGCGCGGCGGCGATCTCGGCGGCCGGCAATCCGAGGGAGGCGGCGACGCCGTCGCAGCTGGACTCGCCGGCGTCGACCGCGGCGAGGACCGCCGCCAGCCCGAGGTCGAGGGCCGACCCCGAGCGCTCGATCCGCTGCGCGCCCGGCCCGAGCAGCGCGTCAAGTACATCCTGGGCGTCACGGACCAGACAGGCGCCGCCGGCGAGCAGGTTGTTGGGGCCGGCCGAAGCCCGCGAGGTGACCGGGCCCGGCACGGCACCGAGGTCGCGCCCGAGGTCGGCCGCCAGGTCGGCGGTGATCAGCGAGCCCGAGCGCGCCGCCGCCTCGACGACCACGGTCATCCCGGCCAGCGCCGCCATGATCCGGTTGCGGGCCGGGAAGGTCCACTTCCAGGGCTGGGCGCCCGGAGGGAACTCGGAGATCACCAGGCCGACTTCGCCGATTCGTCGCCATAGCGACCGGTGGGCGGCCGGGTAGGCGTTGTCCGGCCCGCAGCCGAGGACGGCGATCGTCCTGCCGTCGGCGTCGAGCGCGCCGCGGTGGGCGCAGCCGTCGACGCCGAAGGCGAGACCGCTGACGACGATCATCCCGGCGCTCGCCAGTTCGCGAGCGAGCTCCCGGGAGATCTCGCGCCCGTAGGAGGTGGCGCGGCGGGCGCCGACGATCGTGACCGTCCCAAACGGCTCGACCGCCTCGAGCAGCTCCGGGTGGCCGCGCGCGATCAAGGCCCACGGAGCATCCGCCGCGTCGCGCAGCGAGTCCGGATAGAGGTCGCCGTGGCGGCAGCAGGCCCAGCAGCCGGCCTCCGTCAGCTCCTCCTCCAGCTCGCGCTCGGGCACCGCCTCGACTCGGGCCAGAAGCTGGGCGGCGACCTTCGGCGCCGCGACCTCGGCCAGCTCCTGGTTGGAGAGCCGCAGAAGTTCCGGCGAGCGCGAGCCCGGGGAGCTGGTGGCGACCCGCTCGATGTAGGGGCCGAGCAGGGCCAGCAGCGCGGCGCGGCGCAGGCACTCCGGGCAAGCACGCGGCTCAGCCACGGTCGCGCCTCCGCAGCTGCAGCGCCTGCGCCATCTCGGCCTCGCCGATCGTCTCGGCGCCGGCCAGATCGGCGATCGTCTGCGCCAGCCGCAGGGCCCGATCGTGGGCCCGTCCGCTCAGCCGCTGACGCGCGTACAGCTCCGCCAACAGGGCCGCTGCCGGCGGCGCCAGCGCGCATTCGCGCGCCTCCGCCGGCGTCATCTCGGCATTGCACCGCCCCGGGCCGAGCCGTCGCTCCTGCCGCTCGCGAGCCGCCGTGACCCGCTCCCTGACGTCGGCCGACGGCTCGCCGGCGGCGCCGCCGATCTCGGCGGCACTGGGCTGGTGGATGGCGGCGAGGATGTCGATCCGGTCGGCCAGAGCACCACTGAGGCGCCCCTGGTAGCGCTGTACCGCGGCCGGCGCACAGCTGCACTCGGGATCGGCTTCACCGCGACCGCAGGGGCAGGGATTGGCGGCGGCTACCAGCATGAAGCGGCAGGGCAAGCGGCGCTGAGCGCCGACCCGCACGATCGAGACCTCTCCCGACTCCAGCGGCCCGCGCAACGCCTCCAGCGAGTCGCGGCGGAACTCGCAGAGCTCGTCGAGAAAGAGGACGCCGCGATGCGCCAGAGTGGCCTCGCCGGGACGAGGCGGCGTGCCGCCGCCGATCAGGCCGGCCGGGCTGATCGTGTGGTGCGGCGCGCGAAAGGGTCGGCCGCCCAGTGGCGCCCCGGTCAGCCGCCCGCAGGCGCTGGCGATCCGGGCGACCTCCAGCGCCTCGACCGGCGCCAGCGGCGGCAGGATCGACGGCAACCGGGCCGCCGCCAGCGACTTGCCGGCGCCGGGAGGCCCGATCATCAGGAGGCTGTGCCCACCCGCGGCCGCGACCTCGAGCGCGTGGCGCAGGTGCGGCTGTCCGCGCAGATCCGCGAGGTCCGGGGCGCCTCCCACGGCCCCCAGCTCCAGCGACAACGGCTGCGGCCGCAACGGCTCCCACTCCCCCGCGGCCAGCGCCGGCAGGCGGCTGAGGTTGTCGAGCGGAACTACGTCGATTCCCAACGCCAGCGCCGCCTCGGGGCCGTTCTCGGCCGGCAGTACGATCGCCTCGGCACATCCCTCCCGGGCCGCCTCGGCGATCGCCAGGGCGCCGTGGACCGGCCGAGTCGAGCCGTCGAGCGCCAGCTCGCCCGCCAGGGCGACGCCGGAGAGCCCCTCCCACTCCAGCTGCCCCGAGGCACTCAGCAGCGCCGCCGCGATCGCCAGGTCCATGCCGGGGCCGGCCTTGCGCAGGCTCGCCGGTGCCAGGTTGACGACGATCCGGCGCAACGGGAACTCGAAGCCGCAGTTGACCAGCGCCGCCCGCACCCGCTCGCGCGCCTCCCTCACGGCGGCATCGGGAAGGCCGACGATCGCGAACCCGGGCAGGCCGCGGTGGACGTCGACCTCGACCCGGACCGGGCGGGCGGAGATGCCGTCGAGGGTGAAGGTTCTGGCCGTGGCGAGCACGGTGGGGACGCTATGGAGGAAGGTCCGACGCGTTACTCCCTGATTTCAAATTCTTTGTCACGCCGGTGGGGCGAATCTCATGGCCGGGCCGACTTGGGCAAAGGAATGACCGACCCCCGCCGCCGCACCGGCCAGATGGCCGAGGATCTCGTCGCCCGCCGCCTGCGCGCCGCCGGCTGGGAGATCCTCGAGCGCAACGCCCGCACCCGCCACGGCGAGCTCGACATCGTCGCCCGCGACGGCCGGGCGCTCGTCTTCGTCGAGGTCAAGGCCGGGCGCGAGGGCGCCGCCTTCGGTCCCGAGCGCCCGGTACTCGCGGTCGACCGCCGCAAGCAGCAGCGGATCCGCCGCCTCGCCACCGCCTGGATGGCCGAGCGCCGCAACATCCCGCCCTACACCGAGATCCGCTTCGACGCCGTCGGCGTCACCGTCGACCGCGCTGGCCGCGTCATCGACGTCGAGCACATCCGCGCCGCGTTCTGAGATTCAGAAACGCCGGCCTCCCAGCCTTGGGCTCGACTGACCAAGTAGCTCCAGGACGAGAGAGGGAGTGTGCTCCGCACATGACCGAACGAGGACGCCGAAATACGCCGGTCAGACGAGTCCAAGCTGGGAGTACGCAACCGATTGGAACGAGCGGCGATGCAGCGGCGAAATGCCCTGCCGATCGATCGCGGCGCGGTGCTCTGGGGTCGAGTAGCCGACGTGCTCCTCGAAGCCCCAGCCGGGGTGCTCCAGCGCGGCCGCGCGCATGTAGCGGTCGCGGCTCACCTTGGCGAGCACCGAAGCGGCGGCGATCGCGGCGCTGGTCGCGTCCCCATGGACGACGGCGCGGTGTGGGACGCGGCAGCTCGGCAGCGCGAAGCCGTCTACCAGGCTGATCGCCTCCTCACCCGGGGCCAGCTGTTCGAGTGCGCTGGAGAGAGCTTCGAGGTTGGTGACGTGCAGGCCGCGGCGGTCGATCCCGCCCGCCGAGCGGACGACGACGCTGACGCGCTCGGCGGCGCGCAGCACAGAGGGGAACATCTCCAGCCGCCGCTCCTCGGTCATCTGCTTGGAGTCGTGCAGACCGGCCAGGGTGCGGCGATCGGAGACGGAGATTCGCTCGTAATCGATCAGCACCGCGGCGGCGACCAGCGGTCCGGCCAGGCAGCCACGACCGGCCTCGTCGGCGCCGGCGACGAAGCGGCTCCGCAAGCCGCGATCGAAAGCGAACAGGCGGCGACTGCGCGCCAGCCTGCGGCGGTGGGACTTCGGCTTAGAGGCCGCCGATCCGGTCCGGTGGCCAGTAGGTGGCAAAGGCCTCGCCAATGATCCATTCGCGCGGGACGGGTCCCCAGAAGCGGCTGTCGTCGCTGGCTCCACGGTTGTCCCCCATCATGAAGTAGTGGTCGGGCGGGATCGTGATCGCCTTCGGCAGGTTGCAGGCTGCGCCGATGCCGCAGGGGGTGATGTAGGGCTCGTCGGTCTTCTCGACGCCGTTGACGACGGGGTGTCCGTCTTTGACCGAGAGCGTGTCCCCCGGCCCGGCGACGATCCGCTTGATGAAGTTCTGGCTCGACTCCGCTTCCGTCGGCTTCGGGCAGGCTTCCTCGGGTTTGCGATGGACCCCGCATTCGGGCAGGCCGCTGTTGTCGGCGCCCGCCGGTGGGTGGAAGACGACGACGTCGCCGATCGAGGGATCGCTGAAGTTGTAGATGAAGCGGTTGACGAGGACCCGCTGGCCGACATCGAGCGTGGGCTCCATCGATTCGGAGGGGATCTGGTACGGCTTGACCACCCAGGCCTGTATCGCCAGCGCCAGCCCGAGGGCCAGCGCGACGATGACGACCAACTCGATAAGCCCGCCGCCTTTGCCCTTCGGCTTGGGAATTTGGAGTTTCAGGGTTCGAGCATCCGGGGCCCGCGGCTAGAGGCCGCCGATCCGGTCCGGTGGCCAGTAGGTGGCGAACGCCTCGCCAATGATCCATTCGCGCGGGACGGGTCCCCAGAAGCGGCTGTCGTCGCTGGCTCCACGGTTGTCCCCCATCATGAAGTAGTGGTCCTTTGGGATCGTGATCGTCTTCGGCAGGTTGCAGGCTTCGCTGTTGCCGCAGGGGATGATGTACGACTCGTCGGTCTTCTCGACGCCGTTGACGACGGGGTGGCCGTCTTTGACCGAGAGTGTGTCTCCCGGCCCGGCGACGATCCGCTTGATGAAGTTCTGGCTCGACTCGGCGGCAGTCGGCTTCGGGCACGGCATGCCAACTTCCTCGGGCTCCCGCCCGTGGATATTGACGCCGCATTCGGTGCCGTTGTCGGCGCCGGCCGGCGGGTGGAAGACGACGACATCGCCGATCGAGGGATCGCTGAAGTTGTACATGAAGCGGTTGACGAGGACCCGCTGGCCGACATCGAGCGTGGGCTCCATCGATTCGGAGGGGATCTGGTACGGCTTGACCACCCAGGCCTGTATCGCCAGCGCCAGCCCGAGGGCCAGCGCGACGATGACGACCAACTCGATAAGCCCGCCGCCTTTGCCCTTCGGCTTCGGGATCGAGAGCTTCAGGCCGCCGAGTCCTCGTCGGAGTCGCCGGCGTCGGCCGGTTCCTCTTCCTCGGCGTCGCTTCGAGCTGCGTTGTCCTCGGTCTCCCCGGCCTCAGGCGCCCCCGCGTCCGCCTCTGCATCAACCTCTACCGCGTCCTCGGGCTCCTCTGCCTGGGACTCTGAAACCTCTGAAGCCGCCTCGACCTGCGACTCGTCGGCCGGCGCATCCTCCACCGGCACGACCTCCTCCTGGCTGACTCCGTCGGCGTCGACGGCCGCCGGGGCCGCGCCGGGTGCGGAGACCATGTCCTCGTCGATTCCCCAGCGTCGCTCGGCGACACGGGCGGCCTTGCCGATCCGGCCGCGCAGGTAGTAGAGCTTGGCCCGTCGCACGTCGCCGCGCGCCGCAACCTCGAGTTTCTCGATCTTCGGCGAGTGCAGCGGGAAGGTCCGCTCGACGCCGACTCCGAAGGACTGCTTGCGCACGGTGAACGTCTCCCGCGCTCCCGAGCCCTGGCGGCGCAGGACGACGCCCTCGAAGACCTGGGTCCGTTTCCGCGTTCCCTCGATCACCTGGAAGTGCACGCGGACGCGATCGCCCGGGGCGAACGACGGCAGGCCCGGCCGTAGCTGGGCGCGCTCAATGCTGTCGATTACGGAGCTCATGGAAAGTTATGCAGCGAGAAAAAACCGCCGGACCCGGAAGCGGGAACCGCGCGGTTGCGGAATGGTAGCTACTCGGCGCCGGCTTCGGACTTGCGGGCACGGGCGCGGCTCTGCTCCAGCCGCCATTGGCGCACCTTCTCGTGGTCGCCAGACTTGAGGATCTCCGGCACCTCCCAGCCGCGATATGTGGCCGGCCGCGTGAAGTGCGGGTACTCCGGCATACCCTCCAGGACCTGGCCGTAGGAGTCCTCGGCGGCCGAGTCGGCGTGGCCGAGGGCGCCGGGCAGCTTGCGCATCAGGACGTCGGCGACGACCATCGCCGGCAGCTCGCCGCCGGCGAGCACGTAGCGGCCGATCGAGAGCTCGTCGTCGGCGAGGTGCTGGTGGACGCGGTCGTCGAAGCCCTCATAGCGACCGCAGAGCAGGGCCACGTGCGGCTCGGCGACCAGTTCGTCGGCGATCGGGTCGTCGAGCAGCGGCCCGGTCGGCGAGAGCAGCACGATCCTCGGCCTCTCCTCTCCATAGGCCGCCTCCAGCGCCGCATCGACGACATCGACCCGCAGCACCATCCCGGCGCCGCCGCCGTAGGGCGAGTCGTCGACCTGGCCCGCTTTCAGCGGCGTCGTCGCGCGGTAGTCGAAGAGCCGCAGCTCGTTGCCTTCGGCGACGGCGTTCGTGACCGAGCGCTGCGTCCGGAACCAGTCGAACGCCTCCGGGAAGAGGGTGAAGATGTCGAGCTTCAGGGCCGGCGCCCCGTCAGTCGAGGATGTCGACGATGACGCGGCGGTCGATCCGCACCGCCGCCGCCTTGGCGATCGTCCGGATCGCGTTTGCGACCCGCCCGCCCTTGCCGATCACGCGACCGAGGTCGCCCTCGGCGACGGTGATCTCATATACGAGGTCGCCGTCCTCTTCGAGCTCCTCGACGACGACTGCCTCAGGGTCCTCGACCAGAGCCCGGACGAGGAACTCGAGCAGCTCGGTCACCAGAACGCCCTCAGCTGCCGGAGGCGGGGATGCCTTTGATCCGCAGCAAGCCGGCGACCGTCTCGGAGGGCTGGGCGCCATGCTCCAGCCAGTGACGCGCGCGCTCCTCGTCGATCTCGATCATCGAGGGGTTCGTCTGCGGGTTGTACTGGCCGATCGTCTCGATCGTCCGACCGTCACGCGGGGAGCGTTTGTCGGCGACGACGACGCGCCAGATCGGGTTCTTCTTGGAACCCACTCGTCTAAGTCTGATTCGGACAGCCATGAGCGGCGAGAGGTTACATGATCAGGCGCCGCCTCCTCTGCTCCAGTCTGCCCGCGCTCATCATGTCCGGCGATCTCGCGGGCAGACCTCCGCGTCCGGGGGCGGCTTATCTCCTGCGCAGCTTGGGACGTGGCGCGGCGCCGCTGAGCTGCGCCATCTTTTGCGCGTCGGGCATCTTCCCGTTCGCCATCGAGCGCATCATCACCCGCATCTGATCGAACTGCTTGACCAGCTGGTTGACGTTCTGAACCTTCGTCCCGGAGCCGTTCGCGATCCGTTTGCGGCGGGATCCGTTGATCACGTGCGGGTCGGCACGCTCGGCCGGGGTCATCGAGAGGATGATCGCCTCGACCCGGTCCAGCTCGCCTTCGTCGATGTCGGCGTTCTTCAGCTGCTTCATCGCCCCCATCCCCGGCAGCATCCCCAACAGGCCGCTGATCGGGCCCATTTTGCGGACCTGGCGCATCTGCGTGAGGAAGTCCTCCAGCGTGAACTGGTCCTTCCGCATCTTCTCCTGCAGGTCCGCCGCCTGCTTCTCGTCGACCTGCGCCTCGGCCTTCTCGATCAGGCTGAGGACGTCGCCCATGCCGAGGATCCGGGAGGACATCCGATCCGGGTGGAACTTGTCGAAGTCCTCGATCTTCTCGCCGGTCGAGGCGAAGAGGATCGGCTTGCCGGTCACCGCTTTGACCGAGAGCGCGGCGCCGCCGCGGGCGTCGCCGTCGAGCTTGGTCATCACGACGCCGTCGAACTCGGCCGCCTCGGCGAAGGATTCGGCGACCCCGACCGCGTCCTGGCCGGTCATCGCGTCGACGACCAGGAGGACGTCATGCGGCTGGGTCTTCTTGCGGATCTGGGCCAGCTCCGACATCAGCTCCTGGTCGATGTGCAGGCGGCCGGCGGTGTCGATGATCAGCACGTCGCGGCGCTCGGTGCGGGCCTGCTGCAGCGCCCACTCGGCGATCTTCACCGGGTCGGCGTCAGCGCCCTGCTGGTAGACGTGGGCGCCGGCGCGCTCGCCGACGGTGACCAGCTGGTCGATCGCGGCGGGCCGGTAGACGTCGCAGGCGGCGATCCCGACGTCCTTGTTCATCTTCTTGAAGTAGAGAGCGAGCTTGGCGCAGGCGGTCGTCTTGCCCGAGCCCTGCAGGCCGGCCATCAGGATCACGGTCGGGCCGCTGCTGGCCATCGCCAGCTCGCTGCCGACGCCGCCCATCAGCGCCGCCAGCTCCTCGTTGACGATCTTCACCACCTGCTGGCCGGGATCGAGGCTGTCCATCACCCCGGCGCCGAGGCAGCGCTCCTTCAGCGTCTTGGTGAAGGTTTTGACGACTTTGAAGTTGACGTCCGCCTCGAGCAGCGCGAGGCGGATCTCGCGCATCGCCGCGTCGACGTCAGCCTCGCTCAGCTTGCCGCGCGAGCGGACATCGGAGAGGGTCGCCTGCAGGCGATCTGAAAGCTGGTCGAACATCCCGCTCAGCTTACGCGGTTGTCGCTTGTCGCCCAGAGGGCGACAAGTAACGAACGGTCACTCGGCGAGCAGGGCCTGGGCGTACTCGGCGGGGTCGAAGGGGCGCAGGTCCTCGAGCGTCTCCCCCACCCCGATCAGCTTCACCGGAATGCCGAGGTCGGCGGCGATCGCCAGGGCGATGCCGCCCTTGGCGGTGCCGTCGAGCTTGGTCAGCACGACTCCGTCGATGTCGACCGCTTCGGAGAAGACCTTGGCCTGGCGCAGCCCGTTCTGGCCGGTCGTCGCGTCGATCGAGATCAGCGTCTCATGCGGCGCCGCGGGGATCTGCTTGGCGATCACCCGCTTCACCTTCGCCAGCTCCTCCATCAGGTTGCTCTGCGTGTGCAGGCGGCCGGCGGTGTCGACGATCACGACATCGGCGCCGCGGGCGCGGGCGGCGGAGATCGCGTCGTAGGCGACGGCACCGGGGTCGGCGCCTTCCTCGCCGCGGACGAGGTCGGCCCCGGCCCGCTGCGCCCACTCGGCCAGCTGCTCGGCGGCCGCGGCGCGGTAGGTGTCGCCGGCGGCGAGGACGACCTTGAGGCCCATCTCCTTGCTCAGGTGCCAGGCGATCTTGCCGATCGTCGTCGTCTTGCCGGTGCCGTTGACGCCGACCATCATCAGCACCGCCGGCTCGCCGCTGAGGTCGATCGGGGCGCGGCCGGTGGCGGCGACCTCGGCGAGGATCTCGATCAGGCGGTCGCGGACCAGCTGGCCGTCGGCTGGGACGGCGCCGGAGTCGACCTCGTGCTCGAGCCGTTCGACCACGGCCGCGGTGGTCGGGGCGCCGGCGTCGGCGAGGATCAGCGCCTCCTCGAGCCGCTCCCAGGTTTCCTCGTCGATCCGGTCGAAGAGGCTGGCGGAGATCTCCTCGGCCAGAGCCTGGCGGCTTTTCGCCAGGCTCTGGCGCAGCCGTTTGAAGACGCCGCGGCGCTGCGGCTCGTCCTCAGCCTCCGGCGCGGCGTTCGCGCCGGCGCGCGAACCGAGGTCGATCATCTCCTGCCAGCTGGTCGCCATTGCCGGGGGAGGCTATCTGCGCGGCGCCGCGCAGCTCCTCGACGCTGCCCCGCAGGTGAGCGACGAGGCGCTCGGCGTCGGGCAGGGTGCCCGGGTCGGCGAGCAGGCCGAAGCTGACCTGGCCGTTGTAGCTGAGGATCGCGATCGCCAGGGCGTGGCGCTGGGCGAGGAAGCCGACCGGGTGGATCGCGGTCAGCTCGCGGCCGAGCACGTAGAAGGGCACCTGCGGACCGGGGAAGTTGGTGACCAGCAGGTTGAAGAGCCGGGTCGAGAAGTTGATCGCCGCGGTCGGGCCGAGCAGCAGCGGCGGCGCGAAGTCCCGGAACCAGTCGTTCAGCCCCCAGATCGCTTCCGCCCCGAGCGGCTGCTTGGAGGCCTTGAGGGAGTCCATCGCGGCGGAGATGACGCGCAGGCGCTCGACCGGGTCGGCGACGCCGACCGGCAGCGGCCCGCGCATCGCGGTCAGTTTGTTGCCCAGCTCGCCGTGCTCGTTTTCGGTCCGGATCGAAACCGGGACCAGGGCCTTCAGCTCGAGCCCGTCGACCGGGTGGCCGCGTTCGGTCAGCCAGCCGCGCAGGGCGCCGGCGGCGACGGCCAGGGAGACGTCGTTGACGGTGCCGCCGAGGGCGTTCTTGATCGCCTTGAAGTCACCGAGGTCGAAGGTCGCCCAGCAGAAGCTGCGATCGGCGCCGATCGGGGCGTTGAAGGGCGTCGGCGGGGCCGGCCGGGCCAGGTTCCAGGTCACCTCCCAGAGGCCGGCGATGCCGTCGGCGGCGCGGACGCGGGCGCGGGCAGGTTGGTCGACCGCGCGGCGGATCCAGCGCCAGAAGCGGGCCAGGGTGCCGACGATGCCGGTGCCGGCGTGCCAGGCGAGGGCCGGCCGCGAGGGGGTCTTCTGCGGCGCCCAGGGCGCCTCGTCGCGGTCCGGGGTCTCGTTCGGCTCGACGTCGAAGAGCAGCATCCCGATGTCGACCGCGGAGATCCCGTCGGCCATCGCGTGGTGGGTCTTGTAGACGATCGCGAAGCGTTCCTCGGCGAAACCCTCGACCAGGATCAGTTCCCAGAGCGGCTTGGCGCGGTCCAGAGGCGGCGCCAGCAGCGCGCCGACCAGGGCCCGAAACTGGTCCTCGGTCCCTGGCGCGGGCAGGTCGATCCGGCGCACATGGCTGTGGATGTCGAACTCGTGGTGGTCGACCCAGAAGGGCGTCCCCAGGCTCATCGGCGGGTAGTGCAGTCGCTGGCGCAGGCGCGGCAACTGGTGCACCCGGCTGCGGATGTGGGCGAGGAAGTCCTCGCTGTCGGGCGGGTTGCCGGCGCAGATCAGCACGGCGCCGATCGCCATGTGCCCGTTGGCTTTCTCGTTGGCCAGAAAGGACGTGTCGAACGACGTCAGCCTGTCCATGTGGCGCTGTGGCATAGCTCTCTCCCTCCCACTCGGAGGGTACTGACCGAAGCCGTGCGGACAGGCGGGAGGAGTGTTGTGCTCAGGCTACGGCGGAGAGGGTGCCGCCGTTGCCTTCGTCGTCGCCACCCTCCTCGTCTTCGGCGATCTCGCGCGGTAGGCGCCGGGAGACGACCTTGGTGACGCCGTCGCCGCCCATGCTGACCCCGTAGAGGACGTCGGCGGCGTCCATCGTCCGTTTCTGGTGGGTGACGATGACGAACTGGGCGCGGTCGGAGAAGCGGCGGATCAGCTGCAGGAAGCGGTCGATGTTGGCGTCGTCGAGGGCTGCCTCGACCTCGTCGAGGATGTAGAAGGGGCAGGGCCGGGCGAGGAAGACGGCGAAGACGAAGGCCAGCGCGACCAGCGACTTCTCGCCGCCGGAGAGCAGCGAGAGTTTGCGGGTCGACTTGCCGTTGGGCGTCACCTCGATCTCGACCCCGAGCTCGTCGCGCTCCTCTTCCTCCTCGGCCTCGGGATCGGGCTCGGCGTCGTCGCTGGGGGTCTCCTGCTCGCCGGCGGGGCGCTCCTCGTCGCGAACGGGCGCAGGCTGACCCGGCGCAGGCGGCCGCGGCCGCCTGGGAAGAGATGCTCGACCATCTCCTCGAAGTTCTTCGCAGTCGCGTCGAAGGTCTGCTCGAAGGCGCGCTCGATCTCGTTGTCGATGTCGCGGATCAGGGTCTCCAGCTCGCGCATCGCCCGCTCGGTGTCCTCGCGCTGGGTCTGCAGCGCCTCGACGTGCTCACGAGCCTCGTCGTACTCGCTCTTGGCCAGTGGGTTGACCGGGCCGATCTGGGCGCGGCGGCGCTCCAGGCGCTCCATGCGGCGGTCGATCTCCGCCCGCTCCTCGTCGCCGAGCGCCTCCTCGGCCGGCGGAATCTCCTCGCCGAGGCGCTCGGCGATCGCCGCCAGATCGCGCTCGGCTTCAGCCCGGCGGTCGCCGAGGTGGGCGGCCTCGACCTCGGCCTTGGTCAGCTCGTCGGAGGCCGCCTTCATCTCCGCCTGCAGCTCGAACTCCTGCTGGGAGCAGGCGCGCAGCTCGTCGGCGATCTCGTCACCGTCGCCCTCGCCGCCGACGACCTTGCGCTCGGTCCGCTCGACCCGGGCGCGGATCGCGGCGCCGACCGCTTCGATCGCGGCGAGCGCGGCGCGGACGTCGTCGCGCAGTTCCTCGCCGGCCGCGACCCGGGCCCGCATCGCCTCGCGGTGGCGCTCGCCGAGCAGGCCCTCGGCGCGACGGGCGTGGCGCGTGGCCCGCTCGGCGCCGGCGCGGACGTCGCCCAGCGCCGCCTCGCGAGCCGACTCAGCGGCGTCTGCGGAGCGGGCGACCCCGAGACCGTCGACCGCGGTCCGCAGCCCGGCGTCGACCTCGCCCAGCTCCTCTTCGAGTTTGCGGGCCCGATCGGCCGGGGCGCCGCCGGCGCCGACGTCGAGGGTCAGCGGGCCGAGCTCGCCGCGCAGGCGCTCCAGCCCCGCCTCGAGCTCGGCCTCGCGGCCGGAGAGGGTGGCGACGCGGACGGAGACCCGCTCCTGCTCGCCGCGCAGCTTGGTCAGCAGGCCCCAGGCCTGGGTCCGCTCGCGGTCGCGGGCGGCAAAGCGCTCCTCCGCCTCGCGGCGGCGTTTGCTGACCTCGGCGAGGCGCTCCTCGAGCTTGGTCCTGATCCCCCGAGCCTTGGCCGCCGCCTTGGCCGCGGCGGCAGCGCGGTCGGCGCCGAAGCGCAGCTCCTCGGAGACCAGCCGGCCGCGCAGGCCGAGTTCGTCGCGCTCGATCCGGGCGCCGAGCTCGGCCGCTTCGGCCTGGCGCTTCAGCGGCCGCAGATGGGCGCGGGCCTCGCGCTCGACGTCGAGCGCGCGGTCGAGGTTGTCGCGGGCGGCGCGCAGCTTCAACTCCGCCCGGCGGCGGCGCTTGCGATGCTTGCCGAGGCCGGCGGCCTCCTCGACCAGGAGCCGGCGCTCACGCGGTTTGGAGTGGATGATCGTCTCGACCCGGCCCTGGCTGATCACCGAGTGCATCTCGCGTCCGAGGTTGGTGTCGGAGAGGACGTCGGTGACGTCGGCGAGCCGACAGCGGGCGCCGTTGAGCCGGTAGCCGCTGTCGCCAGAGCGGTCGAGGTGGCGCTGGACGGCGATTTCTGAGAACTCGGTCGCGGCGCGGCCGTCGGAGTTGTCGATCACGACCTCGACCTCGGCCGACCGACGCTGGCCGACGTTCTTGCCACCGGCGGAGATCACGTCCTGCATCGAGGCGCCGCGGATCGCCCCCGGACTCTGCTCGCCGAGCGCCCAGAGGACGGCGTCGGTGATGTTGCTCTTGCCGGAGCCGTTGGGGCCGACGATCACGCTGACGCCGGGCGAGAACTCGAGGCTCACCCGCTCGGGGAACGACTTGAACCCCTTCATCGTGATTGATTTCAGATACATGGCTCGATCATCCGCTGGCCTGGCCTCCTCACCCGCGGAACCACCAGATTCGCGGTTGTGTCGGACACGAATACCGCTTCGACAACCCCCAATTTGGGCCTCGACACCTGGGAGTCCCTCCTAGCCACCGAGTTGGGCCAGCGCCTGCTCTGCGGCCACCTGCTCGGCCGCCTTCTTGCTGCGGCCCTCGCCCAACCCGATCCGCTCGGAGTCGACGATCGCCGCCACCTCGAACGTACGCCTGTGCGGCGGACCTGTCGCCGCGATCACCTCGTAGCTTACGCGCGCCCCGCGTCGCGCCAAAAGCTCCTGCAAAGCGGACTTGAAGTCGATCCGGGTCTCCGAGGCGAGCTCGATCCGCGACTCGAAGGCGCTCGCCACGGCGCCCGCGGTGCGCTCGAAGCCGAAGGCCAGGTAGCAGGCCCCGATCAGCGCCTCGGTGGCCTCCGGCAGCGGCCGCTCGCCCTCGAGCAGGACCTCGGCCGGGATCGCCCCGGCGACGTCATCGGGCTCGTAGTCGCGCAGCATCTCCGGGACGCCGATCTGGCGCCCGACCTCGGCGACGGAGACGCCACTGACCGCCTGGTTGTGGATCTTCGTCAGGCCACCGGAGTCGACCGCCTCGAAGCGCTGGAAGAGGTCGGTCGCGACGGAGAGGCCGAGGACGCTGTCGCCGAGGAAGGCGAGCCGCTCGAAGGACTCGATCCGCCGCTCGGTCCAGGAGGAGTGGGTCAGCGCCTGCTCGTGCAGGTCGTCCGGGAGGGCGTCGATCAGCGCCGAGAGTGCCGCGACCGCAGACTCGGGGCTCGTTTTCACAGGATCAGGCCGGGGCGTGCTCGACCACGAAGCCGACCGCGTCACCGACGGTATGGATGCGGGTCGCCTGCTGCTCGGAGACGGCGACCCCGTACTGGTCCTCCAGCTCCATCACCAGCTCGTAGAGGTCGAGTGAGTCGGCATCGAGGTCCTCCTTGAAACGGGTCTGCTCGGTGATCTTCTCGATTTCGACCTCGAGCTCCTCGGCGAGGTGCTCGCGGACCATGTTGAGGACTTCGTCGCGGTTCATCTCCCAGTTCCTATCACGAGGCATCCTCAGCCGCCAAGGCACCACGCCCTGCGCCGCCCTCGGCCAACAGCGCCGCGGTTCGGCCGACCGCGTCGACCTCGGCACAGCGGGCCGCCAGGCGGACCGCGTTGGCGATCCCCTCGGCGCCGGCGCTGCCGTGACCGACGACGGCGACGGCGCGTAGGCCGAGCAGGATCGCGCCGCCGGTGGTGTCGGGGTGAAGCTCGCGCCGCAACCCGCCCAGCGCCGGTTTCAGCAGCAGGCCGCCGAGCGAGGCGATCGGGTTGGAGCGGGCGGCGTCGGCGACGGCCGCGGCGACGGTTCTCGCGGTCCCCTCCAGCAGCTTCAGCGCGACGTTGCCGGTAAAGCCATCGGTGACGACGACGTCGACCGTAGCGGCCGGGAGGTCGCGGCCCTCGACGTTGCCGGCGAAGGCGATTCCGGTCGCGCCACTGAGCAGGCGGTGCGCCTCGACCACCTCCTCGCGGCCCTTGCCGGACTCCTCGCCGACGGTCAACAGGCCGACGGTCGGGTTGTCGACCCCGAGCACGGCGGCGCTGAAGGCGGCGCCGAGGAAGGCGAACTGGACCAGGTGCTGGGCCCGTACCCCGACGTTGGCGCCGACGTCGAGGAAGAGGACCGGTTTGCCCGGAACCGGAACCTGGACGGCGAGCGCCGGCCGCTGCACCCCCTTGAGACGGCGCAGGCCGAAGGTCGCGGCCGCCATCGTCGCCCCGGTCGAGCCGTGGCTGACCATCGCGTCGGAGCGGCCGGCGGCGACGTCCTCGGCTGCCCGCACGACCGAGGCTCCCTTCTTCGCCCGCACCGCGGCGACCGGGTCCTCCTCGTTGCCGATCCACTCAGCGGTCGGGACGACCTCGACGCCCTCGGCGCCCTCGAGCCCGAGCGAGCCGTCCGGTCCGAAGACGCGGATCGAGATCCCGTCGGCCGCCGCCAGCCTGGCGCCGGCGGCGAGCACGTCAAATCCCTGCTCCGCCCCGAAACCGTCGAGGGCGACCGTCACCGCGCGGCCAGAGGCCACGGCTACTCGGAGTCGGTCTGCGGTGCCGCCGTGGGATCGGCGACTTTGTGAGTGATGACCTCACGGCCGGCGTAGGTGCCGCAGGTCGGGCAGACGCGGTGAGGCAGGCGCGGACTATGGCAGCGCGGGCAGCTGTTGAGACGCGGCTTCGCGGCCTTGTGGTTGGCGCGGCGCTTGTCGCGGCGGGCGCTCGAAGTTCTCTTCTTTGGGACGGCCATCGGGTGCGGGATGGTAGCGGGCGTGGAGTCCAGGCGTGTGGAGGGGTCCGACCCCCCTCTGAAAACGCGCTTCGCGCTGGGAGTGTTTTCAGAGGGGGGTCGGACCCCTCAATAGACCGCGCTCACCACCGCCAAGCCGTCCTGCTGCCAGGTGATCTGGCCGCCACTCCACTCGACCAGCTGGGAAAGCTCGTCGGGCTCGAAGACATCGCCGATGACGAGGGAGCGGGCGTGTTGCTTGACCCGGCGGCAGAGAGCCTGCTTCTTCTCGTCGTCGAGCTGGTTGACGGAGAGGACCGAGATGACGAGGTCCCAGGGGCCGTCTGGAAGCGGGTCCTCGATCCGGGCGAGCTGGACGTCGTCGTAGCTCTGGCGGGCACGGAAGACCATGTCCGGGCTCGAGTCGAGGCCGATCACCCAGGCGTCGGGATAGGCCTCGATCAGCCGCCTGGTCGTCTCCCCGGTGCCCATCCCCAGCTCGAGTACGCGCTCGGGCGGGAACGGAATCGCGGCCACGGCCTGCTCTTGGAGCTCGTCGTAGCCGGGGATCTCGGCACGAATCCGCTCCAGGTAGACCTCGGGTGTCCAGTCGAATTGACCCATCTCGTAATCTCGTTGAGAGGGGTCATCGTAAGCCCGAATCCAGCGGAGGTTCGTCCATGTCTCAAGCGCGCACGACGATCATCGACCTTTCGCGCCTCTCGCTGGCGCACGGTGAGGGCAAACGGATCGAAGTCCCGGTCGAGCTCGACCGCTTCGAGCTGGGCGGTCAGATCTACGTCGCCGGCCCGGTCTCCCCCACGGTCCGGCTCGAGATCTCCCGCCCCAGCGGCGGCTTCGCCTTCCGGCTCAACTTCCCCGTCCACGTCGAAGGGCCGTGCATGCGCTGTCTCGAGCCGGCCGTCCTCGACCTCGACGTCGAGTCCCGCGAGGTCCACCAGCAGCACGTCGACGACCCCGAGCTGCAGAGCCCTTACGTCGATGAGGACGAGCTCGACATCGGCCGCTGGGCGCACGACGCCACCGTCCTGGCCCTCCCGACTCGGATCCTCTGCCGCCCCGACTGCGCCGGCCTCTGCCCCACCTGCGGCGTCTCTCTCAACGATGCCGACCCCGCGGATCACGTCCACGACAGCGGCAAGGACCCGCGCTGGGCGGCCCTCGACAACCTCAAGCTCGAGTAGCCGCTAGGGCTGCTCGAGCTCGGCGGCGGGTTCATCGTCGCGACCGGCGAGACGATCACGCCCGCGCTGCACGGCGGCGAGGAACTTCTGCAGGTTGACTTCGAGGGTGTTGAGGATCTCGTCGGCGTAGTCCTCGGCGCCGAGGCGGATTTCACGCTCGCGGGTGCGGGCGTCCTCGACGATCTCGTCGGCGGCGCGCTCAGCCTGCTTGGTGACCTCCTCGTCGGAGATCAGGCGGGCCTGCTGCTCGCGGGCCTCGCGGACGATCCGCTCCGCCTCGCGTTTGGCCTCGGCCAGCATCTCCTGGCGCTCCTTGACGATCCAGCGCGCCTGCTTGATCTCCTCGGGGATCGTCGCGCGCATCTGGTCGAGGAGGTCGTAGATCTCCTCGCGGTCCACACGCACCTGGTCCGTAAGGGGAACGGGCCGAGCGTTGTGGACGACGTCGTCCAGCTTGTCAATTAGTACGAGTACGTCCATTTGCAGGTCGTAAGCCTACGTGTATGCGGGGTTTTTGGTGAAGATGTGGATATCCGTGCCGTTTTTTGCAAGCCGTCGCCCACGCGGGTGGTGCAAGGTCGACAGCCTATCTCTCGGGCAGGCGTTCAGAAAGCGCCGCCGCGACCGGGCCGGGAACGAGGTCGGAAACGTCGCCCCCGAAGGTCGCCATCTCCTTCACCCCGGTCGAGGAGAGGAAGCTGTAATGCGGCGAGGCGATCACGTACATGCTCTCGATCCCGGGGTCGAGCTTGCGGTTGAGCTGGGCCATCTCGAACTCGTACTCGAAGTCGGAGATCGCCCGCAGGCCCTTGACGATCGCGCGGGCGTTGTTGTCGCGGGCGAACTCGACCAGCAGGGCGGCGAAGATCTGGACCTCGACGTTGGGCAGGTCCGCGGTCGCGGCGAGGATGAAGTCACGGCGCTCCTCGGCGCTGAAGAGGGTCCGCTGCTTGCGGACGGGATTGTTGACGACGCCGACCACGACCCGCTCGAAGACGTTGGAGGTCCTGGTGATGATGTCGATGTGACCGTTGGTGACCGGGTCGTAGCTGCCCGGGCAGACGACCGTGCCGTTGCGCGTGGCGCTCACTCCGCCGCCCTCCCGTAGATCGAGACGTCGGCGGCGCCGTAGCGACGCTGGCGCAGCCGCTCGAGCGAGTCGATCCGCAGCGGCCGGCCGGCCGCGCTCTCGACGACCACCCGCCCCGCGGGGGCGAGCAGCTCGGGCAGGTGGTTGTTCAGGGGCTCGGTCACGCGGTCGGCGAGTCTATAGGGGGCATCGACGAAGACGAGGTCGAATCCTCCCGTCTCCTCCTGCCCGGAAACTCGTTCCAGCCAGTGCTCGACCTCGGCCCGGACCAGCTCGGCGCGGGCCCCGAGCGCCAGCCGCTCGACGTTGCCGAGCGCCGGGCGTGTGTCGCGGTCGACGAGGATGGCGTGCTCGGCGCCGCGCGAGAGCGCCTCGATCGCCAGCGCTCCGGTGCCACAGTAGAGGTCGAGGACCCGGGCGCCGACGACGCGCTCGCCAAGCGAGGAGAAGATCGCCTCGCGAGCCCGGTCGGAGGTCGGCCGCACCTTCCAGCCGCGTGGCGCCAGCAGCGGCCGGCCGCCGAACTCCCCGCCGGTCACCCGCATCTCGCTGCTCCGACCGTTCGTTGCTTGTCGCCCACAGGGCTACAAGTAGCAACTGCACGCTTCACAGGGGGATCGGGTCGGCGGCGCCGGCGCCGAAGCGGCGCCGTGCCGCCTCCAGCAGCGGCCCCAGCGCCGGGTCCTCGAGCGAGCCGTAGCGGGCGAGCAGCGCCTGGACCTCCTCGCGGGCCGCCAGCAGGGTCGGCATGTCCTCGGGCAGCTCGGCGACGGCGAAGCGCGGCAACCCGTGCTGGCGGGTGCCGAGGATCTCGCCCTCGCCGCGCAGGCCGAGGTCGACCTCGGCGAGCTTGAAGCCGTCGCGCTCACCCTCGACCGCGAGCAGCCGCTTGCGCGCCGGCTCGCCGGCCTGTTCGGCGAACAGCAGACACTGGGAGGGATGATCGCCGCGCCCGACCCGGCCGCGCAGCTGGTGCAGCTGGGAGACGCCGAAGCGCTCGGCGCCCTCGATCACCATCACCGTCGCGTTGGCGACATCGATCCCGACCTCGATCACCGTCGTCGCCACCAGCACGTCGGTCTCCCCCGCCGCGAAGGCGCGCATCGCCTCGGCCTTCTCGGCCGGTGGCATCTGCCCGTGCAGGAGCCCGACCTCGAAGCCGCGCAGCTCCCCGGCCCGCAGCCGCTGCGCCTCGACCTCGGCCGCCTTGCCGGGCTGCTTGTCGGACTCGGAGACGAGCGGGCAGACGACGAAGGCCTGGCGCCCCTCGCGCAGCCGGCGGCGGATGAACTCGAAGGCCTCGCCGCGCTGGTCCTCCTCGACCAGCCTGGTCTCGACCGGCACCCGGCCGGCGGGCAGCTCGTGCAGCGCGGTGGTGTCGAGGTCGCCGTAAGCGGTCAGCGAGAGAGTGCGCGGGATCGGCGTCGCGGTCATGTGGAGGACGTGCGGCGCCATCCCCTCGATCCCCTTCTCGTCGAGAGCGCGGCGCTGGGCGACCCCGAAGCGGTGCTGCTCGTCGACGACGCAGAGGCCGAGCCGGGCGAAGCGGACCGTCGGCTCGATCAGCGCGTGGGTCCCGACGAGCAGGCCGAGCTCGCCGCCGGCGAGCTGGTCCAGCGCCCGCTTGCGCGTCGGCGCCGGCGTCGACCCGGTCAGCAGCGCGAACGGCGTCGCCTCGGCAGCCAGCAGCTTCCCCAGGGTGATCGCGTGCTGCTCGGCCAGCACCTCGGTCGGCGCCATCAGCACCGCCTGGAACCCCGCTTCCAGCGCCCGCAACATCGCGTACAACGCGACCACCGTCTTCCCCGAGCCCACCTCCCCCATCAACAACCGCTGCATCGGCTCCCCCGAATCGAGATCCCCCTCGAGCTCGTCCAACGCCTTCAGCTGGTCCCTGGTCAGCTCGAACGGCAACGACTCGATCCAGCGCCCGACCATCTCCCCTGGCGTCCCGAACCGCGGCGCCGGCCGCGCAATCCGATGCGTCCGCTTCCGCGTCGCCAGCACCGCCTGATGCAAGAACAGCTCCTCGAACCGCAACCGCTCCCTCGCCGCAACCAAATCCTCTTCGGACTCCGGGAAGTGAGCTGCCCGAATCGCATCCCCCGCGCCCGCCAGCTCCCTGCGCACGCGCAACTCGGACGGCAGCCCCTCCACCACGTTCGGAGCCCATTTGCAAGCCTGCCAAGCCCACTCGCGTATGCGCTGAGGCCGAAGATCTTCCGTCGCCCCGTGTACTGGAACGAAACTAGAAGGCGGCTCGGATCGCCGGGGGGGAGGGTCCGGGGTGACTCACGGGCTCGGGCCCGACAGGGGGAGGGTCCTGCGGGCGGGCAGGACCCCGTCCCGTTCGGATCCCTCCCCAACGCTCCCGGCCCCCTCCCCTCCGCCTCCGCCCTCGTCAGGCCCAGCAGCCGCGAGCTCCCATTCGTTGACGGCGAAGCCGCGGTTGGTCCGTTTGCCGGTGAGGACCAGTTCTGAGCCGGGGGTCAACTTCCCGGCGACCCAGGGCTGGTTGAACCAGGTCGCTTTGACCTGCCCGGAGTCATCCCCGACTTTGACGCTGACGAAAGTGAGGCGGCCTTTGCGGAAGGGGCGTGGCTGGGAGCCGAGCACATGAACTCGGACCGTTCCGGATTCGCCGACCTCAAGCTCCGCCAGCTGGCGAACATTGAGATCGCGGTGGCGGTGCGGGAGGTGCATCAGCAGCTGCCAGACGGTGCCGATTCCGGCCTGGGCGGCGGCCTCAGCTGATTTCGGTCCAATTCCGTCGAGGGCCTGCAGGGAGACGTCGAGGACGCTGGGGCGGGGCCAGTGGATCGGCGCTTCGCGAAGCTGGGCCGGGGTCAGCTCTGAATCGCCCGCGAAGGAGCGCATCAGCGCCCGGCCGAAGCGGTCGCCGCCACTACTGGGCCGCGAGCAGCCACCACCAGCTCGGCTGACCCCCCTCGTGGGTCTCGATCTCGACCCCGTCGGGGACGTGGGTGTCAATCTCCGAGAGCGCGATCGGGGCGCCCTCGCCGGCGATCACGGTGACGATCTCGGCCCCCTCGGCGAGGTGCTGGATTGTCTCGGTCAAGGTCGAGCCGGCGCCGCCCCAGGCGACGATCTGACCGGCGGCGAAGCCGACCGCGTCGCCCTTCTTGAAGCGCGCCTGGGCATCGTCGCGCGCGGCGGGCGCGACGCCGCCGGTGGCGACCCCATCGAGGGCCCCCTCCAGCCGGTCGGCGTTCTCTTCGGCCGAGGCGTCGGGATCGAGCTCGACCAGGGCCAGCAGGCTCGCCTGCTGGGACGTCGCCGCGACCACGCGGGCCGGCTTCTCGGAGAGCTCGCAGGCGCGCTCGGCGGCCATGATCACGTTGGAGGAGCTGGGCAGGACCAGGACCTCGGCGGCGGCGACGCCGTGGATCCCGGCCAGCAGCTCGTAGGTCGAGGGATTTAGGGTCTCGCCGCCGGGAACGACGTTGGCGCCGAGCTCGGCGAAGAGGCGCTCCAGCCCGTCGCCGGCGGCGACCGCGACGACGCCGGTGCGGCCGGCGGCGAGCCGGGCGCTGCGCTCGGCCATCTGCTCGCGCATGTCGGCGACGTCGAGGTTGGTCACCTCGCCGACGCCGTCGAAGAGCGCAACGGCCGCCTCGGGGGCGTCGGTGTGGACGTGGACCTTGAGCGTCGCTTCGTCGCCGACGACGAGGACCGAGTCGCCCAGCCGCTCCAACCGCGGCAGGAACTCGCGACTGCCGAGTCCGCTGCCGGCGACGATGAAGTTGGTGCAGTAGCGGTAGCGGCTGTCCTCGTGGTGGGGCAGGCTGGCGCGCGGCGGCTCGTGGTGCGGGATCTCGGGAGCGGCGCGGTCCCCCCTGAGGCCGGCGACGACACCGGCGAGGATCAGGACGAGGCCGTGGCCGCCGGCGTCGACGACACCCGATTCGCGCAGCACCTCGAGCTGCTCCGGGGTGCGGGCGACGGCGCGCTCGCCGTCCTCGATCGCCCGCTCCAGGACCTCGGCAAGGACCGCGTCCTGCCGCTCTTCGCCGACATCGCTGCCGAGCCGTTGTTTGTCGGCCTCGAGGTGGGCGAGCTGGCGCGCCAGCGAGTGGGCCATCTCGCGGAAGACGGTCAGCATCGTCCCCTCGGCCGGCTCGCGGACCGAGTCGTAGGCGGCGTCGGCGGCGCTGGCGAAGGCGGCCGCGACGAGGACCGGGTCGACCAGCTCGCCGGGGCGGCTGGCCAGCTCCTCGGCGGCGCCGCGGACGATCTGGCTGAGGATCACCCCGGAGTTGCCGCGGGCGCCCATCAGCGCCGCCCGGGCGAGGGCTTGGACCAGTTCGGTGCGGGGGACTTCGTCGACGTCGAGGGCGTCGAAGCGGTCGAGCTCCTCCATCACCGCCCGCAGAGTCATCGCCATGTTGTCGCCGGTGTCGCCGTCGGCGACCGGGAAGACGTTGAGGTCGTTGACCTCCTGGCGACGCGCCTCCAACGAGGCGTATGCGGAACTGATGACCCGGCGGAACCGGGCGATCGAGGGATCGGACATCTGCCGGGAATCTATCCGCCGCCCGAGACGCTCGGAGGCTGCCCGAGAAGAGCGGTTGCTAGCGTGCCCGCGAATGCGCGGCTTCGCCACCTGGATCACCGGCCACCGAAAGACGGTGATCATCGGCTGGATTCTGGCCCTCCTCGCGATCGGCGCGGTCTCGAGTTCAGTCGGTGCCGACTTCAGTGAAGAATTCAAGCTGCCGGCGTCGGATTCCAAGGAAGCCTTCGACCTGCTGGAAAACAATTTCCCAGCGCAGTCTGGGGAAACTTCCACGATCGTCTTCAAGGCCGACGCCGGAGTCGAATCGCCGGCGGTGGAAAAGAAGATGAAGGCCGTCTTCGCCGAAGTCGCCAAGTTCCCCCATGTCAGCGAAGTCGCCACTCCCTATAAGGAAGGCGGCGCCGCGGCGATCAGCGACGACGGCAAGATCGCCTACGCGACGATCCAGTTCGACGTCCCGAACAACAAGCTCGACAAGGAAAAGACGCGGGAAATAATCGCCATCGCCAAGCGCCCGAGCGGCGCCGGACTGAACATCCAGCTCGGCGGCAACCCGGTCCAGGAAGCAGAACAGGAAGAAGGAGGCGACTCATCCTTCGCGATCGGGCTGCTCGCCGCGGTCGTGATCCTGCTGCTGACCTTCGGCTCGGTCGTGGCGATGGGCCTGCCGCTGATCACGGCGCTCTTCGCCCTCGGCGTCGGCCTTAGCCTGGTGGCGCTCGGGACCCACGTCTTCAACACCGCCAACTTCGCGATCGTCCTGGCGGCGATGATCGGCCTCGGCGTCGGAATCGACTACGCCCTCTTCATCCTCACCAGGTTCCGCAACGGCCTCGACGAAGGCATGGAGAAGCGCGACGCCGCGATCGCCGCGGTCGACACCGCCGGCCGCGCGGTGCTGTTCGCCGGGATCACGGTGATCATCTCGCTGCTGGGGATGTTCCTACTCGGCCTCAACTTCCTCTACGGGGTCGCGGCCGCTGCGGCGATCGCCGTGCTCTTCACGATGATCGCGGCGCTGACCCTGCTGCCGGCACTGCTGACGATCGCCGGCCGTTGGGTCGATCGGCTGCGGATCCCGGGGCTCGGCAGCCGCTCGACCAGCATCGACGAAAACAGTCGCTGGTTCCGCTGGAGCCGCGAGATCCAGCGCCGGCCGGTGCTTTCGGCGAGCCTCTCCGGCGGGCTGCTTCTGCTGCTCTGCATCCCGACCCTCTCGCTGCGGCTCGGAACCAACGACGCCGGCACCGAACCGCCCGCTAAAACCACCCGCCAGGCCTACGACCTGCTGGCCGAAGGCTTCGGGCCCGGCTTCAACGGGCCCTTCGTGATGGTCGCGGCATTGCCGGGGAAGGGCGAGGACGAAGGCCTGAGGCAGCTGAGCAAGACGCTTGAACGCGAAAAGGGCGTCGCCGCTGTCACCTCGATCGCGCTCAACAAGGCGGAAAACACCGGCACCTTCCAGGTCTACCCGACGACCTCTCCCCAGAGCGTCGAAACGACCGAACTGCTCGACCACATCCGCAGCGACGTGATCCCGCCGATCGAAGCGAAAACCGGCGCCCAGCTGCACGTCGGCGGCATCAACGCCGTCTTCGAGGACTTCGGCGACGCGATCTCCGAAAAACTGCCGCTCTTCATCGGCGTCGTCGTCCTGCTCTCGGCCCTACTGCTGATGATCGTCTTCCGCTCGATCCTGGTGCCGCTGAAGGCGGTCGCGATGAACCTGCTCAGCATCGGCGCCGCTTTCGGGATCATCGTCGCGGTCTTCCAATGGGGTTGGGGCGCGAGCATTATCGGCGTCGACAACACCGGCCCGATCATCTCCTTCTTCCCGATCTTCCTCTTCGCGATCGTCTTCGGGCTCTCGATGGACTACGAGGTCTTCCTGATGTCGCGGATCCACGAGGAGTGGGAGCGCCGTCAGGACCCGACCCAGGCGGTCACCCGCGGTCTCGCCCTGACCGGCCGCGTGATCACCGCGGCGGCGGCGATCATGGTCACCGTCTTTGCCTCCTTCATGCTCGGCGAAGAACGGATCATCAAGCTCTTCGGCCTCGGCCTCGCCTCCGCGGTTCTGATCGACGCGGTGATCATCCGCTCGATCCTGGTCCCGGCGATCATGCAGCTCTTCGGCCGCAAGGCCTGGTACCTCCCCGCCTGGCTCGACCGCATCCTGCCGCGGTTGCATGTAGAGCCCTCAGAGGACGACCCCTCCCCCGCGAGCGAGCGCCCCGTAGCTACCCAACAGACCGACTGACCCCCAAGGCCGTCTCGGAAGCTCGCGTCCGTGGATGGGCAAACAGGCCCTCCCCCGCACCGCACTACCGAATTACGCTGCCTTGACGACCTTGTTGCTCTTCAAGCAACGAGTGCAGACATACGCGCGAAGCTTGCGGCCGTTCTCCTGAATCCGAACCTTCTGCAGATTCGGATCGAAGCGCCGCTTGGTGGCGACCATCGAGTGGCTTCTGGACTGGCCGAAGGCCGGTCCCTTGCCGCAGCTATGACATACCTTGGCCATCGGGATCGTGGATGGTAGAGGATCGGGCCGCCGCGGCGGTCACTCAGGAGAGCCGGCGCTTAAGCAGCGCCATCCGCGCCACGGTCAGAGCCGAGTTTCGGCCCTGGTCGCGCTTGTCTCCCCCCGCCCGGGCGAGCGCCTGGTCCATGTTGTCGCAGGTGATGACGCCGAACGCACAGGGGACGCCGGTCTGCAACTGAACGTCCTGGATGCCGCGGGCGGCCTCGGCGCAGACGAAGTCGAAGTGGTCGGTCTCGCCGCGGATCACGACGCCGAGGCAGGCGACGCCCGCGAAGTCACCGCTCTCGGCGTGGAGCTTGGCCGCGAAGGGCAGCTCGTAGGCGCCGGGTACCGACGCGTGGCTGACGCCGCTGACCGGAACACCGGCGAGCCTGAAGCCTTCGTCGGCACCGCCGGCCAGGCGGTTGGCGAGGTCCTCGTAGAAGCGGCCGACGCAGACCGCGAAGCGCAGGCCCGCCAGCTCGGCCTTCTCCTCGTCGCTGAACCGTTCGAGGAAGACGCCGTCGCCGTCAGCCATCTTCGCCCTTCGCGTCGCCTACCTGCTCGTCGTGCAGCATCTCTTCGTCCAGCGCCAACCCCTGGTGGTGCAGCGAGTGACCCATCTTGTCGCGCTTGGCGCGCAGGTAGGCCTCGTTGTGAGAGTTGGGATCGGACTCGATCGGGACCTGCTCGGAGACCGAGAGGCCGTAGCCCTCGAGGCCGACGATCTTTTTCGGGTTGTTGGTCAGCAGGCGGATGCTGGTCAGGCCGAGGTCGGAGAGGATCTGGGCGCCGATCCCGTAGTCGCGCAGGTCGGCCGGCAGGCCCAGTTTGAGGTTGGCCTCGACCGTGTCGGCGCCCTCCTCCTGCAGCTTGTAGGCGCGCAGCTTGTTGAGCAGCCCGATCCCGCGGCCCTCCTGGGAGAGGTAGAGCAGGACGCCGCGCCCCGCGGCCTCGATCTGCGACATCGCCGCTTCCAGCTGCTCGCCGCAGTCGCAGCGCATGCTGTGGAAGACGTCGCCGGTGAGGCACTCGCTGTGGACCCTGACGAGGACGTCCTCGGCCCCGTCGACCTCGCCTTTGACCATCGCGACGTGATGTTTGTCGTCGACCAGCGAGCGGTAGCCGACCGCGGTGAAGTCGCCGAAGGCGGTCGGCAGCGCCGTCGCGACGACCCGTTCGACCAGCTTCTCGGTCCGGCGCCGGTAGGCGATCAGGTCGGCGACGGTGATCATCTTCAGCCCGTGCGTCTCGCAGTAGGGGATCAGGTCGGGGACACGGGCCATCGTGCCGTCGTCGTTCATCACCTCGCAGATCACGCCGGCCGGCAGCAGACCGGCGAGGCGGGCGAGGTCGACGCTGGCCTCGGTGTGGCCGGTGCGCTCGAGGACGCCGCCCTCTTTGGCCCGCAGCGGGAACATGTGGCCGGGGACGACGATGTCGCGCGGTCCCGACTTGGGGTCGATCGCGACCTGGATCGTGTGGGCGCGGTCGTGGGCGGAGATGCCGGTGCTGACGCCGCCGGCCGCCTCGATCGTGACCGTGAAGGCGGTCTGCAGCGGCGCCTCGTTCTTCGCCGCCATCAGGTTGAGGCCGAGTTGCTCACAGCGTTCGGCGGTGAGCGCCAGGCAGATCAGGCCACGCGCTTCCTTGGCCATGAAATTGACCGCCTCGGGCGTCGCGAACTGCGCCGCCATCACCAGGTCGCCCTCGTTCTCGCGGTCCTCGCCGTCGCAGACGACGACCATCCGGCCGCGCCGGATCTCTTCGAGCGCCTCCTCGATCGTCGCGAAAGTGGTCTTCTTCTGGGTCTCGGTCATCTGACTCAAGCTCGTTCCTTTCCGGCGAATGGCGCAACCAATCGCTCGACGTACTTCGCAACGATGTCGCACTCGACGTTGACTTTGTCACCCGGCCGGTTTTGGCCCAGGTTGGTCCGCTCCAGGGTCTCAGGGATAAGGGAAACCTCCAGCCAAGAATTGCCCAAATTCGCGATCGTCAGGCTGACGCCGCTGAGCGTGATCGAGCCTCTGTCGACGGCGTAGCGCAGCAGCTCCGGGGCCAGATCGACCCGAATCCGGCGGGCGAAGCCGTCCTCCTCGATCGCCGCGACCGTGCCGACCCCGTCGACATGGCCCTGGACGATGTGGCCGCCGAGCCGGTCGGAGGCCCGCATCGCCAGCTCGAGATTGACCGCGCTCTCCTGGCCGATCGCGCCGAGCGCGGTGACCGCCAAGGTCTGGTTCATCGCCTCGGTCTCGAAGGCGCGGTCACCGGTGCCGGTCGCGGTCAGGCAGACGCCGTTGACGGCGACCGAGTCGCCGAGGCCGATCTCGGGCGCCAGTGCCGTCGAGATCCGCAGCTTCGCTCCCTCGGCGCCCCGCTCGAACGAATCAACGGTCCCGACATCCTGGATCAGCCCGGTGAACACGTCACCACTCCTGGAATCGGGACGTGATCAGGATGTCTTCGCCGACGTTCTGCGGTGGACGAGGTCAGGGCGGTGCGGCGCTCCGAGGGATCCGGAGGGGAAGCCCTCAGCGCGGCGTGGCGCTCCGAGCGATCCGGAGGGGGAGTCCTGCGGGCGAGGTGTTCGTTCTCGGACTCCCCCTCCGGATCGCTCGGGCGAGAAGCCGGGGATGGGTTGCTGAGGAGGACGGGGGCGATGAAGATGCGGGTCTCGTCGAGGTTGCCGCTCGTGGTGAAAGCTGAGGCGAGGGTGCGGCCGCCCTCGAGGAAGAGGCTGGTGATGTTGCGGCGGCCGAGCTCCGCGAGGGCCGAGTTGATGCGGTCGCCCGAGGTGGCGCCGTCGGCGACGAGGATCTCGGCGCCGGCGTCTCGCAGGGCGCTCGCCCGAGACGGATCGGCGTCCGGGGCGATGACGACTAGGACCGGGGACTGGTCGAGGGTCGCGAGGAGTTGGGAGTCGAGGGGGAGGCGGGCTTGGGAGTCGAAGATGACCCGAAGAGGCTGACGGGCGTCCGGCTGGCGGGCGGTGAGCAATGGGTCGTCGGCAAGGACGGTGCCGATCCCGACCGCGATCGCGTCGGATTCGGCCCGCCAGTGGTGGACCAGCGCGCGGCTCTGCTCGCCGGAGATCCAGGGACTGTCGGCCGATCCGGTCGAGGTCTGGCCGTCGAGCGACATCGCCAGCTTCAGGGTGACCAGCGGCAGTCCGGTGCGAGCGTGCTTGCGGAACGGCTGGTTCAGCAGTCGCGCGGCACTCGCCTCGGCACCGGCGGCGAACTCGACCACGACGCCACCGTCGCGCAGCATCCCCGGCCCCCGCCCCGCGGCCTTCTCGCTGGGATCCTCGGAGGCGATCACGACCCGCCCGATCCCGGCCTCCAACAGCGCCTCCGTGCAAGGCGGCTGCCGTCCCTGATGCGCACAGGGCTCCAAGGTCACATACATAGTCGCCCCGCTCGGGTCCTCGCTCCGCCGGCGACAGTCCTCGAGCGCAGCCCGCTCGGCATGCAACCCGCCAAGCTGAGCATGAAACCCTTCCCCGATCACGCTCCCGTCCCGCACCACGACCGCCCCAACCAGCGGGTTCGGACTAACTCTCCCGCGCCCGCCCTCCGCAAGCTCAAGAGCTCGCCTCAGCTGTCCTCGATCGGTGTCTTTGAGCGAAGCAGGCATCTTGACTGACCAGTCAATCAGCGATTCTAGCTGGCCATCTCTCGTGCCTGAGCAGAGTACTCGCCGACGCCCCTCGCACGGGTGGCCTCGGGGGAGATGCCGAGAACGGACATACTTGCCCGCCCGCAGGCGTCTCCCCCGAGGCCACCCGTGCGCCGGAGAGCCGAATACTCTGACCGACCACCGATGAAGTTGATCATCCAAATCCCCTGCCTGAACGAGGAGCAAACGCTCCCGGCGACGATCGCCGACCTGCCCCGCCAGATCGACGGCATCGACGCGATCGAGTTGCTCGTCATCGACGACGGCTCGACCGACCGCACCGTCGCCGTCGCCCGCGAGTGCGGGGTCGAGCACATCGTCCGGCTGACCAACAACAAGGGCCTGGCGGCGGGATTCCAGGCCGGCCTGGATGCCTGCCTGAAGCTCGGGGCCGACGTCGTCGTCAACACCGACGCCGACAACCAGTACTCCGGCGCCGATGTCGCCAAGCTGGTCGCGCCGATCCTCGCCGGCGAGGCAGACATGGTCGTCGGCGACCGCCAGGTCTCCCAGATCGACCACTTCTCCGACTCGAAAAAGGGGCTGCAGCGGCTCGGCAGCTGGGTCGTGCGGCGGCTCTCGGGGACCGAGATCACCGATACCACCTCCGGCTTCCGCGCCTACAACCGCGAGGCGGCGTTGCAGCTCTCGGTCGTCGACAACTACACCTACACGCTGGAGAGCCTGATCCAGGCCGGCAAGATGCTCATCGCCGTCGACCAGGTCACGGTCGGGACCAACCCGAAGACGCGCGAGTCGCGGCTCTTCGACTCGACCGGCGCCTACGTGCGCCGCAACGGCCCGGCGATCCTGCGGATCTACGCCCGCTACGAGCCGCTGCGCGCCTTCGCCACCGCCGGCCTCGTCGTCGCCGTGCTGGCGCTGATCGCCTGGATGCCGTTCCTTGTCGACTGGATCTTCAACGGCGAAAGCACCGGCCACATCCAGTCGCTGATCCTCGGCGCGGTGCTCTTCATCGCCGCGGTGCAGCTCTTCGCCCTCGGCGTGATCGGCGACCTGCTCGCCAGCCAACGGGTGATGACCCAGCGGGTCTTCGAGCGGGTGCGCCGGGTCGAGTTGGCGCTCGGCGTCGAGCCCTCCCACTACGAGCGCGGCGCCGAGGATCCGGAGTGAGCGAGGCAGAGGCGGGCGCCCGGCCCGCGGGCGGCGGCGCGGGTACCGAGAGCTCCGCCGACTACGGCAAAACCGCCAGCTTCCTCGCCGTCGGGGTCGGCCTCACCGGGCTGATCACCTACGCCTACTTCCTGATCGCCTCGCACCTCCTCTCTGAAACCGACTACGGACAGATCACGGTGCTCTGGTCGGCGGTCTTCATCACGATCTCGACCCTCTACCGGCCGATCGAACAGCTGCTCTCGCGCCACATCTCCGAGCGCCGGGTAAAGGGCGAACCGATCGGCCAGCCGATGCGGGTCGCCTCGACGATCCAGTTCGGCCTCTCGCTCTTCTTCGCCGTCGTCGCCCTGGCGCTGCGCGGCCCGATCCAGGGCACCCTGCTGGACGGCAACGAAGCGCTCTACTGGGTCTTCTTCTCCTCGGTTCTCTTCTACGCCGCCAGCTACTTCGCCCGCGGCTTCCTCGCCGGCGAGCAGCGCTTCGGGCTGTTCGTGGCGCTGATCCTCTCCGAATCCTGTTTCCGCACGATCTTCGCGGTGATGGTCGCGATCGGCATCCTCAGCGGCCAGTCCGCGGTCGCGATCGGGATCACCGCCGCCCCGGCGCTCAGTCTGATCGTCGTCCCCTTCGCCTTCGCCCGGCGCGCCCAGCAGGAGGCGGAGATGCCGGCCCCGGCGGCGGACACGAAGGAGGAGGATTTCTCCTTTAGAGAGGGCGGCGGCTTCGCGGGTGCCGTTCTGCTGATCATGTTCAGCGAACAGGCCTTCCTCAATGCCGGTCCGCTGGTGATCCACGGTCTCCAGGGCGCCAGGGCCGCGGGCTTCATCTTCAACGTCCTGATGCTGGCGCGGGCGCCGCTGCAGCTCTTCCAGTCGGTCTCGACCAGCATCCTGCCGCACCTGACCAAACTGCACGCCAGCACCGAGCCCGACAGCGACCGGGAGTTCGGCAAGACGGTGCGGGTGGTGCTGCTGGGGATCGCCGCCTTCACCGCATTGGTGCTGGGCGTCGTCGCGATTGCCGGACCGAAGCTGATGCAGATCGCTTTCTCGGAAAAGTTCTCCTACGACCGCACCGGGCTGCTGCTGGTCTCGGTCGGGATGGGGCTCTACCTCTGCTCGGTGACGGTCAACCAGGCCTGCATCGCCCAGGGACAGGTGCGCCGCGCTGCGGTCCGCTGGATCGGCTGCGCGGCGCTGTTCATCGGCTGGAACTTCGTGCCGCTGGTCAGCAACGAGTTCCGCCGCGTCGAGTTCGGCTTCCTGCTCGCCGCCGGGGTCCTCTTCGCGCTGCTCTACTGGGTTTACCGCCGCCCCCACGAACGGGCCGAGGACGTGCCGCAGCCGGGCTCCGGGGAGGAGCTCGAGGTGCGCGTGGGAATGCTCGACGAGAACCTCTGAGGTTCATCTGCCCAGCCGTTGATTAGGGTCACTCGATGGGTGAGCACGACGCCGAGCTGATTCTGATCGCCGGCTCCCTGCTCGCCGCCGGGATCGCCGGCGCCTTCCTTGCCGACCGGATCCGGATCCCGGGCCTGCTGCTCTTCCTCGGCCTCGGCATGCTGGCCGGCTCGGAGGGGATCGGCGGCATCCACTTCGACAACGCCGAGCTGACGCGGACGCTGGGGACGATCGCCCTGGTCCTGATCCTCTTCGAGGGCGGCATCACCTCCGGCTGGCCGGAGATCCGGCCGGTGCTCGGCTCGGCGGCATCGCTGGCGACGATCGGAACCGCGCTGACTGCGGCCATCGCCGGCATCGCGGCGAAGCTGATCTTCGGCTTCAGCACGCTCGAAGGGATGCTGGTCGGGGCGGCGATCGCGGCGACCGACTCGGCGGCGATCTTCGCCGTCCTGCGGCGCTCGACGCTGAAGAAGCGCCTGGCGCGCTCGCTCGAGGGCGAGTCGGGGATGAACGACCCCGTCGCCCTGCTGCTGGTGATCGGCTTCATCGAATGGATCCAGAAGCCCGACTACGGCGCCGCCGACATGCTCGGGCTGCTGGTGGCGAAACTGGCGCTGGGGATCGCGATCGGGCTGGCGCTGGGCTGGCTCGCGGTGCGGATTCTGGACCGGATCAGCCTGCCGACCGACGGGATCTACCCGGTGGCGACGATCGCCGTCGCGGCGCTCGCCTATGGCCTCGCCGAGGTCGCCCACGGCTCCGGATTGCTGGCCGTCTACCTGACCGCGCTGGCGCTGGGGTCGGCCAACATCCCGGCCAAGCGCACCGTCGTCTCCTTCCACGAGGGGCTTGGCTGGGTTTCCCAGATCGCCCTCTTCATCCTCCTCGGGCTGCTGATCTACCCGAGCGCCCTGGGCGATATCGCGCTCAAGGGGATCGCACTCTCTGCGGTGCTGATCTTCGTCGCCCGGCCGCTGGCCGCCTTCGCCGCCACGGCGCTGGCGCCGCTGAACGCGCGCGAACGGCTGATGCTCGGCTGGGCCGGGCTGCGCGGGGCGACGCCGATCTGGCTCGCCACCTTCCCGGTCGTCGCCGGGATCCGCAGCGGCGACGAAGAGTTCGCGATCGTCTTCTTCGTCGTCGTCAGCTCGACCCTGATCCAGGGCGCCAGCTTCGAGCCGCTGGCACGACGGCTGGGGCTGACGACCGACGAGCCGGCGCTGCCGAAACGCCTGCTCGAGTCCGGCCGGATCCGCAAGCTGGGCGGCGACGTGATCGCCTACCGCCTGCCCGAAGGCGCCGCCGCGGCCGGGCACCGGGTGCGCGAGCTGGAGCTGCCACGCGAGGCGCTGGTCAACGTCATCGTCCGCGACGGCCACGCGATCCCGCCCCGCGGCTCGACCCAGCTGCAGGAGGGCGACGAGCTCCACATCCTCGTCCGCAGCGAGCTGCGCGACGAGGTCGAGGCGCAGACCCAGACCTGGGCCAAGGGCCCGATCGGCCGCCCCCCGCCGCCGCCGTTGCCGAGGCGCGCCGCCTCCCAGGTCTTCACCGTGCGCCCCGCTCGGGCCGAGGACGACCCGCGCGCGCGGGAGCTGGTCGACGGGATTCCGGTGCTTGCGGTGCTGCGCAGCCGCGGCGATGCCGTCGGCGCGATGGTGGCCCTGGCCGACGGTCGCTACGCCGTTACCGGCGAAGAGCTAATCGCGGTTGGCGGTAGGCGCGCCCTCGCCGGTTGGTGTGAGGAGAGGGCAGAGCGGCTCGACGTCGACGAAACCGAACGAGCATGGTGGCAGGAGGTCACGGGCGCGTTGATTGCCAGAGGCTGATCAGATCGCGCCGGCGGCTCTCGCGATGTCCGCGTAGGCCTGGGCCGGGTCCGGGGCGCCGAAGATGGCGGAGCCGGCGACGAAGAGGGAGGCGCCGGCAGCGGCGATCGGGCCGGCGGTGGTGGCGTCGATGCCGCCGTCGACCTCGATCCGGGCCTCGCCGACGAGCGGGCGCAGGCGCTCGACCTTGGCGGGCGAGCCGGGAATGAATGACTGGCCGCCCCAGCCGGGATTGACCGACATGCAGAGGACGATGTCGGCCATTCCTCCCAGCTCGGCGACGGCCTCGACCGGGGTGCCGGGGTTGATCGCGATCCCGGCCAGGCAGCCGAGCTCTCGGATCGCGCCGAGGGTCCTGTGGGCGTGCGGGGTCGCCTCCTCGTGGAAGGTGATCGAGTCGGCCCCGGCCTTGGCGAACTCCGCGATCTGACGCTCCGGCGCCTCGATCATCAGATGCACGTCGACAGCGCCACCGGCGCCATGAACCTGGTCGGCGATCCCAGCCAGAACCAACGGCCCAATCGTGATCGGCGGCACGAAATGCCCATCCATCACATCGAAATGAATCACCCTGGCGCCGGCATCCATCACCTCCTCCACCTGCGCCCCCAGCCGCCCAAAGTCAGCCGAAAGAATCGAAGGCGCGACCCGAGGGTCAGCTACAAGCTCCCAAATCCGCTCAGTCATTGGCGCCAACCTAACTGACGACTTCGGACGAGGGTCTCGAGGGAGTCGGGATGGGACTCGCCAAGCCTCCCCAGCTGTTGCGCAGGCGAGTCCCATCCCGACTCCCTCACACCAACGGTCCCTACGTCGCCTTGAGCATCGAAGCCCCGCAGGACTGGCACTGCAGGTCCTCGGTCTGACTCATCCGCGCGATCGTCCCGTGTTCGCCGCAGTTCGGGCACTGGGAGACCAGTTCAAATCGGCTCAGGCAGTTGACACAGCGCAGCCGGCCCGGCAGCTGGGTCGGGCGCAGCCAGGGCTCCTTGCAGTTTGGGCAGGGGGCGCGATTGAGGACGCTGCCGCCGCCGCGCTCGGAGGAATTGGATTCGCTCATCGACTAATCATCCCGTTTCAGGCGGGCGATGAAGAAGCCGGTGGTGCCGTCGCGGTCGGGGCGCAGCTGCAGGCAGCGCGGCTCGATCGTCGAGGCCAGGCTCGGGGCGAGTGCGCCGAGGTCGTCCAGTCGCAGCGGCGGCAGGTCCTCGCCGGCGGCGGCGAGCAGCGCAGCGATCTGGTCCTCGTTCTCGCGACGGGAGATCGTGCAGGTCGCGTAGACCAGCGTCCCTCCCGGCGCCAACGCCCTGGCGGCGGCGTGCAGCGCCCGCTCCTGGACCGCGGCCAGACGCACGATCCCCTTCGGCGATTTGCGCCAGCGGGCATCGGGCCGCGAGGCGAGGGCGCCGAGATCCGAGCAGGGAGCGTCGAGCAGGACCCGGTCGAAGCTGGGCGCCATCTCCAGTTCGGCCGCGTCGGTCTCGATCACGCTGACGCTGCGCAAGCCGAGGCGCGTCGCCTGAGCGGCGACTTCGGCGGCGCGGCCAGGGTCGAGCTCGACCGAGATCAGCTCGCCGCGGTCCCCCATCCTGGCGCTGATCTGGCCGGTCTTGATCCCCGGGCCGGCGCAGAGGTCGAGCAGGTGATCGCCCTCCTGGGGCTCGAGCACTTCGACCACGGCGGCCGAGCCACGGCTCTGCGGCGTGAGCTGCCCGGCCGCGACCATCTGCGGCACCGCGGCACCGGTCCGGCCGGCGATGACGATCATCTCCGGGGCGGCCAGCGGCCACTCGCCAGCCGCCGGGCCGGCCTCCACCCCGGCCTCGCGCAGTTGCGCCAGCGCCACCGTGGGATCGACATCCGAGCGCATCGCCACCTCGGCGGGCTGGTTGCAGGCGGCGAGCAGCGGGCGAGCGACATCCGGGCCCAGCTCCTCCCACCACATCCGCGCCAGCCACTCGGGCGCGGAGTACGCGACCGCGGCCGCGTTCGCGGTCGAATCGTCGCCGAGCAGCGCCGCGGTCAGCTCGGTGCGCTCGCGCGTGGCCCGGCGCAGCACCGCGTTGACGAGGCCGGAGGCGTGCGCGGCGCCGGCCCCCTTGACCAGCTCAACGGCCTGGTCGACGGCGGCGTGGTCCGGCGTGCCGTCGGCGAAGAGCAACTCGTAGAGGCCGAGGCGCAGGGTGGCGAGGACCGGCGGGTCGAGCAGCCGGGTCGAGCGCCCGGCCAGGCGTTCGATCGCGGCATCGGCGGTGCCGCGCCGCTGCACGGCGCCGAAGGCGAGACGCTGCGCCTGGGCACGCTCGCGGCCTTCTATCTCCAGCTTGTCGGCGGCGGCGCGGAAGGCGCGCTCGGTGTGGGCCCCATCCTCGAAGGTCTCCCGGATCGTCGCGAAGGCGAGCCGCCGGGCGGGAGCGATCAAGGTAGTTTTGGCAGCGCGTGGCCGCGCAGGTAGGCGGCGACCGGCATCGACCTGCCGCCGGCCGGCTGCACCTCGTCGAGCCGCAGGGCGCCGCGGCCACAGCCGACCAGCAGCGCTCCCCACTCCGACCTGACCGCGCCGGGCGTGACGCTGACGTCGACGGCGCGAGCCCGGCGGACGCCGAGTCGCTCCTCCCCCGCCAGCTCCAAGTAGGCACCGATGTGGGGTGTCAGGCCGCGCACGGTGGCGGCCAGCTCGGTTGCCGGCCGGGAGGGATCGAGGTGGCGCTCGGCCGGGTCGATCTTCTCCGCGTAGGTGGCTCCCGCCTCGTCCTGCGCGGTGAACTCCAGCTTCCCCTCGGCCTGCAGGCCAAGCGCCTTGACCAGCAGCTCGCCGCCGAGCGCCGCAAGGGTCGTCGAGAGCGCCTGGAAGTCCTCGTCGCAGCCCAGCGCCACCGCCTCGCGCAACGCCACCGGCCCGGAATCGAGACCCTCGGTGAGGCGCATGATGCAGACGCCGGTACGGCTGTCCTCCGCCATGATCGCCCGCTCGATCGGCGCCGCCCCGCGCCAGCGCGGCAGCAGCGAGGGATGGACGTTGAGGATCGGGAAGGCGCTCAGCAGCGGCTCGCGGATCAGCTGGCCGAAGGCGCAGACGACGACCGCCTCCGGCCGCGCGGCCCGGATCCGCACGAGGGCGTCGTCCTCGTTGACGTTCTCGACCTGGAGCAGATCGACCCCCAGCTCGGTTGCCAGCTCGGCCGCCGGTGGCGGCGAGACGTGACGCCCGCGACCCTGGCGACGGTCGGGCGGGGTGACGACCAGCAGCGGCCTGTGGGGGGAATCCGCCAGGCGCCGCAGGACGGTGGCGGCGTAGTCGGAAGTTCCCAGGTAGACCGTTCTCACGCGTCGCTGCGCGGCTCGAAGAACTCGCCGTCCTCGTCCTCGTCCTCGCCCGGCGGGCTGTAGCTGCCCCCTTCGCGCAGCGCCCGCAGCGCGCCCTTGCGCTGATCGCGGCTGGTGCGGTCGAGAATCAGGACGCCGTCGAGATGATCGATCTCGTGCTGCAGGACGCGCGCCTCGAGGCCGGACGCCTCGATCAGGATCGGCTCGCCCTCGGCGTCGAAGCCGCTGACCCGGGCATGCAGCGGCCGCTCGACCTCCATCGAGACCCGCGGCAGGCTGAGGCAGCCCTCCTCGGCGACGATCGCCTCGTCGGAGAGCCACTCGATCGCCGGGTTGATCAGCGCCGAGGGATCGCCATCGGGGCCCGCTTGGACGACGAGCAGACGACGCAGGACGCCAAGCTGGGTCGCGGCCAGGCCGACCCCCATCCCGTCGTGCATGATCGCGAACATCCGCTCGACCTCGGCCCGCAGCTCGGGACCGAAGTCGGCCACCGGCGAGGCCTTGCTCTTCAGCACCGGGTCGCCGAACTTGACGACATGGGCGAGGGCTCTATCGCGGCGCTCGAGCAGCTCGGATTCGTGGGCGCGCTGGTCCTCGCCCGCCTCGCGCTCGGTGTCGGTCTCAACCTGATCGCTCATCTCATCTGAGTCTAAGTGACTATCGCCTCGGCGTTCGGCGCTCACTGCGGGTCGACGTCGACGCCGATCGCGACCTCGCGCAGCGAGCGGTCGGCGACCCGCCGCTCGACCACCTCGCGCACCGCGTCGACGCTGCCCTCGCGGTCGGCGGCCTTGATCAGGATCCGGCGGCGGTGGCGGTTGCGGACCCGGAACATCGGCGCCGGTCCGAGCAGATCGGAGCTCTCGGGGAGCGCCGCGCGCAGCTCGGCGGCGAGGGTCGTGGCCGCGGTTTCGACCTTCGCCTCCCGCTCGGAGGAGAAGCCGATCCGGATCAGGTGCGAGAAGGGCGGGTAGCGGAGGATGCGGCGGCGCTCCAGCTCGCCGGCGAGGAAGCCGGCCGAGTCGTGGCGGGCGGCGTGCTCGATGCTGGAGGCGGTCGGCGCCAGGGTCTGGACGATCACCTCTCCCCCGGCCTCGCCGCGGCCCGAGCGACCGGCCAACTGGGCGACCATCGCGAAGGTCCGCTCCTCGGCACGGAAGTCGGGGAAGCGCAGGGTCGCGTCGGCGTCGAGGATCGCGCTCAGCGTCACCTCCGGGAAGTCGTGGCCCTTGGCGACCATCTGGGTGCCGACGAGGACGCCGCTCGGCGCCTCGGCGAAGCGGGCCAGGATCCGGGCGTGGGCGCCGCGGGCGGCGGCGGTGTCGGAGTCGAGGCGGAAGACCGGCATCGGCTCCAGGTGCTCGCGCAGCAGCGCCTCGATCCGCTCGGTGCCGGCACCGGTCTGCGAGAGCGTCGTCGAGGCGCACTCGGGGCAGGCGCGCGGCGCCGGCTCGGCGTGGGCGCAGTGGTGGCAGACGAGCCGGCCGCTGTGGCGGTGGACGATCAGCGAGACGTCGCAGTTGGGGCAGTCCCAGTGATGCCCGCAGGAGCGGCAGGTCAGCCAGGGGGCGAAGCCGCGGCGGTTGATCATCACGATCGCCTTGGCCCCGGCCGCGCGGACCCCCTCCAGGGCCGTCCAGGTGTCGGCATGCAGCGGACCGGAGCGGGGATCGGCCTCGCGCATGTCGACCAGCTGGACCGGCGGCATGCGGCGACCGTCGACGCGGCGCGGCAGCTCGATCCGCGGCAGCTCCAGCCAGGTCTCCGGGCGCGGCGTCGCGGTCCCGGCGACGAGCACCGCGCCGCAGTCCTCGGACCGTTTGCGGGCGACCGTGCGGGCGTCGTAGGAGGGGTCGCCCTCCTGCTTGTAGGAGGCGTCGTGCTCCTCGTCGATGACGATCAGGCCGAGGTTCTCGACCGGGGCGAAGACCGCCGAGCGCGGGCCGACGCAGACGTTCGCCTCGCCGCTGCGCAGCCGCCGCCACTCGTCGTAGCGCTCACCGGCCGAGAGGGCCGAGTGGAGGACGGCGAAGCGGTCGCCGAGGCGGGCCCGGAAGCGGGCCACCGCCTGCGGCGCGAGGCCGATCTCGGGAACGAGGACGATCGCGCCACGACCGCGCTCGAGGGCCGCCTCGACCGCGGCCAGGTAGACCTCGGTCTTGCCCGAGCCGGTGACGCCGTGGAGCAGTTGCCGGCACGGAGCACCCTCCTCACCGTCGAGCGCGGCGACGAGCGAATCGACCGCGGCCTGCTGCTCGGGCAGCAGCCGCGGCCGCTCGGCCGGCGCGGCCGGTCCGGACTGCCCTGGGGCGCGGCGCAGCCGCGAGCTGCGGGTCGCGATCAGGCCTCGCTCCTCCAGTCGCCGCAGCGTCTGGCGATCGGAGCCGACCGCCACGGCCAGCTCGCCGCCTGACATCTCGCCGGCCCGCAGCGCCTCCAGCGCCGCTCGCTGCTTGGCCCCGAGTCGCGCACCGCCGCCCAGCGCGTTCTCGCCGGCGGGCAGGATCTCGGCCCGCAGCTCGACCTTGGAGCGGACCGTCCGACCCCCGGTGCCGGTTCCCGGCGGCAGTACCAGCTGCAAGCCGCGGGAGGGCGTCGAGCAGTACTCGCGGGCGACCCAGAGCCCGAGTCCGACCAGCTCGGACGGCGCCCCCGCCTCGAGCGCCTCGATCGGCTCGGCCAGGCGCTCGGGGGGCAGCTCGGAGGTCTCGGCGAGCTCGACGACGACGCCGAGCAGGCGCCGCGGTCCAAAGGGAACGCGGACGACACTGCCGACCTCGAGCCCGTCCATCGCCGCCGGCAGGCGGTAGTCGAACGGCCCGCGCAGGGCGCGGGCGGTGGTCAGCGGCTCGACCCTGAGGACGGTCACCCGCCGAGGTTATGACCGCCGGGGGACGGGCCGGCCCGAGCACGAGTGGCGGGAGCCCGACCGAGCACATATGCTGGCCCCCGTGAGCCTCAATCTCAGCCCCGGAGAGCAGGTCATCTTCGAGGGTCATCCTTCCTGGCGGGCGATCCTCGGCTTCTACCTGAAAGGGATCGTGGTCGCCTTCGTCATCGGCGTCATCGTCAAGCTGCTCTCCGGCAACGGCAGCGCCGTGGCGGCGGTGGTCGTGATCATTGCTGTCACCGTCCTGATCGGCTTCGTCAAGCGGGTCGCAACGACCTACACGATCACCAACCGCCGGCTCAACATCAAGCGCGGAATCATCTCCCGGGAGATCCAGGAGACGCGCCTGGAGCGGGTCCAGAACGTCAACTACCGGCAGTCGGTCTACCAGCGCCTGATGCAGATCGGCGACGTCGATTTCGACACCGCCGCCACCGACGACTACAACTTCGTCTTCGTCGGCGTCGCCAACCCGGCCGAGGTCGTCCACCGCGTCGACCAGGCCACTGGCGCCGGCGCCGCCGGAAGCCACGGGCTCGGCGAGGCGCAGCACCCCGACGGTCCCGGCATCCCGCCCACCGCTTAATTCCCTAACCGCACACCGCGCGGGTGCGCTCAGGCAACCGACGCCGCCAGGCCCGCCGCGTCGCGCAATGCGGCTGCGCGGTCGGTCTTCTCCCAGGTGAAGTCGTCGTCCTCGCGGCCGAAGTGGCCGTAGGCGGCGGTCTTCTGGAAGATCGGCCTGTGCAGGTCGAGGTAGCCACGGAAGGCGCCGGGGCGCATGTCGAACTCGGCCTCGACGAGCCGGGAGATGCGTGAGTCCGGCACGACGCCGGTGCCGAAGGTCTCGACCATCAGCGAGACCGGGTGGGCGACGCCGATCGCGTAGGCGACCTGGACCTCGCAGCGCTGGGCGAGCCCGGCGGCGACGACGTTCTTGGCGACGTAGCGGGCGGCGTAGGCGGCCGAGCGGTCGACCTTGGACGGGTCCTTGCCGGAGAAGGCGCCGCCGCCGTGGCGGGCCATGCCGCCGTAGGTGTCGACGATGATCTTGCGGCCGGTGAGGCCGGCGTCGCCGACCGGGCCGCCGATCACGAACTTGCCGGTCGGGTTGACGAGGAAGCTCTCGCGCAGTTCGGCCTCGTCGTAGCGGCCGGGAACCGCGGCCTCGAGGACTGGCAGGACCACGTGCTGCCAGAGGTCGGGCTTGATCCGGGTCTCGGAGTCGACCCCCTCCGCGTGCTGGGTGGAGATCAGCAGCTTGTCGATCGAGACCGGGCGACCTTCGGCGTAGCGGACGCTGACCTGGGTCTTGCCGTCGGGGCCGAGATAGTCGAGCGTGCCGTCCTTGCGTACCGCGGCGAGGCGTTCGGCCAGCCGGTGGGCGATGTGGATCGGCATCGGCATCAGCGCCTCGGTCTCGTCGCTGGCGTAGCCGAACATCATCCCCTGGTCTCCGGCGCCGGCCAGCAGCAGCTCGTCGTCGGCGTCGCCAACCCGGGTCTCGTAGGCGAGGTCGACACCCTGGGCGATGTCCACCGACTGCTTGTCGAGCGAGACGAGGACCGAGATGTGGTCGCAGTTGTAACCGTAGTCGCCGTGGTCGTAGCCGATCCCGCGGATCGTCTCGCGGACGATCTCGGGGATGTCGAGGTGGACGTCGGTAGTGATCTCGCCGGAGACCACCGCCATGCCGGTGTTGACCAGCGTCTCGCAGGCGACGCGGCCGCCCGGGTCCTCGGCCATGATCGCGTCGAGAACGGCATCGGATATCTGGTCGCTGACCTTGTCCGGATGACCCTCGGTGACGGACTCGGAAGTGAAGAGATGCTCGTTCTCGGCGAGCGGCTTGGAGATAGGCATCGGCGAAGCCTAGAGGAAACGGCGCGGAGGTCGAAGGCTCTAGTCCGGTCTGCCGCGGCGACCCGAATGGGGCACAAAGTCGATCACCAGCGGCACCCCCTCGAGGCCGTAGGCCTCGCGCATCTGGTTCTCCAGGTGGTAGGCCCAGTTGCGGTTGATCAGCTTGCGATCGTTGACCTGGATCGCGACCCGCACCGGGCGCTCGCCGATCTGCGCCGCGTAGTAGAGCCGCAGCCGCCGCCCGCGCCGCGAGGGGGGTGGGGTCTTGGCGACGACCGAGGCGACGAAGCGGTTCAGCTCCGGGGTCGGGATCCGCTCGGCGGCGCGGTCGGCCAGTTCCAGCGCTCGCGGCAGCAGCGAGCCGACGTTGCGCCCGCGGGTCGCCGAGCAGGTGATCACCGCCGGCCGCAGGCGCGATTTGCGCGCCACCCGGGCCCGGGCGTCGTCGATGTCGGTCTCGCTCAGATCCCACTTGTTCATCACCAGGAGGCTGGCGCAGCCGGCCTTCATCGCCATCTCGGCGACCCGCAGGTCCTCGGAGGTGACCCCCTCGGAGGCGTCGCAGACGACGAGCGCGACGTCGGCGCGATCGACGGCACGTTCGGAGCGCAGCTGGGCGTAGTAGTCGACGGTCCCGGCCACCTTCGAGCGTCGCCGCAGGCCGGCGGTGTCGACCAGGATCACGCGGCGGTTGTCGACGTCGAGTTCGGTGTCGATCGCGTCGCGGGTGGTGCCGGCCATGTCCGAGACGATCACCCGGTCGGAGCCGAGGAAGGCGTTGACCAGCGAGGACTTGCCGACGTTGGGGCGGCCGATCACCGCGACCCGGACCGCTTCGCCGTCGTCGGGGCGCGGCGGCCGCTCGCCGAGGGCGGTGACGATCGCGTCGAGCAGGTCGCCGGTGCCGAGCCCGTGGGTGGCTGAGAGCGGCAGCGGCTCGCCGAGCCCGAGGCCGTGGAACTCGGCGGTGAAGCCGTGGTCGTTGGGGCGATCGGCTTTGTTGACGGCGACGATCACCGGCACGCCGCCGCCGCGCAGGGTCCGGGCCAGCTCGGCGTCGCCGGCCCGCAGCCCCGCCCGGCCATCGACCACGAGCACGACGGCGTCCGCCTCGGCGATCGCCAGGCGGGCCTGGGCCTGGATGTCGCGGGCCAGCTCGGCCTCGTCCTCGAGGTCGATCCCGCCGGTGTCGATCAGCTCGAAGGCGACGCCGTTCCACTCGGTCTCCAGGCGCTTGCGATCCCGGGTGACGCCGGGCTCGGCTGCGGTCACCGCCTCGTTGCCGCCGACCAGGCGGTTGACCAGGGTGCTCTTGCCGACGTTCGGGAAGCCGACGACCGCGACTTTCGGCAGCCGGCTCACGCCAGCGCCCGCCCTCTGGCCAGCGCGACAACCCGGCCGACGACCTCTTCCAGGCCGAGACCCGTGGTGTCGAGCTCGACGGCGTCCTCGGCGGCGCGCAGGGCGCCGTGCTCCCGGCCCGCGTCGCGGGCGTCGCGGCGGCGCTGGGCATCGAGCACCGACTCGAAGTCCTCCCCGGTCTCGGCCGCGCGGCGGCGGGCGCGCTCCTCGTCGGAGGCGGTGAGGAAGACCTTGAGCGGCGCCTCGGGACTGACCACGGTGCCGATGTCGCGGCCCTCGGCGACGTAGTTCCCGGCGGCGATCAGATGGCGCTGGCGATCGACCATCGCCTCGCGCACGGCCGGGTGGACCGAGACATGCGAGGCGGCGGCGGTGACCACCGGCTCGCGGATCGCGGCGCTGACGTCGCGCTCGCCGAGCAGGACCCGACGGTCGTCGAGGACGACCTCCAGCCCGGCCGCCAGAGGGCCGAGGGCGGCGCCATCATCGACGTCGATCCCTGCCTCCAGCGCCGCCAAGGCCACGCAGCGGTACATCGCCCCGGAGTCGAGGTAGGTGAAGCCGAGCTCGGCCGCCACGGCGCGGGCGACGGTGGACTTGCCGGCCCCGGCCGGGCCGTCGATCGCGATAACCATCGGACCAGCGTATGGATGCGACGCTCAGGGCGTTTCTCGGCGCCAGCTCAAGCGCCGAGCAGGGCGACGAGGTCGGTCTGGAAGCCTGGGTAGCTGACCGCGGCCGCCTCCATGCCGACGACCTCGACCCCGTCGCGCGAGGCGAGGCCGGCGACGGCGCCGAGCATCGCGATCCGGTGGTCCCCGTGGGAGGAGATCGTGCCGCCGCGCAGGCCGCCGGTGCCCTCGATGACCATCCCGTCCGGAGTCGGCTCGACCTTGCCGCCGAGCGCCCGCAGCGCCATCGTCACGGTCTCGATCCGGTCCGACTCCTTGCGCCGCAGCTCCTCGGCGTCGCGGATCGTCGTCGTCCCCGCGGCGAAGCAGGCCGCGAGAGCGACAAGGGGAAGCTCGTCGATCGCCAGCGGGATCTCGGCGTCGCCGACCTCGACCCCGCGCAGCGGCGCCGGCCGGACGATCAGCCGCGCGGTCGGCTCGCCCTCACGCTCACCGCCGGGCTCGACCTCGATCGCCGCGCCCATCCGCTCGAGGATCGTCAGCAGTCCGGTTCGGGTCGGGTTGACTCCGACGCCCTCGAGCACGATCTCGCTGCCCTTGACCAGCGAGGCCGCGACGATGAAGAAGGCGGCTGAGGAGATGTCAGCCGGAACGGCGATCTCACCGGGTTCGAGGCGCTTGGCGGGCTGGATCACCACCGCGTTACCCTCGCGCCGGACCTCGGCCCCGGCCGCGGTCAGCATCCGCTCGCTGTGGTCACGGCTTGGAAGCTCCTCGACGATCCGGGTCTCGCCATTCGCCAAGAGCCCGGCGAAGAGGAGACATGACTTGACCTGGGCGCTGGCCACCGGCATCGCGTAGGTGATCCCCTGCAGCGGCGCGCCGGAGATCTCCAGCGGTGGCAACCGGCCCTCGCGGGCGCTGAGCCGGGCACCCATCTCGGTCAGCGGCAGAGCGATGCGGTCGACCGGCCGGCGGCGGATCGAGTCGTCGCCGTCGAGCGTCCAGCTCTCTCCCTCCTGCCCCGCCAGCCAGCCGGGCAGCAGCCGCAGCAGGGTGCCGGCGTTGCCGACGTCGATGCTCGCCGGGCCGGCGCCGCGCAGGCCGACGCCGGCGACCCGGATCAGCGGCTCCATGCCGTTCGCGCTGACACCCTCGACCCGCGCCCCAACGGCCTCCACCGCAGCGAGGGTCGAGCGCGTGTCGGCGGCGTCGAGGTAGCCCTCGATCGTCGTCTCTCCCTCTCCCATCGCGGCGATCAGCGCCGCCCGGTGGGAGATCGACTTGTCGGCGGGCGGCCGCAGCGAGCCGCGCAGGGGGGCGACCGGCGCGAAACGGGTCATCGGCGGCTACTCCCCGGGACCGAGCACGGTGACCGAGTGGCCGAGGCCGCGAACGAGATCAGCCGCCCGGCTCGCCTGCTCGGAGCCGGCGACCCAGAGCGAGATCGCACCGGAGCTCATGTCGGGAACCGGGTAGAGCGCCATGTCCTCGATGTTGACTCCTGCCTCGCCGAGCGCCAGGGCCAGGCCGGCCATCGTCCCCGGCTGGTTGGGGACGAAGATCCGCAGCTCGTGCAGCGGCCCGGCCTGCCGCTCGGACTCCAGCAGCCGGCCGCGGTCCTCGCCGGCGGCGGCGTGCCAGGCGCGGATCGCCTCGTGGTCACCGCCGCGGATCAGGGCCGCGGCCTCCTCCAGCCGGCGCGCCACCGACTCGACCGAGTCAGCGACGGCCTCGCGATTGCCGGCGAAGATGTCGGTCCAGATCGCCGGGTTTGAGCCGGCGACGCGGGTCGTGTCGCGGAAGCTCGGCCCGACCTCGGGCATCCGTTCGCCGTCACCACCCAGCGAGGCGGCGGCCTCGGCGACGAGGGCGTTGGCGACGACGTGAGGCAGGTGGCTGACGGTCGCCATCAGGCGGTCGTGGCCCGCCGGGTCGATCGCCCGCGGCCGGGCGCCGAGGGCGGCGACGGCGCGCTGCAGGCGGTCGTAGAGGACGCCGCTGGAGCGCGCCGTCGGCGTCAGGAACCAGCGAGCGCCCTCGAAGAGATCCTCGCGGGCGTTCTCGACCCCGGCGGTCTCCGCCCCGGCCAGCGGATGTCCGCCGATGAAGCGCTCGTCAGCCCCGAGCGCGGCGACCAACTCGGCCTTCGTCGAGCCGACGTCGCTGACCACGGTGTCGGGACCGCAGGCCGCCAGGGCCGCGGCGCCCAGCTCGGGCAGGACCGCGACGGGGCCGGCGCAGAAGACGATCTCAGCGCCCTCGCAGGCGTCGGGCAACGAGCTTGCGGCATGGTCGAGCGCACCGAGCTCGACAGCCCGCGCCAGCGTTGCCGGGTTACGGCCGAAGCCGACCACCTCGGCGTCGAGCCGTCGCCGCGCGGCGAGCCCGATCGAGCCTCCGATCAGGCCCACCCCGAGGACGGCGACCTTCGTCAAGTGCGGCGAGCCTCGACGGCTGCGGCGAGGCGGTTCAGGGCGGAGACGGTGTCCTCCCAGTCGATGCACGGATCGGTGATCGACTGTCCGTAGGTCAGCGGCTCGCCCGGTCGCAGGTCCTGGCGGCCCTCGACGAGGAACGACTCGAGCATGATCCCGACGATTGCCTTGCTGCCGTCGGCGATCTGGTCGGCGATTTCACCGGCGGCGAAAAGCTGCTTCTCCGGGTCCTTGCCGCTGTTGTCGTGGGAGGCGTCGATCACCAGGCGCTCCGGCAGCCCGGCGATGCCGAGCGTGACCAGGGCGTCCTCGACGTCGGGCACGTGGTAGTTCGGCATCCCGTGGCCCCCCCGCAGGATGATGTGGCAGTCGGGGTTGCCGGTCGTGTGCAGGATCGCCGGCTGGCCGGCGTCGTCGATCCCGGCGAAAGCGTGCGAGGCCGCGGCGGCGCGGACCGCGTCCACCGCCACCTGGACGTTGCCGTCGGTGCGGTTCTTGAAGCCGATCGGCATCGAGAGACCGGAGCCGAGCTGACGGTGGGTCTGGCTCTCAGAGGTGCGGGCCCCGATCGCGCCCCAGGCGACGGTGTCGGAGATGTACTGCGGCGTGATCGGGTCGAGGAACTCGCAGCCGACCGGCAGCCCGAGGTCGAGCACCTGCAGCAGCAGCTTGCGGGCGATCCGCAGCCCGGCGTTGACGTCCGCCGAGCCGTCGAGATGGGGATCGTTGATCAGGCCCTTCCAGCCGGTCGTCGTCCGCGGCTTCTCAAAGTAGACCCGCATCACGATCAGCAGCTGGTCGCTGAGGTCGCGTGCCGTCGCGGCAAGCCGGGTCGCGTACTCCAGCGCCGCTTTCGGGTCGTGGACGCTGCAGGGACCGACGACGACCAGCAGTCGCTGGTCCTTGCCGTGCAGGACATCGACGACTTCCTCGCGGCCCCTGACCACGGCGGTGGCGCGCTCCGGCCCGAGCGGCAGCTCCTCCAGCAGCTTTTCCGGCGGGGCCAACTCGACGACTTTGGCGATGCGCTGATCGCGGACCAGATCTCGTTCGGCGCCCTCCTGCATCCCGATGAACATATTGGTTGTCCCTTAGGTGATGCAGGCAGGCGCGACGGCAGCGCCGGGGGCGCTCGGGCCGTACGCGGATGCGCCCGTGATCATCACCTTGACCGGCTTTGTAGCACGGGACGCGCGTTTAGTCGAGCAATTCCGACAGGGCGGCTAGGAAGCGGTCGTTCTCCGCGGGCAGGCCGTAGCTGACGCGGATGTGGCCGGGGTCGCCGAGCGGGGTTCCGGGACGGACCGCGATCCCCTGCGCGGCAAGGCCCGCGACCACCTCGGACTCCCTGGCGTCGCCGAGCTCAATCCAGGAGAAGTTCGCCTGCGTCTCGGCGGTCTGCAAGCCGAGGTCGTGCAGCCCCTCCTCGACCCGCAGCCGCTCGGCGACGGTGCTCTCGACCCGGAAGAGGACGTCGTCGGAGTGCAGGATCGCCTCTGCTCCCGCCGCCTGGGCGAGGGCGTTGACGCTGAACGGTTGGCGCACCGCGTCGACCGCGGCGCGGAAGGTCGAGGAGCCGATCGCGTAGCCGACCCGCAGGCCCGCGAGGCCATAGCACTTGCTGAAGGTGCGCAGGACAACCAGGTTGGGGAAGCCGGCGAGCAGGTCGAGGCTCGCGTCGGGATCGTCGTCGGTCTGGAACTCGACATACGCCTCGTCGAGGATCACCGTCACGTGCGCCGGGATCTGCTCGCAAAAGGCGGCGATCTCGGCCACCGGGCGGTGGGTCGCGGTCGGGTTGTTGGGGTTGCAGACGATCAGCAGCTGAGTCGCCGCCGTCACCTCCGCCGCCATCGCGTCGAGGTCGTGGAGGTAGCCGGGGCCGAGTGGGACCCGGATCTCACGGGCGCCGGTCAGCGCCGGAAGGTACGGATACATCGAGAAGGAGGGCCAGGCATAGATGATCTCCGCCCCCGGCTCGCAGAGTGCCTCGGCGGCGGCGAGCAGGAGCTCGCAGGAGCCGTTGGCGACCGCGATCCGGCCCGGCTCGGTCTCGTAGCGCTCGGCCAGGCGGCGGCGCAGCAGGGTCGCGTCGGGATCGGGGTAGCGGTTCATCGCCGCCGCGGTCCGCTGGATCGCCTCGATCACCTGCGGGTGCGGCGGGAAGGGCGACTCGTTCGATGCCAGCTGGGCGATCCCGGCGGCGGCGATCTCGGTCGGCGCCTGTCCGGTTGGCACGCCGGCCTGGTAGCCCGGCATGCGCGCCAGCTTCTCGGCGAAGGTCACGGTCATCGTCATCGGATTGTGACGGACTACTGAGCCGACTGGAGATCGCGTCGCAGGTCCTGGGCGCCGCCCAGATAGACGTGCGAGGGAATGTGGTCCTCGGGCGCGTAGCAGTGGGCCATCACCCTGATCACCCGCGCCATCGAGCCGGGAACCGGGATCTCGCGGCAGCAGAGCAGCGGCACCCGGTCGAGGCCGAGATTGCGGGCGGCGACGGCCGGGAACTCGGCGTCGAGATCCTCGGTGGTCGTGAACAGACAGCTGACCATCGCCTCGGGGACCAGGCCGTTGCGGCCGATCAGCTCCTTCATCAGCTCCTCGGTGGCGGCGACGATCGCCTCGGCCTCGTTGACCTCGACCTGTGTCGCGCCGCGGACCGCGAAGAGCCGCTGCCGGGGTGCCTCGTCGCATCCTTGTCCGGGACTCACGACTCCGCATCTTTCCAGAGCGGCGACCGGTTGACGATTCGCGGCGGGGGGAGAGAGCGGATTGCGGTGTGACTTTTAGTCGTGTGGAGACCAAAAGTCACACCGGGGCATTCCTGCGGGTGTCGAGGCTGGCGGCGAGACAGCACGGCGTCGTCTCCCGCAGACAGCTGCGGCAAGTCGGCGTCGACGACAGCGCGGTCGCGCGCTCGATCCGGGCGGGCCACCTGTATCGAGTGTTCCGCGGCGTATACGCGGTCGGCCACCCGGCGATCGGGCCGCGGGGACGGATGCGGGCGGCCACTTTGGCCTGTGGTGAGGACTCATTCGTCTCCCATCGCAGTGCCGCGGCTCTGCTGGGCCTACTCGACCGCCCGCCCGTAGTGATCGACGTAATCAGCCGCGGGCAACGGGGCCGAGGGATCGACGGAGTCCAGGCTCACTTCGGACCACCGCTGAAAAGCGGGGAAACGGGAACCGTGGATGGGATCCCCTGCACGAGCCCAGGTCGAACCCTCGTCGACCTCGGAGGGATGGTCGGGCTCTGGTCATTGCGCAGCGCCTTCGAGCGGGCGGCGGCGAAGAAGATGCTGGACATCGAGGCGGTCGAGGCGGCCCTCGGGTCCGGTGGCAGACGCGGGGCGGGCAGCCTCAGGATCCTGATCGGCGAGTGGAGAGGGGCCGCGCCGCTCGCCAGAAAGGCACGCCTCAAGAGTCCACTCGAGGCGATGGTGCTGCCGATTCTCAGCAGGCGCGGCATCCCGGCGCCGCGCGCCAACGCGCCGGTCGATCTGGTCAAGGGGCGCATCGAGGTGGACTTTCTCTGGGTCGAGCAGCGGTTCGTGGTCGAGGCCGACAGCCGCGACTTCCACTCCACCGACGTCGCCTTCGAGCGGGACCGCTGGCGCGATCGTGAACTGATGCGCGTCGGGTTCTCGACCCTGCGGGTTACCCGCCTGCAGGCCGAACGGGAAACCGAGCAGGTCGCTGACGCGATCTGCCGTCAGCTCGCGGAATCGGAAGCCTCGGTGTCCGCCCAGAGGCGGGCGATCTCCTGATCGCTGAGGCGCCGGGCGCCGCCTTTGTCCAGGCGTCCGAGGCTTGAGGGAGCCGAACTGGGTTCGCTGCAGGTTGACGACCCGATTGCCGATCGTCTCGACCATCCGCCGCACCTGGCGGTTGCGCCCTTCCTTGAGGACGATCTCGATTTCCTGGCGGCTGACCCGGTTGACGACCGCCGGCGCCGTCCGCCCGTCCTCCAGCTCGACGCCGTCGCGGAGCCGCTCGAGATCGCGATCGCTGGGCGGCTTGCCGAGCCGCGCCAGATAGGTCTTGGCGACTCCATAGCGGGGATGCGTGAGGCGGTTGGCCAGGGCGCCGTCGTTGGTCAGCAGCAGCAGGCCGGTCGAGTCGGCATCCAGGCGCCCCACCGGATACAGCCGCGCCGGCGAGTCAACCAGCTCAACCACCGCCGGCCGCTCCCCCGGCTCCCGCGCCGTCGAAACCACCCCCGCCGGCTTATTGACCGCCCAAACCTCCGTCTTCTCGACCCCCACGGGACTGCCGTCAACGCGAACGTCATCGCTCTCACCCACCCCTCGAGCAGGATCAGTGACGACCTCCCCACCAACCGTGACCCGCCCCTTTTCGATGATCAGCTCGGCGCGCCGCCGCGAAGCCACTCCCCCATGCGCCAGGAACTTGGCCAGCCTCACGAATCGAGAGGGGCGGGGACCTGTCTCGGGCCAGCCTCCCGCTGTTCGCTGGACCGAGACAGGTCCCCGCCCCATCCCGGCCTCATGGTTCTGCCCTTTGTTCCCCCGCCTTGAGGAGCCGCTCCCGCAGCTCCCGCGCGTCCTCTGGACTGGGGTCGAATCTGGCCGGATCCGGCAGTTGATCAAGTCCACTGAGCCCAAAGAGACGCTCGAACAGCTCCGACGTCTTGAAGATCGCCGCGCCGAACTGCGAGCGCCCGGCCTCTTCGATCAGGCCGCGCTCGGCCAGGCCCTGGACCGCCGACTCGGAGGAGACGCCGCGGATCCGGGCCACCTCCGGCCGGGTGACCGGCTGCAGGTAGGCGACGATCGCAAGGGTCTCGGCCTGGGCCTGGGTCAGCGGCGGCGTCCGCGGTTTCGCCAGCAGGCGGCGGGCGGCCTCCTCGGTTGCCGGGTCGGTGGCGAGGGCGAAGCCGCCGGAGACCTCGCGCAGGACGACCCCGCGACGGCCGGGGGCGAGGTCCTCGCGCAGCAGCTCGATCGCCTCGGAGACCTGGCCCTCCGTTGCCTCGACCGCCGCGGCGAGGTCGGCGACCGCCACCGGCTGGGGCGAGAGGAAGAGCAGCGCTTCGACGGTGCGGGACAGGTCGCTCACGCCGGCGCCGATTTCCTCGTCACCGTGATCGGCCCGAAGGACTCCGACTGCTCCCAGGTGATCTCGCCCTTGCGGTAGAGCTCCAGCAGCCCGAAGACGGTGACCGCCTGGGTCAGCCGGTCCTCGCCGCCGAACTCCTCGTCGAAGTCGAAGCTCGGAGCGGCCGCGGAGGACGTCGCGGAGGACCCGCATGCGGCGCTCCAGCGAGACGGTCGGACGGATGTGGCTGACGTCGACGTCGGCCGGCTCGGTCAGCAGATCGCCCAGCGCCGCGCCGAGCGCCTCCGGGTCATACACGGCGACGGCGGCGTCGACCGCGACCTGGCGCAGCTCACGCGGCAGCGGTGCGGAGCGGTAGAGGTAGCCACGCTGACTCTCGAAGCGGTCGGCGATCACTTTCGAGGCGTCGCGGTAGCGGCGGTACTCGAGCATCCGCGCGACCAGCTCCTCGATCGCCTCTTGCGGGCTGAGATCGTCGAGCTCGTCTTCGGGCCCGGGCAGCATCAGGCGCGACTTCAGCTCCAGCAGAGCCGCGATCAGGACGAGGAACTCGGTCGCCACCTCGAGCTCCAGCTCGCCCTCCTCCTCGAGGTGCTCGATGTAAGCGACGACGACCTCACCCAGCTGCAGGTCGAGCAGGCTCACCTCCTCGCGCAGGACGACCGCCATCAGCAGGTCGAACGGCCCGGCGAAGATGTCGAGGTCGAGATCCAGGTCGGCGACGGGCATCCCGGCAAGCCTAGTCCTGGACAGGGACGAAGTTCCCGGCGGTGGAGCCCCCACCCGACGGCAGCGGGAGCGGAGCTGAGCCGCCGGCGGTCTTACGCGGGGCCGAAACCCATCGCCGCGCGAACGTCGGCGAGGACCGGCGCGGCCATTGCGCTCGCCTTCTCGGCGCCGGTGGCAAGCGTTGCCTCCAGCGCCGCCACGTCGGGACGCAGCTCGGCGTAGCGCTCGCGGACCGGGTTCAGCAGCTCGACGACCCCCTCCGCCACCGCCTGCTTGAAGTCGCCGTAGCCGGCGCCCTCGAACTCGCGCTCGATCTCACCTTGGTCGACGCCGCGGGCGACAGCGAGGATGTCGATCAGGTTGCTGATCCCAGCCTTGTCCTCGCCGCGTCGCACCTCGCGGCCGGAGTCGGTGACGGCGCTGCCGAGCTTCTTGCGGATCGCGGCGGGCTCGTCGAGCACGTAGACGGTGCCGGCCTCACCGGCGCCGGTGGTCGACATCTTCCGCTCCGGCTCCTGCAGGTCCATGATCCGGGCGCCGACCTCGGGGACCAGCAGCTCGGGCACAACCAGGGTCTCGCCGAAGCGCTCGTTGAAGCGGCGGGCGATCTCCCGCATCAGCTCGACGTGCTGGCGCTGGTCGTCGCCGACCGGGACCTCGGTGGCGCGGTAGGCGAGCACGTCGGCGGCCATCAGCACCGGGTAGTAGAAGAGCGCCGCCGAGACCAGCTCGCGCTGGCGCGCCGACTTGTCCTTGAACTGGTGCATGCGGTTGAGGTCGCCGTGCGAGGTGACGGCGGAGAGCAGCCAGGTCAGCTCGGTGTGCTCGCGCACGTCGGACTGGCGGAAGAGGATGCAGCGCTCCGGATCAAGGCCGGCGGCCAGCAGGATCGCGGTCGTGTCGTAGACCCGCTCGCGCAGCTCGTCGGGGTCGTAGGCGACGGAGATCGCGTGCAGGTCGACAATGCAGAAGATCGCCGGGTCGCCGCGATCCTGGCCCTCGACGTACTGGCGGATCGCGCCGATGTAGTTGCCGAGGTGCTTGCGGCCGGTCGGCTGGATGCCGGAGAAGATGATCGGGCTGGGCATCCTCCAAGCCTATGCAGGCGCGCTCGCGAGCGCCGGCTCGGTGCCCCGGCCGCCGCGCAAGATGCCTCTCGCCGCACCTGGGCCCTTCCAACCGCGGCCGAGGGCTGAGACAATCGCCGCCATGGCGAGGGCGATCTGGAGTGGTTCGATCAGCTTTGGGCTCCTCAACGTGCCCGTGAAGCTCTACAGCGCGGTCGCGCGGCGTGGAATCGCCCTGCGCGAGATCCGCGAGTCCGACAGCGCCCGGATCAAACACCGCCGCATCGCCGAGGGGACCGAGGAAGAGGTTCCCTACGACGAGATCATCAAGGCCTTCGAGATCACGCCCGGCAACTACGTGCCGCTTGGCAAAGACGAGATCGCGGCGCTGGCGCCGGGAAAGAGCCGCTCGATCGAGGTCGAGGACTTCGTCGACCTCGGTGAGATCGATCCGATCTACTTCGACAGCCCCTATTACCTCGGTCCGGCCGACGGCGCCGAGAAGGCCTACTCGCTGCTCGCCGCGGCGATGCGGGCCTCCGGCAAGGTCGCGATCGCCCGCTTCGTCTTCCGCAATAAGGAGCACCTGGCGGCGATCCGGCCCAACGACGGCGTCCTCACCCTGACGACGATGCGCTTCGCCGACGAGGTCGTCCCGGCCGCCGAGCTGGAGGACGTGCTGCCCGCCGAGAAGCCGAAGGTGGCGAAGAAGGAGCAGCAGATGGCCGAGCAGCTGATCGAGTCGCTGAGTACCAGGTTCGACCCCGAGGGCTACCGCGACGAGTACCGCGAGCAGCTGATGAAGCTGATCGAAACCAAGGCCGAAGGCAAGGAGATCGTCCAGTCCGAGAGCGAGGCGCCGCAGGCGACCAAGGCCCCCGACCTGATGGCAGCGCTGGAGGCGAGCATCGCCGCGGCCAAGGACAGGAAGCCCGCGAAGAAGCCGGCGGCGAAAAAAGCCAAAGGCGGGGCGAAGAAGAGCAAAGCGACGAAAGCTTCGTCGCGCGCCAAAGCCAAATCCTCGAAGTAGGCCGTGGCCGAGAGCCGCCAGGTCGAGGTCGAGGGACGGGAGCTGAAGCTCACCAACCTCGACAAGGTTCTCTATCCGCGGGCCGGGTTCACCAAGGGCGAGGTCGTCGACTACTACGCCAAGGTAGCGACGGCGATGGTGCCGCACCTGAGCGGCCGAGCGGTGACGCTGCGCCGCTTCCCCGAAGGCGTCGAGGACCTCGACTCCGCCTTCTTCGAGAAGCGCTGCCCCAAGCACCGGCCGAAATGGGTGAAGACGACGAGCGTTCTCGCCGGCCCGCGCTCGGGGAGGATCGACTTCTGCGTCTGCGACGGCCTGCCGACGCTGATCTGGATGGCGCAGCTGGCGGCGATCGAGCTGCACCCCTCGCTCTCGCTGGGTCGGGCGCCGACGCGGCCGACGGTGCTTGCCTTCGACCTCGATCCCGGCCCCCCGGCCGACATCGTCGACTGCTGCCGGGTGGCGATTCGTCTGCGCGACATGTTCGGCCACTTCGGGGTCCAATGCTTCCCGAAGACGTCGGGCTCCAAGGGCATGCAGGTCTACGTGCCCCTGAACAAGAAGGCCTCCTACGAGACGACCAAACCGTTCGCCAAAGCGATCGCCCAGCTGCTCGAGAAGCAGACCCCCGACCTGGTCGTCTCGAAGATGAAGAAGGTCGAACGCGAGGGCAAGGTCTTCGTCGACTGGTCCCAGAACCACCGCAGCAAGACGACGATCGCCGTCTACTCGCTCCGCGCCCGCGAACGCCCAACCGCCTCGACCCCGATCACCTGGGACGAGGTCGAGACCGCCGCCGACTCAGGCGACGGCTCAACCCTGGTCTTCGAAGCGGGTGAAGTGCTGGAGCGGATCGAACAACACGGCGACCTCTTCGCCCCGGTGCTGGAGCTACAGCAGGATCTACCGGAGCTCTGACGTCAGGGGCGAGGTGCAGTAGTCCGCCGGACTATCAGCGCGAAGCGCGTCCGCCGGACTACTGCACCACGCCCCTCACAACAGGCCTCCGAGTCGCCTTCACCTCGTCGAGCCGCCGAACCGGCGTTGTGTAAGGCGCATGTTTGGCGATCTCGGGGTCGGTCTCAGCCTCGGTGAGGATCTGCTCGATCGCCTCGGCGAAGGCGTCGAGGCTCTCCTTCGTCTCGGTCTCGGTCGGCTCGACCATCAGCGCCTCCTCGACCAGCAGCGGGAAGTAGACGGTCGGCGGGTGGAAGCCGTGGTCAAGCAGGCGCTTGGCGAGGTCGAGGGTGGCGAGGCCGAGCTCTTTTTTCATCGGCTTGCCGGAGAGGACGAACTCGTGCATGCAGTGGCGGTCGAAGGCGATTGGCAAACGCTGGCCGGCGCGGCCGGCGGCGAGGCGAGCCTTGAGGTAGTTGGCGTTGAGCACTGCCGTCTCCGAAGCCTCGGCGAGGCCGTCGGCACCGAGGCTGAGGATGTAGGCGTAGGAGCGGACGAAGACGCCGAAGTTGCCCTGGAAGCCGCGCAGCCGGCCGATCGACTTGGGCCGGTCGAACTCGAGGTCGAATACATAACCGGCTTCGCCTTGTTCCGTTCGCGGATTGATCAGATCGTGACGCTCCCTCCACGGCGGCTCGCCCCCCTGCTTGGCACGCCTTATGACCTGCGGCCGCGGCAGGAAGGGCTCGATCCGGTCGGAGACGGCGATCGGGCCGGCTCCCGGGCCGCCGCCGCCATGCGGCTGGCTGAAGGACTTGTGGAGGTTGACGTGGACGATGTCGAAGCCCATGTCGCCGGGCCGCGAGTGGCCCATCACGGCGTTGAGGTTGGCGCCGTCGTAGTAGAGCGTCCCCCCCGCCTCGTGGATCAGCGCGGCGATCTCGGCGATGTTCTCGTCGAACAGCCCGAGCGTGTTCGGGTTGGTCAGCATCAGGCAGGCGACGTTGTCGGGGTCCTCGTCGATCTTCGCCCGCAGGTCGTCCATCTCCACCCCGCCGCGCTCGTTGGTCGCGACCTTGACCACCTCGTAGCCGGCCATCGTCACCGAGGCCGGGTTGGTCCCGTGCGAGGTGTCGGGGGCGAGCACCTTGGTCCGCGTTTCGCCGCGGTCGGCGTGGTAGGCGCGGGTCAGCAGCAGCCCGGCGAGCTCGCCGTGGGAGCCGGCCGAGGGCTGCAGGCTGACGTGCGGCAGGCCGCAGATCTCCGCCAGCGAGCCCTGCAACAGCCACATCAGCTCCAGCGCGCCCTGGGCGCGCTGGGGGTCCTGGGCGGGGTGCAGCCGCGCGTGGCCGGGCAGCGCCGCGACCCGCTCGTTGAGCCGCGGGTTGTGCTTCATCGTGCAGGAGCCGAGCGGGTAGAGGCCGCTGTCGAGGTCGAAGTTGCGGCGCGAGAGCTTGTTGTAGTGGCGGACGATCTCCGGCTCGGCGATCTCCGGCAGCCGCGGCGGCTCGGCCCGCAGCAGGTGGGCTGGGATCAGCTCCTCGAGCGGCACCTCGGGCACGCCCGCGTCAGGAAGCACGGCGGCGCGCCGCCCTGGCTTCGACTTCTCGTAGATCGTCCGCGCCCGTTCGCGCTGCATCGGCGTCTCGGTCAGGGTCATCCGACCGCCACCTCCTCGCGGGAAACCGCGATCGCGGCGCCGATCGCCTCGGCCAGCTCGTCGATCTGAGCCCGGGTACGGCGCTCGGTGATCGCGATCAGCAGCCCGTTCTCGTACTCGGGGTACTCGTGACCGAGCGGGTAGCCGGCGGCGATGCCGCGCTCGGCGCAGTGGTCGAGGACGGCGGCGATCGGGGCGTCGAGGCGAATCGCGAACTCGCGGGCCACCGGCGCCTCGTGCAGCAGCTCGACCCCCTCAACCGCGGCCAGCTTCTTTCGCGCGTATGCGGTGCGCTGGACGAGCAGCTCGCCGAGCTCGCGGAAGCCCTCGCGTCCCAGCCAGGCGAGGTGGACCATCGCCCCCAGCGCGTTCAGCGCCTGGGCGGTGCAGATGTTGTTGGTCGCCTTCTCGCGGCGGATGTGCTGCTCGCGGGTCTGCAGGGCGAGGACGAAGCCGCGGCGGCCATCGACGTCCTCGGTTTCGCCGGCGATCCGGCCGGGCATGCGGCGAATCAGATCCTCGCCGGCGCAGAAGAAGCCGAAGGAGGGGCCGCCGAAGTCGAGGCGGTTGCCGAGCGGCTGGCCCTCGCCGAGGGCGATGTCGGCGCCACACTCCCCCGGCGGCTTGAGGATCCCGAGCGTCATCGGGTCGGTGGCGACGATCAGCAGGGCGCCATGCTCCTGCGCCGCGGCGCCGAGCGCCTCGACATCCTCGACCGCGCCGAGGAAGTTGGGGCTCTGGAGGATCACCGCGGCGGTCTCGCTGTCTACCGCGGCGGCCAGGGCGACGGCGTCGGTCAGCCCGCCCTCGAGCCCGACCTCGACGACCTCCGCGCCGTACCCCACCGAGTAGGTGGCGAGCGTCTCGCGGCTGTGGGGGTGGACGCCGCGGGAGACGACGAAGCGCTTGCGCCCGGTCGCGCCCATCGCCAGGTAGCCGGCCGAGGCGACGGAGGACGGTCCCTCGTAGAGGCCGGCGTTGGAGACCGGCAGCCCGGTCAGCTCCGACATCGCCGTCTGGAACTCGAACATCACCTGCAGCCCGCCCTGGGAGATCTCCGGCTGGTAGGGCGTGTACGGCGTCAGGAACTCCGAGCGCGAGGTGATCGCGTCGACGATCGCCGGCACGTAGTGGTCGTACATCCCCGCCCCGACGAAGCAGACCTGCGCTTCGGCGTCGGCGTTGCGCGCCGCCAGCGCCCCCAGGCGCTCGAAGACCTCGGCCTCGCTGAGCCCGTCGGGGATCGCCAGCGACCGGCCGAGGCGCAGCGGCGCCGGGATCTGCTCGAAGAGGTCGGCGGCCGAGTCGACGCCGATCGCGTCGAGCATCTCGGCCCGGTCGTCAGGGGTGGCGGACGTGTAGCGAGTCACGCGGTTAAGGCTAGAGGCTTGATGTGGGTTAGACGCGTGCGCGGGGGCGACACAGGCCGAGCTGGGCGCCGCACACGGGCGAAGCGGGTAGGGGTTCCTACCCGCGAGACCGGGGGTGGTGATCCAGCGACGGCATGGGGCGTCATCCGTGTGCGTGGATAACCCACATCAAGCCTCTAGGGAAGCGGGCAGGCGGCCTTTGACGCTAGCCCTCCAGCAATTTGCGGTATTGGTCGGCCTCGAGCAGCGCCCCGGCCTCCTCGGGCGAGGTCAGCTTCACCTTCACCAGCCAGCCCTCGCCGTAGGGGTCCTGGTTGATCTTCTCCGGCGAGTCTTCGAGCGAGTCGTTGACGGCGACGATCTCCCCGGAGAGCGGCGCGATCACGTCGGAGACCGCCTTGACCGACTCGACCTCGGCATATGAGGAGTCTTTCTGGACGCCGGCACCGACCTCCGGGCCGTCGTAGAAGACGACCTCGCCGAGCGTGTCCTGGGCGTACCAGGTGATCCCGAAGACGGCATGCTCATCGCCCTCCAGCCGCGCCCAGTCGTGCTGGTCGTGGTAGCGGAGGTCGTCGGGGTAATTCGCTTCAGACAAGGCTCAACTCGCTTTCCTGTAGAGAGGTTTGGACGCTACTCGGGCCTGCCGATGCTTGCCGCGGACGTCGATCTCCAGCTCGGTGCCCGGCTCGGCGAGATCGGACCGCACGTAGGCCATCCCGGCGCCGAGCTCCAGCGAGGGCGAGAAGGTGCCGCTGGTGACGATGCCGGCGGGCTCGCCGCCGGACAGCACCGGGTTCCCTTCGCGCGGGATGCCGGCGCCCTCGATCAGGAACGGCGCCAGCTTCTCGGCCGTGCCCTCGGCGCGGGCGCGCTCAATCACATCGGAGCCGATGAACCCGGCTGGCTTGGCCGAGCAGCACCAGCCGAGCCCGGCCTCGATCGGGTTGCGCTCCGGGGTCAGCTCGTTGCCGTGCAGCGGAAAGCAGACCTCGAGGCGCAGGGTGTCGCGGGCGCCGAGGCCGCAGGGGACGACGCCGGCGTCGAGCAGCTCCTTCCAGATCGGCGCCGCCACCTCGGGATCGATCAGCAGCTCGACCCCGTCCTCGCCGGTGTAGCCGGTGCCGCAGGCCAGTGCCGGCCGGCGGCCGACCTTGACCGCGGCGACGCGCATCCGCGGCGGCAGCTCCAGGTTCAGCGCCCGGCTCAGCACCGCCCTGGCGTGCGGCCCCTGAACGGCGAGCATCGCGTAGCGGTCGGCGATGTCGCGGACCGAGACGTCCATGTCATGGCTGTGGCGGCCGAGCCAGGCGAGGTCGGTCTCGTGGTTGGCCGCGTTGGTGACGATCAGGTAGCGATCGCCGCCGAGCCGGTAGACGAAGAGGTCGTCGATCACACCGCCCTGCTCGTTGCACAGGCAGGAGTACTGGGCGCCGCCGATCGCGATCTTGGCGACGTCGTTGCTGAGCACCCGCTGCAGGTAGGCGAGCGCCCCCGGGCCCTCGACCTCGACCTCGCCCATGTGGGAGACATCGAACATCCCAGCATGCGTCCGCACCGCCACGTGCTCCTCCTTCACCCCCTCATAAGCAACCGGCATCTCCCAACCGGCAAAGGGCACCAACTTCGCCCCCAGAACCTGATGCTGCTCGAAGAGAGGGGTACGGCGAAGAGGCGCGTCGTTCACACGGGCCAGCGTATTGGAGCCGGCTTTCGGGGGAGGGGTCGGGGTCGCTCCTTCTCGGGACTGCAGCACGAGCCGGGCCGCAACGCTCCAAGGCGTCAGCCGCACCCGCCCCTCCCGGGGAGGTGCCCCGAGAAGGGGCGACCCCGACCCCTCCACGCCAAACCTCGTCCCAAAGACTCAGTCCTTGAGAAACCCGGGCACGTCAATGTCGTCATCCGAAACCCGAAGTTTGCGGATCTCGCGGTCCTCGGCGTCGACCCGCGGGCGGCTCTCGTAGCGGCGGCGCACCCGCTGGGGCGAGCGGGCGAGGAGCTCGAAACCCTCGAAACCGGTGGCGATCACGGTGACCCGGACCTCGTCGCTCATCGACTGGTCGACGACCGAGCCGAAGATGATGTTGGCGTTGTCGTCGGCCTCAGCCTGGACCAGCTGCGCGGCCTCGTTGACCTCGAACAGACCGAGGTCCTCGGGACCGGTGATGTTGAGCAGCATCCCGGTCGCGCCCTTGATCGACTCCTCGATCAGCGGCGAGGTGATCGCCGCCTTGGCGGCGTCGAGAGCGCGGGCCTCTCCGGAGGCCGAGCCGACGCCCATCAGGGCCGAGCCGGCGTCCCGCATGATCGTCCGCACGTCGGCGAAGTCGAGGTTGATCAGGCCCGGGATCGTGATCAGGTCGGTGATGCCCTGGACGCCCTGGCGGAGGATGTCGTCGGCCTGGCGGAAGGCCTCGAGCACGCTGGTCCGCCGCTCGACCGCCTGCAGCAGCTTCTCGTTCGGGACGATGATCAAGGTGTCGACGTTGTTGCGCAGCTTCTCGATGCCCTCGAGCGCCTGCTGCATCCGTCGTTTTCCCTCGAACTCGAAAGGCTTGGTGACGGCGCCGACGGTCAGGGCGCCGATCTCTTCCTTGGCGATCTCGGCGATCACAGGAGCCGAGCCGGTGCCCGTCCCGCCACCCTCACCGGCGGTGACGAAGACCATGTCGGCGCCCTTCAGCGCCTCCTTGATCTCGTCGCGACTCTCGGCCGCTGCACCTGCTCCGACCTCCGGGTTGCCGCCCGCACCGAGACCGCGGGTCAGCTCCTGGCCGATCGAGAGCTTGATGTCGGCATCGCAGGCCTGCAGCGCCTGGGCGTCGGTGTTGACCGCGACGAACTCGACACCGCGAATGCCGGCGTCGATCATGCGGCTGACCGCGTTGGTGCCGCCGCCGCCGGCGCCGACGACCTTTATGACCGCGAGGTAAGTGGATTCCATCTCCCAATTTCTCCAGATCGCCGGCGGGGAGCCGGCGTTTGCCAAGTCAGTGCTTGGATTTTTCGAGTTGAGCCCGCAAAAGCCTTGTTTTCCGTCCGAGCCTTCAGCGATGCTTCAGGGTTCCAGCCTTCGCCTTAAGTGCGGAAATTGCGCTCAACGTAGGGCATTTTCACAGGTCTGTCAAACGCCCGACAGTCATCCTGCAAGCCGCAAGTCTTGACTGTGGGTTGAGACTTTGGCTAGTCTCACTCTCAGGTTGAGCCTTTGCTTCAACGGCTTTCCAATGCCGTTCGCAGCGGCGATTCGTGGCTCTGGACCTTCGCTTCAGGCCAATCCGCAAGAGCGAGACTGATCCCGGGCTAGCCGTCAGGGCAGTTCCGGCAGAGCGTGTCCGGACCCACCGGTATCCGGACGGTTCGGCGCGTGCAGGTCTACATAATCGAGCGCCGTGGTTTCCGGATCGGCGAGTACCGCCAGCGCCGATCTCCACTTGCGCCTCGCCTGGGAGGCGTCGCCGAAACGCAATTCGATCCCCGAGGTGAGGTCGACGTCGATCCCGCTTGCGCCGCGGTAGGCCCGTTCGACGTACGGCCGTATCGGGACCGGAGCGGCGCCGAGGACGAGCGCCTGTTCGAGCACCGGCCCGGCGAGGCGACCGGCTTTGGGGACTTCCGTGATCGAGAGGTGCGGCGGCGGCGGTTCTTCGGGCACCGCCAACCAGGTGACGATCTCGCCCGTGGCCGTGACCCCCACCGCTTCGGAGCCGGTGCCGATCGTCGAGGCGATTTCGGGCAGATGGACCCGTGGCGCCACGGTCGTGTCGCGAACCAGGAAGTAGTAGGCGGCGACGGCGACGAGGAGGACGCCGGCGATCGCGAGCAGCGCGCGCCTCACAGCTCCCAGCCGTCGGGCCAGCTGACCTCGCCCAACACCTGGACCTCCGGCTCCAGCTCGACGCCGAAGCGCTCGTGGACCCGCCGGCGACCCTCGGCCATCAACTCGAGGACGTCGGCGCTGGTCGCGCCGGCGAAGTTCTCGACGAAGTTGGCGTGCTTCGCCGCGAAGCGGGCGCCGCCGTGGCGCAGGCCGCGACAACCGGCGGCATCGAGCAACTGTCCGGCCGAGCGACCCTCGGCGCGCTCGTCCTCGGGATTCTTGAAGGTCGAGCCGAAGGTCTTGATCCCGGAGGGCTGTGCCTCGCGGCGGCGCTCGCGCATCGTCGCCAGGGTCGCCCGGATCGCCTCCGGGTCGCCGGGGCGCAGCCGGAAGCAGGCGCGAGCGACGACTTCGCCCTCGCGCAGGTTGGAGCGCCGGTAGGAGAAGCCGAGATCCTCGGGAACGCGGCGCTCACTGCCGGCCGCACCGGCGACCTCGACCCACTCGAGCACCCGGGCCAGCCGGCCGCCGTAGGCGTTGGCGTTCATCCGCACCGCCCCGCCGGCGGTGCCGGGGATGTTGATCCCGAACTCGAGCCCCTCCAGGCCCCAGCCGGCGGTCTTTGCCGCCGCCGAGGGCAGGCGGGCGCCGCCGCCGCAGAGCACGCGGTCGCCGTCGCGCTCGATCGAGGCGAGGTCGGCGTCCAGCTTGATCGCGAGGCCGTGGAATCCATCGTCGGCTACCAGCAGGTTCGAGCCGGAACCGATCACTCCTACGGGCAGGCCCTCGTCGTCCGCCCAGCGCAACAACTCGACCAGCTGCGCCTCCGATCCCGGGCGGGCGAACCAGTCAGCGGCGCCACCGGTGCGGACCGTGGTCAGCCGGGCCAGCGGGTAGTCCCGCTCAGCGGTCGGCGGCGCCGCGCTCACCCTCCTCCCTCCACCAGGGCCTCGCCAAGCTTGAAGACATCGCCGGCGCCGATCGTGACCAGAACCGGTCCGCGCTCCCCGTCGCCGGCGGCGAGGCCGGCCGTGCCGTCGATCAGGTCGGCCAGGGCATGCTCGGCGCCGGCCGCCCCGGGCAGCCACCAGACCCGCCTTCCCCCCATCCGCTCCGCCGCCGCGCGGGCGACGTCGAGGCCGCTGACCCCGGCGAGCTCTCCGACCGGCTGCTCGCGGGCCGGGTAGACATCGAGGACGGCGACTTCGTCGGCCAGCGCGAGAGCGGCGCCGAACTCCTCGGCGAACGCCTTGGTGCGCGAGTAGAGGTGCGGCTGGAAGGCCGCGATCAGGCGCGCCGGACGCAGTTCGCGCAGCGCCGAGAGCGCCGCCCGCACCTCGGTCGGGTGGTGGCCGTAGTCGTCGTATACGCGGACGCCGTTGCGGGAGCCCTTCAGCTCCAGGCGCCGGCGCACCCCCGGGAAGTCGGCCAGCGCCGCGGCGGCCGCTTCGACGTCGAGGCCGGCGAGACCGATCGCGGCCAGCGCGGCGCGGGCGTTGGCGCGATTGTGGAGGCCGGGAACCGCGAGTGGCAGCTCGACCGGGCCGGGGACGGACGCGTCGAAGCGGCTGACCCGCTTGCCGGCCGCGATCCGGTCGTAAAGAGAGTCGGCCGCGAGGTGGCGCTCGCCACCGCCTCCCGCCTCGACGGCGGGCAGGACGACGCCCGCAGCCGGGTCGACGAACTGCTCGAAGGCGGCGTACAGCTCCGCCAGCGAGCCCCAGCGGGCGTGGTGATCCATCTCGACATTGGTGACGACCGCGACCTCGGGCGCCAGCCGCAGGAAGCTGGCGTCGCTCTCGTCGGCCTCGGCGACAACCCACTCGCCCTCGCCCCAGCCGGCGTTTGCCGGAGCGCCACCCTCGCCGACCCCCGGCACCTCGCCGCCGACGAAGAAGGCCGGATCGGCCCCGATCGCCCGCAGCGCCCAGACCGCCATCGCCGTCGTCGTCGTCTTGCCGTGGGTGCCGGCGATCGCGATCAACCGCTTCTCGGCGCAGAGCTCGGCGAGAAGGGCGCCGCGGTGGATCGGCTCGACACCGCGCTCGCGGGCCAGGGCCAACTCCGGGTTCTCGGCCGCAATCGCGGTCGAGACGACCACCTCGGCGCCGGCGGGCAGGTTCGCCGAGTCGTGACCGACCTTCGGATCGAGCCCTGCCGCCCGCAGGCGCTCCATATAAGAAGAGTCCGAGCGGTCGCTGCCTGTCACCGTCGCCCCGAGCCGGGCACAGACCAGAGCCAGCCCGCTCATCCCGGCCCCGCCGATGCCGATGAAGTGCAGCCGCCGGCCGCTCCAGTCGCTGGGGCCGCTCATCGTGCCGCCGCCAGTACCTCGTCGGCGATGACCCGCGAAGCATCGGGACGCGCAAGCCCCCGCGAGGCCGCGGCCATCGACTCCAGCCGCGCCGCGTCGCCGAGCACGGCATCGACCTCGGCCACCAACCGCTCCGCGCTCAGCTCCTCGTCACGCAGCATCCTCGCGGCGCCGGCTCGCTGCATCCAGGCGGCGTTGGCGCTCTGGTGGTCGGCGGTGGCGTGCGGGTAGGGAACGAGGATCGCCGGCCGGCCGGCGGCGGTGGCCTCGAAGATCGAGCCGCCGGAGCGGCCGAGGACGAGATCGGAGGCGGCGAGCACGGCGCCCAGATCTGGCTCGTAGGGGAGCAGCGAGTAGCCCTCCTTATATGGAGCGCCGGTAAGGCGCCGCTCCAGCTCCTCGAAGTCGCGAGTACCCGAGACGTGGATCACCGCGAAGTCGCGACCGGCCCGCTCGGCGAAGGCCTCGATCGCGGCGAAGTTGAGCGAGCGCGCCCCCTGGCTGCCGCCGACGACGAGCAGGCAGCGCGCCTCGGCGGGGATCCCGAAGCGCTCGCGGGCCTCACCGCGGTCGGCCTCGATCACCGCCGCCGGCACCGGCCGACCGGTGACCAGGTAGCGCTCACCCTCCCGGCCCGCGACCGGGAAGGCGAGGCAGACCCGCCGTGCCCGGCGAGCCAGCAGCCGGTTGGCCAGGCCCATGTGGCTGTCGGCCTCGGTCAGCACCAGCGGCGTCCCGCTCAGCGTCGCCGCCAACCCGGCGGGTCCGGCGACGAAGCCGCCGCCGCCCATCACCACGTCGGCGCTCCGGCTCCGGAGCGCCGCCCGCGCGGCTCCGACGGCACCCAGCGCCTCGAACCCGGCCCGCGCCGCGCGCAGCGGGTTGCGGCGGTCGATGCCGCGGACCTTGACGAAATCGATCTCGTAGCCGGCGGCGGGGACCAGATCGGCCTCGATCCGCTCCCTGGTGCCGAGGAAGGAAACCTCGGCGCCGCTAGCCCGAAGGTCGGCGGCGACCGCCAGGGCGGGCACGACGTGCCCCGCGGTTCCCCCCGCCGCCACCACCACTCTTGGGTTTTCTGGCACTGCTCGATCGGCTCCTTCCTCGCGCGGGCGCTCGCCCGCCATCGATGCTGCGCAGTTTGCCGGCGCGGGAAGTCGACCTCGTCCGCGGCTCCGGGGCACCGCCGCCGCGAGCGACGTTGAGGATCAGGCCAACCGCGAAAAGCGTCGCCATCAGGCTGCTGTTGCCGTAGGAGACAAAGGGCAGCGGCACGCCGGTCAGCGGCGCCAGGCCCATCACCGCGAAGAGGTTGATCGCCGCCTGGACGAGGATCAGCGAGGTCAGGCCGGCGACCAGCAGCTTGCCGTAGTTGTCCTTCGCCTTCTGGGCGACTTTGAGGCCGGCGTAGCCGAGCATCCCGAAGAGTCCGACGACGCCGACGATCCCGACCATGCCGAGCTCCTCGCCGATCACCGCAGAGATCATGTCGGTGTGGGCCTCCGGCAGGTAGAAGGCCTTCTGGACGCCGTTGCCGATCCCGACTCCGAAGATGCCCCCGGAGCCGAGCGCGATCTTCGCCTGGGCGGCCTGGAAGCCGGCCCCTTCCGCCGAACTGCCGGGGTTGAGAAAGCCGGTCAGGCGGGCCATCCGGTAGGGCTCGACGACCGTCATCAGCAGCGCCGCAACGCCGATCGCGAGGGCGATCTTGCCGAGGTCGCGAGGGCGGGCGCCGGCGGCGATCAGAGTGGCCCCGGCGGCGAACGCGATCACCATCGTCGTCCCCATGTCGGGCTCGAGCATGATCAGCAGGCAGGCCCCGCCGACGACCAGCAGGAACGGCATGAAGCCCTGCAGCGAGCGCGAGCGCTTCGGTTCGCGGGCGAGCATGTCGGCGCCGTAGAGGATCAGCGCCACCTTGGCCAGCTCGGAGGGCTGGATCTGCAGCGAACCGCCACCGATCCAGCGGCTGGCGCCGTTGACGTTGCTGCCGACACCGAGCACCGCGACGAGCAGGAAGAGCGCGACGGCGAGCAGCGCCGGGGTGAGGCGCCGGATCAGCTTCAGATCGAGGCGCGCGACGACGTGCATGACCACCAGGCCGACGGCGCCGAAGATCAGCGTCCGCTTCAGGTAGAAAGCGCTGTCGGAGAGGCCGCCGTTCTGCAGGATCCTGGTCGTCGAGCTGGCCGAGAAGACCATCACCGCGCCGAGCGCCAGCAGGCACAGGGTCGCGGTCAACAGCATGTTGTACTCGGTTGAGACGGCGGCGCGGGCGCGCCTGGATTGCTTCGCCCGCTTGACCTTCGCGGCCCCGCCGGCACCGCCTCGCCGCAGCGCGATCGTCGTCATCCCAGCGCCGTCACGATCTCGCGGAAGCGCTCGCCGCGGCGCTCGAAGTTCTCGAATTCGTCGAAGCTGGCGCAGGCGGGAGAGAGCAGGACGACGCCCTCCCCCTCGGCCGCGGCGGCCGCGAAGGCGCGGTGCACGGCGTCCTCAAGGTCAGCGCAGTGGACCAGGGGCACGTCGGCGACCGTCACCGGCTCCAGCTCCAGCGCCATCCGCCCGGCGGTTTCGCCGATCAGGTAACAGGCGGCGCAGTGCCGCGTGATCGGCGCGATCAGGGGCGCAAATGGCTCGCCCTTCTCACTGCCGCCGAGGATCGCGTGGACGCCGTGCGGGAAGGTGCCGAGGCCGACGGCGGCGGAAGCGACGTTGGTCGCCTTCGAGTCGTTGACGAAGCGGATGCCGTCGATCTCGGCGACCGGCTCGAGCCGGTGCGGAACGCCGGCGAAGCTGCGCAGGCCCTCGCGGACCGCGTCGCGGCCGATCCCCATCGCCAGCGCCGCCGCGGCCGCGGCCATCGCGTTGGCGACGTTGTGCTCGCCGGGGAGCGCCAGTTCGGCGACCGCGATCAGCGGCTCGGCGTCGTAGAAGATCGTCCCGCCGCGCACCGAGACCTCGCGGTCGGGGCCGTCGCCGTGGCCGAAGGCGATTCGCCGGGCGCAGCCGCCGAGGTCGACGCCGGCCAGCTCCTCCTCGTCGGCGTTGTAGATCGCCAGGTCGTCGTTGCCCTGGTTGGCGAAGATCTTCAGCTTCGCCGCCCCATAGGCGCCAAAGTCGCCGTGGCGGTCGAGGTGGTCGGGGGCGAGGTTGAGGAAGACGGCGCACTCAGGCGCGAAGTAACTGGTGTCTTCGAGCTGGAAGCTCGAGCACTCGCAGATCACGGTCGCCTCGGGATCGACCTCGCCGACCAGCTCCGAGAGGGCGGTACCGACGTTGCCGGCGACCGCGACGGGCTCACCGGCGCTGCGGTAGACGTGTCCGAGCAGCTCGACCGTGGTCGTCTTCCCGTTCGTCCCGGTCACCGCGACGAATCGGTTCGGCAGTGCCCGCCAGGCCAGCTCCAGCTCCCCCACGACCTCGATCCCGCGCTCGTACGCCGCCGCGATCACCGCGGCCTCCCGGGGAACACCCGGGCTCTTGACGACGGTATGCGTCCCCTCGAGTCGTGCCAATCCATCCGTATCCAGGGTTACTTCGACACCCAGCCCCTCGAGTCCTTCCGCCGCATCCGGATGCCCCGAATCAACCCCCCGCACCACCTCTCCCCTTGCAGCCAACATCCGGGCCGCCGCAACGCCCGAGCGAGCAAGCCCGACGACAAGAAGGGCCCCCTCGGAAGCGGCGGCCGGATCTCCTTGGCTGGAATGGCGGGCATCCGGACCCTCTTCGCCCTATATCGCTCGGACACCTGTCCCCGGCAGCTCGCTGACCGGGTGGGTGGCTCGGTCGGGGAGGCCGAGCACGGAGGCGAAGCCCCGCCCGCAGGCCTCCCCGACCGAGCCAGGCCCCGCCCGGCCGGAGCTCCCCGCGAGCCGCTCAGCGCCCGATCGACTGCTGGTACAAGGTGAACCCGATCCCCGAACAGACCGCCGCGATGATCCAGAACCGCAGCATGATCTTCGTCTCCGACCAGGCCATCATCTCGAAGTGATGGTGCAGCGGCGCCATCAGGAAGACGCGACGGCGGAAGGTCTTGAAGGAGAAGACCTGGATCGCGACCGAGAGCGCCTCGATCACGAAGATGCCGCCGATGATCAGCAGCAGGACCTCGGTCTGGGTCATCACCGCCAGCGCTCCGATCGCCCCACCCAGGCCCAGCGATCCCGTATCCCCCATGAAGATCGAGGCCGGGAAGGCGTTGAACCAGAGGAAGCCGATACAGGCGCCGACCAGGCAGGCCGAGAGCAACGCCAGGTCCTGCTGCTCGTTGGCGACGAAGGAGATCGCCGTGTATGCCAGCAGGACGATCGCGCAGCAGCCGGCGGCGAGGCCGTCGAGACCGTCGGTCAGGTTGACCCCGTTGGAGAAGCCAGAGAGGACGAGGAAGACGAGCACGAAGTACAGGACCGGGCCGAGGTCGATGCTGGCCTCGCCGATCCGGAAGTAGAGGATCGGTTCGAGGCCGACCTCGTGGCGGGCCACCCACCAGAGGATCAGCGCCAGGATCACCTGGAAGAAGATCTTCCAGCGCGCCGAGAGGCCGAGCGAGCGGCGTTTGATGATCTTGATGTAGTCGTCAGCGAAGCCGAGCGCCGCGCAGCCGAGGGCGACGCCGAAGACGGTCAGGCTCTGCGGGTCGCGTTCGGAGAGGACCAGATAGGGAACGCAAATCGAGGCGAAGACGATCAGGCCGCCCATCGTCGGCGTCCCGGCCTTGGCGTGGTGCCCCTGGGGGCCGTCCTCGCGGATGTTCTGGCCGAACTCTCGGACCCGCAGGTATTCGATGAATTTGGGGCCGAGAAAGATGCAGATCAGCATCGCCGCCATTCCCGCTATCAGCACTTCTCCCATCAGACGAGCTCCACAAGCTCCGCCGCAACGCTCTCCAAGCCGGCCGAGCGCGAGCCCTTGATGAGGATCGCGTCGCCCGGTTCGAGCAGCGCCGAGAGCAGCTCGGCGGCCTCGCCGGGGTCGGCGACGAGCTCATCGGGGTCATACCCGCGGGCCGGCTCGCCGACGCCGATCAACAGGTCGACGCCGTGCTCGCGGGCGTGCTCGCCGACGCCGCGGTGGTAGTCCGGGGCGCCGGGGCCGAGCTCGCCCATCTCGCCGAGCACGGCAATTCGCCGCGGCGCCTCGATGGTCGCGAGATGGTCGAGCGCCGCGCGCATCGACACCGGATTGGCGTTGTAGCAGTCGTTCACGAGGACGATCCCGTCGCCGAGCTCCAGACGCTCACCGCGGAAGCTGGAGAATCCTATGCTGGCAGCGCCGTCGGCCATCTCCGCCGGCTCGACCCCCAGCGACACCCCGGCGGCGATCGCGGCCAGCGCGTTGCTCAGGTTGTGGGCCTCGGTGAAGGGGAAGTGGAAGAGCTGGTTGCCCGACGGGGTCGCGATCAGGGCTTCGGTGACGCCCCCGGCGACCGTCGCCTGTGTTGCCTCGACATCGCCGCCGGGGCCGAAGCGCAGCAGACTCGGGGCCGCGTCGAGGAACGGCTCGAGCTCGCCGGCCGCGACCGGCGCGACGGCGATTCCCTCCGGCGGCAGCGCCGCGAGGATCTCGGCCTTGGCGGCGGCGATCGCCTCGACCGAGCCGAGCAGCTCGACGTGGACCGGGCCGACGTTGGTGATCACGGCGACGTCGGGCTCGGCGATCGCGCCCAGTTCGGCGATCTGGCCGACGCCGCGCATCGCCATCTCGAGGACCAGCGTCTCGGTCTCCTCCGGGGCTTCGAGGATCGTCAGCGGCAGCCCGATCTCGGTGTTGAGGTTCTCCCGGTTGGCATGTACCTGGCCGGGCAGCAGCGCCCGGGCGATGTCCTTGACCGAGGTCTTGCCGACCGAGCCGGTGACGCCGAGCACGCGGGCACCGAGCGCCCGGCGCCAGGCCCGCGCCAGCGCCTGCATCGCCACCAGCGGATCGTCGACCGCGAAGACCCAGGCAGCGCGGCTGAGCTTTGTCGCGCTATCCGCGACAAAGCTCAGCCGCGCTGCGGGGCCGACGACCGCTCCCCAGGCGCCGGCCTCGATCGCCGCGGGGGCGAACTCGCCGCCGTCGCGGTTGGCGCCGGGCAGGCCGAAGAAGAGGTCGCCGGGGCCCGAAGCGGAGGAGTCGATCGTCGCCCTTCGCGGCGAGGTGGTGACGCCCTCGACCAGCACCTCGGCCCCCATCGCAGCGGCGATCTCGGCGGCGCTCAGCTTCACGCCGGGCTGCCCAACTTGCGCAGCTCCTCACGAGCCACGTCGCGGTCGTCGAAGGGGATCTTGCGGCCGGCCTCGAACTCCTGGCCCTGCTCATGGCCCTTGCCGGCGATCACCACGGTGTCGCCCGGCTCGGCCCTGCCCAGCGCGAGGGCGATCGCGGCGCGGCGGTCGATCTCGACCACCAGCTCCGCCGCCCCCTCGGCCCCGGCGGCGACTTCGGCGACGATCGCGGCCGGGTCCTCCGAGCGCGGGTTGTCGGAGGTGACGACGACCAGGTCGGCCAGCTCGGCCCCGGCGCGGCCCATCTTCGAGCGCTTGTCGCGATCGCGGTCGCCGCCGGCGCCGAAGACGGCGATCAGCCGACCCGCGGTCAGGCGGCGGGCGGCGCGGAGGACGTTCTCGACCGAGTCGGGGGTGTGGGCATAGTCGACGAGGACGGAGAATCCCTGCCCCTCGTCGATCGGCTCGAAGCGCCCCGGCGGCGCCCCGGCGGCGGCCAGGCCCACGACCGCGACCTCACGCTCGACCCCGAGCGCCTCCGCCGCCGCCAGCGCCCCGAGCGCATTGGCGACATTGAAGTCCCCCGGCAGCCGCGTCCGCACCCGAACCTCTCCGCCGACGGGACGATTTGTCGCGCTGGGGACGACAAATCGTCCCGTCGGCAGCTGGGTGACGGTGAAGTTGGCGCCGGCGGCGTCGAACTCGACCTCGCGAGCGCTGTAGTCGGCCTCCGCGCCTTCGGCGGAGAAGGTCACGGACTCGAATTCAGCGGCGAGGCGACGGCCGTAGGGATCGTCGACGTTGACGATCGCCGCCCCCGGCCCGGCCTCGAACAGCAGTCGCTTGGCGGCGAAGTACTCCTCCATGCCGACGTGGAAGTCGAGGTGGTCCTGGGTCAGGTTGGTGAACAGCGCCGCCTCGAAATGAATCGCGTCGGCCCGGTGCAGCGAGAGCGCGTGCGAGGAGACCTCCATCACGCAGGCCGCGTCGCCGCCGTCGAGCATGCGCCTGAAGGTCGCCTGCAGGTCGATCGCCTCCGGCGTCGTCCGCTCGACCTCCTCGTCGACCCCGGCGACGACCTGTTTCACCGTCCCCAGCAGCCCGCAGGAGATCCCGGCCGCCTCGAGAATCTCGCGGATCAGGAAGGCCGTCGTCGTCTTGCCGTTCGTGCCGGTGACGCCGACCACCCGCAGTTCCGCGGTTGGGTCCCCCTGGAAGCGGGCCGCCAGCACCGCCATCGCGGTTCGCGCGTCGGCGACGACGACCTGCGGCGCCGCGACCACCAGCTCGCGCTCGACCACCAGAGCCGCCGCCCCCGCCTCGATCACGTCGAGGGCGAAGTCATGCCCGTCCGCCTTCTCCCCGGGAACACAGAAGAACAGCGCCCCGGGGCCGACTTTGCGGCTGTCATAGACCAGGGCGGAAATGTCGACCGCGGCATCGCCCACCACCCGGTCCACGCCGGAGGCAGTCGCGACTAGCTCGTCCAACCTCATCGCGGCCGATTCTAAGTCGGGGATCGGGTGCGATCCCCGGTCCCGCTCATTCCTGCGGAATCCCGAGATAGGGCAGCGCGAAGGAGGCGATCTGTCCCCAGGCCGGCGCCGCGACCGAGCCGCCGTAGATTTCGCCCTGCGGTTCGTTGACGATCACCGCGGCGAGGAACTGCGGGTGCTGGGCCGGGGCGAAGCCGATGAAGGAGGCAATGTATTTCGTTTCCGAGTAGCCGCCGTTTTCGGCCACCTGCGCGGTGCCGGTCTTGCCCGCCAGCGTGTAGCCGGGGACACTGACCGCCGAGGCGGTCCCGCCGGCTTCCAGCACGCCCTCGAGCATTTCCCGCACCTGGGTAGCCACCTCGGCTTTGATCACCCGCTTGCCCTTCGGCTCGTGGACTTCTTCTTCCCCGATCCGCTTGATCAGCTGCGGCCGTTTGAGGATTCCGTTGTTGGCGATCGCCGTGTAGCCGGCGACCATCTGCATCGGCGTCACCGCCAGGCCCTGGCCCATCGGCAGGTTGCCGATCGTCGAGCCCGAGTATTCGTCGAGCTTGGGGACGATGCCCTTTTCCTCAACCGGAAACTGGATGCCGGTCTGGCGGCCGAAGCCGAAGCGGTTGATCCACTTGCTGAATTTTTCCGCCCCGAGCTTCTGCCCGATCGTCACCGCGCCGACGTTCGAGGAGCGGGCCAGAATCGTCGCCACGCTCATCGTTTCGGTACCGCGTTCCTCGGCGTCTTTGATCGTCCGGTCGGCGACCTGGATTTCCGGCGGCAGGACGAATTCGGTCGTCGGGGTGACCAGTTTTTCTTCCAGAGCGGCCGAGACCGTGAACGCCTTGAAGGTCGAGCCCGGTTCGTAGTTGAGCCCGGTCGCCTGGTTCATCAGGTCTTCGCTGCTGACCCCGGAGAGGTCTTCCGGGTTGACTGGCGGCCAGTTCGCCATCGCCAAGATCTGCGAGTTGCGCGGGTCGACGACAATCGCCGTCGCCCCCGTCGGCGAGTACGTTTCACCGACTTCCCGCAGCACCCTTTCGGTTTCCTGCTGGATCACCGGTTCCAACGTCAGCTGGATGTCTTCGCCGTCGCTGGCTTCGCTCACGGTTTCCAGCCGGATCGGGTCGCCGAGCGCGTCCTTGACGACCTTGCGTTCCCCGTCGGTCCCCCTGAGGATCGATTCCTCGCCCTCCTCGAGTCCCATCAGGCCCTGGTTTTCGGAGCCGACGGCGCCGATCACCTGGCCCGCCATCTCACCCTGCGGATAGGAGCGGCGGCTGTCGGGCAACTGGCCGATCCCTTCCAGATGCAGAGCCTCGACCTTGGCGGCGGTGCCGAGGTCGACTTTGTGGGCGATGTAGGAGAAGCCCGATTCCTCGGTCAGCGCTTCCAGCACTTCGCCCTTCTTCTCGCCCAGGATCGAGGCCAACTTGGAGGCCACCTGGGGCGGGTTTTTCACCTGATATGGAGTCGCGTAGATCGTCGCCGCGTCTTCAGAGGTGGCGAGCGGGTTGCCGCGGCGGTCGAGCAGGCTGCCGCGCAGTCCGGGCACGGTGATCGTCTCGGTCTGCTGGGAGACTGCCTCGGAGGCGAGCTGGGCACCCTGCACCCCCTGCAGCCAGAAGGCGCGGCCGACGATGACCAGGAAGCAGAGCAGGAAGCCGGCGAAGAGAAGTCCGATACGGCGGTCGATCAGGCGCATCCGCGGCGGTTCCTAGCCCGCCCCGGAGAGGCGCGCCGCCGCCTTACCGATGTCTTCCGGGCTGTAGGTGATGACCCGCGGGCCCTGTTCGGTCGACATCCGCAGCCCCTGGGCGGCGGCCTCGTTGCGGATCCGATCGGGGCTGTACCTCGTCGCGACCTTGCCCTTCAGCATCGAGTTCTCAGCTTCCAGGGCCGAGATCTGTTCGTCGATCTTGCCCGAGGAGGCGGCGAAGCTGAGGGTGACGACGTTGAGGGCGACGATCCCGACCAGGAGCACGCCAAGGACCGCGATCCAGGCGCGACCGCGGGTCATCCGCACGACCAGGCCGGAGTCGGGCAGCTGGCGGACGGCGCCGGCGCTGCGGGCAACGGCGATCGGGATAAGTTGGCCGCCGGAGCGCCTGGTCTTGGGACGGGCGCGCTGCGGGGTGCGGGCCGGGGCTTTGCGCCGTTTCGGCGGCGCCGTGCGCGAGGGCGCGGGGGCGGGCGCGGCGCTGGAGCGGCGCTTGGGAGCGGCGACGGCCATCAGGAGGTCTCCGCCGGCGGCTGGGCTTCGGCGATCTTCTTCGCCACCCGCAGGTGGGCCGAGCGCGAGCGCGGGTTGGCTTCGACCTCCTCGGGGCCGGGTGATACGGCGCGCCGGGTCAGCAGCTCGGCCTCCGGCTCGTGGCCGCAGACGCAGACCGGCAGCTCCGGCGGGCAGACACAACCGCGCGCCCTGGCGGCGAGGAACTGCTTCACCGGCCGGTCCTCGAGCGAGTGAAAGGAGATCGCGCCGAATCGGCCGCCCACGGCGAGCCGGCTCCAGGCCGATGGCAGCGCCTCTTCGAGCGCCTCGAGCTCGCCGTTGACGGCGATCCGGATCGCCTGGAAGCTGCGCTTGGCGGGATGACCGGAGCCGAAGCGGGCAGCGGCCGGCATCCCGGCCTTGATCGCGGCGACCAGCTCGGAGGTGGTGCTGAGCGGGCGGCGCTTGACGATCTCGCGGGCGATGCCGCCGGCGTAGCGCTCCTCGCCGAAGCGGCGCAGAACCTGGACGATCCGCGACTCCGGCCACTCGTTCAGCAGGTTCGCGGCGTCGAACTCCTGGCGCGTGTCCATCCGCATGTCGAGTGGCGCGTCGTAGGAGTAGGAGAAGCCCCGCTCCCAGGCATCGACCTGCATCGAAGACATCCCTAGATCCATGTAAATCATGTCTGGGCGTATGCCTTCGCCGCGCAGGGCGCGTAAACCTGCTGCAAAGTCGGCACTTACGAAGAGGGTTCGGCAGGGAGCGTCGACGGCGAACTTGGCGAAGCGCTCCGCGGCGGCGGGGTCGCGGTCGATCCCGATCAGCCTCCCGGTCGGTCCCAGTTGCTCGGCGATCAGGCGAGCGTGACCGCCCCCGCCGAAGGTGCAGTCGACCGCCGTCTGCCCCGGCTCAGGCGCCAGCAGCGAGACCAACTCCGGCGCCAGCACGGGCTCGTGCGTCATCGCGCTGAGGTCGATGGGCCGAATACCCGACGTATGCGCGGTAAATCGGCCCATCGGCGGGCTCTGGTGGGCGTGAGTGCGGGCGGCATTCAGTCTCATGGTTGCGTGCTACCGGCGGTGGCGAGGCCCTCGGCGATCTCGGGGGCGGCGGCGTCGAGCGCCTCCTCCTGCTTGGCCCAGTCGTCGGCGTTCCAGATCTCGAGGTACTCACCGGCGCCGAGCACGACGCAGTTGCCGTCCAGGCCGGCGTGGTCGATCAGCGATTTGGGGACGCGGATGCGCCCGGCGGAGTCGAGCTTCTCGTCGAAGGAGCCGCCGTGGAAGCGACGGCGCAGCTGGCGGGCATCGCGCCCGAAGGGACTGTGGGGCGAAAGGAAGCGGTCCGAAAGCTGCTCGAACTCCTCGGTGGTGTGCACCCAGACGCAGGGGTCGAAGCCCTTGGACAGAACCACTCCATCGGAGAGGGCGGCGCGGAAGCGCGCCGGAACCGTCAATCGATCCTTGGAGTCGAGGCTGTGCTCGTAGAGACCCCGAAAAGCCAACTCGGTGGTTCCTTTCTGAGCGGGAGGGCCGGGAAGAGTTGGGACCGGAGTGATGAGGTGGGAGGAGCCTCACCACCCCGGTCCTGGGCTTCAACTCGATCGCCACAGTACCCCACTCTCCCCCACTTTGCAACACGACCTTCCACTGCAACCCGATTTGCAGCGGCCCGCTGTATCGGCGCGGCGCGCTAGGTTCAACCGATGAGCGCTCCAGAGGAGCAGCCGCCGGGGTCGCCCCAAGAGGCCGCCGCGCCCGCCCTCCCGCTTCCCGACGACGCCAACGACCTGCGCGGTTTCCACTTCAGGCGGCTGATGCGCAAGCCGCTGACCTGGTTCCTGATCGTCGCCTCGATGGTCGCGATCGGCGGCGTCCTCGCCGCCGCGGTCGGCCCCGCCCTCGGTGGCGGTGGCGCCGTCGCCGCCTTCGTGGTCGGCATCATCGTCGTCTTCGCCATCGCCGACTCGCAGGCCGCGGACGCCTTCTTCGCCGCCTACGCCCAGCAGCATGGCTATGCCCTGGGCGGCCGCACCGCGCTTCCCGCGGCGACGCCGCTGCTGCGCAAAGGCGACGACCACTACGCCGAGCGAACCCTGACCGGGAGGATCGGCGATGAGATCCAGGGCATGCTCTGTCTCTACACCTACGAGGACGAGACGACCGACAGCGACGGCAACCGTCAGACCAACTACTACCACTACACGGTGGGCCTGGTCGAGGTCCCCGAGTGCGTCGCCCACATGCCCGAGCTCTACTGCCGGCGCAAGTCAGGACTGCGGGCCCTGGAGAAGTTCGAGGACGTCTTCCGCCGCTCCAAAGAGCGGGTCAAGCTGGAGAGCGAGGTCCTCGACGAGAAATACGAGATCTTCTCCGGCAAGGAGCAGGACGCCGTCTGGCTGCGCCGCCTCTTCGCCCCCACCTTCATCGTCTGGCTGACCGACTCGGCGCCGAAGAAGTTCGCCTTCGAGCTAGTCAACGGCACCCTCTGCTGTTACGTCAACGGCCACAAGGAAGACGCCGAAGACCTCGACCTGATGGCGGCGGCGACGGCGGCGGTGGCGAAACGACTGAAAGACGAGTCGGGCGAGACGAGCTAGCTGCCTGGGTCAGAAGCCCGAGAGGAGACTGCCGGCGTTGGCGATCAGGCCGGCGCCGATCATCAGGAGGACCGAGGGGACGAGGACCAGGGCGACGATCAGCTGGATCTTGGGGGCCGCCCGCGCGGCGCGCTCCTCGACGGCGCGGCGGCTGTCACGACGCATGGCGCTCGCCTGGCGACGGAGCTGGTCGGCGAGCGGCGAGCCGAAACGGCGCGAGCGCTCGATCGAGGCGACCAGGGTCGCCAGCTCGCTGCCGGGGACGCGAGCGCGCAGCGACTGCAGGGCGGAGCCGAGTGAGGTGCCGCAGGAGAGCTCTGCGCTGGTGATCCTCATCTCCTCGGCGAGCGGCCCCCGCCCCGCCCGCGCCAATTGCTCGAGGCCGGCGGCGGGCCCGCGGCCGGAGCCGGCGCTGACCGCGAGCAGGTCGAGGGCGTCGGGGAGCGCGGCGAGGATGCGCCGCCGGCGCCGGCGCGCTTCGCGCTCGAGCAGGGCGTCGGGCACGAAGAACCCGGCGACCGGTATCGCGACGGCGACGACGACCGCGGTCCTCCCCGGCGCGGCGGGCGCCGCGAGCAGCGCTGCCAATCCGCCGCACGCGGTCGTCGCCAACTTCGCCACCAGGACCACGGGCAGCGAGACCCGGCTCTGCAGACCTGAACGGCGGAGGCGCTCGGGCAGGCCGAGCCGCAGGGCCGCGGCGGCCGAGCGCCCGGAGAGACCGAAGGCCGACGCTGCCCGGGCGGAGCCCGCGCGACCGCGCAGAGCCTCCCGGGCGGCGACGCAGGCGAGCAGAACGGCGAGCGCGGCAAGGATCGCGGCAGGGCTCACTCAACCACCCGCGAGATCCGCCTGATCGCGATGAAGCCGGCGATCTGCAGGGCGGCGGCGAGGGCCAGCATCACCGCCGCGGGGGCGGATCCCAGCAGCCCGGCGATGAAGCCCGGCTGGATCAGCTCGGCGAAGAGGGCGCCGCCGGTCGGCATCGCGACGACCAGCAGGCCGGTGAAGCGGGCCTGGGCTGTTGCCGACCTGGCATCCTCGGCAACCCGGTCGCGCTCGGCGGCGCCGGCGGCGAAGCGGCGCAGCAGCCCGGCCAGATCGCCGCCCGCCAGACGCTGGCTGAGTAGCGCCGAGGCGAAGGCGTCGACCCGCTCGGAGCGCATCCGCCGCCGCCAGGCCTCGACCGTGTCGACCGTTGCCGCACCGAGGTCGAGCTCGGCGCCGAGCCTGGCCAGCTCGGCAGCGGGCGGTCCGTCGAGGTAGCCGGCCGCGGCCGGCAGTGACGCCCGCAGCGAGCGGCCGGCGCTGAGCGAGTCGGCGATCGCGGTCGCGACTTCCGGCAGCGAACGCTCGACGGCGCGCCGGTAGCGCCGTCGCCGACTGGAGATCGCCCAGGCCATCGCCGCCGGGCCCGCGACCGAGAGCGGCAGGGCGAGCGCGATCCCGGCCAGCAGCCAGCCACCGAGGATCGCCCCCGCCGCACCGAGGACGCCAAGGCGCCGGCGCTCGAGCGTCGAGGGCGCGTACCCCTCCCGCCCGGCTCGCCGCAACGGCTCCAGTGCCAGCCGTACCCAGCGCGCCGCCGCCGGGCTGGCGAGCACCGCCTCGCGGGCCCCCAGCGCCAGCAGGCCCCCCGCCCCGGCGCCGATCAGGGCGGGAAGCAGACCGGCCGCTCCGTTCATCGATCCCGGCCGGCCGGATCGAGGGCACGGACCGCCGTGGCTCCCCCCGTCCGCACCACCTCGGCGATGTCCGTGACGAGGCGTGATCCGTCCCGGCGCCGTTGCAGGTGGACGACCAGGTCGATCCCACGCTGGACCTGTTCGGCGACCGCGGCGTGCGGCAGGCCGACCCCCGCCATCAGCGCCAGGGTCTCCAACCGGCTCAGCGCGTCGGCGGGCGAGTTGGCGTGGACGGTCGAGAGGGCGCCGTCGTGACCCGTGTTGAGGGCCGTCAGCAGGTCCAGCGCCTCGGCGCCCCTGACCTCGCCGATCACGATCCGGTCGGGCCGCATCCGCAGCGCGTTGCGGAGCAGGTCGCGGATCGTCACCAGCCCCCGGCCCTCGACGCCGGCGGGACGGCTCTCGAGCCGGACCACGTGCGGCTGCTGCAGCCGCAGCTCAGCCGCGTCCTCGATCGTCACCACCCGCTCGCTCGGGTCGATGAAGCTGGAGAGCGCGTTGAGCATCGTCGTCTTGCCCGAGCCGGTGCCGCCGCTGACGAGGATGCTGCGGCGGGCCGCCACCGCGGCGCCGAGCAGATCGTGCTGGGCTTGACTGATCGTTCCGAGGGCGACCAGCTCGGCGGGCCCGGGGCGGCGGGCGCCGAAGCGCCGGATCGAGAGCGCCGGCCCGTCGATCGCCAACGGCGGGATCACGACGTTCACGCGCGAGCCGTCGGCGAGGCGGGCGTCGACCATCGGGCTGAGCTCATCCACCCGCCGCCCCAGCGGCGCCAGGATCCGCTCGATCGCGTTGCGCAGCTCCTCCTCGTCGGCGAAGTCGACCGCGGTAGCCTCGATCCGGCCGGCGCGCTCGACATAGACGCGGTCGGGCCCGTTGACCATCACCTCCTCGACGGCGGGGTCGGCAAGCAGCACCTCGAGCGGTCCGAGCCCGACGCTGTCGCGGACGATCCGGGCGGCGATCTCCTCGCGATCGGCGACGGTCAGCAGCACCGCCCGCTCGTCGACGAGCTCGCGAACGGAGTCGGCGAGGTCGCCGCCCCCCTCGCGCCCGCTCGCCGCCTCGGCCCGGCGGCGCTCGACCAGGCGGACGCGGAGCGCTGCGGCCAGCGTGGCGACGTTCCTCTCCCTCGCCCCCACCTCAACCACCGGGCAGGATCGTCAGGCGGCGAGCGAAGCTCTGGGCGGCGATCAGGCGCAGCGCCTGTGGCCGGGTCAAGCCGAGGGTCGCGGCGGCGGTCCCATCCGCTTCGCTCGGGGGAGCGAGAGCCAACAGCGGCACCGCGGCGGCGGCGACGTAGGTGTGGCCCCGGCCAGAGCCCGCCGGTTCCGTCGTCACGATCACGTCGACCGTCGCCCCGACCGGATCGGCACCGCCGACGAGCAGAGCCTCGGTGCCGCTGACCGCGATCTCGACCGGCCGGCGGCCGTGACCGAGGCCCCGACCCGGCGCGGCCGCCGGGCGCGGCGCCCGCAACTGCCCGGCGAGCAGGTAGGAACCGGCCGGGACTGTCGCCGTCGGGGCCAGACCGAGCGCCTCGGCCGGCGCCCGCAGCGCTCCGGGCGGGACGAACCGGGCCGGCACCCGCCGCACCTGTAGCGCGCTCGCCGCGAGGCCCGGGTCGATCGCCCGTCCGGCGCGCAGCGCGGAGCCGGCGACCAGGACAGGACGGAGCTCACCGTAGCCGCGGGCCACGCTCTTGCCGTAGCCATCGGCGATCGCCGCGGCCGCGACGGCCGCGAACAGAGCCGCGACGCCAAACAGCAGCGCGCGTCCGCGACGGCTCATCGGCGCTCGCCCCCAAGCAGCGGCAGGTCGAGCTCCGCCGCGGTGCCGGCGCCCGAGCAACGCAGACGGAAGTCGCCGCCGTGGGCGGCGGCGACGCGCCTGACGATCCGGAGGCCATGACCATGCCGGCGCCTGCCCGTCAGTCCCGTCCGGAGCCTGGTCGAGATCCGCGACCGCCTTCCTCGGGTCGGCCCCGAGCCGGAATCGGTCACCGCGAGTCGCAGCGCTCCAGGGGCAGGCACCGCCGCCACGACCACGTCGGGACCCCCATGCTCGAGCGCGTTGACAATCAGGTTGTCGAGCGCCTGGGAGATTTCGCGGCGGTCTGCGTCGACCAGCAGGCCTGTCGCGGCGCAGTCCAGCCGCAGCGAGCCACCGCGCAGCTCCGCCCGCGGGCGCCAGCGCAGGACCGCCGCCTCCAGCAGCGGCGCCGGGGCGAGCGGCGTGCGAATCGCGCTGACCGCCTCGCCGTTGATCACCCGGTCGAGCCGCTCCAGCGCGGCCGTCGCCATCTGCAGCGAGGACTCGATGTCGTCGGCCTCCGCCGTGCCCACCGCCGGCGCGCTCAACGCCAACGCCTGCAGCGGGCGGCGCAGCTCGTGCACCGCCTCGTTCAGAGCGGTCCGCCGCCGTCCGGCCAGCAGGCCGCGAGCGCTCGCGGCTGCGGCCAGCGGCAGCGCCATGGGCCACTCACCGACCAACTGCGGCAGCTCGAGCAACACCGCTACGACCCGATCGTCGTCGACTTCATGGCCGGCCAAGGGCCGCGATGCGACGGATTCTCCCCCGACCGCGCCGAAAACCAATCGGTTTCAGACGTTTCACCGATCGATGCAGCCCTTCTACAGTGCACGGACTTTTTCACTTCGAGAATTCGGCAGCGGCACCGGATCAACCAACCGTTTTGGAATACTTGATGCGGAAACCTGCATGAGAAGTCCCTTTTCGTGCGCCTCGTCTCGTCCAAACCCCCCAACACCGAACGGAGAACCCCCTTTGACACAGACTCGAACTCGAACGTCCCCAGAGGGCATTACCCAGCAACTGGCGAAGGCTCTGGCCCACCCGCTGCGGGTGCGTATTCTCAGCTCGCTGCAGAAGGGCATCTCCAGCCCCAATCAGCTCTCCCAGGAACTCAGCGAGCCGCTCGGCAACGTCAGCTACCACGTCAAGACGCTGCTCGAGTACGACTGTGTCGAATTGGTCAAAACGGAGCCGCGCCGCGGTGCCGTCGAGCATTTCTACCGCGCCACCGAGCGGGCGTTCTTCAACGACGCTGACTGGGCGAAGATCCCGGCCTCGGCCCGCAAGGGGATTCACGGCGTCGCGCTGCAGACGATCGGCCAGGACGCGACCGATGCGATGGTCGCCGGCACGGTCGACGCCCGCACCGACTCCCATGTGACCCAGAGCATGCTGCTGCTCGACGAGCAGGGCTGGTCGGAGATCACCACCCTCCTCAACGAGACACTGAACCGCGCAAACGAGATCGCCGAGGAGTCCGCCTCTCGCCTCGCCGACGAGAAGTCCGACCCGATCGCGAGCTCACTCGCGATGCTCCACTTCGAGAAGGCGCCGGCCGCCAAGAAGTAACCGCGGCGCCGAGTGATGGGCCGACCCCGCGGGGCCGTCACTCGGCCGGCGCCGCGGGGGGCGCTCCTTCAGCCGTCGATCAGGCGGTAGCCGACGCCCCAGCTGTTGATCACGAAGCGACCGTGGTCGGGGTCGAGCTTGCGGCGCAGGCGGCTGGCGTGCGAGTCGAGTGTCCTGGTCTTGCCCGGGTCGCGGAAGCCCCAGACCTCGCGCAGCAGCTCCTCCTTGGAGAAGACCCGGCTCGGGTCGCTGGCAAGGACGCGCAGCAGGGTGAACTCCTTCTTGGCGAGCAGAACGTCCTCACCGCCGACCGTGACCTTGCGGCGGATCGGGTCGACGATCAGGTCGCCGACCCGGCTGGGGCCGTCGCGGCGGCCGGCGCCGCGGCGCAGCACGGCGCCGATCCGGGCTCGCAACTCCTCGTAGCGGAAGGGCTTGACGACGTAGTCGTCGGCGCCCGAGTCGAGGCCGCGGATGCGATCGGTCTCGGCGCCGCGGCCGCTGAGGACGATCACCGGCAAGCGCGGGTCGAAGCGGGTTTCGCTCCCGTCGGCGGCGCGGATCTCACGCAGGACGTCGAGACCGGAGGCGTCAGGCAGCGCCAGGTCGAGCAGCAGCAGATCGGGCTGGTTGTAGCGACAGAGGCGCAGCGCGTCGGAGGCGCTCGGTGCCGGCAGGACGCCGAAGCGATCGGCCCGGAGGTGGTCGCAGAGCAGGTCGAGGGTGATGTCATCGTCCTCGCAGACGACGACGCTGGCGATCTCTTGTCGGTGTGGAAGCATGCCCGTCCTAGGCAACCGGGGTGGCGGATTCTCCCCCCGTCGCGGCGGGAATCTCGAGCACGGCGTCGGCGCCGCGACACCAGGCGACGCGCCGTGGCGGAACTCCGCGGCGAGCCTGCAGCACGGTGCCGTCGGGGTCGAGGAATTGAAGATCGAGCGTGAAGCGCATCCCAAAGGTGTGAACGCTGGCGCAGCGTGGGATCAGCAGCCCGGTTCCAGCCTTTCCGCGGTCGAGCCAGGCAAGACCGAGCAGGCGCGAGCACGGGCCGCTCGCGACCGGCACGAGCAACCCACCGACACTTCTGCGTGGCAACCCCAGAAAGCGATCGTCTTGCACCCCCCGGCAAGTGCTCCCGGGCGCCGATCTCGCCCCCGGCGATCGATTGGCGAGCTGTGGGGTCCATGGGCCCGCCAACTCGCCAATAGATCCCCTCGACACCCAGCCTTGGTGCAACCCCGCGTTCAGTGACCACCCCAAGCAGGCACGCGACTACGATGATCGGCAAGATCACTGGCCTGTTGCACAGGGCTTGCGCAACGGATGGGCTTCTGGCTTCAACTCACATGGAAAAGAAGACGACCCGCAGAGGGAATTACGAGTCTGGCTCCGACTACGTACTCGAGTACGGGGAGCTTCGCTTCGCCTTCAACGAGGAGGACTTCGGCCAGCGCGTCGAGCAGGCCGCGGTCAAGCTCGCCTTCGTCGAGCAGGGCCTCAGCCAGGAGGAGCTGGACGACCTCCTCGACCTCGCCGTCAGCGGCGAGATCGCCGAGCCCAGTTCCAGTCTCGGCGAGCACATCAACGAGAACTGGGAGGACCTGGTCGGTCCCGCCAACCGTAGCCTCGTCCACTGGATCCGGCGCCTCGTCTTCCGCGGTGCCTGGCTCGACCAGCGGGTCAAGGAGGGTGAGCTGGATGTCGTCTTCGACGAGCGCACCCAGACCTTCGGCTACGTGCAGCCGGACCGCAGCGCCGACCTGATCGAGCTCTCCAAAGAGCCGTCCTGGCGCCGCATCGCTTACCGCCGCTGAGCTAGCTCAGGAGCGCTCGAGCGCGGCGACCACGGTGAGTGAGCCGCCGCCGGCTCCGGCCTGGGCGCGGCCGGCGTCGAAGAACTCCTTGGCCGAGTCGCTGTCGCCGTAGGCTGCCGCGAGCCGGGTCAGGGAGTCGACCAGCAGGATCACGGCTTCGCCGCCGCCGGCACGGGTCGCGGCCTGGGCGAGGGCGTCGCTGGCGTGACGGGCCTGGCCGGCGGCGACGATCTCCGCCTGCGGGGCCTCGCGCTTCCAGTCGGCCAGCTCCTCGGGACTCGGGTCGATCAGCAGGATCACCGGATCGGGGCCGTTGGAGTCGCCGGCTAGATCGGCGGCTACTCCGCGCAGCAGCGCCGTGCAGGCGGCGGCGGACTCGGCGACGAGGATCGCCTGGCGCCCGGCCTCCGCCGGCAGCAGCAGGTCCTGGATCGTCACGCCCTCCTTGCTGCGCCGGCCGAAACGGCGGCGACGGCGGCGACGGGGACGCGATGGGGCAGCCTCGGAACGGCCGGCGCCCGGCGACGGAGCGGCGGGAGCGGCGGGCGGCTCGGGCTTTGGCTCGGCCGGGGGCCGCGGCTCGCGGCGGGGCTGGCGCGACGAGGATCCGCGCTCGGAATCGGCTCCGGCGCCGGCGCCGGAACGGCTGCGTCGCCGCGGCGGGCGATCGCGCCCGGAGCGCTCGGAGGAGCGCCCGGAACCCTGGCGGGACCCACCGGAGCGCTGGCCGGAGCCGCCGCCCGAACCACCGTCGCTGAGCTTCTCGGCCAACTCGCCGCGCGTCAGCATCCGGTACTTCGGCAGGTTGGCCTCGGCGGCCAGCGCATGCAGCTCGGACAGGGGCTTGGATTCCAGCTCGGCCTTGTTCATCGCGGCCAGGTTATTCAACCGGTGGGATGGGCGGCGGCGGGGTCGGTCCCTTCGGCCGCGGCGGCGGCCGGCCAGGCCTCCGCCTCCTGCTTGACCTGGCGCCGCGACCAGCCGAGCTCGGCGCCGAGCACCGCGGCGATGGGGCGTACCGCGGCGGCGTCGCGCAGCTGCGGCGCGGCGAGGATTCCCAGCCTGGTGCGGCGCAGCAGCACATCGGCGACGCTGCGGGCCTGCTCGTGGCGCGCGGCGATCGCCACCTCGGCCAGCAGGTCGGGGCGGCCGGGGACGATCCGGCCGGCCAGCTTCGGATCCCCGGCGGCGAGGTCGAGGACCTTGCGCGAGGCGTGCCCGTAACGGAAGGCGAGCTGGGAGATCGAGTCCTCCCCCACTCCCTCCGGCGCCTGCAGGTCCTCCTCGCGGGCCTCCATGCCGAGCGGGATCTCGGCGGTGTGACACGGCGCCTCGCGGCCCTCGCGCTCGACCAGGCGATCGACCGTCTGCTTCGCCATCCGCCGCCAGGTGGTGAGCTTGCCGCCGGTGATCGTCAGCATCCCCGAGGACGTCTCGTACAGCTCCGCCTTGCGTGAGATATCGACCGACTTGCGCGGGTCGCCGCTGGAGATCAGCGGTCGCACGCCGGCGTAGGCGCCGACCAGGCTGGACTCGGTCAGCGCGGTGCCGAAGAACTCGTTGACGGCCTCCAGCAGGTAGCCGACGTCGTCCTCGGCCGGCCGCGGGTGTGTGATGTCGCCGTCGTAGTCGTTGTCGGTGGTGCCCACCAGGGTGCGTCCATACCAGGGCAGCGAGAAGATCATCCGGCCCGCGCCGGCAGGGACGACGCAGGCGGCCTCGCCCATCGGCAGGTCCGCCTGGTCGAGCAGGACATGGGTGCCGCGGCTGGGCGCGATCCGCGGCACGTCCTCCTCCTCGACCGTCTCCTCGGGGCGGAGCTGGTCGGCCCAGACGCCGGTCGCGTTGATCACCGCGTCGGCCCGCACCTCGGCCCGCTCGCCCGAGTCGGCCTCGGTGAAGGCCACCCCGGCGGCACGGCCGTTCTCGAACAGAACCTCGGTGACGTCGGCGCCGTTGAGGCTGACCGCGCCGAAGCGTTCGGCCTCGCCGAGCACGGTCAGGACCAGGCGCACGTCGTCGGTCTGGCAGTCGTAGAAGAGGTAGGCGTCCTTGGGGTCGCGGCGGGCGAGCGCCGGGACCAGCTCGAGGACTTCGTCGCGGTCGATCGTGCGGTGGCGGTCGGGCGACCAGTAGAAGTCCTCGTCCTCCTCCTTGGAGGCGCGCATCTCGCGGCGGCTGCGGCCGACCCGCGTCGTCGCCATCACGTCGTACATATTCAGCCCGAGGCCGAGTTTGCGGTCGCGGCGCTCCTCGCCCAGGGACGGGACCAGGAACGGCGTCGGGTAGACGAGGTGCGGTGCGAGCTGGACCATCAGCTGGCGCTCCAGCAGCGCCTCGCGGACCAGGCCGAGGTCGAAGTTCTGCAGGTAGCGAAGGCCGCCGTGGACCATCTTCGAGGAGCGGCTGGAAGTCCCGGCCGCGTAGTCGCCGCGCTCCAGCAACGCCACCGAGTAGCCGCGCGAGGAGGCGTCGAGGGCGACGCCGGCGCCGGTGATCCCGCCGCCGATCACCACCACGTCGAAGTGCTGCCCTGCGATCGCCTCGATTGCGGCAGGTCGGGTCAGCATCAGTCGAGGAAGCTGACGGTTTCACCGGCGCCGGGCCGGTCCGGGACCGGGCGCTCCTGGCGGGGGTATCCGAGGTGCAACAGGCCGACGGCGCGCTCCTGCCGGGGCAGGCCGACGGCGGCGCGACCGGCATCGCTGCGCAGCAGGGCGGGGGTGCGCCAGTAGCCTGCGAGCCCGCGGGCGTGGGCGGCGAGCAGGACGATGTAGGAGGCGACGGCGGTGGCATGCAGGTCCTCCTCGTCCTGCACCGGGTCGCCACCGAGCAGGCAGGAGACGACGACCATCGTCGGGGCGCGGTCGAGCTTGGCGCCGCCCTCGGGCCCGGCGGCGAGCTTCAGCCGCCGCAGCGAGCCCGGACCGACGACGCGCAGGCGCCACGGCACGGTCAGGTTGTGGTTCGGCGCCCAGTTGGCGAGCTCGAGCAACTCGGCCAACAGCTCGCGCGGCAACGGCTCCGGCGCGAAGGCCTTGTGGGTGCGGCGGCCGCGGATCGCCGTCTCAACGTCCATCGATCGAGGGTATCTGGCTGCCCAGCCGGTCCGTTGAGCGCGTCTGTCCTTTGTAGCCCTGAGGGCGACAAAGGACAGACGCGATCTTGAGGAGCGCTAGATCCCGTAGCGCCGGCGCATCCAGACCTTGCGACCGGCCCAGGCGGCGCCGAAGAGGAGCGCGCCGGCCAGAAGTCCGACGGCGATCGCGCCGGCGGGGCTGGTGCTGTCCTTCGATTCTTCGGGTTCTTGGGAGGAAGTCGAATGCGCTGGTTCGCCCGAGACAGGGGATTCACCGGGGGCGGGGGTGGTGGGTCCTCTCCCGGACGCAGTCCCCGGAGCTTTGGTTGCCTGGCTGAGCCCCGGAGCGCTCTGGCCGGATGATGCTGATTGTCCGGGAGAGGACCCACCACCCCCGCCAGAGGAGCCGCTCTGCGGGACGACGGGAGATTCGAGTTCGGGGGAAGGGCTCACAGTGGACGGAGGGACGCCACCGGGGGCGGTGGAGTTGGTTTGGGTCGTCTTCGGCTGGGGTTCGCGAGCCGGAGAGGAGATCGGGTAGTGGGATTCGGCAGCGGCGACGAGGACCTGGCCGGTGACCCAGACCGGGGTCTGGTCGCTCGAGCCGGAGTAGCGGTAGTGGCCGTCGCTCGCCTGGTGCTTGGCGAGGAATTCGGGGGCGCTGGAGCCGCCGCGGTGGAAGCTGGACGGGTCGCCGCCGGCGGCGAGAATGCCCTGGATCGCCCAGGCCGTCGACTGGGTGTTGATCGCGCCGTTGCCGCCGAGCGGGAAGCCGCCGCCCTTGACCTGGGCGCGCTTGAGATATTCGAGGCCGCTCCTGGAGGCCTTGGAGCCGCGCGCCATCGCCTCCAGCACGGCGCCGGTGGCGTCGGCGTTGCTCGGCGCGCCGGGCGTGTCGCCCCAGCCGCCGTCGTCGTTCTGCACGCCACGCAGCCATTCCATCGTCTTTTCGAGGCCGCCGGTCGCTTCCGCGGCCCGCAGCGCGATCGCGGCGAAGGCGGTCGAGTTGGGCCAATTTTCGAAGGAGCCGTTCTTGAGGCGACGGCCGAGCAACTTCGAGACCAGGTTCTGACCGCCGAAGCTGCGCGGGTCGACGCCCGCCCCCTCGAGCGCGAGGATCGTCCGCGCCAGGTCACCGGGGCTGGTAACCCCGTCCAGCGCGCCGCGAATGAAGTCGACCGGCGTCTTGCCGTTGCGGGCGACGTCGAGCGGGTTGCGGCCGGCCGCCTCGAGGCCGAGCATCGCCCAGCAGGTCATTTCCGGACCCGAGTCATCGCCCGGAGAGGCGCCGAAGCCGCCGTCCTTGTTCTGGACCGAAACCAGCCAGGCGGCGGCACGGCTGACGTCGGAGGCGTTGGCGCGGGCCGGGGCGAGGGCGCCGAGGACAAGCGCGCAGATCAGCGCCAGGGCCGCGATCCCACCGCCGCGCAACGCAGGAGTCAGGCCGCCGGGCACGGCCGGGGGCTCCTCGCCCGCTCCACGGCGCCACTCGAAGCGCTGACGGAAGCGCGCCAGCATCCGCACCATCGCCGGCCCGGCGACCAGGGCGAGGACGACGTTGCCGGTGAGGTGGGCGATTTCGAACGGGATCGCGCGCGCCTCGTAGACGCCGAATTGCCGCCAGGACAGATCCCCTCCGTAGGTCGCCATCAGAGAGAAGTTCAGCAGAGCGCCGTAAGCGATGGCGGCGAACCCGCAGGTGGCGGCGAGACTGAGTCGCCCGGCGTTGCGAAATCCGAGGGCCAGCGCCGCGCCGAGAACCCCGCAGAGGCCCCATCCCGCCATCTGCCACGGGGTCCAGGGGCCCTGGCCGAACCAGAAGTTGGAGACGAAGGCGGCGAGCGCCCCGACCGCGAATCCGGGGGCGCCGCCGAGGGCATAGCCGGCGAAGATGACGATGTCGGTGGTCGGCTTCAGGTTGGGAAAGGCGGCGAAGGCGACCCGCCCGGCGATCGCCAGCGCCGACAGCGCCGCGACCAGGGCGACGATCTGCGAGGGCGGCCGCGAGCGCTCATACCAGACGAAGCCGGTGAGGAGGACGGCGCCGAGGATCAGGAAGCTGACCAGCTGCCAGTTCATCCCGCCCCCCCGTCCGCGCCGAGCAACATGGCCGCGCCCTGCTCGGGGGTGACGACACCGGCGACGTCGAGGACGCGCGCGACCTCGGTCGCGAAGTACCAGCCGCCGGAGAGGATCTGGGTGGCCGGGCCGTCGGCGATCAGCACCCCGTCCCCCATCAGCACCACCCGCTCGGCGAAGGCGGCGGCGAACTCGACGTCGTGGGTGGCGACGACGACACCGGCGCCGCGCTCGGCCAGGCTCTCGATCAAGTCGACGAGGTCGTCCTTGCGGGCCCGGTCCATGCCCCGGGTCGGCTCGTCGAGCGCGACCAGGCCCGGCAGCCGCTCGCCTTCCATCCGCCCCGCCAAGGCGATCGCCAGCGCCAGCCGCTGGCGCTCGCCGCCGGAGAGGTCGCGGGGGTCGGCGTCGACCGCGTCTTCGAGGCCGACCACCCGCAGCGCCGCCGCGCCCTCGGCGCCCGGCAGTTCGTCGCCGACCCTCTCCCTGACCAAGTAGTCCCCCGGGTTCTGCGTCAGCAACGCGATCCCCGCGGGCACCTCGAGCTTCCCCCGCACCGGAGCGACGAACCCCGCTGCCGCCCGCAGCAGGGTGCTCTTGCCGGCCCCATTGCGGCCCATCACGGCGACCCGTTCGCCGCGGCGGATCTCGAGGTCGACACCGCGCAGGACGTCGTGCGGCTGCTCCTCGCGGACCAGCTCGACCCAGACCGCAGTTGCCGTCAACGCGGGGGGCGCCGGGGGGCGAATCTCCCCACCAGGCACCTTCCCCGGGTGGGGGAGCGTGGTGGTGGCGCCTTCCAGCGTCCGCCGCGCGGCGCGGACGCCGACCGGCAGCGGCTCGATCCCGGCGAGCGAGAAGAGCCGGGCGGCGGGAGTGGTGAGGGCGGGATCGGAGTCCTGGGACCAGGCGAGAAACTCGGTCGCCCGGCCGTCGAAGCCGACCCGGCCGGACTCCATCGCGATCACCCGGTCGGCCGCCGCCAGGCAACGCTCGAGCCGGTGTTCGGCGAGCAGGACCGACACTCCCCACTCCTCGTTGAGGCGGCGCAGCAGCCAGATCAGCTCGTCGCCGGCGACCGGGTCCAGCTGCGAGGTCGGCTCGTCGAGCAGGATCAGCCGCGGCCGGGTTACGAGGGCCGCCGCGAGGGCGACGCGCTGAAGCTCGCCGCCGGAGAGGGTGTCGACGGTGCGTTGCAGCAGGTGCGGGATGGCCAGCGCCAGGGCGACCTCCTCGACGGCGCGGGCGCGGTCTCCGGGGGCGTCGCCGCGCATCTCCAGCGGCAGCTCGATCTCAGCCGCCACCGTGGTCGAGACGACCTGGGTCTCCGGGTCCTGGGCGACGTAGCCGACGACGGCGGCCAGCTCGCCCGGTCCGGACTCGATCGCGTCGATCCCGGCGACGGTCACCGCTCCCTCGATCTCACCACCGTGGAAATGCGGGACGAGGCCGCAGGCGGCTCTGAGCAGCGTCGACTTGCCGGAAGCCGAGCGGCCGGCGAGCAGCGTGAATTCGCCCGGAGCGAGCTCGAGCGAGATCCCGGCGAGGGCCGGGCGGGCGGCGCGCGGGTAGCTGTAGCCGAGACCCTCGACGGCCAGCGCCGGCGCGGCGGCGCGGCGGATCGCCAGCTCAGACACGGGAGACCTCCAGGGCCGGCGCCGCCGCGGGACCGCGCAGCTCAGCGGCGGGGGCCGGCCGGCCCGCCGCTCGCCGCGGCCGGCGCCGCAGCGGTGCGAAGCCGCTGAGGACCAGCAGCACCGCCAGGGCGACCGTCGCCGGACCGAGCCCGAGCTGGATCGCCGGGTAGGCGTGGAACTCGTCGGCGCCGAGCAGCTTGCCGGCGATCGCCGCCAGCAGCACGGTCGCGGCGGTCGCGTAGAAGCGCGGGTCATAGCGCGACGGTTCGCGGCGCCGGCGCGCCCGCGGACCGACGAGGCCGTAGCCGCGCAGCTCCAGGGTCGCGGCGACGTCGACGGCGCGGTCGAGCGAGCCGGCCAGCAGCCGCCGGGCCAGCGGCGCCCGGCCGACCTCGGCCGCCCCGGGGCCGCGCAGACGGGCGGCGTCACGCAAGCGGGCGGCGTCGGCGGCGGCGACGGGAACCAGGCGCGAGACGAGGGTCGCGGTCAGCGCCGAGCGCCCGGCGAGCGGGCGCAGCGCCCGCAGTACCCGGTCGGGGTCGACGCAGGAGGAATAGACCGCGGCGACGAGGATGCTGACCACGACCAGCAGGGCGATCACCAGGCCGGCGACGATCGCCTCCAGGGTGACGTCGACCGGGCCGAAGATCGGCCACTCGCCGAGCCGCGCCAGCACCGTCTCGCCGCGATTGACCAGCAGCACATTGACAGCGGCGATCAGCAGAGCGAGGCGGAGGCCCATCCGCGCGGCGATCCGGATCGCTGCGCCGGCGCCTGCCAGCAGACCGGCGATCGTCACCGCGACTGCGGCGGCGAGAAGCACCAGCGGACTCGAGTAGAGGAAGGCGACCGCGAGCAGGGCACCGAGGTAGGCGACCGCGGCAGCGGGGGAGGCCGCCTGCAGCGGTCCCGGCCTCGGCGTGTAGGCGAAGGGAGATCTCATCGGCTCGGCAAAGGCAGGGGCGCCTCGGCACCGGCTTCGGCGGCCACCGCGTAATGGTCGCGCAGCTTGCCGGCGTCGAGCAGCCCCGCGGCGGCGCGCACGCCGGCGTTCGTCGCCCCGGTGACGATCCAGACCGGCGGCGCTTCGTAGCGGCGGGTCGCCGCCACCAGGCCGGCGTCGGGGCCGAACTCGCGCACCGGCCTCGCCGCCGGGTCGAGGCCCCGCAGGCGATAGCCGCCGGGAGTCGCGGCGAATTCGGCGAAAACCCCGCTTTCGGCCGGCCCGCCATCAAGCAGCGCTGCGACCGGGTCGCTGCGCAGCCGCGCCCAGGGCCCGACGAGAACCCGGATCGCGTTGGGCGGCGAGCCGCCGGAGAGCGGTACCTGCGCCGCTTCCAGCGCCTCGCGAGCCAGGCCGCAGGCCTCCCCCCCGCCCTCGCAATCGAGCGTCACCGGGTGGTCCTTGCCTTCGTAGCCGCCGCGCAGCGGCGCCGGCCAGGATCCGACCACCGCCGGGATCCGGTCGACGGCGGTCCAGTCGCGGTAGTCCCACCAGATCCGCTCGCCGCCGTGCAGCGAGAAGTCGGCGGCGCCGATCGGCGACTCGACCCCGTTGACGTAGAAGAACCAGTCATAGGAGCGACCGTCGTGACGATCGGCTTCGAGCCCTTCGATCGACTGCACGAAGCCGCCGCCGTAACGGGTCGCGATCGTCGCTTCGCCTTCCAGCACCCGCATCACCGTCGCCGATTCCCTCACCTCGCCGGCGTCGCTCTCGATCATCGGCACCGAGCCGAATTCCCGCGTCACGGTCAACTTGACGGCGCCGACGTCGGCGCCGGGGCCGAGGCCGCAGCCGGCGATCGCGAGCGCTGCCAGGAGCAGCGTCGTCGCGACCGCCATGCCACGGCGTGCGGGCACTACTTACCGGACCGGCAGAGGACCGCGGCACCGCCGACGCAGACCGAGGCGCGGGCTGGGATTTCATCCCCCTTGGTCGCTGTCAGCCGACGCGACTTGCGGAGCGTCACGGTGGTCTTGCCGTTGGCCTTGGTCAACCCGCTGGCGCCGGTGACCTTGACGCCGGCGGCGGGCTTGGCCTTGCCCTTTTCGTCGTAGGAGACGACCTTGACGGTGAACGCCCTGCCCGCATTGACGACCTTCGGGACGGTCAGCGAGAGCTCGTTCGGGTAAGGGTAGGACGGGGCCAGGTCCCAGAGGACTTCGTCGCCCGCCTTGATCCTGGCACTGTCGCCGCCGATCGAGAGCGCCCTGTGGTTGACCTTCAGGTACCACGACGCTTCGCCCTTGACGAGGCTCGAGCCGATGCCGCAGAGGGCGAGGCCGAAGTCGAAGTGGTCGGAGATCCGCAACGGCCGCAGCGAGCCGGTCCTCTTCGCGGCGGCGGCCAGCAGGCCCATCGCCGTGTTGCCCTTGATCGAGACCGAGTCGCCGCTGCCGCCGCTGCCGGCGCCGAAGCAGGTCGCCCTGGGGCTGGTCTTGACCGCGGTGGTCGCCGTCGTGACCGGCTCTTCGGCGAGCACCTTGCGGTTAGCGCCGACGACCCGCAGGTCGGCCGTGAAGCCCTTGGCGAGCGCACTCGCGGTCAGGGGCAGGGATAGAGCAAGGGCCAGCACGCAAGCTGCGGCCAGCCGGATTGGGGTACGTCTTGGCATTTAAGCCACCCTTTCCTCGAGGGTTGTATTGGCTGGCCGGGGACAGGTCTCCTGGCTTCCGGGGTGGTAGGCCGCACCTTCCCGGGGACTCTGTGTCGTCCCCAGTGGCTGGCGCCAGGGCGCCCGCGACCTCCTTGACCCGGTCACAGTGGCGGGACCACGCCGGATTTTCACCGGACTTCCCTTGACCACCGACCGTATTTACGCGGCCGAGTCTACCCCGGACTTCCGTCCAGGGAGTTCTTTGCTCAGCTAAGCTGCCGTCGCTGCAGCAGACCCGGGTTGTTTATCGGGCCTCGTCCAATCAACAGAAGTGGGGAGACAGATCGATGAGCAGGAGACTGCGCCGTCAGGCGCCGGCGCTGGTGGTTGCGGGAATCGCGCTGCTGGCCGCCCTCGCCGGCACCGTCTACGCGGCGGGCCGGATCGATGGACACGTGATCAAGGCAAAGTCGCTGCCGGGCAACCGGCTGGCGCTCGGCTCGGTGCCCGGCAACAGGCTGAAGCCGGGCGCGATCGCCGGCAACCGGATCGCGCCGAGATCGCTGACCGGAACCCAGATCGACACCGCGACCCTGGGTCAGGTGCCGACCGCCGTCCATGCCGACACGGCGGACTCGGCGCGCGACGCGGAAACGTCGCTGAACGCGGTCAACGCCATCAACGCCACCACCGTCAACGGGCGCAGCGCCGGTTGCGGCTCCGGTACCCGCGCCTTCGCCGGCGCCTGCTGGCAGACCGAATTCAGCGGAGCGGCGGTCGAAGCGCCGGCGGCCGCGATCTCGTGCGCGAAACAGGGCGGCGAACTGCCGAGCCCGCTGGCGCTGGCGGCCTTCGCCAAAGAGCCGGGGATCGCGCTGGCGGCGGGGGAAGAGTGGACCAGTGGACTGGCAAACGTTGCGGGCGGAGGCATCTACGCCGTTACCACCGTTTCGACATCTGGCCAAATTGACTACGTGGCCTACAACGGGGAAAAGAAGTACCGCTGCGTGATTCCGCTCGTCAGCTGACACCCGAAAGCAAGCCGCGCCGCGAACATCTGGCCACGCTTTGATCGGCGCCGTCTATCCTCGGCGCCGATGTTGCGCTCCGAACTCGGCAAGACGCGCGGCGCGGCCGCGGCGGCGACGCTCTGCGCGGCGCTGCTGCTCGCCGCCTGCTGCGGCACCGCGGCGGCGGCGGCCGGCGCCGGCACCACGGCGGCGATCGAACGGGCTCAAATCGCCAAGGTCGAGCGCTACTGGACGCCGGCGCGGATGCGCAGCGCGCGGCCACTCGATCTCAGGCTCGACGCCGCCGGCCACACCCACCTCGAACTCGGCGCCGCGGCGCCGGCAGCAGGCGCCAAAGCCAGCTGGGCCGAAGTCCAGACCCCGAACGAACTGCCCTACGCGGTCAACGGCCGCGTCTTCCTCCGCCAGGCGGGTGAGCGCGCCTTCTGCTCGGGGACCGCGATCAACAGCCCGACCCGGCAGCTGGTGCTGACCGCCGGCCACTGCGTCGCCACCGGCCCGCGCCGCAACGGCCCCAACATCATGTCCAACTACATGGAGTTCGTCCCCGCCTATACCGGCGGCCTCGCCCCGTTCGGCGCCTTCGTCGCCAAGCGCGGCAAGATCTTCGCCCTCAAGCCGTGGAAAAAGCACGGCAACCCCGACTTCGACATGGGCGCCTTCCTCACCCACCCGAACGCCGAAGGGGTCAACGTCGCCGACGCGGTCGGCGGCGGCGCCACGATCGTCACCAACCTGCCGCGCCGTCAGAGCTTCCAGACCTTCGGCTATCCCGGCGAAACGACGGAGATGCAGGGCTGCCGCTCCGCCTACATCGGCGACGACACACTCACCTATTCCTACCCCGGCCCGCCGACCCAGGCGATCGGCTGCCGCTGGGCCCCGGGCGCCAGCGGCGGCGGCTGGCTGATCGGCGACGGCAACGAAATCAACGGCATCACCACCTACCTGCACTACAACAACAAGTCGCGCACCTACGGGCCCTACTTCTCGAAGGAAACGGTCGGCAAGCTGGTCCGCGGCCTGTAGCGAAGCCACCGCCGGGCCAAGCTAGGCGTCGAGGACCTGACGGTAGAAACGGTAGTCGCCACGGTCGGGGCGCAGGTTGGCGGCGAGGGCGAGGTGGTGGCGGGCGCGGTCGAGCTCGCCGGTCTTGCTCAACGCGCGGCCGAGACAGAAGTGGGCGTAGTCGTTGACGTGGTGGATCTCGACCACCGCCTCGAACTCGATCGCGGCTTGGGCGAAACGGCCGGCGCGGTAGTAGGCGCGGCCGAGCGCCTCGCGCACCGAGGACTTCTCGGGCGTGCGGCGGGCCGCCTCGGCCAGCGGCTTGGTGGCGTGCTCGAAATCACCGTCTTCGAGCAACTCGATACCACGCCTGTACAGCGTGTAGGTGGGCTCCGATACCGACTCGGTGGTCATTCACAAAGTGTAGGAGCCCGGGCAAGCGGGCCCCCTAAAAACCCCGCAAAAGCAGGCCAAAAGTGGCGGCCTGCTACGGTGTGTAGGTCGGGCCTGGCGCTACCGCCACCCGAGAGGTTCCGTTTCCTCCGTTCGCTTCTAGGCGTTTTGGGGCTGCTGGATCTCCCTGAATCGCACAAAAGGAGCACTTAACTTCATGTCATTTGCCGACCTCGGCATCTCTAATCCTGTGGTGGAGCGCGCTGTCCAAGCGCGGCATCACCGAGCCGTTCCCTGTCCAGGAGATGGTCATCGCCGACGCGCTCGCCGGCCACGACCTGCTCGTCCAATCGCCGACCGGCTCGGGCAAGACCCTAGCCTTCGGCATCCCCGCGGTCGACCTGATCGAGCCCGGCAGCGGCGACCTCGCCGCGCTGGTCCTCGCCCCGACCCGGGAGCTCGCCAGCCAGATCGTCGACGAGCTCGACTCGATCTGCCGCGTCAAGGGCCTCAACATCGCCGCCGTCTACGGCGGCGTCGGATTTGGCCCCCAGAGCGCCGCCGCCCGCCGCGCCGACATCGTCGTCGCCACCCCGGGCAGGCTCGAGGACCTGCTCTCCCGCAACACGATCAGCCTCGGCCGCGTCCGCATCCTCGTCCTCGACGAGGCCGACCGGATGCTCGACATGGGCTTCAAACCGGCGGTCAGCCGGATCGTCGCCCAGACCGCGAAAGACCGCCAGACGCTGTTCTTCTCGGCGACGCTGGAGGGGGCGACCGGCAAGCTCGCCGCCGCCTACACCCACAATGCCCGGCGCCATACCCAGGAGCCGGCGGTCGACAAGGGCGCCGACATCGAGCACAGCTTCGTCTACGTCGAATCCCAGAGCGCCAAGCTCGACCACCTGACCGCCCAGCTGCGCGACGACGAGCGCGGCCGCACCCTGGTCTTCGTCCGCACCAAGCGCGGCGCCGACCGGCTGGTCAAACGGCTGCGCAGCAACAACCTGGAAGCGGTCGCGATGCACGGCGACAAAAGCCAGAGCCAGCGCGAACGGGCGCTGGCGCGCTTCGAGCGGGGCGATGTCGACACCCTGATCGCCACCGACGTGGCCGCCCGCGGCATCGACGTCGCCGACGTCACCCACGTGATCAACTTCGACGCCCCCGGCGACCAGGACGCCTACGTGCACCGGATCGGCAGAACCGGCCGCGCCGGCAACCGCGGCGCCGGGATCAGCTTCGTGCTCGAGGACCAGGTCGGCGAGATGCGACGGATCGCCCGCGATCTCGGCCTCAGCCGCGAGTTCGAGCTCGCCCACGGCCCCGCCAAGGGCAACCGCGGCAAGGGCGGCCAGACCGCGACAAACGGCAACCACAACACCGGCACCAACGTCTCCCCCGCGCCCAAACGGCGACGGCGGCGACGCAGCCGGAGCAAGGCGGCGGCATGACCAACGCAACTAGCACCGCAAAGAAGTGGACCTGCGACCACTGCGGCGTGTCCGTCAGCCAGATGAGCGGCAACAAGGTCGAGCTCCCGGAGACCTGGGTCACCTCCGGCGCGGGCACCTACTGCCTGATCTGCCGGCGTGAGCGTGCCGCCCAGGCGGCGCTTGAGGCCGCTCCCGAGGACAGCCCGCTGGAAGTGCGGGCGAAGCTGCGTCGCGCGGCGCTGATCGAGTTCGAGGTCAGCCGCCGTCCCGATCACGGCGACGGCGCGATCGCAAAAGCCTGCCGCTCCTCAGTCTCCGCCGTCGCCGCTGCCCGCCAGCGGCTGAAACTGCCGGCGCCGCCGAAGACGCCACAGCACTCCCGCTAAGGAAACTAGAGCGAACGCAGCACGGCCTGGGCGGCGTTGTAGCCGCACATGCCGTGGGCGCCGGCGCCGGGGGGCGTCGCCGCCGAGCAGATGAAGACGCCGGGGATCCCGGTCGCGTAGGGGTCAAGCGCGAGGCGCGGTCGGATCACGGTCTGCCAGGGAGTATTGGCGCCGGTGACGATGTCGCCGCCGACGTAGTTGGGGTTGTACTCCTGCAGCTGCGCCGGGGTGCGAACGGCGCGGGCGAGGATCCGCTCCCGCAGCCCGGGAGCGAAGCGTTCGATCTGGTCGAGCAGGGCCTCGCTTGCGTCGCCCGCGTAGCCGCTCGGGACGTGGGCATAGGCCCAGACCGGGTGGGTGTCACCGACCGAACGCGAGGGATCGGCGAGGTACTGCTGGCAGACGAGGACGAAGGGCCGCGCCGGCATCCGGCCGCGGTTGGTCTCGCGCTCGGCGGCGACGGTCTCGGCGAATGAACCGATTGCGTGGACCGTCCCGGCGCGGCGCGCCCGCTCATCGCCCCAGGGGATCCCGCCCTCGACGGCGAGGTCGAGCTTGAAGGCCCCGGGGCCGTGCTTGTAGCGGCGGTAGGCACGGGCCACTCTGGTCGGCAAACGCCCGCCGGCGATGTCGGCGACGGCGCCGGGGGCAAGGTCGAGGACAACGGCGTCGGCGGCCGGCAGCTCCGCCAGCGAGCGCACCGACCGCCCGGTCTCGATCGTCCCGCCGTGCTCCCGGATGACGGCGGCGAGGGCGTCGGCGATCGCCTGTGAGCCGCCGCGCGCCACCGGCCAGCCGTAGCGGTGGCCGGAGCTGATCAGCGCCATCGCCACCGCCGAGCTGAAAGGACGGTTGAGCGGTGCGAAGGAGTGGGCGGCGCAGCCGCCGAACAGCGCCCGCGCCGCCTCGTCGTCGAAGCGGCGCGCCAGCGCGGTCGCCGGCGCCAGCGACGACAGCCCGAAGCGGGTCAGCATGACCGGGTGGCGCGGCAGATGCAGGACCGGGCGCAGGATGTCCTCGCCGAGCGCGTCGAAGTTCGCCGCCGAGGGACCGAAGCAGCGCTTCCACGCCTTCCCGGACGAGCCGAGCCCGGCTGCGGTCGACTCGATCGAGCGGTAGATCGCCGCCCCGCCGCCGTCGTCGAGCGGATGGAAGACGTCGACCTCCGGCCAGGCCCACTCGAGGCCATGGCGCTCGAGCCCCAGCGAGGTCAGCGACGGCGCCCCGACCGCCATCGTGTGGACCGCCGAGCAGTCGTCGTGGACGAGCCCAGGTACGGTCATTTCAGAGCTGCGGGTGCCGCCGCCGATCGTCTCCCCCGCCTCGATCACGGTCACTGCGACACCGCGGGTTGCCAGCGTGGCGGCGCAGGCCAGGCCGTTGGGGCCGGCGCCGACAACGATCGCGTCGGTCATCGGAAGGGGCTCGCCGGAAACGGCCCGTCGCCGAGCCAGGGCTGGCGCCCGACCATGTCGGCGACCTCGACGCTGCCCTCCTCGATGAGGCCGGTGGCGGCGTCGTAGATCCGGTACCGCTGGCGCTGGACGTGGGCGGGCTGGGACTCGAGCACGATCACCCGCAACTCGCCGGGCTGATACTGGCAGCGCTCCTGGACGGCGGCGAGCAGGCGGTGGTTGTGGAAATGGCCATCGCCGAAGTTGTAGCCGAGGACGACGCCGGCGATCAGCTCGCCCTCGCGAATGTCATAGGCCTCGACGTCGTCGACCGCCCGCGGCAGCAGTCCGTTGAGGGCGCGCCCGTGGGAGTGCATCGCGCGGAAGGCCAGCCCTTTGTGGACGAGCACGTCGATCATCTCCGGCTCGTAGAAGTTGGCGAGCTGCTCGGTCACGATCGGCGCCGGCTTGACGATCGAGGCGTCGAGCTTGCGCTCGGCCTCCCCCTGCTTGCGGAACAGCCACTGGCTCGTCGCCCAGTTGCCCGCGTAGTAGCGCATCGAGGGCAGGAAGGAGATCAGGTCGGGGCGGAAGTTGCCGAGCACCGGCAGGCCGACGCAGGTGACGGCGAGGATGGCGAGCAGCAGTGGGTCTTCGAGGGTCGAGAACGGCACCGAGCCGTAGTGCCCGAAGAGGAAGAGCAGGCCGAAGATCATGAAGATGTTCCACTCCAGCGGCACCGCCAGCGGGAAGGTCGAGAGGATGTGGGCGTGGAAGATGACCATCCCGGCGACCGCGATGGTGCCCAGGGCGCCGCCGCTGCTGACCAGCAGCAGCAACGGCAGGGTGAACTCGATCACCGTGCCCAGATGGGCCGAGAGCCGGCCGATGTTCGAGGGCAGCAGGTTCTCCGGGTGGTCGGTGTAGAGCCGGCGCTTCGCCCTGCGCGAGCGGTTCCAGGGCGTGTTGCTGATCATCACCGTGACCACGAAGGGGAAGTGGCGGTTGAGCTTCGAGGCGGCGGCGCCCCACCAGATGCAGACGAAGACCAGCTGCGCGGCGACGATCATGTTGCCGAGCGGGAAGAGGAAGATAATCATCAGGTTGCCGTAGATCTCCGCCCGGGCCGCGAGGAACGGAACCTTGTCGCGCAGGCCGAGGGCGGCGAGTATTGCCAGCAGGACGCCGACGGCGAATGGGTCGAGGCGACCGGCCGTCCCGGCAACCGCGTCGACACCGTCTGAGAACAGCAGGAAGAGGGCCGCGGCGAGCAGCCCGGCGTAGAGCGCGACGTCGAACCAGGTCCGCATGCTCCCCTTGGTCCCCGGCACCTTCTCGGGCCAGGGCGGCAGCCGCGTCGTCCCCGGCCGCAGCCAGTAGAGGACGCCGCCGATCATCGGCTTGAAACGCAGCGTCAGCGGCAGCGAGCCGGCGCCAAGCCCGAGCACCTCCCAAAGCAGCGTCCAGACCACCACCTTCTGGAAGAAGATCGGTTCGCTCCACCAGCTACCGATGCTCCCCAGACCGCCGAGCCCCGCGGTCGTCGCCGAGATCAGCAGCAGGCCGCCGGCGGCGTAGACGATCAGCTTGACGATGTAGAGCAGGTAGACCGCCGGCGGCGTCCCGAACCCGTTCAGCGCCCAGTCCTGCGCCAGCGGCTTGATCCGCTCCAGATGCGGCAGCCGGCGCCACTCCTCGTACTCGAACGGCGGCGGGGCAGGATCCAGGAGTCCCATTGCGGTTTGAGCCTACTTCGCAGCGCCCGCCCCTCGGGCGATTTCTCGGCGATTCCCGCGCTCGAGTTACCTGGTCGTCAGCTCGAACGGCCGGATGACGCACCCGCACCAAAGGCCGGACCGGAACCCCGGAGACCGTCTCTACCGCGCCCCGGCCGGGGCGCCCTGCCGGGCAGCCAGAGCGAGAAGAAGCCGGCGATCAGCACGCAGACGACCGAGCCCCAGAGGCAGGCGCTGAGTCCCTGCCACTGGTAGAGGAGGCCGGAGAGGACGGTCCCGGCCAGGCGGCCGCCGGCGTTCGCCATGTAATAGAAGCCGACGTTCATCGTCGCCCTGTCGTTCTCGGAGTAGGCGAGGATCAGATAGGAGTGGACCGCGGAGTTCATCGCGAAGCAGACGCCGAAGGCGATGAGGCCGGCGACGATCACCGCGGTCGGGTCGAGACCGGCCGAGAGGCCGATCGCGATCGCGGCGGGGAAGAGGGCGAGCGCGAAGGCGAGCCAGGTCGCGGTCCTGCCGTCGGGCTCGCTGACGCCGCCACCGCGACGGCGGACGAACCGTGGCGCCGCGGCCTGGACGATTCCGTAGCCGATCACCCAGATCGCCAGGAAGCCGCCGGTCTGGGTGAAGCTCCAGCCGAGGACCGTCTCCAGGTAGACCGGCAGCCCGACGACGAACCAGACGTCGCGCGAGGCGAAGAGGAAGATCCGCGCCGCGGCGAGGACGTTGACGGCGCGGTTGTTGGAGAACATCTGCTTGAACCTGGCGCCGGCGTCCGGTTTGCCGAGGTGGCCATGCATCAGCGTCATCACCGCGACCAGGGCGAGGAGAACGATCGCACCGAGGATCAGCATCGAGGGCTGGAAGCCGAACAGGGTCAGCATCAGGCCGCCGAAGAAGAAGCCGACCCCCTTGAGCGCGTTCTTCGATCCGGTGAGGACCGCGACCCAGCGGTAGAGCGCCGATTCGTCGCCGGCCGGGACGACCAGCTTGACGGCGCTCTTGGAGCTCATCTTGGTCAGGTCCTTGGCGATCCCCGAGAACGACTGCGAGACCATCACGTAGGGGACGACCAGCCAAGCCTCGGGCGCCAGGCCGAGCAGCGCGACGGCGAAGACCTGGGTCCCGAGCCCCATGAAGAGCGTCGTCCGCAGGCCGAAGCGTGCCGCCAGCCAACCGCCGACGAGGTTGGTGAGAACGCCGAAGATCTCGTAGAAGACGAACAGCGAGGCGATCGCGAACGGCGAGTAGCCGAGTTCGTAGAAGTAGAAGAGGACCAGCATCCGGGTCGCCCCGTCGACCAGGGTCTCGACCCAGTAAGCGGCGGTGACGAGGACGTAGTTGCGCAGGTCGGCGCTGCCCTTCGCGGCGGCTTTGGCGGCGCCCGCCATCGCTCCCTAGGACCCGTCGGGGACGGCGACCGCGGCGGCCAGCTCGACCAGGCGGTTGGCGTAGCCCCACTCGTTGTCATACCAGGCGAGGACCTTGGCCTGGGTGCCGGCGACAACCGTCGTCGAGAGCGCGTCGACGACGCCCGAGCGCGGGTCGCCGCGGTAGTCGACCGAGACCAGCGGCCGCTCCTCGTAACCGAGAATGCCGGCGAGCGGCCCCTCCGCCGCGGCTCGCAACAGGCCGTTGACCTCCTCCGCGTCGGTCTCCCGCGCGAGCTCGAAGACGCAGTCGGTGAGCGAGGCGTTGAGCAGCGGCACCCGCACCGCGAGGCCGTTGAGGCGACCCCGCAGCTCGGGGAAGATCAGCCCGATCGCGGTCGCCGAGCCGGTCGTCGTCGGGATCAGCGAGAGGCCCGCGGCCCGCGCCCGCCGCAGGTCCTTGTGCGGGGCGTCGACGACCGTCTGCGTGTTGGTCAGGTCGTGAAGCGTCGTGATCTGTCCGTGGCGGATGCCGATCCCCTCGTGGATCACCTTCACCACCGGCGCCAGGCAGTTGGTCGTGCAGGAGGCGGCGGTGAGGATCTCGTGGCGGGCGAGCTCCTCGGGGTCGTCGTTGACGCCGACGACGACGTTCATCGCCTCCGGCTCCTTGACCGGCGCCGCGACGATCACCTTGCGCACGCCCCGCTCGAAGTAGGGCCGCAGCGACTCGACCGTGCGGAACCGGCCCGAGCACTCGAGCACGACCTCGACCCCGGCCTCCTCCCAGGGCACCTCGCCGGGGCTCGCGAAGCCCGAGTAGCCGAGCGCGCGTCCCTCGATCGTCAGGCTCTCCCCCTCCCCCGCCACCTCGTGCGACCAGCGACCGTGGACCGAGTCGAAGCTCAGCAGGTGGGCGGCGCCGGCGGCGTCGCCCTTCAGCTCGTTGACGTGGACGAACTCGAACCCCGGCCGATCCCAGGCGGCACGGACGGCGAGCCGCCCGATCCGTCCAAATCCGTTGACTCCCACGCGGATCGCCATGGGCGCCAGTCTATGAATTGACAAAGCCAACTTCAATAGATATATGTAAATTGATGAACGTCGATCTGGAGCTCGAGCCGAAGACTAAGCGCGCCAGCGGCGAGCCATGTTGCGAGCCTGTGGTCTACCCCGACGTCGAGCGCGACCAGGCGCTGCGGATGGCGAAGATCGCCAAGGCGCTCGGCGATCCCGTCCGCCTGCAGCTGGTCGACGTCCTGCGCAAGCACGCCGGCAAGGTCTGCGTCTGCGAGCTGGTGCCGCTCTTCGACCTCTCCCAGCCGACCGTCTCCCATCACCTGAAGAAGCTGCGCGAGGCCGGCATCGTCGGCTCCGAGCGCCCCGGACTCTGGGCCTACTACTACGTTAAGCCCGAGGCACTGGAGGAGTTCTCCGCCTGGCTTAGCTGAGCCAGGGGAACCGCTGCACGAGGCTCGACTTGGTCCAGCGGGAGCCCAATCCAAGCGTGTTGCCGGCACCCGCCAGCGCCAAGCCGACGAGAACCAGCGCGTAGATGACGTGGTCGTCGAGGAAGAGGTTGTTTTCCGGCGGCAGCGCGGCGCTCCACATCAGCATCACCATCAAGGCCCCCGCGGCGCAGGCGACTCGCATGCCGATGCCGAGGATCAGCAACACGCCCACCGAGGCGAGGCCGAGCATGAAGAGTCCATCGACCACACCCGCTCCGGCGATGCTGTGGAAGAAGGAGGAGAACGGTCCGACCGAACCGCTGAGGAAGCCTTCCGTCGGACTGCCGCCATTGAGCCATGAATCCGCGGTCTGGGTCTCGTGGCCAAGCCCGAACATCTTGTCCAGGAACGCCCAGAGGAAGATCCAGCCGAGGCCGAGACGGGTCAGCGCCCAGACATAGGACAAGGCCTTCTCGCGAGTCAGTGGCACCGCCCTCGCGCGCGCTCCCGCTTCCGACGTGCCGGCGACGTTCCCCGTCGAAGCGACCGGTGCGACTGGCGTAGCACTCATCTCTGAACCCCCGTTTGAACGCAGCGCCTCATACGCTGCCCGAGTCACGCTATTGCGGGCAAGGCGAACCAGATCAGTAGAAACGCGCTGTCTACTCGTGAGAGCTACCGAGTTGCCGGCAGCGTGGCCGCTAAACCACGGTGTGCTGGAGAATCGCGCCGACAACGCCGGCGGCGGCCATCACGTAGACCACCGTCAGTTTCGAGTGCCAGCGGCTCAGCGCCGCGAAGGCGCCGAGCGCGATCAGCGCCGTGTAGACGTCGGTGACGCTGGTTTCGAGGATCGTCACGGTGACCGCCGCGATCAGCCCGATCACCCCGGCCGCGACCCCGAGCAGGAAGGGGTGCAGGCGCTCGTTCTCGGCGACGGCGACGAGCTGGTGGTGGAAGAAGATCGGGAAGACGAAGGCGGGCAGGAAGATGCCGACCGTGATCACCAGCGCCCCGGTCAGGCCGCCGGCGATGTAGCCGACGAAGGTCGAGAAGATGATCAGCGGCGCCGGCAGGATCCCCCCCATCGCGAGGCCGTCGTTGAACTGGCCGCTGCTCAGCCAGTGATGGTTTTCGACCGCGGCTTCGCGCAGGAAGGGGATCACCGTGTAGGCGCCGCCGAAGGTCAGCAGGCCCGCCTTCAACCCCTCGAAGAAGATCGTCGCGGTGAGCGAGACGGTGATCGTCCCGGCCGCGAAGACGACCAGCGCCGGCAGGCCGATCGCCACCGAGTTGGCCCGCCGGGTCCAGCGCCTGCCGTTGACCCAGAGCTCGTAGGCGATGCCGCCGCCGAGCAGGACGGCGACGAAGGTGATCCCCAGCCAGAGGGTGAGGGCGAAGCCGACGAGGGCGATCGCCGCCAGCGGCAGGTCGCTGATGAACGATTTGCCGAGCCGCACCAGGGCGCGGGCGACCAGCGCGCCGACCGCCGCCGTCAGCCCGTAGAAGAGGCCGTGCAGGTGCCCCGCCAGGTTGGCCTCGACGTAGAGGACCGAGAGGCCGAGCATGAGGACGAAGCCCGGCAGCATGAAACCGAGCCCGGCGAGGAAGCCACCGAACTTGCCACCACGCACGCGCCCGAAGTAGACGCAGAGCTCGTGCGCCTCGGGACCTGGCAGCGCCTGGTAGACGGCAAGGAGCTTCTTGAAGGTCGCGTCGGTGATCCAGCCTTCCTCGTCGACGCACTCGCGCTTGATCATCGCGATCTGCGCCGCCGGCCCGCCCCAGGCGAGGCAGCCGAACTTGAGGAAGCGGATGAAGATCTCGCCAGGCGCATCCTCCCCCGCGGGGGAAGGGATCGGCTCGAGGGCGCTGGCGTCGGTCGCGGCCATGGTCGGAGCGCCGCAGGGTACTAATGGGAATGCGAGTGAATGTGACCATCGCGGACCGTCTTCCACGACTGCCATGTGATCCGCATGATCAGGGCGCTGATGCCGAGGCCGATCAGCGGGTCGGCGAGGGCGAGGCCGAAGGAGACCGCCAGGGCGCTGGCGATCACAGCGAGGCTGACGTAGGCGTCGGCTTTGGCGTGGTTGCCGTCGGCGATCAGTGCCGGGCTGTCGAGCGCCCGACCGGCGGCGAGCCGGATCAGCGCCGCCAGCCAGTTGCCGGCGAAGCCGATGACGCCGGCGGCGACGAGCATGCCGAGATGACTGACCTGCTCGGGGTGGATCAGCCGCCGCACCGCCTCCACCCCGGCAACCGCGGCGGAGACGAAGATCGCGAAGACGACGAAGTAGCCGGCGTAGCGCTCGGCTCGCTCGGAGCGCATCAGGAAGGCGGCGCCGAGCGGGATCGCCGTCGCGGCGTCGCCGAAGTTGTGGATCAGGTCGGCAAGCAGCGCGATCGAGCCGGTGCTGGCGAAGATCGCCGCCTGGGCCAGCGCCGTCAGCCCGAGCACGAAGAAGGAGAGGACGACGGCGCGAACCCCCGCCCGCGAGCGTTTGATCGAGGGGTCGACGAGGCCGTGCGTGTGACCGTGCTCGCCGTGGTGGTGGTGATCGCTTCCAGTGGCGTCCGACATGGACTCCGCATCATCCATCAACAGCTCGACCTTAGGGCGCGCTTAGAAACGATCGCCATGATCTGCGGCCCTTGTTCCGAGTTGATCGCCACGAGCTCGGTCCGCGGCTGTACGTGCTCGGATGCAGGATTCACGAGTGCCACCTCGGGCTCGGTCTCCTCGCCGCCGCCGCGCTCGCCCTGATCTCAGAAGTGTCACTGCCGACGCCGCTGGCGCTGATCGTCGTGGCGCTCGGGGCCTGGCTCGTCTGGAAGGACTGGCGTGACCTGTTTCCGCAGCTGCGCGACACCGCCGCGTGGAGCGCCGGGATGCACCGCGTGCCGACCCCGTTCCGGGACCGCGCACGCGCGCACGGCCTCGCTCCCCTCGCCGGCGCCTGTACCGTCGCGATGGGTGTCGTCAACGTCGGCTCGGCGCTCACCCCGGACGAACACTCCCGCGTCCACCTGCTGCTCGAACTGGTGCCGCGGGAGATCCCGGTCGCGGCCCACGCACTGGCGCTCACCGCGGGGGTCTCGCTGGTGATCCTCGGCCTCTACCTGATGCGGCGCCGACGGCGCGCCTGGGCTCTGGCCGTGACGGTACTCGTGGTCGCCGGAGCCCTCAACCTCCTCAAGGGACTGGACGTCGAGGAGGCGCTCGCGAGCTGGGCCCTGGCCGCGCTGCTGATCTGGGGCCGCAAGGCGTTCTGCGTGCGGCATGAGGAGGGCGAGCGGCGCGGTCCCCTCCTGCTCGGCGCCTGCCTGCTCGGCGGTGCGATCCTGACCAGCGCCGTCGCCCTGATCGCCGCCGCCCACTGGGGCACGCCGCGCCTCACGCCGAGCCGGGGAATCGCCGAGCTCACCGCGTCGCTGACGCTGGCGCCGGCGCCGATTCACTACCGCGATCCCTTCGAGTGGCTACCGGGAGCCCTGGACGTCCTCTGGCTCGGCGCCGGGCTCGTCGTCTCCTGGCTGCTCTTCCGACCGCTTGCGGCGCCGCGTGGCCTGCCGCCGGCTGAGCTTCGGCCGCTGGCGCGGGAGATGGTCGAGCGCCACGGCAGCGACACGCTCAGCTCCTTCAAGCTGCGCCCCGACAAGCATCACTTCTTCGACCGCTCCCGACGCGCTTTCGTCGGCTACCGGATCGAGGCCGGAGTCCTGCTCGTCTCCGGCGATCCGATCGGGCCGGCCGACGCGCTGCCCGGTCTGCTGAGGGAGTTGTGCGCCTTCGCCGAGGTCCGGGGGCTGGCGATCGGCGTCGTCGGCGCGAGCGAGGAGTTCGCCGCCCTGGCGGCCAGCGCCGGCCTTCGCTCCTTCTACATCGGTGACGAGGCGATCGTCGATCTCGCCGCCTTCTCGCTCGAGGGACGATCGATCCGCAAGGTGCGCCAGGCCGTGAACCGTGCCCGCAAGGCCGGCTTCAACGCCGCGGTGAGCCGCCTGGCCGACCTCTCCGACGACGAGCTGGGCGAGCTTGAAGAGCTCTCCGCCCGCTGGCGCGGCAACGAGCCCGAGCGCGGCTTCTCGATGGCGATCGACAGCCTGCGGGGCGAGCATCCCGCCGAGAGCCTGGTGGTCGTCGCCCGCGACGCCGACGGGGCCGCGCGGGGCTTTCTCTACTTCGCCCCCTGCTTCGGGCGACCGGCGATGTCGCTGGGCCTGATGCGTCGCGACCGCGACAGCGTCAACGGGCTCACCGAGTACCTCGTGGTCAGCTCGATCGAGATGCTGCGCGATCGCGGAGTCGAGGAGATCTCCCTCAACTTCGCCGCCTTCGCACGCCTGCTCAGGAGCCCGAGCGGACTCTGGGAGCGGACCCTCGGCAGGATCGTCACCCTCGCCAACCCGTTCTTCCAGATCGAGAGCCTCTATCGCTTCAACGCCAAGTTCTCGCCCCGCTGGCAGCCGCGCTACCTGCTCTTCGAGCGCCGCCCGCTCGGCTTCGCGCGCACCGGCCTGGCGGCGATGTGGGCCGAGGGCCAGCTGCCATCGCCGCTCTCGCGGACGACACGCCGGCCCGCCCGCCCGAGATCCGCGCCGGCAGGAGCGTCTGGTGAAGCTGTCTGCGATCGACCTGGGTGACGGGCCGCCCACCGTGCTCCTGCACGGCCAGCCCGGCAGCGCCCGGGACTGGGACCCGGTAACGATCCGCCTGCGCGAGCGGTTACGAGTGATCGCGCCCGACCGCCCCGGGTACGGCCGCTCCGGCGGCGCGGCGGCGGGATTTCGGGGCAACGCGGAGGCGGTGGTGGCGCTGCTGGACCGGCTTGACGTCGAGTCGGCCGTCGTGGTCGGCCACAGTTGGGCCACCGGAGTCGCGCTGGCCATGGCGATCGGCTTCCCGCGGCGGGTCCGAGCTCTCGTCCTCGCCGCGCCGGTCGCTCCGGGGCTTGCGCCCGGCGCCGTCGACCGCCTTCTCGCGCACCCCCTGCTCGGACCCCCGGCCGTGCGGCTCGGGTTCGGACTCGCCGGGGCGGGCCTGGCGATTCCGCCGCTGCGCAGGTTGGCCCATGCCGCGGTCCCGGACCTGTCGTCGGGCCAGATCGCGACCACCATCGCCCGGTGGCGGTCTGACTCGGTCTGGCGGAGCTTCTACGCCGAGCAGCACGCCCTCGTCACCGAGCTCCCCACCCTCGCGCCGCAACTCGGCTCGGTGAGCCAGCCGACGACCGTTCTGTACGGAACCCGCGACCGGATCTCCCCGCCCGCCCATGCCCGCAGCCTGGCCCGCGCCCTGCCCCACGTCCAGGTCACGGCGGCCCCGAACGCCGGCCACATGCTGCCCCAGCAACGCCCGGATCTCGTCGCCGAAGCGATCGTCCACGCGACGGCATAGGTACGGCGCCGGTTCATTCTCGGTCGATCCGGACCGGAGCCCAGGACTAGGATGGGTCGATGCGAATCCGTCGCTCACTCGCCTGCGCCGCGATGGCCCTCGCGGCCTGGGCCGGGGTCAGCGCGACCGGCGCGTCGGCGGCAACCGGCACGGCTGCTGTGCAGCGCGGCCTCGAACGGCTGGTCGCGGCCCCGGGTGGCCCGCCGGGGGCGATCGCGACGATCTACCGCGGCGGCAAGCTGACCGTGCTGCGAGCCGGGCGGGCCGACGTCAGGCGCGGGCGAGCGCCGCGAGCGAGCGATCACATGCGGATCGCCAGCATCGCCAAGGCCTTCAGCGGCGCCGTCGCGCTCAACCTCGTCCGCGCCGGCAAGCTCGGCCTCGACGACACGATCGGACAGCGGCTGACCGGGATGCCGGCGGCCTGGGCGGCGGTGACGGTGCGGCAGATGCTCGACCACACCAGCGGCCTGCCCGACTACACCAAGTCCGAAGCCTTCGCCGCGCAGGCAAAAAACGACCCGCGCGGCTTCGTCTCCCCGCAGGGCATCATCGACTGGGTCCGCGCCGACCCGCTCGAGTTCGCCCCCGGCTCCAGGTACGAGTACTCGAACACCGACAACATCGTCGTCGGGCTGATCGTCGAAGCGGTCACCGGCCAGACCTACGGCACGGCACTGAGGAAGATCGTCTTCGGCCCGGCGCGGCTGCGCCAGACTTCGTTCCCGACCAAGGTCGCCCTGCCGAATCCCTTCATCCACGGCTACCTGACCGCGCCGGGCGAGAAGCCCGAGGACGTCTCCACCTTCCTCAGCCCCAGCGGCGCCTGGGCCTCCGGCGCGATCGTCTCGACCCCGCGGGACCTCAACGCCTTCATCCGCGCCGACCTCGGGCTGAAGTTCTTCTCCCGCGCCCAGCAGCGCCAGCAGATGCGCTTCGTCCCCGGCGGCAAATCGAGCCCACCCGGCCCCGGCAAGAACTCCGCCGGCCTGGCGCTCTTCCGCTACCAGACCAGGTGCGGCAGGGTCTACGGCCACACCGGCAACTTCCCCGGCTACGTCCAGTGGGCCGCCGCGAGCGCCGACGGCAGGCGCGCCGTGACGACCTCGCTCAACATCCCGGCGCCGAGCGGCAAGCTCCTCACGCGGCTGCGCGGCGTGCAGGCGACCGCCGTCTGCGCCCTGCTGGGCAAGTAATAGAACTGCCCAATCCGGCTGCCGGGTAGGGCCAAAGAGCGCTGAGCGAATCAGATTTCTCTGATATCTTGGAATTCATGACTCGCTTGACCGCCACGGAGGTCGCCAGGAAGTTCTCGCAGGTCGTCAACAGGGTGGGCGCCGGCGAGGAAGTGGAGGTCGTTCGCAACGGCGTCCCGGTCGTGCAGATGCGCCCTGCCCGGAGTCACCAGATCATTTCCGCGTCACGCTGGCGCGAGCTGATGGACAGGGCACCGGCGGTTGACGACGACTTCGAGGCTGACGTCAAAGCCGGCCGCGAGGCCATCGGCCCGCCGAGCGCGGCTTGGCCGTCCTGATCGACACGTCGGTACTGGTCAACGCGGAGCGGCGTGGCCGGTTCCTTGAGGGCGTCCTCGGCGAGCGGGATCGCGCAATCAGCGTGATCACGGCCAGCGAGTTGCTGCACGGCGTTCACCGCGCCAAGGACGATCGCATTCGCGCCCGGCGACAGGCCTTCGTCGAGTACCTGATCTCCTCGATCGAGCCGTTGCCGATCACCACTCCGGTGGCCCGGGCGCACGCCGAAATCTGGGCCCGGCTGGAGCAGCACGGTGAAGGGATCGGCGCGCACGACATGTGGATCGCGGCGACCGCCGTAAGTCATGGCATGGAGATCGCGACCGCCAACGCCGTCGAGTTCGAACGAGTCCCGGGCCTCGCCGTCCTGGCGCTCTGACCGACGATGCCCTGCTGACCATCGAACCTTGAGGGTTGACGAAGTTGACTGTCGAGACTGCGCCCGCCCAAGAGCGCTGGCACTGCGGGTCACCGAACCGTTGCTCTACAGAACCTGCCCCCCGCTCCCGTACGCCGTCTGCTGATCAGGCGGCCGCGCCGGTGCTCATCGTCGCCGCGATCGAACGCGGCTACCGCCATGTGCTCGGGTCAGAGCGGTTCGAGACCCTCTGCGAGCTTCTGGGCAAGATCCAAGAGTAGGATCAGCGCCGTGCGAGTCGTCGTCAACCACCTGACGTTCAAGGAGCCTCTACCTGACGAGGTGATCGACGGCGCCGAGGAGGTTTGTCAGCGGCTCATCGATGCCGGCGGGACGGCAGCCAGTCTCATCCAAGTCGACGCGACCCACGCGATCCTCGTTCTGACGTTTCCCGACTTGGAGACCGAGGAGCGGATCAAGGCCGAGATCGGCGGACCATGGATGAAGGAACAGGTCGTACCACTGCTCGCGGAGCCAACGGACCGAAGCTCCGGCGCGGTGGTCGCCGGCTCCCTGTGAACCACTGGCTCCAAGTCGGGCCGCACCCCTACGGCCGGGACGGTTCGCGAACCCCCGACGCCGCTAGGGGAACACAAGACGACCAGGCGGCGCGGATCACGGCTCCGCCATTTTCCCTCGCTCGCTGCAAGGGTCGGTGAAACGCTCCCGAGGCGACTTACTCGGCTGGGGTGCGGAGGTCCACAACCACGCATGAATGTTCGGCTGCCCGGTCGATGATCTCGGGGTCGCCCGTCCAGAGGGGCGCCTCTACCCGAAGGGCAGTCGCGACACAAAAGGCGTCGGCATACGAGAGACCGCCCTGGGCCTTGATCCTCGCCGCCTCCGATACGAGAGGCCAATCCGGGTCAACGACGTCAAGACGCTGACGAACCCGGTCAAGGTCGGCGGCTGCCGAGTCCTCCCCGTCGCCCCGTATGCGGATGTAGAGAACCTCGCCGAAGTTGATCGAGCAGATCGCCGCTCCCTCCTCGAGCCAGGCAGATTCGATGCGATCTGCCGAGTCCTCGTCCTTGAGATAAGCCAGCAGCGCCCAGCTATCGAGGACGATCAACGCCCCACCTCTGGGCCTTGCGCTCCTCGGCGTCGCGTTCGCGCCGCCGCTCCTCCACCAGCTCCTCGGTGCCGCCACCGACCCCGGCCCAGATACCGCGCAGGGTGCGGATCTCGTCGGCACGGCGCTTGGGATCGTCGTTGACTCTCCGCATGCGGACCTCGGACCCGTTCGGCTCGAACGTCACCTCGTCGCCTGGCTTGATCCCGATCTCGTCGCGGATCGCTTTCGGGATCACAACTTGGCCTTTGATGCCGACCTTATGAGTCATACCGTCAGTATGACACAGCTCAGTGGCGAGCGCGCGGGATTCCGGACAGATCTCGGGGCACGTCTGGCGGAATTGCTGGACCGGCCGCAAAAGCTCCGCTTGGTAACGACGGCAAGCCGAGCTACCCCGCCGCATTAGGCTTGAAACCGATGGCGCTGCCCCCCGAAGTACTTGACCCCGCGATATCGCTCATCGCGACCTACTGCGCGACGAAGGTGCCTGCCAAGCACGACGACAAGCTGCGAATCGAGTACAAGGTCCGCGGAAACACGATCACGATCTACGAGTGCCGCCCGCCGTGGCGGAAAGAGATTGGCCCAGACTGGACCAGGATGCGGATCTGCACTTTCGAGTGGGACCCGACGACCCGTCTCTGGACGCTCTACGCACGCGACCGAAACGACCGTCGACTGGAGTACCCGTTCATCGAGCCCGCGCCCGACCTGGCGCCCCTGATCCGCGACCTCGACAATGATCCCACCTGCATCTTCTGGGGCTAGCATCGCGAGTGCCGAATTGCAGTACCGCTACGGGGATTCGAACCCCGGTTTCTGGCATGAGAAGCCAGCGTCCTAGTCCCCTAGACGATAGCGGCAGGGAAGCGGCATTCTAGCGAGTGAGGGGATTGGCTTGCAGCGAGAGGGGAGCGCGGTCGCCGGGGGCTCAACCGGTAAATTGCCTCGTCCCGCGGCTGTGGCGGAACTGGTAGACGCGCACGGTTCAGGTCCGTGTGGGCGAAAGCTCGTGAAGGTTCGACTCCTTTCAGCCGCATTCCTGAGCGGCCGGAGCTGGGTGCTTGGCGCTCAGGCCGGCTGCTTGGCCGCCACGCCCTCGGCGCGGGCGGCGTTGGTGGCGACCGCCTCGACCACCTCGGGCCAGACCGCGCGGGGCAGGTCGTGGCCCATGCCGTCGATCATCCGCAGGCGGGCGCCGGGGATGGCGCGGGCGGTGGCACGGCCGCCGGCGGGGCGAACGAGGACGTCGCGGCTGCCGTGGATCACGGTCGTCGGCACGTCGACGCCGCGTAGGGCCTGGGTGCGGTCGCCGGAGGCGGTGATCGCGTGCAGCTGGCGCAGCACGCCGGCGATGCTGTGGCCGCGGTCGTAGGAGCGGCCGGCGACGTCGCGGACCCGCTCCTCGTCGAAGGGGAATCCGGGCGAGCCGATCACGCCGAAAGTCTTGACGCCGCGCTCGACGACGGCATCGCGACCCTTGGGCGGCGTACCGAGCAGGACGCCCATCGCCTTGTAGCTGGGCAGGCCGACCCAGCGGCTGCCGGTCGTCGACATCATCGAGACCATCGAGCGCAGGCGCTCGGGGGTCTCGATCGCCATGGCCTGGACGATCATCCCGCCCATCGAGACGCCGAAAACGTGGGCGGAGTCGAAACCGAGGTGGTCCATCAGCCCGGTCGTGTCGCGCGCCATGTCGCGCAGCAGGTAGGGCGCGGTGGCGCGGCGGCCGGCCATCATGTCGATCCGGCTCGGCAGGCCTGCGGACTCGATCTTGGTCGAGCGGCCGATGTCGCGGTTGTCGAAGCGGACGACGCGGAAGCCGCGGTCGACGAGCAGCGAGCAGAACTCCTCATCCCAGGCGATCATCTGCGTCGCCAGGCCCATCACCAGGATCAGCGGCTCGCCGTCCGGGTCCCCCATCTCCTGGTAGGCGAGCTCGATCCCGTTGGCCGGGGCCATCTGTTCCTCGCCGAACGCGTGCATCCGGGCAGTCTACCGGCCCGACTGGCTGCCTGGCCAGGATCCGGGTTGGCGACTTATGCGCGCAGCTACGCGCATAAGTCGCCAAGCGTCGAGTAAAAGGTGGGGATGCGGACGGCGATCATCTCCGACCTCCACCTCAGCCTCGCCAGCGGCGGCGACGTGCTGCGCGACCCCGGCGTGCGCCGCATCCTGCTGGAGGAGATCGGCGATGCCGACCGGGTCGTCCTGCTCGGCGACGTGGTCGAGTTCCGCGAGCGGCCGCTCGGCGCTTCGCTTGAGGCCGCCCGCCCGTTCTTCGAGGATCTCGGCGCCGCACTCGGCGACCGCGAGGTGACGATCGTCCCCGGCAACCATGACCACCGCCTTGCCGAGCCGCTGCTCGACGACCTCTCGCTCGACGGCGGCGCCCTCGGCCTCGAGCACGGCCACGACCCCTCCCCCGGCCCGACCGCCGCGATCGACGCCTGGCTCGGGCCGGCGCGACTGCGGATCGCCTACCCCGGCATCTGGCTGCGCGATGACGTCTACGCCACCCACGGCCATTACATGGACCCGCACCTCAACCTGCCGCGGGCCGAATGCATCGCCACGGCGACCCTGATCCGGCTCTCCCGGAAGCTCCCCGAGCAGGCGACTCCGGCCGACTACGAGCGGGTTCTGCGGCCGATCTACGGCTTCGCTTACGGCGTCGCCCAGGCGCGCTCGGCCCGACCCAGGCGCGACCGCACCGCCCCGTCGGAGGTCGCCTGGAAGGTCCTCAGCGGCGATGACGACGGCCTCGATCGGCGCCGCCGCCTGACCCGGTCGGCGCTGCGCAACGGCTTCCCGGCCGGCATCTGGGCGCTCAACCGACTGCTCGACGCCGAGTTCCAGTCCGACATCTCGGCCGCGGCGATCTTCCGCAGCGGCGTCGCCGGCGCGTCCGAGATGGCCCGGCGGCTGGGGGTCGACGGCGCCCATGTGATCACCGGCCACTCACATCGCGGCGGCCCGCTGGCGGAGGAAGCGGAGTGGCCGCTGCCCGGCGGCGGCAAGCTCCACAACACCGGCAGCTGGGTCTTCTCCTCCGCCTTCCACCTGCCCGGCAAGCCGCCCAACTCCTACTGGCCGGGAACCGTCACCTGGGTCGAGGACGACCTCCCGCCGCGGCGCGTCCAGCTGCTGCTGGAGCGCTCGCACGCTGACCTGATGGAGCTCGTCGCCCGCTCAGCCGGCTAGGCCTGGAGCCACTCGGCGATGATCGCGCCGATCTCCGGCCCGGCGTCCTCCTGGAGGAAATGCGAGGCGTTGGCGATCGCCCGCGGCGGCGTCAGGTTGAGCTCCCTGGAGACCCGCTCGCCGACCGAGAAGGGCAGGATCGGGTCGGAGTCGGCCCAGAGGACGAGGGAGGGGCGATCGTCGTCGCGCAGGCCATCGGCGACGCGTTTGCCCTCGGCCGCGCCGATCGCGTCGGGGGTCGTCGGCAGGATCAGCGGGAAGGCGCGGGCGCCGGCCTTCGAGGGCCCGTCCATATAAGGAGCTTCGTAGGCGGCGACCACCTCGTCGCCGGGGTCGCTCTTGCAACCGCCCCGGACCAGCATCCCGATCGGCACGTCCTCGTTGTCGCGGACGAAGTCGCGGAAGGCGAACCAGGCGTCGCTCATCCGCTGGTGGCCGGTGAACGGGCCGGTCTCCATGATCACGATCCTGGCGATCCGGTCCGGGTGCTCGACCGCCAGCCGCAACCCGATCGGACCGCCCCAGTCATGGACGACGACGGTCGCGTCCCGCAGGTCGAGTTCGTCGAGCAGGGCCGCCATCAGCGCGACGTGGCGGTCGTAGGTGTACCAGCCAATCTCGGTCGGCTTGTCGGAGCGGCCGAAGCCGGCGTAGTCGGGGGCGATGCAGCGGAAGCCGGCGTCGCGGACCGGCGGGATCACCTTGCGCCAGAGGTACGACCAGGTCGGCTCGCCGTGGAAGAAGACGACCGGCTTGCCCTCCCCCTCGTCGAGGTGGGCCAGCCGCAGCCCGTCGACCTCCCGGTAGGTCGACGCGAACGGGTAGTCGGGTAGCCCCTCCAGCCGCTCCTCAGGCGTGCGAACTGCCTCCGTTCCCATGGGCCGGAGTCTAGTTCCAACAATCCGGATCCGAATTTCCTACTTTGCTGATCAACTTTATGCTAGCGTGGCGCCTTCATTTTAGAAGTAAGTCAGTCGACAAAGAAAGGAAACATAGATGCGGAACGCTCGCAAGACCCGGCGGCGCAGCGTGACGGTCGGCCTCACGGCCGCCCTGTTCACGCTGCTGGTCGCGCTCGTCGTCGCCGGCTGCGGAGGCAGCGGTGGCAGTTCAGGCTCAAGCTCTGGCTCCAGCAGTTCGGGAGGCGCCAAGCTCGACGTGGTCGGCTACTCGACTCCTGAATCCGTCTACGCCGAAACGCTCGAGCCGGCTTTTGCAGCAACGCCGGCGGGCGAAGGCGTCAGCTTCAGCAACTCCTTCGGCGCCTCGGGCGATCAGAGCCGCGCGGTCGTCGCCGGTCAGCCCGCATCGGTGGTCCACTTCTCCCAGGCCGGGGATATGGAACGACTGGTCGACGAAGGCGAAATCGTCTCCAAGGACTGGGACAAGGGTCAGTACAAGGGGATCGCGACCGACTCGGTCGTCGTGATGCTCGTCAAGAAGGGCAACCCGCTCGGGCTCAAATCCTTCAAGGACCTCGAGACCAACGACGAAGCCGAAGTGGTCACCCCGAACCCGTTCAGCTCCGGCTCGGCCCGCTGGAACATCATGGCCATCTACGGCAGCGCGCTCGAAGAAGGCGCTTCGCCCGACCAAGCCCTGGAAGCGGTCAAGACGGTGCTGGAAAAGACCGTCGCCCAGCCGGGCAGCGGCCGCGACGCGTTCTCGGCCTTCAGCCAGGGCGAGGGCAACGTGCTCCTCACCTACGAGAACGAAGCGATCAAGGCCGAAAAGGAAGGCGAAGACGTCGAATACGTCATCCCGCCCTCGACGATCCAGATCGAAACCCCGATCGCGGTCACCAAAGGTGCCTCGGAGCCCGCGGCGGAAGACTTCCTCAACTTCCTCTGGTCAGACGAAGGCCAGGAACTGTGGGCTGAAAACGGCTACCGCCCAGCCAACCCGAATCTGGTCGACCCAAAGCAGTTCCCGACCCCCGCGAAGCTCTTCACGATCGACAAGTTCGGCGGCTGGAGCAAGGTCAAGGATGAGTTCTTCGACGAAGAAACGGGGTCGGTCGCCAAGATCGAGTCCGAACTCGGGGTCGCCACCTCAGGCTGATCGATGGAGGCTCACGCTGCATCACACCCGGCAACCCCCCGCGCCCCCCGGGCAGGCATCCGCCTGCCCGGGGTCGGCGCCGGCCTTGGCAGGGGCGTAGTCCTCCTCTACCTCAGCGTCTTCGTCCTGCTGCCGCTGGCGGCGCTGACCAACCAAGCCTTCAGCGAAGGGCTCGGCACGTTCTGGACTCAGGTCACCGCTCCGGGCTCCGTCGCCGCGCTCGAACTGACCCTGATCGCCTCGCTGATCGTCGTCATCATCAACGGCTTCTTCGGCACGATCCTCGCCTGGCTCCTGGTCCGCGACAACTTCCCGGGCAAGGGGATCGTCAATGCCGTCATCGACCTCCCCTTCGCCCTGCCGACGATCGTCGCCAGCCTGATCCTGATCGAGCTCTGGGGCAAGCACAGCCCGGTCGGGATCGACATCTCGCTGAGCCGGACCGCGGTTGTCGTGGCGCTGATGTTCGTCACCCTCCCCTTCGTCGTCCGCGCCGTGCAGCCACTCCTGATCGAGATGGACCGCGAGATGGAGGAGGCGGCCGCCTCGCTCGGCGCGGGCGGCTTCACGATCTTCCGCCGGATCATCTTCCCCAACCTGCTGCCGGGGCTTGCCGCCGGCATCGCCCTCGCCTTCGCCCGCGCTCTTGGCGAGTTCGGCTCGGTCCTGCTCTTCGCCGGTGGCCTCGCCGACACCCAGGTCTCCTCCGTCTACATCAAGCAGCTGATCGAATCCGGCAACGAAGTCGGCGCCGCGGCGGTCTCCATCGTTCTGCTGGTCGCCGCGCTGGTTGTCCTGCTGATCGTCAGCCTGATCCAGCGCTGGGGCAGCCGCCACCAGCGCTCCCAGGGCGGCGGTTTGACGAACATGCCGATGAGCGGCTTCGAGCCTGCCGCCCCGCGAAAGGACGACGATGAGCGCGCATAGCGGCGCCACCGGCCGCTGGGGTCTGCGCTTCCTCGGCCTCGGCTACGTCTTCCTGCTGCTCCTGGCGCCGCTGGCGCTGATCTTCTACAAAACCTTCGAAGACGGCATCGCGCCGCCGATCGAAGCGATCACCTCGCCCGACGGTCTGCACGCGCTGAAGCTGACGCTGCTGATGGTCGTGATCGCGGTGCCGCTGAACACGGTCTTCGGCGTTCTCTGCGCCCTGCTCCTGGTCCGCCACCGGGTCCGCGGCAGCGCCCTGATCGACGCGGTGATCAACCTCCCTTTCGCGATCTCCCCGATCGTCATCGGGCTTTCCCTGTTCCTCCTCTACGGCACCCACGGCTGGCTCGAACCGGCCCTCTCGGAAGCCGGCATCAAGGCTCTCTTCTCGATCCCCGGGATGGTGATCGCCAGCATCTTCGTCTCCCTTCCGTTCGTGGTCCGCGAGACGGTGCCGGTGCTACAGGAGATCGGCACCGAGCAGGAGCAGGCCGCCCAGACCCTCGGCGCCAACGCCTGGCAGACGTTCTGGCGGGTGACCCTGCCGGCGATCCGCTGGGGCGTCGCCTACGGCGTCGTCCTCACCACCGCCCGCGTGCTGGGCGAGTTCGGTGCCGTCTCCGTCGTCTCCGGCCACATCTCCGGCCAGACCCAGACGCTGCCGCTGTTTGTCGCCAAGCAGTACGACGAGTTCAACCTTCCAGGCGCATTCGGCGCCTCGGTCCTGCTGGCCCTGCTGGCCTTGATGACCCTTCTCGCAATGAACGTGCTCAAACGAAATGAGGACGCCTGATGGGCATCTCAGTCGAGCGAGCCAACAAGAGCTTCGGGGACTTTCGGGCGCTTGACGACGTTTCCATCGAGGTCCCGGACGGGTCCCTCACCGCCCTGCTCGGTCCGAGCGGGAGCGGCAAGTCGACCCTGCTGCGGGCGATCGCCGGGCTCGAGGCGCTGGACGGCGGCCGTGTCCTGATCGACGGCGAGGACGTCTCGACGAAGCCGACCCAGAAGCGCGAAGTGGGGTTCGTCTTCCAGCACTACGCCGCCTTCAAGCACATGACCGTGTTCGAGAACGTCGGCTTCGGGCTGAAGATCCGCAAGGAGAAGAAGGCGAAGATCGCCGACCAAGTCCACGAGCTGCTGGACCTGGTTCAGCTGCACGGGCTCGCCGACCGCTATCCCTCCCAGCTCTCCGGCGGTCAGCGCCAGCGCATGGCCCTGGCCCGGGCGCTGGCGGTCGAGCCGCAGGTGCTGCTGCTCGACGAGCCCTTCGGGGCGCTCGACGCCAAGGTCCGTAAAGACCTGCGCGCCTGGCTGCGCCGCCTTCACGACGAGATGCACGTGACGACGATCTTCGTCACCCACGACCAGGAGGAGGCGATGGACGTCGCCGAGCAGCTGGTGGTGATGAACCAGGGCCGAGTGGAGCAGTCCGGCAGCGCCGACGACCTCTACGAGGATCCCGCCAACGAGTTCGTGATGAGCTTCGTCGGCGAGGTCAACCGGCTCGGCGACAGCTACGTGCGCCCGCACGACATCGAGGTCGTGCTCGACGCCGACGAGAGCACCGAGGAGGGGCTGGTCAAGCGGATCGTCGCCCTCGGCTTCGAGATCCGGATCGAGCTCGTGCTCGGCGACGGCACCGAGGTCTGGGCGCAGCTGACCCGCAACGAGCTGCAACGACTGGAACTGCGCGAGGGCCAGATCGCCTACCTCCGCCCCAGCCAGGCCAAGAGCTTCAACGGTTCGACGCCGGACTCCACCGATGGGGCCTCGACTCCCCATCGACCCGAGGACGACGACGACGCAGAGGTATCTGCAGCCGTTTGAAGAGGCGACGGGCGGGGGCGCGCTTTTTGCCGGGTAGCGCCCCCGCCTCCCTCCGCCGCCGCACCCCGCCTTCCGGCGAACCGAAGCTGTCCTTTGTAGCCCAGAGGGCGACAAAGGACAGCCGGAACCCACCGGGTGCTATTCCTGAGTTAGTTACTCGACAAACCCTGAAAACGAGCGGGGGATGAGCAAGCAAGCCTCCAACGCACGGGGGGTTAAAGCTCAGACACGCCCCGGGGTCTTGATCTTCCCAGTGCTCTGGCCGTCGACCAGGACCTGGACGGGACAGGCCAGGCTGGCGGCCGGGTTTCGCCGCGGTTCAGGTGCCCGTGCCAGACCCACCGGACCCGTGACACACCGGCGACGTCTTTCTGGCAGGCTGGGCCTATGAGCGCACCGGAGCAGACAGGCGAGCCGATCACCGCTGCGGGGATCGAGGATCTCAAGGCTGAACTTGCCCAGCTGGAAGGCCCGGCACGGCAGGAGATGGCGGCCCGGATCAAGGTCGCCCGCGAGGAGGGCGACCTCAAGGAGAACGCTGAGTACCACGTCGCCAAAGAGGATCAGGCGCACCTCGAGACGCGGATCAAGCGCCTGCAGGAGCGTCTCCATAACGCCGTCGTGGTCGAGGTCGACGCCACCACAGCCGACCGCTTCGCCTTTGGCCTCAGCGCCGAGATCCTCGACGAAGCCAAAGGTGCGACCAACGTCTGGACCCTGGTCGGCTCGACCGAGGCCAACCTCGCCGAAGGCCGGCTCTCGGCCGAGTCGCCAATCGGCCGCGCCCTGATGAACGCCAAGGTCGGCGCCACGGTCAACGTCGACACGCCCCGCGGGAAGAAAGCCTTCAAGGTCATCAAGCTCGTCTCCTAGCCCCTCCGGGCGGCTTTGGTTCGAAATTCCCGGCTGCCGTCCCCGACACCGAATATCTTCTTTCCGTTTGGCTCCTGTCCAGTGCCAAGGAAAGGGTTACGCATGAATGAAGAGGTTTCGATCAACGGCTGGTGGGTTTTCGCGGGGATCCTGCTGATCGTCGCGGGGATCCTCAACATCATTTGGGGAATCGCCGCGATCGGCGACTCGAAGTTCTTCACCGAAAACGGCACCTACATCATCAGTGGCCTCCATACCTGGGGCTGGATCACTCTGATCCTCGGAGTTCTGGAGCTCGTGGCCGCCTTCTCGCTGTTCGCCGGCGGGGAGTTCGGGCGCTGGTTCGGCATCTTCGTCGGTGCCTTCAACGCGGTGGCGGCGCTGCTCTCGATCTCCGCCTACCCGTTCTGGGGCCTGGCGGTCTTCGCCCTCTCGATCATCATCGTCTACAAGCTGGCCGAGGGTCCGGAAGCGTAGCCCGACCCCCTCGTGCTGAGGCTGCGGTCATCCGTCGACGCTGAGCGTGCGTCGCACTTCGGTGCGGCGCTGCGCCAGCTCGACGGGGTCAAGCGGATCGTCCAGCAGCCGAACGAGGAAAAGGGCCCGGCCTGCGTCGTCTTCGTCGCCGACGTCGAGCCCGCCGCCGCCGACCGCCTCGTCCTGGCGATCGCCGAGCTCGGCATCTCGCTCGACGACTACATCCTCGAGCGGGTCGATGTCGTCGCCCCCGAACGCCGCCATCTGCAGGGAACGGGGGACATGGGCGGCTTCGCCTGGATCGAGGTGATGGGACAGGCTCGCGCCAACTCGCGGCCGCTGGCCCGCTACCTGGCGCTGATCAACGTCGCCGCCGTGATCGCCGCCCTCGGCGTGATCAAGAGCAGCTCGATCCTGATCGTCGGCGCGATGGCGGTCAGCCCCGACCTGCTGCCGATCTGCGCCACCTGCGTCGGCATCGTCGGCGGTCGCCGGGCGCTCGCCCAGCGCGCCTTCGTCACCCTGACCCTGGGCCTGACCCTGGTCGTGGTCACCGCCTGCGTGCTGACCGCGGCGCTGAAGTGGGTCGACCTGCTGCCCCAGAGCTTCACGATCGCGAGCAGCACCCTCAGCGGCCTCGCCCACACCGACTACTCGACGGTGCTGATCGCCCTGGCCGCCGGCATCGCGGCGATCCTCTCCTTCGAGACCCGCGCCGGCGCCGCGGTCGGCGTCGCGATCTCGGTGACGACGATCCCGGCCTCGGCCTACCTCGGGGTCGCGCTCGGCGCCGGCGGCAGCGACTCCGCCCTCGGGGCGCTGCTGGTGCTCGTCGTCAACGTCGGGCTGCTGATCCTCTCGGGCAGCATGACCCTGGTCCTGCAGCGCTGGCTGGCGGGCCGCACGCGCGCCCCCGCCGAGGCGTCCGACTAGGGCGCGGTCGGAACCTGCGGCGCGGCCTCGGCCGCTTCGACCGTGTCGGCGGCAACCGCCTCCTCGGCCTCGGCGACGTCCGCCGCGGCGATGACGCTCTTCGGCGGCGGCGCCGCCCATGGGGCCGGCTCGGGACGACGCTCGTCATAGACGATGTCGGTGCCGGAGAAACGATCTTCCCAGCCGCGCCGGTCTTCGCGGAAGACGACGCCGAGGAAGCCGATGCCGAAGGTGACGACGGAGAGGTAGAGGCCGAACAGGCGCCTGAGGCTGCGCCGCGCCGGCAGCCGACCGCTGCCGAGCTCGATGCCGACGAACCGCATCCCCGGCGTCTGACCCGCCAGCGACCAGAAGCCGACCAGATAGAGCGAGCCCATCGCCACCCACGTCGTCGAGCCGACCGCGATCGCGACGCTGGTGCCGCCGCCGCTGCCGCCGAAAGCATTGTCGACCAGGCTGACGAGAGCGACCAGGGCCGTGAAGCCGAGGTTGATGAAGACCCCGTCGATCACGTAGGCCAGGGCGCGGCTGAGGAAGCCGACGTGGTTGGTCTTCTCCGGGCGCCGCTTGCGGAAGAAGATGCGACGGATGACCCGCTCGAAGCTGTCGTCGAGGCCGCGGGTCAGCTTGCCGATCGTGCGGCCGATGTCCTCCAGCAGGCCGACGCCCTGGGCGCTGATCGCGGCCCGCACCTCGGGTGCGCCGGCGATCCGCTCGACCAGCTGCTGCGCCTCCTCGCTGGCCAGCAGCCGGCGCCAGACCTCGTCGACCAGCTCGCTGTCCATCGCCTCCAACACGGCGCGCTTGACGGTGTCGCTCTCCAGCGCGCCCTGGACCGCCTCTTCGACGATCGGGCCCTGCAGGACCCGGGCCATCGCCCGCTCGACCGCCTCGCTCTCGACCGCGGCGACGATCGCCTCCTCGGCGGCGACCTCGACGGCCTTGTCGATGCCGGTCGCCTTGGTAACGATCCCGGCGCCGCGCACGCCAACGCCCAGCAGCCGCGCCGAGAGCGGCAGGTGACCGTTCTGGGCGACAGCGTCGTTGGTCTCAGGCCGCGGAGTAGAGCCGTTTTCCATCCCGCCAGCGAGTATAAGAGAGGGTCAGCCGACCGGCAGGCCCAGATGCTCGAGCAGGCGATCGAGAAAGGCGCTCTGGGCAGGGATGATCTTGGCCCGTGCCAGCTGGAGGTCGAACCACCGGGCGCGGTCGACCTCCGGGAACTCCCGCTCCCTGCCGCTGCGCGGGGGCCACTCCATCGTGAACGTGTTGCTCGCCAGCGCGCCCGGGTCGAACTCGGCCTCCGCCGCCCAGGCATCGACCACTTTGCCCGCCCGCTGGCGCACCGAGCCAAGCTCGATCAGATCCCCGATCGCGAGTGCCGGCGCCGCGCCGAGCTCCTCCCCCATCTCGCGCAGAGCGCAGTCGCGTGAGCCCTCGCCATCCTCCAGCCCACCCTTGGGGATCGTCCAGGCACCCTCGTCGCGCTTCGCCCAGAACGGGCCGCCCGGGTGGACGAGCAGGAACTCGACCGCGCTCTCGCCTGTCGTGCGGAAGAGGAGGATCCCGGCGCTGTGCTTGGTTGCCATCGCCATGCCGTCTAGTGTGGCACGGCCCTGTCCCTGACCGAATCAGATCCGGCCGGCCTCCAGGAGGCGACCGAGGAAGCGCCTGGTCTCGGGCTGGGCCGGCTCGGATAGGACCTTTTCCGGGGGTCCGGACTCGAGGATCCGGCCCTCGTGGAGGAAGGCGACCTGATCGGCGACCTCGCGAGCGAAGCTCATCTCGTGGGTGGCGATGACCATCGTCATCCCCTCCCCCTTGAGGTCGCGAACGGCGGCCAGGACCTCGCCGACCAGCTCCGGGTCGAGGGCGCTGGTCACCTCGTCAAGCAGCAGCGCCCGCGGCCGGCCGGCGAAGGCGCGGGCGATCGCGACCCGCTGCTGCTGGCCGCCGGAGAGGTTGTCGGGCCGGTCATCCTCGCGCCCCTCGAGGCCGAAGCGGGCGAGCATCGCCCGGCCGCGCTCCTCGGCCTCGCCGCGGGAGACGCCGTGCGCCCGGCGCTCGCCGAGGACGACGTTCTCCAGCGCGGTCAGGTGCGGGAAGAGGTTGTATGCCTGAAAGACCAGGCCGAGCTTACGGCGGACGCTCACCGGGGTCACCGCCGGGTCGGTGATCACCTCGCCGTCGAGGAAGATGTCGCCGTCGTCGATCTCCTCGAGCAGGTCGATGCAGCGCAGCAGGGTCGACTTGCCCGATCCCGAGGCGCCGATCAGGGCGACGGCGCGATGCTCCTTCACGGTCAGGTCGATCCCGCGCAGGACCTCGCGGCTGCCGAACGACTTGGTCACGCCGCGGACCTCGAGGACGGCCGCGGTTGCTCCAGGGGCGCTCACCGAACCGCTCCCTCGGGACCGCCGCCGATCCGGTCGACGACCCGCGCAAGCGGGATCGTCACCGCCAGATAGAGCAGCGCGGCGGCGATCAACGGCGTGAAGTTGAAGGTCTTGTACTGGGCGATCTGGGCGATCCGGAAGGCCTCCTGGGGGCCGAGGATCGAGATCAGGGCGACGTCCTTCTGCAGCGAGACGAAGTCGTTGAGCAGCGGCGGTGCCACCCGGCGCACCGCCTGCGGCAGGATCACGTGCCGCATCGCCTGGCCGTCGGTCAGCCCGACCGCCAGCGCCGCGTCGCGCTGGCCGCGGTGGACCGAGCCGATCCCGGCCCGGTAGACCTCGGCGACATAGGCGCTGTAGGAGAGGGCGAGGGCGATGCCGCCGAGTACGACCGGGTCAGTCGGCCAGCCTTCGAGTTCGAGCGCCGGAACCCCAAAGCCGACGAGATAGATCAGCAGGATCACCGGGAAGCCACGGAAGAGATCGACCCAGATCGTTCCGAGCAGTCGCAGCGGGAACAGCGCCGGGCCCCGGCTGGTGCGGATCAGGGCGATCACCAGGCCGAGGACCAAGACGACGGCCTCGACGACCATGAAGACCTTGACGTCGAGCCAGAAGCCTTCGAGGACTTCCGGAAAGGTGTCCTTGAAGATCGTCCAGGAGAAGAAGGTTTCGCGCACCACCGGCCAGCCCGGGCTGGTCAGGATCCAGGCGGCGAGGCCGCCGATGACGACGACGCTGGAGCCGGCCGCGATCGCCTGCCCGCGGCGGTGGTTGCGGCGCTTGGCGGCCTCCCTTTCGAGGCGACGATCGCTGATGACGGCGGACTGGGACAAGCAGCCGCGGATTTTGACCCCGGCCGGGGACGGTGCCGCTGCCTATCGCCCGGCGCGGGCTGCCGCGGTCAGTGCAGGACGGGGGCGCCGGCGGCCTGGCTCATCCAGCGCTGGTTGATCGCTTCGAGTTCGCCGGAGCTTTCGAGTTCTTCGATCGCCTCCGAAACGCAGCTGGTCAGCGGCGAGCCTTTGGCCAGCAGGGCGCCCCACTGGTCGCCGCCGGGGGCGGCGAACTGGCCGACGACGGTCGCCGAGGGAACCTGCGCCGCGGTCAGGTACAGCGCGGTCGGCAGGTCGACGACGACGGCGTCGATCTGTTCGTTCTTCAGCGCCGTGATCACGTCGTTGGAGCTGTTGAAGACTTCCGGTTTGCTGTCGGGTTCGATCACGTCTTCGACCGCTTCGAGGCTGGTCGTTCCAACCTGGACACCGATGTTGAGGCCCTGCAGTTCTTCCAGCGATTTGGCGCCGGCCGCTTCGGAGCTCTTGAGCACGACGATCGCCTGGTTGGCGGTGTAGTACGGCGCCGAGAAATCGACCGCCTTTTCGCGCGCCGGGGTGATCGAGATCTCGTTGACGTCGAAGTCGAATCCCTTCGGGCCGGGCGCGAAGGAGGCGTTGAAGGGCTCGACCGTCCACTTCACGTCGGCGGGTGCGTAGCCGAGCTGCTTGCCGATCGCGTAGGCGACGGCGCTCTCGAAGCCTTCCCCGTTGGCCGGTTCGTCTGCTTCGAAGTAGGGCGGGTAGGCCGGGCTGTCGGTGGCGACCGTCAGCTTCCCCTTGCTCTTCGTCTGCATCTGGCCCGGCGTGCAGGAGGCGGCCGATGCTTCGGTCGCCCCACTCGAACTCGAATCGCTCTTGCTGCTGCCGCAACCCGCTACGACGAGCAGGATCGGGACGAGGACGATGGTGGCGAAGAGCTTCTTCATAGCGAGCGAGCGCGCAAGCCTATATGGATCGGCGCGGATCGGCGAGGAGGTACTAGGCGCGGGCCCTGACCTCTGGCCAGGTCAGCAGGCGACCGCTGGCGGGGTCGATCACCTTGAAGCGCACCGCCCGCAGTCCCTCCCACACGCTCAGCACCGGGACGTCGTGGAAGATCTCCATCTCGTCGTGGGCGCGCTGCAGGTTGTAGTTGGGGACCTTGGCGCTGAGGTGATGGACGTGATGGAGGCCGATGTTGCCGCTGAAGAACTGGAACAGCTTCGGCAGCTTCAGGTAGGAGCTGCCCTGCAGGGCAGCGTCGGCATAGCTCCAGTCCTCCGAGCTCTCCCAGTAGACGTCCTCGAACTGATGCTGGACATAGAACATCCAGACCCCGGCGGTGCCGGCGATGATCGCGACTGGCATCTGCACCAGCAGCCAGGCGACCGGGCCGAGGAACCAGAAGATCGCCCCGATCACGATCGCCAGCGCCAGGTTGGTCAGCAGGACGCTGTTGCGCAGCCGCGGCCGCATCGAGTTCGACCAGATCCGCGGGCCGATCATCAGCGACCAGATCGGGCCGATCCCGAACATCACCAACGGGTTGCGGAAGAGCCGGTAGGCGAGCCGCTGCCTCCAGGGACGCGCCTCGTACTCATCGACGGTCAGGGTCGGGACGTCGCCGGTGCCGCGGCGGTCGAGGTCGCCGGAGGTGCCGTGGTGGACGGCGTGGCTGTGGCGCCAACTGGCGAACGGCTGGAAGACGAGGAAGGCGGTGAGGCGGCCGAGCCAGAGGTTCCCCCGCTTGCTCTTCAGGAACGAGCCATGGGCGCAGTCGTGAAAGACGATGAAGACCCGCAGCAGGAAGCCGGCGGCGGGGATCGCGAGGGCGAGGGTGAGCCAGACGGAGACCTGTAGGCAGGCGTACATCGCCACGGTCAGCAGCAGGTAGGGCAGGACCGAGGTGGCGATGTCGAGGGCGCTGCGCCAGGCCGAGGGCATCTCGTGCCTGGCGATCGAGAGCTTCCAGGCGAGTGGCTCCGGGGCCTGATCCGGGATCGGCACTGGGGGGTGATTCCGGATCGGAGTCGCGGTGTCGATCTCCCCATATTGGACTATTGATCTAAACGACGCCTGACTGCGTCCTGACCGGCGAGTACGACAGCCCCGGCGGCGGCACCGGGACTGCCGTACAGCGGCAGGTCTCTACGGGCGCTTGGTCCACTGGGGCAGCTCCGGGAATTCGAGCGAGCTGGTGACGAGCGCCCGACCGGCGCCGGAGGTGCGCACCGTGTAGATGGCGGTTTCGTAGCCGTGCCGGGCATGCGGGATCTCACCGACGAAGGCGAGGTTGCGGCCGTTGGGCGAGAAATCGGGGTCGGGGTACTCGTGTCCCGTCGAGATGACGGTTCGCTGGCCGCTGCCGTCGGCGCCGATCACCTCGACCGTGCCGCGATTGCTGCCGTTGAACTCGCCGAAGGCGATCGAACTGCCGTCGGGGCTCCAGACCGGGTTGACGTCTTCGACCGTGTTTTCGGTCAGCCGCCGCGCTTCCCCACCTTCGATCCCGACCGTGTAGAGCTCCGACTTGCGGCCGGACTTGGTCCCGTCGCGCAGGGTCCGGACGAAGGCGATGCGCTTGCCGTTGGGGGAGATCGCCGGCGTTTCGTCGACTCCCGGCCCGCTGGTGATCTGGTGCAGGCCGGTGCCGTTGGAACGGGCGAGCCAGATCCCCGGCGGCCCGGTTTCGAACGTTGCGTAGTGACCGCTGAAGTGTCCGGTGAGGGCGATCGTCTTGCCGTCGCCCGAGATCCCCAGGCCAGTGGCGTTGAATCCCTGCAGGCGGTGCGGGAAGACTTCGACCCGCTTGCCGGCCGGGGTGATCAGGTAGACCTGGCTGAAGGCGTTGGAGTTGGCGCCGCCGCCGGCGACGATCTTCGAGAGGACGGCGACGGTGCCGCTCTCAGTCGAGGCGGTCTCGACGACCGAGCGGACCTTCGCCAGCACCCGCCCGGGGCCGCCATGGGGGCCGACCGAGCGGACCAGGTCGAAGTTCTTGCAGGCGCCCATCTTGCAGTGGTTGGCCTTGCCGGCGACGAAGACGATCCGGCCCGGGCCGGCGGCATGGGCGCTGGACGCGGCGAGCCCCGCCAACGCGACGAGCGCGATCAGCGCGGTGAGGACGGCCTTGAGCGGGCCGGTGGTCGAGATCTTGGTGTTCATCGTGGGCCTCCTGTGACCGGGGTTGACGTTGAGGCAATCCTCACCCCAGATCGTCTCGACGCCCAGACCACCAAGGGTGGAGCCGGACCACCCCTCCAAGACCTCGACGACAACCCGTCGGCTGGGCCGATAGGAGAGGATGCAGACATGCCTCAACCGCGACGCCAGAAAAAACGCGAGGAGCCGGTCGACCACGGTTGGGTGATCTCGTTCGGCTGCAAGTCAGCGGGGGAGCTGCGACGCCTCAAAGTCGACACCGACCCGGCGTCGGATACGCGGCCGATCGAAGTGCCCTGCCCTTGCGGCGAAACCCACCGGGTGACGGTCTCCCCCTACCGGCGCCGGCGGGCCGCCGACGAAGCGTTCGACCTCGAGGTCGTCTCGCTCGACGAGTTGCGATCGGACTGAAAGGCAACGAGAGGAAATCCAACCGTGACCCAATTTCGCCACATCACATCCCCGCGACCGACAACCGCCGCCACAGCGCTCGCCGTCGCCGCACTCGTCCTCGCCGGCCTCCTCGCGGGCTGCGGCGGCGGCGACGGGAGCAGTGGAAGCAGCGGTGCCACCAGCGTCGAATCCGGCGCCAAGGCCGAAGTCGAAGCGGGCACCAAGAAGGTCGAAGCGGGCGTGAAGAAGGCCACCAGGGAAGCCGAAGCGCTGGTCAAAATCGCCAGGAACAGGGCCGAAAACGGCAAGGGCAGCGCCAGCGTGAAAGAAGGCCTCGAACAGGTCGAAAAGGGGCTCAAGGAAGGCAAGCTGCAGGGCGAAGAAGCGCTCGAAGACGCGAAGAAGCAGCTGGAAGAACTGACGAAGTAAACGACGACCGCCTGGCAGCGGCGGCTCAGTCCAGCGCCTGCTCCATCTCGTCGGCCAGTTCGGGGTGAGCTGTAGGGGCCCGGCCGGCGCAGCGCGGCGATCACCTGGCGGCGGGTGGCCGCGTCCTTGTTCTGGCTGAGCTTGCACTTGCAGACGAAGCGGGAGACCGGCAGGCGGATACCGACGGTCCGCGGCGCGATCTTCGCGCCCTGCCCCTGATCGAGCTGCGCCGGCTCCTCGACCCCACGCTCGAAGTGCTCGACCAACCGCGTCAGCACGGCGAGGTTCTCCGTCTCGTCGAGGATCTCGGGCACGCCGTGGAGGTGGGCGACGCTGAAGTTCCAGGTCGGGACGTTCCCCGGGTCCGGCGGGTACCAGCTCGGCGAGATGTAGCCATGCCGGCCCTGGACGATCACCATCAGCTCCCCCTCGGTCAGCCGGTGGACCTGGTCGTCGGGCCTGCCCAGGTGGGTGACGATCGTCAGCTCCGGAGCTTCCTCGTCGAGCAGGACCGGGTAGTGGGAGGCGACCAGCTCGCCGTCGCCCTGACTGACCAGGGTGGCCCAGGGGTTGTCGCGGATCAGCTGCCGGACGAAATCGGGGTCGTCCTCGGCGAAAAGGGGGTTGGCTCGCATCGCCTCAGTTTGACGGTCGCGGCGCGAGAATCGCCTCGGCGATCGCCTGCGGCGACGGCGGGCAGCCGGGGATCCGGATCTCGACGGGCAGCAGCTCCTCAAGCGGGACGGCAAGCTGGGACGCGTCGCCGAGCACGCCGCAACCGAGAGCGCAGTCGCCCAGGGCCGCGACCCGGCGCGGCTCTGGCATCGCCTCGTAGGCGGCCAGCAACGCCGCCCGCATCCGCGTCGTCACCGGGCCGGTGACCAGCAGCACATCCGCGTGCCGGGGTGAAGCGACGATGTCGAAGCCGAAGCGCTGCAGGTCGTACTGCGGCGCCGCCGTCGCAGTCAGCTCGTGCTCGCAGGCGTTGCAGGAGCCGGCGTCGACGTGGCGGATCGCGAGCGAGCGCGAGCCGCTGCGGCGCGGCAGACCGGCATCGCGACGGACCCCGGCGAGGTTGCGCAGGAGGACGAACATCAGCGATCCACGCAGGCGTAGCAGAGCTCGAAGCTCTTGTTGATCAGCGGGAAGTCGGGCAGCAAGTTGCCGGCGGTGGCCTCGGCGAGCGCCGGCCAGTTGGCGTAGGAGCCGGTCCGCAACCGCAGACGGGCGACGCGGCCCCGGTCGGCCTCGACTACGCAGACGGTCTCCCCACGCGGGCTCTCGACCCGGCCCACTCCGATCGCGGCGACCGACCCTGCCGCGAGCGCCGGAGGGGCCTCGATCGGCTCCGAGAGGAGGTCGTCGAGGATTGCGAAGCTCACGCCCAACTCGATCGCCCGCACGGCGAGCCGCGCCGCGACGTCGCCCGTCCTCGCCGTCGGCATGGAAACGGGGAACGAAGATCCGTACCAAAGCCCGGCGCTGTCGCTGCGCGTGTCCTCTTCCAACCCAGAGGCCCGCGCCGCCGGCCCGACGGCGCCGAGGCGAATCGCCGAGTCGCGATCGAGCACCCCGACGGCGCCGAGGCGAGCCTGGACCGAGGCGGCGAAACGGACCTCCCGCCAGACCCGCTCCGAGTCATCGGCCAGCTCCTGGAGCCGGCCACGCAGCTGCCTTGCCTGCTGGGCGCCGAGCGTCAAACGGCCGGACCCGACCTCGACCGAGCCGAACAGGAAGCGGTGGCCGGTCGTTGCCAGATTCAGTCGCATCGCCCGCTCCTTCAGCGCCGCGAAGGCCATGTTGCCGGTCGCGAACCCGATCCCGGCGCAGGCGGCGCCGAGATCGTTGAGATGGTTGTAGAGGCGCTCCAGCTCGAGCAGCAGGGTGCGGGCGCGGCGCAGTTCGCGCGGCGGCTCCATCCCCAGCAGCTGCTCGCAGGCCTGTGCGTAGGCCACCGCGTTCGTTACCGCGCAGGCTCCGCAGCCGCGCTGGGCGAAGGCCAAGCCATCGTCCAGCTCCCGTCCCTCGGCAGCGCGCTCGAGGCCGCGGCGCTTGTAGAAGAGCTTCGGGTCGAGGTGGAGGATTCGCTCGCCAACGACGTGGAAACGGAAGTGGCCGGACTCGATCACCCCGGCGTGGACGGGCCCGACCGCGACCTGGTTGACCCCCGAGCCCTCGACCGGAGTGGTCCAGGCGGCGGTCTCGGCGCTGTGGTCGAGCAGCGGCCGGATCGGGTCGTGGCCCGGGAATCCGAGGCCGTACAGATCGTGGGCCTCGCGCTCGTCCCACTGCGCCGCGGGGACGAGGTCGACGATCGACTCCGGCCCCTCGCCCTCGACCCTGGTGTTGAGTACGCGCGTCTCCGAGCCGTGGGCGAAGAGGGCGCTCCAGCGCAACTCGCCGGCGGTACCACCGGCGTGGGCGCCGCAGAAGCGCCCACCCTCGCCGAGTTCCCGCAGGCACTGCTCGCGCCAGCGCGATGGCTCGACCGCGATCGCCTGGACCTCCCGTCGCCGAATCGGTGCGGGCACACCGCGCCCCGGCTCACGAGCTTCCCCCGGTCAGCGCCGCGACGATCCCCGAGTCCGGCAGCGCGTATGCAGCGGCGGTCAGCGCCAGCAGCGCCGCGGTCGCCGCCCCAGCGAGCAACGACACGGTCCGGGCCGAGCGCGGACTCAAGCGACTCCCCCGCCCGCGCTCTCGCCAAGCAACCCCTCGATCAGCGCCTGGGCGAGACCGATGAAGCCAAGTGCGAGCAGGACGGCGGCGAGGGTGGAGGCACCGAGCAGGCCGGCTTCCATCCCGCCCAACAGGATCATCAGCTCGGAGACGAAGAGCGGCGACGGCGGCAGGCCGGCGAGCGAGAACAGGCTGACAGTCATCGCCGTCGCGGTCGCGGGGTTGGACCGGGCGACACCACGCGGGGGCAGCTCCGCGGCGGCCGGATCCTGGCGCAACAGAGGGATGGCGGCATAGAAGCCGAGCGCCTTGGCGATTCCGTGGCCGGCGACGTGGAGGACGACGCCGGCGATCGCCAGCGGCGTGCCGAAGCCGATCCCGAGGGCGAGGATCCCCATGTGCTCGAGGCTGGAGTAGGCGAGCAGTCGCTTCCACGGTAGCGGCCGCCAGAGGAAGGGAATGGCGATCGCCAGCGAGATGAGGCCGAAGCCGACGAACAGCTCCTGGACGACGCTGCCACCGAGCGAAGGTTCCAGCGCCAGCTTGGCTCGCCAGGCGATCAGCATCACCGTCGGCAGCAGCGCTGCCGAGAGCATCGCGCTGATCGGCGGCGGCGCCTCACTGTGGGCGTCGGGCAGCCAGTTGTGGACCGGCGCCCAGCCGATCTTGCTCGCCAGGCCGACGACGATCAGGACGAAGGCGACCAACGTCGTCTGCTCCGGCAGCGCGCCGTCGTCGGCGAGGGCGCTCCAGTCGAGTCGCGCCAGCCCGCCTCCCGCCCCATCCGCGGCGACGTAGAGGATGACGATTCCGAGCAGGGCGATCGCCAGCCCCAAGGTAGTCAAGACGAGGTACTTCCAGCCTGCCTCGAGGGCGCTGCGTTTGCCGCTGAAGGCGACGAGCAGCGCCGAGGCAGCAGTCGTCGCCTCGATCAGGACCCAGGCAAGGGCGAGATTGGCAACCAGTGGCAGGGCGAGCAGCGTCACCCAGAAGAGGTTGAAGGCCGCGTAGTAGGCGGCGTGCGAGCGCCGGGCGCTGAGCCAGCCGCGGCCGGCGTGGCGCAGATAGGCGGGTGAGACGATGGCGCTCGCCAGGCCGATCACGGCGACGAGGGCGAGGAAGACCCCGGAGGCCGCGTCGACCAGGTACCAGCCCCCCGTCGCCGCTTCCCCCGGCGCCGCAAGGAGGGCGATCGCCGCCAGGGTCGAGGCCAGCGCCGCGGTCAGGACCGAGGTCGCGAGGTTAAGCCGATCGGCGCCGCGCGCGGTCGGCATCAGCCCCGTCGCCGCCGCGGAGAGCAGCGGCACGGCGAGGACCGCGAGGATCAGAGCCCGGTCAGTCACGCAGGACCTTCAGCAGGTCGGTGTCGCCGCTGCCGACCTCGGCGTGAATCTTTGCCGCGAAGGCGACAGCGACGGTGATCACCAGCGCCAGGTCGAACACCGCTCCGAGCTCGATCGCGAACGGGATCCCGCCCTGCACGGAGACGGCGAGGAGGTAGACGCCGTTCTCGGCGACGAGGATCCCCAGCAATTGAACCAAGGCCGGCTTGCGCATGATCACGATCGCGATGCCGAGGCAGAGCAGGACGATCGCACCGTGCTCGGCGGCCGCGTCGCCGAGGCCGAGGGGCGGCACCGACGCCACGGCGACCAGCGAGATGACCGCGGCCACCAGCAGCCGCACGACGACGGTGGTCGCCGGAGTCACGGGGCCCGGCTCCGGGGTGCGACGGCGGGTCAGGGCCAGCAGCGCCGGCATCGCGACGGCACGAACGATGAGGATCGCCCCGGCGACGACCATGCCCGAACCCGGCTCCGCCAGCGTCAGCGCCGCGACGCCGAGCAGTAGGGACTGGGCGGCGAGCAGCCAGAGCGCGAGGCTGCGCCGCCGCACCAGCATCACCCCGAAGCCGAGCCCGACCAGGACCGCGATCGTCGCCGTGTTCATGCCACTCCCCCGGCCAACCAGGCCGCCAGTCCGACCAGGGCGAGCAGGCAGCCGCCGGCGAGCAGCGCCGGCACCCGCAGGATCCGCATCTTCGCCTGCGCCGTCTCGGTCAGCGCCAGGCCCAGACAGAGCAGCGCCAGCCCGACCGCGAGCGCGAGCAGCTGGGGACCGAACCCACCCCAGTGAGGCAGGAAGAGCTCGGCCGCGATGACGAGCACTACCCAGTGGCGGGCGGCAGCGCTCCACTGCAACAGGGCGAGGTCGCGACCGGCGTACTCGAGCAGTGGCCCCTCGTGGATCATCGTCAGCTCGAGGTGGGTGTCGGGGTTGTCGATCGGCTGGCGCCCGGTCTCGGCAAGGAGGACGAGGCCGAAGGCGAGCGCCCCGCACCAGTGGCCTGCCTCGCTCCAGATCGCCGAGCCGTTGGCGGCGACGCTCATCGCCGCGAGACCGGTGCTGCCCGCAGGAAGCGCGGCGAGCAGGAGCGCCAGCATCAGCAGCGCCTCCGCCGCGACCGCCAGAGTCAGGTCGCGACTGGCGCCCATCAGGGCGAAACCCGAGCCGGTGTCCCAGCTCGCGGCGGCAAGCGCGAAACGGCCGAGCGCGAAGAGGCCGACAAGGACCAGCGCGTCGTCTCCCAGTCCCCAATCCGGTGCGATCCCGCCGATCGGGATCAGCAGCAACACCAGCCCCGTCGCGGCGGCGACTACGCAGGGGGCGAGCCGGTACACGACGGTGCTCGGCTGCGGGTCGGCGAGGGACTCTTCCCCAGAGCTTGCGCAGATCGCGGTAGGGCTGCAGCGGCGAGGGTCCGCGGCGCCCCTGCAGGCGCGCCTTCAGGGACTGGATCGCACCCGGCAGCAGCGGCGCCAGGACGATGCCACCGCAGATCTGGATCGCGGCCGCCAGGGCGATCATCCGATCACCCCCGTGCGAACCAGGACGAGCGCCACCAGCAGCAGCGCCAGCAGGTAGCCGGCGTAGGCGCGGACGCTGCCGGACTGGATCCGCCTGGCGATCCGGGCGAGAGCCTGGGCCGCCCGCCAGGCCGGCCCGTAGAGCGCGGTGTCGAAGAGGTGCGGGATCTCGCCCCGGTAGCCGACCGACCGCACCAGCCCGTGGCGGCGGACGGTGGTGACCTCCCGGCTCGGCCGCAGGGCACCCTCGAGCACGAGGTGCAGCGGCTTGATGAAGCCCGCCGAGGTCCAGCCCAGCGCCGGCTCGACCCGCTGCCCAGAGACCCAGGCCGGGACCGGGGCGCTACGGCGCGACCCACGCAGGAACCACAGCCCCGCGGTCAGCGCGAGGAGCCCGAGCAAGAGCCAAGGCGAGGGCAGCGAGCCGGTGCCGGGGATGCTCAGCCCCGGCTCAGCGTCCAGCGCGTCCGGTTGCGGAGAGAGGTTGACCAGCGTCGGCAGCAGCAGGCCGGGGACGGCGCCGAGGGCCAGGCAGCAGGCGGCGAGGAGGACCGGCGCCACCCGCATCCCGCCCGAGACCTCGCGCGCCGCGGCGGCCTCGGGCCGGCGCGGCGCGCCGAGCAGCACCAGCCCGCTCGCCTTGACGAAGGCGAACGCCGCCAGCGCCGCGGTCGCCGCCAGACCGGCGGCGGCCACGGCGGCGGCCAGGCCGATCCCGAGCGAGGGCCCGAAGGCCGCGTGGACGAGCGCCTGGAGGGTGAGCCACTCGGAAGCGAAGCCGTTCAGCGGCGGCACCCCGGCGATCGCCAACGCCCCGACCAGGAAGGCCCCCCCGGTCCACGGCATCCTCCGCAGCAGGCCGCCGATGCGGTCGAGGTCGAGCGAGCCGACCGCGCGCTCGAAGCTGCCGGCGGCGAGGAAGAGCAGGGACTTGAAGACGGCGTGGTTGAGGACGTGGAGCAGCGCCGCGGCGAAGGCGATGCCGGCCCAGGTCCCGTCCCCCTCGGCCGCGAAGACCAGCGCGGCGCCGAGCCCGAGGGCGACGATTCCGACGTTCTCGATCGAGGAGAAGGCGAGCAGGCGTTTGAGGTCGCTCTGGGTCAGCGCATAGAGGGCCCCGCCCAGGGCCGAGAGCAGCCCCAGGGCGAGGAGCGTGAGGCCGACCCAGAGCGGCACCGGCGCGGCCCACTCGAAGAGCACCCGGATCAGCCCGTACAGCGCCACCTTGACCATCACCCCCGACATCAGCGCCGAAACGTGACTCGGGGCGACCGGGTGGGCGCGCGGCAACCAGGCGTGCAGCGGCATCAGCCCGGCCTTGGTGCCGAAGCCGACCAGGGCGGAGACGATCACCAGCGCCTGCGCCCCGCTCCCCTGGGCGAGCAGCGCGCCGGGGTCGGCGAGGGCCCCATAGTGGGCCAACGCCAAGAGACAGATCCAGACGCCGGCGCCGCCGAGGTGGGTCACCGCCAGGTAGACGAAGACCGCGTGGCGGACCGGGGCATCGCTAAGCCGAGCCAGGATCGCCGCCGCGGGCGCCAGCGTCATCAACTCCCAGCCGGCGAGGAAGGTGGTCGGATCGCGGGCGGTTACGACCAGCGCGAGGGAGAAGAGGAAGAGCCCGCAGAGCGCGGCCAGCAGACGCTCATGGGGTGCGCCGTCGAGGTAGTCGCGGGCGAATAGCAGCGAGGGCACCGCAACCACGGCGATCGTCACCAGGAAGAACCCGGTCAGCCCGTCGATTCCCAGGCAGGGGCTGAGCCCGTCGTGGAATCCCGCTCCGAGCGCCGCCGCGCCGAAGAGGACGAGGGCGCCGGCAATCCCGACCAGCGCGACCCCCATCCACTGCATGACCAGGGCGTCCCGCCCCGGGCGCAGCGCCGGGGCGAGCGTGCCGGCCAGCAGCAGCGCCGCTCCGGCCGTGGCCAGCCAGTCCAGCCCGCTCAACCGGGGAACCCGATCGCTACCGGGACTTCGCGGCGGCCCTGCTGGGCCTCGTCGCCGAGTCGCCCAGCTCCCCGAGCAGAGCGTTGGTTTCCTCCAGGCGGGAGCCGATCACCTGGCGGGCGCTCTCCAGCATCTGGAATATGCGCGGGTCGCGGACCCGGTAGTAGACGCTGGTCCCCTCCTTGCGCGCCTCAAGGATCCCCTGGCGACGCATCGCCCCGAGGTGCTGCGAAGTGCCGCTGGAGTCGATCCCCAACTCGGCCTGCAGGTCCCCCACCGTCATCTCGCCGCCCTTCAGCAACTCCAGGACCCGGACCCGGGCCGGGTGCCCGAGGATGCGGAAGAACTCGGCCTTGATCTGGTGGATTGGCGTTACCGGCCCCGTCTCGTTCCTCGCTGTGACCATCGTGCGAGACAGTATATCTTAAAAGAACTTAAGATTATGCGACGTACAACATCTTGAAGCGGAGAAGCCGATGCCGACGAGTGAACAGATCACCGCCGGCCTAACGAGCATCGCCGCGAGCCGGCGGGTCACACCCTCGGGGTTACGGGACACCTTTCTCTGCGACGAGAGTTAGCGCCACCGCACCGTTGACAGCCCCAGGGGGGCGACGTACATTCATTCGCGCCTGTTCTCGTCCGACTCGGCGCTGCCCGCTGTGGCCCGACGCCAAACGAGTCAGGAGGGTGAATTCGTGGAGATGAAACTTGAGGTTGTGGTGGTACCGGTCTCCGATGTCGACCGAGCGAAGAAGTTCTATGAATCGTTGGGCTTCCGGATGGACATCGACTACATCGACGGCGAGGACTTCCGGGTGGTGCAGTTCACTCCACCGGGGTCGGAATGCTCGATCATCCTCGGCAGCGGCATCACCTCGGCGGCGCCGGGATCCCTCGACGGACTGCAGCTGGTCGTGCGCGACATCGAGGCGGCGCGCGAGGAACTTGCCGGCCGCGGCGTCGAGATCAGCGAGGCGTTTCACGACGCCGGCGGGATCTTCCACCATGCCGGTGAGAAGGCGCGGGTCAGCGGCCCCGATCCCGAGCGCGGTGACTACGGCTCGTTCGTCTCCTTCAGCGACCCGGATGGCAACTGCTGGTTCGTGCAGGAGGTGAAAGTCCGGGCGCCCGGCCGGTGAAGGTGGGACGAGGTCTCCAGCGGCACCTGGTAGGAGAGCGCTCGGGTCAGCGTTCCTTCAGCACCGAGTACCAGATTCGCTCGGCGACCCTGGCGAGATGCTCGCTGGTGCGTGCCAGCCGCCGGTAGAGCTCGCGCCGAGCGGTGACCTCGCGAAGATCGTCGACGTCGATCAGTGCCGACATCGCCTGCCGGTATGTGTGTTCGAGATTGCGGTGATCCTTGACCGCGCGATCGGCCGCCCGGGCACTGGCGTCGCCGTCAGCCTCGATCTTCGCGAAGGCCTCCCCCAGGTGGCGGGTGCCGTCCGCGAGTTCGGTCGCCATCGCGGCGGTCGCGCCATCGGGTGAGGTCCGCATCGCTTCCGCCTCGCCCACCGTGTCCTTGGCGCTATTGAGGATCTCGTCGAGGCCCTGGGACAACTCGTATATGTCCTCCGCGTCGAGCGGCGTCGAGAACGCTTCCGACAGGGCCTTGCGAAGCTCCCGCTTGCAGTCGTCGGCGCGGTGCTCGGCGGCGCGCACCCGGTCTCCGGCCGCTGCCTCCCCCGCTGCCCACTCGAGAAAGGCGTCCATGCCTTCGATCGTGATCGTCGCCTGCTGAGACAGGATCCCGAGCACCTCGACCGATTTGGGGAGAAACCAGCGCAAACGCATCGTCAGACCGCCCTCCAGATCACCAGCATTGCAGCTCCCAGCACGGCCGAGGACGGCAGCGTCAGCAGCCATGCCAGGGCAATCGAGCGGACCACCGTCCAGCGAACATGGCGCCAGCGGCGGCGGCCGCCACCAACCCCGACCACCGAGGACGCGACAACCTGCGTGGTCGATATCGGGCCGCCGAGGAAGGTGGAGGGAAAGATCACCGCCACGGAGGCGGTCTGGCTCGCGAAGCCGTCGAGGGGGGTCAGGTGGAAGATCTTGCGCCCGATGGTGCGGATGATCCGCCAGCCGCCCAACGCCGTACCGACCGTCAGCGCCGCCCCGCAGGCGATCTTGACCCAGAGCGGAACCGTGAGTGAAGTGAGGTGGCCGCTGGCCAGCAGCAACGCGGCGATCACCCCCATCGACTTCTGACCGTCATTGGCGCCATGTCCAAAGGACAGGGCCGCCGACATCGCCCACTCGGCGCGCCGGATCGGCCGCTTGACCCGGCGCGTGGCCCGCCGCAGCAGGCGCGCGTCGAGACGGGAGATGACGAACCCCGCGGCGAGACCGACCAGGGGCGAGACCGCGAGCACGATCAGGACGCCGAAGACCCCGACCGGCTTCAAGCCTTCCATGCCGCCCCACTGCACCGCGCCAATACCGGCCTCGGCCAGGGCCGAGCCGACCAATCCCCCGACCAGTGAGTGGGCCGAGCTGGACGGCAGCCCGCGCCACCAGGTGAGAACGTTCCACACCGTCGCGGCAAGGACGCCGGCCCCGATCACCGCGACGGCTTGGCTCGGCGCAACGGTGACGATCCCGGCGATCGTGTCCGCGACGGCGGTCCCGACCAGCAGCGCGCCGGCCATGTTGAAGACCGCCGACAGCGCGATCGCCTGGCCGGGCCTGGCCCCGCGGGTCGCGACCAGCGTCGCGATCGCATTGGCGGCGTCATGGAAGCCGTTGGTCGAGGCGAAGGCGATGCAGATGACGACGGCGATCGCGAGTTCCACTTCACAATCATCGCGCCCTCGGGCAAGTTCGGGCCTCGCCGGGAACCGACAAGGGGACCAACGGCGACGTTACTTCGGGTTCGGCTTGGCCGGCGTCGTCGCGACCAGGTATTCGGCGAGCTTGTTGACTTCCGTTTTCGAAAGCGATTCGCTGTAGGTCTCGGGCATCACGTTCGGCGGGTAGCCCTCGGCGATCTCGGAGTTCGGGTCGACGATCATCTCTTCGATCGCTTCGGTGGTGTCATCCGGGGCGAGGAATTCATTCAGGTCGGGACCGATCGTGCCTGTCGTCCCGGCGGCGGCAAGGGTGTGGCAGCTTCCGCATCCAGTGCTGACGAAGATCTGGGCACCGGAGCCCCCTCCTCCTTCGGCTTCCGTCGCTTCAGCTTCTTCGCCTTCGCTCGACGGGGCGGCAACCAGAACGGCTTCGGTCTTCGGCGAGGCACCGAGATCGCCGATCAGCAGGCCTCCCGCGAAGGCGAAAACCGCCACCGCGATAAAGGCCCAACCTTCAATCAGCAAGCCTTTCCAGCCGTTCTTCCGCATTGCCTCAGTCTCCTCGCTGGTCGTAGAGCGTATCGCCCACGGTATGCGCCCACCAAAGCGGCACACATCAGGGTAAAACGTCGATCGGCGGGCGGAAAACTACGGTCCGACCAACCCGAGGATTCACAGCTCGGTGGTGTAATCAGCTCGCGGGGGACTTTTCGATCCCGATCACAGCGAGCGGCTTGCGGCCTACTGGGCCGAGGCGCTGGGAGGGCCTGCGGCATTTTCGGCCGCTCTCGGCGACGAGATCCCGCGGTGGTCGTGGAACGGGCTCGTCGAGGACGAGAGCGAGGCGAGCGACGCCGGTGGATGCGCTCGGTCTGCTCCGGCTTCCGCACGCTGGACGAGTAGGACCGGCTCGAGTCCGCCGCCACGGCGGCCCAGGTCACAAGGGCGGCCGATCAGCGCAGAGAGCGCCAGATGCCCGCCTCGCCGGCATGGGCGATCGCCGCCGGGTCGACGACGATCGCGGTCCGATGGGCGGGAAGCGCTGGGAGCGGGCGCGGCACCCCGCCTCGAACAACGTAAAGGCGCCCGCCCGGGCCGGAGCGAAGGATCGTGCCGTCGCGCGGGTACCGGCGCAGGTGACTCCATCGACCAGCTCCGCCCGCGTTGGTCAGCGCCGCCGGATCGATCCTCGTCGCCGGCCGGCGACCGCCGATGCGCGCCCAAGCGCCGATCGCGATCGGCGCCCCGCCGGCGACTCGGTACGGGTGTGTTCCGGTGGTCAGGAAGGTGCCGCTCCTCGGGACCGGCCGCAGGTGCTGGAAAAGCGCATGGCTGATCGCGAGGACGGGGCGGCGCCCGCCGAAGCCCGACCATCGGCTGACATAAATGGGCGCGCCGCCGACCAGCCGGTACGCGCCGCCCTCTCCCGGGGCCGAGACGAACTCGCCGTCGCGGAGCTGGACCGGCAGGTCCTTGAAATGGATGTAGGCGTCGGCGCCACCGGGCCGGATCCACCTCAGGTCGAACCTGCCGTCGCCGTGGTGGTTGTACTCGGCGATCTCCACCGAGCCGACATCCACCCTGACCACCCAGGCAACGTGGCCGAAGCCGCCGAACAGCTCTCCTCCCCACCAGGCGACCGCGCCCCGAGCCGGGACTCGGTTGACCCGGTAGCCCCGCCCGCGCGCTCGTTGTGCCCAGCTCGCCGCGTTGCCCAAGCCCTGGTAGTTGCCGAAGCCGTTGGCACTCGCCAGCTTCCAGGCGACGTAGTCGGTGCAGTTGCGATACGCGTATCCGTACGGAGAGAAACCGTTGCCGTGGGCGTCGGTCCAGGTGTAGGTCGCGGGGTTGGTTCCCGGCCCGGAGTAGTCCCAGTAGGGATACCCGCCCGTCGCGGCGGCAGCCGGTGGCGCGACGATCAAGAGCGTCAGGAGCGCGACTCCGACGGAGACCCGCCACAGTCGACTGGTCGTGGACATGTCCAGGATGTTCCTCGATCGCGGCCACAATGGTGATGGAAGCGACACGCCGCTAGGCTTTGATGGGCATGAAGCGAGGCGAGACGGACACCCTCTCTCCCGCCGAAACCGCCGAGGCGGTGCGGGTTCGGCGACTGCGCGAAGACGCGCGGCGGCCGATCAGCGTGAACCTGGCGGAGGGCATCGCCCTCAGCCACAAACTGATGCGGTTCACGGGAGCTGCGCGCGGCAATTGAGCGAACCGGCCAAGGGGGGGTGGTCCGCGGCACCAAGGATGTCGATGTGGTGGTCGCACCGGAGATCGACAACCTCAAGCGGGTAGCCGACGTCGCGGTCGAGGCGGGCGCGCCGTCTGCTCGATCGACGAATTGAAGGAGATGAAGCGGGTCGCCGGGCGCACCCGGGACCTTGCGGATCTCGAGGATCTGGACGCCGCGGGCAGCTGAGCTGATCCTGCTGCTCGCCTGACCCCGAGGCGAGGGAATCCTCGGGGTCGGACAGGAGGCTCTCTAGCCTGTCCCCACCGCGGTCGGACTGCCTGGGCCCGCCGCCGGGCCCTCGAACCAGCGCTTCCGCGCCCAGAGCGAGGCGTAGACGAGACCGAGGAGGACCGGAACCTCCACCAGCGGTCCGACGACGCCGGCCAGTGCCTCGCCCGAGGTCGCCCCGAAGACTCCGATCGCGACCGCGATCGCCAGCTCGAAATTGTTGGAGGCCGCTGTCAGCGCCAGCGTGGCGGTCCGCGGGTAGCCGTACCCGGACGCCTTCCCCCAGGCGAATGAAATGACGAACATGAGCACGAAGTAGGCGAGCAGCGGCAGGGCGATCCGCGCGACGTCCAGCGGCCGGTCGGTGATCTGGTGTCCCTGCAGGGCGAATAGAAGGACGATCGTGAAGAGGAGGCCGTAGAGGGTGATCGGGCCGATCCGCGGCAGGAACGTCCCTTCGTACCACTCGGCGCCGCGCAGCCGCAGGCCGATCACCCGCGTCAGGACCCCCGCCACGAGCGGGATTCCAAGGAAAATCAGAACCGTTCTGGCAACCTCCCAGATCCCGACCGAGAAGCCCTGCGTGTCGAGCCCAAGCCAGCCCGGCAGGACCGTCAGGTAGAAGTAGCCCAGCAGGCTGTAGGCGACGATCTGGAACAGCGAGTTGAGCGCCACCAGGACCGCGGTCGCCTCGCGGTCCGCGCATGCCAGCTCGCTCCAGACCAGCACCATCGCGATGCAGCGGGCCAGGCCGACGACGATCAGGCCGGTCCGGTAGGCAGGCTCGTCGGCGAGCATCAGCCAGGCCAGCGCGAACATCAGCGCCGGGCCGATCACCCAGTTGAGGATCAGGGAGGACACGAACAGCCCCCGCTCCCCTCTCAGGTGGCCGAGCTCCTCGTAGCGAACCCGGGCCAGGACCGGATACATCATCAACAACAGGCCGATCGCGATCGGCAGCGAGGTGCTCCCGATCTCCACCGCACCAAGGGCGCCGTCGATGCCCGGGATCAGGGAGCCGAGGCCGATGCCGACTCCCATCGCGGCCAGGATCCAGAGCGGCAGGTAACGGTCGAGCAGGGAGAGCTGTTTGGCCACGGAAATTTGATCTTAGGCCGCGGCGGCCCGAGCGAAGCCGATCAGTCGCCGCCGAGCGGGCCGTGCTCGGTGAGGTAGTGCTCGAGCGTGGCGTCGGTGGTCTCGCCCGGCATCTGCAGGCGCACCCGCAGCGTCTCGGCGAAGTCGTCGATCGCCATTCGCAGAATTTCCGCCCGGACCCTGAGGGCCTGTGGCCGGCCCTCGCCGCTCGCCTCGTCGGCCAACGAGTTGAGGAATGGCAGCAAGCCGGCCAGCGCCCGCTCGTCGTCCTCGGTGCGGAAGTAATGCATGATCGGGAAGTGGATCAGGTCGCGGCGGATGCGGATCAACTGCGCGGCGAAGGAGGCCAGCATCGACTCCAGCAGCCGCGGATCGGCCTCGACCATCTTCTCCCCCAGCCGCTCCTCGGCTTCCCTGGCCAGATGGACCTCGTGCGCGAGCGAGTCGCGGCGGGAGATCGCGTTGTAGATCGAGAGCAGCCAGGAGATGCTGGCGGTGAGCAGACCCAGCCCGAACAGCGTCTCGACCGGCCCCAAGATCCGCAGCAGAGACGAGGCGGGCGTGATATCGCCGTAGCCGAGGCTGGTCAGGTTGACGAGCGATATGTAGAGCGCGTCCACGAAGCCCGAATGCGTTGCCGGGTTGAGCCCCGCGGCGAAGTTGAAGCCGCCGGGCAGCTGCGGCATTAAGACGAAGGCCCAACCGGCGGCCAGTAGGGCCGCCCAGGTGGCGAGGACGAGGATGTAGCTGAGCGGCCCGGCCAGCAGCCCCACGGTCCTCACCCTCATCGGTGCCCGCCGCGCCAACGCCGAGACCGCGAGCACGATCCGCCGCGCGATCATCCCCCGCCCGAGCGGATGGAAGAGGACGTCAAAGATGTCGCGCAGCGCCAGCAATATCAGCGCGATCCCCAGCAGGGTCCAGACGACGTCCATGCCCTGACCGTAGTCGACGCTCCCGGCGGCGCCGCGCCGGCGGAGACGGAATCGAGCCGGGAGCCGTCTATAGAGCCGAATCTGGCCTGGTAGAGCGGATTACGTCCAAGGAGCTCGGCTGAGTTCGGTGGAGTCGGGGACCAATTTCGGGACCAAGTTTTTGGCCCCCAAGCGGATTGCGCGGGGAACTTCTTCCCCCTTACCTCGAACTATGCAGCGATCTGGTGGCCACCCGAGTCGCGAGCCTCTATGTGGGCGCGAGGGGGTAGCTGCACGGTGCCCCGATCAAGACGGCGGAAGCGAAGCAGAAGCGCCGCCGCGGCACGAGACCAGCGCGCGAAGCCGTGCGCCTGCTCGGGCTGAACGAGCAGCTCATGCCCGTCGGGGTAGACGATCACGACCGGATCCCCCTCGAACAGCGCGCGAGTCGCCATCTCCCCCTGATGGGGATTGTCAGCTGAAATGAAATGCGCCCGGTTCGGGTAGCGGGCAGCCAGCTCTTCGTTCTCGATGCCGGCGAGAACTCTCTCGGTCGCGGGGTCCATGTTGGCGTCGTGGCTCATGACTTCCGCCATTGTCTCACGATCTCCGGAGCATCCGCCTTGGCTTTCTTGATCGCCGCCGCCATTGCGTCATTCGGGGAGCTGAAATCGAGGACGGCCGGTGCCTGCTTCCCACTTGCTCGCGTGTACTTGTGCTCGTGGTGCTCATCGACCGCGTCGGCGTTGTCCCAGAGGCGCACAGTCGTCCATTCCCCGTCCTCAAGGCTCTCCAACACAATCGCGTAGGACACCGGCGGCGGAGGCTCGCTGCGCCGATACCGGATTCGGATGTCCGGCTCCACGTCGATGAAGATCTCTCTCTCTCGGTCGGGACCACAGACAGAGAATTTCAAAGCTTCCGGCGCAAATGGGGCGGGAAGGACTCGAACCTTCGACCGACGGATTATGAGTCGCCCGCAAACGGCTCTAGCAAGCCAAATTTGGCGGATTAGAGCGAAGTGGTTCTGAGGAGTTTCGCGGAGTTCGGTGGAGTCGGGGACAAAGTTCGGGACAAAGTTTCTCGGGGCGACGGCGACACGCTGCCGCAACATCTCTGTTCGCCGTATGCGGCTAGCATCGACCAATCGTGGAGATCATTCCGGACAAGCGTAAAGTGACAGGCCTCGTCGAGGCTGCTCACGAAGGCAAGATTTGCCTACCGAACTTTCAGCGTGACTTCGTTTGGACCCGGGAGGAAGTGGCCGATCTCGTCAGGTCGATCATTCGCGGCTATTTCATCGGCTCGCTGCTGCTCCTACGCTGCGACGCAAACAATCCGCCCTTCGCGCCCGTCTTCCTTCGTGGCTCTGGTCCCACCAGTCGGGATCCGCGTCCTGAGCTGCTCATCCTCGACGGCCAGCAGCGCCTCTCGTCCCTGATCTATGCCCTGACCGCTCCGGACCTCTCGCTCAAGGACTCCAGTCAGAGGCGCTGGTTCTTTGTCGATCTGAATGTGCTGCTGAACGAACCGGATAGCGACGATGTCGTCTTCGACCGAGCCAAGCGTGAGCTACGGGGGCTCGACAACGCCGAGACCCAGTACGAGCAGCGAATGCTCCCCTGCACGGTCTTGCTCACGCAGCAGGGCTTCTACCAATGGCGGGACGGATTCGAGGACTGGCTGCGGCAGACCGATCCAGAGATGCTCGACATTTATCGGTCTGACTGGCGCGACGGCTGGACGAGTTCTGTGGCTGCCTTCCAGACATTTGAGGTGCCGTTGGTGGAGTTACCACGGGTCGACGACTCCGACAGTGAGTCGATCGGCCGGGTCTGCGCGATCTTCGAGAAGCTCAACTCGACGGGTGTAGACCTGTCGGTTTACGACCTGCTCACCGCGCGGCTGTACCGAGACGGCATCCGGCTACACGATCTCTGGATGGAATCCGTCAAAACCCATCCGCTTCTGCGCGCCTGGTCGAAGGGCAAGGCCGACGAACACAAATTCGGCGTTCTGGTTCTCCGAACGCTGGCGCTGCTTCGGAGCCTGGACCGAAGCCCCGCATCCTGATCGACCTCAAGCCGGAGGGCTTCGAGGATGACTGGCGCCGAGCGGCTGCCGCGATGGAGCGGGCGCTGGAGCTGACCAAATGGTCGGGCCGGACGGATTCGGGGTGTTCGCCGAGAAGTGGCTGCCAGGGTTCGGCTCGTTCCTATCCTGGCCGCCCTCCGAGCTGAAATCGAGGACCGCAAACTCGGCGAGCAGGAGCGGGCAGAGCTGCGCCGTTGGTACTGGTGCAACGTTTTCATGGAGCGGTATTCGAGTGCTGTCGAGAGCAAGTCACGGAAGGACTACCTCGAAATGACCCGGCATTGGCTCGAGGACGGTCCCGAGGCCGAGTGCTTCCGGGAAGCAGAAGACCTGATCGGGGCGCCTGGATTCCGTATCCGCGACTCGGCAAGCTACGCAAGCGCGAGGTACAGCGGGGTCTTCTGCCTTCTCGCGCTGCGCAACGCGCGCGACTGGCGACGCGGAGAGGACATCCGCCTGCAGGAGCTGCAGGACCACCACATCTTCCCAAAAGAATTCCTCAAGCGCCACGACATAGCCAAGCGGGTCGATGTCAACACGATCGCCAACCGCACGCTGATCTCGGACGAGACAAACGGCAAGATCAAGGACAAGGCTCCCGGCAACTATGTAAGCGCCTCGGACATCTTCCCTTCAGGGGCGAACGGCGAGCTGTTGGAGCCGCATTTCATCGGCGAAGACACCGCCGCAATCATGGAAACCGCCCTTGAAGGCCTGGCAGATGAGCAGATCGAGGATCAGTACCAGCGCTTCGTCCAAGGTCGTCAGGCGGCGATCATCGAAGAGATCCGGAGGGTGTGCGGAATTACGCCGACGCCGCTGGGCGCCGAAGAGGAGACCGAGGAGGATGAAGTCGCCGCCGATGTCAAGGAGGGCACGGAGCCCTCCGACGAGGCACTCGAGACATTAGAAGCCGTCTGACACCGCTACGGGGGTTCGAACTCGGACCCCGGGTGACGCGCAGCGCTGCCTAGCTTTCCCCCGCCCGGTCAAGATGAGCGATAGCGCAGGATCAGGCAGACCGACGCCGTCGGCCGCAAATTGCGCGAAGAGCGCCGGACTCGGCAATGGCCGCCGAACCGGCAGGCTGATCAGTCGCCGTCGGGCGGCAGGCTTTCGTTTGCGCCGTGAGAGTGGCGGCCGACGCGGGCGGGCGGCAAGCTAGTTTGCGCCGTCATGCGGCATAGCGGAAAACGCCGTCACCGCCCGCGCCGTGCCTCATCCGAACATAGCGCTCTTCGTCGAAGGGTTCCTGTCTTTGCAGCAGGGCAAAGCAGAGCCGGCAGGCGTGGCGGGCCAGGGCGACCCGGGCCTGGATCGGCGCCATCCCACGGTCGCGCAGCGCCCGGTCGCGAGCGGCGAAGGCCGGCGAGCTCTGCGAGAGGCCCCAGGCGATTCCCATCAGCGCGTCGCGGAACTCGGCCAGCCCGGCCCGGGAGATCCGCCCGCGGCGGCGCAGCGTCGCCGATTCATAGGTGGAGGGCGCCAGGCCGGTCGCCGAGTAGAGATGCCCGGCCGAGGGGAAGCGCTCGATCGGCAGGGCGTGGGCGGCAAAGGCCGCGGCCCGTGTCTGGGCGACCCCGGGCAGCGAGGTCAGAACCTGGCCGGGGGTGGCGGCCAGCAGCGCGGCGATCTGTTCCTCGACCGCGGCGATGTCGCGCTGCAGGGAGCGCCAGCGCTCCAGGTCCCCGCCCAGGCGTCGGGCTCGCAGCTCGGCGTCTGGAGGCGGTGGCAGCAGAGCTGCCCAGCGCGCCGACCAGTAGCGCGCATTTGCCTTCGTCGAGGCGCCCCGGGGCCCGAGCGATCAGCGAGCGAGGCGCCGGCAGCGCGGCCGGCGAACTCGACCGCGCAGGCCAAGACCGCCTGGCCGGAGGCGTCCTCGAGCGCCAGCGCCCGGCCGTGGCCGACCGGAGCCGAGAGCCCCGGGCAGAGAACGTTCAGCTGGTCGTGCAGGCGCTGCTGGGTGACTTTGCGGACCCCGACCAGGGCGCGGCGGTGGCGGACCGCGCCGAGCATCGCCGCGACCGTTGCTTCCCCTGGAGGGCGACCGAGCCCTTGGCGAGCGAGGGTGATGAGCGCGGCGCAGTCGCGGTCATCGGTCTTGGTGCGCCGCGACCCAGGCCGGTGCGGGCGGCCTGGGTCTCTGAAGGCGCGAAGAGCCGCAGCGATCCGGGGAAGCGGCGTTCGAGCTCCGCCACCCAGGCGTAATGGAGGGACCCGGTCGCCTCCACCGCGATCACCGGCGGGCCCCCGCTGTCGACGGCGAGGATCAATCGCGCCAGCTCCTCGACTCCCTCGCGGAGCGTCGGCAGGCTCACCGGCTCTCCGATCACCCCTCGCTCGCCCGTAGCCAGCATGACGCGGTGGGTGGCTTTGCCGCAGTCGATCGCCACCACCAGCGTCTTTGCAGGAAGCTCTCTGCCGATCAGGTGCTTCATGAACAACCTCCCTCTCTAGGAAAAGAAGAAACCCTCCCCCGAGTGGGGGTGGGACCCCTCAGAGGAGAGGTTGTTCAGGAGCTATCAGCGGTGTCCTGCGGCTCTAGACCGCCGATCACCCCCTCCCCGCCCTCGACCAAGACCACAGAAAATCGCCTCGCAGCGCAGCTGACTGGCGCAAACTGGCGCACGAGGCTACTTCTCAGGCGGGTAATACTTCATGCCCCTCTTGACACCCTCGGTCTTGAGGCTGCCCCCATCTACGAGTGGGCGAACCAAGGACTTCGCCACGTCGATAGGCACGCCCATGCTCGAAGCGATGCCGCCGATTGCCATGCCGGGTTCGCGCTTGACGATGTCCGGAATCTCCTCGGCGATCGCCGCGAGGTGCTCTGTGACCTCGGCTCCGCGAGCTTTGGCCTTCTCGTCTCGCTCCTCGGGCGGAGCACCGAACTGCTGTCGCATCAATCGGGACAACTCGCCCTGAAGTTCAGCGTGGCTCGTCCACTGGAGGCGATCGATCCCTCCCAGGTCGGCTGGTACTTCGCCCTCATCGTTCTCTGGGTTGAAGAGGATGTAGTAGTCGAGGCCGGTCCCCATCGCGACACCGAGCTAAGGGCAACATTCGCGTTCCACGTGGTGATGTCGAACAAGCTGAACTCGGCGACCTCCATCATCTCGATGATCTTCTCCAGAATGTGAATCGCCGTGATCTTTTGGTCCGCATAGGTGAACTCGACGCCGTACTCACGGGCGACCTTTTTGAAGGGTGCCCGGTAGTCGGCTTTCTTGAACGAATACGGATACGCGACGAAAATCGTCGGCTTCTCTGCCATGGGGCAGAAAGCTATAGGAGTGCAGCCGGGGCAGCCGCGAAAGGCAACGAATTCTTCTCGGGACCTCTCGGGACACGTTCGGTGATTCAGGCGGTCGGTTACGTCGCAATGGAACGAGGGGCTCCTTCTCGTACTGACCCCCGAGCCTCCTGACCTTGGCGTAATCGCGGTCGGAGAACTTCTTCCCCGAATCCTTGACCATGCCGGTGATGACCGCGATCTGGGGTCCGTCGAAGCCAAGTTTTCGCAGTCCGTCTGGGTCGGCGTTGTCGAGAACGCAGAAGAGCCGATATTGGCGGCGCCCCGGGCCGGTCAGCCGAATCTCGTGAAACCCGCCCATGTCGCCATGCATCGCCTCCCAGTAGCCGCCACCGCTGAACTGCGGCGGCGGCGCGTCGCGCACAGCTTCCAAGACAGCGTGGAACCGAGCCTCGATCTTCGTCGGACAGGCATCCAGGAAATCATCGGCCGGCACCTTGCCGTCCTTGCTCTTGAAGTAGACGATCCCCCACGCCATCCCGGCGCAGGCTAGAGGTGTCTGCGGCGGCCCTGAAACCGTCGCCTACGCGACAGCGGCTCCGGCATGCCGAGGGCGCTTCTTGCGAGCTCCCCTTGCTCGTAACCACCTTGACCTCCGCCCCGAGGGCGTCCGCGACGGCGGCGACGGTCTTCAGCTCCGGGTTGATGTCGGCGGTGAAGAACCGGCGGACGCTGGACGGCTCCTTCCCGATAGCGCGAGCCAGCTCGGCCTTCGACATCCCCGCCTGCTCACGCAGCTCGTCGAGCTGGCGGACTATGGAGTCGATCTGTGCAATCTCCCGGCGCTGCCGCTCGAACTCCGCTCGGAACTCAGGATCTTCCTTGAGCCGTCGTGCGAGCCGCCGGTCGTGGTATGTCGTGTCGAGCTTGCTTCGGGGAGCCATGATCGCCAGCCAAGCGTAGCATAGAAGTTACGCTGCCAGTTGGTGATCCTGGCCGAGCACCTCGATCCGTGTCAAGCTGACTCAATGGCCCACCACAAGCGCAAACGCCCCAAGCATCGACGCAACGGCTGCCTTCTGTGCAAGCCCCACAAGCTGACCGCCAATGTCAAGGCGGGGCGTCGGCGGGACCGGAGCCGATGGACCGACCACGAGAGCTCCGCCTGGTAGCGACGGCGCGCTGCGGCGCCACACCGCGTTAGCCCGGGCCGACTAGGACGCGAGGCGCTGCTGCCGTCGCCGGATCGATCAACTCGCCCTGGTCGCTGGAGGGCGCCCGCCAGTAGACCGACTTCATCAACCGCGCGTGGTCGGCCCGAGCCGCACCGGCGGCGGTCTCCAAGGCCGCGACGAGGTACGCCGGCGCCTCGTCTTTCTTCAGCTCCTGGCCGTTTCGTCGAGACGGCGGGCGGCGTCCTCGATGTAGAGCATCGCGCCCTCCACTTTGCGGAAGTGCTCTTCCTCGCGACGTTGCTCTGCGGCATTCACGTTGCCGACTCTCGTGGCGATCGCCGGAAACGTGTGGCGCCAGATTCGCAAAATAGGGGAACGACGTCGCAACGATTCTCACTCCAGAGCCGTTCTCCCTGTCTATGGGGCGGGAAGGACTCGAACCTTCGACCGACGGATTATGAGTCCATGGACCCGAGCAAGGCCCGGGGACAGCGACACTCGACCGCTCAGAACAGGTGCTGCAGGCGCCAGCCGAGCGATGGAGCGCCGAGGGACTCCGTCGCCACCGCGGCCGCGTGCTCGACCCTCGGGCCGACGACGGTGACGGTCGCCAGCCGCTGACCGGCGCTGATCTGCCGTGGCGCCGACGCCGACGCCACGTGCACCGGCAGCCTCATCCCGGCCCAGCCGATCTCCCGCACCGGCGTCGCCGTCGCCACGGTCGCGCGGTCGCCGTCGGCGTTCCTCGCGACGAGGACCGTGGTGCCGGCGGGCAGCGCGGTCTTCACCCCCAGCGCGCCGGCGACCGAGTTGCCGAGCCTGTCGGCGCTCGCGAGCGCGGCGTCGACCAGCTCACCCTGACGCTGACCGAGGACCACACCGAGCACCTGCAGCGAGCGGCCGCCGACCTCGACCCGCCGGGCGAAGACGAGGCAGCCGCCGGCCGCTTCGTCGGAGCCGGTCTTGACGCCGACGTACCCGTCGCTGCCAAGGAGCCGGTTGGAATTGACCGCCTCGCCGACGACCGGCAGCTCGGCCGAGGGCTCGGCGACGATCGCCGCGAAGGTCGGGTCGCGCAGCGCCGCCCGCGCCAATTTCAGCTGGTCGGCCGCGGTCGAGACGGTCGCCTTGTCGAACCCGCTCGGGTCGGTGTAGGTGGTCGAGCTCATCCCGAGTTCCCCGGCGGCGGCGTTCATCCGGGCGACGAAGGCGGAGATGCCACCGGCGTCGTGGCGGGCGAGGAGGGCGGCGATGTTGTTCGCCGAGGGCAGCATCAGCGCCTCCAGCGCCTGGCGCTCGCTCAGCGTCTCACCCTTGCGCACCGCCAGCGTCGACTCGTCGAGGGCGACCCGCCGCTTCTGGTCTTTGACGTCCGCCCGGCTGATCCGGATCGTGAAACCTTCTTCCCCCGGGGCCAGCGGGTGCTCGCGAAGGGTGAGGTAAGCGGTCATCACCTTGGCGACGCTGGCGATCGGCACGGGAGTCCCTCCGCCGGCGGTTCCGAAGCTGCCGATGCCCTCGACTTCCACCGCCGCCTCGCCTTCCCTTGGCCAGCCGAGGACCGGCGGCCTGCCGGGAAGGCGGACGTGGCCCTGCAGGGTCCGATGGAAGGCGAGGACGGGGATCGGCTCGGTCTCGGCTCGCCAGAGCACCGCGGCCACCACGGCGACGAGGATGACCGCGCCGAGCGCGAGCCGGCGCCGGCGCCTCCGAGACCGCCGCTCGTTCGGTGCTTCGACCGGGCCCGCCACACCCGAGACGGTAGCGGCGCCGCCCCTAACGTCGGCACAGCTGTGAACGTCGCGGGCGTCAGCCGCCCGGAACCAGATGGGCACCTCGTCCTCGCAACGCTCGCGATTCACCCTAAGTAGGTGATGACGGCGGCGGGCGAGCCGACGAGAATATCCGGGAACCCGAGGGAGCGAGAGGACGAGAGATGCCCGAGCAGTTCGAAGGAAATATCTCCCTGGATATCCGCGACTCCGAGCCGGACTGGGAGCCTTTCCTGCCGCCAAAGGCGCCCGAGGGCGCGCCCAACGTGCTCCTCTTGGCCTGGGATGACATCGGCTACGGAACGATGGACGTCTTCGGTGGCCCGGTGGAGACGCCGAACATGCGGCGCATCGCCGAGCGCGGGGTCCGCTATTCCAACTTCCACACCACCGCCCTCTGCTCCCCTACCCGCTCCTCTCTGCTGACCGGTCGCAACGCGACGTCCAACGGGATGGCGACGATCGCCGAGTTCAGCTCCGGCTTCCCGGGAATCTCGACCAGGATTCCGTTCGAGAACGGCTTCATCTCCGAGGTGCTGGGCGAGCAGGGCTACAACACCTACTGCGTCGGCAAGTGGCACCTGACCCCTGGCGAGGAGACGACGCTGGGCTCCTACAAGGGCCGCTGGCCGCTCGGTCGCGGTTTCGAACGCTTCTACGGCTTCCTCGGCGGCGAGTCCAACAGCTGGTATCCCGACCTCGTCTACGACAACCACCAGGTCGATCCGCCGGCCGGGCCCGACGAGGGCTACCACCTCTCCAAGGACCTCTCCGACAAGGCGATCGAGTTCATCCGCGACGCCAAGGCGGTCGACCCCGACAAGCCGTTCTTCATGTACCTCGCGTCCCAGGCCGGCCATGCGCCCCACCACGTCTTCGAGGAATGGGCGGACAAATACAAGGGGCGATTCGATCAGGGCTACGAGGCGATCCGCGCCGAGATCCTCGAGCGCCAGATCGAGATGGGCCTGCTCCCCGAGGGGACCACGCTCTCGCCGATCAACCCGCACGGCGAGCCCGCCACGACCGGTCCCGACGGTCAGCCCTGGCCGGGGCTCGACACGGTGCGCCCCTGGGATTCCCTCAGCGCCGACGAGCAGCGGCTGTTCGCGCGGATGGCCGAGGTCTTTGCCGGTTTCATCTCCTACACCGACCACCAACTCGGCCGGGTTCTCGACTACCTGGAAGAGTCCGGCCAGCTCGACGAGACCCTGATCGTCGTGATCTCCGACAACGGCGCCAGCGGCGAGGGGGGTCCCAACGGCTCCTTCAACGAGTGGCGCTTCTTCAACGGGATCGCCGACTCGACCGATCTCACCCTGCCCCACATCGACGAGCTCGGCAGCCCGCAGAGCTACAACCACTACAACACCGGCTGGGCCTGGGCCTTCGACACGCCGTTCCCCTACTGGAAGCGCTGGGCCGGCTACGAGGGCGGTGTGGCCGACATGTGCATCGTCTCCTGGCCGGCGAAAATCGAACCCCAGAGCGAGCCCCGCAATCAGTACATCCACGCGGTCGACGTCGTCCCGACGATCTATGAGCTGCTCGGCATCGAGCCGCCAGAGGTGATCAAGGGATACCGCCAGAGCCCGATCGAGGGCGAGAGCTTCGCCGCCTCACTGACCGACGCGGGCGTCCCCGGCAAGGCGACGCAGTTCTTCGCGATGCTCGGGCAGCGCTCGATCTACCACGAGGGCTGGCTGGCCTGCACCGTGCACCCGCCGCTGAGTGGCTGGGGCAAATTCGAGCAGGACGTTTGGGAGCTTTACCACCTGGAGGAGGACCGGGCCCAGGCGGTTGACCTCGCCGCGCGGGAGCCGGAGCGCCTGGAGTCGCTGAAGAGCCTGTGGCATTACTACGCGGGCATCTACAACGGCCTGCCTCTGGACGACCGGACGGCGCTGGAACAGGTCCTGGCGGAGCGCCCGACCCCGGCGCCGCCCCGCGAGCGCTACGAGTACTACCCGGACACCGCCGACGTGCCGGAGGCGGGCGGGGTGAGGATCAATGGGCGCTCCTACAAGATCGCGGTGGGGGTGACGATCGACTCGGCTGACGCGGAGGGAGTCCTCTACGCGCACGGAGGCGTCGCCGGCGGCCACAGCTTCTACATCAAGGACCGCAAGCTGCGCTACACCTTCAACTGGGTCGGCACCCACCTCCAGGAGATCGTCTCCGAGGCCGAGATCGAGCCCGGTGCCCACGTCTACACGGCCGAGTTCACGCTGAGCGGCAAAAACGAGGATCCGGCGATGCCGGGCTTCGCCGGAACGCTCGACATCTACATGGACGACGACAAGGTCGGCAGCGGTGAGATCGTGACCCAGCCGGGCGTCTTCTGCCTGGTCGGCGACGGCATCTGCGTCGGCCGCGACAGCGCCTCGCCGGTTACGCCCGACTATCGCCCTCCGTTCCGCTTCAGCGGCGGGACGATCGAGAAGGCGGTCGTCGACGTCTCGGGGGAGCGCTTCGTCGACCACGAGGCCGAGGTCAGGGCCTGGTTCTCGATCGACTGATAGCCGTCGAGCAACCGCATTGAGAGAGGCTCTCTCCGCCGGTCGGGGAGTGGCAATGGGCGAAGCGATGTGGGAGACCGTCGCGAGACGCCCGCCAGGGCGGGCCATTGTCAGTTGCCTGACAGGCTCGGGCGAATTCGCTGTTACCGTGCGGAGAACGCTGCGAGTATGGCCTGCAGGTTCGACCGAAGGGATGGTTGACAAGTGAGCGGTTCCGACAACCCGCAGAACGTCCCGCCCTCGCTTCTCCGCGGCTTGACCGGGGAGCGGATCTCACGCCGCCAGCTGATCAACCGCGCCGGTGCCGGCGTCGCCGTGCTCGGCGCCGGCTCGCTGCTCGCAGCCTGCGGCGTCAGCGGGACCAAGACCAGCGCCGGCCAGAGTGTCGACTGGAAGGCGTGGTGGAAGAAGCAGAAGAAGCAGGGCGTCCTCGACTGGGCCAACTGGCCGCTCTACATCGACACCGAAGGCGGCAAGCACGAATCGCTCGAACTGTTCACCGAAAAAACCGGGATCAAGGTCAACTACAAGCCGGTGATCCAGAACAACGCGCCGTTCTACGCCCAGATCAGTCCCTCGCTGCAGGCCGGCCAGGGAATCGGCTACGACCTGATCGTCCTCACCAACGGCTGGCAGCAGACCCAGCTGATCGAAAACGGGTGGTCGATCCCCCTCGACCAGTCGCGGATGCCGAACTTCCACAAATATGCCGGTGCCGACGCCAAGAACCCAGACTACGACCCCGGCAACGCGTACACGGTGCCCTACCAGTCCGGCCTGACCGGCATCGCCTACAACAAGAAGAAGATCGATCGCAAGATCGACAGCCTCCAAGACCTCTTTGACCCGGCCTTCAAGGGCAAGGTTGGGATGATGTCCGACAACACCGAGCTGGGCAGCGTCGGGCTGCTGCTGAACGGGGTCGACCCCGTCACCTCGACCCCCGCCCAGTGGAAGGAAGCGGCGGAGCGGATGACCCGGCAACGTGACGAAGGCCTCGTCCGCCAGTACTACGACCAGAGCTACATCAAAGCGCTCGAGGACGGCGACACGATCATCAGCCAGGCCTGGTCGGGCGACGTCTTCCAGGCCAATGAACAGGGCTTCCCGGAGCTCGAGTTCGTCGTACCGAAGGAGGGCGTGATGCTCTGGCACGACAACTTCTCGATCCCGGCCCACGCCCAGCACCCGGTCGACGCGATGGAATGGATCAACTTCTACTACCAGCCGGAAATCGCGGCGATCGTCGAGGCCTGGGTCAACTACCTCTGCCCGGTGCCCGAGGCGCAGGCGGTGATCCGCGACGAATTCGAAGAACCGGAAATCGCCGAAAGCCCACTGATCTTCCCGACCCCCGCGATGCGCAAGAAGTTCGTCGACTACTACACCTTTAAGAACGTAGAAGAGTACGAAGAATGGAACTCGACCTTCAACCCGATCATCCAGTCGTGAGCTGACCGCCGATGCTGAAGTTGCGGAGGGCGGCCGCTCCTTACCTCTTGAGCCTGCCGGCCTGGGTCTGGCTCGCACTCTTCTTCCTCGTCCCGCTGCTCGCGATCCTCTCGCTGTCGCTGCAGACCGGGAACTCCGTCGAAGGCTTCAACCTGACCTGGAACTTCCAGGTCTTCCCCGACGTCATCAGCGAATACTCGACCCAGTTCTGGCGGTCGCTCCTCTACGGCGGGCTCTCGACCGCGATCGCGCTGATCGTCATGTACCCGGTCGCCTACTGGATCGCGTTCCGCGGCGGGCGCTACAAGTCCGTCTACCTGCTGCTGATCCTGCTCCCGTTCTTCGTCTCCTTCGTGATCAGGATGCTGACCTGGCAGTTCATCCTCTCCGATGAAGGCTTCGTCCTCGGCACGCTCAAGGACATCCACCTGCTGCCGCAGAGTGCCCACATCCTCTCCACCCCGGCCGCGGTGGTCAGCGGCCTCGCCTACGACGCCCTCCCCTACATGGCGCTGCCGATCTACGTCGCGCTGGAGAAAATCGAGCCGGCCCAGCTCGACGCCGCCGCCGACCTCTACGCCAATCCGTGGCAGCGGCTGTGGCGGGTCATCGTGCCGCTCTCGGCGCCCGGGATCTACGCCGGCATCCTGCTTGTTTTCATCACCAACGTCGGCGACTTCGTCGCCGCCGCGATCCTCGGCGGGCCGGGGACGACGATGATCGGCAACATCATCCAGACCCAGTACGTCGAAAACTCGAACTACCCGGTCGCCTCGGCGCTGGCACTGCTGCTGATGGCGACGCTGCTGCTCGGGATGTTCCTCTACGCGCGCGCCTTCGGCGCCCGCAAACTCGAAGAGTACGTCTGATGGAGGCCGGGACGATCGAGCCGGCGGCCGAGAGCGCGCGACGGCGGCGCTCCCGGCGCCCCGGCGAGCGCGGCGGCCGGCTGCTGACGGCCTACGTCGTCGCCGTCTTCCTCTACACGCTGGTCCCGATCATGGTGATGGTCGCCTACGCGTTCAACCGCGCGCCCAACGGGCGGCTGACCTTCGCCTGGAACGGCTTCACCCTCGATGCCTACCGCGAACTGTTCGCGATCCCCGACCTGACCAACGCCCTCGTCACCTCGCTCGAGGTGGCGGCGCTCAGCACGCTGATCGCGATCGCGATCGGCACGCCGGCGGCGCTGGCGATGACCCGCTACCGGTTCCGCGGTCGCGGTGTTGCCGACGCCGTCGTCCTCTCCGACATCGCCGCCCCCTCGGTCGTCGTCGGCGCCTCGCTGCTCGGGCTCTACGTCACCTTCGAAGTCCCGCGCGGGTTCATGACGATCCTCGTCGCCCACGTGGCCTTCAACGTCGCCTTCGTGATCATCGTCCTCCGCGCCCGCCTGACCGGCCTCGACCGCTCGATCGAGGAGGCCGCGCGGGATCTCTACGCCACTCCCTGGGTGGCCTTCTGGAAAGTGACCGTGCCGCTGATCATGCCCGGGATCCTCTCCGCCGCCCTGCTCGCCTTCGCGCTCTCGATCGACGACTACATCATCACCAGCTTCGTCGCCGGCCAGACGCTTACCTTCCCGCTCTGGGTCTACGGCGCGGTCAAAGTCGGGATCCCGCCGCAGGTCTTCGCGATGGGGACCCTGATCTTCCTCGCCGGAGCCCTGACCGCGGCGGCCGGCGTCGTCCTCCAGCGTGCCCGCTCGCTGCCGGGGACGTAAGGGGTGCCCCTCCTCCTCCAACACCTCAAGATAGCCCTCGATGGCGTCCTTGGCCATCGCCAAGGCTTCATCGTGAGTCTCGCCTTGGGTATGGCAGCCCGGCAGGGCCGGGACAGACACGCTGAAGCCGCCCTCCTCTTCGGGCTGCAACAGGACCTCGAACTCATGGGATTTAGCCGTCATCGGGACCAAGGGATAGTTGCCGCGTGGCATCGTCACAAGGTGCAGCCCAGAGACGGGTACACAAAGTTCCGCATGATTAACGGAGGAAATTGGCCTCCAGCAGGCCCGCTTCCCAAGCGGGTTCTCGAATATCGGGGAGACAGGATCAAAGCGGCATCCCAGCGAGAAAACTGGGTGCCTTGTGTCACGAATGCATCACGATCGCCAGTCTGACGAGCGCTACTCCGGACGGGAGAGGATCTCGTGGCCGCCGACGCGAAGCCATTCGACGTGCGTCTCGCCGGCCTTGACCTCTGCGCCGTAGCGGAAAGTGGCGCGGCCATCGCCGGAGTAGGACATCTCCCAGATGTCCTTGGTGCCCTGGACGCGCTTGATGCGCAGTGAGCGCGGTGGCTCCCGGCCCGCCACGAGTGCATCGACGAGTTTCTGGACGGCATCTCGGAAAGCTCGATCTTGCTCGCGCGACAAGCGCGCGAACTCGCGGGCGAAGCCCGCCCGAACCTCAAAGGTGGGACTCATCAATCGGTCTGCTGAAAAGATGCCGAGCTGAGACGATCAAGAGCGTCGAGGAACTCGTCGCTATTGAGTGGCAGGTCGGCCGTCTCCGCGATTACCTCCTCGACGGTCTCGGGGACGAGCACCAAGGAGCCGTCTCGGCGCCGCTCTGAGACCCTGTAGCGGCCGAGCCGTTGTCCGGCGTCAGCAGCAGTGATGTCAACGACCAGCATCTTCATTCCCTTCAGTGTCCCAGGCTGCCCAGAGGAGGGCAAGCCAATGACCGAAGGATGCCAGACCGGCCGGATGCTTTTGTCTGCTATCGCCCCCGACTGGGGCTATATCGAAGCAGCAGACAGTTTCTCTGACCTGCCAATAAGCCCTTGGTACCACCCGTGTTACGCCGCGTCGAGGATCGGGTCGTCGGGGCGCCTGGCTCAATCCGAAAGCCCGCTTCCCAAGCGGGTTCTCGAATATCGGGGAGACAGGATTTGAACCTGCGACCGCTCGGCCCCCAGCCGAGTGCGCTACCAGACTGCGCCACTCCCCGAGGAGTGCTGCCCTCATTCTACGAATCCGGGGAGCGATGGCTAGGCTCCCTGGGGCGCGCGGCGGTAGCTCAACGGTAGAGCCTTAGCCTTCCAAGCTAATGACGCGGGTTCGATTCCCGTCCGCCGCTTTGAAGCTCCGGCCCGGCCTGAGCGGCTGGCTCAGCGCCGCGCGGTGTCTTGCCTGGGACCCTCGGCGTCGAGCAGCCCCGCGGCCCGGGCCCGCTCCACCGCCGCCCGCCGCGAGCTGACCCCGAGCTTGCGGTAGACGCCCTGCGCCTGGGTCTTGACGGTGTTCGGCGAGACGAAGGCCTGGGCCGCGATCTGGGGGAAGGAGAGGTGGGTCGGGAGGAACTGCAGGATCCGCAGCTCGGCCGGGGTGAGATCGCCGGCGCCGGGGACGGAGACGGCCTCGATCGCCGCCTCGGTCTGCTCGATCCACTCCCCGAGCACGAGCGCATCCGGGGGTCAGTCGCGCCGCCCGGGCGCCGTCGGCCAGCGAGCGCCGGGCCGCCGCCGGGTCGCCGAGCCGGGCCGCCGTCCGGGCCAGGGCGATCGAGGTCTCGGCCTCGAACCAGGTACGGGAACTCGTCGAGGTCGGCGAGCAGCCGGGCGCCGTGGCGCATGTCGGCCGCCGCCTCCTCGAGCCTGCCGGTGCGGGAGCGGACCTGGGCCGAGACGGCCAGGGCCAGCGCCATCACCGGGTAGTCGCTGAGCCCTGAGCGGTCGACCTGGGCGCGGCCCTGGGAGGCAAGCATCTCGGCCAGCTGCCAGTCGTCCTCCTCGATCGCCAGCAATGCCAGCTGGGAGAGGCAGAGGACCTGGACGTTGGGCGCGCCGACGGCGCCGCGGCGGGCCCCGTCGACGAGCTTCTCGCGCGCCTGCGCCCGCAGGCCGCGGAGGTGCAGGCCGACCCCCTCGATCAGCCGGCAGAGGGACATCCAGGGGCTGTCGTCGGGCAGCATCTCGGCCGCCAGGGCACTGCTCTCGGCAATCGCCTCGACTCCGTCGCGAGCCAGAGTCGCTTCGATCAAGCCGAGGCCGGCGTCGAGGATCGTGCGCCTCTCCGCCGGCGGCTCGCGCTCGATCAGGCCCGCCGCGACCGTCGCCCAGTGCTCGGCCTTGCCGCCGACGCCCTGGGTGATGTAGGCGTAAGAGGCGGTCAGGCTGAGGAAGGCGTCGGTCGCCACCGCCTGCTCGCCGAGGTGGTCGAGCCAGCCGATCACCGTCGCGTTGCGGCCGCGGGTCGTGTAGGCGGGGATGCCCATCCAGAGCAGCTCCCCGGCCCGGTCCAGGGCGCCGCCGTCGATCGCGTGGGAGATCGCCCGGTCCCAGTCCCCCTGGGCGGTCCACCACTCCGAGGCGCGGCGGTTCAGCTCGGCCTCGATCTCAGGCTCGACCCGGCGCAGCTCGGCCCGCAGCATCTCGCGGAACAGCGGGTGGAAACGGAACCACTCGTCGCGGCGGTCGAGCGGCGTCAGCAGCATGTTCGAGCGCGAGAGGTCGCGCAGCAGGGCGCCCGAGCCGCTGCGCTGCAGGACCGCGTCGCAGAGGCCGCCGCTGAGGCGGTCGAGAACCGCGGCGCGCTGCAGGAACTCGAGCTGGCGGCGGGAGACGGAGTCGAGGAACTCGTCGCGGATGTAGTCGACGACGAAGCGGTCATCACCGGCGAAGCGGTCGATTGCCCCGGCGAGGTCCGGAACCTCGCTGAGCGCCAGCCCGGCGAGATAGAGCGCCGCCGGCCAGCCCTCTGTGCGGTCGATCAGGATCGCGCGCTGCTGCGGGCTCAGATCGAGCCCGAGCGTGGCGAGCAGCTCCCCGCATTCGGCGCTGGTCATCACCAGGTCCTCGCGACCGATCTCGGCCAGACCGCGGTGCGCCCGCAGCCGACCCAGCGGCAGCGCCGGTTCGACCCGCGTGGCGAGGACCAGCTGCGACCCCGCCGGAACGTGGCCGGCGATCGTCGCGACCGCCGTCATCGCCGCCGGCGACCCGATCCGCTCGAAGTCCTCGAGGACGAGGACGAACGGGGCCTGACGCGCCGCGAGCGCCTTGCCGAGGCGAGGCAGAACCGCGCCCTCCATATTCGGGTCGGGGTTGGCCAGGGCGACGTCGACTTCGGCGGGCACCGGCTCGATCGGATCGAGCGCTTCGACGATCGAGCTGACCAGCATCGCCGGGTCGTTGTGCTGGTCGCCGAGGATGATCGAGGCGAACGGCCGCGCGTCGCGCTCGGCCCACTGCTGGATCAGCACCGTCTTCCCGTAGCCCGACGGCGCCTTGAGGAGGACGACCGCGGCGGAGGAGCCGCGTAGCCTCGCCAGCAGCCGCGGTCGCTGAACCAGCGGCGAGCGATGGCCGGGAAGTTCGGCTGGCACCTCTTCCAGCTGGGCGGCGCCCTTTTCGTTCACAGAGTCAATCCAAGTCCGTCGTGGCTCCCCAGCCTCCCTGCCAGAGTAGCCATGCGGACAGAGAGCCGCAACGGCAATCCCTTCCGGCGAGCTTCAGGCGAAATCCAGACGTTCGCGACCGCTCAGCGAATGCCCTCGGTCAGCCGCTGCCGCTCGGACTCGTACTGCTCCTCGGTCAGGACTCCCTCGTCCCGCAGCCCCTTCAGCTTCGCCAGGGCGTCGATCCGGTTGGCCTCCGACGTCGCGGGGCTGACGTCCTCGGCGGGGAACGGCATCGAGGCGGGCGCGACGGGCGCGGCCGCGGGCTTGCGCCGCCTGCCGAGCAGGTAACCGGAGGCGGCCGCGACCAGTGCCGCCCAGACCAGCCTGGGTCGCCTCATGCGGGGCATCGGCTCCTCGCTTGCTCCAGGGAGGTCATCAGGCAAGGTAGGAGACGCCCGGCAGGGTGAGGACCGCGCCGAGCGCGAAGGTCACCCGGGCCGAGCCGCGGCCGAGTAGCTGCTCGACCTTGGAGGGTCCCTTCTCGACCTCCTCCCCGCCCTTCTTTGCCTTGCGCCGCTCTTTCAGCCGCTGGTCGTGACCGCCGGCGAGGACATAGGCGACCAGCAGCAGGATCAGGCCGGTGGCGATGTCGATCGACGGGCTGACCGTGTTGCGGGCGCTGCTGGTGGCGCTCGAGTCGTGGACGACGAAGACGATCAGGAAACCGATCGTCAGGCTGGTCAGCAGGGCGCCGGCGAGGTAGCCGAGCAGCAGTCGCTTCGGGTTCGGCAGGAAGAGCATCACCGTCACCGCGGCGAGCAGCGTCGCGTTCGCCGCGGCGACGAGGGAGAGGAGGAAGATGTTGCCCATCGGCCCGGCGCTACGCGCTGGTCGGAGTGGAGGGGCTCTCGGCCTTCGTCTCGTCGGGGAATTCGCGCAGCGTCTGACGGCGCAGAATCTCGGCGCCGGCGGCGAAGAGGATCACGAAGAGCAGCAGCCCGAGCGGCTTGCGGAATGCGGCGACCGGCGCCCAGGCGACGAGGGCGACCCAGACCGCGGCGGCCGCGGCGGCGCAGGCCGCGGGCTGCTCGCGCACGTACGGCGCGGCCTCGCGGCGGATCCGCGTCGCCCACCTGGTCGGGCCGGCGAGCCAGGCGGCGATGAAGACCAGCAGGCCGAAGGCGATCGCCGAGACGGCGACCGTCACCAGCAGCGAGGTGCCGATCGACCAGACCGCTTCGGCCGCGGGTTTGGCCGCTTCGTTGACGACCAGCGCGTCGACCACGGCGCCGCCGGCGATGCCACGGGCGATCAGCGCCAGGGCGCCGGCGGCGACGAAGCCGAGGCCGGCGGAGCGCAGCGCCTGGCGGCGACGAGGGCCGGCGAGGTAGATCGCCAGGCCGTAGAGCAACAGCGTCAGGACGGTCAGCACGATCGGCAGTTTGCGGATCAGCTTGGCGATGCTCTGCGCGGTCGAGAGTTCGCCGGACTTGAGGATCGTCAGCTTGCCTGCCCCCGCCGGAATCTTTTCGGCGAGCCCTTCGCCGACGCCAAGCTGGCCGCTGACCTGGGAGAGCAGGGCGTCGAGGTTGAGGACCACGTCGCCGCCTTCGGTCGAGACCGTTTCGCCGCCGCCGTCGAGCACTTCGAGCAGGTCTTCGTGGGCGGTCCGGTTGGCATCGGCCCAGAGTTCCTGCACCTGCGAGGTGGCGAGGGCGCGTTCGGCGATCTGCGGCGCCAGCTGGCTGATCCCGGCGGCGGCGGGACCGGCAAGGGGCTGCAGTCGGGGTGGCAAGGCGTTGGCAAGCTCTTCCTGTACGTCGACGTTGGCGAACAGCTGGGCGGCGATGAAGGCGGAGAGCCTTTCCTGCACCTTCTTGTTCTGCAGAACCTTCTCGCTGGTGTTGACCCAGTTGTCGGTGTTGAGCGCCTGGCGGTTGGCCCAGATCGAGAAGATCGCGACGAAGGCGATCAGCGTCGCCAGGCCGACCAGCGCGGCGACGATCTTCGGGTGACCGGCCTTCGGCGCCCGCTTGGTCTCGGCAGCCATGCCTAGACGCCGCTCTCGACCACTATGCGGCCGGAGCTCTCCGCCGCGAGCAGCATTTCGTAGTCGGCTTCGTTCTGGTCGGCGTAGGCCTCGGCGAAAGCGGCGATCGCGAGGTCGAAGCCGTCGCCCTTGCCGAGGTACGCAGCGATCGCCTGGCGGTCGCCGGTCCTGGCGTGGGCGCGGGCCAGGCTCCAGCCGCAGAGCTCGGCGTACCCGGCCATCGTCTCGGGAGCCATCGCGTCGATCTCCGCCGAGCCCTTGCCGTCCCAGAGTTGCCGCACGTAGAAGTCGCGCTTCTTTCCGTCCAGCCCCTCGACCGAGAGCCAGCCGAGCAGGATGTCGCCGGCGGCCTGCATCAGCCGCTGTCCGGCGACGACGCGACGGCCGTGGTTACGGAAGCGACTGGCGGCGGTGAACGGCTCCAGCACTGAGGGACCGGCTTCCTTGACCTGGAGGAAGAGGGGGTCGCCCTCGTCGCGTCCGGTCAGCAGCACGATCCAGGCACGGGTGCCGACGCTGCCGACGCCGACGACCTTGTGCGCGGCGTCGAGGTAGCTATAGCGGCCGGCCAGGACCCGGGCCTGGCTGTCGAGCGTCTCCCGGTATTCGTCAAGCAACCCCTTGATCATCTCGGCGATCACGCCCGCATCCTGGCCTTCGCGCTCGGCGAGCTCCGCGATCGGGACCAGCAGCGGCGGCCGGCTGGCGATCCGCAGCTTGCCATTGTCGTTCACGGTCAACTTTTTCAGTGCCCGCAGGCTGTCCTTGTTGCGCGCCTTGGCGACGTTCTTCTCCAAGCGCCGGCGATCCTCTTTCGTCACTTTCGCCTGGAAGCGTTCGGCGATGTCGGCGACGTCGAGGCGGGCGTACCAGACGTCGATCTCCTTCATCGCCGCGAACTTCGTCATCGCCTGGCGGTACTCGCGCGCCGAGCCGAGCACCGCGTCGCGGCGCTCGCTCTTCTTGAAGCCGCGGTCGCGGGCGCCGATCGCGAGGCTGGCGGCGAGCCGCTTGACGTCCCACTCGAAGGGCCCGGGGTGGGTCTCGTCGAAGTCGTTGATGTCGAAGACGAGGCGGCGGTCGGGCGCCTGGAAGACGCCGAAGTTGGAGAGGTGCGCGTCGCCGCAGAGCTGGACCCGCAGGCCGGAGTCCGGGCCGGCGGCGAGGTCGGCCGCCATGATCGCGGCGGCGCCGCGGTAGAAGGTGAAGGCCGAGGCGAGCATCCGCCCGTAGCGGACCGGGACTAGCTCGGGCAGCCGGGTCAGGTCCTGCTCGGCCAGCACCTCAACCGGGCCGACCCGCTCGGGCCCCGGCTCCCAGGCGGCCTGGGCGGCGCGCGAGATCCGCTGCCTGGCTTCCTTCCCATTCATCTGCGCGGTGGCCACGCTCTCAACCTACGGGCACCGCCCCTCAAATGCATCATCCGAAGTAGGTGATTTGGCCTCAGGCCCGGCGCTAACCGTCCTGATCGGACACATGACTTGATTACAATGGACACATGACGGAGCTGCAGCTACTGGCAGAAGCGATCGGTGCGAACGAGCGAACCCTGCGTCGCGCCTACAACGACGGAACCCTGCGAGCGGTGCGGGAGTCGCCGCGGAAGCTGAAGATCGGCGCCGCCGAGAAGCAGTATCTACGTCGCTCCTGGAAGCTTCTCGCGGGCCTGCGAGCGGGGCTGCGAACCGAGCAGAACGTCCGCTTCGCCCTGCTATTCGGCTCCGCGGCACGGGGCGAGGACACCGCTTCCAGCGACATCGATCTGCTGGTCGAGATGCGTGATCCCTCGTTGATTCGTGTCTCCGATCTGAGTGCAAAGCTGGAGGCGCTCCTGGGTCGGCGGGTCGACGTCCTCCCTCTCGACAATGCGCGGGCAAACCCGCAGCTGCTCGCGCAGGCCCTCAGCGAGGGACGGGTCTTGGTCGACCGTGAGGGGCGCTGGTCGCAGCTCCGCGATGAGGCCGGTGTCCTGCGGCGACGCGCTCGCGAAAGCGCCCGCCGGACCAGGCGCCGCGCCCTGGACGGGATCGACCGCATGCTCGCGAGTGAGCCGAGCGGATGAGCCAGGGGGCCGAACAAGGCGCAGCGTGACCGCTGGAAGAGCGAAATCGTCGAGCACCTCGAGGATTTCCCACGCCAGTACGCGGCGCTGGAGAACGCGATGGCCGAGTTCGGTGCCGACTTTGACCTGCGGGGCACTGTGCCGCAAGCTGCGCCGAGCACAGAAAGCGCGGACGATGATCGAGCACAGCTACGTCAAGGTTCCGGCTGGCAACGTCCACCAGGCGGCCGAACTGGTCGTCACCGGCGCTCGGGAATTCATCGGTCCCTATCGGAATTGGGTTGAGGCGTACCTGTAAGGGACTTGGCTCCAGAAGCCGAATGACCCGGCGCTACACTCGTTTTGGGGATTTGGGTCGCATTCTTTTTCCACCCCGATCCAAGATGGCCGATCCGGTCCAAGGCCTTCCCCCTCAAAGGACTCGCAGCGCCCATAGGAAGCGTGGTTGTCATGACTCGATTCGCAAGTCGCGCCCGTGCATTTCGAAGCTCCAAGTCCGCGCGACCTTGGCTCCACTCGGATTTGGTCGGGATTCCCCTGACCCTGGCGATGGTCGGTGTCTTACTCGGGAGCCTCGTGGTCTTTTCACTCGCCGGAAGCCTCGGTGGCATCTTCTTCGCCGTCTTCGGTGCGCTCGTCCTCGGCGGCGTGGTGTTCCTCCTCGGCGGCAAGGGTCCGGAGACGATGGCGGGAGTCAAAGCCTCGCCTGACGGCGGCGCCCACCGCGTGCTGGTGATCGCCAACCTCGGCCTCGAGGAGCCGGCCCTGTGCGCGGAGGTCTGCGCGCGGGGAGATCGGGGCGACACCGAAGCGATGATCATCGCCCCCGTCACTTCCTCCCGGCTGCAGACCCTGACCGACGACAACGGTGCCCAGATGAAGGTCGCCCAGGGTCGGGTGGCGGTCGCGCTGGAAACGCTCAAGCGGGAGGGCATAACGGCAGGCGGGCACGCCGCGACGGGCGAGCCGATGAGCTCGCTGCTCGATGGCCTGCGTCAGTTCGATGCAAACGAGGTGCTGATGCTGGATGGCGGCGAGATGGACTGGGAGGACGCCGGTCATTTCGCTCAGCGGGTCCGGAGCGAGGTCGGCTTGCGGGTCACCGAGGTCAGTCCTCTTCACGGGCCGGGGCCCGAGAAGCCTGGCGGTTAGGTCCAGCCCAGAGTTTCAAGGCGGGGGGCCCGGCCCACTTCCCATGCCGCTACTGTCTGCTCGTGCCCGTTCCGGACCGATCGCCTCGGACGTTCGCCTCCTCAGGTGAAGCGATCCGCGACCTTGCTGGAGTCGCGCGGCGCGTCCGACCCCTCGCCACTGCCTACCTGCGCGGCGGTCTCGATCCAGCCCTGCGCGAGCGGGTCATGGTTGCCGTCAGCCGCGTCAACTCCTGCCGTGGCTGCGTCTTCGCCCACGAGCACTGGGCGAGCCGCGTGGGTGTCGCCCCCGAGGACCTGCAGGCGATCGGCTCAGGTGAATTCGAGAACTTCGACGATCGCAACCGTGCGGCCGTGGCCTACGCGGCCGCGCTCGCCGAAGCACACTTTCGCCCGCCGTTGGCTGCCGACCTTTCCGCCGGCGCGAGCGACCACCTGACGCCGGATGAAGTGGCGGCCGTCGACGCCGTCGCGCGAGCGATGGCCTTCGCCAATCTGACCGCGAACACGGCCGAGAAGCTGCTTGGCCGAATGCGCTCTCCTCGCGCTGGCGAAGCCGGCGCCCACTGACGGCCGGGCTCCTGGGCCCTCGGTCAGCTTCGGTCTCTTGCCGCTGCCACCACCGGCGGGGTCGGGACGGCAGGGCTCGCCGGCTCGCCGGCCGCTGTCTCTCCGCCCGGCGACCCGTGGCCGAAGCGCACGTCCGGGAGGATCCGGTCGAGCCAGGCCGGTAGGTACCAGGCCCGCGCTCCAGCCAGCCGCAGGAAGACCGGCAGCAGCAGCAGGCGGACGAGGAAGGCGTCGAGCAGGACGGCGACGCCGAGGATCGTGCCCATCTCCTTCGGCGGCAGCGGTCCCGAGAGCGCGAAGGTGAAGAAGACCGCGACCATCACCCCGCCGGCGGCGAGGATCACGCGGCCGGAGTGGGCGAGCCCGCCGACCATCGCCTCCCGGGCGTCGCCGCTGCGCTCCCAGTGCTCGCGCGCGGAGGAGAGCAGGAAGACCGTGTAGTCCATCGCGATCGCGAAGATCATCGCGAAGAAGAAGATCGGCCCCCAGGCGTCGAGGAAGCCCTGCGATTCGAAGCCGAGCAGGCCAGAGAGGTGGCCGTGCTGGAAGATCAGCGTCGCGACGCCGAACGCCGCCGCGGTCGAGAGCAGGTTGGCGAGCACCCCGATCGCCGCGATCAACGGCGCCTGGAAGGCGATCAGCAGGAGCAGGAAGCCGAGCACGAGGATGACGCCGATCGCCAGCGGCGTCTTCGACGCCAGCGAGGATTCGAGGTCGTGGTTTTCGACCGAGGGGCCACCGACGAGCGCCGCCGGGGGCAGTCCGGCCCGCAGCCTGTCGATCGTGCTTGAGGTGGCGTCGGTCGAGGGTCCGCTGGTCGGAACCGCCTGGATCAAGACCAGTCCGCCGGCGCCGTTCACCGGCGGGGAGACCGCGGCGATCCCGCGATCCGCGCTCAGCACCGCGGCGGTCGCCGCGCCCTGTGCCCGCGGCGCGGTCACCTGCAGCGTCCCCGGTGCGCCCGGCCCGAAGGCGGCGCTGATCTGCTCGTAGCCGACCCGCGAGGAGTCGCTCTGGGGCACCACCTTGATCGACGGCATTCCCGTCTTCATGCCGAGGATCGGCAGCGCCAGGGCGAGCAGCGCGACGATCGCCAGGCCGCCGAAGATGAAGGGCCGGCGCCAGAGCAGCTCACCCCAGCGGGCGAAGCGCGGCGAACGGTGCTCGCCGGAATGCGCCCAGGGCAGGGCGAGCTTGTCGATCCGCGGCCCGAGCTTGGAGAGGACCGCCGGCAGCAGGGTCATCGTCGCCGCGAGGACGAAGAGGACCGAGACCATGATCCCCAGCGACATCGAGCGGAAGGCGGGGCTGGGCACGAGCATCACCGCCGAGAGCGAGATCAGCACGGTCAGGCCGGAGAAGAGGACCGCCTTGCCGGCGGTGTCCATCGTCTCGCCGACGGCGTCCTCGGTGCTCTCGTGCTGACCGAAGAGCGCGCTGCGGAAGCGCATGACGATGAACAGGGCGTAGTCGATGCCGAGCGCCAGGGCGAACATCAGCGCAAAGTTCATCGCCCAGATCGAGATCGGCGCCAGCTTGGTGCCGAGGTAGAGGACCCCGGCGGAGGCGATCAGGCCGACGATCGTCAGCATCAGCGGCAGCCCGGCGGCGACCAGCGAGCCGAAGGCGAGGACGAGGATCGCCAGCGTCACCGGCCAGGAGATCAGCTCCGACTTCATCATCGCTTCGCGGTTGGCTTCGTTGAAGTCCGACCACATCCCGGGGGCGCCGGTGAGGTTGGCTTCGACCGCGGGCGTCGAGGCGCCGCTGACTTCCGACTTCAGGTCGTTGGCCGCGGCGACCATTTCGTTCGGGTTCTTGGCGGCCGTGCCGCCGACGATCACGGTGTGGCCGTCGCGGGAGATCGAGGCGCCGGGACGGGGCGCGACGACGCTGCCCACCGCGGAGTCGGCGGCGAGGACCCGTTCGACCCGGGCGACGGTGCGGCGGAATGCCGGGTCGGCCGCGGTCAGTTCCTGTGAGTGGACGGAGACCTGCAGGGCGTAGGCCCCGGCGCCGCCGAAGTTGGCGTCCAGCTGTTCGCGGACCTTGACCGATTCCGAGCCGTTGGCCTGCCAGCCGGCGCCCGAGAGCGCGGTCTCGATCCGCGGCGCCAGCACGCCGAGGCCGACGGCGATCACGGCCCAGGAGATGAAGACGGCGCGGCGGTGGGTGGCGGCGAAGCGCCCCAGACGCCCGATCGGTCCCAGGGCGCTCATCGGTCGCAGGCGGCCTTGACGCCGAAGTAGCGCCGCAGGACCAGGGAGCTGGGACAGTTGCCGAAGGCGACGAAGGCGAGCTGGTTGACGGCGACAAACCCGGTCAGCAGCAGGAACCAGGGGCTGACGACGGCGCTGAGAACGGCGCTGAGCCCGGTCATGGTCCCGGCCAGGAGGAAGAGGATCCGCTCCAGTGGCCAGGTGCTCTCGCGGCCTCGCTCCGCAGATTGAAACGAGCTTCTTTCGGTCATGACTGGCATCGCTATCCTCTGGCTAGTTGGTCTACAAGTTCACAACTTAACAACTGTGGAGTACAGTAGCAGAGATGATGAAGAGTCCACTCACCCCTGATGCCGCGGAGTTGATCGCCAGCCGCTTCCGCGCCCTTTCCGACCCGACCAGGCTGCGCATCATCGACCTCCTGCGCAACCGTGACGAGGCCTCCGTCGGGGAGCTGACCGAGGCCCTTGGCAGCTCCCAGCAGAACATCTCCAAGCACCTCGCCGCGCTGCTGGCGGGGGGCTTCGTCGCCCGCCGCAAGCAGGGGACCAGCTCCCTCTACCGGATCGCCGACCCGGGCGTGCACGAAATCTGCGACGGAGTCTGCTCCGGGATCGAAACGCAGCTGGCCGAGCTTGAGGCCGTGCTCGGCCACTGATTCGTCGGATCGGTCGAGGACGTCCCGGTTCATCACAGCCTGGGATTCTGCGCCGGTCACCCCGACGGGGCATCCGTAAAGGACCGCGGTTATCGGGGGTGGATTACGGGTGTGCGGACGGCGGCTGCTCGGCAGGCTTCTTGCTGAGCCGGAACTCGAACGATCGAAGGGAGCATCCATGTCCTCATCCACCCCACAGCGCGTAGCCGTCCTGGGTTCGAGCTTCGCCGGGATGACCGCGGCGCTGGAGGTGCGCAAGCAGCTCGACGACCGCCATCAGGTCCTCGTCCTCGACCCGCGCGATCACTTCACCTTCATCCCCTCGCTGATCTGGATGCCGTTCGGCGCCCGCGAGGCCGGCGACGTCACCTTCCCGCTGGCGCCGCTCTACGAGAAGAAGGGGATCGAGTTCGTCAACGAGGCGGCGGCGCGGGTCGACGTCGACGCACACACGGTCGCGACGACCGGCGGGGGCACGATCGAGTACGACAAGCTGCTCGTTGCAACGGGCCCGCGTCTGGCCTTCGAGAAAATCCCCGGCCTCGGCCCCGAAGACGGCTTCACCCAGTCGGTCTGCAACCTCGAGCACGCCGAACGGGCGCGGGACGCCTGGGCTCGCTTCCTCGAGAATCCCGGCCCGGTCGTGGTCGGCACCGCCCAGGGCGGCTCCTGCTTCGGCGCCTCCTACGAGTTCCTCTTCAACGTCCAGCACCGGATCCGCAAGGCCGGGCTGGAGAAGGTCGCGCCGGTGACCTTCATCAGCTCCGAGCCCTTCCTCGGCCACTTCGGCCTCGGCGGCGTCGGCGATTCCGCCAAGCGGGTCGAGGGCTTCCTCGAGCGCCTCGGGATCGAGGGGATCCCCAACTCCGCGATCAAGGAGGTCCGCGACGGCGAGATCGAGCTCGAGGGCGGACGTGTCCTGCCCTTCGCCTTCTCGATGATCGTGCCGCCCTTCGCCGGGGTCGACGCGGTCCGCGAGAGCGAGGGCCTCGCCAACCCGGTCGGGTTCGTGCCGATCGACGATCGCTTCCGCCATCCCGACCAGCCCGACGTCTACGCGGCCGGGGTGGCGACCGCGATCGCCCCGCCGGAGACCACGGAGGTGCCCGCCGGCGTCCCGAAGACCGGGCAGATGAGCGAGGCGATGGCCAAGGTCGCCGCCCAGAACATCGCCGCCGACCTGACCGGAAGCGCGCATCGGGACCTTCCGATCGCCGACCTCTCGGCGATCTGCGTGCTCGACGCCGGCGACAACGGCATCATCTTCAAAGCCGACAACGTCCTCGCCCACGGGATCTACGCCGACGGCGACGAACCGACCGCCCGGGTGATGGCGGGCCCCCAGGCCCACTGGGCCAAGCTCGCCTTCGAGCGCTACTTCCTGGCCAGCCGCAAGCGCGGGCTGACGGCCTTCTGAGCGCTCGGCGAGGCGGCGAACTCGGATAGGACGTCAAGCAGCGGACGGGCCTTCAACATCATCTCGTCCCACTCCTCCTCCGGGTCGGAGAGGACCGTGATCGCACCGCCGCTGCCAACCGCCGCCCTGTCGCCGTGGATCACCGCGGACCTGATCACGATGCTGAGATCGGCGCCGCCGCCGAGGCCGAAATAACCGAGCGCTCCGGCATAGACGCCGCGCGGGCGCGGCTCCAGCGAGTCGAGGATCGCAAGCGATCGCAGCTTCGGCGCCCCGGTCATCGAGCCGCCGGGAAAGCAGGCTTCGACGCAGGCGAGCGGGTCGCTGTCTGCGCTCAGGCGACCGCGAATCGTCGAGACGAGCTGGTGGACGTGCTCGTGGCTCTCGACCTCGAGCAGCCCGTCCACATCGATCGAGCCGACCCGGCAAACGCGGCCGAGGTCGTTGCGCAGCAGGTCGACGATCATCATGTTCTCGGCCCGCTCCTTGACGCTGGTGCGCAACTCCTCTCGCAGCCGCTCGTCCTCGCCGCGGTCGGCGGCACGCGGGCGGGTCCCCTTGATCGGCCTTGCCTCGACCGTCCCCTGGCGCGAGATCCGCAGAAAGCGCTCGGGCGAGGAGCTCAGGACGGCCAGCTCGCCGCAGCGCAGGAAGGCCGCGTGGGGAGCGGGGTTGAACGCCCGCTGGCGCAGGTAGACGGCGAGCGGATCGACCGGGTCGAGCCTGGTCTCGATCTGGGTGGTCAGGCAGAGCTCGTAGGAATCGCCGGCGTGGAGTGCGCGCTGGGCGGCCTTGACCGCGGCCAGGTACTCGCTTCTGTCGAGCGCGAACTCAAAGCAAGCCGGGTCGAAGGAGGGCGGCGGGCTGACGGCCCGAGGCGCCGCAGTGGGAACCGCTTCGAGTTCGCGCTGGAGCGCCTCGACCTCGGCGAGGGCCTGCCGGCCGGAGAACTCGGGACCGGCGATGCAGATCGCGAAGGCGCGCCCGGTGCGATGTTCGAGAACCACCATGCGGGAGGGGAACATCAGGCAGGCGTCGGGCGTCTCCGCGTCAACTCGATTGGGACTGCCGAGGTCGGCCTTGATCCCATAGCCCAGGTAGCCGACGTAGCCGCCGGCGAAGTCAAACGGCAGCTGCGTGCTGATCTGCCGTTCGCTCAGGCGCCGGCGCAGCAGGTCGAAGATCGTCCCCGCCACTGTCTCGCTCTCGCCCGTCGCCGGCCGCAACGCCCGCACCGAGCCGGCGGCCGTGTCGGCGCTGAGGACCTCGCCGCCGGCGCGATCGGCGCTGCCCATGAAGCTCCGCCCCTCCGCCCGCCCCCCAGCCTCTCCGTCGAGCCAGAACGCGTGGCGATCGGCTCCGAACAGCCGGCCGAAGGTCAGGGCGGCGTCGGGGACGCGGTCGATCGAGCGAACCAGGACCTCGTAGGCCGGTGCCCTCGTAGGCCGGACCTGACGTCTGGGTCGGGGCGCCGGGGCCCCGCGCCGCGGCGGGGCCAACCCGAGGAAGTTGCGCACGATCAGGGCGCCGGCCGGGGTGCCGATCGACTCGGGATGGAACTGCACGCCCCAGATCGGTCGCTCGCGGTGCGCCAGAGCCATGACCCGACCGTCCTCGGCCCAGGCGGTCGCCAAGGAGGCAGTCGGGCAGCGGCTCCGCCACCGTCAGCGAGTGGTAAAGGACCGCCTCGAATCGCGACGGCAAGCCCCGGAACATCGCCGCCCCGTCATGGCTGATCGTCGTCGCCCGGCCGTGGACGGGAACGGCGGCCGGCACCGTGGCGCCGCCGAAGGCCGTGGCGATCCCCTGGTGGCCGAGGCAGACACCCAGAACGGGTAGGCCGAAGTCGCGGATCGCGCGCCCGCAGCCGCCGAAGTCAGCCTCCACCTCGGGACGCCCGGGCCCCGGCGAGATGACGATCGCGTCGAACCCTCCCCGCGCCAGAGCGGCGAAGGGGATCTCGTCGTTGTGGACGACGGTGGGCTCCTCGCCCCCGACCGCCGCCAGGAGCTGCCGCAGGTTGTACGTGTAGGAGTCGTAGTTGTCGATCAGCAGAACCCGCATCGCGGGCAGACGATCACAGAATTCCCCATGCCAGTGACGGCGCCGATCCGGCTACCCTGGATCAGCTGCTCAGAATCGCGCGCAGTGGGATCAGTCGAGATGAACGCGGCCGGACGACCCACTCGCGAGAGCCGCTCTGTCCGGTCGACACGAGGCGATGCGATCGAAATCCGCGTCGTAGTGAAGGACGATGAGGCCGCGGGACTCCGCGGCGGCGGCGATCAGGAGGTCCGGCACCTTGCGCCCGCGCTGGTGCTTGGCCGCGAGCATGCGCTGAACCTGCCTGGCTCGCTGCAGATGGTCGGCCGTCGTCTCCACCAGCTCGAAAGCCTGCAGGGCCTCTGCCAGTCGGTCCCACTCGGGGGCGCTGCGAGCCGAGTAGCCGATCTCAAGATCGCCGATCCCGGCTCGAGCGAGCTCGCCGCGCCCCGTGGCGGGCTCGATCGCGTCCCGGACGGCGGCATGATGCAGGCGAGTGAGGACACTCGAGTCGAGCAGGTGGGTCAGCGCCATGCCTGCTCGCGAGCGGCCAGATCGGCTCGGGCGAGCAGATCGAGGCGCCGCTTCACCGCCTGTCGGTGCTCATCGCCGGCTTGGCGAAGCGCTCTGTTGACGGTTTCCTTGATCGTCTTACTGCCGGGCTTCGCCCGCGCGACTCCGCAGAGTCTCCTCGTCGATGTCAACCAGGTGCTTGCTCATTCGTGGCCAGCATCATACGTTGGCTTTGACGATATATCCTGATGAAGCCGGAGGGCCAAGTCCTAGTCGTCTCGCGCCTTCCGTTCCCGCCGCTTCTGCGCCCAGCTCGACCTGAGGATGCCGGCGACCACGATCAGGACCGGGAGCAGGTAGAAGATCCAGAGGAAGTGGCCGAGATGTGCAAGCGGCAGCGTCATTGGGTCGCCGACAGCAGGTAGAGACCGAAGCAGGTGAAGGCGATCATCACCGCCAGCATCCAGTACTGCGACTGGGTCGCCTCCCGGTAGTCGCGCCAGTAGACGAGGGCGCGGTCGTGGGCGAGGGTCAGGCCGAGGACGTGGCCGACGATCAGCGCCACGACCTGGACATACCAGATCGCGTTGGCGCCGAGGATCTTGAAATCGATCCCGGCGGAGGCGGTGCCGAACAGATCGGTCGTCGACGTGCCGAGCGGATCGGAGAGCAGGTAGGTGAACTGCGCCTGCTCCTGGTAGACGAAGAGGCTGAAGTAGTGGGCGACGAGGTAGGCGAGCGCGATCGGGATCAGGGTGTGGGCGAAGCCGTTGCGCAGCTTCGCGGTCGACGGCGCTCCCGGGATGCCGCGCATGCCGCGAATCCCGAGCGCGTAGATCAGCCCGACGCCGGCGAAGGTCGCCAGCATGAAGATCGTGTCGGAGAGGCGCAGCGCCGTGGGCAGGCTGAAGCCGGCATCGGCGAAGTGGCGGAAGAGGCTTTCGATCGAGCCTTTGAAGGCTCCCTCCTGCGCCCCGTCGAAGCTGGTCGAGGCGATCGAGGCGATCACGACCGCGGCCGAGCCGGGGAGCGTCGCCCACTTCGTCGCCGCCGTCAGCGGCCGCCGGCGGCCGAGCCGGCCCTTGTGGATGCCGACCGGGGAGAGCTGGGAGAACATCCCGAAGTAGACGGAGAAGACCTCGCCGCGCTCGCACCAGACCTCGACCCCGAACAGCCCCATCATCGCCAGGGTGTAGGCGCTGTAGACGAGGGCGGCGGTCGCGGCCACGTGGGGGTCGAGGCCGACGGCGACACCGCCGGTCGAGCCGTAGACCACCTCCAGCCAGACGAAGGCGAGCAGGCCGACCGCCGCCGGCCAGCGGCCGAGGCGCCGCGGATACTCGAGCCGGCCCGAGCGCTGGCCGGCGATCAGGCGGAAGCCCGCGCCGGCGATGCGGCCGACCGCGCGCCAGGGGTTGAACGGCCGGAAGATGTTCCCCAGCAGCGCCGAGAAGAAGGGGAAGCCGATCCAGGCGGTGACGAAGAAGAAGGTGATCGTGAAGTTGCGATCCGGCGCTTCGGTGCCGCGCAGCCCCGCGTAGATCCCGACGCCCAGCAGGAGGACGCCGATCGCGCCGCAGAGGATCTGCGCCGGCCATCCCAGCAACGCGTTCGACAGCGCGGCGGTGAAGGGCCGCCAGCGTTCGTTCTCGAAACGGGGCTTGCGCCAGCCGACCGAGAGGGCGAAGAAGGAGGCGATCAGGACGATCGACGCCGCCCAGGCGAAGAGCCAGGCGGGGACCGGCAGGTCCTGCTTGACGAGCAGCGCGTGGGCGAAGGGCAGGGAGATCACCGGCCTTCCCCTCCGCCACCTTGGCCACGGCGGCTTCCAATTCGGCGACGCTGAGAGCACCCTCGAAGCGAGCGCTGACGATCCCGCGGCGGTCGATCACAAAGGTCCACGGCTCACTCGGCAGGCGGTAGGCCTTGACCTGCGGGCGCACGCCCTTGGCCGGGTTGTTCCCCTCGTAGATCTCCATGTGGATGAAGGCGACTCGGTCGCCGTAGCGCTGCTTGACCTGCTCCTCCTCGTCGACCACCGGCCCGCAGATCCGGCTCTGACAGTACTGCGGCGTCGCGAAGACGAGGACGACAGGTTTGCGGCCGAGCACGGTCGCGAGGTCTTCGTGCATGTCGTCGGGCGGGATCCGAGTGTCGATCTTCGCCAGGTCCCCGCCGACGTCGGCCGGCGTCGGCGTGTGGACGTCGGGCGCCCGCTGCCCGACATCGGGCGGGTTCGCGGTGCTCTTCGGAAATCCGGGCTTCGCCTGCGGGAAGTGGCCGACGACGGCGCTCGGCACCATCGTCGCTTCGAGCTTGCCGCCTTCCCTGACCATCGCCAGCACGCGCCACTCGCCCTTGGTGTCGAGCGGCGCCGAGTCGGTCACATAGACGACCTTGGCCGCCGCCGGATCCTGTCCGGTGCTCTGCGCGATGAACGCCGGCTTGGTCGCCAGCGATTCGATCCGGGCCGGATAGGGGCCCATCGCCTTGGCGTCTTCGCCGTGGGCGAAGTAGAGGGCGACCTTGGCGTCGGCGATCTGTTCGTTGCCGGGGGTGAAGACCCCGAAGGCGTAGCGCCGGTCGCCTCTGTCGAAGACGATCTCGGTCGGCAGGATGACGAGTTCGCTTTCGCCCCCGGCCTGCTTGAAGACATCGGTCAGCGTCCCCGAGGGCCGGGGGAATTCCGAGGCCGGTGGAGCCGCTTGGCTGCTGATCCCGCTGTAGGTCGTGCCGCAGCCGGCGAGGAGGAGGCAGGCCGCGAGGGCCCCCAGCGCACGCTGGGGGCCCCTTCGGTCAGCGTGGGACATCGGCGTCACGCCTGCCGGCCCCGCGAGCGGATCAGCGCCGCGCCTCCGGCCAGCAGGCCGAGCGCGCCGAGGATCAGGGCCGCGATCCCGAGGCCCTTGCTGGCGCTGTCGCTGGAGCTCGAGCGCCGCTCCGCCGCGATTCGCTCGCTTCCGATTTCGTCGCACCCGGAGCCGGAGGAGCCGTCTCCGAGCCGGCGACGTCCTGCAGCACGCCGCCGGCGGCGGTGACGTCGATCTGCGGCGCCGGTTCTTCGGATTCAGGCCCGCCGATCCAGCGCACGACTTCGCCGTTGTCGTAGTACTGCAGCGTCTTGAAGGTCAGCACTTCGCCTTCCGTGCCGGGGATCACGGTCGAGATCGGGAAGTTGAGGAACTGGCCCGGCGGGATCTTCCCCTGCTTGCCGTCCCCGGTCCAGATCACCTCGCGCACCTGTTCGGTGACTTCGCCGTCGTCGGTCTGCACCGGCTTGGCGAGCTTGCTGGTCAGGACCTTCGAGGTCCAGCCCGGCATGTATTCGGTCGAGACGTCGAGGAAGCCGGGTGGAACCTGGACCTCGACTTTGATCGTGTTGGCGCTTTCCATCTCGTTCGGGACCCGGATGTCGAGGGTGGCGAAGGAGCCGGTCGGGACCTCGTTTGGGTGCAGGCTGACGTGAGCCTGCGCGATCCCGGGCAGAGCCAGGGCGCAGACCAGCGCGATTGGGAATGCGATTCGTCGCATCATGGTTTTCCTTTCGTCGGTTCTTGGCAATCTGAGCTGCGCAGCCGCCCAGGCCGGGGCGCGCGACCGGCCAGAGCCGAGGCGAGGAGAGCGCCGCCTCTTTCATCTGACCGGGACCTCAACCGTCTTCGCGAACTGATCGAAGGCCGAGACCCGGATCGTCAGCGCGATCTGCCAATTGCCGCTGGCGCTCAGCAGCGCGTCGGGGATCGTGTAGTGGCCGGGGCCCGAGAGCTGCGGTTCCAGCGGCAGGGCGATGCTCTTTTCCGGCAGCGCCGCCGTCGCCTTCAGTTCCTTGACCTTGGCGTAGGGGGCGCCGCTCTTGGCGTCGAAGAGGTAGACGTGGATCTCGTTGGCGCCGACCGTCGCCGGTTCGACGCTCATCTCCAGCTGGATCGGGCCGACGAGGGTTTCGGTCGAGAACGGCCCGCCCTGGGTGCTGACCGGCGGCGCGTAGCTGGCGAGGGCGGCGGTGACGCCGATCACGATCACCAGCAGCGCCACCTCGGCGCGCAGCGCGCGGCGCAGGATCAGGCCGGCGCGGCCGGGTGACTCGCCTCCCGCCGCGATCCGGTTCAGTCGCGGCACCGAGCGGCGGCGGTTGTAGGCGCCGATCGCGATCAGGACCAGCAGGAGGATGAACTTGATCAGCACGGCACGCCCATAGCCGGTGCTGGTCAGGTCGCCGAGATGGCGGACGTAGACGTAGGCCTGGACCAGGCCGGTGAGCAGGATCGCCCCGACCGCGATCAGCGCCACCTGCGAGAAGCGCGAGAGCGCCGCCGCCAGCAGCCGGCCGCGGTCGCCGGCCGCCAGCTCCCGGGTCCCCCGCGGCGCGACGAACAGGAGCGCGGCGAGGCCGCCCAGCCAGACGCCCATCGCGGCGACGTGGATGACGTTGACTGGGAAGTTGAGGGCGATCGGCGCCTGGGTGCTGCCGTGTCCGGAGAGTGCCGGGACGAGGACGACGAAGACCAGGGGCACGGCGGCAAGCCCCGCCCGCGGCCAGGCGCCCCGCCCCCTCCCCCGCTCCGGCCGCAGGAACAGCGTGACAATCAGGCCGAAGGCGATCCAGGCGAGCACCGCCAGGCCCCAGAACGTCCCGAACTTCGTCCCCAGGGTCTCGTGGACGATCGACCATTCCAGCGCCGAGAAGCCGGAGATCCCTGCCGCCTCGGCGCCCTCGAGAACGACGCCGGCAGCAGCGCTGATCGCGCCGATCGCCGCGGCGAGCACCAGCACCAGGCGCAGCCGCGAGGCGAAGGCCCGCGCGGCGCGGCGCCAGGACTCCGAGGAGTCGCCGACCGCCGCCAGCGCCGGCAGCCAGGCGAGCAGCAGGAAGGCGAGCCCGCCGACCCCGAGCGCGATCGCGACGTACTGCAGGCCGCGGGCGATGCCGAAGGCGGTCTCGGTCACCGGGCCGCTGCCGGAGCCGCTGGTCAGTTCGGCGACGGTCTGCGCCGGCGCCTTGCCGGCCTTGCCGATCGAGAAGACGAAGCCGCTGGAGACGATGTGCCCGTCGGCGGAGATGACCCGGTAGGTCGCGGTGTAGCTGCCGTCGGACAGACCGGGCTTGAGGTGGACGCCGAGCCGCGGGCCTTCGCCGTTGGGATGGAAGGCGTCGCCTTCGTCGACCCGCTTGCCGCCGGCGTCATAGACACGGACGGCGCCGAAGTTGCCCTCGACCGGCTCGTCGAAGCGGAAGATGACGGCTTCGGGCTCCTGCTTGACGACGGCGCCGCGCTGGGGGGTCGTTTCCTCCAGTTGGGCATGGGCCGACGCGGCAGCGGGAACCGCGAGTGCCCCGAGCAGCAGGGCGGCGATAGTCGCGAGGACGACGCGTCGCACCTACCAGGCCTCCTTCGCCGGCTCCAGCGGCGCGCTCGGGCCGTCGTCTTCGCCGCGGCGCCGCCGCCGCATCCAGAGGACCAGGCCGCCGCCGATCAGGACGATGGCGATGCCGGCGACGATGAACGGCGTCTTCGAGGTGTTGGCGGGCCCGACCCAGTAGAGGGTGCCGTTGATGTCGCCTTTCTTGCCTTCGACGCTGATCGGGATCTGGTAGTCGAAGATCTTGGTTTTCTTGCTCTGGTTCTTGACCGCGGGCGGCAGGGCGGGCGACATGTAGTGCATCCGGTGGTCGTGCCAGATGAACGACCCGGAGTGATCGAAGGTCTTCCACTTCGGCGCCGCCTTGGCGTTGGCGATCGGCGGGACTTCGACCTCGGCATAGCGGTTTTCGTCGAGGTAGAGCGCCGGCGAGCGTTCGTTCACCTGGACGGTGCCGTTTTTGAGGATCCGGGCGTAGGGCTCGCCTTCGTAGCCGTAGATCACGACTTCGTGGCCTTGCTGGTCGAGCAGCTGGAAGTAGCTGTCGTAATTCAGCACCTGGAAGCTGACGCCGGGCATCTTCGGCGTCACTTCGTCGATTATCGAGCGGTAATTCGGGTTGCCCCCGTGCGCAAGCGCAGCGGAGGTCGGCACGAGCAGCACGAACATGGCCACAAGCGCCACCCATCTGGCGCGGCTCATTCGCATCTCCTTGATCGACATGTCGGCGCCCACGGCGCCGGCGGCGTCGGAGCGCTAGGAAGTCATTTGCGGAGCCGGCGGCGGCGCCCGGCCGGCCGCGGCGTCCGCGAGAGGCGGGCGAAGGATCAACGCAACAAGCGGCGGGACGGCGAGGGTGTCGGGCCGGCGCGCGGGGAACGCGGGAGCGAACCCGGCGACCAGCCGCCCAGCGAACCGCGGCGTCGGCGGCGCGCAGGCCAAGGGCGACGACGCCGCCCAGCAGGATCGAGAGCGGGATCGCCCAGAGGCCGCCTTCGCCGAACACTCCGGCGAGACCCTCCGGGTGACCGCCGGCGAGGAAGCCCTCGAGCAGCTCCTGACCGCAGTAGATGGCCAGCAGCGAAGCCGCCGCAACGAGCCAGATCTTGGGAAAGGCGAAGACCTGCGTTCGACCCTCACCGGCTCCGCGGCGCCAGGCCGACGCAACGCTCGCCAGCAGGAGCCCGACGCCGATCGCCAACAGCATCGCCACCGCCGGGGCGAGGGCACCGAGGTACTGGTGCCCCTCCGAGGCGAGCTTGCTGTCGGCGTGGCTGCCGAAAGCAAGCTGGAAGCGCAGCTGGTGAACCGTCAGCACCGCCGCCGGCATCAGCGCCGCGGCGCGGAACTTCAGCGGCACCAGGCTGTCGATCTTCTTGCCCACCAAGCGCAGACTGTATCTCTTGGGTTCACTCAGGCGCATGTGCCAAAGTTCGGCTGCCGATCCGCGAGCCAAGAGTCCTGGGAGGTTGGGGTAGTGAGCGCAGACACGCCGGCGGGAGACCAGAAGCCGCCAGACCCGGAGCCGCCGCAGCAGCGGCGCGGGATTCCGATCGCGCTGGCGCTGCCGCTGATCGTGATCGCCGCGGTGGTCGCGAGCGTGACCGTTCTGATCGCGACCCACCACACCTCGCAGGCGCTTCCGGGCAACGTCAAGAGCAGCTCGGTGTCCGGCTACTACGGCGAGTCTCTGACCCCCCGCAAGATGGCGCCCTCCTTCGGCGGCCTGCGCAATTACCTGGGAGAAAAGGTCGACCTCGCGAGCTACCGCGGCAAGGCCGTCTTCGTCACCTTCCTCTACACCCGCTGCCCCGACATCTGCCCGCTGATCACGGCGGAACTTCACAACGCCCTGGAACGGCTTGGGCCGGAAAAGAGCAAGCAGCTGCAGGTCGTCGCCGTCTCGGTCGATCCCCACGGCGACACCCGCCAGGCGGTCGCCCACTTCGTCGGCGAGCATGGAATGACGGGACGGATGAAGTACCTGATCGGCGACACCCACGAACTCGCCCGGGTCTGGGAAGCCTGGAACGTCGGTTCCGAACCGGACTCGGTCAACCCTGAATTCGTCGCCCACTCGGCCCTGATCTACGGCATCGCCGCCAGCGGCCGCCTGACGACGATCTACCCGGCCAACTTCAAACCGAGTCAGATCGTCCATGACCTGCCGAAGCTGCTCGAAGAGTGATCCGGCGCCGGGTGCCGCGCTGACGGCGAACCGCTAGCGCCGCCGCGCCGAGCAGCTCTCGCAGAGGCCGCGGATCACGACCTCGTGCTCGTCGGCGTCGAAGCTCATCCCGCCGACGACCTTGTCGATCGCCTGCTCCAGCGAGGCATCCTCGAAGGGGATCAGACGGCCGCACTTGCGGCAGATCGCGTGGTGGTGGTGCTCACCGTCGGGCTCGACCCGCTCGTAGCCGGCGGTACCGCGGCTGACCTCAAGCCGCTGCACCAGGCCGAGCTGCTCGAGCTGCTCCAGCGCCCGGTAGATGCTGGCGCGGCCCACGCCTGCCTCGCGCCGGCGCAGGTCGTCCTCGAGATCGAGCGCCGTCACCGCGCAATCCTGCGCGGCCAGAGCCTCGATCACCGCGATCCGGGCACCGCCACGGCGGTAGCCGGCGGCCCGCAGGGCAGCGAGGGCGTGCTCGGCCCAGCCCGTCTCGGTTGCCGTGCTCACTGAACCGATCCTAGAGATAGCCGACCCTGGATCGCCTCGATTTCCCCGGCGGCGGGCGGGCGCAGGCGGCGACGCAGGCGGGAAACGGCAGCGGCCAGCAGGAACGCCGCGGTCGCGGTGCCGATCACCGCCGTGCTGGCCGGCAGCGAGGCGATCCGGTAGCTGAGCGCGAGCCCGATCCACATCGAGGCGACCGCGATCGCCGCCGACAGCCCGAGGCCGCGCCAGGGGCTGTCGGTCAGGAGGCGCGCCGCGCCCCCCGGCGCCGCCAGCAGGCCGAGCAGCAGCAGCGCGCCCACCGCCTGGGTCGCCTCGGCAGCGACCACGGCCAGGAGGACGAAGAAGCCGATCCCGAGCGCCCGCACCCGCAGACCGAGACCGCGCGCCACCTCGGGATCGACCGACGCGAACAGCAGCGGCCGCGCGATCGCCACCAGCGCCAGGCAGGCGAGGATCGCGATCGCGGCGGCGAGGCGGGCGTCGGCGGGCGAGAGGCCGAGGATCGAGCCGAAGAGGACGCGGACCGCGGCGGTGCCGTTGGAGCCGCTGGAGCCGCTGATGAAGATCGAGAGGAAGAGCGCGCCGAGGCCGAGGATCCAGGCGAAGACCGAGCCGATCACGACGTCGTCGGGGCGGGCGCGCTCGCCGAGCAGGCCGATTCCGCCTGCGACGAGGATCGTCGCCGCGAAGAGGCCGAGCCTGATGTCGATGCCCGCTGCCGCCGCCGCGAGCGCCCCGGTGAAGGCGACATGGCTGAGCGCGTCGCCGGCGAAGACCTGGCTGCGGAGGACGACGAAGTAGCCGGTCAGCCCGCAGGCCAGGGCGATGAAGGTGCCCGCCAGAAAGGCGTTGCGGATGAATTCGTGGGCGAACATCAGGCGGGCTCCGCCGCCGGCACGGCGATCGGGTGGCGGCTGAGCGCCGCCCTGCACAGCCGCACCGCGACGAAGAGGCCGAAGGAGAGGCTCGTGACCCAGAAGCCGACCGGGTATGGCGAGAAGTAGGCAATCGTCAGGCCGACCCAGGTGACCGCCAGCGCCAGAGCCACTGACAGCGCCAGCCCGGCGCCCGGCCGCGCCGTGATCTGCCGCGCCGTCGCCGCCGGGGTGACCAGCAGAGCGAAGACGAGCAGGGCCCCGGTGATCTCGGCGGTCGCGGCGACAGCGAGGCCGAGCAGGAGCAGGAAGAGGCCCGCGAGCATCCGCGTCGGCACCCCGGCGGCGCGAGCGACCTCGGCGTCGACCGAAGCGAAGAGCAGCGGCCGTCCGATCGCCGCGAGCGCGAGGAAGGCGGCGAGCGCGACCCAGAGCAGCGTCTGCACCTGTCCGGTGGTGATCCCGAGGAAGGTGCCGAAGAGCAGCGACTCGAGGCCGGCGAGCTGGCCGCTGTAGAGGTTGACGAAGAGGAAGCCGAGGCCGAGGGCGAAGGCCTGCAGGGTGCCGATCGCCGCCGACTCGTTGCTGTCGGAGGCGCGGCCGGGGCCGCTGATCCCGGCCAGCACCAGGGCCGCGAGGCCACAGGCGCCGAAGTAGCCAAAAGCCAGCGGCAGCCCGGCCAGCGTCGCCCCGGCGGCGCCCGGGAAAGCGATCACCGAGAGCGTGTGGCCGGCAAAGGCCTGGCGGCGCAGGACCATGAACCAGCCGATCGCGCCGGCCAGCACCGCGACGATCGTCCCCGCCTGCAGGGCGTTGACCATGAAGGGGAATTCGACCAGCTGTTCGTAGTCGCTGACCGGGTCCCAGGAGAGGGCGGCGAACTCAACCATGATCGTGGCGGTCGTGGTGGTGGGCGGCCTCCGGGGTGCCGACGACGACGAGGCGCCCGTCGGAGGCCTCCAGGACCTCGATCGGCGCCCGGTAGAGGCGACTGAGCGTGGGCCCGTCGATCACCTCTCGCGGGGCGCCCTGCACTCCCTGTCCCTCCGCGAAGTAGACGACCCGGTCGAGGTAGCCGAGGATCGGGTTGACGTCGTGGGCGACGAGCAGCACGGTGACGCCCTCGCTCTCGCAGATCCGCTGCACGAGCCCGGCGACCGCCGCCTGGTTGGAGAGATCGAGGCTGTCGAGCGGCTCGTCGAGCAGCAGGATCTCCGGCCCCCGCACCAGCGCCTGGGCGATCAGCAGCCGCTGCTGCTCGCCGCCGGAGAGCTCGCCGATCGGACGCGAGGCATAGGCGCCGGCGCCGACCAGCTCGATCATCTGCTCGACCCTGGCGCGGGCGAGGCGGCCCGAGCGACTGAGCGCGGAAGGCAGCGGCACCCCCCAGCGAGCGCCGTCGAGCCCGAGGCGGACGATGTCGAGGCCGCGAATCCGGCTCGCGGCGTCGAAGCTGCGCCGCTGCGGCAGGTAGCCGATCCGGCTTCTCGCGGCACCGGGCTCCTCGCCCAGCACCGCGACGCTGCCGGCGCTCAGCGGCAGCAGCCCGAGGAGGACGCTCAGCAGGGTCGACTTGCCGGCGCCGTTGGGCCCGAGGACGGCGACGAACTCGCCGCGGCCGACCCGCAGGTCAAAGCCCGACCAGACCGGACGGGCGCCGCGCACGACGCTCGCCGCTTCGAGCCGGATCGCGTCCTCGCCGCGATTCCCGGCTCGCGCCGCCGGGCCGGATTTCGCCACCGTCTCCGTCTCAGCCCCCTGCCCTGGCGAGCGCCGCCGCGATGCCCCTCAGCTCGCGCGCCATCCAGTCCTGGAAGCTCGCGCCTTCGGGGGTCGTCGTCTCGGTCACGGTGGCGATCGGGATGCCGGCGGCTTCGGCTTCTTCGTTCAGCCGCTTCACATCGGGCGTCGCGTTCTGGCTGTTGTAGACCCAGAGCTTGATCAGGTGGTCCTTGACCTGTTCGTCGGCGGTCGCCTTCTCGGCGGGGGTCGGTTCGGTGCCCTCGGCGATCCCGTCCATGAACCCCATCGGGGTGATCAGCTTAAGCCCGAGCGAGGGCGCCAGCGGTTCGAAGATGCTCTCCGAGGCGCCGACGGGGGTCCCCGAGTAGCTCGACTTGATCCGCGAGATCAGCTCGTCGTATTCGGCCAGTCCTTCGGTTTCGAAGGCTTCCTGCTGTTGGTCGAAGTAGGCGTCGTTGCCGGGCAGCGCTTCCTTGTAGTCGGCGACGATCGCGTCGATCACCCGGTGGACCGAGATCGGCGAGTACCACTGGTGCGGATTGTCGCCCTGCTTCAGCCCGAGGACGTCGCCGACGGTGAGTTCGGTGCGGCTCGATCCAGGGCTCGCGGCGAGCAGTTTCGAGGCCCATTCGTCGTAGCCGATCCCGTTGACGATCGACATTTCGGCCGCGGCGAAGGTTTTCGCGTCTTCGCTGGTCGGTTCGTAGTCGTGTGGGTCAGCGGCCGGGTTGGTGATGATGTCCGTCACCTCCACTTTGTCGCCGCCAAGCTGTTCGCGCGATCGAGCCCCAGAAGTCCTCGGCGGCGACGACGTTCAGCCTGCCGGAGGAGCCGCCGGAGGTCGAGCCCGACCCCCCGCAGCCGGCCAGGAGCAGGGCGAGGAGGGCAACGGCGGCGAGCGGTAGAGCGGCCAGGCGGCGCGAGGACGGCATCAAGTCTCCTTGGTCGATTCGAGAGGCGAAGCCGGCGGGATGCGCTGCCCGCCGCCCGGCGCCACCCTATCAATAAATGAGACTCGTTCTCTATCTCAAAAATGAGACGAGGAATAAGACGACGAGCAAACCAAGCTCGCCCGCTACTTAGACGTTGGAGCGAACGCGGCGATGAGAGGCAATCCACAGGCCCATCGCCCCGAGCCAACTCTCTCGCTCGGGAGCTTTCCCATGAACGATCCGCTCTTGTCCGTCCGGGAAAGACAACCACTGCAGGTTGTCCCTCTCTAAGAGCGCGAAGAAGAGTCTTTTGCGTGTGCGGAGCGTCGGAGGGCACGAAAATGGCACCCTTCGGATAGCCAGTAGCGCGGCCCTCTAGAGCATCTCGAAAACGCTCGAATGCCAGGCCAGAAGCCTCGCTTGCTTGAGTGCTGTCTACCCGCGTCGCCATCCGTCGATCATCTCCGTATAGCCATTCGAAACCAGCTCCAGAGCCATGTTAAACCCCTCGGATGCGTTGCTTCCGGGGGCACTCTCAGCCGATTGCTTGCCGCGATCGAGGCCGTTGAAGTCTCGCTCGATCAGCTCGGCCTCGTGGTCTGGAACTCGGACTCCGATCCTGAGGTGTGCTCATCCATTCGCGAATCGATACCTGCGAGGATCTGGCATCGCTTTCTTTCCCAACATCGGACCCCTGATCGCGGCGGCGCTGGCGGCCTCCTCCCTCGCCGGATCCGCCCAGGGAAGCTCAGCGAACTCCAGCCTCGGGTCGAGAGGCCACTCCCTTCCCCTGGCCGGAAAGGTGGTCGGCATCGACCCCGGCCACAACGGCCGCAACTATGCGGACCCCAGCTTCATCAATCACCTGATCTGGAATGGCCGCGAACGGGAGACCTGCGACACGACCGGCACCGAGACCAACGGCGGCTACACCGAGGCTCGCTTCAACTTCAACGTCGCCTCCTACCTCGCCGCCGACCTTCGGGCCAAGGGCGCGACAGTCGTGCTGACGCGCAGGACCAACCATGGGGTCGGGCCATGCGTCGACCGGCGCTCGCGGATCATCAACCGGGCGGGTGCCGATGTCGCGATCGACATCCACGCCGACGGCGGGCCGCCGGGGGGCCGCGGCTTCACCGTGCTCGAGCCGGTTCCCGATGGACCCAACAACGGCGTGATCGGCGCCTCGAGGAACTTCGGCCTCGTCTTGCTGCGGCGCTATGAGAAGGTCACCCGGATCCCGACCAGCACCTACGACGGCAGCGGGGGCATCTCCCGCCGCGACGATCTCGCCGGGCTCAATCTGACGAGCGTCCCGAAGGTCCTGATCGAGTGCGGCAACATGCGCAACTCCACCGACGCGGCGCGGCTCGTCAGGCCCGGTTTCCAGCGCCTCGCCGCCGCCGCTATGGCCGGGGCGATCGCCTCCTACCTCGAATAGCCACCGGAGTCTTGACGTGCTGAGCGGCGAGAGCGTGCTCGGCCGCCGGGATCCTTCCTCCAACCGAGGCTCTGGCCGTCGATCCTTCGCCGCACCCGATCAGGGTCAGGGTCCCCCCCGCCAGCAGCAGCGCGCCGCCGCGCGCCAAGCGTCGGCGGCCCAGCCGGCCCTGGGTCTGCGCAAACCAGACCGCGCCGGCGATCATCAGCGCGCAGGCGACGAAGAAGTTGAGGCGCAGGCCGAGGAAGTGGTGGGCGGGATCGACTCGCAGCGACTCCTCGAAGATGCGGAAGGCCGAGTAGCCGGTGACGTAGAGGGCAAAGAGTCCCGGTGGGCGGATGCGGCGATGGTTTCCAAGCCAGACGAGAAAGGCCGCAAGGCTGAGGTTCCAGATCAGCTCGTAGAGAAAGGTCGGCTGGAAGGTCGCGAACTCGGCGTAGCCGGCGGGCCGGTGCGCGGGCGAGATCTGCAGCGCCCAGGGCAGGCCGGTAGGGCCGCCGAAGAGCTCCTGGTTGAAGTAGTTGCCGACCCGCCCGATCGCCTGGCCGACCAGCAGCGCCGGCGCGGCGGCGTCCATGAACGCGGCGACCGAGACGCCGGCGCGGCGCAGGCGCCAGATCCCGACCAGGGCGCCAAGTGCGATCCCGCCCCAGATCCCCATGCCGCCGTCCCAGACCGCGAACGGCCCCCACCAGTGGCCGGGAACTTCGCTCATGCTGGTCAGATCGAAGTAGATGCGCCCGCCGACAAGCCCCGCCGGGAATCCCCAGATCGCGACGTCGTAGACGGTCTCGCGTGAGCCGCCCTGTGCCTCCCAGCGGCGGACCGTGATCAGCACTGCCGCCGCCAGGGCGACGACGTAGAGCATTCCGTAGACGTGGATTTCGAAGGGGCCGACGGCGAGGCCGCTGGAGGCGGGGCTCGGAATCGAGGCGCTCACAACGCTGATTGTCGCAGCCACGTCTCGCTCGCCGCGCCCCCGGCCGTACACTCGCCGCAGCGATGTCGGGATCGCAAAGCAGGATCGGCGCCGGGGCGCTGCTCGAGCGTGAGGCGCAGCTCGCGGCGTTGGCGGCAGCCTTGGCCCAGGCGCGTACCGGCAACGGCGCGATGGTCGTGCTTGAGGGCGCGGCCGGGCTGGGAAAGACGAGCCTGCTGGAGGTCGGTGCTCAACAAGCGGCGACCGCCGGCATGACGGTGCTGACGGCTCAGGGCGAGGACCTGGAGCGGGGAATGCCGTGGGGCCTCGCCAGACGGCTGCTCGCCCCGGCCCTGACAGGGGATGGTGGAGCGGCGCTTGACGGCGGAGCGGCGCCGGCGGCGACGCTCTTCGATCGCTCCGCGTCGCCCGCCGAACTCGCTGGCGCCGACCCTGCGCTCTCGGTCGCCCACGCACTTGTCTGGGCGATCGCCAACCTCGCGGAGGAGAAGCCCCTGGCGCTCTGCATCGACGACGCCCACTGGGCGGACGAGGTCTCACTGCGGCTGATCGCCTATCTCCTCGGCCGCCTGCGCGAGCTACCGGTCGCCGTGCTGCTGGCGCGTCGACCGCAGGGGGCGGGAATCAGGCGGCCGATTCTCGAAGCGATTTTCGCCGACCCGCGCGTCGAACGCCTGGCGCTGGAACCACTGTCAGCCGACGCCGTGGCGGCCATGGTCCGCGACAAGCTCGGCCTTCGCGCCGGCGCAGAGCTGGCGGCGGCCTGCGCCAAGACCACCGCCGGCAACCCCTTCTACACGCACGAGCTGCTGCGCGAGCTGGGCTCCCTGTCGGGAACGACACTGGACCCCCGGGCGCTGGAGCGGATTGCGCCAGAGTCGGTCTCCCGCGCCGTCTTCGTACGTCTCGCACGCCTCGGCCCCGAGGCAGCCGCCTTCGCTCGCGCGGTTGCAATTCTCGGCGAGGGTTCCGCGTTCTCCCACGCGGCCGAGCTCGCCGGGCTCGGCGAGGCTGCCGCGACCCAGGCCTTCGACGCGCTCGCCGTCGCCGCGATCCTGCGCGGAGCCGAGCCGCTCGGGTTCGTGCACCCACTGGTCGCCCAGGCGATCGAGGCCGAGATCGGGGCCGGTGAGCGCAGCGACCTGCACCGCACGGCCGCCCGTCTCCTCGCTCGCGACGGCGCCCGGTCCGAGGAGGTCGCCGTCCACCTGGCCCAGGCCGGCGGGCGCGGCGACGCGTGGGCAGTCGCGACCCTGCGCGACGCCGCCGGCCGGGCACTCGCCCAGGGGGCGACCGAGACGGCGGCCGACTGGCTGCGCCGTGCCCTCCAGGAGCCGGCGCCCGCCGGACAGCGGGGCGCCCTGCTTGCCGAACTCGGCCGGGCGGAGGCCGCCCTCGGGCGGCCGCAGGCCGTTGAGTGCCTGCAGGACGCTGTCGAGCTGGCGACCTGCGAGGAGGAGGCGGCGCGGATCTGCGCCGACCTCGGCCGGGCACTGGCTCTGCAGGGAAGGGCCGACGCGGCCGCGGCGGCCTTCGAGCACGGGCTCGAGCATCTCGACGACAACGGCTCGGAGCTCGGCCGGGAGCTGCGCGCGGCGTGGTGGTCGGCGGCGTCGCTGGTCGCGGCGATGCGCGCCGAAGCGATGCGGGCACCGGAGCCGAACCTGCCGCCGGCGGGCGATCCTCCGACCGCCGGCGAGCGCGAGCTGCTGGCCCAGCTGGCGATGCAGCGCGCCTTCGAAGGTCGCGAGCGCGGCGAGGTCGTGGCGCTCGCCGAGCGCGCCTGGGGCGCCGGAGAGCTGCTCGAGAGTGGCGCGGGCGACGGCGTCACCTGGACGCTGGTCAGCGGGGCGTTGCTGGTGGCCGACGAGGTGGAGCGGGGCCTGGAGGTCTGCGAGGCGGCGCTTGCCGAAGCCCGGCGAAGCGGGTCGCCGATGGCCTTCGCCAATGCCTGTTACTGCCGCGCCTGGCCGCTCTTCGCGCAGGGTCGCGTCAACGATTCGGTGGCTGATTCGGAAGCTGCCCTCGCGGCCCGCCATGATGGGTGGTCGGCGTTCCTCGGCACGGCGACCGCGATGCTGGTCATGGCCTTGGTGGAACGCGGCGAGTCGGCCGAGGCGCGCGCGGCGCTGGCTCTCGTCGAGGACAGCGAGGTGCTGCGGGCCTCGACCCAGTATCCGATGATCCTCGTCGCGGGGGGCCGGCTATTGGTCGCCGAAAGCAGGCCCGACGAGGCGCTCCAACAGCTGCTCGGCGCCGGCGAGATGCTGACGGCGGCCGGGATGGACTGTCCGAGCGCGGTGCCCTGGCAGGCCGACGCGGCGCTTGCCGCCGGACTGGCCGGTGAGCGCGAGCAGGCGGTGCGCCTCGCCGAGGACGCTCTGGAAGCGGCGCGCGCAGGCGGCGCGCCGACGGCGATCGCCCGGGCGCTGCGGGCCGCGGCGAGGGCCGAGCGTGGCGAGCGCGCGATCGAGCTGCACCGCGAGGCGCTGGTGGTGCTGGATGGGTTGCCGCCTCGTCTCGAGCGCGCCCATGCGCTGGTCGATCTGGGCGCCGCTCTGCGCCGCAACCGCCGTCGCGCCCAGGCGCGCGAGCTGCTGCGGCGCGGCCTCGGGGAAGCTGCTCACGGCGGTGCGACGGCGCTGGCGGAGAGGGCCAGAGTGGAGCTGGCGGCAGCTGGAGCGCGCAGCACCGAGCCGCGCGACGGCCTCGCCGGACTCACCCCGAGCGAGCGGCGCGTGGCCGAGATGGCGGCCGCCGGGATGACGAACCGGGCGATCGCCGAAGCGCTCTTCGTCACCGTCAAGGCAGTCGAGTACCACCTCGCGAACGCCTACCGCAAGCTGGACATCGACTCGCGCCGGCAGCTCGAGCCGCTGCTCGCCGCTCCGGACCCCGACCGGGGTCGTGGATCACCTTGATCATTTTCTTGCCTTCATGGAGGCCTTCCCTCGCCGCTTGTGCCTCACGACCTTGAAGGACAGATGGGCCGGGGTGGGGTCCGCGCCCGCGGAGTCGAGCGCCTCGACCCGGAACCTGTGCCTGCCGGGCTTCACCCTGTAGATGGCGGGTGAGGCGCAGGGCTTGAACTTGCCCTTGTCAAGCGCGCAGCGGAACCTCGCGCCCGCCTGGTCGGAGGCGAAGGTGAAGCGGACCTTCGCCTTCGCCTCGTCGACCGCGACCCCGTCGGGGGCGTCGGCGCCGGTGATGAAGTTGGGGTCGACCCCCGTGCCGTCGAGGTTGGCGCGCGCGATCGTTCCCGCTTCGGTGTTCGCCCAGTAGACGTAGGCCTGCGCCGATGCCGCCGAGCAGCCGAGGCAGATCAGGACGACGGCGAGGAGCAGGCCGCCCCTCGCCGGCCCCGACCGGGGTCTCCACATTGCCCGTCCGACTCGACTCTCCGCACCCCTCGCTCGCATCGGCTCTCCCCTCGATCCGCGGTCCATTGCGGCACGAGCCTCGCGAACCCGCTCCGAGCTTGCCCTAGGGTCGACCCCAGGGTTTGCCTCTCGGTCGAGCGCCCCCGAACAGGCTCACCAGCCGCAGCGTCTTGGTCGCACGCAGGGTCGCGCCACCGGCGGCGGGGGCGAAGACGATCGCCAGCTTGACCTTGAGGTGGCCGGTCCTGCCGAGTCTGCGCTTCGCCTTCGGCTTCGGCTTGATCGCCAGAGTCACCCGGCCGGCCTTGGCGGTGTGCCTGTTGATCGGCTTCACGGCTTTCCCCGCGAGCCTCAGCCTGCCGGCGCTCGGCACGCTGACGGCCACGGTCGCGGTGCCGCGACGCCTGTTCAGCCTCGGCTTACCGATCCGCAGCGATCGCGGCGACGATGCGGTCCCTCCCCCCCAGGTCGGCGACTGGCCGGCGACCAGGAAACGCTCGCTGCCGGGCGGCCCATGGGCGCCGATCGTGTAGATCGAGCCGCCGCGTGCGAAGGCGATCTGGCTGCCGTCAGGCGACCAGGCAGGTTCGCCGTCTTCGCTCCCCAGGGTAAGACCGCCCCGGTAGGTCCCGCTCGCGTAGTCGAAGAGCGCGATCGAGCCACGGGTCGCGGTTTCGCTCGCCGCGACGGGGACGGCCGTGACGGCCAGCGTCGAGCCGTCGGGCGAGACCGCCGGGTCGTACAGCCTGTGCCCGGCGTCGTGGGCGACGTAGCGTTCGCAATTGGAGCCGGCGGGAACCAGTAGGCAGATGGCCGTCCCCAGCGGTTCACTGTCGGCTTCCCTGGTGGAGATCAGCAGCCGGTTGCCCGGCGCCCAGCCGGCGCTTCCGGCGGAGGCGGGGCAGTCCCGGCCGCTGCCGTCGGCGCCGAAACTGCACAGCGCTACCGGCTCTCCAAGCCCGAAGTTCTCGAGGTCGGCGACCTGCGTGCCGTCCGGACTCAGGTAGGCGACCAGCGCACTGCGGGAGATCGGGCCGACCCGGGCGCCGGCACTGGCATCGGCCGTGAAGAGTTCGCCGCTGCCCCGCACGAAGGCCAGCCGGCTGCCGTCGCGTGAGAGCGAGGGGCTGCGATATGCGCCGGCGCTTCCATCGCTGGTCAGCTGGGTCCGACCGCTGCCGTCGGGCTGGATGCGGCAAAGGTCTTCGAACGACGGGCCGCACTGGTAGACGATCGAGGACGCCGAGGCCGAAGGCGCCAGCGCCAGGAAGGCCGCGACAGCCGCAACGGCAAGCGAGCCGCGCATGCTTTTCTCGGCCTTCATGGTTCCAGGACGTAGGGCCCGACCGGATATTCCACCGGCGGCTTCTTGACCTTGAAGAGGTGGGCGACTTCCACCAGGGCCCGGAATTCCCTGGTCCAGGCAGGGGTGCCGGCAGCTTCGGCCTCGTGCTTCATTTCTTCGGCTCCGGCGCAGTTGACGCTTTCGATTTGGACCCAGATCCCCTGCAGGGCAAAGAACTCGTGTTCGTGGGCGGTGTGGGCGCCGGCGAGCCGACCGACCGCTCCGATCAGCTTCTTGCGCTTCGCTCGCGGGAGCCGGGAGCGAAACCCCCTGAAGGTCTTCACCCAGAGCGGCAAGCGTGAGTTGAAGTCCCTGAAGCTTTCGGCGACCTTGAGATCGTTGGCGGCGTTCTCTCGCAGGGTCTGTTCACCTCCTTCCCTGATTTCCCCCGACTCGTCTTCCACCTCGTGGCAGAGTTCGAGTTCGTTGACATAGTTGGCGTAGGGACCGGCGAATTCGTCCTGGACCGCGTTGGCGAAGGTGTTGTGGACCAGGATCGAGGCGGCGACAAACTTCTGGGGGCTGGGGCCCCGGTGTTTGGGCCGCCTTGCGGCCGCGCCGGCCGGCAGCGCCAACAGCAGGCCGATCCCCAGTGCCACCGCCAGCCAAGACTTCGCTTTCATCCCTGCTCCTCCTCGCTTTGTGAGTTCGTGGCCGCCTCGACCGCACGGGCCATCGCTTACTTCCTGTGTCGGTGCACCGGCGCCATCGTCAGGCTGGCGTGGACTTCGACCTGCGAGCGCCAGATGCTCTGGGGGTCGACGCTCGACGGCTTTTCTGCCTGGGGAGTAATCCCTTCGCCGCTGCGGGCACCGGCCGGATCGCTCGCGACGCGGCCACGGAAGGTGCGGCCGGCGAGGATCCCACCGATCGTGTAGGAGATCGAGCCCGTGCTGGGTTCGACCACCTGAATGCCTCCGTAGTCCCCGGCCCATTCATCTGGTTCGCCCTGACAGGCTCCGGCTTCCTCGCGCGAGTTGATGACCGGTGAGATCTCCGCTCGCCAACGCCGCAGCTGATGGCTGGCGTGAAGGTCGAACTGAGGGGCTTCGCCCTCCTTGTAGCGGTAGTGACAGGTCCAGGGGCGACGCAGATACAGGACTGAGCCAGAAGGACAGCCGGCCGGAACGGCGCGGCTTCCCGCTTCCTCGATGAATCCGCCCGCGGAATGGCCCAGGGCGCGGTGGGCGGAGAGGACATAGGTGCGGCCGTGGTAGCGATAGCGACCGAAGACGAACCCGATCCTGACCCGGGCGTGCATCTGCCCGTCGAGCTGGACTGATGTTTCGGGACGTTCGCAGAGGGTTTCGACTTCTTCGCCGAGTTGAATCGGAACCGGATAGCTGGCGATCGACGTCCCCTCGAAGGCGGTGGTCGCTTCGTAGGTGAGGGTGTAGAAGTGATAGGGCGGCAGCATCCAGCTGGGCGGCTTGGCTCGGGCGGCGGAGGGGACCGAACCGCACGCTGCAACCAGGACGCAGAGGGCCGGCAGCCACTTCGTTCGCGCCATCACCCCGGCCTCACTCTCACCGTCAACTCCTGTCCCCTTTGTTGAAGCGGACCGTTCGTTCCGCCCACCGGCTTCCCCGGCCTTCTGATCTGATCGCGGTCAATCGAGTCAGCGTCGCGAACCACAGTCGGGCTTGCCCTAGGGTCGACCCTAGGGTTTTGCCGGCAATGGGTCGGGGACGCCGATCCTCCCCACTCTTCGGAATCGCCGGTCTTGGAGACCGGGGACTAGCGAGATTATTTCGCTCTACAGAGCCAAAAAAAACGGCCTCTGAGTGCCGGGGGAACGCTGGGGGGAACGAAACCCAAACGAAAACCGAGAGAGGCCGCGACCGAACGCGCTTAGTGCGCGGTCAACTCAGGCCGGAATACGCGGGTGCTGCCATCGGCTGACACCAAGCCAGGGGATCGGCGCTTCGCTCGGCAAGGAATCTGTCGAACAGATCGCGGGCACGCTCCAACTCGCCCGGCAGGACGTGCGTGTATCGCCGTATGGCGGGCCTCGTGCAGGCCGACCGGCTCCAGCTTGAGTTCGCGCCGGCGCTCGTGGACCCGCTTCTGGACGGTCGCCAGATTCGAGGTCTGAGTTGACCCATCGCCAAAGGACGGCTGAAAGCACCGCAAACCAGCTTCTAGAGCCGGATGCAGCCTCTCAAGCCGAACACCGCAAACGGGGCAGCCAGGACTCGAACCTGGAATCGCCGGTTTTGGAGACCGGTGCCTGGCTGGCGGTATCCGCTCTAGCAAGCCGAAAAGCGGCACTGATTAACCCCGGAGGAATGCCAGGGGGAATGAAACGGAAACCAACCCTGGAGAAGGTCGCCCGCGTTAGCGGCTCAGTGCGCGGTCAACTCAGGCCGCAGAACACGGGTGCTGCCATCAGCGGAGACGAGGACGACCGAGCGGCCTTCATCGGCGGCGCGCTGGATCTCATGGCCCGCCTGGGGCGTATCGGCGTCGATGAATGCCGACTTGTCGGGATAAGGCGAGCGACCCTCGATAGCGAGGTCAATCGCTTCGTCCATCACCTTGCCAGCGGGCGAGCTATTGACTTCGGCGCTCATTGTCGTTCCCATCCTTCGATCATCTCGCGGTAACCACGCTTGATCTCTTCGATTGCAGCGCGCATTCCTTCCCCAAGGGTACCGCTGTGAAACGGCGTCCCCGGCTGCTTCCCTCCGCTCAGGGTGTATCGGTGCATCTCGTTGTGGCCGTGGGCTCCGTCGTAGAGGCGAATCGTTTCGGTCGTCTCGCCTTTCTCAAGCAGCAGGACCACGGCGTAGTCGGTGATCTCTCGGCCCTCACTCGTGAACTCAACCGAGAAACCAATCCCGAGAACGTGATCGAGAATGCGAATGTAGTCGGGGGTCTTCGGGACTGGAACCTACCCACGGGTTCGGCGCTTCGTTCCGCCAAGAACTTGTCGAGCAGATCGCGGGCTCGCTCCAACTCTCCCGGCAAGTGACGCAGGAAGCCCTCGCGTCAGACGGGGCAGCCAGGACTCGAACCTGGAATCGCCGGTTTTGGAGACCGGTGCCTTAGCCAGTTGGGCCACTGCCCCAGAGGTGGGTGATCGTAACGAGCGGCGGGTCTTCCCAGACGCTTCATGCGGGCGGAGGGAGTCGAACCCCCACGGGCCGAAGCCCACCAGGACCTAAACCTGACGCGTCTTCCATTCCGCCACGCCCGCGCCGAGCCATTCTAGGCCGCAGGGGAATCTTGGTGGGTCCGTTGGACGCTTAACGCACGACCAATGCCGCATCGTCGCTGACAGATTCTATGATCGGTCGATGGGTGTTGGAGAGGTGAGGCCGGGCTACGAGTTGTGGCGGCCAAATCGGGAGAAGCCGGCGTCGGTGACGACGAAGTGGCTGATCGTCCTGATGCTGCTCGCTACCGCGGTGCTGGCGGCGATCATCACGATCGGCGGCTGGTCGCTGCTGAAGGGCGGCAGCGGCATGGGCACGGTCTGCGCGATCTACGCGATCCTCTACGCCTTCTTCGCCCTCCTCGTCGCCCGCTGGAGCCGCGGCATCCTGCCGCTGGTGGCAGCGCTCTCGATGATCCTCGCGATCTTCTGCGTCGTCGGCGCCGGCAGCTGGTTCGAACGCGACAAGGCCGGCTTCGCCGAAGCCGGCCTCTCCTCCTCGGTGCTCGGCACCCTGGTCATCGTCCTCGGGCTGCTGCAGCTGATCCTGATCGGCTTCGCCCTCTTCGGCTTCAGCCAGGAGTGGCACGTCGAGGAGGAGCGCCCGATCGGGTCCGGAGAGGACTACGGCGCCGGCGCCTCTCCCGGCGGCGACCCCCAGCCCGCCTGAGCGGACCGGCGGCGCCTGCCGCTTCGATGCCGGAGGTGGGACTCGAACCCACAAGCCCGCAAGGGCAATCGATTTTGAGTCGATCGCGTATGCCAATTCCGCCACTCCGGCGCCGAGGGAAAGATAGACCGCCTGCTCGGGGGGTACGCCGCCCGGCCCCGCCGGCATCGGAATAGACTGCGCCGCCGCATGCCCGACCCGCTCTGGAAACCATCCCCCGGGATGGTCGAGTCCTCCCGCCTGACCGAGTACATGAGCTGGCTGGAGACCAACCGCGGGCTCAGCTTCGATCGCTACGACGCGCTCTGGTCGTGGTCGACCGAGGAGCCCGACGCCTTCTGGGGCTCGCTCTGGGACTTCTTCGACATCGAGGCCGACGGCGACCCCTCACCGGTCCTCGGCTCGCGCCAGATGCCGGGTGCCGAGTGGTTCCCCAACACCTCGCTGAACTATGCCGAGCACGTCTTCCGCGGCAAGGACGACGCCGAGGTGGCGATCTTCCACGCCTCCGAGCTGCGCCGGCTCGACGAGCTGACCTGGGGCGAGCTGCGCCAACAGGTCGCCGCCGTCGCGGCCGGGCTGCGAGGCCTGGGGGTGCGGCGCGGGGACCGGGTCGTCGCCTACCTGCCGAACATCCCCGAGGCGATCGTCGCCTTCCTCGCCAGCGCCTCGATCGGCGCCGTCTGGTCCTCCTGCTCGCCGGACTTCGGCCCGGCCAGCGTGATCGACCGCTTCGCTCAGATCGAGCCGAAGGTGCTCTTCGCCGTCGATGGCTACCGCTACGGCGGCAAGGACTTCGACCGCCGCGAGACCGTCGCCGCGCTGCAGGCGGCGATGCCGAGCCTGGAGGCGACCGTCGTCCTCCCCTACCTCGACGCCGGCGCCGACCTCTCCCCCCTCGGCGAGCCGCTGCTCTGGGACTCGCTGCTGGCCGACAACGCCGGCGCCGAGCTGAGCTTCGAGCGGGTCCCCTTCTCCGATCCGCTCTGGGTCCTCTACTCCTCCGGCACCACCGGGCTGCCGAAGGCGATCGTCCAGAGCCAGGGCGGGATCCTCTTGGAGCTCTTCAAGCACCTCGACCTTCACGTCAACGCCCGCGCCGGCGACCGCCTCTTCTGGTTCACGACCACCGGCTGGATGATGTGGAACTTCCTCGTCTCCGGGCTGCTGACCCCCGCCGCGATCGTCCTCTACGACGGCAACCCCGGGCACCCCGACCTCGGCGTCCTCTGGGACCTCGCGGAGCGGGCCGGGGTGACGATCTTCGGCACCAGCGCCGCCTACCTCGCCGCCTGCATGAAGGCCGGCATCGAGCCCGGCTCCGGGCGTGATCTCTCGGCCCTGAAGGCGGTCGGCTCGACCGGCTCGCCGCTGGCGCCGGAGGGCTTTGACTGGGTCTACGAGCACCTCGGCGCCGACACCTGGCTGTTCTCGACCAGCGGCGGCACCGACGTCTGCACCGCCTTCGTCGGCGGCGTCTCGATCCTGCCCGTCTACCGCGGCGAGCTGCAGGCCCGGGCGCTGGGCGTCGCGGTCGAGGCCTGGGACGAAGAGGGCGAGCCGGTGATCGGCGCGGTCGGCGAGCTGGTGATGACCAAGCCGATCCCCTCGATGCCGATCTACTTCTGGAACGACCCCGACGGCGTCCGCTACCGGGAGAGCTACTTCGAGATGTTCCCCGGGATCTGGCGCCACGGCGACTGGATCGAAATCACCGAGCGCGGCACGGCGATCATCTACGGCCGCTCGGACTCGACGATCAACCGCGGCGGCATCCGCATGGGGACGGCGGAAATCTACCGCGCGGTGCTCTCGATCGAGGCGATTCTCGACGCCCTCGTCGTCGACGTCCCGAGGGCCGGAACCGATGGCTGGATGCCGCTCTTCGTCGTCCTCCGCGAGGGCGCCGAGCTCGACGAGGAGCTGACCCGGGAGATCGCCCGCAGGGTCCGCGAGCAGTGCTCCCCGCGCCACGTCCCGAACGAGGTCTTCGCGATCAAAGAGGTCCCGCGCACGCTCTCGGGCAAGGTGCTCGAGGTGCCGGTCAAACGGATCCTGATGGGCCAGGACGTCGGCAAGTCGGTCAGCCGCGACTCGCTCGCCAACCCGGCGGCGCTCGACTACTTCGTCGCGATGGCTACCGAGCTGCAGGCCGACTAACGCTGCCAGTCAACCGGGCCGGCGCGCAGCACGTGCGCGCCCAGCGGCCGTCCGAGCACCTCCTGCGCCGCCCGCGAGGCCGCAATCAGGCGCGGCAGCTCGACCCCGGTCGCGACGCCCATCTCGTGCAGCATCGAGACCACGTCCTCGCTGGAGACGTTGCCGGTCGAGCCCGGCGGCACCGGGCAGCCGCCGAGCTCGCCGAAGCTCGACTCGAAGGACTCGACGCCCTCTTCCAGCGCCGCGACGACGTTGGCCAGGCCCTGGCCGCGGGTGTTGTGGAAGTGGGCGGTCAGTTCGATCCCGGTCAGCCGCTCGCGGGCGGCGGCGAAGAACTCGTGGACCTGGCGCGGGTTGGCCATCCCGGTGGTGTCGCCGAAGCCGACCTCCTCGCAGCCGGCCGTCGCCAGCCGCTCGGCGATCTCGAAGACCCGCTCGACCGGCACCTCGCCCTCGTAGGGGCAGCCGAAGGAGGTGGCGATCACCCCCTCGCGACGCAGCCCGGCCGCCCCGGCGCGAGCCAGGGTCGGCTCCAGCCCGGCCAGCGAGTCGGCGACCGAGCGGTTGACGTTGCGCCGGTTGTGGGTCTCCGAGGCGGAGAGGAAGACGCTGACCTCGTCGAAGCGGTCGCGCATCTCCAGCGCCCGGTCGAGCCCGCGCTCGTTGGGGATCAGGACCGAGAAGGCGACCCCCTCGCGACGCTGCACGGCGCTGAGAACCTCGGCCGCGTCGGAGAGCTGGGGGATCACATCGGGGCGAACGAACGAGGTCACCTCGATCCGCCGCAGCCCGGTCGCCGAGAGCAGATCGATCAGCGCCACCTTGTCGGCCGTCGAGATCGTCTCCGGCTCATTCTGGAACCCGTCCCGCGGCCCGACCTCGCGGATCCGGACGCTGCTCGGCAGATCGTTCACCGACCGAATCCTACGGCCCGGCAGCCTCCCCCCGACGTGGGCGGCCCTCCGCCGTTATCCAGTCCACAGTTCGGCGCAGCGTGGCGCGGACGTAGTCGGGCCGGTAGCGCACCTGCTCGTGAGTGAATCGCAGCTGTCGCATTCCGGCCGCCGTGTGAGCCTGGTCGCGTTCCCGGTCCCGCGCCTGCTCTGCAGGCGTGCGGTGATAGCGCAGGCCGTCGGTCTCGATCACGAAGCGGAGCTGGGGCCAGTAGAAGTCGACCTCAAATCCGTTCACCCACTGACGGGTCAGCGGCGTTGGCAGCCCGGCCTCGCGAGCCAGCGGCAGAAAGCGCCGTTCCAACTCCTCCCGTGTCAGCCTGAACGTTCGCCGGTCCAGCATCCGACGAAGCCGTCCCACGCCGGCCAGCGAGGGATGCGAGTCCAGAGCCGCTCGCAGCTCATCGGGCGTGATCAGGTCGTATTTGTCCGCCTCGTTGATGCCCCGCTCCACGGTCAGATCGGGGCAGCGGCGGTCGGCAGCCATGTCGATCAGAGTGAGAGATGGGCTCGTAACCGGGATCCGCTTGAACTCGCCAACGTCCCCGGGCCGAAGCGCAGCGCGGCGATGAACTCTCAGTTCTGCTCGGACCAGGTGCGAGGAACCCGGGACGGAGACCTCGATCACATCCCGCTCATCCCCGATCCGCATCAGCGCCGCCGCGCTGGAGTGGCTCAGCACCGCACCTTCCCCGCAAACGAGCACCGCCGCCATCCAGTCCCCCTCCCTCGATACCGTGGGTCGTCCCACCGCATACACGCCGCGCCGCAGCGGATGAAGGCGCTTTGAACTGACTCGGTGGCGGATCGCATCGCGCCCGAACCCCAGCTCGCGCAGCTGCTTCCCCGAAATCACACCATGCTGGCGCCCGGCAACTTCCCAAACCGCTCTCCAGGAAATCTGTTGGCGAGTTGAGGGGTCCATAGACCCCCTAACTCGCCAACAGATTGGAACTCACCCCCCGCTCGGGGCCCGGATCGGTCAGACCATGCCGAGGCCGCCGCTGACGCCCAAGGTCTCACCGGTGACGAAGGTGGCGTCATCGGAGGCGAGGAAGGCGGCTGCGGCGGCGACCTCGTCGGGCTGACCGAGGCGGCCGAGCTGGGTCATGCCCTTCATGTTCTCGATCAGCTTCTCGCCGACCTCGCCGAGGGCCTTGGCGCCCATCAGCAGCGGGGTCTCGATCGGCCCCGGGGCGATCGAGTTGGCGGTGACGCCGTAGCGGCCGTTTTCGCGCGCGATCGTCTTCATGAAGGCGACGACGCCGCCCTTGGCGGCGGAGTACACGGCGGACCCCTTGGAGCCGACGCGGCCGGCCTCGGAGGAGATCGAGACGATCCGGCCGTATCCCGCCTGCTGCATGCCGGGCAGGGCCGCGTAGGTGCAGTTGAGGACGCCGACCAGGTTGATCGCGATCACCCGCTGCCACTGCTGCGGCGTGGTCTGGGTGAAGAAGCCGAACTCGTCGGTGCCGGCGTTGTTGATCAGGATCTGGGGAGCGCCGGCGGCCTCGACCGCGGCTTCGGCGGAGGCGAGATCGGTGACGTCGAGCTCGAGCGCGTGCCCGGCGATCTCGGCCGCGACCTTCTCGGCGCCGGGCACGTCGACGTCGCCGACCCAGACCTCGGCGCCCTCGGCGGCGAGCCGCGCGGCGATCGCCGCGCCGATGCCGCTGGCGCCGCCGGTGACCAGAGCCCTCTTCCCCTCCAACCTCACGCGATCAGCATAGACTGGCGCGCCCGTGACCGACGCAGAACCGATCCCGATTCTCGGCGGCACCGGCGCCCTCGGCGCCGGCCTCGCGACCCGCTGGGCGCAGGCGGGCGCGGCGGTCGTGCTGGGCTCGCGCTCGGCCGAGCGCGCCGCCGAAGCGGCGGCGAAGATCCGCGCCGCGGTCCCCGGCGCCGACGTCACCGGCCTGCCCAACGAGGAGGCCGCGGCGGCGGCCGAGGTGATCTTCCTCACCGTCCCCTTCCGCAACCAGTCGGAGAACCTCAACAACCTGCGCGGGGCGCTGGCGCCGGGTCAGATCCTGGTCGACTGCACGGTGCCGCTGGCCGCGGCGATCAGCGGCAAAGCGACCCGCTCGATCGGCGTCTGGCAGGGCTCGGCCGCCCAGCAGGCGCAGGAGATGGTGCCCGACGGGGTCACCGTCGTCGCCGCCCTGCACACGGTCGGCGCCCCGACCCTGTCGGACCTCGACGCCGAGCTCGGCGAGGACGTCCTCATCTGCGGCGACAAGAAGGCCGACAAGGCCCGCGTCGCCCGCTTGATCGAGCTGATTCCGGGACTGCGCGCGGTCAACGCCGGGCCGCTGGAGATGGCGCGGATCGTCGAGCAGCTGACGCCGATGCTGATCTCGGTCAACAGCCGCTACAAGGCCCACGCCGGGATCAGGCTGACCGGGCTGCCCGACGGCGACCACTGGGCATAATCGGACGATGAGGGTCGCGCTCCTCGCCGGCGGCAGTGGCGGCGCCAAGCTGGCCGCCGGGATTCAGGAGGAGGTCGGCTCCGAGCTGTCGGTGATCGCCAACACCGGCGACGACATCGAGGCGCTCGGGGTCCACGTCTCGCCCGACCCCGATCTCGTCACCTACTGGCTCAGCGGCGAAATCGACGAGGAGCGTGGCTGGGGGATCCGCGAGGACACCTTCACCGTCTTCGAGCGCCTCAAGCAGCTCGGCGCGCCGAGCTGGTTCGGGCTCTCCGACCGCGACCTCGCCGCCTGCCTGTACCGGCGCCAGTTCCTCGCCGACGGCGGCCGCCAGACCGACGCCCAGGCGCAGATCGCCCGCGGCCTCGGGGTCGAGGCGAGGGTGCTGCCGATGTCTGACGCGCCGGTGCGGACCAAGGTCCTGACCGCCGCCGGGCGCCGCGACCTGCAGGAGTACCTGATCGTCGACGGCGGCGGGCCCGAGGTGCTCGGGGTCGAGCTGGAGGGGATCGAGAGCTCCGAGCCGAGCCGCGAGGTGCTGGAGGCGCTGCGCCTCGCCGAGGCGATCGTGATCGGCCCCTCCAATCCGGTGATCAGCATCGGCCCGATCCTCGCCGTGCCGGGGATGACCGAGGCGATCACCGCCTCCCCCGCCCCGGTCCTCGCCGTCAGCCCCTACGTCGCCGGCGCCGTCGTCAAGGGCCCGACCGACCGCTTCATGGCCGGCCTCGGCCGGCCCTGCACCGCCGCCGGCGTCGCCTCGCTGTACGCCGGGCTGATCGACGCGATGGTCGTCGACGAGGGCGACCCCGACCCGCCGCCGAGCGAGATCCCGACCCTCGCGGTGCCGACTCTGATGGAGGGACCCAGCGGCCGCGCCCGGCTGGCGCGGATCGTTCTCGACTACGCCGAGAGCCTGATCCCGTCTTGAAGACGATCGCGATCCTTCCGGTCAAGCACTTCGACGATGCCAAGCAGCGCCTCGCCGGCGGCATCGAGGACACCCGCAGGCGCGACCTGGCGGCGGCGATGGTCGCCGACGTGCTGGAGGCGATCGGCCAGGCGCGCACGATCGAGCGCACGATCGTCGTCACCGGCGACCCGATCGCCCAGGGGCTGGCGGCGGAAGTCGGCGCCGAGGTCGTCCCCGACCCGACCGACACCAGCCACGTGCGCGCCGCGCTGGCCGGCATCGCCCGCGCCGAAGCCGACGGGGCCGAGTGCGTCGTCCTGCTGGCCGGCGACTGCCCGCTGCTCGACCCGCGTGAGCTCGACCGCCTGCTGACCGGCGTCCCCGCGCCCTACGTCGGCATCGTCCCCGACCGCCACGGCCCCGGCACCAACGCCCTCCTCCTCAGCCCGCCCGACGCGATCGTCCCCTCCTTCGGCGCGGGCAGCCGCGAGCGCCACGTCGGCCTCGCCCGCGAGGCCGGGATCCCCTTCGGGGTCGAGGAGCTGGCCTCGCTCGGCCTCGACCTCGACACCCCGGCCGACGTGATCGCCCTGACCCGCGAGCTCGCGGCCGGGCCGGGCCGGGCCAAGCGCACCGCCAAGGCGCTGGGGATATGACCGAGGAGCTGCCCGACCAGCTCTGGGTGCGGCCCGTCCACGGCATCCCGGAGGTGACCGAGGGGATGAGGGTGGGCGAGCTGATCGCCGCCCAGGCAACGGACCTCGAGGATGGCGATGTCGTCGTCATCTCGCAGAAGATCGTCTCCAAGGCCGAGGGCCAGGTCCGCCGCCTCTCCAGCACCCTGCCGAGCGCCGAGGCGCGGCGGCTGGCCGCGGTGCTGGGCAAAGAGCCGAACCTGGTCGAGCTGATCCTCTCCGAGTCGGCCGAGGTGCTGCGGGCCGAGCGCGGCGTCCTGATCGTCGAGACCCATCATGGCTTCGTCTGCGCCAACGCCGGCATCGACGCCTCCAACCTGCCGGAGGCCGACACGGTCTGCCTGCTGCCCGCCGACCCCGACGCCTCGGCGCGACGGATCCGCCAGGAGATCGCCGCCGCGGCCGGGGCCGACGTCGCCGTCGTGGTCAGCGACAGCTTCGGCCGCGCCTGGCGCCTGGGGCAGGCCGAGGTGGCGATCGGCTGCGCCGGGCTGGCGCCGCTCGATGACTGGCGCGGGCGCCGGGACTCCGGCGGGCGGGAGTTGGAGGCGACCCTGATCGCCATCGCCGACGAGGCCGCCGGGGCCGCGGACCTGGTGCGCGAGAAGGCGAACGGCGTGCCGGCGGCGGTCGTGCGCGGCCTCGATCGCTTCCTCAGCGCCGAGGACGGGCCCGGGGCCGCCGCCCTGCGCCGTCCGCCAGAAGAGGATCTCTTCCGCTAAACGGCGCCGCCGGGCTCAGTCTTTGTGCAGGACGTCCTTGACCTTGTCGGTCAGCTTCTCGATCCCGTCCTTGGCCTTGCCGCCGGCCTGATCGACCTTGCCCTCGCGCTTGAGGCCGTCGTCGCCGGTGAGATTGCCTGCGGCCTCCTTGACCCGACCCTTGGCATCGTCCGTGTTGCGTACCTGGTCACCACTCATGTTTTCCTCCTGGTCGGTTGTCTCTGTCGAGACTCCGCTACCCGATCGGGAGGCGCCTAAGCGGGCGCTGCCTGCAGCGGATACCGCTCGATTACCTCGTAGAGCGTCGTCCGCTGCGCCGCCTCACGCCCGGCCGCCCGGGCCGCACCGATCAGCTGCTCGGGCTCCAGCCGCACCCCGTGCTGGGAGCCGGCCATGCGCGAGATGTTCTCCTCCATCAGGGTGCCGCCGAGGTCGTTGACCCCCCAGCGCAGCGCCTCGGTCGCTCCCTCCAGGCCCATCTTCACCCAGCTGGCCTGCAGGTTGGTGATGCTCTTTCCCAGCGCCAGGCGGAAGGCGGCGGTGTGCTTGAGGTTCTCGGCGATCGAGATCTCCTCGATCCCGTGGGTGCGGCCGAGCATCGTGTTGAAGGGGATGAAGGAGAGCGGCACGAACTCGGTGATGCCGCCGGTCCGTTCCTGCAGATCGCGCACGACCCGCATGTGGCGGGCCAGCTCGCGCGGCTCCTCGATATGGCCGAACATCACCGTCGAGGTCGAGCGCAGCCCGGCGCGGTGGGAGGCTTCGATGATCTCGACCCAGCGATCGGCGGGCAGCTTGTTCGGCGAGATCCGCTGCCGGACCCCGTCGTCGAGCACCTCGGCCGCGGTCCCCGGGGTCGAGCCGAGCCCGCACTCGAGGAGGTATTCGAATACTTCCCGCGGCTGCTTCCCGGAGCGCTCGCAGGCATGGTTGATCTCCATCGGCGAGTAGGCGTGCAGGTGCAGCTGGGGCGCGGTCTGCTTGGCCAGCGCCAGCCAGCGGCCGTACTCCTCCAGGGTCAGCTCGGGATGGATGCCGCCCTGCATGCAGAGCTCGGTGGCGCCGAACTCGACCGCGTCCATGATCCGCGCCGCGAAATCGGCCTCCGAGACTTCGTAGGCGTCGGGGGAGCGCTTGCCCTGCCCGAAGCCGCAGAAGGCGCAGCCGACGATGCAGACGTTGGTGAAGTTGATGTTGCGGTTGACGACAAAGGTCACGGTCTCCCCCGCCAGTTCGGCCCGCAGCTCATCGGCCGCGACCCGCATCTCCTCGATCACCGCGGGCCGCGTCTCGGAGAACAGCGCCGTCAGCTCATCCTCGCTCAGCGCCACCCCCTCGCGCCCCTTCGCGATCGCCCGCTCGGCGACCCCGGCCCCAAAGCTCTCTTCGCTCGTGCGCCCCGACCCCCGCCGCGGAATGAAGCTCCAGTACTTCAGCTTGATCACATCCAGAACCCCCTGCTCCATCCACTCCGGGTCCATGTACTGCGGATAGACGCAGAGCCGCTCGCTCAGCGCAAACCCCCTGGGTGCCAGCTCCTTACGCACCTGATGCGGACTCGGAAACGGCTCCTCCGGCGAAATGTGATCCCCGTTGGCACTGAGCCCACCCAGATCGGTGGCGCCTGCCTCCACCAACCCAGGCCACCAGTCGCTCAGATTCGGCGGCACCTGCACACCGACATCCGGCATCAACCGCTTGCACTCCGCAATCAGCCGCTTGATCTCGTCGATCCCAACCGGCTCCGCCCACCCCGGCATAGCGGGCCCCCCAGCCGAATCCTCGCCGCCGCTGGCGGGGGATGGGGATGACCCCGAACGAACCTCCACAGCTTTTGTGAGAGAGGGGTCATCCCCATCCCCCCTCCACCGCGCTTCGAAGGCCTCGCTCGCGATGTCGGCCACCTCGGCCCCGTAGTACCTGGGATGCGGCACGAAGTTCTGCAGGATCACCTCCTGGATATGCCCATGCCGCGCATGCGACGCGGCCAGCGCTTCCAGCGATTGCGACCCGCGACTCCTCCGACTCGCCGATGCCAACCAGGATGCCGCTCGTGAAGGGGATCTTCAGCTCCCCCGCGGCTTCGATCGTTGCCAAGCGCGCGGCCGGATGCTTAGTCGGCGACCCGGCGTGGACGGTCTCCATCAGCCGCTCGGAGATCGACTCCAGCATCAGGCCCTGAGAGGCGGTGACTTCGCGCAGCCGTGCCAGGTCCTCGCTTGCGAGAGCACGCCGAGATTCGTGTGGGGAAGCATTCCCCGCTCCATCGCCCGCTCGCAGGCCCAGACGACGTAGGAGGTGAAGTCCTCGTGGCCCCACATCGCCAGCCGTTCGGCGACGACCGGGTTGACCTCCGGCTTCTCGCCGGTCAGGACCAGCAGCTCCTTGGTGTTGCGCTTCAGCGCCTCGTCGAGGATCCGTTCGACGTCAACCGGCGCGTGGACGTGGGCCTGATGGGTCGCGAAGGCGCAGTACTTGCAGTAGCACTGGCAGGTCCGCGAAAGCGAGAGCGTGAAGTTCCGCGAGAAGGTGACCCGTCGCACCCGGCGAGGCTATCGAACGGCCGGCCCCCGCAATCCGGGCCCGAACGCAGACGGGGCGGCTCCGAAGAGCCGCCCCGTTGCGATCACGTCTTGAGAAGCCGCCGCGGCCGACGCCGGGGCGTCGCGCGCTATTTCGTCGAGGTCGGCCCTTCGGGCGCCTTGACCGCCGGCTTGAAGGAAACGCTGCCGGCCTCGAGCACGAAGCGGAAGACGGCGACGGCGAGCAGGGCGCCGACGATCGGGCCAACGAGGTAGGGCCAGACGCCCCCCCACTGGTTGCCGACCAGGGCGGCACCGAACCAGCGGGCCGGGTTGTAGCAGGCGCCGGTCAGCGGTCCGCCGACCATCACCATGAAGACGAAGGTGGTCCCGATCGCCAGCGGGCCCCAGTCCTTGAGGGTCTTTTTCGAGAAGAGAACCGAGCAGATGACCAGCACCAGGCAGAAGACGCCGACGCCCTCGACCACCGCTCCGGCGAAGTTGCCGGCGAGCAGGCCGGTGACTTCCCCGGCGCCATAGTGGGTGGCGCGCCCCTCGTCGAGCAGCAGGCTCTTCGTCAGCAGGGCACCGAGCACGGCGCCGGAGAGCTGGGCGAGCATGTAGATCACGGCGTCAAGTGGGCTGATCTTCTTCAGCGTCGCCGCGGCGAGCGTCACCGCGGGGTTGAAATGCCCCCCGCTGACGGCGCCGAACATGACGATCACGCCGAAGAGGGTGAGCCCCTGGACGAAGCCGACGACCGCATAGTCCGTGCCAAATGAGGCCTGCGGCCCGGTCGATACGAACAGCACGATGACGCTGGTGATGAAGAAGACCAGCAAAAGCGTGCCGATCAACTCAGCAAGATATGCGGCTAGACCTCGTTCCTGCACTCTTTCCTCCTCCACTCCTCGACGTTCCCGCGATCGGGTAAGCGGCGGGCAGTCTACTCACATTCCCTCAATGAATTAGGTTGGCCCGCAGATGAGACGGGCTGTCGCGCTGCTGGCGGCCGTCCTCCTGCTCGCCGGAATCGCCGGCTGCGGCGGGGGCGGCGCGGAACCGGGCGCGCCGAAAGGCGCGGCCGTCGTGCTCGATTTCACGCCCAACGCGGTCCACTCCGGGCTCTACGCGGCCCGCGCGCGGGGCTTCTACCGCGACGCCGGCATCGACCTGACGATCCACCAGCCGGGCGAATCGACCGACGCCCCGAAGCTGCTCGCCGCCGGGCGGACCGACTTCGCGATCCTCGACATCCACGACCTCGGCATCGCCCGCGAGCGTGGCTTCCGGCTGGTCGGCCTGATGCCGCTGGTCCAGCGCCCCCTGGCCGCCGTGATCGCCCGCGGCGACCGCTCGATCGGCAGCCCGCGTGAGCTCGAAGGCAGGACGGTCGGGGTCACCGGCCTGCCCTCCGACGAAGCGGTCGTCGACTCCGAGGTCAGCGCCGACGGCGGCGACCCGGCCAGGGTCGACGAGGTGACGATCGGCTTCAACGCGGTGTCCGCGCTGGCGGCCGGCAAGGTCGACGCCGCCACCGGCTTCTGGAACGCCGAGGGCGTGACGCTGCGGCGCCGGGGCATCCCGATCCGGATCTTCAAGGTCAACGAATACGGCGCTCCCCCCTACCCGGAGCTGATCCTGACGACGACGCAGAAGACCCTTGAAGACGAACCCGGAGCTGGTCGAAGCGATGGTCGACGGCGACCCGCCGCGGCTACGCCTTCACCGAGGCCCACCCCGCGCAAGCCCTGAACGACCTGCTCGCAGCCGACCCGGCTCTCGAACGCGCCGAACAGGCGGCCCAGCTCAAGGTCCTGCTGCCCGACCTGCACCCGCTCCCCTTCAACCCGGCAACTCTCCGCCGCTGGGCAGCGTGGGATCTGCAACACGGCCTGCTTGAACACCCTCTCGACGTCAACACCACCTTCGACCTGGCCGGTTGAACGGGACCGGCACCCATTCGCCGGAGACTTAGCCGCAGGGCCTCCGCCGAATGGGTGCCGGTCCCGCTACGCCAGCAGCTGCTCGACGAGGGCCGGCAGTTCGCGGGCCATCCGCGAGCGCGGAACAGCCAGGTCGATTCCGGCCGCTGAAGCCGCCTTGCGGGTGTCGACGTCGACGTGGGAGTAGTAGCCGAGCACCGGTAGGTCGAGCGCTCCCAGCGCCGCGGGGTCGGCCGCGTCGAGGTCGGCGACGACGAGGTCGGCCTCATCGAGGGGAGCGTCCTCGACCGAGCGGGCGAGAACGACGTGGTGGCCGGCGGCCGTCAGCATCGCGTCGACGCGGCTGGCGAGCATCAGGTCGGTGGCGATGCTGAGGACGCGCGCCACCGCGGCCTCTAGATCGAGCGGCGCTGGCGGAACTCTTCGCGGACGCTCTCCGGCCGGCCCCACATCTGCACGACCTCCGAGCGCCCCTCGCGAACCTCGGCGACCCGCATCTCGCCGCTGACGCCGTCGCGATCGAGCTTCTCCAGCACGCCCTTGACGGTCTCCGCCGCGGCGGCGTGGCCGAAGCTGTTGGCCACCAGCAAGCGCCAGTGCCAATCGGCCCGTGAATAGGGCTGCGCGTTGACCTGACTCAACGCCACGGCCGAGTCGATGTACTCCCGCTCGTCGTCGATCCGCAGATCAACCTCCAGATCCGTCCAATCCGGAGGCAACGCATCCAAGATCCGCTGAAAGTCATCTGCCAAGCCCATTCGGCCTGAACCCTACTGGAGGTCCGGGGATGCCCTCCCGGGAACCTCCCCGGCAGTTCGTGACCGGGAGGGCATCCCCGGACCTCCTGCGGTTAAGCGAAGAAGACCTGCTGCAGGAGGAAGACGTTGAGGGCGATGATCAGCGCCGCGATGACGCCGGCCAGCGCCGTCAGCCAGCGAGGATTGGTCAGCGCTCCCATCACCTCACTCCTGCTGGTGATGATCACCAGCGGCACCAGCGCGAAGGGGATGCCGAAGGAGAGGACGACCTGGGAGCCGACCAGGGCATTGGTCGGGTCGACGCCGAGCGCCAGGACCAGCAGGGCGGGCGCCAGGGTGATCGAGCGGCGGAGGAAGAGCGGGATGCGGCGACGGATGAAGCCCTGCATCACCACCTGGCCGGCCATCGTCCCGACCGAGGAGGAGGCGAAGCCGGAGGCCAGCAGGGCGATCCCGAAGACGGTCGCCGAGCGGTTGGAGACGAGCTGTTGCAGGCCTTCGTAGGCGCCGTCGATCGATTCGACGCCGGTCAGGCCGCTGGTGTGAAACAGCGCCGCGGCGACGATCATCATCGAGAGGTTGACCAGGCCGGCGAGCGAGAGGGCGATGACGACGTCGACCTTCTCGAAGCCGAGGATCTTCTTTTTCTCCTCCTCGTCGCGGCCGACGATCCGCCGTTGGGTCAGCGCCGAGTGCAGGTAGACGACGTGCGGCATCACCGTCGCGCCGATGATCCCGGTGGCCAGCAGGATGCTCTCGGTGCCTTCGAAGCCGGGGACGAAGAGGTGTTCGCCGATCGCGCTCGCCTGCGGCTTGGCGTCGAAGAGCTCGAAGACGAAGGAGGCGACGACGACGCCGACGAGGACGGTGATCCCGGCCTCGAGGCGGCGGTAGCCCATCTGCTGCAGAGCGAGGATCGCGAAGGCGCCGGCGCCGGCGATGATCCCGGCCGGGAAGAGCGGGATCCCGAACAGCAGGTTGAGGCCGAGGGCGGCGCCGACCACCTCGGCGATGTCGGTCGCCATCGCGACCACCTCGGCCTGCAGCCAGAGCCCGATCGAGGTGCGGCGCGAGAAGCGCTCGCGGCAGAGCTCGGCGAGGTTCCTGCCGGTGGCGATGCCGAGCTTCGCCGACAGGGTCTGGACCAGCATCGCGATCAGGTTGGCCGAGAGCACGACCCAGAGCAGCAGGTAGCCGAACTTGGCGCCGCCGGCGATGTTGGTCGCGAAGTTGCCGGGGTCGATGTAGGCGACGGCGGCGACGAAGGCCGGGCCGAGGAAGGGCCAGACCCGGCCGATGCCCTTGTTGTGGCCGTCGAGCGAGCGCCGCGCCGCGGCGGCGACGGCGGCCTCGCCCGGGAGGACGCTCTCGACCGTCGCTTCGTGCGGCGGGGCGGGCTTCATCCCGTCCCCTGTCCCGCCGGCGGCAACAGGTCCGGCCCGGGGATCGGCGTCCCATGGGGATCGTGGCTCGGTTCGCCGAGCTTCGCCGCCATCAGCCTCTCGAGGTCCTCGGAGATGTAGTGCTCGAGAATCTCGGCCTCCTCGTGGACCCGGTCGGCCGGCATCCCCAGCGCCTCGGAGAGGTAGGCCTCGATCAGCCGGTGATGGCGGATCACCTCCAGCGCCACCCGCTCGCCGGCCGGGGTCAGGCTGACGCCCTTGTAGGGGAGGTAATCGACCAGACCGAGCTCGGCGAGGCGCTGCAGCATCGAGGTCGCGGTGGCCGGCGCGACGCCCAGGCGCTCGGCGACCTCGCCGTTGAGGACGAGGCCGTCGCGGTCGGCGGAGATCGCGTAGATCGCCTTGGCGTAGTCCTCGATTGCCTGGGAGTTAGACACGTCTAAAACGAGTTTAGACACATCTAAATTTCTACGACAGGGCGGGCAGGGCGATGGGGATGCCCTCTCGGTCACGAACAGCTGGGGAGGTTCCCGAGAGGGCATCCCCATCACCCCGCGTCGGCCGGTTCCTAGAATTGGCTGATGGACGAGACCGCCACCGTGGAGCTGGATGCCCAATATCGGCAGTTGCGGGAGGAGTGCGGGCTGGTGGATCGCTCGGAGAGAGCTGTGATTGCTGTCACCGGGACCGACGCTGCCGAGTACCTGCAGGGGCAGTTGACGAACGATGTCGAGTCGCTCGAGGTTGGCGAGGGGCAGTACGCGGCTCTGCTCGATCGCAAGGGGCATATGCAGAGCGACATGCGGGTGCTGCGGCCCGGGGTCGAGGAGATCGTGGTCGAGACCGAGGCAATCGCCCGCGCCGCGGTCCTCAAGCACCTGACGATGTACTCGATCGGGCGCGACGTGGCCGTGTCCGACGTCAGCGAGGAACGGGCGGTCCTCTCCCTGATCGGACCGCGCAGCGTCGAGATCGCCGGCTGCGCGGCGCTGCCGGAGAGCTTCTGCGAGAGCGCTTCGATCGGCGGGGTCGAGTTCCTCGCGGTCGGGACGCGCGAGGGAATCGACCTGATCGCCGCCGCCGGCGACGAGCGCGAGCGCCTGCGCGAGGCGCTGCTGGAAGCCGGCGCTGTCGCGGTCTCCGCCGCCGCCGCCGAGATCCTCCGCATCGAGTCCGGCGTCCCCCGCTTCGGGGCGGAGATGGGGAACGAGACGATGCCCGCCGAGGCCGGCATCGTCGAGGCCGCGGTCAGCTTCACCAAGGGCTGTTACATCGGCCAGGAGACGGTCGCCCGCCTCCATTACAAGGGCCGCCCCAACCGCCACCTGCGGGGGCTGCGACTGAGCGGCCAGGCCGAGCCGGGCGCGGCCCTGCGCCTGGGCGAGAAGGAGGTCGGTCGCCTCGGCAGCGCCGGGGTCTCCCCCGCCCTCGGCCCGATCGGGCTGGCGATCCTGCGCCGCGAGGCGGAGCCGGGCGCCGAGCTGGCCGTAGGTGAAGATGGCGTTACGGCTGAAGTTACCGCCCTGCCCTTCGGTTAGATTCCGCCCGATGGGTCGTGGGAGAGCCAGACTGGCCGTGGTCGGGGTCGTCGCCTTTGCGGCGCTCCTCGTCGCCGGCTGCGGGGCTTCGAGCCACCCCAACAAGCCGCGCCCCCAGGTCCCGACCCGGGTCAGCGTCACGCTCAATCGGCGAGGGATCACGGTCACCCCCGCCAGGGTCGCCTTCGGCCCCGAACGCACCCAGCAGATCCCCCAGAACCAGAATCACCCGCAGCCGCCGATCAAGACCGACCGGCCGCTGGACCTCGTCTTCGTCGCCGCCAACCAGACGTTCACCGACACCCACCTGGTGATCCACGGCCCGAAGGCAGCGAAGTCCGGGATGGTCTTCGCCCACGGCCCCGGAACCTTCCAGACCACCCTGCCGACCGGCGTCTACACGATCACCGCCACCGAGCAGCCCGAGGCCAAGCCCGGCAAGCTCGTCGTCGGCCCCTACCGCGCTTCCTCCGAGAACGACGTCCTGCTGCCCTGACGGGGCGCAAATTGGCGGTTTCCGCCGGCTCGGCTCCGTCTGACCGGTGCGCAACCATCGCTGCTCGTGACCGTCGTCCTCGCCATCGCCGTCGTCCTGCTCGCCGCCGGGCTCGTCTACCTGCTCGTCTCCCGGCGCGAGGCGCCCTCCGAGCAGCCCGACCTCGGGCCGGCGATCCAGGAGGCGACCTCGCAGGTCGCCTCGCAGGTGGTCGCCGACCTGCTGCGGGTCAACGACGAGGCCCGCAAGCTCGACGCGAAGACGGCCGAATCGGCGCTCGACAAGCGCCAGGCCGAGATCAAGGGCCTCGCCGAGCGGATCGCCGAGGGCCAGAAGAAGATCGAAACCGAGGTCCGGCGCCGCGGCGAGACCGACCTGCAGACCCGCACCCTGCTGGAGCAGATGGGGCAGACGATCGGCAACCTCAACTCCGAGACCGCGGGCCTGAAGAAGGCGCTGCGCCAGCCGCAGACCCGCGGCCAGTGGGGTGAGCTGCAGCTGCGTCGCTGCATCGAGATCGCCGGGATGACCGAGCACGTCGACTTCGAGCTGCAGGAGACGCTGCGCACCGAAGACGGCAACCTGCGGCCCGACGCCCGCTTCATGCTGCCCGAGGGGCGCAGCTTCGTCGCCGACTCCAAGGTGCCGCTCGACGCCTTCCTCGACGCCCAGGAGGCGGAGCTGGAATCCGAGCGCCGGGTCCACCTCGAGCGCCACGCCCGGCAGGCGCGCGAGCACGTCCGCAGCCTCAGCTCGAAGGACTACCAGGGCCAGTTCAAGGCCGGCGAGATGCCCGACCTGGTGATCTGCTTCATCCCCAACGAGCCCGCCCTGCACGCCGCCTTCGGCGCCGACCCCGAGCTCTTCGACTACGCCCTGGAGCGCAACGTCCTGCTGGTCAGCCCGACCTCGCTGATCGGCCTGCTGCGGACGATGGAGCTGGGCTGGCGCCAGGAGCGGATGGTCGCCGAGGCGGCCGAGATCGCCGAGGCGGCCGGGACCCTGCACTCGCGCTTCGCCAAGTTCCTCGGCGACTTCGACACGGTCGGCAAACGGCTCGGCTCGGCCACCGGCGCCTACAACTCCGCGGTCGCCTCGATGGAGGGCCGCCTGCTGCCGCAGCTGCGCAAGGTCGAGGGGCTCGGGGTCGCCCCCGGCAAGGAGATCGAGCCGCCGGAACCGACCGAGATCACGGTCCGGGAGATCTCCGCTCCGGAGCTTCGCGAGGCCGATACCCCCGTGCTTGACTAGGATTGCCCCGCCCGTCACCGAACGACTTGCGGAGGGAACTCTTGGCAGTGGACAGCAGCACGATTGCGAACTTGGACGTCGAGCCCGGAACGCTGCCGGAGACAATGGCAGCCTGGGTGATCCGCCAGGAGCGGGAGGGCGAGCCCAAAGACGCCTTCCAGCTCGAGCAGGTCGAGGTTCCCGAGCCCGGCGCCTTCGAGGTGATCGTGCGGGTGATGGCCGCCGGCGTCAACTTCAACAACGTCTGGGCGGCGCTGGGTAAGCCGGTCTCGATCTTCGGCTACGGCGACCACCCCGAGTACGGCCACCACATCGGCGGCTCTGACGCCTCCGGGATCGTCTGGAAGGTCGGCGAGGGCGTGACCCGCTGGAAGCCGGGCGATGAGGTCGTGGTCCACTGCAACCAGGCCTCCTACGAGGACGTCGAGGTCCACGGCCTCGACCCCCTGGCGGCTCCGAGCCAGCAGATCTGGGGCTATGAGACGACCTGGGGCTCCTTCGCCCAGTTCACCAAGGTCCAGGCCCAGCAGCTGCTGCCGCGGCCGACCAACCTGAGCTGGGCCGAGGCCTCCTCCTACGGCCTCACCTACTTCACCGCCTACCGGATGCTGATCGACCAGTGCAAGCTGCAGCCCGGCCACAACGTCCTGATCTGGGGCGCCGCCGGCGGCCTCGGCGTCTTCGCCGTGCAGCTCTGCAAGGCGGCCGGCGCCAACGCGATCGGGGTCGTCTCCTCCGATGAGAAGGGCGAGCTGGTCAAGGAGCTCGGTGCCGTCGACTACATCAACCGCGGCGAGTTCGGCGCGATGATGCGCACGCCGGAGAACCTCGCCGACCCGGCGCTGGACAAGGAGCGCTTCAAGGCCTCGCGCGGCTTCGCCAAACGGGTCAAAGAGCTACTCGGCGACGCCCCCGACATCGTCTTCGAGCACGTCGGCCAGGCGACCTTCCCAACCTCCGTCTACACCGTCAAGCCGTTCGGCAAAGTCGTCATCTGCGGCGCCACCTCGGGCTTCCAGCTCGACTTCGACGTCCGCTACCTGTGGATGCGCCAGAAGCAGATCATCGGCTCCCACTTCGCCAACGCCTATGAGTGCATGCGGGCGAACCAGCTGATGGCCGAGGGCAAGGTCCGCCCCGTCCTCTGGCAGACGATGGACTTCGACGGCGTCCCCGGCGCCCACCAGCTGCTGCACGAAAACAAGCACCTCGGCAAGATCTCGATCCTCGTCGGCGCCGACTCCGAGGAGGACGGTCGCTACGAGGACGGCCCCGGCGCGATCCGCGCGGAGGTCGGAGCATGAGGGCATCGCAAGCGCAACCGAAACGGGGGATCTGATGGCCGAGGTCTGCAGGCTCGACTGGCACATCGCGCCGCTGCGGGCGGACCGCTGGCTCGACCTCTGGGAACCGGCGGTGGCGATGATGCCCGCCTACGGCGCCAAGTCCTGGTCGCTGACCCGCTCGATCGACGACCCGCTTGCCTTCCAGCAGACCTCGGTCTGGGAGAAGCGCTCGGACTTCGAACGCTATTGGTTCTCGGACGAGATCGGCAACGCCCGCGCCGCCGCGATCGACCTCTACGACAAGCCGCTGCTGCCCACCTGGCACACGTTGCTGGTTGCCGAGTAGCGGTTCACTCGCGCTCCAGCGGCGCCATCGTCAGCCCCGCCCCCTGCAGCTGCTCCCAGTAGTGCTCGGCGGGCTCTCGGGGGCCGGACCAGACGATCGCCTGGCCGCTGTGGTGGATCTGGTTGGCCAACTGATGGCCCCGGTCGAGATTGACGCCGGGCAGGGTCCGGGCCAACGCCTGAGCGACGTGCTCGAAGGTGTTGTGGTTGTCGTTGCGGACGATTACGCGCCAGTTCCCGCCCAGGTCTGAATCGGGTCCTGCAGTGCGCGGTCGCTCGACGGTCCGGGTCGACATGGCCCGCCATTATGCATCCCATCAGCAGGCCGCAGGACAGCCGCTTCCCGTATCTCCCTGGAATTGACGCTCTCAGGGCGATCGCCGTTCTGGCCGTTTTCTTCTACCACGCCCACGTCAGCTGGATGCCCGGCGGCTTCCTCGGCGTCGATGTCTTCTTCGTCATCAGCGGCTACCTGATCACCTCGCTGCTGCTGCGCGAGTTCCGTCGTGGCGGTCACGTCCGCCTCGGCCGCTTCTGGCTGCGCCGGGCGCAGCGCCTGCTGCCCGCGGTCGGGGTGCTGATCGCCGTCTGCATGATCGCCGCGGCGATCCTCGAGCCCGACCGGATCGACTCGCTGCGCGGCGACGCCCTCTCCTCGCTCTTTTACTTCGCCAACTGGCATTTCATCTTCGGCCACCAGTCCTACTTCGAGCAGTTCCAGGCGCCGTCGCTGTTCACCCACCTCTGGTCGCTCTCGGTCGAGGAGCAGTTCTACCTCTTCTGGCCGCTCGTCTTCGCCGCCGGGATGAAGGTCTTCGGCCGCGGCAAGCTGATCCTCGGCGTCCTCGCCGGGGCGCTCGGCTCGGTCGCCCTCGCCTGGATCCTCTTCGACCCCGGGTCCGACGCCTCACGCATCTACTACGGCACCGACACCCACGCGGTCGGACTGCTCGGCGGCGTCGCCCTGGCACTGGTCTGGAGCCCGATCGAGCTGCGCCGGCGCAAGACCGGGCCCACTGGTCGGACCGATCCTCGACGTCGTCGGCGTCCTCGCCCTCGCCTACATCGCGCTCAGCTTCATCCACGTCCACGACTACGACCTCGCCCTCTGGCACGGCGGCTACCTCTGGCTGGCGCTGGTCACGACCCTGCTGCTGGCGGTCCTGGCCCACCCCGCCTCGAGCCTCGGCGGCATCATCGGCAGGGCTCCGATGCTCTGGCTCGGCCTGCGCAGCTACAGCTTCTACCTCTGGCACTGGCCGGTGCTCGCCCTCACCCGCCCGGGCGTCGACGTCAATCTGCCGAAAGGGATCCTGATCCCGCTGCAGCTGCTCGCGGTGCTGGTTCTCGCCGACCTCTCCTACCGCTTCGTCGAGCTGCCCTTCCACGGCAAGGCGAAGCTGCCGTCGATGCCCGAGAACTGGCTGCGAGTGGGCCGGCCGGCGCTGCTCTTCGCGGTGCTCGCCGTCGTCGCCCTGGTCGGCTGGAGCGGCCTCTTCGGCGGCGGCAGCCACCAGTTGGCGGCGGCCGGCCCGACCGTCGCCCGGATCAAGGCCAAGCCGATCCCTCCCCCAAGCCACGACACCGCGGCACTGCCGGTTCCCAAACATCAGCCGCGGATCATCGCGCTCGGCGACTCGGTGATGATCGGTGCGGCCTCCAACCTCGCCGCCAGGCTCGGGCCGGGCTTCTCGATGAATGCCAAGGTCGGACGCCAGGCGAACGAATTCGTCGAAATCGTCCAGCGACTGCGCCGCGAAGGGCATCACCCCAACGCGATGATCATCCAGATGGGGAACAACGGCCCGCTCTACAGCGAAGACATGGAGGCGATCCAGAAGGCGACCGCCGACGTCGGTCAGCTCTTCTTCATCAACGACCACGCCCCGGTCAGCTGGATCGAAGAGTCCAACCACGCACTTGCCGATGCTGGCGAAGACTGGCCGCACACGACCGTGATCGATTGGAAATCGGTCGCCGAGGAAAACGAAGATCTGCTCTGGGACGGCATCCACCTCAAGCCCGCCGCAGCCGGGCTCTATGCGCGCCTGGTGTCCACAGCGGTCCGCGAAAAGGTGGCGTTCCCGCCGAAACCGAAACCAAAGGCCAAGCGCAAAGTGGTCAGGGGTGGGTCGGGTGCTCCTCTTACGCCAACCTCGCCGTAAACCTCAATCTTCCTCGGGGTCCGAGGGGATGCTTCAGACGCCGACCTGCGAGAGGCGGAGCGCCGTCTCTTCACGGGCGAGCCGCTTGAGGGCTTACTGACCTCGCCGGCGGTAAACGGCGCGTCGCGGCACGTGTGAGCGACGATCCATACGTCTACCCGGACACCGATGTCCTCGGGGCAGAAACATTTGCCTTCGCGTCGGTCACACCGGCGCGCTACCAACGCCGCGCCGCGCCGAACAGCTCCTTGGCGTAGCCGGCAACTGAGACCGGCGACATGAAGAGCTGGTAGGTCAGCAGGTAGCCGAGGTAGCCAAGCCAGTTCTTGCGGACCTTCAGGCCGACCTCCTCGAACGAGGCCCGGCTGAAGTGGAACATGATTCCGGCGAGCAGGAGGTTCAGCGGCAGGACCGCCAGGGTCATCGGTCCGACGATCGCGAAGTTGCCGGTGAGGGCCAGAAGGATCCCGATCGGGAAGGCGATCGAGTAGACGAGGTCGATGTAGGGGAAGACGAAGTTGACGAGCACGGCGTGGATGTTCGTGCGGCCCTCCGCCAGCAGGGCGCCGCCGTGCTCGCGCAGGCCCTCGATCATTCCCCGCGCCCAACGCTGCCGCTGGCGAGCGAAGGACCTGAGGTCCTCCGGCGCCGCGGTGAAGGCGATCGCGGTGCGCTCGTAGCCAACCCGCCCGCCCTCGCGCATCATCGCCCAGGTGAGGACGATGTCCTCGCCGATCCGGTCGGGCCAGCCTCCAACCTCCTTCAGCGCCGTCGTGCGATAGACGCTGAAGGCGCCCTGGGCGACCATCGTCCCCTGGAAGAGGCCCTGCTGGCGCTTCACCGAGGCGATCCCGAGGAAGTAGTCCCACTCCTGAGCGCGGGTGATGAAGTTGCTGCGGGAGTTGCGGACGAAGACCGCGCCGGCGACAGCCACCGTGTCCGGCGGGGAGATCAGCAGACGGGCAACGATGCGCCGCAGTGCCGACGCCATCAAAAGAGTGTCCGCATCGACGGTTGCCACCAGGGGCGTCCGCACCCGCGCCAGCGCGCCGGTGAGGGTCTGGGCCTTGCCGCCGTGAGGCAAGGTGAGGACCTCGACGCGAGGATCGGTCTTCGCAAAGCGGCGGGCGCGGGCGGCGGTGCGGTCCTTGGAGCCGTCATCGGCGACCAAGATCCTCAGCTCGCCGGGGTAATCCTGCTTGGCGACGTAGTCGAGGGTCTCCTCGATCGTCTCCTCCTCTTCAAAGCAGGCGATGAGGAAAGTGAGCGCCGGGAAATCGAGGTCGAAGCGCAGCGGCGGCGGCTTGTCGATCAGCAGGGAGGCGATCAGGTTGGCGTTGAGGTAACCGGGGATGATCGCGATCCCGAAGATCACAGCGATCGCGAGCGGCATCGTGATCGACTGGCCCAGGGTTTCGATCCACGGCAGCGAGAGCCAGAACGAGAAGCCGGCCCAGCCGAGGGCAATGGCAATCACCGCCACCAGCTTCAGTGGCAGCTTGAGGTAGAGGCCACGGCGTTCCTGGGGGGTGCGCTCGAGGTCCTTGACCAATACCGTCGGATCCGCGACCGGCTTCAATGCGGCGGCCGAGGAGGAGCGCGGCAAGTCAATCGGCCTTGGATCAGGCTTGGTCGTCGCCATTTCCTAGACCCATCGACCAAACAGCGGTCGAGCTACACCCCCAAGTGGGTGGCCGGCGTTGGCATCAGGTCGCGTCCGATAGCTCGCAGTTCGCTCAGTCTCGCTGTCGCAAGTAGCGGAGGTACTCGACCGTGGATTCTCCAATGGGGGCGCAGTACTGCTTTGCGCGGAGGCTGTCGCACAAACCACCCGTTTTTCGGTCCGTTTGCGCCGAGAAATGGGACATGCCCCAGAACTTCCTCAGCTGTGACCGTGACCAACCTCTGCTGCTGCCGCCGGACCTCCGCGACTGGCTGCCGGAGGACCATCTCGCCTGGTTCGTGATCGAAGCGATCGAAGAGCTCGATCTCGAACCGTTCTATACCGCCTACCGCCAGGATGGCCACGGCCGCGCCGCCCACGAGCCGAAGATGATGGTCACGCTCTTCGCCTACGCCTATGCGGTCGGCGAGCGCAGCTCGCGGGGGATCGAGCGCCGCTGCCGCGAGGACGTCGCCTTCCGGGTGATCTGCGCCAACCAGGTCCCCGACCACGCCACGATCGCCCGCTTCCGCGTCCGCCACGAGGGAGCCTGGCCGACCTCTTCGGCCAGGTGCTCGGCCTCTGCGCGCAGGCCGGCATCGTCGAGGTCGGGGTGCTGGCGGTCGACGGGACCAAGCTCGAGGCCTCCGCCAGCAACCACGCGACCCGAAGCTATGAGCGGATCGCCGCCGAGATCCTCGCCGAGGCGGGCCGCATCGACGCCGCCGAGGACGAGGTCCACGGCGAGGCTCGCGGCGACGAGCTGCCCGAGCACCTGGCGAGCCGTGAGGGCAGGCGGGCCTGGCTTCGCGAGGCCAAGGATCGCCTCGAGGCAGAGCGCGCCGCCGAGCCGGAGCCGATCCCCAGGGAACGCTCAGAGCGGCTTGAGATCTGCCGCCGGCGCCTGCTCGAAGACTGGCGCACCGAGAGCCAGGCAAACCGCGACTACGAGGCCTATCGCGCTCGTGGGGTGATGAAGGACGGGCGGCGTTTCGGCCGGCCCCCGAACCCCCACACGCCACCTGCTCAACCCGAGGGCAAGATCAACCTCACCGACCCCGACTCCAAGAAACATGAAGGCCTACCGCGGCTACGTCCAGGGCTACAACGCGCAGGCCGTGACCACCGCGGCCAGATCATTGTCGCCGCCGAGATCGCCCTCGACGGACTTGACTTCGCGCAGCTGGATCCGATGGTCTCAGCCGCCGAGAGAGAGCTGGAGGGGGCGGGAGTGAAGGAGAGTCCCGGGGTGGTGCTCGCCGACGCCGGCTACTGGTCAAACGATCACATCGACCGGCTCAGAGAGCGCGGGTATCATCCCGCTTGTCGCCGCCGATGCCGATCGCAAAAAGGAGCCGCGAAAGACACGCCTCGGCGGGCCCTATGACTTCATGCGAAGAGCGCTCGCCACCGAGTCCGGCGGCGCCCTCTACTCACGACGACAGGCGGATGGTCGAGCCGGTCTTCGCGCAGATAAAGCAGAACCGGCGCGCGGGGCGCTTCAAACGCAGAGGCCGGGCGGCGGTTCGCTCGGAATGGCGCCTGATCGCAGCCACTCACAACCTCCTGAAGCTCCACCGACACACTCTGGCGGCCGCGGCGGCCTGAGTTCGGGGCCCGAAGGCCCCTGCCGTTTCTCGACAGCGCCAGTTTCACCGTCCGGGGCCGAATGGCGGGCATTTGTGCGACGTCGCGAAAAGGAGCCGCGATGTGGCAGGCGCAGCCAGGTGCCGTCAGCGCTGCGAGGGCGACCACGGCCCAGATGTCCTTGCAGCCACCGCGCCGGGCGGTACCCTGGATGCGATGGCAACCGCGAAACAGGACGCCCGAAGAGTCCTCGACGGCCTCCCCGAGGGGGCTTCGCTTGAGGATATTCAGTACCACCTCTACGTCCTGCAGCGCATCAGGCGTGGCCGCGAAGACGTCAGGGCGACCAGAGTCCTGCCCCAGGACGAGGTCGAGCAGCGGTTGGCCCGGTGGCTCGACGAGTAGCCTGGACCGAGACCGCCTGGCGAGACCTCGAGCCCTCGTCCGGAGCGAGCGCCTGGGGATTGGTCGGCGGGCGCATGCAAATCGCGCGGAACGGGTGCGAACGCCATGTCGCGGAAGCCCCAGGGACGAATCCGGGTGGAGAGGGGAGATAATCCGCGCATGGCAAATGCATACCAGCCGGACTTCGATGCAGATCAGGAACGTGAGGGCTTCACCTACCGGCGCGCCAAACTGGGCCAACAGGCCGGGTCCGAGAAGCTCGGAGCAAGTCTCTATGAGATCCCGCCTGGCCAGGCGACCTTTCCATACCACGCCCACAGCGCCAACGAGGAGATGCTCATCGTGCTCAGCGGCCAGCCGCACCTGCGCACGCCGGATGGGTGGCGCGAGCTGGCCGAGGGGGAGGTCGTCGCGTTTCGGGTCGGCGAAGACGGCGCGCACCAGCTCCAGAATCGAGGCGCTCAACACGCCCGTGTGCTGGTGGTCAGCACGATGATCGCTCCCGAGGTGAATCTCTATCCGGATACCGGCAAGTTGGTGGCGGCGACTCGGGCCCCCGGAGCCTCGGGCGAGGGATTCCAGGAGGCCTACCGGCGAGAGCAGGCGACGGACTATTGGACCGATGAGGAGCCGCCAGATTCGTAGCCGTCGAGCTGCTCCTCCCGCGTGGTTGCGAGCGTGACCGGATGTCGCACGCGCTCCCGGTTTGGACGAGGCCCAAGGTTCTCGGAGGCACGAAAACCGAGCGAAAATCGCGACAACCCGGTCTTATGTGTGGCCCGATCGCCGGTGGGTTCCGCCACCGGCTGCGCCCGGAGACCCTGCTTCGCTCAGTAGGCGGGCTTAAGCCCATCAATCATCGGGAAGTGACGCACGTTGATGGTAAGCAGCTCGGCTTCGAGCAGAAGCGCGGTGGCGGCGATCAGGTAGTCGGCGTCGTCGATGCCGCTGTGGGCGCGGCGGTGGCGTTGTGCGAGCGAGCCGGCGGTTCGCGCCACCTCCTCCCCCACCGGCACCCAGGAAAGCGCCGAGAAGAACTGCTCCAGCGCCCTTACCTCCTTCTCACGCACGCCGGCGAGCAGCTCGAAGCGCACGACCTCGCTGGCGAGGAGCGGCTCTCCGGCTTCGATCAGCCCGCTGAGGAGGTCGACCGCAGGCGGCGCGGCACGCAGGTGGTCGATCGCCACACTGGTGTCCAGCAGCTTCACTTGACGCCGAGTTGGGCCAGGCGCTCGTTGAGGTCGCCGCCGCGCAGAGCCTCGACGTACTCGGCGCCGCTGGCGCGCCTACCCCGCCAGGATCCGGCGCTGGCCTTGAGAGCGCGAAGCCTCTCGTCCTTCCCCTGCTCGCCGAAGGTGGTGCGAACCGCGCGGCGGATCAGCTCCGAGCGGGACGCCCCCGTGTCGCGCGAGGCGCGCTCCAGGAGTGCCAGCTCATCCTCGCCCAGATAGACCTGCGTCCTGCTCATGACACCACTATACACCCTGTGGTGTTGCTCGATGTAGAGATCGTGGCTCTCTGGAGCGGTCTAGAACGGCGAGGGAACGCGGACGATGACGTCGTCGATGCTGGCGATCAGGCCGGAGGCGTTGTGGGCGGCGCCGACGGTGACGGCGGAGGCGGAGCCGGTGACTTCGCCGGAGGTGCTGTCGGTCGCTTCCAGGATCTGCGCCGAGCCAAGGTAGCCGAGCAGGGTGACCTTTCCCCGTTCCGGGCCGCTGGTGACGTTGAGGGCCCGCAGGCGCAGGGCGTTGGCCTTGTTGACGCCCTTGACCGCCGCCTGGTTCTTGGCGATCGCGAGGAACTTGGCGCCTTCCGGCGTGACCCTGACCAGCTGGACCTTGCGCTGCAGCGGGTAGGTCCGCATTTCATAGCGGGCGCCGGCTCCGGCGCGAAGCTGCAGCCCCAGGTAGGACTTGCGCTGCACGGCGGTCGGGGTGCCGCTGAGCAGGCGCTCGGTCGCGGCGATCTCGAGGTCGCGCCCCAGCACCGGGGTCCGGAAGGAGCAGGATTCGGTCTTCTTCCCGACCGTGATCCGCAGGGCGCCGCCGGAACCGCCGCGGGCGCAGCTGCGGCCCGAGAGCTTGACCAGCTGGCTGCGCTGGGTGAGGGATTCCATCCCGTTGCGATAGATGCCGACCATCCCGGCGCTCGCGAAGGAGCTGAAGGCGAGCGTGCCGAGGACGGCCGCGGCGAGCGCGATGACGCTGAGTCGAAGCTTCATGGTCGGCAACCTAAACACAGGCGACGCGGAAAGATGCGGGCCGGGCGAAGCTGAACGGCGGATTTCGGCCCCGGGAGCCCCTCGCCCACGCTCGCCTGACAGCAAATACCATGTCCAACATGAGCAACCACCGACTTCCCGAGCGCGACCGCCCCTGGGTGATGCGCACCTACGCCGGCCACTCCGACGCGAAACGCTCCAACGAGCTTTACCGCGGCAACCTCGCCAAGGGCCAGACGGGGCTCTCCGTCGCCTTCGACCTGCCGACCCAGACCGGCTATGACCCCGACCACATCCTCGCCCGCGGCGAGGTCGGCAAGGTCGGCGTCTCGATCGCCCACAAGGGCGACATGCACCAGCTCTTCGACGGCATCCCGCTCGACGAGATGAACACCTCGATGACGATCAACGCGACCGCCGCCTGGCTGCTCGGCCTCTACGTCACGGTCGCCGAGGAGAACGGCGTCGACCGCGCCCAGCTGACCGGGACGACCCAGAACGACATCATCAAGGAGTACCTCTCGCGCGGCACCTACGCCTTCCCGCCCGAGCCCTCGATGCGGCTGATCGCCGACATGGTCGCCTTCAGCGTCAACGAGGTGCCGCAGTGGAACCCGACCAACATCTGCAGCTACCACCTGCAGGAGGCCGGGGCGACGCCGGTCCAGGAGATCGCCTACGCGCTCAGCACCGGGATCGCCGTGCTCGACGAGGTCAAAGCCCGCGGCCAGGTCGCCGAGGCGGACTTCCCCAAGGTCTTCGGCCGCATCTCCTTCTTCGTCAACGCCGGGATCAGGCTGATCGAGGAGATCGCCAAGCTGCGGACGATGGGAGCGCTCTGGAACCAGATCGGCCGCGAGCGCTACGGCGTCAGCGACGAGAAGATGCTGCGCTTCCGCTACGGCGTCCAGGTCAACAGCCTCGGCCTGACCGAGGCCCAGCCGGAGAACAACATCCAGCGGATCGTGCTCGAGGCGCTGGCGGTGACGCTCAGCCGCGACGCCCGCGCCCGCGCCCTGCAGCTGCCGGCCTGGAACGAGGCGATGGGCCTGCCCCGCCCCTGGGACCAGCAGTGGAGCCTGCGGATCCAGCAGGTGCTGGCCAACGAGACCGACCTGCTCGAGTACCCCGACATCTTCGAGGGCTCGGTCGTGATGGACGGTCTGGTCGCCGAGCTGACCGAGGGCGCCCGGGCCGAGATGGCGGTGGTCGAGGAGCACGGCGGCGCCGTCAAGGCCGTCCCCTACATGAAGGCGCGCCTGGTCGAGTCTCACCGCGAGCGGGTCGGCCGGATCGAGAGCGGTGAGCTCAAGGTCGTCGGCCAGAACAGCTTCAAAGAGACCGAGCACTCGCCGCTGACCGACGGCGCCGATGGCGGCATCCTCACCCCCGACCCGGAGGTCGAGCGCGAGCGGATCGAGGCGCTGGCGGAGTGGAAGGCCGAGCGCGACGAGGCCGCCGTGAGTGCCGCCCTGGCGGAGCTGGCCCGGGTCGCCGCCGACGAGGACGAGAACATCATGCCGGCGACGATCGCCGCCGCCAAGGCCGGCGCCACGACCGGCGAGTGGTCGGAAGTGCTGCGCGAAGCCTTCGGTGCCTACCGGGCGCCGACCGGCGTCGACGGCGCCGCCCCCCCGGCCGACCGCGACCAGCTGGCCGAGATCCGCAAGCAGGTCGAGGCGACCTCCGAGCGGATCGGCCACCCGATCAAGATCCTGGTCGGCAAGCCCGGCCTCGACGGCCACTCCAACGGCTCCGAGCAGATCGCCCTGCGCGCCCGCGACGTCGGCATGGAGGTCATCTACCAGGGCATCCGCCTGACTCCGGCCGAGATCGCCGAGTCGGCGCTGCAGGAGGACGTCGACGTGGTCGGCCTCTCGATCCTCTCCGGCTCCCACCTGGCGCTGATCCCGGAAGTGGTCGGACTGCTGCGCGAGGAGGGCGTCGACGTGCCGGTCGTCGTCGGCGGCATCATCCCCGCCGCCGATGCCAAGCGTCTGCGCGAGCAAGGCGTGGCCGGCGTCTACACCCCCAAGGACTTCGACATCAACAAGATCATGGGCGAGATCGTCGAGCTGGTCGGGGCGCG
>CAWHKY010000003.1:0-701061 GCA_963830135.1 uncultured Solirubrobacterales bacterium
CGGGCGCTAGGCGGTAGCCGAGGCGAACAGCACCAGGTTCGAGAAGCTCAGCGGCTTCGAGCCACCTCCCGCCTCCGCCGCGGCCTGCGTGATCGCGTCCCAGGCCTCCTCCTGGGCCTCGCCCGCGTACTGCTCGATCATCGCCCGGATCGGGGCGGAGATCGCCCTGATGTAGGCGGTGAAGTGCTGCGGGGAGTCGAACTCGAAGGTGACCTCGTCCTGCTCCACGGCGACATCCGAGAACCCGCCTCCTGCGAGCAGCCCACCGATCGCGGCGGGGGTGGGACGGGAGAGGGGCCCAGGCGTTCCGGCCGGGGGTGGGGGCACATCCAGCCGCTCCATCGTCGTCCTCATCGGAATCGAGAGGAAGGGAACCTGGTCGGGTTCGCCCCACGAGCTGATCGCCATCCGCGCGCCGGGCTTGAGGAAGCCTCGGATGCGCCCCGCGGCGGCCTCCGCGTCAGGCTCGAAGATGATTCCCCAGCGCGAGACGGCGGCGTCGAAGCTCGCCTGCGGAAAATCGAGGCTGGAGGCGTCGGACTCGATGAACTCGACGTTGCCCAGGCCGGCCGCCGCCGCGCGTTGACGCCCGAACGCGAGCATCTCGGCGGAGATGTCCGTGGCCACGACGCGGCCCTCCGGGCCGGCCTTACGCGCGGCGGTGAGCGCCGGCTCGCCATAGCCGGCGGCGATGTCCAGGACCCGGCTTCCCGACCGCACATCGGCGAGCTCCACCAGCCGCTTGCTGATGTGCCCGTCGGCGCGGTCGTTGAACTCACTCCACTCCTTCCATCCGACCGCGGCAGAGTCCCAGTGCTTGTGCTGCGCCTCGCGGAAGTCGACCGGGTCGATCGCCCTGGATTCCATGCTCGCTCCTCTTTATCACCCCATTGCGGTGCATGGCGACGCTAACCGACTCGGGTCAGCTTCACCAGGGCGAGGAGCGCTCAGGCGACGATCTGCAGGCCGTGCCGGGCGAAGCCGGGCGGGATAGGCCCGCGCAGAGCCCAGCGCACGGTCGAGTAGACCCGTTTGTCGGGGCCGTATTCGACCTCGAAGCTCAGCCGCACCTGTGCCCGCGGTCGCCAGATTCGCTTGCCCCGGCGGATGGCGGCACTGCCGGTCGCGTGGGCTCTGAGACCGCCGAAGCTCTGCCACCGCAGGCCGCGGAAGGAGAAGGAGCCGTGCCTGCCGAGGATGATCCGGTGTGGCCGTCTGGCGAGGTGGCCGGTGATGGCGTTCTGCACGGCGAAGGCCCGCGGCTTGACGAAGGGTGGAATTTCCCCCGGCGCGGCGACGAAGGTGGCCTGCGTGCGGGGGCAGCCGGGGAGCTCCCGTTCGACGGCGACGACCGTGCCTTCGAGCCGGTCCGGGGCGACGAAGGTGCCTTCGATCGTCTGGCCCCGGGTGTCGAGGAAGCTCCAGTGCCCGCCGGCGTCGATCGGGTCGGTGTTGGGGAGGTGGGATTCGTAGGTGCCGCAGAAGCCCCAGCTGAAGCGGAAGTGGGCGTTGCGGACGTCGCCCTCCATGACTTCGAAGCTGACCGGCAGCTTGGCCGAGGTCGTCCCTACCCAGGTGCCCTCGATCGGGACGACGCCTTCGGCGCCGGCGCTGGTGACGCCAACGGTGAGGGCCATCGCGCAGAGCATCGCCGCCGTCAACGCCTTGGTCCGCCGCCCTGGGGTGAAGTCCATCGCAACGCTCCCATCGCCTCGGTCTGGGTCTCCCCGACCACCTTCTCAGAGCCGCGGCGCCCTGCCAAGCCCACGCGGGGCGCCGGAGCTGCTGTAGGAACGAACATCGCGATGTCGGCTTCGCCGCGGCCGATCGTGCCGGCCCGGAGCCCCGCGGTAAGGTGAATCCGTGGAGGCTCGGTCGGCGCTTGCATCTCGTCTGCGCGAACGTCTGCCTGAGATTCAGGCGGCTGTCGCGACCCGCGTGTATGCGATCTCCGACCCCCGCGACGTCTCTGACCCCGCCTACCTCGAGGCTCTCAATGCCGCCCTTGCCGCCGCGATCGACCATCGGTTGGAGGGGCTCGAGGTCGGCGAGCGCCGGGCCCCGGCGGTTCCGGCGGCCCTCCTCGCGCAGGCCAGGCTGGATGCCCGCGATGGCGTTTCGCTTGACACCGTGCTGCGGCGTTACTTCGCTGGCAACGCACTTTTCGGCGACTTCCTCGTCGAAGAGGCGGAGCGCGTTGAGGTACCGAATTCCACCCTTCGCCGTCTGCTCGGCGTCCAGGCCACGCTCGGCGATCGGTTGCTCGCCGCAGTCAGCGCTGAGTACGCGCGCGAGGCCAAGATCCGGCCCGGCAGCGACACCGAGCGGCGTCGCGACTGCGTCAAGAGGTTGCTCGCCGGCGAGCTCGTCGACACCACCGACCTTGGCTATGACATCGATGGGCACCATCTCGCCCTAATGGCAAAGGGGGATGGAGTGGAGGAGCTGATGCGTGGGCTCGCGAACAGACTGGGCCGCCGCCTGCTTGCGGTCTGCCGGGAGGAGGAATCGACCTGGGCTTGCTGGCTGGGGGGCCGACAGCAGCTGGCGACCGAGGAGGTGCTGCAAGCGTTCTCTGACGGCGCCCATGAAGGCATCGTCATCACGGTTGGCGAGCCTGGGGAGGGTCTTGCTGGGTGGAGGTTCAGTCACCTCCAGGCCAAGGCGGCGCTGCCGATCGCCGAGCGCGAAGACCGGGACGTCCTCCGCTATGGCGACGTCGTCCTGCTGGCAGCGATCCTTCGCGACGATCTCACCGCCCGCTCGTTGCGCCAGATTTTCCTGTCGCCGCTCGAGCAGACACGGGACGAAGGCAGGGTCGCCCGGGAGACACTGCGCGCCTACTTCACCGCGGAGCGGAATGTCTCCTCGACCGCCGCCGCCCTTGGTGTAGACCGCCGCACGGTGAGGAATCGCATCCAGGCGATCGAGGAACTCCTGGGGCGCTCGCTCAGGGCTTCGGCAGCGGACCTGGAGATCGCCTTACGGCTGGCGGACCGGCCGTAGCTCTCACCCCACACCCTTTCCCACATTGTTGAATTTCGCCCGCGCCAGGGCTCAAATCGGGGAAGCGAGGTCTGCCCTCGGCGGGAGAGGGTGGGAGCATGAAAAGGCATCTCACCCATGGCATCGTGCTTACCGTTAGTTTGGCATTGATCTTCGCGAGCGCGGCCTTTGGCGATCGCGAGGTTGTGCAGGTCGGCAACCTCGTTCTCGCCGACAACGGCGGCATCTCGCCCTCCAAGCTGCCGAAGCATGGAAGCGCCCCGATTACGGCCCGCCTCGTCGGGGAAATCAGTACCGTCGACGGCAGTCATCCTCCTGCGGTTCGGTCGGTCAAACTTAAAGTTGATCGGACGCTCGGCATCGACGCGGTGGGTCTTCCGATCTGCAAGGAGGAGCAGATCGTGGCGCGCGACACAGCGGCCGCCAAGCGAGCCTGTGGCAGCGCGATAGTGGGATCGGGCACGGCGGAAGCCGAGGTCGCCTTCGCCGAACAGACGCCGTTCTCCGCAAGCGGGTCAGTGGTTCTCTTCAACGGCGGCGTCCACGGGCGGACCACGGTCGTTCTTCTCCACGCCTACCTCAAGGTGCCGGCGCCGACCGCAGTCGTCGTCAGGGCCACGGTCACTCGAATCCATCGCGGTCGGTTTGGTCTTCAGATCACGGCGCCGATCCCCAAGATCGCGGGTGGCTCGGCCTCCGTCACCAAGTTCGAGCTGAAGATCGGCCGCAGGTTCACCTACCAGGGCCAGGAGAAGAGCTTTCTGGTAGCAGGCTGTCCAACCGGCAGCTGGGTGACGAAGGGCAACGTCCTGTTCGCCGACGGCACCAATCTCGGCTTGACCCACATCTTCCCCTGTAGGCCTACGGGCCGAGTTCCCCGCTGAAGCTCAGCTCGGCGGGTCGTCGAAGACGGCGGCGATGCGCTCGAGGACGGCGGCGGCGATGCGGAGTTCCTCCTCCTCGGCGCCCGCCAGCGCCTGCTCCCAGCGCCCGCCCCAGAGCTTGCGGCGGGCCTCGATCTGGCGCCGGCCGCGGCGGGTCAGCTTGGTCACGACGATGCGGCGGTCGGCCTCCGAGCGGTCGCGTTCGACGTGGCCCTCGGCCGCCAGGTGGTCGAGCATCTGGGAGACGGCGGCGGGGCTGAGGCCGGCGACGGTGGCCAGCTCGCCGGCGGGGAGGGGGCCGCGCTCGTCGAGCTCGGCCAGCAGCTCGTACTGGGCATGGCCGATCTTGCCGGGCAGCAGGTGGGTGTCCCGCCCGCGCATGCTGCGGAGGCTGCGGTAGGCGTGGCGGAAGGCGTGGCGGAGCTCGGCCAGGCGCTCGGGGCGCGGGCCCGCGCCGGCCTCGGCGAGGGTGGGGCGCTCGGCGGCGCTAGACACCGAGCGGCTCCAGCTCCGCCTCGGCCAGCTCCTCGGCCGGGGTCGGGGTGTGGCGCGGGCCCTCGGCGCGCAGCAGGACGATGCAGGGGATCAGCGAGAGGGCGGCGATCCCGACCGCCCACCAGTTGGCGGTGGCGAAGGCGCTCGCCATCTCCGTCGGTGTCGTCGCCCCGACCATCGCCCGCTGCAGGACTACCGCCAGGACCGCGGTGCCGATCGCGCCGCCGACCCGCTGCAGGACGTTCATCTGCGGGGTCGCGTCGGAGAGCTGGTCGGTCCGCAGCGCGGCGAAGGCGACGGTGGTGGTGGGGATGAAGGAGAGGCCGATGCCGACACCGCGCAGCAGGAGGGTGGCGGAGATCATCGCGATCGAGGTGTCGGCGCCGATGAAGGCCAGCGGCAGCGAGCTGAGGACGAGGATCGAGACGCCGACCACGGCGACGCGGCCGCCGCCGAAGCGCTGGGTCAGCCTCGGGGTGAAGGGCGCGACCATCAGCATCCCGAGACCCTGGGGGGCGAGCAGGAGGCCGGTCACGATCACGCTCTCGCCGCGCACCTGCTGGTAGTAGAGCGGGATCAGGATCATCGCTCCAAAGAGCGCGGCACCGAGACCGAAGGTGGTCAGCGAGGCGGCGGCGAAGACCCGGTTGGCGTAGAGGCGGACATCGAGCAGCGGCCGCTCGGTCCGCAGCGCGTGCCGGCCGAAGGCGACGAGCAGCGCCAGGCCGACGAGGATCGGGTAGATCACCGCCGGGTCGGTGAAGCTTTCCCTCGGCGCGATCTCGGCGAGGCCGTAGACGATCAGCGGCATGCCGGTGACCAGCAGCAGCAGGCCTCCGATGTCGAGCTTCCCCGCCTCGCCGAGCTCGGAGTTCGGCAGCATCCGGTAGCCGAGCACGCCGGCGACGATCCCGATCGGGACGTTGACGAAGAAGATCCAGGACCAGTGCAGGTTCTCGAGGATCAGGCCGCCGACCACGGGGCCGAGGATCGGCGCCAGCATCGCCGGCATGACGACGACACTCATCACCTTGCCCATCCGTTTCGGGCCCGCGACCTCGGCCATGATCATCTGCGAGATCGGCATGATCATGCCGCCGCCGACGCCCTGCAGGACGCGGAAGAAGATCAGTGAGGTGCTCGATTCGGACAGCCCGCAGAGAGCCGAGCCGACGGTGAAGAGGAAGATCGAGGCGAGGTAGACGCGCTTGGCGCCGAAGCGCCGCGCCGACCAGCCGGTGAGTGGGATCACCGCGGCGAGGGCCAACAGGTAGCCGGTCGCCACCCACTGGATCTGGGCGATCGTGCTGTGCAGATCCTTGCTCAGGGTGTCGAGCGCGACGTTGACGATCGTCGTATCGAGGATCGACATCATCATCCCGAGGATCACCACAGCGGCGATCTTCCAGACGTACGGCTCGATGCGGTCGGTGCTCAGCTTCTCGTCAGACATTCGGTACCGAAAGGTTAAGTACCGAACGGTTATCTGTCAACCGCGTCCCCTCAGTACCCGACCGGGTGGCGGACGGCGAAGCCCTTGGGGTAGGGAGGTTCGGCGTGCCAGCGCGGCCCGGTGGTGCCGGCGACGTCGCCGCCGGTGTCCCAGCGCAGGCCGGCGATCACTGCGTAGACATGCTTGCGGTTGGCGTAGATCGTGATCCAGGTTCCCGGTCCGGGGGCGCCCCACTTCATGAACGAGCCGGAGACCATCGGCGTTTCCAGCAGGCCGCCGCCGTGCAGCGCGTAGCTGACCGAGCCCGAGCAGTCATAGCCGCGGTCCCACCAGCGCGCGTGGCCGCCGCCCCATATATATGGAGTGCTGCGGATCCGGTTGGCCGCGGCGATCACTCGCCTGACGGTGGTCGGCGCGCCCGCCGGAGCGACCGCCCGTTCGCCGGCCAGGGTGGAGATGCGCGCTTCGCCGCTCGGCGCTTCGGCCGGGGCGGTTTCGGGGGCGCCGGAGAGGCCGCCCGACCCGGCCCGGGCGCCGGCGACGAAGGTGCCCGAGAGCGCCATCAGCGCAAGGGCGACGACGGCGGTCGCGGCGATGCGGCTGTTCGCTTCGAGGCTCCTCACCCCGATTGCATCGGGCGCGGGCGCGGGCGTTTGAGATCTGCACGGCGAGGCCCACGCAATTGCCCGCGGCGGCGCGCCGTTGACCCGTCGGCACCGGCCACCTCGGCCTCAGAGTGGGAGGCGCTAAGCGAGGGCGCCGTCGCGCGGCAGTCGCGCGCACCAGAGGGCGAAGAGGGCGATGGCGAGGATGGTGCCGACCGAGTGCAGGTTGAAGAGGACGGCGACCAGGCTGGGTAGGCCGGCGAGGACGGCGCCGGTCAGAGTCCGCACGAGCGGCAGGTGCAGAACCCGCGCGGTGAAGGCGGCGCAAAGCATCCAGGCCGCCGGGCCGACAATCCAGCCCCAGTCGACGAAGAAGCTGTGGGGCAGGGCCAAGGCGAGGGCGATGAAGAGAACCGCGACGGCGGCGAACTGGACCAGCGCCGCCCGCCAGAGGGTCGATACGTCCATAGGACGAGGCTACTGGACCTCGACCTCAAGGCCTTCGACTTCGGGGGGTTCCGCATCATGCCGGCCGAGGGCCGGCAATAATGGGAGTCCCGGGCGGTTAGCTCAGTTGGGAGAGCACTTCCCTTACAAGGAAGGGGTCACTGGTTCGAGCCCAGTACCGCCCACTCTCCGAATCGCTTTTACCTCGTCGGCCGTGGCTATTCGTGCAATCGGCGATGGGCGATGTCGTAGACGGTCGGCGCGTTGGAGTCCTTCGGATGATGGCGGACGCCGAACGCGGCGAAGGCGAGGACGGATTTTCCGTCGCGCAACTCGATGCGGAAGACCATTCCGAATTTGCCGTCGGGGAAGGGGAGGCGGACCTTGACGCAATGCAAGAGCGCCGTCCCGTCTGGTCCTTCCTCGTCGCAGGCGCGAAGTTCCTCCAGAGGGACGCCGCTTGCCTCGAAGTTATTTCGGGCGTTGAGCGCGACCTCTCGCCCCGCATCTCCGGCTCGCTGAAGATCCTCGCCGAAGGCCGCGTCATCGAACAGCGCCGGGGCACGACCAGCCCGCTTGTCGCTCATCGGCTACCCCTCGCCGTCGGGGGGCTGCACGGCGCCATACTCGGCCTCGAAGTCGGCCAAAGTCCCCGGCTCGGTGCCAAGGCGCTTGCGGATCGCCTCGAACGAGGTATCCGGCACCAACGTGAGCGAACCGTCGGGGCGCTCCTCGGTGACGAGGTACTCGCCAGCGCGATCGCCGCTGAGCCTGACGTGGGCGTGCTCCATGCCACGAATGTTGGCAGACGGTCGGTCGCGAGTCGAGTGGGTGGTTCGTACAGGGCGGCTTTTCTCATCTCCTCGTGATCTACAAGCGAGGCCGACCCCTGGGCACCAGTGCCCAAAGCACTGAGAATCGGGCGCAAACTGCGGTATACCGCGAATCGCAGAACATGCGTTGGTCCCACTTGGTGCTTGCGGCTCGACGCAGCCAGCATCGAGGCGCCCGCGATGACTGCGAGGTGTTCGTGCTGAGATAGGAGCACCGGATGAGAAAGATCAGATGGCCCAAGCGTGGCGGATCGGGAACTGCACCCTCGGTGCGCGGCGCGGTGATCCGCTTTGCGCTGGCGGGAGTCGTGGCACTGGCGGTTGTTGGCGTGGCCAGCTATCTGGTCCTGCGTGATGTTGGGACGACGGAGGCACTGAAGAACGCCCGCCAGGTGACCGCGATCGTGGGCAGGGGGATCGTCGAACCGAACCTGACGCGAGGTGTGGTCGACGGCAGGCCGGCGGCGCTGGCGCGGTTCGACCGTATCGTCCGGGAACGGGTGCTGCGCGACCCGATCGTTCGCGTCAAGCTGTGGACGGCCTCCGGGCAGCTCGTCTACTCCGACGCCAAATGGCTGATCGGCCGCCATTTCAAGCTGGGGGAAGATGAGGTCGCCTCGCTGCGTAACGGCACCGTCGACTCCGGCGTCAGCGACCTCTCGCTGCCGGAGAACCGCTCCGAGCGCGGCCTGGGCAAGCTCTTGGAGGTCTACCTGCCAGTACGCGATGCCGGCGGCCGCAAGCTGCTGTTCGAGGCCTACCAACACTTCAGCTCGGTCGCCTCCAGCGCCCACTCGATCTGGGTCGCTTTCCTGCCGGCGCTGCTCGCCGCGCTGCTCGTCCTGTACCTGTTGCAGCTGCCGATCGCCGCCTCGATGGCGCGGCGGCTGCGCCGGGGCAGCCGCGAGCGCGAGGAGCTCCTCGAGCGCGCCATCGACGCCTCCAGCGCCGAGCGCCGGCGGATCGCGGGGGACCTCCACGACGGCGTCGTCCAGGACCTCGCCGGCCTCTCCTTCAACCTCGCTGCGGCAGCCCAGCGCAGCCGCGCGGATGGCGATGATCCGGCGGCCGAGGAGCTGAGTCAAGGCGCCGAGCAGGCCCGCCAGAGCGTCCGCGGTCTGCGCAGCCTGCTGGTCGAGATCTACCCGCCGAGCCTGCGCCAGGCGGGCCTCGCCTCCGCCCTCTCCGACCTGCTCGGTCCAGTTTCGGCTCGTGGGGTCGAGACCCGCGTTGAGACGCCCGACGTCCTGGAGCTGCCGCCCGACGACGAGGCGCTGCTGTTCCGAGTCGCACAGGAGGCGGTCCGAAACGCCGTTGCCCACGCCCGGCCCCATACGCTCGACATCACCGTGACCGAGAACGAACGCTACGTCGACCTGACCGTCGCCGACGACGGCGCGGGCTTCGATACCGCCTCAGCCGAGAGCACCGGCGAAGGGCATTTCGGACTGTCGATGCTCGGTGATCTGGCGGACCAGGCCGGCGCGACGCTCGAGGTCGACTCGGCGCCGGGCTCGGGTACGCGGGTACGGATTGAGGTGCCGCGGCGATGATCCGGGTCCTACTCGCCGAGGACCACCCGGTCGTTCGGGCCGGGATCGAATCGTTGCTCGCTGCCGCGGATGACATCGATGTGGTGGGGGCGGTCGGAGACGGCGAGGAAGCGGTTGCCTCGGCCGCGGAGCTGGAGCCCGACGTCGTCCTGATCGACCTCTCGATGCCGCGGCTCGATGGCATCGCCGCAACGGCGAGGATCGTCTCCGCTCGTCCCGGCGCCCGAGTCGTCGTCCTCACCGCATTTGCCGACCGCGAGCGGATCCTCGGCGCGATCGACGCCGGCGCTCTCGGCTACCTCCTGAAGGACGCCACACCGAGCGAGCTGCTGGACGGCATTCGCGCCGCCGCCCGAGGTGAGGCGCCGCTGGCGCCCAAGGCCGCAACCGAGCTGCTGGCGGCGCGGGCCGGGCAACGGGACGCAGGCCTCACGGGGCGCGAGCGTGAGGTCCTCGAGCTGGTCGCCGAAGGACTGCCGAACAAGCTGATCGCGGTCCGGTTGGAGATCAGTGAAAAGACGGTCAAGGCGCATCTGACCCGGGTGTTCGAGCGAATCGGCGTTACCGACCGGACCCAAGCCGCGCTCTGGGCCCGGCGGCACGGCATCGGGGCGGGCTGAACGGGGAGAGCCCAGAACGACGAAGCGGCCCCGCCAGTGGCGAGGCCGCCGAATCCCAGGAACACACTTGCTCTGGTTCCACTTCTACCGGTGATTCTTGTCGTGCTTCTTGCCGCGGTCCTTGCTGCTGTGGTCCTTCTTGCCGCTGTGATCCCGGCTCGAGTGGTCGGACTTGGAGACGCTGTTGCTGCCCTTGCCCTGAACGCCGTGGTCGGGGCTTGCCTGGGCGAAGCCGGCGGCCCCGAGGGCCAGGGCACCGCTGACGCTGGTGACTGCCAGAAGGCGGGTAATCCTGTTCATCTTGCTCACTCCTTTGGGTGTGTTTTCCATGGGAGCCAGGATGCGCCAACCCCGGTCGTGGTCTCAAGGGGACCTTGGTCCTAGGACCCCCCGCCGTCGGGGGAGCGCCCTCGATGCGAAGGCGGCGAGCAAGGGGCGGCACCCTATCCGCGCCGGCCCGGCAGGATCAGTTAGAGGAGTTCACAGGGCTGGGCCGCGATGGCGACGCCCCGTCAACCGAACGCCCGCACCGCCAGCACCGCGGCGACCGCCAGGCCGATCACGGCGATCCCGACCCGGAGGACGTCGCCGGAGACCCGCCGGGCCAGGTTGGCGCCGAGCCGGCCGCCGATCAGCGAGGAGACCATCAGGCAGACGGCATAGCGCCAGTCGACCGGGGCGAGGAAGGCGTAGGCGATAGCCGCCAGCAGGTTGGCGATGCCGGCGAGCAGGATCTTGATCGCGTTGAGGTGCTGCATCGTGTCGGCGACGAAGACCGCGAGCAGGCCCAGCAGCAGGATTCCGACGGCTGAGCCGAAGTAGGCGGCGTAGGCGCCGGAGAAGATCAGCCCGGCGCTGAGGAACGGTGAGTGCTCGTTGCCGGCGTGGGCGATCCGTGGCGTCAGGCGCGGCTGGAAGAGCAGCAGCAGGCAGGAGCCGGCGACCAGCGCCGGGACGATCGCCTCGAAGGTGTCGTTGGAGGTGATCAGCAGCAGCGCGGTGCCGGCGGCCGCTCCGACCAGCGTCGGCAGCGCGAGCCGCGTCAGCCGCCGGCGCTGCTCGGTGATCAGGTCGGCGTAGCCGATCGCGCCGCCGACGGCGCCGGGGACGAGGCCGACGGTGCTGGTCACGTTGGCCGCGACCGGCGGCAGGCCCAGCGCCAGCAGGGTCGGGAAGGTGATCAGCGATCCGGCGCCCGCCAGCGAGTTCGAGACACCCGCCGCGGCCCCGGCCGCCGCGAGGGCGAGCAGCTCGAGCATCGCCTCAAGTCTGGCCGAAGAGCCGCGCCCGCAGCCGCTCCCAGGCCGACGGCGGCTGCGGCTGGGTCCGCTGCCACTCTTCCCGCGTCGCCAGGTCACCCGCCTCGCGGGCAGCGCGGACGCAGGTCGTGTGGGCGTGGCGGCGGCGGGACCTGTCGTCTTCGGGCCAGATCAGGATGTGCTCGCTGAGGGCGGGGAGGTGCTTGCCGCAGAGCGGGCAGCGGTAGGTCGCAGGCTTCAGGTTCTGCGCCGGCCGCAGCGACCACCAGCGGGTCGGCTCAGCGGGCACCGGCGCCAAGCTGCGGCGTCGCGGTACCGCCGCGGCGGCGCTCCCCCTGGGTGACGACGTCGAAGAAGTGGTCGTTGCGACCGCGGCGGACGAGGCGCGGGAAGGCGTGGCGGGCACGACGGTGGGCGGCGGTGATCGAGCGGAACGCCGCCTCGTGGCCGCGGCTCCACTCAATGCCGAAGATCTCCCGCACCCGGGGCGGCAGCGTTCCCTTGATCACCAGGTTCTGGGCGGCGAGGTTGGCGCGGGCCGCCGGCGGGACCGGCTGTTCGAAGGCGACCAGCGGCGCCATCTCCAGCGCGTGTGGGGTGGCGTGCAGGTCGGGCGAGGCGAGCCGGCCGTCGAACCAGGCGCGGAACTCGCGATGGCTGGCGGGGACCGCCCCGCGTGGCAGCTTGAAGAGCTCACCGAAGCGGACGTAGTCCTGCCAGAGCTGTTCGCGCTCGGCTTCGCTCAGCGGCCGCACCATCGCTTCGTACATCGCCCGGCCTGAGTCGGCGATTACCGCCAGGGTCCAGAGCATCAGCTCCGGGTCGAAGGCCGAGTAGGCGGCGCCGGCCGGGTGCGGGCCGGCGGCCTCCGGCAGCGTCCCCTCGATCCGCTCGTGCAGCCGGTGCACCGCGGCCAGGGCCCGGTCGGCTTCGGCGCGGGTGCCGAGGAAGATCGTCTCCTGGATCTTGGCGGTGCGGGCGAGGCGCGTGAACGGGTGATCGCCGGAGTTGGTGGTGAGCATCGTGCCGGTGTAGGTGAGCGGTTCCAGCGCCCCGATCAGCAGCGCCCGCTGGCCGTACAGCAGGCCGACGGCGCGGTCGCCGTGGACGCGGCGCGCCATCGAGCGGCCGGGCGGGAAGTAGTAGGTGTCACTGCTCACTTGGCCACCTGGCCAAATGCTACTCGCGACTCCGGGTCTCCCGGGCCATCGCGATGAGGGCAGCGCCGGACTCGTGCGGCTGCGAGAGCCGGTGCAGCTCGTGCTTGGCGAAAATCTCGTCGAGCTCCTCGCGGGTCAGCGTCTCGTGCTCGAGTGCGTTCGCGGCGAGGTCGTCGAGACAGCCGCGGTTTGCCGAAAGCAGTGCCCGCGCCTGCCGGAAGGCGTCCCGCGCCAGGGTCATCGACGCCAGATCGACCTCGCGACGGGTGGCGTCGGAGACCGCGTAGTCGCCGGTTGGCATCGCGATCGGCGGTGGCCCGTCATGGTCGAGAGCGACGCCCATCCCGAATTCGGAGACCATCTTTTTGCAGACGGTGTGGACGCGGGCGAGGTCGCCGACCGCCCCCGAGTAGGACTCGCCGAAGACCTCCTCCTCGGCTGCGCGGCCGCCGAGCGAGGCGACGACGTCGCCGAGAAGTTCGTCGCGGGACCGCATGTAGCTGTCCTCCTGGGGCTGAGAGGCGACAAAGCCGAGGGCCGACCCGCGCGGGACGATGCTCAGCAGCTCCGGCGGTTCGAAGCCGACCAGCTTGCAGCAGAGCGCGTGCCCGGACTCGTGGTAGGCCAGGATCTGGCGCTCCTTGTCGTTGAGCCGGTGTGACTGCTGAGCGCCGAGCGACTGACGCAGCAGCGCCTCGTCGAGATCCTCGCGAGCCATCGCGGCGCGGCCGGCGCGGCCGGCGATGATCGCACCCTCGTTGAGCGAGTTCGCCAACTGGGCGCCGGTCATCCCGGTCGTCTTGCGGGCAACATCGGTGAGGTCGAGGTCGGCTGCCAGCGGCTTGCCCTTGGCGTGGGCACGGAGAATCGCCTCGCGGCCGTCGCGGTCGGGCGGGGTGACCAGCACCTGGCGGTCAAAGCGACCGGGGCGCAGCAGCGCCGGGTCGAGCTTGTCGACGTAGTTGGAGGCGGCAATCACGATCACCGTGCCGGGATCGCGCTCGAAGCCATCGAGCTCGACCAGGAGCTGGTTCAGTGTCTGTTCCTGCTCGCTGCTGGCGCCCCCGCCGCCGCTGCCGCGGGAACCGCCGACGGCGTCGATCTCGTCGATGAAGACGACCGCGCGACCGGACTTGCGCGCCTCCTTGAAGAGACGTCGGATGCGGGCGGCGCCGCGGCCGACGAACATCTCGACGAAGCTCGATCCCGAGGCGGCGAAGAAGTCGACCCCGGCTTGCGCGGCGACGGCCCGAGCCAGCATCGTCTTGCCGGTCCCGGGGGGCCCGTAGAGGAGGACGCCGCGGGGGGCCTTGGCGCCAAGGGCGGCGAAGCGCTCCGGTTCGCGCAGCCACTCGGCGACGTCCATCAGCTCATTCTTGGCCGCGTCGACTCCTTGGACTTCGTCCCAGAGGACAGGCTTGGTCTTGCTCGCCTTGACGGTCTCCGGCTTGGTCGAGCCGACCGTGCTGCGCAGCAGTTTGAGGAAGATGAAGATCAGGCAGCCGGAGAAGATGACGCCGAACACGGGGTACCAGTTGAAGAAGAATTCCTGGATTTCGGTTGCGAGCATTCGTGCAGTCTGTAGGTATGGGTGCGAAACGCAAACTGAACATCCGTCCAACCTGGTCCAGATCGCTAAAGGTTCGCAGAACCGACCGCCCGGCCCACGGCCGTCCCAGCTCCTAGGATCAAGCGGGTGACCGGTCCCCGTGCGTCAAGCGCCCCCGAGCTGAAGGCCCAGATCGAAGCCGAACGCGCCGGCCTGCCCTTTCTGGTCTTCCGCGACGGCGCCGATGCACAGGTGATCGTCGTGGTCGAGCCGGGCTCTGCCGAGCTCTGGGTCGGGCGCAGCGAGTCGGCCGACGTGCGGCTGCACTGGGACGAGGAGGTCTCCTCCCTACACGCCCAGATCGAGGTCGTGCGCGACGAGTGCACGCTGGTCGACGACGGCCTCTCGCGCAACGGCTCCTTCGTCAATGAGGAGCGGGTCCACGGCCGCCGCCACCTGCGCGACGGCGACACGATCCGCTTCGGCCGCACCGCCGTCCAGTACCGGCGCCCGGGCGCCGGCGGGGGTTCGGAAGAGACCGTGATCGCGTCCGAGACCCCGGCCGCGGCGACGATCTCCCCGGCCCAACGCAGGGTCCTGCTGGCGCTTTGCCGTCCCTATAAAGACGGCGGCAACTTCGCGACGCCGGCGACGAACCAGGAGATCGGCACCGAGCTGCATCTCAGCGTCGACGCGGTCAAGACCCATATGCGGGCGCTCTTCGAAAAGCTCGGGGTGGGGGATCTGCCGCAGAACCAGAAACGGGTCGCGGTCGTTGAGCGGGCGCTCCAGGCCGGGGTGGTTAACCGGCGGGACCTCTAGCCAGGGGGATTCGGGGGAGGCGCCTGCGGGCGAGGTGTTCGTTCTCGGCACCTCCCCCGAATCCCCTCGGGAGGGGTGGCGGGGTTCAACCCTGGGGGGTCTGGGAGCGCGGTCTACTCCGCGTGAGAGTTGGTGCACGGCACGAACGCCACCAACTCAAAGGAGAAACATCATGAATCGCATCAATCTCATCAGCAGCAGGATTGCCCGTCGCGCCGGGCTCGTTATCGCCCTTGCCGGGCTGCTCGCGGCGATGGTCGCGCCGGCCTCGGGCTTCGCGTCGGCGCCGGTCAGATTCGGCTCGCTGCTGAACCCGACCGTCCAGCCCTCGAACTCGCTGCCGGGCATGACCTGCAGCGGCGAAGAGACCCCGTCAAGCGTCTGCACGATGGTCCAGGACGAAGCCTACGGTCGCCCCAACGGCGGCGAGCTGGCGCCGAAGTCCGGCACGATCAAGAAGATCCGGATCATTGCCGGCGGCCCCGGCAGCTTCCTGCCGCAGATCGCCACGGTCAAGCACTCGACCTCGACGACGCTGGGCGCGACCAGGGCCAAGGTCACCTACACCGGCCCGAAGCTCTCCTACAGCGGCCAGTCGGAACTGAACTACGAAGACGACAGCTACAAGGTCGAGTCGTTCAAGGTCAACATGCCGGTGAAGAAGGGTCAGCAGCTGGCCCTGCGCGGCAACATCAGCTCGATGATCCGCTGCTCCTCCGGTGGCCACAACACCCTGATGTTCACCCCGTCCCTGCGCACCGGCGGCCCCGCCCAGGGCGCCACCGACGCCAGCGGCTGCTGGATCCTGATGGAAGCCGTCATCCGCTAACTCCGCTCCATCTCTCCAGAAGTCCCCAGAGGCCCCGCTCCGGCGGGGCCTCTCCGCGTCGAGTCCGTAGAAACCCCCTTATAACACGGGTTAGTACGGACTCGGCGTCAGCCGCGCTCGACCTGGGAGCCGCCGACGATCGCCTCTTCGCCGGAGTCCTCGAAGGTCACCCAGGCCTTGTTGCCGCCGTCGTAGTCGGGTGCCCAGAGCTTCATCGTTGCCGGCCGTCCCCAGACCGTGACCCTGGTCTCGCCGGTCGCGTCGAGGCCGCGCCAGATCCGCACGAAGGGGTTGCCGGCGAACTCCTCGCCGATCGTCGTCGGCTCGCGGTGGCCGGGGTGGACGACGGTCTCCGGCGGCAGCTCCATCAGGCGCATCACCGAGGCCTGCAGGTCGTCGAAGCCGCTGGCCCCCGGCGCCATCGTGCCGCCGACCGTGCCCTTGAAGAGGACGTCGGCGGTGAAGACGTCGCTGCCGTCGATGAGGAAGGCGAGGTGGCCGGCGGCGTGGCCGGGTGTGTAGAGGGCCTCGATCTGCAGGCCGCCGGCCTCGAGCTTGTCGCCGTCGGCGAGGATCACCTCAACGTCTTCGTCTAGCTCGGCGGCGGTCGCCTCATGGGCGACCAGCGGCGGGTTGCCGAGTTGCTTACGTGCCTCGTCGAGCCCGGCTATGTGGTCGCCGTGTGGGTGGGTGACGAGGACGTGAGTGATCTCGATCCCGTCACGCTCGGCCTTCTCGAGCAGCGGCCCGAGGTCGTCGTTGCCGTCGATCAGCACCCCGGTTTTGGTCTCGGGGTCGGCGACCAGGTAGGCGTTCGAAAGCCACATCGGGTTCTCGGTCCTCTCGACGATCAACGCTGCTCCTCCTCGGGGTCTTGCAATCCGGACGTGTCTGAGCTTAAGGGTGCATATGAACGCGTTAAGTCAGACACCCCCTGCGCGGGGGGCGATCGTGCGCCGGCCGGGCGCCTGGTTTGGGGTGCTCAGACGGAGGCGGCGGTGGGGGCGCTGCCGTCGAGCAGAGTCTGGGCGACGAGCTCGGGGTCGTCCCAGGTCGGCGTGTGGCCGACGCCGGGGAGGACGAGGAAGCGGGAGCCGGCGGGACGGCGCTCCGGTTTGGGCGGGCCGACGAGGCGGTCGAGCTCCCCCCAGGCGATGGTCACCGGCACGTCCTCCGGGTATCCCGCGGGGTCGAAGAGGTGGGTGCGCATCGCCCGGTTGGCGCCGTCGTAGCCACTGGCGTCGATCCAGCCGAGGACCAGCCGGCGGCCCTCGGCGGCGGGGATCCGGTCGGGGTGGGCGGCGAAGGTCGAGAGCATCCGTCGGCGGGGGGCGGGGACGCGCAGCGCCGCGGCGATCGCCGGACGCAGGCGGCGGGCCCACTGGCGGGTGTCGCCCTTGCGCGGGCCGAGCGGTGCGCGCCAGAGGCCGGCCGGGGACAGCGCCGTGACCGAAGCCGCGCTGCCGGCGCGCCCCATTTCCAGCGCTACCCAGGCGCCGAGCGAGTTGCCGGCGACGTGGGGACGGTCGATGCCGAGGGTCGCGCAGCGCGCGGCGATCGCGGCGGCGAGGTTGGCCGGGCTCGGCTCAGTGCCGGCGGGAAGCTGCGGGGCGCCGCCGAAGCCGGGCAGGTCGAGAGTCAGCACCTCGCGCTCGGCGGCGAGCAGGTCGATCACCGGCCGCCAGACCGCCTGCGAGCCGCCGAGGCCGTGGATCAGGACCAGCGGCTCGCCGCTCCCGGCCCTCACTTCCAGCCCGGCTTGGCGAAGAGCGCCTGCACGTCGCCGATCCGCCGCTCGCGGAAGCCGGCCTCCGAGGAGCTCAGGTAGAAGTCCCAGAGACGCCGGAAGCGCTCGTCGTAGCCGTGGCCACGCAGCCGGTCCCAGGCGTCGAAGAAGCGGTCGCGCCAGGCGGCGAGGGTCAGCGGGTAGTGGGCGGTGATGTCGTCGAACCAGACCTGGCGCATGCTCGTGACGCGGGTCAGGCAGTCGCCGATCTTCTCGATCGAGGGCAGGCAGCCGCCGGGGAAGACATGGGTGTTGGCAAAGCTGCGCGAGCCTTTCTCGACCTCGTAGATCTCATCGTCGATCGTGATCGCCTGCAGCAGCATCAGTCCGTCGGGGCGCAGCAGCCCGTCGCAGCGGCGGAAGAATTCGTCGAAGTACTGCCAGCCGACGGCCTCGATCATCTCGATCGAGACCAGCCGGTCATAGCTGCCGCGCAGGTCTCGGTAGTCCTCCAGCAGTACTGTCACCCGCTCCTCGAGCCCCGCCTCGCGCACCCGCCGGACCGCCAGCGCGTGCTGCTCACGGGAGATCGTCGTCGTCGTTACCCGGCAGCCGGTCGTGCGGGCAGCGTGGACCGCGAGCCCACCCCAGCCGGTACCGATCTCCAGCAGGTGGTTGTCGGAGCCGAGGCGAAGCTGCTCGCAGATCCGGTCGAGCTTGGCGACCTGGGCCTCCTCGAGCGTCGACTCCGGCTGCGGGAAGTAGGCGCAGGAGTACATCATCCGCTCGTCGAGGAAGGCGGCGAAGAGGTCGTTGCCGAGGTCGTAGTGAGCGGAGATGTTCTCGCGGGCGCCGGAGCGGCTGTTCTCGGGGACCAGGCGTCGCGCCCGGTGCAGCAGCGCCCGCGGTTTGGCGACGGCGCCGCGCAGGCCGTCGAGCGTTCCGACCTCACGGGCGGCGATGCGAATCAGCGAGACGAGGTCGTCGGTCTCCCAGAGGCCGTCAACGTAGCCCTCGCCGAGTCCGAGGCTGCCGTGCAGCGGCCCACGCCAAGCGGCCGGGTCGTTGATCGTCACGGTGGCGCGCAGCTGGGCGTCGGACGGGCCGTAGGCGCGCCGCCGGCCGCCCTCGACGACCTCGATGCGGCCGCGGCGGACGCCGCGGCTCATCACCGCTGAAACGGCGCTGCGGGCGAGCGCGTCCCTCACGGCGAGAGGAATCCCTTCGGCCGGCTGCCGTCCGGGTGCGGGAAGTAGCGCGCGCCCTTCAGCTTCAGCCGCAGCGACTGGGCGTAGATCTTCGCCACCACCTGCAGCGACATCGCCGGGTAGCGGGCGAGCAGGCGCGACATCAGCGGCCGGCTCAGCTCGCGGCGCCGCAGCGAGAGGGTCGCGTCGAAGGACTTGCCCTGCTCGCCAGCGCGGGGGCGGGACTCGATGTGGACGGCGAGTCGATCGCCGGGTTCCGAAGCGCGGAAGGCGTAAGTCTGATCCATACCCATCAGTGGAGAGACGTGAAGAGTCTTGTCGAACTCGTCGCTGAGGATCCTACCCTCGGTCTGGCCACGCGCAAGCACGTAGGCGTGTCGCTCTCCCCAGGGGATGTTCTCGACGTCGGCAACGACCGCCTCCACCCGCTCCCCGGCCGGGTCGAAGCAGTAGTAGAAGCTGACCGGGTTGAAGGAGTGGCCGAGATAGCGCAGCCCGGTCAGCACCCGCACCGGGCCGGCCGGGCGCTCGCCGGTCTCGGCCTCGACCACGTCGCGGGCGCAGTCATCCAGCGGCCGCGCCGGGTCGCCGATGAAGTCCTCGCGGCGAAACTGCGCCGGGGCAGGGCGGCGGGCCGAGTAGAGCCGGTAGGGATCGAGCACCCGCGGCAGCTCCGCCAGGTCCAGGTACATGAGGAAGAACCGGTAGCGGAAGCTGTGCTCGATCGGCTCGAAGCGCCGGTGCCGCACCCACCCCTCGTAGACCGCCGATGCGCTCACGCCGCCACCGCCCCTGCGGGGGTGTCTGAGGTTTCGGGTTCATATGAACGCCTAACCTCAGAAACGTCCGGGGTGGGGGGAAGGGCGGGAGCGGAGCCGGGGCGGAGCGTCTCGCAGGCGCGCAGGGCGCTGACGACGCCGTCCTCGTGGAAGCCCCAGCCCCAGTAGGCGCCGCAGTAGTGGGTGCGACGCACGCCGCTGACCTCGGCGTGGCGGGCCTGGGCGGCGACCCCGGCGGCGGTGTACATCGGGTGGTCGTAGGCGATCCGGCGGATCACGGTGTCAGGATCGATTTCCTCGCCGCGGTTGAGGGTGACGAAGTACTGTCGCTCGGCTTCGAGCCGCTGCAAGTTGTTCATCCAGTAGGTCACCGTGCTGCCCCGCGAGGGTCCCTCGCCGAGGTGGAAGTTCCAGCTCGCCCAGGCCGCGCGCCGGCGCGGCATCAGCGAGGCGTCGGTGTGGAGCACGGCTTCGTTGGTTTGGTAGGGAATCGCACCGAGGACCTCGCGCTCGGCGACGCTCGGGTCGGCGAGCAGGCGCAGCGCCTGGTCGGAGTGGGTGGCGATCACGACCTCGTCGAAGTCCTCGCTGCCGCAGCCGTCGGCGCTGATCGTCACCCGGTCGCGGTGACGCTCGATCCGCCGCACCGGCGCCCGCAGCCGCACCCGGTCGCGCCACGGTGCCGAGATCGCTTCGACGTAGCTGGCCGAGCCGCCCCGCACGGTCTGCCAGGCAGGCCGGTCGCGGAGGCTGTACATCCCGTGGTTCTCGAAGAACTCGGCCATGAAGCTGGCCGGGAAGCTCCACATCTGCTCCGGGTCCGCCGACCAGACGGCGGAGGCCTGGGGGACGATCAGGCGCTCGACGAAGTGCCGGGAGAAGCCTCTCTCCTCCAGCCAGTGGCCGAGCGAGGGCGCGGTGCCGTTCATCCCGATCAGCCCCCGCGCCTCGCGGTTGAAGCGGCGCCAGTCGCGCAACATGCCGAGGAAGCTGGGGCTGATGAGGTGGGAGCGGCGGGCGAAGATGCCGCGCGGGGTGCCGGAGTACTCGAAGCGGCCCTTGCCGTCGGAGACCGAGAAGCCCATGTGGGAGGGCTGGCCGGCGGCGCCGATCTCCTCCAGCAGGGCTTCGAAGTTGGGGTAGTTGCGGTCGTTGAAGACGATGAAGCCGGTGTCGATGCGCAGCGGTTCGCCACCCTCGATGTCGACGGCGACGGTGTTCGTGTGGCCGCCGAGCCGGTCTGCCGCCTCATAGACGGTGATCTCGTGCTCGGGGTGCAGCCGGTGGGCAGCCACCAAGCCGGAGATGCCGGTTCCGACGATCGCGATTCTCATCGAAGATCCAGTACGAAGCCGGATGCGAATCGGTTGTATCGGATTGGTGGACCGTAGCGCGGACGCGCGCTTGGCACCGGTTGTCGTTTGTCGCCCAGAGGGTTACAAGTAACAACCGCGCAAATCGCTCAGCCGTAGGGCCGGTAGAGCAGGCGGTAGCCGAGCAGTTCGCTGACGGTCTCGAAGCCGTAGCCGCGGGCGCGCAGGGTGTCGATGATGTGGGGCAGGGCTGCGAGCGTCTCCCCGCGTGGGCCGCCGCCGTCGTGCATGAGGATGATCGAGCCCGGTTTGGCGTGGGCGACGATGTTGCCGTAGATCGCGCCGGTTCCCGGGGTCGACCAGTCGCGCGGGTCGACGTCCCAGTTGATCGTCCGCATCCCGAGGCTGCCGGCCGTCGCGACGACGCTCGAGTTGACGGCGCCTCCAGGCGGGCGGAAGAGGCAGGGCCTGAAGTGGGTGTATTCCTCGATCCGCTGAGCGGCGCCGGCGATCTGCGCGTAACCGGGGTATTCGACGTGGTTCATCGTGTGGTCGCCGAGCTCGTTGCCTTCGGCGAGGATCTGGCGCATCGTCGCCTCGCGGCCCGGCATCTCCTGGCCGACCTCGAAGAAGGTCCCGTGCACGCCCTTTTCGCGCAGCACCTGGAGGAAGCCGGGCGTGTATTCGCTTGGGCCGTCGTCGAAGGTGAGGGCGACGACCTTGGCGCCGCGGGGGCCGTTGGTGATGAGTCCGGCGCTGCCGCCGGTGCAGCCGACCGCGCGCACCGGCCGCAGCCGGAAGGCGAAGCCCCCCTTGGTCGGCAGGGCCTCGGCGCATTCCCCGCCGGGTTCGCAGCCGGGACTCTCGATCGCCCGCCAGCTGTAGCGGCGCGGCGCCAGCCCGGCGTCTTCGGGCACCAGGGACACGACCAGCTTGTTCGGGCTCGGCCGCTTCACCGTCGCCCGCACGCTGCTCTTCTTCGTCGGCCGGCCGACGGCGTTGACGACCACCTGCCCGATTCGCCGCTGCGAGTGTCTGCCGCCGAGGCAGAGCCGCAGCTCGCCGCTGCCGCCGGGACGACTCAGTGCCAGGCAGAGGTAGCGGGCGGCGGCACGCCTGGTGTCCGGCTGCGGCTGCAGCTGGGAGAGGGCGACGGGGGAGCCGGTGCGGACGGTGAAGATCAACTCGCGCCCTGCCTGGGAGAGATCCGCCCGGGCAAGATTCGCGCCGCTCGAGCCGTTCCCGGACGCGTCCGGCGCGGCGACCGGGCCGGTTGCCGCCGGCGCCACGCCGGGAACGGCGAGGAGCGCCGCCAGGGCGAGTGCGAGCGCGCACAGGATCTTGCGAGGGGGATTTATTGTCGGGTCCGGAGGGGCAGGTTGCGGAAGGCTGTCCATATTAAGAGCGGGCCCTGAACCCGCACCCCCCGGCCCCGATTGTGTTCCGAGGAGACGTGAACCCCAGCCAGATCCAGAGCAGGCAGCGTCGATTCGCGGCACTGCCCGCAGTCCTCGCGGCACTGGTGGCGCTCCTCGCGCTGAGCGCAGCGGCATCCGCCGAAACGGGCGGGGCGGGAGGCGCCGGCGGCGAAGTCGAAGAAGCGCCGAGGATCGGCAAGACGCCGTTCGACCGCCAGGGGATGTGGATCTGGTACGTCTCCAAGTCCGAGGGCGGCAGGGTCCCGGCGATCGTTGCCCGGGCGAAGAAGAACCGGATCGGCACCGTCTACGTCAAGTCCGGCGACGGCAGCACGGTCTGGAGCCAGTTCAGGAGGTCGCTCGTCGCTGGGCTGCACGCCGCCGGGATCGACGTCTGCGCCTGGCAGTTCGTCTACGGCGACCACCCGGTGGCCGAGGCCCGGGTCGGGGCGATCGCCGTCGAACGCGGCGCCGACTGCCTGGTGATCGACGCCGAGGGCGACTACGAAGGCAAGTACGCCGCAGCCGACCGCTACGTCCGCTCGCTGCGCGCCGCGATCGGCGAAGCCTTCCCGCTCTCGCTCGCCGGCTTCCCCTACGCCGACTACCACCCCTCGTTCCCCTACTCGGTCTTCTTCGGCCCCGGCGGCGCCCAGTACAGCCAGCCGCAGATGTACTGGAAGACGATCGGCACCTCGGTCCGCACCGTCTTCGAGCACACCTACCTCTACAACCGCATCTGGGGACGCCCGATCTACCCGATCGGCCAGACCTACGAAGCGCCCGGCAACGCCGGGCTGAGGCGCTTCCGCCGCTTCGCCGCCAGCTACGGCGGCCTGCCGCCGAGTTGGTGGGACTGGCAGGAGACGGCGGGCCCGGAGTGGAGGGCGCTCGCCGCGACCAGCGCGATGCGGCCGCTGGCCGGCTACCGCCAGGACTTCACCCAGCCGCTGCTCAAGCGCGGCAGCAAGGGCGACATGGTCGTCTGGGCGCAGGAGCACCTGATCTCCGCCGGCGAGGAGGTCCCGGTGACGGGCGTCTACGGCAAGGCGACGATCGCCGCGGTCAGGGCCTTCCAGGCAGGCCAGGGACTGCCGGTCGACGGCCAGATCGGGACGAGCACCTGGGAACCGCTGCTGAGCTTCACGCCGTACCGGATGCGCTGGACCGCCGCGCGGGCGAGATCCTCCGCCGCGGCCAGCCGCGCCGAGCCGGCCCGCCGCCCACTCTCCGCCTCGTTGCCCGCCAAGGCCTACGAGATCGGCCCCGCCCCGCCGCCCTAGGCAAGAGCTTGCCGACGGGACGATTTGTCGCCTATGGGACGACAAATCGTCCCGTCGGCAGCGAAGCTAGGCGGAGATCTTGGTCTCGAGCCGGCCCAGGGTGGGGGACTCGATCACGAGCTGATCGCCCTTGGCGAGCCAGACCTTGGGATCGCGGAGGCTGCCGACGCCCTCCGGCGTGCCGGTCGAGACGATGTCCCCCGGCTCGAGGGTCATCAAGCCGGAGAGGTGGGAGAGCAGCCGCGGGACGCTGAAGATCAGGTTCGCGGTCGAGTCCGCCTGCATCTGCTCGCCGTTCAGCGTCAGTGAGATCTCGATCGCATCGGGGGGACCCGGCCTCGTCGGGGGTGACCAGCGCCGGCCCGCAGGGGGCGGAGCCGTCGAAGACCTTGCCGGACATCCACTGCGGCGTCGCGAACTGGAGGTTGCGGGCAGAGAGGTCGTTGAGCAGGGTGTAGCCGGCGATGTGGTCGAGCGCCTCGGCCTCCTCGACTTCCTTGGCGCGGCGGCCGACGACGAAGGCGACCTCGGCCTCGTAGTCGACCTTGCGGCTGTTGCGGGGGAGCAGCACGGTGGCCCCGGCCGGGGCCAGGGCGTTGCGGTACTTGCCGAAGATCGTCGGGCTGGTGGGCGGCTCGAAGCCTCCCTCGGCGGCGTGGTTCATGTAGTTGAGCCCGATGCAGATGATCTTGTCGGGGTCGGGGATCGGCGGCAGGATCGAGACCGCGGAGCGCGGGTGCGCGGGCGTCCCGGTGTTGCCGAAGGTGGCGCGCAGGTCGTCGACCCGGCCGGCGGCGATCAGCTCCCGCAGGCTGCCCCGGTGCGGCTCGCCGAGCGCGGCCCAGGCGTCGACGACGCGATCGTCCTCAAGCACCCCGGCCCGGGTCCCGTCACCGGCGTCGTAGCTGACCAGCTTCACGGTCCGCAGCGTATTTCAACGGCGGCGATTGGTCCGCCACGGGGGAGAGAGTCAGAATCGGGTACTGACGGCGCGGGAGTAGAGCGTTTGCATCAGGGTGGCCTCGACGACCTGGTTCACCGGGGTGGGAGATCCTGCCGCGGCGAGTTTGACTTCGGCCGGCCCGTAGGCAAAGCCGATCACGTCGACGAAGAGCGGGATCTTCCGGCCTTCCGCCACCAACGTCGTGCTGAGTCGAATCCCATACGCGTACCGAGTCGGTGGCAGCGGCGTCGTCAGGCGGGAGACCGTGACGTCCCGGATTGCGCCGCCTTCCCAACCCGCTTCTTCGATGGCCGAGGGAATCACCGACTGCAGGCAGCCGAATCCCCCCGCACTGCCCAGCTGCTCAACCAAGCGCCTTGCTTCGAAGGGCGTCGGTGCGGCATCGACTTCGGAGCTGAAAGCCGCCGCTTCTTCTCTTTCCCGGTAGAAGAAGGTCGGCGCCAGGAACGTAGCGACCTTCTCCGCCACCGTCCCTTCGCCGACGCAGGCCGCGAATGCTCGGGGCAAGGATTCGTCCGGCGCGTTGTCTTCGGTGTCCGAGACGGTGGCTTCAGGCATGTCTCTCGCCCGCAGCTGAATTTCCCGCGCGAACGCCGCCACCCGTGGCCTGGTCACGGGCCCGGCGACTTCTCCCTGCGCCTGCGGCGGCGGCTGCCCGTCCCCGCACCCAACCGCGACGAAGCCCAGCATCAGCAGCGCCAGCCCCACACCGATTCGCCCCAACCTCATCTCTTGATTATCGAGCCCCCTACCGGCGGCAGTTTTCCAAGGGCAATCCCGCCGAATGCGCTAGCTTTCGCCCCCGGGCAGCTCCCGCTGACCCGTCCGAGTTCTCTCGGGGGCGTAGCTCAGCTGGTTAGAGCGCCGGCCTGTCACGCCGGAGGTCGCGGGTTCGAGTCCCGTCGCTCCCGCTCCTCGAAGTTGCTGCACTGTCGCGCTTTCTGGGCCCCTCCGAAGGACTCTTTTCATCGCTCTCATCAGCCGGAGAATCGCCTCCAGTGCCCATTAGTGCCCAATCAGCGTCTCCGAGCAGCCCGCCGAGCTTGGTTTTCGGGCGCATCCCGGTCACGTCGGTGTAGACCCGCAGGGTCATGCGCGGATCGACGTGGCCCATCTGCGCCGCGGTGACGGCTGGGTGCTCTCCCTGTTCGGCGCGAAGCGCGGCATAGGTCCGCCGCAAGGAATGGAAGGTGATGCCATCGGGCAAGGCAGGATGATCTTCTTCGGCCAGCAGCTTGTTGGCCTTCGCGATGGCTCCGTAGAGAACCCGGGTCCGAACGCTGTTGCGCTCGCGCGGCTTGGTGCGGTTGCGACCGGGAAAGACGAAGTCCCCCGGCTGGCTCCATTTCGAGCCGATCTTGCGCTCGCGCAGCAGCTGAACGAGCTCGGGCTCGATGATGATCTCCCGAAGGCCCGCGTCGGTCTTCGAGGTGCCGAGGTTGATCAGGCCCTCGCGCAGATCGACCTCGCGCCAGCGCAGATGCGTCAACTCAGACACCCGCAGGCCGCCGGCCATGATCGCGGTTGCGATCAGCGTCCGATTGGACCCCGCGGCCTGGAGAAGGACCTGGACCTGCTTGCCGCTGAGCCGGGCCCGCTTGGGCTTGGCCTCCTTCAGTTTCTCCACCTTAGCCTTGACCGGGTTGTGCTCGATCAGGTCGTAGCGAACTGCGACGTCGAGGATCTGCCCGAGCCGAGTCAGCGTCTTGTTGATCGTCCGGTTGGAGAGCGGTCGCTCGACCTCTTTGCGCTCGCGCTCGCGAACCTTGGCGGCCTTGTAGCGATCGACTTCCTGGGCGGTGATCTCGGTGAGCTTGTGGTTTTTGAAGAACGGCAACAAGTGGTTCGTGAGGGAGAGTTCGTAGTCCTCGACCGTGCGCGGGGCGAACTCGTCCCGGCGGGTCTCCAGCCACTCGGAGGCAAAATCGTGAAAGGTCCGCTCGGGCGCGGACTCGGCCGCAGCGGGGGCGGGGTCGGGCGGCTGCCAGATCCCGCGGCGGACGTCGGCCAGAACGTTTGCCAGCTCTTCCTCGGCTTTGCCTGGGCCCCAACCATCCTCTGCGGTGCCGAGCGTCACGTAGCGCCGCTTGCCGTAGGCGCGAAAGCGCAGGGCGAATACCCGGCCGCTCTTGCGGTCCAGTTCGAGCACCTTTCCACTCAGCCGGCGCGACATGGTTCCCTTCTACTCAAGAGCCGACGGGGAATCAACTCTCCCCCTCCCCTTTCACCGGGAGTAGCTGTGAAGCCCGTTGCTCAGGGGGTGGCCGTCGGCGCGAGGACCTGCGCGGCTTCGCAGATTTCTCAGGCGGCTCTCCAGCGACCCTCCCGGCGGCCAGATTCGGATCGAACCGTAGTCGCGGCTTGCGCCCGCCCCCGAGCCTCACCGCGCCGAGCTCGTCCGCGTGCGTGTAGACCCAGGATCGATCGATCCCCAGCCGGCGTGCCAGCTCCGCGGCGTCGACCAGTTCCGGGCGCCGCTGCACACTTCCTCTTTCCAGCAATTCCGCCACTCGCAGGGCGATCGCCTCGACGAGCCGGGGATCGAAGCGCGCGGCGGCGGCCGGCTCATTCCCGCCGTTGGCGTCGGCGACCCCTCGAATGGCAGCTTTGCCCATACCACCAGGACGTGCGAAATCGTCTCGACGGTACCCCCGCGGGCGCGGGGAATGGCACCGTCGAGGTGGGATTGTCGCGAGCCCCCGCATCACAGACCCCCGCTCCCGTGGCGCTGCGCTTGCTGGCCGCGCAGCGCCTCGACCGCCGCCGCGTACTCAAAGCGCCAAGGCGCCTTCGGCCCGGCGCCGATCCGCAGCCCGCCGAGCAACTGACGGTTGCGGTAGACCCAGGGCCGCTCGACCCGCAGCCGCCGCGCCAGCTCGCCGGCGCTGAGAAGATCCGACTCGCCCTGCGCCTCGCGCTTGCCCAGCAGCTGCACGACCCGAGCTGCGACCTCGTCGACGGCCTGCGGGGAGAGGTCGACCGCGACGCGGCGTGACGCGACCCCGCGCCCACGCCCCGGCGAGGAGCAGCCCTCCCGCGCTCCGTGTTTCGGAATCGTGCTCAATCCACGCATGACGCCTTCCTTGCGAAGTGCTGTTGTGCCGTCGGCCCAGCCGACATACCTGCCCCAAGAACGCCGGGGCGGGGAGCAGTCAAGAGAGGGGCGCTAGCCCCAGCCCGCAGGGCTGCCGCGAAGCGGCGACCTTGACGGCTCCCCGTCGCTGCGTTAGCTGTTGCCGTTAAGGCGCTTCGAGCTCGTCGATGCGGTGCTCGGTCCAGGGATGGGAGCTCTCGCCGAAGTCCTTGAACGGAATCGGCAGATCGCCGTCGAGAGCGTGCGTATCGAGGTAGCCGGCGAGCGCCGGTCCCTGGCCGAGCCTGGCCGAGTAGGAGTCGGCGACCGCCTTCCGGCGGCGCCAGTAGGCCGCCCAGAGCGTCCGCACCGGGAACATCCCGATCCGCCCGCTGATCAGGAAGGCGAGCAGGCGAAAGGGGAACTCGAGCGGCTGGCGCGGCGGAGTGGTGATGCGGTAGACGGCCGCTGTGACCCGGGCGTCGCTCGAGTTCAGGTGCCCCAGCTCGTGCGCGAGCACCGCCGGGAAGGACGGACTGTCCAGCAAGCCCCGCGTGACCATCAAGGCATCGGCGTAGGCGCAGGCGTTGGGCTCGGGGTCCTCGACTACGAACCAGCGCCGTGGCGCTCGCAAGTTGGGATCGGCGCCCCGCAGCTGCTCGAAGGCCAGCTCGAACACGTCGCGCTCGCGCTCCGATGGCCGTCGCCCACCCATCTGCTGTTGGAACCACCGCCGCCCAGGGGCAGGACCAGCGTCGCCAGCGAGATCACCAGCGGCCCGAACCCCACGATCAGAGCCAGGTAGTGGACCGGCAGGCTCCAGCCTCCGATCCAGTTGACGATTACCAGCACCAGCAAGGCGGCGAAGTAGCGAAACGGGACGGAGAACCACTGCAGCGCCCAGGTCACCGCGTAGAGCGCGATCCAGCCGGGGTTGAGGTCCCCGGGCCGGATCAGGTGGGCGCTCAGCCTTGCGTTCATCGACGATCCTCCTCGCCGCCTGATTAAACCGCAGTGCCATCAGCCGAGGCTCCATTTGCCACTCTCACTGCGAAACCGACCGGCCGCTTTGCCCCGGTTCAGGTGCGCGGCGATGTTGCGCGGCAAGGCTCTGAGCCCCTCGGCGATCTCCAAGTAGGTGGAGCCAGGGTGCTGCTCTAGGTAGGCAGCGACGTCGTCCTGGGTGAAGCGCTGGGGCTTATCGCGCTCCAGCGCCGTTCGCGCCGCCACGAGGCGAGCGCGCTCGCCGTCGAGCTCGGCGATTTCCCCGTCTATCTGAGCTTTCAAGCCGCGACTTGGTCGTTTGCGAGCCATCTCTCTCCATCTATCGCTATTTACTTTATGGGAGTATGGAGTAAAGTAAATCAAATGTCAAGGGCAATCTCAAGACGCAGTTGGGGACCCTCACACCAGGAGATGGCGCCGCCCCGTAAGCCATCGTGGGAATGGCTGTGGAAGCTCGCCGGCCTCTTCGCCCTGGCCTGGTTCCTCCACGGCGTCGTCGACCCCAGGGGCGATCACCCGATCGGATGGTGCTTGGAGGCGATGGCGCTTGGCTGGCTGACGAAGCTCCTGATCGCGGCGCTGGCCGAGGGGCGGATCCCGCTCGAGTGGCTTTGGTCCCTGCTGAGAAAGAGCCCATCCGCCGAGCAGCTGGTTGGTGAGGGCGAAACGAAGAGCGCGGGTGAAGCGGCGCGGGCGGAGGTCGCCAGACTCGGCGGCGGCGCCTATCTCGGTGTCGGGCGGAGTGGCACTTGGGCCCTCGCCGATCCCGAGAGCGCGGTGATGGTGCTCGGCCCACCAAGGTCGGGGAAGACGAGCGCGGTGATGATCCCCGCGGTGATGGGGGCATCGGGGGCGGTGATCAGCACCGCGACCAAACCGGAGGTGATGCGGGCGACGGTTGCGGCAAGATCGGAAGTGGGCCAGGCGTGGCTCTTCGATCCCACGGCCGCAGAGCAGCAGCTTCCGGACGGCGTGCGGCGGCTGTGCTGGTCGCCGGTGGCGGCGGCGACCAGCTGGGACAGGCGCTGGTGATGGCGCGGCGATGAGCGCCTGCACGCGGCCCGGAAGCGGCACCACGAACGAGGACCACTGGACCGAGCGCGCTGCGGCGCTGCTCGCTCCGCTGCTCCATGCCGCCAACCTCACCGATCGCCCGATCGCCGAGGTGCTGCGTTGGACGCTGCGCCAGGAACTCGCTCCGGCGCGGGCGGTGCTCCTCGACTGCGACTCGGAGATCGCCGCCGACGTGCTGGCCGGGATCGAGCAGACAGACGCCAGGGAGCGTTCCTCGATCTTCTCCGCGACGGCAGGCGTCCTCGCCGCCTACAACGCCGACGCGGTCAGGGCAACGGCAGCTGAGCTCAACTTCGACCCCGCCCGCTTCGTCGGGTCGACCGACACGATCTACGTCACCGCGCCCCAGCATCGCCAGGCCCTATGCGCGCCGCTGATTGTCGGTCTGCTGGAGCAGATTCGCCATGCGGTCTATGAGCGCTGGGCGCTGGGGGCGATGGACGCAACGATGCTCTGGGCGCTGGACGAGGTCGCCAACATCGCCCCGATCCACGACCTGCCCTCGCTGGTCTCCCAGGCAGGGGGACAGAAGCTGCAGGTGATGATCGGCCTGCAGGACCTCAGCCAGGCGCGATCGCGGTGGGGAGCCGACGCGGCGGAGGGGTTCATGAGCCTCTTTCAGACCAAGGCAGTGCTGTCGGGGATCGGCGACAGCAAGACCCTGGAGAACATCTCGCTGGCGCTCGGCGAATACGACCGCGAGGTGGTTTCCTCCTCGATGGGGACCAGCGAGGACGACAAGTGGTTCAGCCCGCACGGCTACAACGAATCGGTCAGCTACCAGACCCAAAGACAACGGGTCCTCACGGCGGGGGAGATCGGCCAAGCTGCCGACGGGGCAGGGGCTCTTGCTGCGCGGCGCGGACTGGGGCCTGATCGGGCTCACGAGATGGTTCGAGCGCGAGCCGTGGCGGACGGTGGGCGGAGGCGAGGGGTGAGGCTTTGGCCGCATTGGCGGGACTTGGTCTGGCGTCAATTGTATGGGCCGATCCCTGTGGGCGCCGATGGCTAGCGCCATTGCGGCCCAGTGGCCCGGCCTCCACAATCTCCCCCGGTCGGCAGGCGTTGGCGCAGCCATCCCTGCCGACCTGGCCGCGCTGTTCACCGCGCCAGAGGAACGTCCGACCTGGTGCCGAACATCTGTTCGTCGTCGGACCAACTAGCCTGAGGACCTATGGCTGACCGCAGCGCGATCGAGTGGACCGAGGCGACCTGGAATCCGGTGACCGGCTGCGACAAGGTCTCGCCCGGGCTGCGCGCACTGCTACGCGGAGACCTTCGCCGAGCGCTGGCGCGGCGTGCCCGGCCATCCCTACGAGCAGGGCTTCGACCTGCGGCTGTGGCCCGAGCGGCTCGACCAGCCGCTGCGGTGGAAGCGGCCGCGGATGATCTTCGTCAACTCGATGAGCGACCTCTTCCACGAGGAGATCCCCGACGAGTTCGTCGCCGACGTCTTCGACGTCATGGGCGAAGCCGACTGGCACATCTTCCAGATCCTCACCAAGCGCCACGAGCGCCTTGCTCGAGCTCGCGCCGACCTGCCGTGGCCGCCCAACGTCTGGATGGGCGTCTCGATCGAGAACCGTCGGTTCGTCCATCGCGCCGACGTCCTGCGCGAGGTGCCCGCCGCCGTGCGGTTCATCTCGGCCGAGCCGCTGCTCGGGCCCGCTCGAGGACTCGACCTCGACGGACATCGACTGGCTGATCGCCGGCGGCGAGTCGGGCCCGGCCATCGACCGGTTCGAGAGGAGTGGCTGCGCGAACTCCGCGACCGCTGCCCGGCGAGGACGTCGCCTTCTTCTTCAAGCAGTGGGGCGGGGCGCAACCGAAGGCCGGGGGCCGCGAGCTCGACGGCCGCACGTGGGACGAGATGCCGGTGGCGCGCAGCACGGTCGCGGCGTGACCGACCAGCCGGGCCGCTCCGGGGGATTGGACGCGGGCGAAGCTCGAAATGCTCGCCGACTACCTGGCCGCCTTTGCCACCGCGTCCAAGGGTCAGAGCGAGCGCATCTACCTCGACGCCTTCGCGGGCGAAGGCGAGGGTCTCGACCGTCTGACCGGAGAGGAGTTTCCGGGCTCCGCGCGGATCGCCCTCGAGGCCGCGCAGGAGTCGGAAGCGAAGTTTCGCTACTTCGAGATCGGCCAGCGCGCCGCCGAGCTGCAGACGCGACTGCGCGCCGATTACCCCGATCGTGACATCAAGGTGCATGAGGGCGACTTCAACGCCACGATCCTCGATGCGCTGAAGGAGCTGGCGCCGTTGCGATGGGCTCCCACCTTCGCCTTCCTCGATCCGGACGAAATAGAGCTCGCCTGGGACACCCTCGCCGCATTGGCAAACCACAAGCGCGGCTACCGATCCCCCAGCTCGACGAAGCCCGAGTACAAGGTCGAGCTGTGGATGCTCTTCTCGACCAGCGGCATCGTCCGCACTCTTGCGCTCGACGAGGCGAAGGTCTCCGCGGCCGACACCGCCCGAGCCAATCGCCTCTTCGGCAGTGAGGAGTGGAAGCCGATCTATGAGCTGCGGCAGGCCGGAACGATCTCGGCAGCGGAGGCGCGCGAGGAGTACGTCAACCTCATGCGGTGGCGCCTCGAGCACATCCTCGGCTACCGCTTCACTCACCCCTTCGAGTTGAAGAACACGAAAGGCAGCACCCTCTACCACATGATCTTCGCCACCGACAGCGACGCCGGCACCCGGATCATGGAATCGATCTACGCGAAAGCCGCGAAGCGTCTGCCGGACATGCTCCAGGAAGCGCGCGATCGGCTCAGCGGCCAGCAGACCTTCGACCTCGGGGTCGAGTCGGTTGGCGCCGATCTCGGATACCGCTATGAGCCGCCCTGGGAACCGCGGTTCTGACCTCGGCTGACGTCGACGGCCACTTCGATCCCTGCTCTTCACCACACCGCTGCAACTTCTTGACTGCGGACAGGGCTACGGACAAAGGCCCAGACTCCGCGTTCGCAGCCACTTCGCCCTGGAATGCGGGTTTGAGCCCTTTGTTCGCAGCCGACCACACCCCCACACGATGTGAGCGGATGTGGTCGGCTGCGAAGTCGGGCAAGAGCGGGGGAGAGGCGAAGTGGCTGCGGGGGGGTCGGAGTCGAGTGGGGGAACGTCTTGATGCAAATGACAAGTGCAAGCAGGACGGGAAGGATCAGCGAGAGAGACATCGAGGTGCTGGAGTTCGTGGCGCGCTACGGCGTGGTGCCGAGAGAGGTGGTGGCGTTGTGGGCGGGGACCGGCAGGGCGGTGAGCGCAGCGCGCGAGCGGCGGCTGCGCGAGGCGGGGCTGATCGAGGTCAGCCCGGGGGTCGGCGGTTGTGGCCGGCTGCTGATCTGCCGGCGCGGCGGTCTGCAGGCGGCCGGACGGGAGGAGCTGTCGGTGCCGCGTCTCTCCGCAGCGACGGTGCGCCACTCCTCGCTGGCCGCCCGCCTCGGCGCCGAGCTGGAACGGGCCGGGCAGCGCGTTCTCTCCGAGCGCGAGATCGAAGCCCGCGAGCGCGCGGAGGGAAAGCGGATCTACTCGGCGGCCGTCTCCGAGCGGCGACTGCACCGCCCCGACCTGGTCGTCCTCGGCGATCCGCCCGAGGCGATCGAGGTCGAGCTGACCGACAAGTCCGCCCGCCGCCTCGACGAGCTGATGCGCGCTTGGCGGCGCGCGCTCGCCGCCGGCCAGTTCGGCTGCGTCCGCTACTTTTGCTCGCCGCGTGCGCTTCCCTACGTCCAGCGCGCCGTGGCGCGGCTCCCGATCGCCGCCGCGATCGAGGTAGAGCCGCTGGAGGAGGTTGACGGCTCCCCGACTCTGCCGCCGCCGCAGTCGCCCTTCGCCCTCGCCTCCCGCAGGCCCGGCAGCGGTGCCTCGCAATCGCCACTCTGACCGCCCGCCCTCACACCCCGAACGGAACCAACACGAAGTCAACGATCTGCGGCGCAAGCGCGGGCAGCGACTGCGCCCGCCCGTGTGCGATCTCATGCTGGATCACGGCCCAGATGCCGCCGCCGATCGCCTCCACCACGACCGCCGGGCGCGCCTCCACGCCAGCCGGCAAAGCGCCCGGCTCAAGGAACGCCGTGAAGCGATCCGTCGCCAGGTCGGCTCGCTCTAGCCCGACCGGCCCCGCCGCCGCCAGCTCGAAGAAGGCAAGCCGCGCGAAGATCGGATTAGCGGCGATCTGTCCCAGCAGCGCCGCCACTCCCGCCCCCACCGTGGCGGGCCAGCTCTCCTGCGCGCCGAAGGCCGCGGCCGTCACCCCCAGCACCTCGCCCGAGAGCGCCTCGAAGGCGGCGAAGAACGCCTCCTGTGTCGAGGCGAAGTTGGCGTAATAGGCTTCGTTGGAGGTGCCGGCGCGGGCTGAGATCGCCGGGATGTTGAGTGCCGCGTAGCCCTCCTCGGCGGCGAACTGGGCCACCGCCCGCACGATCCGCTCGCGCTGGGTCAGCTCCGCCCGGCTGCGCTCACTCGACGGCGGCTCCTCCCAACCGAGCCCTTCGCTCTTCGCCCGGGGAGGAGCTGGAGCCGGCGCCATCGCGCCGCCTCGCTCCGGGCGCTGGTAGGCCAGCGCCCACTCCACCAGCTCCCCGACCTGCCCTTGGAGCCGTCCCTGCTCTCGGTTTCGCAGCGAGCGGTAGGCGACCCGCCTGATCCCGGCGACGATCGCCCGCACCTCCAGCTCCGACACCACTCCCCGCTGCGGCTCCTCCCCGAAGCTCTGGGCGATCATCGCCTCGAAGCGTGCCGCCGCGCCCGCGCGGCAGGCCACCCCCGCCGGCCCCAGGGCGAGCGAGTCGACCAGCGCCAAAGAGGCGGCGGCGGGCTCGGAGAGGAGGATCTGCGCCAGTGCCTTCACCCCCGCCGCCATCCGCCCCTCCCGCCCCTCGCCGCGGCGGTAGGCCTCCCCGATCTGCGTCGCCCCCGCCTCGACGATCTCCTCGAAGGTCGCCAGGAAGCACTCCTCCTTGCCCTCGAAGTGGCGGTAGAAGTCGCGCTTGGAGACTCCCGCCAGCCCGACCAGCTCGGCGATCGTCACCCCCTCATAGCCGCGCCGCGCCACCGCCTCCACCATCGCCCCCTCAAGCCGCCCCCGCTGGTGGGCGGCGATCCGCTCCGCGCTCATCGAGCCGCCACGCCCCTTCAGCCCCGGGAAGAGCGGCTGGGGCCGCTTTCGCGGCGGTGGGGGAGGGGCCATCGGTGCGCTCACGGTAGCGGTCCGGGGCACCGCATCCAAGCGCCCTCGCGGGTGTTTGGGGAGGTACCGCACTTGACGACCGCTCGTCAATGTGCTTTGGTACCGACCGTCGGCCAGGGTTGCCGGCAGGGAGAAGTAAGTGGAGCAACTACGCCATCACACGTACGCGATCGCTGAGGCCGGCCATGCCGGAGCCTCGATGCGGCCCGAGACCGCAGGTGACCTTCCGCACGTGAAACCTGCTCTCTCTCTCTCTCTCTCTCTCTCTCTGACCTAGCTTCCGGCGAGCGCAACGGCGCCGCCGCTTCTGATCCTTCGGCCCTCGTTGGCCGACCCATCTGCACCGCCCCGCCCTCCCTGGCTGGCGATGCAAGGCGAGCCCTCTCCCTGCGGGCTCCCAGGAGCAGCGCGGGTGGCCCTCGAGGCGCCGGGGGCTTTCTCACCTCCGCGGCAAGGGCCGCCCGCCGCTGCTCCACCTCTTCCGCCCGGTCTCGCACCGGAGTGGCCGCATCAACCTCAGCAAGCACCCCACCACCGACCAAGGAGAACAGGTGAACCACACCGAGCACACCGCGAAGTCTCCGTTCCGCCGGACCGGCTCCTCCGCGACGCTCCGTGCTCTGCTCGGCGATCGAGGGAGTGGTGCGTCCCCGCGTCGCCTCGTCTTCGTCCCCTTCGCCCTGCTCGCCCTGGTCGGTGTGCTGCTCGGGCTGGCGCGCTATCCGGACTCCGCCCAGGCCGCCGAACCCACCCACCCCTTGATCGGCTCCTTCGGCACCGCCGCCCAACCCACCTTCGGCGAACCGGCTGGGATGGCCGTCGACCCCGCCACCGGTGACCTCTACGTGATCGACGCCCCGGTGCCGGCATGAACCCGGCCACCACACGAAAGGCAGACCAAGTGAAGAACCCGTTCCACCTCCTTCCGACGCTTGGCCTGGCTCTGACCATGGGCCTGTTCGCGCTCGCCCTCTCTGCTTCTTCTGCCACCGCCGCCGCCCCCACCCACCCCTTCGACGAACCCCTCTCCCAGCTCGGCGGTTTCAACAGAGTTTGCGGCACCGCCACCGACTCCGAAGGCAACCTCTACGTGGCCGATCACCGATGACAACCCGAGACCGAAGGAATGAGGAGACCGTGATGAAGTCCTTGCCAGAAAGAGAAGCCGGGGGCAGCGCCTTCTTCCCTCTGCGCTCGCTTCGAGTTGGTGGCACCGTCCTGCTCGCCGTCGCCGCCGTCCTCCTCCTGGTCGTCGCCCCTTCCGCCGATGCCGCCAGCCGCGTCAAGCTGGGCGAACTCTGCTCCGTGGCGGGCAGTGGAGGAGGGCAATGCAGCATCCCCGAGGGAGTTGCCGTGAATGCCACCGGGGCTGGCGGTGTCGGCGCGGGTGATGTCTACGTCGTGGATCTCGGCAACGACCGAATTCAGGCCTTCTCTCCCGAAGGCGAGTTCGAGCGCGCCTTCGGCCTCGAAGTCGACGAAACGACCGGCGGCGATATCTGCACCGCCGAATCCGAAGACGTCTGCAAAGCCGGCGTCGCCGGTGAAGCGGCGGGCGGCCTCAGCAATCCCTTTGGGATCGCAATCGACCAGGGCACCGGAGCCGTCTACGTCAGTGACAGCCTCAACCGTCGTATCGACGTCTTCACCGCCACCGGCCAGTTTGAGGGGGCGATCGGGTGGAACGTCGACTCGTCTTCGTCCGCCGAAGAACTGCAGTTCTGCACTACCGCCACCGGCTGCAAGGCGGGAGTGAGCGGTTCGGCCGCAGGGCAGTTCGCAAACCTCGAAGTCGCCGGTGTCGCCGTCGACCCGCGCAACGGGGACCTCTACGTGGCCGACTTCGGGAACCTGCGCCTGAACGAGTACGAAATCAGTGCGAGCGGCTCCGAAGTGACCGGTGCGAGCTTCATCCGCGGAATCGGCTGGAATGTCAATCTCTCGGTGCCCGCGCTTGAAGTGCAGGAATGCACCGTGCTGTCCGGCTGCCAAGCGGGAACGCCCGGCGGCGAACCCGGGCAGTTCGCACTCGAAAACCCGGGTCCAATCGCGGTTGATTCCGATGGCAGCATTTACGCCGTCAACGTCAGGTACTCCTCCAGCTGCTCCCTCACGCAGCCCTGCAACGTGCTGAAGTTCAATTCCGACGGCACCTTCAAGGAAACGTTCGGGCCGAGCGCCGGCGAATGCGAGCTGAACTACACCTCAGGCACCGCAAGGCTTCGAGAGCCCGTGGACATCGCAGTCGACCCGGTCGGCGCCGACCACGACAACCGCGTCTTCGTGATCAAAAAGGTCGGCAACTCCACGTACAGGGTCTACGAATTCGACGAAAGCGGCACCGAATGCACCGCCTCGCCAGGTGAAAGCAAGCCGGCCCTTTCCGGTTCCAGTTCGGCGGCGAGCCACGGGCTTGCCGTCGGCGTGGAAGCTAGGATTTACGCGAATCAGAACAGCGGTGAGGTCACGATACTCGGCGAAGCCCCGCCCGCCGAAGTCGAAATGACCGAAGTCAAGGACGTCGGCGCGACCGGCGCGACCTTCCTCGGCGTCGTCACGCCACCCGCCCTCGAAGGCGTCGACACGAGCTGGCACTTCGAGTACTCGACCGACCAGAGCCACTGGACTCCGGTGCCGGTGCCCTCCAGCACCGTTGCCTCGGAACCGGGGGAACCCGAAGCCGTCGAAGAAGTGGCCGAAGGGCTTGTTCCTAACACCACCTACTTCGCGCGCCTCTGCGCGACGACCGGACCCACGTCCTGCACGACCGCTCTCGAATTCACTACGGAGGCGGCGCCGCCGACGGTCATCGCCTACTCCGAAGAAGTCACGGAAACGGAGGCGACGTTGGCGGCGAACATCTCGCCCAACCACCTGGCTACGAGCTACCACTTCGAATGGGCGACCGAGGCGGAATGGGAAGCCGCGCCGGGCGCATATGGCCACCGAAGTCCCGCCAAAGACCACCAGATCGGCTCGGGCAGCGAGGCGGTCAAAGCATTCGAGGAAATCGGCGGCCTCAGCGCCGCGAGCCTCTACCATTTCCGCGTCGTCGCCACCAACGGCGCCGGCGTTGCGGTCAGCCCCGATGTGCAGGTCGAAACGCTCGACTCCTGCGGGCTGCCATCCGGGCGCTGCTTCGAGATGGTCTCGCCGCCGGACAAGGGTTCCGTCGGAGAAGCTGGCAAACCGGCCGCCTTCGCCGCCGATCTGCAGTACCAGGTCCTTCCGCAGGGCGCAGGACTGGCATACACGTTGGCCGCCGGCCTCTCCGACGCGACGGCTGGCGGCGAAGTCCTCTACCGTGCGTCCCGCTCGGGCGCTGGCTGGTCCTCCTCGCAGTTCAGCCCGCCCGCCCTCGTCACTTCCGAACTGCGCGGAGAATCTGCGTACCCGGGCCGCGTGGGCGGCCTCAACGCCGACCTCTCCTGCGGTGTGGTTGCCAGTCCCTACCCGCTTGCGGAAGGGGCTCCGACCGCGCCGGTGGAAGCCGGCGGCGGCAACCTCTTTCGCTGGGCCAGGGACGGCTCCTACACGACCATCACCGCCCTTTCGCCGGTCAACGCAGACGCCGTCAATCCCTCTCCGCTGGAACGAGACGAATACGCCGTGCTCGGGATGTCGCCTGATTGCGAGCGAGTCATATTCCGCACCCCGTACCATTACCCGGGCATTCCCGGCGCCGGGGAATGGCGACTCTACGAATGGAACGAGGGGAAACTGCATAACGTCGGTGAAGTCCCGGGACCGAGCGGTGCGGTCGTGACGGAAGCGGTCGGGGGATCGTGGGCGAAAGCTGGAAACCCCGGCGTCGAGGAACACGGGAAGGGAGGCACCAACTATGTGGGCGCGGTTTCACCTGCCGGCGCGAAGATGGTTTTCAGTGCCCCCCGGCAGACGGGTACCTTCTTCACCGGGCTGAACAAGCCCGCTGTCTTCCTGAGAAATAGTGGTGGCACGATCGAGGTCTCCGCTTCGGAAACGGCCACGTCGAACACCGGGCGTTCGCTGTATCAGATCGCCTCGTGGCAGGGCGACTCCCGCGTCTTCTTCACCGCCCGCTACGGCCTAGCGCTCAATGGATCCAGTGCTGGCGCAACCAGCTGCGAAAACCAAGAGGGTCAGTCCGGAGCCGGCTGCGACCTCTACGAATTCGACCTGCAGAAGTTCGAAGCCCACGAACCCGCCCTGACCGACCTGTCGGTGGACACGACCGACACGGAAGGAGCGGGCGTCGGCGGAGTGCTCGGCAGCTCGGCTGACGGGACCTACGTCTACTTTGCGGCGCGCGGCAAGCTGGGTGGGGACGGGAAGAGCTATGCCCAGAATGTCAGCGGGGAAACGTACAACGTCTACCTCGCGCATCTCGATCCTCAGACCGATGTCAGGGAAACTCGCGTTGTTGGAACCCTGAACGACCAGGAAGTCATCGCCACGGTTGGGTCCGGCGAAGCGGTGGTCAATAGCTGGCGCACCTGGAACTCGCAGGTGACCCCGAGTGGGAAGGCACTGGTGTTCGCGTCCACGGCGAACGTGACCGGATACCTGAGTGGCGGAGTCAAGATGGCGTATCTCTATTCTGCGGAAACCAACAAGACCATATGCCTGTCCTGCCGGCCCGACGGGGAGCCATCGGTTGCCGCGGACAACCTCCTGGAGCCCCTCTCTGACGCGAACTACTTCCCGACGCTTCATCCACGGGTGTCGCTGGCGGCGGATGGCAGCCGTGCCTTCTTCTTCTCTGAAGACGTCCTTGCAACCGGCGCGGCCGCCGACGTCAAGAACCTCTACGAATGGCGGCAGCGGGGGAGCGACGAAAGCGGGCAGATCGCCCTGCTCGCGAGCGAACCGGCCGGACTCAGCGAACCGGACATTTCCCGCAACAAAAAAGGCTTGATCTTCGGCGGCGCCAGCGCCGACGGGGGCGACCTCTACTTCGCGACCCCGAAGAGGCTGACCTGGGAAGACGTCGACAACCACTACGACGTCTACGACGCCAGGGTTGGTGGCGGCTTCGCCGAAACCCCGCCTTTGCCGCCGGCGTGTGATCCCGGTGCGGAAGGCTCGTGCCAGGCGGCTTCTGGCGGGGGCCCGGTTGGTGCCGCGGCCGGCAGCTCGACCTTCAGCGGCCCGGGGAACCCGCCCGTCCAATCGCAAAGGCATAAGAAGAGACACCACAAGAAGAAGCCCAAGCACCGCAAGCACCACCACAGGAAGCACAAGCACCACGGCAAGAAGAAGCACAAGCACCGAAGGGCTAACGGCAACCGGAGGGCAGGCAAGTGACTCGGCTCAAGGTACGTGGAACGCGACGCGCTCTGTTGGCGACCATCGGCTTGGCGCTGGCTCTCGGTCTGCTCGTCGCCGGCACGGCGGAGGCGGCAGCGCCCAACTGGCGCGTGCTGGCCGTCACCGGGCCGACCAACCTGCCGCCATCGACCAGCGAGGTGCAGAGCGTCGCGGTGGACGCCGAAGCGGGGACCTTCACGCTGAGCTTCGAAAGCCCCACCGGCGAAAGCTCGGCCACCGGCGAGCTTCCCTTTGATCTCACGGCGACCACGCTCGAATCGGCACTCAATGCGCTGCCGAGTATCGCCAACGCCGGCGGGAACGTCGCGGTTACCGGCGGGCCCGGTAACGCGGGCGCGGAACTGCCGTACTACGTCAGCTTCCGCGGCGCGCTCGCCGGGGTCGACGTCGCCGAACTGGGCGCCGACGGCAGCGGTCTCTCGGGCGGCAGTCACACTGCCGCCGTGGCAACGGAAACGCCCGGGTCTCCGGCGGGCAGCGGCGAACTTGCCGTCTTCGCCACCAACGCCGGCGGGGCGCCCACCGCGGGAACGGTGACGCTGACCGTCGACCTGCCGGCCGGGATCACGACCTCGGGAGAAGGGCACACCGTCAATCCATCTTCCTGGTCCTGTCCCAGCACGACCGGGTTGAGCATGGTCACCTGCGCCTACGCCGAACCGGTTGCGGCTATCAAGACCGCGCCGGTTCTGGTCTTCCCGCTCGCGGTCGACGGCTCACTGGCTGCCTCTGCCTCACACGCGACGGTCACGGTCGAAGGCGGCGTGACCACGTCGAGCCCAGTTGGGAGCACTGAAGCCGAAGTAACCGTCTCCGCCGCTGCGGCCAAGCCGGGGATTCAAGCGATGTGGGCGGGGGCATTCAGTGTGGATGGCCAGCCTGAGACCCAGGCCGGCGGCCACCCGTACAGTGCGATCACCGCGTTCCAGCGCACCACCGTGCTCGCCGCCGACGGCCGGGTGGTCCCGGCCGGCGATCTGCGCGACATCCGGGTCGACCTGCCGACCGGCTTCCTCGCCAACCCGCTGATCATGGGGCGCTGCCCCGACGACGTGCCGATTCCGGTGTCGTCGCTCGGCGAAAACTTACTCTGCAACGAATCCTCGCAAGTGGGCGGGTTCGAGATCTGGGGTACCCAGTTCGGAGAAGCGTCGACTAGATTTAATGTCTACAATGATGTTCCCCCGCCCGGCTACCCTGCCGAGTTCGGTACCGAAGCGCTCCTCCACATCCTCCAGCGCGTGCTCGGCTCGGTGCGCAGCGGCGAAGACTTCGGCGCTACGGCGATCGCGCCGCGGGTGATTCCCCAGCGCAAGCTCTACGGCAACCTCTTCGCCTTCGAAGGCTACCCCGCTGCCGCGGGCGGCAAGCCGCTTCTCACCAACCCCACGGACTGCGCCTTGCAGGCCGAGCAGCATGCGGCGCAGGCCGGGCCGCTGGTGGCGATTTCCAACAGCACCTGGCAGGAACCGGATACGTTCGGGTCTCGCTCCGAAGTGCAGCCGGCGGTTACCGGCTGCCAGGCCCTCACCGAAGCTTGGCTCGGCCACGGCCGTCAGCCACAGAACGAAGAGCCATCGTTCGACTTCCTGCCGACCACCACGCAGGGGTCGAGCCCGACCGGCGCGACCGCGACCCTGCACATCCCCCAGGAAGGGCTCACCGACCCGAACAAGCTCGCGACCTCCGACCTGAAGAAGACGGTGGTCACCCTGCCCCAAGGCCTCGACGTCAACCCGTCCTCGGCCAACGGCCTGGCGTCCTGCTCAGGCCCAGGTCGGCTACACGGCTCCGGCTTCCCGATGCCCAACCCGATCCGCTTCAACGAAGCCACCGACAGTGCCCGGATGCCTCAAAGCTCGGCAGGTTCGAATCAAGACGCCGCTGCTCGAAGAAGCGGCGAAGGAACGATCTACCTGGCCTCCCAGGGAGAAAACCCCTTCCACACCTGTCGCCCTCTATCTGGTTGTCGAAAACGAACTTCGGCGTCACCCTCAAGCTGCCCGGCGAGGTCAAGCCCGACCCGAACACGGGCCAGCTGACGGCGATCTTCGACAATAACCCACAGCTGCCCTTCGAAGATCTCACCCTGCACTTCCGCGGCGGCGGCCCGCGCTCGAAGCTGGCCACGCCGGAAACCTGCGGGCACTTCGAGACCACGGGCTCCCTGGAGCCCTGGTCGGCCGAACACGGCGAGGCCCTGCCGATCGACAAGCGGGCTTCACGACGGCGGGCTCCTCGGCTCTCCCGCCGCCCGCCCCTTCAACCCCGGCTTTGAAGCCGGCACCACCAACCCGGTGGCCGGCGCCTACAGCCCGCTGGTGATCAAGGTCGACCGCAAGGACGGCGAACAGGAACTGAGGAGCCTCGACTTCACCCTGCCCCCGGGGCTGGCCGGCAAGCTGGCCGGCGTCCCCTACTGCCCCGACGCGGCGATCACCGCCGCCTCCGCCAAGAGCGGCAAGGAAGAGCAGGCCTCCCCGAGCTGTCCGCGCCAGCCAGATCGGCAGCGTGGACACCGCCGCGGGCGTCGGCTCCGAACCGATCCACGTCGGCGGCAACGTCTACCTCGCCGGCCCCTACAAGGGCGCCCCGATCTCAGCGGTGGTGATCACCCCGGCGGTGGCCGGCCCCTTCGACCTCGGCAACGTGGTCGTCCGGGCGCCGCTGGAAGTCAATCCCGAAACCGCCCAGATCACCGCCAAGTCCGACCCGATCCCGACGATCCTCAAGGGGATCCCGCTGAAGCTGCGCTCGGTGGCGATCCAGGTGACGCGCCAGTTCACCCTCAACCCGACCAATTGCGAAGCGATGGCGCTCACCGCCAGCTCGGTCTCCGACGGCGCCAGCGCGCGCCCTCCAACCGCTTCCAGGTCGGCGACTGCGGGGCCCGCCTTCAAGCCGAAGCTGAGGCTCCAGCTCAAGGGCGGCACCAAGCGCGGCGACCACCCGGCCCTGAAGGCGGTGCTCACCTTCGCCAAGACCGCGAAGCCAACATGGCGCGGATCCAGGTCGGCCTGCCGCACGCCGAGTTCCTCGACCAGGGCCACATCGGCAAGGTCTGCACCCGGGTGCAGTGCTGAACGACGGCAACGGCGCCTGCCCCAGGGCTCGGTCTACGGCCACGTGAAGGCTGGACCCCGCTGCTCGAACAGCCGCTGCACGGCCCCGTCTATCTGCGCTCCAACGGCCAACAAGCTGCCCGACCTGGTCGCCGACCTGAACGGCCAGATCGACATCGCCCTCGGCGGCGTCGACACCACCAAGAGGACGGCATCCGGAACACCTTCGAAGTCGGTCCCCGACGCCCCGGTCTCGCAGCTTCGTGCTCGAAATGAAGGGCGGCAGGAAGGGCCGCCTGGTCAAAACACCGAAAACCTCTGCGCCAAAGCGCAGAAGGCAAGCGCCCGCCTCGTCGCCCAGAACGGGAAGGTCGCCCAACTGAGCCCGAAGATCGCCGTGCAGTGCAAGAAGAAGCACAAGCGCGCCGCGGAGAAGTCCAGCGGCAGGCACGCGGCCAAGAGGAGCCAAGCCCAAGTCGCCTCGCTCTTGCGCCGACTCCACACGGGCTGGTAGCTCGAGATCCAGTTGGGCGACACTCGTCCTCCGCCGCCACAACGGTCGTTGGCGGATCGTGATCGCCGCCCCCCTGGGGCTAACGCGGTTCGAGCACGACCAGCGGGATCTCGCGGTCGGTGCGGGCCCGGTAGTCGGCGTAGCCGCTGTAGGCGCGTTCGGCCAGCTCCCAGAGGCGCTCGCGCTCCTCGGGACCGGCGACGCGGGCGTGGACCGGGCGCCGCTCGGGGCCGATCTGGACGGTGGTGTCGGGATTGGCCATCAGGTTGTGGAACCAGGCCGGGTTCTTCGGGAAGCCGCCTTTCGAGGCGACGATGACGACGTCGGTGCCGTCCTCGACGTAGAGAAGCGGCGTGGTGCGCTCGCTACTGCTCTTGGCGCCGACGTGGTCGAGTAGCAGCATCTTGCCGCGCAGTCCCTGCCGCGCCGCGGCGCGGCTCCAATTTCGGTCTCAGTCGCCGGTCAGATCTCGACTACCGACGAAAGCATCCAGCCTCAGCTGCAGAAATTGACGATCGAGATCAACCGCCACGGCCGCCTCGACTACCGGGGATTGCCAGTCTGCAACGTGGACGAGATCCAGCCCGCCTCCAACGGGCGCGCCCTCTCCGCCTGCCGCGCGGCGTTGGTCGGGGAAGGCAAGTTCTTCGGCATGATCACGCTGCCGGGAGCCGCCCCCAACCCGATCGAAGGCAAGCTGCTCGTCTTCAACGGACGCGAAGGCGCCCATCGGGTCCTGCTCGGCCACATCTACAGCCCCCATCCCTTCGCCACCTCCTTCGTGATGACCTTCGCGATCTCAAACCGCCGCCACGGCCAATACGGCACGACGCTCAGCGCCGACCTCACCGAGGCGCTCGGCGACAAGCGCAACCTGACCGGGATCGAAATGACCCTGCAGCGCCGCTACTCCTCCCACGGCAAGCGCCTCAGCTTCCTCAGCGCCGGCTGCCCGGCGCCCAAGGGGTTCCCCGGCGCCAGCTTCCCGCTGGCGCGGACCAGCTTCGCGTTCGCGGGCGGCGCGAAGCTGACCTCGACGCTGACCAGCGCCTGCAAGGCGCGGGGGTAGCCGATGATCGGGTCGGGCCTTGCCAGTGCCCTGTGCGGGTGGCCACGGCGCCCAGGCGCACCACTCCAGGCTTCCCTCGGGCTCCCGCGCGCAGCGGAATGAGGGTGCCCGAGAAGATGGCGGCCGTTGCCTCCCCTGGCAAACGGCGCCAAGGGGCGTATCGCCGGCGATCCTCTTCCCGGACCGCCGGCCCCAGCCCCGGCGGCACACTTCCCGGCGCTCGGCCTGGGCCTCTTCCTGGCCGGGCGCCCGTGCCGCTCCAGTCAGTACCCGCCGGTTTCTCCCTGGCCGGCGCAGTCCCGCAGCGGCCCCAGGGCGCCGGGGCGCTCCCAGCCCCGGCGCCCGGGCCGCTGCTCTCTTCGCCCGCGCCCCCGGCCTCGCTCGGGCCTGCGCGGCTTGCCCCGCGCCAGCGGGCGCCCGTCGGCCGGGCCGGCCCTCTCCGGGGGATGAGGCCGTCCCGCCCTCTCGGGCGCCGCATCGCCCGCGGCGACGCGGCTCGGATCGCCGCCCCTTCTCGGCCTCGCCACGCCCGAAAGCCGGCGCGGGCGGGAGCTTCAGGGCGAGTGCCGGACGCCTCTCCTGCGAGCGCCAGCGAAGCAGACGTCGTTCAGGTCGGACGGACCGCGCCAAGCGCCTACTCGATCCCAAACCCGCGATCGAGATCCCGGTCTCGATCGGCCTTGCGATCGATCCGGGCCTGGCGCTCCACTGCGCGGTCGTCAACGTCCTTGGCGACGCTCGCTTCCTGCGCCTGGCTCTGGCGGATCCGCTCGCCGAGCCGTTCGATCGCGCCTACGTCCATCCCCTGCTCGCCAAGGTCCTCCCGCGCCACATAGATCCGGGTCTGCTCACGGGCCCGGCTGATAGCGACATAGGAGTGCTCGCGATCGGTCTGCCAGCCGCCGGTGAGGATGCCCGAGGCCTCGGCGGTGATGCCCTGGGCCTTGTAGAGGTGGACGGCATAGCCGAGGGAGAGGTCGGAGAACTTGGAGGTGTCGACCTTGACCTGGCGGGGCTCGCGCTCGTGGGTCTCGATCGTGATCCGATCACGGTGGCGAGAGGTGTCGATCACGGTGCCGGCGATGCCGTTCTCGACCCGCCGCTCGCCGGGGACGGGGAGCTGGGCGGAGAACATCACCTCGTCGCCGGCGCGCAGGCCGTAGGGCTTGCCGGGCAGCTCGACCCGATGGGACCCGAGCTCTCCGGCGCCCGCCCGGCGCTCCTGGGCCATCGCGTTGATCTGGTCGCGCTCGGCGTTGGAGGCGTCGGTGATCATCACCGCCTGGCGGTCAGGGAGCTTGCGCCTGGCCTCGTCCCAGTCGTCGACCATCGCCGCGGCGGCCTGCGCGCGGGTGTCGTGGACGTGGAGGCGATCGTGGGCCCGGTAGGCGGCGAGGGCCGGACCGGGCTCCCCGTTGCGGACCTGCTCCCAGGCCCGGCGCTCCCACTGGTGGTTGGCGCGGTGGACCTCGGTCAGCTCGGCGCTGGGGACGCGACCTTGCAACTGCTCGAAGAGCCCGCCGGCGCCGATCGGGCCCAGCTGCGCGGCGTCGCCGGCCAACACGAGCTTGCTGCGCGAGTCGGCGGTGATCTCGGCGAGCCGAGCCAGGCGCTCGGTATCGGCCATCCCCGCCTCGTCCATGACCACGACGGTGTTGGCCCGCAAGGTGATGTGGCTTTTCTCGACGCCGTTGATCAGCCCGTCGGCGGTGTGGGAGCGATCGAGGCCCGCGTCGTCACGTAGTCGCTGCGCGGTGGCGCCGGCGACGGCGGTGCCGATCACCTCATGGCCCTCCAGTTGCCAGGCCCGGGCCGCGGCAGAGAGGACGACGCCCTTGCCGGTGCCCGCGCGGCCGACCAGCAGCGAGACGCCGCCGGGACCGGTGACCGTCTCCAGGGCCTGGCGCTGCTCTTGGGAGAGCGAGCCGTGGATCTCCTTGGCGATCTCGCGACGCGCCTGTCGCAGGGATGCCTCGTCGATAGGCGCAGTGCTCTCGCCGACGCGCCGCTCGGCGATCTGCAGCGTGGCCTGCTCCATCTCCCGCAGGCGTCGGGTCGTCCAGGCGCCGCCCTGCAACCGCATCAGCTCACCCGATCGCGCCAGCCCGGCGATCAGCTCGTCGGCCTGATCGGGACGGCAGGCGCCCGCGGCCAGCTCGTAGGCCTTGGCACGCAGCTCGCGCTCCTCGATCGTCGCCCGCTCACGCGTCACCTCCTTGAGCAGCTCGGCACGAAGGTCGACGTCCGCCTGTTGCGAGGCCGAGCGCTGCTCGAAGAGGCCCTGGGCCCGCTCGGCAGTGAGCCCGTGCTCCTCGCCCACGGCCCGCCAGGCCTCGTCGACGTCAAGCGGATCGGCGGCGCTTGTGGAGCCCCGGGTGGCGATCGTCAGCGATCCCAGCTCGCCGGCCCGCGGCTCGCGCCCGTATCTGGTCCTGAAGAGGCGGGCGGCGCGGTCGACGTCCTCGGAGCGCGAGGACCAGCGGGCAGCCAGCGGCTCGGGGACGCCGCGGACCTCGAAGTAGCGTCGGCTCTTGCCGGTGCGCCGTTCGATCGGCAGCCCCAGCTCGCGCAGGGCGGCGGCCAGCTCGGCGCGGTACCAGGCGCCGCCCTCCCGCGCGGAGCGGTCGAGCCGGCGCGATTCGATCGCGGCGAGCTTGCCGTCGCCTCGCTCGGCGGCGAAGGGGACGAATGGGAGTGCAGCTGAGGATCGGGGACGGCGCCGGCCTCTTCGGCTTTGGGAGAGACGGCTGGTGGTCTGGATGAACTCGGCGCCGAGCAGCGAGCGGCGCGCTCGAAGCGGACCGCGCGGCCGACTTGCGCCACACCAGTGCGACCTCGCGCTCAGTACACACAATCGCGCTCGCCACGGCTCGTCTGTGGGCAGCCTCGAGCTGGGCGCGGCGGTAGGGATCGGAAGAACCCCAGAGGGCGGAGCGCTCTTCAGCAGCGCCAACATCAGCTCGACGCCGACGACCCGGGTGCCGTCGGAGCCGACGGGGCGGAGGGGCTCGCCGCACACGATGAGAACCTGCATCACCGCGCGCAGATCGAGCGCTCCACCAGGCCCTCGGGGTCAAGGCCGAGTGATGCAGAGAACCCGGCGAGCCGTGCCAGCGGCTCGGCGCCGATTGATGGGGCCGCCGTCGCAGGTGTGGTAGTCGCCGCGGGTTCGGTCGAGGTCAGGTACTGCGCGTAGCGGGTCGCCGAGTCGCCGGGGATCTTGTGGATGGTCTGCATACGGCGAAGGTAGCCCCGGTGTGTACACACCTCAAGAGGGTCTGTCGATCGGCGACTGTCAGCGGCTATATGTGTCTAAGATGCTCCGGTCGATGCGTCTGGTCTGCGCTGTTTCGGGGGTACGGAGATGCGGGGAGAGGGTTACTGCGGACCGGGGTCCCGGTGCTTCTCAGCCCCGAAGGGGCGTTGTTGATCGGCTGTCGAGTGGTCTCGAGGGAGACGGGTGGGCGAGGAGGAGCGAATGGTGGCGACGTGGTCGAAGGCGTCGGGCGCGGTTACGCGTCGCGGCCATCCAGGCGCCTATCGGCACGCTTGTCGACCGAGTGCGTCCGCGGATTGGTCGGGTGACGTTCGCCGAAGGCCACCATGCGCAGGACCAATCCCCCGTCCACTTTCCTGAGAACGAACACGAAACCGTCAGGGCGCCGCCGAGGCGCCCTCCTGGCCGAGCGGAACATAGAGCTTCCGACGCCCCCGCCCCAGCCTCGTAGCTTGCGGGCCGTCCTCCTCGCAGGGCTGCCACCGCAGACCCGAGCCGGTCGGCCTCGGTTCCCTGCGGGCCTTCTCGGCCCGAGCACACGCCGACAACCTCGACCTCAGGCGCTCGACCTCCTCCTACCAGACCTCCTAGTCGAACTCGGTCGAGTCTCGGCGGCGCCCTGTCGTCGTTCGGCCGTACCTCGCACTCTCCCAGAAGCTCACGCTGACCCCTCAGGGTCGTCGGCGCGAGATCAGGATGTGCCGCTAACCCTCGCCTTGGCTCAGAAGATGGCCGAACAGCCGGTCGAACTCCTCCTCGGAGGCAGGTTCATTGCCCCGCCTACTGCCAGCTCGGCCATCGGCATGATCGTCGGCTCAAGGTCCGGTCACCCTCTCCGTCCGGCCGACCTCGTAGCGGCGGCCATCGATCTCGACCAGCTCGCCCACTTGGAGACTCTTCACCGCAGTCGCCATAGCGCAAGTGTAGCGCCGCCGAGGGTGTCACCGGCTCGTGAGCACCCGCAGGCGGCGCGCCCTCGCCGGCGCAGCGACTCGTCTTCCTGTAGCTGAAACCGGTGATCTCGCCAATCTCGGCGTAGGACCAGCCGGCGACAATCAGGCCGAGGACGCGGCGCTCGGCCGACTTCGGGCGGCCAACCGCAGCGCGCCTCCTCGACCCCAGTGACCGCTGCTCGGTCCCGGTCGCCGCGAGGGGATCGCGTCGACCACCGCGCCCGGCCCAACGCCGGCTGCTCGGCCTCCGTCTCCTGGCCGACGCTCCGGTCGAGGTGGCGGGCGCGGTAGAGCGCGCAGCAACGCCGCTGACGGTCAGCGTCACCCACGGAAGCGCCGACGCTCGCCCTCCGGGTCGAAGTGCTCGATGAAGGCCATGAAGAGGAACTGGACAGCTTCCTCGGCATCGCTCGGACTGATCGCGCTCCTGTCGGCGATCCGCAGCAGGTGATGATATCGCTCGCGGAAGAGCCGATCGGCAAGCTCCCGGACTCGTGCCCGGCCTTGCTGCCCAGCGGTGCTGCTCATCATCTTCGACCCCATCTCGACGGGTTTGACGAAGGCCGCGAGGGCGCCGGACGGACGGCCCGGAACCCGAGTCGAAGACGAGGGCCACCAGGAGCCCCGCCGGGGCTTGAGGGCCGGGCGGCGGTCCATGCTGCGGCCGCAAAGCCCGTGAGATGGAGTCGAGGGGTCGCGCCGGGGCCGGGTGGCCTGCTCGTCGGGCCGGAAGTACGCAGTGCAGCGATCCCGGAGGCAGGCGGATACAGGGCGACGAACGGGGTCTGTCGCGCTCCTGTCGGACGCTGACCCTTAGGGAAAGGAAGATGGCACCTCAGGCCGACGGGGTGGGGCTGCGCCGACGCCTGCCGGCCGAGAGCGAATGTGCGCTGGGCGCGTCGACTCGCTGGCTGCGCTCAAGGTCGCTCTCCCGTCCCGTGGCTGCCGCCAGTCGAGCGCTTGCGGTAGTGTCGACCTCAGCAATAAAACGCCGGCCACATTTCAGCGAGCGGCACCCCCCGCCGCCTGAGCCTCTCGGACTCAGATCTCAATCGGCGCCCAGTCCCAAACCCTGGATAATCGCCCGCAAACTGCGGCTAATTCTGCTTTCAAGGGATAGGCGGTGGAAGGTGCAGCATTCCGCATGGGAATGGGCAAAAACCGCCTTCCGCGGGGTCTTCCCGGTCGGTTCTGTCACGCCGGAGGTCGCGGGTTCGAGTCCCGTCGCTCCCGTTCCTCGTTGTGCCTGCAAATGCGGCACTTTTCGTAAGCGTTCAGCCCCAACCGACGCCTGCGATTCCCGCCCGCCCCGCTCAGACCAGCGAAGGAGCCGGGCTCGCCCGAGCACTCGCCGTAAGCGCCTCGACCAAGAAGCTGAACAGCGATCGCCCCTGCAGTCGGCAGGTCTGGGAGACCGAGAGCATCCGCTCGGCGAAGTGCTCTCCGGCTTGGGACTGGCTGCCGAGGGAGATCTTGCGATAGATCACTGCGGATCTGAGCCCCCTCTCGGCCCTGTTGTTGGTCGGCTCCACCCCCTCGACCTCGGTGAAGGTCCAAAGCGCCGGCCAGAGCTTCGAGAGGTTGCGGGCAAAGGTGCGGAAGCGGCGGTTGCGAGTGGTCGTCTTGTGGTGGGGCTCCAGCAGGGCCCGCAGGCGACGCTTGATCGGAGCGATCTCGCGGGCCAGCCGCCGGCGATCGCCGTGGGTGGCGAAGGCCTCCCAGGCGCCGAACAGCTCGCGGCAGATCTCAAGCCCCGCCTCGCCGAAGCGACCCTGCTCGGCCAGGCCTTCGGAGTGGCGGCGAAAGTCACGCAGCAGGTGGGCCCAGCAGACCTGCCGGCGGGCCGGGTCCAGGGAGTCATAGGCCCACCAGCGATCGGAGGAGACGATCCCGGCGAAGCCCTCGCCGATCAGCTCCGGCAACTCGCGCTCGTGGCGGTCGGCGGCGATGTGGAAGGCGGCGGAGGTATCGGTGATGGCGCCCCAGAGGGTGCGCTTTTGCCCGGCGTTGCGCCAGCCGGTCTCATCGACGAAGAGGACCGGGGCGTCCTTGACCGCCTCGCGCAGCTCGGCGTAGGGAGATGCCAAGGCGGCGGAGGCGCGCTGGCAGATCGCGTCGACCGAGCCGGTCGAGACCGCGCAGCCAAACAGCTCTCCGCATAGCTCTGAGGCGTCGCGGCGGGAGATCCGGTTGCGGACCGACAAGAGCGCGATCGCTGCCTGAAGGCGGGGGCCGAAGGCGCTTTCCCGGGCTCCCTGCGGCAGCTCGGCACGGGTGGTGTGAGCGCAGCCGGGGCAGCGCAGGGCGTGGGCGCGGTGCTCGGTGACGGTGACCGCAATCGCCGGCAGCTCGGTGACCTGGTGGCGGTGGGGCGCGGCGGCCTGATCGTGGTTGCAGGGATCGAGGTCGTGCCCGCAGCTTGAGCAGCTGGCCGGCCAGTGGTCGATCACCTGATCGAGGCGATCCTCGGCCACCAGCTTGCGAGTCGTTCCCTTGTGGCCAGGCTGGCCGCCCTGCTTGCGGGGACTGGGCGAGCGCTCGGGCAGTCCCCGCTTGGCCGGCGGGTCAGCCGACGGCGGGCGCGAGGAGTTTTGGGAGTTCTCGCGCAGCTTCTCCTCCAAGCGCTCGATCCGTGCCTCCAGGCGGGTGACCTGGCGCTCGTAGCGGGCGGTCAGCTCGACGAGGAACTCGACGCAGGCCTCGCGGCCCGCGTCGTAGACCGCCTCGGCCTCGGCGCGCTCCATGGCAAAAGGTTCGCCGTGCTCGAGTTATGTCCCCCTGGGGGGCTGAACGCTTACCACTTTTCGGCTCCGGATCGGAGGCTGTCTTGTCCTCCTGGCTTCCGTTTGATTGGGCACTGGTGCCCACGAAGCCACTCGGGCGGAGAAGTCGTGACCAAAGGCGGAAAACCCTGAGTCAGGCATGGGTTCTAGCGTCGCACGCCTTGAGGACAACTTTCGGCATCAGATATCCGCAAGAAGAGTCGGGCAACGCAAACTCTAGGCAGCGGCACCCTGTGCCGCGCTTGGCGCCGGCAGCGCCTCAAGGATGCTCGCCGGAAGGCGGGTGCTTGCGTCCCAGACCTCGATGGCCACGAGCTTATGAGTGGCGCGGTCGTAGTCGCGAAGGCCACCGGGCACGCGCTCGCTGACGACATCATCGGACTCCCCGGTTGGGAACCAGGCGATGTCGGCCGCTGAGTCGTAGTAGGCGAACATGCTCATTAAGGGTAGCGCTGGCTTGGGTTGCCGACTAGGAATCGAGTCTCCAGACCGAGACGATGCGGACGGCGGTCTCGTCGTCTCCGTGCGGGTGGTCGTAGATCGCCTCTTTCGCCGCCCTTCTGGTCGCTCCTGTCACGCCGGAGGTCGCGGGTTCGAGTCCCGTCGCTCCCGCTCCTCTTCGTGCCTGCATCTGACGAGTTTTCAGTCTCTCTTTGGTCGGGTGTCTTGTCCCCCTGGCCTCCGGTTGTTTGGGCACCAGTGCCCAATGGAGACCAGTTTTCGTCGCTGAGCAGGCCGCCCATGCGCGTTCGGGGTTTCATCCCGGTCACGTCGGTATAGACGCGGAGGGTCATGCGCGGGTCGCGGTGACCCATCTGCGCGGCGGTGATCGCGGGATGCTCGCCAAGCTCCGCGCGCAGCGCCGCGTAGGTGCGTCGCAGCGAATGGAACGTGAGGCCATCCGGGAGCGGCGAGCGGTCTTCGGCCGCAAGCAACTTGTTCGCCTCCTCGATGGCGCTGTAGAGGATGCGGGTCCGGACGCTGTTGCGCTCGCGCGGCTGCTCGCGGATGCGTCCGGCGAAAACGAAGTCGTCGGGCTGGCTCCACTTCGCGGCGAGCTTGTGTTCGCGCAGAAGCTGAACCAACTCGGAATCAAGGACGACCTGGCGGACCCCGGCGGCGGTCTTCGATGCGGCAACGTTCAGCAGCCCCGCACGTAGATCGACATCGCGCCAGCGCAGATGGGTCAACTCGGACACACGGAGTCCACCGGCCATGATCGCGGTGGCGATCAGCACCCGATGCTCACCGGCGGCTCGCAGCAGCACCTGAACCTGCTCCCCGGTCAGCCTCGCCCGCCTCGGCTCGGCCTCCTTCAACTTCTCGACCTTCGCCTTGACCGGGTTGTGGTCGAGCAGGTCGTAGCGGACGGCGGCATCGAGGATCTGCCCCAGCCGCGTCAGCGTCTTGTTGATCGTCCGGTTCGACAGCGGCCGTTTGACCTCGCCCTGCTCGCGCTCGCGGACCTTCGCCGCCTTGTAGCGATCGGCCTCATGGGCGGTGATCTCAGAGAGGCGGTGGTCTTTGAAGAAGGGCAGCAGGTGATGGCTCAGTGCCAGTTCGTAGTCCTCAACGGTGCGGGCGGCGAACTCATGGCGGCGGGATGCCAGCCATTCGGAAGCGAACTCGTGAAAGGTCGGCTCCCGTGCCTCGCTGCTGGCCTCATCGGCTTGGGCGGGCTTCCAGATCCCCCGCCGCACATCGGCGAGGACATTCGCCAACTCCTCCTCGGCTTGTTTCTGGTTCCAGCCCTCCTCGGCGGTGCCAAGGTTCAGGTAGCGGCGCTTGCCATAGGCACGGAAGCGCAGGCCGAAAGTCTTGCCGTCCTTCCGCTTCCGCACAACCACCTGTCCAGTTGCTGGCCTCGACACTTCTCCTCCTAAGCCGCTGGCGGCCCGTCGCTCTCCCCGCGAACGGGAAGCAGCGGAACCACCGAACCATCGCCCCGGCGAGATTGACCCGCCCGCTCACCCGAGCGGGCGGGCGGGGCAGCCGGTCCCTCTCCGACTTTCTGGAGAAATCGCGCCGCGATTTCAGGATCGAACCGAAGCCGTGGCTTCTTCCCTTGACCGAGCTTCACTGCCCCCAGCTCGATCGCGTGCGAGTAGACCCAGGAGCGCTCGATGCCCAACCGCCGCGCAAGCTCGGAAGCGTCGACCAACTCCCGCTGCTGGACCCCGCGCTTTTCGAGCAACTCGACCACGCGGCGGGCAATCGCGTCCACCAATTCGGGATCGAGCTTGATTCGTGCGGATGCCATCGGATTGGTCGTCAGGCAGCGGGCGCAAACGCCCCCGAAAATTTCGCCGAATACAGACAACTGTCCGCAGTTCATAATGTGTCGGGGGTCGGGGTTGGTGACTTGCCACCGGGCAGGTGATAGGGCGTGTAGGGGCATTGCGGGGGCGGTTCGAGGGGTTATCGCTCTGGCTTCGTGTCTTGCTCCTCAGACGGAGCGAGACAGGCTCTCGGTGTCTTCAGGGGGAAGGTCTGGAAGCTCGAACGCCCCGACGTTGTACTCGGGCGATCTCCAGCGGACCCCGACGAGCAACTCATCCACCGCCAGTTCCAAGACCGCCGCCAGCTTGACCGCCGTGTCGAGCCCCGGAACCAGTAGCCCCCGCTCGATCTGGCTGACCGCCGTCCGGTGCATCGAGGCGCGGAAGCTCAACTCGTCCTGGCTTACGTCCGCTGCCTTGCGGGCTTTAGCCAGGTTGAGCCCGAAGCAGCGGGCGAAGTGCTGGCGGTGGGTCGTGCGTCGCGCCGCCATCAGACGCCCTCCCCAAGGATCTCGTTGAAGCGCAGCGCCGCTCGGGTCGGCAGCACCAACCCCTCGCAGCGGAACAGCAGGCCGAAGCCGATGAGTTCGCGTACGGCTCTTTCGATCCGGTCTCCCTCTGAGAAGTCCGTCGCCCCGGCGGTGATCTCGCGGATCAACTCCAAGAGCCGCAGGTGCGTCGGGTAGATCGTCAGGACGTGGATCAAGACGACGCCCTGGTCGTGAAGATCCTGGGCGGCGGTCGAGGCGCGGTCATCATCGCCCGCGCCTTTAGGCTTGTCGTGCATGGGAAGTTAATGCCTCCTGTGCCATGCCCCCGGCTGTTTGCGCAGCGCGGGGGCGCTTTGTCGGATCAGGAGAGCGTAGCAGCGACTAAGCACATAACGCTAGCTATTTGTGCCCTAGCTCATGACGCTCGCATTTGAGACCGTGGTCACCTATGCGCCGCTCTGACCAGCCCCAGCCCGCACTCGGCCAAGCGATTCGTCAGCTTCGTTCCAAGCGGGGACTCACGCAGGAAGGCTTGGCGCATGACGCCGACATCACGACCGGCACTCTCTCGCTGATCGAGCGGGGTCAGGCGAATCCGACGTGGGGCACCGTTAGAGGAATCGCCGATGCACTTGGCGTATCCCTTGCACAGATCGGGCAACTTTCCGAGAAGCTCGGCAGGGCCCAAGACGACACGCTCCAATAAAATGGCTAAGTCCCTGGAAATGACCGACGGCTCTGCGACTCTTCTAGTCGTGCAGCCGATTCCCTCGCCGATGTGGGAGCATGAGAGCGGTGGAGATGGTCTGGAGCGCTAATTCTCTGCGGCCATCAGCCGCCTCAGAGTTCCTCGCAGCGGGTGCGCTCTAGCTATGGAACCGACCGGCTTGCGAATTCCACCTGCGCATCGTGACGCTCTCGCGGCACTTCGCAGTATCTCCGAGGAGCACTTCGAGCTGCTTCTCAACAACCTAGCCGGCGTTTCTCCGTTCGCGGGTGCCTCGGGGCTGACCGACTACGCGTGCAAGACGGAGGGTCTTACCCCTGACGAAGCTCAGGCTGTTGTCCTCGCACTACTTTCCCTCTACGCCCAGCTCAAGTTCCACGGATGGACCAGCGAGGACTTGGCGGTTGGGGTCGCGCACTCCGGTGATCTGCCCGAGTCCGACGCCGACCCATCGAAACTCGCACACCGCCTCCAGACTCTGCTTGACTTGGAAAGCGTCGTAACCACTGGGCGTGCACTCGATCTTTTGACTGAGCATGAGCACTTGTTTCACTCCGCACGCATCTTGACCGACATACGCCCGGTCTTTGGGGATGACCCAAAGGAGCCACCCAGTGGCGCTCTCATTATCGAGGCACTAAAGGTCGAGTATTTCGACGAAGGAAGCACCCAGTCCTTGTACTTGGCGCTTAGCCGTGCCGAGCTACGGAATCTTCGAGACACGGTCGATAGAGCGCTAGAGAAGTCGGACACGGTGCATGACCTACTGGAGCAGATTGGATTGTCACATTTTGAGGCGGAATCGGAGGTCTAATGCCTACGAAGAATAAGAGCATGGGGAAGTTTGCAATCGGCCATCTGCACGGTCAGGCTTCGGTGTGGGCTCCGAAGCAATTGGGAGTTATCGCAACCATCGAGAACGCGAAGGCAATTTCGGCGATGACCTCCCAAAGAGCAATCGTTAGCCGGGCAATCGGGACCGCTTGGCCACAGCCAACTTCGCCCGATGTCTACGTTTATCGCCTGCCTACGGACTACCTCGCCGATCCGGATGTTGAGCCTGGCCTTGAGGAGCGCTTCCGAGTGCTGGCTGATGATTGGGAACGCGAAACTGCCTATTCGTCAGCATTGAATGAGGTAGCAGTTCATCAGAACTACCAGGACATAATTGGTATGGGACTTCCCGCGTTGCCGTTCATTCTCAGCCGTCTTCCAAATGCTCCGGCACGGTGGTTTTGGGCACTTAGATCAATTGTTGGACACGATGTGGCCGCCGGGGCCGAGACTTCGGCCGACGCAGTGCAGCGCTGGCTCGATTGGGGTCACGCAAACGGCTACATCGACGTCCATTAGACACCATATGCTGTCGCGTCCGTGGCTGCGCGATCCCCTGAGCTAGAGGAAGCCTTTCCCCAGCTGGCTTCCGATAACTATCGTCTCGCTAGCCCGGTGGATGGCAATTACAACTGCATTGCCTATGCCGCTGACGACACGAGTATCTGGTGGTGGCCCACCGAAAAGCCAACGGCCGGGTACTACTGGCCACCGGATGCCCCGCGAGAGGTCACGATAGAGGCGTTTCAGATCGCATTTGAGACCCTCGGTTACTCAGTTTGCAATCACGGGCGGCTTGAGCCTGGGGTCGAGAAGGTTGCTCTCTTCGTGAACAGATATGAAGTCCCAACGCACGCAGCTCGCCAGCTTCTAACCGGCGTCTGGGTTAGCAAGCTGGGCTTCGACGTTGACATCGAGCACACCGATCCGGAAGCCGTAGGAGGCGACGACGGTGACGGTTATGGCCGGGTAGCCTTTTTTATGGCGCGACCGATCGGAGCGGAGACGACTAAGTGACGGCTCCGGCTCCGACATTGGGCACTGGTGCCCAAACCCCGATAAATCGACCGTAAACAGCGACAATTTCGGGGGCGACGGCTGAGCCGCATCAACTGGCCTCATTCCGCATCAAATAGCGGAATCTGGCCCTTTCCGCCGCTCTCCTCGTCGCTCCTGTCACGCCGGAGGTCGCGGGTTCGAGTCCCGTCGCTCCCGCTCTCGTCTTATGGCATTTCAGTGCGGTTTCCTGCGGTCAAGTTGTAAGCAGTGGTGTCGCCGGCCTGGGGCTCGCCGAGCGCCTCGCGCCGCCGCCACTCGATTGTCAGCGCGCTGACAGCGCCCGTTTCGGCCGGCCACCACCCGAGTAGCCGTTACTTCACGAACACAAGGGAACTCAACGGGAGGTGCCAAGACAGATGATGGTGAAGAAGCTGGCCACGGCGGTACTTTGCCTCGCCCTCGGCGGCGCAATGATCGCCGCCGGCGCTCAGGCAGCGGGCAAGCACCCCGGCGTCGCCAAGGGCCACACCGCCCAGGGCCGCAGCATCCGGGCCGCGATCTCCAAGCGCAGCGTCGAACTGAAGCACTTCACGATCAGTCTGCGCTGTCGCCGCGGCGGCATCCTGATCGACACCGAGAGCGGCTTCCTGCCAAGTCGTCTGCATGGCCACGGGCGCATTCAGGACCACCAGGTCGGCTCGACCGACGACGTCTACATCCGCGGCCACCTCAACAGGCGCTGGCTGCACGGCGCGATCCGCGTCCGCGATCGCTGGGGCAAGCAGGACCGCTGCGACTCTCATTGGGTGCGTTTCAGCGTGCGGCGCTGAGGGCCCCGCTCCCCCGGCTCCCGCTCGCCGATCGTCGCCGCGAACGTCGCCACCACCGCGGGGTCGAACTGCGATCCGGCCCCGCGCTGCAGCTCCTCCATGGCCCGGGCGGGCACCATCGCGACGCTGTAGGGGCGCTCGGCGACCATCGCCTCGTAGGCGTCGCAGACGGCGATGATCCGGGAGCCGAGGGGGATCTGCCCGCCACGCAGCCCGTCGGGGTAGCCCTCGCCGTCCCAGCGCTCGTGGGTGGAGCGCACCAACCGCGCCACCGGCACCAGCGCCGGCGCGGCAGCGATGATCCGCTCGCCGATCAGGGTGTGCTTTCGCATGAACTCCCACTCCGCCGCCTCCAGCGGTCCGGGCTTGTTCAGGATCGCGTCGGGGATCGCCATCTTGCCGATGTCGTGAAGCTCGGCGGCGCGGAAGATCTCGTCGCGCTGCTCGGAGCCGAGCGCCCGCGCCTCGGCCACCCGCAGGGCCAGCCCGGCGACGCTCAGCAGGTGCTCGTGCAGCTCGGGCCGGCGCTCGCGCAGCGCGCTCAGCAGCACGTCGCGCGACTGCGACCCGGCCGAGGCCCGCTCCCGGCTCTTGTTCGCGTACATCCGCCGGTCGGCCAGGGTCAGGGCGGCGTCGCTCGTGCCCGCCTCGCCGGGCAGCAGGACGCTGCCCTGGGCGGCGGTGACGAGGAAGCCGTCGCCACGCTCGGAGAGCGCCGCGGCCCCCCCGGCGACGAGGCTGTCTGCCTCGGCCGCGGTGCACTCACAGAGGAGACAGAACTCATCGCCCCCGAGCCGGTAGCCCTCGCCCCGCCCAGCGACGAAGGCCTGAAGCCGTGATCCCAGCCGCCGCAGCAGCGCGTCGCCCGCGGGGTGGCCGAAGGCGTCGTTGTAGGCCTTGAAGCCGTCGAGGTCGAACATCACCAGGAGGCCCACCGTGCCGGCCCGCGGCGCCCGCGCCGCCAGCGCCCCGAGGTCGTCCATCAGGCTGCGGCGATTGGCGAGCCCGGTCAGAGGGTCGGTGAGCGACTCGTGCACGCTGTCCCGCAGGTTCAGCTGGGTTTCGCGGAAGGAGAGCGCCATCCGCGCCACCACCGCCAGCAGGGTCGCCAGCGCCAGCACCGCGGCGCCGGTCGGGACCGCGAGGTAGCGGTCGGCGAAGAGGACGCCGATCGCCGTCAGCGCCGCGAGCGCCGGCACCAGGGCGACCCTGAACCCTCCCGCGCCGCCGCCCCGGCGCACGGCGGGCGCCAGCCAGGCAGCGGCGGCGAGCAGCAGGACGCCGAGCGGCCAGGCGGCGTCGAGCAGGCCGTCTTCGACGTAGGTGCCCTGGGCGGACTGCACCAGGTAGACGACGTCGGAGCCGGCGAGGACGATAAGCCCGAACCCGAGCGTCAGCCAGCTCAGCCCCGGGCGCCAGCCGCTGAGGGCGGCGACGGTGATGACCAGCGAGAGCAGCGCCAGGTCGGCGATCGGGTAGGCGAGGTTGGTTGCCGCCGCGGCGGCGTCGCCGCTGGTCGAGGCGGCGACGATCGGCGCCAAGGCCAGCGCGCTCGTGAGGGCGGCGACGGCACCGGCGGCGATCAGGCCGTCGAGCCAGCGCACCGCCGGGAAGGAGCCGAGCTGATCGCGGACCAGGGCGATCAACCCCGCGTAGGCGATCGGGTAGAAGGCGAGATAGCCGGCGTCGGCCGGGGACGGGATCGGCAGTTCGCCACTCCCGGTGATCGCGGCCGAGTAATAGATTTCTCCGGCCGCGTAGGCGATCAGCGCCGCCCCCAGCAGGGCCCAGCCGAGCCGTTCGCGCCCGACCACCAGCGCCCGCATCAGGCACGACGCTGCCGCGCCCAGCATCAGCGCGTCATAGAGCCAGGTGCTGAACAGTTCCTGATTGCCGCTGCCGAGCCCCACCGTGACGTGCAGCAGGTAGGCGAGGAAGCCGAACACCAGTAGGCCACCGCCGAGGCGGACGAGCAGGCGGGTGTGATCGCTGAGGTCCGGGGCCACCGCAGCATTCATCGAACTTCGACGGCGAGGACTTGAACTCTGAACCGGAAAGCCGACCCCGCACCGGATGCTCAGGGCGCGGGGTCGGGTCACTGCTGCTTGGCTACTGCGCCGCCTTCTTCAGCTCCGCGCCGGCGCTGAACTTGGGCACCGCTTTGGCCGCGATCTGCATCCGCTCCCCGGTGCGCGGGTTGCGGCCCTGGCGGGCCGCTCGCTGGGAGACCGAGAACTTGCCGAAGCCGGTCAACCGCACCTCGTTGCCCTCACCGATCTGCTCTTCGATCGCCGCCAGCGTTGCCGCCAGGGCGCGCTTTGCCTGACCGACCTCGAGACCGCTCTTGGCCGCGATATCGTGGGCCAATTCGTCCTTGTTGACGATTGCCATATCTCCTCCAACCCTTTCGCCAATCCGCTCTGGGGGCGGACTTTCTGCGGATGACGCTAGCGACGGCGGCGGTCGCTCAGACGTTCAGGGATTTCGACTCCCGTATCTTCTGCGGCGATGACTCGGGGAGCCGCCTACGTATATGAGGCCGTCCGCACCCCGTTCGGTCGCTACGGCGGCGCCCTGGCCAGGACCAGGCCCGACGACCTCGCGGCGCACTCGGTCCGTGCCCTGCTCGAGCGCCTGCCCGGGCTCGACCCGGCGCGGATCGACGACGTCATCTTCGGCAACGCCAACGGCGCCGGCGAGGACAACCGCGACGTCGCGCGGATGGCGGTGCTGCTCGCCGGGCTGCCGACCTCGGTCCCCGGCGTGACCGTGAACCGACTCTGCGGGTCCAGCCTCGAGGCCTCGATCCAGGCCGCGCGGGCGATCGAGACCGGCGACGCCGACATCGTCCTGGTCGGCGGCGTCGAGTCGATGAGCCGCGCCCCGTGGGTCCTGCTGAAGCCGGGCCGCGCCTATCCCGCCGGGTCCGAGACCCTGCACTCGACGACCCTCGGCTGGCGCATGGTCAATCCCGAGATGCCGGGACAGTGGACGATCTCGCTGGGCGAAAGCGCCGAGAAGCTGGCCGAGATCTACGCCATCTCCCGCCAGGCCCAGGACGAGTTCGCGCTGCGCAGCCACACGCTCGCGGCCCGTGCCTTCGACGAGGGGGAGATGCCGGAGGTCGTGCCCGTTCCCGGCGTCGAGCTGGAGCGTGACGAGGGAATCCGCGCCGACACCTCGGCGCAGAAGCTGGCCAAGCTGAAGCCGGCCTTCAAGCAGGATGGGACGGTGACGGCCGGCAACAGCTCACCGCTCAACGACGGCGCCGCCACGCTCCTGCTCGGCTCCGAGCGCGCGGCCGAGCGGATCGGCGCCGAGCCGCTGGCGCGGGTCGTCTCCCGCGGCGTCCACGGCGTCGACCCCGACGTCTTCGGCATCGCCCCCGTGGAGGCGGTCAACAAGGCCCTGGCACGGGCCGGGATCGGCTGGGACGAGGTCGCCTTCATGGAGCTGAATGAGGCCTTTGCCTCGCAGTCGCTGGCCTGCCTCGCCGGCTGGCCCGACCTCGACCCCGAGCGGGTCAATACGCGCGGCGGCGCGATCGCCGTCGGCCACCCGCTCGGCGCCTCCGGGGCGCGGATCGTCGGCCGGGCCGCCCACGAGCTACGGGCACGAGGGGGCGGGTACGGTGTCGCCTGCCTCTGCATCGGCGTCGGTCAGGGGCTGGCGATCGTGCTCGAGGGCGTCGGCTGATCCCGAGGTCGCCGCCTGGCTCAGATCCGCAGTGCCACGGCCGCGACGGCCAGCAGCGGCACCGCGATCGAGAGGCCGAGCAGGGCGCCGTCGAGCGGTTCGGTGATGTCCTCGCGCCGCAGCGTCCGAACGCTGCCGTCGGTCATCACCTGTTTCCCCTCGACCGACGCCGTGCGCCGGCGCAGCTCCCGCACCGGGGTCGAGAGCAGGCGTTGGACCCGAACCAGGAAGTAGCAGGCGAGCACGGCGGCCCCGGCGGCGATCGCTTCGCGGACCGAGTGCAGGCCGAGCGAGTTGACCCACCAGCCGGTCAGGGCGGAGAAACCGCCCCAGGAGGCGGCCAGCCAGAAGTCGGTGTGGAAGCGGCCGCCGAAGAGCTCGAGGTTGTAGGCGGGGGCGATGAAGCCGCCGAAGAGGACCAGCGGCAGCAGGGTGGGGGAGACGAAGATGATCCCGGCGATGCCGATCGCCAGCGCCCCGCCGATGCCACCGACGGCGAGAGCGATGAGGCTGCGGTCGGAGAGCCGGGTCCCCAGCGGTCGTCCGTTGAGCTCGTCGAGCGCGTGGGCGCCGACCCCTACCGCGAGGAAGAAGGCGGCAATCGCCGCCGCCAGCCGGCCGGCGTGGATCTGCGCCGCCGCCGCGGCCCCGATCGCAACGTTGCTGACATGCCAGAGCGTGTAGGGCGGGTGCAGGACGGTAACCAGGTCCCGCCAGCCGCCCGGGCGCAGGGCGTAGAAGGCCGGGCGGGGGACCGGATCAGCCGCCAACGGTGCCCCAGATGACGACGCCGCCGCCGAGGCTCATCCGCCGCACCTCGACCCGGTCGATCCCGGCCGCCTGCCAGAGCTCGACCTGCCGCGCCAGCGGGTACTCGCGGTAGAAGCCCTCGATGCTGGGCCCGAGGAAGCGCCCGGCCTCGAACCAGCTGCGCGAGACGAGACCGCCGAGCAGCGGCAGGCCGACCCGGGTGTAGAGGCGCCAGGGCCAGAACCAGATCCGCCGCGGCAGACAGAACTCGAGGCTCGAGATCCGCCCCCCGGGCTTGACCACCCGGGCCAGCTCGCGCAGCGTCGCGGCGGGGTCGTCGACATAGCGCAGCAGGTAGGTGAAGGTGAGGTGGTCGAACTCGCCGTCGGCGAAGGGCAGGGCCTCGGCTTCGCCGTCGGTGAAGGTCACCCGCGCGGCCAGGGGCGGGTCGGCGCTCATCTCCTCCCGCGCCCGCGCCAGCATCGGCTCACTCTGGTCGAGGCCGACCACCTGGCAGCCCCAGCGCTTGACCAGGGCGCGGCTGACCAGCCCGGTTCCGCAGGCGACGTCGAGCACCCGGTCCTCGGGGCCGGCCGCGACCGCCTCCACCGCGGCCCGCCGCCAGCGCGGGTCCTGGAAGAAGCTCAGCGCCGCGCCGACCTCGTCGTAGCGCTTCGGCAGCTGCGCGAACATCTCGATCGCGTGCTGCTTCCGTTGTGAGTCAGCCGTCGCCATCGTTTAGAGAGTCCCACGTTCGCCCCGAGTTATCCATCGGCGAGTACTGCGAGGCGAGGCTATGTCCGTTCACCGGCGCCGCGCGGGGCGCCGACTACTCCTCGGGCTTCCCCCAGCGGTTGTCGCCGAAGTCGCGGTCGCGGCTGTCCTCGGTCGCCTCGGAATCCCCGTAGCCGGCCTGGGTCAGCATCCGCCGCAGGTCGACGGTCATCTGCTCGTCGATGTCCTTCTCGCGCGGCGGGTGGAGGACCTCGGTCTCGGGCCCGATCGTGACCTTGAGGTTGCCGTTGTGCTCCTCGACGACTTCGCCGACCGACTCGAGCAGAGAGTGAACCTCACGCCACTCGACGTTGCCTCCGGCCGGGTGATCGAAGATCTTGCGGATCGTCGTGCGGTGGTGGTTGCTGAGCGTCATCGACGGGGATCCTACGGCCCCAAGCAGGCAATCGGGATGACCTGGACCCCGTCCTTGCGCGTATAGGCGTAGCCGCTACCGACGACGATGGCCAGGACCGCGGGATCTCCTGACTTGGAGGTGTCGATCCGGCCTCTGAATTTGGTCAGGCTCGCGGCGCCCTCTTCGATTGCCTTTTCGCCGCCGAGCTTGACCTCGAAGGCGCCCCAGGTGTTCCCCGTGGTGACGATCGCGTCGACCTCCAGGCCGCTGCTGTCCTGGTAATGCTCGACGGTGCCGTCGAGGGGTTGGGCGTAGATCCGCAGGTCTCTGACCACCATCGACTCGAAGAGGAGGCCCATGAAGTTGAGGTCGCGCAGCAGATCGTCGGGCGTTGCGCGAAGCGCCGCCGTGGCCAGCGACGGATCGACGAAGTGGCGCTTCGCCGTGCGCCGAAGCCGGTAGCGCGATCGCAGGTGGGGTTGCCAAGCGGGCTGGTCCTCGACGACGAACAGGCGGGCCAGCGAGCTGAGGTAGTCGGCGACAGCGTCGTCGGAGACAGGGTCCTCGGGCCGGCTAGAGTCGGCCGCCAGCGTACTCGCCGCGACCGGGGTGGCGACATTGCGAGCGAGGCTTTGGAGAAGTCGCGTGACACGCTCGGGCCGGTGGCGCTCGGCGAGCCGTCGCGTGTCGCGGGGTATCTCCTCGACGTAGTCGCGCGCTCGTCTCAGCGCGTCCGGCAGGTCGAGATTACGGAACGCGGGCCAGCCGCCACGGCAGATTGCCTCGGCCAGGTCATCGAGCTCGAGGCCCGGGTCCGGCGCTTCGCCGGACCGCCCTTCGAGCAGCGCGGCCAGGGAGATCTTGCCGGTGCTTCGGCCCAGCTCGTGGAGCGACATCGGCCGCATCCGCAGGCGGCTGATCCGGCCGGCTCCCGTGTGACGGGTCGCGTCGTCGGTCGGTTGGGCAGAGCCGGCGAGGATGAACTGGCCCGGATCGACCCGGTCATCGACCGCCCGGCGCACATGGTTCCAGATCTCCGGCTCAAGCTGCCACTCGTCGATCAGCCGGGGGACCGCGCCGTCGAGGATCAATCCGGGGTTCACCGCCGCGGCTTCGCGGGACCGTCTGTCGACGTCGAGCAGCACCTCGCTGGCGGCGAACTGGCGCGCGGTTTGCGTCTTGCCGCAGGCCTTCGGTCCCTCGACTAGGACAGCGCCGGCAGACGCAAGCCGCTCCTCAAGCTCGATATCGGCAATTCTCGGGAGATATGGTATTTGGCTTTGCAACATGGTTTTAACGACTTAGCTGGAAGATTGCAGAGAAATTAGCTGGAAGATTGCAGAGAAATTAGCTGGAAGATTGCAGAAACGCAGAGTCTGACGATCGAGGGGAATTCCCGTTCACGTCGAATTGGTCCACACAATGCAGCCTCTCGATCCACGCCGACTGGCGAAGCTCGCCGAGTCGCTGGCGATCGCCTTCTACGTCCTCATGGCACTCGCCTTCCTCGCCGCCGTGCTCGGCTCCCCCGGGTCCGGGCTCCTGCTCCTCATTTTCGGCGCCTGCGCGCACGTCGCGCGGGTCTGGCTGGAGGACTTCAGCGGCAGCCCGGCGAGCCCGCGGTCGGGTGTCCGGGCGCCGGGCAGACGTAACGCTCGCCGCCGCTGATCTGGCGGCGGACGAGGTCGGCGAATGCGTCTTCAGGCCCGGCAACGGCTTCCGAGCGCTGACGCCCCCGGCTCATTCGACCATTGGCCGCTTCACGTATGCGCGCACCCTCGGCTCGGCCTCGACCCGCGGCACGCTTTCCTCCTGGGTCTGGATCAGGCCGCCGGAACCGCCGAGGAAGAGCGCCGTCCGTTCTTCGTCGAGGCCCGGCGCGTAGGGGTGGGCGCAGACGTCGGCGGGGAGCCGCGAGACCTTCGCCGGTCCCTTGTGGGAGAGGGCGTCGGCGAAGGCGGCGAAGGTGACCGAGTCGACGGCGGTGCCGATGTGGGTGGTGACGCGGCCCGGGCAGACGGCCTGGATCAGGATGTTGGTCGCCCCCTTCAGCGCCGAGGTCGGGTGCTTGCCCGACTGGGGTTGCACGGTTTCGTCGCTCAGCGAGCGGACCGTGGTCCAGGCGGTCGGGCCCGGCGCCTCGATCGGCTGCTTGTTGAGCGCGGTCAGCAGGTGGGAGCCGGCTGCCTGCTGCCAGAAGGCCGGCGGGCAGGGGGCCGCTTCCGAGCAGGCGCCGCCGACGTTGGTCCCGTGCTGGGTCCCGGCGGCGGCGATCACGTCGGTGACCTTGGCCCGCAGGCTCGGCCAGTAGGTGAGCGCGAAGCGCGGCAGCAGGCCGCCCTGGCTGATTCCGATGATCGCGATCGAGCGGCCCGCCATCCGCGACTCGCGACGGATCGCGTAGACCAGGTACTGGACCGAGACCTGGATGTCGGCGGTCGTGTAGGCGGGGAAGTCGACGTCGCAGACCGGGTGGCCGAAGGCGTCGAAGGCGCCTTTGCCGATCAGGTAGCTCTCCTCACCGGTCGCCCCGGTGCCGGTGACGAAGAGGACCGGCTCAACGCTCGTCCCTTCGACTTCGCCGTGGCAGTGGAAGGAGGCTTCGAGCTCGGTCTTGGGGATCGTGACCCGCGGCTCCGGCGGGCGCTTGCGCTTCGCGGCGGCGACCGCACCCGGCAGCAGCACGGCTCCGAGTGCGACCAGCACGAGGCAGATCAACCGGGAACGGGTGATGAATGACAATGTCCCTCTCCTTACTCGCCCTTCCCTGCCTCCGACACAGCTTACGTCGTGCGGCGTCAGACCTTGCGTGCCTTCCAGATCTCCTCGCAGGGCCATTTCCGGGCCCACTCGAGTGGGATGTTGTCGGAGCGGGTGACCGAGCCCTCGGGCGGACGGACTTCGGTCAGCTCCTCGACCTGCAGACCGCTGTCGCGCATCAGTTTGATCAGCTCGCCGTGGGGGAGGTGGAATTCGATCGAGTCGTCGTCGGTCCACTCGCAGCGGTGCAGGCCGAAGATCGGTCGCTGCAGGCTTTCGGTGACGGCGGCGTCCTCGCCTTCGTCGGGGTCGCAGATGATCGCCATGACGCTGTTGACGAGGAAGATCAGCTCGCCGCCGGGCCGCAGCAGCCGCGCCGCCTCGGGGATCCAGCGGTAGGGATCGCACCAGATGCTGGCGCCGTACTCGGAGATCGCCAGGTCGAAGCTCGCATCCGGGAAGGGCACTTCTTCGGCGTTGCCGTGCAGCAGCGGGTACTCGATCCCGAACTCCGCCTGCAGCGCCTTCGCGGTCGCCAGCTGGGCTTCGCTGTTGTCGATCCCGACCGGGCGGGCGCCGCGGCGGGCGAGCCAGGCGGAGACGTAGCCGGTGCCGCAGCCGAGCTCGATCGCGTCGCGCCCGTCGAGGTCGGCCGGTAGGACGCCCAGCTGGGACTCGGGAACGCTCCAGATACCCCAGGTCGGTTCATCCTGCCCCCAGTTGCGCCGGCCGTCGGGCTCGAACTCGGGCGCCAGCTGGTTCCACATCGCGCGGTTGCTCAGCACGTGCTCGGGCAGTTCGCTCATCGCCTCAGCGTAGCTGTGGTGATTGCGTCCCGATCGGGGTAGGTTCGGAGGATGCCGAGGATCGAGACCGACGAGCATCCGCTGGGACTGACCTGGATCGTCACCGAGCCGATGGCGCGGACCTTCCACGCGCTCGCTGACGGGGGGCGGGTCTGGCTCGTCGACCCGCTCGACGTGCCGGAGCTGGAGCAGGCCGACGGGCTCGGCGAGCCCGTCGCGGTGCTGCAGCTGCTGGACCGCCACAACCGCGACTGCGCGGCCGTCGCCGCCCGTCTCGGCATTCCCCACCTGAAGGTTCCCGATGCGGTGCCCGACTCGCCCTTCGAGGCGATCGCCGTCGTCCGCGTGCCGGGCTGGAAGGAGACGGCGCTCTGGTGGCCGGACCGCTCGACCCTGGTCGTCGCCGAGTTGCTCGGCACCAACCGGATGTACACCGGCGGTGGAGATAACGCGCCGAAGCTCGGCATGCACCTCTTCCTGCGCCCCTTCGCCCCGGGCGCGCTGCGCGGGATGCGCCCCGAACACCTCCTGGTCGGCCACGGCGCCGGCCTGCACGGCCCCGACGTCGGCGACCAGATCGAGGCCGCCTACGCCGCTGCCCGCCGCCAGATTCCGCACGTGCTGCGGGGACTGCCGTCCGCGGTCCGCGGCTGAGTCGACCGGCTCCACGCCGGGCGGATCGCGTCGCTACTCGGCCTCAGGATCCGGCCAGGGCGGTCCAGAGCTCGCGCTCGGCGGCGGCGACCCGCTCGGCCGCGGCGCCGACCGCGCGCCACTGCTCGGCGTCGGGCTCCTCGCTCTCGCTCGCCGCGTGGAAGGCGCCGGCCAGCTCGGTCCAGCGCGCCGCCGCCGCGGCCGCCGAGCGGCGCCTCGTCCCGTCCCGCCTCTTCGAGGAAGCGCGAGTACATCAGCCGGAAGGCGCCGCCGCCGGTGCCGCGGCGCTCGATCACCTGGTAGGCGAAGCGGGCGCACCACTGCCAGTCCTCGACCGCTTCCGGCCAGGCGCCGGCCTCGGCGGCGAGCCGTTCGACCGCGGGCAGGCCGCCGAACTCGCCGAACGGCGGCTCCAGCATCTCCCGGGTGGCGCGTTCGATCGCGGCCGGGATCGCCGCCCGCAGCGCCTCGCGGTCGACGGCCTCGGAGACGGTGAACATGTGGCCTTCGAGCGGGTAGGCGGGGTGGCCGCTGTGGCGGGCCTGTTCGAGGTTCTCCAGCCGGGTGGTCTGCAGCTGCTCGAAGCCGGTGTCGGAGAGCAGCGCCACCTCCTCGTCGTAGCCGGCGAGGACGACCGCGTGGCCGGGGAAGTGAGCCGAGTTGCCGTAGTGGTCGAGGTGGTAGAGGTCGGTCAGCAGCAGGACCGGGTTGCCGGCGTCGACCTGCGAGCGGGCCGCCTCCCAGGACTCCTCCTCGCCGGGGGCGAAGGTGCGCAGCTCCAACGCCGCGCCGGTCAGGTCGCGGAAGCTCTCCTCGAGGCGGGCGGTGCGGCCGTTGAACCAGCGGCTCGGCGAGGTGCCGTCCATCGCCAGGTAATAGAAGCCGGCGCCGGCGCCGAGCCCGAAGGCCATCTCCTCGCTGATCTCGACCCCCTGGTGGGCGAGCAGGTTGCGCAGCGCGGTCGAGCCGCAGTGGTGGCCGGGGGTGTGGACGTAGCCGGGAACCGATGCCATACGCGGATCTTGACGCAGCGGCTTATCCTCCGCCGCCGATGCAACGCGCCGACCTCAAGAACGCCGACCTGAAGCTGCTGCGGCTGATGCGGACCCGGGGGCACTCGCCCGGGCTGGAGTCCGCCGCCCAGGCGCTCGGCAAGGCCGGCAACAACGGCGCGGTCTGGGTCGTGCTCGGCGTGGCGCTGGCGATCATCGACTCCGAACGGCGCGAACAGTGGCTGATCTGCGCCGCGCTGGGTCCGATCGCGATCGTCCTCAACTACGGGATCAAGCTCCTGGTCAAACGGCCGCGGCCGCAGCTCGAGGGCCTGCCGCCGCTCGGCGGCGCCCCCAGCTCGCTCAGCTTCCCCTCGGCCCACGCGCTCTCCTCCTTCGCGGTGGCGACGGCGATGTTCCGCGTCGACCCGGCCACCGGCGGCGCCCTCGTCGTCGCCCTGGCGATCTCCCTCTGCCGCCCCTACCTGGGGATGCACTACCCGTCCGACGTCCTCGCCGGCGCCCTCTTGGGCGTCGCCCTCGGCCTCCTGGTACCTCTTTCCCTATGAGAGCCCGCCAAGCCGCCCCCGGACGCGGAAGGGAGAGGCCATCCATATCTGATTCTCTGGCCTCTCCCGAGAGCAGAGGAGGCGGCGTTATATGAAGGTCGGAATCGTGGGGCTGCCGAACGCCGGCAAGTCGACCCTCTTCAATGCTCTGACCAAGGGCGGCGCCCAGATGGGCGACTACCCGTTCACGACGATCGAGCCCAACGTCGCGATCGCCCAGGTCCCCGACGAGCGGCTGGAGCAGGTCGCGGCGACGGTCCGCAGCTCCGAGCTGGTGCCGGCGACGATCTTCTTCCACGACATCGCCGGCCTGGTCAAGGGCGCCTCCGAAGGGGAGGGACTTGGCAACCAGTTCCTCGCCTCGATCCGCGAGACCGACGCGATCTGCCACGTCGTCCGCTGCCACGAGGACTCCGGCGTGCCGCACCCCGACGGCCGCGTCGACCCGCTGGCCGACATCGAGACGATCGAGACCGAGCTGGTCCTCTCCGACTACGAGCAGGTCGAGCGCCGGCTCGGCCGGGTCGGCAAGCAGGCGAAGACCGGCGACGCCGAAGCGATCGCCGAGCACGGCTGGCTGCAGGCCGTCTTCGAGGCGCTCGCCGCCGGCAAGCCGGCGCGCTCGGTCCCGGTTCCCGACGCCGCCCCCAACGCGGCCCGCAACCTGCAGGGGTTGACGACGAAGCCGATCCTCTACGTCGCCAACGTCGACGAGGGCGACGCCGAGGTGCCCGCGGTCGTCGCCGAGCACGCCGCCTCGGTCGGCGCCGGTGCGGTCGCGGTCAGCGCCCGGATCGAGAACGAGCTGGCCGAGCTCGACCCGGCCGAAGCCGAGGAGATGCGCGAGTCCTACGGCGTCGAGGGCTCCGGCCTGGCGCGCCTGGTTCGCGCCGCCTACGACCTGCTCGACCTGATCACCTTCTTCACCGCCGGCGAGGACAAGGAAGCGGTCGCCCGCGAACTGCGCCGCGGCTCAACCGCGGTGGAGGCGGCGGGGACGATCCACACCGAGATCATGGAAGCGTTCATCAAAGCCGAGGTCGTCGGCTGGCAGCAGCTGGTCGAGTGCGGGGGGTACTCCCAGGCACGGGATAGAGGGCAACTGCGCATCGAGGGCCGCGATTACGTCGTTCAAGACGGCGACGTCATAACGATCAAGGTCTGAGCAAGGCGCTTTTGGTTGCGCCCGTCCGCAACAAAGTCGCCTTGCCGCCTTTAGGGTTCGGCTATGGACGAAGGGGCGCGGTTTCCGCGGATCGGTGCCAAGGGCGGCCACTACGAGAGCTTCTACATCAAGGCCTGCGAGCCGGGGGGCGGTCGCGGGATCTGGATCCGCCACACCGTCCACAAGCGGCCGGGGGCCGAGCCGAACGCCTCGGTCTGGTTCGTCTTCTTCGACCGCGCCGCGGATGGGCCGCGGGCAACTAAGGTCACCGTCCCGGCCGCCGAGCTCTCGGTCCCGAGCGGGCTCCTGGCTCCGGGTCGGCGACGCCGAGGTCGGGCCGCGGCGGGCCGAGGGCTCGGTCGACGCCGAGGCGCTCAGCGTCGCCTGGTCGCTCAACTTCGATGGCGACGACACGCCCTGCAGGTACCTCCCGGCCGATTGGCTGTATGAGGCGCCGCTGCCGCGGACCAAGTTCGTCGCCCCCTGGCCCAACGCCCGCTTCGAGGGGCGACTGGAAGTCGGCGGGGACTCGATCGAGCTGAGCGGTTGGCCCGGGATGATCGGCCACAACTGGGGCACCGAGCACGCCGAGCGCTGGGTCTGGCTGGAGGGCACCGGCTTCGAGGGCTCGCCCGGCACCTACTTCGACGCCGGCGCCGCCAGGGTCAAGCTCGGCCGCCGGACCAGCCCCTGGATCCCCTCGGGGATGCTGATGCTTGACGGCGTCGCCCACCGGCTCGGCGGCCTCGGCCAGATCCGCGCCGCGAAGATCGAGGAGGAGCCGGCGGTCTGCAGCTTCGTCCTGCCGGGCAAGGATATCGTCGTCCACGGCCGCGTCTCGGCCCCGGAGAAGGACTTCGTCGGCTGGGTCTACGCCGACCCGGCCGGGCCGGAGCACAACACCGTCAACTGCTCGGTCGCCGACCTCGAACTGACCGTCGAACAGCCGGGCCTGCCGCCACGCGAACTGAACCTGCCCGGCGGCGCCGCCTACGAGCTGGGGATGCGGGAGACCGACCACGGGATCCCGATTCAGCCCTTCCCGGACGGTTAGGCGCCTTGCGGTCGGCGGGGGCCTCGCGCTACTGGTGGATCTGGATCGCGGTCGTCGCGGTGGCGATCTGGACGGCGCTGCGCCTGCTCGGGATCGACCGCGGCTTCCCGCTGGCGACGGCGATGCCGTTCACCCCCTACGTCGCGGTCGCGGCGCTGCTGGTCGCCGGGGTCGCGCTGGCGCTGGGCAACTGGGCGGCCACGACGGTCGCCGCGATCTCGACCCTTTGCCTCGCCGCCGTGGTCCTGCCGCGGGCGATCGGCGACGGCACCGTCAGCGCCGCCGGCCACGAGACCCTCGGCGTGCTCTCTTCCAACGTCCATCACGGCACCGCCGACCCGGACGCCGTCGTCGCCCTGGTCGAGCGCTTCCACCCGGACCTGCTCAGCGTCGAGGAGCTGACCCCAAGCTTCGCCCGCAAGCTTGCCACAGGCCGGGCTCGACCGGCTGCTTCCCAACAAGCTGATCGAGGTCCGCAAGGGCTCCGGCGGCGCCGGCCTCTACTCGCGCCTGCCGCTGCGGAAGCTGCCGGGGCCCGACCGCTTCTTCTTCCGCATGCCGCGGGCCGAGTTGACGCTGCCCGACGGGCGCCGGGTGCGGGTCGTCGGCATCCATCCCTTCCCGCCCCAGCCGAGCAGCGTCGGCGGCTGGGAAGAAGCGCTCGCCTCGTTGCCGACCGCCGGCGGCGGCGCCCCCTGGGTCCTGGCCGGCGACTTCAACGCGACCCTCGACCAGTCGCAGTTCCGCGACCTGCTCGACCGCGGATACCGCGACGCCGGCGCCGTTGCCGGCAAGGGCCTGGAGCCGACCTTCCCGCGCGAAGGGCACGCGATCCCGCCGATCACGATCGACCACATCCTCGCCGACCGCCGGCTCGGTGTCGTCGAATACTCGGTCGAGGAAATGCCGGGATCCGACCACCGCGCGATCCACGCCGAGCTGGCGCTGCCGCGCGACTAGCCCTTCTTGCCGCCGGTGACGATCTTCTGGAACTTCATCCAGGTGTCGTAGCCGCCGAGCGCCGACTCGAGGTCGGTGCCGCTGACGGTCGTCGTGCCGCCTGTACCGATCAGCTTGGCGCTGATGATCCGCGGCGAGGCGCCGGTCTTGGTGATGACGACCTGTCTGAGCGCGCCGTCGAGGAGGCCGCTGAGCCGGGAGCTGATTTCCGGGCCGCTGAACTTGAGCGTCCAGGTATGCAGCGGACAGGCGCCGTCGTAGGGATCGTTGACGCCGACCAGGTACGGGACGGCGTAGCCGAAGACGTTGACGGCGCTCTCGGTGTGGCCGCCCGAGCAGGCCGAGTAGAGGGTCTGGGCGACCTGGCCCTTGTAGAGGACGACCTGGCCGCGGGTCGCTTCGACCGCCGCGTTGGTCGTCGTGTACTCGCTTTCCAGCCCTTTGTAGACCTGGCTGCGGGTGTCGTTGTAGACGTCGAAGACGCTGCCGCCGACATCGCTGGTGAGGGCGATCGAGCGGACCGCGACGGCCTGCGCCTTGAGCTCCTCGGTCGGCCAGGCGGGCGGCACCTCGTTGGGCATCACGCCTTTGGCGTACTGCTCGAGGGCGAGCGCGTTGACGACGTCGAGCGAGCCGCCGCCGGGGACGGCTTCGAGGGCGCCGCGGTAGCCGCCGTAGCCGGCGATCGTGATCCGGCCGTTGCCGGCGGCGCGCAGCTTGGCGCCGCATTTGGCGAGCAGCTTGCCACCGGAGCTGCGCAGCCGCACGGCGTTGCCGATCCGGTGGGCCTCGTAGTTGCGGGTCGGGTCGAGCTTGACCCGACAGGCGCTGGTCGCGCCGCTGAAGCCGACGTCGCCGGAACTGGTGCCGAGCAGGACGCGGATCGTGCTCGGTTTGCCGTAGCTCCCGACGGTCGTGCCCTTGTAGTAGTGGCCGAGGATGAATTGGTAGCCCTTGCCGTGCAGGGCGTAGCCATACGCGCCGTAGGCGCTCATCCCGACCCCATGGCCGAAGCCGCGCCCGTGGACGACCCAGTTGACGCTCGCCGAGGCAGCCGCCGGGACGAACGCGGCGAGGCTCGCGAGGGCGGCGAGCAGGGCGAGCAGGCGGGCTGGGCGGCGGCTTCTCTTCATCGGGTGCAAGTAAGGCAACAGCTTCGCCGGGGACGAGTCGCGGCCTCCAGACGAATCTCCACGCCCGGCAGACCCCTGGCGCTAGGCTGATCCAAAGCTACGAAAGAGGTCGGAATTGGCTACTGAGACGGTCGCCGCAGTTGATCACAAGCTCCTCGCCGCCGGCGAGTGGATCGAGACCGGCAGGTGGGGCGAGGTGCGCAGCCCCTATGACGGCACGGTGGTCGGCCGGGTCGCCGAAGGCGACACCGCCACCGTCGAGCGGGCGATCGCCGCGGCCCACGAGGCCTACCTCCACACCGACTTCCCCCAGCACGAGCGCGCCGCCGTCCTCGACCGCGCCGCCGAGCTGGCGGCGGAGCGTGTCTCCGACCTTGCCCTGACGATCGCCGCCGAGGCCGGCAAGCCGATCAAGACCGCCACCGTGGAGGCCGAACGCTGCGTCGCCACCCTGACCTTCTCCGCCGTGGAGGCCCGCAAGCTGACCGGCGGCACGGTGCCGATGGAGGCTTCGGCGGCGGGAGCGGGAAAGCTCGGGATCATGCTCCGCGTCCCCTACGGCGTCGTCGGCGCGATCAGCCCCTTCAACTTCCCGCTCAACCTCGTCGCCCACAAGCTCGGCCCGGCGATCGCCGCCGGCAACGCCGTCGTCCTGAAGCCCGCCGGGCAGACCCCGATCAGCGCCCTGAAGCTCGCCCACATCCTGCTCGACGCCGGACTGCCCGAGAACTGGCTCGCGGTCATCCCCGGCCCCGGATCAGAAGTCGGCAACGCGATCGTCGAGCACGAGCTGACCGCCGCGCTCTCTTTCACCGGCTCAGCTCCGGTCGGCTGGGACATCCGCTCGCGCGTCCCCCACAAGAAGGTCAACCTCGAGCTGGGATCGAATGCGCCGCTGATCGTCAACGCCGACGGCGACTGGGAGCAGGCCGCCGACAAAGCCCAGATCCACGCCTTCTCCCACGCCGGCCAGTCGTGCATCTCGATCCAGCGGATCCTGGTCCACGAGGACGTGGCCGAGGCGTTCACGGAAAGGCTCGTCGCCAACATCGCCAAGCTCAAGGTCGGCGACCCGCTTGATCCGTCAACCGACGTCGGCCCGCTGATCACCCCCGCCGACCGAGATCGGGTCAAGGAGTGGATCGACGAGGCGATTGCCTCCGGCGCAAGGCTCCTCACCGGAGGGGAGCTGGTCGACGAGGGCCGCTGCCTGGCCCCGACCCTGCTCGGTTCCCCGCCCAAAGACGCCAAGGTCTGGTGCGAGGAGATCTTCGGGCCGGTGGCGACGGTCGACACCTTCACCGACTTCGAGGAAGCCCTGCGGATGGCCAACGACTCCAAGTTCGGGTTGCAGGCCGGGGTCTTCACCCGCGACATCGCCAACGGCCTGAAGGCCGCCAAAACCCTGGAGTTCGGCGGCGTCCTGATCAACGAGGTGCCGACCTTCAGAGCCGACCAGCAGCCCTACGGCGGCGTCAAGGACTCCGGCAACACCCGCGAGGGCCCGGCCTTCGCGGTCTTCGAGCTGACCGAGGAGCGCTTCGTGACGTTGCAGGGGTAGCGCAGCGGGAGGCCATCTCGGGACACAGCTCGCTATGGCTCGCTGTTGATAGTCCCGAGACGGCCTCCCGCTGCGCTACTCGGGCCGCGTGCCCGATCCAGCCGGCTTACGCATGCGGACGCGCCATCCGCCGGTGGTCCAGGGCCTCCTCGAGGATCGCCGGCTCGACGCCCTGCTCGAGGGCGACCTCGCGCAGCGAGCGGCCCGACTCGGCCGCGGTCTTGACGATGTCGGCGGCGCGGTCGTAGCCGATGTGGGGGTTGAGCGCGGTCGCCGTCGCCAGGGTGGCCTCGGCGTGGCGGGTGGTCATCTCCTCGTTGGCCTCCAGGCCGGAGACGCACTTCTCGTTCAGCAGGCGCGAGGCCGAGGCCAGCAGCTTGATCGAGTCGAGCAGGTTGCGGGCGATCAACGGCACCCGGACGTTGAGCTCGAACTGACCCTGCATGCCGCCGATCGTGATCGCCGCGTCGTTGCCGATCACCTGGGCGGCGACCTGGATCACGACCTCCGGGATCACCGGGTTGACCTTGCCCGGCATGATCGAGGAGCCCTTCTGCAGCTCCGGCAGGCGCAACTCGGCGAGTCCGGCGCGGGGGCCAGAGCCCATCAGCGCCAGGTCGTTGGCGATCTTGTTGAGCGAGGCGGCGTAGACCTTGAGCGCGCCCGAGAGCTCGACCAGCGCGTCGCGGTTGCCCTGCGCCTCGAACGGGTCGAGCGGCTCGGAGATCGCCAGGCCGGTGTCGGCGGCGAGCTTGGCCCGCACCTTGGCGGCGAACTCCGGGTGGGTGTTGAGCCCGGTCCCGGTCGCGGTGCCGCCGAGCGGGATCTGGCCGACCCGGCGCAGCGTGCCCTCGACCCGCTGGACTCCGAGCCGGACCTGGGCGGCGTAGCCGCCGAACTCCTGGCCGAGGGTGACGGGGACCGCGTCCATCAGGTGGGTGCGGCCGGCCTTGACGACGTCGGCGAACTGCTTCTCCTTCGCCTCCAGCGCCGCCTCCAGCCCGCCCATCGCCGGCAGCAGGTCGTGGGTGACCTCGTCGAGCGCCGCCAGGTGGACGGCGGAGGGGAAGACGTCGTTGGAGGACTGGCCCATGTTGACGTGGTCGTTGGGGTGGGCACCGTCCCCGGCGAGGTTCGCCAGGACCTCGTTGGCGTTCATGTTCGAGGAGGTGCCGGAGCCGGTCTGGAAGACGTCGACCGGAAACTGGTCGTCGTGCTCGCCCGTCGCCGACGGCGTTGCCGGCGGCGGCGATGCGCTCGGCCAGATCGGTGTCGAGCAGCCCCAGCTGCCCGTTCGCTTCGGCCGCGGCGGCCTTGACCCGGCCCAGCCAGCGGACCACGGGGACGGGAACCGGTTGCCCGGAAACCGGGAAGTTGTCGACGGCTTTGGTGGTCTCGCCACCCCAGAGCTGCTCTGGCATGTCTCTCCTCAGTGGCGGCCGCTGCAAACCGGCGCATCTCGGCGTCCTCGCTCGGTCATGTGCGGAGCACACTCCCTCGCTCGTCCTGGAGTTGCTTGGTTTTCGCGGCCGTTCGAATTTCGGATCATCTCTGTCTCAAGCGTATTCAGCCGGTGGCGTGGCCGGCGGTGAAGCCCTTGGCGTAGGTCGCGAGGAACTCCTTGCCGAGCGGCTGGGCGCCGGGGGCGAAGCGGGCGGCGACGGTGAGGCGGCGGATCAGGTCGGAGTGGATCCCTTCGGTCTTCTCGGCGCCCCGCTGGGCGGCGCCGAGCAGGTAGCCGAGCTGGAGGTTGGCGTCGCCGCCCGGTTCGGCTCGGGCTTCGGCGTTGAGTTTGGTCGCCGTCGTCACCAGCGTTTCGCCGACGGTCGCGAGGTCCCCCGCCTGCTGGTTCTCGGCCAGGCATTCGCTGATCAGCGTTTCGCCGGTCAGCTCGACTTCGCCCGGTGCCGCCTTCAGCGCCTCGAGGTAGGCGGCTTCCCCTTCCAGGCAGGCGACCGGGGTTGAACTGTCCCCCTGGCTACCGCAGCCGGCCGCGGCGAGCGCCGCCAGGCAGGCGAGCCCAAGAACGATCGCGGTCGACAAACGCATCGGCCCGCATCCTACGCAGGCGTGTCTGAGGTTCGGTGTTCATATGAACCCTCAAGCTCAGACACGTCTCGGAAGATTGGGCTCAGTCGCCGGTGCCGTGAGGGGAGAGGCCGCCGGTATTGGCTTTGGAGATGCCGCCCGTCGGGCCGCTCTGCTTCGGCGGCGCCTTCTTCGGCGGCGACTTTTTCGTCGCGGCGCGCTTGCCGCGCGGCTTCGCTTCGCCTTCGCCGAGGCCGACCGGGAAGACTTCGACCCATTCGGCGAGCTGGAACCGGGCTGCCGGGGCGTGGTTCCAGGAGAGATGGAGGTGGTTGCCGCAACCGTGGCCGGCATCGCCGTTGTATCCGACCCAGCGGAAGGGCTGCAGCGGCGCGTTCTGGCGCGGCTCGGCCCAGAGGGCGAGGGCGGTGATCGCGGTCCAGTGGCCGTCGCAGCGGGAGCTCGGTTCGGCCGGGACGATGTCGACGGCGAGGCCGTTGTAGTGATCGGAGCCCTTTACGTGGCAGTTGTGGCAGCCGACGTGTTCGCCGTCGGGCAGCGGGCCCGAGTAGCCGTCGGTGATGTAGATCGGGTAGCGCTGGGCGATCCAGCGCAGGTCGGGGATGATCCGCTTGTCGACCATGTCGCCCGCTTCGTGCGGGATCGAGGCCGGGATCGGGACGATCTTCCCCCGGGCGTAGACCAGCCGGGTGGGGCCGGGGATCGGTTCGGCCGCCGCGTGGGCTGACGCGGCGAGGCCGAGCAGCGCCGCGCAGAGCAGGGCCAGAAGCAGGCCCAGGCGCGTCCCGTCGCGGTAGAGGTCGAAATCCCTTCTCACCCTCCCGCTATCGACTGCTCAGCGAGAGCCTTTAGGGTTGGTCGATGCCCACGGTTCGCGACGCGACGTTCGACCTCTTCCGCGCCCACGGGATGACGACGATGTTCGGCAATCCCGGCTCGACCGAGCTGCCGATGCTGGCCGATTTCCCGGCCGACTTCCGCTACGTGCTCGGCCTCCAGGAGGCGGTCGTGGTCGGGATGGCAGACGGCTTCGCGCTCGCCTCCGGCAAGACCACGGTCGTCAACCTCCACACCGCGCCGGGGGTCGGCAACGCGATGGGGGCGATCTTCAACGCCCAGGCCAACCACTCGCCGCTGCTGATCACCGCCGGCCAGCAGGCCCGCGCCCAGATCACCCTGCAGGCCAACCTCACCAACCGCGACGCGACCCGGATGCCGCACCCGCTGGTCAAGTGGTCCTACGAGCCGCCGCGGGCCGAGGACGTGCCGCTGGCCCTCGCCCACGGCGCCCACCTCGCCGGCCTGCCGCCGCGCGGCCCGGTCTTCGTCTCCTTGCCGATGGACGACTGGTACGCCGAGGTCGACGAGGCCGACGCCAGCGGCCGCGATCGAGCGCCAGGTAAGCGGCCGCGCTGTCGCCGACCCCGAGCAAGTTCGCACCCTGGCCGAGCGACTCGATGCCGCCGCCAACCCGGTCCTCGTCGCCGGCCCCGACATCGACGCCAGTGGCGGCTGGGACCTCGCCGTCGCTCTCGCCGAGCGCCAGCGGCTGCCGGTCTGGGCCTCGCCGGCGACCGGCGGCGTCCGCCTCGGCTTCCCCGAGAACCACCCGAACTTCCGCGGCGTCCTGCCGCCGGCGATCGGCCCGGTCGGGCAGACGCTCGAGGGCCACGACCTGATCGTCGTCCTCGGCAGCTCGGTCTTCCCCTACTACCCGCACATCCCCGGCCCGCTGCTGCCCGAGGGGGCGAAGCTGGTCGCGATCACCAGCGACCCGGACGAGGCGGTGCGGGCGCCGATGGGCGACGCGATCGTCGCCGACGTGAAGCTGACCCTGGAGGCGCTGCTGGCGGCGGTCCCCGAGTCCGGCCGCCCGGCGCCGGAGCCGAACCCGGGGCCGGGAGAAATCCCCGCGACCGACCCGATCAACGCCTCGACCGTCCACTCCGCCCTGCGCGAGGTCCTGCCCGAGGACGCGATCGTCGTCCTCGAGTCGCCCTCCAGCACCCTGGCGCTGCGCAACCAGCTGCGCCTCTCGCGCCCCGGCTCCTATTACTTCAGCGCCGGGGGCGGCCTCGGCTTCGGACTCGCCGCCTCGGTCGGCGTCCAGCTCGCCCAGCCCGACCGACCGGTCGTCTGCGTGCTCGGCGAGGGCTCGGCCCAGTACGCGATCACCGCCTTCTGGAGCGCCGTCGCCTACAAGGCCCCCGTCACCTTCCTCGTCCTGCGCAACGAGGAGTACGCGATCCTCAAGTGGTTCGCCGAAGTCGAGCAGGTGAGCGGCGCCCCCGGCCTCGACCTGCCCAAGCTCGACGTCGCCGCAGTCGCCGAGGGCTACGGGGTGAAGGCCCACCGCGCCGCCGACCGCGACGGGGTCAGTGGCGCCCTCACGGCCGCCCTCGGCTCCTCGGCGCCAGAGCTGGTCGAAGTCCCCGTCGCCCCCGGCATGTCGCTCTTCTAGCCGTGACCACGGCCGCCCCCGACCGCGCACCCGACTCGCTCGCCGCGGGCACGGCGCAGCCGCTGCGGGGCGAACTCGAGGCGCTGCTCGGCGCCGACCGCGTCCTCGCCAGGCCCGGCGACCTGATCCGCTACGCCTCCGACGCCAGCCCCTACCGGCTCTTCCCGCGGGCGGTGGTGATGGCCCGCGACGCCGAGGACGTCGGCAAGGTCCTCGCCTTCGGCCGCGAGAAGGGGATCCCGGTCACCTTCCGCGCCGGCGGCACCAGCCTCAACGGCCAGGGCCAATCCGACGGCATCCTCGTCGACGTGCGCCGCCACTTCGGCGGCATCGCGGTCGAGGAGAACGGCGCCCGCGCCCGGCTCAAGCCGGGAACGCTGCTCGGCCACGCCAACCGCGTCCTCGCCCCGCACGGGCGCAAGCTCGGCCCCGACCCGGCCAGCACCGACATCGCCACCGTCGGCGGCGTCGTCGCCAACAACTCCGGCGGGATGCGCTGCGGCGTCAGCAAGGACTCCTACTCGACGGTGCGGGAGATGACCTTCGTCCTGCCCTCGGGGACGACGATCGACACAGCCGCCTCCGGCGCCGCCGAGAGCTTCGCCGCGGCTGAGCCCGAGCTGGTCGCCGGGCTGGAGGCGATCCGCGACGAGATCCGCGCCGACGCCGAGCTGAGCGAGCGGATCCGCCGCAAGTTCGAGATCAAGAACACGACCGGCTACCGGCTCTGCGCCTTCCTCGACGCCGAGCAGCCGCTGGAGATCTTCCGCCGCCTGCTGGTCGGCTCGGAGGGCACACTCGCCTTCAGCGCCGAGGTCGTCTTCGAGACGGTGCCGCTGCCGGCGGTGACGACCACCGCCTGGGTCCACTTCCCCAGCATCGACGCCGCGATCGCGCCGGTGCCCGACCTCGTCGAGAGCGGCGCCACCGCGGTCGAGCTGATGATCGCGCCGGCGCTGATCACCGCCGCCTGGAACATGGTCGGCGCCCCCGAGGAGTGGAAAGAGCTGCCGCCCGAGTCGGCGGTGCTGCTGGTCGAGTACGGCGCCGATGGCGAAGCCGGCCTCGACGGGTACGTCGCCGCGGCGGGGGAGATCCTCGCCGTCCACGAGACGATCCGGCCGATCGACTTCAGCCGCGAGGCCGAGGAGATCGAGCTCAGCTGGCGCGTCCGCGAGGGCCTGCACGGGCTGATCGGCAAGCTGCGGCTGCCGGGCACGGCGCTGATCGTCGAGGACGTCTGCGTGCCGCCGGCGCGGATCGCCGAGGGCGCCCGCGACCTGCAGGCGCTGCTCGGGGAGCACGGCTTCCTGCCCGGCGTCGCCGGCCACGCCTCGGCCGGGAACCTCCACTTCATGCTCACCCCGGACTTCGCCAAGGCCGAGGACCTGGAGCGCTACGAGTCCTTCATGGGCGGCCTGGTCGAGCTGATCGTCGACAAGTACGACGGCTCGCTCAAGGCCGAGCACGGGACCGGGATCAACATGGCCCCTTATGTGGAGCGCGAGTGGGGGGAGCGGGCGACCGAGCTGATGTGGCGGATCAAGCGGCTGGCCGACCCCGACGGCGTCCTCGCCCCCGGCGTCGTCCTCAACCGCGACGACGGTGCCCACCTGCGCAACCTGAAGACGACGCCGGAGATCGAGGAGTCGGCGACCTCGTGCGTGGAGTGCGGCTTCTGCGAGCCGGTCTGCCCGAGCCGCAACCTGACGACGACGCCGCGGCAGCGGATCGTCCTGCGCCGCGAGATCGCCCGCCAGCCCGAGGGATCGCCGGTGCGCAGGGCGCTGGAGGGGGAGTTCGCCTACGAGGCGCTCGACACCTGCGCCGCCGACGGTTCCTGCCAGATCGCCTGCCCGGTCGGGATCGACACCGGCGCCCTGGTCAAGGAGCTGCGCCAGGAGCGGCACTCCGAGCGAGCCGAAAAGTCGGCTCTGCGCAAGGCCCGCCGCTGGGGGGTCATCGAGGGCGCCTCACGCGTCGGGTTGCGCTTCGGCGGACCGCTGGCGCGGCTGACCAAGCGCGGCGCGGCGCTGCCCGGCGCCGCCGCGGCGAAGCTGCCGGCGACGCTCCACACCGGCGCCGCCGCGGTCTACGTCCCCTCCTGCACCAACCGGATCTTTGGTCCGGCCGCCGGTGGGCCGATTTCGGGAGATATGGACCCGAATTCGTCCCGTCGGCCCTGGGTTGTGGATGCGATCGTCGAGGTCTCGGCCCGTGCCGGCCTCCCGGTCTGGATCCCTGACGACGTCGCCGGCAGCTGCTGCGGCCTGCCCTGGAGCTCCAAAGGCCACGACGAGGCCCACCGCCTCAAGGCCAACGAGATGGTCGAGCGGCTCTGGGGATGGAGCAACGAGGCGGCGCTGCCGATCGTGATCGACGCCGCCTCCTGCACCAACGGGGTCGCCGAACCCGGCGACGGCGTGCTCAGCGAGGAGAACGCCGAGCGCCTCGCCAAGCTGGAGATTCTCGACTCGGTCGCCTGGGCACACGACCGCCTGCTGCCCTGGCTGGAGGTGTCGGAGAAGGTCGGCTCAGCGACCGTCCACCCGACCTGCGCGACCCGCCGCATGGGCCTGGCGCCGCGCCTGCGAACCCTCGCCGACGCCCTCGCCGAGGACGTCTACGTCGCCCCTTCGGCAACCTGCTGCGGCTTCGCCGGCGACCGCGGCATCTCCCACCCCGAGCTGACCGCCGCCGCGACCCGCCCCCAAGTCGAAGAGCTCGAGGGCCGCCGCTTCGACGCTCACCTCTCCTCCAACCGCAGCTGCGAGATCGGCCTCACCCGCGCCACCGGCGAGCCCTACGAATCCGTCCTGATCCTGCTCGAGCGGCTGACTCGAGCCCAGGAGCCTCCAGCGGGCGGGGGCGAATCGCGCTCGTCACATTGACCACGCCTGATGCGGGTCAATGTCGCGAGCGCCCTAGCCGGCGTCGACGGCTTTGGCGTCGAGGTCGCGGATCAGCGCCCGGGTCTTGGCGTCGCTCTCCATGCGGCGGTCGAGCAGCGGGTTGACGATGCCGCGCAAGGCGGAGACGTAGCGCCACCACCTGGGGACGAAGACGCGCGGGGCGCGTTCCTCGATGCCGCGGACCAGCCCGGCGCCGGCCTGCGCGGGGGTGATCCGCTTGAGCAGGAAGTCGGGAGAGAGGTCGCGGATGCGGCCGCCATCGGGCTGGTCGAAGGCGTCCTGGACGAGTTTGGTGTCGACCCAGCCGAAGTAGGCCACCGTGGCGCTTGCCCCGTGTGGCGCCAGCTCGACCCGCAGCGCCCGGCCAAGCGACTCGACCCCGGCCTTGGCGACGGCGTAGGGGGTGTTGCCCATGCCGTTGGCGAAGGCGTAGACGGAGGAGATGACGACCATCTGGCCGCGGCGCTCGACGATCTGCGGCAGCGCCGCCCGCACGGTCCGCCAGACGCCCAGCAGGTCGACCTCGAAGACCCGTTCCCACTCCTCGCCGGAGATGCTGCGCACGGTCGCGAACTGCTTCTGGGCGATGCCGGCGTTGGCGACGGCGACATCGACGCCGCCGAGCTTCTCCACCACCTCGGCGACCGCGTTCATCATCGCCCCCTGGTCGGTGACGTCGGCGCCGATCCCGATCGCCCGCGCCCCGATCCGCTCGGCCGCCTCGCTCGCTTCCTCGGCGTCGAGGTCGAGCACCGCCACCGAGGCGCCGCGCATGTGCATCTGGCGCGCCGTCTCGTAGCCGATCCCGCGGGCAGCGCCGGTAACCAGCGCCACCTTGCCGTTGAGGCTGTAGTCCTCCATCGCCGCGGAGCCTAACGATCGACGCTGGAAATTGGCTGCCTGGCCAAAGCTCAGCGCGCCCCAAGGATCGCGGATGACCTCGTGCCTGTCTGGTGCGCGCAAGCTGCCGCTTAGCTTCCGCTCCTAGACTGCGCGGTCGTGCCCGGCTTCAACTCAGTCGATCCCAAGCAGTCCTTTCCCGAGCTCGAGGAGCGAGTGCTCCGGCGCTGGCGCGAGGGCGAGATCTTCGAGCGCTCGATGTCCAACCGCGAGGGCGCCGAGATCTGGTCCTTCTACGAGGGCCCGCCGACCGCCAACGGCCGCCCCGGATCCCACCACGTCCTCGCCCGCGTCTTCAAGGACGTCTACCCGCGTTACAGGACGATGTGCGGCTACCTGGTGCCGCGCAAGGCGGGTTGGGACTGCCACGGCCTGCCGGTCGAGCTCGAGGTCGAAAAGCAGCTGGGGATCTCCTCCAAGCAGGAGATCGAGGAGCTCGGGATCGCCGAGTTCAACCAGCGCTGCCGCGAGTCGGTCTTCGAGTACGTCGAGGAGTGGAACCGGCTGACCGAGCGGATCGGCTTCTGGGTCGACCTCGACGATCCCTACGTGACCCTCGAGGACGACTACATCGAGTCGGTCTGGTGGTCGCTGAAGCAGCACTGGGAGAAGGGCCGTCTCTATGAGGGCCACAAGGTCGTCCCCTACTGCCCGCGCGACGGCACGCCGCTCTCCTCGCACGAGGTCGCGCTCGGCTACAAAGACGTCGAGGACCCGTCTATATATGTGCGCTTCCCGCTGCTGGACGGTGCGGGCGCCGAGTCGGGCGAGTCGCTGCTGGTCTGGACGACGACGCCCTGGACGCTGCCGGGCAACGTCGCCGTCGCGGTCGCGCCCGAGGTGACCTATGCGCGGGTGAGTCTCGACGGCGAGATCCTGATCCTGGCCGAGCCGCTGGTCGAGAAGGTGCTGGGGGAGGGAGCCGACGTCCTCGCCCGCTTTTCCGGTTCAGACCTGATCGGGCGCCGCTACAGCGGCCCGGTCTTCGCGCTATCCGACGGCGGCCCCGGGAACGTCGCCGGCAGCGAGCCCTTCCGGGTTCTCGCCGGCGACTTCGTCACCACCGAGGACGGCACCGGCCTGGTCCACATCGCTCCCGCCTTCGGCGAGGACGACTACCGGGTCGCGGCGGAGAACGGGATCTTCGACCCGACCCGGCGCCAGACGCTCTACAACCCGGTCAGGCCCGACGGCCACTTCGACGATCGCGTCACCGGCTTCGGGGGTCGCTTCGTCAAGGACGCGACAGTCAGCGCCGAGCTGATCGCCGACCTCGACCGCCGCGGCCTGCTCTTCCGCGAGCAGAGCTATGAGCACTCCTACCCGCACTGCTGGCGCTGCGGCACGCCGCTGCTCTATTACGCGACCTCGAGCTGGTACATCGCCACCTCCGAGGTGAAGGAGCAGCTGCTCGCCAACAACGAGACGATCGGTTGGCACCCCGAGCACGTCAAGCACGGCCGCTTCGGCAAATGGCTCGAGAACAACGTCGACTGGGCGCTGAGCCGCGACCGCTACTGGGGCACGCCGCTGCCGGTCTGGCGCTGCGCCGACGCCGAGTGCGGCGAGGTCGAGTGCATCGGCTCGGTCGCCGAGCTGCGCGAGCGCTCCCGCGACGGCCAGGTCCCGGACGACCTCCACCGCCCCTACATCGACGAGGTGGCGATCGATTGCGGCAAGTGCGGCGGCGAGATGCGGCGGGTCAAATCGGTGATCGACACCTGGTACGACAGCGGCGCGATGCCCTTCGCCCAGTTCCACTACCCGTTCGAGAACAAGGAGGAGTTCGAGTCCCGCTTCCCGGCCGACTACATCTGCGAGGCCCAGGACCAGACCCGCGGCTGGTTCTACACGCTGCTGGCCGAGTCGACCCTGCTGTTCGGCGAGTCGAGCTTCCGCAACTGCGTCTGCCTCGGCCTGATCCTCGACCCCGAGGGGCAGAAGATGTCGAAGAGCCGCGGCAACGTCGTCGACCCCTGGGAGGTGCTCTCCGCCCACGGCGCCGACGCCTTCCGCTGGTACTACCTGACCGCGCAGCAGCCCTGGGCCGGCTACCGCTTCTCAGTCGACACGGTCGGGGAGTCGGTGCGTCAGTTCCTCCTCACCCTCTGGAACACCTACTCCTTCTGGGTGCTCTACGCCAATGCCGAGGGGTGGGAGCCCGACGAGTTCGACGGGCCCGAGGACTGGAACGCGGTCGAAGACCTGGACCGTTGGGCGCTCTCGCGCCTGCAGACGACGACGGCGATCGTGCGCGAGAGAATGGACGACTTCGACTGCACCACCGCGGGCAAGGTCATCGCCGAGTTCGTCGAGGATCTCTCAAACTGGTACGTGCGGCTCTCGCGGCGGCGTTTTTGGGAAGGCAACCGGGCCCCCTTCGCGACCCTGAGGCACTGCCTCGTCGAGCTCTCGAAGCTGCTCGCGCCCTTCACCCCTTTCCTCGCCGACGAGATCTACCTCAACCTCACCGAAGGCGCCTCAGGGAACGGCGAAGGCGGTCGCGACTCGGTTCACCTAGTCGACTTTCCGACTGTTGACAAGGACCTGCAGGATCAGCCCTTGGAGGGGGCGATGGCAGCGGTGCGCCGCACGGTCGAGCTCGGCCGGGCCGCCCGGGCGCAGGCGAAGGCGAAGGTGCGCCAGCCGTTGCGCCGCGCCGTGATCGTCGCCAGCGACCTGGAGCGAGCTTCGATCGAAACCTATGCCGACCTCGTAACCGCCGAGCTCAACGTCAAGGAGCTCGACTTCGTCAGCGACGAGGGCGAGCTGGTCAGCTACACGGCGAAGCCCAACTACCGCACGCTCGGGCCGCGCTTCGGCAAGAGCATGCCGCAGGTCGCCGCCGCGGTCGCGGCGCTCGACGCCGCCCACGTCGCCGCGGTCCTCGCCGAGGGCGGCGAGATCGGGATCTCGATCGACGGCGCCGACCACAGCCTCAGCGCCGAGGACGTGACCCTGGCGCTGCAACCGCTCGACGGCTACGAGGTCGAGGCCGAGGCCGGCCACGCCGTCGCCCTGGCGCTGGAGCTGGACGAGGAGCTGCGCCGCGAGGGCCTGGCTCGCGAGGTCGTCCATGCCGTCCAGATCGCCCGCAAAGATGCCGGCTTGGAGATCACCGACCGGATCGAGCTCAGCCTCGGCGGCGACGAGGAGCTGCTCGCCGCGGCCCGCGAGCACGAGGCCTACCTCGCCGGCGAGGTCCTGGCCACCGCCGTCAGCTATGACGGATCCGGCAACGGCGCCGGCGCCAGGATCGATGGCGCCGAGCTCTCGATCGGGGTGCTGCGGTCGTGAAATCGAGCTCCCGCGCCGATACCTACGCGATGGACCCGGGTTATATCGGTATCGATTCCCAGTCGAAACGATGTCGCGGCCTGGCCGCGATCCTGGCTTTCGCTGCCCTGGCGCTGATCCTGGCGAGTCCCGCCGGCGCCGCCAACGCGCCCGGCGGGGTGGGCGGCGGAGCCGTCGGCGGCGGCAAGATCAAGCTGCCCCCCGGTCCCAAGCCGCAGCTGCTGCTCTTCCATGGCGGCTCCTTCCTCTTCGAAGACCCGGAGTTCAAGCCGACCACCGACGAACCGGCCGAAGCGGTCGGGTTCGTGACTCACTACGTCACCTACCCGCTCGGCGACGTCCCCGCCGCGGTCCTGGCGGCACGGGCGGCAGCGAGAGAATTGCGGGAAAAGGTCGGCGTCGAACACGTCTTCGCCTACGGCTCCTCGGCCGGCGGAACGCTCGCCGCGCTGCTCTCGGGCGAAGGCCTGGTCTCCGCCGCCGTCGCCAAGGCACCGGTCTCCGACTTCGTCTCCTGGGAATTCCCGGCGACCGCCTACGGTCCCAACTACGACGAAGAAGTCGGGCTGACCCCGACCGGCCGCTACCGGCTTTCGCCGCTGCGCCGCCCGGCCAAGAGCCCGCTGCTCGTCGTCCAGGGCCGTGGCGACAAGGTCGTGCCGCCGGCGATGAACGTCGCCTTCGCCACCAAGTTCAACCGCGTCCACCTGCTCAGCGTCCCCGGCGGCCACACGACCGACAAGATCCGCCCGTTCGTCGTCAAAGACGGGATGAATTGGCTCGCCCGCACCGCGCGGCTGCAGGCGCTCGCCCGGGCCCACGAAGAAGAAGTCGCGAAAAAAGAAGAAGAAGCCGCGAAAAAAGAAGAAGCCGCCAAGAAACACGCTCATCACTAAAGTCGACTGGTGGAATCAGGAATTAAATCGAACCCTGTGTTGACTCCGCGGGGCGGCTTTCGGACCGATATCGAGGGACTGCGGGCGGTCGCGATCATCGCCGTATTGGTCTGCCACGCGGGCATCCCGTTCCTTGCCGGCGGCTACGTCGGGGTCGACGTCTTCTTCGTCATCTCCGGCTTTCTGATCACCGGCCTGCTGCTCCGCGAGGTCGAGCGGACCCGCGCCATCTCGCTGGCCGGCTTCTACGCCAGGCGGGCGAAACGCCTGCTGCCGCTCTCGGCCATTCTGCTCGTCACGGTCGCGATCCTCGCGATCGTCATCTTCTCGCCGGTCCGCGCCGTCGAAACCTCCGGCGACATCATCAGCTCCGCGCTCTACGTCGCCAACTGGCACTTCGCCGCCCAGTCAATCGACTACTTCGCCCAGGAAGCCGAACCGAGCCCGGTCCTGCACCTCTGGTCGCTGGCCATCGAGGAGCAGTTCTACGTCGTCTGGCCGACCCTGATCCTCGCCGTCACCTGGTTCCAGCGCCGGCGCGGCGCCTCGGTGCGTCCCGCCCTCTGGGTGACCCTCGGGATCATCCTCGTCGGCTCCTTCCTGCTCGGCGTCAAGCTGACCAACGACACGCCCGCCTCGGCTTACTTCTCGACCTTCGGGCGGGCCTGGGAGCTGGCGCTGGGCGGTGCGCTGGCGCTGCTGGGGATCGTGCGGATCCGCCGCGGCGCGGCCGCCGCGATCGGTTGGGCCGGCCTCGCGGCGATCGTCTACGCGACCTTCGCCTTCGACGCCAACACGCCCTTCCCGGGGGTCGCGGCGCTGATCCCGACGCTCGGCACCGCCGCGCTGATCCTCGCCGGCTCCTCGATCTACTCCCAGGCGAAGGGGGCGCCGGCCGGCCCGCTCTCACTCCGCCCGGTCCGCTACATCGGCCAGATCTCCTACTCCTGGTACCTCTGGCACTGGCCCTTCCTCGTCTTCGCCGCGGCCATCTGGGGGCCGCTCTCGGTCGCCGCCGGTATCGCCGCCGTACTCGTCTCCTTGGTCCCGACCGTCGTCACCCACCACCTGATCGAGGATCCGTTGCGCCTCTCCAGGACGCTGACCCGGCTGCCGGCCCGCTCTCTCGCCCTCGGCGCCGCCTGCATGGCGATCGCCGTCGGCGCCGGGGTGATCGTCGACAACGCCCAGCCCAGCCTTGCCACGGCGCCGCTTTCTCAGGTCAAAGGCGCCGCCGCGCTGCCGGAACAGAGGCGGCCGCAGCAGAGCGCCAAGGCGATCCGCCCGAACCCGTTGGATGCGCAGCCGGATCGTGGGCGGGCCTTCTACGACGGCTGCCTGGTCGGGGTCGACGGCACCAACTCCGGCAAGTGCCTCTACGGTCACGAAAACGGGAAACGGACGCTGATCCTCTTCGGCGACTCGCACGCCTTGCAGTACTTCCCGCCGCTGGAAGAGCTGGCGGAAATGAACGATTGGCGCCTGATAAACCTGACCAAGGCCGAATGCACTCCCGGCGAAGTCAAGGTCCGCAGCATGATCGCCGACCGCGAGTACTCCCAGTGCGATGCCTGGCGAGCATTTGAGCTGAAGCGGATCGAAGAGGCCGGCCCTCGCACCACCGTGGTCTTGGCCAGCGACACCGCCTACACCGCCTACGGCCCCAACGGCGAAGAACTGAGCGGCAAGGCCAACGCCGACGCGCTCGAAGCCGGGATGATCTCGACCCTCGAACGGATCCAGCGCGCGGGCCTCAACGCGGTCGTGATCCGCGACACGCCGGCCTCCGAAAACGACGTGCCCAGCTGTGTCTCCGAAGACCTGGGCGACCTCGAAGCCTGTGCCTTCCCCGAGGTCCACGACTGGAACCTCGAATTCGACAAACGCGCCGCCGAAGCGACGCCGGGGGTCCACCTGATCGACCTCACCGCCGAGATCTGCCCCGGCGAACTCTGCCGCGCGGTGATCGGCAACGCCCTCACCTACCGCGACAAAGCCCACCTCACCGCGACCTTCGCCCGCACCCTCAGCCCCTGGATCGAAGCAGGCCTGCGCGAAGCCGGCTTCTACTCCTCAGTGCCTCCCGCCTAGCTGGTAGGTCGGGCCAGCTCACCGAAAGAGACATCGACGAAGCCGTTCGTGCGTATCGGGTGGGGGACTTGGGATGGGTCCCCAAGCCTCCCCGCTGTTCGCGCAGGGGACCCATCCCAAGTCCCCTCGCAATGCCCTACTCGGTTTCGCCGATGATGAAGTCGGTTTTCTTCGAGTCGGAGAACTTGACCCAGCAGTGATCCGGCGGAGCGCCGGCGACCTCGACCAGCGCGGCTTCGATCCGCTTCGCGATCTCGGCCTTCTGCTCGTCGCTGCGGCCCTCGTACCAGTGAACCTCGACGAACGGCATCGAACTAAGCGAGTGGCGCCGCGCTAGGCGAGCGCCGGCTCCAGCTCGGCCTCGAGGCGGCGCTTGGGCATCGCGCCGACGATTTTCTTCGCGATCGCGCCGTCCTTGAAGAGGATCATCGTCGGGATCGAGAGGACTTCGTACTGGGCCGCGGTCTGCTGGTTCTCGTCGACGTTGATGCTGAGGATCGTCAGATCCTCGCGCTCGCCGTCGATCTCCTCGAGGACCGGGTGAACGACGCGGCAGGGGCCGCACCAGGGGGCCCAGAAGTCGACAAGCACCGGTCCGTCAGCGTCGAGGACGTCGGCTTTGAAGGTTGCGTCGGTTACGTCGGTCAGTTTGCCAGTCACTGGATATCGGTCTCCCGGAATCGAGGGTTTCGATCTGGTCTGTCTCTCAATACTTCAAAAAGTATAGCGGCGCCTGTCAACCCCCGTTTGGGGCCTTTCGCGGCCCCGGTACCCGAATCTCATTCGCGGTACCTGCCAGATCGCCTCGAGCACGATCGAGCGGTCCATCTTTGAATCGCCGGCCCGACGGTCGCGGAAGACGATCGGGACCTCCGCGACCGTGAAGCCCTGGCGGATCGCCCGGTAGGTCATCTCGACCTGGAAGGCGTAGCCGCGGGCCTGGATCGAGTCGAGGTCGATCGCCTCCAGGACCTCGCGCCGGAAGCACTTGAAGCCGCCCGTCAGGTCGCGAACCTCGAGGCCGAGCAGCAGCCGGGCGTAGGTGCTGCCGCCACGGCTGATTGCCCGCCGCAGCGGCCCCCAGTCGCCGACGCCGCCGCCGGGCACGTAGCGGGAGCCGAGGACCAGGTCGGCGCGCTGGGAGGCCTCCAGCAGCCGCGGCAGGTAGGCGGGGTCGTGGGAGAAGTCGGAGTCCATCTCGAGGATCAGGCCCGCGCCGCCGGCCAGCGCCTGCCGGAAGCCGGCGACGTAGGCGGGGCCAATGCCTTCCTTCTGGTGGCGGCTGAGGACGCTGACGTTGTCGTGGCGCTGGGCGAGCTCCTCGGCCCTGGCGCCGGTGCCGTCGGGCGAGTTGTCGTCGACGATCAGGATCTGGGCCGACGCCGGCAGCTTGTCCCGAACCGCCGCGACGAACGGTTCGATGTTCTCGGCCTCGTTGTAGGTCGGGAGGACCAGCCAGGCGGGCCCTGTCTCGGATCGTGCCATCAGATGATGCTATTCGCGAAGCGAAAGCCGCCCTAAAGGCCGGCTCGCGATTGCGATTAAGTTCCCCCTGTGAACAACGCCGAGATCGCCGCCGCGCTGGAGGAACTGGGGGTCCTCTACGAGCTCGACGGGGCGGTCAAATACCGGGTCCTCGCCTACTCCAACGCCGCCACCGCGATCCGCGAGAGCCCGGTCTCGGTCGCCGAGCTGGCGGCCCAGGGGCGGGCGACCGAGATCCCCGGGGTCGGCAAGACGCTGGCGGAAAAGATCGACGCCCTGCTGGCGACGGGCGAGATTCCGGCCGCGGTGAAGCTGAAGGCGAAGTTTCCGCCGACCCTGATCGCCGTCACCCGGGTCCCCGGCCTCGGGACGAAAACCGCGCGGCGCCTCTACGAGGAGCTCGGGGTGGCCTCGCTGGAGGATCTGAAGGCGGCCGCCGAGGCGCGGAAGATCCGCGAGCTGAAGGGGCTCGGGGCGAAAGTCGAGGAACGGGTGCTGGCCTCGCTGGAGACGATGGGCGACGACGAGGACCCCGCCGCCGGCCGGCTCCTGCTCTCCAAGGTCCGGCCGATTGCCGAACAGCTGGCGGCGGCGCTGCGCGAGCACCCGGCCGCCAACCGGGTCGAGGTCGCCGGCTCGGCCCGGCGCTGGGCCGAGACCTGCAAGGACATCGACCTGATCGCCACCGCCGAGGATCCCGTCGCGCTCTCCGAGCACTTCGCCGCCCACCCGCTGATCGCCGCCGCCGGCACCCCCGGCGTCAACGGCGTCCGGGCCCAGACCCACAACGGCGTCTCGGTCGATCTGCGGATCGTCGCCCCGGCCGCCTTCGGCAATCTGCTGCAGCACTTCACCGGCTCCAAGGCCCACAACGTGCAGCTGCGCGAAGAGGCGGTCGCCCGCGGCCTCTCGGTCTCCGAGCACGGGATCACCGAGAGCGAGAGCGGCGAGGTCGAGCTCTGCGAGAGCGAGGAGGCCGTTTACCGGCGGCTCGGCTACGACTACATCGAGCCGGAGCTGCGCGAGGGCCGCGGCGAGCTGAAGGCGGCGCGCGAGGGCAAGTTGCCGGAGCTGATCGAGCTCGCCGACGTGCGCGGCGACCTGCACTCCCACACCACCCTCTCCGACGGGCGCAACAGCCTCGAGGAGATGGCCGAGGCCGGCAGGGCCCGCGGCTACGCCTACATGGCGATCACCGACCACTCCGCCAGCCACGGCTTCGGCGATCACGTCAGCGCCGAGCGCCTCTGGGAGCGGATCGAGGAGATCCGCGCCTGGAACAAGGGCCCCGGGAAAGGGGGGAAGGGCTTTCGCCTGCTGGCCGGCTCGGAGGTCAACATCGGCCTCGACGGCGGCCTCGACTATCCCGACGACCTGATCGAGGCGCTCGACTGGGTCGTCGCGAGCGTCCACACCTCGTTCGCGATCTCCGCCGCCGAGATGACCGACCGTGTCCTCGCGGCGATCGAGAACCCCGGGGTCGACTGCATCGGCCACCTCACCGGTCGCCTGATCGGCCGCCGCGAGCCCTACGGGATCGACGTCGAGGCGGTGGCCGAGGCAGCGGCGCGGACCGGTACGACGATCGAGATCAACGGCAACCCCAACCGCCGCGACCTCTCCGACCGTCACGCCCGTCTCGCCGTCGACGCCGGCGTCACGATCGTCCTCAACACCGACGCCCACGGCATCGACACGCTCGACAACATGGCCTACGCGGTCGCCACCGCCCGCCGCGCCTGGCTGACCAAGGCCGACGTCGCGAATACCCGCACCTGGGCGGAGTTCAAGAAGCTGCTCTAAGTGGCGGCAGTCATTTGGGACGCATACCGTCCCAAATGACTGCCGCAAGCGTCAGGCATGGCGGCCGTGGGGGATGCTGCGCAGGCCCGGCGTCCGCACCAGCTCGATCGGTTTCAGCGCGTTGGTCGGGACGACGTAGAACTTGACCCCGTCGCGCTGCTCGATCGCCAGCACTGCCGCCTCGCGGGTGTGCCAGGCGAGCGAGACGATCAGCGCGTAGCCGGCGCCGACCACCGCGACGCCGGGGAAGAAGAGGCCGAGGACGCCGACGAGGACCGCGGTCAGGGCGATCGGCCAGAGGCGGCCGACGGCGATCCGGGCCGGGGTCTCGGATGGCAGCGATGTGGCGGTCCGGGCGCGGGCGAGGGGGTCGCGCATGCTCTCGACGGCGCGTGCCGGCCGCCCGAGGAAGAGGCCGATCCCCAGCGAGAGCAGCCACCACCCGGCGGCGAGGATGAGCAGCGTCGCGTCGCCTTCGCCGTGGGCGCCGATCGCCGTGATCGCTCCCAGCGCGGTGGCCTCGGCGCCGGTGATCAAGACCGTGACTCGGAGCAGATCGGAGTACGGCATCGCTACCCGGCCAGCCACTCGAGGATCGCCAGCCAGCCCTCGGGGCCGCCGACCGCGAGGTCGGACTCCTCGGTCAACTCCGCCGGGCCCTCCGGCGAGAGCACGCCGACCCGGACCGCGGCGACGAGCTCACCACCCTCGCTCAGCTCCTCGAGACGGCGGAAGGCATCGAGGTCGGTGCGGTCGTCGCCGGCGTAGACGGCGCGGTCGAGCCCGTCGCCGGCGAGCAGCGATGCGACCGCCGCGCCCTTGCCGCCACCCCCGACCGGCCGCAGCTCCAGCACCTTGCGGCCCCAGTGCGGATCGAGCCCGGCCTTGCCGGCGGCGTTGGCGATCTCCCGGGCGCGTCGGCGGGCGGCGTCTTCATCCTCGGCCCCGCGCCAGTGCAGCGCCTGTATCGGCCCCTTGTCCTCCGGCCTCAGCCCGGCCGCGAGGAGCCCGTCGCGGTCGAGCGCGGCGACGAATTCCGCCGCCTGGCACTCGCGCCCGGCCAGCGAGGGATCGGGCCGGGGCGCCTCGTCGCCCGGCAGCAGCAGCTCCAGCCCGTGGTTGCCGGCGTAGGCGATGCCGTCGAGGCCGACCAACCGGCGCGCCTCCAACGCCTGCCGGCCGGAGACGCAGCCGACCAGGCCGAAGCGCTCGCTCAACGCTGCCAGCGCCGCGCGCGCCGCCGCCGGCACGGCCGCTTCCTCGGCCCGCTCGGCGATCGGCGCCAGGGTGCCGTCGACGTCGGTCAGGATCGCCGCTCGGCCGGGGTCGGCGCGGAGTGGGCCCAGCAGCGAGGCCCAGGCCCGCTCCCCCGTCTCAGATTCGCGAGGCACGGCGTCTAGTATCGCCAAGATGCCGACCGCGGACGCCTCGAGCAGCTCCGACCGGCTGGTCAAGCTTGCCGCGATCGGCACCCTGGCGGGCCTTTTCAGCGGTCTTTTCGGGGTCGGCGGCGGCACCGTGATCGTGCCGCTGCTGATCTTCTGGTTCGGTTACGGCGAGCGCCTCGCGACCGGCACCAGCCTCGCCGCGATCGTCCTGATCGGGGCCCTCGGCGCCGTCGTCCAGGGTGGGATCTACGGCAACGTCCACGTTCTCACCGGCCTGCTGCTGGCGATCCCCGCGGTCTTCGGGGTCGTGATCGGGACGGCGGTCCAGCAGCGGATCCCGCAGCGCGCAGTCTCATATCTGTTCGCGGCGCTGCTGATCGGGATCGCGATCGAGTTGATAGTCAAATGAGCGGCGCGGGACCCGCATCGCAATCTGGTTCTCTGCGGGTTCCGCAGAGCGAATGCTTGTCATGAACGAGGTGGCGGCAGTCCTGATCGCGATCGCCGGTGGGCTTGCCGGTGGCCTGGTCGGCGTCGGCGGCGGCGTTCTCTTCGTCCCGGCGCTGACGATCTTCCTCGGCCTCTCCCAGGTCGAGGGCGAGTCGACCTCGTTGCTGATGATCGTCATCGTCGCCCTGGTCGGGGCAATCCGCCAGAACGGCTACGGCAACGTCCACATCCGCGAGGCGCTGGTGATCGGCGTGCTCTCGCCGCTCGGGGTCGTCGTCGGTGTCGCCGCCGCCAACCACCTCTCCGAACGGGTGCTGCAGCTCTCCTTCGCCGCCCTGGCGCTGTTCATCGCGGCCCAGCTGATCCGCCGCGCCCGTGCCGCCGATTAGGGAAGGGCACCACCGCCGGGAGCCGAAACCGGGGCCGAGGTTTGCCGAACGGCCGCTGCCATCGTCTACGCTCGAAACGTGAATTCGCTCAGCTGGGAAGGCGATCTGCCGCATTTGCGCTCCCCTGTGTTGGTCTGCGCTTTCCGCGGCTGGAACGACGCCGCCGCGGCCGCTTCGACCGCGCTCGGAGTGATCGCCGAATCCTTCGATTCGGAGCTGATCGCCAGAGTCGACCCCGAGGATTACTTCGACTTCCAGTCGACCCGGCCGACGATCAGCCTCGAGGACGGCCTGACCCGGCGCATCGATTGGCCGGAGAACAACCTGATCGCCGCCCGCGTGGCGAGCGCCGACCGCGACCTGGTGCTGCTTGACGGGACCGAGCCGAACCTGCGCTGGCGGACCTTCTCGGAGACGATCGCGACCGCCGCGGACGCACTGGGAGTCGAGCTGGTGATAACCCTCGGCTCGCTGATCGCCGAGGTCTCCCACACCCTGCCGGTACCGATCACCGGCCTCGCCTCCGGACCGGACCTGGTCGAAGAGCTCGAACTCGAGCGTTCCAGCTACGAGGGGCCGACCGGGATCGTCGGCGTCGTCCACGACCTCTGCCGCCAGGCGGGCATCGACTCGGCCTCGCTCTGGGCGGCGGTGCCGCACTACGTTGCCGCCGTCCCCAACCCGAAGGCGGCGCTGGCGTTGCTGCGCCGGCTCGAGGGCCTGACCGGGATCGCGGTCGAGGCCTCCGACCTGGAAGAGGAAACGGCCGACTACGAGGAGCAGATCGGCCGCGCGGTAGCCGCCAACCCCGAGATCGAGGAGCTGGTGGCGAGGATCGAGGCCGAACAGGTCGACCTGCTCTCCGCCGAGGGCGAGGAACTGCCCTCGGCCGACACGATCGCCCGCGAGTTCCAACGCTTCCTGCGCCAGAAGGGCAACGGCAGCAACTAAGTCTCCGCCGCCGGGCAGATCAGGCGGTAGTCGCACCAGCCGCAGACTGTGGGGGAGGGACGCGGCTCGAAGTCCTGGCCGAGGATCCCCTCGCCGACCTGCAGGACGGTGCGCTCGACCCGCTCGGCGTCGTCGGGCCTGGTCGGCGCCGGAACCTTGTCGGCGTCGAGCACGTAGTAGTAGCTGCCGGTGCCGGCCTCGATGTCCCAGGCCTCGCGGGCGGCGAGGCGGTAGAGGGCGAGCTGCAGGTCGCTCTCCAGCTCGGCCGCGGTGCGCCGTTCGCCGGTCTTGTAGTCGATCAGCTCGTAGTCGCCGTCGGGCAGGCGGTCGACGCGGTCGACGCGCCCGCGGACATGGTGCTCGCCGACCGTGAAGTCGAACTTCTTCTCCAGCCAGACCGGCTCGCCCTCGGCCACCCGCTCGCGCTCCCAGTAGAGCCGCAACGCCTCGCGGGCGCGGTCGCGGAACTGCAGCTCGTCATCGGTCGAGCCGAAGCCGGTCCGCCTCCAGCCGGTCTCGAAGAGGTTGCTCAGCAGCGGCAGCCCCTCCTCGTCGTTCTCCGGCGGCTCCTTGTGGAAGCGCTCGAGCACGTTGTGGATCAGGATCCCGAAGCGCTGGTTGATCGTCGGCTCCTGGGGGATGCCGAAGACGCGCGCGAACTTGTACTTGAGCGGGCAGGTCAGGTAGAGGCTGAGGTCGGAGGCCGAGAGGCTGAGGCGGCCGTCGCCGCGGCGCGGCAGGAAGGCCTCCAGCGAGGGCTCCTCGCGGGCGGCGATCAGCTCCAGGCGCCGGCCCCGCTCCTGCTCGGAGCCGAGCAGGTAGGAGTCGAGCGAGGAGGCGTCGAGCTCGGCCTGCTGCTCGGGCGTCGCCACCTGCCGGAGCAGCCCGTTGACCGCGGCGATCGCCTCCACCGTCGGCTCGTCGCCGGGCCGCTGGGCGAGCGCCGCCAGCTTCAGCAGCTCCAGGTAACGGGCGATCGCCCGGTTGACGTCGATCGCCGTGTCGAGGCGCGGCTCGGACAGCTCGCGGCCGGCGCGCCAGGAGGCCTCGAGCACCTGCTCGCGCAGGGCCCGGTAGGTCGCGTGCAGCCCCTCGGCGGGCCCGAACAGCTCCTCCTCGTGCTCCTCCTCGCCGGCCCCGGTCCCTGCCAGCGCCTCCGCGTAATAGCGGGACGGCAGCGCCTCGCCGTCGTCGCCGCGCCGTAGGCGCGAGAGGACGAGGCTGCTGCGTGCCGGCCAGCCGATCCGCGACCACTCGTCCTCGGCCTCGAGCCCGAGGACGAAGACGTGGTCGAAGCCGATCCCCTTGACCGTCTCGATCGCCATCCCCTGCACCGCGCCAGGCGAGCGCGGCTCCTCGCCGCCGGCCGGTTCGACGCCGGCCTCGGCGACGGCGCTGAGGTAGGCGACGAAGCCGCGGGTCGAGCCGTGCGGCTCACGCCGCGCCCAGGCCGTCGCCAGCTCAGCCAGGCGGGAGAGCGCGAGCAGCCGCTCGGCCACCTCCGGCTGGGCGGCAAAGAGCCGCTGGCGGCGCAACCCGACGTTCTCGATCAGGCGCCGCACGAAGACGTCGGCGCGGCGCTCCTCCATCACCGCCGAGGCGGCGTTGTAGAGCCTGAGGAAGGCCTGGATCCGCTCGCGCGCCTCGGGCTGGAACTGCGGGCTGTCGAGCGCCGCTTCGCCGCCGGCGACCATGTCGACCTTGCGCCGCCGGGCGATCGTCGTCAGCCGCGCCAGGTCGCCGGGACGCAGTTCGATCGGCGGCCGGGTCAGCGCCCGCGCCGCCGCCGCCGAGTCGTCCGGATCGGCGAGGACCCGCAACCAGGCGATCGCGTCGCGCACCTCGGGCCGCTGAAAGAGCGCGGTCGGGCCGGAGAGGTGGAAGGGGATGCCGCGCTCCTCCATCGCCGCGGCGATGGCTCCGCCCTGGGCGGCGGGGTCGGCGACGAGGACGCAGATCGCCTCCGGGTCGGCGCCGCCCGCCAGCAGATGCTCTGCCTCACGGGCCACCGCCTGCGCCTGCGCCCGCTCATTACCGCAGCTCCAGAACCGCAGCTTCGGCTCACGGAAGCGGTGCTCCAGTTCGATGGTCGCTCCGCTTGGGTGGACGTTCTGGAACCAGATGGTGGGGGTCTGTGAGCGGGGAGATGGGGGGTCCTGCGGGCGGGCGGGGGCGTCCGTTCTCGGACCCCCCATCTCCCCGCCCACGGACGCCTCCGCTGGGTTCGGTTGCTCGAGGGCGTAGAGGTGGTTTGGGTTGTCGACCGCGAGGGCTTCGAGGAGGGCTTTTTGGGCGCGGGTCGACTCCTCGAGCTCGTCGACCATCAGGTATTCGAAACGCTCCGCGATTTGCTTGCAGGCATCCGGTCTTTCGGCGAGGAGGCAGTCGAGGGCGAGGAAGACGTCGCCGTGGTCGAGGGAGCCGGCCTCGGCGAGGATGCGGTCGTGTGCGGTGTAGAACTCGGCGAACTCGAGTTCGCGGCGGATCGCCTCGCGGTCGGCCTCGTCGGAGGCCTCGGCCTCCTGTGCCCGGGCGCTTTCGGCGAGGCTGGTGGGGCCGACGCGGTCGGCCTTGAGGGCGTCGATTCGGGAGAGCAGGCGGGCCAGGAGACCGGCCGGGTTGCCGCGGATCTCGTGGCGGCGCAGCGGCAGCTGGTCGAGCCGGTCGAGCAGCATCGCCAGGCGCTCGGCCGGGCCGAGCACGTCGAAGAAGGGGTCGAGCCCGGCGGCCTCGGAGTACTCGCGCAGCAGTCGCTCGCCGATCGTCTCCCAACTGCTGATCCAGAGCTCCTCGAAGGGCCCGGCCAGGAGCGCCTCGGAGCGCTCGCGAAGGCGCCGCGCGGTGGCGCGGGTGGAGCCGATCACCAGCACCCGCTCGGGCGCCACCCCGGCAGATACGAGCTGGGCCAAGCGCCGCGCCAGCAGCTCGGTCTTGCCGGTTCCGGCGGCGCCAAGGACCAGCAGCGGCCCGGGGCCGTGGCGGACGGCGCTCTCGCGCCCCGCCGCTTCGGCTTCGGCGATCTTCTGCGAGGCGGGCATCGCCCAACGCTAGCGCGACAGGTGGGTCACTAGTCTCCGGGTCGATGGACGTTTTTTCCGCAGACTGGCCGGGAATCTGCCGCCGCATCGTCGCTGGGCAGCGGGCGATCTTCGCGGCGACCGTGAGCAGCGAGGAACGCACCGTTTACGAGGGGGTCGGCGAGGGCGGCGATCACACCCTCGCGATCGACCGTCGTTGCGAGGACGTCGTCTTCGCCGAGCTCGACGCGCTGGCGGCGCAGGGCGCCTCGTTCGTGGCCGTCTCCGAGGAGCGTGGCGAGGTCCGCTTCGGCTCCGGCGGCGCGGCCCGGGTCGTGATCGATCCGATCGACGGCTCGCTCAACGCCCGCCGCACGATCCCCTCCCACAGCCTCAGCATCGCGGTCGCCTCCGGCGACTCGATGGCCGACGTCGAGTTCGGCTTCGTCCACGACTTCGGCGCCGACGAGGAGTTTCTCGCCTCCCGCGGTGAGGGCGCGCGTCTCGGCGGCGCCCCGGCCCGGGTGGCCGCCGCCGGCGAGCGGCTCGAGCTGGTCGGGTTGGAGTCGGCCGAGCCGGGTTGGGCCCTGCCGGCGCTGACGGCCCTGGAGGGCAAGGCCTACCGGCTCCGCGTCGTCGGCTCGATCGCGATCACCGCCGCCTACGTCGCCTGCGGCCGCTTCGACGCGATGCTGAGCCTGCGGTCCTGTCGCTCGGTCGATGCCGCCGCGGCGCAGCTGATCGTCCGTGAGGCCGGCGGCGCCGTCGCCTTCGGCGACCTCTCCCTGGCGCGGGCGCCGCTCGATCTCGAGGCGCGCTACCCGATCGCCGCCGCCTGCGCCGAGCCGGCGCTGGCGACGGTCAGCGCCGCCCAGCGCGCCTGAGGCCCTTTGCAGGGGCTTTGCAAAGCCGTGTAACCCGTCGCGGAAGCTGGTTTAAGAACGTGTGTTCGTAAAGAACATATGTTCGCTATCCTCGGAATCGCCCGAGGAAGCCAAACAAGACTCGAAGGGATTTCGACTTAATGGCAACGCAGAGCAAAAACAGCAGCAACCCGAAAACGCAGGCAAAACGCGCCACCACCGAAGCGAAGCACTCCGTAAGCGCCGCCGCCACCGCCAACAAGAAAGCGGCTAAAAAGACGGTCGCGGCCGAGAAAAAGATCGTCGCGGCCGAGAAGAACCAGGTCCAGTCCGTCGCCGAGGCTGCCGTCGATCTCCCCGTCGGCGTCGCCCTCACCGTCAGCGACCGAATCTCCGATCTGGTCGAGCCGTGGACCGATCGCAGCAAGGCCGAGAAACAGGTCAAGGCCTACCGCGCCCAGCTGCGCAAGACGCTGAAACGGACCGAGCGCCGCGGCTCCAGCGCTCGCCGCAAGGCGACCACCGAGGCCCGTAAGACCCGCACCCGGGTCGAGCGTGAGGCCCGCAGGCGCCAGCGCACCGTCGAGACGACGCTGAAGCGCAACCGCAGCGAGGTCGAGTCCCGCGTCCGCCGGACGATCGACGAGCAAACCAGCCGCGCCCAGGATCTCGTCGGCACCGTTACGGATCAGCTCGCCGCGATTCGCTGAGAGCGCACAGGACACGGCGCTCTGCGCCCCCTCAAAGAGCCCCGCATGCAACCACGCATGCGGGGCTCTTTTCGTGAACGCATCGCTTGGTCCTGGACACTCTTGCGCAGGACGGGAAATTACTAACGGCCGGTAATGGCAACCGGCCGCGAAAAGCCCGGCTCGTATGGCCAGCCGGGTTGGGCGGGGGCGTAGGCGCGAAACTGGAAGCGGACGCCGCGGCTGTCGTTGTCGCTGAACGAGTACGGGTAGCGGAAGCGGCCGCGGGAGTCGGTCTGGACGGTGCGGAACTCGCTCCAGGGAGTGTCCCCGACCCGGAACTGGAGTTCGACCGGCCTGCCCTCGGCGGGGATCTTCGCCTGGGCGTGGGGGATCTGGCCGCTGAAGACGACTGGCGCGCCGCCGATCGTCGCCGTCGCGGTCGAAGCGTGGAATCGGATCGCGGCGCCTACCGCCAGCTCGACCGCGCGGCTGCCGGCCCGGGTCAGCAGCCTGGTGCCGGCGAAGCTGACCTGGATGCTGCGGCTGGGGCCGGGCGGCAGGTGGGCGAGGAAGGTGCCGTCGGCAGCCGTCTGGACCACGGTCCTCCGCTCCTCGACCGCAGCCCCCGCGGCAAAGCCCTCGACCAGCGTCACCGGCTGGCCCGATAGCGGCGCGCCCGAGGTCGTGACCAGGCGGCCCGCGACCGGGATCCCTCGGCCGTAGGGGATCGACCTGGCGACCGGCCGCCGCTCGAAAGAGGCGATCACCTGGCGATGACAGCGAACCCGGTGGTGCCTCCGTCTGCAGCGGTGCCAGACCATCTTCCTGCCGCCGAAGCCGAACTCGATCCGGGTCGGTTGCTTCAGCGGGGCGGGGAGGACGATCCGGGTCCCGTCGCTGCGTCGGGTGGTGCCGGCCGAGTTGCCGGCCAGGTCATACCCGGTCGCCCGGAATTCGTAGCTCCCGGCCGGATAGGCGTCGGAATCCCAGAGCGCGGTCAACCGGCCGGCGGAGACCGTGGTCGGGATCGCGGCGAACTGGTCGGCGGATTCCGCCGGCCGCACCGCGATCGAGCCGGCCGTCGGGTCCGCGCCCGAGAGGGCGTCAGCGACCGTCACCTCGATCCGCTCTGGTTCGGATGGGTCCTGAGCCTTCGCGAAGTGGACGCGGGGAGCGGTTTCGTCGATCCTGATCGTCGCCGACCCGGGGTGCGCCTCGCCGCTGTTGCCGACCGCGTCCCGTCCGTAGAAGGCGACCTGGTGATCGCCGTCGCCCCGGACGGTCGCCGTCACCGATCCGCCCAGCCCTTCGACCGGAGGAGCTCCGTCGATCGCGATCGAGGTCCGTGGCCCGCCAGGGCCGGCAGCGGCGGTGCCCGACTGCGAGTCGGTGGAGACGGCGGTCAGCTGTGCCGGGCGATTCGTCCAGCCTGGCGGCGCACCCTCGAGCAGAACCCTGGGCTCAGTGCCGTCGACGTGAAGGGTGGTCCTGCCCGCGACTTCGGATCGCAGTCCCGACCCGGCGACGGCGAGGGCGACGACGACGTTCGTGCCCTCGAAGAGGGGGCCGAGCGACACCCGGTCACCGTTGACGCCGGACCGCAGGTCGGTCTCCGCCTCGCTGCAGCTGTCCGGACCGGCGCAGGGCACGGCGCCTGAGCCGTGGTCGAGGGCGATCGCGTAGCCGCGGATACCCGAGGCCGGCAACGCCGCCGGATGTTCGATCGCGACCGTCGTCTCCGCGCCGGCGCGGATCCAGTCGGCTGGGCTCAGTGCCCGCACCGGGGCAGGTCGGGCATCGTCGAAGCGCAGGGTCGCGTGGGCGTGGCTCCCCTCGACGCTGCTGCCCTCGAACCAGACTTCGATCGTGTAGCTGCCGGGAGGCGGTTTGCTCAGGCCCGGTCCGCGAGGGATGCGGACGTGGATCAGTTCCGCCACCGCGTAGCCGCTGCGAATGGTCGAGCCGACGGCGTTGCCGGCCGCGTCGCGGACCAGGTAGTCGACCGACCTGATCTCAGGGAGGAGGGCCGGTGGCACCGGGTCCCAGCCCAGGCGGAATTCGTTCTCGCTGTGCCAGGTGGCTTCGTCGGCGACCGCCAGGTTCTCGAGCGGGGGAGGCGCACCCGAGCTCGCCGCGGCCGAGGCAACGCCAAGGCCGAGCAGCAACGCCGCGCTCGCCAGCGATCTCAGGGCGGTCGCAAGAACGCGCCTCACGGCCCGAACTCCCCGGCCGGATTGGCTCCACTGGCGCTGCCCGAGGTCGAGGCCGGCGCGGCGGCCGCCGGTGCCGGAGCCGGGGCCGGCGTGTATTCGACGGCGCCGCTTGATGCCTGCGGTTCCGGTTCGGCCTGGGTCGGAGCGGTGGATTCGTGCTCGGGCTTCGGATTCGTCGTTTCCGGAGCCGCCGGTTCCGGGGCCGGTTCGTATTCGATCGCCGCGTCTTCGCTCGCCGCCGATTCGTCGCTCGGGGCGATCGGGCGCTCCTGCTGAGGGGCGCTCGCCTGCTCGGAGGCCAGCGGCACCGGCACGACTCCGGTCGCGACGCAGGCTGCCGCGCCGCCCACGGTGCCGACGCAGACCGCCAGCACCTTGGCCAGAGCGGCCGCCCCGGCGCCGCGTGCGCCGCCGACCGTGGCCACCTGGGTCAGGGTCGAGTCGGTGCCGGCGCCACCGCCGCCGAAGCGGCTCGCCAGGTTCAGCAGGGCGTCGTGGGCGCGGTCGACAAGACCGCGGTCGACGAGCAGGCTCGGCGCCAGGGCCGCCGCGGCCGCCGGCGCCGCCCTGTAGGCGCGCAGGGTCGCGCGGCAGTTCGGGCAGGCGCGCAGGTGCTCGCGCAGGGTCGCGACCTCTTCGTCCGTCGCCTCGCCGTCGCAGAAGCTGGAGATCGCCGGCCTCATCTCGGCGCAGCGGCGACCGTCCTCGCTGCGGGCGATCACCCGGCGGAAGCGCTCGCGGCCCTCGGCCAGGCAGCGGTTGATTTTCGTCGCGCTGTAGCCGGTGATCTCGCCGATCTCGGCGTAGGAGTAGCCCTCGGCGAGGAGGGTCAGGGCGCGCAGCTCCTGGGGCTTGAGGGTCTGCAGTGCCTCGCGGCTGCGGGCGACCGCTTCGTGGCGCTCGGCTTGCTCGGGCGGACCGTCGCCCTCGGCAGGGATCAGCGCCACCCAGTCGTCGGCGTCCGGATCCGGCTTGCGGCCGGCGGGCCCGCTGAGGATGCGCTCGCGTTCGCGGCGGACGGCCAGGGCCTCGTGCTTGACCACGGTCTGCGTCCAGCGGATCAGGTCGCGCGGGTTCTCGGACGGCGCTTTCTTCAGCAGGATCTCGAGGCCGCGCTGCAGGGCGTCGTCGGCGTCGTCGGCGCAGAGCGAGTAGCGCCGCGCCGTGCGCCGCAGGGTCGCCTCGTGGCGGGCATAGGTCTCGATCGCCGCGCGGCGCCGCGCGGCGTCACTCACCGGCGCGCGATCCAGCACGCGCTCGTCTTCCCGATCGCTCGGACTCACTACTCGGCCTCCCCAGCCCGTTGCAATTTTCTGCAGCAAAAGATGCCAGAGGAAAGTCACGGCTGTCGCTCATCTCTCCCCCGTTTGGACGACATTTCGACCAAGATTCACGCAAATTGCATGAATCGCCGGTTACGCACCGATGGTCCCGCTGCCGGTAGCATCGGCCTGATGACGACCTGTGTAGTCAGCGGCGGCGCCGGATTCCTCGGATCTCACCTTTGCGAGCACCTGCTCGGCAAGGGGCACCGGGTGATCTGCATCGACAACCTCGAGACCGGCTCGCTGCAGAACATCGCCCATCTGCGCGACGAGGCCTTCGAGTTCCGCAACCTCGACATCACCACCTACGTCGACGTCCCCGAGAAGGTCGACTTCGTCTACCACCTGGCCTCGCCGGCGAGCCCGATCGACTACCTGCGGCTGCCGCTGCACACGCTCAAGGTCGGCTCGCAGGGCACCCACAACATGCTCGGGCTGGCGAAGTTCAAGCGCGCGCGGTTCCTCACCGCCTCGACCAGCGAGGTCTACGGCGACCCCCAGGTCCACCCCCAGACCGAGGACTACTGGGGCCACGTCAACCCGATCGGCCCGCGCGGCGTCTACGACGAGGCCAAGCGCTACGCCGAGGCGCTGGTGATGGCCTACCACCGCCAGCAGGGCCTCGACACGGCGATCGTCCGGATCTTCAACACCTACGGCCCGCGGATGCGCCCGCACGACGGCCGCGCGATCCCGACCTTCCTGCGCCAGGCGCTGCAGGACCGGCCGCTGACCGTCTTCGGCGACGGCAGCCAGACCCGCAGCTTCTGTTACGTCGACGACCTGATCCGCGGCATCGTCGCGCTCGCCGAGTCCGACGTCCATGCCCCGGTCAACATCGGCAACCCCAACGAGTTCACCCTGCTGGAGCTCGCCAAGGCGGTGATCGAGGTGACCGACTCCCGCTCGGAGATCGTCTACGAGGCGCTGCCCACCGACGATCCCCAGCAGCGGCGCCCCGACATCGGCCGCGCCCGCGACCTGCTCAGCTGGGAACCGACGATCGAGCTGATCGACGGCCTGCGCAAGACGATCGAGCAGACCGGCATCGAGCGCCTCGTCGGCGCCTCCGACTGACCCGCGAGCCTCGTCTCACCCGCCCGCGGCGCGGTTGCGGGCAAAGAAAAGGGCGGCCCGGAGGCCGCCCTTTCCAAGTGCTTCCTTTAGGCGAGGGTTACTGACCCTGTGCCGTGAAGGAGACCGTGCCGAGCGGGTTGCCCGCGACGATGTGATCGTCTTTCACCGCTTCTTCGGCGTACGCTTTCGCGCCCGCTTCGATCAATTTGAGCGCTTCTGCTTCGGCCGGGTTTTGGCATTTTTCCGGCAGTTTCCCGCATTCTAGGGCGATAACGCCGCCTTCAACGTAGGCCTTGTAGACCTGGACGAAGCCCTCGAGGACTTCGGAGGAGACCGGCTGCAGGACAGCCGGGGCGTTGGTCACGGTGACCGTGCGGGTGGTCGGGTCAGACACGACGCCCGGAACCGTGATGTCGGCGATCGAGCTGCGCCCGAGGTTGCCGAGATCGAGCGATTTGCTGGCGTTCGATTTGGCGACGACTTCGACCGTCAGCGTTTTCGCCGCCAGGTCGACGTAGACGTTGTTGAGGTTGATTTCGGTTTCGAGGAATTTGGTGTTGGCCGGGGGATCGAGCGGCAGTTTCTGCAGCAGCTGCAGGCCGCCGGCCGACTGTACGACTCCGGCCGTTCCGGTCGGGCCGACGGTGCCGCCGGTGATCGGGAAGTCGAAGGTGCCGAGGCTCGGTTCCGTGGTCGGCGCCGAGACCGGGATCGAGACCCCAACATTGGTCAGCTTTTCGAACGTGCCGGCGTCCGTAGCCAGCGTCATCAGGTTGGCTGGCAGGACGTTTACCGTGCTCGGCTGAGTCGGGCTCTTGTCACTGCCGAGAACCTGGTTGGGCTTGAAGATCTTCACGGTCTTCTCGCCCTTCGGGGTGATGCCCTTGTTGAGGGCGTTGGCAAAGGAGCTGGTCAGCTTCAGCTTGTTGACCTTGACGAAGACGCCGAAGCCTTCGCGGCGGGAAGAGGTGCCGGCGAGCTTCGCGATTGTCATCTTCTTGCCGCCAACCTTGCCCTTCAGCTTCTTCTGCTGCGTGTTGAGTTCAAGGTTCTTGACGGCGATGGTCTTCTTGTTCCGCCGGAACTTGAACTTGATGCCACCCTTATGGGTGAGGTTTCCGGCCCCGTTGGTCGGGTCCATCGAGCCGCCGCTGACGGGGAGCGTGATCAACCTCTTCTTGACGTTGACGCTGGCGGGCGTGATCTTGAAGACGCTCACCTGGTTACGGACGAGCTTTCTCAGCAATCCCTTGTTGAGGTTGATCGTGGTGGTGCCGCTGGCGACCGGATCGGAAGCTGCGGAAGCAAAGGGAGCGAACGCCAGCAGCGCAAAAAGCGCCGCCGCCATGATTCCGGCGGGCAGCATCCTTCCCCGAGCCTTGCGTGGCTGGGATACGTCAGTCATATGGTTCCTCCGTTGCTGCCGCCCCCTGCGGTGCCCTTGGGCGACTTACGGCAAATCGATTTGAATACCAAGCCTATTCCGGGCTTGCGTGAATAACAACCCGGCCGGCGAGCCAAGGTTCCGGTGCGCACCTTCCATGCAGCGGATGCCCTCGCGCCAATATCCTCTGCGGCGATGGCGAATACCGACAACTCCGCGGCCGGCGAGACCCATCGCACGATCGCCCCGGTCGTGGGGCCCGACGACGAGCGCGTCTTCACCGACTCCGGGATCGAAATCGAGGGCCTCTACGGCCCCGAGGACGTCGCCCCGGACCTCGAGGAGCGGCTCGGCGAGCCCGGGGCGCCGCCGTTCACGCGCGGGATCCACGAGGGGATGTACCGCGACCGGCTCTGGACGATGCGCCAGTACGCCGGCTTTGCCTCGCCGGAGGACACCAACGAGCGCTACCGCTACCTGATCGCCAACGGCTCGACCGGGCTCTCGATGGCCTTCGACCTGCCGACCCAGCTCGGGCGCGACTCCGACGACCCGCTCTGCAACGGTGAGGTCGGCCGCACCGGGGTCCCGATCGACACGATCGAGGACATGCGGATCTGCTTCGAGGAGATCCCGCTCGACGGGGTCTCGACCTCGATGACGATCAACGCCCCGGCCGGGGTCCTGCTGCTGCTCTACGAGCTGGTCGGCGAGGAGCAGGGCGTGCCGTCGGAGAAGCTGCGCGGCACCGTCCAGAACGACGTGCTGAAGGAGTACATGGCGCGCGGCAACTACATCTTCCCGCCGGCGCCGACGATGCGGCTGACGACCGACCTCTTCGAGTACTGCCACGAAAACGTGCCGAAATGGAACACGATCTCGATCTCCGGGTACCACATCCGCGAGAAGGGCTGCTCGGCGGTGCAGGAGGTCGCCTTCACGCTCTCCAACGCGATCGCCTACGTCGAAGCGGCGCTGGACCGGGGCCTGAAGATCGACGAGTTCGCGCCGCGGCTGGCGTTCTTCTTCAACTGTCACAACAACGTCTTCCAGGAGATCGCCAAGTTCCGCGCCGTGCGGCGGATGTGGGCGAAGATCGTCGCCGAGCGCTTCGGGGCGCAGAACCCGAACTCGATGAAGATCCGCTTCCACACCCAGACCGGCGGCGTCACCCTGCAGGCCCAGCAGCCGGAGGTCAACATCGTCCGCGTCGCGCTGCAGGGCTTCGCCGCGGTCAGCGGCGGCACCCAGTCGCTGCACACCAACGGCTTCGACGAGGCGCTGGCGCTGCCGACCGAGCGCTCGGCCCGGATCGCGCTGCGGACCCAGCAGGTGCTCGCCTACGAGTCGGGCGTCGCCGACACCGTCGACCCCTTCGCCGGCTCCTACTTCGTCGAGTCGCTGACCGACGAGATCGAGCTGCGCTCCTGGGAGCTGATGGACAAGGTCGAGGAGCTCGGCGGCTCGGTCGAGGCGCTGGAGTTCATGCAGCGCGAGATCGAGGAGTCGGCCCTCAGCTACCACGAGCGCTACAAGTCCGGCCAGGACGTGATCGTCGGCGTCAACAAATTCGTCACCGACCAGGTCGACGACGTCGACATCCTCAAGGTCGACCCCGAGTCCGAGGCGCGTCAGCTGACCCGGCTCAAGGCCTTCAAGGAGGCCCGCGACCAGGCCGACGTCAGCGCCAAGCTGGACTCGCTGCGCGACGTCGCCCGCGGCGACGGCAACCTCCTGCACCCGATCCGCGCCGCGCTCGCCGCCGACGCCTCGATCGGCGAGGTCTGCGGCGCGATGCGCGACGTCTTCGGCGAATACAAGGGCGGCGCGTTCTTCTAGGGATGCGGTCCGAAGCGCTCGCGACATTGACCCCCATCAGGTGTGGTCAATGTGCGCGAGCGCTTCTGGAGCATCGCGGCGGCCCGGCTCAGGTCCGAGCGCACGCGGCGGGGTTCATAGCGGACCTCGTAGTGAGTAAACCGGAGTGGGGACATGCCGGCGATGACGTGGGTCCGGTCGCGGAGGGCATCGCGCTTCTGAGCTGAGGGCGTGCGGTGATAGCGCAGACCGTCGGTCTCGACCACCAGACCCAGGTCGGGCCAGAAGAAGTCGACTTCGAACGCCGTTGACCCACTGTTTGCTGAGGGGAGACGGGAGGCCGGCCGAGGCGGCGATCGGGCGGAAATAGATCTCCAGGTCTGAGTCGGAGAGGCGGAAGGTGAGGCGGTCGAGGACCTTGCGCAGTCCCCGGACCCCGGGCTCGCCAGCGTGGTCGTCGAGGGCGAGCCGCAGTGCCTCGGGGTCGATCAGGTCGCGCTTGTCTGCGTCGTTGATCGCTCGCTCGGTGGCGACCGGGTCCAGTTCGGTCGCGAGGTCGATCAGGGTCTGGACCGGACTGGTCACCGGGAGATCGTCGAGGAGGCGGATCTCCGACGCCGACAAGGAGGGCCTGCGGTGAACGAGTAGCCCAGGGCGGCGGACGGCCTGCAGTCGGAGTACCGAGAGGTCGGTCCTTCCCCGCTTCTCGGTGCCGATGCCCCAGAGCGCCGCGGCGCTGCGGTGGCTGAGCGTGGTGGTGTTGCCAAGGTAGGGCCGAGTCGGGTGGTGTGCGGCCTTGTCGCCGGTGGCCGCGGCCAGGACGGCCACCGACCATCGCCGGCGCCGGTCCAGATAAGGCCACCCGACCGCATAGATTCCCCGCGCGACCGGATGTAGCCGCCCGTACCCAATGCGGTGTTCTATCGCCCTCGCGCTGAACCCGAGCGCCAGCAACTGCCCCCGCGCCACGATCCCGTGCTGGCGGGCGACCAACCTCCAAGTGTTTCGGTTTCGCGCTCGCGACATTGACCACACCTGATGGGGGTCAATGTCGCGAGCGCCCCGATCTCTCCCCCCTGAACGGACGCGCCCATCTCGGGGGAGGGGGAGGAACGGGTGCGCGGTGGTGGAATCGGGCCTCAATGATCGAGGCATCGAGGACGTTGATGAAGTCCGAGCCGGAGCTGGCGGAGCTGATCGCCACCGTCGAAGGCCTCGAGGTGACGATGGCCGAGAAGGGCTTCGGGACGCGGGTCGAGATCCGCGCCGCGGAGAGCAGTGGCTTCGTCGCGGCCGATCTCGAGGCGGTCCTCGACCGGCTCGCGGAGCCGCAGCGCCGCCCATTCATCTGAACCGCCCCGACATGAGCTTCCAGGTCATCCCCAAACGCCCGGCGCAGGCCGGCCCAGAAAGCGAGTCCCAGCGAGTGAAAACGTTCAAAAGGCACCTCACGGTCGCCAACGTCCTGTCCGTCATCGCCCTTTTCGTGGCCCTCAGCGCCAGCGCGGTCGCGGCGACGAGGCTCGGCACCGGCCAGGTCAAGGCGGTCAACATCGCCTCCCAGGCGGTGACGAACGCGAAAATCAAGACCCAGGCCGTCACCTCGGGCAAAATCAAGAACAGTGGGATCAACGCCCAGGATCTCGCGCCCGGCTCGGTGATCAACTCGAAGCTGAAGAACAAGGCGGTGACCAACGCCAAGCTCGGCAACGAAGCGGTCGGCACCAGCAAGCTGGCGAAGAAAGCCGTCACGGCCAACATCCTCGGCCCGGAAGCGGTGACCGCCGGCAAGCTCGGAGGGGAATCGGTCAGCGCGGCGAAGCTGTCGGCGTCCTTCTACCTGCAGCTGTTGAAGAACGTCACCTACGTGACGAAACGAGCGTCAACGACTCCGCGACGACAAGTCGGTCATCGCCTACTGCCCGGTCGGCAAGGAAGTGCTCGGCGGCGGAGTGCGGATCAACGGCGCCGTGCAGCCCAACGGCGGTGTGGTGCCGAGCGAATCGGCCCCGGTGGTCAGCGTCGAACAACGGCCGGGTCGGGTGGAGCGCCGGCTGGCCGCGAGGTCGGCAGCGAGACCGCGAGCTGGCAGGTCGTCGCCTACGCGATCTGCGCCGAACTCTAGGCACGGATTGCCAGCATCGAAGCTGTTCGGAGGGCCCGCTTCGGCGGGCTCTCCGCCTGTCTGGGGACGCCGCCGGGCGCGCCTAAATAGAATCCCGCCGCCGGTCTCCAGGGACCCGGCCCCAAGCCCTCATGCGCGAGAAAAACCCGATCACCCACGAGGAGAAGCTGGCCTACCTGCGCGAGCTGCGCGAGGCGGCGATCCATTCCGCCTCCGAGGAGGCGGTGGAGAAGCAGCACGCGAAGGGCAAGATGACCGCCCGCGAGCGGATCGAGAAGCTGCTCGATCCCGGCTCCTTCGAGGAGCTCGACACCTTCGTCCGCCACCGCACCTACGACTTCGAGATGCAGAAGAAACGGCCCTGGGGCGACGCGGTCGTCACCGGCCACGGCACGATCGAAGGCCGCACCGTCTTCGTCTTCTCCCAGGACTTCACCGTCTTCGGCGGCAGCCTCGGCGAGGTGATGGCGGAGAAGATGTGCAAGGTGATGGACCTCGCCGCCCAGGTCGGGGCGCCGGTGATCGGCATCAACGACTCCGGCGGTGCCCGGATCCAGGAGGGCGTCGTCAGCCTCGGCGCCTACGGCGACGTCTTCGCCCGCAACGTCAAATGCAGCGGCGTGATCCCGCAGATCAGCCTGATCATGGGTCCCTGCGCCGGCGGCGCCGTCTACTCGCCGGCGATGACCGACTTCATCTTCATGGTCAAAGAGACCTCGCACATGTTCATCACCGGCCCGGAAGTGATCAAGACCGTGACCGGCGAGGAAGTCGAGTTCGAGGAGCTCGGCGGGGCGATGAGCCACAACTCGAAGTCGGGCGTCGCCCACTTCGCCTCCGAGGACGAGGAGAGTTGCCTCGAGGACGTTCGCTACCTGATGAGCTTCCTCCCGTCCAACAACCTCGAGGCGCCGCCGCGCTTTGAGCCAAGCGACGACCCCGAGCGCGAAGACGAGGAGCTCGACGCGCTCGTCCCCGACGATCCCTCCAAGCCCTACGACATGCGCGACGTGATCGCCCGCATCGTCGACGACGAGGATTTCTTCGAGGTCCACGAGCACTTCGCGAAAAACATCGTCTGCGGCTTCGCGCGGCTCGACGGCTACCCGGTCGGGATCGTCGGCAACCAGCCGGCGTTCCTCGCCGGGGTGCTCAACATCGAGGCCTCCGAGAAGGCGGCGCGCTTTGTCCGCACCTGCGACGCCTACAACGTTCCGATCCTGACCTTCACCGACGTCCCCGGCTTCCTCCCCGGCACCGACCAGGAGTGGAACGGGATCATCCGCCACGGCGCCAAGCTGCTCTACGCCTATACCGAGGCGACCGTGCCGAAGCTCACCGTCGTCACCCGCAAGGCCTACGGCGGCGCCTACGACGTGATGGCCTCCAAGCACATGCTGGCCGACTTCAACGTCGCCTGGCCGACCGCCGAGGTCGCGGTGATGGGCCCCGAGGGCGCCGTCAACATCATCTACCGCAAAGACATCGCCACCTCGCCGACCCCCGACGAGCGCCGGCAGAAACTGATCGACGACTACAAAGCCCACTTCGCCAACCCCTACTCGGCGGCCGAACGCGGCTACATCGACGACGTGATCGAGCCGCGGCAGACGCGGCCAAAGCTGATCAAGGCGCTGCGGATGCTGCAGTCCAAGCGGGTGGCGCAGCCCAAGCGCAAGCACGGGAACATTCCGCTTTAGGCGTTGCAAGGAGGGTACGGGTGGGGCTCCTCACTGCACCTCGTCGAGAGGATCGTGGCGCGTAGCGGTTGTCGCTTGTCGCCCAGAGGGCTACAAGTAGCAACCGCTTGGAGGAGTTCCCCGCCGACGTCCCTCCCAACCAAGCGCTAAGGAGCCGCGGTCACCTCGGCTATCTCGGCCGCGCCGCCGCCTTTGCCGCTGGTCAGCCCGCCTTCCTCGCTGCTGAGGCGGTGGGCGATGTAGACGGGGATGATCGAGATCAGGATCACGATCACGGCAACGGCGTCGACGATCGGCAGCTCTTTGGGACGGAAGAGGTTGCGGAAGATCCAGATCGGCAGGGTTTCCTCGCCGGCGCCGATCGTGAACGTGGTGACGATGATCTCGTCGAAGGAGAGGGCGAAGGCCAGCAGGGCGCCGGCGGCGAGCGCGGTTCTCATCGCCGGGAAGGTGACGAAGCGGAAGGTCTGCCAGGTGTCGGCGCCGAGGTCGGCCGAGGCCTCCTCGAAGGAGCCCGAGGTGCGGCGCAGGCGGGCGACGACGTTGTTGTAGACGACGACGATGCAGAAGGTGGCGTGGCCGACGATCACCGTCCAGAGGGCGAGGCTGACGCCGAACACCTGCGTGAAGGTGTTGCTGAGGGCGACGCCGGTGACGATTCCCGGTAGCGCGATCGGCAGGATCACGAGGAAGGAGACCGTCTCCCGGCCGAAGAAGCGGAAACGGCCGACGGCGAGGGCGGCGAGGGTGCCGAGCAGGAGCGCGATCGCGGTCGCGATCAGGCCGACCTCGATCGAGGTGAGCAGCGCTTCGCGCACCGATTCGCTTTCGAAGGCCTTGCTGAACCATTCCGTGGTCAGGCTCGGTGGCGGCCACTTGAGGATCTTGCTCGAGTTGAAGGCGTAGATCCCGATCACGATCAGCGGCACGTAGATGAAGGCCAGACCGAGGCCGACGAAGACCCGCAGCAGCGCCTGTGCTCTTCTCGAGAGTCGCATCGTCTAGACGTGCTCGAAGGCGCCGAGTTTCCTGGCCACGGCGAGGTAGGCGATCATCACGACGATCGGGACCAGCGCCAGCGCGGCCGCGAAGGGCAGGTCGTTGGTAATCGAGGACGAGATCACGTTGCCGATGAACTGGCTGTTGGAGACCAGTCGGACGGTGATGAAGTCCCCGAGGGTGAGCGAGAAGGTGAAGATCGAGCCGGCGACGACGGCCGGGAAGGCGAGCGGCAGGATCACTCGCCGGAAGGTCGTGAAGGGCGCCGCGCCGAGGTCCTCGGAGGCGCTGATCAACGAGTTGGGGATGCGCTCCAGGCCGGCGTAGATCGGCAGGATCATGTACGGCAGCCAGAGGTAGCTCATCACCAGCCAGACGGCGGTCAGGCCGTAGCCGGGGCTGTGCAGGCCGAGCGGTTCCAGCGCCCAGTTGATGACCCCGTCCTGGGAGAGCATCGTGCGCCAGGAGAGGACCTTGACCAGGTAGCTCGACCAGAGCGGCATCAGCACCGCGACGACGAGCAGCGCCTTGCCGCGGCGGCTGGCCACCTTGGCCATGTAGAAGGCGATCGGGAAGGCGATGATCGCGTCGGTGAGGGTGACGAGGAAGGCGGTGCGGACCGTCCGCCAGACGACTTCGCGGTAGACGGGTTCGTTGAGGAGCGATTCGAAGTTTTCGAGGCTCCAGCCCCTGACGACTTCGCCGCTGAGCGGGTCGACGGTCCAGAAGGCGGTGATCAGCAGGACCGCGAGCGAGCCCAGGTAGAGGACGACCAGCCAGAGGCTGGGCGCTGCCAGGAGCGAACCGACCTGCAGACGGGGCCGCCCGTGGAAGAGGTCGGCGAGCCTGCGGCCCGCCGACCTCTTCACCGCGACTGCTTCAGTCGTCATCGGGTGCGACTGCCGGGCCTAGCCTTTGATTTCGGTCCAGGCTTTGACCCAGTCGTTGTAGTTCATGCAGTCGCTTTCGCCGTTGCCGCATTCGGCCAGCGGGGTCTCCCAGTAGTAGACCCGCTTCCAGAAGGCCGGGTTGTCGGCGTGGTATTCGGTGCAGAAATTGGCGTTTTCGGTTTCCTTGCAGGCCAGTTCCTGTGCCGGGGCCTCACCGAACCATTCCGCCACTTCGGCGTTGACTTTCGGTTCGATGATCCAGTTCATCCACTCGTACATGCAGTTGGGATGCTTGGCCTTGGAGCTGATCATCCAGGTGTCCGACCACCCCGTCGCGCCCTCCTTCGGCAGGAAGCCCTGGCCGGCGGGGCTGGCCGCGACCGGCACGCCTTCTTCCTGCAGCGCGAAGTACTGGTACTGCCAGGTGGTCCCGAGTTCGACGTCGCCGGCGCCGAAGGCCTGGATCTGCTTTGCCGCTTCGCCCCAGTATTCGCCGACGTTTGGCCGCTGTTCCTTCATCAGGCTGACCGCCGCCTTGAACTGTTCTTCGTTCAGCTCGTAGGGGTTTTCGATTTCCAGGCTCGGTTCGTGGAACTTCAGGTAGACGGCCCCTTCGGCGATCGACATCGGATCGTCGTACTGGCTGATCTTGCCCTTGTACTTGGCGGCGACCTTGGGGTCGAGGGTCACGTTCCACGAGGTCGGCGCCGGCTTCACCGTGTCCGGGTTCCACATCAGGAGGTTGGCGCCGCGGCCGTGCGGGATCCCGTAGTTGACGCCTTCGAAGGTGTTGTAGGGCTGGTCCTTGAGATCCGCGAACACCGTCTTGTAGTTGGGGACCAGGCTGGTGTTGACCGGAGCGACGAGGCCGGCCGCCCAGAGCCGGGCGCTGGCGTTGCCGGAGGCAGAGACGCCGTCGTATTCGCCGGATTTCATCAACTGGACCATTTCGTCAGAGGTGCCGGCTTCCTTGTTGTTGACTTTGCAGCCGGTCTTGGCTTCGAACGGTTTCGACCAGCCTTCTTCGACGTAGCCCGGCCAGGAGATCAGGTTCAGCGCGCCCTCGCCCTTGCCCAGCTTCTGCAGTTCTTCACCGCCCCCGCCGCCACCGCTGGAGCTGCTGCTCCCACCGCCGCAGGCGCTGAGTACGAACATGAGCGCGACCAGGGACCCGACTACGAGCCATGCCGTCCGCGCTGGGTGAGCTTGCTTTCTCCTCCTCATGGTGCGACCTCCTCCTTCGTCGATTTGCCGCCGACGGTGGCCGCGTGCTCCGGCCGCCATCCAACGAGCACTTCCTTCCCCTGCTCGGGCGGCGCCTCGGTCGAGGCGGCTCCCACGTTTTGTCTGACCAGCTGCAGCGTCCCACCGGCGTCGAGCGCCACCGTGTAGCGCGTGACCATGCCCGCGTAGGCGACCTCGGCAACGCGGCCGCGCTCGCTGTGCAGGTCGGGCAGGGGGGAGGCGGGATCGAGCAGCTCGATCTTCTCCGGCCGGATCGTCAGCCGCCGCCCGTCGCGCTCGATCACGTTCGAGACACCGACGAAGCCGGCGACGAACTCGTTGACCGGGTGCTCGTAGAGCTCTCGTGGCGGGCTGACCTGCTCGATCCGTCCCTGGTTGAAGACCGCGATCCGGTCACTCATCGTCAGCGCCTCGTCCTGGTCGTGGGTGACGTAGACGAAGGTGATCCCGACCTCGGCCTGGATCGACTTCAGCTCGATCTGCATCTGCTCGCGGAGCTTCAGGTCGAGCGCTCCCAGCGGCTCGTCGAGCAGCAGCACCTTGGGCCGGTTGACGATCGCCCGCGCCAGCGCCACCCGCTGGCGCTGGCCGCCGGAGAGCTCGGCCGGCCTGCGGTCGGCGTAGCCGGGCAGCCGGACCATCTCCAAGGCTTCCTCGCCGCGCTTGGCGCGCTCGCCCTTGTCCACTTTGGCCACCTTCAGCCCGTAGGCGACGTTGTCGCCGACGCTCATGTGGGGGAAGAGGGCGTAGTCCTGGAAGACGGTGTTGACGGCGCGGTCGTAGGGCGGCACCCGGCTGACGTCGTCGCCGGCGAGCTCGATCGTCCCGGCGCTGGGATCCTCGAACCCGGCGATCATCCGCAGCGTCGTGGTCTTGCCCGAGCCCGACGGGCCGAGCATCGTGAAGAACTCGCCGCGGGCTATCTCGAGGTCAATACCCGCAACCGCGACCACCTCGCCGTAATGCTTGGCGAGGCCGGCCAGACGGATGTCAGGAGCAGAGTCGGCTACGCGCCTGACGTTATCCCAGGCGGCGCGGATTGCAAGGACAACTCAAGAGCCGGTGGTTAGACAGAGCGGAGTACCCGGTCTCGCCGGCTAGTAGCCGGCCGGGTGCCGGGCGACGTAACCGACGTTGTCGCGCAGTTCGGTGTGCCAGCGGGGGCCGGTTTCGCCACCTTCGTCGCCCGAGGTGTCGAGGCGGACTCCGGCGATCACCGCGTAGGCGTGGCCGCCGTTCGCGTAGACCGTGATCCAGCGGCCTTCGCCTCCTTCGCCCCAGTTCTCGAGCGAGCCGGAGGGGAGCGGGCTGGCGAGGAACTTGCCGCCGTGGAGGGCGAAGCTGACCGAGCCCGAGCAGTCGTAGCCGCGATCCCACCAGCGGGCGTGGCCGCCGCCGTAGATGTAGGGCTTGGAGCGGATCTTGTTGGCGAAAGCGATGACCCTCTTGACCCGGGCCGGGGCGCTCTTCGGCGGGATCAGCATCCCGTTTTCGAGCAGCCGCGCCTTCTCGGTCGGGGTGCAGATGTCGACTTCGGCCGGGGTCAGGCCGCCCGTCGTGCAGCGGGCGGAGGCGCCGGCGGGGGCGATAACCGCGATCGCCGCCAGGGCCGCGATCAACGCCAGCCCCGCCTTGAAATTGAACTTGAAAAGCAAACCGATCTCCTCTGTCGGCCTACGGGGTTAGCTGTCGGGCTAGCGCGAAAGGAGCCTGCGCTCTCACCTGAACCAGGTGGGTTAGCCCCGAAAACGTGGTTCCCCCGTTCCCTCTGCGCCCGGTGGCGCTTGGGACTCGGCGTTTCGGTTCTACGAACTCGCGGCAGCATAGAGCATCGCCCGGATCTGCGCTCATGAAACGCAAACATTTAGATTGAGATCTCTGCTGGTATCCAAGACTGCCCCTCCCGAGCACGGCTGCTAGCTTGGCTTCTGGATGGATCTCGCCGGTCGCACAGCACTGCTTACGGGCGCCACCGGGGGCCTCGGCCGAGCGATCGCCCAGGCCCTTGCCGGGCGCGGCGCGCGCCTGGCGCTGAGCGGCCGCAAGCCCGAGGCGCTCGAGGCGCTGGCGGCGGAGCTGCCCGGTGAGGGACACGCCGTCTTCGCCGCCGATCTGGCCCAGCCGGGTGCCGCTGAGGCGCTCGCGGCCGCGGCGGGGGAGGTCGACATCCTCGTCGCCAACGCCGGGCTGCCGGGGGCCGGCTGGCTGACCGACTTCAGCCCGGAAGAGGTCGCTCGGGCGCTGCGGGTCAACCTCGAGGCGCCGATGCTCCTGGCCCGGGCGCTCTATCCGGCGATGATCGAGAGCGGCCGGGGACACCTCGTCTTTGTCTCCTCGCTGGCCGGCAAGGCCGCCAGTCCCCGGACCTCCATCTACAACGCGACCAAGTTCGGCCTGCGCGGCTTTGCGCTGGGCCTGCGAACCGATCTGGGCCCGCAGGGAGTCGGCGTCTCGCTGGTCTCGCCGGGCTTCATCCGCGACGCCGGGATGTTCGCCGACTCGCGTGCCAAGACTCCGCCGGGAATCGGGACGGCAACGCCCGCGCAGGTCGGTGCCGCCGTCGTCAAGTCGATCGAGTCCGACAAGGTCGAGGTCGTCGTGGCGCCGCTGTCGGCGCGGGCGATGGCCCACCTCGGCCTCGTCAGCCCGAGCCTGGCCGCCCGGGCCCAGAGCGGCTCCGCCGGCCAGAAGGCCGCCGAAGCCGTGGCGGTCGGACACGCGGAGAACGCGCAGGACAAGAGGTAGCCACGAACTTCAAGGAGAAGAGATGAGCAGCGATTCCTTTGGCGCCCGTTCCACCCTCGCGGTGAGCGGGCGCGAGTACGAGGTGTTCCGACTCGAGGCGCTGCAGGAGCGCTTCGACGTCGCCCGCCTGCCTTACTCGCTGAAGGTGCTGCTGGAGAACGTCCTGCGCCTCGAGGACGGGGTCGCCGTCACCGCCGCCGACGTCGAGGCGATCGCCGGCTGGGACGCGAGCGCCGAGCCCAGCATCGAGATTCCCTTCCAGCCGGCCCGGGTCCTGATGCAGGACTTCACCGGCGTCCCCGCCGTCGTCGACCTGGCGGCGATGCGCGACGCGATGGAGGAGATCGGCGGCGACCCGGCGGCGATCAACCCGCTCGTCGACGTCGACCTGGTGATCGACCACTCGGTCCAGGTCGACGCCTTCGGCAGCGCCGGGGCCTTCGCCGTCAACGCCGAGCGCGACTTCGACCGCAACCTCGAGCGCTACTCGTTCCTCAAGTGGGGCCAGCACTCCTTCGACAACTTCCGCGTCGTGCCGCCGGCCACCGGGATCTGCCACCAGGTCAACCTCGAGTACCTGGCCCAGGTCGTCTACAGCCGCGAGAACGGCGGCGTCCTGCAGGCCTACCCCGACACCCTGGTCGGCACCGATTCGCACACGACGATGGTCAACGGCCTCGGCGTGCTCGGCTGGGGCGTCGGCGGGATCGAGGCCGAGGCAGCGATGCTCGGCCAGCCGATCTCGATGCTGTTGCCGCAGGTCGTCGGCTTCAAGCTCGGCGGCGAGCTGCCGCCCGGGGCGACCGCGACCGACCTCGTCCTCACCGTCACCGAGATGCTGCGCCGCCGCGGTGTCGTCTCGAAGTTCGTCGAGTTCTTCGGCCCCGGCCTGCCGACCCTCGGCCTCGCCGACCGCGCCACGCTCGGCAACATGTCGCCCGAGTTCGGCTCTACCTGCGCGATCTTCCCGGTCGATGCCGAGACGCTGCGCTACCTCGACCTCACCGGCCGTCCGACCGAGACGATCGAGCTGGTCGACGCCTACACCCGCGAGCAGGGGATGTTCCACCACGAGTCAAGTCAGGACCCGGTCTTCTCCGACCTGCTGGAGCTCGACCTCGGCGAGGTCGTCCCCAGCATCGCCGGCCCGAAACGGCCCCAGGACCGGGTGCCGCTCTCCCAGGCGAAGGAGTCCTTCCTCGAGGCGATGGCGGAGTTCGACCCCGAGGCCGCCGAGCAGCTGGGCAACGGCGTCGACGAGGCGATCGAAGAGTCCTTCCCGGCCTCCGACCCGCCGGCCGAGGACCACGACGACGAGCGCGGCCGGCCGCGGCCGGCGGTCAGCGGCGCCCCGCCGGCGACCGCGCCGCGCGGCTCCGAGGACGCGATCGAGGTCCACCTCGCCGACGGCAGCGACGTCGAGCTCGACCACGGCAGGGTCGTGATCGCCGCGATCACCAGCTGCACCAACACCTCCAACCCCAGCGTCATGGTCGGCGCCGGCCTGCTGGCCCGCAACGCCGTGCGGCGCGGCCTGACCCGCAGGCCATGGGTCAAGACCTCGCTGGCTCCGGGCTCGACCGTCGTCACCGACTACCTCGAGCGCGCCGGCCTGACCGAGTACCTCGACGCCCTGCAGTTCAACCTCGTCGGCTACGGCTGCACCACCTGCATCGGCAACTCCGGCCCGCTCGCCGAGGAGATCTCGGCGGCGATCGCGGAGAAGGACCTGGCGGTCTGCGCGGTGCTCTCCGGCAACCGCAACTTCGAGGGCCGGATCAACCAGGACGTCAAGGCCAACTACCTCGCCAGCCCGCCGCTGGTCGTCGCCTACGCGCTCGCCGGACGGATGGACATCGACCTCGCGACCGAGCCGCTCGGCGAGGGCTCCGACGGCGAGCCGGTCTTCCTCGCCGACGTCTGGCCCGACGCGGCCGAGATCAAGGAGGTCGTCGGCGCCTCCGTCGCCTCGGAGATGTTCGTCCGCAACTACGCCGAGGTGTTCGACGGCGACGAGGCCTGGAACGCGGTCGAGATCCCGGCGGGCGACCGCTACACCTGGCCGGACTCGACCTACGTCCGCCGGCCGAGCTTCTTCGAACAGATGCCGGCGGCCCCGCCCGGGGTCGAGCCGATCGTCGGCGCCCGGGCGCTGGCGCTGCTCGGCGACTCGATCACCACCGACCACATCTCGCCGGCCGGGGCGATCAAACGCGACGGTCCGGCGGGTCGCTGGCTGGTCGAGCAGGGCGTCGAGCCGCGCGACTTCAATTCCTACGGTGCGCGGCGCGGCAACCACGAGGTGATGATCCGCGGCACCTTCGCCAACATCCGCCTGCGCAACCAGCTGGTCGAGAAATCGGGCGGCTACACCCGTCACTTCCCCGACGGCGAGCAGACCTCGATCTATGAGGCGGCGATGTCATACGCCGAGGAAGGTGTGCCGCTGGTGGTCCTGGCGGGCAAGGAGTACGGCTCCGGCTCCTCGCGCGACTGGGCCGCAAAGGGAACGAAGCTGCTCGGGGTCCGGGCGGTGATCGCCGAGAGCTTCGAGCGCATTCACCGTTCCAACCTGATCGGGATGGGTGTGTTGCCGCTGCAGTTCGCCGCCGGCGAGAGCGTCGAGTCACTCGGCCTCAGCGGCGAGGAGAGCTTTGACTTCGGCGACCTCGAAGCGGGCCGGGCGAAGTCGGTGACCGTTACCGCGAGAAGCGACGACGGCGCCGAGACCGAGTTCACCGCCAAGGTACGGATCGACACTCCGAACGAGGTCACCTACTTCATAAACGGCGGTATCTTGCAGACGGTGCTGCGCAACCTCAGAGGTTAGGCGCAGCGGGGCCGCGGGAGGCAGGGGGGTCCGCGCGACCCTCACTGCGCCTGCGCGTCGGTAGCCAGGGAGGGATGCCGACGCGGCCGTTCCCCTGGACGGGACTGCCCAGAGGAACAGTCAGCGAACAGTCATACCGCGTGAACTCGGCGTGGTCAAGCGGAATTAACCGCTTCAGAGTTGATCAGGCGTGCTTTGCACGGGTTTGACGCCCCGAGTGTCCCGGTCGGCGATTCCCCAGCCCCTGCGCTCGATCAGTTCGATCCCGATCACACTGCCGACCGGTCCGACCGGAGTAAGGGTCGCGGCGAGCAGGGTGTAGGGGGCCTCGTGGCGGACGCAGGCGATCCAGATGACGATGCAGAGGCCGACGAATCCAAGCCCGTGCGCCCAGCCGAACAGCATCGTCTCGGTTTCGAAGCCCGGCAGCAGCCAGAAGACGATCAGGCCGGTGAAGATCGCCAGCTCGATCCAGGAGACGCGCTTCACCCAGACGAACAGCGGCCCGGGGACGGGCTTCTCGAATGGGCGCGCCGCCATCGTCGTCAGGCGCCGGGGGTCAGCGCGGTGAGGACGATCCGCTCCTGCTCGAGCGCGTGGGCGCCGGAGTAACCCTCGCCGGTGCTGGCGCGGCCGACGCGGCCGATGTAGGTGAGGTCGACACCCTCGGGGAGGATGTCGGGGAAGCGGCGGGACATCACCTTCCAGGCGCCCATGTTGCGCGGCTCCTCCTGGACCCAGGCGATCTCCTTCAGGTTCGGGTAGCGGGCGATCACTTCCTCCAGCCTTTCCTTCGCGAACGGGTAGAGCACCTCGACCCGGGCGATGGCGACGTTCTCGGCGCTCGCGCGGCGCTCGGAGGCGTCGATGTCGAAGTAGACCTTGCCGGTGCAGAGGACCAGGCGCTCGACCTTCTCGCGCCGCTCGGCTGCCGTCGGGTCGTCGAGGATGAAATGCAGCTCGCCCTCGGTCAGCTGCTCGAGGCCGGCGGCCGCGCGGTCGAGGCGCAGCAGGCCCTTGGGGGTGAAGACGATCATCGGCCGCGGCTTGCGGATCAGCGCCTGGCGGCGCAGGAGGTGGAAGTACTGGGCGGCCGTGGTCGGGTAGGCGATGCGGATGTTGCCCTCGGCGCCGAGGGCGAGGAAGCGCTCGATCCGGGCGCTCGAGTGCTCCGGCCCCGAGCCCTCGTAACCATGCGGCAGCAGCATCGTCAGGCGGCTGGTCTGGCCCCACTTCGCCTCGCCGGAGACGATGAAGCTGTCGATGATCACCTGGGCGGCGTTGGCGAAGTCGCCGAACTGGGCCTCCCAGAGGACCAGCGCGCTGGGCGTCGCCGCCGAGTAGCCGTACTCGAAGCCGAGGCAGGCGATCTCCGAGAGCGGGCTGTTGTGGAGCTCGAACGGAGCCTTCGCGTCGGCCAGGTTCTGCATCGGCGTGTACTTGAGGCCGGTGTTCTCGTCGTGCAGGACGAGGTGGCGGTGGGAGAAGGTTCCGCGCTCGGAGTCCTGGCCGGTGAGGCGGATGTGGACGCCCTCGGTCAGCAGCGAGCCGAAGGCCAGCGCCTCGGCCTGGCCGAAGTCGACGCGCGCCGTTCTCCAGCGCGTCGACCCGCCGGTCGAGCGGGCGGCGCAGCTTGCGGTGGACGTTGAAGCCGTCGGGCGTCTCCAGCAGCGCCCGGTTGAGGGCGCGCAGCTTCTCGGCCGGGACGGCGGTGTCGACCGGCGGGCTGGCGGTGCGGTCGAGCAATTCGCCGGTACTGGTGGTGATGCCGGTGACGGTCGGGTCCTCGTAATCGCCGGACTCCATCTTCTCGCGCAGGTCTCTCAGCGCCTTCGTCATCTCCTCCTTGCGCTGGGTCGCCTCGCCCTCGACGTCCTCGGCGCTCGCCACGCCCTCGCCGATCAGCTTCTCGGCGTAGATCTCAGATACCGGCTTGTGGGCCTTGATCGCCGCCGCCATCACCGGCTGGGTGTAGGCGGGCTCGTCGGTCTCGTTGTGGCCGAAGCGGCGGTAGCCGATCACGTCGATGACGACGTCGCGGCCCCAGCGCTCGCGGTAGGCCATCGCCAGCCGCACCGCCGCCGCGCAGGCCTCGGGGTCGTCGGCGTTGACGTGGATGATCGGGACGTTGAATCCCTTCGCCATGTCGGCGGCGTAGGGGGTCGAGCGGGCCTCCTCCGGGTCGGTGGTGAAGCCGACCTGGTTGTTCTGGACGATGTGGACGGTGCCGCCGGTGCTGTACCCCTTGAGCGACTGCAGGTTGAGCGTCTCGGCGACGACTCCCTGGGCCGGGAAGGCGGCGTCGCCGTGGAGCAGGACCGGGACCGCCTTGGTCGGGTCGTGGCGCAGCTCGGGGCCGTCGAATTCGGACTGCAGGAAGCGGGCGCCGCCGGTGACGACCGGGTCGACGAACTCGAGGTGGCTGGGATTCGGGTAGAGGCGGACGGAGATCTTCTCGCCGGCCGAGGTCTCGTAGATGCCGCGGTGGCCATAGTGGTACTTGACGTCGCCGGTGCCGCCGTGCGGGATCGCGGCAACGGCCTTGACGGCGTCGATCCGCTTCGAGCCCTCGAACTCGGCGAGGATCGACTCGACCGGGCGGCCCAGGTTGTGGGCCAGCACGCTGAGCCGGCCGCGGTGGGCCATCCCGAAGACGACCTCCTCGGCTCCGGCGCGGTGCGAGAGGGTGACGAGCTCGTCGAGCATCGGCACGACCACGTCGAGCCCCTCGATCGAGAACATCTTCTGGCCCAAATACGCTTTCTCGAGGAAGCGCTCGAACTGAAAGACGTCGATCAGCCGGTGCAGAAGGCGGAGTTTCTCGTCGCCGGAGAGGGGCTGGCGGTGGGCGCCGCTCTCGATCATTTCCCGCAGCCAGATCCGCTGCTGGTGCGAGGAGAGGTGCTCGAACTGGTAGCCGATCGTGCCGCAGTACGCGGTCCGCATCCGCGGCAGCGCTTCCAGCAGGTTTTCCCCCGGGACGCCGATGCGGAGGATGTGGGCCGGGATCCGGGCCATCAGCTCCGGCGTCAGGTTGACGTTCTCCGGCTCCAGCGCCGGGTCGCCTTTCGGCTCGGAGCCGAGCGGGTCGAGGTGGGCGGCGAGGTGGCCATGGGTGCGGTAGGCCTTGAGGATCGAGGTCGCCGCCTGGACCGCCTGCAGCAGTTCCTCATCGACCTCGCCCGGAGCGGTGGTCGGTTGGGCGCCGGGCGCGGCGGCGCTCAGCGGTGGCGCCGACGCGGATGCGGGGTGGGCCGAGGTGATCGGGCCCGGATCGATCCCCAGGTCGGCGGCGACCGCCTCGTAGAAGCCGTCCTCGCCCTGCAGCAGCTGCTCGATGCGGCGCAGGAAGGCGCCCGACTCGGCTCCCTGGATGACGCGATGGTCGTAGGTCGAGGTCAGCGTCATCACCTTCGAGACGCCGAGCTGCTTGAGCCGTTCCGGCGAGGCGTGCAGCCACTCCGGCGGGTAGGCGATCGAGCCGGTGGCGATGATCGCGCTCTGGCCGTTCAGCAGGCGCGGCACCGAGGCGACGGTGCCGATCCCGCCCGGGTTGGTGAGCGAGATGTTGGTGCCCTGGAAGTCATCGGCGGTGAGCTTGTTCTCGCGCGTCTTCGCGATCAGCTCCTCGTAATAGGAGTGGAAGCCGGCGAAGTCGAGGCTCTCGGAGCCCTTGATCGCCGGCACCATCAGGCTGTGGGAGCCGTCCTTGCGCTCGACGTCGACGGCGATGCCGAGGTTGATCGGCCCGCGCTCGATCGCGAACGGCTTGCCGTCCCGCGTCTCGAAGGTCCGCACCATCACCTCGAAGTCCTTGGTCGCCTGCACGATCGCCCAGGCGACGAGATGCGTGAACGAGACCTTCAGCCCGCGCGCTTTCAGCACCCCATTGATCGCCTTGCGCTTGGCGTCGAGCGTGTCGACCGCGATCGTCCGGAACGAGGTCGCCGTCGGCACCTCCCGGCTCTCATCCATCGCCTTCGCCAGCATCGCCGCCGGCCCGCGCAGCTGCTTCGCCTCGCCGGCAGCGGCCGGCGCGACCGCCGTTCCCGCCATCGCCGGCGCAGAAAGCACGTCCTCCTTGGTGACCTTCGAACCCGGCCCACTCCCACTCACCGAAGCAAGATCCACCCCAGTCGCCGCCGCAACCCGCCGCGCCACCGGCGTCGCCTTGACATCGGCCCCGCCATTGCCCGCACTGGACCCCGCGCCGTTTCCACCGGCGCTCGGGCCCGCAGGGGGAGACTCCGAGAACGAAGCCACGTCCTCGCCCGCAGGAGTCTCCCCCTGTGGGCCCCCCGAACCATCGGTGGAACCCTCGCCGGCTTCCATCTCGGCCAACGGCGAGCCGACAGGAACCTCGTCGTCCACCGCCGCGATCAGTTTCGTGATCACGCCGCTGGTCGGCGCCGGGACCTCAGCATCGACCTTGTCGGTGGAGACCTCGACGACGGTGTCCCCCTCGTTGACGAAGTCCCCCTCGGCGACATGCCACTCAAGGACAATGCCCTCGGTCACCGACTCGCCCATCTCGGGCATCGCTATTTGCACGGTGGCCGTCTCTGGCATTTCTTCGGTGCAGTCTATGAAACCCGGCGTCCCGGCAGCGTGTGCAGATACGCTGGTAGCCGATGAGCTACTTCGTCACCGGCGCAACTGGATTCATCGGCCGCAATCTGGTCGACAGGCTGCTGCAACGCGAGGGCACGATCTATGCCCTGGTGCGGGCCGGATCGCGGGGCCGGCTGGAGGAGCTGCGCGACGGCTGGGGCGCCGACGGGGCGCGGGTCGTGCCGGTCGCCGGCGACCTGACCCAGTCCGGGTTGGCGATCTCCGAGGAGGATCTGGTCGCGATGCGGGGCGAGATCGACCACTTCTTCCACCTCGCCGCGATCTACGACATCACCGCCAACGCCGAGACCCAGGAGATCGCCAACGTCGAGGGGACCAGGCACGCGCTCGAGCTCTCCGGCGCCGTCGAGGCCGGCTGCTTCCACCAGGTCAGCTCGATCGCCGCGGCGGGTCTTTACAAGGGCGAATGGCGCGAGGACATGTTCGAGGAGGCCGAACGGCTCGACAACAACCCCTACTTCCGGACCAAGCACGAGTCCGAGCGGCTGGTCCGCGAAACGACCCGCCCCTGGCGCGTCTACCGGCCGGGGATCGTCGTCGGCGACTCGCGGACCGGGGAGATCGACAAGATCGACGGGCCCTATTACTTCTTCAAGGCGCTGCAGCGGGCGCGCCGGGTGCTGCCCTCCTGGCTGCCGACGGTCGGGATCGAAGGCGGCGAGATCAACATCGTCCCGGTCGACTACGTCGCTTCGGCGATCGACCACATCGCCCACAAGCCGAAACTCGACGGCCGCGCCTTCCACCTCACCGATCCGAACCCGAAGACCGCGGGCGAAGTCATCAACCTCTTCGCCAAGGCGGCCGACGCGCCGCGGATGGCGGTGCGGCTCGGCACCGACACGACCGAGCCGGCGACCAGCGTCCTGCGCGGGGCGCTGAAGTTGTTCCCGCCGGGCAAGCGGGTCCTGAAGACGGTGCTCGGCGAGCTCGGCCTGCCGGCCTCGGTCCTGACCTACGTCGACTACCCGACCAGCTTCGACTCCAGCGGCGCCCAGAAGGCGCTGAAAGGGTCCGGCATCGAGGTGCCGCCGCTGGAGAGCTACGCGGCGCGGGTCTGGGACTACTGGGAGCGCAACCTCGATCCCGACCTCTTCAAGGACCGCTCGCTGGCCGGGGCGGTGCGGGGCAAGATCATCCTCATCACCGGCGCCTCCTCGGGGATCGGCAGAGCGACCGCGGTCAAGGTCGCCGACGCCGGCGCCACGGTGCTGCTGGTCGCCCGTTCGGCCGAGAAGCTGGAAGAGACGCGCGACGAGATCGCCGCTGCCGGCGGCTCCGCCCACATCCACCGCTGCGACATGTCCGACATCGAGGACATCGAGCGGATGGCCGAGGAGGTGCTGGCCTACCACGGCCACGTCGACATCCTCGTCAACAACGCCGGCCGCTCGATCCGCCGCTCGGTGGCGCTCTCCTACGACCGCTTCCACGACTACGAGCGGACGATCCAGCTCAACTACCTGGGGGCGCTGCGGCTGATCCTGGCGCTGCTGCCGACGATGCAGGCGCGCAAGTCGGGCCACATCATCAACATCAGCTCGATCGGGACCCAGACCAACCCGCCGCGCTTCTCGGCCTACGTCGCCTCCAAGGCGGCGCTCGACGCCTTCAGCCGGGTGATCGCCTCCGAGGTGATCGCCGACAAGATCCACATCACGACGATCAACATGCCGCTGGTGCGGACGCCGATGATCGCGCCGACGCGGATGTACGACATGTTCCCGGCGATCACCCCCGAGGAGGCCGCCGAGATGATCGCCAAGGCGATGGTCAAGCGGCCGAAGAAGGTCGCGACCAAACTCGGCAACTTCGGCGAGCTGCTCTACGCGGTGGCGCCGAAGGCCAGCGACACGATCCTCAACACCGCCTACAAACTCTTCCCCGACTCGCAGGCGGCGAAAGGGAAGGGCGACGAGGCCCGCGACAAAGCCCCTTCGACCGAGGCTGTGGCTTTCGCTCATCTCATGAAAGGCGTCCACTGGTGAGCGCTCCGGCCGAGTGGGTCCTGTCCCGGTGAGGCAGGCCTGCGGGCGAGGTGTTCGTTCTCGGCCTGCCTCACCGGGCCACCCACTCGGAGGAGCGTCCGCCAGGGACTTTCAGAGAAGCGCGAGGCCTCGAAGCTGATGTCCTCAACACGGAGGCTGAAGCATTGGGGGTGGGGGTTTGAGGACCAGGCTCCTTCGGGGACTCAGATGCGGGAGGCTGGGGAAGGGATCAGGGAGAGGTTTGGGTTTGGGGGGGAGGTTGAGAAGCCGGTTCCGCTGAAGGAGGTGACGATCCGGAAGGCGCGGCTCAAGGCGCCGGACGGGCTTGGGGATCTGTTTTCGGACACCCACTACGAGCGGGTTTCGCATGGGTTGGGGAAGGCCTATCGGGACGTGGTTAGGGGGTTTCGGGGGGAATTCGAGAACCCGCCGGACCTGGTCGCGTTTCCCAGGGACGAGTCGGAGATCGAGACGGTGCTGAGCTGGGCCGAGGCCGAGGGGGCGGCGGTGATTCCGTTCGGCGGCGGGACCAGCGTCGTCGGCGGGGTGGAGGCACGGCTCGGCGATCGGCCGGTGGTGACGATGGACCTGCGCCGGCTGGACCGGGTGCTGGAGGTCGACCCGACCTCACTGGCGGCGCGGATCCAGGCGGGGGCGACAGGGCCGCGGCTGGAATCGCAGCTGCGCGAGCACGGGCTGACGCTGCGCCACTTCCCGCAGTCCTTCGAGTACGCGACCCTCGGCGGCTGGATCGCGACCCGGGCCGGGGGCCACTTCGCGACTGTCTACACCCACATCGAGGACCTGGTCGAGTCGGTGCGGGCGATCACCCCGCGCGGGACCTGGGAGAGCCGGCGGCTGCCGGGTTCCGGCGCCGGTCCCTCGCCCGACCGCCTGCTGGCCGGCTCGGAGGGGATCCTCGGTGCGATCGCCGAGGCCTGGGTCCGGGTCCGGCCACGGCCGCAGTTCAAGGCGTCCGCCGGGGTCGAGTTCGACGACTTCATCGCCGCCGCGGGCGCCGTTCGCGAGATCTCCCAGTCCGGGCTCTGTTCCCTCCAACTGCCGCCTGCTCGACGCCTCCGAGGCGGAGCTGACCGGCGCCGGCGACGGCAGCGCCAACCTCCTGATCCTCGGCTTCGAGTCCGCCCACCACCCCGTCGACCCCTCCCTGGACATCGCCCTGGCGATCGCCCGCGACCATGGCGGCACCCAAGGCCCGGGGCCGACGGGACGATTTGTCAACCCAGGGACGACAAATCGTCCCGTCGGCGGCGGGGATGCGGCGGTGGAGAGTTGGCGGGGGGCGTTCCTGCTGGCGCCGTATCTGCGGGATACGTTTGTGGCTTGCGGGGTGCTTTCGGAGACCTTTGAGACGGCGGTCACCTGGGACCGGCTGGAGGAGTTCCACGCGACCGTGATGGAGACGACCCGCGCCGCGGTTGCCGCGGTCAGCGGCGTGCTGGCCGAGGGTCCGGGCGCGCCGCGGGTCAGCTGCCGCTTTACCCACGTCTACCCCGACGGTGCCGCCCCCTACTTCACCGTCCTCGCCCCGGCGATCCGGGGCGGCGAGGTCGAGCAGTGGGACGAGATCAAGGCCGCGGTCTCCGAGGCGCTGATCGAGGGCGGCGGCACGATCACCCACCACCACGCGGTCGGCCGCGATCACCGCCCCTGGTATGACCGCCAGCGCCCCGCCCCCTTCGCCGCCGCCCTGCGCGCCGCCAAGGCCGAGCTCGACCCCGCCGCGACGATGAATCCCGGCGTCCTGATCGACCCCGCATGAGCGACGAGTCCGCTCCTAACCTGTGCGACGCACGGGTTAGGACGGACTCGTTGAGGCCCGGCATGAGCGGATACCCTTCATCGATGAGCGAGGGGGCACGTGAAAGCGACTGGGGCGCGGTCCACAAGCCCGATCCCTGGCAGGTAAACGAGGAATCGCGGCGGCGCCAGCTGCGCGAAGACGGCCGCCGGCCGCTCGCGGTCAACCTCGCCGAAGGACTCGCCCTGACCGAATTCCTCTCAACCTTCACCGGCAGCGCGAGAAGAAGTTGAAGCCCGAGCCACTGCGGCTGCGGGAGCTGCTCGCACATCTGATCGACGCGGAGGTTCGCTTCATCTTGGTCGGCGGGCTTGCCGTCAATGCCTGGGGCTACCTCCGCGCGACCCGAGACATCGACGTGGTTCCGGATCCCTCGCCGGAGAACCTGGTCAAGCTGGACGCGGTGCTCCGGGGCCTTGGTGGCAAGGTCGACGTCGGTGGTCGGCTTCTCGATTCCAACGCGATCTCGACTTTTCTCCGGACCGGGGACAGAACTCTGGTCGAGACGGACCTCGGTCAGGTTGACGTGCTCCAAGGGCTTCCCCAGATTCCCTCCTTCGCCGCCCTTGACGCGGAGGCCAGCAGCATCGATCTCGATGGGCTGGAGATTCGGGTCTGCTCGTTCGATCACCTTCTGGCGATGAAGCGGGCCAGCGACCGACCTCGCGACCGCGACGATCTGGAGGCGCTGGAAGCCGCCCAGGGGGAGGCTTGACGAGGAGGATGACGCCGCCCGGCGCTACCCTGTCGCGACTCGATATGCCCGGCTGGCCGGAAGTACGTCTGCCCAGGCGGGATCTCCCTGATGGAAACGATCACTTCCGAACAACCGACCGTGCCGGCTGAGGCGGGCGAGGCCGACGCCGGCGAGCCGCTGGCGCCGCGCCGTTCGCCGCTGCGGGCGGCGATCAAGACCGGGCGGCCGAAGGAGTGGATCAAAAACGTCTTCGTGTTCGCCGGGCTGCTGTTCTCCGGCAAGTTCAACCAGTCCCATGACGTGCTCGAGGCGCTCATCACCTTCGTCGCCTTCTGCCTGATCTCCAGCGCCGGTTACTTCGTCAACGACCTGATCGACGTCGAGCTCGACCGCAAGCACCCGAAGAAGCGCTTCCGGCCGCTGGCCGCGGGCGAGCTGGCGGAGGCCACCGCGAAAGCGATCGCCCCCGCCCTGGCGGTCGTCGCGATCGGGATCGCCTTTACCGTCAACTGGCAGGTCGGGCTGATGGTGGTCGGCTACGGCGTCGCCCAGGTCGCCTACAGCCTCGGCCTCAAGCAGATCGTGATCATCGACGTGATGACGCTGGCGGGGCTCTTCATCCTCCGCGTCGCCGCCGGCGCCAGCGCCGTCGACGCCCACGCCTCGGAGTGGCTGATCCTCTGCACCGGCTTCCTGGCCGCCTTCCTCGGCTTCACCAAGCGCCGCCAGGAGGCGGTCTCCGAGCTGCACGAGGGGACCGCGACCCGGCCGGTGCTCGAGCACTACTCGCTGCCCTTCCTCGACCAGATGGTCTCCCTGGTCACCACCGGCACCGTCATCAGCTACGCGATCTACACCGTCAACTCGCCGCTGATCGGCAACCAGATGATGCTGACGATCCCGCCCGTCGTCTACGGCATCTTCCGCTACCTCTACCTGATCTACGACCGCTCCGACGACCGCTCGATGGCGGCGATCGTGGCCGAAGACCGCGGCATCCAGGCCGCTGGCGCCAGCTACGCCCTGATCGCCTTCCTGCTGCTCTACGTCTTCAACTAGCGCGCCGCGATTCGCCGCGGCGCGACGGCGGCTCAGCCCAGTTCCACGTCGTCCGCCACACCCTCCATCAGGTAGAAGCGGGCGCGGCCGAGCTCCTCGCCGTTGACCTGGACGACGGCGGCGTGGGGGCCGGCGGTGGCGAAGTCGGCGGTGGCGGCGATCGACATCACCAGGCGCTGCTCCTGGCCGGGCGGCATGCCCGGGGGGCGGCCGGTCTCGAAGTTGGCGGTCAGGCCCTCGCCGAGTTCGACCCCGTCGGGGTCCTGGATCGCGACCACGAGCTCGTGCGGGCTGTTGGTCTCGTGCCAGGCGACGTCGATGCCGAGGCCGATGTTGAAGGACCACTCGTGAGGCAGCTCCGGCAGGCGCAGGACGTTCCAGCCGCCGCCGGTCAGGTAGAGCTTGCCGTTGACCGCCTCGCTGTGGTCGGAGAGGAGGACGAAGCCGAGGTTCATGGCGCCTCGTCGTAGGGGACGACCGGCAGGTCGGGGACCAGCTCGACCTTGCCGTTGCGGCTGAACTGGAGGTCGATCGTCTCGTCCTTGCGGTAGGTGCCGAAGAGGCCGAGGTACATCGCCAGCCAGCGGGTGGCGCCGACCTTCTCCTTGATGATCGGGCGGCTGAAGACGATCTCGCTGCCGGCTACCGAGTAGACGTCGGCGCCCTGCTCGACGCCGTTGATGAAGACGGTGAAGGGCGGCTCGGCGCCGGCCGGCAACTTGACCCGCTCGCCGGCGGCGTAGCTGCCCTTGGGGATGTCGGTGCTGGAGTCCTTGGCGCTCATCGATCGTCTGCTTCGAGAGTCTCGCGCACCAGGTCGAACGGCGTCTCGTGCCTGCTCGGGTCGAGCTCCTGGCGGCCGACGCCGCCGGCATAGGGGACGAAGGTCCCGTCGCCGCGGACGTCGATGCCCGGCGACCGGCTTGCCGAACAGGCCGCGGCCGGAGAGCTGCAGCCGCGCATGAACCTGGTCGCCCGGCCCGTAGTCCCGCAGGGAGGAGACCGCCTTGACCGGTCCCTCGCTGCGGATCTCCAGCGCCCGCGCCCTCATCGCCGCCACCGCGACCTCGAGGTCATCGAACTGGACGTGCTCCACCTCGGAGCCGTGCCGCACCGTCAGCTTCCACTTGGGACGAGCCACAGCCTCAGGCTAAGCGACGGAGGCGTCGCGCTCCGCCTCGAGCGACGTATGCGCCGCGCCTTGGCCGTTTCGGGCGCCGCGCCGGCGGACCGACGATTTTGTCGGGGCCGTCGCGCTCGTCGATCGGCACGTAGTCCCGCTCCCGCGCGCCGGTGTAGATCTGCCGCGGCCGGGCGATTTTCGTCGCCGGGTCTTCGTGCATCTCCATCCACTGCGCGACCCAGCCGGCTGTGCGGGGGATCGTGAAGAGGACGGTGAACATGTTGGCCGGGATCTCCAGCGCCTCGTAGATGATCCCCGAGTAGAAGTCGACGTTCGGGTAGAGCTTGCGCGAGGTGAAGTACTCGTCGTCGAGCGCGCGTTTCTCCAGCTCGCGGGCGATCTCGACCAGCGGGTTGTACTCGGTCGCGGCGAAGACCTCGTCCATGTGCTGCTGGATGATCCGCGCCCGCGGGTCGTAGTTCTTGTAGACGCGGTGGCCGAAGCCCATCAGTTTCTCCTCGCGCTCCTTGACGCGCTCGAGGAAGGCGGGGATCTCGTCCGGCGAGCCGATCCGGCGCAGCATCTTCAGCACCGCCTCGTTGGCGCCGCCGTGCAGCGGCCCGTAGAGCGCCGCGACGCCCGCGGCGACCGCCGAGTACGGGTCGACGTCGGCGGAGCCGACGCCGCGGACGGCGCTGGTCGAGCAGTTCTGTTCGTGGTCGGCGTGGAGGATGAAGAGCACGTCGAGGGCCCGCGAGAGCGCCTGCTTGGGCACGTGGCGGGCTTCGGTTTTCTTGAACATCATTGAGAGGAAGTTCTCGGCGTAGTTCAGCTCGTTGTCCGGGTAGGCGTAGGGGAAGCCCATGTTGTGCCGGTAGGAGAAGGCGGCGAGGGTCGGCACCTTGGCGATCAGGCGGACCGCCGACATGTAGCGCTCTTCGGGATCGTCGATCTGCTTCGCGTCCGGGTAGAAGGTCGAGAGCGCGCCGACGCCGGCCAGCACCATGCCCATCGGGTGGGCGTCGTAGCGGAAGCCCTCGTAGAACTGCTTCAGGTCCTCGTGGACATAGGTGTGGTGGGTGATGTCGAAGGTCCAGCGGTCCAGCTGCGGCCCGGTCGGCAGCTCGCCGAAGATCAGCAGGTAGGCGACCTCGAGGAAGGTCGACTTCTCGCAGAGCTGGGCGATCGAGTAGCCGCGGTGTTCGAGGATCCCAGCGTCGCCGTCGATGTAGGTGATCGAGGAGCGGCAGGAGGCGGTGTTGGTGAAGGCCGGGTCGAACGACATCAGCCCGAAGTCGTCTTCGGAAACCTTGATCTGGCGCAGGTCCATGCCGCGCACGGTCCCGTCCTCGATCGGCAGCTCGTAGGTCTTGCCGGTGCGGTTGTCGGTGACGGTCAGCGACTCCGTGTTGCCGGCACTGGCGCCATCGGCGGCGGTTGCGTCTGAGGTCTGCTGCTCGGTGGCCATCGCCCCTCCTTCAAGCTTGTATACAGGAGGCCTCAGTATCGCAGTTCGACCGCTCCGGGCTGTTGCCGAGCTGCTGTCGAGTTGAGCTCTGAGACGGCTACCCGGCGGCCGTCGGCAGGCCGTCGAACTGGGTCATCGCCCGCAGCGCCTCGAAGCGCTCGTCGATCTCCGCGCGGCTGAGCCGGGCGACCCGCTCGGTGCCGAACTCCTCGACATTGAAGGAGGCGAGCACGGTTCCGTAGCCCATCGCCCGACGCAGGGTGTTGTCGTCGAGCTCGCCGTCGCTGCCGTCGAGGTAGCCGAAGAAACCGCCGGCGAAGCTGTCGCCGGCGCCGGTCGGGTCGCGGACGTCCTCGAGCGGGAAGCCCGGCAGGGCGAAGAAGCCGGCCTCGGTGAAGAGCGCCGCGCCGTACTCGCCCTGCTTGGCGACCACCGCCCGCGGCCCCATCTTCATCACCGCGGCGGCGGCGCGCGAGAGGTTCGACTCGCCGGTCAGCTGGCGGATCTCGGCGTCGTTGACGACCAGGCAGTCGACCTCGGCGATCGCCGCCAGCAGCGAGTCCCTGGCGGTCTCGATCCAGAGGTTCATCGAGTCCAGGCCGCTGAAGTTGGCGGCGCACTGGGCGTGCACCTGACGCTGCAGGTCGGGCTGGATGTTGGCGAGGAAGAGGGTGTCGGCGGCCCGGGTACGCTCCGACAGCTTCGGCTCGAACTCCGCGAAGACGCCGAGCTGGGTGTCCTCGGTGTGGGCGACGTTGAGGTCGAACTCGTAGCGGCCGCGCCAGAAGAAGGACTTGCCACCGGGCACCCGCTCGATGTCGTCGGTGACGATGCCGCGGCTCTCGAGCACGGCGAACTGCTCGGCGCCGAAGTCATCGCCGACCGGGCCGACTGGGTGGACCTCGGTGAAGAAGCTGGCGGCGAGGGAGAAATGGACGGCGGCCCCGCCGAGCATGCGGTCGCGCTCCCCGAACGGGGTCTTGACGGCGTCAAAGGCGATTGATCCGACGACGGTAAGTGCCATGGGCGGGGAGGGTATATGGAGTCGGGTGTGCCTCGTCGGCGCAACAGCGGGGAGGCGCCGTCGAGGCACACCCGACTCCCTTTCCCTGGCGCCGACTATGGTTCGCCGCCGTGAGAGCGGTGCAGATACAGGAGTTCGGAGGCCCGGAGAAGCTCGAGTTGGTTGAACTTCCCGATCCGCTGCCGGGCGAGGGCGAGGTAATTGTCGAGGTGAGCCGCTGCGGGGTCAATTTCGCCGACACCCACGCGACCCGCAACGACTACCTGGCCGAGCAGGCCCTGCCGCTGACTCCGGGCGCCGAGATCAGCGGCCGGACCGCCGACGGCCGCCGCGTCGCGGCGCTGCTGGGCAGCGGCGGCTATGCCGAGAAGGCGGTCGTCCCCGAGGCCAACCTGATCCCCGTCCCCGACGGAGTCGACGACGACCAGGCGGCGGCGATCCTGCTGCAGGGCTTGACCGCGATGGCGCTGGTCAAGCGCTGTGCCCGGCTCGAGCCGGGAGAGACGGTTGTCATCGAGGCCGCGGCCGGCGGTACCGGCACGCTTGCCGTCCAGCTCGCCAAGCAGGCCGGCGCCAGGGTGATCGGCCTCGCTTCCAGCGAGGAGAAGCGACAGCTGGTCAGCGGATTGGGGGCCGACGCCGTCGTCGACTCCCGCGCCGAGGACCTCGGTGCCGCGATCCGCGAGGCCAACGGCGGGGACCGCGTCGACGCGGTGCTGCACATGAGCGGCGGCGCCGCCTTCGACGCGGAGATGAAAGTGCTGGCGCCGTTAGGCCGGATGGTCGTCTTTGGAATCGCCTCCCGCGAACAGCGCGACGTCTCCACGGCGGCGCTCCTGAGGGGCTCGAAGACGGTCGTCGGCTTCTGGCTGATCCACCTTCTGGCCCGGCCCGACCTGGCAATCCCTATGATCGGCGAGCTGTTGGGTGCCGTCGCCGCCGGCGAACTCGAAGCTACGATCGGCGGCGTCTACCCACTCTCAGAGGCGCATCGCGCCCACGAAGACCTGATTTCTCGCCGCAGCAGCGGCAAGCTCCTCCTGGACCCCTCAAAGTGACGACATTCAAAGACCTGGGACTTTCGCCCGACATCCAGCAGGCGCTGGATGAGCTCGGCTATGAGGATCCGACGCCGATCCAGGAGCAGGCGATCCCGGAGCTGCTCGCCGGCCACGACGTGATCGGCCAGGCCCAGACCGGCACCGGCAAGACCGCCGCCTTCGGACTGCCGTTGCTGCAGTACCTCGAGCCGGAGAACCCCGAGGTACAGGCGATCGTGATGACGCCGACCCGCGAGCTCTGCATCCAGGTGACGCAGGCGCTGCGCACCTATGCAGAGCACCTCGATATCGAGATCGTCGCCGTCTTCGGCGGCGCCCCGATCCGCTCCCAGCAGTCGCAGCTGCGCTCCGGCGCCCACGTCGTCGTCGCCACCGTCGGCCGGATGATGGACCTGATGCAGCGCCGCTCGCTGGTCCTCACCTCGGCCCGCTACGTGGTCCTCGACGAGGCCGACGAGATGCTCGACCTCGGCTTCATCGAGGACGTCGAGAAAATCCTTCGCATGTGCCCGAGCGGCCGCCAGACGGCGCTCTTCTCGGCGACGATGCCGCCGCCGATCCAGCGCCTCGCCGAGGGGTATATGTATGACCCGACGACGATCAGCATCACCCCGAAAACGCTGACCGTCGACGCGATCGCCCAGGCCTACGTCGAGGTTCCGGCCAAAGACAAGACGGCGCGCCTGATCGAACTGCTGAAGACCGAAGAACCCGAGCAGGCGATCATCTTCACGCGGACCAAGATCGGCGCCTCGAAGCTGGAGAAGGCGTTGAAGGACAAGGGCCTCGACGTCAAGGCGCTGCACGGTGACCTCAGCCAGGGCGTCCGCGACGGCGTGATGATCGCCTTCAAGGACCACCGGGTGAAGCTGCTGGTCGCGACCGACATCGCCGCCCGCGGGCTCGACATCGAGCACGTCACCCACGTGATCAACTTCGACGTGCCGAACTCCTCAGAGACCTATGTGCACCGGATCGGCCGCACCGGCCGGGTCGGCAGGACCGGCCGCGCGATCACCTTCGTGACCCCGGCCCAGCGCGACGAGATCACCCGCATCGAGCACGACGTCAAGACCACGATCGGCGAGTGGGAAACCCCCGAGGACCGGCTCGAGCACGCCCCGCGGCCGCGCCGGCGCGAGCGCAGCGAGCGGCGCGAGGCGGTCGAGTCGAAGGCCTCGGAGTCCGAAGCCCGTCGACCCCAAACCGGCCGCCGATCCGGAGTCGGTCGAGCCGGAGCCGGTCGAGCCCGAGTCCGTCGAGGTCGAGGTCGAGGGAGGCGAGCCCGAGGCCAACGGCGAGCCGAGTCGCGACAGCATCAAGCTCTTCGTCAACCGCGGCGAACGCAGCGGCATCAGCGAGGAGGACCTGCGCTGGGCGCTGCGTGAGGGCGCGGTGCTGGCCGACGACGATGTCTACGACGTCCGCGTCCTACACCGCTTCTCCTTCGTCGAGGTCGCCCCGGACCAGGCTGAGCGTGCGGTCGAGTTCCTCGACGGCACCAAGCTGAAGGGCAAAGAGATCCGCCTGGAGATCGCCAAGAGCTGAGGCTCAGCTCGCGGTCAGCGCGGCGATTTCGGCTAGCAGGCGGTCGAAGTCGATCGGCTTGTTGATGAAGCCGCTGATCTCGAGGTCGGTCGGGGCGTCGGAGTCGCTGGGGTCCTGGTGGGCGCTGACGATCAGCGCCGGCGTCTCGAGGCCGGCCGCGCGCAGCTCGCGCAGGGCGTCGATCCCGGACTTGCGCGGCATCATCGCGTCGAGCAGGAGCAGATCGGGTTGCTCGGGCGCCGCCGCCGCGGCGATCATCTCGGTCACCTCCTGGCCGTCGGCCGCGGTCTCGACCTCGTAGCCCGCCAGCTCGAGGCGGGTCCGCATCAGGAGCAGGATCGTCTCCGAGTCGTCGGCGACGAGTACCTTCGTCATCGGCTCGGCTCCGCGGGTGCCGCGTCGGTCTCGACGGCGCGGGCGGGCGGCTGAGTGGGCAGCCGGAAGCGGAAGGTCGAGCCCTCGCCGGGAGTCGAGTCGACCTCGATCGTGCCGCCGTGCAGCTCGATCAGCGACTTCGAGATCGCCAAGCCCAGCCCGGTTCCCCCGACCCGCTGGGTCAGGCCCGCGTCACCGCGGGTGAAGCGCTCGAAGATGTGCTCCAGCTGTTCGGCCGGGATTCCCGGCCCGTTGTCGATCACGGCGACTTCCACCCCCCCACCGTATCCATGCGCCGCCACCTCTATGGACGCCCCCACGGGTGAGTACTCGTGGGCGTTGGTGATCAGGTTCACCAGTACCTGCCGCACCCGGTCGGGCTCGGCCTCGATCACCGGCAGGTCCGACTCGATCCGCGCGGTCAGGGTTTGGCTCGCGCCCTCGGTCTGCGCCCGCATCAGCCGCACCGCGTCCTCGATCAGCGGCGCCAGCTCGGTCGGCGCCAAGCGCAGGCCGAGGCGCCCGGCGTCGCTGCGGGCGAGGTCGAGCAGGTCGTTGAGCAGGCGCACCAGGTGGCGGCAGTTGTCGAGGATGATCTCGACGGTCTCGACCTGGTTGGGGGTGAGCGAGTCACGCTCGAGCATCAGCAGCTCGGCGAAGCCCTGGACCGAGGTCAACGGGCTGCGCAGCTCGTGGGAGGCGGTGAGGACGAAGTCGTCTTTGAGCCGGTCGAGCTGGTCGCGCTGGCTGGACTCGATCTCCAGCTGGCCGGCCATCTCGTTGAAGGCGGCGCCGAGGGTGGCCGTCTCCGACAGCCCGCCGACCTCGACTCGCGTGCTGAGGTCGCCGCCGGCGAGGCGCCCGGCGGCGTCGACGAGCTCCTCGAGCGGGCGCCGCATCGAGGCGATCAGGCCGCTGAACAGCAGCACCGCCCCGGTCAGCCCGGCGATCAGCCCGGCGGCGACAAGGATCGCGGTGTCGCGGGTGTCGCCGGTGATCTGGTCCTGCAGACGGCTGCGCTGTTCGGCCTGACCGGCGACCACGGTTCGGGCGGCGTTGACTCCGGTTCCCTCCGCGGCCCGCACCCGGGCGGCCATCTCCACCTGGTAGGAGCGGGCGATCGCGTCCTCGTAGTCCTGGCGCTGCTGGATGAAGCGGGCGACGCCGACGACGGCCATCGCCGTCAGCACCGCAAAGGCGATCGCGAAGCCGATCCTCAGCCGGTTGGCGAGGGAGGGACTGAGCCGTCGAGCGGGTCGTGAATATGCTTGCGCGGCTATGGGCGACGAGGCTACAGGCCGCGGCGACGGCTCCGCCGCGGCTCCTGACGGCATCGACCGGGCCGGGCTCGAAGCCTGGTTCTCGGCGCACGTCGCCGAGCTGCGGCTGCCGCTGGACTTCGAGCGCATCGCCGGCGGGCTCTCGAACCTGACCTATCGCGTCGGCGACCGGGCCGGCGGGCGTTGGGCGCTGCGCCGGCCGCCGCTCGGCAAGCGCCTCGGCTCCGCCCACGACATGGCGCGGGAGCACCGCGTCGTCTCGGCCCTGGTCCCGACCGCGGTGCCGGTGCCACCGGTCGTCGGCCTCTGCGAGGACGATTCGGTCACCGGCGCGCCCTTCTACGTGATGGAGTTCGTCGAGGGGCCGGTGCTGCGCGGCCTGGCCGAGGCGGAGATCTTCCCCGACGAGGTCGACCGGCGGGCGATCGGCGAGCGCGTCGCCGACACCCTGGCCGCGATCCACGCTGTCGACCCCGACGCCGTCGGCCTCGGCGACCTGGGTCGCAAGGAGGACTACGTCGCCCGCCAGCTGCGGCGCTGGCAGGGGCAGTGGGAGAAATCGAAGACCCGCGAGCTGCCGGCCGTCGACCGCGTCCACGAGCGCCTCGCCGCCCGCATCCCCGAGCAGGGCCCGGCGACCCTGGTCCACGGCGACTACCGGCTCGACAACATGATCCTCACCCCCGGCGGCGAGGTCGCCGCGGTGGTCGACTGGGAGCTCTGCACTCTGGGCGACCCGCTCGCCGATGTCGGCACCCTGATGGCCTACTGGCCCGATCGCGGCGAGGCGACGATCGCCCTCGGCCAGCCGGCGAACCTGGCGCCCGGGCTTCCCGACCAAAGCTGAGCTGGCCGCCCGCTACGCCGAGCGCTCCGGCCGCGACATCTCCGAACTCGACTTCTACCTCGCCCTCGGCTACTGGAAGCTGGCGATCATCCTCGAGGGTGTCTACGCCCGCTACGCCGCCGGCGCCTACGGCGAGGTCCCCGAGGGCATGCAGGCGTTCGCCCGCATGGTCGACCGGTTGGCCGAGGCCGCGGAGGCGGCCGAGGCGGCGGAGAGTTCTGGGGCCTGATAGCGGTCCAGGCCGGTTGACACCACCCGGTCCCCCTGAGAGATTCCTGAGTCAGAACTCTGACAATCCAGTGGCTGTCCAAGGTGGCGGTCTCGTCCCTAATTCCTCAAGAAGGAGACCCAACGTGAAGCACATACGCAAGCGGCTCACGTACGCGAACGTGATGTCGTCGATCGCTGTCTTTCTCGTCATAGGCGGTGCCAGCGCCTTCGCCGCCGGCCAGCTCGGCAAGAACAGCGTCGGCACCAAGCAGCTGAAGAAGAACTCGGTGACGACGGCGAAGATCAAGAAGAACGCCGTGACCACGGCGAAGATCAAGAAGAACGCGGTTGCCACAGCCAAGATCAAGGCCAACGCGGTGACCACGGCCAAGATCAAGGACGCGGCGGTGACCGGGGCCAAGATCGACGCCGGTTCGACCCCGTTCTCGCAGATCACCGCACGGCTGCGCCTCGCCGGCCCGGTCTCCCTGGAAACCGCAAGCCCTGTCTCGCTCGGCAGCTACGCCCAACCTGCCGGCGAGGACGACCAGTACCTGGGCGGCGCCGACGTGACCTTCGATGCCGGCTGCACGGCTCCCCGCACGGCGATCGTGTACCTGCTGATCGACCCGGCCGATCCGAGCAAACCGTCGCCCACGGATCTCGCCGGCATTGGAGTAGTGGTAGACGAAACCGGCTCAAGCGGCACCCACAAGCTCAACCTCATTCCCTATCCAGGAGCCTACGCCGGCATGCAGCGCATTGCCCCGTCTGCGACGGAAAACCACACGTTCTACGTTCTCCCCGCCGGCGTCTCGTGCAAAGCCGGCAGCGGCGCCACTGCCGCAAACATCGGGATCGACGTGATCGGGACGAAGTAAGAGGGCCGTCGGTCAAGGGATCGCGGGGAGGGCGGCCGGCGGGCCGCCCTCCCCGCGTCACACCATCCGCGGCGCGTGGCGCGGCTTGAGCTGGCCGAGCGCGTGCAGCTGCTTGCCCGCGGCGGCGACAACCCTTGTCCCTACGCTTCCTCCGGCGCCGGCTCGGGCTCTGCGAGCGCCGGTCCCGGCCGCACCCGCTCGCGCCGGCGCGGGGCACGAGCCTCTTCGGGGGTGTCCCTGCCGCTCACCGTCAGGTAGGCGACGAGGCCGACGATCATCGTCGCCAGCGCCAAGCTGACCGGGCCGGTGCCGAGGTCGAGGCCGCCGCGTTCGTGGGAGACCGCGAGCCAGTCGGCGAAGGAGGCGCCGAGCGGGCGGGTGACCACGTAGGCGAACCAGAAGGCGAGGATCGAGTTCATCCCGAAGCGCCAGTAGCCGAGCGCCGGCACCGCGATCACCGCGGCAAACAGCAGGCCCGAGGCGAAGTAGCCGAGCCCGAAGGTAACGGCGGTCAGGTCGCCCGCGGCGGTGCCGAGGGCGAAGGTGGCGAGAACGGCGGCCCAGTAGAACATCTCGCGGCGCGGCGTGCGGATGCTGTGGATCGAGAGCGTCCCCTCGCTGCGCTGCCAAACCCAGAAGACGGCGGCGAGGGCGATCGCGTAGAAGATCGTCGAGGCGATGTAGGGGATGCCGAGGCCGACGTGGAGGACGTCGGCGCACATCGTCCCGAAGACGCCGACCATCGCCACCGCCAGCCAGTAGGCCCAGGGGACGTAGCGGTCCTTCGCGAACTGGATGTAGAGGGCGACGACGAAGGCGATGCCGCCGAGCACGACCGCGATCTCGGGGACGAGATGGTGGACGAGGAAGTCGGAGGTCGACTCGCCCATCCCGGTCGTCAGCGCCTTGACGATCCAAAAGAAGGCGGTCACCTCGGGCACCTTCGAGCGGCGTTCGGTCCGGTCCATGCGGGCGCGCAGACTAGAAAGGGCGCCTAAAGACGCGGTCAAGATGTCCAGGCTCGGGGATGCAGGTCGCCGTCATCGGTCGCGCCGAGCAGCTCATCGTCCTCGACATGGCGGTACTCGATCTGAGCCGACCGGAGATTAGGCTTGGCCAGCAGGCTATCGGGAGATCCGCCGCATCCGCACCAGCAGCGCCGCCGAGGGGGTGACCTTGCCGGTGGCGTAGGTGGAGAGGCGGGAGGCTGAGGTGCCGATGCGGGAGGCGAACTCGGCTCGGGTGAGGCCCGATGCCCGGATCAGCGCGCCGACTTCGGCGGCAACGGCCTGGCGCTCCGAGGACTCGGCCGCGTCGCGCCCCCGCGCGATCACCCGCTCCATCGTCTTCGCGACGCCGTAGGGCCTGCTGTAGGCGAGCACCTCCTCGACCCGGCGGGCGACGGGTCCCCAGGGCTCCGCCTGGATTGCCTGCGCCAGGCGCCGCCAGTGCCGTAGGCTGCCGCGCTCGAGCGCGGTCTGAATCCCCTCCAGCGGCCACTCCGAGACCGGGTCGTCCGGCGAAGCATCGACGTTGCGGAAGGCGAGCGCGGTCATGAGCCCTCCGCCATCCGGGCACCGACCTCTCCCAGGACGGCGGTCACCGCGCTCCAATCGCTCCAGCGCCGCTGCAGGCGGCGGTAGGAGGAGAGCTCGGCGATCACCGAGCTGTCGGCGGGCTGCGGGTCGGAGAGCTGGCGGATCAGCTGGGAGGCCACCCCGTCTCCCGACTCGCTCTGGTCCGCGTAGTAGTCGTCGATTTGCGACAGGGACGCGGCCGCTTGGTCGACTCCCAGGTGCTCGGAAAGTGCAGCCAGATCGAGGTAGTCGCGGGTCTGGTTGCGCCGCACAACGAGGAACGCCTTGATCCGCAGCGTCTCCTCCAGCGTCGGCACCGTCACCTCCGCACCTGAGGAGAGGGTGACCGTGGCGACCTCCAGCGGCGCCTTGCGGATCATCTGCCGGACCCCGGTCTCGATCCCGTCGAGGTTGCCGAGGATCACCTTGCCGGGAGTGACCCGGTTCGTCGCCCAGCCCTCGTCTCCCTCGACCGCTTCCAGCACCATCTCGAAGCGATCGGCGAGGTCGGCGAGGACGTGATCGTGGTCGCGCGATTCGCGATGGTCGGCGTAGAGAATCGCCGCCGCGTCGCCGACCAGCACCGCTCCCGGAACCAGCCGCTGCAGGTGGGCAGCCGACTCCAGCAGGGCGACGAATCGCGGATCCCGATCCTCGGCAGAGGGCTTCTCAGTCATTAAAGGCGATTATCAGATCCGATATTACTCGGCTTGTGGATATCCCGGTCTCCCAGGTATCAGTCGATCAGCGTGGCGACGGCTCGCTCGTCGGCGGGGTCGATGCGCTCAAGGCCATCGATTCCATCGAAAGCTCGATCGGTGGTGAGGATGGCGTCGATGCCCCGGTTGATCGCGAGGGCGGCGAAGACGGCGTCGCGGGCGTCGAGCCCATCGTGGTTTTCGTAGAGGTCTATCCCCCGCTGCATGTCATTGGGCTCGAGAGGGTGCCACCAGGCGAGCTTGGCGACCCTTCGCGCGGCTTCCGCCGCGCCAAGGCGGTCACCCGTGCGGCGCGCCCTCTGGTGGACGAGCTCCTGAAGGAGATCCGCGCTGGCCTCGCCCTGCAGGTCGCCGGCTGCCGCCCGGCGGACGATCTCGCGGCACGGCTCCCTGTAGCGATGCTCGCTGCCGAGGGCGTAGACGAAGATCGAGGTGTCGTACAGGAAGCGCCTCACGCGCCCGACCACTTGCGCATCGGAGCGTCGCGAATCTCCCGCTTCTGATCCTCCCAGTCGGGCTCCGGGCCCTCTCCCGGCGGAGGCGGCATCGCCAGCAGCTCTCGGCCGGCACGTTTGCGCTCCTCGTCAGCCCCGATGCCCGGGAACTCATGGTCGATCGCGCGCCGAACGAGCTCCCCGACCGGCGCGCCGATCCGATCGGATTCCCGCGAGAGCCGCTCATAGCGCTCGTCGTCGACCAGTACTTGGAGGCGGCGATTCAACATGTGCAGACCTTAGCAGGCAACATGCACATACTTGCGCAGATTTTACCCTGGACGATGCTCAGACCATGCGCGGGGCGTGCTTCGTCTTCAGCTCGCCGGCTGCGGCGGCTTCGTCGCGCTTGGCCCAGCGGTTCAGCTCGCGGCGGGCGAGGACCATCTTGTGGACCTCGTCGGGACCGTCGGCGAGACGAAGCATGCGGCTGAAGCGCCATAGCGCCGCCAGCGGGGTGTCGTCGGTCATTCCGAGGCTGCCGTGGATCTGGATCGCCCGGTCGAGCACCTCCATGACCATGTTGGCGGCGACGATCTTGATCGCCGAGATCGACTGGCGGGCGGCACGCTTGCCCTCGGTGTCCATCTTCCAGGCGGCGTAGAGGGTCAGCAGGCGGGCCTGGTCGATTTCCATCCGCGAAGTCGCGATCGACTCCTGGACGAACTGCTTGTCGGCCAGGGGCCCGCCGAAGGCCTCGCGGGTGTTGGCCCGCCGGCACATCATCTCGTGGGCCCGCTCGGCGGTGCCGATCGCCCGCATGCAGTGGTGGATGCGGCCGGGGCCGAGGCGGTCCTGGGCGATCGCGAAGCCGGCGCCGCGCTCGCCGAGCAGGCTGTCGGCGGGGACTCGGCAGCCTTCGTAGCGGATCTCGCAGTGGCCGGGGCCCCTGTCGTGGCCCATCACCGAGATCGGTCGGACCAGGTTGAAGCCCGGGGTGTCGGTCGGGACGCAGATCATCGAGGCCCGTGCGTAGGGGGGCGCGTCGGGGTCGGTGACGACCATCGCGATCGCCAGGTCGGCTCCCACCGCCCCTGAGGTGAACCACTTGTGGCCGTCGACGACCCACTCCTCGCCGTCGAGTACGGCCTTGGCCTGCAGCAGCGTCGGGTCGGAGCCGGAGACCTCGGGCTCAGTCATCGAGAAGCAGGAGCGGATGCTTCCCTCCAGCAGCGGCTCCAGCCAGCGATCGCGCTGCGCCTCCGTTCCGTGCTCGGCCAGGATCTCCATGTTGCCGGTGTCCGGCGCCGAGCAGTTGAAGGCCATCGCCGCCGCCATCGGGCTGCGGCCCATCTCCTCGCAGAGCAGCCCGTACTCCCAGTTGGTCAGGCCGGGCCCGAAGCGCTCGTCGGGCATGAAGAGGTTCCAGAGCCCCTCGCCCCTCGCCCTGGCGCGGATCTCGACGAGAATCTCGGGGTAGGGGACGCCGGGCCCGACCTCAGCGTCCAGCGCCTCCATGATCTCGCGCTCCACCGGGTAGACCTCGGCGTCCATGAAGTCGAGCACGCGCTCGCGCAGGGCCGCTACCTCGGGGCTGGGGGTGAAGTCCATCGTCGTCCTCTCCTCGTCTGCCGGTCAGGGCAACGCTAGCTCAGGCGCGGCGATAGCGAGCGAAGAGCTCGCTGTCCTCCTGCAGGAGCCAGGAAAGCTCCAGCTCGGTCACTCCGGGCAGGTCGCCCTCGATGATCCGCGGCGCCTCGCCGCCGGCCAGCTTCGGGGCGATCGTGAGGAAGAGATCGTCGACGCACCCGGCGCCCTGCAGCTCGCTGTGCAGGCCAGGTCCCCCCTCGCAGAGCAGCGCCCGGATGCCGCGCTCGGCGCGCAGCTGCCCGAGCGTCGCAACGATGTCGACGAAGCCCTGGTGGCGGATGATCTCCGGCGCCGTCGCGGTCGGCGGCGGCTCTGCCTCCGAGGCGGTGACGATCAACACCCGGCCGCCGCCGTCGGTGAACAGCGGCGCGTCCCAGGGCAGGTCGAGGCGGCCGCTGACGATCACCATCAGCGGCTCGGGGTCGAGGCCGAGCCGTTCGCGGCGCTCGCGCGCCTGCGGGCTGGCGGCGAGCCGGCCGTAGCGCTCGGCCCGCATCGTCCCGGCGCCGATCATCACCGCGTCGAAGCGGCCGCGGAGCCCGGCCAGCATCGCCGTGTCGGTGCTGGAGCCGATCGCTCCGGAGACGCCGCCGATCGAGGCGCGCCCATCGAGCGTGGCGGCGAAGTTGACGGCGACCAGGGGGCGATTCTCGCGCGGTTCCTCCCAGGGCCGGTAGCCGTCGAGCTGCTGCGCGACGCTGGTCGGTCCGGGGTCGGGGAAGAGCCGCTGCACGCGTCAGAGCCTATGCAACGGGGTCCGCATCGAGGCCGAACTCGGCACCGCCCGTGGTATTCCTACTGTCCGTGAGTCGCGTATCCGACGACAAGCACCCTGCTCCCGGCACCGACGGGTGGAAAGAGAGCTACGAGGCGACGCCCGAGCGCGAGGCCGAGTTCTCGACCATCTCCGGCCACCCAATCGAGCCGCTCTACAGCGAGGCCGACCAGACCGCCGATGACTCGAATCGGATCGGCTACCCGGGCTCCTATCCCTTCACCCGCGGGCCCTACGCCTCGATGTACAGGGGGCGGCTCTGGACGATGCGCCAGTTCGCCGGCTTCGGGACCGTCGAGGAGACCAACGAGCGCTTCCACTACCTGCTCGACCAGGGGCAGACCGGCCTCTCGACCGCCTTCGACATGCCGACCCTGATGGGCTACGACTCCGACCACCACCGCAGCCTCGGCGAGGTCGGCCGCGAGGGCGTCGCCGTCGACAGCCTCGCCGACATGGAACAGCTCTTCGCCGGCATTCCGCTCGGCGGCGTCACCACCTCGATGACGATCAACGCCCCGGCGGCGATCCTGCTCGCCTTCTACGTGCTGGTCGGTGAGAAGCAGGGGGTGGCGCCGGAGCGGCTCGGCGGCACGATCCAGACCGACATCCTCAAGGAGTACATCGCCCAGAAGGAGTGGTGCTTCCCGATCGCGCCGGCGCTGCGGCTGGTCACCGACATGATCCAGTGGTGCAGCGAGAAGATGCCGCGCTGGCACCCCGTCTCGATCTCCGGGTACCACATCCGCGAGGCCGGATCGACCGCCCAGCAGGAGCTTGCGTTCACGCTCAAAGACGGCTTCACCTACGTCGAGGAAGCGATCGAGCGCGGCCTCGACGTCGACGACTTCGCGCCGCGGCTCTCCTTCTTCTTCAACTCCCACATCGACTTCTTCGAGGAGATCGCCAAGTTCCGCGCCGCCCGCCGGATCTGGGCGAAGGAGATGCGCGACACCTACGGCGCCAAGAAGGAGGAGTCGATGCGGCTGCGCTTCCACACGCAGACCGCCGGGGTCTCGCTGACCGCCCAGCAGCCGCTCAACAACATCGTCCGCACCACCAGCGAGGCGCTGGCGGCGGTGCTCGGCGGCACCCAGTCGCTGCACACCAACTCCTACGACGAGGCGCTGGCGCTGCCGACCGAGGAGGCCGTCACGGTCGCCCTGCGCACGCAGCAGATCCTCGCCACCGAGACCGGCGTCGCCAACACCGCCGACCCGCTCGGCGGCTCCTGGTTCGTCGAGAAGCTGACCGACGAGATGGAAGCGGCGGCCTACGGCTACTTCGCCCGGATCGACGAGCTCGGCGGCATGGTCGAGGCGATCCGGCGCAACTTCCCCCAGCGCGAGATCGCCGACGCCTCCTTCCGCTTCCAGCAAGAGCTGAACGAGCGCAAGCGGATCGTCGTCGGCGTCAACGACTTCACCGCGGACGACGAAGCCGAGACGCCGATCCTGAAGATCGACCCGGCGCTGGAAGCCAAGCAGGTCGCCCGCGTCACCGCGGTCAAGGCGGGGCGCGACTCGGCCGCGGTCGAGCAGGCGCTGGCGACGCTCAAAACCGCCGCCGCCGGCGAGGGCAACATGATGCCGCCGATCATCGAGGCCGCCCGGGTGCAGGTCACCGAGGGCGAGATGGTCGCGGCGATGCAAGAGGTCTTCGGGACCTACACCGAGTCCCCCGTTTTCTAGAGAGGAAGAGATGACCAGCACCACCACCGGCAGCCTTTACGAGATCCCGCAGGAGATGCTCGATTTCCGCGAGACGATCCGCCAGATCGCGAGCGAGAAGATCGCCCCGCGGGCGGGGGAGATCGACCGCGAGAGCAAATATCCCTGGGACATCCGCAAGCTGCTCGCCGAGCAGGACATCCTCGGGCTGCCCTTCGACGAGGAGTACGGCGGCACCGGGACCGGCACGCTGATGCTGCAGATCGGGGTCGAGGAGATCGCCAAGGCCTGCGCCTCCAGCGCCCTGATCCTGATGATCCAGGAGCTCGGCACGCTGCCGATCCAGCTGTTCGGCTCCGACGAGCTGAAACAGCGCTTCCTGCCGAAGTGCGCGAGCGGCGAGTGGTCGCCGGCCTTCGCGCTGAGCGAGCCGGAGGCGGGCTCGGACCCGGCCTCGATGCGGACCAACGCGGTGCGCGACGGCGAGGAGTGGGTGATCAACGGCCAGAAGAGCTGGATCACCAACGCCGGCGTCGCCGACTTCTACGTCGTCTTCGCGATGACCGATCGCACCCAGCGCCGGATCAGCGCCTTCGTCGTCGAGAAAGAGCGCGAGGGCTTCGACCCGGGGCCGCTGGAGCACAAGCTCGGGATCAAGGGCTCGCCGACCGGCTCGCCGAGCTTCACCGACGTCCGCGTCCCGCACGAGAACCTGATCGGCGAGGAGGGGAGGGGACTGAGCGTCGCCCTCGGCACGCTCGAGCGGACCCGTCTCGGCGCCGCCGCCCAGGCGGTCGGCATCGCCCAGGGGGCGACCGACTTCGCCGCCGACTACGCGAAGGAGCGGATCGCCTTCGGCAAGCCGATCAACGAACTGCAGGCGATCCAGTTCAAGCTCGCCGACATGGAGGCCGGGACCGCCGCCGCCCGGGAGCTGCTCTACAAAGCCTGCTCGATGGCCGACCGGCCGCAGCGCCCGGACGACCTCGGCAAGTGGACCTCGATGGCGAAGCTGATCGCCTCCGACAACGCGATGAAGGTCACGGTCGAGGCGATCCAGGTGCTCGGCGGCTACGGCTACGTCAACGAGTACCCGGTCGAGCGGATGATGCGCGACGCCAAGATCACCCAGATCTACGAGGGCACGAACGAGATCCAGCGCGTCGTGATCGCCAGGTCGATGCAGTAGTTCGAGTTCAGCGGCGAATGCGACTTTGACCACACCAGAGGTGGGTAAAAGTCGCGAGCGCGTTCAAGCCCGGCGGTTGCCCAGCGCTCAAGCATTTGGGTCTGGGGTCGATAGGAGCGCATGACGACTCCCTCAGCGGTGCCCACTGCCTTGCGTAATCGCGTCCTCGATGGCGCTGACGATCTTGGCGGTGGCGGCGCTGGCCGTGCCGGCGCTGGCCAGTGCGGCGCCAAAGCCCGCGGTCCTGACTCTGAAGATGGCCAAGGTCGGCGCCCCGGGGAACCCGTCGGTCGGGATCGTCCCCTTCTCCGACGCGATCTACCGCTCCTGCGCCGAAGCCGAAGGGATCAAGCCGGCGTGCCAGGAAATCGGTGGCGTCGGCTACCGCTACGGGATCGGCCGGCTCGAGGTCACCGTCGCCCAGTACGTCGCCTTCCTCAACACGGTCGACCCGATGGGCAGGAACAGGCACAAACTTTGGAGCAGCGACGAGAGCGGGACGGCCTGGCCGAAATTCGGCCAGATCGATTTCTCCGCCGGCGTCGGCAGGGGCCGCCACTTCAGCCTCGCCGCGCCGCAGTGGGCCGACAAGCCCTACGGCTTCGCCAACTTCCTGCGCAGCGCCCGCTTCGACAACTCGCTCTACAACGGCAAGGTCCTGTCGAAGAGGGCGAGTAGCGAAGGCGGCTTCAGCTACGTCACCTACCGGGTCCGCCTCTCGCGCAACAGCGAGAACGGCATGTACGACATGCACAAGCGGGCGATGACCCGCTCGCACAAGCGCGGCTTCGTCATCCCCAGTCAGAACGAGTGGATCAAGGCCGCCTACTACGACCCCAACGGCGGCGGCACCTACTCCTACTGGGAGTACCCGACCAACCCCGGTGCCTTCGGCGAAGAAAACAAAGCGCTGCCGAACCAGGCGGCGCTCGACCCGACCACGGGCGACGTCACCAACCAGTCCACCCAGCCGCTGGCGATCTTCCACACCCCGGAAACGACTCCGCCGAGCTGGTGTCCGCCGAAGTTCAGCAGCGAAGAATGCGCGACGGTAAACCCCTTCGGCATGGACCCGACCACCTACGCCAAGGCCTTCGCCGGCAGCCTTGGGACGGTCGGCCAGTCGGGGACCTTCTCGCCCTGGGGGACCCTCGACCAGGGCGGCAACGCGGTCGAGTGGACCGACACGATCACGCCGCCCCCGTTCGGGATCAAGGGCAAGCGGGTCTGGCGCCGGCTGCACGGCGGCATCGCCAACGCCCCCGTCTACCAGCTCTGGCTCTCGGCGGTCGGCCTGCAGCCGCAGGACAACACCTTCTTCACCACGACCTACCCGTGGCTCGGGATCCGCGTCGGCGTGCTCGGCAACCTCAGGGCCGGCAAGCGCTGAGCAATCGTCCGCGGGGGCGATTACGCTCGCCGCAGATGCGCCGGACCTTCCAGATTTCTCTGCTGATCAGCTCGGTGATCGCGCTCGCCTTCGCGGCGAGCGCGTTCGCGAAGCCTCCGGTGGCCAAGCCGCGGGGCAAGCAGGCGGCCCTGCGCGGCACGCTGTCGCAGCTGCCCGGTCCGCGCGGCTGCCTCGCCGACAGCTCCAAGCCGACCGCCGGCTGCGGCAGGGCGCGGGCGCTCCTCGGCCCGGGCCCGTTCATGGGCTCGCGGGCGATCGCGGTCAGCCCCGACGGCAAGAACGTCTACGTCGCCTCCTCGAAAAGCAACGCGATCGCGATCTTCGGGCGCAACGCAAAGACCGGCAGGCTGATACAGCCGCGGGGGACCGCCGGCTGCGTCGCCGCCAAAGGGGCCGGCGGCTGCGCCAGGGCGATCGGCCTCGACGGCCCCAACTCGGTCGCGGTCAGCGCCAACGGCCGCATGGTCTACGCGACCTCGCGTACCAGCAACTCGATCACCAGCTTCCGCCGCAACGGCGAAAGTGGCGCCCTGCGCCAGCTGCCGCCGAAAGCCGCCGGCTGCATCTCGGCCCTGCCGATCCCGGGCTGCTCGCCCGGCCGGGCCCTGCTCGGCGCCGACGTCGTCGTGATCAGCCCTGACGCCAAGAACGTCTACGCCGGCTCCTTCTTCGGCAACGCGGTCGCGGTCTTCACCGTCGCGGAAAAATCCGGCGTCCTGACCCAGCCCAGCGGCGCCGCCGGCTGCATCGCCGAAGCGGCGAAGGAAGGTTGCGCCCCGGGGGTTGCCCTCGGCGCCGTCGAGGGCCTGGCCGTCAGCCGCACCGGCAGCAACGTCTACGCTGCCGCGGCTCTCTCCAACGCGCTCGCGGTCCTCAACCGCAACCCGGAAACCGGCGCCTTGACGCAGGCGAGCGAAGGCAGCGGCTGCATCGTCGACAGCCCCCTGGGGGGCTGCTCCAACGGGGTCGAGCTGAGCGGGGCCAACGCCGTCGCGACCAGTCCCGGCAGCGAAGTCGTCTACGCCACCTCGCTGTTCAGCAACAGCGTCACCGCCTTCGCCCCGACCACCACCGCGCTCGGCCTCGTGCAAAAGGAAGGGACCTCGGGCTGCGTCGTCTGGCTGCGCAGCGTCGGCTGCGGCTTCGGCCGCGCGATGCGGGCGCCCGAGGGCCTCGTCGTCTCGCCGGACGGCAACAGCCTCTACGCCGCCGCCTTCTCGACCGGCGCGATCGACGTCTTCAACCGCAATCCCGAAACCGGCAACGTCGCCCAGAAGGCGGGCAAGGCCGGCTGTCAGGCGGCCCGTTCGGTTCCCGGCTGCACCACGGCCCGCGCCCTCAGAGGGGTCAGCTCGATAGCGGTCAGCCCTGACGGCAACTTCGTCTACTCGACCTCGTTCGGCTCCAACGCCGTCGACATCTTCCGGAGGAACAAATGACCGAGTCCGAACGGCGAGCCCGCGGGCTGACCCGCAAAGAGCTGATCGGTTCCGGCGCCAGCGCCGCCGCCGCGGCGCTGATCGCCAGCCAGGGCGCCGGCGTCGAGCGGGCGCTTGCCGCCGCCAAGGGCAAGCGCAAGGACGTCGCCGGGATGAACATCATCCTCTTCATCACCGACCAGGAACGGGCGATCCAGCACTTCCCCCAGCACTGGCTGCGCAAGAACATGCCGGGGATGCGGCGGCTGCGCCAGCACGGCCTCAGCTTCGAACGCGCCTTCACCAACGCCTGCATGTGCTCGCCGGCGCGCTCGACCCTGATGAGTGGATTCTTCCCCGCCCAGCATGGGGTCAAGTACACGCTCGAGGAAGACATGACCGACCCGGAAAAGAATCCGCAGGTCAATCTCCCAACCGACCTGGCGAACCTCGCCACGGTGATGAAAGCCGCCGGCTACAACGTCATCTACAAGGGCAAGTGGCACTGCTCGAAACCGGCCACGCCCGAACAGGCGGAACCGTCGGATCTCGAAAAGTACGGCTTCGACCGCTGGAATCCGCCGGACGCCGGTGCCAACCAGACCGTCCCCGAGGCGGGCGGCGGCTTCATCGACAACGACGGCCGCTTCATCGACTCGACCGGCGAAGGCAAAAACGAAGGCATCCTCGAGTACCTCGACACCCACGCCGCCGCCGAACAGCCGTTCTTCATGGTGATCTCGCTGGTCAACCCGCACGACGTCCTCTTCTACCCGAGCCGAACCTTCACAGAAGCCGGCTACGACGAATCCTGGTTGCAGGGGGACATCCACCTGCCGGAGACCAACGAAGAAGACCTCGCGACGAAGCCGACCGTGCAGGAAGAATTCCTCAAGATCTTCAACCTCACCGGCAAGCCGGGCTCGAAAGCCGAAAAGCGCGCCTACCTGAACTATTACGGCAACCTGATGCGGTCTTCCGACAGCTACCTGGTCAACGTCCTCGACAAGCTCGAACAGCACGGCCTCTACGACAGGACGCTGATCGTGCGGACCGCCGACCACGGCGAGATGGGCCTCACCCACGGCGGCCTGCGGCAGAAGAACTTCAACTTCTACGAGGAGGCGACCCGGGTTCCGCTGATCTACTCGAACCCGAAACTCTTCCCGCACCCGGCGAAGAGCGAAGCGCTCGTCTCCCACGTCGACTTCCTGCCGACCCTGGCGAGTCTTGCCGCGGCGCCGAATAGCGCCCGGGCCGATTGGCAGGGCGTCGACTACTCGAAGCTGGTGCTCAACCCCGAGTCCGGCGGCTCGGTCCAGGACTACGTCGTCTTCACCTACGACGACTTCCAGTCCGGCCAGAAGAACGGTCCGTATCCGAAACCGCCGAACCACATCGTCAGCATCCGCGAAGGGCGCTGGAAGCTGGCGAAGTACCACGACACGAACCCAGAAGTGAGGAAGCGCAAACCGCCGCAGTGGGAGATGTACGACCTCAAGGACGACCCGCTGGAGAAGCACAACATCGCCCATCCCGAAGCCAAACGGACGAAAACGCAAGAACGGGAACTGAAGCGCTTGAAAGCGAAACTGGCGCGGGTCGAAAAGACGCGGCTGAAGGAACCGAGCTAGCGGGACGGGTTCGCGTGGGGGAGTCCGGTGGGACTCGCCTGCGCAACAGATTGGGAGGCTTGGCGAGTCCCACCGGACTCCCCTCACATCAGCGTGCGCGCTGCTCGCTGGCTGGATTCGGGACGTGTCGCTAGCCGGCGAAGCCGTGGACGTCGGTGGCGCCGACGGCGACGATGTTGGCTTCGGTGATGCGGGCGCCCGATGCGGGAACCGTCTTCGAGCACTCGAGGTTGAGCGTCTGGCCGTTGGTCACCCTGAAGCCACCGGCGAGGGTCATGCTGTCGACTTCGCCATCCGCCCGTGCGACCTGGCTGCGACTGGTGGCTTCCGAGCCGGGGCCGCCGTGGCCGTTGATCAGGCGGCAGGTCACCGAGCTGGCCACCGGGTTGACCGTCTGGACCGAGACCGTCGAGACAGCGAAGTACTTGCCCGGCGGCAGCGAGACGGCGACGACTTCCGAGCCGAAGAGGCTGGAGCTAAATTTTTCGTAGTTGACCGAGCCATTGGCCTGGTAGACGTGGCTGGTGCCCGGGGCACCCTCGGGCCCGCGCGGGCCGGCGGGCAGCTGGCCGGCGGCGAAGTCCTTGCCGCGCAGGGTGCCGTCCTTGACCTTGGCGCTGGTCACCGCGTTCCTCCTCAGCTGCTTGCTGCCGACGCTGTTCTTGGCAAGCCGGCTCGCCGCGTAGGCGGCGCCGCCACCGAAGACGACGAAGGCCAGAAGCGTGACCATCACGTTGGCGTAGCTGAGCTTCGGCCGGTACCTCACTGGGACCAGTCTAGGGACATCCGCGGTCTCCGTCGCCGTCCGAGGACGAGTCTTGCCGCTGGATCGGGATCTCCTGAGGGATCAGCGGCCGACGCAGGCGCGGCGCAGTTCGGCCGACGCCACGCTGGTTTCGGCCGTTTCGTAGTTGAAGAAGGTCGCCGTGTCGTGGAATTGGAGCTTGCCGTCGGGGCAGATGGCGGTGGCCGGACTGAAGCGTTTGCCAGCGAGGGAAAGGCGTCTCTCAAGCGAGCTGGCCCCCAAGGGAATACCGACCGTTTCCGTGAGGACGAAATGCGCTCGCGATATTGACCACACCTGGTGGGGGTCAATGTCGCGAGCGCTGTGGCTCGATGGGCGTCGAGGCGACGACCGGCGCGCAATCGGCCTCGCGCCCGGGGCGCAGGGGTGGGCCGTTGACGCCGCAGGTGAAATCCTCGGCGAGGCGCTCGGGGGTGTCGCCGCCGGGCTCGGGTTCGGTGTGCAGGACGGTGGCCATGATCGTGAACCAGGCGAGGACGCCGCCGGCGGCGGCGATGGCGGCGCAGATGAACATCGCCGTGTGGAAGCCGGAGGTCATCTTCGTCGGGTCATAGAAGCTGTCGCCGGTGAGGCCGGCCAGGACCGGGAGGAGGGCGACGGCGAGCAGGCCGGCGACGCGGGCGACGGCGTTGTTGACGCCGGAGGCGATGCCGGAGTGGCGCATGTCGGCGGCGGCGAGGACGGTCGCGGTGACCGGAGCGACGACGAGGGTGAGGCCGAGGCCAAAGATGATGACCGCCGGCAGGATCGCCGTCAGGTAGGAATCGCCCGGTTCGATCATCGTCATCAGCAACAGCCCGGCGGCGATGATCAGCGGCCCCAGGGTGAGCGGCAGGCGCGGGCCGATGCGCTCCGCCAGCGCCCCCGAGCGGGCCGAGAAGGCGAGCATCAGCAGGGTCACCGGCAGCGAGGCGGCGCCGGCCTCGATCGGCGTGTAGCCCATCGAGATCTGGAGGAAGGCGACGAGCAGGAAGAAGAAGCCGCCGAGCGCGGCGTAGACGACGAAGGTGACCCCGTTGGCGGCGCTGAACTGCCGTGACCTGAAGATCTCCAGCGGCAGCATCGGGTTGGCGCTGCGGCGCTCGCCGACGAAGAAGGCGACGAGGGCGAGGATGCCGCCGATCGCGGTGACGAGGATCGCCGCCGAGGCGCCCTTTTCCGGCGCCTCGATCAGCGCGTAGGTGGTGCCGGCGAGACCGAGCGCCGCCAGCAGGGCGCCGCGGATGTCGATCCGGCCGCCGGCCATCGGGTCGCTGCTCTCGGGGACGTGCCGGGTCGCCGCCCAGGCGACGAAGATCCCGATCGGCAGGTTGATGACGAAGATCGCCCGCCAGGAGATCGCCCCGATCAGGTAGCCGCCGAGCAGCGGCCCGAAGGCGGTCGCGACCCCTCCCAGCCCCGACCAGGCGCCGATCGCGCGGGCGCGGTCGGTGGGGCGGAAGCCGGCCTCGATGATCGCCAGGCTGCCGGGGGTCAGCAGGGCGCCGCCGACACCCTGCAGCAGCCGGGCGCCGATCAGCGCCTCGACGCTGGGGGCGACCGCGCAGAGCAGCGAGGCGACGGTGAAGACCCCGACCCCGATGACGAAGACGCGCCGCCGCCCGAAGCGGTCCCCGAGCGAGCCGCCGAGCAGGATCAGCGAGGCGAGGGTCAGCAGGTAGCCGTTGAGGATCCACTGCAGGGCGCTGGTGCCGGCTTCGAAGTCCTTGCCGATGTCCGGCAGGGCGACGTTGACGACGGTGCCGTCGAGGAAGGCCATCCCCGAGCCGGCGACGGCGACGGCGAGCAGCCAGCGGCCGGCGCCGCTCTCGAAGGCGATGCCCGGTGCCCCCTCAGTGTCCATCGGGCTCAGCGGGCGAGCGAGATGTTGAAGTCGGCGTCTCCGAAGTGACCGTAGAGTCGCAGCCAGAGCGGCAGATACATCTCGGTGCCGCGGGCGGCCTCGATCCCGCCGAGGTCGACGACCGACTCCGCCGGCCAGCCGATCGCCTCCAGCAGGGCGCTGACCTGGGCCTTGGCGGCGCCGTCCTCGCCGCAGATGAAGACCGAGTGGTCGCCGCGGATTCGGCCAGGATCGACCATCACGGCGCTGTTGACCGTGTTCAGCGCCTTGACGACCCGGGTCCGCGGGAAGGCCGCCTGGATCTGCTCGCCGAGGCTGTCGTCGTTGCAGACCGCCAGGCTGGGCGGGAACCCGGCGGAGAAGTCGAGCGGGACGGCGACGTCGACCAGCGTCTTGCCGGCAAGGTTCTCGGCCCCCGCGGCCTCCAGCGCCGCCAGCGAGGCGATCCCGGCGGTGCAGTTGAAGAGCAGCTCCGATCCGGCGGCGGCCTCGGCGAAGGTGCCGCCCCTGGCGCCCTCGCCGGCCTCCGCGATCCACTCCCCCAGGGCCTCGCTTCCGGCCGAGCGCGAGCCCATCGTCACCTCGTGACCGAGCTGGTTCAGTCGCGTCGCCAACGCCCGGCCGACCGCGCCGGTGCCGAGAACCCCGATCCTCATTCAAAGCCTCCTTGCAGTTTCGAACACCCGCAGTGAGGCTAGCGAGCAATCTCGCCCGACTCAGCCGCCAAGCTCCGGCGGCAGCGCTTTCGGGAGCGGCTCCAGCGTCAGCAACTCGTCGTCGACCCGGACCCGGCCACGTCCCTCAAGAAGCACGTAGAGCTCTTCCTGGTCGCGGTGGCGGTGCCGGGTCGAGGCCTGGCCCGGTGCCAGGCGCCAGAACCGGGCGCCGAGCGAGTCGGCCTCGAGTTGCTTGCCGAGGTCGGTGTTGAGGACCGACATCTGGTTCGACGGGCGCCAGTAGGCATCGGCGGCCTTCAGCAGGCGATGGGGCATCGCCGGCCTCGCTACACCGGCGCCGGCGGCGGAGCGTCGGCCGCTTCGGCGTCGTCCATCGGCGAGCCGAAGGCCTTGCCCAGCGCGACCGTCGCGAGGTAGGCGACGACGACGCCGACGATGATCAGCGGCTCGCTCCCGGCGCCGCTCTGGCTGGTCAGCAGGACGCCGAGGATCACCGCGGTCAGCGGCAGGCGCAGGACCGAGACGACCCCGGCGCCGAGGCCGACCCCGACCGCCCCGGTCATGTCCATGCCCGGCAGGTGGGAGGCGACGATCCCGAGAGCGGCGCCGATGAACATCGCCGGGAAGGTCGGGCCGCCGCGGAAGCCGCCGAGCGAGATGCCCCAGGCCACGCCCTTGACGGCGACGACGAGCAGCAGCGCCCCGACCGACCAGCTGCCGGCTTCGGTGACCAGGCCCGGCAGCTGATCCTGGCCGGAGAAGAGGACCTCGCCGGCGCCATGGTCGGTCACTCCCTGGAAGGCGACCGCGAGCAGCGCGATGACGGCGCCGGCGGCGGGGAGGAGGAAGAAGGGGCGGCGCCTGATCACGTCGAGGGAGAGCAGTCCCAGCCGCATCACGGCGAAGGTGATCATCGCGACGACCAGCGCCAGCGGGATCGTCCAGGCGAAGTCGACGACGTCGGGCCGGGGGAAGGCAGGAAGGGTCAGTGCCCCGATCGAGTAATCGCTCGTGTTGAGCCCGGTGAGCGAACCCAGCCCGATCGAGATCAGTGAGCCGATCCCGGCGGCCAGCAGGCCCGGCAGCAGGATCAGCGGCAGTTTCTTGCGGTCGAGGCCGAGCGCCTCGAGCAGCAGCACGGCGGCGATGATCGGCGAACCGAAGAGCAGCGAGACGGCGGCGATGCTGCCCGAGGCGGCCATCACCGCCTGGACTTCTTCCGGCGCGTCGCCTCTGATCGCCCGGATCGCCATCACCCCGAGCCCGGCGCCCATCGCGATCAGCGGCGCCTCCGGGCCGAGCACGACGCCGAGCCCGATCGTCGCGAAGGCGGCGAGCAGGATCCCCGGCACCTCGATCGGTTGGACCGGGGCGCCACCGATCTTCAGGCCCTTGGCCGGGATGTGGCCGCCTTCGCCCGGCAGGCGGACGATCGCGAAGGCGGCGATCAGCCCGGCGAGGCCGAGCACGACCACGTAGTACCAGGCCGGGACGCCGCTGTAGCCGAGGTCTTCGGGCAGGTCGGTGAAGACCAGGGTCTGGAGCTGGTGGACCAGCTCGAGGAAGGCCCAGGCGGCCAGCGAGACGCCGATGCCGACGAGCGCCGCCAATACCAGCAGGCCGAGAAGCGCTTTGGGGGCCGGCTTGGTCAGCTCAGATCTCGATCCAGGTGCCGGAGGGGCCGAGGTTGCGCAACGGCGTCGCGCCGATCGTGCTCTCGCAGCCCCAGAACTCGTGGATATGGCCACAGACCGCCAGCGGTGGTTGGCGCTCTTCGATCGCCGTCAGCAGCGCCGGGCTGCCGAAGCCGCCGTCGCAGTGCCCCTTGGGCGGCGAGTGGAGGACCAGGACGGCGCCCGCCGGGTAGGCGTCGAACATCGCCGCCGCGGCGCCGTCGTCGAGGTCGAAGCTCCACTCCCAGGGGGTGACCGGGATGCCGGCGCCGAGGCCGAAGAACTTGGTGCCGCCGATCTCGGCGCTCTCGCCGTGCAGGACCGTCGCCGCGCTCCAACCGGCCGCCGCCTCCCGCAGCGCCTCGACGGTCTCGTTGTTGCCGGGAACGAGGACGGTCGGCGTCTCGATCGCCGCCAGGGCGGAGATCGTTTCTCCCAGGCCCTCGTGGACCGAGGCGAAGTCCCCGGCGCCGATCACGACGTCGGCGTCGGCGGACATCTCGACCAGCGCCGCCGCCTGCTCGAGATCGCGGTGCAGGTCGCTGAAGGCGAGCAGTCTCACGCCGCAAACCTATCCCAGATGTGAACTTCCTAAGGAGCTTCTAAGCTGAGCTTTACGTGTCTGGTAGAGCTTGCGCCAGTGGCTGACCGTTCGCAGCGCCGTGCCGACGGCGCCATACCGATCTGGCGTCACGCCAGGCGGGTGGTTTTGCTGGCGATCGTGATCTGCCTCGTCCCCGCGGCGATCTCATGGCTCGGTGCGTTGAGCCGCCCCCGCAACATCGGCCTCGGCGTCACCACGGTCGAGTGGGTCCGCGCCCACGGCGGCAACCCGCTGGTCTCCGAAGTCGAGAACATCTACTACACGCTGACGGCGCCCTCGAAGGGTGGGCCGGCGTTGAAGTCCCTTCCCCAGGTCGGCGTCGCCGACACCTCGGGTGGGGACGAAGAAGTCGCGGCCGCCTACCGTCCGCCGCCGATCAAGCCGTTGATCCACCCGGCCCTGAAGGGGGAGGGCGAATGGCACGCCGCCGAAGCCCACGCCGGCCCCAACCCGCCGGTGCTGCTGACCACCTTCCGCAGCGATCCCGAATACCCACAGTTCGTCGCCGGCGTCGCCTGGATCGACTCCGGCCAGACCAAGCTCGACTACGTCCCCGGTCTCGCCGAGCCGCCGGAACTCGCCGAACGCGGCCCGGCGGAAGTTCCGCCCGAAAAGCGCAAGAGCCTCGTCGCCACCTTCAACGGCGGCTTCCCGCTGGAAACTTCGAACGCGGGCCTCGTATACCGGGGCGAAACGATCGAAACGATGGTCGACGGCATCGCCACGCTGGTCAAGTACCGCGACGGGCGGATCGACATCGTCAAATGGGAGCACGGCCCCGAACCCAGCTCGCACGTCAGCTTCGCGAAGCAGAACCTGCCGCCGATCATCTTCGAAGGCAAGCTCAACCCCAACCTCAGTGACGGGATCGAATGGGGCGCGACCGTCAACAACGCGGTCCGGGTCTGGCGCTCGGGTCTGGGCATCGACAGCCACGGCAACCTGCTCTACGCCGCCGCCAACTACCAGACGGTCGAATCGTTGGCGAAGATCCTCCAGCGCGCCGGTGCGGTCCGCGCCCTGGAGCTGGACATCAACGAAGACTGGACCAGCTTCATCACCTACCGCCACCCCGGCGCGGTCGATCCCTCCAACCTGCTGCCGGAAATGTTCCGGCCGGACACCCGCTACCTGACCCCCGACGAACGCGACTTCTTCGCCGTCTACAAGAAGGGCGGCAAGTGAGGCCGCCGCAGCAGATCACGCCGGGGGCCCGGGCGCGCCGCGGCCTGCTGATCGACGTGGTCCTGGCGGCGATCCTCGCCCTGCTGGCGCTGGCGCTGACCGCCGGCCTCGGCGTCGTCGCCTTCTTCGGGCTGCCGGTGCTGCTCGTCGGCCTGCTCTGGATCGGCGTCGAACGCCTGGTGACGCGGATCAGACGGCGGCGCCGGCTGCCGGCCCGCTGACCGTGCGGCCGAACTGGCGCGGTCGCCAGATCCGCCAGGAGCGCGGCGGTTTGATCCCCTCCGCCTCGGCCCGCGCCTGCAGGTCGAAGTAGAGCAGCGTCTCGCCGATCGCGACGTAGGGGATCAGCAGCGAGAAGATCAGCGCCCCGAGCAGGTTGACCCAGATCAGCGGCAGGGCGGTGAAGATCAGCGCGAAGGACGCCGCCGGCCCGACGACGACGCTGAGCAGGAAGAGGAACGCGGCGACCCGGACGGTGTGCCACCAGCGGCCACGGACCAGGTCGGAGCTGCCGCGGAAGGAGTCGCGGATGCCCTTGTCGGTGAAGAGGACCTCCTGCTTGACGAAGTTCCAGGCGACGTACTTGTTGACCGCCCAGGGCAGGCCGACGATCGTGATCGCCAGCGCGAAGACCCCGAGCGTCGCCAGCAGCTGGGCGCCGACGACGCGCCAGAAGCGCTGCCCCATGCCGCGCCAGGAGGCGCCGAAGCCGGCCGGCCTGGCTTCGACCAGGAGGCGGACGAAGACGACGACGGCGGCGGCGACGATCGCCGAGGCGACCGGCCGGCCGAGGCCTACGAGCAGGTCGCCGAGGGCCAGGTTGATGCCGGAGTGGCCGGTCGCCTGGTCGGCGCCGCCGCCGCTGGAGAACGATTCGGCGATCGCGTTGGCGCCGCCGACGATCGGGATCGCGGTCAGGCCGATCGCGACGAGGACCAGCCAGTGGCGGCCGTAGAGCCGGCGAGCGGTGCGGACCAGCTGGCCGAAGGAGCGCCGCGCCCGCAGCCGCTCGAGGTCGACGGGGCCCCAGCGGGTGAGGCCGACGAAGAGGGCGATCGCGAGCAGGACGATCGCGATCGTGGCGATCGCCGCCGGCCGCGACCGGGCGTCGAGGTTGATCAGGTTCGAGGCTTCGGCGACGACGCCGCAGAAGGCCTTGGTCACCTGCGGGCCGACGATCGAGCCGCCCGGCAGCCGCGGGCTGGTCGTCCGCTGGCCTGCCATCCAGGTGAAGGGTTCGCGCCAGACCGTCTTCGTCTGCGGGCCGGTCGGGCCGTTGTTGAAGCCCTTTTCCATTTCGCCCCAGCGGCCGTAGTAGCTGAGCCAGCGGAACCTGCCGCGGTCGCTGACGTGGTCGGGCAGGAAGACCGGCCGCGGCCGCAGTTCGCGCAGCGGCCCGGAGGTGTTGTCGCAGCCCAGTCCCGAGCCTTCCTGGCCGTTCTCGACGTAGACGGCGGAGTCGTAGAAGGTCGCGTGCGAGCCGGCCGCCGGGTAGACGATCGGGTGCGTGCCTTCCTTCTGGACCTTGCCGTCGGTCCAGTTGGCGCGCTCGCCGCCGGCGTGCTGGAAGAGGATGATCTGGTGCGGTTCTTCGCCCAGCGCCGCGGCCGGAGAGTCCGCTTCGAAGCTGATCTGCATCCCCTCCCAGTCGCCCTCGTGGAGGTCGTTGAACTGGTTGAAGTACCAGAAGAACCAGTACTGCAGGACGAAGCCCGAGTGGCCCGGCTCGGTGGCGATGTGGGCGTAGGTGACGACCGGGGCCCGGCCTTCGTCCTTGAGCTTTTCGAAGTCGCGGGCGTAGACGCAGGTGTCGCCGAGCGCCTCGCCGTTGAGGTTGAGGTAGTAGTCCTCGCCGAGCCCGGCGATGTCGGCCGCGGTCGGCGCCCGCGTCACCTCTTCCAGACCCTTGCCCGCGACGAACCTTTCCAGCCGCACGGTCGGGTTGCCGAGCACCGTGTCGACGCTGGTCGGCTCGTACTGCTCGGCCGAGGTTTCGCAGGGCGGATTCTGCTCTTCGCGGACCATCGTGATCGGCGCGAACTTCTCGGCCAACCGCTGGGCGGCGGAATCGGGCCCGGCGGCGGCCGCTCCGGAGGCGAGGACGAGCGCCAGCGCGATCATCGCGACTCCCAGCAAAAAGCGAGCCCACCCCTTCACCCCGGCCAAAGTACCAGCGCACCGTGCCGACGGGACGATTTGTCGGGCTATGGACGACAAATCGTCCCGTCGGCCCCGAGTTCCGATATTGTCGCCGGCGCATGCCCCCCATCTTCTGGATAGGCGCCGGAATCGCCGGCTTCATCTTTCTCGTCGGCGTCATCTCCGGCGCCCGCTCGAGCACGACCGGCGTCAAAGCCGGCGCCCTGATGGGCCTCTATCTCGGCGTCATGCTCGCTTTTCCGCTGCTCGCCATCGGCCTCGCCACCAGCTAGATAACCTCGCGGCCGATGGGCCGAATTCCCGCCTATATCTCCGGAAATCGGCCCGTCGGCCGTGGTGGGGTGGATCGGCGGGCGATGCGCAAGCGGGGGGTTCTGCGGGCGCTGGGGGAGGATGTCTCGGAAGCGCGGGCGCGGGCCGATGCGGCGACGGTGCGGCGATTGCGGCTGGTCAACGCGGTCTCGGCCACCGCCTTCGTGCTCGGCGGCTCGCTGTTTGCGATCGGGGCGGCGCTGGCGCAGGGCGACGTCGGTGCGCCGCTGCTTCCCGCCGGCGTCTACCTCGCCGGCGGGGTCTTCTTCAGCACCGGCGGCTACACGGCGCTGCTGCAGGTGATCAACGCGCCGCGGCAGCGGCCGGGGGGTGGCTTCGAGGCCGAGCCCTGGCGCTGGTGGGGGATGCAATGGGGGCGACTGGAGTGGCTCGCCGCCCTCGTGCTTTTCGCCGGCACCCTGGTCTTCGCGATCAACCTGGTCGACTCGTTCATCGCCAACCTGACCCCGGTTCAGGAGGACCGGTTGATCTGGTCCCCGGACATGATCGGCTGCGCCCTGTTCCTCGTCTCCGGCCATCTGGCGATGGTCGAGATCAGCGGCACCTGGCTGCCCTGCTGGCGGCCGAGTGAGCTCGGCTGGTGGATCGTCGCCGCCAACCAGATCGGCTCGCTGCTCTTTGCCGTCGCGGCAATCGCCTCCTTCGTCCACCGCGACGGCGACCTGCTCGCCGCCGGGATCGCCAACTGGGGCACCCTGACCGGGGCCCTGTGCTTTGCGATCGCCGGCGCGATGCAGGAGTTCGAGCGCCCCGCCGCTGCCTGAAAGGATGGTGAGCATGGAGGGCGATCAGCGGCCGGCGGCGCCGCGTACCGAGCGGGTTCTGCCAGGGGTCTGGCGCCTGCGGCTGCCGCTGCCCTGGCCCGGGGTGCCGCACGGCAACGTCTGGGCGCTGGCCGCCGACGGCGGCGTCGTCCTCTTCGACACCGGGATTGGCGGCGAGGGCCGGATGCGCCAGCTCGACCTCGCCCTGGCCCAGGCCGGCTTCAGCCTCGAAGACATCCGCCTGCTGGTCTGCACCCACTCCCACAGCGATCACTACGGGCTCGCCGCGCCGATCACCGCCGCCGCCGAGTGCGAGCTCTGGATGCACCCGCGCTGGGAGCACATCCGGCTCGTCGCCTCCGATCCGGTCGCGGCGCTGGACCAGCGCATCGAGGTCGCCCGCCAGAGCGGCGTCCCGCCGGCGGCGCTGGAGCGCTATCGCCAGAGCCGCGACGACGCCGACAGCGGCGTCGATGCGATCCGTGTCCCGGATCGCGATCTCGTTCCCGGCGCCGACGTGATCACCGACCACGGCGCCTGGCAGGTGCACGAGACGCCCGGACACGCACCGTCCCACGTCGTCCTGCACCAGCCCGAGAGCGGCATGCTGATCTCCGGCGACCACCTGCTCGGCCGCACGGTGCTCTTCTTCGACTACGGCCACAGCCCCGACCCGGTGGGCGAATTCCTCACCAGCCTCGACGCGGTTGAGCCGCTCGAGGCCGGGCTCTGCCTGCCCGGCCACGGCCGGCCCTTCCGCGATCCCGAGAACAAGATCGCCGAGGCGCGACGCCAGGTCGGGGAGACGCGGGCGAAAGTCCGCCACTGGCTCGAGGAGGGGGAGCGGACCGCCTTCGAGCTGGTCTCCGACTTCCTCGGCCCCGACAACGTCAGCGCCCCCGCCGGCGGCTGGGTCCTGCAGATCGTCCTCTCCTTCCTCGACCACATGGCGATCGAAGGGGAAGTCGTCGCGATCGAGGGCAGCGATCCGCGGCGCTGGGCGTTGACGTAGCCTTTCCCGATGGCCAGCTTCACTTTCGTGCGCCGGATCGCGGCGCCGCCGCAGACGGTCTTCGACGTCCTCACCGAGCACGAGCGCTACGCGGCGATCACGCCGATGCGCAAGTCGGTGCTCGAGCGCGAGGGGGCGCCGGTCCGCAACGGGGTCGGCGCGATCCGGGTCCTGACCTCCCTGGGACCGCCGCTGCGCGAGGAGGTGATCGCCTACCGGTCGCCCTCGCGCTTCTCCTACAAGCTGCTCTCGGGGGCACCGGTCCGCGACCACGTCGGCACCGTCGAGCTCAGCCCCGACGGCGACGGCACCAAGATGGTCTACGCGGTTCGCACCGTGCCGACCCTGCCGCTCGCCGGCGGCGCCGTTGTCGCCGTCGTCAAGCAGGCGATCAAGGCTCTGATCAAGGGCATCGCGACCGAGTCCGAGCGGCGCGCCGCGAATGGCTGAGGGCGGGCCCAAGGCCCGCCGGTTCCGTCACGCCGTGGGGCTGCTGCTGCACCCGCGGAAGCTCTGGAAGGAGCACCGGCGGGTGGCGATCGGGCTGATCGCGGCGCTGGTCCTGGCGGTCGCCGGGATCGTGATCGCCTACGAGTCGCTGAAGCGCCCGCCGGACGTCCACAACACCACCGTCCCCTTCGTTCCCGAAAAGCCCGAGAAGCCGAAGGCGCGGTCGGTCAACTGGCCGATGTTCGGTCTCAACCCGGCCCGCACCCGCTACCTACCGGCGAAAGGCATCCGGCCGCCCTTCCGGCTGCTCTGGCACTACACCGAGAAGCCGCTGCTCGAGTTCCCGCCGATCTACGCCCGCGGCGTCCTCTACGCGGTGAACAACAGCGGCAACGCCTTCGCCCTCGATGCCGACACCGGCAAAGTCCTCTGGGAACGGCGGATCGGCCGGCTCAACGCCTCCTCCCCGGCGTACCAGAAAGGCCGCCTCTACATCGTCAATCTGGTGCCCGGGCACGTCGTCAAGCTGGATGCGAAGACCGGCAGGATCCTCTGGAAACGGCGGCTTCCCGGTCGTGCCGAGTCCTCGCCGCTGGTGCTCGGCCACAGCCTCTACTTCGGCTGCGAAGACGGCAACCTCTACTCGCTCAGCACGCGCAACGGCAACGTGCGCTGGGCGACTCCGCTGGGCGGTCCGGTCAAGTCGGCGCCGGCCTTCCGCGACGGCGTCCTCTTCGTCGGCGACTACGGCGGCTACATGAACGCGGTCCGCGCCTCGACCGGCAAGCTGCTCTGGCAGAGCGGTTCGCTGGGCCCCGGCTTCGCCGCCTCGGGGGCCTTCTACTCGACCCCGGCGGTCGCCTTCGGCCGGGTCTACGCCGGCAACAACGACGGCCGGGTCTACAGCTACGACCAGAAGGACGGGGCCCTCGCCTGGACCCACTCGACCGGCGGCTACGTCTACTCGGGCCCGGCGGTCGCCAGCACTGAAAGAACGCCGCCGACCGTCTACATCGGCTCCTTCGACGGCAACATCTACGCGCTCAACGCGAAGAACGGCGAAACGCGCTGGTCGCACTCCGCCGGGGGCCAGGTCATCGGCTCGCTCTCGGCGGTCGGGAACATCGTCTACGTCGCCGAGTTCACCCACGGCTCGACCAACGGCTTCTCGATGAAGACCGGACGCCTCGTCTTCCACTACAAGACCGGCACCTATACGCCGGTGATCTCCGACGGGCGCAGGATCTATCTGGTCGGCTACTCGAGCATCAACGCCCTGGAACCGGTCACGCCGCAGGCGCTGGCTCGGGCGCGAGCGAGAGCCAGGGCGAGGGCGAAGGCGCGGGTCAGGGCACGGTCAGCACGGAGGCGCGCTGCCCGCCACCGACGAGCGCACCCTGTTCGAGGGTCCGCAAAGGAACCCGCACAGGGCGGCGGGAGCGGTAGCGGGTCAGGGTGAAGTTGTAGGAGACCGGCTTGGACCCGACCTCGTGGAAGGCGGGCGGAAGCAGGCGGCGGGCGTTGTCTTCGGCGGCCTGCCGGGAGCCGACCAGGTCGATCTCGCGCAGCGGCGGCAGCGGGCCGGTGGCGAACTCGGCATCGAGGTAGTAGTGCAGCGGCTGGTTGACTGCATAGCGGATCGTCACGACCGCCTTGTCCGGCCGCAGCGGCCCGACCTGGGCGGCGGCGTTGCGCAGATCCTCCCGCTGCAGGCGCGGCAGGCGGTCGATCTCGAGCGTGAAGACGAGCGAGCAGAGGCAGAAGGCGCCGGCCAGCGCGAGGCCGGTGCGGCCGGCCCGCCGGACGCCGAAGCCGGCGCCGAGCAGGACGATCAGCGGCACGAACGCCGGCAGCAGGTTGCGGCCGTCGAAGTAATCGGACCCGAACAGGCCGAGCAACAGCGGCGCCGCGACGGCAACCGCGGCGACGATCGCCGCCGGGCGGACGCCGCGGCGCTCGTCGGGGTCGGCGCGGGCGAGCAGGAGGACCAGCGCCGCAAGCGCAAGGGCGGCCGGAACCGCGAGCGGGATCGGACCCGGCTGGCGGGCGCCGTGCTCGTCGCCGTTGTCGTTGCCGACCAGCTTTGCCCCCGCCCGTTCGAGCCGTTCGCCGAGCGGCTGTTCGGCGATCCAGGCGGCGTGGGCGTGTTCGGTCTGTTCCAGCGCCAGCGGCGCCAACAGCGCGGCCGTCGCAGCGACGGCGAGGACGGCGACGATCGCACCGCGCCGGTTGCGCGCGAGCAGCAGCAGCACGGCCTCGGGGGCGACGACGAAGCCCGCGAAGTAATGGGTCGCGAACGCCAGCGCCGAGAACACGGCCCAGAGGGCGAGGTCGCGCCTGGTGCCGCTACGCCGGGCACGGGCGAAGAAGAGGAAGGAGAGCGCCGTCAGCAGGAAGACCAGGGCGTAGGCGCGGGCATCCTGGGAGAACCAGATCAAGACCGGGCTGACGGCGACCACCGCCGCCGCGATCAGCCCGGCGCGGCGAGGCAGCGGCAGCGAGACCGCGCCGAGGTAGACGGCGACGATCGATCCCGTCCCCGCCAGCGCCGAGAGCGAGCGCAGCCAGACTTCACCGGTTCCGAACGGGCGCGACCAGAGCCAGGCGACCAGGTAGTAGAGCGGCGGCGTCGACTCGCTGTGGCCGACCGCCGACATCGTGTCGAAGAGGTTCGGCTGCAGGATCCGGCCGACGGTGACGGCCTCGTCATAGCGGTAGCTCTGCAGGTCGAGGGTGGCGAACCTAAGGACGGCGCCCAGCAGAACCAGCCCAGCCAGGGCGGCGAGGTGGGGGCTGGCGGCGATGCGGCGGATCGCCGACATTGAGCGGCGACGCTGACACGCGAACATAATCCTCCGGTTTGGGAAACCTGTGGATCACCCTATCGGCGCGGCGCTCGTCGGCGGTTCGAAGGCGTAGGGGGGAAATTCGGGACGGGTGAGATGGCGCTGAACGACGCCGAGGCTCTGGGGGAAGTTCTGCAGCCGGAACGGATTCGTGCTGCCGAAGTCCTGGTAGTAGACGAGCATCTTCGTGTGTGGGTGGTGCTTGACCCAGGCGAAGAGGCGCTTGGCGAAGGTCGGGTCGTCGCTTCCCTCGACTCCCCACTCGGTCAGCACGAAGGGCTTGCGCTTGTACTGTTCGTACATCGCCGTCAGCGCCCGCCAGTCGGGGTAGGCCGAGTAGAAGTCGGTCCCCGTCCAGTCGGTGTAGGCGTTGCCGGGGTAGAACCGCTGCGGCCGGTTCCATCGCACTTCCGGGGAGCCGGTCGGGAGCGGCGTCCAGAGCACAGCGATCGGCGCCTTCGGCAGCCCGCCCGGGAGCGGCACCCCTTCTTCGCGCAGGGGCGGCAGGCCGGCTCGCTGCAGGTGGGCGTCGATCTTCGCCAGCTTGCCGCCGCCGTGGAGGATCAGGTAGATCCGCCTGAATGCCTGCCGGTACCAGTACGGCTTGTGCTGGGCGCCCCGCAGGTTTCCTTCGCAGTCGTAGGAGGCGTAGACGTTGAGGCAGCGGTTGGGCTCGCCCAGCGGCCGCACGTAGGCGCGCATCCCCTGCGACCAGAACAGGTAGTTGAGCCCGATCAGGTAGCCGTCGCCATAGCCGTTGGCGATCTGGCGCGGGTCGATCAGCTCGTGGCCGTCGTTGGGATCGGCGGTCGAGATGTGGAGGATCGGCCGGGCTTCGGCCTTGCGCCAGCGTTTGATGGAACCGGTCAGGTCGGCGCCGAAGGCGCGGAACGTCTCGATCACCGCAGGGTGCTTGCCGACCAGTTCGGAGAATTCGTTGAACTGCGAGTTGACGCCGGTGTCGGAGACGCCGAAGAAGACGCGGCCGTGGCCGGGCTGCAGGAACCCGGCCCTCGCCGGGGGGCGGCCAGCAGGCACCCCACCGCGACGACGATTGCGAGTACCTTTGCGTAGCTTCGTCCCTCAGTGATGCTTCGCCTGCCTTTCGATCGGATGGAGCCCGACACGACTTCCAACACAGATAACAACCGTCGGTTTCTGTGGTTCTTGGTCGGAATCGTGGGCCTTGCCGCCGCCCTTCGCTTCTCGACCCTCGGTCTCCAAAGCTACCGCCACGACGAGGCTGTGACCGCCGGCCGGGTCCTCGTCTCCGGCCTCTCGGAGACGATGCACAGGGTCTGGACCAGCGAGTCGACCCCGCCCCTCTACTACCTCTTCGCCTGGGCCTGGTCGCACCTGTTCGGCGTGCGTGAGGTCGGGCTGCGCTCGCTCTCGGCCCTGTTCGGCACCGCGACCGTGCCGGTCGCCTACCTGGCCGGTCGCGAACTGCTCGGGCGCGGGACCGGGCTCGCGGTCGCGGCGATCGTCGCCGTCAACCCGATCCTGGTCTGGTATTCGCAGGACGCCCGCGCCTATGCCCTGCTCGTCCTCTTCAGCACCGCGGCGCTGGTCTTCTTCCTCCGCGCCAGGCGCAGCGGCTCGGCCCGGGACCTTGGCTGGTGGGCCGCCTTCTCGGCCCTGGCGTTGGCGACGCACTACTTTGCCGTCTTCCCGTTGGCGATCGAGGCGGTCTGGTTGCTGGCGGTGGCACGGCCGCTGCGGCGGGTCGTCGCTGCGCTCGCGGGCATCTCGCTGGCCGGCCTGGCGCTGGCGCCGATCGCCCTCCACCAGGCGGGCGGGAAGAACAACGACTGGATCGCCAGCTTCCACCTCCTGACCCGCCTCCACGCGACGGGAATCGCTTACTTCGCGGGCGAAACCGGGCTGCTCAAGCACGCCGCGGTGCCGATCGCGCTCGCGCTTGCCGCCGTCGTCCTGCTGCTCTGGCGCGGCGGACGGCGGGAGCAGGGGGCCGCGCTCGTCGCGGTCTCGATCGGCGCCGGCAGCATCGTCTTCGCCCTCCTGCTCGCCGCCGCCGGGCAGGACTACGTGCTCGGCCGCAACCTGCTTCCGGCGCTGATCCCGCTGGCACTGGTGCTCGCGGTCGGGATCGCGGCGCCGCGATCGGGCCGGCTGGGGATCGCGATCGGCGCCGGGCTGGTCGTCTACTGGCTCGCCTTCTGCCTCTACGTCGATTTCCGCCCGACCCTGCAGCGCGAAGACTGGCGCACCGTCGCCGCCGCGATCGGTCCCGCCGCCGGTCGGCCGCGGGCGATCCTCTCCTGGGAAGAGGGCGGCGAACCGCTCGCCTTCTACCTCGACCACGGCGAGCACCAGGTCAAGTGGAAGCAGTGGCGCCACGGCGCGATCCCGGTCGCCGAAGTCGACGTCGTCAGCGGCCGGCCGCCGCCGGCCGATCACAGCGCGCTGCCCGCCTCCTTCCACCAGGTCGAACGGCGGTCGCTGGGGCGGATGACGCTCGTCCGCTACCGCGCCCGGGGGCCGCTGGCGCTGACCTGGGGGGAGCTGGTCCACAACTTCACCGGCTACTCGAACAATGTCGTCCTCCTCGGGGGCGTCCGCGCCGACGCGGGCGCGGCGCAATGACCTCCTAAGGCCCGGCGGCGACGCCACCCGGGGGTGGCGGCGGCAGACGGGGCGCGCCGCGGGCGAACGACGGGAACCGCGGCGAGTGGAGGCTCGCTTTGAGGACTTCGAGGCTGGCCGAGTAGTTCTGGATTCGGTAGGCGCTGGTCGAGCCGAAGTCCTGGTAGTAGACGAGCATCTTGCAGCGCGGGTGGGTCTTGACCCAGGCGAAGAGTTTGCTGACGAAGCTCGGGTCGTCGCCGTTTTCGACCCCCCACTCGGTGATCGCGAAGGGCTCCTTGGCGCTCGCGTAGCGCTTGTACAGGCCGTTGAGCGCCTTCCATTCCGGATAGGAGGCGTAGAAGTCGGTCGCCGCCCAGTCGACCCACTTCGAACCGGGATAGAAATGGCGTGGCCGGTTCTGGGGGACGGTCGGCGAGCCGGCCGGCAGCGGGCTCCAGACGATCGCCACCGGCGCCGCCGGCAGGCCGGGGACAGCGACGGTCAGCGGCGGCAGGTGCGCTTCGGCCAGCCGCCGGTTGATCTTTCCCGCCTTGCCGCCGCCGTGGACGATCACGTAAATCCGGCGGAAGGCGAGCCGGTACCAGCGCGGCTTGTGGGCGGCGTCGCGCAGGGCGCCGGCGCAGTCGTAGGAGGCGTAGACGTTGAGGCAGCGGTTGGGCTCGCCAAGCGGCCGCACGTAGGCCCGCATCTTCTTCGCGTAGAAGAGCCTGTTGAGGCGGATCAGGTATTCGTCGCCGCCGCCGCGGGCGATCGCCCGCGGACTGATCAGCTCGTGCCCATCGTGGCTGTCGGCGGTGCTGATGTGGATCATCGGCCGCGCCCGCGCCGTCTGCCAGCGCTCGATCGACCCGTGGAAGTCGCTGCCCCAGGTGCGGAAGGACTCGATCACCGGCGGGTGGTGGCTGACGGCGGTGCTGAATTCGCCGAAGGAGGCCGGGTCGCCGGTGTCGGAGACGCCGAAGTAGACCTTCCTGCCGGGCGGTTCCAGCAGCCCCCTGGCGGCGGCGTTGGTGGCCGGCGCCAAGGTCGCCATCAGGGCGATGGCGAGGGCGGCCGCGAGCGCGGCCCGGAGTTTGGGCAGCCGGGTCATCGTGATTTCTTCAAGCGCGCCAGGGCGATGCCCTCTGCAACACGCGAAGAGGGGCGTATGCTCGCAACTGGTGAGTAGAGGGCTGAGATCTCGGCTGGCTGCAACGGCATTTGCGTTGCTGGGGTTGCTGCCGGCCGCGCCGGCGTTCGCCGCCGCCGCGGCGCCGGCCCCCTTCGGCCACGCCTGCAGCCTCGAAAACGGCGTCCGCTTCTGCCCGACCGTCGACTCCGCAGCCCGGGTGCCCTCCTTCGACGGGGTCCCGCTCGACGTTGACGTCACCCTGCCGGAAAAGGGCAGTGGCCCGTTCCCGACGATCGTCATGCTGCACGGCTTCGGCGGCAACAAGACCAACTTCGAGACCACCTCGCCGGGCGGCCCGGCCCCGGAAGAAACCGGCAACGGCTCGACGATCTATCGCTACAACAACGACTTCTATGCCCGTCGCGGCTATGCCGTCGTCAACTACACGGCCCGCGGCTTCGGCAACTCCTGCGGCGGCGGCACCAGCGGCGACCACGCCGGCGCCTGCGGCGCCGGCTACATCCGCCTCGCCGACAGTCGCTACGAGGCCCGCGACACGCAATACCTGCTCGGCCTGCTGGCCGACGAGGGCGTCGTCAGGCCGCGCGACATCGGCGTCACCGGGATCTCCTACGGCGGCGGCCAGAGCATTGAGCTGGCCTTCCTCGCTAACAAGATCCGCAAGCCGAACGGCAAGCTCGCCCCCTGGCGCAGCCCAGACGGCAAGAAGATGAAGATCGCCGCCGCCTACCCGCGCTGGCCCTGGTCGGACCTGGCCTCGGCGCTGATCCCCAACGGTCGCTTCCTCGACACCGGAGTCGCCCCCGTCGAACAGAGCATCGAACCGTTCGGAGTGCCGATCTCCAGCTACCTCAGCGGTCTCTACCTCAGCGGCGTCCTCAACGGCTACTACTGCGGCGGTGCCCCCGCCTCGACGCCCTGCACCGACAGCGAAGCCAACATCACCCAGGACAAGGCTTACATCGACGCCGGCCAGCCGTACTCGCCCGCGGCGGTGACTGCGCTGACGGGGATCTACCGCAACAACGGCGGCTACCCGCTGCGCTTCCTCAAGGGCGCCTCGGCGCCGGCGCCGCTGCTGATCCAGAGCGGCTGGACCGACGAACTCTTCCCGGCCGAACAGGCGCTGCGGGTCTACAACTACGTGCGCTCGGTGAGCAAGAAGGCGCCGGTCGCCCTGCAGCTCGGCGACCTCGGCCACAGCCGCGGCTCCAACAAGGCGGCGACCAACCACTACTTCAACAACCAGGCCGCCAAGTTCTTCGCCGCCAACCTGCTCGGAGCCAAGAAGGGCAAGCAGAAGCCGGGCGCGGTCACCGCCTTCACCCAGACCTGCCCGCTCGCGGCCCCCGACGGCGGCCCCTACAAGGCGAAGGGCTGGAAGGCGCTGAGCCGCGGCCACTTCAGCCTGCGCTCCGAGGACATCCAGGAATTCACCTCGGCCGGCGGCAACGCCGCCGTCGCCAAAGCATTCGATCCAGTCTTCGGCACCAGCGAAGCCTGCAAGACGATCCCGGTCACCGCCGAGGCCAACACCGGCTCGGTCTCGCGCCCGGTCAAGCAGGGGTTCACGATGCTCGGCCTGCCGACCGTCAGCGCCAAGGTCTTCAGCACCGGGCAGTTCGGCCAGATCGACGCCCGCCTCTGGGACATCTCACCGGAAGGCACGCAGCTGCTCGTCAGCCGCGGCACCTACGCGCTCGAAAACGGCCAGCGCGGGACGATCGAATTCCAGCTCCACGGCAACGGCTACCGCTTCGCCAAGGGGCACACGGTGCAGCTCCAGGTCCTCGGTCGCGACGCTCCCTACTACCAGCCCGGCAGCGTCCCGTTCACGGTCCGCACCGAAAATCTCACCGTCGCCTTGCCGACGGTTCAACGCGAACCGAAGTAAGCGGCTCAGGGACGGGGCCGTTAGGGAGGGTCGGGTGGCCCCTTCTCGGGGCACCGCCCCGGGGAGTTACGGATGCGGCTGGCGCCTCGGAGCTCTGCGCCCCGGGTCGTGCTGCAGTCCCGGGCAGGGGCCACCCGACCCTCCAACCGGTCCGCATCCCTGATTCAGAAAAAGCTTCAAAGGGTTCAAGGCTCTGAAGCTCTCCCGAGGAGCTCCCGTCCCTTGCAAGCTGTTCCCTCCCACGGAAGCTGCCCACCTTGGGAGCCGGGAGGAGCTTCCGTTGGGAGGGGTGGGATACCCCCTTCGAACGTATGAGCATTCGGAGGGCCGGAGAGCTCCGTGGCGTCAGCCGGATTCCGAATCACCCGACGAAGTGCAGTGAGAAGGGGGTATCCCACCCCTCCACGCCAACCCTCAACCCAGAGCTCCCCAGCTAGGCGGCCAGCGGTGCGGCGTGCTCGGCGACGATCGCCAGCACTTCCGGGGCGAACTTGGAGATGAAGCTGGGGCCGACGCCGCTGATCTCGATCAGCCGCTCGGGGCTTCCGGGACGGATCGCGGCGATCGCACTGAGGGTGCGGTTGTTCGCCACCGTGTAGGCGGGCTTGCCGGCCGCGGCCTGCAGGCGCCACGCTTTGAGCGCCTCGAAGAGCGGTGCGTCGGCGGGGGAGAGGTCGGGCGGCGGCGCGGCGGAGCTGCCGGAGCTCTTCGTGCGGCGGATCGCGATCGTCTCCGGGTCCGGCAACCAGGCGCGGCCGTCGCAGACGTCGCAGCAGCGCTCCAGCGGCGCCCCGGCGGCGCGGTCGCCGAAGTGGTCGAGCAGGGAGCGGCGGCGGCAGCGCTCGGAGTAGATGAACTCTTTGATCGCCCGGTAGGCGCGCCAGCCGCGCTCGTGGGCGATCTCCATGGCCGGGTCGCCGGCGCGCTGTTCGTTGAAGCGGACGAGCCTGCCGAGGTCCATCTTCATCGCCAGCAGAACCGCCCGGGCGGGCAACCCGTCGCGCCCGGCGCGGCCGGCCTCCTGGTAGTAGGCCTCGACGCTGGTCGGGATCGTCATGTGCCAGACCGACCGCACGTTGGCTTTGTCGACTCCCATGCCGAAGGCGTTGGTGGCGACGATCACCTCGGTCTCGCCGCTCATGAAGCGGCGCTGCACCGCGCTGCGCTGTTCGGAGTCCATTCCCGCGTGGTAGGGCTGTGCGTTGACGCCGTTCTCGCGCAGGATGGCGGCGACCTCGTCGGTGTCCTTGCGGGTGCCGCAGTAGACGATCGCCGGCCGGTTCTCCGGGTCGGCCAGCCCGGCCTCCAGCACCGCCTGACGCCGTGCCTTGGAGCCGGTGCCTTCGAGTGGCACGACGTCGAAGGAGAGGTTGGGCCGGTCGAAGCCGGAGCGGACCTGGAGCGGGTCCCGCATCCCGAAGCGCGAGGCGATCTCGGCCGCGACCGGCTTCGTCGCCGTCGCCGTGCAGGCCATCACCGTCGGCCGCCCGAGCTTGTCGGCGATCTGCGGCAACCGCAGGTAGTCCGGGCGGAAGTCATGGCCCCACTCGGAGACGCAGTGCGCCTCGTCGACCGCGATCAGATCGATCCGCCGCTGCGCCAGCGCTTCGAGGAAGACGTTGGAGCCGAAGCGCTCCGGCGCGCAGTAGACGATCCGCGCCTCGCCGCTGCGCACCTCCTCCAGCGCCGCCCACGCCTCCCCTTCGTCCATCCCCGAGGAGATCATCGTCACCGGCTTGCCGGCCTGGGTCAGCCGCAGCCACTGATCCCGCATCAAGGCGATCAACGGGCTGACCACGATCGTCAGGTCCTCACTCGCCAGTCCGGGTAACTGGTAACAGAGGCTCTTCCCACCGCCTGTCGGCATCACAATGAGCGAGTCGCGCCCTTCCAGCGCCGCCACCACGGCCTCCCGCTGCCCCGGCCGCCAGTGGTCATACCCCAGCTCCCCCAGCAGCTCGTCCGCTCTTTCCCCGTTCGTAACCATCGACAAGCCAGGCTAGGGATTCCCCCGGCGGGACGCGCCAACCCCGCCCGCCTCGCGCTCATCAGCTCCGCCGACTGCGGGGCTGCCCTCGCCCTCCAGCTTGCCGCTGACGGTCAGCGTCCCGTCTTCCTGTTCACCGTTGTTGCAGTGCAGGGTGTACTCGCCTTCCTCGAGGGTCAGCGAGAAGCTGCCGGTCATGCCTTGGGTCAGGTTCTCCTCCTCGCCGAGGATCGTTTCGCCCTTGAGGACCTCCATCTCGGTCACCTTCGAGCTGCCGTCGTTTTCGATTTCGAAGCTGATCGGTCCGGCCGGCACGGAGAGGCTGCGCGGATCGCAGCCGGCGTCGGTCAGCTTGATGCTGACCTGCTTGGCATCGGCGGGCGCCGAGTCGCCGCTGGAACCGCAGGCGGTCGCGAAGACGGCGAGCAGGCCGGCGACGGCGAGGGCGAGCGCTGGGCGGACGGGAAGTCGGTTCATCTGGCTGGATCTCCTCGGAGGTGGGGCGCTGGGGACAAGAGTTAGGGCACCCTAACAAAAACCGATGGCAGAGGTCGGGAATGGCAGGCGGCAGTCTTTTTGGTCGCTATCCGTCCGAAATGACTGCCGCTGCTCGCCGAGGCTCTCGTCGACGCCGTCAGTCGTCGGCCGACGCCAGCAGGCGGCGGCGCGTGATCGGGGTCATCGGCAGCTTGGTCGGGCGCTCAAGCTGGGGTGCCGGCGGGGGCGCTGCGGCGGCTGGCGACGTCGCGTCGCCGCAGGCGGCCGCGGAGGCGATCGGGCCAGAGCACGTAGAGCAGCATCGGCACCGCGTAGAGCACGTAGAGCGAGGCCTCGATCACGGTTGGGTGCGGCTGCAGGCCGAGCATCCCGGTCAGCAGCGAGCCGGAGATCGTCCCCGGCTGGACCAGCCAGGAGAGGTCGACCGCCTGGCCCTGCAGCCCGTTGATCCAACCCGCCTCGTGGGCGGTGTGGGCGGCGGTTGCCAGCAGCCCGGCGGCGACGAAGACGAGCACCGCGCCGGTGACCTTGAAGAATTTGCTCAGGTTGATGCGGACGCCGCCGCGGTAGAGGCCGAGGCCGATCGCGACGGCGGCGAGGAGGCCGAGCACGGCACCGCCACCGGAGGCGGTGGTGTCGGTCGAGTGCTGGAAGGCGGCGAGCAGGAAGACAGATGTCTCCAGGCCCTCGCGCAGGACCGCGAGGAAGGCCATCCCGACCAGCGCCAGCGTCGAGCCGGCGGCCAGCGCCGAGGCGGCCTCACCTTCCAGCGTGGCTTTGATCCCGCGGGCGTTGCGCCGCATCCAGACGATCATGTAGGTGACGGCCATCACCGCGATCAGACTGATCACCGTCTCCAGACCCTCCTGCTGTTTCTGCGGCAGGTCCTGGCCGACGACTTCGAGGATCACGGCGACGCCGATGCAGAGCGCGATCGCGATCGCGACGCCGAGCCACATCTGCCGCAGCGCGTCACGCCGGCCCTCCTTGACCAGGAAGGCGGCGATGATGCCGACGATCAGAGCGGCCTCGACGCCCTCTCGCAGGGTGATGACGAAGGTGGGGATCATTTCGGGGTGGTGGTGCTCCCGTTTCGACTTCGGGCGTTAGGCAGCCCTAATTAGGAGTCCCGAAAACCTAGCAAGTCGCTAGGCATTGCGCAGGGGAAAATCCCGAATGCGCGGTTTTGGAGGGGATTCCGCGCTCAGCTGGGGGGCAGCCAGGGCTGCGACCAGGTGGCGATGCCGCGGGTCAGCCCCTCGGCCTCCTTCGGCCCCCAGGTGCCCGGCGCGTAGGGCAGGACCGGGCCCGGGTCGTCGAGCAGCGGCTGGACGATGCGCCAGGTCTCCTCGATCGCGTCCTGGCGGGTGAAGAGCGTGTGGCGGCCGGCGAGCGCGTCGCCGAGCAGGCGCTCGTAGGGCTCGGGGTCGATGCCGGGCTCGCGTTCGAAGAGGACCTCGAGGTCGGCCGGCTCGAACGCCTCCTGGCCCGCTTTCTTCGCGTACATCCGCATCCGCGAGCCCGGCGTCGGCTCGATCCGGAAGGTCATCTTGTTCGGTTCCGGCGTCTTGCCGTGGCCGATCCCGAGCAGCGGCGGCCGGCGGAAGACGGCGGTCACCTCGCTCGACTTGGCCGGCATGCACTTGCCGGCGCGGATGAAGAATGGGACGCCGCTCCAGCGCCAGTTGTCGATCTCCAGCTCGACCGCCGCGAAGGTCTCGGTGGTCGAGTCCGGGGCGACGTCCTTGACGTCGAGGAAGCCGTCGTATTGGCCGCGCACGTAGCGATGGGGGTCGGTCGTCCGCATCGCCTTGAACAGCTCCAGCTTCTTGTCGCGGATCGAGTCGTGGTGGTTGCCGGTCGGCGGCTCCATCGCGATCAGCCCCAGCACCTGCAGGGCGTGGTTCTGGATCACGTCGCGCATCGCCCCGACCGCGTCGTAGAAGCGGCCGCGGTCCTCGACGCCGAAGTTCTCGGCGATCGTCATCTGCACGTGGGAGATGTGGTCGCGGTTCCAGACCGGCTCGAGGATCGAGTTGACGAAGCGCAGGTAGGTGATGTCCATCACCGGCTCCTTGCCGAGGTAATGGTCGATGCGGAGGATCTGCTCCTCCTCCAGGACCTCGCGCAGTTCGGCGTTCAGCGCTCGCGCCGATTCGAGGTCGTGGCCGAAGGGCTTCTCGATCACCACGTGGGCGTTCTCCGCCAAGCCGGCGGCACCGAGCCCGGCGACGACGGTCGAGAAGAGGAAGGGCGGGATCTCCAGGTAGAAGACCGGGTGCTTGGCGTCGCCCAGCGCCTTGCCGACCTTCTCGAAGGTCTCGGCCTCAGCGTAGTCGCCCTGGACGTAGGAGAGCCGCGCCGCAAGCCGGGCGAAGACATCCTCGTCGGGATCGGAGACGGTCGCCCCGATCGAGTCGTGGGCGTGCCGGCGCAACCGCTCGTCGTCCCAGTCGTCGATCGCGACGCCCACGATCGGGCAGTTGAGCTTGTTGGTCGCCTCCAGCCGGTACAGCGCCCGGAAGGTCATTTTCTTCGCCAGGTCGCCGCTGATCCCGAAGATCGCCAGGACATCGGCGGCAACATCTTCGTGCTTCTTGGGAGCGGTAGCCATCGAGCCGCGGAGCCTACCCGCTCACGAACGCGAGTCCGTAGAAAGCCGTCCATAACACGGTTAAGTGCGGACTCGGCGAAAGAGCCTAGGATGGCGCCACGCCACCTGTCCTTGCAGCGCTCACCAGCGGAGGTTGTTGATGGAACTCGGAATCGTCGGCCTCGGTCGCATGGGAGCCAACATGGCTCGCCGCCTGATGCGGGACGGCCACAAGATCGTCGCCTACGACGTCAACTCGGAGGCGGTCGCCGAACTGGTCGGCGAGGGAGCCACCGGGGCGTCCTCGCTGCAGGATCTGGCGGCGACGATGACCGCGCCGCGCTCGGTCTGGGTGATGGTCCCGGCTGGCGAGATCACCGAGAAGACGGTCGAGGGCGTGGCCGACGGTGCTGGAGAGCGGCGACGCGATCATCGACGGCGGCAACTCCTATTACCGCGACGACATCCGCCGCGCCGCCAAGGTCGGCGAGCAGGGGATCGACTACGTCGACTGCGGCACCAGCGGCGGCGTCTTCGGCCTCGAGCGCGGCTACTGCCTGATGATCGGCGGGCCCGACGGCGCGGTCGAGCGACTCGACCCGATCTTCGCCTCGCTGGCGCCGGGCGTCGGGCAGGCGGAGCGCACCCCGGGCCGGACCGGCGACCCCTCGCCTTCGGAGAACGGCTACCTGCACTGCGGCCCCAACGGCGCCGGCCACTTCGTGAAGATGGTCCACAACGGGATCGAGTACGGGATCATGGCCGCCTACGCCGAGGGCCTCAACGTCCTCAAGAACGCCAACGCCGGCAAGGTCAGCCGCGAAGCCGACGCCGAGACGGCGCCGCTCGACCATCCCGAGTACTACCAGTACGACCTCGACCTGCCGGAGGTTGCCGAGGTCTGGCGGCGCGGCAGCGTCATCGGCTCCTGGCTGCTCGACCTGACCGCGGCGGCGATGCAGGAATCGCCCGAGCTGGACGACTTCTCCGGCCGCGTCTCGGACTCCGGCGAGGGTCGCTGGACGGCGATCGCGGCGATCGACGAGGGTGTCCCGACCCCGGTCCTGACCACCGCGCTGCACGAGCGCTTCTACTCCCGCGGGCTCGGCGACTTCGGCGACAAGGTGCTGTCGGCGATGCGCAAACAGTTCGGCGGCCACGACGAGAAGCCGAGCTGAGGGGAGCGGCGGGGGGATGGCAATCGAGCTGGAGGTCGCCGGCGACGAGCGGGCGGCGGCGCGGCGCGCGGCCGAGCTGATCGCCGCCGACGGGGCCGCCGCTGTGGCCGCGCGCGGCGGCTTCGGTTTCGCGATGAGCGGCGGCCGCTCGCCCTGGGCGATGCTGGCGATCCTCGGCGAACTCGAGGAGATGCCCTGGGCGCGGACCGAGCTGTTCCAGGTCGACGAGCGAATCGCCTCGCCGGGCAGCGAGGACCGCAACCTGACCCACATGGTCCTCGGCCTCTCGATGGACCACCAGGCGGCGATGCGGCCGATGCCGGTCACCCAGCGCGACCTCGACGGGGCGGCCCGCAGCTACGAAGAGACACTGCCCGAGCGCCTCGACCTCGTCCACCTCGGCCTCGGCCCCGACGGCCACACCGCCTCGCTGGTCCCCGGCGACCCCGTGCTCGACGTCACGGACCGCCGCGTCGCCCTGACCGAGACCACCTACCAGGGCCACCCCCGCATGACCCTCACCTACCCGGCGATCGACTCCGCCCGCAAGATCCTCTGGCTCGTCACCGGCGCCGAAAAGCGCGACCCGCTCGCCAAGCTGCTGGCCGGCGACGAATCGATCCCCGCCGGCCGGGTGAGGAACGACGCGATGATCGTGGTGGCGGACGAGGCGGCGGCTGGGCAGTAGCCAGCGGGGATCGGTCGTTACTTCGAGCCTCTCGGGTTGTCCAACCCGAGCTGGGTGAGGATCCCCCGCAGCCTCGTCATCCGCGGATTGTCCTCGCCGCCCATCGCCTCCAACCAGGTTTCGATTTCCGGCAGGTCAAGGGGGTCCGTTGCAACCAGAATCTGCTCGATGTCGAGCCAGTCCTTGGGGCGGTCGAACATCGCCTTGCACACCGCCAGATGCTCGGGGGAGAGGATCGGAATCGTCGTCCCGGCGAAGGGCACCCGGCGGGCGGCGCGGCGCATCTCGTCGTGGAAGGGGTCGTAGGAGAAGAAGAGGTCGACCGGGTTTCGGTCCCACCAGAGGCGTGCTTGACCGTCGCGGTTGAGAGCGGCAGTGTCGACTCCGACATTGACCCCGAGGGGAGAGAGGGCATCTCGGACCTGTGGCCAGCGCTCGGTCGGGACGAAGGCGTTGATGTCGACGTCGATCGTCGCCCGCGGCTCGGCGTAGTAGGCAAGGGCCAGGGCGCCGCCGATCGCGTGGGGGACCTTGGCCGCGTCCAGCGCCTCGTGAATCGCAATGACCTTCTGCGGCAGCGATAGGGAGCCGTCGGGACGCTGGGCATGGATTGGTCGCCGATTCGCCACCGGTCAGCCCGACTTCAGTCTTGGGAAGCCGATCTCCTCGGAGCGGATCTGGATCGGCAGGGCGTCGGCGAGTTCGAGCAGATCACGCAGCGCCGCGCCGCGCCGCTCAAGCCCCACCCCGATCCACTGAGTTGCCGAGCGGGCGGCATCGGAGACGGTGGCCGATTGACCCCTCTCTTCCTGGGGGGAGAGAGCATCCAGGAGCAGTCGCCGCAGCATCGGGTCGAGTCGTTCGCCGCCGGCTAGAAGTCGAAGCGTCTGGCGTGCGGCGCGATCGACCGGTGGTCCCGAGAGGGGCGCCCCGACGCGAGCCGCCGCGGCTCGCAGTTCGGCTGCGCTCGGTGGCTTGGCGGCGCGCGAGCGCGCCTTTTCGATTACCTCGTCGGACATCTCCTTGAAGGTGGCGAGGGTGCGGCTGCGCGGACCAGCCGGGGTGCTGTGGGACTCCCGCACCTCGAAGCTGCCGCGCTTGGTCGGGACCACAAATGCCATAGTGGGTATATCCTACCACTAGGATGTTTTGGACCTCAGCCCTGCCTAAGCGGCTTCGGTCCTGGCGGCCATCGCCGACTGGGCCGCCGCAAGCCGGGCGATCGGGACGCGGTAGGGCGAGCAGCTGACGTAGTCGATGCCGGCGAGGTCGAAGAAGGCGATCGAGTCGGGGTCGCCGCCGTGCTCGCCGCAGACCCCGAGCTCGAGGTCGGGTTTGGCCTCGCGGCCGACCCAGGCCGCCAGCCGCACCAGCCAGCCGACCCCCGGGGCGTCGAGCGTCTCGAAGGGGCTGCGGTCGAGGATGCCGGAATCCATATAGCGGTCGATGATCGCGCCCTCGATGTCGTCGCGCGAGAAGCCGAGCGCCGTCTGGGTCAGGTCGTTGGTGCCGAAGGAGAAGAAGTCGGCGATCGCCGCGATCCGGTCGGCGACGAAGCAGGCGCGCGGCAGCTCGATCATCGTCCCCACCTTGAGCCCCGCCGTGCTGCCCTCCTCGGCGGCGACCCGTTCGACCAGCTCCCGCATCAGCTCCAGCTCTTTCTCGTAGGCGACGAGCGGGATCATCACGTCCAGGCGCGGCGCTTGGCCCGACCGCGCCGCCACCGCGCCGGCCGCCCTGACCAGCGCCCGCGCCTGCATCTCGTAGATCTCGGGATGCATCAGCCCCAGCCGCACGCCGCGGGTGCCGAGCATCGGGTTGGTCTCGGTCAGCGAGTGGATCCGGTCGAGCAGCGGTTCGAGGTGGGCGATCGACTCCTCCTCGCCCCCGGCGCGGGCCCGCTCGAGTTCGCGGGAGACGTCCTCGGCCCGGGGCATGAACTCGTGCAGCGGCGGGTCGAGCAGGCGCACCGTGACCGGCAGGCCGGCCATCTCCTCGAAGATCCCCTCGAAGTCGACCTGTTGCAGGGGCAGCAGCTGGTCGAGCGCATCGCGCCGCTCCTCCGTGGTCTCGGCCATGATCATCGCCCGCATCAGCGGCTGGCGCTCGGTCGCCATGAACATGTGCTCGGTCCGGCAGAGGCCGATTCCTTCGGCGCCGAACTCGCGCGCCCGGCGGGCGTCGGCGGGGGTGTCGGCGTTGGCGCGGACCCGCAGCCGCCGCAGACCGTCGGCCCAGCCGAGCACGGTCTCCAGCTCGCTGCTGATCGAGGCGTCGATCAGCGGCACGTCGGCGAGGGTGACGATCCCGGCGCTGCCGTCGATCGCGATCCGCTCACCCTCGTGCAGGACCGTCTCGCCGACCCGGGCGGTGCGGGCTTCGAGGTCGACTTCGACCTCGCGGGCGCCGCAGACGCAGGGGCGCCCCATGCCGCGGGCGACGAGGGCGGCGTGGGAGGCCTTGCCGCCCTCGGAGGTGAGGATGCCGCGGGCGGCGTGGAAGCCGGCGACGTCCTCGGCCTCGGTGAAGGGGCGGACGAGGATCGTGTCGCGCCCCTCGGCGTGGGCGGCGACGGCGTCGGTCGCGGTGAAGACGATCTCCCCCTTCGCCGCCCCGGGCGAGGCGGCAACTCCGGCGGCGAGGATCTCGAACTCGGCGCCGGGGTCGAAGGTCGGGTGCAGCAGCGCGTCGAGCCGGGCGGTGTCGATCGTCGCCAGCGCTCCCGCCTCGTCGAGCAGGCCCTCGGCGACGGCGTCGACGGCGAAGCGGACGGCAGCCTGCGCCGGTCGCTTGGCGGCGCGCGTCTGCAGCATGTAGAGGCGGTCCTCTTCGATCGTGAACTCGGTGTCCTGCATGTCGCCGTAATGGCGCTCCAGCGTCGCGAGGATCTCCAGCAGCTCGGCGTGGGCGGCGGGCATCGTGTCCGCCAGCGCGGCGAGGTCGAGCGGCGTCCGCACCCCGGAGACGATGTCCTCGCCCTGGGCGTCGGGGAGGAAGTCGCCGCTCGGCTCGGGGGCGCCGGTGATCTCGTCGCGGGAGAAGGCGACGCCGCTGGCCGAGCGCTCGCCGCGGTTGCCGAAGACCATCTGCTGGACGTTGACCGCCGTGCCCCAGTCCTCGGGGATCCCGTTCAGGCGGCGGTAGTGGACGGCCCGATCGCCGCGCCAGGAGTCGAAGACTGCCTCGATCGCCTGGCGCAGCTGCTCGGCCGGATCCTGCGGAAACTCCTCGCCCGTCTGCGCCGTGAACAACGCCTTGAAGGACGTGGTCAGCTCGCGCAGTGCCGCCGTGTCGAGCTCGACGTCGAGCTCGACCCCTGCCTCGCGCTTGGCGCCGGCGATCAGCGCCTCGTAGCGCTCGCCCGGGATAGCGCGGCAGACGTTGCCGAACATCTGGGTGAAGCGCCGGTAGGAGTCCCAGGCGAAGCGCTCGTTGCCGGTCGCCGCGGCGAGACCCTCGACGGCGGCGTCGGAGAGGCCGAGGTTGAGGACCGTGTCGAGCATCCCCGGCATCGACTCGCGCGAGCCGGAGCGGACCGAGACCAGCAGCGGGTCGGCGGCGTCGCCGAGGCGCTTGCCGGCGCGCTCCTGCAGCCGTCCGAGCGCCGCCTGCACCTGCTCGGCGAGCCCGGGCGGTGGCTCGCCGCCCGACTCCAGATAGGCGACGCAGGCCGCGGTCGTGATCGTGAAGCCGGCCGGCACCCGCTCCGCCCCCAGCACCCGCGTCATCTCGGCGACGCCCGCGCCCTTGCCGCCGAGCAGCTCACGCATCTCGCGTGAGCCTTCCTCGAAGTCGTAGACGAGCTTCGTCACCGAGCTATCGTCAGCTGGTGACCGGGTGGTTGGAGTGGAACACGTTCTCCGGGTCGTAGCGGTCCTTGACCTCGCGCAGCCGCGCCGGCGCCGGCGCCGGGAAGGCGGTATCGAGGTCGATCGGGTCGTCGCAGAAATTGAGGTAGTTACCGGCTCCGTAGGGCTCGACCGCGGCCTTGAAGGCCGCCAGCCAGGCTCGGGTCGGCGCCATCGCCTCCGGCACGGGGACGATGCCGACGCCGAATGCGAGGAAGCTGCCGGGCAGGGTGGCGAGCGCGCCGGCCCCCTCCGGCGCTCGCGAGAGGGCGCCGCCGCAGTGGCGCAGCTCGACCGAGACCAGCTGCGAGCCGGAGCCCGGCCCGACCGCCTCGAGCAGGGCGTCGATCGCCGCCGCCGGAAGGTCGCCGGTCAGCGTCGAGGCGCCCGCGTAGGGCGAGGGCTCGGGCGGGTCCATGTGCAGGTCGGCGATCCCGGCCGGGGGCACGGCGGCGATCGTGTCCATCGCCGGGCCGAGCTCGCGCAGCGGCGCCACCAGCTCCTCGCCGGCGGCGATATCGCCGCAGTGGATCGCCTCGATCACGGCGAAGGACTGGCCGCGGAAGGGCTCGGGGATCTCCGGGATCGGTGGGAAGTTCATCAGCCGCGCGACCGAGGTCATCGTCTCGGGCACCTCGGCGGTCCACCCGTGCCAGGCGTGCAGGACCTCGGCGGCGCGCTCGGCCGGGAAGAAGAGGGCGCCGGCGAAGATCTCCGCCAGCGGCAGCAGCTCGAACTCCAGCGCGGTCACGACGCCGAAGCTGCCGCCGCCGCCGCGCAGGGCCCAGAAGAGATCGGGGTCGTTGTCGGCGTCGACCCGCAACTGCTCCCCGGCCGCGTCGACCAGCTCGATCGCGGTCACCCGGTTGCAGGCGAGGCCATGCTCGCGGCCGTAGAAACTGACGCCGCCGCCGAGGCTGTAGCCGGCGATGCAGACGGTGGGGGTCGAGCCATGCAGGGCGGCGAGGCCCTGCTCGGAGGCCTGTGGCACGACGTCGCCCCAGAGGGTGCCGGCGCCGACCCGGGCGCTGCGGCGCTCGGCGTCGATCTCGACCCCGGTCAGCCCCTCGGTGCGGATCAGCACCGTCTCCGCCAGGGCTCCGAGCGGCGCCGCCGAGTGGCCGGTCCGCTGGGCGCTGACCCGCTTGCCGGCCGCCGCTGCCGAGCGGACGAGCGTGGCGACGTCCGTCGCGCTCCGCGGCAGCGCGATCGCCGCCGGCTGCTGGTCGAGGAGAACGTTGAAGGCGCCGCGGGAACCGTCCCACTCAGGGGCGCCCGGCATGATGACTTCGCCGTCGATCTTGACTTCGCTGAGGTCGCTCATGTCGGCCACCTTCTCATCTTTGCTTCCAGCTCGCTACTGACCTTTCAGCCGGGTGACCGGTGCCATCAGTCGGCGAGGCTCGACCTCTCCACCTCTGTGCCCCGGCCGATGAACAGCTCGCTGACCATCGCCGGCGGGAAGAGCCCGTGAGCGGCGACCCCGGGGTCGGCCTCCAGGCGCGCGGCGAGCTCCGCCGGGTCGCCGATCGGGCCGCGGTAGTCGGCGATCACGCCGCCGTCGGGGCTGGGAGGTACGTCGCGCAGCTCGACCTCGGGGCCGAGCCGAGCCAGGGTCGAGGCGATCCCGAAGGCGAAGAGCTCCAGTGGCACCGGGCCGCGCAGGGCAGCGACCGGCTTGCTCGAGTCGGCGATGACGACGAAGCGGTCGGCCGCCGCGGCGACGATCTTCTCGCGCAGGTGGGCGCCGCCGCCGCCCTTGATCAGCCAGCCGTCGGGGGTCACCTCGTCGGTCCCGTCGATCGCGATATCGAGCCGCTGCAGGGAGTTGAACTCCTCGACCGGGATCTCCAGTTCTCGCGCCTGGTCCTCGGTCGCGACCGAGGTGGCGACGCAGCGGATTTCGCCGACGCCGCGGCGGGCGATCGCCGGCAGCAGGTGGGCGACGGTCGAACCGGTGCCGAGTCCCACGGTCATCCCCGACTCGACCAGCTCGGCGGCCGCTTCGGCCGCGATTCGCTTCTCCGTATCGGCCCCGGTCACGCCAGGAACTTTATTCGCCGCCGCCTCCTCCGGCGCGGTTCCCCCATACTTAGGCGAAATCTTCGGTAATCGACGCAAGCCACGATCAGGAGACGCACACTTTCGATGACTGCCAGCACCGCAACCCACGACTACAAGGTCGCCGACATCGACCTCGCTGATTTCGGGCGCAAGGAGATTGCGCTCGCCGAGGTCGAGATGCCCGGCCTGATGCAGACGCGCGAGGAGTTCGGAGCGTCGCAGCCGCTGAAAGGCGCGCGGATTACGGGCTCCCTGCACATGACGATCCAGACCGCGGTGCTGATCGAGACCCTGACCGCGCTGGGCGCCGAGGTGCGCTGGGCGAGCTGCAACATCTTCTCGACCCAAGATCACGCCGCCGCCGCGATCGCAGCGGCCGGAATCCCGGTCTACGCCTGGAAAGGCGAGACCCTGGAGGAGTACTGGTGGTGCACCGAGCAGGCGCTGCTGTGGCCTGACGGCGAGGGCCCGAACATGATCCTCGACGACGGTGGCGACGCGACCCTGCTGGTCCACAAAGGGGTCGAGTTCGAGCAGGCCGGCGCCGTGCCGGACCCCGAGTCGGCGGAGTCGGAGGAGTTCAAGATCGTGCTGGCGACGTTGCAGCGCTCGCTCGCCGAGGACCCGCAGCGCTGGACCAACGTCGCGGCCTCGATCCAGGGCGTCACCGAGGAGACGACGACCGGCGTCCACCGGCTCTACCAGCTGGCCGAGAACGGCGAGCTGCTGTTCCCGGCGATCAACGTCAACGACTCGGTCACCAAGTCGAAGTTCGACAACCTCTATGGCTGCCGGCACTCGCTGGTCGACGGGATCAACCGCGGCACCGACGTGATGATCGGCGGCAAGGTCGCGGTGATCTGCGGCTACGGCGACGTCGGCAAGGGCTGCGCCTCCTCGCTGCGTGGCCAGGGCGCCCGCGTGATCGTCACCGAGATCGACCCGATCTGCGCTCTGCAGGCGGCGATGGAGGGCTACGAGGTGCGCAAGCTCGACGAAGTCGTCGCGACCGCCGACATCTTCGTCACCGCCACCGGCAACAAGGACATCATCACCGCCGCTGACATGGGGCGGATGAAGCACAACGCGATCGTCGGCAACATCGGTCACTTCGACAACGAGATCGATGTCGCCGGCCTCGAACGCTCCGACGCCGAGCGGATCAACATCAAGCCGCAGGTCGATGAGTGGCGTTTCCCTGACGGCCACTCGATCGTCCTCCTCTCCGAGGGCCGGCTGCTCAACCTCGGCAACGCGACCGGGCACCCGAGCTTCGTGATGTCGAACTCGTTCACCAACCAGGTGATCGCTCAGATCGAGCTGTTCGGCAAGAGCGTGCAGTACGAAGCCAAAGAGGTCTACGTGCTGCCCAAGCACCTCGACGAGAAAGTTGCCCGCCTGCACCTGGCGGCGCTGGGGGTCGAGCTGACCGAGCTGACTTCCGACCAGGCCTCTTACCTCGGCATCCCGGTCGACGGCCCCTACAAGCCCGACCACTACCGCTACTAGCCTGGACCGATGGATCCACGGCTTTGGCTGACGGGGCCCGGAGAGGCGCCGCGGTCGGTGCCGCTGAGCGGCGAGCGCACCGTGGTCGGGCGCTCGCCGGAGGCCGACGTCCAGCTTGAGGACGAGGCGGTCTCCTGGAACCATCTCGAGATCGAGCGCCGCGGCGAGGTGCTGATGGCGACCGACCTCGACAGCAGCAACGGCACCGCGCTCAACGGTGAGCCGCTGGACCGGCCGCGCCGGTTGCGGGACGGCGACACCCTGATCGTCGGCGCCCACCGGCTCGAAGTCTCGGTCGGCTCGCCGACCCCGGTCGGGGCGACGGTGCCGAGCTCCGGACCGACGGTGGCGCTGAACGAGGAGGAGCGGGCGACCGCGACGGTGCTGGTCGCCCCGTACCGCAGCGAGGGCGCCTTCGCCGGCCGTCCCGCCACCCGGGCCGAGATCGCCACCGCGCTGCACGTCAGCGAGCGCACCGCCCAACGCCGGCTCGACTCGCTCGCGGCCAAGCTGGGGATCGCGGGCGACGCCGGGCGGGACCGGCCGCGCCAGATCGCCGCCCGCGTAATCGAGCTGGGGCTCGACCGGCCGCGCTGACGGTTGGGGGGTGAGGGTCGGGTGCCCCTCGCCTGCGCAACAGCTGGGGAGGCTTGGCGAGGGGCACCCGACCCTCACTTCGAACGTCGGCGTGGCTCGGTCTGGGCCAGAGGTGGCTCGGTCTGAGGCGGGGGTGTCGTTTGCGAGTGCGGGATCGAAGCTGAAGATCGGTGGGCATCGTCAAACCCACCGAAAGGAAGCAGTCATGAGCTTTCGACACACGCTGATCTCAACCGTCGTCGCGATCGCAGTGCTGGCCGTACCGGCCGCCGCCGCGGCGAACACGGCGCTCGTCTTCTCGCATGTGACGACCGAGCAACACGGCACCGAAACGACCGAAGCCGGCGGCCTCTTCGCCGCTCGCGGCGAACACGTGACGCCGCTGACCACCAACCCCGCCGACGCCGAACCCGCCTTCTCGCCCGACGGCGACACGATCGCCTTCGCCCGCGGCGGCGACCTCTTCACGATCCGCCCCGACGGCACCGGCGAGCGCCAGCTGACCAGCGGCCCCGAGGTCGACTCGCGACCGCTCTTCTCGCGCGACGGGCGGACGATCGTCTTCCAGCGCAGCGCCACGGTGGGCGGCCCGCGCGACCTCTACACAGTCGGTTCGCACGGTGGCACCGCGCATAGCCTGGTGGTTTCGCCGCAGGACGAGCACGAAGCCGCGCTCTCGCGCAACGGCAAATCCGTCGCCTTCGTCCGCAGCGAAGCCGTCGCCGGCGGCAGCCGCGACGCGATCTTCTCGACCCGGCTCGGCGGCGGCGGCTTGGCTCGCCTCAGCCGCGGCAGCGAGGACGCCTTCGCTCCCCATTACTTCGCCGGCGGGATCGTCTTCGACCGCGGCGAGAGCAGCGCCGGCCCGAGCGGCTTCTCCGACATCTACGCGATGGCCGCCAACGGGGCCAAACCGCACCGGCTGGTCGGCGGCGCCAGCTCGGTCTACCTGCGGGACGTCTCCGCCGACGGCAAGACGATGCTCTTCAGCCGCTACCAGAGCCTCTGCGAGAAGGCGATCGCCGGCGGTAAGCCGCACAAGATCAGCTCCCTCCCCGTCGGGGTTGAGACCCAGGCCCTGTACTCGCCCGACGGGCGCCAGGTGGCCCTGCGGGTCGAGGACTACACCCACGCGCCGGACTCCAGCCAGCGACTCTCCACCCTCGACCGGCGCCGGGGCTTCGAACTCGGCAGCCTCGCCTCGGCCGAATCGAGCGAAGAACAGCCGGAGGAGATCGGCGACGTCTTCGCCTGGCAGCCCAAGGCCCGCGCCGCCTACTGAAAAGGATCCCTCGCTCCTGAGGGACGCGTTCCGCCCCCACACGGCGATATAACGGCCGTGTGGGGGAACCATCCATCGGGTCGACGCTCGCCGGGTATCGCATCGAGGCGTTGATCGCCCGCGGTGGGATGGGGGTCGTCTACCGGGCGACCCACCTCGGGCTCGAACGGCCGGTGGCGCTGAAGGTGATCGCCCGTGAGCTGGCCGACCGCGACGGCTTCCGCGAGCGCTTCCTGCGTGAGTCCCGCCTCGCGGCCCGGCTCGACCACCCCTCGGTGGTGCCGATCTACGACTCGCGCGAGGTTGACGGCGAGCTGATCGTCGCGATGCGGCTGGTCGCGGGAGGGGACCTGCGCAAGCTGATCGACCGCGGCGGCCCGCTGCCGCCCGAACGGGCGATCGCCCTGCTCGGCCAGGTCGGCGAAGCGCTCGACGCCGCCCACGCCGCCGGAATCGTCCACCGCGACGTCAAGCCCCACAACGTCCTGGTCGAAGGCGAGCGCGCCTTCCTCTCGGACTTCGGGCTCGCCAAGGCGCTGGACGACGGCGCCGCCGGCAGCAGCGCCTCGGTCGTCGGCACCGCCGAGTACATGTCGCCGGAGCAGTGGGGCGGCGGCTCGGTCGGCCCGGCCGCCGACGTCTACTCGCTCGGCTGCGTCCTCTATGAGGCGCTGACTGGAATCCCGCCGTTTGCTCGCAAGGAAGCCGACAGCGAGCCGGAGATGCCGAAAGGGCTCGACGAGGTGATCGAGCACGCGGTCGCCAAGGACCCCGGCGAGCGCTACGCCAGCGCCGGGGCGCTGATCGCCGCCGCCCGCGAGCGCCAGGGCGACACGCCGGCGGCGACCGGGGTCCTCTCCGCCTCCTCCGAGCGCCCGACCGCGCCGCTGCGGCCGGCCGGGCGGCGGCGGCTGGCGCCCGAGTCGCCACCAGGTCCAGTGGGGTGGGGCCGTCCTCGCGGTGATCGTCGGGATCGTCGCGCTCACCCTCACCCTGCTTGGGGGTGGCGGGATCAAGGTCTCGGCTCCGATCGCGATCGGCAGCCCGCCGCTGCGGATCGCGGCGGCGCCGGAAGCGATCTGGGTGACGAGCGAAACCGACGGCACCCTGACCCGTCTCGACCCGGCCGGCGGCGAACCGGTCGGCAAGCCCTTCACTTTCGGCGCCGGGATCTCCGGCGTCGCCGTGGGCGCCGGCTCGGTCTGGGTCGCCGACCCGCCGACCGGCGCGGTGCTGCGCGTCGACCCCGACAGCGGCGCTGTGCAGGCCCGGATCGCCGTCGGCGGTAAGCCCGGGCCGATCGTCTTCGGCGAAGGCCGGGTCTGGGTCGCCGACCTCGGCGGTGCCGGAGTCAGCGTGATCGAGGCCAGGGGCAACCGGGTGATCCGCCGCGGCATCGGCACCCACGCGGCGCCGCTGCGGCTCGCCGTCGGCGGCGGTGGCCTCTGGGAGAGCAGCGCAACGACCGGCTCGCTGCGGCGCATCGACCTCAGCACGATGCGGGTCGGCGGCGGCATCCTCGTCGGCCGCGGCCCGGCCGGCGTGACCGTCGCCGGCGGCCTCGTCTGGGTCGCCAACAGCCGCGCTGACACCGTCTCCACCGTCGACACGACGACCCAGGTCGTGGTCGGCGAACAGATCCCGGTCGGCAACCGGCCGGGTGGGATCGACGCCGGCACCAACACCGTCTGGGTCGCCACCACGGGCGACGACGCGGTCACCCGGATCGACCTCAAGAGCGGCCGGCCGCAGGGCGCGCCGATCCAGGTCGGCCCCGAACCGGGCGCTGTCGCGGTCGGTGAGAGCGCCGTCTGGGTGGGCAACAACGGAGACGGCACCGTCACCCGGATCGAACCCTGACTAGGATCGGAGCCCGCGCATGGCCCAGGACATCGACCAGCTAGCGATCAACACGATCAGGACCCTCTCGATCGACGCCGTCGAGAAGGCCAACTCGGGGCATCCCGGGACGCCGATGGCGCTGGCCCCGGTCGCCTACGAGCTCTGGCAGAACCACCTGCGCTACGACCCGGCGGACCCGATCTGGCCCAACCGCGACCGCTTCGTGCTCTCCGCCGGCCACGCCTCGATGCTGCTCTACTCGATGCTCTTCCTCAGCGGCGTCAAGCAGGTCGACGCCGACTACAACGTGCTCGACGAGCCCGCCTGCAGCCTGCACGAGATCGAAGAATTCCGCCAGCTGCACTCGCGCACCCCCGGCCACCCCGAGTACCGCTGGACCTCCGGTGTGGAGACGACCACCGGCCCCCTCGGCCAGGGGATCGCGACCTCGGTCGGGATGGCGATCGCCTCCAAGTGGCAGGGCGAGCGCTTCGGCGCCGAGTTGTTCGACTTCGACGTCTACGCCCTCGCCGGCGACGGCTGCCTGATGGAGGGCGTCTCGCACGAGTCGGCCTCGCTCGCCGGCCACCTCAAGCTCGACAACCTCTGCTGGATGTACGACAACAACCACATCACGATCGACGGCGACACCTCGCTCGCCTACGGCGACGACGTGCTCAGCCGCTTCGAGGGCTACGGCTGGAACGTGCTGCGGGTCGGCGACGCCAACGACGCCGGGCTGCTCGCGCGCGCTTTCGAGGAGTTCAAGGCCGAGACCGGCCGGCCGACCCTGATCGTGATCGACAGCCACATCGGCTGGGGCTCGCCGAACAAGCAGGACACCGAGTCCGCCCACGGCGAACCGCTCGGCGAGGAGGAGGTCAGGCTGACCAAGCAGGCCTACGGCTGGCCCGAGGACGCCCAGTTCCTCGTCCCCGACGGCGTCCAGGACCGCTTCCAGGAGCTGATCGGCACCCGCGGCGCCGCCGAAAGCGCCGCCTGGAGGGAGAAGCTCGCCGCTTCCGGCCACGGCGCCGAGGTCGAGATGATCCAGCATCGCCGGCTGCCCGACGGCTGGGACGCGGCGATCCCCTCCTTCGAGGCCGACGAAGAGAAGGGCCTCGCCACGCGCAAGGCCTCCAACAAGGTCGAGAACGCGATCGCCGAGAAGCTGCCCTGGCTGATCGCCGGCTCCGCCGACCTGACCGACTCGACCTCGGTCCGGCTCAGCTTCGACGGCGCCGAGAACTTCGAGCCCGGCAGCTTCAACGGCCGCCAGATCCACTACGGGATCCGCGAACACGCCGCCGTAACCGCCTGCAACGGGATGGCGCTCTCGAAGCTGCGGCCGCTGTGGTCGACCTACCTCACCTTCTCCGACTACGCCCGGCCCGGGATCCGGCTCTCGGCGCTGATGGAGGTGCCGGTGATCCACCTCTTCAGCCACGACTCGATCGGCCTCGGCGAGGACGGCCCGACCCACCAGCCGATCGAGCAGCTCGCATCGCTGCGGGCGATCCCCAACCTCGACGTGATCCGCCCCGCCGACGCCAACGAGGTCGCCGAGGCCTGGCGCCTGGCGATCGAGCGGACCAAAGACCCGGTGGCGATGGTCCTCACCCGCCAGAACGTGCCGGTCCTCGACCGCTCCAAGTACGCCTCGGCGGAGGGGGTGCGGAAGGGCGGCTACGTGCTGGCCGACTGCGAGGGCGAGCCGCAGCTGATCCTGATCGCCACCGGCAGCGAGGTATCGCTCGCCGTCGGCGCCCACGAGACGCTGGCCGGCGAAGGCATCCGCTCGCGGGTCGTCAGCCTGCCCTGCTGGGAGATCTTCGAACGCCAGGAGCAGTCCTACCGCGACGAGGTGCTGCCCCCCGCCGTGACCCACCGGGTCGCGATCGAGGAGGCCTCGACGCTCGGCTGGGAGCGCTGGGTGGGAAGCGCCGGGATGATCCTCGGCATGCACTCCTTCGGCCAGTCGGCCCCGTTCAAGGACGTCGAGGAGGAGTTCGGCTTCACCCCCGACCAGATTGCCGCAAAGGCGAGGGAGGCACTGCGATGAAGGCGACCGAGAAGCTCCACGACATCGGCCAGAGCCTCTGGCTCGACAACATCACGCGGACGATGCTCGGCGACGGCACGCTCGCCGGCTACATCGACGAGCTCTCGGTCACCGGCCTGACCTCAAACCCCTCGATCTTCGACAAGGCGATCTCCGGCGGCGACAGCTACGACGCCCAGATCGCCGAGGTCGCCGCCGCCGCCAAGGCCGGCGAGGGCGTCGGCGCCAACGACGAGGAGCGGGTCTTCTTCGAGCTGGCGGTGGCCGACCTGCAGGCCGCCACGACGCTCTTCGCCAAGGTCCACGAGCGCACCGACGCGGTCGACGGCTTCTGCTCGCTGGAGGTCTCGCCGCTGCTCGCCGACGACGCCGCGGCGACGATCGAGCAGGCGGCGCAGCTGCACGCCAAGGCCGAGCGCGAGAACCTCTTCATCAAGATCCCGGGCACGACGGCGGGCCTGACGGCAATCGAGGAGACGATCTTCGCCGGGATCCCGGTCAACGTCACGCTGCTCTTCGACGACGCCCAGTACCTGGCCGCCGCCGACGCCTACATGAAGGGGATCGAGCGGCGGATCGAGGCCGGCCTCAACCCCGCAGTCGCCTCGGTCGCCTCGATCTTCATGAGCCGCTGGGACGTCGCCGTCGCCAAGCAGGTCCCGTCCGAGCTCAAGGACCGGCTCGGGATCGCGATCGGCGGTCGCGCCTACCGCGCCTACAACGAGCTGCTCGCCTCCGACCGCTTCCGCCGCCTGCAGAACGAGGGCGCCCGCGCTCAGCGCCTGCTCTGGGCCAGCACCGGGACCAAGGACCCCGAGGCCTCCGACACGCTCTACATCGAGGCCTTCGCCTCGCCCTTCACGGTCAACACGATGCCCGAGCCGACCCTGCTCGCCTTCGCCGACCACGGCGAGGTCGGCGACCTCCTGCCGGCCGACGGCGGCAACGCCGAGCTGGTCCTGGAGGAGTTCGGCGACGCCGGCATCGACGTCACCGCGCTCGCCGCGCGCCTCCAGGAGGAGGGCAAGCAGAGCTTCAACAAGTCCTGGGAAGACCTCCTGTCCTCGATCGCCACCCAGTTGGGGTAGCGGCGGTGTCGGCGCTCAGGGAGCTGCCTGCCTGGGGCCAGCTGCAGGCCCACTACGAGCAGATCCGGGCCACCCACCTGCGCGACCTCTTCGCCGCCGACCCCGAGCGCGGCGAGCGGCTGGTCGCCGACGGCGCCGGCCTCTTTCTCGACTTCTCCAAGAACCGGGTGACGGACGAGACGATGCTGCTGCTCGGCGAGCTGGCCCGTGAACGCGGCGTCATCGAGCGCCGCGAAGCGATGTTCGCCGGCGAGCACATCAACGTCTCCGAGGACCGCGCCGTGCTGCACGTGGCGCTGCGGATGCCGCGCAACCGCTCGCTCGTCGTCGACGGCGTCGATGTCGTCAAGGAGGTGCACGAGACGCTCGACCGGATGGGCACGTTCTCTGAGCGGGTCCGCTCCGGCGAGTGGCGCGGCCACAGCGGCAAGCCGATCCGCAACGTCGTCAACGTCGGCATCGGCGGCTCGGACCTCGGCCCGGTGATGGCTTACGAGGCGTTGCGCCACTACAGCCGCCGCGAGATGACCTTCCGCTTCGTCTCCAACGTCGACGGCACCGACTTCGCCGAGTCGACCCGCGACCTCGATCCCGAGGAGACGCTCTTCGTCATCTCCTCGAAGACCTTCACGACGCTGGAGACGATGACCAACGCGAACTCCGCCCGCGACTGGCTGCTGGCCGGCCTCAACGCCGGCGAAGAGGCGGTCGCCAAGCACTTCGTCGCGGTCTCGACCAACGCCGAGGGCGTCGCCGGATTCGGGATCGACACCGACAACATGTTCGGCTTCTGGGACTGGGTCGGCGGTCGCTACTCGATGGACTCGGCGATCGGGCTCTCGACCATGCTGGCGATCGGCCCGGCTCGCTTCGCCGAGATGCTGGCCGGCTTCCACGCGATGGACGAGCACTTCCGCACGGCAGAGCCGGGGGCCAACCTGCCGATGCTGATGGGCCTGCTCTCGGTCTGGTACTCGGACTTCTTCGGCGCTCAGACCAGCGGCGTCTTCCCCTACGACCAGTACATGCACCGCTTCCCGGCCTATCTGCAGCAGCTGACGATGGAGTCCAACGGCAAGCACGTCACCCTCGACGGCGGCCACGTCGACTACGACACCGGGGCGATCTTCTGGGGCGAGCCGGGGACCAACGGCCAGCACTCCTTCTACCAGCTGATCCACCAGGGGACGCGGCTGATCCCCTGCGACTTCATCGGCTTCTTCCATTCCAACAACCCGCTCGGCAACCACCACGACCTGCTGATGTCGAACGTCTTCGCCCAGGGCGAGGCGCTGGCCTTCGGCAAAACGCGCCGAGCAGGTGCGGGCCGAGGGGACGGCCGAGGATGTCGTGCCGCACCGGGTGATGGAGGGCAACAGGCCCTCGAACACGATCCTCGCCGAGCGCCTCGACCCCGAGACGCTGGGGTCGCTGGTCGCCCTGTACGAGCACAGCGTCTTCACTCAGGGGGCGATCTGGGGGATCGACTCCTTCGACCAGTGGGGGGTCGAGCTGGGCAAGGTCCTGGCCGTCGCGATCATCCCCGAGCTGGAAGCCGAGGAAGAGCCGACGCTGCGCCACGACAGCTCGACCAACGCCCTGATCCGCCGCTACCGACACGCCCGGCGAGGGGAATAGGGTCCGGCTCATGCTCTCGCTCGACGCGCTCCCTCTGGCCGCGTCGGCATCCAACCTGCTCGCCGCCCGCGAGCAGATGGCCTTCACGCTCGGCTTCCACATCGTCCTCTCCTGCCTCGGGGTGGCGCTGCCGGCGACGATCCTGATCGCCAACTACATCGGCCTCAGGCGCCGCGACGACGACGCGATCGAGCTCGCTAAACGCTGGTCGAAAGCGATGGCGGTCACCTTCGCCGTCGGCGCCGTCACCGGCACCGTCCTGACCTTCGAGTTCGGCCTGCTGTGGCCGAACTTCATGGACCGCTTCGGGGCGGCCTTCGGGATCGCCTTCGGGATCGAGGGGATCTTCTTCTTCCTCGAGGCGATCTTCCTGGCGATCTACATCTACGGCTGGAAGCGGCTCAGCGGCTGGGCCCACTTCTGGTCGGGGGTGCCGATGTTCGTCACCGGGATCGGCGGCGCCTTCGCCGTCGTCGCCGCCAACTCCTGGATGAACCAGCCGCAGGGCTTCACCCTCGACGCCGCCGGCCAGGTCGTCGACACCGAACCGATCAAGGTCCTGCTCAACCCGGCGACCGGCTACGAGGTGCCGCACATGATCCTCGCCGCCTACATGGTCACCGGCTTCCTCGTCGCCTCGATCTACGCCGTCGGGATGCTGAAAGGGCGGCGCGACCGGCTGCACAGGCTGGGCCTGCTGATCCCGCTGACGATCGCCTGCATCGCGACCCCGATCCAGCTCTTCGTCGGCGACACCGCGGCGCGCGAAGTCGCCGACCACCAGCCGGCCAAGTTCGCCGGCATGGAGTGCATCCAGGAAACCGGCGGCCACCAGACCGAGTACATCGGCGGCGTCTGCACCGCCAACGGGGTCAAGTTCGCGATCCCGATCCCCGACCTCGACTCCTTCCTCGTCGGCTTCAGCGCCAACACCAAGGTCGATCGGGCTGAACGACATCCCCAAGGACGAACGGCCGCCGGCCAACACCCTGCTGCACCTCGCCTTCGACGCGATGGTCGGGATCGGCACGGCGCTGCTCTTCCTCGGCGCCTGGCTCGGCCTTCGTCTGGTGGAAAAAGCGCGAAATTCCGCGGACGCCCTGGTTCCTGCGCGCCGTCGCGATCTCCGGCGCCGGCGCCGTGCTGGCGCTGTGGTGCGGCTGGATCGTCACCGAGGTCGGGCGCCAGCCCTGGATCGTCCAGGGCTACATGCGGACCTCCGAAGCGGTCACCGACGCGAAGGGGATCTGGTTCAGCTTCGCCCTCGTCCTGCTGCTCTACGCGACGATCGGGACGATCGCGATCCTCGTCCTGCGCGGCATGTCCCGCCGCTGGCGCGAAGGCGTCGCGGAACCCGACGGCACCCCCTACGCCCCCCCGACCCGATGATGCCGACGGGACGATTTGTCAACCCAGGGACGACAAATCGTCCCGTCGGCGGGGGGGTTGCGCGATGAGCAAGGGTGACGCGGCGGCGGCGATCCTCTGGGTGGGGGCGACGTTCTACGCGTTGTTCGGCGGGGCCGACTTCGGCGGTGGGTTCTGGGACCTGATCGCCGGCGACGCCGAGAAGGGGGCGCGGCCGCGAGCGCTGATCCAGCGCTCGCTGACGCCCGTCTGGGAGGCCAACCACGTCTGGCTGATCTTCATCCTCGTCGTCCTCTGGACCGCCTTTCCGCCGGCCTTCAGCGCCGTGATGACGACGCTCTACGTGCCGATCGCGCTGGCCGCGGTGGGGATCGTGCTGCGCGGCTCCGGCTTCGCCTTCCGCAAGGCGATCGAGGGGCTGGAGGCCCGTCGCGCGGCCGGGGCGACCTTCGCCCTCTCCTCGGTCCTGACCCCGTTCTTCATGGGCGCGGTGGTCGGCGCGATCGCCGCCGGCAACGTCCCCGCCGCCGGCAACGGCGATGCCTTCTCCAGCTGGCTGGAGCCGCTGCCGCTGCTGACCGGGGTGCTGTTCGTCGCCAGCGGCGCCTATCTCTCGGCGGTCTTCCTGGTCGGCGACGCGCGCCGCGCCGGCGATGTCCGACCTCGAGCGCTACTTCGTCCGCCGCGCCCTCTTCGCCGCCGCGGTCGCGGGCTTTGCCGCGGCCGTCGGCCTGGTCGAGCTGCACGCCGAAGCGCGCTACGTCTTCGACCGCCTGATCGACCAGGGGCTGCCGCTGGTGATCCTCTCCGCGCTCTGCGGCGTCGCCCTCCTCGCCCTCCTCCTCCGGCCGACGGGACGATTTGTCAACCCAGGGACGACAAATCGTCCCGTCGGCGGCGTTTTGATGCGGCCGTTGGCGGCCGGCGCCGTCGTCGCGGTGATCTGGGGCTGGGGCGTCGCCCAGTTCCCCTACCTGCTGCCGAGCAGCCTGCGGATCGACCAGGCCGCGGCCCCCGACCCGACCCTGAACGTGATTTTCATCGTCTTCGCGATCGCCGCGGTCCTGGTCCTGCCGTCGTTGGGCCTGCTCTACACGCTGAGTCAGCGCGACCTGCTCGAACACGAGCGCTGAGCCCGCCTCCGCCCTCGGTTCACAGGCGATTCAGGCGCAGCCCAGGCGCGGTCTGGCTGCACGATCCCGTCCAATCCGCGAGCCATCGGGCGCCGGCTCCGATGGGGGTCCCATGCCCAAACTCTCCGCCCTGCCGAGGCCGATCGGCGCCACCGTCTTTGTCCTCTCCGCGCTGATCCTCTTCGCCGCGGCGCTGCCGGCCTCGGGCCAGGCGGCCCCGCCGAGCAGCGGCTACCCGCTCGCCGCGACGAGCTCGGCCTTCCCGAAGACGACGCTCGGGGGCGGGTCGGAAAAGCTGACGATCGAACTCACCAACATGAGCGAAGAATCGGTCTCCGTCTCGTCCTTCACCGTCGAAGGCGCCGACGCGAGCGACTTCGTCGTCAACGAATTCAACTGCGGCTTTCTCTGGTCCGGCACCAGCTGCACGGCGGGCCTCTACTTCTCGCCAGGCAGCGTCGGCGAAGCGCACGCGACGCTGCGGTTGGATTTCTACAGCCAACCCAGCGAGTACATCGAACTTTCCGGCACCGGCGTCCCCGCACAGCTCACCTTCTCGCCGCCGAGCTACGACTTCGGCCTCCAGCCGACCCATGAAAACGCGAGCTTCACCTTCCAGTTGACCAACAGCGGCGAAGCCGGCGCCCAGCTGGGCAACATCGAAATCCCCAATCCCGGCGGCAACGTCCCCTTCTGGACCTCAAACAGCGACTGCTGGTCGCTGAACCGGCTGGGACCGGGCGAATCCTGCTCTCTGGAAGTCCAGTTTGGTCCCCGCGAAGCGACCACCTACACGGGTGAATTGCGAGCCTCGCTCAACCAGACGGCCTTCTCTGCCGCCCTCAGCGGCGAAGGCGGCCGTTCCCAGGTCGAAGCGACCGAGAACCCGGTCGACCTCGGCACGGCGACGGTCGGCGGCGTCGGCCCGGTGCGGACGATCACGTTGACCAACTCCGGCAATCTCCCGGCCGGTTTCTTCATCGGCATCATCGCCGGTGGCGACGCCGGCAGCTTCCGCCTGCTCGACGAGGACTGCAGCGGCGCCGAGCTGATGCCCGCGGCCAGCTGCTCGGTCCATGTCCGCCTGGCGCCACAGAGCCCGGGCCCGAAGGTCGCGCGCCTCGCCTTCTTCGGCGATGGCGAAGACGGGACGATGGTGATGCTGCGCGGCGAAGGCATCGCCGCGGCGCTGGCCCTGACCCCCGGCGGCTTCGACTTCGGCTCTCAGGCGCGGGGAACGAAGAGCTCCCTTCGCACCTTCGCGGTCCGCAACGGCGGCGCCACGGCGGTCTCGCTCAACACGGCGGCGATCGTCGGCGCCAACCTCGACCAGTTCCAGCTCGCCGGCGACGAATGCACCGGGGTCACGCTCGGGCCCGGCGGCGAATGCCTGGTCCGGATCCGGTTCGCGCCGGCGACGGTCGGGGCGAAGACCGCGACGCTGCGCATCGGCAGCGACGGCGGCGCCCTCACCTCGTCCCTGACCGGCACCGGGGTCGCCCGCGAAAAGGCCGGCGGCGCCGCGGACTCGCGCACCCGCACCCGCACCAGCTTCCGCCGCGGCGCCACGCTGAGCGCCGCCAAGGCGCGCTGCCATGCCCCGAGGCGCTGCGGCAGGGCCCGGACCGTCAAGCACGCTCGGGCCCACGCTCGGGCCATGCGCTGATGGCCGTGCCCCGCTGTACGCTCCGCGCGGTTTGATCGAGGCCGTTCTCTTCGACATCGACGGGACCCTGCTGGTGACCGGTGGCGCCGGCGCGGTCGCCTGGCAGCGAGCGTTCCTCGAACTGCACGGGGTCGAAGCGAACATCGAGGAGCACACCCACGCCGGGATGACCGACCCCGAAATCGCCGAGCTCGTCTTCCGCGAGGTGATCGGTCGCGACGGCTCCCAGAGTGAGCGGGCCGAGGCGGTCGCCGGCTACCTCAGCCACCTCGCCGACGCCGTCGCCGAGTCTGAGGGCTACCGGGTGATGCCCGGTATCGAGGAGATCCTGCCGCGACTGGCGGGCCAGGGCATCGTGCTCGGCCTCGTCACCGGCAACATCGAACCGGCCGCCCGGATCAAGCTCGAGCGCGCCGACCTCAATCGCTGGTTCCCCTTCGGCGGCTTCGGCTCAGACTCGCGTGACCGCACCGAGCTGACCAAGACCGCGGTTGAGCGCGGGGGAGAGGCGGCCGGTCACCCCCTTGACCTCGACACCACGATCGCCGTCGGCGACACTCCCCGCGACGTGCTCGCCGGCCACGGCGCCGGCATCAGGGTCGTCGGCGTCGCGACGGGCGCCTACTCGGTCGCCGAACAGCGCGAGGCCGGCGCCGACTGGGCGATTCAGTCGGTGGACGACGGCTTCCCGCTCTAACTAAGTTCGACTGACCAAGCAGAACTAGGACGCAGAGAGCGCCGTGTGCTCCTGCACACAAGCGACCGAGGACGCAGTAATGCGCCGGTCAGGCGGACTTAGAGCAGCGGGCCTGGTAGATGTTCGTGAAGCCGCTGAGGAAGCCGTTGCGGGCGGCACGCAGGTAGAGGCGCCAGACGCGGATCCGTTCCGGGCCGGCGAGGCGGGTCGCCTGCTCGAGGTTGTCGTCGAGGTTGGTGTACCAGTGGCGCAGGGTCTCGGCGTAGTCCATGCCGAAGTCCTCGACGTGGTGGGCGACGAATCCGGCCCGTTCCAGGGCCAGCAGGTTGCGCGAGATGTGCAGCGGGGCGGCATCGGGGAAGACGTAGCGCTCGGAGAACGGTCCCGCCTCGCCGTCGGTGTGACGCAGGCGGGTGATGCCGTGGTTGAGCAGTCGCCCGCCCGGCTCCAGCACCTGGGCAAGGGTCTGCGCGTACATGTCGATGTTGGCCGAGCCGACGTGCTCGACCATGCCGATGCTGGCGATCGCGTCGAACTTCTCGCCGGTTGAGGCGATGTCGCGGTAGTCCATGACGCGGATATCGACGCGGTCGGCGACGCCGGCTTCCTCGGCCCGCCGGCGTGCCTTTTCGGCCTGCGGAGGTGAGAGGGTGATGCCGACGACGTTGGCGCCGTGTTTGGTCGCCGCCCAGAGCGGGAAGCCGCCCCAGCCGCAGCCGACGTCGAGGACGCGGTCGCCCTCCTTCAGCTCGAGCTTGCGGGCGACGGTCTCGAGCTTCTCTTCCTGGGCCTCTTTCAGGGTCGTCGCGCCGCGCGAGAAGATCGCGCAGCTGTAGACCATCGTCTCGCCGAGAAAGAGTTCGAAGAACTCGTTGGAGACGTCGTAGTGATGGCGCACGGCGCGGGCATCGCGCTCCTTGCTGTGGCGGCGGCCGCTGGGCCGCAACTCGGAGACCGGGCGCGCCGGCGGCTTGGTGACGCCGGCGGCGCGGACGGCGCCAAGTAGCAGCGCCCGCTTGCCGGCCCCATCCAGCGATGGCGGCTGCCAGCTGTCGAGCAGCGCGATCACCGCGTCGATGTCGTCGACCTCCAGCTCGCCGCTGACGTAGGCGCGGCCGAGGCCCAGCTGGCCGGGCGCCCGCAGCACGTGGGCGGCGGCGCGCGGCGAGCGGACGCTGAAGGTCGGGCCCTCGCCCGTCGTCGAGGCAAGCTTGGTTCCATCCCAGAACTCGACCGTGAACGGGCGCTCGGGAAGGCGGGTTTCGATCTCACGGCGCAGCGGAGCGGTATTGGCGAACGGCATCGGCGCGAACCCTATCGGCGCGGCGCCCTCGCCGGGGCGAGCACGAGGGTCTTCCGCGCTCGCGATCCCCCACCCATACCCAAGCGTTCTCTTCAGGTGCGACCCGTATGATCGCGCCCATGTCGGCAACCGCAGGACCCCTGCCCTCGGACATCCAACCGGTCGAGAACGAGACCCGCGACCGGATCATCACCGGCCTGGTGACCGTGATCCCCTTCGCCGCCCTGGCGTTCGCCGGCTGGCAGGTCTGGGGCAAGGCCCTGCACTGGAGCGACGTCTTCCTCTTCCTCGGCATGTACTTCCTCACCGGCCTGGGGATAACCGTCGGCTTCCACCGCCTCTTCACCCACCGCGCCTTCAAGACCTCCAGCTGGATGCGCGGCGTGTTCGCGATCCTCGGCTCGGCGGCGATCGAGGGCCCGGTCATCTCCTGGGTCGCCGACCACCGCAAGCACCATGCCTTCTCCGACCAAGAGGGGGATCCGCACAGCCCCCACGTCGACCACGGCGGCGGCTGGAGCGGCGCCATGCAGGGCCTCTTCCACGCCCACATGGGCTGGCTCTTCATCCACACCCAGCGCGGCAACAAGGAGCGCTTCGCGCCGGACCTGCTCAAGGACCCGGTGGTCAGCTGGGTCGACGGGACCTTCATCTACTGGGCGATCATCGGTTTGCTGATCCCCTTCGCGCTGGGCTGGATCATCGGCGGCACCGTCTTCGCCGGCCTCACCGGCCTGCTCTGGGGCGGCCTGGTCCGCGTCTTCGTCCTGCACCACTTCACCTACAGCATCAACTCGCTCTGCCACGTCTTTGGCAACCGCGACTTCGAGACCACCGATCAGTCCCGCAACCTGGCGCTGATCGCGATCCCGACCCTCGGCGAGGCCTGGCACAACAACCACCACGCCTTCCCGACCTCCGCCACCCACGGCCTCGGCCGCTACCAGATCGACATCTCGGCCCTCGTCATCGACGGCCTCGAGAAGGTCAACCTCGTCTGGGATGTAGTGCGCGTCTCTCCCGAGCGGATGGAAGCCAAAGCGACCTAGGTTCGGGCGCGGGGGAGGGGTTGGGGACCCTCAACCGAACCTCCCCGCTGTTCGTGAGGGCGAGGGTCCCCAACCCCTCACGCCAACCCCCCCACCCGAAGCTCCCCGGCTACGGCGCTTCGTCCGCTTCGTACCAGTCGATCCAGCTATCGCAGGCCTGGCTCAGCGGCACCGTCCTGTGCGGCTTGGCGGGGACGGCGACCAGCTCACCGATGTAGGCCTTGCCGTCGTAGCCGCTGAGGCTCTGCAGGGTGTTGGCGTCGGCGCTCGCGATCGTGAACCTGGTCTCGCCTCCCCGGCTTACGTAGCGGCCGGCCGGCCAGTATTGGCCGTTGTTGCCGAGGCTGATCGTGTTCGGCCGCTGCCCGTCCAGGGCGGCGGCGAGCGGTTCGCTGAAGCCGGGGGCGCTGAGGGTCAGGTCGAAGGGGGAGAAGTACTGGATCGAGAGGTTCCAGGCGCCGGGCGGAAGGTTCAGTGCCTGCGCGGTCGAGGTGCCGGTGCCGAGCACGCTGCCCTCGTCCCAGGCGCCTTTGGAGCCGATCACGGCGCCGGGGAAGAGCCCGGCGCGGCCGGAGTTGGCGAGCAGGATCCGGATCTCCGGCGAGGCGCAGCCGGCCCAGGCGCCGGCCTCGGTCCCCTCGAGCAGGACGTGGCGGTTCTCCGGCGTCGTCCCGGTCCGCCTCCAGAGCACGTAGGACGGCGTCGCCGCGATCCGCTTGAAGTTGGGCGGAGCCTGGCTGTTCCAGGCCGCGCGGCTGGTGACGACATAGGGGAAGTTGTCCAGCGTTCCGCGTGAGAAGGAGTCGAAGTCGATCGGGCTATAGGCGTCACCGGTGTCGAACGGCTTTTCCGGATTGGGCGAGACCTCGCTGTCGGGGAACTCCACCAGCGGCACGTGGGTGTCGGCGCCGAGCAGGTCGTAGGCGGCGTAGCGGTCCTGGCCCGCGTAGAGCACCGGTTCGCCGTGGACGATCGGCAGAAAGGCGCGCAGCTGCGCCGCCGTGCCCCGCCGGCCCGACGGGCGCGTCCCGCAGCACCAGGAAGCTCGAGTAGACAGCTCCCCCAATGAAGGCGATCGCCAGGAGCGCCCAACCGGCTCGCAGGACGGGACTACCGGTTGATGGGGGAGACGGGGGAGGGGTCGGCGGAGCAACAGCGGGGAGGCTCCGGCGACCCCTCCCCCGTCTCCCGACCGAGGGGAACTCCCAGAGGAGGGGGCGGATGATGACCAGCATCGCGAGGGGGGCCATGATGATCAGGGCCTTGGCTTGCGAGTAGTCGCCGCTGGATGGGATCGAGGCGAGGTAGATGAGGGCGCAGGCACCGAGGGCGATCGGGATCGTCGGCTCGCGGCGTTGGACCCACCAGGCCACACCGACGAGCAGGGCGAGGATCGCGATCGCCCCGGCCAGGCCGGGGAGCGCGGCGCCGCCGACGGCGTCGAGGCGGTAGTTCGCGGCGGGCCAGACGCCGAGCGCCTCGAGCGGCGAGACCGGGCCGTAGGTGTTGCTGCCGGCGACTTTGTTGAAGCCGTGGGCGAAGCCGAACGGGCCGACCAGGGTCAGCACCGCGGCCAGGCCGGCGAGGATCGCGACCGCCAGCAGCGTCGTCGGCCGCAGCGCGAAGCGCAGCAGCGCGCGCGGGCGCAACGCCTGGCGCACTGCCGGCAGGGTCAGGCTCCAGAGGGCCAGGATCGCCGCCGGCCAGGCAATCCCGGCGAAGCTGTAGGAGAAGAAGATGCCGCCCGCCAGGGCCAGCGGCGGCAGGACGAATCGCAGCCGATCCCAGGTGCCCGCCGGCAGCGCTCCGGGCGCGATCAGGAAGGTCGCGAAGGCGAGCACGAAGAGCGCCTCGGCGGTCTCCTTGAAGGCAGCTTGGGCGAAGTAGGAGGCGGCGAGGTAGGGGATCGCGACCATCGCCGCGGCGATCGTCCGCCGCGCCGGGCGCATCGCCCCGAGGGCCCCGATCGCGGTCAGCCCGGTCAGGGTTCCGATCGCGACGATCTCGCCGATGAAGGCCTGGCCGAGGCCGATCCCCGGCACCGCGGCGGTCGCCACCGCCAGCCCGTGCGGCCCGAGTGGATAACCGACGTCCGGCGCCGGGCCGAAGCCGCTGCGCAGCCACTCGGCCCAGGCCAGGTGCAGGCCGAGGTCGTTGTTGAAGCCGACGCCGAGCAGGCCCCAGCGGCCGCTGATCGCGAACGGGATCGCCAGCACGAGGACGACCAGCGCCGCCACCGGCAGGCCCGCTCGCAGCGCTCCGGCGCTGTCGTAGCGGTGGCGCGTCACCACCGCGATCGCGGCGACGATCAGGATGACGACGCCGATCGTGGCGCTGGTGCCGTGGCCCGGCACCCGCGCCAGCGCCCCGGTCACGGTCAGCACCGCGGCGAGGCCGACCGCCGGCTCCAGCCACGACCAGGAGTCCCGCCCCGCAAGCGAGAGCAGGGCCCGACCCACCAGCAGCGAGACGGCGCAGATCAACGCCGCCGAGGCGTAGGTCGCGATCATCAGCCTGGCAACTTAGCGACTATTTGGAAAACGCCCGCGCACGCGGATTTCCAAATAGCCGCTTCGGTATCAGTACCGCTCGGCGGCGCTTTCCAGAGTCGCGCGGAGGTTGTCGCCGCGCAGCGGCCGCTCGTGCCCGGCGCAGACGATCCGCGGTTCCAGCTCGGCCAGGCGCCGCACCGATTCCTTCGCCTTGGCGTGATTCCAGGCCCAGGCGGGGTGGGGGACGCTGGCCTCGCCCTCGGGCAGCGGTTTGAGTCGGGCCGAGTCGACCAGGTAGATCACGTCGCTGACGATCGCGACCCGGTCGCTCTCGCGCCAGAGTCCGATCAGGCCGGGCGCGTGGCCGGGGAAGTGGATCACCTCGAAGCCGGCTACCTCGTCGCCCTCGATCACGGTGCCGGCGATCTTCACCGCGCCGCCGTCCCAGTGCGGCAGCAGGAAGCGGTAGAGCCAGCGGACCGGTGCCACCGGCAGCTCGGAGAGGTTCATGTAAGGGGCGATCGCGGCATCGCTTTCGGCGTCGGCGACCTCGTCGGGATGGCAGTAGACGGGCGCCCCGAGATACGGGGCGCTGCCGCGATGGTCGGCGTGCGCGTGCCCGAGCACGACCCTCTTCAGCCCTCCCAGCTGCGCTGCCTCGGCCTTCGCCGCCCCGCGCATCGCCCTGGTGCCGGCGTCGAAGGCGACGACCCCTTCGCCGTCCTCGAGGAAGTAGATGTTCATCGCGCCGCGAAAATCGCCGCGCAGCAGCCAGACCCCGTCGGTCACCTTCTCCAGCCCCATGGTCCAAGCCTAGCTCGCGGGTGCGAGGAGGGAGCCGGGTGGGACTCGCCTGCGCGACAGCTTGGGAGGCTTGGCGAGTCCCACCCGGCTCCCTCGCCACGCCACGCGGGCTGGATTACGGAAAGCTAGGGTTGATTGGTGCCCTGGATCTGGAAAGCGGGGATGCTGGTCCTGCTCGTCTGCCTGCTCGCCTCGATCGCGATCGCCGTGGTCCGGTTGAGCACGACCCCGTCCGAAGTCCTCGGTGACGGATTTCACGGACTTCCGACCCAGCAAGCAGCGAAGGTGAGTGCGGAAGTCAAGGAGGCTTCCGAATAGTCACTTAGTATCAATCGCGTTGAGCAACCGAAGTGAGGAGGCGGGCGTGTTCACTCGTATCGTGGTTGGAACCGACGGCTCGGAGTCCGCCGGAGAGGCGGTCGGCCAGGCAATGGACCTCGCCAAGCTGGCCGGGGCGCAGCTCGACATCGTCAGCGCCTACGCGCCGGTCTCCAGTCGCCGCGTACAGGGCGAGCAGGCCGGTGCCCCCGCCGACATCCAGCATGAGTTCGGCCCCCGCGAGGACGTCAACCTCGTCCTCGACGCGGCCGCTGCCGAAGCGCGCAAAGCGGGGATCGAGGTCCAGACCCACCCGGTCGAGGGCGACCCCGCCGAGGCGATCCTCAGCGTCGCCGAACGGACCAAAGCGGACCTGATCGTGGTCGGCAACAAGGGAATGACCGGCGCCCGCCGCTACCTGCTCGGCAGCGTCCCCAACAACGTCTCCCATCACGCGCCATGCAGCGTCCTGATTGTCAGAACTACCTGAAGTCGCCTGACCAAGCAGTTCAAGGACGCAGGGGGCGAAGCGTGCTTCGCACGTGAGCGACCGAGGACGCCGAAATGCGCCGGTCAGGGGGCTTCAGGGTCGGTTGCCGCGCCGGCGTTGATCAATCCCGCGCCCTCTTGGGTGTTGGGCAGGCCGACGCTGCGGGCGGTTGTGCGCAGGCGGCGGGTGACGGCCTTGACGCGGGCTCTCGGGGTCGGCTGTGGCCCCAGCACGCCGCTGGCCAGGACCATCGCGGCGACGCCGGAGACGTGGGCCGCGGCCATCGAGGTGCCGACGTAGTTGCCGGGGATGCCGAATTCGTCGCTGCTTCGAGGCTTCAACGTCACCTGGTAGATCGGCCGCGCCGAGATCGAGGGACAGCCCGGGACCGGGGAGCCGCCGCCGGGGGCGACGACGTCGATCGCCGTGCCCGACAGCGAGTAGTCGCCGAGACAGCCGCCCTCGGTGGTGCCGCCGACGGCGATCACGCGGGGCCCGGTCGCCGGCTCCGAGACGCAGGTCTCCGAGCCGATGTTGCCGGCCGAGGCGACGGCGACGACGCCCCGCGCGTAGGCTTCGCGCAGCGCTTCGTCAACCACCGGCACCTTCTTGCCGCAGCCGAAGTTGAAGCTCATGTTGATCACCCGGGCGTGATGGGCGACGGCGAAGCGAATGCCCTTGGCGATTGTCGTCGCGTCACCGCGACCCTGTTTGTCCAGGACCCGGACGGGCATCAGCTTGGCCCGGTAGGCGAGCCCGGTGAGGGCGATCCCGTTGTCGGTCTTCTCGGCGATCGTCCCGGCGACGTGGGTGCCGTGGCCGTTTTCGTCGAGCGGCAGGCGGTCGCGGCCGACGAAGTCATAGCCCTTGACGAACTGCCCGGCGCCGAAGTCCGGGCTGCGGAGGAAGGTGCGTCCCAGCGAGCGATAGGCGATCCCGGTGTCGAGCACGGCGACGGTGATGCCCTCGGCGCCCGGTCGCCCGACTTCATCCAGATGCCGCCAGGCGTCGACCGCGTCGATGCCGCCCGGTGAGATCGGGAGTCGCCCGTTCGAGGGGCCTTCGAAGTCGAGGAAGTTCCACTGCTTGAAGGCCCAGCCACCGGGTGAGACCGCCGCTTCCGCCGGCCCTTCCAGACTGCCGGGATCGTCGGGCACGGCAAAGGTCGAGCCGCCGGCCGCCGACGCGGTGGCGACGTAGTTGGGCTCTGCGTATTCGACGGCCGGGCTCTTCTGCAGGGCGGCGACCCGCTCCCGCACGCTGACGCCGGCCGGCAACCGCAGCTTGCGCGCCGTGCGCTCGCCGTCGAACTTGACGATCACCTGGTGGGGGGCGAATCCGTGCGCCCGCGCGAGGCCGATCCGGGCCTCCGCGGGGGCGGCACCGGTCAGCGCGGCAAGCGCGGCCGCAATGGCAAGAATCGGAAGGAGTCGTCTCATCTGGGATCGTGGGGCTCGCCGATACAGCTGCGTTCGTGCGAGCTCTACACCTAACACGGCGGTGCCGAGGAAGTTGTAGGGGACATACTCCCGGTTCGATGCAGGAAGATGGCGGCAACCAAACGCAGCGCGAAGGCATGGCGCTGGCGCTCGAGCAGGCGCGCCTCGCCGAGGCCCACGGCGACGTCCCGATCGGCGCCGCGATCCTCCGCCAGGGAGAGCCGCTCGCCCTTGCCGGCAACGAGCGCGAGCTGCGCCGCGACCCGACCGCCCACGCGGAGATCCTCGCGATCCGCGCCGCCGCCGAGGCGATGGGCGGCTGGCGCCTGCCGGGGACGACGCTCTACGTCACCCTCGAGCCCTGCGCGATGTGCGCCGGCGCGATCGTCCTCGCCCGCATCCCGACCGTCGTCTTCGGCGCCCCCGACCCCAAGGCCGGAGCCGCCGGCAGCGTCCTCGACGTCCTCGCCGAGCCGGCTCTCAACCACCGGCCCGAAGTGGTCGGCGGGGTGCTGGAGGCCGAGTGCGCCGACCTGCTGCGGGCCTTCTTTTCGAAGCGGCGGAGCGGAGAGGGTGGGATTCGAACCCACGAGACGGGTTAACCCCGCCCACGCGATTTCCAGTCGCGCTCCTTAAGCCACTCGGACACCTCTCCGGGGTGCCGGGAAAGCCTAGCTTGGTGACCCAGGGGACCACGATCAGGCCTGTTTCAAGGCCGGGAGGCTGGGGCGGACCGGGATCGGGCCCTCGTCGCGATGGTCGTCGAGGGAGACGACGATCGCTTCGGTCTCGGGGATCGGGGTCGCCGGGCGGTGGCCGCGCAGGCGCTCGTGGCTGCAGACGACGTAGCACCACTCCATCAGCCGCAGCCTCGCGTCGAGGTCGATTTCGACGATCGTCGCGCCGACCAGGAAGCTGCCCTCGACCTCGCGACAGCTGCGGATTTCCACCTGGGCGGTCACCTCGTGCTTGGCGCCGGCCGCGTCGGCGAGCTCGAGCAGGACCGCCGGGCGCTCGCCGATCTCCAGCGGCGCCTCGGCGACGAGGCCGACGCCGGCGGCGCTGGCGTCGACCAGCCGCGCTTTGGTGTGGCCCTCGGGGGAGAAGAGGTGGGCCTCGGCGTCGCCCTCGAAGCGGTAGACGAGGCGGCGTTGCCGACGGCGGCCGACGGCGAGCGACGTCTTCAGCAGGCGGCGCAGCTCGATCAGGCCGAGCAGCGGCACGATCACGGCGGCGATTCCCGGCATCTCGGGCAGCGGCCCGGCCCCGGCCAGGTCGAGCAGGCGCAGCAACGTGCCGATGCCGAGCAGCACGGTGCAGAAGAGGACGAGGTGGAGCTTGCGCACGGCGTCCCAGCCGCCGCCGTCGCGTCCCTGCTTGGGGGTCACCTTGAAGGCGGTCTTCCCGGGGCGGACGATGCAGCGCAGGGCACGGGTGTAGATCTCCATCGTCAGCAGCTCGTAGTGGGCGGTCTCGGGGATCCGCATGTAGCCGCGCGCCAGCGCCGATCCGGCGCTGAGGTTGAGGATCACCGAGGGCAGCCAGAGCGCCGCCAGGGCAAGGACGCTGATCTTCATCGGCATCTCCCCGGTCCACAGCACCGCGCCGAGCGTCACCAGCAGCAGCAGCCGCATCGGCGGCGCCAGGTAGGCGAGCAGGCTGGCGAGGTAGGAGAGCCGCTGCAGCGGGCTCAGCGTCCGCGCCCGCAGGGGGGACTCCGGCAGGGTGAAGACGGCGAGATTGCCGCGCGCCCAGCGGTCGCGCTGCAGCAGGTAGCCGTCGAGGTCGTGCGGCGCCAGTCCCTGGACCAGGACCTCATCGTGGTAACGGGCCTTCCAGCCGTGGCGCAGGAGGCGGATCGTGGTGTGGAAGTCCTCGGCGATCGTCTCGGTCGCGACGCCGCCGATCTCGAGCAGGGCGTGGCGGTTGATCAGCGCCGCCGATCCGCACCAGTAGGCGGCCCCGTGGCGGTCCTTGCCGGGGCAGACGACCCGGTAGAAGAGCGACTGCTCATGGCGGCCGACGACGTAGTGCTGGACCGAGTCGTGGTTGAAGAAGTCGTGCGGCGTCTGCACCACCGCCATCCGCTCGTCGTCGAAGTAGCCGACCAGCGCGTCGAGGGTGTCCGGCATCGGCACGTGGTCGGCGTCGAGGACGAGCACCAGGTCGCCCTCGGTCCGCGGCAGCGCGGCGTTGAGGTTGCCGGCCTTGGCGTGGGAGTTGTCGGGCCGGGTCAGGTAGCGGGCGCCGGCCAGCTTCGCCAGCTCCTCCATCTCCGGCCGACGGCCGTCGTCCAGCAGCCAAGTCGTGTGCGGGTAGGTGAGGGAGCGGCAGCCGGCCAGGGTCGCCATCACGACCTCCACGGGCTCGTCATAGGTGCAGACATAGACGTCGACCCCGCGGCCGGGGGTGGCCGCCGGCCGCGCCGCGGCCGGGCGGGACCAGGAGAACCAGGTCAGGACCGCGAGCGCGTAAAGACCGTAGAGCTCCGTCACCAGCAGCATCGCGAAGAGCACCGGGCTCGCCCCTTCGCCGCTCCAGCCGACCCGCCAGGTCAGGTAGCCGACGCCCCAGAGCAGGGCAACCAGCGCCACCCCGCGGAGCAGCCGCGGGTGGAGGTCGAAGAATCGCCCGATCCGAGTCTGCTCGCCACGGTCCACACCGGGTTGATCGACAGATCGGCCGCCGCCTTTAAACCTGGCATCCCTAGAATCACGCCCTGCAGCAGTCCCCGGAGGGGTGCCGGAGCGGTTGAACGGGGCAGTCTCGAAAACTGTTGGCGTCGCAAGGCGCTCGTGGGTTCGAATCCCACCCCCTCCGCTCACGGGTTTTGGCTGCGCAGGGCGGCGTCATCGGTCGCTCACGTGCAGGGCACGCTTCGCTCCCCGCTCAAAGGGCCTCAACCCTCGGGCAGGTTCTCCAGATCCGCCCGGTCCTGTGCGCGGCTCAGCGCTTGCTTCATCTGCCGCAGGCGGCCGAGCGAGCACACCCGTACCGGGATGCCCAGCAGGTCGCTCTCGACCGCGTCCTCGGCCAGCTCGGAGTACGCCGGCACTCCGCGCAGGCGCTGCACCACGTCGAGCCCGCCGAACCTGGTGTCAGTACTGACGTTGCCGCCGCGCAGAATGACCGAGCCGTCCTGGTCGGGATCGAAGGGCCGCCCCTCGACCGTCGGCAGAGTCGAATCCAGCGCCCCAAGCGCCGCGGTTAGCAGCTTCAGGTTCGCCGGGTCGGGATCGGGCACGAGGTCGAGGTCTTCGGTCGCCCGCACGTACCCATGCGCCCCCACCGCCACACCGCCGATCACGACGAAGCGAACCTCGCGCTCGTGCAGTGCCGCGAGCAGGGCGTGAAGGTCGAACTCGCTCAACGCGCCGAGGCGGCGCCCTTGACGGCGCTCATCTGCTTGCTGAGCGCGTGCACCCGTGCCAGGCGCTCGCTCATCGGCGCCTTGCGCGCAGCCTCCAGGCGGGCGGCTCGGGCGCGGCTCATGTCGCCGATGTCGCCCTCGTGCGCCGTATGGGGTTCCATTGCCGTCATCGTGGACAAACCATAGCGGCCGTCCAGGCCTGGAGTTCCGGCTTTTTCGGTGCCCGGGATCGCGACGTCGATCGCTCGCGCTCGGCGGATCGCCCGAGATCCGCTTTAACTGGCGAAGGCCACCGGAACGAGGAGCGGCGCTGCCCGCCGACGTCTGCGGCCTGGGAGAAGTCGGCCAGTCCGGGTCGCTACCTGGCGAGCCAGGCCGGGTCCCGCATTTCCGCCGCCCGCGGGGTTCGGTTGCCGCCGAGGACCGCGACCCGACGGCGATTCCTCACCCGGAACACCTGAAGCAGCGGGCGCCCCCCCGACGCATTCGTGCGCTGGGCCACGACGAACCTGCCGTTGGGCGAGTACGAGGGGCTCGCAAAGAAGCCGACCGGGCGGCCCGGCCTCCCCGTCAGGCGCCTCATCCCCCTGCCGTTCGGTCGCATCGTGAAGATCTCGGCGCTGGCCGCGCCGGGGTAGCCGCGCACGAAGGCGATCCGGTTCCCGGAGGGACTGAAGTCTGGCTGGGCGGTCCAGGCCGCGAGCCGGGGCGTCGCGTCGCGGACCCCGGCCCCGTTCGCCCGCATCGTGTAGACGTGCGGCTCCACCCCGACGAGCCCGGCCCGTTCGAAGGCGATGATGCGGCCGTTCGGCGACATCACCGGGTTGCGGTCGCTGAAGGGGCCGGAGGTGAGGCGCCGCAGGCCGTTGCCGTTGCGCAGGACGCTGAAGATGTGTTCGACGTCGTGACTCTTTTCTTCTTCGGAGGACCGGACGAAGCGGGTGAAGAGGATCCGGCTGCCGTTGCGGGTGAAGGACGGCGTGCGGTCGAACACCGGTCCCGTGGTCACTTCCATGACGCCGCTGCCGTCGGCTCGCGCGATGAAGATGTGGCGCACCGACTGCCCGCCGGCCGCGACCGAACGGGCGAAGACGATCCAGCGGCCGTCCGGAGAGACCTGGACTTCGGAATCGCTCCCGTTACTCGTCAGCCGGCGCAGTCGCGACCCGTTCGACATGATCGACCAGAGCCCGCTCGCGTCCCCGTTGGAGCCGCCGTTGAAGACGATCGGCCCGTTCTGCCCGGGCCAGGCCGCGCTCGCCGACCCCGCCCCCAGGCACAGGGCCAGGGCCCCAATCAGGACGGTAAACGCCATGAGGCGACTGATTCGATTCTTCGCGGTCATCTGCACGGACCCCCTTCTCCTGCGAGACCCTTTCCCGGCTCGGGCCCCGGGTTCAAGGACGCTAGGCGAACGTACGAAGTGTGTTCGGGGGCCTTTGAGGGCCGACCTGCGAGCTCTTCGCTGGCGGCCTCGTGGCCTTCGTAGGGGAGGACGACGAAATACATAAGCGAGGGCAGCAGCGCTTCCAGGCTCTCGTGCTCGCCTTTGCGGAGGCGGGCGTAGAGCAGCGATTCCACCCCGCCGACGATGCCCGTCGCGGTGGTCATGGAAAACGCCGGTGCCTCTGGCAGAAGCTCGCGGGCCTGGGTGTCGAGGCAAGTGGCGAAGTGGTCGAGCAGCTCGACCCGCCGCGTCACCACGTCGACGCTGCCGGCCCGTGCCTCGACGATCAACGCCAGCGCGGTGTCCGGTTCGGCGCCGGCGAATCGGAGTAGCTCCTCGAGGCCGGAGCGCATCCGGTCGCGCCACACCTCCCCGCCCTTGAGCGCCGCCAGGCGGACTTTGTCACGCAGCCGTTCGGCGCTGGTGTCGAAGGCCGCGAGGAAGCAATCTTCTTTGTTCGCGAAGTGCTCGTAAAAGGTGGGTCGCGAGACTCCGGCGCGGTCGATCACGTCCTGGACGTTGGTTTCCCGGTAGCCAAGCTCCGCCGACGCCTTCAACATCGCAGCGATCAGTCGCTCGCGTTGAACCGCTCTGACCAGATCAGACGGTAGTTTGCGGGCGCCGGACGGAAAGCGTCCTTCGCCACTCGCGAGCAACTCGACCGCAGCGTCGATCTGGTCCCCGGACCAACCGTCTCCGATCGCAGCGACCAGCTTCTCTGGGCTCAGTTGGATTCGATCGGAGGGCACCGAGAAACTCGTCAGTATCTATAAGAAGCGAGTCGAGTTTCCTCACGGTACCAGAAGGGCGAATGGCGCGGCTATGTATTTTGAATACTGAAGGGTATTCTTTCGCCCGATGACCTGATGGATCGATTACCGCGTGGAAGACATGGGCTGTCTCCTGAGTACGTCGCCCAAAATCAGCGCGAGAGGCTGATCGCCGGGCTGACCGAAGTGCTCTACGAGGTCGGGTATCAGCAGACCACTGTGTCATTGATCGGTCGCAGCGCGGCAGTTTCGAAGAGTGACTTCTACAAGCACTTCGAAAGCAAGGACGATTGTTTCTTCGCTGCCTACGAAGCGGCGATCGAACGGATCCGCGCAGAGGTGCGCGCCGCCGGCGCCAAGTACGGGGAGTCCGAATGGGCGCTTCGCATCCGCGACGCCATCGCCGCCCTGCTGGCCGCGCTCGCCGCCGACCCGGCGCTGGCGAGCATCGCCCTGGTCGAGGGTCTGCGGGCCGGCCGCGGCATCTACGACCGCTACCAGGCCGCGGTGGAGAGCTTCGTCGTCTGCCTGCGAGAGGGAGCCCCCAGGGCTCCCGACGGGGTGGAGGTCCCGGACGCGATCGACGAAGCGGTCGTCGGCGGCATCGCTTCGCTGCTCGGCCGGCGCGTTCTCGCCGACGAAGCGGGGGAGGTGGAGCAGCTGCTGCCGGAGGTTGTCGAGTTTGCCCTCACGCCCTACCTCGGCACCGCCGAGGCGCGGCGAATAATCTCTGCTGGATGACCGAGTCGCAAAGCGCGGGGACGCCGGTGCTGGGTGCGCCGCAAGCCGGCGCGGCCGCGGGCGTCTTCCCCTCCCAGGCGCTGAGCCAGGCGATCGAGCGTGAGTGGGTCAGCTCGGGCGACTACCGGATCCGGCCCGAGGCGATCCAGCCGGCCAGCATCGACCTGCGGCTCGGCGATTTCGCCTGGGCGCTGCGCTGCTCCTTCCTGCCCGATGTCGACTCGACCGTCGAGCAGAAGGTCGAGGATCTCGCCTTCCAGAAGGTCGACCTCCGCGACGGAGCCGTGCTCGAGCGCGACCGTCCCTACCTGGTGCCGCTGATCGAGGAGCTGGCGCTGCCCGACGACGTCCGCGCCAAGGCGAACCCGAAGAGCTCGACCGGGCGGCTCGACGTCTTCACCAGGGTGATCACCGATCGCCACCACCGCTTCGACGACATCCGCGCCGGCTACAACGGCAAGCTCTACCTCGAGATCGTGCCGCGCTCCTTCGCGATCCAGGTCAAGACCGGGCTCTCGCTGAACCAGCTGCGCCTGGCCCGCGGCGAGGTGCGGCTCGGCGACGAGCAGATCCGCGGCCTGCAGGACGAGTCGCCGCTGCTCTACCTCGGGGATCAGGCGCTGGGCCACTCCGAGCTGGCGCTGTCGGACGGCCTCTTCCTCAGCCTCGACCTCTCCGGTCCGGCCGACCGCACCGTCGGCTACCGGGCGAAGAAGAACAGCCTGCCGGTCGATCTCTCGCGGATCCGCGCCTACCGCTGGTCGGACTTCTGGGACCCGGTCTTCCCCGAGGCCGGTGGCCGGGTGGTGCTGGAGCCGGAAATCTTCTACCTGCTGCTCTCCGCCGAGGGGGTCTGCATCCCACCCAAGATCGCCGCCGAGATGATGGCCTACGACCCGACCGCCGGGGAGCTGCGGACCCACTACGCGGGCTTCTTCGACCCCGGCTTCGGCTACGACCCGAGCGGTGCCAGCCACGGCAGCCGCGCCGCACTGGAGGTCCGGGCCCGCGACGTGCCGTTCATGGTCGAGCACCGCCAGCCGGTCTGCAAGCTCGGGCTGGAGTGGATGGAGTCCCCGGCCGACCGCCTCTACGGCGCCAGCCTCGGCTCCAACTACCAGGGCCAGGTGACGATGCTGAGCAAGCACTTCGAGGAGCAGACGGCAGGGGCGTGATGGCCGAGCGGACCTGGAGCATCTACCTCTCGGGCGAGATCCACTCCGACTGGCGCGAGCGGATCGAGGCCGGGATTCGGGACGCCGGCCTGCCGATCACCCTCTCGGCGCCGGTCACCGACCACGCCGCCTCCGACGACGCCGGTACCGGCACGCTGGGCGAGGAGGGCGAGGCGTTCTGGCGCGACCACAAGGGTGCCGGCGTCAACGCGATCCGGACCCAGACCCTGATCCGCGCGGCCGACGTGGTCGTCGTCCGCTTCGGCGACAAATACCGGCAGTGGAATGCGGCCTTCGACGCCGGCTACGCCGCCGCGCTCGGTAAGCCCGTCATCACCCTCCACGACGCGGAGCTCGACCATGCGCTGAAGGAGGTCGACCGCGCCGCTCAGGCGACCGCACGCGGCCCTGAGCAGGTCGTGGACGTGCTCCGCTACGTCGTCACTGGCGCGCTGCCCGGCTGAACGCTTAGGGTGGAGATATCTCCAGCGACGCAAACAAGGCCACGATCGAGCGCCTCTACGCCGCCTTCGCCGAGTCCAATGGTTCGGCGATGACCGCCTGTTACGCGCCCGGCGCCCACTTCCGCGATCCGGCTTTCGGCGACCTCGAGGGCGACGACATCGGCGCCATGTGGCGGATGCTGACCGGCCGCGCCAAGGATCTGAAGATCGAGCTGCGCGAGCACGATGCGGGCGAGGACAGCGGCTCGGCCCACTGGATCGCCCGCTACACGTTCTCGACCGGGCGCCCGGTCGTCAATGACATCGAGGCCAGCTTCCGCTTCGCCGAGGACGGCAGGATCACCGACCACGTCGACGAGTTCGACTTCCGCAACTGGGCCAAGCAGGCCCTCGGCCCCAGCGGCCACCTCGTCGCCCTGCTGCCGCCGCTGCGCGCCAAGGCCCGCGCCAAAGCGCTCGACCAGCTCGAGAGCTACAAGCGCGAAGAGACCGGCTCCAGCGTCTAAGCCTTCTCTCGCGAGTCCGTACTTAACCGTGCTATGCACGGGTTTCTGCGGTCTCGGCGAAACGGCAGCCCCTACCCCCCTTCGTCTAGCTGTTCAAATCTGCACTCCTTGGGGTCTTTGTCGTCCCTAAACGCGTGAAATCTGGCCCCGTGCCGAATCCGTCCGGCCGCCGCATGGTCGTAGCCCACCTCGATCACCAGCTCCGGCCGTAGCGCCACCCACTCGAGGTCGCGCCCGCCGGTCCAGCGGCTCGGCTCGGCGCTACCGCTGTCGCCCGTCTCCAGCGGCGCCAGCAGGGCCCGCATGCCGCGTTTGGCCGCCGCCGAGAAGCCGGAGATGTGGCCGACCGAGCGCAGCTCCTCGCCGTCGTAGAGGCCGAGGATCAGCGAGCCGACGGTGCCCTCCTCTTTGCCCGGCCGCCAGCCCATCACGACGCAGTCGATCGTGCGCTCGCGCTTGATCTTGGCGAAGCCCTTGCGCTTGCCGGGGATGTACGGCGCCTCGAGCTGCTTGGCCATCACACCCTCGATGCTCCCCAGCCACCTCTCCGCCTGGCCGGTGTCGGCGGTCAGCTCGGTCAGCTCCAGGTCCGCCTTCGCGGCGATCGCCTCCAGCCGCGCCCGGCGCTCGGCGAGCGGCGTCTCCAGCAGTGACTCGTCCCCCTCGGCCAGCAGGTCGAAGGCGACGTAGGAGGCCGGGATCTCCCTGGCGAGCAGGTTGATCCGCGACTCGGCCGGGTGGATGCGCTGCTGCAGGGCGTCGAATTCGAGCTTGCCGTCGGCGTCGCGGATCACCAGCTCGCCGTCCAGCACCCAGCGCCCCGGGGCAAAGCTCAGCTCGGGGAAGTAGCGGGCCAGGGCTTTGCCGCCGCGCGACTGGATGTAGACGTCCTCGCCGTCGACGAAGACGATCGCCCGGAAGCCGTCGAGCTTGGGCTCATACGCCCACTCTTCGCCGACCGGCAGCTGCTTGCGGGTCAGCGCCAGCTGCGGCTTGATCGGTGGGGAGAGGGGGAGGTTCACCCGGCGCCGGCGGCGCGCTCGCGCCTGGCCCGGCTCTCGCGCGGATCGGGGATCGGGACCGCCGAGAGCAGTTTCTTCGTGTAGGGGTCGGTCGGGCGCTCACAGACCTGGTCGGCGCTTCCTTGCTCGACGATCCTGCCCTGGTTCATCACCGCGATGCGGTCGGAGATGTGGCGGACGACGCCGATGTCGTGGGCGACGAACAGGTAGGTGAGGCCGAACTCGTCCTGCAGGTCGTCGAGCAGGTTGACGATCTGCGCCTGGATCGAGACGTCGAGGGCGGACACCGGCTCGTCGGCGATCACCAGCTTCGGTTTCAGCGCCAGGGCGCGGGCAATCCCGATCCGCTGCCGCTGGCCACCGGAGAACTCGTGCGGGAAGCGGTTGTAGTGCTCGCTGGAGAGTCCGACCCGCTCGAGCAGCTCCATCACCCGTTTGCGCAGCTCGCCGCCGGAGGCGACGTCCTGACGCCTGAGCGGGTCGCCGACGATCTGGCCGATCCTTTTGCGCGGGTTGAGCGAGGCGTAGGGGTCCTGGAAGATCATCTGCATCTCCTGGCGCAGCGGCCGCATCTGCCGCCGCGAGAGGCCGGCGATCTCCTCGCCCTCGAAGCGGACCGAGCCCGAGGTCGGCGCGATCAGCTGCAACACGGCCCGGCAGGCGGTCGACTTGCCGCTGCCGGACTCGCCGACCAGGCCGAGGGTCTGGCCGCGGGGGATGCTGAAGCTGATCCCGTCGACCGCGCGCACCTGATCGACGGTGCGGTCGAAGAGAATCCCCCGCTTGACCGGGAAGTGCTTGACGAGGTCGGTTACCTCGAGCAGCGGCTCGGCGTTCATGTCCCCGCCTCCAGGCCGATCTGCCCCGCCACCTGGCGCTTGGCCCGCTTCTCCTCTGGACTCAGCCAGCAGCGATCGCAATGGCCGGCGGCGTCCGCGAAGCGAGCTTCGAGGGCCGGCACCTCCGAGCAGCGGCCGAACTCGTGCGGGCAGCGGGGCCGGAAGGAGCAGCCCGTCGGCAGCGCCAGCAGTGACGGCGGCGCGCCGCTGATCTGCGGCAGCCGCCGGGGACGCGGCCGGTCGAGCCGAGTCAGCGACCCCAGCAGGCCCCAGGTATAGGGATGCTGCGGGTCATAGAAGATCTGGTCCAGCGTCCCTTCCTCGACGACCTTGCCGCCGTACATGACCAGCACTCGGTCGGCGACCTCGGCGACGACGCCGAGGTCGTGGGTGATCAGGATCGTCGCCAGCTGCCGGTCGCGGTTGAGGCTTTCCAGCAGGGCGAGGATCTGCGCCTGGATCGTGACGTCGAGCGCAGTTGTCGGCTCGTCGGCGATCAGCACCCGGGGCTCCATCGCCAGCGCCATCGCGATCATCGCCCGCTGCCGCATACCGCCGGAGAATTCGTGCGGATAGTCGTTGACCCGGGTCTCGGCGCTTGGAATCCCGACCGAGTCGAGCAGCTCGACCGCTCGACTCCGGGCCTCGCTCTTCCCCAGCGTCGCGTCGTGGGCCTGGATCGCCTCGACGATCTGGCTGCCGACCCGGTAGACCGGGTTGAGCGAGGTCATCGGGTCCTGGAAGACCATCCCGATCTGGTTGCCGCGGACTTTCTGCAGCTCGCGTTCGCCGGCGTCGAGCAGCTCGGCGTCGTGCAACCGCACCGAGCCCTCGATCACCGCGTTGGGCGAGCGGGTGAGGCCGAGGATCGTCTGCGCGGTGACGCTCTTGCCCGAGCCCGACTCGCCGACGATCGCCAGGACTTCTCCCGGCGCCAGGTCGAACGAGACCCCGTCGACCGCCTGCAGCCGGCCGGCTTCGGTCGCGAAGCCGACCCGCAGGTCCTTGACCGAGAGCAGCGCCTGCGGGCTCACTGGGCCGAGGTCCCCAGCCGGATCCGCGGGTCGAGGTAGGCGTAGAGGATGTCGGCGACGGCGTTGAAGAAGACGACGAAGAAGGCCCCGAACAAGGTCACGCCCATGATCGGTGGCAGGTCGAGATTGCTGATCGCTTCGGCCGCGTAGGCGCCGACCCCGTCGAGGCTGAAGATCACTTCGGTGATGATCGCGCCGCCCCCGATCGTCGCTCCGAAGTCGAGCCCGAAGAGGGTGACGATCGGGATCAGCGAGTTACGCAGCACGTGCTTGACCAGCACCCGCCGCTCGCTCAGGCCCTTGGCCCGGGCGGTCCGCACGTAGTCCTCGCGCAGTGAGTCGAGCATGTTCGAGCGCAGCACCCGGCTGTAGAAGCCGATGTTGAGGATCGCCAGCGTCAGCCAGGGGAGGATCAGGTGGTAGGCCCACTGGACCGGGTCTTCGGTCAGGTCCACGTAGCCGCTGGCGGGGAAGAGTTCGAGCTTGAAGGTGAACAGGTAGAGGAAGATCGCCGCGAGCAGGAAGACCGGTAACGAGATGCCGGCGACCGCGAGCACGGTCAGGCTGCGGTCGAGCCAGCCACCGGCGCGGATCGCCGAGAGGTAGCCGAAGAGGATCCCGAAGAACATCCAGATCACCGCGGCGCCGATGCAGAGCGAGAAGCTGCAGGGGATCCCTTCGACGATCCGGTCGACGACGTTGAGCCGTTCGTCGTAGGAGATCAGTTCGCCGTTGAAGACCTTCTTCATCATGTCGCCGTACTGGACCGGCAGCGATTCGTCGAAGCCCCATTCCTTTTCGATGCTCTTGACCAGGGTGGGATCGGCGTTCTTCCCCGCCAGGCGCTGGGCCGGATCGGAGTTCGGAATCACGTTGAAGATCAGGAAGACGACGATCGAGACCGCGAAGAGGACGAGGGCCATCCCAACCAGGCGCCGGGCGATGAAGCGTCCCATCAGACGGCGGTCCCCTGGGGCTCGACGGCGGCCGCGCGGGCCTCGAGCCTGACCTTCGATTTCGGGTCGAGGGCGTCGCGCAGCCCATCGCCGAAGACGTTCAACGAGAGCACCGTCAGCAGGATCATCACCCCGGGCGCGAAGGCCAGCAGCGGCGTCGTGTAGATCAATTCGGTACCGAGCGAGACCATCTTTCCCCAGGAGGAGTTGGGTGCCCGCACGCCGGCTCCGAGGAAGGAGAGCGAGGACTCCAGCAGCATGTTGTTGGCGATGTTGAGGGTGAAGAAGACGATCACCGTCGACCAGAGGTTGGGCAGCAGCTCACCGAACATGATCCGCAGCGAGCCGGCGCCCTGGGCGACGGCGGCCTCGACGAACTCTTTCTCACGCAGGGCGAGAACCTCGCCGCGGATCGGCCGGAACATGTAGGGCACCATCACGAAGCCGATGATCAGGATCGGTATCCAGAGCGAGTTCCCCGATATCTCGATCGGCCCGATCTTCAGCCCGCCGACGGCGAGCGCCGTTCCCAGCGCGATCCCGAGCAGGACGACCGGGAAGGCCCAGACGACGTCGTTGGTGCGGGAGACGACCGCATCGGTCGCGCCGCGGAAGTAGCCCGCCATCAGGCCGAGGATCGTCGCCAGGATGGTGGTGATGAAGGCCGAGGTGAAGGCGATCATCATCGAGGTCCGGCCGCCGTACATCAGCCGCACCATCTCGTCGCGGCCGAGGCCGCCATCGGCGCCGAGGAAGAACTTGCCACCGGCTTCGAACCACTGCGGGCCGATCGGCTTGCCTTCGATCGTGACCACTTCGCGGACTTCGCCGTTGACGTGCAGCTTCTCCAGCGTGTGGGTCGTGTTCGGGCCGGTGTGGGCGACGTTGTGCGACCACAGCGGCGCCGCCAGGACGAAGAGGACGATGAGGAAGAAGAGGCCGAGGAAGGCCAGCGCGACGCGGTTGCGCAGCAGCCGTTTGTAGGCCAGGTACCAGGGGCTGCGCCCCTCGACCTCGAATCCCGGCGGCGCCTCGGGAAAGCCTTCGTCCGGCTCTCCGCCAGGGAGAGCCGGATCGGGCCGGGGCTCGAGGGCCACTCGCGGGCGCCCCTACTTGAATTCGAAGCTGGTCAGGTCCTGCCCGAGGGTCTGGTTGAAGATCACGTTTTCGAGGTTGATCGCGCTGGAGACGAAGGTCGAGACCGTCCGGTTCCCGTAGGGAGCCCAGGGGGCCTGTTCCATGTATTCCTGGTCGAGCTGCCCGTATTCGGCTTCCTGTTCGGGGCCGAACGGTTCTTCGCCGAGCTTGGCGATCTTCTGGTTGAAAGCCGGCACGTCGATCTGGGCGAAGTTGTTGTTGTTCGTCGTCTGGATGCTTTCCCCGGCCAGCAACGGCTGGAAGAAGTCGTTCGGGTGCGGGTAGTCCTCGAACCAGTCTGACCAGCCGGTGTCGAGGTCGGGCGTCGAGGTGTTGCCGATCACCGTGAAGTAGTTATCGGGGTTGAGGATTTTCAGCGTCGTGTGGAAGCCGATTTTCTCCAGCACGTCCTGGTAGTAGGTGACCGCGGCTTCGTTTTCGGATTCGCTGTCGCCCCAGACCGTGATGTTGCGATCGGAGGGGTTGGCTTCTTCGATCATCTGTTTCGCTTTGGCCAGATTCGGCGGGTAGAGTTCGACCTTCTTGTAGCCCGGCATCCCGGGCGGCAGGATCTGCTGGGTTCCGGCCAGCTGGCCGACGTAGATCCGTTCCAGCGCCGCCGGGTCGACCGCGTAGTTGACGGCCTGGCGGACCTTGACGTCGTTGAACGGCGGCTTCGTCGTGTTCATCCAGAAGTAGTAGGTGCTGATCGTTTTCTCGACCCGGAACTGGCTGCCCTCGTATTTGCTCTTCACTTCCGGATAGCGATCCGGCGGCGGCTGGGTCTGCATCCAGTCGAGCTTGCCCTGCTCGACTTCGTTGACCTGGGTCGAGGGATTGCGGATGATCTGCACGTTGATCTTGTCCATGTGGCCGCTGGGCAGTTCCGGCATCGCCTTCGAGTTGGCTTTGGCCCAGTAGGGGTTGCGTTCGTAGGACCAGCCCTTGCTCGGGTTGGCTTTGGTGATCATGTAGGGCCCGGTGGCCGGGATCGGGTGGGTCGACTGGTTCGAGTTCGGTGTGCCCCGGGGGACCGGAGCGACGAACATCAGGGCCAGCTCGTTGGTGAAGGTTCCGCGCGGCTTGGTCAGATTGATGACGATTTCGCCGCTCTGGTCGTTGGTCTTGATGCCGGGAATGCCGCCCTTCTTCGTTTCGGCGAACTTTTCGGCACCGACGATCGTCGAGTAGAAGGGGGAACCGCCGGAGTTGACCTTGAAGGCCCGTTCGACCGCGTAGGTGAAGTCAGAGGCCTTGACCGGTTCGCCGTTGGAGTATTTGAGGCCGGGGCGGAGGAAGAGCGTGTAGGTCTTGCCGCCGTTGGTGATCTTCGGCATTTCTTTCGCCAGGGCTGGGATTACCTGGCCGCCGGCGGCGCCGTTGGCGTGGGCGAAGGTCAGCAGCGGCAGATAGGTCTCACCCATCGCGGTCCAGCCTTCCGAGGTGTAGGAGAGCGCCGGGTCGAGGTAGTCGGGGAAGCCGGCGAAGGTCGCGTTCAGCGTCCCGCCTTCCTTGCCGCCCCCACTGGAGCCGCTGCTTCCACTGCCCCCGCAGGCAACCAGTCCAAGGGATGCGACCGTTGCAAGCCCAAGAACCGCGACGACCACAAAAGATTTCCTCAAGGTTCTGTCCCCTCGCTCGGTTGCATGACGGACCCGGCCGGAATCAACTCCAGCACAACGTCGTTACCCCCGTCAAGCTGAGATGGACGAGGGCTTACAAGATGCTCAGACCATTTGGTTCCAAGCAATGGTGCGGCTACGGCAAGTATGGCGAGGATTCCGGCGCCCGCGAAGAGAAAGACGGCCCGCGGGCTGAGGACGGTGGCGATCACGCCGCCGAGCGCGATCCCGACGCCGGGCATCGCGGCGCCCGCGGACTCCAGCACGCTCATCACCCGCGCCTGCATGTTGGCCACCGTCAGCTCCTGCACGGCGCTGACCAGCGCCACCCACTGGACGCCATTGCCGGCGCCGCCGAGGATCGAGGCCGCACAGGCGAAGGCCAGCGTCGGCGCCGCGGCCGTAGCGAGATAGCCGGCACCCACCGCGATGGTGCTGAACAACAGCAGCAGGGGGAGCGGGGCGCGCCGGGTCGCGGCGAAGACGAAGCTGCCGATGACCATTCCGACCCCCCAGCTGGCGAGCATCAGCCCGTAGCCGAAATCACTCGTCCCGAGCGATTCCTTCGCGTAGAAGACCTCGGCCGGGATCACCGCGGCAAAGAAGATGAACGCGACTCCCTGGGCGATCAGCAGCCGGCGCAGGGCCTTCTGCTCACCTAGATAGGCAACTCCGGCCCGGACCCGATCCCGCATCCGCCCCGGTTCGGGCTCGGCCTGTGGGAGCGGTCCGGCGGTGAACAGGATCCAGGCGACGGCGTAGAAGGAGATCGCGTCGAGGAGCAAGGCCGTCTGCACTCCCAGGCCCGCGACGGCGAGCCCGGCGAGGCCGGGGCCGACCGCTGCGCCGCCGGTGAAGGCGACGTTGAGCACCGCGTTGCCGGCTCGCAGCTCGCCGGTCGGCGTCAGCAGGGCGGCGACCACGGCGCGGGTCAGCGACCGGCCCATCAGGGCCAGGGTGCCATCGAGGCTCGCCACCAGGATCACCGGCAGCAGAGAGAAGCTGCCGGCGAGCAGGGCCAGCGCCGCGAAGGCCGCCGCCTCGCCGCAGTAGATGAGGGGCAGGGTGAAGCGCGGGGGCGGGCGCTCGACCCTGGTTACCAGGAAGGGCGAGGCAAGGGCGGGGATCAGGCGGGTCCCGACGAAGAGCCCGGCGGCCGCGAGGGCGCTGTCGGTCCTCTCGAAGACCAGGATCGAGAGGGCGATGATCGCCATCCAGTCGCCCAGCTCGTTGATCGCGTAGCTCATCACGAGCCGCCGGAATGGGCGCCTCCGCAGGGGGTCGGTGAGGCCTGTCGTACGCATTTATCGTGGGCGAACTACTGCATTTATGCACAAGATTTCGTGCATTTGCACAACTTTCCGCGAACTTGTGCTACAACCGTTGCAAGCATTTTCACGAGTTCAGATGGCGATGCGGCATCTGAGGGCTTCATCCAACTGAAAGGGACTCACATGCACTACCGGAGCTAGATCTTCATAGAAGTCAGCGCGAGGGGTACGGTACTCGCGCCGAGCTTCACAGGGCGCCCCCAGATGGTGGGCGCCCTTTTTTTGGCCTGAAGGCCGTTGCGGCGGCCGATCGGGAGCCGGCAGCTCGCTGCCGCGGCCGTTGCACGCAACCCGTCATACGGCTACGTCCACTTGTAAAGGGCCTCTTAGCGGGCTAATTTCAGTGCCATGCCCGAGGCGCGCAAAGATCTCAGGATCCGTTGCAGGGAATGGATCTCGACCGGTGAACCCATATGTTCGCGGGGCTCACGGCACGGAGCGAGAGGGTTCCGCCGTTGCCCATACCGGTCAGCCCATGACTAGAAATCGCCCCAGCAGTCTGATCATCGCCGCGGAGGTGTTCGCGCTGGCTGTGGTCGCGGCGGTGGCCGTCCTGACCGCCGGCACCGCCGACTGGGATCTTCCCCTGCTTGCCATCCTGCTTGCCTTCGCGATCTTCAGCGACCTGACGGCGATCACCACGACGTCGAAGCTGAAGCTCTCCGGCGGCTTCCTGCCGATGGTCCTGGCGATTGTCCTGCTCGGTGGCCCGCCGGCCGCGGTGATCGGCGTCCTGACGATCTTCGTCGTCGATGGGCTGGTCGAGCGACGCACGCCCGCCGTCCTCCTCAGCAACGGCCTGACCTTCGCCACTTACCCGCTGATCACCGGCCTCGCCTTCCACTGGGTGACCACCGGCGCCGGGATCACCGATTCCGAGCCGGCCTTCTACGCCCTGATTCTCGCGGCCTTCATGCTCGCGCTGGCGATCAACTTCACGATGATCGCCTCCTACTCCTGCTACCTGGATGGCAGCTCCTTCCTCCGAAAGGTCCACACCGCGCTGGTCCCGCTGCTGCCCTCCGAGCTCGCCGCGGCGCTGATGGCCGTCGGCGTCGCCTATCTCTATATACATGTGGGCCTGGCGGGGATCGCCCTGTTCGGCGTCGTCCTCGTCACCTTCCAGTATCTGCTCGGAGCGCTGCTCGTCTCCCAGCAGCGGGCCGAGGAGCTGGAGCTGCGCAGCAAGCAGCTGGCCAGCTTCCAGGTCGGGATGTTGAGCGCGATGCTGCGCACCCTCGACCTGCGGGACCAGATGACCGCCCGGCACTCCGCCGCCGTCGCCCGCTACTCGCGGGCGATCGCCCAGCGGGCCGGCTACTCGCGCCGGGAGGAGGAGCTGGTCCATATCGCCGCGCTGCTGCACGACATCGGCAAGTTCATCCTTCCCGACCGGATCCTCAAGGCCAACGTGCCGCTCACCGACGAGGACTGGATGCTGATCAAGCGCCACCCGCAGCAGGGCGCGCGGGTCGTCTCCTCGCTCGACGGCTACGGCCCGGTGGCGGAGATCATCCTCGCCCACCACGAGCGGATCGACGGCAAAGGCTATCCCGCGCGGCCTGGCCGGCGATGAGATTCCCGAGCTGTCGCGGATCATCTCCGTCGCCGACACCTACGACGTGATGACCGCCCGCGACTCCTACCGGACGCCGATGTCGAGCTACGACGCGATCGTCGAGCTGCGGCGGGTCGCCGGCAAACAGCTCGACGCCCACTTCGTCGAGGTCTTCATCGAGTTGCTCGAGGGCAAGGACGTCTCCTTCCAGCACGGCGAGGCTGCTGACTTCGAGAAGGAGCTGGCGCTCGAATCGAGGATCGCCGAGACCGCCAGCCCCGACGGCGAGGGCAACCGCTTCCAGGTCGCCGGGGTCAGCGTCTAGGCTGACTGCCGGCGCCGCTTTCGCGAGATCTCGCAGTCGCCCGGCGGTGGCACGATTCCCGTGCGGACTTATGTAAAACGGACCAGGGACCGATGGATGGGTAGCGACCATCACCTATCGGCATGGAACGCACGCACAAAATCCGCTGGCTGCTCGCTGTCTCAGTCGTCCTGATCGGGACGGCCGTGTGGTTTGGCGGCAAGGCCCAGCGCTCGGCCGCGGAAAAGGGGAACACCCAGGTTCGCGCCGCCCAGACGATGCTGACCTCCCGCCTCGACCTCGAGACCGGGCTGAGGGGTTTCCTCCTCAGCGGTCGCGAAGTGTTTCTAACGCCCTTCGCGACCGGGCTCAGCGACTACCGAACGGCGGCGAAGTCGCTTGCCGGCGAGTTCGGAACGGGGGGACCTGAGCAGCGCCTGCTCACCGTCCAGAACCGCCTCACTCAGAACTGGCTGCGCCAGGCCAGCGTGGCGATCAAAGTGCACCGCACCGGCGAGCCGGTTTCGGTGGACGCGCTGTTGCGGCGGAAGTCCGGAATGGACAGCTTCCGCGCAGCCAACGCCGAATTCGTCGCGCTCGTCGAAGCGAATCGGCTGGATCTGCAGAATCAGGCCGGCCGGATCCTCCTCGCGATCATCGCCGGGCTCTTTGCCATCGCCGCCCTGGCTGGCTATCTGCTGATCGAAAGGCCGTCGAGCCGACGCGAGCGGGAAGTCGAAGAGGGATCCGAGTTCACCGACGCCCTGCAGTACTCCGAGGGGGAGAGCGAGGCCCAGACCCTGCTCGGCCGCGAGCTGAACCGTGCGATCTCGGACGGCACGACCGTGGTCTTCAGTCGCAACAACAGCGAAAACCGGCTCGAGACCGCGACCGAGCTCCCCGAGTCGTCGCCCCTGGCAGCTCGGATGGCGACCGCCGTTCCCTCCGATTGCCTCGCGGTCCGCCGGGGGAGGCCGGTCGAGCGCATCGCCGGCAGGGATGAGCTCCTGGAATGCCGCCTCTGCGGCGCCGTCGGCGCCAACTCTCTCTGCCTCCCCTCCCTCGTCGGCGGCGAGGTGATCGGCTCGGTGCTGGTCAGCAGGGACTCCAGACCTTTGAACGAGCGTGAGAGGCGCCGCTTCGAGTCGACCGTGACCTCGGCCGCGCCGGTCCTTGCGAACCTTCGCAACCTGACGATTGCCGAGACTCGGGCGGTGACCGATTCGCTTACCGGGCTCGCCAATGCTCGCGCAGCGGCGAATGACCTGGAGCGGATCGTCGCGTTCGCGAACCGCACCGCTACCCCTCTCTCGGCGATCATGCTCGACCTCGATCGCTTCAAGCGGATCAACGACAACTTCGGCCACCAGATCGGTGATGAGGCGCTGGCTGCCGTCGGTGAGGTTCTTCGCAGCGGCACTCGTGCCAGCGACTTCGTCGCTCGCTACGGCGGCGAGGAGTTCCTGATCCTGATGCAGGACACCGATATGGAGAGCGGTGTCGAACTCGCCGAGAAGCTGCGTGAGGGCCTGCGGCAATTGCAGGTGCCGGGTCTTGCCGGCCGGGTGACGGCAAGCTTCGGCGTGGCGTCCTTCCCCGAACATGGCAGCGATTCGGAGTCGCTGATCCGGGCGGCCGACCGTGCCCTGTATGCGGCGAAGAAAGCCGGGCGCGACCGAGTCTGCACTCCGCTTGACTCGGAGCTCGGTGTCAGCTTGCAGGAGGCGAACGCCGACGGATAGCGTTGTCGGATGCGTGTCGTCACCTTTCAGGCCCCGGAGCAGGTTCGCGTCGAGGAGAAGCCCGACCCCGAGCTGGTCGCAGCCGACGATTGTGTCGTCAGGGTCGAGGCGAGTGGGATCTGCGGGTCGGATCTGCACATCTACCACGGGCGAGTGCCGGTCGAGGCGGGGTTCACGATCGGGCACGAGTTCGTCGGCACGGTCATCGCCGCGGGCGATGAGGTCGAACGGGTCGCGGTCGGCGAGCGGGTCGTCGGTTGCTTCTTCACCGCCTGCGCCACCTGCACGCCCTGCCTGCGCGGCGACTACCACCGCTGCGCCAACGGCCAGACCTTCGGCCACGGCTCCCACCTCGGCAACCTGCAGGGCGCCCAGGCCGAGCAGGTGCTGGTGCCGCGCGCCAACCTGACCCTGCGTCGGGTGCCCGACTCGGTCAGCACCGACGTCGCCCTCTTCGCCGGCGACGTGATGGGGACCGGCTTCCACGCGATCGCCCACGGCGGCATGCGGTCCGGCGACACCGTCGCCGTGCTCGGGCTCGGGCCGGTCGGGCTCTGCGCTGATCCAGGCGGCGCTGGCGGCCGGCGCCGTCGAGGTCTTCGCGATCGACACCGTCGCCGAACGGCTGGAGATGGCGCGCTCCTTCGGGGCGACGCCGCTGCACCTGACCGAGCAGGACGTCAAGCGCGAGGTCCGGGCGGCAACCGGCGGCGCCGGCGTCGACGTCGCTGTCGACGCGGTCGGCAACCCGGAGCCGCTGGCGCTGGCGATCAGCCTGGTCCGCGACTGCGGCACCGTCTCCGGGATCGGCGCCTACTCGGGCCGGGCCGAGATCCCGCTCGGCCTCGCCTGGCTGAAGGGGATCTCGCTGCGGCTCGGCGTCGCCAACGTGATCGCCCACGTCGACCGCGTGCTCGCCCTGCTGGAGGCCGGCAAGCTCGACCCGGCGCCGCTCGTCAGCAGCCACATGAAGCTCGACGAGGCGCCCGAGGCCTACCGGATCTACGACCGCCGCGAAGCGCTGAAGATCGTCCTCACGCCTTAGCTGCTCTCCCGCCCCGGCCTTCTCACCGTGACTTTTGCTCCCCTGGGAGGCATAACTCCCGGCGCAGTTCGCGGTGTGCAGCTGCGCGTGGCGAGCGGTTGCCGAGCCTGCGGCGGCGGGCGGAGTGGGCAGGTTTCATCCTCGGCGATTGCGCCGCCGCCGCCGGCCTGCCAGCATGGGCGCGAATGACGCTGCTGACCAGCAACGAGATCGAGGCCGGGCTCGCCGAGCTGCCCGGTTGGGAGCGTCGCGGCGACGCGCTCGCCAAGGAGTTCGGCCGCGGCGACTTCGTCGGCTCGGTGAGGTTCGTCGAGACCTTGGTCGAGCCGGCCGAGGCGATGAACCATCACCCCGACCTGGCGATCTCCTGGGACACCGTGACGGTGACGATCTCGACCCACTCCGAGGGCGGTCTGACCGCGGCCGACTTCGAGCTGGCGGCGAAGGTCGAGGCGTTAGGCGCGTAGGGCGTCGACCAGGGCCTTCCCGCAGGCCAGCCCGGGATCCTTGTCGGGGTTGTAGCAGCCGAGCGAGGCGCCGATCAGGGCGCGGGAGGCGAGCAGCGGGGCCAGGACGGCGCGAGCCTCGTCCCAGTCCATCCCTCCCGGCATCAGGTAGTCGGTCGCCGGGAACACTCCGGGGGCGAGGACGTCGACGTCGAAGTGAAGCCAGAACCCACCGCGCTCGGCGAGCCGCGCCGCCAGCGCCGTCCCGGCCTCGGCCGGATCGCCATCGTGCAGCTCCTCGAACGACAGCGCCTGTGGCGGGGGCTCGATCTGCTCCGGCTGGCGCATCCCGTACTCAAGCGACTCGGCGCGGTCGCGGAAGCCGACCAACGCGGTGCGCTCGGCGCTGACCGAGGCGCCGCCGCAGGCCCGCACCCAGCCCGCCGGGCCAAGGCCGAGCGCGACCGAGATCGGCATGTCGGCCGCCTCGCCGGTCGGCGAGGTCTCCCCGTCGTAGAGGTCGAGATGGCCGTCGAGGTGGACCAGGCCGATCGCTTCGCCGAGCGCGTCGCGAGCGCCCGCGAGCGCTCCGGGCAGCTCGGCGCAGCAGCCGCCGGCGAGGAAGGGGCGCTCCCCGGCTGCGGTTCGCTCGGCCACCGCGGCACGGATCGTGGCGGTCGTGCTCAGCACGTCCGCGCCGGCGAGGATCCCGGTCTCGGCGTCGCGCTCCTCGCCGCGGATTCGTACCCCGAGGTCGCCCGCGTCCTTGCCGCCGAGCGCGGCCGGGAGGCCGAGTTCCCGCAGCGCCGCGGGGCCACGCTCGGTGCCGCCGTCGCGCCCGACCGAGTCGATCGGCACGCCGATGAAGGTCATTGCACCCACCGTGATCGAGCATAGACCGCTGCCGCGGCCGGCAAACTCGGTCCCGATGGCAAAGAAGAAGAACAAGCGCCGGCCGCGACCGAAGGCGGTGGTGATCGACTACACCGATCCGGAGGGCAACATCCTCACCCTGCGGCAGTCGCTCAGCAACGCGACGATCGCCAAGATCGGCGAGCCGCCCCGCGGCGACGCCGCGTCGCTGGAGGACGCCTGGAAGCGGCGCTCGGAGGCGATGTTCGAGCGTCTCGTGGTCAGCTGGGAGATCGCCGGGCTGCCGCTCGACGACCAGAAGATGCTGCTCGGGCGATACCGGATGGCCGACCCCGAGACCCAGCGCTGGGTGCGGCAGACCATCGCCGACCACGTCGCCCGCCATATCCCCCAGCTCGCGGGTTGAGGCCGCGGCCGGTGGGGGACCTGTGCCCGACGAGCTGAGAATCGACGGTCGCCTCGCGATCCCGCTGGCGGAGATCGAGCTGCGCACCAGCCGCTCCTCCGGGCCGGGTGGCCAGCACGCCAACGTCACCGCCTCGCGGGTCGAAGCCGTCTTCGACGTCGAGGCCTCCAGGGTTCTCGACGAGGCGCAGCGGGCGCGGCTGCTCGAGCGCGCCGGCTCGACCATTACCGCCGTCGCCCAGGATGCCCGCGGCCAGTCGCGAAACCGCGAGCTCGCCCTGCAGCGCCTCGCCGCCAAGATCGCCGCGGCGCTGCGGGTGCCGCGCCGCCGGCGCCCGACCCGACCGACCAAGGCATCGCGCAAGCGCCGCCTGGACCAGAAGCGCCGCACCGGTGAGCGCAAGCGCAACCGTCGCGCGCCCGGCGGCGAAGGGGATTAACTCGGCTGCGCTTCCGGGAGGGTCCGCTCGGATCCCTTGCGGTCGATCTTGACGATGGCGAGGCCGGAGGGCCACATCGCGAGCGTCGCGAGCAGGCCGAGGACGAGCAGGGAGGCTGTGACGTAGGTGCCGGCCTCGATCGTGTAGCCGTCGAGGGCGGAGACCTTGGCGATCAGGATCGCGAGCCCGGCGAGCCAGAGCAGCGCTGCCAGCACGAGGCGCAGCTTGAAGCGATGCTTGAGCGCGAGCTGGCGGGCGCGGCCGAAGACGAGCGGCGTGGTCGCGAGGATGAGGATCGGTCCGGCCAGGTATCCGAGGCCGAGCTTGACGACCTGCAACGGGGTGGAGGCAAGGTCGAATAGCTCAGAGCGATCCCACCAGGTCATCCCCGATCCCAGCAGGCCGATGAAAAGCCCGGCAATGCAGATCGCCGCCACATCGCTGCCCAAACGCACCCGGCGGTTGGGCACATAAGCGTCGCGCAGTTGGTCGCTGCCTTCCATCCCGAGAGGACCGTATGGCCGGATCGAGGCCCTGCAATCGGCGAAAAGCCGCAGCCGCCGGCGGCTAACTACTGAGGCGGGTCGTCGGGCAGCGGGCTCTTGAAACTCAGCGAACGCCGGCGAGCCGGTGCCGGCGCCCAGCGCGAGCGGATCGCGAAGGCGGCGCCGGAGACCAGCAGCGCCGCGGACAGGGCCAGGGCGAACGCGGCGCCCGTGTCGAGCGACGGCAGGCCGACCGCGAGTGTCAGGCAGAAGGCGGCAAAGCCGTAGAACCCGACGAGGAAGTTGCGCAGCAGGATCCGTGCCTGCATCGGCCCGCCATGGGAGTGGGTGAAGGCCGCCAGCACGCTGGTGATGATCGGGAATGGAGCGAGCAGGCCGCTGAGGTGCGGGCCGAGCGCTCCCGAGACGGCGGTCAGCGCGACGACCAGGGTCAGCGCCGCCAGCGCCCGCCCCGGCAGGTCCCACCACGGTGGTTCCTCGACCGTCGCCAGGGCCTCGCGCGGCGGCGGCAGCAGCCGCAGGCCGAGGGCGAAGCCGGCGCCGACGAGGACGAAGGAGATACCCGGCGGCGGTTCGATCAGCGACAGCAGCCCGACCCCGACGAGGAACGCCGCCCAGCCGCGGAGGACCGTTGCCACCGGTGTCGCCTGCACCGCCACCCGCCCGTAGACGACGACGAACGCGGTCAGTGCGGCCAGCCCCAGCAGCGTGCTCGCGGCCGCATCGGCGCCGAACGAGCGCCCATGGATCAGCGTCAGTGCCAGCAGGATCGGCGCCGCAACCACCGGCAACCCACCGAGGATCCCGGCCACCGCGACCCCCCACCGCCGCCCGGCCAGGGAGACGGCAACCACGCAGAGCGGCGCCAGCAGGAATTTGGCCACCAGCAGCGCCATTCAGACCCGAAAGCCTAAACCTGCCATAGTCACTCCCGTTGGACGCGTTAAACGGGAGTCATCTCCCGAGCTGAAGACAAGGGACTGCGCTGCCGCGTGGTCCCATTCGCTTTTCAGGGCTGAGAGGGTTACGCGGTGAAGCTCAGCCGCCTCAATCTCTTCGTCGCCTTCGCCTTCACCGTGATGGCGGACCCGGTGTCCTCCGTCGCCTATGCGATCGAGGCGGCGCTGCGGGCGCTGGACGGCGATCTGGCCGGCCTGGTCGCGGCGATGGGGGTCGTGATCGGGATCATCGTCGTCATCTCGCTCACCTACCACCAGCTGATCGGTCGCTTCCCGGAGGGCGGCGGGGGGCCTGAGGCCGTCGCCACAGCCTTCGGCGAAGGCTGGGCCTTCGTCCCGCTCGGCGCCCTCCTCGTCGACTTCACGCTGACCGTCGCGGTCAGCTGCTCCGCGGGAGCGGCGGCCGTGATCGCCTACGTTCCCGGTCTGGCCGGAGCCCACGCGCCGATCGCGCTGGCGCTGGCGGTGCTGGTGGCGGTCGGCGTGCTGGTCGGTCACCGCGGTCGGATCGGCTTCGCCCTCGCCACCCAGGCCTTCATCCTGGTTGCCGTGGTGACGATCGTCATCGGCGTCGTCGGCGATCCAACTCCGGCCGCATCGGCGCCGCAGGCGGCGCCCGGCGGTCCGATCCTGGCCAACGCCTCGTTCGCCGCCGTGCTGCTCGCCTTCCCGCTCGGCATGGCGCTGGCCACCGGCGTCGAGGCTCCGTCCAACGCGATCGCGCAGCTACCCCAGCTCGGTGACCGCGGCCGGCGCCTCTTCGGTCGCGGAACCCTCTGGCTGATGGTCGGGGTCGTCGGCACGATGACCTTGTCCCTGGCCGTCCTCGCTGTCCACCTCGGCGTCGGCCTCCCGGCCGCGGACTCGACCCTGCTTGCGGACATCGGCCGGCGCGTCCTCGGCGACGGGGCCGCCTTCGGCCTCTTCCAGTTGCTCAGCGCGCTGCTGCTGCTCGCGGCGGCGGCCTCCTCATACCTGGCCGGCTCCGGCGTGCTCAAGGCCCTTTCCGGCCTCGGCCGCGACGGCGGGCCGGGACTGCTCCCCGAGCCCCTGCATCGCGAAAACCGCTACCTGATCTCGCACTGGGGCGTCCTCGTGGTGTTCGTCGCCGCGGCGACGATGATCGTCGCGGCCGGTGGCCACGAGCAGTCCCTGGTCCAGTTCTACGCCGTTTCCGTCTTCGCCAGCTTCCTCGCGGCGACCCTCGCCTGCGCCCGCCTCTCCTATCGCGACGGCAGATACGGACCGATGGCAACCAGTCTGCTCGGCGCCGCCCTCGTCGCCTTCGTCTTGGCCCTCAACCTGACCCGCCTCGACTCCGCCATCGCCCTGCTCGGATCCCTCGCCGTGGCGGTCTACCTGTGGCGGGCCTGGGTGGCGCGGGGACGACCGGGCGGGGTATCGCGGGCGCTGTAGCGGTTGTTGCGGCGACCACGGGCAAGGCTTCGCTCGAACCAGTGCCTGGGATAGCGTCATGGGCGTGGCCGATCCAATGTCTCGCTCCAGTCGGAGTGCGCTGATGTCCCGTGTCAAAACCCGAGACACCGCTCCGGAGATGAGGCTGAGGCGTGCGCTTTGGGCTGCGGGCATCAGGGGTTGGCGACTGCACCCGCGGAAAGTTCCCGGCCGTCCGGACCTCGCCTGGATCGGTCGTCGGATCGCGATTTTTGTGGACGGTGCTTTCTGGCATGGCCACCCCGACTACTACTGGGGCCAGTCCGGGAAATTTTGGGACGAGAAGATCGAACGAAATCGGAACCGCGATGTGAGGGTTGACGGGGAGCTTCGAGATGCCGGCTGGACTGTCTTGAGATTCTGGGACTTCGAAATTGACCGCGACGAAGAAGGCTGCGCCCGCGCCGTGAAAGCAGCGCTCGAGCGGCACAAGAATGACGGCGGGAGTGCGCGATGAGTCAGCCAGGAGGCAACGACGATGTCCTTCAGCAGTTGCGGCTACTCGTCGGCCGTTTGGCAGAGATCGAGCGTGAATGCGGCGCCGGCCTGGGGGGAAGGGATGCCATCGACGAGTTCATAGCCGAACTCCGAGGAGCGCAGATCAGTTTGTTCGGATCGCGGCCACGCGCCGGCAAAGGAGAAGGTGGAAAGGCGAAGATCTTGGCGTACCTGCTGGCACATGTTGGCGAAGTCGTACACGGCGAAGTGCTCGCCGAGGCGAGTGGCATTCACGAGTGGGCTCGGAGGATCCGTGAACTTCGCGTTGAGGACGGCTACGACATCACTGAGCTCGGACCAAGTGGGTACCGGATGGAGTCGAGTACGCCGGACGCACAGCGTGCTGCGGTGTGGAAGACGGCAAACGTCATTCGCCGTCAACCCGGCTCGGCATTGGAGCGCATCGAGGCGCTTTTCGATGCCAATGTCGGCGAGGTCGTTGACAGGGAGCAAATCGACTATGTCGGCAAGATTGCCGAAGGCAGCAGACGGGTGCGCGAGCTTCGAGACGAGCATGGATTGCCAATCGATTCCCACATTGACGATCCGGCGTTAAAGGTCGGCCAATATCGACTCACTTCCAATCAGCCGGAGGACCGTCGCGATCTGCTCCAACGCCTTTATCCCGAAGATCTTCGGCGTCGAGTCTTCGAGCGGGACGACTACACGTGTCAGATCTGTGGCCGCAATCGCGCAAAGGCGGACGCGGCGGGAGATTCGCGCTTCTACCTTGAGATTCATCACAAGGTTGCGGTCGCCGATGAACTCGAGGCCCTGCCAAAGTCGGAACTCAACGAGGAGGACAACCTAATAACCCTCTGCCACTCTGATCACGGCAAGGAGACGGCAAAGCTCCAAAGACGAAAACGAAAAACCCGCCGGGAAGGAATCTAGGCAGCGAGTCCGGCAGTCGCTTGTCCGTCGGCCCGGGCGGCCTCGATGTGGTCGGCAAGACCTTCGGCGAGCCGCAGCGCCAGGAGCGGCGGAACTGCATTTCCGACCTGCTTCGCGATTGAAGTCATTGACTGGTCCTCGGGTAGCTTGAAGCCGTCAGGGAAGCTCATGCAGCGAGCTGCCTCCCGCACCGTAATCGGGCGGTGCTCCTTCGGATGCAGATAGCGACCCTTCTCAGGCTTGTAGAACTCCGTGCGGATCGTGTAGGCGGGTCTGTCCCACCAGAGCCGCCCAAAGACATCGGTCGAACCCTTTTCCTTGCGGAGCCAACAGTCCGGAGTTATGTCGGGACGCCGCTCAGCCAGCTCGAACCTTCCCTCTCCCTCGCCCGGGATGGTTTCGTAGCGTTCGACGCTCACGGGCCGAGGGTTTCGTGCCCGGTGCCAGTTCGTCTCGTCTGGCTTTCCAGGCAGATCCCCAATCGCGTCCCTCACGGTTTGCCACGTCTTGTCTCCCGTCGACGCGGTGCCCGCAGGTCGGAAATCACCGCTGGGTAGCGATGGCACCCCAAGCCGGGAGCCGATCACGATCGCTCTCTTGCGGGTCTGGGGAACGCCGAAGTTCGCCGCGTTGAGAACGTCGTCGACGATCTCGAAGCCGATTTCTCTCGCAGCCTTTTTGAAGTGCTCGTACTCGGCGGAACGCAGGAGCTGCGGAACGTTCTCCATCAAGAAGGCATCAGGCTTGGCTTCTTCAAGAGCGCGGAGATACTCCCGCCAGAGAGTCCGTCTCTCCAATCCCACGCCGCGCATGTTGAGCGGGGAAAATCCCTGGCATGGAGGCCCGCCGACGATTACGTCGACGGATTCGAATGACTCGACTCGTTCGATTGGGCCGCAGAAGACGTGATCCCCGAAGTTGGCGCGGTAGGTGGAAGCCGCGTCCTCGTCCATCTCGACGGCATAGGTCGCCTCAAAGCGATCGCTGTCGAGGAATCCCCGCGTCAGTCCTCCGCAGCCGGAAAAAAGGTCCATGAGGGTCAGGCGTGACATCGGTTCGCCAGGCTAGCCGGGAGCGCAGACGGGATGGGTCGGCAGCTGCCTCACCAGCGATACCGCCGCAGGCCCAGGCACCGCCGAGTCCGAGGTCGTCAGCATGCTTACGGTCGATTTGAATGTCGGTGCCGATGGAGCTAACTTCGACTCATGGTTTCTCCTGTCGTCATTGGAGGTTTCGCGGTGATCGACGCAGCCTTGGTCGGGCAGGCCGCATATGCGGCCAACGCCCTGCAAAAGCTCGGTAGGCACGGTGGCAAGGACGTCCAGCGTGTCCATCGGGGGCCGAGTTCCAGCGAGCATCGCTGAGTCCGCGTTGGCCTCCTAATTTGGCTTCCTAAAGCGGTTGAGCGCGGGCGGCGCTGATACGGTGCTTGCGACCCGCGACTCCGCAAGGGGCACAGCCGATGCACCTCAAGCTTCCTACCAGTGGGCGTCCAAGGCTCGTGATGGGCAGCCTGGACCTGGTCCAGGAGGTCGTCTACATCGTGGTCGGGTTGCTGCTCGTGCTCGCGGCGATCGCGGTGACCGTGGGCACGGTGGAAGAGCTGATCAACAGCTTCGGGGAAGCCACCGATCCGGTCGCGGTCGGCCTCTTGGTGCTCGACCGCATCCTCCTGCTTCTGATCGTCGCGGAGCTGCTGCACACCTTGCGGATCGTCCTCTATGAGGGCAACATCTACGCCGAGCCGTTCCTGCTGGTCGGATTGATCGCCGTCGTGAGGCGGGTTGTGGTCGTCACGGCTCAGGTCGAGCAGAGCCAGGGGCAGGAACTGACCAACCTGCTTCTCGAGCTGGGAATGCTCGCCCTCCTGGCCCTCGCCTTCGGCGCCGCGATCTTCCTACTGCGCCGCGGAGCACCGGACGAGCCGCGAGCCGACTCCCGCTAGCCCCGATCGGGCCCCTCAGGCGCTGATCTCCCTGGCGATGCTGAAGCTCGGTGGGCTGTGCCCGCCCCTCCCCAGCCGAGCATGGAGGACATCCTCCGATTGGATGCCGACCTTCTGGTGAGCGAGGGTCTTGATCCGGGCTGGCTGAAATCGAAGTCGCAGGACACGAACGGGGAGTCTTGCGGCGATTCGCGGACCTTGTCCGCGACCAGCGACGCCTGGTTTCGGTAGTGACCTACGCCGAGGTTCTAACCGGCGCACGGCTGGGCCACCACGACGAGGACCAGGTCAGGGGGTTCTTTTCCGGGTTGATCTCGGAGGTTCTCCCCGTCGACATGAGGGTGGTTGACACGGCGGCCGAACTTCGTTCTCGGTTGCACTCCCTCGTACCGTTTAGTGGATGCGTATATGCCTAGTAAATGGGGGCGGGCGCCTCACTCGCGAATGCCCTCCGTTTTCGCCGGCGAAACAACCCTGAGCTGCGGCCCCGGCTAATAGCCAGGTTCCGGCGCATAGGCGGGATTCTTGGGAGGCGGCCCGATAAGTTCGAACCTCGTGACTTTGAAGCCGCTCCCTGAAGGTTCGATCCGGTCCGCATTGCCGCGCTTAAGCCTGATTGCCACTTCTAGCCGGCTGATGTTCGTACCCGAGAGCAGCACATGCCGATGCAGCGTCGGAGTTCCCGGCGGAGCTTTTTCGTTCGGGTAGATGACCGCAGGCAAGCGCTGATCGACCACGTCGACGGGCGGACTGAGGTAGACCTGCACATTTCCGCCGATCAGCTTCGATCGTCTGCCGCCCGTTGACGAAGGCACGACCTCTTCCGAGACTTTGATTTCGCTGCCGGAGGCAAGCTGCCGGACGAAGCCGTTGTTCAGGGCCGCCGACCTGATTCTCTGGGCCTTCGCCGGGGTCATCCCAGGCCGCCTGATTGGGCGCTTATATGAGACCGGCGAGCCCGACGCGCCGCTTTGGCTCGCATCACCGCAGCCCGCCAGAAGGGAAGCGCCAATCAGAACCGCCGGAACGAGCCACCGCAACTTGGACACCGGCCGGAGGCTAGAGCATTTTCTTGTGCCCTCAGTTTCCGCTTTGTTACCGCGCTGGCATTCTGAGAGGCTGCGGACCGGAGCCCCGGTGGCGAGTATTCGCCTCTAACAAGCGAATTGAGGGGCTATGGGCACGGCTGGTTTCGAACCAGCGACCTCTCGCGTGTGAAGCGAGCGCTCTCCCACTGAGCTACGCGCCCTGGGAGGAGGATCTTACGGGGATCGAGAGGACCGGGAGGGCGGTGGAGGCCAGTCGCTGAACTGAGCCTCTCAGGCGATCGCCGGTGCCTCGCCGCCGGCGATCGCGGGCGGCTGCTCCCCGGCTTCGGCCTCCGACCGGCGCCGCAGGGCCAGGCCGACGAAGGGGAAGACGACGGTCGAGAGCATCGCCGCGCCGACCAGGCCCGCCGCGGTCGACGATTTCATCTGGCCGGTCCCGGTCGCGATCGTCGTGATCGCGACGACGAGCGGTAGCTCGGTGGCGCTGTAGAAGGCGAGGGCGGCGCGATCGCGAGCGGAGAAGATGCCGCGGTAGAGCAGCATCGACGGGGCGCCGCGGACGATCAGGAAGAGCGCGAAGAACATCGCCAGCTTGAGGATCGCCCCGATCGAGCCGAGCGCATCGAGATCGAAGTTGATCCCGCTGGTGACGAAGAAGGGGATGAAGAAGCCGAAGCCGACAGCGGTCAGCTTCGACTCGAAGCTGCGCTCGAGCGCCGGTCAGCCACGCCAGGCGAGCCGAACCGAGACCAGCAGGGTAGGATCACCAGTGGACCGTGCTAGGCGGGGAATTAGCGGTGCCCTGTAACCCGCAATCCGCTCTAGCGGGGCCGAATTCCGTTCTGAGGGACTGGCCGTCGGGGTCAGTGCGTCGTGGCGGCGTTGACGGCCGGGTCCTGCGCGACGTGGGCACGCGAATCAGGTCAGGTCCGGAAGGAAGCAGCCTTAAGCGGATGCCGCGGGTGCCGCAGGTGAGCCCGGCAGGAGCCATAAACGACGGACACGCCCGGTGACCTTGTTTCGAAGGCGGTGCACGGTCCATTTAGTTCTTCAATCGATCAGCCGGGCTTGCGTCCGGCCGATCGCTATGCGAAATGCTTGACGCCGCCGCCGAGCTCGATCGCCGTCATCACGACCCGGCCAGCCGCTCGGCCAGCCAGAGGTCGCAGAGCCAGTCGCGCTGTTCGCCCTTCCTGCGGATGACAACGATCCCCTCCGGGCCGGCGCTGACCTCGACCCGCTTCCAGCGGATCGAGCTCGGCACCGCCTTCAGCGCGGCGAGGACGGCATCGGGCGCGCCGTCGGCGGGGCGCACCCGGCCGTCGCGGGAGCGGGCGCTCCACTCGGGACCCGGCGCGGCGACGATCACCTCGTTGGTGCCGGCGTCTTCGTGGCCGCCGAGCCGGACCATCACGCCGCGGCCGTGGCGCTCGGCGCTCATCACCGTCCAGCCGCGCAGCCGGTAGTCGAAGCCGGGCGTCGTCGGGTAGCGCATCTCGAAGCCGCCCGAGGGCCGCTCGGTCACCTGCAGGCCGAGCGATTTCATCGCCCGGTCGGTGCGCGCGTATCCCTTGTCGAGTTCGCCGCCGGGGCCGATTGCCCGGATCGAGCCGTAGATCGCGGCGATCACGATCAGCGGCGCGCTCGAGGTCGGAGCGCTGAAGGGCGAAGAGGATGACGAGGAAGATCGCGATGAGGCCGAAGATCAGCCCCAGCGCCGGCTTCGGGTTGGGGTTTCCCTGACCCATCGTCGTCGCGATCACGATCGCCAGCGCGGCGACGACGACACCAATCAAGCCGAACCGGCTCGAACGTTTGAATCCCCCAGACTTTCCGACGCAGCGTATCCCGTCCTCAAGCCGTTCCCGCGTGCTGTCGATGAGCCCAGATGCCAAATCGCAAGCGTCTCCTCCGGCTCGTCCCGCTGGCGCTGGTCGCCCTCACCGTTGCCGGCGCCGCTCTCGCCTCCGCCCGGCCGCGTTATGTTCGGCCGGCCCCGGCGCCCGACGGCCGCTACGGCAAGGTCGTCGGCGACCAGTTCATCGGCTTCAAGGTCCACAACCGCAAAGTGACCGACTTCTTCTTCAACCTGCGGATGCAGTGCCACGACTCCGAAAGTGGCGAAGATTTCGAGCGCTACTTCAGCGGCACGAACATCGATGGTGGCCGAGCCAACTCCAGCGGTCACTGGGAGCGCAACTACACCCAGACCGACGGCGGCCGCGAAGGCAGCGGCCTGGCCGAAGTCAGCTTCACCCGCAACCGCGGCGTCTTTGGCTCGGTCTCGGTCGTGACCACTGCGGGGCCGGAAAGCTCGGAGGACTGCAATGGCTTCATCGACTTCAAAATGAAACGCGGCCCGCTGAGCTGATTGGATGGCCACGGTGATCGATGAGCGCTGGATCCGCTCGTTGCACGTCGAGTCGATGCGGCGGGATGACCTGCACGCCGAGCGCGACCCGCACGTGCTCTTCCAGGCCTCGACAGTCGGAGCGCTGTTGCACGGCGCCTACGACGGCGACCTCAGCTTCGCCGAGCTGGCCGAGCACGGCGACCTCGGGCTGGGGACGCTGAACGGGCTCGACGGCGAGATGATCGCGCTCGACGGCGCCTTCTACCGGGCCGACGTCGACGGCCGGGTCCACCGGGTCGCGGCCGAGGAGAAGACCCCGTTCGCGGTGGTGACGAACTTCGAACCGACGATCGACGCGCGGATTGTCGGGCCGCTGTCCCACGCCGAGCTGTTGGAGCGGCTCGACGAGCTGATGCCCGCCGGCGCGTCCTCCTGCGCGATTCGCCTCGACGGGGCCTTCGAGTTCCTCCAGGCGCGCTCGGTCCCGGCGCAGGCCCTGCCCTACCGGCCGCTGACGGAGGTCGTTTCCGAACAGCACGTCTTCGAGCTGCGCGACATCGCCGGAACGATGCTCGGCTTCCGCTTTCCCGCCTACGCCGAGGGGATCGAGATCGCCGGCCACCACCTCCACTTCATCAGCGACGACCGCCGCATCGGCGGCCACGTCCTCGACTCCCGCTCAGACGGACTGCGGGTGCGGATCGACCCCTCCGACGACCTCCACATCGAGCTGCCGCCGCGGATCGAGCTCGGCGACCCCGACCTCGCCAAGGAGACCCACGCCGCCATCGTCCGCGCCGAGGGCGGCTAGCCAGATGAGCGACTGTCCTTTGTAGCCCTGTGGGCGACAAAGGACAGCCTCAGCAGCGCTTGTAGACCTTCCAGGACTCGTTTTCGGCAACCAGGTCTTCGAAGCCGGGCGGCGGCCGCGTCGAGATCCGGGTCGGATCGTTAGGGTCGAGGATGAAGTTGTGGATCACGAACTGGCTGGTCGGGACGAGGTAGTAGCCCGCTTCGGCGAGCTTCTCCTTTTCTTCGCCCGAGACGGCCTCGCTGGCGCTGACGATCTCCGTCGGCTTCACTTCGAGGCCGAAGGCGAGGCGGGGGACGGCGCGGTGGTTGGGGACGGCGATCGGCCCGCAGAGTGGCTGCTGGAAGGCGCCGACGTCGACGAGGTCGGTCAGGTCCCCCTCGATCCGGGCCTGGTTGGTGAGGTCAGTATTGACGCGGGAGTCGAGGTCCCACTGGTTCGGCAGCCAGACGATGAACATCAGGACGACGACGCCGGAGAAGAGCTGCCAGCGGCGCCGCCAGGGATGCCCGGGGTCCAGCAGCCGCCAGCCAAGCAGCGCCAGGGCGACGAAGATCGAGAGCAGCGCCCCGGAGAGCATCGTGTAGCGGGCGATGATCGCCAGCCCGGCGCAGGCCAGCAGGGCGAAGGCGCCGAGCGAGAGGACGACGGCGACGATCCCTAGTGCCGAGCGGCGGCGGAGGAAGGCGAAGCCGAGCACGACGCCGCCGAGCGCGCCGACCATCCCCGGCCACTGCATGACTTCCCCGAGCGCCCGCGGCCCGTAGAGGATCAGGTCGACGGGTCCGGTCCGGCGTTGCAGCGTTTCGACCGTCTTCTGCGTGCCGGTCAGCGAGTAGAGGACGTTGCCGGTCGTGATCGCGTCGAACACGACCCACAGCAGCGGCCCCGCCGCGGCAAGCGCTACCAGCCATAGCGAGCTCCCGCGCCGAGCGCTCCCGCCCGACCAGTGCCGAGCTCACGAGACCGGCACTTAGTATCCGTCCGCTCGACGGGATGATTTGTCCGCGTCCTCGGCGACAAATCGTCCCGTCGGCCGGAGGCTGAAGGTGAGGTAGAGCCAGTAGGCGACGGAGAAGAGCCAGGCCTCGGGGCGCAGTAGACCGGCGGGGACCAGCAGCGCCAGGACGGGCCAACCGGAGCGGGGGCGCTTGGCCTCGATCGTCAGGGCTGCCAGGCAGAGGGCGATGTAGGGGAGGTCGACGTAGGCGCGCAGGCCGTTGGAGAGGAACGGCGCCCGGGTGAGGACGATCGCCGCGGCGAGGGCGCCGATCCAGCGGTCGAACCAGAGCGTGCCGAGCCGGTAGACGAGGTAGCCGGCGAGGCCGAGCGAGGCGTAGGCGACGATCATCGTCACCGTGATCGCGCCGTCTCCGATCGGGGTCGCGATCAGACCCAGCAGGTCGGCCAGCGGATGGGGTGTCGGCGGCAGCGCGGCGCCGTAGTCGGGGCTGATCCCGTGCGCCAGTTCCCGTCCCCAGACGAGGGCGTAGATCGTGTCGTAGTTGGGGAAGCCGACCGGGAAGACGGCCAGCAGCGCGGCCGTCACAGCGGCGACCCAGGCGGCCGGCGTCAGCCAGCTGGAGACCCTCGATGGCACGCGCGCACGCTACCGGTGCGGCCCCCGTCGCGACGTGTCTGAGGTTTGGCGTTCATATGAACGCCAAACCTCAGACACGTCCGACAGGGGGACTTGCGGGGCGCGCCCAGGGGCGTGGATACACTGGCCCGAGCCCTGATGAGCGAGTCGACTTCCCTCTACCGCCGCCACCGCCCCGGCTCTTTCGACGAGGTCGTCGGGCAGCAGCACGTGGTCCGCACCCTGCGCAACGCGGTCGAGCAGGGCAAGGTCCACCACGCCTACCTGTTCGTCGGCTCGCGGGGGACTGGCAAGACCTCGATGGCGAAGATCCTCGCCCGCTCGCTCAACTGCGAGCGCGGCGGCCCGACCGTCAGTCCCTGCGGCGAATGCGAGTCCTGCGTGACGATCGCCGCGGGCACCTCGATCGACGTGATCGAGATGGACGCCGCCTCCAACCGCTCCGTCGACGACGTCCGCGACCTGCGCGAGCGGGTCGCGTACGCCCCGGCCGGCGGCCGCTGGAAGGTCTACATCCTCGACGAGGCCCACATGCTGACCAAGGAGGCCTGGAACGCCTTCCTGAAGACGCTCGAGGAGCCGCCGCCGAACACCGTCTTCGTCCTCGCCACTACCGAGGCCCACAAGGTGATGGCGACGATCGCCGACCGCTGCCAGCGCTTCGACTTCCAGCGCCCCTCGCTGGAGCAGATCTCCGAGGTCCTCAACCGGGTCGCGGTCGCCGAGTCGATCGAGCTCGACGAGGGCGCGGCGACGATGATCGCCCGCTCGGCCTCGGGCAGCTTCCGCGACGCGCTCGGCACCCTCGACCAGCTGGTCGCCTTCGGCGGCAGCCATGTCGGCCTCGACGAGGTGCTGGAGATGCTCGGCGCCGCCGACGCGGAGCTGCTCTTCGACGCGATCGACGCGGTCGCCGCCGAGGACCCAAAGGCGGTCCTGCTCGGGGTCGAGAAGATGGCCCGGTCGGGCCGCGACCCCTCGCAGTTCGCTCGCGATCTGCTCGCCCACCTGCGCCACCTGCTGGTCACCCAGACGACCGGCGAGGTGCCCGCCTCCTTTGTGGTGACCGCCACCGACTCGGCCCGCCTGCAGAGCCAGGCGACGACGATCGGCCCGGCAACCCTGATCCGCGCGATCGACGATCTGGCCGGCGCCCTGACCGCGGTTCGCGAGGGGGACGACGCGCGGATGGCGGTGGAGATCGCGCTCTTGAAAGCAGCACGTCCGGATCTGGATCCATCGACGCAGGGGCTGCTGCGCAGGATCGAGCGGTTGGAGGAACGGTTGTCGGGAGGGGAGCGACCCGCGGGGCCCGCCACGGCGTCGGGGGGTCCTGCGGGCGGGGGCTCCGCCTCCGTGCTCGGACCCCCCGACGCCGCGCCGCCCGCGGGAGGCTCCGCTCCGGAAGACAGCGATGCCCCAGCCGCTTCAGCTTTCCCGCCGGCTCCTGAAGCTCGGGACCCCGAGCCCGCGGAAGAGGACGAGGCCGAACCAGCACCCGAGCCCATCGCGGCTGAGCCGGAGGAGGCTCCTTCGGCGGGTGGTGCGGGGGCGGGGGTCCCCCGCGGCGCGGAGGTGCCGCAGGCACCGAGCACCGTGGGGGATGCCGCCGCGACAGGACCCGCCGACCGGAGCTCCTCCGATCTCGATCTCGAGAAGCTGCAGAGGGTCTGGCCCGCGGTCATGGACCAGCTGGTGACGACGGCTCCGGCGCTGACGGCGTTCTTCGAGGATGCGCGGCCCGTCGGGTTCGAGGACGGCGTCGTCGAGATCAGCTTTCCGAGCAACGCCACCTTCAACAAGCGCAAGGCGGAGACGCCGGAGAACCGGGAGAAGGTGGCGGAGGCGCTGCTGACGGTCACCGGGCAGGCGCTGAAGCCGACCTACGTGCTGCTTGACGGCGAGGCACCGGCTCCGGCCGCTCCCGCCGCTGCGGCAGACAACAGCCTTGACAATGAGGAGCTGCTGGAGCGGCTGAAGAGCGAGTTCGACGCGGAGGAGGTCAGTTAGGTGGCTCGAGGAGGCGGACCCGGGGGCTTTGACGTCAACGCCCTGATGAAACAGGCCCAGCAGATGGAAGCGCAGATGCTGCAGGCGCAGGAGGCGCTCAAAGACGAAGTCGTCGAGGCCAGCGCCGGCGGCGGCATGGTCAAGGTGAAGATGGGCGGCGACCTGACCCTGCGCGAGATCGCGATCGATCCCGAGGCGGTCGATCCCGAGGAGACCGAGATGCTGGCGGAGATGGTCCAGGCGGCCGTCAACGAGGGCCTGCGCGCGGCGCAGGAGCTGGCGAGCTCGAAGATGGGCGGGATCACGGGCGGCCTCGGCGGCGGAATCCCCGGTCTCGGCGGTTGAGCACCGAGGGCCCGGCACCGCTCGCGCGGCTCGTCGCCGAGCTCTCGCGGCTGCCGGGGATCGGCCGGCGCACGGCCCAACGGCTGGCCTTCCACCTGCTGCGGGCGCCCGACGAAGAGGCCTTTGCGCTCGGGGACGCGATCCGCGAAGTGAAGGAGAAGGTCGGCCTCTGCGAGGAGTGCTTCAACCTCGCCGAGGGGCCGCTCTGCCGGATCTGCTCCGACAGCAATCGGGACCGCACCCTGATCTGCGTGGTCGAGGAGCCGGCCGACGTGATCCCGATCGAGCGCACCCACGAATACCGCGGCCTCTACCACGTGCTCGGCGGCGCCCTTTCGCCGATCGACGGCGTCGACGCCGAGGATCTGAAGATCGCCGAGCTGCTGACCCGCGTCGGCCGTGGCGGCATCGCCGAGGTCGTGATCGCGACGAACCCGACCACGACCGGGGAAGCGACCGCGCTGCACATCGCAGAGCGGCTGCGGGGCCAGGTCGCCGTAACGCGCCTGGCCAGTGGCCTGCCGGTCGGCGCCGACCTCGAGCACGCCGACGAGGTGACCCTGGGCAAGGCCCTGGCGGGCCGTCGCAGTATCGATTAGTTCGCGAAAGGCCCGGCGGCCGAGGATCGAAGAGTTCGCAAATTCGACATTCGTCCTGGACGATCGTCGTCCCGTAAATAGCGACCTTTCGCAGATCCTGCGTCCGCTGCTTTCGACAAGGTTCCTGCGTGGCGGGGCAGTCGCACTCAGGCACGGATTCCGAAGTCGGGACGCGGGCGCGCCGCATGGCGGTCGGCGTCGCCGCCCAACACGCCGCGCTGCTCGCCGACCTGCGCCATGAGCTCGGCGACGGCGAGGCCTTTGGCGTCGCGGCTCAGCGCCTGGCCGAGGAGTTCGGCGCGGTGACCGCGACCGCGGTCGATGCGGCCGCGAGCGCGGCCGAGCCTTCCTCCGCGCCGTTCGCCAAGGTGCCGGCGCCGAATGAGGTTACGGAGGCGCCGCCGGTCGCCGAGGAGCCGAGCGCGGAGCCGGCCGAGGAGGAAGAACGCGAGCTCGCCAGCCTCTACCGGCCCGGGCACATGCGCCGCCGGCTCGAACAGCTGGTCGAGACCAACCGCCGCTACGGCCACCCGTTCGGGCTTGCCGTCTTCGACGCCTCCGGGCCAGGAACCCGCAACGGCGACACCGGCGGCGGCCCCGAGACCGTGCTGGCGATCGTCGGCGCGGCGCTGCGCGACAGCATCCGCATCGTCGACGAAGCCTTCCGACTCGAGGAGGACGCGATCTGCGTCCTGGCGCCGAACCTCGGCACCGTCGAAGGGGTGCAGATGGCGGAGCGGCTGCTCGGCCGGCTCGACGACCTGGAGCGCGCGGGGGGGTGGCGGATCGCGGTGGCGGCCGGTGTCGTCGCCTGCCCGGACCACGGCGCCGACGCCGATCAACTGCTGCACAGGGCCGATGCGGCGCTATGGAGGGCCCGCGCGGTGGGCCAGCCGGTGGGCGTAGGTGCGCTGGATCCCGTGCAAGATCGCTGACAGAAACCGTAAATCTGTCCATAACCGGTGTAAACCCGGCAATCGGGTGGGAGAATGCCGCCAGCGCGGCGAAAGAGCCACGCAACCCCCCTTATGCCAGGAATCCGAACCAACGCAGCCGCAGAAGTTCTGGGCGTCAGCCCCAACACCCTGCGCAGCTGGGAGCGCCGCTACGGCTACCCGGTCCCGAAGCGGACCGTCGGTAACCACCGCAACTACGAGTTGGTCGAGCTGCAGACCCTGCGCGACGCACTCGCCGACACCGGCAACATCTCCTCCGCGATCGAGCTCGCCCGCCAGCGCCAGGCGGCGCCGGCCAGCGGCGGCAGCCTCCTGGGTGCCTTCGAGAGCTTCGACGAGGGTGCCGCCGACCGGGTGATCGAGGAAAGCCTCGCCCTGCGGCCGCTGGAGCGGACCGTCGAGGAGATGCTGCTGCCGGCGATCGACGAGCTGGCCGCCGATCCCGACCGCGAGGCCGAGCTGGAGTTCGCGTCCCGTTGGGCCACCGGTTGGCTGCACGGCGCCCGCCGCCTCGCCTCCGCCGCCTCGCGCCCGGCCGGGATCCTGCTGCTCGACTCCAGCCGCGGCCAGGACGCCGAGGAAGTCCACGCCCAGGCGCTCGACCTCGCCCTGCGCCGCGCCGGCTTCCGGGTCCTCGTCCTCTCCAACGAGCTCGGCGACGAGCGCCTCGAGCGCGCCCTCGGCGCCCTCGACCCGACCGCGATCGTCCTCTGCGGCCCCGGCGCCGACACCCCCGGTGCCGTCAAGCTGGTCCGCAAGATCCGCGAGCTCGGCTTCGAAGCCCCTCTTTTCGGCTTCCGCGCCAGCGGCTTGATCGGCGACGCCGTCCCCTCCGCGGGCCAGAGCCCCAGCGAGGTCACCGGCATGCTCAACGCCGACCTCCGCCGCCGCGCCGCCCAGGCCTTCGCCTAAGCGCCGACCAAAAAAACCGGCACAGAGTCCGAAGACCCTGTGCCGGCTGGAGGAACCACCTGCGCCTCCCGGCGCCCGGCGGGCTCTAGAGCGAGCTAATCGCTGCGATAGCCGCCTTTTTCACCACCTTCGGCAGTGGGGCGAAATCCAGCGCCGCGCCGTACTTGCCCCCGAGCGTGACGCAGTACTTGGCGAATGCCGCCACCGCACCCTTGTTCGGGGCGTCGTGCGGGATGATCGCGTACGTGAACGTCGAGATCGGGTAAGCCAGCTTCTGCTTCTTCGGCGGATTGGTGATGCTGATCGCGTTGCTCGCCGGCAGCTTCTTGACGTATGCGGCGGCCGATTCGATGTTCTTCAGGTTCGGGAACACGAACTTGCCGGCGTTGTTCTGAACCGCGGCCGCACCGATACCGGCGGCGATCAGGTAGGACGCCGAGATATAGCCGATCGAACCCGGGGTCTTGGTGACCGTTGAGGTGACTCCGGAGTTGCCCTTGCCACCGACGCCGGCCGGGAAGCCGACAGAGGTGGCGTAACCGACCCCCTTCTTCCAAGCGGGGCTGATCTTGGAGAGGTAGTTGGTGAATGCATAGGTGTCACCGGATCCGTCGCTGCGGAAGACCGGGGTGATGGTCAGGCCCGGCAGCTTGACGCCCGGGTTGACCTTCTTGATCTTCGGGTCGTTCCACTTCGTGACCTTGCCGAAGTAGATCCCGGCGATCAGCTTGCCGGTCAGGTTGACCTTCTTGACGCCGGGGATGTTGATCCCCAGTCCGGTCGCCGAGAGGGCCCAGGGAATCTGGACGCAGCCGTTGCAGGCGGCGGCCTGTTCCGGCGTCAGCGGTGCATCAGATGCACCGAAGTCGACGGTCCTGGCAGTGATCTGGGCGATGCCGGTTCCGGAGCCGACAGAGCCGTATTTGACCGGGATGCCCTCTCTGATTTCGAAGCCGTTGATCCAGTTGGCCATCAGCGGCGCTACGAGCGTGGATCCAGCGCCGGTCAGACCAGCGGCAGATGCGCCCGCGGTCGACACGGCTGCCATGCTCCCAACCGATGCGGCGACGGTAATGACGAGTGCTAGCAACCTTTTTCGAAGCAAGGGTGTTCCTTTCGAGATTCGTTGACGACGGTAGATTTGCCGACAACGGATAGACGAAATGTGTCAATCTCGTGAAAGGTGTGGTGTGTCAACAGTGTGAACGTGATGTAACAGTGAAGTGAGTTGTGTCAATTCTGTGAAAATTCGACGGACGAAGTGTGGATTTGGGCAAGTCTCCTTTACGCTGCCGCCCAATGAGTGCCACCGCCACCCCCACGGCGCCACCCGAAGCGCGCGCCGCCAGGTCCCGTTCGCGGCGCAAGAAGGCCGATCGCGTCGGCGATCGCGTCCTTTACGGCTTCTGCTTTGCCGCCGCCCTGCTGACGGTCGTCACGATGATCCTCGTTGCCTACCAGGTCGTCCACGACGCCTCGCCGGCGATTTCCAAGTTCGGCCTCGGCTTCTTCACCCACACGACCTGGCAGCCCAACTTCGGCAAATTCAGCGGCGGCGCCTTTCTCTTCGGGACGATCCTCACCTCGTCCCTCGCACTGCTGCTCGGGGCGCCGATCGCGATCTCGATCGGCCTCTACCTGAGCCTGCTGGCCCCGGGTGGGATCCGCGGCGTCGTCGCGCCGCTGGTCGAAATGCTGGCGGCGATCCCCAGCGTCATTCTCGGCTTCTGGGGCGTCCTCGTCCTCGCCCCCTTCGTGCACACGACGATCGAGCCCTTTCTGCACGGCACGCTCGGCTTCATCCCCCTCTTCGGTCCCCCCGAAACGACCGGCGCCAGCGTCTTCACCGCCAGCCTGATCCTGACGATCATGGTGATCCCGATCATCGCTTCGATCACCCGCGACCTCTTCACGGCGGTGCCGAAGGACCTTCAGGACGGGGCCAGTGCCCTCGGTGCGACCAGGTGGGAGGTGGTCCGCGGCGTCGTCCTGCCCTCGACCTCCTCGGGCATCATCGCCGCCTCGCTGCTCGGCCTCGGCCGGGCGTTGGGTGAGGCGATCGCGGTCGCCCAGGTGATCGGTGGCGGTGACCGAGTCTCTTTCGATCTATTCAAGACCGGCGACACGATGGCGGCCCGGATCGCGAACGAATTCCCCAGTGCCCTGACCGAGATGCACAAGGCTTCGCTCTACTACCTCGGCGTGGCGCTGCTGGTGATCGGGCTGATCTCCAACCTCGCCGCCCAGTGGATCGGGCGGCGCTTCAGCTACAACAGCGGCGGGATCACGCGGTGAGCGGCGGCGTCCTCGACCCGACGGCCCCGCTGACGCCGAGCGGTAACCTCCGTCGCCGGCAGGCCTTCAGCAAGGTCACCGAGTACACGGCGACCGCCGCCGCGGTCGCAGCGGTCGCCGTCTTGGGGATCGTCGTATACACCGTCATCGCCCGCGGCATCGGCGCGATCAGCCTCGACTTCATCTTCACCGGCGCCCCGACCGGGGTCGCCCCGGCGCTGGTCGGGACGATCGAGATCGTCACCATCGCGACGGTGATCGCGGCGCCGCTGGGCGTCCTCATCGCACTCTTCCTGACCGAGTTCTCCAGCAACCGCTTTGCCGGCCCGATCCGGCTGACCCTCGACCTGATGAACGGCCTGCCCTCGATCATCGTCGGCATCTTCATCTTCGGCCTGCTCGTCAGACCCCCTCATAGCACGGCGCTCGCCGCCTCGATCGCCCTGGCGATCATCATGCTGCCGCTCGTTGCCCGCGGCAGCATCGAGGTGTTGCTGTTGGTTCCAAGCAGCATGCGCGAAGCCTCAGACGCCCTCGGCGTGGCGCGCTGGCGTGCGGTGCTGACCGTGATCCTGCCGGCCGCGCTGGGGGGAATCCTCACCTCGACCGTGCTGGCGGTCGCGCGGGCCGCGGGGGAGACCGCACCCCTGCTGCTGATCATCCCGGTGGCCGAATACGCGGGCATCTCGCTCAACCCCTTCGAACCACTTCCCAGCATCCCGGTGAAAATCTATTCGCTCTCCGAAGAAGGCAGTCCGGAAGGCTTCACCGAAGCCTGGGGCCTGGCGCTCCTCTTGGTTTCCTTCATCCTCTTCGCCAGCCTCAGCGCCAGAGCGCTGTTGGCTCGCAGCAAACGAAAGATGACCTCCTCATGAGCTTCGATCCGACGCGCGATTTCGAGCCCTCCGTCCCCTCGCGGGTCCGGATTCAGAATCCCGACCCCGGGCTTCCGCAGACCGGCGTCGCCGAGGCGACCGAGAGCCGCCACAGCTTCGTCGCCCCGGAGGTCGTCTTCGACTCCCGGAACGTCGCCGTCCACTACGGCGCCAAGAAGGCGCTGACCGATGTTTCGATGGGGATCCGACGGGGGCAGATCACGGCGCTGATCGGGCCCTCGGGTTGCGGCAAGACGACCTTCCTGCGCAGCCTCAACCGGATGAACGACTCGGTCCCCAGCTTCAGGCTCGAGGGTCAGGTCCTCTACCACGGGCACGACATCTACGGACCCGACGTCGACCAGGTCGAGGTGCGGCGGCGGATCGGGATGGTCTTCCAGAAACCGAATCCGTTCCCGAAGTCGATCTTCGACAACGTCGCCTGGGCGCCCCGCAACCTCGGTCTCAAGCAGGACCTCCACGACCGGGTCGAGAAAGCGCTGCGCGGCGCGGCGCTCTGGGACGAGGTCAAGGACCGGCTCAAGGACAGCGCCCTCGGCCTCTCCGGCGGTCAGCAGCAGCGGCTCTGCATCGCCCGTGCGATCGCGATCGAGCCCGACGTGCTGCTGCTCGACGAGCCCGCCTCGGCGTTGGATCCGATCGCCACCGGCGCGATCGAGGACCTGATGCACAGCCTCAAAGGCCGCTTCACGATCGTCATCGTCACCCACAACATGCAGCAGGCGGCCCGGGTCGCCGACCGCACCGCCTTCTTCAGCCTCGACTCCTCCAACGGCGCCAAGCCGGTGGGGACGCTGATCGAGTTCGACGACACCAAGACGATCTTCGGCCAGCCGCGCGACCCGCGCACCCGCGACTACGTCACCGGCCGCTTCGGCTGAGCGGGGTCTTCTCAGGGATGGGGTTGGCGGGGAGGGTCACCCGACCCTCCAACCAGTCCGCATCCCTGATTCTGCTGGAGGAGGAGCTTTGTTGGGAAGGGTGGGATACCCCCTTCGAACGTATGAGCATTCGGAGGGCCGGAGAGCTCCATGGCGTCAGCCGGATTTCGATTCACCCGACGAAGTGCAGTGAGAAGGGGGTATCCCACCCTTCCACGCCAAACCCCCGTCCCGCCCTACCCCTTGAGGATCGCGTCGCCCGAGACCTGCTCGAGCAGCGGTTTGCCGCACTGCCAGCAGAAGGTCGCGCCGCTGCTGTGGGGGGCGCCGCACGATTTGCAGGAGCCGGCGGCGCCGGTCTCGTCCATCCGCAGGATCCGTTCGACCTCGCTCAGTTCGGCGTCGGCGTCCTGCAGGATCACCGCCCGTTTGACCATCACGTCGACCTTGATGCTGTTGCGGATCGCCATCTCGTAGACGAGCCCGCCGAGGTCCCACTGCAGCTCGGCTACGCGCGCGACCAGCTGGTCGCGACGGCGCTCGAGGTCGACCACGAACTCCTTGCCGTAGGCGGCGCTGAGGGTGCTGTTGGCGGTTGCCTTCTTCGCGGCGGCAGGCTTGCCGCCGGCCGTTGACTTCTTGGCTGGACGCGTCTTGGCCGGAGGTCGGAGTTTCATTCGCCGAAGAAGTTCCCTTCGAACTTGCCGTTGTTGCTGCACCCGGATTCGCTCGGGTCGCACTTTTCCCCGACCTGAGTGCCGGTGTTCACCGGGTCGACCCCGGGCGCGGTGTGGAGGACTTCTTCGGCGGCTTCTTCGCCTGCCTTGTCTGCCTTCGCTTCGCTCTTGCTCGACGACTTCTTCGCCTTGCCGCCGCCCTTGTTCTTCTTCTTGCCCGTCGATTCAGTCTTTTCCGGCGCTTCTTCTTCTTCGCCACCGCCACCGCCGACCTTGATGATCTGCGGCGTCTGGTTGGCGGCGGTCGCCGAGCCGTTGTCGCCGGAGCGGCCGATCAGGACGCCGACTCCGATCGCCAGCACCAGGGTGCCGATCCCGGCGATCAGCGCCGCGTTGGCAGTGATCCCCTGCGGCTTACGCTCGATCGGGGGTGGGGGAGGTGAAGGCGGCTCGTCCGAGCTCTTGACGGCGTCCATGAAGACGACCGCGTCCATGAAGGGCAGTCGTGGGTCGCCGCGCCTGTTCCCACACTCGAGGCAGTAGCGCTGGTCAGCGGCAAGCGGGGCCTGGCAAGTGGGACAGCGCTCGCCGGACCCTTCTATCGAAGCAGTCACACCCGCATTGTCAGGCCCGGCCTCCCCTTTGAATGTTGAAGAGTTGTGAACAGTAGGTGCCGCCAGTCCGCACTGGAAAGCAAAATATTCACAACTTGGTAACGGGGCGTCGCGATACTCGCGACGAGCGTGTCCACCCCAGATAAAGACACCCACCGCGCCCGCCGCGGCGGCTGCGCCGAGTGCGGTGCGGCCCTTTCGAGCGATCAGCGCTACTGCGTGGAGTGCGGAACCCGGCGCGGCTCGCTGCCGCCGGCGGTAGCCGGCCTGATCGCGCCGATGCTCGAACGCCGGCGCGGCGGGAAAGCCGACCCGTCGTCGGTCGCGGCCAAGCCCGCCGTCGTTGCCGTGCCGGCCGCGGCGGCCGCGGCGAGTCGCGGCTTCATGCCCTCGCCGCGGGCGGCGGCGGTTGCGGTGATGGGGATGCTGGCCTTCGGTGTGGTGATCGGCTCGGCGACCAGTCAACTCGCCCAGAGCGCCGGGCTGACCTCGATCGTCCTGGAATTGACCGAGCCGGCGCCGGTCGCGGAAGCGCCCGAAGAAATCGAAAAAGAAGAAGAAGCCGAAACCGCCTACGAACCCGAAGCGGCGGAAGCGGCGACCACCTCCACGACGGAAGAAGAACCGCCGCTGGAAGAAGGAGCCGGCGGCGAAGCACCGGCGGAAAACCCGGTCCCCTTCGACCCGACCGAAGAAGCCGAAGCCGAACTGCCGGAAGTCAAACACGTCTTCGTCATCGTGCTCGGCGAAAACGGCTACGAAGAAAGCTTCGGGACGACCGCCACCGCGCCCTACCTCTCGAAGACGCTGCCCGAACAGGGGGAGCTGATCCCCAATTACTACGCCGTCGCCAAGGGTGACCTGGCCAACCAGATCGCCCTGATCAGCGGCCAGGGCCCGACGCTGGAAACCGCGGTGGACTGCCCCAACTACACCGACATCGTGCCGGGGACCGAATCGGCGACCGTCCCGGGGCAGGTCGAAGGCGCCGGCTGCGTATACCCGGCGGCGACCGAATCTCTGCCGAGCCAGCTGGTCGCGAAGAAGATGAAGTGGAAGGCCTACCTCGAGGACAGCGGCAACGGCGAAGCCGGCGGTCAGCCGGCCACCTGCCGGCACCCTGCACTTGGCACACCCGACCCAAGCCAGCTACCCGTCCCAGGCGATGCTTACGTGACCTGGCGCAACCCGTTCGTCTACTTCCACTCGATCATCGACGGCGGCGAATGCGCCGCGGCCGACGTCGGCCTCGACCGCCTCACCACCGACCTGACGAAGAAGGTGGACAAGCAGACCCCGGCGCTCTCCTACATCGTGCCTGGCGCCTGCCACGACGGCGGCGAAACGCCCTGTGAACCGGGCGCCCTCGCCGGTCCCGGCGCCGCGGAAGAGTTCCTCAAGGCCGTGATCCCGGAGATCACCTCCTCGGCTGCGTACAAAGAAGGCGGCCTGATCGCGATCACCTCGGCCCAGGCGCGGCAGACCGGCGCGACTCCCGATGCGAGCTCGTGCTGCATCAACCCTGCCTACCCGAACCTGCCTCCGGCGCCGGAAACCGAAGCGGAAACCGGGCTGATCAGGGCGAGCGGCGGCGGCGGCCAGGTCGGCCTGCTGCTGATCTCGCCCTTCGTCAAGCCCGGTAGCGTCAACGCAACCGTCACCTACAACCACTTCTCGCTGCTGCTGACGATCGAGGAACTGTTCGGCCTCGAAAAGCTCGGCTACGCGGCCGAACCGGCGCTGCTGCCGTTCGACGAATCGGTCTTCAACGCCGGCGAAGAAGAAGAATCGACGGTCGCCAAGCGGTCCGGGTGGCTGCGCCGGGCCGGCGGGCTCAGTCGAGCAGGATCAGCAGCGCGGTAAGCAGGCCGAGCACGACCCCACCGATCGTCAGGGCCGCCAGCGGCCGGCGATCGGATGGAGCGAACCGACCCTCCTTCAGCGCTCGTTCGACCGCCGCCTGGTGGATCGAGCCGTAGGCGATCGAGAGGATTCCCCAGAGCGCAAAGCCGACCCCGGCGATGACGTAGGGCCAGCGGGTGGTGCTGTTGTCCAGCTCCGGCACGATCCGGCCGACGCCGAGGGCGACCGCCAGCGCGGTCAGGCCGGTCCGCCACCAGGCGAGCTGGGTGCGCTCGTTGGCGAGGTGGGTACGCCGGGTCGCGTCGACGGCTTCGGCGAGCAGCTGGTCCCTTTCGCTCGGCGGGTTGGACTCGGTGCTCATCCCGGTCTGTTTATCAGCAGCGCCAGTTGCCTTGAGTGCGCCAGCAGCTTCCCACCGGCGCTCCACAGCTGTCCGTCTTCCTCGACGAAGCCTTCGTGGGCGAGGCCGGAGCTGAAGACCGCCAGGTAGGCGTCGTCGGGTTCGGCGCCTGGAGGCGGCAGCGGCCCGCGGAAGTGAACGGTGTAGTCGATCGTCGGCGCCAGTGCCGGCTCGGCCAGGCGCACGAAAGGGGCCGGGAACCAGGCGTCGAGAATCGCCGCGGCGAGCGGCGCGTCGAGCAGCCGCGGCTCGCGGGCCCGGATCCAGACGCCGGTGCGCGGCTCACCGCCGGAGAAGGCGGCGTCGCCGAGCGCCGGCCGGACGCTGTAGTTCTGCATCATCACCGGCATCCGCGGCACCTCGCTCGGTTCGGGCGAGAAGAGCTCCCCCGGCGGCTCGACCGCCGGCATCTCCAGCTCGGTGAAGCCGCTCGCCTCCCAGCCCTCCGAGAGCACCGCCTGGGCGCTCGCCTGGATCTCGCCGTTCTGCTCGAGCCGGGCGCTGAGGAAGGTGGCGCGGCCGCCCTCGCGCTCGACCGTGACCGTCAGCTCCGCCGGGCCGGCTTCGGGGGCGCGGGGGAAGTGGATCGTCAGCGAGCGCGGCGCCCGCTCGGAGCCGACTGTCGCCTGCGCCGCGCGCATGAACAGCGCCGCGACGAATCCCCCGTTGGGTCCCCTGCCGACCCACCAGCGCTCGCTTATCTCGGTGCCGAAACGACCCTCGCCGAGCGGCTCGATCCGGGTGTCGAGATCGAATTGGTGCGCGGCCATCGCCGCGGATCATGCCGGGCCGGGCTCGGGCGCGTCGCCCTCGCTGATCCCCCAGCGCTCGTGCAGGCGGCGCAGCGGCGCCGGCGCCCACCAGTTCCACTTGCCGAGCAGCTCCATCAGTGAGGGGACGAGCAGGGCACGGACGATGCTGGCGTCGATCAGCACCGCCAGGGCGGTGCCGACCCCGTTCTCCTTGATGAAGATGATCTGCGAGGTGGCGAAGGCGAACATCGCGACCGCGAAGAGCAGCGCCGCGGCGGTGACGATCCGCCCGGTCCGCTCCAGCCCGATCGCCACGCACTCCGAGTCCGAGGCGCCGTTGTCGCGCGCCTCCTTGATCCGCGAGAGCAGGAAGACCGCGTAATCGGTGGAGAGGCCGAAGGCGACGGCGAAGAGCAGGATCGGCATCGTCTGCTCGATCGCCCCCGGGCTGGAGTAGTCGAGGAAGCCCTTCCAGCCGCCCGTCCTGGAAGATCAGCACCAGCAGGCCGAAGACGGCGCTGAGGTTGAGGAAGTTCATGATCAGCGACTTGATCGGCAGGACCACCGAGCCGGTCATCAGGAAGAGGATCACCAGCGTCGCCCCGATCACGATCGCCAGCGCGATCGGCAGGTGGCCGGCGAGGCTCGATTGCAGGTCGACGAAGTCGGCGGTCGCGCCGCCGACCAGGACCGTGGTTCCGGCCGGCGACCGCAGGTCACGGATCCGCTTCACGGTCGCCTGGCTGGCTTCGGAGACGAACGGGTTGGCGGAGACGACCTGGATCGCGGTGACGCCGCCCGCGAGCCGCTGCGGGGGCAGCGACTTCGGCGACGCCGTCGACCTGCTTGATCTTCGTCGCGACCAGGCCCGCTCCGATCTTCCCGCCGCCTTCGACGTCGACCCAGATCGGGGTGTCGTGGTAGGGCGGGAACTCGTGGCTGACCGTCTCATAGGCCTGGCGGGCGCTCGCCGAGCGCGGCAGCACGGTGGGATCGACGGTGTTGAACTTGATCCCGAAGAAGGGCAGGCCGAGGACGATCAGCAGCAGGGCACTGAGCGTCGCCACCGGGACCGGCCGCCGCATCACGAAGCGCGAGAGGCGGTACCAGAAGCCGCTCTCGTCGGGCCGGGCGTCGGCTTCGGCGCGGCGCTGCAGGAAGCGCGGCGCGCCGGCGTTGACCCGGTTGCCGAGCAGGGTCAGGACGGCGGGCAGGACGGTCAGCGCGATCAGAGCCGTGAACAGCGCCACCAGGGCGCCGCCGAGGCCCATCGAGTAGAGGAAGGTCTGCGGGAAGACCAGCAGCGAGGCCAGCGCCGCCGCGACCGTCAGCGAGGAGAAGAAGACCGTGCGACCCGAGGTGGCGAGGACGCGGCGCATCGCCGCCGGCCCCGGTCCGTCCTTGGCGATCTCCTCCCGGTAGCGGGAGACGATAAAGAGGCTGTAGTCGATCGAGAGGCCCAGTCCCAGCGCCGTGGTCAGGTTGAGGGCAAAGACCGAGATCGAGCCGAATTCGCTGGCGATCCGCAGGATCAGGAAGGTGCCGACGATCGCCAGGCCGCCGATCATCAGCGGCAGGACCGAGGCGACGAGGCTGCGGAAGAACAGCAGCGAGAGCAGGAAGAGCAGCGGGAAGGCGATCAGCTCGGCCATTTTCAGGTCCTTCTCGACCTGCTTGTTGACCTGCTCCTGGGCGACCGCGTAACCGCCGACCACGACGCCCGGCCGGCCGGCCAGTTCGGCCGCGATGGCCTTGCCGGCTTCCTGCACTGCCTTGCTGTCGGTCGGTTTCACGGCCACGGCGAAGTAGGTGGAGTTGCGGTCGCGGGAGACGAAGGCCCGGTTGTGCGTCTCGTAGTAGCCGGTCACGGACGCGACGTCCGGGCGTTCGCCGACCTGGCGCTCGAGCGCCTCGACCCGGGCTCGGGTCGATGGCCTGGCGACGGGTGCGTCCTTGACCACCGCGATCACGGCGGGCGAGCGGAAGCCGGCGTCCTGGAGGTTTTCCCGCGCCTTGACGGTCTCGGTCGAGGGATCGTCGGCGCCGTAGGGGTCGAGCCTGCTCGCGACCGAGCCGCCGAGCGCCCCGGCGAGCAGGAAGAAGCCGATCGCGATCAGCCCGATGCGGCGGGCATGGCCATCGGCGAGGCGGGCCAGGGAGTCGAACATCAGCTGCTCCTCTTCTCGGGGGCGGCGGCGAGCAGCTGGTCCTCCATCCGCTCGCACCACCCGGCGAACCACTCGGTGAACTCGATCCCGCCCCGCAGCACGATCAGCGGAAAGGGGTCGTCGATTTCGGTTTTCTCACCCTCCATGGCGCATAGCTGGGCGTTGACCGCTTCGCGGTGGGCGCGCATCGTGCGGAGGATCTCGACCGCCTCGGTGCGCGGCAGCGCCGCGGCGAAGAACAGTTTCAGCAGTCCTTCCTCGCGCATCTCGAAGGTCACCGGGGGGAGGCGCAGCCAGGCCTTCAGCTCCGCCTCGCCGTCGGCGGTGATCTCGTAGACGGTTCGTCGCCGGCCGCCGGTGGGGGAGTCGATGCCGACCACCAGCCCGGCCTCGGCGAGCCGTTTCAGCTCCGGGTAGATCTGCCCGTAGCTGGCCGCCCAGAAGAACCGCGTGCTCTTGTCGACGACGGCTTTGATCTCGTATCCCGACCGCGGTTCTTTGCGGACCAGGCCGAGGATCACGTGGGCGGTGGCGCTCAGCTCCATGTGAGGGCTATATATATCCCACCGATATATCCCGTAGTGTGATCTCCGTCACAGCGCCGCCGCGCCGTCACAATCGGTGGGACTTCAAGACCGTAAGCAGGTGGCAACCCCGCGATGGGAGTGGAGCGAGCCGCCCAGAAATCGAGGAAGGGATGACCGGATGACCCTCGACCAGAGCAAGGTTGGACAGGTGGTGGCGGAGCAGATGGAGGCGATCGAAAACGACTACGGCGACGACTGCGAGATCGGCGACGTCTGCACGATCGTCGAGGTCGTCGGCCCCCACGGCTCCCACGTCCGCGTTCGCAGCAGCGACATGCGCCCGCACAGCGGCCTGGGCCTGGTCCGGATGGCAGAACAGGCGATGCTCGGCAACCTCGGCGGCGCCGAGTAGCGCCGAGTCCGTACAAACCCGTCCATAGCACGGGTAAGTACGGACTCGCGGAGGTTCAGGTCAGCCCTCACTATCCTCAGACCTCATGAGTGAGGTCGCATCAGACATCGTCGTGATGAAGTTCGGCGGCACCTCGGTGGCCGGGGCCGAGCAGATCAAGCGCGCCGCCGGGCGGATCGTCGCCGCTCGCGAAGCCGGAAACCGGGTCGTCGCGGTGCTCTCGGCACGCGGCAAGACGACCGACGAGCTGGTCAGCCAGGCGCTGGAGATCTCCGAGCGACCCGTCGCCCGCGAGATGGACATGCTGCTCTCCACCGGCGAGCGGATCTCCTGCGCCCTGTGCGCGATGGCGATCCACGACATGGGCCACGAGGCGATCTCGCTGACGGGGTCCCAGGCGGGGATCGTCACCGACTCGACCCACACCAAGGCGCGGATCATCGACGTTCGCGCCGAGCGGATCAAACAGGCGCTCGAGGAGGACCGGATCGTCCTCGTCGCCGGCTTCCAGGGCGTCTCCACCGACAGCCACGACGTCACCACCCTCGGTCGCGGCGGCTCCGACACCACCGCGGTGGCGCTGGCGGCCGCGCTGGGAGCCAGCGTCTGCGAGATCTACACCGACGTCGCCGGCGTCTTCAGCGCCGACCCGCGGATCGTCGCCGGCGCCCGCAAGCTGCCGTCGGTCTCCTTCGAGGAGATGCTCGAGATGTCGGCCTCCGGGGCCGGCGTGCTGCAGCTGCGCTCGGTCGAGTACGCGCGCAACCACGGCGTCCGGATCCACTGCCGCAGCAGCTTCGAGGACGGTCCCGGTACCCTCGTCGTCTCAGAGGACGAGACCATGGAGCAACCCTTCGTAACCGCCGTGACCCACTCCAACGCCGAGGCCCGCGTGACGCTGACCGGCGTCCGCGACGAGCCCGGCGTCGCCGGCCGGATCTTCACCGCCCTGGCCGAGGCCAACGTCAACGTCGACGTGATCATCCAGAACGAGCCGGTCGGCGGCGACCAGCTCGCCGACCTCTCCTTCACCGTCGACCGCGACGACCTGACCGTCGCCAAGGACACGATCGCCGCGCTCGGCGATGTCTCGCTCAAGGTCCGCACCGACGAGCAGATCGGCAAGGTCTCGATCGTCGGCGCCGGCATGCGCTCCCATCCCGGCGTCGCCGCCAAGGTCTTCGAGGTGTTGGGCGAGGAACGGATCAACATCGAGATGATCTCCACCTCGCCGATCAAGATCTCGTGCGTCATTCCCGCCGACCGCGTCTCCGATGCCGTCAACGCCCTCCACAAGACCTTCGAATTGGGCGCCGACGCGATCCGGCCCGAGGACCCCACCGGTCCCGACCACCGGCCCACGGTCGCCGGCTGAGCGCGGTCATACTCGGTTGATGGCCGGCGACGGTTACAGAGTTGGCGTACTCGGGGCGACCGGCCTGGTCGGCTCGACGATCCTCGGTCTGCTGAGCGAACGCAAATTCCCGCTCTCGGAGGTCGTGCCGCTGGCGTCGGAGCGCTCGGCCGGCAAGGAGATCGAGTGGAACGGCGAAAGCCTCACCTGCCGCGCGGTCGGCGAGGACTCGATCCAGGGCCTCGACCTCGTCCTCTCCTCCGCGGGCGGCTCGGTCAGCGCCGAGTGGACTCCGAAGATCGTCGCCGCCGGCGCCACCGTGGTCGACAACACCAGCTACTGGCGGATGCGCGACGACGTGCCGCTGGTCGTCGCCGAGGTCAACCCGGAGGCGCTCGAGGGCCACAAGGGGATCATCGCCAACCCGAACTGCTCGACGATGCAGCTGATGGTCGCGCTGAAGCCGCTCTACGACGAGGCCGGCATCGAGCGGTTGGTGGTCTCCACCTACCAGGCGGTATCGGGCACCGGCAAGGCGGCGATCGACGAGCTGATGGAGCAGGCGCACGCGGTTCTTCACGGCCAGGAGCCGACCCGCCCTGCGGTCTACCCGCACCAGATCGCCTTCAACGTCCTCGCCCAGGCCGGCAGCTTCCCGGAGGGGGATGATCACACCGACGAGGAGCGCAAGCTGATCAACGAGACCCGCAAGATCCTCGGCGACGACGAGATCAAGGTTTCCGCCACCTGCGTGCGGGTCCCGGTCGCGACCGGCCACTCGGAGGCGGTCAACGTCGAGACCAGGGAGCCGCTCAGCCCCGAGCGGGCCCGCGAGCTGCTCGCCGCCGCACCCGGCGTCACCGTCGTCGACGATCCCGCCGCCGGCCTGTACCCGATGGCGATCGACGCCGCCGGCAGGGACGACGTCTTCGTCGGCCGGATCCGCCGCGACCCCGGCAACGAGAGCGCGATCGACCTCTTCGTCGTCGCCGACAACCTGCGCAAGGGCGCCGCCACCAACGCCGTCCAGGTGGCCGAGCTGCTGATCGAGCGCGATCTGCTGAAGAGCTAGGGGATGGACCTCAGCTTCAGCGCGACGCTGCTGCTCTTCGGTGGTCTGCTGGCGGGCGTCGCGGCGCTCTCGGGGCTGATGAAGGGGACGGTGCTCTCGGCCTCGGTGCTCTCGGTCGGGCTCGGGATCGGTCTCGCCGCGGCGGGAGTCGTCCACGTCGACGCCGGCAGCGAGTCGATCGTCGAGCTGATCGAGCTGGCCCTGGTCCTGACCCTGTTCTCGGACGGGATGTTCGTCGAGCGCGAGCTGCTGGCGCGACACTGGAGCCCGGTGGCGAGGGCGCTGGCGATCGCGATGCCGATCACGATGCTGCTGCTGGCGCTGGCCGGCAAACTGCTGTTCCCGGAGCTGAGCTGGGCCGAGGCATTCCTGCTCGGGGCGGTGCTCTCGGCGACCGACCCGGTCGTCACCTCGGCCGTCGTCACCTCGAAGCTGGTGCCGGAGTCGGTCCGTCACACGCTCAACCTCGAGTCCGGGCTCAACGACGGTCTGGCGTTGCCGTTCGTGCTCTTCTTCCTCGTCCTCGCCAGCCCGGGCGGCAACGCCGCGACCGAAGCGGCGAAGCTGGTCGGCCAGGCGGGCGTCGGCGCCCTGATCGGGCTCGGGCTCGGGGCGTTCGGTGGGCGCCTGCACCATCACCTGCCGGGCGGTGGCATGACCCCCCGCTATGAGGGGATCTATGCGATCGGCTTCGCGCTGGTTGCCTTCGGCCTCGCCGAAGTCACCTGGGCCAACGGCCTGATCGCCGCCTTCGTCTGCGGCATCGCGATGGCCGCGACCGAGCGCGAGGTGCCCGAGGGCTTCGTCGAGTTCGCCGAGAACACCAGCGCCATCCTCCAGGTCCTCACCTTCTTCGTCTTCGGCGCCCTGATCGTCGCCACCGGCTTCCACCACAGCATCCCGCCGTTGATCCTCTTCGTCGTCCTCGCCCTGTTCCTCGCCCGCCCCGTGGCGGTGATGCTCTCCTTCCTGCGCACCGGCATCCCCCGTCCAGAGAAGCTGTTCATGGCCTGGTTCGGGCCCAAGGGGGTCGCCTCGATGCTGTTCGCCCTGCTGGTCCTCAAGTCCGACGTCGCCGACGCGGGCCTGATCTTCGATGTCGCCTCGATCGTGATCATCGCCTCGATCACCGCCCACGGCCTGACCGACACCGTCGGGGCCAAATGGATGGCGCGGCGGGTCGGCCTGGACCGCTCCGGGTAGGCCGAAGCTCGGGGGCGGTCCGAGGCTAGGGCTGAGGCGGCTGGCGCCGCACAGGGGCCCGGCCGGCCGGCTGGCGCACCGGCTCGGGGTGGGCCGCCGCCGCCGGCACCGGCAGGGTCAGCGACGAGCCGGTTGGCACGGTGACCTTGTGGCCGAAGTGTTCGATCCCCAGCGGGTGGGTGGCCTGCAGCTGGCGGTAGGTGACCTCGGAGTCGCTGACCTCGACGTGCAGGCGGGCGCCGCGGAAGCCGATCCGGAAGGCGAGCCGGGTCAGCCGCTCCGGCAGGCGCGGGGCGAAGCTGAGGACACCGCCATGGTCGCGCATCCCGCCGAAGCCGCAGACGGCGGCGCTCCAGGCGCCCGCCATCGAGGCGATGTGGAGGCCGTCGCTGGTGTTACCGCCGAGGTCGTCAAGGTCCATCAGCGCCGCCTCGCCGAAGTAGTCGTAGGCGAGCTCCAGCTGGCCGACCTCGGCGGCGATGATCGCCTGCACGCAGGCAGCGAGCGAGGAGTCGCGCACGGTCAGCTGCTCGTAGTAGGCGAAGTTGCGCGCCTTCTCCTCGTCGCTGAAGGCGTCGCCGCGGGTGAACATCGCCATCACCAGGTCGGGCTGCTTGATGACCTGTTTGCGGTAGAGGTCGAAGTAGGGGAAGTGCAGCATCAACGGGTACTGCTCGGGCCTGGTTCCCTCGAAGTCCCAGCGGCCGTGGTCGGTGAAGCCCTCGGCCTGGGGGTGGACGCCGAGCTTCTCGTCGTAGACGAAGAGCATCGCCCCGGCGGCGTCGCGCCAGGAGGCGGCCTCCTCGACGTCGACGCCGAGCTCGGCACCGCGGTCGGGGTGGCGCTCGACCGCATCGGCGGCGGCGCGCAGGTTGAGCTGCGCCATCAGGTTGGTGTAGACGTTGTTGTTGGCGATCGCGCTGTACTCGTCGGGCCCGGTGACCCCGTCGATGCGGAAGTTGCCGCTTGGGTCGTGGTGGCCCAGGGAGCGCCACAGCCGCGCGGTTTCGACCAGGAGCTCGATGCCGATGTCGCGTTCGAAGCTGACGTCGCCGGTCGCGTCCTGGTGGCGGACGACGGCGGCAGCGATGTCGGCGTCGATGTGGAAGGCGGCGGTCCCGGCCGGCCAGTAGGCGGAGCACTCGGCGCCGCTGATCGTCCGCCAGGGGAACAGCGCCCCCTTGAGGCCGAGCAGCTTGGCCCGCTCACGCGCGGTCTCCAGCGTGTCTCGGCGCCAGCTCAGGGCCGCGGCGGCGGCGCTGGGGGCGGTGTAGCTGAGGACCGGGAGGACGTAGGACTCGGTGTCCCAGAAGCAGTGCCCGTCGTAGCCCGAGCCGGTCAGGCCCTTGGCGCCGATCGCCCGACCCTCGCCGCGGGCGCCGGCCTGCAGGGTGTGGAAGAGGGCGAAGCGGACCGCCTGCTGGAGCTCGGCGTCGCCGTCGAGTTCGACGTCGGCGCCCTCCCAGAAGTCGTCGAGGTATTTGCGCTGGGCGCTGGCCAGCGAGTCCCAGCCGGCGTGGCGGGCCTCGGCGACGGCGCCGCTGACCTGGTCGCGGATCGCCGGCATCGAGCGCTCCGCCGACCAGCCGTAGGCGAGGAGCTTGACGAGCCGCAGCTTCTGCCCCGGCCCGACCGTGCTCGTCACCGTCAGCCGCCCCAGCTCGTCCCAGGTCTCGACCGGGTCGAAGCGGGTGCCGTCCGGTCCTTCGATCACGTGGTCCATCGCCGCGGCCGCGGTCAGGCCGCTGCCTTTCGTGGTGTGGACGAGGACGGCCAGGAGGTCGCGCCCGATCGCCTCTTCGCAGCGCAGCGGTGCTTCCAGCGCGGCCGCCGCGCGCGGGTCGTTGGAGGCGGGCGGGTGCGGCTCGTTGGTGACCAGCTCGGACTGGACGACGAACCTGGTCGTCTCCTCGAGCGGTTCGACCTCGTAGTGGATCGCCGCGACCGAGCGCTGCACGAACGAGACGAGGCGCTGGGAGACGACCCGCACCGCCCGCCCGGAGGGCGAGCGCCAGATCGCCTCGCGGCGGAGGATGCCGCTGCGAAAGTCGAGGGTGCGTTCGTGGCTGATCAGTTCGCCGTAGCGGATGTCGAAGGGCGAGTCGTCGACCAGCAGGCGGATGATCTTGCCGTTGGTCATGTTGACGATCGTCTCGCCGGCCTCCGGGTAGCCGTAGCCGGCCTCGGCATAAGGCAGCGGCCGAACCTCCCAGAAGGCGTTGAGGTAGGTGCCGGGGAGGGCGTAGGGCTCGCCCTCGTCGAGGTTGCCGCGGAGGCCGAAATGCCCGTTGGCGAGGGCGAAGACCGACTCGGTCTGGCCCAGCGTCGCGAGGTTGAACTCGGGTTCGCGAACGCCCCAGGGTTCGATCGCGAAGGAGGGGTGGTCGTTCATCGTCCCCCGAGCATTTCCGCCAGGTCGGCGACGACGACCGTGGCGCCGTTCTCCCGCAGCGCCTCGGCCTGGCCGGCGCGGTCGACTCCGACGACGTAGCCGAAGCCGCCGGCGCGGCCGGCGGCAACTCCCGAGATCGCGTCCTCGAAGACGGCTGCATGGGCCGGCTCGACCCCGACCGCGCGCGCCCCGGCCAGGTAGGTGTCCGGCGCCGGCTTGCCCGGCAGGCCATCCCGCTTGGCGACGATCCCGTCGATCCGCCGTTCGAAGAGGTCGGTGATGCCGGCCGCCTCGAGGACCGCCTGGCAGTTGGCGCTGGAGGAGACGACGGCGCGACGCAGGCCGGCCTCGCGGGCGGCTTCGACGAAGCGGACCGAGCCGGCGAAGGGCTGGGCCCCGTCGCGCTCGAGCAGCTCGAGGATGAGGGAGTTCTTGCGGTTGCCGACCCCCCAGACCGTCTCGGCCTCGGCGGGGTCGCCGGGGTCACCCTCGGGCAGGGCGATCCCGCGCGAGGCGAGGAAGGAGCGGACGCCGTCCGCGCGCGGCCTGCCGTCGACGTAGCGGTTGTAGTCGCTGCCGGCGTCGAACTCGACGAAGGCCTCTCCCTCGCGCTCGGCCCGTTCGCGCAGATAGCCGTCGAAGGCCTGCTTCCAGGCCGCGGCGTGGACCGAGGCGGTATCGGTCAGCACCCCGTCGAGGTCGAACAGGCACGCGGTCACCGTGTCGGGGAGTCCGAGGCGCGTGAGCGTGGCCGTCATCGCGCCAGACTAGTGAAGGCGCGAGTGACCGAGGCTGACGTCCTGGGTTCACGGACGCGGAGCCGGAATAGCAGGACTATTCGCGCCCGTGGCAGTCATGACGCGCCGGGAACAGGCTGTAAATCGGAGAGCCGCTCCTCGACCCAGCCGGTCGAGGCGATGTGCTTGCTCATGCCCAGCTCCTTCGGCTCGGCGCCGAGCGCCAGGCCGACCAGCTGGGGGAGGTGCAGGACGGCGAGGCCGAGGTCGCGGTTGACGACCTTGGCCGCCTCCGGCTGCTGCATGTCGAGGTTGAGGTGGCAGAGCGGGCAGGGCGTGACCAGGCAGTCGGCGCCGGCGTCGATCGCGTCGCCGACATGGGTGCCTGCCTGTTTCAGCGAGGTCTCGCGGTTCATCGTGATCACCGGGAAGCCGCAGCATTTGCGGGCGCCGTCGTACTCGACGACCTCGCCGCCGAGGGCGACGATGACCTGCTCCAGGTAGACGTCGCGGTCGGGGAACTCGCCGTAGCCGAGGCGCTCCTTGGGACGGACGATGTAGCAGCCGTAGAAGGGGCCGACCTTGAGCCCGCTGAGCGGCCGCTTGACCTGGGCGGCGAGCTTGTCGAGGCCGTAGTCCTCAACCAGCAGCCAGAGGAAGTTTTTGTTGTTCCAGGAGCCGTCCTCGGACTTCTCGTAGGAGAGGCCCTGGCCGGAGAGCGCCTCGTTGACGTGGGCCCGGTAGGCCGAGTCGGCGTCGAGCCGCTGCTGGCACTCCGACTGGGCGCCCTGGCAGGTCGAGCAGATGTTCATCATCGAGAGGCCGGTCTGCTGGGCGAGCGCGAAGGTGCGGGCGTTGAGCGTGTCGGCCAGCTCCTGGTTGTGCTCGGCGATGACGCCGGCGCCGCAGCAGTTGGCGCGGTCGAGGGTGACCAGCTCGATGCCGAGCTTCTCGGCGACGATCGCCATCGAGCCGTGCAGCTCGGGGGTGAAGCCGCGCGAGACGCAGCCCGGCCAGTAGGCAACTTTGATCTGGTCGCTCACGATGAGGCCTCCTCGCCGGACGGTGCGGCGGCAGCGACCTCGCGGCTCTCCTCGGCCTCGATCTCGGCCAGCTCGCCCTCGTCGCCCTTGATGTACAGGTTGAATTCCTCGTTGTGCTCCTCGGCGTGCTTGTAGATCGCCTTGACCTCGTCCTGGGCGGTACCGGGCAGCTTGTGGTGGACGCCGGGGATCAGTTTCGGGAGCGAGCGCATCTTGCCGGTTTTGATCCCCCGGATCGCCGTCGGGATCGAGCCGAGCATTTCCCTGATCGCCCGTTTGCTCGGTTTGAGCTTGCCTTTGAGACCGGGCGCGAAGGACTCCTGCAGCAGCAGGGACTCGTCGAGCGTCCCCTTCTTCTCGATGATCTTGACGAAGGCGATCTCGTGATCGTGGCCGCTGTTGGGATCTTCGATCCCCTCTTCGCCGGCCTTGCGGCGCAGGCGCATGATCTGGTCCATCGGCGCCACGTCCTTGGGGCAGGCGTCGACGCAGCTGAAGCAGTGGGTGCAGTCGTAGATCCCCTGCGGGTCCTCGGCCAGGTCGTGCAGGCGCTCGACCGTCTCGGCGTCCCGCGGGTCGCCGACGAAGCGGTATGCCTTGGCGAGGGCGGCGGGGCCGATGAAGCCGGGGTCGGCTTCCATCGAGAGACAGGAGGAGACGCAGGCGCCGCACTGGATGCAGGCCATCGACTGGGTGATGTCGATCATCGATTCCGGCTCGACGATGTACTCGCGCTCGGGCGGGGCGCCGTGGGGGAGGAGCCAGGGGGTGACGCGGCGGATCTTGGTCCAGTGGGTCGACTCCATGTCGGTGATCAGGTCCTTGATCACCGGCATGTTGCCCATCGGCTCGATCATGGTCGCGTGTTGCCGCTCCCGGCGTCCGGGCGCCGCCGACGGCGGCTCGCTTTCTTGTCGGCCAGCTCCTGTGCCTCGCCGATCTGGGTCTTGCAGCCGAGGCCGGACTGGCCGTTGATCTTCATCCCGCAGGAGCCGCAGATCGCGGCGCGGCAGGAGCAGCGAACCGAGAGCGAGCCGTCCTCGCGATCCTTCACCTGCAGCAGGCTGTCGAGGACCGAGAGCGAGGGCTCGAGGTCGACGTTGAACTCCTCCCAGTAGGGACCCTCGCCGCTCTCGGGCTGGAACCTGCGGACTTTGATCGTGTAGTCGGCCATCAGTAGGTCCTCGCTTCCGGTTGCCACTGGGTGATGGTCACGTCGGAGTAGGAGATCTCGGGGCCGTCGTCGGTCTTCTCGAGGTCGATGTGTTTGAGCCACTCCTCGTCGTTGCGCTCGGGGAAGTCGGTGCGGTACTGGGCGCCGCGGCTCTCCTTGCGCTCCAGCGCGGCGAGGCAGGTGGTCTCGGCGTTGTCGAGCATGTAGCCGAGCTCGATCGCCCCCAGCAGGTCCTGGTTGAAGACGCTGCCGTGGTCGTCGATGTAGGCGGTCTTGGCCTCCTCTTTGAGGCGGGCGACGGTCTCGATCGCTTCCTTGATCCCGGCCTCGTCGCGGAAGACGGCGACCTTGGCGTCCATCGTCTGGCCCAGCTCGAGCTTGATCTCCGAGACGCGGCGACCGGAGCCCTTCTCGCGCGAGTTGATGTCGGCGATCATCGCGTCCTCGTCCTCGAGGATTTTCGGCGAGGGCCTGGAGCCCTCGATCCGCTTCGCCCGGGCGGCGGCGTCGGCGCCGGAGCGGCGGCCGAAGATCAGCGTGTCGAGCAGCGAGTTGGCGCCGAGGCGGTTGCCGCCGTGGACGGAGACGCAGGCGGTCTCGCCGGCGGAGTAGAGGCCGGGGATGTCGGTGCGACCGTCGATGTCGGTCTTGACGCCGCCCATCGTGTAGTGGTTGCCGGGCTTGATCCGGATCGGTTCGCGGGTGATGTCGACGCCGGCGAAGTCGCGGCCGACGAGGACGATCTCGCGCAGCGCCTCGTGGACGCGCTTTTTCGGCACCACGGTGATGTCGAGCGCGACGGTCCCGTCGGGGAAGCCGCGGCCCTCGTTGATCTCGGTCTGCTCGGCCCGGGAGACGACATCGCGCGAGGCGAGCTCCATCTTGTTCGGCGCGTAGGTCTCCATGAAGCGCTCGCCCTTGGCGTTGAGCAGGTGGGCGCCCTCGCCGCGGGCGCCCTCGGTGATCAGGAAGCCCTTGCCCGCCAGCGTCGTCGGGTGGTACTGGATCATCTCCATGTCCATCAGCTTGGCGCCGACCCGGTAGGCCATCGCGATGCCGTCGCCGGTGCAGATCAGGGCGTTGGTGGTCGGCTTCCAGACCTGTCCGTTGCCGCCGCAGGCGAGGATCACCGACTTGGCCTGGAAGAGCTCCATCGAGCCGTCGGCGACGTTGCGGGTGACGACGCCGCAGCACTCGCCGTTCTCGTCGATCGCCAGCGCCGTCGAGAACCACTCCTCATAGCGCGAGATCTGCTCGGAGTACTTCATCAGCTGCTCGTAGAGGACGTGCATGATCGCCTGGCCGGTGATGTCGGCGACGTAGTAGGTGCGGGCGGCGGAGGCGCCGCCGAAGGCGCGGGTGCCGAGCTTGCCTTCCTCGTTGCGGTGGAAGGTGACGCCGAGGTGCTCGAGGTGGAGAATCTCTTCCGGCGCCTCGCGGGTCATGACTTCGATCGCGTCCTGGTCGCCGAGGTAGTCGGAGCCCTTGATCGTGTCGAAGGCGTGCGACTCCCAGGAGTCGCCGGGGTTCAGGGCGGCGTTGATGCCCCCCTGGGCGGCGTTCGAGTGCGAGCGCACCGGGTGGACCTTGCTGATGATCCCGACCGACACGCCTTCCTCGGCGGCGGCCAGAGCGGCCCTTTGCCCGGCGAGGCCGGCACCAATTACGAGAACGTCATGGGATGGCACGAGGGCGGATGCTATACAGGCGAACGCCGAGCGCGTAGTCGGGATTCGTCACACAGTCGTGAAGGTCGCCATGGGAGCCGGGTCGGGGAGCCGGTTGGGATGGGTCTCGGCGGACAAAAGCGGGGAGTGTCCGGCGAGACCCATCCCAACCGGCTCACAGCCGGCGCCCGCCGCGGCTCCAACTGAGGGACGGATCGTCCTCCGCCGCAGCTGGTTAGAGCCAGTGGTCTCCGAGGCGGCGGATGGCGGCGTCGGAGAGCTCGACTCCGTTGGCGACGGTGTCGAAGTCGACGTTCTCGGCGAGGTCGTTGGGCCAGTGGTAGTTGGCCGGTTGCTTGAGGTCGGTGCAGCCGGCAAGGACGGCGGTTTCGTAGCCGGCCGCCAGCGGCTCGAGGCCGTCGGTGCCGTTGTGCAGGCGCAGGTTCGGGTAGAGCCAGATCCCCATCTCTTCCGCCAGCCCGTCCATGAAAGCCAGCGCCCGTGGCGGGTACTCGTGCATCTTCAGGAAGCCCTCGCCGCGGATTACCAGCAGGTGCGGCGAGCCGATCGACTCGAGGCAGAGGAAGAAGGTGCTCTCGCGGGGAAGGCTGGGGAAGTGGCGCTCCCCGAAGGCCTTCATTCCCTCGCTGAAGGACTCCTCCGAGCCGGCCGAGAGCAGGATCACCCGCACCCCGGCCGGCGGCTCGTCGAGGAAGCGGCGGGCGAGGGCGAGCAGAGCGACGACCGAGGTGCCGTTGTCGTTGGCTCCCGGAACGACCCGGCGGGCGCCGATCTCGGCCATCGCCGCGGCCGAGCCGAGGCCGAGCAGCAGGCCCACCCTGGCGAGCAGGCGCCGGCCGCTCAGGGCGCCGAGCGCGGCCAGGATCGGGCCGCCGATCACCGGCGCCATCAGCGCCGGGCTGGTGTCGGTCCTCTCGATCAAGCCGAGGCGGTCGGCGATCAGCGGCAGCTGGGGGTGGAAGACGAGGCCGGAGTGGGCGGAGTCGTGGTGGGCGATGACGACGACGGTGCGCTCGGCGTCCGGGTCGCCGAGCTCGCAGAGGACGTTGTAGGTGGTCCGCCTCGGAAGCGGGCGGCGCAACCGCCGCCGGCCGGGCGGGAAGTCGTCGGCGATCCCCGCCGCGCCGATCGCGCCGAGCAGCGTTCCCAGGATCCGCCGGCCGCGCAGCCCCGCCAAGGCGCCCAGGGCGCCGAGCGCGGCCCCGATCCCCAGCGGCCACCAGTAGGTGCCGTGCGCGTTCTCGGCCTCGATCCGCGCCTCGGCGCCAAGATCGCCGAACTGGCCGACCAGCCACTCGGCGGCGATCCGCTCGCCGTCGGAGGCGGACGGACGGTCGATCTTCTCCAGTTCCTCGAGCCGCTCGCGCAGCCAATCCTGTTGCCTGGCCATCTGGCCGGCAAGGTACCCGCTTACCATTGAGAGATGCTCGGCGGCGGCTCCTTCACTCTCTTTCACGTTCGCGGGATCAGGATCTCGGTCGACTGGTCCTGGTTCCTGATCTTTTTCTTCCTGATTCTCAGCATGTCCCAGCGCTTCGGCGACCAGCTGGGTGAATCGAGCACCGCCGCCGAGCCGTTCGGCCTCGCGGTCGCCGCCGCGGTCGGTTTCTTCGGCTCGATCGTCCTGCACGAGCTCGGGCACGCCTTCTCGGCGCTGCGCCACGGGATCGGCATCACCAGCATCCAGCTCTGGATCTTCGGCGGGGTGGCGCGGATGGATCGCGAAAGCGATAGCCCCGCGACCGAGTTCGAGGTCGCGGCCGCCGGCCCGGTCGTCACCCTGGCGATCGCGATCGTCTCGGGCCTGGCCGGGGTCGCGATCGCCGGCCCTGGCGAATTCGGGCACGTGCTGCGCCTGGGGCTCGAATTCAAGACCGCGGCCGGAGTGTCCGGGATCGTCTCGCTGCTCGCCTGGCTGGCGGCGATCAATCTCTTCGTCCTCGTCTTCAACCTGCTGCCGGCCTATCCGATGGACGGCGGGCGGATCGCCCGCGCGATCATCTGGTGGCGGACCGGCGATCGCAATCGCGCAACCCGCTACGCCGCCAACATGGGCCGCGTATTCGCCTACATCTTCATCGGCGGCGGCCTGGCATTGCTGGCGACCGGGGACATCTTCAGCGGCATCTGGTTGGTGCTGATCGGGATGCTGATCAACGGCGGCGCCCGCGGCGCGGCGATGCAGACGGCGCTGACCAGCCGCATCGGCGATGTCCGCGTCGCCGACGTGATGGACCGCGAGCCGGTCGCGATACCTGGTGAAATCAGCGTCGAGAAGGCGCTCGACGAGTACTTCCTGCGCTACCGCTGGCCCTGGTTCCCGGTCGTCGATGCCGCCCACAGCTTCCTCGGCCTGCTCGAGCGCGACCGCGCCGACGAGGTTCCCGAGGTCTCGCGCGCCAGCTCCCACGTCTCCGACCTCGTCGACCACGACCGCGGCCTCTTCATCCGCGACGACACCCCGCTCGATGCCCTGCTCAGCAACCAGAACCTGCGCAAACTCGGCGCCCTGATGGCGGTCGACGCCGACGGCCGCCTCTCCGGCGTGATCACCATCGAGCAGGTCGGCCGAGCGCTGAGAGACGCCACCGCCCCCTCGAACTAGCGCCCCAAGGGACGAACAGCAGCAGGCAAGGGGGGGAACCCGGGCCCAAGGGGGAGAGACCGAGCGTGGCTGAGCTTTGTTGCGGTATGCGCTACAAAGCTCAGCCACTCGGTCAGCGGCGCGCTGAACTGGCGGGTCGCCAGCACGGTGTCGTGTCGACTCGGCAGCTCCAGGAGATGGGGTACTCCAAGCACGCAATCGCACGGTCCGCGGCCGTGGGGCACCTCCATCGCCTGCACCAGGGCGTCTATGCGGTCGGGCACACCGATCTCTCCCTTCATGGACGCTGCCTGGGAGCCGTGTTCGCTTGCGGTTCGGGAGCGCTACTGAGTCACTGGTCGGCGGCGTGGCTTCTCAGCCTTCTCCCTACCCAGCCTGTTCCGGTTCACGTCACGACTCCGGTGCAGCGGCAAGCGCACCCGCGGATCCGGGTCCATCGTTCACGCACCCTGATCGACACAGACCGAACTATGGAAGTCAGGATCCCGGTCACCTCCGTCCCCCGCACCGCTCTCGATCTCGCTGCTCAGATCCGGCAGGAGAGCCTCAACCGTCTCCTCCAACGCGCCGAAGAGCTGAAGCTGTTCGATCTGCCGGAGTTCGAATCTGTGCTCGTCCGCAACAAGGGTCACCACGGTGCCTCGCGCTTGCGCCGCGCGGTCGCGATCTACGCGCCGCCACCGTTCACCCGCTCCGGCCTGGAGCTGAGATTCCTTGAACTACTTGCCAAGGCTGGGATCCCGAGGCCGATCACGGCGTTCAACGTGGCCGGCTACGAGCTCGACGTCTACTGGCCCGACCTGCGCTTCGCGGTCGAACTGGACGTCTTCGAGACCCACGGCAGCCACCGCTCCTTCGAGGAGGACCGCTTGCGCGACGAGGACCTGAAGCTCGCCGGCGTCGAGCTGACCCGCGTCACCGGCCACCGTCTCGACCGCGAACCCGCCCAGGTTCTGGAACGGGTCTCGCGTCTGCTCGCCCAGCGGCAGCGAGAGCTGGCCTGACCGGCGGCCCCGCCTTGGTCGGGCCTATCCCGAGACCGGCGCGTGGCGGGCGATGATGCGGCCGAAGTCAAGGCCTGCCGGGAGGGTGCCGAAGGCCTGGCCCCAGTCGCCGCGGAGGCGGGAGGCGCAGAAGGCGTCGGCGACCGCCGGGTCGCCGTAGCGGACCAAGAGGGAGCCCTGCAGGGCGAGGGCCATCTTCTCGACGACGCGGCGGGCGCGGGTCTCGATCGTCGCGATGTCGCCGGGGATCTCCTCGCGCAGGGACCTGGCGTAGGCGTCGAGGCGGGACTCGGCGACCGCGCCCTCCTGGACCTCGGCGAAGAAGGCCTCGAGTGAGGCGGGGCTCTTGATCATCGCCCGCAGGACGTCGAGGCACTGGACGTTGCCCGAGCCCTCCCAGATCGAGTTCAGCGGGCTCTCGCGGAAGAGGCGGGGCATGCCCGACTCCTCGACGTAGCCGTTGCCGCCGAGGCACTCCAGCGCCTCGCCGGCGTGCATCGGCGCCCGCTTGCAGATCCAGTACTTCAGCACCGCGTTGGCGATCCGCTTCAGGTTCGTCGCCTCCTCGTCGCCGGCCAGCGATTCGTCGTAGGCGCGGGCCAGCCGCAGCGCCGAGATCGTCGCCGCCTCGGACTCGACGCAGAGGTCGGCGAGGACGTTGCGCATCAGCGGCTGGTCGGTGAGGACGGTGCCGAAGACCGAACGATGGGAGTCATGGTGGATCGCCTGCGCGACGCCGGCTCGCATCCCGGTCGCGCCGCCCATCACGCAGTCGAGGCGGGTGTGGTTGACCATCTCGATGATCGTCCGCACTCCGGCGCCCTCCTCGCCGACAAGTCGTGCGTAGGCGCCGTCGAACTCGATCTCGCTGGAGGCGTTGGAGCGGTTGCCGAGCTTGTCCTTGAGCCGCTGCAGGCGGAAGCGGTTGCGCTCGCCGTCCGGGGTCCAGCGCGGGAAGAGGAAGCAGGAGATGCCGCCGTCGGCCTGGGCGAGGACGAGGAAGGCGTCGCACATCGGCGCCGACATGAACCACTTGTGGCCGGTCAGCTCGTACTCGGCGCCGGGGCCGCCGCCGTTGACCGGCCGGGCGACGGTGATATTGGCGCGGACGTCGGTGCCGCCCTGCTTCTCGGTCATCCCCATCCCCGCCAGCGCGCCCTCCTTACTGAGAGCGGGGGTGTTGCGCGGGTCGTAGGAGTTGGAGAGGAAGCGCGGCTCCCACTCGGCGGCCAGCTCCGGCTGGGTCCGCAGTGCCGGGATCACCGAGTAGGTCATCGAGATCGGGCAGCCGATTCCGGCCTCGGCCTGGGACATGCACATGAAGGCGGCGCCGCGGGCGACGTGGGCGCCGGGCCGTGGGTCCTTCCACGGGGAGGAGTGCAGTTCGTGTTCGACCGCGACGCCGAGCAGTTCGTGCCAGGCAGGGTGGAACTCGGTTTCGTCGACGCGGTTGCCGAAGCGGTCGTGGGTGCGCAGCTTCGGACCGTTCTCGTTGGCGAGGCGACCGAGCTCCTGGGCCGCGCCGCTGCCGGCGTAGGCGCCGACCGCGGAGATCCGCGCCTCGTCCCACTCCGCTCCCTCGCGGCGCACCGCCTCGACCAGCGGGGCGTCGGCGGTGAAGACGTTGTAGTCGGTCAGCGGCGGCGGCTGGTTGCTCACCTCGTGGGTGACGACGCTATGACGCTCCCTGGTTGCCATTCGGTATCGATTGTGGCACTTCCAGCACTTTCCCCGCCGAGGCCGCGACCGAGGTCGCGAGGTAGATAGCATCGCCCGCCGGTGGCGAAGATCCAGGTCAAGAACCCGATCGTCGAGCTCGACGGCGACGAGATGACGCGGATCATCTGGACCTTCATCAAAGAGCAGCTGATCCTTCCCTACCTCGACGTCGAGCTCGAGTACTACGACCTCGGGATCGAGAGCCGCGACGCGACGAACGACCAGATCACGGTCGACGCCGCCAACGCGATCAAGCGCCACGGGGTCGGCGTCAAGTGCGCGACGATCACCCCCGACGAGGCGCGGGTCGAGGAGTTCGGCCTGCAGGAGATGTACCGCTCGCCGAACGGGACGATCCGCAACATCCTCGGCGGCGTCATCTTCCGCGAGCCGATCGTGATCTCCAACGTCCCGCGCCTGGTGCCGGGCTGGACCAAGCCGATCGTGATCGGCCGCCACGCCTTCGGCGACCAGTACCGCGCCACCGACCTGCTGGTCCCCGGCGAGGGGACGCTGACGATGACCTACACCCCGAAGGACGGATCCGAGCCGATCGAGCTCGACGTCTACGACTTCCCCAGCGCCGGCATCGCGATGTCGATGTACAACCTCGATGACTCGATCCGGGACTTCGCCCGGGCCTCGATGAACTATGGGCTCAACCGCGGCTACCCGGTCTACCTCTCGACCAAGAACACGATCCTCAAGGGCTACGACGGCCGCTTTAAAGACCTCTTCGCCGAGGTCTACGAGGACGAGTTCAAGGCCGACTTCGAGGCCGCCGGGATCAGCTACGAACACCGGCTGATCGACGACATGGTCGCCGCCGCGATGAAGTGGGAGGGCGGCTACGTCTGGGCCTGCAAAAACTACGATGGCGACGTCCAGTCCGACACCGTCGCCCAGGGCTTCGGCTCACTGGGCCTGATGACCAGCGTGCTGATGAGCGCCGACGGCAAGACCGTCGAGGCCGAGGCCGCGCACGGCACCGTCACCCGCCATTTCCGCCGGCACCAGGAAGGCAAGCCGACCTCGACCAACCCGATCGCCTCGATCTTCGCCTGGACCCGCGGCATTGCCGCCCGCGGGCGGATGGACGAGGCGCCCGACGTCTCGGCCTTCGGCGAGACGCTGGAGAGGGTCTGCATCGAGACGGTCGAGAGCGGCAAGATGACCAAAGACCTCGCGCTGCTGGTCGGCGAGGGTCAGGATTACCAGACGACCCAGGACTTCCTCGCCTCGATCGACGAGAACCTTCAGCGGGCGATGGCGTAGCGGACTTTCAGTTCTGAAACCAACTCCAAGGAGACGAATCGCGTGAGCACTCCCGTCAAGGTCACTGTCACCGGCGCAGCCGGACAGATCGGCTATGCCCTCTTGTTCCGCATCGCCAGCGGCCAGATGCTCGGCCCCGACACCCCCGTCGTACTGAGCCTGCTGGAGATCCCCGACGCCATCGAGGCGGCCGAGGGCACCGCGATGGAGCTCGACGACTGCGCCTTCCCGCTGTTGCACCGGATCGAGATCAGCGACGATCCCAAGCAGGCCTTCGACGGTGCCAACGTCGGCCTCCTGGTCGGCGCCCGCCCGCGCGGGCCAGGCATGGAGCGCGCCGACCTGCTCGAGGCCAACGGCGGCATCTTCAAGCCCCAGGGAGAAGCGATCAACGCCGGCGCCGCCGACGACATCAAGGTGCTGGTGGTCGGCAACCCGGCCAACACCAACTGCCTGATCGCGATGTCCAACGCGCCCGATGTCCCGCGCGAGCGCTTCACCGCGATGATGCGCCTCGACCACAACCGCGCGATCTCCCAGCTCGCCAACAAGCTCGGTAAGCCGGTGTCCTCGATCAGCAACATGACTGCCTGGGGAAACCACTCGCCCAGCCAGTACCCCGACCTGGTCAACGCCAGGGTCGACGGCGGCAGCGCCTGGGACGCGGTCGACGACGAGGCCTGGATCGCCGACGAGTTCATTCCCCGAGTCGCCAAACGCGGCGCCGAGGTGATCTCCGCGCGCGGCTCCTCCAGCGCCGCGTCGGCCGCCAACGCGGCGATCGACCACATCCACGACTGGGTGCTCGGCACCCCCGAGGGTGACTGGGTCTCGATGGCCGTTCCGTCAGACGGCTCCTACGGCATCGGCGAAGGAATCATCTGCGGTGTGCCTTGCGCCTGCAGCGGCGGCGAGTGGAGCGTCGTCGAGGGCCTCGAGATACCTGACTTCTCACGCCGGCGGATCGACGCCAGCGTGATGGAGCTGCAGGAGGAGCGCGACGCGGTCTCCCAGCTCGGGCTGATTTAGGCGGTTGCGAAAAGGGCCCCGGGGTGGGGTCTCCCAGACGCACTTCGTGCATGAAGTGCGTCTGGGAGACCCCACCCCGGGTCCCTCTACGTAAGGTCGGCTCCGGCCGGAGCTGGGCTTGCGTCGGAGCTGGCAGGGCTGAGGGTCAGCCGGCGGGGTAGTACTGGCGGCCGTCCTTTTTGACCCGCCCCTCTTTCTCCAGGTCACCGAGGACGCGGTAGAGATAGTTCGGCTTGATCTTCATCTGCTTGGCGACGTCCGAGGCGCTGATCCCGGGCTCTTTCGTGATCAGGTTCACGGCCTGGTCGGCGCGGGTGCCTCCACGGCGTTTGCGCCGACGGGGGGTGGCGGAGCCGCTGCCGGCGGATTTGGTGTTGGAGCTGCCTTTCGGGCGGCCGGCGCGTTTGGCGACCTTGCCGCCGAGCTCGGCGAGGGCCCGCTCGAGGCGCTTGCGCTCCTCGTCAAGCTCGGCAAGCCGGTTCTGAACCAACTGGCGTGCCTCGTCGAGTACGTTCTTAGTGCTGGGCATCGATTTCCTTTCCATCCAAAAGATACGTTTCTGCCTGTGCGCAGTGTGGCAGAGCGAGACTCACTGTGACTAACTATTTAGTCAAATGTCCATGCGCCATCTGACCGTTTGTACAAACCGTCAGATGTGATGTGAGTGATGTGCCTACTGGGCGCGCTCGGCCTGGCGCTCAGGTGAGATCCGGATCACGTTCCGGGCCAGGCCCAGCTTCTCCAGCGCGGCGATGATCATCCCCGAGGGATCCGGCTCCCAGCGCTTCAGCCCATGCACGGCGGAGCGCGGGAAGGCGTGGTGATTGTGATGCCACGACTCACCGAGCGAGGGGAGGGCGAGCCAGAAGACGTTGGTGGAGCGATCGTCGGTGTCGAAACGGCGGCTGCCGAGGAAGTGACACACCGAATTGACGCTCCAGGTCACGTGGTGGACGAAGAAGATCCGCACCAGCCCGCCCCAGAGCAGGCCCCCGGCGGCGCCGGCGAGAGTGCCGCTGATCAGGTATGCGGCGAGTGCTGGAATCGCGAGGCTCATGTAGACGAGGAATCCGAAGTGGCGGTTGATGTACCTCATCCCCCTGTCCTCGTATAGGTCAGGGGCGTATTTCTTCCAGTCGGCACGGCCCTGTGAGGACATCAGCCAGCCGGAGTGGGCGTGCCAGAGGCCCATGAACACGCTTTGAACGCCACCGTCGGGACTGACGTGGGGACTGTGGGGGTCACCCTCTTCGTCGGTGTGGGCGTGGTGCTTGCGGTGGTCGGCGACCCAGGCGATCACCGGGCCCTGCACCGCCATCGAGCCGAAGATCGCGAAGGTGTATTCGATCGGCTTCGAGGTCTGGAAGGAGCGGTGGGTCAGCAGTCTGTGGAAGCCGACGGTGATGCCCACCGCAGTCAGCACGTACATGACTGCCGCGATGACCAGGTCAGCCGCCGTCACCCAGCTGTTCCAGAGCAGCACTATCGCGGCCAGGGTGGCGATGAAGGGGACCACGACCGCCCCCAGGTTCACGCCCTTCTCAAGTTTTGTCATTTCGCCGATGGAGAGAAGATACGCGGAGGTTTCCGATATGTATTAGCGGCCAGGCCACGATCTGACGACTAAACTTATGAGATAAATGACAAAAAGCGTGGATTCTGAACCGTGGCGTGGCCTGCCGGCCGCCGTCGCCGACCTGATCGAGCCGGAGCTGGAGGAGATCACCGAAGAGATCCTCGCGACGATCGCTCGCGAGGTCCCCGGGTACGCGCGGCCGCTGGAGGGCGACTTCGGCCGCGGGATTCGGACCGGCGTCGGCGAGGCGCTGTCGCAGTTCGTCGCCCTGATCCGCGACCCCGAGACCGGGCGCGGACGGGAGGTCTACGTCCAGCTCGGCCGCGGCGAGCAGCGCCAGGGGAGGACGCTCGACTCGCTGCAGGCGGCCTACCGGATCGGCGCCCGGGTCGCCTGGCGGCGGATCGCCGCGGCCGGCCGCCGCGCCGACCTCGCCGCCGAGCCCCTGACCCTGCTGGCGGAGGCGATCTTCGCCTACATCGACGAGCTCTCCGCCGATTCGGTCGACGGCTACGCTCAGGCCCAGGGGGAAGTCGAGGACCTGCGCCGCCGACGCCGTCACGAGCTGGCGCGGATGCTGGTCCGCGAGCAGCCGGCCGACCCCGCTGACCTGACCGCCGCCGCCCGGGCCGCGGGCTGGCCGCTGCCGGGTCGGGTCGCGGCTGCGGCCTGCGCCGAGCGCGACCTGGTGGCGGTGGCGCGCCGGCTGCCCGCCGACTCGCTGGCCACCGTGCTCGACGGGACCGGTTGCCTGCTCCTGCCCGACCCCGACGGGCCCGGTCGGTCCGAGGGACTGGCCCGCGCCGCCGCGCGCTCGCGCCTGGCGATCGGTCCTGCGGTCGAGGCGACCGGGCTCTCGGGGTCCTGGTCGCTGGCGCTGACGCTGCTGCGCGCCTCCGACGCCGGCGCGCTTCCCCCGTCGGGCCTGCTCAGCGCCGACCAGCACCTCGCCGACCTGCTGCTCTTCGAAGGGGCCTACCTGGTCGCCCGAATCGCCGACCGCCGCCTGGCGGCGCTGCGCGACCTCACCCCGAAGGCCGAGGAGCGGATGCGGGAGACCGCCCTGGCCCACGTCCGCCACCACGGCAACGCGGTGGCGATGGCGGCCGAGCTGCAGGTCCATCCCCAGACCGCCCGCTACCGGATCGCCAGGTTGCGCGAGCTGCTTGGCGATCAATTGGACGACCCCGACGCGCGGTTCGAACTGGAGATTGCGCTGCGGTCGGGGGCGGCGGCGAGAGAGGCGCCGCCCGCAGCGCAGCGCTAGTCCTGCTTCTTGCGGCTGCGCGGCAAAGTCCTGAACGCCACGTCCCAGAGCGGCGAGGAGACGCCGTAGCCAAAGCGGTGATCCTGGAAGTGATGGCGCATGTGGTGCTCGCGCAGGCGTTTGCCGAATTTGGTCTTCGGCACGAAGTGGTGCACGTAGTAGTGCGTGTAGTCGTAGAAGAGGTAGCCGGCGATGAAGCCGCCGAAGATCGGGAAGCCGGCGGCGCCGAGGATCAGCCAGAAGGCGAGCAGGAAGAGCGCCGCCAGCGGGATCGAGACCGACGGCGGCATCACCAGCCGCATCTTGTCGTTGGGATGGTCGTGGTGGATGCCGTGGATGATGAAGTGCATCCGGCGGCCGATCGCGTTGTCGGGCTCCCAGTGGAAGACGAGGCGGTGCAGCCAGTACTCGGTCAGCGTCCAGATCCCGATGCCGGCCACGGTCAGCCCGGCCAGCTGAAGGACGCTGTAGCCGTGGTCGGCCCCCAGCCACTCCATCGCGACGACCACCGGGATGAAGATCACCGCCGGAACGGCGGGGTGGACGCGGGAGAAGAAGTTGAGGAATTCGCTCTTGAAGAGCGGGGGGGATGCCGAGAGCTTCTCGGTGCGATCGTGAGCCTCCATCCGGCCCAATGTTAGCGGCGGCCTCCGGCCCAGTCGCAAGACGCGGGGAAGTTGTGACGATCTCGTTTCAAAGAGGTTGCGATTTGCGAACTCACGCCGTGCGTGGTCACGCCCGGAGTGCTTGGATGCCAAACCGATGCCGCGCAAGCCCAAACCCCCCACCTGCGACGACTGCTACTTCCACAAGAACATGCTTTGTGCCCTGGAGCTGACCGAGCCCTGCGCGACCTTCCGCCCCAACCGCCCCGAGGGGCTCGTGCCACCCCGTCAGCCAGTTCTCCTGATGCGGGCCCCGCGCTGGGCCTCCCGTCCCGCCTGAACCTCTCCGCGTCAAGGATGCCCGGACCCGAGAAGCCACTCCGAGGCTTGGGGTGGCACGGGGAGGGGGTCCGAGAACGGACCCAGTTTGGCCCGCCCGCAGGACCCCCTTCCCGTGCCACCCCCCACGCCCCGGCTGGCTATGTTTCCCTGGTGCCGCAACGCGACCTGTTCTCGGATTTCGCCCGGATGCGCAGGGAGATGGATCAGATGCTGGGTGATGCTTGGGGCCGGACGAGGTATGTGCACCGGCGGACGACGGGGTTCTCGCCGAACGTGGACGTCTACTACGTGGACCAGCCCCAGCGGGCGATCGTCAAGGTCGATCTCTCCGGAGTCTCGCTCAGCGAGATCGGGATCGAGGTCAGCGGCCGGCACCTGGCGATCGCCGGAGAACGGCCGGTGCAGGAGACCGAGGGCCGGGTCTACCAGCAGGTCGAGATTCCCTCCGGCCCGTTCCGGCGGGTCGTCGAGCTGCAGGTCGAGGTCGACGCCGAGCAGGCCGGCGCCACCTACGAGGACGGTGTCCTGCGGATCGAACTGCCGCTGCGCGATCCCGACCAGACCAGCCGCCGAGTGCCGATAGGCCGCAAGTAATGGAGGGCTCGCCGGTCCTCGAAGTGGTCGAAGCGCCGTTCGATGCCGAGGACGCGATCCGCGCCGGCGAGCCGCTGCCGGAGGCGCTGCCGGTCCTGCCGCTGCGGGAATCGGTCAGCTTTCCGGAGACCCTCAACCCGCTGGCGGTCGGCCAGGAGCGCTCGATCCAGCTGGTCAACGACGTCCTCGGTACCAACCGGATGCTGGTCATGGTCGCCTCGAAGGACCCGGAGAACGAGACGCCCGGTCCCGAGGACCTCTACGGCGTCGGCGTGGTCGGCGTCGTCGCCCGGATGGTCAAGGTCCCCGACGGCTCGCTGCGGATCCTCGTCCAGGGAATGCAGCGGGTCAAGCTCGGCGCTTACGTCACCGAGCAGCCCTACCTGGTCGCGCGGATCTCCGAGCTGCCCGATGTCAGCGAGCCGAGCCCTGAGCTCGAGGCCCTGACCCGCAACGTCCAGCAGACCTTCTCCCAGATCGTCGAGGAAATCCCCTACCTGCCCGAGGAGCTGCAGATGGCGGTCGCCAATATCGACGACCCGGCGGCGCTCGGTCACCTGATCGCCGGCTCGCTGCGGCTCGGCACCGAGGAGAAGCAGAAGCTGCTGGAAGAGGTCGACGTCGCCAAGCGCCTGCGCCACCTCTCGCGGATCCTCGCCCGCGAGCTCGAGGTCGTCCAGCTCGGCACCCAGATCCAGTCCCAGGTCCAGTCCGAAGTCGACAAAGGCCAGCGCGAGTTCCTCCTCCGCCAGCAGATGAAGGCGATCCAGGAAGAGCTCGGGGAGGAGGACGAGCAGCAGGCCGAAGTCAACGAACTGCGCGAGAAAATCGAGGCGGCGAAGCTGCCCGATCACGCCCTCAAAGCCGCCGAGCGCGAGCTTTCGCGGCTGGAGAAACTGCCGCCGGCGGCGGCCGAGCACGGCGTCATCCGCACCTACCTGGAGTGGCTGGTCGAGCTGCCCTGGTCGGCCCGGACCGAGGACAACCTCGACATCAAGCACGCCCGCAAGGTGCTCGACGCCGACCACTACGACCTCGAAAAGGTCAAGGACCGGATCCTCGAGTACCTCGCGGTGCGCAAACTCAACCCCGATTCGCCGGGGCCGATCCTCTGCTTCGTCGGTCCGCCCGGGGTCGGCAAGACCAGCCTCGGCCGTTCGATCGCGAAGGCTCTGGGACGCGAGTTCGAGCGGATCTCGGTCGGCGGCGTCCGCGACGAGGCGGAGATCCGCGGCCATCGCCGCACTTATATCGGCGCCCTGCCGGGGACGATCGTCCGCGCCCTGCGCGACGCCGGCTCCAGCAACCCTGTCTTCATGATCGACGAGATCGACAAGATGGGCGCCGACTTCCGCGGCGACCCCGCCTCGGCGATGCTCGAGGTGCTCGACCCGGCCCAGAACGACTCCTTCCGCGACCACTACCTCGACCTCGAGTTCGACCTCTCCGACGTCGTCTTCATCGCCACCGCCAACGTCCTCGACACGATCCCCGGGCCGCTGCTGGACCGGATGGAGACGATCGAACTGGCCGGCTACACGCTCGATGAGAAGAAGCACATCGCCCGCCAGTACCTGGTCGGCCGGCAGATCGTCGCCAACGGCCTGAAGCCATCCCAGATCGAGTTCTCCGACGCGGCGCTGACGGCGATCGTCGAGGAGTACACCCGCGAGGCCGGGGTCCGCAACCTCGAGCGCCAGATCGGCACGATCTGCCGCAAAGTCGCCCGCACCGTCGCCGAAGGCAAGGCGAAGGGCAAGGTCAAGGTCTCGGCTCCGAAGGTGCGGGAGCTGCTCGGCCGCCGCCGTGTTTTCGCCGAGCAGCGGCGCCGCACCAAGGTTCCCGGCGTCGCCACCGGCCTGGCCTGGACGCCGACCGGCGGCGACGTGCTCTTCATCGAGGCGACGGCGATGCCGGGCACCGGCAAGCTGACGATCACCGGCCAGCTCGGCGACGTGATGAAGGAGTCGGCGCAGGCGGCGCTCTCCTATGTGCGGGGACACTGGGCGGAGATCGACCCGAAGCTCGGCGAGGAGTGGTTCGCCGAGCACGACATCCACGTCCACGTGCCGGCGGGGGCCGTGCCCAAGGACGGGCCCTCGGCCGGGGTGGCGATGACCGTCGCGCTCTCCTCGCTGATCAGCGGCCGACCGGTTCGCAACGATGTCGCGATGACCGGCGAGGTGACCTTGACGGGGCAGGTGCTGCCGATCGGCGGCCTGAAGGAGAAGTCGCTGGCGGCGCAGAGGGCCGGGATCAAGCGGGTCATAGTTCCTGATCGCAACGCGGGGGACGTCGAGGAGATTCCCGAGCATGAGCTCGGTGGCCTGGAGTTCGTCTACGTCGACGAAGTCTCCAAGGCGCTTGACGTAGCCCTGCGATAGGGATGGAGGCCGCGAGCCTTCGCAGGGGTGGCCCTGCGACCTATGCGCAGACGGTCGGCGAGGCGGTCCGGGCCCGCTCCCGCGCCTTCTGGATCGTCGCCGGGCTGACCACCGTCGCCGCCGTGCTGCGCTTTGCGACCCTCGGCGTCCAGAGCTACCACCACGACGAGGTCGTCACCGCCAGCCGCATCCTGCGCGGCGACTTCAGCCACGCGATGAACGCGGTCGGCTTCAGCGAGTCGGCGCCGCCGCTCTACTACGCGCTGGCCTGGGTCTGGACCCAGTTCACCGGGACCGGCGAATTCGGCCTGCGCTCGCTCTCGGCCCTGGCCGGGGTCGCGACCGTCCCGGTCGCCTTCCTGATCGGGATCGAGCTGCGCGGCCGCCGCGCCGGCCTGATGGCGGCGGCGCTGGTCGCGGTCAACCCGATGCTGCTCTGGTACTCCCAGGAGGCGCGGGCCTACTCGCTGCTCGCCTTCTTCTCGGCGGCGGCGCTGCTGTTCTGCATCCGCGCCCTGCGCAGCGGCCGCCGGCACGACTTCATCTACTGGGGGATCGCCTCGGCTCTGGCCCTCGCGACCCATTACTTCGCCGTCTTCCCGCTGCTCGCCGAGGTGCTGCTCCTGCTGCGACGGCGCGGCCTGCGCGCCAGCCTCGCCGGCCTCTGGATCGCTGCCGTCGCGGCGCTGATGCTGGCGCCGCTGGCGATCCACCAGATGTCGATCGGCCACGCCGAGTGGATCGGCAACTTCTCCCTCGGGCACCGGCTCTGGGAAACCGCCGCGACCTACGTCACTGGCGAGACCGGCGACATCATCGGCCAGCCGGAGCGGCCGGCGCTGGCCTTCGTGCCGCTCGGCCTCTGCCTCGCCGCCTTCGCGCTGCTCGCCGCCCGCGCCGACCGCGACGAGCGGCGCGCCGCCGGCCTGCCGCTCTTCGTCGCCGCCTTCGCCCTCGGGATCCCGGTGGCGCTGGCGCTGCTCTCCTCGAGCAAGGACTACGTCCTCGCCCGCAACGTCCTGCCGGCGCTGATCCCGTTGCTGATCGTCGTCGCGATCGCGACGACGCTGCCCTCCGCCCGCCGGCTCGGCGCCGCGGTCGGTGCGGCGCTGCTGGCCTTCTCGCTCGGCTTCTGCGTCTGGGTCAGCTTCTCGCCCGATTTCCAGCGCCCCAACTGGAACGCCGTCGCCGCCCGGCTGGGCGAACCGCGGCAGCCGCGGGCGATGGTGACCTGGACCCTCGGCGAGGCACCGCTGCGTCACTACCTCTCGACCGGGTCAATGCAGGTCCGCGCGGCCGACGGCTATCCCTGGCTGGTCGGTGGGATCGTCGCGATCTCGGAGGGGCACGCCCCGCCCCTGAGCCGGCAGATGCTGGGCCCCGGCTTCCGCGAAGTCGGTCACGAAGAAGCGGGCGCCCTTTTCATCCGCCGCTACCAGCTGCCCGGCCCGGGGCTGGCGCCGTTGCGCCTGCGCGCCCTGCGCCATGCCCAGCTGCACTTCCGAAACGTCGGCGTCCTCTTGGACGGAGTGGGCCCGAACTAAGACCCCTGGCTAGGTTGGGGCAACTTCGGGTATATCCTCCCTGACCAACTGCAGACGAGCGAGGGAGTGAGTGGTAATGGCGAAGACCAAGGCAACGGCTGACAAGGCCGGAGATCTTTACTCGGCGGCGCGCGAGAACCCCTACGTACAGCGACTGATCGAGGACGACGAGCTGCGCGACAGCCTGCGCGACGCCTTCGACTCGGCCCGTGGCGCCTACAGCCGGGCGACCGGCAACGGCAAGGGCGTTTCCAAGGCCGTGACCTCAGACAAGAAGGTCCAGAAGGATCTGCGCCAGGCGGCAGAAAGCCTGCGCGAGGCGTCCGATCGCCTCAAAGCGCCGAAGAAGCGCAAGAGCCGCCTCGGCCGCCTGATCCTCTTCGCTCTGGTCGCCGCCGGGATCGCCCTGGTGCTCAGCGAGGACGCCCGCAAGACCGTCCTCGACACCCTCTTCGGTGCCGAAGAGGAGTTCGAGTACACCACCACGTCAAGCATCAACGGCTCCTGACTGACGGCCTCAGGCACCGGCATGCGGCGTCCTCAGTCGCTTGTGTGCAGAGCACACGGCGCTCCTTGCGTCCTTGCCTGTCGGCGCCTGGGTCTCGTCAGTCGCGCTCTAACGTCTCAGCTCCAGGGCTAGACTGATTCCTAGATGGAGGCTGCGACCAAAGAGCGGGAGCTGAGCGGCGACAAGGCTCAGCGCATCGTCGACGCGATGCGTGACAGCGTCGCCGAGCGCGGCGCGGCCGGGTCGACGTTCGAGCACGTCGCTCGCGAGGCCGGGGTCAGCCGCGGCCTGCTGCACTACTACTTCGGGACCAAGGAGCGGCTGCTTGTCGAGGTCGTCCGCCGCGATGCCGAGCTGCGCATCGCCCGCCTCGACGAGATGCTGGAGCGGGCGCAGACGGTCGACGACGTGCTCGACGTCCTCGTCTCCAGCCTGACCGACCTGATCGACAACGATCCCGGCTTCTTCCTCCTGCTCTACGAGCTGTTCAGCGCCGGCCGCCGCAACCCCGACATCCAGCACGAGGTCGGGCAGCTGTTCGAGCGCACCCGCTCTCACGTCGGCGCCGTGCTGCGGGCGAAGGAGGCCGAGGGCGTGCTGAAACTGCGCTTCGATGCCGAGGCGGTCGTCTCCTACCTCTTCGCCGTCGGCGACGGCTTCGCCCTGCAGGCGCTCTCCGATCCCAAGCGCGACAGCAGCGGCGCCCTCGAGGCCGGCGCGGCCTCGGCCCGCTACCTGCTGATCACCGAGTAGCGGCTTCCCACCCGACCTCGCCGCGAGTGACGCCCGTCACGGAGTGACGGGGCGCACACACCGGGCTCGTTGCCGTACGCGAGGCTGGCTGCCCAGCCAATGCGAAGCACGATGAACCGACTCGCGGAGTTTCTCGGACGGCGCCGGCGCTGGGTCGTCGCCGCCTGGTTCGTGATCGTGGTGCTCGCCGTTCCCTTCGCCGCGAAGCAGACCGACCACCTCACCGGCGGCGGCTTCGACGTTCCCGGCAGCCAGTCCCAGCGGGTCAGCGAAGCGCTGCAGAACGAGTTCGGATCCCAGGCCGACGGGATCTCGGTCCTGCTCAAAGCGGCGCCGCAAGCGAGCGCCGCCGAGCGGGCCACCGCGATCTCGCGACTGCGCTCCGAGGTGGCGACGGTCGGCGAGCTGACCCTGGCGCCGGCCGCCGCCCGGCAGGGGCGCCGGCAGCTGCTGGGCGCCGGCGAGACGATCGTGCCGCTGCGCAGCGATCTGTCCTCCGACAAGCTGATCGATTCGGCGGCGACGCTGCGCGAAGACCTCGAGCCCGGCAGCGCGGTGGGCGGCGTCACCCCGTATCTGATCGGTCAGCCGACGATCTGGGCCGGGCTGCAGGAAATCTCCAAGGAAGACCTCTCCAAGGCGGAGGGCAGCGGCTTCCCGATCGTCGCGCTGATCCTGCTGATCGTCTTCGGCTCGTTGGCGGCGGCGGCGCTGCCGCTGGCGCTCGGTTTCGTCAGCGTGCTCGTCACCGGCGCCCTGATCTACTTCATCTCGCTGCAGATGACGATGTCGGTCTTCGTCACCAACATGGCCTCGATGATCGGGATCGGGGTGGCGATCGACTACTCGCTGTTCATCCTCGCCCGCTACCGCGAGGAGCGCGAGTCGGGCCTCGACCAGCGCGAGGCCCGCGCCAGGGCACTCTCGACCTCCGGCCTGGCGGTGACCTTCTCCGGCCTGGCGGTGATCATCTCCCTGGCCGGCCTCTGGATGGTCGACAACCAGGCGCTGCGCTCGATGGCGCTGGGGGCGATGACCGTGGTCGCGGTCTCGATCTTGACCGCGACGACCCTGCTGCCGGCCCTGATCGCGATGCTCGGCGATCGCGTCCTGCCGGGCGGCATCGTCGGCCGGGTCGAGCGCTTCTTCAAGCACACCGTCCTGCGCCGCCCCGAGACCGCGCCGGCGCCGATCGGCAGGCCCGTCGCGAGCCGCTTCTGGAGCAGCTGGACTGCCAAGGTCATGGCTCACCCGTGGACCGCGGTGATCGGCGTCTCGGCCGTGTTGCTGGTCCTGGCCAGCCCGCTGCTTTCGCTGCGGACGGGGACCAACACCCTGGAACAGTTCCCCAAGGGGGGCGACGTCCGGGTCGGCAGCGAACTGGCGGCTGCGCGGACCGGCGGCGGCGCCGACCCGGTCCAGATCGTCGCCGCGTTCGGCAGCGCGCCGACCGCGGCCGACCGGGCGACGGTGGCCGGCTTCGTCGGCGAAGTCGGCCGGACCGCGGGTGTCCGCTCGGTGGCGCCGCCCGCCTACGCCGCCGACAGCGTCCTGATCCAGGCGACCCCGCGCGCCGCCAGCGAGACCAACGCCGCGGTGGCGCTGGTCGAACGCCTGCGCGAAAGCGTCGTTCCGGCCGCGCCTCTGAGCCAGGTGGCGAGCGTCGCTGTCGGCGGCGAGACCGCCCGCAGCGGTGACGTCCGCGACCAGATCAGCGGCTCGATGTGGAAGATCATCCTCTTCGTCCTGGCGCTCAGCTTTCTCGTCCTGATGGTGATGCTGCGCTCGCTGATCCTGCCGCTGAAGGCGGTGCTGATGAACCTGCTCTCGATCGGGGCCTCCTTCGGCGTCCTCGTCGTCATCTTCCAGTGGGGCTGGCTCGACGGCTTCCTCGGCTTCGAAAGCCAGGGCGCCCTGGACACGATCAACGTGCCGCTGATCTTCGCCGTCGTCTTCGGTCTCTCGATGGACTACGAGGTCTTCCTCATGTCGCGGATCCGCGAGCGCTACATGCGCCATGGCGACAACGAGCGCGCCGTCGCCGAGGGCCTCTCCTCCAGCGCCCGGACGATCTCCTCGGCGGCGCTGATCATGACCTGCGTCTTCGCCGTCTTCGTCCTCACCGGGGTCCCCTCGATCAAGGAGCTCGGTCTCGGCTGCGCCGTCGCGATCGCCCTCGACGCCACCCTCGTCCGCCTGATCCTGGTCCCGGCGGCGATGAAGCTGATGGGCACCTGGAACTGGTGGATGCCGTCGTGGCTCGACCGGGCGCTGCCCGACCTCAGCTTCGAGTCGGGCGAGCCGGAGCCGGCCGAGGCCTGAAGCACGGGGCCGACGGGCCGATTTGTCGCGTATACGCCGACAAATCGGCCCGTCGGCGGGGGTTCGCTTAGGATTGGCGGCGTGGCCAAGGGGAATGACGAGATCGCGTTCGCCGGGGCGGCGCGGCAGGCGGAGATGGTGCGCGGGGGCCAGATTTCGCCGACCGAGCTGGTCGGGCTGCACCTGGAGCGGATCGAGCGGCTCGATCCGCAGCTGAACTCCTTCCGGGTCGTCTTCGCCGACAAGGCGATGCTGGAAGCCGAACAGGCCGAGGCACGGCTCAAGGGCGGCGACGACCGGCCGCTGCTCGGGGTGCCGATCGCGATCAAGGACGAAACCGACGTCGCCGGGGAGATCAACACCCGCGGCACCGACGCCTTCACCGAGCCGGCCCGCGCCGACTCGGAGATGGTCCGCCGGCTGCGCGAGGCGGGGGCGATCATCGTCGGCCTGACCCTGCTGCCCGAGTTGGCGATCTGCGGCTTCACCGAGTCCGCCACCTATGGCATCACCCGCAACCCCTGGGATCCACAGCGCAGCCCGGCGGGCTCCAGCGGAGGCAGCGCGGCGGCGGTTGCCGCCGGCCTGGTGCCGATCGCCTCGGCCGGCGACGGGGGCGGCTCGATCCGCCTGCCGGCCGCCTCCTGCGGGCTCTTCGGACTGAAGCCGCAGCGCGGCCGGGTCTCCTTCGCGCCCGACCTCGAATACTGGAACGGGCTCGCGGTCAACGGCTGCGTCAGCCGCAGTGTGATCGACACGGCCCTCTGGCTGGACGTGATCTCCGGCGGTTCGAAAGAGCCGGGTGCGCCGCCGCCGCCCGAGGTGCCTTTCGTCGAGTCGGCGCGGACCGCGCCCGGCAAGCTGCGCGTCGCCTGGTCGACCGCCGCTCCCCGCGCTGCAGCTCCGGCGATAGTGGCCGACGTCGTCAAGGACGCGGTCGCCGACGCCGCCGGGGTGCTCAAGTCGCTCGGCCACGAGGTCAGCCACCAGGACCCGGAGTGGGGCAACGTCGGCAACAACATCACGCCCCGCTTCCTGCGCGGCGTCTCCGACACGGTGGCCAAGGTCCCACACCCGGAGCGGCTCGAACGCCGCACCCGCGGCTTCGGCCGGCTCGGCAGCCTGCTGCCCGACTCGCTCTTCGAGCGGGCGCTGAAGGGGCGCGAGGAGGACGCCCGCCGGATCAACGCGATCTTCGACGACCACGACGTCCTGATGACGCCGGTGATGGGCGGCACCGCGATCCCCGTCCGCCGCTGGGAGGGCCGCGGCGCCCTGCACACGGTCCTCGGGATGAGCCGTTTCTACCCCTTCTGCATCCCCTGGAACCACCTCGGCAACCCGGCGATGTCGGTCCCGTTCGGTTTCGCCGCCGACGGCCTGCCGCTCGCGGTCCAGATAATCGGCCGCCCCGGCGACGAGCCGACCCTGCTCTCGCTCGCCGCCCAGATCGAGGCCGAGCGGCCCTGGGCCGATCGGCGTCCGCCGGTTAGCTAGGGGTCAGGGTTCGGTCGGGCGGGGAGGGCCGGGTACCCCTCGCCTGCGCGAACAGCGGGGAGGCTTGGCGAGGGGCACCCGGCCCTCCGACCGAGCCCGTTCCCTGATCCAGAAGACAGGCGGAGCCGATCGTCTTGCGGGAAAGCTTCCGTCTCTCGGAAGCTTCCCAATCTCGGAAGCTGCCTACCTTGGGAGCTGGGTGAGCCCTTCGTGGGGAGGGGTGGGATACCCCCTTCGAACGTATGAGCATTCGGAGGGCCAGAGACCTCCATGGCGCCAGCCGCGACCCGCTCCTCCCGACGAAGTGCAGTGAGAAGGGGGTATCCCACCCCTCCACGCCAACCCCTCAACCAGAGATCCCTAGCCGAACACCTTCCGCATCCGCGCCAGCTCGCGGATCGGGCCGCGGGGGCGGATGCGGCGCTGCAGCAGCATCTTCAGCTGGTTGGCGTCGGGTTTGCCGGAGGCGACCCAGTCGGCCCAGCTGGCCTCGATCGTCACCGTCGGGTTCGGCGCCTGGCCGGGCTCGGCGCGGGTCGAGCCGTTGTCGATGATCAGGTGCCAGGGTTCGGCATCGCTGAACTGCCACTGGTAGACGAGCGGTGAGCCGTTGGCGGCGGCGGGGTTGGCGACGCGGGAGATCACGTCGAAGTAGATCCGCTGCAGCTCCGGCGAGGCGTCGGGCTTGGGGCCGTCGGGCGGGCCGAGGATGCCGGCCATCATCAGCTGCACCTGGCGCTCGGCGACCTCGCGCTCGTCGGCGTCGGGGTCGAAGGGGAAGACGCCGGGCGGCATCTCCTCGGTCGGGAAGCCGATCGTGCGCCAGCGCTGGCGGATCAGTTTGAGGCCGAAGGCGAAGATGTCCTCGAGCGAGAAGCCGTAGCACTCGGTGTACTCGCGGTCGAGGTTGGGCGGCGAGAAGACGGCGGGGCCGTAGGGCAGGGTTTCGCGCAGCAGCTCGACGACCGCGGCGCGGTTCTCCTCGGATCCGGGGCTGTCCTCGGCCAGCAGTTCGGAGAGGACCTTGACGCCGAAGCCGATGTGGCGCTGCTCGTCTTTGGAGACGTTGGCCATCCCGGAGCTGAAGCCGGGCATCGACTCTTCGGAGGCGAAGAAGTCCTCGATGAAGTGCTGGCCCGGCTGGGCCAGGCTGCCCTCGACGATCAGGTGGTAGAGCGTGATCGCCTGCGCGTACTTCGGCAGCGAGCGGTCCTTGCGCAGCTCCTCCGCCATCAGGTCGAGGCGGTCGAAGACGCCGCGGTAGCCCCAGTTGAGCTGCGGCAGAGTGGAGGCGAGGGTCGACTGCAGGCTCTCGCCGCCGACCCCGATCACCTCGCTGAAGAAGCGGTGGAAGAAGACCGAGTGGCGGACCTCGTCGACCTGCTGGGTGGCGAGGAAGTAGGCCTGCTCCTCGGTCGGCGCGGCGGTGATGTAGGGGGCGAGGGTGTCGGCGACGCGGTCCTCACCGTAGAAGAACATCGAGTAGATCCACATCGCCGAGCGCCGCTGGATGTCGCTGAGCGACTCCCAGCCGGCCTTGTCCTGGCTGAAGTCGATGTCGTAGGCGCTCCAGTTGCCCTGCTCCCAGCGCTTGTACAGATCGACGTAGGTGATGTTGTCCATCAAGTTCTGGGAGGCGACGCTCATCTCTTCTCCTTTTGGTGTTGCGATCCCGGGGTCGCTGAGACTAGCGCGATCCTGGCTGACTGGCCAGTTTCGGGCCGTGCGCTTCGTCACGCGGGCGCCGGCGGCTCGATCTCGCGCTTGAGGATCTTGCCCGTCGGGCCCTTCGGCAGGTCGTCGAGGAACCAGACCAGGCGCGGGTACTTGTAGGCGGCGATCCGCTCCTTGACGTAATCGCTGCACTCCTCCGGCGTCAGCTCCTCTCCCTCGTGGAGGACGACGGCGGCGCCGATCTCCTCGCCCCACTGGTCGTGAGGGACGCCGAGGACGGCGGCTTCGCGGATCTTCGGATGCTCGTAGAGCACCTCCTCGACTTCGCGCGGGTAGACGTTGTAGCCGCCGCGGATGATCAGGTCCTTCTTGCGGTCGACGATGAAGAAATAGCCCTCCTCGTCGATGCGGGCCATGTCACCGGAGTGAAACCAGCCGCCGCGCATCGCCTCGGCGGTGGCCTCGGGGCGCTGCCAGTAGCCCTTCATGATGTTGTGGCCGCGGATCACGATCTCGCCCACCTCACCCTGGGCGACCTCGTTGTCCTCTTCGTCGACGACCCGCATCTCGACTTCTTCCAGCGGGGTTCCGATCGAGCCCGGCTTGCGCTCCATCCCGGGATGGTTGGAGCTCGCCACCGGCGAGGTCTCCGAGAGGCCGTAGCCCTCGAGCACGATGCAGTCGAAGGCGGCCTCGAAGCCACGCAGCACCTCGACCGGCATCGAGGCGCCGCCGGTGATGCAGGTCCGCAGGGCAGAGGTGTCGAACTCCTCGCGTCCCCGGTGGTGCAGCAGCGCCCCGTACATCGTCGGCACGCCGTAGAAGTGGGTGACGCGGTCGCGCTGCATCGTCGCCAGCGCGTCGCCGGGGTCGAATTTCGGCAGCAGGGTGAGGGTCGCGCCGACCCGCAGCGAGGCGTTCATCCCAACCGTCTGGCCGAAGGAGTGAAAGAGGGGCAGCGAGCCGAGGACGACGTCTCCCTGCCCCACCTCGCAGGTGGTCCGCGAGACGATGTCGGCGTTGCGAGAGAGGTTGAAGTGGGTCAGCTCGGCGCCCTTGGGCTGTCCGGTCGTGCCTGAGGTGTAAAGGATCACGGCGGTGTCGTCTGGCTCGGCCTTGGCGACCGCCGAGACAGGCTCGTACCCGTCCAGCGTGGTCGCGAAGGCAACCGGCTCGACCTCGATCAGCTCGGCGCCGGCCTCCTCGGCGCCCGCCCGCGCCTCCTCGCCGAAGCCGTGCCAGGCGATCAGGATCTTCGCCCCGGAGTCGCCCAGATAGAAGGCGATCTCTCGCCGCTTCAGCAGCACGTTCATCGGCACGACGATGCCGCCGGCGCGCAGCACGCCGTAGTAGGCGATCGGGAAGTCGGGGACGTTGGGCAGCATCAAGCCGACCCGGTCGCCGGACCGCAGGCCACGATCGGCGAGCAGCGCCGCCAGGCGGGCGGAGCGGTCGTCGAGCTGGGCGTAGGTCAGCTCCAACTCACCCAGCCGCACCGCCGGGCTACTCGGCACGCGGGCCGCGCTCTCGGTGACGATCGATGCCAGATTCAAAGCGGTGACTCTCCTCTGTGCCGAAGTTCTCCCGCCGAGAGTCTAAGCGCGATTGTCGTCCGCTAGGCTCGGGCCATGGAGAACTTGGGGGAGCCGGGCTCCTACCTCACTGTCGGCAAGGGAGTGCCGGTCTTCTCGAGCGACGGGGAGAACCTCGGCCGCGTCGTCAAGGTCCTCTCCGCCCCGAACCTCGACATGTTCGACGGGGTGATCTTCGACACCAGCGCCGGCCCCGGCGGCCACCGCTTCGTCGACGCCCCGGAGGTTGGGGAGATCTTCGAGAATGGCATCGTCCTCAAGATCGACGCCACCGAAGCGGCACAACTGCCGAAGCCCGACACCAACCCCGGCGCGATGAAGGTCAACCCGGCCGAGCTCGGCGGCACCAAGCCCGGGTTCTTCAAGCGCAGCTGGGATCGCCTCTCCGGCAAGGGTTGAGCCGGGCCACGCGAGCTTCTCTGCTTGGTTAGGATTGCCGCGATGCGGGGGGCCCTTCTGACTATTGCGCTGTGCGCGGCGCTGGCGATCGCCGGCTGCGGCGGCGGCAGCTCCTCCTCGTCCTCGAGTGGATCGAGCGAATCGAGCGAAGCGGCGAGCGCATACAAGTGGTCTCCGGCGGGCGAATTCGGCACCGAACCGGAAGTCGTCGCTCCCGGCGGCAAGCCGCCGAAGAAGCTCGAAACCAAGGACCTGATCGAAGGCGGCGGCGCCGAAGCCAAAGCCGGCGACGAAATCAGCGTCCAGTACTCAGGTGCCAACTTCAAGACCGGCAAAGAATTCGACTCCTCCTGGAGCCGCAACGCGGAACCATTCACCTTCACCCTCGGCGCCGGCGAAGTGATCCCCGGCTGGGACCAGGGAATTGTCGGGATGAAGGTCGGCGGCCGTCGCGAGCTGATCATCCCGCCGGAACTCGGCTACGGCGCGGCCGGCTCCCCGCCGGTGATACCGCCGAACGAAACGCTGGTCTTCGTGGTCGACCTGCTCGAAGTCAAGTAGCGCCCGCTCCCGCGCGAGCGACACCCGCCATCATCGTCGCGTGGCCCGCTCGCTGATCGCGGAACGACTCACGGCCCAGGCGCTCTCGGGCCCGCCGCTGCGTCGGCCCGAGGACGTCGCCGAGCGACTGCTCGCGGTCCAGGCCCAGGACCCCCGCGGGGCTCGGCTGGCGATCCGCGCTCGGTCCGCGGGCCTCAGCGCCGCCGACATCGACCGGGCGTTGAGCGAGGACCGCTCGCTGCTGATCACCTGGCTCAACCGCGGCACCCTGCACCTGGTTTGCAACGAGGACTACCCGCTGCTGCAGGCGCTGACGACCCCGCCGTTGGCGACCTCGAACGCGACCAGGCTCAGCCAGGAGGGGGTCAGCGAGGCGGCCGCCGAGCGCGGCGTGGAGACGATCGAGCGGTCCCTCGCCGACGAGGGACCGCTGACGCGTCCCCAGCTGCGCGAGCGGCTCGACGCGGCCGGGGTGCCGACGGCCGGCCAGGCCCTGGTCCAGCTGCTCTTCCGCACGGCGATCCTCGGGATCACGGTGCGCGGCCCGATGGTCGGCAAGGAGCATGCCTACGTCCTCGCCCGCGACTGGCTCGGGCCGCAGAAACCCGTCAATCGCGACGCCGCCCTGGCGGAACTCGCCCGCCGCTACCTGGTCGGCCACGGGCCGGCCGACGACCGCGACCTCGCCCGCTGGGCCGGCCTGCCGTTGCGCGACGCCCGTGCGGGCCTCGCCACGATCGCGGCGGAGCTGGAGCAGCGCCCGGACGGTCTCGTCGACCTCGCCAAGCGTGACCCGGTCGAGCCCCTGCCCCCACCGCGCCTCCTCGGCGCCTTCGACCCGCTGCTGCTCGGTTGGACCTCCCGCGAGGAAGTCGTCGGCCCGCACAAGATGCTGGTCACCAACAACGGCATCTTCCGCCCCTTCGCGCTGGTCGGCGGCCGCGCTGCCTCCACCTGGCGCTTCAAGGCCGGCAAGGTGACGATCGAGCATCTGGGCAAGGTGACGAAAAAGGCGACGGCGGCGCTGGAGGCTGATGCGCGGGCGGTGGAGGAGTTCCTCGCTGCTTAGCGTTCGTGACATTGACCCACCCCAGGCGAGGTCAATATCGCGAACGGGAACCCAGGCGGTTTCCTAGCGAACCGGCGGGCCCGATCGGACCCGCCGGTGCCGGTGAGCCGGTTCTGGCCTGACTACGCGCCGGGCGCGGGCGGCGCGGGCGGCGTGTCGTCGAGGCGGGGCGGCATCGAGTCGGATACGGGCGGCGCCTCATGCCCCGGAAGCGGGTCGGCCTCGGACTCCCAGAGGTGGTTCAGCGAGACCTGCAGGTACGCCCACATGCCGGGGGAGATGAAGAGGTAGAGAAGGAGCACGATCCAGCCGTTGACCGGCTCCTTGCCGCCGAGTTTGGCGGCGCCCATCACACGCTTCGATCCGTTCCAGTAGGTGATCAGCGCCGGGATGATGATCAGCCCGCCGGGGAACAGCGCCAGCACCGAGTTGGTCGGGTTCTGGCCGAGGTCGTAGCCCTTGGACTCGCCGTAGGCCTTCAGCTCCTTGTTGATCTTGTACCACCAGACGAGGTGGTAGATGCCGAGGGTGATGATCGGCAGCAAGGCCACGGCCCACGGGTTGCGGACCTTCACCTCGTTCTCGGTGCCGCGTATTTTCATTTCGTAGGCCATCGGTCTCCGTTCGGTGGATCGGGGGGTGATTTCCGAACCTACTCGACCACGCAGTCGCCGTCCATAAGGGAAGAACCGCTGCATCCGCGGCCGTGCGGGGTGCAGCTCAGCCGACGACCGCGACCCCGCACTGCTCGGCGAGGCCCGCCTGACTCTTGTCGAGCGTGCAAAGGGAGCGCCCGCCGGCTGCCGCGGTCGCGACGATCAGAAGGTCGGTCGCCGTCGTGATTCGCCGTGCCGCGCGAGCGGCGGCGAGCACGTCGCCGTAGCGTTCGGCCACGTCCTCGTCGACCGGTATCGGCTCGAAGGCGTCGCGGATTGCCGAGAACCGGGCCTGGCGCGCGGTTCGGATCGACGGATTGGAGGCCAGCAGGACGCCGGCGCGCAGCTCGCCGATCGTGACCACCGAGATCGCGGCCGTGTCTTCCGGACTCAGCATGAGCTTCTCAGCGATCACGGCCGAGGTATCGAGCAGCACGTTCACCGGCGGTGGTGCTACCGGTCCCAGGCGCTACGCGGCTCGGACTCAGCCTCGCGCAGGTCTGCGACATCCCGGGCGAAGCCCTCGTCGACGGGCGTCGCGGCAAAGATCCGTCCCAGCGTCTCCGAGTCGACGTTGGCCCGCCGCGCCGGCTTCTCCTCGGGCGGCCCGAGATGGGCTACGGGCCGGCCGCGGACGGTGACAGTGAACTCGGCGCCGCCCTCCGCCTCACGGAGGATGCGAGCCACGTCATTGCGAAGCTCGCGCTGGGGAATCGATCGGCGCGCCATCTGCTACAGAGCGTAGCAATCCCCCTCGGCAGCTAACCCCGTTTCGGGCTCTGCCAGGGCTGTTCGTCCCAGGGCGACGAGTGCTTCAGATCGGCAAGGCGGAGGCGAGGAAGGCTTCGAGGGAGGTTCCGTCGCCGCCGACCAGAAGCCGTCGCACCGAGTCATCGGCCGCCGCGAACGCGGCCATGCCGGGCAACCCGTCCCGTCTGCGCCCGCTCTTGACCTCGATCGCGGTCAGGCGGTCGCCGCGCTGGACGACGAAGTCGACCTCCTTGCCGCGGTCGCGCCAGTAGAGGATCTCGGCCCGGGGGTCGCGGTTGGCCCAGAGGTGGGCGCCGACGGCAGTCTCCACCAGTCTTCCCCAGTGGGCCGGATCTTCTTTGCTCTCCTTAAAGGTGCGGCCCGAGGTCGCCGAGACGAGGGCGGTGTCGAGGGCGAGCAGCTTCGGGGTGGACCGTCGCTGACGGATCTTGCCGCTCGCGTACTTCTCGAGGCCGACGGCGAGGCCTGAGGCGGCGAGGAGGTCGAGGTAGTGGGCGAGGGTGGTCGTGTTGCCGGCGTCCTGGAGCTGCCCGGTCAGCTTCTGGTAGGAGACGATCTGGCTCGAGTAGTCGCAGACGAGGCGGAAGAGACTCCGCAGCAGTGCCGGCTTGTCGACCCTCGTCATCAGCAGCAGATCGCGGGAGATCGTCGTCTCGACAATCGAGTCGAGGACGTAGGCCGCCCAGCGTCGCTCGTCGGTGACGAGACCTGCCGCCCCGGGGTAACCGCCAAAGTAGACGAACTGGTCGAGGCTGAAGCCGAAGGCGTCGCGCATCTCGGCGAATGACCAGTGCGGGGTGCGGATCAACTCGAATCGCCCCGCCAGGCTCTCGCTCAACCCCTGTTGGACGAGCAGCGCGGCGGAACCGAGCAGCACCACTCGCAGCGGCAGCGTCTCGACTCGGTCCTGGTCCCAGAGGCGCTTGACGGTCTCCGCCCAGTTGGTGACCTTCTGGACCTCGTCGATCGCCAGGATCGCTCCGGCTTGCTCCTTGCGTGCCATGCGCCGCCCCTCTTCCCATTGGGCCTGCAGCCAGGCGGAGTCACGCAGGGCGGGGTCGTCGGCGCTGGCGTAATGGCTTGGCGCCGCGGATGCCTCCAGGGCCTGGAGGACGAGCGTCGTCTTGCCGACCTGTCGCGGCCCACTGACGACCTGTATCCGAGACGGCTGCTCAGCCAGGCGGGAAACCAGTGGGTCGAAGATCCCACGCCGATATGGCGACGGATTGCTCATCGTGCTGAGTGATTTTACTCAGTCAACTGAGCAAAATGCAAAACGCCTGCAAATCAACCTAGCTTCGGGCTCTGCCAGGGTTGCTCTAGTCGCCCCGCCAGCTCCTCGCCGAGGCCCTCGATCGGGACTCGGACCTGCTCGAGCGAGTCGCGGTCGCGCAGGGTGACGGTGTCGTCGTCCATCGTCTGGTGGTCGACGGTGATGCCCCAGGGGGTGCCGATCTCGTCCTGGCGGCGGTAGCGCTTGCCGATCGAACCGCCCTCGTCGAACTCGACGGAGGGGAGCTTGCGGCGCAGGTCGGCGAAGATCTCACGGGCCTTCTCCGGCATTCCCTCCTTGGAGACGAGGGGGAGGACGGCGACCTTGACCGGGGCCAGGCGCGGGTGCAGCCGCAGCACGGTGCGCTGGCGTCCCTCGACTTCCTCGACCTCGTAGGAGTCGACGAGGAAGGCGAGGGTGGCGCGGTCGGCGCCGGCGGCGGGCTCGATCACGTGCGGGACATAGCGCTCTTTCGTCTGCTGGTCGAAGTACTCAAGCTTCTCGCCGCTGAACTTGGTGTGCTGTTTGAGGTCGAAGTCGCCGCGGTTGGCGACGCCCTCCAGCTCCGACCAGCCGATCGGGAAGAGGTACTCGACGTCGCTCGTGCCCGATGAGTAGTGGGAGAGCTCGTCGGCGTCGTGGGGCCGGACCCGCAGGTGGTCGGGGCGCAGGCCGAGGTCGGTGTACCAGCGCTCACGCAGCTCGATCCACTCGCGGTACCAGCGCTCGGCCTGGTCGGGCGGGACGAAGAACTCCATCTCCATCTGCTCGAACTCGCGGGTGCGGAAGATGAAGTTGCCGGGGGTGATCTCGTTGCGGAAGGACTTGCCGATCTGGGCGATCCCGAAGGGCGGCTTCTTGCGGGCGAAGCCGAGCACGTTCTTGAAGTTGATGAAGATCCCCTGCGCCGTCTCGGGGCGGAGGTAGACCTCCGAGCCCTCGCCGGCGACGGGGCCGACATGGGTCTCGAACATCAGGTTGAACTGGCGCGGCTCGGAGAGGTCGCCGCCGCACGCCGGGCACTTCAGCTCGGCGTTCGGATCGCCGCCTTCGGCTTCGACCGCCTCGCGCAGATGATCCTCGCGCCAGCGCCGCTTGCACTTGCCGAGGCACTGGACCAGCGGGTCGGTGAAGCCCTCGAGATGGCCCGAGGCCTCCCAGACCTTCGGGTGCTGGAGGATCGCCGAGTCGATCGCGACGATGTCGTCGCGCTCCTGCAGCATCGAGCGCCACCACTCGGCTTTGACGTTGCCCTTGAGCAGGACCCCGTAGTGGCCGTAGTCATAGGTCGAGCCGAGGCCGCCGTAGATCTCCGAGGAGGGAAATACGAAGCCCCTGCGTTTGCAGAGGGCGACGATCTCCTCCATCGTCACCTCGGTCGGTCGGGTCCCCTGCTCCTGCGTAGCCATGCCGGAACCGTAGCGGCTGCGATAATCCCGCACCCCGTGCCCATCTATGAGTACAAATGCGAGAACGGCCACGTCTTCGACGTGATGCAGAAGATGAGCGAGGATCCGCTCACCGAGTGCGCCGAGTGCGGCGCTCCCGCGGTCCGGGTCCTGCACTCCCCGGCGGTCCACTTCAAGGGCTCCGGCTTCTACAACACCGACTACGGCAAGAAGAAGAAGGGCGGCGGGTCCTCAGGCGACGGCAACGGCTCCTCGGAGTCGAAGAGTTCCGACTCGAGTTCCAGCTCCTCGGACTCGAAGTCGAGCGACTCCAAGTCCGAGTCGAAGGCCTCCTCGGCCTCAACCTCCGACTAACGCTTCCGACCTTGGCCACACCCTGGTGGTGTGAATGTCGGCAGCGGCTAGCCCAGCAGTCGCTTCACCGCGCGGCGCCGAACGGAGTCCGGCACTTCGATGCTGCCTCCGGGTCCTTCGAGGCTGCAACCTTCCTGGAATTCCTTGGGAGTGCTGCAGAGGACGTTGGTCGGGGCGGAACCGCCGATCGCCGCCGCGAGGACTAGTTGCGGCATCGTCAGGAAGCCCATGTCGCTGACGAAGGCCTTCGGCGCCTCCCAGCCGATGATCGGGCCCTTGATGAAGTTGTAGGGCAGGCGCAGCGGGTCGGTGAGGCGGTCCTTGATGCCGTTGATCACCGACTGCTGAGCCTTGGCGCGGTCGACGTCGTCGTAGGGGAAGCTGTAGGCGCTCTTGCCGGGGCCGGGGCATTCGCTCGGCTCGCGGACCCGCGAGTAGGCGAGCGCCTTTTCGCCATCGAGCGTGTTCTCGCCCTGGTGCAGGCGCAGGCTGATGCCGCCCTGGCCGTGGCCGGCGCCGCCGGAGATTTCCGCGCAGAGCTTGTGCGCGACGTTGACTTCGACGCCACCGACCGCGTCGATCAGCTTTTCGAAGCCGGTGAAATCGACGATCGCGACGTGGTCGATCTGGATCCCGAGGAACTTTTCCACCGTCTTGATCTGCAGCGCGGCACCGCCGTAGGCGAAGCCGGCGTTGATTTTCTGCGTTTCGTGGCCGGGGATTTCGGCGTAGCTGTCGCGCGGGATCGAGAGTTTGTTGAAGGTGCCACCGCCGGCCCGGATCAGCATCAGCGTGTCGGCCCGGTATTCGCCCTGCGAGCAGGGCGCGTGTGGCGATTCGCCCTTTTCCTGCTGTTCGAAGCACTTCTGCGAGTGAGGGGCGGTCGGTTCCTTGGTGTCGGTCGGACGGGCGTCGGTTCCGAGGACGAGGATCGTCTGGGCGCTGGGGAGCAGGAAGGGGTTGCCGTGGAGGGCGTCCTTCGCTTCGCCGGAGAGCTTGAAGGACTGGATCTGGGCGGAGACGGCGAAGGCGAGGAAGCTGAGCAGGATCCATCCCGCGGCGGCGATCCCGACCCATTTCAGCGCCCGCTTGACGCCCCGGCGCGGCGGCCGCGGGCGGCGCGCGCGTCCCGGCCGCTGCTCGTCTCCCGCCTTCCTTCCCGGCAACTTCGCCCGGCCCTTGAGGCCCGAGAGGTCAGGCTTGCTCAGGCGTCCGGATAGGCCCCGGCGCGAGCGGTAGACCTTGTAATCGGGCGGCCCCTCGGGGCGCTGCTCACCATCGTCGGGCATAAAAGGGCTAGAACCGTAGCCCATCGACCTTTGGGAACCACAAACGCGACTTCCGTGGTCGCCCGGAGCGCTGCGATAGAAACGGTGCGCCGCTCACGTCGGGGTGGCCCCCCGGGACCGGAGGCGGCTAGCCTTGCTCCGTGAGCGCTGTGGAGACGATCGGGGTCGATCTGGGCGGGACGAAGATGCTCGTCGGGGTGCTCGACGGCACCGACGTTCTCTGGGAGCGCCGCGAGGCCTCGACCGACCAGAGCGAGGATGAGCTGGTCGAGCTGCTGGTCCGCGAGGTCAGCGAGGCCCGCGACGCGCGACCCGGGGTGGCCGCCGCCGGTCTCGGCATCCCGGCGACCTTCGATCACGAGAGCGGCGTCGCCGTCGCCGCGGTCAACCTGCCGATCGCCGACCTGCCGATCCGCGACCTGGTCGCCGAGCGCGTCGGCCTGCCGGTCTTCGTTGACAACGACGCCAACGTCGCCGCCTTGGCGGAGTCCCTCTATGGCGCCGCCAAGGGCAAGCGGAACGTGGTGATGCTGACGGTCGGAACCGGAATCGGCGGCGGTCTGATCCTCAACGGCGAGGTCTATCGCGGCTCGACCGGCGCCGGAGCCGAGCTCGGCCATATCGTGATCCAGGCCGACGGCCCGCCCTGCCAGGGCAACTGCCCCAACCATGGCTGCGTCGAGGCGCTGGCCTCGGGTACGGCGTTGGGGCGCGAGGGCAAGGCGGCGGCCGAAAGCTCGCCCGACTCGGCCCTCGGCAAGCTGCTGGCGACGGGCGAGACGGTCGACGGTACCGCCGTGACCAGGGCGGCGCTGGCCGGCGACGCGACCGCGATCGCCGTCTTCGACCTGATCGGCAGCCGGCTCGGAATCGCCTGCTCGAGTCTCGCCAACATCTTCCAGCCGGACGCGATCGTCGTCGGCGGCGGCGTCATCGCTGCCGGCGACCTGCTGCTGGAGCCGGCCCGGCGCGAGCTGCGCGAACGCGCCCTCAACCCGATGAACAAGACGCCGATCCTCGCCGCGACCCTCGGCAATGACGCCGGGATGATCGGCGCCGCGGCGCTGGCGCGGATCGAGCTCGGACGGGTCGGCGGCTGATGGCCGGGCGCCTGGTCGTCTGCCCGACGCCAATCGGCAACCTCGAAGACGTCACCCCGCGGGTTCGCGAGGCGCTGGTCAGCGCCGACTTCATCGCCTGCGAGGACACCCGCCGGACCGGCTCGCTGCTCGACAAGCTCGGGATCCGCCCGCACCCGCGGCTGGTCTCCAACCACGAGGGCAACGAAACGGCGCGGGCGACCGAGCTGGCGCAGCGGATCGAGCGCGGGGAAAACGTCGCGCTGGTCTCCGACGCGGGGATGCCGGCGATCTCCGACCCGGGCTACAAGCTGATCCACAAATGCATCGAACGCGACCTCGAGGTGACGGTGCTGCCCGGGCCTTCGGTCGTGCCGGTGGCGCTGGTCGCCTCCGGGCTGCCGACCGACCGCTGGCGCTTCGAGGGCTTCCTGCCGCGCCGGGCCGGGGAGATGGAGCGCGTCCTGCGCTCGGCCGAGACGGTCGTCGCCTTCGAGTCCCCGCGCCGGGTCGGCGAGTCGCTGGCGGCCCTGGCCTCGCTGGCACCCGACCGCCAGGCGGCCGTCTGCCGCGAGCTGACGAAGATGCACGAGGAGGTCGCCCGCGGCTCCCTCGGCGAGTTGGCGCGACGCTTCCGCGGCGACGTCAAGGGCGAGATCGTCCTCGTCATCGGCCCGGCCGCCTCCAGTGAGCACGACAAAGACGTCGGCTTCGCGGTCGACGCGCTGCGCCACCTGGTCCAGTCCGGCGCCCGCCCCCGCGCCGCCGCCAGCGTCGTCGCGGCGCTGACCGGGACCCGCGCCAACGACCTCTACAAAGCCCTGACCGGGCGCGAGGCGCGCCGGTGAGCGCTTTGCGGGAATAGCCTGCGGGACTATGTCCTTCTTCGTCACCACCCCGATCTACTACGTCAACGCGGAGCCCCATCTCGGGCACGCCTACTCGACGATGGCCGCGGACATCCTCGCCCGCCACATGCGCCAGCGCGGCGAGGACGTCTTCTTCCTCACCGGCACCGACGAGCACGGTGAGCCGGTCGAGCTGGCGGCCGAGCGGGAGGGGATCAGCCCGCAGGAGCTGGCCGATCGCAACGCGGCCAAGTTCGAAGCGCTGATGCCGATCATCGACGCCAGCAACGACTTCTTCATCCGCACCTCCGACCCGCGGCACACGGCGAAGGTCGCCGAGATCATGCAGCGGGTCTACGACAACGGCTGGGTCAACAAGGGTGTCTACGAGGGCTGGTACTGCCCGCGCTGCGCCGACTTCAAAACCGAGCGCGAGCTGGGCCCCGGCAATACCTGCCCGATCCACGAGATCGCGCTTGAGAAGGTGCGCGAGGAGAACTGGTTCTTCCGCCTCTCCGCTTTCCAGGAGAAACTGGAAGCGCTGTACGAGGCGCGCCCGGACTTCGTCACCCCCGACTTCCGCCGCAACGAGGCGGTCGCCTTCATCAAGCAGGGGCTGGAAGACGTCTCGCTCTCGCGGCCGACGCTGAAATGGGGGCTGCCGCTGCCCTGGGACCCCGAGCAGCGGATGTACGTCTGGTTCGACGCGCTGCTCAACTACGTCACGGCGCTGACCTTCGCCCGCGAGGGGGAGGACCTGACCGCGCGCTTCTGGCCCGCCGCCCGCCACGTGATGGCGAAGGACATCCTCAAGTTCCACGCCGTGATCTGGCCGGCACTCTGCATGGCCGCCGGACTGGAGCCGCCGCGGCGGATGACGATCCACGGCTTCCTGCTGATGGGCGAGAAAAAGATGTCGAAGAGCCTCGGCAACGTGCTCGACCCCTTCGAGGTGATCGACCGCTTCGGCGCCGACGCGCTGCGCTTCTACCTCTTCCGCGAGGTCAGCTTCGGCCAGGACGGCTCGATCTCCACCGCCGGCTTCGAGTCCCGCTACGAGACCGAGCTGGCCAACGACTACGGCAACCTCGCCAGCCGGGTGCTGGCGATGGTCGAGCGCTACCGCGCCGGCACCGTCCCGGTCGCCGCCGTCGACGCGACCCTGGCGGAAGATTTCGAAGCCGTCGTGCCGCGCTTCAGCGAGCTGCTCGACCGGGCCGAGCTGACCCAGGCGCTGGAGGTCGTGTGGACGCTGGTCCGCCGCCTCAACCGTTTCGTCGAGGAGTCCCAGCCGTGGGTGCTGGCCAAGGACGAGGCCGACCCCGAGCGGCTCGACGAAGTCCTCTACAACCTGGTCGAGGGCATCCGCGTCGTGACCCTGCTGCTCGTCCCCTACCTGCCGCGCAGCAGCGCGACGCTGCTCACCGCGCTCGGCGAAGAGGGCCGCGGCCTGGCCGAACTCGGCTCCCGCCCTGGAGGCCAGCACGTCGAGCGGATTCCGGCGCTGTTCCCGAAGATCGATTCCTAGGTCCGATTGGCTAATAGCCGGGCAGCGGCAGGGCGAGCGGCAGCCGGTTGGCGCCGCGGGCATGGCGCAGCCGGGGCAGGCCGAAGGCGTCCTCGAGGGTGGCGAGCAGGGAGTAGTGGTCGTGGGCGGCGCGGAGGCGTACGCCGCGGGGGACGTCGGGACCGACGAGGACGGTGAATACGCGACCGCCGCCGGGGCGCCCGCAGCAGCCGGCGTCGCTCTTGCCCTCGTCGAAGGTGATCGCGAGCAGGCCGTGCGGGCCGAGCTGGCGGACGATCCGCGGCACCAGCCCGGCGAGCGCCGAGTCGGCCCTCGCGATGCCGCAGTCGTGGCCGTCTTCGCAGAGGTCGGGGCTGAGCCAGGAGAAGGCGGGAAGGCGGTGGCGACGCAGGTCGGCGCCGAGCCTGGTCTGGGGGACGACGCGCGCGCAGCGGCTCGGGTTGCCTGTGATCGAGGGGAAGTACATGAAGGGGTCGTGGCGTTTGACGTAGGTGCCGCCGGCGGCGTCGGCGAAGCAGGGGGAGGGGAGGCCGCCCATGTAGGCGCGCCAGGAGATCCCGGCGCGGGAGAGCTGCTGCGCCAGGTTGTCGCCGGAGGCCTCGCAGGTCGAGCAGTTGTCGGTGATCCCGAAGGTCGAGCCGCCGAGCAGCGCCAGGTAGTTGGGCAGCGAGGGGTGGGTGATCGCGTGGTAGCTGGTCGCCACGGCGCCGCGCCGGGCGAGGTGGTTGAGGAACGGGGCGGCGGGGTTGCCGGCGACTTCGTCGTACTCATGGTTCTCGAGCACGATCAGGAAGGCGTGCGAGCGGGGCGTGGCGGCGAGGGTGGCCCGCGGCCCCCAAGCCGAGCATGCCGCCAGCGAGATCAGTGCGACGGTGAGCGCCAGGCGCCAACGGCAGGCCACGCCACGAGGATAGGCTGAACCTCTCGATGATCGACTCCCATACCCACCTCTTCCTCTGCGAGAAAGCCGAGCCGGAGCTGCTCGCCGCCGCCGCGGAGTCGGGCGTGATGCGGATGCTGAACATCGGCCTGGGGGAGGAATCGAACCCCGGGGTGATTGCCTGCGCCGAGCGCAACGAGGCCGTCTTCGCCGGCGTCGGGCGCCACCCCAACGACGCCGCCGGCTTCGACGATGCCGCCGCGGCGGAGCTGCTGCGGCTCGGCGCCCACCAGCGGGTCCGGGCGATCGGCGAGACCGGCCTCGACTTCTACCGCGACACGGCCGCCCCCGAGGACCAGCGCCGCGCCTTCGCCGCCCAGATCGAGGTCGCGGCCGAGCTCGACCTGCCGATCGTGATCCACGCCCGCGACCGCGACGGCGAGAGCGCCGCGATCGACGAGATCTTCGCCACCCTCGACGCCCGCGCCGCCGGACAGACCGTGATCCTGCACTGCTTCTCAGCCCCGCAGCGGGTCGTCGACGCCGCCGAGCGCGGCTGGTACTGCTCCTTCGCGGGCAACGTCAGCTACCCCAGCGCCAAGGAGCTGCGCTTTGCCGCGGCCAAGGTGCCGGAGGACCGGATCCTGGTCGAGACCGACGCCCCCTTCCTCGCCCCGCAGCCGATGCGCGGCAAGCGCAACGAGCCGGCCTTCGTGGTCGAGACCGCCCGCGTGGTCGCCGCCGAGCGCGGCGTCACCTACGAGGAGCTGGAGCGCACGGTCGAGGCCAACGCCGCCACGCTCTTCGGCTGGTAGCCCGCCTTGGTGCGGCTGGGCCAGAACTTCCTCGCCGATCCCAACCTGCTCGACGCGATCGTCCGCGACGCGGAGCTCTCGGCGACCGACGTGGTGCTCGAGGTCGGCGCCGGCGAAGGGGTGCTGAGCGAGCGGCTCGCGCCGGTCGCGGCGCACCTGCACACGGTCGAGATCGACCGCGGTCTGGAGCCGGCCCTTGCGCCGCTCGCGGCGCTGCCCAACGTCAGCCTGCACTGGGGCGACGCGATGAAGGTCGACCTCGCCGGCTTCGAGCCGGCGCCGACGGCGATGGTCGCCAACCTGCCCTACTCGGTGGCGACACCGCTGATCCTGCGGACGATCGAGCTGCTGCCGTCGCTGGCGAGCTGGACGGTGATGGTTCAGCGCGAGATCGCCGATCGCCTGCGGGCGGCGCCGGGCAGCCGCACCTATGGCTCGCCGAGCGTCGTCGCCCAGCTCGCCTGCGAGGTCGAGCTACTGCGCAAGGTCGACCCCGCCGTCTTCCGGCCAAGGCCGCGGGTCGACTCGGCGATCCTGCGGCTGCGGCGCACCGGCCTGGGCGCCGACGCACCGACCAGGGCCCTGGTCCGCGCCGCCTTCGCCCACCGGCGCAAGTCGCTGGCGCGCTCGCTCGAGCACGGCGCCAAGGGCTCACTGGCGCCCGCCCGGGCGGCCCTTGCGGCGATGGGATTGCCCGAGGACGCGCGGGCCGAGTCCCTTTCCCCCGCCGAGTTCGCCACCCTTTCCGCCAAGCTGCAGGCCGACACCTGAGGCCGCCAGCCGCCGCGATGCTCCTCCACGCCCCCGCCAAGCTCAACCTCTGCCTCTACCTCGGCGCCCGCCGCGGCGACGGCCTGCACGAGCTCTGCTCGCTGTTCGAGCCCCTGGCGCTGGCCGACCTGATCGAGGTCTCCGGCAACGAGCGCGACGAGGTCATCTGTCCGGGGGTCGAGGGCGAGAACCTGGCGGCGCGGGCACTGGCGGCGTTGCGCGAGGCGGGCTGGGGAGAAGGTCCGCTGCGGATCGAGATCGAGAAGCGGGTGCCGGTCGCGGCAGGGTTGGGGGGTGGCAGCGGCGATGCCGCCGCCGTTCTGCGGCTCGCCGCGGGCGAGGTCGACGACCTGCACGGGATCGCCGCCCGCCTCGGCGCCGACGTGCCCTCGCAGCTGCGGCCGGCGCTGGCGCTGGTCCGCGGCGTCGGCGAGCTGATCGAGCCACTGCCGGCGCCGCCGCTTCACGCCGCCGTCCTGCTGCCCGACGGTGGCGGTCTCAGCACCGCGGAGGTCTTCACTGAGGCCGACCGACTTGGCCTCGGACGCACGCCCGAGGAGCTCGACGAGTTGGCGGCGGCGCTGCGCCGGGTGGCGGGTGCCGGGGCCTCGCCGCTCGCCTATCCCGAGCTGCTGGTCAACGACCTCGAGGCGCCGGCCCGCTCGCTGCGTCCCGCCATCGGCGCCGCCCTCGACGAGCTGCGCGAGGCCGGGGCCCCGGTGGCGCTGCTGAGCGGCTCCGGCCCGACCGCGGTCGGGCTCTTCGCCGACCTCGCCGCCGCCCGCGCCGCCGCCGAGACGATCGACCGCGACGACGCGATCGTCTGCGAGGCCGGCCCGAGCGCGGAACGAGTGAGCGAGATCGCCGGTCATGACTAGCGCGAGCGAGAGAAGCGCGAGATTGGTGTCATCGCCATGAGGATGCAGGGGGACGAGGGCGGCGGCTCCAGCCCGCGCAAGAGACTGTTGATCGCAGTCGCCGTCGCGGCGGTCGCGGTCGGCTACTACCTGCTCAGCCGGCAGCTCGGCCACCTCAACCTCCAGCACCTGCTGGAAGAAATCTCCAACACGCTCGGCGCCTGGACCTACCTGCTGGTCGGGGTCTTCGCCTTCGCCGAGACCGGAGCCTTCGTCGGCCTCGTCGTCCCCGGCGAGACGGTGATGCTGCTCGGCGGCGCCGTCGCCGGCCAGGGCGCGATCAGCATCTACCTGCTGATCGCCGTCGCCTGGTTCGCCGCCTGGCTAGGCGACACGACCAGCTTCTTCATCGGCCGGCGGCTCGGCCGCGAGTTCGTGATCAAGCACGGGCCCCGGTTCGGGATCAGCCACCGGCGCTTCGAAAGGGTCGAGGACTACTTCTCCCGCCACGGCGGCAAGACGATCTTCATCGGCCGCTTCATCAGCCTGGTCCGCGCCTTCGCCCCGTTCATCGCCGGCAGCTCCGGGATGAGCTACCGCGCCTTCGTCCCGTACAGCGTCCTCGGCACCGGCCTCTGGGCCAGCGCCCACATCCTCGTCGGCTACTTCTTCGCGCGCAGCATCGAGACCGCCGGCAAGTACGCGGCCAAAGGCGCCTTCCTGCTGGCGACCCTGATCGTCGTCGTCGCCGGCTTCATCTTCCTCACCCGGCACTTCCGGGTCGCCGAGAACCGCGCCGAGGCGGTGCGCTGGATGGAGGGACACGGGGCGACGCGCTGGCTGGTCATCCTCGGCCGCCGCTACCGGCGGCAGTTCCGCTTCCTCTGGGACCGGGTCACCCCCGGCGGCACCTTCGGGCTCGAATTCACCTCGCTGATGGCGACCCTCGCCGTCGCCCTCTTCGTCCTGATCGCCTATGTCGTCGTCATCAGCGGCGACCCGGGGCCGACCCCCGGCGACGAAACCGCGATCGAACTCGTCGGCCACCTGCGGGCCGGTTGGCTCACCGACATCTCGAAGGTCATCACCTTCCTCGGCTCCGGCGCCTTCACCTGGAGCCTGGCCGCGGTTTGCGCCGCGCTGCTCGCCGCGCGCCGTCGCTGGACCGAGTTCGGCGTTCTGCTGGCCGGGATGGCGATCGCCTCGATCGGCTTCACCGAGATCAAGGCCGCCGTCGACAGGCCGCGACCGGAAGGCGGCCTCGTCCACACCCACGGCTCCTCATTCCCGAGTGGCCACGCCACCCACTCGGTCCTCTACATCTGGCTGGCGGTGACGATCGTCATGCGGCTGCGGCCGGGAATGGCGCGGGTGGCCGCGGTCGTCGCCACCGGGTTCGTCCTCACGGTCCTCGTCGGGCTCTCCCGCGTCTACCTCGATGTCCACTACCTGAGCGACGTCAGCGCCGGCTGGGCGCTGGGCGCGGCGGCCTTCTCGTTTTGCGCCGCGATCGGGCTTGTCATCTCCCAAGTGCGCCAGAATCCACGGCAGTGACTGTCTTCGCACTGGCCGAACTGGGTCATCAGTACCTCCTCTGGGGCGGTGCTGCCCTGATCTGCCTGGTCACCTTCGTGGTCCTGATCCTCAGCCCCGCGCTGAACTCCTACGGGCGGATCTGGGAGAAGGCCGCGGCCGGCTTTCTCGCGGTCTTCGTGCTCGCCGGCCTGCTGCTCGGCGGCATCGTGATCGGGCTGATCTTCGTCTACTACTACACGGACATCGTCAACTTCCTGCACGGCAAGTAGTCCGTCGCGGCGCTCGGCCGAACGGTCGGTAGGCGCGCGAGCAGGGATAATGGAGGCATGACGGCAACGTCAAAAAGGGCTGAAACCCCTGCAAATGAGGGAGATGCGGGCCTCCTCGATGCGCTCTCTGAGGCGGTTGAGTCCGGCGCCGGCCTGCCCGCGGTGGCGCGGGCGGCCGCCCGCCTGCTGGGCGCCAGCGTTGCCCTGATCGACCGTTCCAGCGCCGTTCTCGCGGTTGCCGGCGCCTCGCCGGACCAGGAGCAGCGGCTGCTGTCGGGTGGCGACGGTGTCACCAGAGTCGAGCTGCGGGTCGCCGATGCCGCCGTCGGTGAGCTGCGCTACCGGGCCGCGGCGCCGTCGGACCCGGCGATCGCGCGGATGGTGACGACCCTTCTGGCCCTGGAGCTGGAGCGCTCGCGCGCGCCCGAGTGGGCGAGCGAGGAGGTCGCCGGCGCCTTCGTCTCCGCGGTCCTCGCCCGCGAGGTCACCGACCGTGGCGACATCGTCGCCCGCGGCGCCGAGCTGGGCGCCGATCTCGACCGCGGCGCCGGCGTCCTCGTCCTCCGCGCGGCCCCACGGGCGGCGCAGTCGGGTGACTGGCGAGAGCGGGTCCTGGTCCTCGTGATGCGGACGCTGCGCTCGCTGGCGCCCGGCGCGCTGGCGACGACGGACGACAGCGAGGTCGCTGCCGAGGTCTCGGTGATCGTCCCGGCCGAGGACGACGAGCGCCTCGCCCGCGCCGCCGCCGGCCTGGTCCGCGAGCTCGACGACAGCCTCTCGGGATTCCACATGACCACCGGCCGCAGCCGCCGCTGCGCCGACCCGGTCGACCTCTACCGCGCCGGCAGCGAGGCCCGGCTTGCGGTCAACGTCGGCGAGGCCGAGGGCCACGCCACCCTGGCCTTCGAGGACACCGGCGCCTACCGGCTGCTGCTGCCGGCGATGAGCGAGGATCCCGGCGAGTTGGAACGCTTCTACGCCGAGACGATCCAGCCGCTCTCCGACTACGACGACCAGTACGAGACCGAGCTGGTCGCGACCGTCGAGGCCTACCTCGACAACGACGGCAACGTCGCCGCCACGGCAAAACAGCTCTTCACCCACCGCCACACGGTCCGCTACCGGCTCGAGCGCGTGCGCGAGCTCTGCGGCCACGACGTCTCGGCCACCGAGGGCCGCGAGAAGCTCGGCCTCGGCCTCAAGGCGATGCGCGTCCTCGGCATCGCCAGCCCCCGCGGCCCGGCCCTGGAGCCCGGCGCCAAGGGCGGCAAGGTGACGCGCAACTCCCGGGAGGAGTAGCGCACAGGCCTTGCGAGACGAGTTCCGGGGGAAGGGTTCGAACCCTCTCTTCCTGGACCAAAACCAGGCGTGCTAGCCAGGTACACCACCCCGGATCGGGCTCCGAGACTAGCGCCGCGAAGCACGAGCGATGCGTTTTACATCTATGGCATGTAAAACGCATCGCTCGTCACGTCAGGGCGTCCGTGGGACGGCATAGGATTTTCTTCATGGAGATCGGAGGAGCTTCTATGGACCCGCAGGTCCGTGAGGGGCTGGCCCAGAGCTGGAAGGGGTTGATGATCGTCGGCATCTCGGCGATCGTGCTCGGCTGCATCGCGATTCTGGTCCCCGCCGTCGTCGCCGTCGGGGCCGCGATCTTCATCGGGATCATCCTGCTCGTCGCCGGCGTCTTCCTCATCGCCGCCGCCTTCTCGGCCCACTCGGTCGGCTCGCTGATCGTGCGCATGATCTGGGCGATCCTGACCGTCGTCGTCGGACTCTGGCTGGTCGCCGAGCCGCACAACGGCACCCTGACGCTGACCTTCGTCCTCGGCGTCTACTTCCTCTTTATGGGTCTGACCCGAATCGCCGTCGCCTTCGTCGGCCGCGGCCAGCCCAACGCCGGACTGGTCGGCCTCAGCGGCGTCGCCAGCCTAATCATCGGCATCCTCGTCCTCGCCAAGTTCCCCTCCTCGGCTGACTGGGCCATCGGTCTCCTCGTCGGCATCGACCTCATCTTCGCCGGCTGGACGTTGACGTCGTCACCTCGGTCGGCAAAGACTAGCTCGAGCACGCTAAAACGCGTCTGAGCCAAGCGGCCAGGACCAGTGCGCGCGGTGTGCTCTGCACACGAGCGACCGAGGACGCCGAGATGCGCAGGCACGGACTCGCCAATACGATGCTACCGGTGGGTTCGCCCCTGGTACTCGTCATGGCGGCGGGCGAGGGCACGCGTATGCGTTCCTCGACGCCGAAGATGCTGCACCCCGTCTGCGGGCGGCCGATGGTCGCCTGGCCGATCCTCGCCGCGCGTGAGGCCGGTGCCGGCCGGGTCGCCGCGATCGTCTCGCCCGGGCGAGACATCTCCGCCGGTCTCCCGGCCGACGTCGAGACCGTCGAGCAGCCCGAGGCCGACGGCACCGGTGGCGCGATCCGCGCCGCTCTTGGGCTGATCGAGGCCGCCGAAACGGTGCTGATCCTCTCCGGCGACGTGCCGCTGATCTCGACCGAGACGATCGCCGAGCTGCTCGCCGCCCACGAGGCCACCGACGCGGCGGCGACGATGCTGACGATCGAGCTCGATGATCCCGGTTCCTACGGCCGGGTCGTGCGCGGAACCGGAGGCGCCGTCGAGCGCGTCGTCGAGGCCAAAGCCGCCGGCGACGCTGATCCCGAGCAGCTGGCGATCCGCGAGGTCAACGCCGGCACGTATGCCTTCGACGCCGCGCCGCTCGCCGCCGCGCTGGCGACCCTCGCCAACGACAACGCTCAGGGCGAGTACTACCTGCCCGATGTCCTCCCGGCCCTGCGCGAGGCCGGCCACGCGGTCGCCGCGCACGTCGCCACCGATGTCGCCGTGACGATGGGCGTCAACAACCGGGTCGACCTCGCCGCGGTCGAGGCGGAGGCGCGTCGCCGCCTGCTGGAGCAGCACATGCTCGCCGGCGTCACCGTCGTCGACCCCGGCACCACCTGGGTCGACGCCGGGGTCGAGATCGCCGCCGACGTCCGCATCGAGCCCGGCACCAGCCTGCGCGGCGAGACCAGCGTCGGCGCCGGCGCCGTGGTCGGCCCGATGACGACCCTGATCGACAGCTCGGTCGGCGCCGAGGCCGGCGTCATCCAGTCCTACCTGGTCGAGTGCGAGGTCCGCGACGGCTGCGCGGTCGGCCCCTTCGCCTACCTGCGCCCCGGCGCGCTGCTCGATGCCGGCGCCAAGGCGGGGACCTTCGTCGAGATCAAGAACTCCCACATCGGCAAGGGCGCCAAGGTCCCGCACCTCGCCTATATCGGCGATGCCGACGTCGGCGGCGGCAGCAACCTCGGGGCCGGAACGATCACCGCCAACTACGACGGATTCCGCAAGAGCCGGACTGTGATCGGGGTCGACGTCCGGATCGGCGTTGACACAATGCTGATCGCGCCGGTAGAAGTCGGGGACTCCGCCTACACTGCCGCAGGCGCGGTGATCAAGGACGACGTGCCCGAGGGGGCGCTGGCGGTCAGCGAGAACGCGCAACGGAACATCGACGGATACGCCGCCGAGAAGGCGGCGAAGATGCGAGAGGAAAAAGACGCTTGAGCACGATCGAGGATCGCCCGCAGGTGGACACCGGCATCGAGCACGACTACCGAAAGCGGATGATGGTCTTCGGCGGCCGCAGCTCGCTGGACCTCGCCGCCAAGGTCGCCGGCAAGCTCGAAATGGACCTCGGCCAGGTGACGCTGAAGACCTTCGCCGACGGCGAGGTCTACTGCCGCTACGAGGAGTCGATCCGCGGCGCCGACGTCTTCCTGGTTCAGTCGACCTGTGGCAACGAGCAGACGGGGATGACCCCGAACGACTCGCTGGTCGAGCTGCTGACGATGATCGACGCCGCCCAGGGCGCCTCTGCCCATCGGATCATCGCCGTGATGCCCTGGTACGGCTACGCCCGCCAGGACAAGAAGTCGGCGCCGCGGGAGCCGATCACGGCCCGCATCGTCGCCAAAACGCTGGAGGCGGTCGGCGTCGACCGCGTCCTCACCATGGACCTCCACGCCGGCCAGGTACAGGGCTTCTTCCACGTCCCGGTCGACCACATGACGGCGATGCCGATGCTGACCCAGTGGTTCATCGACCAGGAACTGACCGACGAGCTGGTGATCGTCTCCCCGGACGCCGGGCGGGTCAAGACCGCGCGCAACTTCGCCCGCCGGGTCGGCACCCAGTGGGCCGTGATGGAGAAGGAGCGCCCGGCCCAGCAGGTCGCCGAGATCGGCTACGTCGTCGGTGACGTCAAGGGCAAGACCGCGGTCCTGGTCGACGACATGATCGACACCGCCGGGACCCTCTGCGCCGCCGCCCAGACGGTGCTCGACGAGGGCGCCGCCCGGGTCATCGCCTGCGCCACCCACGGGGTTTTCTCCGGCCCGGCCTACGAGCGGCTGGCGGACTCGGCGATCGAGCGGATCGTCGTCACCGACACCCTGCCGCTGCGCCCCGGCGCCCCGGACAACATCACCGTGCTCTCGACCGCCGGCACCTTCGCCGACTCGATCCGGCGCATCTTCACCGACGACTCGGTCTCCGAGATCTTCGCCGGCGAGAACCAGCTCTTCTAGGTCAGATCGCCGCTGTGGGTCAAGTCAGCGATCCCCCGAAGCTGCGCCTGGTCGGCCACAAGGGCGCCGATTCGATCGTCGCCGGGAACACGGTCGAGAGCTTCGAAGCCGCGGTCGAGGTCGGGGTCGACACGATCGAGTTCGATGTGATCTGGCTGCGCGACTCGCACCTGCCGGTCGAGCAGCGGGCGCCGCTGGTCGTCGCCCATGACTGGGAGGACGCCGAGCGGCGTACGCCGCTGAAGTTGACCGCGGCGCTCGACGCCTTCCTGAAGCCGCCGCTGGACAGGGTCGAGATCGACCTCGACATCAAGCTGCCGGGCCGCGAGGAGGAGATCGTCGACGCGCTGCGCGAGCGCGGCCTGATCGAGCGGGCGATGGTCTCGACGATGGAGCTCTACTCGCTGGGGCGGATCCTCGACCTCGAACCGAAGCTGCGCCGCGGCTGGACCTATCCGAAAGTGTCCCCCGGAGACTGGCCCTCGAAGACCTGGGCCAAGCCGGTGCTCCCACTCGCCGTGCGGGGCGCGCGGTTCCGCCTCCCGGGCCTGGCCGCCGAACAGCTGCCGAAGTTCAACGTCACGGCGATGTGGGTCTACCACCCGCTCGTCAGCCGCCGCCTGGCACGAATCTGTCGGCTCGCCGGGGTCGAGCTGATCGCCTGGACCGTCGACGACCTGGGGAAGATGCGCAAGCTCGTCGACGCCGGGGTCGCCGGCCTCTGCTCCAACGACCCACGCCTCTTCGCCCGCATCGGAGATTGACCACAGCGAGGTGTGGTCAATCCCGGCTGCGCGACCTCAGATCGTGCCGGGCGTCGCCGTCGGCGGTGAGTTGCGGTCGCCGCCCTTGACCTTGACCGCCGACTCGAGCTCCTCCACGGTGAAGCCGCCGACGGCCTCGCCTTCGGTCGCGTAGCGGTAGAGGGCGACACCGAAGACGCCGTTCAGGGCCTTGGAGATCAGCATCGCGATCGCCAGCACGATCGCGCCGATCACGACCAGCAGGGCGCCGAGGAAGGAGGCCGAGGACCAGATCAGGAACCCGCCCGCGATCAGGATCGCCGCCGGCAGGAAGCCGAGCAGGAAGACCGCGGCGCCGATCGCCAGGTTGCCGGTGATCTGCTGGCCCCATTTGCCCTTGAAGATCGAGGCCGAGCGCTTCAGGGTCACGAACGGCCCGGTTCCCTCGATCGCGATCACCGGCACGGCGAGGAAGGTGACCAGCGCCCAGGCGGTCCCGACCAGCCGTGCGGCGATGTTGCCGGCGATCCCGCCCTGGTTCTCGAGCGCCGCCATCAGCACGCTGATCGCGGTCGAGAGCGCGGCCCAGCCACAGATCTGCGCGAAGCGGCCGCGGGCGACGGCGAGCCCGTCGGCGACCGTGACATTGGCCTGGCCGGAGAAGATCAGGTTGGCGGCGGCGGCGAGGCCGACGCTGAAGTAGAAGCTGATCACGCTGAGGACGTAGACGCCGATGATCAGGATCGGGATCGCGCCGGCGTAGGTGTTCTGGTCGAGCAGGTAGAGGCCGGGGGCGAAGAAGAGGATCGCCAGCGGGATCATCGCCACGGCGCCGTAGAGCGGGAAGCGGATCAGTTCACGGTGGCTGTTGAGCAGCGCCCAGCTCTTCTTTGTCAGTGCCCAACCTCGCTTGATCCGGTTCATCGTCTGCTCCCCTCGAATTCCTCGAATTACCTGGACTCAGGTCGTTTCGGCCAGTCCCGGCGTTCGCTTTAGCCCTCGTTCCTCGAAGTAGTCCCACTCCTGCCGGCCCAGCTCGGTCGCCGGCGGGTCGGCGTAGACCCACTCGCGGGCGATCCGGTGCCAGTTGCGCTTCGCCCGCAGCTGGCCGAGGACGGCGACGACGCCGATCTCCATCCGCCGTCCCATCAGCTCGTCGGCCGGGATCGACTCGCGCCGCATCAGGTCGAAGTACTCCGAGCGCGGGTCGTTGGTCGACTCGATGATCTTCATCACCCGCCGGGCGGTGATCTCGATCTCGCGGTCTTCGACGTACCAGCCGCCGACCGCGCGCATGTGGTCCATCAGCCGCTCGGCGTCGAGCTTGGAGGGCTTCTTGACGAAGCCGAGGTCGTGCAGCGACTGGCGGAATGCCTCCGGGTCGTTGCGCGAGGCGGCGTCGAAGGCGCGCTGCTCGAGCAGGATCTGCTCGCGGTCGAGCTTCTTCGTCATCCCGAAGTCGAGGAAGGCGACGCGGCCGTCCTCCATGAGGATGAAGTTGCCGGGATGGGGGTCGGCATTGAAGTGCTGCAGGTGGTAGATCGAGCCGAAGCTGCCACGGAAGACGATCTCGCCGAAGCGGCTGCGCTCCTCGTGGGAGAGCTCCTTGACCTCCTCGAAGCCCTTGCCGACGACCAGCTCGGTGACCAGGATCCGCCGCCGCGAGAGCCGGGTGATCACTTCCGGCACGTAGATGAACGGGTGGTCGCGGTAGGCGCGGGCGAAGGATCGCTGGTTCTGCGCCTCGTACTCGTAGTCCAGCTCCTCCATCACCCGCTCACTCAGCTCCTCGGCGATCGCCTTGGCGTCGAGCCCCGGCGCGATCGCCCGCGCCAGCCGCACCAAAGTGCCGGCGTTGCGCAGGTCGGCTTCCAGCGCCTCGGCGATCCCCGGGTACTGGATCTTGACCGCTACCTGGCGGCCGTCGAGTAGTTCGGCCCGGTGGACCTGGCCGATCGAGGCGGCGGCGAAGGCCTCGTGCTCGAAGTCGGCGAAGTACTCCGAGAGCGGTTCGCCGTCGTACTCCTCCTCCAGCACCTTGACGATCTTCTCCCAGGGCATCGCCGGCGCGTCGGTTCGCAGTTTCGCCAACTGGTCCTGGTAGATCTCGCGGTACTCCTCGGGGATGAACTCGGTGTCGATGAAGGAGGCGAACTGGCCGAGCTTCATCGCCGCGCCCTTCATCTGGCCGAGGGCCCCGACCATTTTCATCGCCGTCTCCAGGTGGCGCTGCTCGAGGCGCTCTTTGCTGCCTTCCTCCGAGCGCCCCACGTTGGTCGCCTTGGTGCCGGCGTATTTGGCCCCCTGGACACCGACGATCGAGCCCAGCTTGGCCGAGCGGCGCAGCCGTCCCTTGGGGATCTTCGAGTCCTCGGAGATTGCCCAAGGTTGCCACAGCCGCTGTTTCCCGTCCCGGTTCTCTATTCTCTCCCGTCCGATGGCCGCTTCCCGCTCAACCCTGAAGGTCGCTCCGCGCGCCGCTTACGGCTCGCGCGCCTCACGCCGCATGCGCGGCGAGGGCCTGGTGCCCGGGGTCGTCTACTCGGGCGGCTCCGACGCCGTCGCCTTCCAGGTCGCCGAACGCGAGGTGCGCTCAATCCTGCATGAGGGCGCGGCGCTCTTCGATCTCGAGGTCGAGGGCTCCAAAGCCGTCCCGGTAGTCGTCAAGGAGCAGCAGCTGCACCCGGTGCGGGGCAGCATCCAGCACCTCGACCTGCAGCAGGTGAAGCTCGACGAAGCGATCCAGGCCGATGTCGCGATCGAGCTCGAGGGCATCGAGGACGCCCCTGGCATCAAGGCCAGCGGCGTGCTCGAGCACGTCACCCGCGAGATCACCGTCGAAGCGCTGCCGACCGAGATCCCCGACCGGATCGTCCTCGACGTCTCGGCGATGGAGATCAACGACACGCTTCAGCTCTCCAGCGTCACCGCGCCCGACGGCGTCACCTTCGTGGCCGACGACCCCGCCGAGATCACGATCGTCAACCTCTCGCCGCCGCGGGTCGAAGAAGTCGTCGAGCCCGAGGTCGAGGAGGAGACCGAGCTGGTCGGCGAGTCCGCCGAGGGCGAGGGCGACTCCGGCGAGGGCGACGGGCGACTCGGGCGACTCCGAGGGCGAGTAGTTCCTGGCGCTGTTCCGCCGCCGCGACAGCGGCGAGCAGGGCGGCCGCATCCTCATCGTCGGGCTGGGAAACCCCGGTCCCGAGCACGTCGGCGATCGCCACAACATCGGCTTCGAGGTAGCCGAGGAGCTGACGCGGCGCTGGGATCTGGGCAAGCCGCGCAAGAAGTTCGCCGGCCTGCTGACCGAAGGCCGCACCGGCCCCGGCGGCCCGCGGGTCGCGATTCTGCAGCCGCAGACCTACATGAACGGCTCCGGCGACTCGGCCGGACCGGCGCGGGGCTCGCTCAGGGTTCCGCTCGACCGGGTCATCGTCCTGCACGACGAGATCGACCTTCCCTTCGGCGAGATTCAGGTCCGCCTCGGCGGCGGCCTGGCCGGCCACAACGGCCTCAAGAGCCTCAAGCGCGGCTTCGGCGACCCCGATTTCTGGCGCGTACGGGTGGGGGTGGGGAGGCCCGACTCGACCGATCCGGAGATCGTCTCGGCCTATGTTCTGGGGCGCTTCCGCGAGCCGAAGGCAGCCGTCGAGGGGCTGATCGCCGACGCCGCCGGGGAGACGGAGCGGTTGGTCGAACGGCTAGGTTCCGGGGATGAGTGACGCCGCGCGGGTGACGAGCTATTCGGTCGACGAGCGGGGCGTCGCGCTGCTGCGGCTGGACCGGCCCAAGTCCCGCAACGCGATCAACACCCAGATGCTGGCCGAGCTGCTCGAGCACCTCGCCGTCGCCCGCGGCGACGACGCCGTCCGCGTCCTCGTCTTCAGCTCCACCGACCAGATGGGGCTCTCCGCCGGCGCCGACGTCCGCGAGGAGCTCGAGCAGGACGCCCACGTCGCCCGCATGCGGCTCTTCTCCGACCTCTACGACGCCGTCGTCGCCTTCCCGAAGCCGACGATCGCGGCCTGTCACGGCGACGTCGTCGGCGGCGGCGCCGAGATCGCGATCGCCTGCGACATCCGGGTCGGCGGCTCCAACCTGCGGATGCGCTTCCCCGGTGCGGCGCTGGGGATGCCGGTTGGTCCCGCTCGCCTGGTCACCCTCTGCGGCCTCGGTGCGGCCAAGTACCTGCTGCTCTCCTCGCGCACCGTCGGCGCCGACGAGGCGCTGCGCATCGGCCTCGTCAACCGCGTCGCCCCGGCGGCCGCGACCGAGGACTCGGCCCTGGGGTTGGCGACCGAGATCGCCGCCCACCCACCCGCGGCGGTCGCCCGCCTGAAGCGGATGCTGCACGAGTGGGACGACGTCGAGGGCCGCTCGGCCGCCGAGGGAGTCGGTCAGGTCGAGCACGTGCGCGCCGGTGGCTTCCCGGATTGAACCGTCGCGACTCTGAGGCTGACAGGCAAGGACGCAGGGAGGTCGACAAGGGGAGCGCACATCTAGTGCGTGACCCGCAGGCGACCGACCGAGGACGCCGCATGTCAACCTCAGAGGCCGACCGATGAGTCTTCGTCCACTGATCGAGATCGCCGCCGAGAACGAGCGCGTCCATGCGCTCTGCGGCCGCGTGCGCGCCGCCGCCGACGGCGGAGAGGCGGTCGGCGTCCGCGCCTCGGCGATGCTGCGACCGCTGCTGCTGGCGGCGCTGCTGGAGGACGACCGCGGCCTCGCCGGCCGGCCGGCGCTGCTGGTCGCCGCCGACGACCGCTCCGCCCGCGACCTGGCCGCCGACCTGCGCGCCTACCTGGCCCCGCGCCGGGTCCGCTTCTACCCCTCGCGGGGGACCGGCTACGCCTCCAGCATCAGCCCGCCGCCGCACCTCGTCGGGCTGCGGATCGACGCCCTCGACGCGCTCTCCGCCGAAGTCGACGCGGTCGTCGTCGCCAGCGCCACGGCGCTCGCCGAGGCGGTGCCGGACGCCTCGCTGCGCCCCGCCGGCTCGGTCATCCACAAGGGCGAGGAGATCGACCTCGGCGCCGCCGCCGAGGACCTCGTCGCGGCCGGCTACGAGCGGGTCGAGCAGGTCGAGGAGCGCGGCCAGTTCGCCGTCCGCGGCGGCATCCTCGACGTCTACCCGGCGACCGAGGAGCGGGCGGTGCGGATCGAGCTGTTCGGCGACGAGGTCGAGTCGATGCGCTGGTTCTCGACCTTTACCCAGCGCTCGCTGGGCGAGCCGAGCTGGTCGAGCTGGCGCCCGGCGGCCGAGCTCGACGCCGAGCACCGGGAGTTGGCCGAGATGGCGGCGCTGGAAGCGGCCGAGGACGGCGGCCAGCCCTCGAACCTCGCCGAGCTGCTGCCGCTGGAGCACTTCAAGGCGCCGCTCGACCTCGTGCCGGAGGCCGCGGCTGTCGTCCTCGCCGCCGTCGAGGAGATCGAGCCGGCGCTGCGCGACCACTGGGACGACGTCACCGCGGCGATGCACGCCGACGACGCCCAGCACCTCTACGTCGACGTCGCGGCGCCGCTGGTCGAGCGGGCCTCGCTCTCTCTGACCGTCGCCGGTGAGGACGACGAGGATGCCTTCCGCGCCGCCCGCGCCGAGTCGCCGGCCCGCAGCGTCAAGGAGGCCGAGGGGGAGCTGGAGAAACTGGTCCGCTCCGGCTACCGTGCCGTCGTCGCCTTCGACAGCCGCGGCGAGGCCGAGCGCGCCCGCTACGGGCTCGACAGGCTCGACGCCCGCCTGCTCGAAGGTGGCCGACTCTCACCCGACCCCGGCCTCGCCTTCGCCGAGGCGCGGCTGCGCGAGGGCTTCGTCAGCCCCGAGCTGAAGCTCGCCGTCTATCCCTTCCGCCGCCTCGTCCACCGCCGCAAGAAGGCCGACGAGCCGGCCGCCGCCGGCGGCCGTGGCCGGCTCGCCTTCAGCGAACTGCGGGTCGGCGACTTCGTCGTCCACGAGGACCACGGCGTCGCCCGCTTCGCGGGCTTCGAGACCCGCGAGGTCGGCGGCGTCACCCGCGACTACCTCTACCTCGAATACAAAGGCGAGGACCGGGTCTACGTGCCCACCGACCAGCTCGAGAAGCTGAGCCGCTACGTCGGCGCCGGCGGCGAGCCGTCGCTCTCCGCCCTCGGCGGCAAGCGCTGGCAGAACATGAAGGCGAGGGCGCGCAAAGCGGCCGGCGCCCTGGCCGGCGAGCTGCTCAATCTCTACGCCGAGCGCCGCACCCGCCAGGGCCACGCCTTCCCGCCGGACGGTGAGTGGCAGATCGCGATGGAGACCGCTTTCCCCTACCGCGAGACGGCCGACCAGCTGGAGGCGATCGAGGCGGTCAAGGGCGACATGGAGTCCGAGCGGCCGATGGACCGCCTGGTCTGTGGCGACGTCGGCTTCGGCAAGACGGAGGTGGCGCTGCGGGCCGCCGTCAAGGCCGCCTCCGACGGCAAGCAGGTGATGATCCTGGTGCCGACGACGATCCTCGCTCAGCAGCACTACGGCACCTTTCGCGAGCGCTTCGCCGACCTCCCGTTCCGGGTCGAGGGCGTCTCCCGGCTGCGCCCGGCGGCCGAGGTCAAAGCCGTCCTCAAGGACTTCGAGGCCGGCAAGGTCGACGTCCTGATCGGCACCCACCGGCTGCTCTCGCGCGACGTCCGCGCCAAGGACCTGGGGCTCGTCGTCGTCGACGAGGAGCAGCGCTTCGGGGTCAAGCAGAAGGAGTTGCTGCGCCAGCTGAAGCTCAAGGTCGACGTCCTCGCGCTCTCGGCGACGCCGATCCCGCGCACCCTGCAGATGAGCCTCGCCGGGCTGCGCGACATCTCGGTGATCGAGACCCCGCCCGAGGGCCGGCGCCCGGTCCGCACCTATGTCGGCCCCTACGACGAGGACCTGGTCCGCAAGGCGATCGAGCGCGAGATCGAGCGCGGCGGCCAGGCCTTCGTCCTCCACAACCGGATCGACTCGCTGTTCGAGACCGCCGAGCGCCTGCGCGCCCTGGTGCCGAAAGCTCGCGTCCTCGAAGCCCACGGGCAGATGGACGAGCACGCCCTGGAGGAGACGATGCTGGCCTTCCTGCGCGGCGAGGCCGACTGCCTGGTGACGACGACGATCATCGAGTCGGGCCTCGACATCCCGACCGCCAACACCCTGATCGTCGAGCGCGCCGATCAGCTCGGGCTCTCGCAGGCCTACCAGATCCGCGGCCGCGTCGGCCGCTCTCGCGAGCGCGCTTTCGCCTACCTGCTCTACCCCTCGGCGGAGGCGCTGAGCGAGGACGCGGCGGCACGGCTCTCGACCCTCGCCGACCACACCGAGCTCGGCTCCGGCTTCCGGATCGCGATGCGCGACCTCGACATCCGCGGCGCCGGCAACCTGCTCGGCGACGAGCAGTCCGGCCACGTCGCCGCGGTCGGCTTCGAGCTCTACTGCCAGATGATCGACGAGGCCGTCGCCGAGGCCGCCGCCCAGCGCGGCGAGGACGGCGAGCGCGAGGAGGCGCCGGAGCCGGTCCGCCTCGACGTCCCCGTCGACGCCTACCTGCCGGCGACCTTCGTCCCCTTCGAGGCGGCGAAGATCGACATCCACCGCCGCATCGTCGCCGCCCGCGAGACCGGCCGGCTGCGGGCGATCGCCGACGAGCTGAGCGACCGCTTCGGGCCGCTGCCGGCGCCGGCTGAGAACCTGCTGAAGCTGCAGCGGGCGCGGATCGAGCTGGGGCTGGCAGGTGCCCGCAGCGTCGAGTTCCGCGGCGGCAAACTGAGCGTCACCGGGGTCGAACTGGACTCCGAGGCGGCCGGCGTCCTCGCCGCGCAGGTCGAGGGCGCGGTCTACGAATGGCGCGAGCAGACGGCGGCGGTGCGGGTCGACGGGGACCCCGAGGAGCGGCTGGCGATGGTGCTGGCGATGGCCTCCGGACTGCGCGAGGCGCGGCGTTCGGCGGAGGGCGCTGCGGCCTGAGCGCCACCGCTGGCGGCCCGGGCGGAGCTTTTTGACTATGCTGCCCGCCTCGTGGGAGCGAAATCGGGGCAGAACAAGAAGTCGCCCGCAGCGAAGGCCGGCGGGGCGGCGGGTAGGCAGCGGTTGGCGCTGATCGTCTTCGGCGCGGTTTTCGTCCTGCTCTTCGTCGGTTTCGCGGTCGCCGAGGGCATCGGCCAGCCCAGCGTCCCCTCGGGCGATGTCGCCGTCGTCAAGAGCGTGCCCGCTGAAATCGGTCAGATCAGCGAAGCCGAATACAAGGTCGCCCTCGCGCAGCAGGTGGCCGGCGGGGAACAGAAAAAAGTCCCGAAGCCCGGCAGCAAAGAAGCGAAGGAAATGAAAGAAGCGGTCATGCTCCAGCTGGTCCAGTCGGTCTGGATCCAGGGTGCGGCCGAAGAACTCGGCATCTCGGTCACCGCCAAACAGATCGAAACCGAACTGGAACAGATCAAGAAATCGAACTGGCCGACGCCCGCGGCCTACAAGGAATTCCTCGAAACCTCGAAGTTGACCCAGGAAGAAGTCAACGAAAAGGTGAAGGTGCAGCTGCTGGTCAAAAAAATCCAGGAATTTGTCGCGGCCTCCGCACCGCCGCCGTCGAACGCGGAAATCGCCGCGAGCTACGAAGAAAACAAGGCGACCACATACACGACCAAACCGAGCCGCGACGTTCGGCTGATCATCAACGAAGACAAAGCGGAAGTCGAAGCCGCGCTGAAGAAACTCGAAGCCGACGACTCCGCCGCCAGCTGGAAAGCGGTGGCAAAGAAGTACTCGTCGGATCCGTCCACCAGCGCCAAAGGCGGTCTCCAGACCGGGCTGACCGAAGAACTCCTGCAGACCGCCGGGCCGCTGAAAGGGGCGATCTTCGGCGCCGCCACCGGTGAAGTCAACGGGCCGGTCAAGTTCCAGAAAAACTACGTCGTCTTCGAGGTCGAGAAACTCAACCCGGAGAAAGTCCAGACCCTTGGCGAAGTCCGGGCCCAGATCAGCGCCCAGCTGGCCGAACAGGCGAAACAGAAATACCTCACCGAATTCATCGCCGGCTTCGAAAGCAAGTGGACCTCGCGGACCACCTGCGCTTCGGGCTTCGAGATCGTCCAGTGCGCCAACTACCCGTCGGCAGACCGCATCGCGAAAGAACGCGAAACGTACAAATCGTGCTACGAAGCGAACCCGAAAACGGCGCCGACAGAATGCCCGGCGCCGGTGAACCAGAACAAACCGGCGATCCCCGGCAGCGTCTCGGTGCTGAAACCGGAAGGTGAACAGCTGGTCCAGCGGCCGCAGCCCGAAGCCGCCGCCGAAAGCGCCAAAGAAGCCGCGGCGGGCAAACTCGAAAGCGCCGCCGAAGGCGCTGCTCCGGAAACCGGCAAATAGCCACTCGCCCCGGCCTCGTGGTCAATAGACTGGCGCGTCCGTGAGCGTCATCGCCTCCATCCACGCGCGCCAGATCCTCGATTCGCGCGGCAACCCGACCGTCGAGGTCGAGGTCGTGCTCGAGTCCGGGGCGCGGGGACGGGCCGCGGTCCCGTCCGGCGCCTCGACCGGTGAGTTCGAGGCGGTCGAGCTGCGCGACGGCGGCGAGGCCTGGGGCGGCAAGGGCGTCTCGCGCGCGGTCGCCAACGTCAACGGCGAGATCGCCGCGGCGCTGATCGGCGCCCGCGCCGCCGAACAGGGGGCGCTGGACCGGACGATGATCGAGCTCGACGGGACGCCGAACAAGGGCCGGCTCGGCGCCAACGCGCTGCTCGGCGTCTCCCTCGCCGCCGCCAAGGCCGCCGCCGCGGACTCCGAGCAGCCGCTCTACCGCTACCTGGCCGAGCTCTACGGCGGCGGTGAGCCGACGATCCTGCCGGTGCCGATGATGAACGTCCTCAACGGCGGCGCCCACGCCGACAACTCGGTCGACTTCCAGGAGTTCATGGTCGTGCCCGCCGGCGCCTCGAGCTTCTCGGAGTGCCTGCGGATCGGGGCCGAGGTCTACCACGCGCTGAAGAAGTCGCTCGCCGCCCGCGGCCTCTCGACCGCCGGCGGCGACGAGGGCGGCTTCGCCCCCGACCTCGACTCCAACGAGGCGGCGCTGCAGGCGGTGCTGGAGGGAGTCGAGACGGCCGGCTACAAGCCCGGCTCCGATGTCTTCATCGCCCTCGACCCGGCGACCAGCGAGATCTTCGAAGGCGGCGCCTACGTGCTCGAGCACGAGGGTCGCTCGCTGAGCCCGGAAGAGATGGCCGCCTACTGGGAGGACGCCTGCTCGCGCTACCCGATCGTCTCGATCGAGGACGGCATGGACGAGGAGGACTGGGAGGGATGGAAGCATCTCACCGAGCGCCTCGGCGAGCGCGTCCAGCTGGTCGGCGACGACCTCTTCGTCACCAACCCCGAGCGGCTGCGCCGCGGGATCGACCTCGGCGTCGGCAACTCGATCCTCGTCAAGGTCAACCAGATCGGCACCCTGACCGAGACCCTGGAAGCGATCAGGATGGCCCGCGAGGCCGGCTACACCACGGTCATCTCGCACCGTTCCGGGGAGACCGAGGACACGACGATCGCCGACCTCGCCGTCGCCACCGGCGCCGGCCAGATCAAGACCGGGGCGCCCTCGCGCTCGGACCGGGTGGCGAAGTACAACCGGCTGCTGCGGATCGAGGAGGAGCTTGGCTCAGCGGCCGACTTCCCCGGCTTGAACGCATTCGTCCAGCGCCAGGGTTAATGAAGGAAAGCCACGCTCGGTCGCAAAGGACCGGGCATGGCAACCCGTGCACGCGCCGGCCGCAGCCCAACCGCTGCTCGCCGTCGCCCGGCGGCGCGCAAACGACGACCCGCGGCGCGCAGCGGCGCCAGCCGCATCAAGTGGGACCGGATCGGTCGGATCGCCCTCGTCGTCGTCCTCTTCGCGGTCGGCTACTCGTACCTCAACCCGGCGATCGATTTCGTCAAGACCTACACGGCGACGACGGCCGCCAAAGCCGAGCTGCACGAACTCCAGCACGAGAACACCAGGCTGCACGAACAGGTCAAGTCAGCCGACGACCCGATCGTCATCGACCGCCGCGCTCGCGGGCAGGGGATGGTCGCCGAAGGCGAGACCCCGATCGTGATCCGCGGCAACAACGGCTGAGAGGCCATCTGAGGCCCGCTGATGGTTAGTCTCGGCTCCTACCTCCTGGGAGCCGCCGAGCTCGCCGCAGTCGCCTTCTCAGTCGGTTTCAGCGCTTACCGGCTGCGCGCACGCTTCCTGCCGGCCTGGAGCGGCGCCCCAGCACGCCTGGTGGAGGCCGTTACTGCGGTTGCTTTGATCACCTGGATCTCCGAGATCCTCGGCACGTTCGGGCTCTTTTATGCGGGCGCTGTTGTCGCTGCCGCGGTCCTGCTCGCCGCAGTTGTGGCCGCGGTGCCGGCGCTGCGACCGGCGGGTGGCGGTGGGGCGGGGGTCCCCCGCGGCGCGGAGGCGCGTCCAGCGCCGAGCACCGTGGGGGATGCCGCACCGACAGGACCCGCCGGCCAGAGCGCCTGGTCCCTGCTGGTGATGACCGGGGTGATCGCCGTGGTCGTCTTCCATTGGGCCGTTACGACGAAGCACGCGCTGGACCGGGGGATATTCAACTTCGATTCGCTTTGGTACCACATGCCCTTCGCGGCCGACATGGCGCAGAGCCACTCCGTCGTCGGGATGCACCACGTCGACACGGTCTTCACCAACTGGTTCTACCCGCAGAACTCGGAGTTGCTCCACGCCGTTGGCATTTTGCTTACGGGGCGCGACACGCTTTCGTTGTTCCTGAATTTCGGCTGGCTTGCGGTGGGATTCCTGGCGGCCTGGTGCATCGGGAGGCCTTATGGGCGGGGATCGCTGACGGTTGTGGCTGCCGCGATCCTCTTCGAGTGCCACACGCTGGTGGTGCGGGACCCGGGTGCCGCGAAGAACGATCTGGCGGCGGCGGCGCTGCTGCTGGCCGGGATCGCGATCCTGGTCGAGCTCTGGGCGCGGCGGCGGCCGGACGATCCTCCCGAAACCGCGGTTCCAAAGGCACGAAATACGTGGAAAAGGAACCGCACATCTGGGCAGGGCGGGAGGCTGCCGGCTGGCTGGGCGCTGGCGGTGGCGGGGCTCGCGGTGGGCCTGGCGGCCGGGACGCGGGTCACGGTGCTGGCGATGGCAGCGGCGCTGAGCCTCGCGGTGCTGGTTCTGGCACCGGCAGGGCGGCGTTGGGCCGCGGCGGCGTGGTGGTTCGGGGCGGCGCTCGCCGGCGGGGCATTCTGGTACCTGCGCAACCTGGTCGTCGCCGGCAACCCGATCCCGGAGATCAAGAAGCTCGGCCCGATCCAGCTGCCACATCCCGAGCGCCTGCAGGAAGGCAGGCCGGACTTCAGCATCGCCCACTACGCGACCGACACCGGCGTCTGGCGCCACTACTTCTCGCCCGGCCTGCACGAGGCGTTCGGCGCTCTCTGGCCGCTGGTCGTCTTCGGCGCCGCCGCCGCCGCCCTGGCGGCGATCGTCAGCGGCCGTGACCGGATGATCCGCTGGCTCGGCGCCGTGGCCCTCTTTGGCCTCCTCGCCTACCTCTTCACCCCGCTCAGCGCCGCCGGTGCCGAGGGCGAACCGGTCGGCTTCGGGATCAACATCCGCTACGTGATTCCGGCGCTGCTGGCCGGGATCGTGCTGGCGCCGCTGCCGCGCTTCTTCGACGACCGCCGCCGCCAGTGGGGGCTGATGGCCGCGCTGGTCCTCGTCTTCCTCGTCAGCGACCGCCCCGACGCCGCCCTGCACGACTCGGCGCGCGCCTTCGCGCTGCTCTTCGTCATCGTCGCGGTGCTCGTCCCGGCCGGTCTCTGGCTGGCCCGCGAGCGGCGCGGGGGAGGGGCATGGCTGCCCGCCACCCTCGCCGCGCTGGCCCTCGCCGTCGTCGCGATCGGCTATCCGCTGGAGCGCCACTACCTCGACGGTCGCTTCGCCAACACCGGCGCCCACGACACCCAGATCCCCGGCATGAACCTCGACTCGACCTACCGCTGGGCACGGGGGATCGAGGACGCCCGGATCGGCGTCGCCGGGACGACCGCCGAGTTCGCCGGCTACGGCCTCTACGGCCCCGACCTCTCCAACCATGTCGTCGTGCTCGGCGAAGAGGGAGCGCATGGCGCCTTCAACGCGATCCCGACCTGCGCCGGCTTCCGCGCCGCCGTCAACGCCGCCGATCTCGACTACCTGGTCACCTCGCCGTTCCTCAACTTCCTCCACCCCGGCAACCCGATCCCCTCCCCTGAGGCCCGCTGGCTGCGCGGCGAGCAGGCTGTCACCCCCATCCTCCGCAGCGGCGAAGTGACCGTCTGGAAGGTCACCGGCAACCTCGACCCCACCGCCTGCGGCCCGGCCAACGCCCCCCTCCGCGAAATCCCCGACACGCCCAACTGATCGCCGACGGGAGATCGCCGACGGAAATCGCCGACGGGACGATTTGTCGTCCCCTGGTTGACAAATCGTCCCGTCGGCCTCCGGTACTCGCGGCTGGGTAACCTCGGCGGCTTGAGCTATCCGCTTGCCAACGCGCTGTTCCAGTGGGAGGAGGGATACCGCGCGCTGCAGGCGATCTCCGAGCCGGGTCAGCGGCGCCTGGCCGACCGCGTCGTCGACGTCGTCCGTGAAGAGCTGCGGCGCCGGATCGGCCCGACCTTCAGTGCCGCCGAGCTGGCCGATCTCTACGGCGCCGGCACCGACTGGTGCCTGCAGGTGGCGATCGACGTCGCGCCGGCGGCCGAGGGCGAGGCGCAATCCCTGGCTGACGCGGCCTTCTGGCTTTATCTGCGAGGCGCCGGCGACTTCGCCGGCGGGAGACAGCTACTCGTCTGAGTCTGAGTCGTCGGACTCGTCCGACTCATCCGGCTCAGGTGAGCCGGCGCGGCGGATGACGATCTGGTCGGCCTCGATGCGGACCGTGACGTCTTTCTTGCCGGCCCAGTGTTCGGTGTAGACCGGGTTGTCCTTGATCGAGGCGTCGAGCCAGAGGCCGTAGCCGTCGGTTTCGCCGTGGTCGAAGGTTGCCTCGAGCTCTTTGCGGCGGCCGCGGCCACCGCGGCGGCCACGCCGGCGGCGACGTTTCGGTCGGCCGCTGCCGGAGCCGCGGTCGGAACCCTCGTCGCCGTCCTCGTCCTCGTCGCCGTCCGCGCCGGAGTCCTCGTCGGAGTCGTCGGCCTCCTCGGCCTGCTCCTGCTCGGCGGCGGCTGCCTCGATCTCCGCTTCGATCTCGTCGCGCAGGTCGATTTCGCTGGAGCCGGCGTTCTCGTCGTCGGCCGAGAGGTCGTACTGCTTGCGGAAGTCGCGCAGCTCGGAGACGCTGATCTCCAGCTGGTGGGCGATCCAGGCGTCGGTGCGGCCCTGGTGGACCCAGGCACGAATCTGGTTGAGCTGTGGCTTCAGTGAGCGTCGGGGCATGGGCGCGCGAGTCTATTCAAGGAAGGCATTGGTTCGCGGAGCGCTAGCCGGCCATCTAGGACATCAGGAAGGCAAGCGCCTCGAACATCGCCACCACGACGACCACGACGGTCACGGTCAGGCTGACCGCGAGGACGCTGAAGCGCACCTTGCCGTCCTGCTCGGTCCGGTTGATCCGACGGGCGCGGGAGCGGTTCGCGGCACGGCGGCGCAGCTGCTCGCGCCGCCGGCGCTCGAGTGAGGTCTCCTGCTCGAAGGCGGTCTCGAACTGGGAGATGCTTTGACGCATTCGCATAGAAGTGGCCCCCGAGGGGCCGCGGGCACCGTAGCAAAGGATCTTGCAGGCCTCATGCTTCGCTCACGATTCACATGCACTCCAAAGACCCTTTCCGGCCCGCGCGGCCGCTATCTCAAGCCGTTTGAAGCGCCCCGCGAAACGGTCGTTCGGGGCGATTGTGAGCGTCCGCGCAAGCCCCCTCCGGAGCAGTTCGGCGTTGACGAAGCGATCGCCCAGGTAGACATAAGCAAGCAGGCGCCCGTAGATGTCGCGCTGCTCGACTCCGAGGACGAGCCGCACCCGGCGGTGCTCGATCAGTCGATGGTCGAAGTGCGAGGCCTGCGGGCCGAAGCACTGCACCGGGGTGTCGGGCTTGACCGTCTCCGGCGTGTCGACGCCGATATAGCGGACGTCCTCAAGCCGGCCGTCGACCCGGACTTCGATCGTGTCCCCGTCGATCGCGCGGACGACATAGGCGTACGAGCTGGCCGGAGCGGCCTCGGGCCGGGTCAGCCGTTCCCACGGCCGCAGAACGACGACGGCGGCCAGCGCCAGCAGCACGAAGCTGCCGAGCCGGCCGCGCCATTTGACTCCGGGCCCCACCCCCGCCCAAGGGAGGGTGGGGGTGGAACTCTCCCCTTGACTAGGGCGTGCGGCGAACGCTGGCCAGCAGCGTCGACTTGATCTGGTCGATGATCGCCAGCGCCTCGCTGCGCTCGCGCTGCCAGACGTTGCGGCCGAAGATGACGCCGGAGCCGCCGGCCTCCATCACCTCGCGGGTGTGGAGCAGGACGGTCTCGTCGTCGGTCTTGGAGCCGCCGGAGAGGACCACCAGGGAGCGCCCGGCGGATTCGACGCACTGGCGGATCGCCTCGGCCTGGTCGACCTCCATCTCGTTGTACGGAGCGGGGGCGTCCTTGTCGGTCTCGGCGTTGATCTTCGGCATGTTGAGCTTGACCACGTCGGCACCCATCTCCATCGCCATCCGCGCCGCGTAGTCGATCGCGTAGAAGGAGTTGGGCCCGCCCTTCTTGTCGACGAATTCGCCGCGCGGGTAGGACCAGACGACGAGCGGCATCCCGAAGCGGTCGCAGTCCTGGCGGACCTGGCGCAGCTGAGCGAGGTCCTCGTCCTGGCGCGGGGAGCCGACGTAGAGCGTGTAGCCGATCGCGTCGGCGCCGAGCCGGACGCCGTCCTCGACGCCGGCGTTGCAGCTCGAGAAGGAGGCGCTGGCGGGCGGGATGTCGGTCTTGCCGTTGACCTTGAGGATCAGCGGCACCCGGCCGGCGTACTCGGGGTAGTACTTCTCGGCCATCCCGATCTGGCAGGCGAGGGCCGAGTAACCGGCATCGACGGCAAGCTGGAACTGGTAGTCGGGGTCCTTCGATGCGGGGTTGGGGAAGAAGTCACGCGGGCCGTGCTCGATGCCCTGATCGATCGGCAGCAGCATCAGCGTGCCATTGCCCGGGCCGAACTCGAACAGCAGCCGGTGCAGGCGGGCGCGTTTGCCCGGGGGCAGGGTCGCCAGCAGCGGCTTCTGCTCGGTCAGACTCTTCAGCTCCACGTAAATTCCTCCTCGAAGACGGGTGTCTCGGCAGTATGCCATCGCAAACGGAAGCGGGCTCAGGCATACGGGGGGTATTCTCGACAAACCATGGGCGAGACTGAGCTCAGCGTTATCTGCAAGAACTGTGGCTCCGAGGTCAGTCCATACGTAACCGAGTGCCCGTATTGCGGTGCTCGGCTGCGAAAGCGGGCACCGAAGCTGGAGCGGCGCGACGGTGCCCTGGAGGCGCAGCGGCCGCGCCGCCGCCGCCGGGTGATCCCGCGGCCCAGCTTCTCGGCTCACGCCGCCGATCGCCCCTACGCGACGCTGACGGTGATCCTCGGCTCGGCGATCCTGCTGATCGTCCAGAAGGCGAGCAACGACCCCGTCTCGACCTTCGGCGGCCTGCTGATCCCGCTCGAAGGCGAGTGGTGGCGCTACCTCACCGCGCCCTTTGCCTACGTCAGTGTCGGATACCTGTTCGTCGTCGCGCTCGGCCTGGCGATCTTCGGTACCGGCGTCGAGCGGCGGCTCGGGACCGGCCCGACGGCGATCCTGCTGCTGGCCTGCGGCGCGCTGGGGATGTTGGCCGCCGGGACCGTCGCCGAAGCCCGCGACGAAATCACCGTGATCGCCGGCGGCAGCGGGATGGCGCTGGGCGCCCTCGCTGCCTGGTTCGCGATCCGCCGCTCCGAAGCCCATGGGGCGATCTACGAGGAGTACGACGTGATCGGCGTGATCGTCGCCGCCGTGGTCCTGATCGTGCTGCCGATCTTCGTCCCCTCCGCCGACTACGTGGCCTGCTTGGTCGGCGGCGTCGTCGGCGGACTGGCCGGGCTGGCGGCATCGGCGATGAACGCGACCGACCGCCGATGACCACCGCGCCGACCGTCTAGGCTGCCCCGCGTGCCGGACGAGAGCGAGTTCGAAGCGGCGATCGAGCGGATGCTCGATCCGCAGCGGTTCTCCGAGGCCGAGCGCCTCGTCGCCAGGGCGGCGCCGCAGCTGCAGAAGGTCCTCGCCGCGGCGCTGGCCGAGGGCGGCTGGTTCGGCGAGCCGCACGAGGCCGAGAGCCTGCGGGCCGCGACCGTTCCCGACCCCGACGAGCGGATCGCCGCGGTCCGCGCCCTGCTCGCCGAGGAGGCGCGGATGGGGATGATGGTCGGCGTCGCGGTGGGATGGGCACTTAAGGAAGAGATGAGCGACCCGGTGCAACCGGAAGGAGAGGACTGAGATGGAGATCAAGTTCCACGGGCATTCCTGCTTCGAGCTGAGCGACGGCGACGTCACGGTCGTGACCGACCCGTTCCTCAAGCCCAACAACCCGAGCGCGGACGTCAGCGCCGAGGAGATCGAGCCGACCCACATCGCGATCACCCACGGTCACGCCGACCACGTCGCCGACGCCGTCGGCCTGGCGAAGCGGACCGGCGCCCACTGCGTCGCGATGGTCGAGCTGGCCGAATGGCTCGTGGGCCAGGGGGTGGAGTCCGTCAGCGACCCGAACCTGGGCGGCACGGTGCGCTTCGACTGGGGCTGGATCAAGCTCGTCCCCGCCTGGCATACGAACACGCTGCCCGGAAATCCCGACGCCCTGTTCAGCGCCGAGCACGGAACTCCGATCGGCGTTCCCTCGGGGCTGCTGATCAACCTCGGCGGCAAGACCGTCTACCAGACCGGCGACACCTGCCTGTTCGGAGACATGAAGCTGATCGCCGAGCGCAATCCGGTCGACGTCGCCCTGATGCCGATCGGTGGCCACTACACGATGGATCGCCACGACGCGGTGGTCGCGGCGCAGTTCATCGGCGCCGAGACGGTGATCCCGATGCACTACGACACCTTCCCGCCGATCGAGACCGATTCGGCAGCCTTCAAGGCCGATGTCGAGGGGCAGACCTCGTCCCGGGTCGTACTGCTGAAGCCGGGGGAGTCGCACTCCGCCTGAGGCGGGCGCGCCGGTCGCTCGAGTCGGATTAGGACTCGGAGTCCGGTGCCGTGCTCGGCGCCGCGAGGAGGCCGTCGGCGGCGGGCGATTCGGGTGCGGCCGTCGGAGTGGCCGGCGGCTTCGGTTCCGTCAGCGGGCTCGCCGGGAGCTGGGCCGCCGGCGGCGGGCCGGCCGGTGGAGCGGGCGCGGGCGTCGGTTCCGGCGGCGGACTGGCCGTCGGCGGACTGCCGGGCGGCGGCGTCGTTCCCGAGCCGCCGACAGTGACGACCACGGTGCCGGTGCCGGCGCGGGCGCCGGCGGTTGCGCCTTCGGAGGGCAGCGCCGGGGTGATGCTTTGGGGTTCCGGAGCCGCGACCCCGCCGTCGGCGCCGACGGCGGACTGGCCGGCGGCTTCTTTATCTTCGGTCGGCGTCACGGCCGGTTCTTCGACCGGAGCTTCTTCGGCCGGAATCGGCGCCGTGGCGACGACTTCGGCCGGCGGGACTTCAATCGCTTCGTTCCTCACGACTTTCGGAGCCGGTTCGGCGGTGCCGATCGCGGCGGCGGTGCCGATCGTGGGTGTGGCCGCAAGGGCGCGGGAGACCTTCGCCGGCGACGTGACCGGCGTACCGCTGTTCTGACTCTTGACCTCGACCGCGGCGCCGGCGGTGAGAACGGCAGCGGTGACGACGCCGGCGACGGCCTTGGTCCCGATCGCGCCGCCGATCGCGCCGATGCCACCGGCGGCGCCGCTACCGCTGATCGCGGCGCCGATGCCGCTGGCGGCACCCGCACCCGCGGCCCCCGCGCCGGCGGCGCTGCCGGCCGCGCCCGCACTGCACCGCCGCGCCGGCAGCGCCGAGGCCGAGCTTGGAGGCGATGAAGCCTTTGAGGGCGATGATCGGGCCGATTGGGAAGAGCGCGGCCAGGGCCTTCTCGTTGGAGCGGACCTGAGAGCGGAAGTCGGCGCATTCGTCGCATTCGCGGACGTGGCGGCGGACCGGAGCGGAGACCTTGCGCAGTCCCTCGGCGGCTTCGCCGAGCTCGATCCGGACCTCGCCGCAGGTCAGCAGGCGGGCCTGGCTGGCCTCGGCGAGGGAGATCCGCGCCCGCACCAGCAGCGACTTGACCGACGGCACCGTGGTCTCCATCGCGGCGGCGATTTCCTCGTAGGAGAGGGCGTCCATCTCGCGCAGCAGCAGGGCCGAGCGCTGGGTCTCGGGAAGCTTGTTGACGTCGCTGAGGATCTGGCGGAACTCCTCGCGGTTGTGGACCTTCTCGGCGGTTGAGGAGGCCTCTACGGCTGGCACCATGTCCATCGATTCCTGCGCGTCGGCGGTCGGTTTGCGCAGGTGGTTGAGGCTGCGGTTGCGGGCGATCCGGTACAGCCACGGGCGCAGGTTGATCTCACGCTCGTCGGCGAGCATCGCCCGGTAGGCGTTGACGAAGACCTCCTGCAGCACGTCCTCGGCATCCTCGGTCGAGCCCAGCATCTGGCGACAGAATCCGAGCAGACGACCCTGGTAGCGGTCGACGATTGTCTCGAAGGCGCTGGGGTTGCCGGCGCGCGCCATCGCGATCAGCTTCTCGTCACCCTGGAGCTTGAGCAGGGGCGAGCGGCGGGCCAAGAGTCCGCGGCGACTGGCGTGCGATAGGGCCGATGCCTCCAAGCTCTCCTCCAGGGAAGGCGTTGTTTCCTGTACCTAGAGACACCGTAACAAGGGGCAAGTTGCGCCCCTGCAAGGTTTTATTGCGCCTTTATTGACCGGCGATCGACACGGAAGTGCCCGGGGCGGGACTCGAACCCGCAAGCCCCCGAAGGGACAGCGCCTTTTAAGGGCGCCGCTTTTGCCAGTTTCGCCACCCGGGCCAGGCGATGGTAGCCGTCGTTATAGGGTGCGGGAATGGCCGACCACGGGGGGCGGATAGTTGCGAAAGCGTTGAAGTCGCGGGGGGTCGATCACCTCTTCACGCTGTCGGGAGGGCACCTGTTCTCCATATATGACGGCTGCAAGGAGGAGGGGATCGGGCTTCTCGACGTGCGCCACGAGCAGACCGCGACGTTCGCGGCGGAGGGAATGGCGAAGGCAACGCGCACGGTCGGCGTCGCGGCGCTGACCGCCGGGCCCGGCGTCACCAACGGGCTCAGCGCGATCGCCGGCGCCCAGGCCAACTGCTCCCCGGTCTGCGTGCTCGGCGGCCGGGCGCCGGAGATGCGCTGGGGCTCGGGCTCGCTGCAGGAGATCGACCACCTGCCCTTCGTCTCACCCCTGGTCAAGTCGGCGCAGACCGTCAAGGACCCGGCCCAGATCGCGGCGATGACCGCGGCGGCGCTCGACCTGGCGATGCAGGCTCCCGGCGGGCCGACCTTCCTCGACTACCCGCTCGACGTCGTCTTCAGCGAGGCGGAGACCGATGTCCCGTCCGCTCCGGTTGCCGCCGCGCCGCAGCCGGCCGAGGGGGTCGAGCGGGCGGCGGCGCTGCTTGCCGGTGCCGAGCGCCCGGCGATCATGGCCGGCAGCGGCCTCTACTGGGGCCATGGGGAGGAGGAGATGCGCGCCCTGGCCGAGGCCCTCGGCATCCCGGTCTTCCTCAACGGCCTCGGTCGTGGCTGTCTTCCGGCCGACCACGAGCTGGCCTTCAGCCGCGCTCGTGGGACGGGGCTGAAGGGCGCCGACGTGGCGCTGGTAATTGGCGTGCCGATGGACTTCCGGCTCGGCTTCGGCGCGAGCTTCGGCGCGGAGACGAAGATCATCCGGCTCGACGTCGCGGCCAATGCCCTCAGTGCCAACCGGGCGCCCGAGGTCGACCTGGTCGGTGACGTCCGGGCGAGCCTGGCGGCGATCCGCGAGGGCGCCGGCGGCGGCGCCCCTCGGACCGGGCGCTGGCTCGAGGAGCTGGGCGCGGTCGAGACGGAGAAGAGGGCGGGAGAGAGGTCCGAGCTCGACGACCCGCGCTCGCCGCTGCACCCGGTGCGGATCTACCGCGAGCTGGCCGCGGTGCTCGATCGCGACGCGATCGTCGTCGGCGACGGCGGTGACTTCGTCTCCTACGCGGGCCGCTTCATCGACACCTACCAGCCGGGTTGCTGGATGGATCCGGGCCCGTTCGGCTGCCTCGGCGCCGGCCCGGGCCAGGCGATCGGCGCCAAGGTCGCCCACCCCGACCGCCAGGTCTGCCTGCTGCTCGGCGACGGTGCCTTCGGTTTCGCCGGGATGGAGTTCGACACGATGGCGCGCCACGGACTGGGTGTCGTCGGGGTGATGGGCAACAACGGGATCTGGGCGCTCGAGCACCACCCGATGAAGTTCCTCTACGGCTACTCGGTCGCCGCCGAATTGCGGCCGGAAACCCGTTACGACGAGATGGTCGAATCGCTCGGCTGCGACGGGATCCTGGTCCGCGAGCCGGGCGAACTGCGGCCGGCGCTGGAGCGGGCCTTCGAGTCCGGTAGGCCGACCCTGGTCAACGTGCTGACCGACCCAGAGGTCGTCTACCCGCGCAAATCGAACCTCGCGTAGCCGTCCGAGGCAGGTCCCAGAACGAGAATCGGCCGCCATCGCTGGCGACCGATTCAAGCTGGCCCCTCAGGACGGGCAGGGGTACGTCTTCAGGGACCATGTGTATTCGGTGGGCTCAGACGGCGGGAGGCGCCATGATGCGGCAATCGCCTAAGCCCTATCCAGGTGCAAGGTGGGGTACCCCCTCCTCGTGCCCGGTCCGATGAGTATCGTGGCTGTCTGTCCGATCCGTCTAGTCGCGGCTGGACGCGCTACTAATAACTAGGTAGTCGCTTCTACTCAATTCTTGTGGTTCGGCCAGGCGGCTAACCCATATGTCCTGCCGCGTCGATCCAGCTTGTCCAACCGGGTATCTCCAAGTTTCTCGTACTAACAGCCTGGTTTCTAACGCTGCGAGGCTGCCGCAATCGCCGTTCCGTAGAGGATGTCGTGCTCGGAGACGGTGATCTGCTCGAGGTCGAATGCCCGCATCGTCTCGACCAGGATGACCACGCCGGCGACGATCGTCGGCGCTCTGTCGGTGTGCAGGCCGGGGATCTCGATCCGCTTTGCAAGTGGCACCGAGGCCAGTTGGGAAAGCATCCGCTGGATCGCCGGCAGGGCGAGGACGTGGTCGTGGACGCGCGCGGGGTCGTAGGGGACGAGGGCCATCTCGATTGCCGCCAGCGAGGTTGGCGTGCCGGCAACCGCGATCCCGGCCTCGGCGCCGACTCCATCGCGGAGCGCGCTCTCGATCAGGCCGCGCACATCCGCGGCGAGGGATTCGAGCTCGATCGCGGTCGGCGGATCTGACTTGATGTGCCTCTCCGTATGACGGACCACTCCAGCTTGGAGTGAGGTGTGGAAGGCGATCTCCTCGCCCCGGCCGACGATCAGCTCCGTCGAACCGCCGCCGATGTCGACGACCAGAGTGGGCACCTCGGGGACGTGCTCGGAGGTGGCGCCCAGGTAGGTCAGCCGCGCCTCTTCCTCACCGTCGAGGACCCGGGCCCCGAGCGCGAAGCGCTCCCGCAGCTCAGCGATGAAGGCGCTGCCGTTGGCGGCATCGCGCACCGCGCTGGTCGCGATGGCGTCGACCCGTTCGACCCCCAGCTCTCGGATCGCGGCCACGTACTCGCCGATCGCGGCGCAGGTGTCCTCGATCGCCTCGGCCGAAAGCCGTCCCGAGAGGTCGACTCCGCGCCCCAGCCGCGTCACGTTGCTGCGCCTCTCAACCTGCGAGACCCGGCCGCCGCTGACGTCGGCCACCATCAGCCGCGCCGAGTTGGTCCCGATGTCGATCACCGCCACCCGCTTCGCGCCCCCGTCCATGCCGCAACTCTAGATGGGGGCGAAACCGGGAAGCCCCTTGCGCATTCCCGACCCCGGCCCCGAAGCCATGTCCCCATTGCTACCATCCCCAGTCCGCCGCGGGGTGGAGCAGCCAGGTAGCTCGTCGGGCTCATAACCCGAAGGTCGCGGGTTCGAATCCCGCCCCCGCTATTTCAGATGTAGAGCCAAAAGCGCCCCCTACAGAGGGGGCGTTTTTCGTTCCGGGTCAACGCCCAGGTCAACAGCGTGCAGGCGCGGTGCACGCCAGCTAGGACTCCAATCAGATGCCGTCTTCCCTCGGCGAGGCAGCGGTTCACCTTGCCATTGCATTATTTGTTTGGCGCGATCCCGGTCGGCGGCAACAACTAGGTTCACGGGCCACTGCCGCCTTCACGCGAGAGCAGTTGTGTCAGGATCGCCGCATGGCAGATGAATCGGTCGCGGACCGACTCCGCGGATTCGGCGTGAAGGGCATCCTCGTGCAGATGGCCGAACGTGGGCAGATTCTTGAGCTGAAGTGCGAGATGCCGCAGTGCTATCACCCCAACGGACGCGACAAGTTCGAATCGCTCGCGACGGAGCGCAGGTTGTGGGCTCCCTCGCGCGACCACTACCCGATCCTCAGTTCGGCCGGTGGAAAGCTACGTGCCGACAACGTTCGGCTGTCCCATATCGAGTGCAATCAGCGTGACCACACGCGGCGGAAGCAGATCGGGGCACTGCTTCTTGCAGGCGAATCACTGGAAGACATCGCCGACACGCTGAACCGCAAGATGACCCCGGCGTTTCACGGAACGAAACGATGGACGGCGGCCATGGTGCGCGAGGCCTACGTGTCCTAATCCGGGTTCCGCTTCGCGCGACAATCACCCCTTGAAGAAGGCTCTGCGCGACCCGCTGGCGTATGCCGCTTTACGGCGACGCGGTTATGCCTGACGATCCCGCGCCCTGATGCCCGACCTTTCCATGCCAGCCTCGCCCGAGGGGCGTGATTGGCTGGCCCTCAGGGATAGCGCCCATGCAGCCGCTTGTGGGCGCGCTCGTACACGGTGCGGGTGGCCGGGTTGTCCGGGTGGCGCTCGCCAAAGGCGATGAAGTTCCAGACGAGGCTGCCGTCCGGGTTCTGCGCCAACTGGAACACGAAGCCGAACGGTGCCCCAGAGGCTCCCTGCTTCCCGAGCGGCACGTACGACTTCACGCAGCCGACAAGTCTCGTCCCGCTCGCTCCGTCGTCAGCCTCACACTTCTGCAGATCGAGAGCGGCCTTTCCGCCCTCGATTTCTCGGCGGGCGCGCTCCGCCTGGATACGCGCCTCCGAGCGCTCATCCAAGCGCTCAACCTCTTCTTGCCACTCCTCGCGGTCGAACCGAATCGAGACTGGCGGCAGATTTCTACGTTCTGGCGAAGCCACGTGCAGCGGGACGATAAGCGCTACCGAAAAGCCAAACCGCCGAACGGGACGAGACTAGCCCTCGCCGTCAGCTGGGAGATCGCCAGCGATCCGCTCGAAATCCTCCGCCGAAGCGGGTTTCATGCCCCGCTTCTCGTAAAGCTCTGAGATCGGGGTTATCGGCGGCTCAATCGTCAGCCCACCGGTCTTGTCCGGCACGACCTCGTAGCGCCGCCCTTCGATTTCGACCAACTCGCCGACGTGCAGATCAAGCTTCTTTACCGCAGTTGCCATGCGTCCATGGTAGCTGGACGCGACAGATGGGTTTTCCTGTCGACCTAGGTCTACCGGCAATTGTTTGGCCCGATCCCGATTACCGAAGCCGACGCCTGAAAAGGTCTCAAAGGGCCGTAACGCGTCGACTATTGGGCAGTCGCGTCGAGAACGCGATCCACTTCGAACATCACGTTGCCGAAGCTCACGACTAGCACCTAGACGGCTGATCTCCTTCAAACGGCTCCGGCTCGAGATCAGTCGCTGCAAGGAAATTGTTGTCAATGGTCGTTGAAAAATGTAGGTCGATGGTCACCGAAAAATGTAGGTCGGCCTCCCCGTTCAACGAGGCGGCCCGCGTGCCGGGCGCCCGCTCACTTTGTGCCCTCCTCTTCGTCTCCGCCTGAGCCTTCCAGCGCCTCGAGACGGCCCTTCAACCGGTAGGAAGGCCCGTTGATCGTCAACACCTCGGCGTCGTGCAGCAGCCGGTCGAGGATCGCCGCGGCCAGCACCTCGTCGCCGAAGGTCTGCGCCCACTCACCCACCGCCTTGTTGGAGGTGACGATCGTCGAGCCGCGGGTGTAGCGGCGGTTGATGACCTGAAAGAGCCGGTTGGCGTCGGCACGGTCCAGCGGCAGATATCCGGCCTCGTCAAGCAGCAAAAGCTGCGGGCGCTGCAGCTGGGTCAGCTTGGAGGAGAGCTTGCCGAGGGCATCGGCATGGCGCAGGCCGCGGATCAGGTCATCGAGGGTCGAGTAGCGGACGAGGTGGCCCTGGGCCAGGGCCTCCATCGCCAGCCCGACGGAGATGTGGCTCTTGCCGACGCCCGGCGGGCCCAAGATCAGGCACGACACCTTGCGCTCGACGAATCGCAGCGAGCGCAGCTCGGCCCGGCGCTTGGGGTCGAGCTCGGGCTGGAAGGAGGCATCGAACTCATCCAGCGTCTTGTGGTGAGGCAGACCGGCCATTTTCAGCCGCTGCGCGTAGCGGCGGCCTTCCAAAGCGCCGACCTCCGACTCCAGCACCAAGTCGAGGAACTCGCGGTAGCCGAGGTCAGATGCCTCGGCGCGGTCGACCAGCTCATCGGGGGACTCGGCGATCCCATGCAGGCGAAGCTCTGCGGCGTTTTGGCGGATCCGCTCGTTCAGTAGCTCAGCCACGGGCCACCTCCGCGTAGGAGTCGAGCGATCGGCGGTGGACCGGAGCGCTCGGCAGGGAGCTCAGCACGCTCGCCAGGCTGACTGAGTCCTCGCTGGGGTCCGGCAGCGCGGTGTGCTCGCGCCGGCGCGGCGCCCGGCAGTAGCGCTCGCCGTTCTCGATCGAGTAGACCTCTATCTCCTCGGCGCCCAGGCGCAGCTCGACGGTCTCGCCCGCCTTGGCGCCGCAGACCGCATAGCGGCGGCCCTCGAAGCTGATCAACCCGTCACGGGCGACCTTGCGCTTGGTCCTTGCGAGGACCAGGTAGGGGATCGCCGCCACCGCGCCGAGCGCGGCGCGATCGCGCTCGGCGCGCACCGCGACGATCTCCCCGTGGGTGCCGTGGACGCGGTGGCGGGCGATGTCCTCATTCCAGGCCTCCCACTCGCGGTTGGCCTGCTCGTAGTCGCCGAAGGCGTGGGCGCGCAGGAGGCGCTCGCGGACGTAGGAGACGTCGGACTCGACCTTGCCCTTCGTCTGCGGTCGCGGTAGGGCCGGCAGAGGCGCAGCTTGAAGCCGTAGTGGTGGGCGGAGGCCAGTGCCTCGGGGTGATAGACGCGATCGCCCGCCCGCCGTTCGGTGCCGACGTGGGAGCGCACCACGGTCTTGGTGCGGTCATAGAGGATCTCGTGCGGGACGCCGCCGAAATGGCGAAAGCCGGCACGGTGGCAGGCCCAGAACGTGACCAGGTCCTGGGAGCCGACCAGGGCGACGAAGGCGTCACGGGAGTGGCCCAGCACCATGTGGAAGCCATAGAGCGGCAGCTCCAGGCCCGAGGAGGTGCGGATCGGCGCCTCGTGGGACCAGTCGACCTGGGCCTGATGGCCGGGCGCGGTCTCAAAGCGCTCCGACACCGGCTCGGGCTTGCGCGGGCGGGCTCGCTCGACGTAGCGGCGGACGGTGGGGTAGGCGCCGGTGAAGCCGTAGTCGCGGACCAGGTCCTGGTGGATGCGGGTCGCCTGCAGGGCGGCGTCCTTGGCCAGCCACTGGTCGATCCGCGGCTTGAAGGGGTCGAGCTTCGAGGCGACGCGCTTGCGCCGGTAGCGGGGCTGGGCGCCCTCGGTCAGGTAGCGCTTCACCGTGCGCCAGTCGCGGCCGACGATCCGGCCGATCTCGGCGTAGGTCAGCCCCTGGCGGTGCAGTGCTCGGATATCCATGAACTCCTCCTCGTTGATCAATTCGCCTCCTTCAGGTTCACCCGATCGGGTGAACCTGAAGGAGCTACCTGGCGGTGGAGGAGGCCGAAGCCGCAGCTTGCGGGTTGAGACCTACATTTTTCGATGACCATGGAGCGACAGTTTTGCGTGACCATCAACAATTGTGGTCTGGGAGCCGGAACCAGACCTTGCCATCACCACCTTCGGTTTGGCAGACCACAGACAAGTGGGACCCATATTCATAACTGGGTCCGGAGATGATCTCCGTGCCTGGCTGAGGCGCCAGCGACTCAAGGACAAATGCGTTGCTGTGTGGGACAACGACGAACTCGAAATGCCCGCGATCAGGAAGAGCTTCCCTCCACGCCCAAGTGACGCCGACGAACAGGCACGCCAATACGGCAGCCGTCGCTTTCCAGAAATCGGGAAGCCAAAAACCAGTTGGCGAGGTCCATGCCTTGTAAATCCAGTAGCCGACCCCAACGGAGAGAATGCCCCCAGCGAGCTTGACGGGGGGGCCGACTTCGATGTAGCCGACGATTGCTGCAATCACGCTGAAGGCCGTGGCTATTGCAGCGACGAGGAGGACGCCCTTCTCCGCCAGGCGTCTGCCTGGGGGAGGACCGGCGTTTGACGCGCGCTTATCTGTCAAACCTCTCCGCCGCCCTCGCTAGCGTCGAGACCGACACGCCGAGAGCCGAGCTCTTCCTGCCCTGGGAGAAGGTCCGGCACCTCTCCAATCTATCCGGAGACTGCGTCTAGCCTCGCGAGCCACTTCGTTTCTGACTTGCTCAGACAGCGCCGCGATCCGACGCAGAGCCAAAATAGGCCGCTTGGCTGAGCAAATTCCCCGGCGCTAACTACGCCTTCCTTATCCAGTGATCAGGCAACGGAGGCTCCTCTGGTGGTGGGGGAAGCTCTCCCCCGTTCTTCTTCGTGTCCTTGGCCCCATTCCTTGGCAAAAACAGAGAGACACAAACCTCGCAGCCGCCTTGCTTCCTTGGGCCTCCCCGCGCTCCCTGTATCTGACCCCGGTCGATCACAATCGTGAGCGGGTGGGGTCAGATACAGGGAGCGCCCTCTTTTGGCCCACGGAAGCGAGGCGGCTGCGAACGGCGGATTCGGGGGCTTGTTCGTAGTCCTAAGACGGCGGATTACACGCCTTTACGAACTCCCAGCCAAGCTCGGTGAGCTGTACGCCCGCCAGAGTTTCACTGCTCGCGTCTGAAATCGTTCCGGGCATCGTCGGCATCGTGCGCACCCAGCGAAGTACACCCAGGCGGTCCAAGTTGTAAAGCTCGGGAATGTCAACGAGGTCGTGCGTGTCGTCGTAGCCGAAAGTCTCGAAGGGTTCTTCAGCCGGATTTGGCGTCTTCTCCCACAGCCGTTCCAGCAGCAAGGCTTCCTTCGGTTCAAGCTCGGCGAGAATCTTCGGATACGCGAGCTTGATCTTGTCCTCGCTGTCGGTTGCAGCGTTGGCAAGAAGAGCGCCCCAACGCTCCTGCATCGACTCATCGTCCTCCATCGAGCCGTCTTCAACAACTGCGCGGAGCACCTTGTCTCGGACGGCATGAGGAGGCAGGCCCGACGCCTTGATCTTCTCGGCCGCCTTCATGAGCACCTTCGCAAGGTGGGCTTCCCGCCTGGAACGAATTACGTCGCCGAGCCATCCGGTTGATTCACGGACCGGCCCGAGCGCGCCCGTTGCCTCAGCGAATGCCTCAATGGCGGGCTCAAGCTCGGCGGCGGCTTTAGCGGCCTGTACTAGGTCGTCACTCACGCCGTCAGTATTGAGCATCGCGGTGTCCGCTCGCCCCCTCACGATTGGGTGGATGAGCACCGAGATCCTGAGCCTGATCGTCGCGGCACTCGCGGTCGTAGTCGGCCCGACCGTCTCTTACTGGCTCGGCGTCCGGCGATTCGCCCACGAGCGCGAACTGGACGACCGAGCCGACGCCCGCTCCACCCTCGCCCAGGGCGCCCTAGAGATGGGCCGGATGAAAAGCGCCATGAAGGAAGCTCTGACTGATTTCAAGGAGCCCATTGCCGGTCGCGGAGATTGGCCAGTCGACTTTCGCGACTACATTGGAAGGCTCGAAACAGCAAAAGAAGCGCTCGAATCGTCGCTGGCCGTTATTCGCATCCGGTTTCGCGACGGGGATGCAGTGGTCAACGAGTTGGAGGGCGCATGTAGTGCAGTCACTTCGATCATCAGCGTCTACTGGATCGCCAGGGGGGACGAGTTCGGAGGTGGCAGCCCCAACGATTCGAGGGAGGACTCGCGGGAAGCGTGGGAGTTGAGCCAGAAGTTCGATGACCACAAAGCCGCATTCCTAGCGGCCGCTCAGAAGGTCGTTGGAGTTGAACTCGGCGTCGACTAGATCGGCCGCTGGCTCTAGGCTTCGCTGAATGCCTGACGATCTGACCTTCGCAGATTTGGTGGACTACCTAGCCGATCACAAGCGGAAGAAGGTGTATGTCGAGATCGGGATGCATGATCGGGAAGGCCCCGAGAACGCCAGCCTGTACATCTTGAAGCTCCACGGCTACCGCCTCGGGAGGGTGCAGGATGCGGCGGACTACAGGGACAGCAGTGACCGCCGTGGCGTCATGGTCTGGCTGGAGCGCCAAGACTCCGCTCCTCTCGGCGAGGACGAAACCCCGGACGAGTCAACCCGGTTCTTCATCACTCCTGATCGAGTGACCAGAATCGAGGGTGATCCAGCGCGCGGCTTGAAGGTCTGGCTGGACGACGCGGTGTACCTCTCCCTTTCCTGACGCCGTCAACCGCCGTCCGGTCTCCTCGTAACGCTTTCTCTGTCCACCACGAAAAGGACGGAGGAACATGCCGGACGAGGAACTAATTCAGCAGCTAGTTGCGGCAGTGAAGCAGCTTGCACAAGACAGCCCCAGCGGGGAAGTTGATGGCAACGCCGTAGCCGAGCGGTTGGGCATCGATTCCGAAAGCTCTGACCTTTACTACGCCTTCAAAGTTGCGGAGGAAAGGGGTCGGATCAGGGTTGAAGGCTGGCGGGGCGGGATGGGGGGTCCTTACACGGTCAAAGTCCCGTAGTTCGGCGTCCCCCCGAGCGACCAGATCCCATCTTTTCTCCACCGCCCTCGCCAGCGTCGAGACCGCCTTTAGCGTCATCCCCTCTCCGTCATCCCCTCTCCTAGCCTCCAAGACGTGGCCGACCAACGGATTGAGAAGTGGAAGCACTGGCTCAACAAGCCGATTAAGAACGGCGTCATCACGCTGCACCATCATCGCCAGATTTGGCGGGAGATCGGCAACATCATCAAAGAGAACGGCCACTTGCCCGACTCAGTCTTCTGGCAATATCACCGCGACCTTTACGGCATTACCCAGGCAATAGCGATCCGGCGGCAGGCCGACACTCACAAGGACGTTGCCAGTCTCGCCAAGCTGCTTGTAGAGGTGCGAGAAAACCCGGAGCCGGTAACGCGCGCTTTCCGGCTCAGTCTGTGGGACGACCCAGACGACGCGGCGTATGCGCGGCGGCAATGGGACACGGACTACGGCGGGGAGGTTGGTGATCACTTAGACCCCGCGATGCCCGCAGCCGACTACAAGGAGCTAATGGCGGCGGCGGCATCGGTTAAGGACTACGTCGACAAGCACGTGGCCCACGCTGACCAACGGCCTGTCGCTGCTGGTGCCACGATGACCTTCGCGCAGATCGATGACGCCATCGATGTACTCGGCAGGCTCTTTCGCCGCTACTACGCCTTGTTTACGGCGGCCGACATCAAACTGGAGCCGATCATCCAACACGACTGGAAGGCCGTTTTCCGGGTTCAGTGGCTGCCAGATCTAGAACTGCCGGAGCAAATGCGTCGTGCGAAAGAGGAGATGGAAAAGCGAAGCAGGGAGTCTGACGACTAGGGGTGGGCCGAAACTGCGTTTGGCCACGCAGCCCGGAGGGCGGGCGAGTCCGGGGCGTCCGCAGCTCCCGCGATGCTCGATGCGGTGAGTGATAGGAGCTATTACGAAGCGGTCGCCCAGAAAAGCACGATCCACCATGCCACGGCCTCGTAATCGTGCGCAGGGTTCTGCTCGGCGCACTGGCGACGCGCGCACCGCACCGCCTATCTCATCGTCCACGACGCCACCCGGGCGCGCCTTCGCAGCATCCCAGATGGTCAGAGCTTGCGTTTAACCGAGTATTTGTTGCCGCCGATGATGCAACTGGCGGCTTCTTTGAACGAGGCGCTGATCGTGATCGAAAGAACGCCCTTGGTTATCTTTCCCCGCAGCAGGAGGCTCCGCTTCTTGCCGTTGGAGTCGGTCACGATCACGTCCGCGTCGAATTTCCGGTTGGTCACGGGGATCGATGCGTTGACCGGGTAGGTCGCCTTGACGAAGTTGAGTTCGCCTTCTTCGCAGGCGCCTTTCACGGTCGAAACTATCTTCAGCTTCTTGCCGTCAAAGCTGGCACTTAAGCGGCACGTTCTTGTCGCTGAACTTCCACGGCGCTTTGGTGGTCGGCTCGGCGATCAGCCTGCAGGCGCGGCTTTGCTTCTGTGCTTTCGTCTTGCAAGTCGCCTGGGAGGCGGAGGCCTCCTTGGGCGGCGCAGACGCGAGTGCCCCGACCGGGGCGAGGCCGACCGCGAGCGCACAGCTGACAATAAGTAGAACCCTCATTTTTCCCCTTTTCCGATGGACGAGACGGCACAACCGCAGCGCCTGCGCAGGAGCATACTTGCGCCCATGGGGGATTGCCGGGGCGGTCGTCGGGACGATGAACGCATCGGGTTGGGCTTTTTCGGATTGCTCGGCGTCGGGAATCGGCGAGGATGGAGCCGGCGGATTCGAACCGCCCACCTCCTGGGTGCGATCGGCGGCGGCGAGTAGGGCGACCTTCGTAATAAGTGGGCTATTTACAGGAACTTTCGGCTTGAAGGTCCGTCGACCAGCGAGGTTCCCGGCCGAAGGCGTGTGGGAGCTACGTACGGTTGTACGCAGATCGGCCGCTTCTGCTCGTACTGAGCTCGCCACTAGAGCGCCGGCCTCTGATCCACGTATGGCCCGCTGGGGCAACAGATGGGGCAACAGGCTCGACAGACTCCAGTGATCCCAGCCGATCTCGATCTCGCGAAAACCGCTGGAAACCGTGCCCCACGTAGCCCAGCAGGTCCACCGGATCGGGCTCATAACCCGAAGGTCGCAGGTTCGAATCCTGCCCCCGCTATTAGAAAGCCCTGTCAAACCCGGCCTGGCTCAGAGCTGATCGAGCGGGCGTTTGCGCCAGCTGACCCGGCGAGTGCCGTGTCGAGAATGCTGCCTTGACGGCCGCTACGATCTGGGCATGACCAAGGCTGAGCTGTATGAGCAGATTGAGTCGATGACGGATGAGGAAGCAGCGGAGGTCAAGCTGATCTTCGCTCCCGATTGGCCCTCCAAGGCGACCTCCATCGAGGAGATCCGCAAGCGGACGGGTACCAAACCGATGAGCCCCGAGGATTTCGACCGGCACTTCGGGTCGTTGCCCACCGACGGCGAGGGATAGCGGCCAGATGAGCGCGGGCGCGGGTCCGCGCTTTGAGGTCCGCATCGACGAGGAGCTGCTTGCTGAGGATCTCGCGCACTGCACCCAGGCGGCGCGCACGGCGATAGAGCTTGTCGTCGCAGGGCTACGGCGTGAGCCTGCCCTACGAGTGGCGGTCACGTCGCTAAAAGTGGTGTAACGAGCAAGGCCGCATAGGGCCGGACGAAGTTCCGGCCACCGCGGGCCCCAGACTCGTCGGTTGACCTGCAAGTCGACTGACGAAAGGAAGCACCACGATGGCCGAGAGCCAAAGCATGACGAGCGCCGGGGTCGTAGCCAAGGCCCTGATCGAGGAGCACTCCGACTTCCTGCGCGAGAGCGTGGCGATGATCGCTGCGGAGATGATGGAGGCCGAGATCGAGCGCCAGATAGGCGCCGGCAAAGGCGAGGTCTCTGAGACCAGGAGCACGCACCGCAACGGCTACCGGCCCAGGCCCTGGGCGACCAGGGTCGGGGAGATCGAGTTGGCGGTGCCTCGCAAGCGCTCGGGCGAGAGCTACTTCCCGAGCTTCCTGGAGCCCCGCAAACGCTCCGAGAAGGCGCTGCTCGGCGTGGTCATGGAGGCCTACGTCAACGGCGTCTCGACCAGGAAGGTCGACCACCTGGTCTCCGAGCTGGGCATCCATATGAGCAAGGACCAGGTCTCCCGCATCTGCCGCGAGCTCGACGGCCAGGTCGAGGCCTTCCGCACCCGCCCCCTGGAGGGCGCCTACCCCTACCTCTGGCTCGACGCCAAGCACCTCAAGGTCAGAGACCGCGGCCACGTCCACTCCAAGGCGCTGATGGTCGCCTTCGCGGTGCACGAGAGCGGACGACGCGAGGTGATCGGCATCGAGATCGCCGAGTCAGAGACCGAGGCCGGCTGGGCGGCGTTCCTGCGCGAGCTGGTGGCCCGCGGCCTGGAGGGGGTCAGGCTCGCCGTCTCCGACGACCATCTCGGCCTCAAGGCGGCGATCGCCAAGGTGCATCGGCTGCCCCTGGCAGCGTTGCACCGTCCACTTCATAAGGAACATGCACGGGCACTGCAAGAAGGGCCAGCGCAACATGGTCGCCGCCGCCCTGCGCGAGGTCTTCAACGCCGAGGACCTCACCGACGCCAGGGAGCGCTCGGCGTCGGTGATCGAGCGCCTCGCCCCGACGGTGCCCAAGGTGGCGGAGCTCTTGGCGGGGGCCGAGGAGGACCTGCTCGCCTTCTACCGCTTCCCGGCGGCCCACTGGCCGAAGCTGCGCTCGACCAACAACATCGAGCGCGTCAACAAGGAGATCGCCCGCCGCTCAGACGTCGTCGGCATCTTCCCCAACGACCGCTCGGTGATCCGCCTGGTCGGGTCACTGTTGATCGAGCAAAACGACGAGTGGCTGCTCACCCGCGGCTACCTCTCACAGGAGTCGATCGGCCTGGTCCTCGAGGACCAGGCCGAGGCGAGCGGAAGCGAGGTGGCGGCCCTGGAGGGCTGAAGAGAAGTGCCGGCGAGTCCGTTACACCACAACTCGCGACTTGACTCGAGTGGCTTCTCCGCTGTGAAGCGGAAGCCCGCGACGGAACCCGTCTGGGTGGATGCGTGAAGTTCTACATCCCAAGACCTGCCGGTCAATGGGGCGCGGTTCTCGCCGGTGACGAGCAGGCAGCGAAGCCTGCCCTTCTGTTGCTGGCGGTGGGAGAGAGGCACCCAGCGCAGCCATGGCGGCCGAGCGTCTACGAGATGGCGCACCGTCGCTTCAACAGGTGACGCGGCTTCAGATGGGTCCACGCGGGGATCGGGGAACCTGTTCACTGTCTTCGGCGAGCCAGAACCTTGCCTCCGCCGCGAGTACGCCGTAGCCTTCGCCTCTGGTGCCAGGTTGACAGCGGAGGAGAGATCGAGATGAAGAGATGGGCTGGGAATTTGGCCGTGGCAGCTCTGGTAGTCCTGGGCGGAACGGCGCTGCTGGCGGATAGTGCTCTGGCGACGAAATCGACCGTGACCATCTCCTCGGGGAGGGGCTCGCAGTTCACCGGCAAAGTGACCTCCCCCCAAAAACAATGTCGTGCGGGGCGCACCGTGAAGCTCTACCTGCAGGGAGGCCCGCCGGGTCGGCCCGGAGACAAAGTCGTCGGCACGGCGAATACCGATTTGAATGGCAACTGGGCCATCTTCGGCGGCTTTTTGGAAGGGACCTACTACGCCAGGATCGCCAGGGTGGTGATCCGCGACCGGACCGGCACGCATCGCTGCGGCGCCGACTGGTCGCCCGCGGCGTCGTATTAGAGGCGATTAGCCGTCTGTCGCCCGGACGGTTGCGCCGCCGTCTCGGTTGCCCGATCCGGTTCACTGTGTCCTCGTGATCTCCTATTCCATGAGCCTGTCGGCCGACGGCTTCATCGTCGGACCCGATGGAAGCTTCGACTGGGCGGTGCCCAGCGAGGAGCTGCATCGCTTCCACAACGAGCGGGTCGCAGCGATCGACGCCCAACTGCTCGGCCGGCGCCTCTACGAGACGATGCTCGTGTGGGACACCGAGGAGTTCTCCGACCCCGTGATGGCGGAGTTCGCCGAGATCTGGCGCCCGCTGGAGAAGATCGTGTTCTCGACCACGCTGACGAGCGTCGAGGGCAGCAACCGCCTGGCCGCCGGAACCCTCGAGGAGGAGATCGCTGCGCTCGGGGACCGGAAGATCGCGGTCGGCGGCGCCGGCCTTGCGGCGGAATGCATGCGGCGCGGGTTGATCGACGAGTTCGAGCTGTTCCTCGTCCCGATCGTGGTCGGCGGAGGCACGCCGTATTTCCCGCCGGACGTACACATCGACCTCGAGCTGGTCGAGACCCGCACGTTCGGCTCGACCGTGTACTTGCGCTATCGCCGGCGCGGCTAGAGGTAGGATCGCGACGATGAGCCGCCCTCCCATCCTCGAGCCGGCGACCCAGCCTCTGGTGGCTGGGGATACGCTCGACAATCCCGTCACGGGGGAGTTCGGCGTGCTCGCCAAGGCGCCGTGGGAAGGGGAGGACCGCTCGTTCGAAGGCGAGCTCTCCGTCCAGCCCGGGGGCGCGGTGATCGGCGAGCACGTCCATCACAACTTCGAAGAGCGCTTCACCGTCACCTCGGGCCAGATCACCTTTCGCCTCGACGGCTCCGAGTCGGTCGCCGAGCCGGGGGACGTGGTCGAGATCCCGAGCGGTCACTGGCACGACTGGTGGAACGCGGGCGAGGAGCAGGCCACCGCCCTGGTCTACGTCTCCGAGGGCGACCGCTTCCTGCAGATGATCGAGACGATCTGGGGCCTCGCCCGGGATGGCTACACCAACTCCAAGGGCCTCCCCGACCCGCTGCAGCTGGCGATGTTCGCTACCGAGTTCCACGACGTCCTCGTCCTGCGCCGGCCGCCGGCCGCGATCCAGTCGCTGCTCTTCGGCCTGCTGCGACCGATCGCCCGAGCCCGCGGCTACCGCGGCACCTACCCGCAGTACGGTCGCTCGCTGCTGTCGGCCGGGTAGCCGGCCTGATCGATTAGCTTGCCTTGGCGTGATCGAGGTTCGCGAGATCCAGTTGGGAAGCACCGCTCAGGCCGCTCCCGCGATGCTGGAGTTGCGGCCCCGATGGGAGACCGCCGAGGCGCTCGTCGATTTCATCGACAACTCCCTACGGCCGGCCGGATATCGCCTTGTCGGGGTTTTCGACGGAGACCAGCCCGATGCGGTGGCCGCCGCCGGGTTTCGGGAGCTTCGCTCGCTGGCCTGGGGTCACTGCCTTTACGTCGACGACGTCTCCACCATCCCCGCGGCGCGGCGCTTGGGTCACGGCGAGCAGCTCATGGACTGGCTGGTCGAGGAGGCCCGGCGTCTCGGCTGCGAGGGCCTTCACCTCGACTCCGGCGTCGCTGCCGACCGGGCACCTGCGCACCGGCTCTATATGCGAAATGGGCTGCGCATCTCGGCGCATCACTTCGAGCGAGAGATCTAGGCCTGTCAGTGCCGCAAGGGTAGCGCAGGATGGCGCTGTCCCGAGCTGCAAAGGCTGGTTATGGCTCAGCGTCGAGCTTGCCAAGCGCCCGCCAGAGCTCCTGGGTATCGCCGACGATCCACGCCTCCTCGATCATGCCGTCCGCGAGTCGAAACAGCGCGGCGCCGCAATACTCGATGTACGCGCCGGTTGGTGGCAAATTGGCCAGTGAACCGCGGTGCGTGCCGGTCCACGTCATGCGCGTCACCACTCGATTGCCCGAGACGATGATCTCATCAATCCGGTTATGCCAATCCGGAAAGGCGCTTCGCACCTGCCCTACGTAATGCAGCAACCTCTCGCGGCCCACAAACTCGGAGCCGAGCGACCCTCGAAACTGCACGTCTCCTGCAACGATCTCTAAGGCCGTGTCGAGCCTCCATTCGTTCCAGAGCTCCTCGTAGAAACGCCGGACCACCGTGTGCTTCACCGCACCACGTTCAGCAGCGGCCGCCCCTCGACGTATCGCCGGATTTGATCCCCGACGAGTTCGTAAACCCGCTGGTCGGCGTTCGGGCTGTCACCGGCGACGTGCGGGGTGAGGAGGACGTTTGGCAGCGACCACAACGGGCTGTCCGCTGGCAGCGGCTCGGGATCGGTCACGTCGAGCGCAGCGTCCAGCCGGCCCGATTCGAGTTCGGCGATGAGTGCCTGTGTGTCGATAACAGCGCCGCGGCCGGCGTTGACCAGGAGCGCTCCGGTCTTGAGCTTGGCGAGTCTCTGCTTGTCGAACAATCCCTTCGTCTGGGGCGTGGCGGGAAGCAGAAGAATCACGATGTCGGCGTGAGGCAGAAGATCGTCGATCGTGTCCACCCCGTGAACGGCTCTGCGTGGGCGACTTGCCACGCTCGTCACCTCGACGCCGAAGGGACGCAACCGCGCCTCGACCGCCTGGCCGATGGAGCCGTGACCGACGATCAGGGCCTTCGACCCCGCCAGCTCTCCCGGCATTCGAGGCGCCCACTGCGCCTGTTGTTGCTGGCGCCGGAACTGCGAGAGACGCTTGTAGCTGTCGAGGATCGCGCCGACCACCCACTCGGCGACCGGCGCGTCCCGTGTCCCTCGCGCGCTGCAGAGCGTCACGCCCTCGGGGATCGACGGGGCAATCCAGTCGACTCCGGCCGAATTCACCTGGACGACGCGGAGGGCGCTGAGCCGAGGCAGCGCCTCGATCACCCGGCGTGACCCAAATGGCGGGACCAAAAACTCGGCCGCCTCGATCTCGGACGGCAGCGCGCCGTCGCGGGGAATTAGATGAACCTCGACAGATTCGGGCAGTTCGCCGACGCTGACTCGGGCCGGACTGTCGGGTAACCAGGCCTCCACGGGTGGAAGACCTATCACGGAGGGCGGTGACCTCGGCGATCTGGTGCAGGTAAGGTTGTCGCGTCGCCCCAAGGGGCGAGATCGGCGAGGCACCCGGCCAGTCGATCAACGAGAACTCTGAGCGCATCCCGTCGCAACGCCCCAGCCGGTGGCCGTGTGTTGAGGACAGCTCCTCAGTCGCACACGAAACGAGACAGATGCCCAACTTCGCCGCATACCTCCCTGACCGCGTCCAGCTTCCCTCCGCCGGCCTGCTGCGCGTCGAGCTGCTCGCCGGCCTCGTCGTCGCCCTGGCGCTGATCCCGGAGGCGATCTCCTTCTCGATCATCGCCGGGGTCGATCCGCGGGTTGGCCTCTTCGCCTCCTTCACGATGGCGGTGGCGATCGCCTTCACCGGCGGCCGCCCGGCAATGATCTCGGCGGCGACCGGCGCGATGGCGCTCGTCGTTGTCTCCCTGGTCTCCAAGCACGGAGTCGAGTACCTGCTGGCGGCGACGATCCTCGCCGGGGCGATCCAGGTCGCGCTCGGCCTGCTCGGCGTCGCCAAGCTGATGCGCTTCGTGCCGCGCTCGGTGATGACCGGGTTCGTCAATGCGCTCGCGATCCTGATCTTCCTCGCCCAACTCCCGCACCTGACCGACGGCGGAGCCGCCGTCTACGCGCTGGTCGCGGCCGGCCTCGCCGTGATGTACCTGCTCCCCAGGGTGACCAAGGCCGTGCCGGCTCCGCTCGTCGCGATCGTGCTGCTGACCGTCGTCTGCGTCGTCGGGGGAATCGGCGTGCCCACGGTAGGGGACGAGGGCAGGCTGCCCGACGCCCTCCCCGTCCTCGGAATCCCGGCGGTCCCGTTCTCGCTGGAAACGCTGGCGATCATCGCTCCCTACTCGTTCACGCTGGCGGTCGTCGGCCTGCTCGAGTCGCTGATGACCGCGAAGCTGGTCGACGACATCACCGAGACCGGCTCCGACAAGGACCGTGAGTCGCGCGGACAGGGGATCGCCAACGTGATCACCGGCTTCTTCGGGGGCATGGCCGGCTGCGCGATGATCGGACAAACGATGATCAACGTCCGCACCAGCGGCGCCCGCACCCGTATCTCGACCTTCTGCGCCGGTCTCTTCTTGCTGATCCTGGTCGTCGGCCTCGGCAGCGTCGTCGCGGTGATCCCGATGGCCGCGTTGGTCGCGGTGATGATTCTCGTCGCGGTCTCGACCTTCGACTGGCACTCGATCGCGCCCGCGACCCTGCGTCGGATGCCGCGCGGTGAGACGGTGATCATGGCCGTCACCGTGGCGGGCACCGTCGCCACCCACAACCTGGCGATCGGCGTCGGCGTCGGCGTCCTGACCGCGATGGCGGTCTTCGCGCGCCGGGTGGCGCACCTGGCAGAGGTCGACCGGGTTCTCGACCCCGACGGCACCAGCTGCCTGTACTCAGTCCACGGCGAGGTCTTCTTCGCTTCCGATCAGGAATTGATCGAAGCGTTCCGCTACGCCGAGGACCCGCCGAGCGTGATCGTCGACTTCTCCCGTGCCCACCTGTGGGACGCCTCCGCGATTGCCGCTGTTGACGCGATCGAAGGGCACTACCAACGCCACGAAATTGAGGTCTCGATCACCGGGCTCAACGAGCGCAGCGACGCGCTGCACCAACGGCTTTCCGGCCAGGCGGCGGCAGCCCATTAGCGAACACGATCGGACTCCGTTCATCGGTCCACCCCGCGTGAGAGCGAGCCCGGAAAGCGAGCCGAGCGAGGAGCTGAAGCGGATCGTTCATTCAGCCATGCTCGGTCGAGTCGGTCCATCGCCATCGTGCCTCCGTGTTGCGAGTGCCCCTCCGAGCGCGAACAGCGCCGCGATGATCGCGAGCACCGTCGTTGTCGACCCCCCGATGGCCGAGATCCGCGGCCACGGCTGCGCCAGATGGCCGGCAAGGATGAGAGCAAGCGAGACGTTCTGCGCGAAGTCCGCGGCGGCGGCGATCGGACTGAGCCAGGCCATCACCACCGCAACACGTTCGAGCCGGAACCTTCTCGTTGCGCGGGCACGCCGAGCCACCGCCGCGCAGGCGCCCGCGAGGAAGAGCCCGTAGCCGACCAGGAACGGCGTGTCGAGCGCCAGCTGCCACCACATCGCTGCCTTTCCGGGCGAGCCCCACTCGGTGACGATCCCCTGGCTGCGCGAGACGCTGCCCGCGGACTCGAAGGCGATCAGCGAGGCACCGTGGTCGGCCATCGTCCGCATCGCCGGCAGCATCGCCGCGCCGCAGAGCAGCGTCAGCGCCGCGAGGCCCACAAGCCCGCGCTTGGTCCCGGCGGCGACGAACAGGCGGGGGAGTGGCGCCTCCTTCACGATTGAATTAGTATCAGCATTCAAGTTGGACTCGCAATCTGAATGACCACACAGCGAAAAAGGGAAACCCGCGCCGAGAAGCAGGCCCGCACCCGGGCGGAGTTGATCGCGACCGCCGCCACGGTCTTCGCCCGGCGCGGCTACAAGGGTGCCTCGGTCGAGGAGATCGCCGAGGAGGCCGGCTACTCGCACGGGGCCGTCTACTCCAACTTCGAAGGCAAGGCCGATCTCTTCCTCGCCGTGTTCGAGGGGTACATGGCCGAGCGCGTGCGCGAGCTGGCCGAGACCCAGATCGCGCTTCCGGACGATGCCCAGATCGAGGCGCGCGCACGCGCGCTCGCCGACCAGTGGATGGACCGGCTAGAGCGCGACCCCGACTCCGTCCTCCTGCACATGGAGTTCATTGCCCATGCCGGCCGCGACCCCGAGCTCGCTGGGCGTTTCGGCACCCGTTCGGCGGCGATGCGCGAGGCTGTCGCTCGTTACATTGCCGCCTATAGCGATGAGGCCGGGACGGAGTTGCCGCTTTCCGCCAACGACCTTGCGCTGGCGATGCGCGCGCTCGGCATCGGCCTGGCCGTCGAATCGCTTGTCAGTCCCGAGGCCGTGCGCCACGACCTCTACGGCGATGTCGTCGAGCTGCTGGTCGCGCTCATGCGCGAGCCGGGAGCGAAACCGTGAAGGCCCCAGCCTATGACCGGATGGGCGTCGACTACAGCCAGGTACGTCGCGCCGACTCGCGTTTCGAGGCGGCAGTCTGGGCGGCGCTCGGTGATGCGCGATCTGTCCTCAACGTCGGTGCCGGCGCGGGCTCCTATGAGCCGCGCGACCGCGACGTGATCGCGGTGGAGCCCTCGCCGGTGATGATCGCGCAGCGCCCGTCGGACGCCGTCCCCGCGATCCAGGGCGTCGCGGAGGCGCTGCCGCTGCCGGACAAAAGCGTCGACGCGACGATGGGCGTCTTCACCATGCAGCACTGGGACGACATCGACCGTGGCCTCGCGGAGGTGCTCCGAGTAACCCGCGATCGGATCGTCTTCATCACTCTCGACGTTGACGTGACGACCGAGATGTGGCTCTGCCGGGACTACCTGCCAGCGATCATCGAGCACGACCGCGAGATCTTTCCGACCATCGCGCACATCGAGAACGTCCTCTCGAACGTCAGCGTGGCGCCCCTCCCGGTGCCCGCGGACTGCACCGACGGGTTCTGCGTCGCCCTCTGGAGCCGGCCGGAGGCCCACCTCGATCCGGACGTGCGCCGCTCGTCCTCGATCTGGCATCAGTTGCCGGATTCGATCGTCGAGCCCGCCCTGGATCGGCTCCGGCGTGATTTGGAAAGCGGCGAGTGGGACCGCCGCTACGGAGCGTTACGGACCCAGGCTTCGCTCGACGTTGGTCTGCGTCTTGTCACAGCCGAGCTCAACTCGAAGGTTGGCGCAACTCATCCTGCGCGCCGACTGAGTCGTCCCGTCTTTTAGGAGGACTCCGAAAGTAGGACGTTCCGTCCCCCGGCCAGATCGAAGCCTGTGAGGCGTCCCATCTGCACAGACGGGATTCTTGGTACCCGTCCGAGCGGTTGTGGGACTGCTTCACAGCTTCATCACAGGCTGGACACACGCGGATCACTCGCGGGCGGCGGGGCGCGGCGAGGCTGGGGCGCGAAAACGTCCGACAGGAAGGAGTGACCGAATGTCAGTTTCGACCTTGCGTTTCAAGACGTTTGTGGTGGTCGCTGCGATGGCCCTCGGGGTTTGCTTCGTCCCCAGCGCCTCTGCTCACGGCCAGCGACGGGGTTGGGGAGAGGGCTTTCACGGCGGCGGTTTGCACCGCGGAGAGCGCCACGGCCAGGGCCACCTCGATCACATCTTCGTGATCACGCTGGAGAACCACTCCCGCGACGGGGTGATCGGCGATCCGAACGCGCCCTTCATCACCTCGCTTGCCCAGCACTACGGCGAGGCCGCGAACTACTACGGGGTGACGCACCCGAGTGAGCCCAACTACCTCGCCCAGATCGCCGGCAGCACCTTCGGCATCAACAACGACAACCCGGCCAACCGGATCGAAGCGCCCAACCTCGTCGACCAGCTCGAAGCCGGCCATCACAGCTGGGGCGCCTACATGGAGTCGATGCCCAGCGCCGGCTACCTCGGCGACTTTTACCCGAGTTCCAGCCAGGCCCTGTACGCCAGCAAGCACAACCCGTTCGTGCTGTTCGAAGACATCCGCAACAACCCGAGCCGGCTGGCGAAGGTCAAGCCCTACGACCGGCTCGGCGCCGACCTCAACTCCTGGCACGCGCCGGAATTCGTCTACATCGTTCCGAACCAGTGCCACGACATGCACGGTGGCGTCTACACGCCAGTCGCGAGCAACGGCAGCGACGGCACGCCCTGTCCATACGGGAGCACCAACAACGACGAAAACGACGCTGCACTGAAGCAGAAGGCCGACGCCTTCGTCCGCGAAACGGTGACGACGATCTGGCACTCACGCGCCTGGCGCCAGGGCCGTTCGGCGATTTTCGTCGTCGCCGACGAGTCCGACTACGACGGCACCGTGCGGAACGGCGGCTGGGCGGATCCGAGCGGCTGCTGCGACTCGCCGGTGATCCCCGCCGGCGAACTGGAAGGCGTGCCCAGCTGGCCCGGGGGCACCTATGGGGGCGGCCTCTCGCCGGCCCTGGTGGTCACCTCCAGCGGTGGCCCGCACCATTACGTCAGCAACACCCCCTACAACCACTACTCGTTGCTGACCACGATCGAGGACAACTGGAACCTCGGCCATCTCGGTTACGCCGGCGACGCCGCCAACGGCGTCGTCCCGATGACCGACCTGATCGGGCACTGAGCCCGGGCCGCCGCGCACCCCGGCCGACGAAGCCGGGGTGCTCGACACGGCCTCCTCGCGAGTCGACGATCAGGCAGTCGTACTCGTGAGCAGTGATCGCCGGCCTAAGCTGAGTCGCGTGAAGACAAATCGAAACACGCGAAGGCGAATCAGCCTCCCAAGGATCCTCGCGGTCTCATTCGCGGCCGTGGTCTCGGCCGTCCTTCTGGTCGGCGCCACGGCTCAAGCCAAGGGCCAGCAGCGGGGCCACTGGCACCCCAAGCCGACGACCTCCGCCTGGCAGTGGCAGCTGCAGGGAAAGGTCGACACCAGCGTTCCCGCCTCCGTCTATGAGCTCGACGGCTTCGAAGCGCCGGCCGGCGTGGTGCGCAGGCTGCACCACCAGGGCCGCAAGGTGATCTGTTACATCGACGTCGGCAGCTGGGAGTCCTATCGCCCCGACAAGGCCGAGTTCCCGCGCTCGGTGATCGGCCGCAAGTACGCCGGCTTTCCGGACGAGCGTTGGCTCGACGTCGCCCACTTCCACCGCTTCGAGCGGCCACTGAAGCAGCGCTTCAACATGTGCGCCCGCAAGGGCTTCGACGGGGTCGAGCCCGACAACGTCGCCGGCTGGGAAAAAGAAAACCGCACCGGCTTCAAGATCACCAAGGCCGACCAGCTGCGCTTCAACCGCTGGGTCGCCCGTCAGGTCCACGGCCGGGGGATGGCGGTGGCGCTCAAGAACGACGGTCGCCAGGCCAAGCAGCTATCCCGGCACTTCGACTTCGCGGTCGTCGAGGAGTGCTTCCAGTACCACGAATGCGGCTACTACCGCCAGACCTTCATCAACGAAGGCAAGGCCGTCTTCGAGGCCGAGTACGAACAGAAGCCGAAGGAATACTGCAAGACAGCGAAGGCGATCGAATTCAGCTCGATCCGCAAGTCGTATGACCTCTTCGCGAAGCCCTGGATTCCGTGCGTGCGCTGAGCTGAATCGCTAGCCCGAGGGCGCACTCGCAGGGAGTTCGGCGAATCCCTTCGAGACCAGATCGCGCTCGTCGCAGCTGATGAGGCGATGTCCGGCATCGCCGGCGGCGGCTGCGTAGGCCGCGTCGTAGGCGGAGATCGTGTGGCGCTCCGCGAGCTCGGCTGCCCGAGTCAGGAGGGTGCTTGTGGATGCGAGGACGCCGCCGTCGTCGGCGAGTCTCTCGATTGCGGCGAGTAGCGGCGCGACGGACTCAGGTGCGCGCCACGCCCGCACCGCGACATTGGCGACCTCATAGCGGGCAAGGTCGAGCGTGGCGAGGGTGGCGTCGTCGTCTTCCAAGAGGGCCCGTGCCGGCTCGTGGTGGCCGTCTTCAGGGTCGAAAGCGGCGAGTAGAACGCTCGCGTCGAGCAGCAGAGTCGTCACGGACCGGGCCGCGTTGCCTTCACCGACTCCGCGGCGCGCCCGCCGTGGGGCGAGGCGTCGCTGAGCAGCGATCGCATTGCCGCCGCTCGGCCTTCGCGGCGCTGGCGCAGCGCCGCGTCGGCGAACCCCCGCATGACGGCGCTGCGAGTTGTGCCGCCGCGCTCCGCCTCGGCGTCGACTTCGGCGAGGAGGTCGTCGGGAAGGGAGACCATGACCTTTGCCATGGAGCAAGTATACCCAGGTATACCAGCGGCTTTCGCTGGGGGCTCCCTACTTCCCATGGATATCTACGCCTGAACGCCGCCGCTCTTGCCCGAGCGAGCTTCCTCTGCCAGCTGTTCATCGTGGCGGGCCAGCCACTCTTCCTCCTCGTCCTGATGCTGACCTGGATAGTGCCAGCGAACGATTCGGTTGAAGTGGGGGACGATGTCGTCGACCAGCTGCTCGTAGCGCCCGTCCTCGCGGTAGAACCAGGCGTTGCCCTCTGCGTCGAGGTGCAGGTAGCGCCGCGTCCAGTAATGCTTGTAGAGCTGCAGGCGAGTGCTGTTGTCGAGCTCGATCTCGCCCATCCACATGAACTCGTCGACGTAGATCCGGGCCAGGCCCAGCAGCGGCTCCCAGACCGGCTGCTTGAAGTTGACGAAGTCGCCCTCGCGGGGCTTTTTCCGCCTCGGTTTTCTCTTTTTCGGTTGCGTGGTCGTCATGGCCGGAATCGTGGCGTCCATGGTGTGCACGAACAAGTCGTGTTCGTGCCAATTGTCGGCCGTTTTAGAAGAGCTTTCTCACGCCCCGTTGGGGTCCGCGTTAGGTCCCGAAAAGGATCCGCTTAGGCCGACGGCGGAGGGTTCCGGGATGCCCATCGATCCAGGTTCCCCACACCCCCCGGAACCGGGGGTCCTGCCCGCCACCGCGCCCGCCGGTCGCCCCCATCTGCGCGGGCTCATCGACAAGGACTGGGACCGCCATGTGCACCACGCCGACGAGCTCTCGCGAACTCCCGGCTTCCAGGAGCTGCGCGACGAGATCTTCGCCCGCGCCAAGCCCGCCGTCGGCGAGCGTGCCCTGGACGTCGGCGCCGGCACCGGGCTGCTTGCCGTTCCCCTCGCCGACATCTGCGCCGGCGTCTGGGCGATCGACATCTCGCCGGCGATGGTCGAGCACATGCGCTGGCTGGTCGCCGGCCGGCACCTGATGAACCTCTATCCGCTGGTCGCCTCCGCCACCAGCCTGCCGGTCGAGGACGAGTCGGTCGACCTCGTCGTCTCCAACTACTGCTTCCATCACCTCGACGAGGGCGAAAAGCGCCGGGCCGTCGCCGAGGCATTCCGGGTGCTGGCGCCGGGGGGACGCCTCGTCTTCGGCGACATGATGTTCGGGCTCACCCCTGGCAGCACCCGCAACCGCAAGGTGATCTCCTCGAAGGTGCGCTCGATGGCCCGTCGCGGGCCGGCCGGATACCTGCGGATCGCCCGCAACGCGGTCAAGATGCTGACCCGGACCGGGGAGCGGCCGTCCTCGCCGGAGTGGTGGGAACAGGCCCTGGTGGACGGCGGCTTCGCCGGGGTGGGTGTCGAGTGCCTCGCCCACGAGGGTGCGATCGCGGTGGCGCTGAAGCCGGGATGAGCGCGAGGGCCCGCCGCCCGGTCCCGCCGCGACCCGTCGTCCGGCGGCGGCTGGTGGCGTTGGCGGCGCTCCTCGCCGTCGCGGGGGTCGTTATCGCGGTCCTCGCCGGCGGCACCTCGACGCCTCCGGCAGCGGCCCCGTCCTTCGTCCGGGTCGAGCTGGGCGGGAGTACCCTGGCGAGGGCGCGGGTCTCCGAACTGCGCCGGCCCGGGGCCGTCGCGGCGCTGTTGAAGTCCGTTCCGGCGACCCGCACGGCCCACGGCCCGACCGCGGCGATCACCTACAGCGTCGACCGCACCGCGGCTTCCGAAGCGGTCGAAGGCGCCATGCGCCGGGGCGGGGGCACGGTCAAGATCGCCGAGCGGCCGGTCGCCTCGAGCATCCGGGTGCCGCTCATCAAGCAGGTGCTGCAGAACGACTGCGAGGCCACCGCCCTGGCGATGGTCCTCGCCTACAGCGGTCATAAGGTCGGCCAGCTGACGCTTCAGAGGCAGGTTGCCCACAGCCCGCCCCTGGACCCGACCGTGAACGCCGGCGGGTCCGAGGTCTGGGGCGATCCGAGCGAGGGGTTCGTCGGTCGCGCCGACGGCGGTGGACCGGCGGGCGGGTTCGGCGTGTATGAGGGCCCGGTCCGAGCCCTCGCGCGCCGGCACGGCGTCGCCCTGCGCGACCTCACCGGCTCCAAGCCCGGCGCCGTCTACGCGTCCCTGCTCGAAGGCAGGCCGGTGATCGCCTGGGTCGCGCTCTCGAACGGTCCCTTCGCGACCTGGAGCAGCCCCGCCGGCGCCACGGTGCGGGTCAACTACGGCGAGCACGCCCTGGTTCTGACCGGGGTCGACCGGGAAACGGTGCGGATCAACGACCCGCTCTCGGGCATGCGCCTGACCTGGCCGAAGTCGCAGTTCGAGCAGATGTGGGCCGGGCTGGGCAGCCGCGCGCTCTCGACCGCGCCGGCGTAACCCGTCCCGCTCGGGAGGAGAGCCGCAGCGGTTCGCGCAGCACCCGGTCGGCCCGGGCCTGAGAGAGACCGTGGTTGTCGACCAGCTGGTCGACGACGTGTTCCTGGCGCCGGCGAGCGAGCACCGGGTGGCGCATGGGGTCGTAGGCCGAGGGAGCCTGGGGCAGGCCGGCGAGCATCGTCGCCTGGCTCCAGCTGAGTTGCCGCGGCGTCGTCCCGAAGTACCCGTGCGCCGCGGCGACGTCGCCCCAGTAGCCGTTGCCGTAATAGACGGAGTTCAGGTACATGTCGAGGATCTGCCGCTGCGAATAGCGAAGCGAGAGCTTCACTGCCAGCCCGATCTCTTCCAGGGTGCCGCCGAGCCCGCCGGCATGTGGGTAGAGGCGTCTTGGCGAGCTGCTGGGCGATCGTGCTGCCGCCCGGGTCTCCTCTCGACTGCAGCGTCGCGAGAGCGGCGCGGCCGACGCCGGTGGCGATATTCACCGCCGGGTTGGAGTAGAAGTGCTCGTCCTCGACCGCGACCACCGCTGCGCCGAGGCGCGCCGGCAGCGGCATCGGGCCGGCGGTGCCGCCGTGCTGCGCGAGGATCCCTCGGACCCGCGCTTCGGCGTCGCCGACGCCGCGCAGGCCCGCGGTGTAGAGCGCCGCGGCGAGGAGGGTGAGAAGGACGCCGGCGAGGACGAACGCGGCAGCCCAGAATGCCGGCCGGCGCCTGCGGCGGTGCTTGTGCAGGCGCGCGGCCCGGTGCAGCGGTAGGGCCTCGAGCTGCGCCCGGGCGGTCACAGCCCCCGCAGCGTCTTGACCCCGGCCGCCAGGCCGGCCGGATTGAAGTCCGGCGGGTAGAGCGCCCGGATCCGGCCCTGCGGATCGATCGCGAAGAGTTCGGCGTTGTGCTCGATTTCCTCGGGGTCCTTGGCGTTTCGTGCGGGCTTGACGCCCCAGGCTGACCAGACCTTCTCCAGTTCCGCCCGCGAGCCGAGCAGCCAGTCGATCTCGCCGCTGGTCCGGTGCTCGCTGTTGAAGGTGCGCGCGCTGGCGGCGGTGTCGTGGGCCGGGTCGACCGACACCGCCAGGAAGATCGGCCGCTTCGCCGCCGGTAGCTCGGAGAAGGCGGTGTGGACCTTGCTGGCGACGATTGGGCAGAGGTCGTGGCAGTGCGTGTAGAGGAAGGCGACGAGAACCGGTTTGCCCTTCAGGCGCCCGAGGTCGACCGGGCGACCGCGGTAGTCGGTCAGTTCGATCGCCGGCGCCGGTTTCGAGGGGACGGCGTCGCCGCCGGGGAAGCCGGCCGCGGTCGCTTCGCCCCCCGAGCCGCCGCCGCAGCCGGAGACGAGGAGGCCTGCGAGGAGGGCGGCGAGCAGCCCCGCCGCGAAACCGGCCCGCCGGCGGGCGGAGCCGCTCACAGGGTCGCCTCGAGTCGCTGCCGAAGCTCGGAGCCGCGCCCGGAAGCGGCGGCTATTGCCGCCCGCCGCTCGCTCACCTCGAGGCCGTGCATCCAGGCGAAATCGAGCAGGTCCTGGCGGTCGGTGTCTTCCCTCGCCCAGCGCAGCAGCGCCCAGAAGAAGACGCAGAGCATCACCACGCCGCCCTGGATCATCAGCACGGCGCCCGCCAGGCTCTGATCGGTGAGGGGCGCGACCCCGTGGGCGCGGTCGCTGGCCACGTAGAAGGGGTAGAGGACCGTCCCCGACCACATCAGGATGTTTGCCAGGCCCATGCTCGAGAAGTGAACGGCGCCGGCGTAGATCGCCCGCACCGGATTGCTGAACCAGCCCGGCTTCGGGAACGGGCCGATCAGGGCCAGCCACATGATCGTGCCCGCGGCAAGGAAGCTGGCGTGCTCGCAGAAGTGGGCCAGCCCGTTTTCCTCCGCCGCCTGGTAGAGCGCCGGCCAGTGCCACCCGTACATGACGACCACCCAGAGCCCGAGGGCGACGATCGGATGCATCAGCGTCCGTCCGCGGCCGAGCCCCGGGAGCCGCAGGACCGGCCCGAGGATCGGCCCGGTCAGGCCGATCGCGAGCAGCAGCGAGGCCTCGTCGAGGAGCATGGTGTGCTGGATCATGTGGCCGAAGACGAAGTCGTCGGCAAGGTTGTCGAGCGGGCCGACGGTCGCGATCAGGACCAGAACGAGGCCGCCGAGGAAGCAGGCGATGCGGGTGCGGGTGGGCTGCCGGCCAGTCTCGGCCAGGCGGCTGACGCGGATGAAGTAGGCCGCGCCGATCAGAAGCGGCAGCAGGACCGCGAAACCGGTTTCGAGGTCGAGGGGGATGTCCAGTCGCATCGGCAGCGAGTTCTATCCCCGTTCTCTAAAGAATCGCCGTGATTCTCGCCGCGGTGTCAGAGGGCGGACAGCCTACGATCGAGATCGGGATCCGAGTCCGTTTGGCGCCGCCGCGTAGGCGCGCAGGACGTCCCGATGCTCCAGCCAGCCGACGACCTCGCCGCTGTCGGGCGCGAGGATCGGCAGGCCCTCGCGGTCGCCGCCGGCGAGCCAGTCGACGGCGACGGCAAGCGGCTGGTCGGGGTGCAGCTCGGGGACCGTCTCGACCAGCGGCTCGATCGTGGCGGGAGGCTCCCCGCCGGCGCCGCGCTCGATGCCGCGGGCGGTGACCACGCCGATCTTGGCGCCCGACGCGTCGACGACGGGGAGCGCGTTGCGGCCCTGGTGGAGGAAGATCGAGGCGACCTCAGCCAGCGGCGTGCTCGCCTCCAGCGGGTCGACCGGAGGGCCCATCGCATCGCCGATCGAGAGCCCGGCGAGGGCCTCGCTCGAGGCCGGCTGCTCGATGTCGATGCCGCGCCGCCTCAGCTTCAGGGTGTAGATCGAGTCTTCGCTGAGGCCGCGACTGAGGGCGGTCGCGATCACCACGGCCAGCATCAGCGGCAGGATGATCGAGTAGTCGCCGGTCAGCTCGAAGACGATCAGCACGGCGGTGATCGGGGCGCGGCCGGCGGCGGCGAAGACGGCCGCCATCCCGACCAGCCCGTAGGCGCCGGCGCTCGCCGTGGCGTCGGGCAGGATCGTGTGGACGGCGAGGCCGAAGGCGCTGCCCAGCATCGCCCCCATGAAGAGCGAGGGCGCGAAGACGCCGCCGGAGCCGCCGATCGCCATCGTCAGGCTCGTCGCCGCGATCTTGCCGGCGAGCAGGGCGATCAGGAAGGCGAAGGCGTACTGGCCGCTGATCGCGTTTTCGAGCACCGGGTACCCGACCCCGTACATCTCCGGCAGGACCAGCAGCACGCAGCCGAGGAGCAGCCCTCCCGCCGCGGGGCGCAGCCACTGCGGCCCGCGCCAGATGCTGTCGGCGAGGTCCTCGGAGCCGTAGAGGACGCGGATGAAGGCGAGGCCGACCAGCGCCGCGATCACCCCGAGCAGCCCGTAGAGCGGGTACTCGACCGCCGTTCTGACGTGGAATGAGGGGAGGGTCAGGAAGGCTTCGCTGCCGAAGGCGAGCCGGCCCACCGCGGTCGCGACCACGGAGCTGAGGACGACGACGCCGAAGTTGCGGGTCTGGAAGTCGCGCAGGATCAGCTCGAGGGCGAAGAAGACGCCCGCGATCGGCGCGTTGAAGGTGGCCGCGATCCCGCCGGCGGCTCCGCAGGCGACGAGCAGTCGCATCTCTTCGCCTCCGACCCGGGTCAGCTGACCGAGGCCGGATCCCAGGGCGGAGCCGATCTGGACGATCGGGCCCTCGCGGCCGACCGAGCCGCCGGAGCCGATGCAGAGCGCCGAGGCGAGCGACTTGACGATCGGGACCCGGGCGCGGATGCGGCCCTCGTTGGCGTGGACCGCGAGCATCACCTCGGGGACGCCGTGCCCGCGGGCCTCGGGCGCGAAGAGATACACGAGCGGGCCATACAGGAGCCCGCCGAGGACGGGGACGACGAGGACGATGTAGGGCCCGAGGATCGGGACGTTCGGGTTGGTGAAGTGGCCGAGGTTGCTGGGGTCGCTGTGGCCGCTGAACAGTTCGGTGAAGGCGAGGATCAGGTAGCGGAAAGCGATCGCGCCGACGCCGGCGCCGACGCCGACCAGCAGGGCAAGCGCCGCGAGCAGGCCACCCTCGCCCCCCAGCAGGGCCCGCAGCCGGGGCGTCAGGGACTCGGCCAAAGGGAGCTGAAGCGATCGAGAGCCGGCGTTGTCATCGAGGCGAGCCTAGAAACGAAAGGATCACGACCGGCCTGGCGCGACTCCCAGATGTCAGAGATATGACATTTCGGCGCGGTTTGCCGTGCAGGGCTCAAGCGATGCGGTGGATGGGCCGAAGCCGCTCCCATGCTCACCCCGACGCACCAACTGTTCAAGGAGGAATCAGGCTTCACCCTGATCGAGCTGTTGGTCGCGATGCTGATCGTCGGGGTGCTCGCGGCAATCGCGTTGCCGGCATTCGGCGACCAGGCCGGCAAGGCGAACGACGCCCGCGCGAAGGAGGTCGCCCACACCGCGGAGGTGACGATCGAGAGCTGCCGGGTCGAATCTCCCGACCGGCAGCTACAAGGGATGCAACGCCGCGGCGCTGCGCGCCCTGGAGCCGACCCTGCCTCCCGGCCCCGAACTGAAGGTCAGCGGCCTCGGCGCCGCGACGTACACGATCGTGGTGCAGTCGACGCCCAGCTCGCAGAAGTTCCGGGTCAAGCGCAACGCCAAGGGCGACGTCAGCTTCCCCTGTCAAAAGAAGGGCGTCGGCGGCTGTCCCGCCGGCGGTCAGTGGAACGATTAGCGCCGCGATCGGGCGCGGGCGGCGCTCCGCGATTACTGTCTCGAAGATGAGCCGGCCGAGGAGCCATCTCTGAAGCGCGGGCGGAAGCGTCGGTCGGGGGCGGTGTTGGCCGTCGCCGCGCTTGGATTCTCCGTTGTCGCCGCGGCGCTGGGCGGGTGCGGCTCGATCTCGGCTTCGGGCGGCGGCTTCGAGGCGGCGCAGCCGAACGTCCTCACCGTCGCCACCTCCGCCGTCCCCAGCGCGGGCTTCTGGGAAGGGACGCCGACCCATCCCACCGGGGGCTTCGAGTACGAGCTGGCCCGCGCAATGGCGAAGCGGTTCGGCCTCGACCGGGTGCGGGTGAAGATCGTCCACTTCCATCGCCTGGTCGAAGGCGACCTCGGTGGCGCCGACCTCGGCATCGACCTGATCACGCCGACCGGCGAACGCGAAAACTTCCTCGAATTCTCGACCCCCTACCTGAAGTCGGCGCCGACCGTGGTCGTCCCCAGCGGCACCGAGGTGCCCGATCTCGCGAGCGCCCAGGAACTGCGCTGGGGTGCGATCCGCTCGACCACCTTCGTCGAAACGATCGCCGACTCGATCGTGCCCGAACGGCCGACCCGCCGCTTCGACGGCCAGCAGGAATTGCTCGGCGCGCTGCGCTCCGGCCGGGTCGAAGCGGCGCTGTTCGACCTGCCGCTCGCCGTCGCCATCGCCAACGGGTCCGAAGGGGCGCTGGAAGCGGTCGCGCAGCTGCCCGAGCACGAGGCGGTCTCGGTGGCGCTGCCGAAGGGCGGCTCCAACCGCCAGGCCGTCGATTCGGCGATCCGCGCTCTCACCGCCGACGGCACGATCGAAGACCTGTTGACCGAATGGGTGGGCAGCGACGCCGCCGAAGCCGAATCGGCGATCCCCCTCCTCCACACCACCCTGCACTGATGCCGGCCCCCGACGCGATCGCCTCGATCTCACTCAAATCGCCGAGCGGAGCGGCGTGGGAGTTCCTGATCCTCTTCGTCGTGATCATCATCGGGCCGCCGTTGATGAAACGGGCGCGCGTGCCCGGGATCATCGGCCTGCTGGTCGGCGGTTTCGTGATCGGGCCCTACGGCGCCAACCTGATCGGGGCCGGCAACACCACGGTCCCGGACCTCGGCCAGCTCGGGCTGCTGTACCTGATGTTCGTCGCCGGGGTCGAGCTCGACCTCGCCCTGGTCCGGGTCCATCGCCGCGCGGTGCTCAGCTTCGGAGCGATGACCTTCGCCCTGCCGATGCTGTTCGGCACGGTGATCGGCCTCGCGCTCGGCTGGATCCTTCCCGCCGCCCTGCTGCTCGGCGCCCTGCTCTCCTCCCACACGCTGCTCCTCTACCCGACCGCCCGCGGGGCCGGCCTCTCGGCCGACCGTGGCGTCGCCACCGCCGTCGGCGCGACCGTCCTCACCGACACCGCGGCGCTGGTCGTCCTCGCCGCCGTCTCCGGCTCCCAGCTGGCCGGCGGCTCAAGCGCCTCGATCGCGATCCAGATCGTCGTCGGGCTGGCGGTTCTGGTCGCCTTCACCCTCGGCCTGCTGCCGCGCCTGGCGCGGCTCGCCTTTCGCTACCTGGGGACCGACCGCGTGGTCCGCTACCTGCTCGCGGTCGCCTCCTTCCTGGCCGCCGGCACGGTCGCCGACATCTTCGGGATCGAGCCGATCGTCGGCGCCTTCTTCGCCGGCCTGGCGCTCAACCGCCTGGTCCCCAACGAGGGGCCGCTGATGGACCGGATCGACTTCTTCGGCAGCGCCGTCTTCGTGCCGATCTTCCTCGTCTCGGTCGGGATGCTGCTCGACCCCAAGGTGATGGTCGAAGGCGAGACCCTGAAGCTGGCGGGCCTGTTCATCCTCGCGAGCATGGGCGGCAAGGCGCTCTCGGCGGGCATCGCCCGGCTGACCCTCGGCTACTCGGGCCCCCAGGCGATGCTGATGCTGGGGCTGACCGTCCCGCAGGCGGCCGCGACGCTGGCCGCGACCGTCGTCGGCTTCAACATCGGCCTCTTCGACCAGTCGGTGGTCAACGCGGCGCTGGTGCTGATCCTCGTCTCGATCGTCGTCGGCACGCTCCTGGTCGACCGCTCGGTCGCCTCGGTTCCGCCCCCCGAGGGGGTTTCCGAGCGGGTCGGCGGGCGGATCCTCGTCGCCCTCACCGATACCGCTCAGGCGGCGCTCGCATTCCAGCTGGCGGGGCGAATCGCGGCGGTCGAGGGAGGCGTCGTCCGCGGGCTCCTGGCCAGCCCGCGCAGCGAGGCGGGGGTCGCGAGCGAGCGCCTGGCCGAGCTCGACGCGGCCGCCTTCGCGGCCGGGATCGACGCCGAGTCGAGGCTCCTGGTGCACGACTCGCTGGCCGAAAGCGTCGTCAACGTCGCCACCGAGAGCCGCGCCTCGCTGGTCATCCTCGGCCGCCCGTCGACGCCGGGCGCATCCGCCTTCGGCAGCGAGGGCGAGGCGATCGCGTCGGCGCTGGCCGCGCCGGTCGCGATTCTGGTCGGCGAGGCGTCCCGGATCCGCGAGGTCGAGGTGGTGAGGGAGGCCGACGGCGGGCCGGGCGGGACGTTCGACGCCGACGGCCTCGCGATCGATCTGGCTCGCCGGATCGGCGGCGCCGCGGTCGAGGTCACCGATCTCGATCCCCAGGAACTGCAGCCGCTGCGTCCTGGTCAGCTGCGCCTCCTGCCGGCGAACTCGTGGCAGCTCCTGGCCGGCGCGGCCAATCCTCCCGCCGAGGCGGCGGTGCTGATCCTGCCGGACAACTAGGGCGGCTCGCCGCCCCTCCGGAGGAACCGCCGAGCCGGTATGAGACCGGCTCGGCGGGCACACCTCAGCACCCTCCCTGGCGCTAAGCGATCACGGGTCGGAACGTATCCCGTCGACAGTCGCTTACAGAACCGAGTGTCATAGATCTGACACGCCAGTTCTTTGGTCGCAGGACCGCGCCTACTGCGCTTGGACGCTGATCGAGAAGGTCCCGAGCGGGTCACCGACGACGAAGTTGCTCGACGGTGGGGGTTCCGGCGCCGGCTGGTTGAACACGTTGTTCAGGGTCGAGGCGGCGACCGCCTGCAGTCGGGCTTCGGCTCCGGTGAGGGTGATCGTCCTCGCCACCGGGTCGGCCGTCACCGACTTTGCCGGCAGGACGATGTCGACGATCGAGGATCTGCCGACCGGGCCCGGGAAGGGCGGATTGGGCAGCAGTTCGATCTCCACCGTCGCCGTCTTCGCCTTGAAGTCGACCTGAATGTTCGCCATTTTCATCTCCGGCGAGAACGGTTCCGCTTTTTTCAGGATCTGCACCGTTCCCGTCGTCCGGACGACGCCGTCGTTGGCGTCTGGCGCCAGCGTGCCGCCGCTGATCGGGAACCGGAATGAGGTCGGGGTCGGCTGAGTCGCGGGCGCGAGGGCGGAGATACCGCTGGGGAGCTCAACTCCCTTTGCCCCGAATTTCGCCAGCGTCGCGGTGTCGGCCGTGAGGGTCGCGCTTCCCTGCGGCAGCACCGTCACCGTGCTCGGCTGGGTCGCGGCGTAGGTGTTGCTCATCACCCTGCCGCCGTTGATCTGCCGGCTTCCCCTCAGTCCAAGGCGGTTGCTGATCCGCTTCGCGGCCTTTGCGGTGAACCGCATCTGGGCGGACTTGAAATTGGACCCGAAGCCTTCGCGGGCGGAGGCCGACGTACTCAGTTCGCCCAGCTGCATATGGGCCTTGGCGATGTTCGCGTAGACCGCGGCCTTGACGGTGTTGACGGTGACGCCGGTCACCGGAACGCCACGTGCCCCGCGCACGAGCTTGAAACCGCCGCCGTTTTCGACGAAGCCCTGCACGTCGGTCGGGTCAAGCTTGCCGCCGGCGACGGTGAGCCCGATCTTGCCGCTGGTCACGTTGCCGTCGCCGATGCCGGCGACGGTGACCTCGAGGTTGCTCAGCTTCCGCAGGAAGCCCCGCTTCAGATGGAAGTCCGTATTCCCGCTCGTAAGTGGGTCCCGCGCGGCGAGGGCGGCCGGAGCGAGCGCCAGCATCGCCGCCATCGCGGCGGCGATCGCCAGCATGGCGCCGTGAGCCGTCCGGGGGCGTATCAGGTTGGTCATCGTTTCCTTCCGTTGTTGCCGCTGCCAGTTGCTCGGCAGGCGTCGGCGGATTTCGTCTTGAGCCCGGTTGGGGCTCTCCGCTGCAACACGGCACTGCGCGGGTCGCTCTAGGAGGAGTCAGACTGCTGACGCTCGGCCTCGCCGCTGCCGTCGACTTCGAGTTCGGTCAGCTCGCGGGGCGGACCGCCCTGAAGCACCCAGCCCCCGGCGACCCGAGTGACGGTCCCCGTTCTCGCCAGCGCGGCCAGCGCCGTGGAGACGGTGGGGCGGCGGGCGGCGACGAGTTCGGCGAGCAGGGCGTGGGTCAGGGGAACGTGCAGCGTGACCTCGTTCGCGCGCACCCGTCCCCAGCGATCGGCGAGATGCCAGAACAGCATGTGAAGCCTCGTCTCGATCCGCGGCTGGTGGACGATCGCCATGTTCACGGCCAGATAGCGGGAGCGCAGCAGCGCCCGTCCAACCAGTTGCGGGGCGATCTCCGGATAGCGCGAGGCCCGCTGCACGAAGGCCGCGCCGAGGACGGCGATCCTGGTGTCGGTGATCGCCGTCCAGGCCGGCTCGAAGGGGATGCTCGCCGCCCCGCCCACCTTCTGCCACGGCCGCAGCAGATCGCCGCCGCCGAGCAGCTCGGCGCCGAAGCGGCCACCCTGGCCGACGCGACGACTGAGGAATCCCGAGAGGACCAGCAGGCCGAAGCCGCCAGGGTCGGGATTCTCGAAGCTCGAGGAATCCCAGGCGCCACTGCGGATCTCGATCACCAGCGCCAGGCACTCACGCCGAGCGGCGGCACGAGAGGACGCCGGCAAGCCCTCAGCGAGCTCGCCGTCGGCGCTGAGGATTTCGATCGGGCGGGGGCTCACTGGATCGGTGCCGGCTACCGGCCGGCTCAGGACTCGTTCAGGGCCACGGCGGCGCGGATCAGCTCCTTCAGCGCCTCCTCGTTGATCTCGTCCCCCTCGTGGAAATCGATCGCACGCCTGACGTTGCCCTCGAGGCTGGAGTTGAAGAGGCTTGACGGGTCATCCAGCGAGGCGCCCTTGGCGAAGGTCGTCTTCACTTTGTCCTTGTACGTCTCGCCGGTGCAGATGATCTTCCCGCCGTGGTACCAGGTCGGGACGCCGCGCCATTTCCACTCCTCGACGACCTCGGGGTCTGCCTGCTTGATCAGAGCTCTGATCTGAGCGAGCGTCTCGCCCCGCCAGTCGCCCAATTCCTCGATCCGAGCGTCGATCAGCTGAGCGGGTGATTTCGATTCGCTCTCGTTCATGGTTGTCGTCGCCTCTCTCTTAGTCCTTTTCGCGCCGTGATCAGGCGAGGTCGAAGCGGTCCAGGGCCATCACCTTGGACCAGGCGGCGACGAAGTCCTGGACGAACTTCGCGCCGGCGTCGGCGCTCGCGTAGACCTCCGCCAGCGCCCGCAGCTCGGAGTTGGAGCCGAAGACGAGGTCGGCGCGGCTGCCGGTCCACCTGACCTCGCCGCTCGCGTCGCGGCCCTCGAAGGTCTCCGACTGCTCCGAGGTCGGCTTCCACGTCGTGCCCAGGTCGAGCAGGTTGACGAAGAAGTCGTTCGTCAGCGAGCCGGGGTTCGTGGTCAGGACTCCGATCGGCGACTGCCCGGCGTTGGCGCCGAGGACGCGCAGGCCGCCGACGAGGACGGTCATCTCCGGAGCGGTCAGGGTCAGCAGGTTCGCCCGGTCGATCAGGAGGTACTCGGCGGGCAGCCGGTGGCCGTCGCGGAGGTAGTTGCGGAACCCGTCCGCGGTCGGCTCCAGGTACTCGAACGACTCGGCGTCGGTCTGCTCCGCTGAGGCGTCGGTGCGCCCCGGGGCGAAGGGGACCTCGACCGGGTGACCGCCGGCCTCGGCGGCCTGCTCGACCGCCGCGGACCCGGCGAGCACGATCAGGTCGGCGAGCGAGACCCGCTTGCCGCCCGCGCCGGCGCCGTTGAAGTCCTGCTGGATCTTCTCCAGCACGGTCAGCACCTGCGCCAGCTGGGCGGGGTCGTTGACCTCCCAGTCCTTCTGCGGCTCCAGCCGGACGCGGGCGCCGTTGGCGCCGCCGCGTTTGTCACCGCCGCGGAAGGTCGACGCCGACGCCCAGGCGGCGGAGACCAGCTGGGAGACGGACAGCCCCGAGTCGAGGATCTGCTGCTTCAGCGAGGCGACGTCTTCGGCCCCGATCAGCTCGTGGTCGACAGCCGGGACGGGGTCCTGCCAGATCAGCTCCTCGCTCGGGACCTCCGGGCCGAGGTAGCGCGCGACCGGTCCCATGTCGCGGTGGGTGAGCTTGAACCAGGCGCGGGCGAAGGCGTCCTCGAGCTGGTCCGGGTTCTCGAGGAAGCGCCGCGAGATCGGCTCGTAAACGGGGTCCATGCGCAGCGCCAGGTCCGTGGTCAGCATCGTCGCGGTGTGCCTGACGTTCGGGTCCTGGGCGTCGGGCACGTTTTCCTCGCCGCCCTTCGGCTTCCACTGCGCGGCGCCGGCCGGGCTCTTGCACAGCTCCCACTCGTTGCCGAAGAGGATCTCGAGGAAGGTGTTGTCCCACCGCACGGGGGTGTTCGTCCAGGCGCCCTCGAGCCCGCTGGTGATCGTCGCGGTGCCGTTGCCGCTCTCGAAGCTGTTGCGCCAGCCGAGGCCCTGCTCCTCGAGCGGGGCGCCCTCGGGCTCGGGGCCGACGTACTTTTCCGGGTCGGCGGCGCCGTGGGTCTTGCCGAAGGTGTGGCCGCCGACGATCAGCGCCACCGTCTCCTCGTCGTTCATCGCCATGCGGCTGGAACGTCTCGCGGATGTCGACCGCGGCGGCGAGCGGGTCGGGGTTGCCGTTGGGGCCCTCGGGGTTGACGTAGATCAGGCCCATCTGGACGGCGGCGAGGGGGTTCTCGAGATCGCGCTCGCCGGTGTAGCGCTCGTCGCCCAGCCAGGTGGTCTCGGGGCCCCAGTAGACGTCCTCGTCGGGCTCCCAGACGTCCTCACGGCCGCCGGCGAAGCCGAAGGTCCGCAAGCCCATCGACTCGAGGGCGACGTTGCCGGTGAGGACCAGCAGGTCGGCCCAGGAGAGGCTCTTGCCGTACTTGCTCTTGACCGGCCACAGCAGCCTGCGGGCCTTGTCGAGGTTGCCGTTGTCGGGCCAGCTGTTGAGCGGCGCGAAGCGCTGCTGTCCGGTGCCGGCGCCGCCGCGGCCGTCGCTGATCCGGTAGGTGCCGGCGCTGTGCCAGGCCATCCGGATCATCAGCGGGCCGTAGTGCCCGTAATCGGCCGGCCACCAGTCCTGCGAGGTCGTCAGCAGCGCCTCGATGTCCTTCTTGACGGCGTCGAGGTCGAGGCTCTCGAAGGCCTCGGCGTAGTCGAACTCCTCACCGAGAGGGTTCGCCTCGGCGGGATTCTTGGCGAGGATCTTGAGGTTGAGCCGGTTCGGCCACCAGCCGCGGTTGCCGCCGCCCTCGGTCGGGAGCGGGGCGCGATCGTGAGCGACCGGGCAGCCACCGCCGTTCTCCTCGTTCATCTCTCCAACTACGGCATCGGGGCTATCGGACACGGGATTCCTTCCGGGATGAGGGTGGGTTCAGGGTCATGCTGTGGGCAAGCAGTCGGGGCAGCGGCCCCGGTAGAGGTTCAAATTTAGGCTGCCGCACGTCGATTTGGCGACCGGTGCCCCTTCAGCTGCCTCCGGCGTCCGCCGCCAGCATGGCGGGGAGGACCTCCCGCACCGTGCTGAGGATGCTCTTCGGCGATCAGGGCGTGGGTCTGCTCGCGGCTGCCGCCGCGGCCGCTGAGCCAGTCTTTGATCGCCCGCTCGATCAGGCCCAGCTCGGCTCGCATCGCCGCCAGGGCGGCGGGGGGGAAGTCGGTCGTCCCGAGGTGGTTGGCGAGCATGCGTCGGGCGATGCGGTCGCGGAGCTCGTCCTGGGCGCCGTCGATCTCCGGGTCGTAGCCGAGCGGCCCGCCGCCGGCGAACATCAGGAAGGTGTCCCGACCGGTCTCGACCGAGTCGAGCCAGGCCGCGGTGTTGGCGTTGACCATCTCCTCGGGGTTGAGCTCGAGATCGGTGCGGACGACGGCCGGCGTCTGCTCGACGATCAGTCGGACGACCGCGGCGAAGAGCCCGCGCTTGTCGCGGAAGTAGTGGTTGATCAGCGCCCGGCTGGCGTTCGCCTCGCGGGCGATCGTATCGATGTGGACCTCGTCGTAGGGCTGGGTGGAGAAGGCCTGAATCGCCACCGCGAGGATCTCCCGCTTTCGATCAACTGGGTCCAGGCGTCGCCTTTTCACCCTATGAGCTTACGGCCTTGATAGTTTCTATTGGCAGGTGCCAATAGGTCTGCGGACCGAACCAATCGGAGGAGAAAGAACTTGCTCGTTCGTCGTCTTGCCAACGGGGCCACCGCGCTCCTGGGGTCACTCGCAATCCTCGCCGTGGTGGCCCCGGGCGCGGCACTCGCCGCCGGCAAGGGAGTCCTCAACGGCAGCGGTCCCGATGCGCGGCATGGGCGTTGCTCTGTTCGCCGCTTCCGGGGGAAACGAGCAACCTGTCGTCCTCGGCAGGGCCCGCAGCGCCGCCGCCGGCAGCTTCTCGCTCTCCTATAAGGCCTCCGGCTCGGCCGCGGTCAAGTATCTGGTCACGACCCGCCCGGGAGGCGCCGCCGAAGCCGGCTTTCCGGTCTCCGCCAGCGCCTACCGGCTTGCCGCCGCCCTCGGCGCCGGCGCGGTCCCGAAGCGGGCGACGGTAAACGAGCGCACGACGGTGGCGATCGGCTACGCGATGGCTCAGTTCACCGACGGCGCCAAGTTCGCCGGCAAGAATCCCGGTCTGCGCAACGCGGCGGCGATGACGCAGGACCTGGTCAATCGCCGCGGCGGCCTCAGCCCGGTCCTCGAGCGCTTCCCAAATGGCGGCGCGACCTCGACCCTGGCGACCTTCGACTCGCTCGCCAACCTGCTTGGCAGCTGCCGAGCGCAGGGCCCGCGCTGCGCCCGGCTGCTGGCGCTGACCGGCGTTCCCGGCGGCGGACCGGCCGCGGACACGCTGGCGGCGACGACCAACCTCGCCCGCTATCCGTGGCACAACGCCGGCGCCCTCTACAAGCTCTCGCTGCGCGCTCGCGGGCGCTTCGCGCCGGCCCTGGCGCCGGGCGAGAAGCCGGACGGCTGGACCCTGGCGCTGCGCTTCGAAGGAGGCAGCCCGCGCGGACTCGACGGTCCCGGCAACTTCGCGATCGACGCCGGCGGCAACCTCTGGGTCGGCAACAACTACGAATACAGCCGGCGTTCGCGCCAGCCGTCCTGCTTCGGCCGGGAGATCCTCCGCTTCACCCCGACCGGCAGGTACTTCGCGGGCTCTCCCTATGCCAGCGGCGGCCTCAGCGGTGTCGGCTTCGGGATCACGATCGATCCCTTCGACCATGTCTGGGCCGGCAACTTCGGCTTCGCCGGCAAGGGCTGCACGGAGGAACCGCCCAGCAACAGCGTCTCCGAGTTCAACCTGCGCGGCGAAGCGCTCTCGCCTGATCTGACCCAGACCGGGGAACGGGAAGTCTCCGAAGGCGTCTTCAAAAAGACCTTCAAGGGCGGTTGGGAAGACGGCGAAATCTCCTGGCCGCAGGCCACCGTCTCCGACAAGAAGGGCAACATCTGGATCGCCAACTGCGGCAACAACAGCGTCACCAAATACGTCGAAGGCAACCACGAAGCCGCGATCAACTACCCGCAGTCGGACTTCCAGATCGACGCCGCGCTGCCGAAGAACCGGTTCGGCTTCAGCCGCCCGTTCGGGATCGCGATCGACCCGGCCGGCGACGCTTACGTCACCGCTAACGACAGCGCCACCGTGGTCAAGCTCAACCGCGAAGGCAAGGTGCTGCGGCGGATCAAGGGCGGCGGCCTGCACCGGCCGCTGGGGATCGCCAGCGACAGCCGCGGCAACGTCTGGGTCGGCAACTCGACCTGGGTCGTCGCTCCCTGCGTCGGCGAATTCCACCAGCAGCGCGGTCCCGGCAAAGGCGGCAGCGTCACCCTGATCAAGCGCGGCGGCAAGGTCGCCGCGGGCCCGATCAGCAACGGCGGCATCCGCAACGCCTGGGGCATCGCGATCGACGGCAAGGACAACGTCTGGGTCGCGAACTTCAGCGGCCAGCGGCTCTCGGAGCTGTGTGGCGCGCGGCCCCAGAACTGTCCTCGCGGCAAGCGCCGCACCGGCGCCGCGATCTCGCCGGAAGGGACGGGGTACGGCTTCGACGGCCTGGTCCGCAACACCGGCGTCGCCGTCGACCCCTCGGGCAACGTCTGGCTCGCCAACAACTGGAAGCAGAAGGCGATCCAGACCAACCCCGGCGGCTACCAGATCGTCGCCTACCTGGGGATCGCGGCGCCGGTCAAGGCGCCGCTGATCGGCCCGCCCGAACAGCCGTAGGCGGGACCCGGCGCAGCCGGGATGCCGACGAGTCACGCGGGACTGAGGCTACAACGACGGTTGTCAAAGACCCGTAAATTAGGCGCGGTGAGCACCCCCGAGTTCGCTGACGTGGGAGTCGAGAGCGCACCCGTTCTCGGCTTCGAGCGCTGGCCCTTGGTGCGGGCCGCCACGCTCGGTCTCTATTTCGTCGCGCTGATCGTCTGGAGCGCGCACTACGGGATCCCGGTCCAGCGTGAGCTGGTCGTGCTCTGGACCTGCGGTGCCCTGGTCTGCGTCTCGCTCGGCCGCCACCCGCGGCAGATCCTGCGGCTGGTCCTCGACTGGCTGCCGATCGTCCTCGTCTTCTGGGTCTACGACCTGACCCGCGGCGCCGCCGACCGCCTCGGGATCGGGGTCCACGCCCACCCGATGATCGACTTCGACAAATTCGTCTTCCTCGGCCAGACGCCGACCGAATGGCTGCAGGCGCACCTCTACAACCCGGAGGTGCTGAGCGGCTGGAACGTCGCCTTCACGCTGATCTACACCTCCTACTTCATCGTCCCCTTCGCGGTCGCGGGATACCTCTGGGCGCGGGACCGGCTCGCCTTCCTGCGCTTCTCCAAGCGGCTGGTGACGCTGGCCCTGGCCGGCCTCGCGACCTACATCCTCTTCCCGGCGGCGCCGCCCTGGATGGCGTCGGAACAGGGGCTGCTGAGCGAAATCCACCGCACCACCTCGAAAGGCTGGGAAATCATCGGGGTCGGGACCGCGAACCTCTTCACGACCGGCCAGGACGAGGTCAACCTGGTCGCCGCCGTGCCCTCGCTGCACTCCGGCTTCTGCGCCCTGGTCGCGATCTTCCTCTGGGGCCGGGTGCGCTCTCCCTGGCGCTGGCTGCTGCCGCTGTATCCGCTGGCGATGGGGATCACGCTGATGGCGACCGGCGAGCACTACTTCTTCGACATCCTGCTCGGCTGGATCTACGCCGGCGCCGTGATGGTCGGCCTGGAACCTCTGGGAACGGCGCGGCACGATCCGGGCCACGGTCCTGGCGGAACGGGCCCGGCGATGAGCCCGGCCCGCCGCGAGTCGGCCCTGGCGCCGGTCCTGATCTACACGACGATGGTCACGGCGATCATCAGCTCGCTCGGCGCGCAGCTGATCCCGACCATCTCCCGCGACCTGCACGTCTCGCTCAGCACGGCGCAGTGGTCGCTGACCGTGACCCTGCTGGTCGGCGCCGTCAGCTCGCCGATCATGGGCCGGCTCGGCGACGGGCCGCGGCGACGCGAGACCCTGCTCGGCGGCCTCGCCCTGGTCACCCTCGGCGGCGCCCTGGCGGCGCTCGCCTCGAGCCTGGCGCTGCTGGTCGCCGGCCGCGCCCTGCAGGGGATCGGCCTCGGGCTGGTGCCGCTGACGATGGCCGCCGCCCGCGACCACCTGCCCCGCGAGCGGGTGCCGGCGACGATCGCGCTGCTCTCGGTCTGCGCCGCCGCCGGGGTCGGGATCGGCTACCCGCTCAGCGGCCTGATCGCCAGCGGCCTCGGCCTCTCCGCCGCCTACTGGTTCGGCGCCCTGGTCAGCGCGATGGCGATGGCCTGCGTCTTCGTCGTCGTGCCCTCCAGCCGCCACCGGCCGCCGGCGACGCTCGACGTTCCCGGCGCGGCGCTGCTGACCGCGGGCCTGATCGCCCTGCTGCTGGCGATCACCGAGGGCAACGGCTGGGGCTGGACCTCGGCCCGGGTGCTGGGGCTGCTGGCCGGGGCCGCTCTTGCGCTCGCCGCCTGGGTCTTCCAGCAGCTGCGGGCCCCGGCGCCGCTGGTCGAGCTGCGACTGCTGCGCCACCGCGCGGTGCTGACCGGCGACGGCTGCGCGATCGTGATCGCGGTCGCGATGTACCTCTACCTCTCCGGGGTGACCGAGTACATCCAGACCCCGGAAGCGGCGGGCTACGGCTTCTCGGCCACGATCCTCGTCGCCGGGCTCTGCCTGGTCCCCTTCTCGGTCTTCAGCATCGCCTCCAGCCGTGCCCTGCCCTGGCTGACCCGGCTCGTCGGCCCGCGCTCGCTGCTATCGGTCGGCTCGCTGATCATCGCCCTCGGCGGCGTCTTCTTCGCCCTCTTCCACACCGCGCTGTGGCAGGCGTTCGTGATGATGGCGATCCTCGGCGTCGGCTTCGGCGCGACCTTCGCGGCGATCCCCGGGCTGATCGTCAGCTCGGTCCCGGAAAGCGAGACCGGCAGCGCGATGGGCTTCTACCAGGTGATCCGCTACATCGGCTTCTCGCTCGGCAGCGCCCTCGCCGCCTCGATCCTCGCCGGCCACACCGCCCCCGGCGAGCACCTGCCCAGCGAGGGCGGCTTCATCGTCCTCTTCTGGCTCGGGGTTGGGATCTGCGTCGCCGGCGCGGCGCTGCTGTGGCTGGTCCCGAGCGGCGGCCCGGCGCCGACTCCGCGCGAGCAGCTGCTCGGCGAGGAGGACGGCGAGCTGGCCAGCGCCGGCCTGGTCGGGCTGACGCGCGAGGCCTGACGAAACTCGCGCTCGCGATATTGACCACGCCTGATGTGGGTCAATGTCGCGAGCGGGGTCGCTAGGCCCTCTTAAGCGAACTCGATGACGCTGCGGATGCCGTCCTGGGCCTCCATCAGCTCGAAGCCGTGGTTGACCTCGTCGAGCGAGATGCGGTGGGAGAGGAAGGGCTCGACGTCGATCTCGCCGGCGAGGTAGCGGTCGACGAGGACCGGGACCTGGTCGCGGCCCTTGACGCCGCCGAAGGAGGAGCCGGCGACGCGGCGGCCGGTGATCAGGAAGCGGGGGACGACGTCGAGGGTCTCGCCCTTGCCGGCGACGCCGGCGACGGTGCACAGGCCCCAGGCCATCCGCGCCGCTTCGACCGCCTGGCGCATCACCTTGACGTTGCCGGTCGCCTCGAAGGTGAAGTCGGCGCCGAAGCCGCCGGTCATCTCGAGGATCGCCTCGACCGTGTCGGGACCGCCGATCATCAGGTCGGTCGCGCCCTGGCCGCGGGCCAGCTCCAGCCGCTCGGCCGAGAGGTCGACGCAGACGATCCGCTCGGCCCCCTGCAGGCGGCAGCCGGCGACGGCGCCGAGGCCGACCATCCCGGCGCCGAAGACGACGCAGGTCGTGCCCGGTTCGACCTTGGCGGTGTTGATCGCCGCGCCGAGGCCGGTGGAGAGGCCGCAGGCGAAGAGGCAGGCGTGCTCGAAGGGCGCCTCGGGGTTGACCTTGGCGAGGGCGATCTCCGGCATCACCGTGTACTCGGCGAAGGTCGAGCAGCCCATGAAGTGGCGGATCTCCTCGTCCCCGCGGGAGAGCCGGGTGCTGCCGTCGGGCAGGTGGCCGAGGTTCTGCTCGGCGCGGATCGCCATGCAGAGGTTGGTCCGCGGGTCGACGCAGTGGACGCACTCGCCGCACTGGGGCGAGAAGAGGGTGACGACGTGGTCGCCGGGTCGCAGCGAGGAGACGCCCTCGCCGACCTGCTCGACGACGCCGGCGCCCTCGTGGCCGAGGACGGCCGGGGCGTAGCCGGAGGGGTCGGCGCCGGAGGCGGTGTAGAGGTCGGTGTGGCAGACGCCGCAGGCGTGCAGCCGGACCAGAACCTCGCCGGCGCGCGGCTCGGCGAGCTCGACCTCCTGGACCGCGAGCGGCTCCCCGAACTGCTCCAGAACCGCGGCGCGGATCTTCATCTCCGCGAGCCTAAACGGTCGCGGCCTCTCCCCCTACGCCGCGGCGCCACGGAAGGGTCGGCAGCCGGTCGGTCCGCGGAGTGGTGTTGCATGTCGGCCGAGGATCCGAGCCGATGCGCGCAATCCTTTCCAGCCGCCGTTCGCCGCGACTCGCCCCTTCGCTGGAGCGGGTCAGGCTGACCCTCGCCGACGCCACGGTGACGACGCTCTGGGTCGCCCGCTTCGAGCGGGCCCGCTTCGCGGTCCGGGTCGTCGCGCTGCGGCCGCGGGCGACTTTGGTCGACTGGTGTGCCGAGAACGGCGCTGAGCACGCCCTGATCGGCGGCTTCTACACGCGCCCCAGCGGCCTGCCGCTGGGCGACCTGCGGATCGGCGGCCGCGCCCTCGAGAGCGTCCCCTTCGACTCCCCCTGGGGGCAGGTCCGGGCCTGCCTCCACGCCGACGGTCCCTCGGTGGTGCTGTCCGCGCGCGCCGATCTCCCCGCCGAGCCCGCCGGCGACCTGCTCCAGGCGGGGCCGATGCTGGTCGCCGGCGGCAGCTCGCTGATCGAGCCCGGCGCCGACGCCGAAGGCTTCTCGGCCGGTTCGCGCCAGTTCGACTCCGACATCACCGACGGGTCGCCACCCGCGGGCCGCGTTCGGCCTCGGCGACGGCGAGCTGATCGCCGTTGCGGCCGACGGTCGCGCCGACGACGACGCGGGCCTCTCGATGGCCGAGCTGGCCGAGGCGATGGTCGGGCTCGGCGCCCGCGAGGCGATCAACCTCGACGGCGGCGGCTCGGCCTCATTGGTGGTCGGCGGCCGGCTCCGCAACACGCCGCGCGAGGAGCACGGCAAGGAGCTGGCCGGCGGTCGCGAGGTCGTAACGGCGTTGCGCTTCGTCCCCACATAGGCAGCGGTTTCGCTTTGGCCCGCCGCCGGTAATACTGGGCGCAGCCCCCGAATTCCAACGCCAAGCGGCAGGAGGTTCGCGTGAACATCACCAAGACCGACTTCATCGGAGTGCCATCCCGGGACGCCGAGCGATCGCGGGCCTTCTACGTCGAGACCCTGGGGCTGCGGCCCGACGACAACGCCCAGTTCGAATTCTGGGCGGGAGACACCTGCTTCGGGATCTGGGAGCCGGAGAAGATGGGGATGACCTTCGCGCCGCAGAAGAACGCCCACCCGGGGCTGCACGTCGATGACGTCGCCTCGGCGCGCGCCGAGCTGGAAGCAAAGGGCGTCGAGTTTCTCGGCGAGACGCTCGACACCGGCGTCTGTCACATGGCGCTCTTCACCGATCCCGACGGCAACGACCTGATGCTCCACAACCGCTACGCCCCCTACGAGTAGGCACGGGATGTCGACGGCCTTCACCCCACAGCACCGCGGCGGCTCCGGCTCGCCGCTGGTCTGCCTGCATGGCTTCACCGATACCTGGCGGACCTGGGAGCTGGTCCTGCCGGCGTTGGAGCGCCGGCACGACGTGCTCGCCCCGACCCTGCTGGCCCACGCCGGCGGTCCGCCGCTGAAAGGCGAGTTCAGCGACGAGCTGCTGATCGACGCGGTCGAGGCGGCGATGGACGAGGCGGGTTTCGCGACCGCCCACCTGGTCGGCAACTCGCTCGGCGGCTACATCGCCCTGCGATTGGCGGCGCGGGGGCGGGCCGACTCGGTCGTCGCCTTCGCCCCGGCCGGTGGCTGGGTCATGGGAGACGATGCCTTCCTCGAGACGCTGGCCGGGTTCACGACGATGTTCGAGCAGCTGAAGCTGATCGCGCCGCAGGCCGAGGCGATCGTCAGCACTTCCGAGGGCCGGCGCCTCGTCACCCAGCTGATCACGACCAACTACGAGCACATCCCGGCCGAGCTGCTCGCCCACCAGATGGTCGGTGTCAGCAGGTGCGAGGTCCCGGCCCTGGTCGCCTACGGCGAACACGAGGCCTTCGACCTCGAGGCCGAGAAGATCGAGTGCCCCGTCCGGATCGTCTGGGGCACGGCCGACCAGATCCTCCCCTGGCCCTCCAGCGCCGCCCGCTTCCGCCAGGAGTGGCTGCCCAGCGCCGAGTACGTCGAACTCGACGGCATCGGCCACTGCCCCCAGCTCGACGTCCCGCTCGAGGCCTCCGAGCTCGTCCTCGGCTTCACCGCCGCGATCGTGCCTCAGCAGCCGCGGCGCCAGGCCCGCCAGTAGGCGCGCAGGCGGCGGCGGTAGTGGTCCGGCTTCTCGGCGTAGAGGCGCTCGCCGAGGGCGAGCGCCTGGTCGAGCAGCTCGTCCTGGCGCCTGTCGATCAGCGCCCTGATCGCGTCGGGTTCGGCGACGACGCCGGCCCGTGTGTCGAGATCCGCGGCGAGCACCGCGAGGTCGTGGTGGTCGCCGAGCAGTTCGGAAAGCTCGTGCGCCTCGGCGGCGCTCGCGTCCAGCAGGCCCGGCCATGAGCCGGCCAGCAGCCGCAGCTCGTACCAGAGGTCCTTGGCCCGTTTGCGGAACTCGTGGACGCTCTCGGCGGCGCGGTCCTTCTGCGCCCGGCGCAGCGCCGCGCGGCCCTCGCGATAGCTGCGGTCGAGGCCCGGCTCGATCAGCTTCCAGGAGTCGTGCTTCAGCTCCCAGCCGGGGATCCGCGCCGCGCCGGCCTCGATCTGCTCGATCGCGGCGGAGATCTTCGCGCCCATCTCACCCTCGCCGCCGGCGGTCGATCGCCTCGCGCTCGGCGCTCAGCGCCCGCTCCCAGGACAGCGCCGGCCCCGGCGGCAACTCGTCGCCGAAACGCTCCTCCAGCCCCTTCAGGGTCGCCAGCTTGACCTCGGCGTCGCGGCTGTCGGAGAGCTGCCGGCCGGCGTCGCGGAAGCTGCCGCTCTCGGTCTGGAAGCTCCTCTTCCCGAGGTCGGCGCGGACCACTCGCAGCACCGTACGGAGCTTCTTCAGGTCCTTGCGAGCGCCGTGGATCGCGTCGGCGGTGTCCCCGGGCCCTGCGCCCCGCAGGCGCGCGACGGCCTTCTCGGCACGGCCGCGGGCGACCCGCCGCAAGCCGTCGGCGGCGCTCTCGCCTCGCTTCAGCCGGTATGCCCGGTCGGCGGGCTCGGGGTTCACGTCTTGATTGTGCCCGTCCGCGGCAGATCCATGTCGCGGGTCTCCGAATGAGGCGAGGTTCTGGTTCGAGTAGCCGGCGGTCGCCGGTCACCTCCTCGCCCATCCACTTGCGCTCGCGGAAGGAGCGGCTGCGCGCCCGCGTCTCGAACTCGACCTCGACCGTGACCAGCCCGTCCAAGCGAGCCCGCGTAGACGTCGACCTCGGCCCGCAACCGGTCGCCGAGCGGCACGACGTGGCGGGTCTTGGTCAGGCGGCGCCCCTCGGTCAGCGCCCAGAGCCGGCTGAACTGCCCCGGGCCGAGAAAGATCTCGACCTCCTCACGGACCTCGCCGCTGCCGCGCTTGACGGTCATGGTCAACTCGCCGCCGGCCCGCCGCAGCCGCACCTCCGCCTCCGCGTCGATCGCCAGGTAGCCCTGCTCGATCCGCGTCGCGGGATGGTCCCCGAGCCAGTCCGGGACCGTGGGGATGAGGAACTTTCGCTCGATCTCGCTTGGCACAGCGGCAGCGTAGTCCTCCGCGCCTGGGAGGATGTCGGGCGTGAACGGGAAGCTCGAAGTCGGCGACACCCTCGGCGAGGTCTTCCGCACCTACGGCGCCCACGCCGGCGTGCTGCTGCCGGTCGCCTTCTGGCTCTACCTCGTCGTCGCGATCGTCGACGGCATCGTCGGCACCAATCTGGCGCTCTTTCCGCTCGTGCTCGTCGTCAGCACGATCGCCGGAACCCTCTACCAGGGAATGGTCGTCGGCCTCGTCCGCGACGTCCAGGACGGCCGGCGCGACTCCTCGGTCGGCGAGCTCTTCGGCTTCGCCGTGCCGGTCTTGCTGCCGCTGATCGGCGCCGGCCTGCTTTCCGGCATCGGCATCGGGATCGGCATCGTCTTCTTCATCGCGCCGGGCTTGATCCTGCTGACGATCTGGGCCGTAATCGCCCCGGCGATCGTGATCGAGCGGGTCGGCATCTTCGCCGCCTTCGGTCGCTCCCGGCAGCTCGTCCGCGGCAGCGGCTGGGCGGTCTTCGGAGTCGTCATCACCGCCTTCGTGATCGCCGCGATCGGCGGCCTGGTCTTTACCCAGATCGCCGCCGGCATCTCCGACGGCCCGATCGTCCGCATCGTCTTCAGCGCCCTCGCCTCGACGCTCACCGCGCCGATCGTCGCCCTCGCCGCCGGCGTTCTCTACTACCGCCTGCTCGCCCTGCAGCCCCCGCCGCCGCTCGACAATCAGCCGCCACCCGCTTAGGGTGGGCGCATGGCCGTGAAACTGCATCGCTGCTCGCTGGAGTGGGTCAAGATCAGCACCCACCCCTGCTGGAACGTGCAGAAGGCGCTGGACGAGCAGGGGATCGAGTACGAGATCGTCAAGGGACCCCTGCGCCGCGGCAAGCGCGACGAGCTCGAGCAGCTCTCGGGCCAGCGCAAATACCCGGTGATCGAGTTCGAGGACGGCCGCGCCTACCGCGAGGAATCGGACGACATGGTCGCCAAGATCAAGGCCGGCGAGCTGCAGAGCGCTCCGAGGCCAGGCGCCTAGCGCGCCCGCGAGTCCGCAGAAACCCGTGCTATAACACGGGTTTCTACGGACTCAGTGGTTGAGCAGGCCGGCGACGGCCAGGGCCAAGGCCTGCTCGCCGCGGCGGGTCAGGGCGTACTCGGTGTGGGGGGGACGGCCGGCGACCAGGCGGCGCTCGACGATCCCGGCCGCCTCGAGCTGCTCGAGGCGCTCCGAGAGCGTCGTCGGCGAGACGCCGGGGAGCGACTGGCGGAACTCGTTGAAGCGGTGGGCGCCGCTGGAGCAGGCATAGATCGTCGCCATCGTCCAGCGGCGCTCGAGCAGCCCGGCCGCCGCGCGGAGCTCCGGCGGCACGGGCTGGCAGCTACGACATCGCGGCGACATCCTACGCCGCCGCCGCGACGTCCGCTCCGCTCTCGACCGGCTCCAGGGCCAGGCCGAGGACCTCGTCGATGCTCATCACCGGGTGGAAGGTCATCTGCTCGCGCACCTCCTCGGGGACCTCGTCGAGGTCGCCGCGGTTGCGCTCGGGCAGGATCACCTCGGTCAGGCCCGCCGCGTGGGCGGCGAGGACCTTCTGCTTCAGCCCGCCGATCGGCAGCACCCGGCCCTGCAGGGTGACCTCGCCGGTCATCCCGACCGTGTGCTTGACCGGCCGGCCGGCGAGCAGGCTGACCAGCGCGGTCGTCATCGCCGTGCCGGCGCTGGGGCCGTCCTTGGGGATCGCCCCGGCCGGGACGTGGAGGTGGAACTCGCGCTGGAAGCCGCCCGAGTCGATCCCCAGCTCCTGGCTGTGGGAGCGGACGTAGGAGAGGGCGATCCGCGCCGACTCCTTCATCACGTCGCCGAGCTGGCCGGTCAGGACCAGGCCCTTGTCGCCCTCCATCGCGGTCGCCTCGATGAACAGCACGTCGCCGCCGGTGCCGGTCACCGCCAGGCCGGTGGAGACGCCCGGGATCGCCGTGCGCTCAACCGACTCCTGGAAGAAGCGCTGGCGCCCGAGGGTCTCGCGCAGCGCCTCGACGTCGAGCACGATCGGCCGCTCGCCCTCGCCGCCGGCGATCTTCGTCGCCGCGCCGCGCAGCAGCTTGCCGAGTTCGCGCTCGAGCTGGCGGACGCCGGCCTCGCGGGTGTACTCGCTGATCACCGCCCGCAGGACGTCGTCGCCGACGGCGACCTCGTCCTCGCGCAGGCCGTTGCGCACCAGCTGCCGCGGCAGCAGGTAGCCCTTGGCGATCGCCAGCTTCTCCTCGGTCGTGTAGCCGTCGAAGGCGATGATCTCCATCCGGTCCAGCAACGGCGCCGGGATCGTGTCGACCAGGTTGGCGGTGGCGATGAAGACGACCTCGGAGAGGTCGACCTCGACGTCGAGGTAGTGGTCGCGGAAGGTGTTGTTCTGCGCCGGGTCGAGCACCTCCAGCAGCGCCGCCGAGGGGTCGCCCCGCCAGTCGGCGCCGACCTTGTCGATCTCGTCGAGCAGGATCACCGGGTTCATCGTCTCGGCGTCGCGCAGGGCACGGACGATCCGTCCCGGCAGGGCGCCGATGTAGGTGCGGCGGTGACCGCGGATCTCGGCCTCGTCGTGCAGGCCGCCGAGGCTGATGCGGACGAACTCGCGCCCGAGGCTGTTGGCGATCGACTCGCCGATCGAGGTCTTGCCGGTGCCCGGGCGGGCCGACCAGGGTGAGGATCGTGCCGTTGGCGCGGCTGTCGTCCTCGAGCTGGCGCTCCTCGCGCAGCTTGCGGACGGCGACGAACTCGGTGATCCGCCGCTTCACGTCATCGAGGCCGGCGTGGTCGGAATCGAGCACCTCACGCGTGTGTCCGGGGTCGAGCCGCTCCTCGGAGCGCTTTGCTCCACGGCACCGCGATCAGCCAGTCGAGGTAGCTGCGGATCATCGAGGACTCGGGCGACTGCTCGCCCTGGCGCTCGAGCCGGCGCAGCTCCTTCTCGGCCTGCTCGGCGATCGCCTCCGGCATCCCGGCCTCGGCGATCTTGCGCTCGTACTCCTCGATCAGGCTGGTCTCGTCCTCGCCCAGCTCCTTGCGGATCGACTCCATCTGTTTGCGCAGGAAGTAGTCGCGCTGCTGCTTCTGGGCGCCGGACTCGACGTCGTCGCGGATCTTGCTGCGGACCTGCAGCTCGGCCAGGCGCTCGTGCTGCAGCTCGAGGGCGATCTCCAGGCGGGCGGTGACGTCGATCGTCTCCAGCAGCCGCAGCTTGCCGTCGTCGGAGATGTCGGGGCTGAGGCCGGAGGTGTCGGCCAGGGCGCCGGGCTCGTCGATCGAGCGCAGGAAGGCGGCGATGCGGCCGTCGTCGCCGCGCAGCTCGAGGATCTCCTCGACCACGGCGCGGTACTCGCGGCTCAGCTCGCGGGTGTGCTCGTCGTCGGGGTGGCCGTCGCGGATCTCCTGGACCTCGACGCGCAGCGCGTCGCCGACGTTCTCGTCCGCCTGGGCGGCGCCGGCCAGCCCGCGGTGCAGGCCGACCACGGTCGCGACCGGGTTGCCGCGGCGGGAGACACCGTGCTCGATCACCTCGGCGACGACGCCGACGCGGCCGAACTCACCGTCGTTGCGGGGGATGAGGAAGACGCGCTCCTCCTCGCCGACGTCGATCGGCAGGGTCGCGGTGACGGTCGGGAAGACGATTGCGTCATCGAGAGGGATCAGGCGATAGGTCATAACCAAGTCCACTTTCTGTAGTTAGTCCCGAATCAGGATAGCGCAGCCTCTGACTCCGCTCAAGGGGCCGGATCGTTACGGTGTCGCGATGGATCCAGAGCGCGCCAAAGAGCTGATAGCCGCTGAGCGGGACAAGGTCGAGAAGGAGATCGCGGCTACCCAGCGCGGTGGCCCCGAGGAGGGCGACGAGCGGGTCGAGCCGGGCGACATGGACTCCGAGGGCCTCTACCAGGACGAGTTCGACGCCGGCCGCGCCGAGGAACTCAAGCGCCGCCTGGAAGCGGTCGAACGCGCCGAGGAGCGCCTCGCCGCCGGCACCTACGGCCTCTCGATCCGCAGCGGCGATCCGATCCCCGACGCCCGCCTGGAAGCCAACCCGACCGCCGAGCTGACGGTCGACGAGGCCTCGCCCGGCGCCTCCTAGCGAGCGAGCCGAAGCGCACGATGGGCAAGGTCAAGGCCCAGATCTCGGTCTCGCTCGACGGCTACATGGCCGGCCCGAACCAGAGCGAGGAGAACCCGCTCGGCGAGGGCGGGATGGAGCTGCACCAGTGGGTCTTCAAGCTCGCCGCATGGCGCGACTCGCACGAGCGCGAGGGGGGAGAGGCCGAGGAGAACCCCAGCAACGCCGTGATCGAGGCGGCGCAGTCGGGTACCGGCGCCGTGGTCATGGGCCGCAATATGTTCGGCCCCGTCCGCGGCCCCTGGGGCGAGGAGGACTGGCGCGGCTGGTGGGGAGACGACCCCCCTTCCACGTCCCGGTCTTCGTCCTCACCCACCACGAGCGCGAGCCGCTCGAGATGGACGGCGGCACGACCTTCCACTTCGTCACCGCGGGCATCGAGAGCGCCGTCCTGCAGGCCGGGGAGGTCGCCGGCGACCTCGACGTCTCGATCGGCGGCGGCGCCGCGACGGTCCGGCAGGCGATCGCCGCCGGGCTGCTCGACGAGCTGCTGGTCAACCAGGTCCCGGTCCTGCTCGGCGCCGGCGAGCGCCTGCTCGGCGGCCTCGTCCGCCGGCGCCGCGAGCTTCGAGCTCGCCGACGTCGTCCAGGGCCCCGAAGCGCTCCACCTCACCTACCGCGCATCGAGCGGAGCGCGGCAAGGGCGGTCTGTCCTTTGTAGCCCAGTGGGCGACAAAGGACAGACGCTGACCCGCTGGGTCTCAGCCCAGCAGCTTGGCCTTCTGGGCGGCGAACTCCTCCTCGGTGAGGATGCCCTGGGCTTTGAGCTCGCCGAGCTCCTTGAGCTGATCGATCATCGAGCTCTCACCGCCCGCGGGCGCGGCGGCCGGGGCGGGCGCCGGGGGAGCGGCTTCCTGTGGCTGCTGGGCGGCTTCCTGCTGGGCCCATTTGTTGTTCTGGCGGCGCGCGACGCGGCCGCTGACGGCGGTCGCGGTGCCGGCGACGACGGCGGTGCGGGCGACGCCTCGAAGTAGTCCTGGCATGGTGTTCTCCTTCGCTAAGAGTCGGCCTCGGCCGCGTCGAGAGCGGCGAGCATGGCTTGGACGGGGATGCGGCCGCTGGCGACCAGCTGGCCGCCGGAGCGGCGGACGGCGGCGGCGAACGGGGCCGCCCAGGTGTTCTCGAAGACGAGCAGTGCCGCCGAGGTTCCGGGCTCCAGGGCGCTGCCGGCCTCGTCGATGTCCTCGTCGGAGAGCAGGCCCGAGGCGGCGCCCTCGAAGATCGAGAGCTCGGCCACCTCGCCGCCGAGGTCGGCCAGCTCCATCCCGGCGACGGAGCCGTCCTCGCCCTTGGCGATGAAGGCGAGGTCGAGGATCCGGATCAGGCCGCTGTCGACCAGCTCGACCAGGTGCGGCGCGACCTCGCCGTTGGGCTGGCGGCCGGGCCACTCGACCAGCACGTAGTCGATCGGGCCCATCTCGTTGACGTCGTCGCCGTTCAAACCGAAGTCCTTTCGTCTTTGGGAAAGCTTCCCGCGGTGGGTGTGGCTCAGCAGTATCGGGGGGCAGGGCGCGGCGAACATCATCTGAACCGGGTGATCTCGGTGCCGACCCGCTCTGGGCGACGCTCAGATCGCGACCGAGGTTGGAGCACCGACCTCCAGCCACCGGAGCGCGCGGCGGAACTCCTCCGGGGCGGCGGCGAACTCCCGCTCGACCGCCTCGCGACCCTGGCGGAAGTGCTTCCAGCCCTCGTAGTGGATCGGGATCGCGGTGTGGGGCCGGATCAGGCCGCAGAGCTCGACCGCGTCGTGGGCGGTCATCGTGTATCGCAGCGGCCCGGAGATCGGGAACTTGACGCCGCCGAGGTGCAGCAGCGCGGTGCCGACGTCGAGCCGGTCGGCGACCTCGCGGACGCCGTCGTAGAGGACGGTGTCGCCGGAGATCCAGAGCGCACCGTGCTCCTGGCCCTCCCACTCGAGGCCGAAGCCGACCACGTCGCCGACGATCGGCCTGCTCAGCGGCGGGCCGTGACGGCAGGGGGTGGCGGTCACCTCGATCGGCGGTCTGCCCTCCGCCTGCAGGCGGGTCTTGGCCCACGGCGCCAGGCCCTGGGCGTTGCCGCCGAGCCGGCGGGCGCCGGGGACGGTGGTGAGGACGGTCCCGGCCGCGGGCAGCAGCGCCCGGCCGGCGCTGTCGAGGTTGTCGTCGTGGTGGTCGTGGCTGAGCAGGACTGCGTCGATCGGGCCGATCGCGCCGGCGGTGATCGCCGGGTCGGTCGTTTTGGTCGAGCCGGTGCCCCAGCCGAAGGAGTAGTGCTCACCGGCGGCGTCGAAGGTCGGATCGGTCAGCAGCCGCCAGCCGCCGAACTCGATCAGGACCGTCGGCCCGCCGATGTGGGTGATCTGGGCCTCCACGCCGGAACCACGCTACCGGCGCGCCCGCCGAGATTCATCTCTTCGGGGTGATTGCGGCCGCCCGGGCGTCGGATACGCTCGGCGTCCCCGACCACGACAGGAGTCCCATGACCGAGTCGCTCAGCACCCACGAGGCAGCGATGCTCTACGGAAACCGCTTCCTCACCGAGGACGCGCCGCAGAACGAGTTCCCGGACGGCGGCATGACCTCGCTGGACGCGATGCGACTGGTCGGCGAGGAACTGGCCCTGGAGGGCGATCCCAACCGCAACCTGGCGACCTTCGTCACCACCTGGATGGAGCCCGAGGCGCAGCGGATCATCGCCGAGAACCTGTACCGCAACTTCATCGACCACGCCGAGTACCCGATCTCGGCCGAGATCGAGCAGCGCTGCATCCGCATGCTCGCCGACCTCTACCACGCCCCCGGCGAGACCACCGGCGCCCGCACCCAGGGCTCCTCGGAGGCGATCATGCTCGGCGCCCTCTCGCTGAAGTGGAAATGGAAGGAGCGCCGCGAAGCCGCCTCGCTGCCGGTCGACAAGCCGAACCTCGTCTACGGCGGCGACGTCCACGTCGTCTGGGACAAGTTCTGCCGCTACTTCGACGTCGAGCCGCGGATCGTCCCCCTGCGGGAGGACAAGTACGTGATCGGCCCGGAGGACGTCGAGCCGCTGATCGACGAGAACACGATCGGCGTCGCCGCCGTCCTCGGCACCACCTTCACCGGCCATGCCGACGACATCGTCGGCATCAACAACCTGCTGCTGGACATCAAGAACAAGCGAGAACTCGATGTGCCGATGCACGTCGACGGCGCCAGCGGCGGCTTCGTCTGGCCCTTCCTCTACCCGCACTCCGAGTGGGACTTCCGGCTCGAGCAGGTGCGCTCGATCAACGTCTCCGGGCACAAGTTCGGGCTCGTCTACCCGGGCATCGGCTGGCTCGTCTTCCGCGAGAAGAGCGACCTCGCCGAGGACCTCGTCTTCTACGAGAACTACCTCGGGAAGACCGACGCGACCTTCACGCTCAACTTCTCGACCGGCGCCTCGATGGTGCTCGCCCAGTACTACAACTTCGTCCGCTTCGGGCGCGAAGGCTACGGCTACATCATGAAAGCGATGGAGACGAACGCTCGCTTCCTCGCCGAGAAGCTGAAGGCGACCGGCGACTTCGAGCTGATCGGCGACGGACGAGGAGCAGCTGCCGCTGGTCGCCTTCAAGCTCGCGGGCGAGAAGGGCTACGACGAGTTCGACGTCTCCTGGCAGCTCTCGGCCGAGCGCGGCTGGATGCTGCCCGCCTACACGCTGCCGCCCAACGCCGAAGACGTCAGCGTCCTCCGCGCCCTGGTCAAGCAGACCCTCAGCCACGAGCAGATCGACCATCTCGGCGAGGACATCATCGAGGCCTGCGCGACGCTGGAGAAGAAGGGCGGCGCCCACGCCTCGGAGCGCAAGAAGATGAAGGTCAGCCCTGGCTACTGAGGCGGGCAGGCCCGGCCGGCTCGCCCGCATGCACCCGCATGCGGAGCTGCTGGCGACGGTCCTGCTCGCGATCGCCGCCGTCGCCACCGCCTGGAGCTCGTATCAGTCGGCGCGCTGGGGCGGGGTTCAGGCGGTCGACTTCAGCCGCGCGAACGCGTCCCGGATCGAGTCGACCAGGGCGGCGACCGAAGCCGGCCAGCAGACCCAGGTGGACGTCCTCACCTTCACCCAGTGGGTGAACGCCTACGCGGCCAAGGACACGCGGCTGGCGGATTTCTACTTCCACCGCTTCCGGGCCGAATTCAAGCCGGCCGTGTACGCCTGGATCGCGACCCGGCCGCTGAAGAATCCGAAGGCGCCGCCGGTGCCGTTCTCGATGCCGCAATACAAGCTCGCCGCCGCCACCGAATCGGAAAAGCTGCTGGCGGAAGCCGAAACGGCGGGCGCCGAAGCCCGCCAGTCGAATCAGCGCTCGGACAACTACGTGCTGGCGGTGGTTCTCTTCGCCTCCGCGCTGTTCTTCGCCGGCATCAGCACCAAGCTCGCGGTGCCCAGCCAGCGGCTCGCGGTGCTCGGGCTCGGCTACCTGATCTTCGTCGGCGCGGCGATCTGGCTGGCGACCTTCCCGATCTCTATCTCGGTCTGAGCGGCGCTTCGTCCGGCGGTGCGGTGTCCGTCCGTCCCGGCCACCAGGCGCGCTCGCCGAGCCGGTAGGTGATCGCCGGGATCAGCAGGGTGCGGACGACGAAGGTGTCGAGCAGGACGCCGATCGCGACCGTGGCGCCGATCTGGACCAGCTCCTCGAGCGGCAGCAGGGTCAGGGTCGCGAAGGTGCCGGCGAGGATCAGGCCGGCGCTGGTGACGACGCCGCCGGTGTCGACGAGGGCGAGGAGCGCGCCCTCGCGGGTGCCGCGGGCCGCGGACTCTTCCCGCGCCCGGGCCATGAGGAAGATGTTGTAGTCGACCCCGAGGGCGACGAGGAAGATGAACGAGAGCAGGACGAGGTTGAAGGCGATCCCTTCGCTGCTCAGCTGCGAGAAGGCGAAGGTGCAGAGGCCGAGCGTCGCCGCGAAGGAGAGGACGACGGTGACGATCAGGTAGGCGGGCGCGACCAGCGCCCGCAGCACGGCGGCGAGGATCAGGGCGACGACGAGCAGGACCAGCGGCACCACCAGGCGGGTGTCGCGGGCGTTGGTCTGCTCGATGTCGTAGTTCTCGGCCGGGATGCCGCCGAGCAGGCCGCTGGGGGAGACCTCGTGCAGGCGTTCGCGGATCTCCGCGACCGCGGCGGCGGCCTCGCCCGAGTAGGGGTCGTCGCGCAGGACGACGACGACCACACCCTCGCCGCTCGCGTTGAGCGCCGGCACCGGCAGCGCCAGCTTGACGGTGTCGAGCCTTTCCATCGCCGCGGTCACCTTCGCCTCCTCTCCGGCCCTGACGACGGCGGTCAGCGGTGAGCCGATCCCGGGCGGGAAGTGCTCGTTCAGCACCGCGGTGCCGCGGCTGGAGTTGGTCGGCCGCGTCTCCCCCTGGCCGAAGCCGATCGTGCCGTGGTGGCTGAGGTTGCCGAGCGCGAGGACGATCAGGCCGGCGCTGACGAGCAGGACGATCGCCCGCGAGCGCCGCCGCACCAGCCCGGCGACCCGGTGCCACCCATCCCGCGGTTCCTTTGGCGACGGCATGCGTGCCAAAGGAACCGCGCAATGGCGGCAGGGCGGCGGATCCCGGCCAGAAGGCGCGCTCGCCGGCGACCGAGAGCAGCGCCGGCAGCAGGGTGAAGGCGGCGCTCAGCATCACCGCGATCCCGATCGCCAGGATCGGCCCGAGCCAGTGGGTCGACTGCAGGTCGGCGACCAGCAGGACCAGCATCGCCGCGATCACGGTCCCGCCCGAGGCGGCGATCGCCGGCATGCTCTCGCTCAGCGCGGTGGGGAGGGCGACGCGGTGGGGCTTGCCGCTTTGCAGCTCCTCGCGGTAGCGGTGGACGAGCAGCAGCGAGTAGTCGGTGCCGGCGCCGAAGACCAGCACCAGGAGTAAGAAGGTGCCCTCGGTGTTGACCGTGATCGCGCCGGCCTCGATCAGCAGGTAGGAGATTCCGATCGCGACCATGTAGGCGGCGCCGACGACGAGCAGCGGCGCGACGGCCAGCAGCGGCGCCCGGTAGACGACCAGCAGCAGGAGCAGGACCAGGCTGAGGGTCGCGATCAGCAGCGTCTTGCCGGCTTCGCCCGCGACCTGCTCGAGGTCGGCGGCGATCCCGCCGGGCCCGGTCACGTAGGCGCCGAGGCCGGGGCGCCGGTGCTCCCCGAGGTAGGCGCGGATCGTCCGCACCCCTGTCGACGATCGCCCCCCGTTCGCCGGCGTTGATCGCCAGCACGACCAGCGCCGCTTCGCCGTCGCGCGAGATCGGCCCGATCCCGTCGGCGATCTTGGCGATGCCCCCGAGCGAGGCTTCGGAGTCGGCCGAGAAGGGGTCGATGATCGGCGTCGCGCCGGTGATCTTCAGCCGGTTGAGCCCGTCGCCGATCCGCCCGATCGCCCTCAGGTCGGCCCCGGTCAGCCCGCCGGCCCGGTTGAAGACGATCACGACCGGGACCTCTTCGCCGACTGTGCTGGCTGTGCTGGAGGAGTCTCGAGGGCGCGGGTCGATTCGGCGTTCTTGGGCAGGAAGCTGGCCTGGCCGGCGGCGGTGACGTCGTCGATCTGGGAGCGACCGACGAAACCGGCGACGCCGATCGCCAGCCAGACCGCGATCACCAGCCGGCGCCCGCGGCGACCGGTGACGGCCTCAGCAAAGCGCCTGGTCACAGACTCGGCGGGTCGGCGAGCACCGGCGGAAGCCTAGCCCCGGCACCTGAAGACTAGGATCGCCGGATGGACCCCGTCGCCGTATCCGTGACCGTCGCCAAGCCGCGCGAGGAGGTCTTCGACCATCTCGACGTGCTGGCCAACCACGCCCCGTTCCTCGATCACATGTACAAAAAGTGGACCTACTCGGGGCCGCCCCGCGGGGTCGGCGCCAAGGGCCAGGCAAACGTCAGCGCCCCCGGCTCCAACGAAGTCGCCGAGTTCGAGGTGGTCGAGTCCCAGCGGCCGGAGCGGATCGTCGAGGAGGGCGTCAGCGCCAAGGGCAACCGCCGCACCCGCGGCACCTACAGCCTCGAGCAGCTCCCCGACGGCGGCACCAAGATCGGGTTCGAGCTCGCCTGGACGGCGGTGCCGCGCTCCGAACGCATCTTCCCGCCGCTCTCCCGCGCCTTCCTCCGCCGCGCCCTCGGCAAAGCGATGCGCCGCCTCGCCAAGGAACTCGAACAGGGCTGAGCTACGCGGATGCCGGGGCGCAGCCGACGCCGCCGACCAGCATTCCGGAGCCGAGGTGGGCGCCGAGGACGGGGCCGACCTCGGTGCAGAAGAGCGGCTCGCTGCCGAGGATCTCTTCGCCGGCGGCGACCAGGGCGGCCGCTTCCTCGGGCAGCTGGGCGTGCTGGACGATCCAGCCCGTGGCGCCGCGCTCGTGCAGCTCCCGCAGGTAGGCGACCATCCGCTCGTGGGCGCGCTTGGCGGTGCGGACGCGGCCGACCGGGGCGATCTCGGTGCCGAAGGTGAGGATCGGTTTGATCTTCAGGGCCGAGCCAAGCAGGGCCTGGGCGCCGCCGATCCGGCCGCCCTTGCGCAGGTACTCGAGGGTGTCGAGGCAGAACCAGATCTCGAGGCCGGCGCGGGTCTCGGCGACGGTCGCGGCGACCTGCTCGAGCGAGAGGCCGCGCTCGGCGGCTTCGGCGGCGGCGAGGACGAGACAGCCGAGGCCGCCGGCGCCGGTCTCGCCGTCGATCACCTCGACCCGGCCCGGCAGGCCGCGCTCGGCGAGCGTCCTCGCCGCCTCGCGGGCGCTCTCGCAGGTGCCCGAGAGGCCCGCGGCGATGTGGATCGAGACGACGTCGCGGCCGGCGGCGACGAGCGGCTCGTAGACGGCGAGGAAGTCGCCGACCGAGGGCTGGGAGGTCGAGGGCAGGTTCGGCGAGCTGCGCAGCCGCGAGTAGAAGTCGTCGAGCTCGTACTCTCCCTCGGGCAGGTGCTCGCCGTCCCAGCCGACATAGAGGCTGACCTGGGCGATTTCCCAGCGCTGGATCAGGGTCGCCGGCAGGTAGGTGGTGCTGTCGGTGACGACGGCGACGCCGGCTTGGGATCCCTGTGCGCCCGGCTCGGGGATGGTGCTCATCAGCCCGGAGACTCTATGTTGGGCGCATGAACGACGATTGGCGACTCCAGATCGATACCGCTGACCCCGGCCAGGCGCTGCTTCTGGTCGAAGGTCTCGACGGGCCCGGGCCGGGCCACACCCTCGGCACCGCCTTCCACGACCGCGTGATCGTCTCGCGCGAAGAGCAGCGCGTCTTCCTTTACTCCGCCACCCGCGAACAGGCCGAGGCCGGCCGCGATCTGGCCGTCAAGGTCGCCAGCGAGAACGGCTGGAGCCCGGAGATCACCCTCACCCACTGGCACCCCGTGGCCGAGGTCTGGGAGGACCCCGACGTGCCGCTCCCCGAAGACGACGCCGCCCGCGCCGCCGAGCACGCCGAGCTGGTCGCCGCCGAGCGCAGGGAAGTCGAGGAAGGGGCGCCGCCGCAGTACGAGGTCCGGGTCGACCTGCCCTCCCACCGCGACACGGTCCGCTTCGACGAGATGCTCGAGGCCGAGGGCCTGCCTGCGGTGCGCCGCTGGAAGTACCTGGTCGTCGGCGCCGCCGACGAGGACACCGCCAGGGAATTGGCGACCCGCCTGGAAGGCGAGGCGCCGGCCGGCAGCAAGGTCACGGTCGAGGGCGGCGGCAAAGTCGTCTACGACGAGCAGCCGCCGAACCCGTTCGCGATCTTCGGCGGACTCGGCGGCTGACGGCCGGTCCACCACCTGGTAAGGGTCCGCCGCTGCTGACACTCTGGCGCGATGATCCAGGTCGACGCCGAATCGTTCTTCGTCATCGTCCTGGTCGCCGCGGTGGCGGCGAGTCACGGTCGCCTTCGTCCCACGCCGCTTCGCGCCGCCGGTCGTCGTCGTCGAGCTCTTCCTCGGGATCGCCGTCGGCCCGCAGGTGCTCGACCTCGCCCACACCGACAGCTTCATCGAATTCTTCTCCAACCTCGGCCTCGGGATGCTGTTCTTCTTCGCCGGCTACGAGATCGACTTCCAGCGGATCGAGGGCGACCCGATCCGGCTTGGCGGCCTCGGCTGGCTGCTCTCGATCGTGCTCGCCTTCGGGATCGGCGGGGTGCTCGCCGCGGCGGGGGTGATCGACACCTTCCTCTATGTCGGCGCGGCGCTGGCGACCACCGCGATCGGAACCCTGATCCCGATCCTGCGCGACGCCGGCGAACTGAAATCGAAGTTCGGCACCTACCTGCTGGCGGCGGGCGGGGTGGGGGAGTTCGGTCCGGTGCTGCTGGTCACGATCTTCCTCTCGACCGACCACCCGATCCACGAGGCGCTGATCCTGATCGCCTTCGTCGTCATGGCGATCGGCGTCGCCCTCGCCTCGGTCGGGCTCGCCTGGCGCGGCTGGCCGGCGCTGGAGCGGACCTTCGAGTCGAGCAGCCAGCTGGCGGTGCGGGTCACCGTCGTGCTCGTCTTCGGCCTCGTCCTGCTCGCCAGCAAGATCGGCCTCGACGTCCTGATCGGCGGCTTCGTCGCCGGGATGATCACCCGGCTGGCACTGAAAGGGCACGAGCTGCGGGTCTTCGAGTCGAAGCTGACCGCTGTCGGCTTCGGCTTCTTCGTCCCCTTCTTCTTCGTCACCAGCGGCATCGATTTCAACCTCGACGCGCTCGGCTCGGTCGCGGCGATCGCCAAGCTGGCGATGTTCTTCGTCCTCTTCCTCGTCGTCCGTGGCGTCCCGGCGCTGCTGCTCTACCGCGGCGTGCTCGGCGCCCGCGACCGCGCCGCGCTCGCCTTCTACTGCGCCACCGAGCTGCCGCTGGTCGTCGCGATCACGACGATCGCGGTCGAGGTCGGTCACATGAAATCCTCGACCGCCGCCGGCCTGGTCGGCGCCGCGATGATGTCGACGTTGGTCTACCCGTTCGTCGGCCTGGCGCTGCGCAAGGGCGCCCCGCCGGAGTTGCCGGCCGACGTTGTGCCGGTCGCTCCCTGAGCGACCAGTATGTGCCGCGGTAGCGAAGAGTTCACCCCCTTGTAATGACGGGCATGGGAGACTCGGCGCCGAGCATGAGCTCGCCTCTCTCACAGCTCCCGGAATCGTTCGCGGCGACCGTCACCGGCTTGCACCGCGTCGCCGAGCAGCTCGTCGCGCCGGCGCGAAAGCCGGACAACGAGATCGCCCTGGAGGCGACGCCGGGCGGCTTCGGCACGCCGGAGTTCGATTTCGCCGGCGCTCGCCAGCGGGTTCTGGTCGACGGTGACGAGTTGGTCCGTGAGATCGACGGCGAGTCGCGCCGGGCGCCGCTGCGGACTCTGACCGAGGCCGGCGCCGTGGTCGCCGACCTGCTGACACCGGGGGTCGATCTCGGTATCGATCAGCTCGGTGTCGACCGTGAGTCGGCGCTCGTCCTCGCGGCGATCTACGAGTTCGGTGACGAGGTCCTCGGCGAGTTGGTCGCGAGCGCGGAGCCGGCGGCCGCGGCGACAGCGCCGATCCTCTGGCCCGAGCACTTCGACATCGCGATCGAGCACGGCTCCGAGGCGGCGGGCGAGCGCGCCACCTACGGCCTCTCTCCCGGCGATGAGAACCACCCCGAGCCATATCTCTACGTCGGGCCCTGGCGCCAGGGGGTCGCCGGTGAGCTCTGGCAGGCGCGCGGCTTCCCGGGCGCTGAACTCGGCTACGCCGAGCTGCTGGCGGCGACCGACCCACGGGCCGTGGCGCTGGACTTCTTCGAGACCCGCAAAGCGGCGCTGAGAACGACCGACACCTGATCGACGGAGGACGTGCGAATGACCGAGCTGACCGAGATGCAGGCCGAGATGTGCGAGAAGAGCGAGACCGACTACTCGGACCTCAGTGCCTTCTTCATCAACTGCACCCTGAAGCGCAGCCCCGAGGTCTCCAACACCCAGGGGCTGATGGACATCTCGATCGAGATCATGCGCCGCAACGGCGTTGCCGTCGAGTGCATTCGCGCCGTCGACCACGAGATCGCGACGGGCGTCTGGCCCGACATGACCGAACACGGCTGGGAGGAGGACGAGTGGCCGGCGATCTTCGAGCGGGTGATGGCGGCCGACATCCTCGTCCTCGGCATGTCGATCTGGCTGGGGGAGAAGTCCTCGGTCGCGACCCAGATCGTCGAGCGCCTGTACGGCAACTCGCATCTGCTCAACGAGGCGGGGCAGTACGCCTACTACGGCCGCGTCGGCGGCTGTCTGGTGACCGGCAACGAGGACGGCGTCAAGCACTGCGCGATGAACACCCTCTACTCGCTGCAGCACCTCGGCTACGTGATCCCGCCGCAGGCCGACGCCGGCTGGATCGGCGAGGCGGGCCCCGGTCCCTCCTACCTCGACGAGGGCTCGGGTGGCCCGGAGAACGACTTCACGAACCGCAACACCACCTTCGCCGCCTGGAACATGCTCCACCTGGCGCGGATCCTGAAGGACGCCGGCGGCATCCCCGCCCACGGCAACCAGCGCTCCGCCTGGGACGCCGGCTGCAGCTTCGACTTCCCGAATCCGGAGTACCGCTGAGCGCCGCTCGCGACATTGACCCACCCTGAGTGTGGTCAATGTCGCGAGCGATTTCACCAAACCGCGTCGTGGCGCTCCATCACGCCCAGGCCCTCGGCCAGCTCGAGGCCGCCGAGGGAGCCGCTGAAGCGGCCGAAGCTGTGGCGGTAGCGGGAGCGGATGAGGAGGAAGTTCTCGTCGCGGGCGTGGGCGGACTCGGAGGCGAAGTCGAGGCGCTCGCCGCCGGCCAGGTCGATCCCGGCCGTGCCGTCGAAGTGGACCGGGGCGGGCTCTGAGGGAGTTCCGTCGATCCAGATCGCGCGCTCGCTGCGCTCGGGCGGATCGTTGACGCCCGCGACCAGATTCCAGGCGAGGGGGCGGCCGTCGGTGGCGCTTCCGACCCCGGCCGACCAGTGCCAGCTGGTGTGGCGCTGCAGGTAGCCGGCCGACTCGTCGTCGACGCCGAAGCCGCTGACCCGCCAGCGCCGGCCGGGGATCTCGATCGTGCCCTCGACCGGGACGCCGGCGCGCTTTCGGGTCCAGCCCCAGCCGCTGCCGCTGGGGCAGATCGATTCGATCGGCTCGCACTCGCCGAGCCGCAGGCCGGCGCGCAGGCCGCGGGCCTCGATCTCCAGGGACGGGCCGTCGAAGCGGACCTCGCGGCTGCCCGGACGCAGCGCCGTGTGCGCGTGCTGCTCGCCGCTTTGGCGATCGAGCAGGACCCAGAAGGACTGCGTCAGCGGCCCGATCTGCGCCCGCGCGGCGCAGAGCATCACCTCCTCGCCGAAGAAGCCGACGTAGCGCCAGCGCTTGCGGTTCTGGCCGTCGCGGCGCAGCGGCATCGGGCCGGGGGGAAGCGGCAGGTCGGGCCGGTCGTCGCCGGGACCGCGCCACGGGATCTCAACCGAGGGCATCGGTCCACGGTACTCGCCAGATTGTCTTTCGACTCGCATAGCGAGATCAAAGGCAACCTCGGCGGGCATCTCTAGGCTCGGGGGATGGATCAGGTCATCCAGGTGGTCGGCGCGCTGCTGATCCTGATCGCCTTCACCGCTGTCCAGACGGGGCGGATGCGGCCCGACTCGCGGCTCTACCTGGCGCTCAACCTGGCCGGCTCCGCGATCCTCGCCGTCCTGGCGGTGCTCGGCTCGCAGTGGGGCTTCGTCCTGCTCGAGGGCGTCTGGGCCGTGGTTAGCGCCTGGGCCCTCGTCGCGGCGCTGCGCGCTGCCCCTCCTTCGCACTGACCCGCGAGCGCTGCGTTTTACATCCCTGGCATGTACAACGCAGCGCTCGTCAGACGGAGGACGCTTCTAGCCGCTCGGCGAGGCGGTTCATGCCGCGTTTGCGGGAGGCGGCAGCGGCGGCGGTCCAGTTGGTCGGCGCGTCGGCGGGAGGCTTGACGCCCGCGTCGCGCAGCGTCGCGATGTCCTTGAAGGCGAGCAGATCCTCGCGGGCGTCGATCAGGGCGCCGCGCAGTTTCGGCCGCTGCTCGCGGATCGCGTTGTCGAGCACCGCCTCCAGCGAGCCGTGCTTGCGCAGCAGCTCCGCCGCGGTCTTCGGCCCTACGCCCTTGGCGCCAGGCAGCCCGTCGGAGGGGTCGCCGCGCAGGGCGATGAAGTCGGGGACAAGCTCGGGGCCGATGCCGTAGCGCTCGCGGACCTCCTCGGGGCCGACCTCTTCGGCGCCTTTGCCGCCGGTGCGCACATAGAGCACCGTCACCGCGTCGCCGGCGCACTGGTACATGTCGCGGTCGCCGGTCAGCAGCATCGCCTGGCCCCCGGCTTCGGCCTCGCGGCGGGCGAAAGTGCCGAGCAGGTCGTCGGCCTCGAGGTCCTCGCTGCTCGCGATCGTCCAGTCGAAGGCGGCGAAGAACTCTTCGCTCTTGATGAACTGCGGCGCCAGCTCGTCCGGCATTTCCTCCTCGCGCTTGGCGTGGTAGGCGGGATACAGCTCGATCCGGTAGGAGGCGGCGTCGGGCCCGAAGCAGAGGACCACCGCCCGCGGCCGGTGGGCTTCGACCTCGCGCAGAACCAGATTCGCCGACCCCAGCAGCGCATTCACCGGCTCCCCGTCGGCGCCGACGATCTTGCTCGGCAGCGCATAGAAGGCCCGAAAGAGCATCGAGGGAGCGTCGACGACAAGTAGCGGAGCGGCCACCCCCCACTTATATAGGGACGTGTCTGAGGTTGAACGTTCATATGAACCCGAAACCTCAGACACGCCTGAGAGGCGGGCGGTGAGTGGGCCCGGATCGGCCGGGGCGGGCAGTCCACTAGGTTTGGGATGTGGGCGAGAAGGCACTCAACATCGTCGACCTCGCGAAGCGCTACCCGACCGGGGTGGAGGCGCTAAAGGGGGTCTCGGTCGACATCGAGCCGGGGGAGATCTACGGCCTGCTCGGGCCCAACGGGGCGGGCAAGTCGACCCTGATCCACTGCACGACCGGGCTGGCGCAGCCGACCGGGGGCTCGATCGAGATCTTCGGCCACGACGCGATCAACGACTACGCCGAGGCTCGTCAGGCGGTCGGGCTGGCACCGCAGGAGGTCAACCTCGACTGGTTCCTCACCGCCGAGGAGACGCTCGACTTCCACGGCGGCTACTTCGGGATGCCAAAGCGCGACCGCCGCGAGCGCACCAAGGAGCTGCTCGAGACCTTCTCGCTGACCGAGAAGGCCGACGAACGCACCCGCACCCTCTCCGGCGGGATGAAGCGGCGGCTGATCCTCGCCCGGGCGCTGATGCATCGGCCGCGGCTGCTGATCCTCGACGAGCCGACCGCCGGGGTCGACATCGAGCTGCGCCTGGAGCTCTGGCACTACGTGCAGAAAATCAACGACGAGGGGACGACGATCCTGCTCACCACCCACTACCTGGAGGAGGCGGACCAGCTCTGCAACCGGATCGCCTTCATCGCCGGCGGCGAGATCGCCGCCGAGGGAACCAGCGAGACCCTGGCCGAGCGTTTCGATGTCGCCAACCTCGAGGACGCCTACCTGGCCCTGGTCGGCCGCAAAGAGCTCTCGCGCTCGCACGTCGAGGGCATCGAGGAGATCAGCCTGTGAGCGCGGCCCAGATTCGCTTCGCGACGCTCTGGCGCCGCGAGGTCAGCCGCTTCATGAAGATCAAGAAACAGACCCTCGGCGGACCGCTGCTGGAAACCTTCCTCTACATCACCGTCTTCGGCGCCGCCCTCGGCTCGCGGATCAAGGAGCTGCATGGGATCGAATACATCCTCTTCGTCATCCCCGGCCTGGTGATGATGTCCTGGGCGACCAACGCCTTCACCAACAACTCCTCCTCGATCCTGCAGCAGAAGTTCCAGGGGGCGATCCACGATCAGCTCTCCTCGCCGGCCTCGCCGCTGGAGCTGCTGCTGGCCTTCTCGCTCGGCGGCTTCGTTCGCGGCGGCATGGTCGCGATCATCACCTGTGTCGTCGCCTTCATCCTCGTCGGCCTGCCGGTGGACCACGTCCTCGTCCTGATCCCGGCGCTCTTCCTGGTCGGCTTCTTCTTTTCCCAGCTGGGCGTGCTGATCGGCGTCCGCGCCGAGCAGTTCGACGATGTCGCCTTCGCCCAGACCTTCATCCTGACGCCGCTGATCTTCCTCGGCGGCGTCTTCTACTCGGCGACGCTGCTGCCACAGCCCTGGCAGACGCTGACCCACTTCAACCCGATCTTCTACATGATCTCCCTGGTCAGATACGGGTTCGTCGGCTACTCCGAAATCAGCGTCCCGCTGGCACTGCTGGCCCTCGCCGGGGCGACCGCCGCGCTCTTCCTCTTCAACCTGCGCCTCTTCTCGCAGGGCTACAAGCTGCGCGCGTAGCGGCGCCGGTGGGCCGGACCCCCCACGGGCCGGGACCCTTCAGCGCCGAAGCGCCGATCCCTGGTTCCCCGCCGAGTCAAGCCGATCTGGGCGCGTTCTGCCGCTCGGCAAGCTGGATTGCGGGGCAGGAGACGCCTCCAGGCCGGCGGCTGCCCCTCTCTACAATCGCGAGCGGATGGCCACCCGTATTCGCAGGAGGCGGCGCAAGCCGCACCATTCGCGCTGGAAGAAGATCGCGATCCCGATCGGCTTGCTGGTCGCGGTCGCCGCCGTCGCCGGTGGCATCGGAGTCGCCTGGGCCGTCAGCATCTGGGATGCGGCTCCGCCCCTCTCCAGCCTGAAGCTGATCCAGAAGGGACGCTCCTCGGCGATCTACGCCGCCGACGGCAGCCGGATCGGCTTCATTCACTCCGACAACATCCGCCAGCCGGTTCCCTCCAACGCGCTGTCGGAAACGCTCAAGAATGCGACGATCGCGATCGAGGACAAGAATTTCTTCAGCCACGGGGCGCTCGACTACGAGGGGATTGCCCGCGCCGGCTGGAAAGACCTGCTGGCGGGCGGCAAGCCGGTCCAGGGCGCCTCGACGATCACCCAGCAGCTGGTCCGCAACCTCTACATCCAGAACCACGAACAGACGCTGGAACGCAAGATCACCGAAGCGAAACTGGCCGAAGAACTCTTCGAAAAGCACGACCGCGACTGGATCCTCACCCAGTACCTCAACTCGGCGCCCTACGGGACGGTCGAAGGGCAGACGGCGGTCGGGGCCGAGGCGGCGGCGCAGACCTACTTCAGCAAACCGGCCAAGAACCTGAACCTGACCGAGGCCGCGCTGATCGCCGGACTGCCGCAGGCGCCCTCGGAATACAATCCCTTCCTCGACCCCAAGGCGGCTCTGAAACGGCGCAACGAGGTGCTGGGGACGATGGTCGAACAGGGCTACATCAGCCAGATCGAATACCGCGAGGCCAGAACCCGCGGACTCGGATTGATGCCGGGCGACAAGTACCAGGTGATCCACGACCCCTTCCTCTTCGACCTGGTCCAGCAGGAACTGATCGCCCGCTATGGCGTCAACACGGTCCGCAACGGCGGGCTCAAGGCCTACACGACGATCAAGCCGGACCTGCAGGCGAAGGCAGAAGCCGCGATCGCCGAATCCTGTTACGCCTGCTATGAAGGCGGCCCAGCCGCCGGTCTCGCCTCGGTCGACCCGGAAACAGGCGCGATCGTTGCCCTCGCCTCGAGTGAAGGCGGCGAAGGCGAAGAACAGTTCAACTACGCCTGGCAGGCGCACCGCCAGCCCGGTTCCTCGTTCAAGACGTTCGTCCTGACGACGGCGATCAAGCAGGGCGTCGATCCCGCAACGACTTACTACAGCGGCACCTCGCCGATGACCCTGCAGATTCCCGGCGGCGGCACCTGGACTGTCAACAACGACGAGCCCGGTGGTGGCGTCATGTCACTGGTCGAAGCCACCCACCAGTCGATCAACGTCGTCTTCGCTCAGCTCGACCTCGACGTCACCTCCGAAGCAGTGACCGAAACCGCGCACGAAATGGGGATCGAATCGCCGCTGCAGTCGGTTCCGGCCGAGGCGATCGGCGGTCTCGCGATCGGCGTCACGCCGCTGGAAATGGCCAACGCATACGCGACCCTCGCCAATGGCGGCGTCCACCATGACCCGACCGCGATCAGCCGGGTCGAATTCCCCAACGGCAAGGTCGACGAAATCGAAAGCGGCGAGGGCGACCGGGTCCTCACCCCGGGTCAGGCCTGGGAAGTGACCAAAATCCTTGAGGGCGTGATCACCGAAGGGACCGGCGGCCCGGCCTACATGGGCTGCAGCTCGGAGGCCGGCAAGACGGGAACCTCGGAGGGCGAGTCCGACGCCTGGTTCGTCGGCTACACGCCGCTGTACTCGACCGCGGTCTGGGTCGGCCACCCGCAGTCGCGCGAACTGACCGGCTTCGGCGGCCCGACCGCCGGCCCGATCTGGCAGAACTACATGACGAACGCGGTCGCAGGCGAATGCCCCGAATTCGAAGTGCCCTCCAGCCTGCCCGAACTCTCCGGCCTCAAGAGCGGCCACACCCGCTCATCCTCGGAAGTCAGCAACGAAGAAGAATCCGAAGAATCCGAATCAGAAGGTAAGGAAAAGAAGAAGCAGGAAAAGGAAGAAAAGGCTGAAGAAGGTGAAGGGGAAGCCGAAGAAGAAGCACCCGAACCTGAACCGACCCCGACCCCTACGCCCAACCCGGCCCCGCCACCCCATCTCGGCGGCGGCGTCAGCGCCGGCTGACCCAGCAGCGCCGGCGCCGTGACCGGAACCTGAGCCGCTACTCCCCGATCAGCTCGATCCGGTAGCCGTCGGGGTCGCGAACGAAGGCGATGCGGTGGCCCTCGGTGCGGCCGCCGGGACGGTAGGGGGGCTTCTCCGGCTCGATGCCTTCCTCGGCCAGCTTGGCCAGGGTCGCGTCGAGGTCGTCGACCATCAGGGCGATGTGGTTGTAGCCGGTACCGATCTCGTAGGAGTCGACGCCGTGGTTGTAGGTCAGCTCGAGGTGGGGGTCTTCGCCCGGCATGCCCATAAAGACGTTGATCGCCTCGTCGCCGATCGGCATCCGCGCCACCTCGACGTAGCCGAGCTTCGCGTAGAAGGCGACCGATCGATCAATGTTCCCGATCCGATAGCAGGTGTGGAGATATCTATTGGCCATGGATGCAGGTTACCTGGCCGCAGACCGCACTGGAATGCGAGGTTGCGCGTGCAGCGTCTGTTGGCTAGGTTGCACCAATCGCGTTCGTCCGCCTCCCGCTTCCTCAACGAGAAAGGCATCAATTGAGAACCAAGGTCCTCGGCTCGGCCTCGCGTCGGGCACTCGCCTTTGCCGTACCCGTCGCCGTCGTCGCGGCGCTCTTCGCCCCGGCCCTCGCCTCGGCCGCCGTAACTCCCACCGGAGTCACCGACACGATCACGATGTCGATCGTCAAGGGCAAGCTCAAGTTCGTCGCACCGTCGACCGTGACCCAGGGCGACGAACTGGAAATCGTCAATGAAACGAACCCGAAGCAGGTCGGGCCGCACACCTTCTCGTTGGTCACCAAGGGCTCGCAGCCGAAGACCGGCCCAGCCCGCAAGAACTGCTTCACGCCGAAGCACATCTGTCTCTCGATCGCCAAATGGCACGGCTTCAACCCGAAGACCGAAGAGATCACGGTCAACCCCGCCAAGGCCGGGCCCGAAGGCTGGAGCACGATGGGCAGCACCAGCAAGAAGGGTGACTCCTGGTTCACCGGCGAAAAGCCGGGGACCTCGATCAGCCAGATCGTCAGCGCCAAGACCGGCACGCTGTACTTCATGTGCGCGATCCATCCTTGGATGCAGGGGAAGATCAACGTCGTCGCGCCGGTCGTCGGCGTCCCGGGCGTGTAGCCACGACCGCAAACTTTCCAACCGGACCCCGCCTCGGGCGCCGTGCCTTCCTCGGCGCCCTTGGCGGCGGCGCGGCCGCGCTGCTGGTGCCTCAAGGCCGCCGGTTGGGGGCGCTCCTGCCGTTCGGCGAGGAGACCCCCAGCGCCGCCGCCGCGGTGCCCTTTCAAGCCGCGTTGCCGATTCCCCGCGAGCTGACCGGGGATCGGCTGCGGATCCCGATCCGCGAGGCCGAGTCCCAGATCCTCCCGGGGGCGAGGACGAGGCTCTGGACTTATGGCGGCACCTTCCCGGGGCCGACGGTGCGCCGTCCGGCCGGCAAGCGGACCGAGGTCACCTTCCACCACGAACTGCCGGCGGCGGTCGGCGAGCTCTCGGTCCACCTGCACGGCGGCCACAACCGCACCCAGTTCGACGGCCGACCCGGCGGCCTGACGAAGTCCCAGCCGCACTCCTTCTACTGCCAGATCCCGCGTGGCCTCTCGGCGCGGGCCTCGGGCAACGACGTGCTGCTCGCCCCCGGGAAGCGGAAAACCTATGTCTATGACCTGGTCGAAGACGGCCGTCCCGAACGCTCGGCCTTCCAGTGGTACCACGACCATCGCCTCGACCGGACCTCCCTGCACAGCTGGCGCGGGCTGGCCGGGATGTGGATCATCGACGACGAGTTCGACGCCTCGCTACCGCTGCCGGGCGGCGAGCGCGACATCCCGCTGATGATCGCCGAGCGGACCTTCGACCGCGACAACCAGCTGACCGACCCCTTCACCGGACTGCGCCCGCCTGCCGACGGGATCGTCGGCAACAGCGTTCTCGTCAACGGCGCTTTCATGCCCCACCACCGGGTCAGCGCCCGCCGCTACCGGTTGCGGATCCTCAACGTCTCGCCCTTCCGCAGCTACAACCTGCGGCTCTCCAACGGCGCCCCGATGGTCCAGATCGCGACCGACAGCGGCCTGATGCCGGCGCCCGTGCGGCGCAACGAAATACTGCTCGGCCCGGCCGAGCGGGTCGAGGTGATCGTCGACTTCGCCGCCGCCCGCGGCGAGACGGTCGAACTGCGCAGCAGCGGCCGCCACGCGGGCCGCAACGTGAGCGGCGCCCGGACCTATGCCGGCGCCCTGATGCAGTTCCGGGTCGACTCGGCGCGGCTACCTGACCGCACCAGGGTGCCGCGCCGCCTGCGGCCATTGCCGGCGTGGACCCGTCAGGCCGACCGGCGCCGCGACGGCAAGCCCGACCACCGCTGGGAGATCACGATCGGCGGCCTCTTCAAGACGACCTGGTTGATCAACGGCAGGAGCTTCAACCCGGCCTATGCCGACGCCTTCCCGAAGCTGGGGACGACGGTGACCTGGGAGATCCACAACCAGACCAGCGTCGCCCACGTCATGCACCTGCACCACACCGACTGGTACCTGCTCGCCCGCGACGGCAAGCGGCCGCCGCCCTGGGAAGACTGTCTCAAGGACACCTTCTTCGTCTATCCCGGCGAACGGATCCTCGTCGCCGGTCACTTCTCCGACTACACCGGCAAATTCGTCATCCACTGCCACATGCTCGACCACGAGGACCACGGCCTGATGAGCCAGTTCCAGGTCGTCCGCGGATAGGGGAAGGCTCCTCCCGAGCGGCGCCCTTCCTCGCCCGCCGGGCAGTCATGATGGCGCCATGGACGATGAGCTGATCCACCGCTTCCGCCGCGCCCGGCGCGAGCGCGAGCTGGTCGTGATCGAGGGCTTCCACGCGCTCAAGCACGCGCTGCGCTTCGGTGCCGAGCTGCTCGAGGCGGTCGCCGTCGACCCCGACTCGCTCGAGGTTCTGGCAGTCGACCTGGCGCCCGACCTGGCTGGGACCCTGGCCGCGCGGGTCGAGCCGATCGACGCCGAGACGCTGGCGCGGATCGTTCCCGCGGTGCCGCGGACCGGCGTCGTCGCGATCGCCCGCCGGCCGCCGCTCGACCTCGCGGCGACACTCGCCGACCCGCGCCCGGCGCCGGTCGTCCTGCTCGAGGACCCGCGCAACATGGGCAACATCGGCGCCTGTGTGCGGGTCGCGGCGGCAGCCGACGCCGCCGGGCTGCTGACCACCGGCGAGCACGATCCCTGGTACCCCGACGCCGTTCGCGGCGGCGCCGGCCTGCACTTCGCCCTCCCGGTCGGAGCGATCACGGCGCTGCCCCGCAGTGACCGGCCGCTGCTGGCGATCGACCCGGAGGGCGAGGAGCTGGCCCCCGAGCGGCTGCCACCGCGCGCCGTGCTCGCCTTCGGAACCGAGCGCCACGGCCTGACCAGCGACCTCCTGGAGCGCGCCGACGCCCGCATCGCGATCCCGATGCGGGCCGGGGTCTCCAGCCTGAACCTCGCCACCTCGGTCGCCGTGACGCTCTTCACCTGGCGGCTTGCAAACTGACGAGGCGGCGATATCACCCTAAACGCCGTATGCACGCGCGGCCCCCGGCGGATAGCGTGAGGGGCATCACATTGACGCCCGCGTCGATGCTGTCCACCTGAACGAAAGGAAGCACCTTGCCGCTCGCAGACATCAGCTTTGGGGAACTGCTCCTCATCGCGCTCGAGATCTTCTTCTTCGTGATCTGGATCTGGATTCTGATCACGATCCTCTCCGACCTCTTCCGCGACCACGAGCTGTCCGGATGGGCGAAGGCCGCCTGGGTCCTGTTCCTGGTCTTCATCCCGTTCCTGACCGCCCTGATCTACCTGATCGCCCGTGGTGCCGGAATGCGGGACCGGACGATCAAAGCCCAGGCGGACGCGAAAAAGCATTTCGACGAATACGTCCAGACGCAGGCCCACAGCACCCCCGCCGACGAACTCCACAAACTGAATGACCTGAAGGAAAAGGGCGCCCTCAGCGCCGAGGAGTTCGACAAGGCCAAGGCCAAACTCCTCGCCTAACCCCCACTTCGCTGCCGACGGGACGATTTGTCAACGAGAGGTTGACAAATCGTCCCGTCGGCGTTGTTCTAGGCGTCGGAGCGGGGGGAGCGACTTCCTTTAAAAGGTGAGATTTGCAAGGGAAGTTGCAGGTTATTAGCAACTCCTCACAATTCCGGCCCGACTTCGCTAGCCTGCGACGCCCCTGCTGGATCTCCTTCTCGGGATCAGCGGGAACTCGATGCGGGCCTCCCTTGCCGACACTCATCCGGGCGCGACCAAGCGTCGTGCGCTGCTCTTCGCGGCGCTGTTGCTGACCGCGCTCTGCGTGCTCGGCGGCTCGCTGGAGGCGAACGCGCCGGCGAAGACCCCGCAGGAAAAGCTCGAAGCCACGCAGAACAAGCTCGAAGGCGTGCGCGCCAACCAGAGCGCCCTGGCGGAAACGATCGCCGAACAGAACGCCGCGATCGACTCGATGATCGGCGAAGTCTCGGCGCTGCGCCAGAAGCTGGCCGCGGTACGCGGCGAACTGGTCGCCAAGGAAGCCGAGCTCGAAGCCGCGACGACCGCGCTCGAAGAGGAACGGGAACACCTCGAAGAAGTCCGCGAAAAGCTGCAGCGAGCGCTCGCGGTCCTGCGCCAGCGGCTGGTCGCGATCTACGAGACGGGATCGCCGAACGTCGTCAACGCGATCCTCGAATCCGAAGACTGGTCGCAGATGGCGGCCCAGGCCGAATACCTGAGCCGTATCCAGAGCTATGACGACTCGGTCGTCGGCCGCGTCAAGTCCCTGCGCGACGAAGTCACCAGCGCCGTCGAACGGCTCGCCAAGAACCGCGCCAAGGCCGAAGAGGCGCGCGACTCGATCGCCGCGATCGAGCAGGAAGTCGAAAGCGCCAGCGCCGAAGCCGAGGCCCGCTTCGCCGAACTGAAGGCGGCCCAAGCCGAACGGCGGTCGGCGATGGAAGCGCTGGAAAGTCGCGAAGAAGCGCTGAGCAGCAACCTCTCCTCGATTTCCAACCAGATCGCCTCCGAAGGCGGCACCACCGGCGTGCCGATGGCAGAGGTGCCGGCGCCGCTGAATCCCGGCGAAAGCGCCCAGGTGATCAACGAAAGCGAAGCCAGCGCCCCCGCTTCGGCGCCGCAGGCGGTCAAGGACGCGATCGCCGCCGCCAACTCGATCGCGATGACTCCCTACATCTGGGGCGGCGGCCACGGCTCCTTCGAATCTTCCGGCTATGACTGCTCGGGCGCGGTCAGCTTCGCCCTGCACGGCGGCGGCTTCCTCGAAAGCCCGCTCGACTCGACCGGTCTGGAGACCTGGGGCGAAGCGGGGGCCGGCCACTGGATCACGGTCTACGCCAACGCCGAGCACGCCTGGATGGTGATCGCCGGCATCGCCTTCGACACCGTCGGCGGCCCCGGCCCGCGCTGGCACAACCCCTGGGTCGACTCGCCCGAAGGCTTCATCGTTCGGCACCCCTCGGGTTACTGATTCAGTTCTCACGAACTCTTTAGAAACGCCGCATAGGTTTCCCCCTTCTTCTTGGAACCGATCTCTTATTTCCAGGCCATCGTTCTCGGCGCTCTGCAGGGGATTGCGGAGCCGTTTCCGATCTCCAGCCTCGGCCATGCGGTGATCGCCCCGTCGCTGTTCGGTTGGGACATCCACCAGAACGACGAATTCTTCCTCGCCTTCCTGGTTGCCACCCACTGCGCCACCGCGACCGTCCTTTTCTTCTTCTTCCTCGACGACTGGAAGCGGATCTTCGCCGGCCTCTGGCGCTCGGTTCGCGGTCGTTCCGACGCCGGTGACACCGACGCCCGGCTCGGCTGGGTGATCGTCGCCGGCACGATTCCGGCCGGGATCCTCGGCCTGGCGCTCGAGCACAAGCTGCGCAGTCTCTTCGCCTCGCCGACCTCGGCGGCGATCTTCCTGACGATCAACGGCGTCCTGCTGCTCGGCTTCGAGAGCCTGCGCCGCCGCCAGCCACGCGCCGGCGACTATGAAGGGGACGCCGATCCGCGGATCGCCAAGATGAGCTTCAAGCAGGCGCTGACGATCGGTTCCGCCCAGGCGCTGGCGCTGATCCCCGGCATCTCGCGTTCGGGCATCACGATGGGCGGCGGGCTGATGACCGGGCTCTCGAACGAGGACGCGGCTCGCTACTCCTTCCTGCTCGCGACCCCGATCATCGCCGCCGCCGGCTTCCTCAAGCTGCCCGACCTGCTCGGCGCCGCCGGCGACGGTGTCCGCGGCCAGGCGCTGGTCGCCGCGATCGCCGCCGCCTTCACGACCTGGCTCGCGGTCAAGTTCCTGCTGCGCTTCTTCGAGACCAACCGCCTCACCCCGTTCGGCATCTACTGCATCGTCGCCGGCCTCACCTGCACCGCGATCTTCGCCTTCTAAACCGGGTAGCGTTGTCGCATGGGAGTCGAGGCAGGCGGCCAGGATCTTGGAGCTCGGCTGGAGTCGATGCTGGCGATCGAGCGGTTCGCGCCAGCGGCCGAGTTCGCCGCCCAGGCGCTCTGGAGCGATCCGAAGATCTACGCCGATGCCGCCGCCGACCCGGTTGCCTGGTGGAGCGCCCAGGCCAAGGCGCTGCTGGACTGGGACGTCGAGCCGAGCGAGGGCCTGGACGACTCGAACCCTCCCTTCTACAGGTGGTTCGCCGACGGCCGCCTGAACGCCTCAGCGCAGTGCCTGGACCGTCACGTCGAAGCCGGGATCGGCGAGCGGGTCGCCTACCACTGGCGTGGGGAGGAGGGCGAGGAACGCGACATCACCTACGCCGAGCTGCTCGCCGACGTCAAGCGCCTGGCCAACGGCCTCTCCGACCTCGGCGTGGGCAAGGGCGACGTGGTCGGGATCTACCTGCCGATGATCCCCGAGGTCGCCGTCTCGATGCTCGCCTGCGCCCGGATCGGCGCGATCCACAACGTCGTCTTCGGCGGCTTCTCCGCCGAGTCGGTCGCCGAGCGGATGGACTTCTCGCAGGCCAAGGCGCTGATCACCGTCGACGGCGCCCGGCGCAAGGGCAAGACGGCGCCGATCAAGACAGCGGTCGACGAGCAGATGGCCGCCCACGAGGCCCTGGAGACGATCGTCGTCGTCCGCCACACCGGGATCGATTGCCCGATGAGCGCGGGCCGCGACGTCTTCTACGACGAGGTGCTGGCCAAGGCCGACCCCGAGTGCCCGGCCCGCCCGATGGAGGCCGAGCATCCGCTCTTCATCCTCTACACCTCGGGCTCGACCGCCAAGCCGAAGGGGATCCTGCACACGACCGGCGGCTACATGACCGGCGTCACCGCGACCCACCGCTACGTCTTCGACCTCAAGCCCGAGCGAGACGTCTACTGGTGCGCCGCCGACGTCGGCTGGATCACCGGCCACTCCTACATCGTCTACGGCCCGCTCTCCAACGGCGCCACCTCGGTGATGTGGGAGGGGGCGCCCGACTACCCCCACCAGGGGATCTGGTGGGAGCTGATCGAGCGCTACAGGGCGACGATCCTCTACGCGGCGCCGACTGCGATCCGCACCTTCATCAAGTGGGGGGCGGAGGTCCCGGAGAAGTTCGATCTCTCCTCGCTGCGCCTCTTGGGCTCCGTCGGAGAGCCGATCAACCCCAAGGCCTGGCTCTGGTACCACGAGGTGATCGGCGGCGGACGCTGCCCGATCGTCGACACCTGGTGGCAGACGGAGACCGGCGCGATCATGATCACGCCGCTGCCGGGGATCACCGCGACCAAGCCGGGCTCGGCGACCACTCCGTTCCCGGGAGTGGAGGCGACCGTTGTCGGTGAGTCCGACGGGGAGCCGCTTGAGACCGGTCAGGGCCTGCTGGTCCTGGAGAAGCCCTGGCCCTCGATGCTGCGCGGCCTCTACAAGGAGGACGAGCGTTTCATCGAGACCTACTTCACGCGCTTTGGCAAGGATCGCTATCTGGTCGGCGACGCCGCCCGCAAGGACGCCGACGGCTACCTCTGGGTGATCGGCCGCATCGACGACGTCGTCAACGTCTCCGGGCACCGGCTCTCGACCGCGGAGGTGGAGTCGGCGATCGTCGCCCACGAGGCCGTCGCCGAGGCGGCCGTGATCGGCCAGTCCGACGAGGACACCGGCCAGGCGATCTGCGCCTTCGTCACCCTGCGCGGTGGCAGCGAGCCCAGCGACGAGCTGATCGAGGGGATCCGCGCCGTCGTCGCCGAGCGGATCGGCAAATTCGCCCGCCCGAAGCGGATCATCTGGGCCGATGACCTGCCGAAGACCCGCTCCGGCAAGATCATGCGCCGCCTGCTGCGCGACATCGCCGACGGCCGGGCGCTGGGTGACGTCACCACCCTCAGGGACCCCGGGGTGATGGCCGAGCTGGAGGCGAAGATCGCCGCCGAGGCCGACGAAGGCTGAGACGGCCTACTGGCGCTGGCCGACCATCTTCTCGACCGCGACCTCGAGCGCCTGCAGCTGTTCCTGGACGCTGTGCAGTTCTCGTAGCGCCAACGCCTCGGCGGTCAGCTGCTCGTCCTCCAGCTCTTCCTCGATCTCGGCGATGTCGGGCGCGAGGAAGCGCTGCGCGAAGGCGCCGGTCAGCAGGGCGACGAAGCCGATCCCGACGATCAGGATGAAGGCGGAGACGATCTTGCCGCCGGTCGTCGTCGGATAGATGTTGGAGCCGAGGGTCGTCATCGTCGTGACCGACCAGTAGAGGCCGTCGCCGAAGCTGAGGTGCTGGTGGCTCTTCTCGAAGGCGCTGAAGAGCGCGCCGCCACCGACGATCGTCAGCAGCGCCAGCAGCATCGCGTAGCGCAGCCCCTCGAGCGAGAAGACCTCGCGCGAGAGCTGGGCGAGGCGCAACAGCCGCAGCAGGCGAAGCAGGCGCAACGCCCTCAGGCTCTGCAGCCCGGGCGGCAGAACGGGCGGGGTGAGGAAGACGATGACGAGGTCGAGCGGGTGGTGGCGCAGCCAGGCCCGGCGGTTGGGGACGACGGCGAGCATCACCACCAGCTCGACCAGGAAGGCCGTCCAGGTGATCCAGTTGAGCGCGAGCGCGATCGTCCTCAGCGCCCCGGCGGGGTGCGACTCGCTGATCGCCACGGTCGGCAGGGTCAGCGCCGCCGCGATCAGCATCGGCGTGTTGAGGCGTTCGGCGACGCGGGTGCTGCGGGCGTCCATCCCCGGCGGGTAGTGCACCGGTCTCTGTTTGCTCGCGGAGCTCACCGCGACCTTTTCGACGCCGCGCCCGTTCGCCCCTTCTGTGCGGCCGGGCGCTCAGCCGCCGCGGGCGGCCTTGACCAGGCCCTGGCCGGGGGTGATGACCCGCGAGGGGACGAAGCTGTTCTTGGCGACCGAGACGGTGATCGGGCCGACGCTGGGGTCGCCGCCGGCGAGGATCTGGAAGCTGCCGGTGATCCCGTTCTGGACCTTGGTCTTGCGCACCGCGTCGATCACGCCGCTGCGTTCGCCGCCGGCGCCGATCGCGTTCAGCAGGACGCTCGCCGCCTGGCCGGCGTAGGGGGCGAAGAGTTCGACCGGGGCCCCGCCGAGCTCCTGCTTCAGTTCCGAGACGAGCTGCTTGCCGGGGCCCTCGAGGTCCTGCGGGACGAGGCCGGGGACGCTGACGAACATGCCGCGCGAGGCGGAGCCGGCGAGGTCGATCGTCGACTGCTGGGCGAAGCCGTCGGGCGCCAGCAGCTTGACGCCGCCGTTGCCGCCGAGGACCGCGACCTTGTCCTTGATCAGGCGGGCGCCGTTCTCTTCGGTCAGGCCGGCGAGCAGGACGCCGTCCGGGGCGGCGCGGGCGACCGACCGCATCAGGCTCATGTAGTTGGAGGCCTTCGGGTTCCAGGCCCTGAAGCCGACGATCTCGATCCCCAGCTTGCGCGCGGCGCCGCGGAAGGTCTTCGCCTGGCCGAGGCTGGTCGGGTCGCCGCCGGCGTAGAGCACGTAGGCGCGGTCGATCGACTGCAGGCGGGCGAAGCTGGCGAGGCCGGCGCCCTGGTAGGCGTCGTTGGGGACGACGCGGGCGTAGTTGCGTCGCGCCGGGTAGAGGCTCTGCGGCTCGCCGGAGCCGCAGCTCGGGCTCGACTGGGTGAGGCAGATCAGGGTGTTGCCGGGCGAGACCATCGCCAGGCCGCCACCGGGCGCCTTGCCGAGGATCGGGATCATCAGTTCGGCGCAGCCGGAGTTGTAGGTGCCGACGACGCCGAGCACGCTGGGGTCGGCCGCGTAGGCGCGGGCGTTGGCCTTGCACTGGGCCTTGGTCCAGAGGCCGGTCTTGGCGCTCGAGTCGTCGCAGGCCTGGAAGGCGACGTTGCGCCCGCCGGAGTGCCATTTGGCGCCTTCCAGCACCAGTCGGATCGCGTCGTTCATCTGCAGCGAGCGCTGCCGCGAGGCCCCGTGCAGCGGCAGGTCGGAGACGACCAGCGCTTCGGCGGCGCCGGAACCGCCGTACTGGACCGCGCCGCAGGCCGAGCGAGCCGATCCCGGTGACCGTCGGCGCCGCCGCGTCGCTGCGGGCGCTGAGGCCGAACGCGTGCGAGGCCGAGCAGCAGCAGGCCGGCGAAGCTGATTGCGGGAAGGCGAAGAGACACGAGAACGACGCCAGCCTAACCGCCGCGCCGGGCGACTCCAAGCGGCATCTGTGGAGATTCCTCAGATCCGTGACTCTTGACGCGCCGCGGAGCTCAGTCGCTTGCGGTTGCGGCCTCTTGGCCGATCTCGACGTGGGCGCGGCTGTCGCTGCCGCGGATCAGGACGAGGGTCGCGATCAGGCCGAGGATCGCGAAGCCGGCGTCGACGGCGAAGGCCGACTGGAAGCCTTCGACCAGCTTGACCGGATCGCGGGAGGAGCCGATGATGCCGTTGGCGACGGCGGCGAGGATCGCCAGGCCGAGCGCCCCGCCGACCTGCTGGGAGGTGTTGATCAGGCCGCTGGCGAGGCCCTGCTCGCGGTCGGGGATGCCGGAGACAGCGGCGATCGTGACCGGCACGAAGGCGAAGCCGAGGCCGACCGCCGCCAGCAGCGAGGGGCCGAGGATGTCGGAGAGGAAGGTGCCGTCGACCGAGATCTGGGAGAACCAGATCAGGCCCGCCGCGATCAGCCCCATGCCGGTGGCGAGGATCGGCTTGAAGCCGACTTTGGTCACCAGCTGGGAAGCGATCCCGGCCGAGAGGATGATCGAGACGGCCAGCGGCAGGTAGGAGAGGCCGGCCTTGATCGGGCTGTAGCCGAGCACCTGCTGCATGTAGAGGGAGATGAAGAAGAACATCGAGAAGAGCGAGGCGCCGACCAGGATCCCGACCACGTTGGCGCCGGTGATCGTGCGGACGCGGAAGATCGAGAACGGCACCAGCGGCGCCCGCGAGCGGCGCTCGATGACGACGAAGGCGCCGAGCAGCAGCGCCGCGGCGAGGAGCGTCCCGATCGTCTGGGCCGAGCCCCAGCCGGCGCTTTCGGCGTCGAGCAGGCCGAAGACCAGGGCCGAGAGGCTGAGCGTGATCGTCGTCGCGCCGGCGACGTCGAAGTGGCGGACCTCGTCCTCAGAACGGGTTTCGGCGATCAGGCTGGGGGCGATCGCGGCGGCGGCGATGCCGATCGGGACGTTGACCCAGAGCACCCATTCCCAGCCCAGGTATTCGGTCAAAACGCCGCCGAGCAGCACCCCGGCGGCGCCGCCGGAGCCGGCGACCGCGCCCCAGATCCCCAGCGCTTTGTTGCGCTCGGCGCCGTCGCGGAAGGTGGTGGCGACGATCGAGAGCGCCGCGGGGGAGAGGATCGCGGCGCCGAGGCCCTGGACCGCTCGGGCGGCGATCAGCTGGCTCGAGTTGGAGGCCAGGCCGCCGGCCAGCGAGGCGAGCGCGAAGAGGACGAGGCCGGCCATGAAGACCCGCCGGCGCCCGAGCAGGTCGGCCAGCCGTCCGCCGAGCAGCAGGAAGCCGCCGAAGGTCAGCACGTAGGCGTTGACGACCCAGGGCAGGTTGCCCTCGGAGAAGTCGAGCGCTTCGCCGATCGTCGGCAGCGCCACGTTGACGATCGAGGCGTCGAGGACGACGACGAACTGGGCCACGCAGAGCAGCGCCAGGGCGATCCAGCGCTTGTCGAGAGCGTCGCGGGCGTCGGTCATCGCGTTCAGGATTTCACACGACGCCCCTGGGCCCTCGCAGGCGAATGCCGCGGGTCTTGACCGCGCCGATTTAGTTTGCTAAACTAATTATCAACGCTAACTAATGACCACCAAGGCCGACACCACTTCCCTCACCGATTCCGCCGCGAAGCTGCGGCTGGCGATCGTGCGGACCTCGCGCCGGCTGCGGCAGGAGGCGGCGGGGGAGACCGGCGGGCTGACCCCGACGGCGACCGCGGCGCTGGCATCGATCGAGCGCCACGGCCCCCTGACCCCGAGCGAGCTGGCGCGGATCGAGGCGGTCAAGCGCCCGACCGTGACCCGCACCCTGGGCTGTCTGGAAAGGGCCGGGCTGATCGAGCGCACGCCCGATCCCGACGACGGCCGCAGCGCCCTGGTAGCGATCAACGCCGCCGGCCGCGAGCGCTTGCGCCGGCTGCGCGGCCGCAAGAACGCCTACCTGGCGCGACGGATGCGCGACCTGCCCGCCGCCGACATCGAGGCCTTGGAGCGCGCCGCCGAGATCCTCGACCGGATGCGGGAGGGTGAGCCGCGGCCCGGGCGCGATTTCGCCCCATGAGCGCCGCCCTGCGCCGCTCCTTCAACTCGCTCGAAGTCCCCAACTACCGGCGCTACTTCGCCGGCCAGCTGATCTCCCTCTCCGGCACCTGGATGCAGACGGTGGCGGCGATCTGGCTGATCCTCGAACTCACCGGCAGCGGCGTCGCGGTCGGCGCGACGACGGCGCTGCAGTTCCTGCCGATGCTGCTGTTCGGCGCCTGGGGCGGTCTGATCGCCGACCGGATGTCGAAGCGGCGGCTGCTGATCATCACCCAGACCCTGATGGCGATCCCGGCGCTCGGCCTGCTGCTCGTCACCGCGACCGGGATCGTCGTCCCCTGGATGGTCTTCCTCGCGGTCTTCCTGATGGGCCTGGTCAACGCCGTCGACAACCCGACCCGGCAGAGCTTCGTGATCGAGATGGTCGGCGCCGACCGGGTCGTCAACGCGGTCAGCCTCAACAGCGTCATCGTCCAGGCGGCGCGGATCGTCGGCCCGGCCTTCGCCGGCCTGCTGATCGCCGGCTTCGGCGTCGTCCCCTGCTTCGCGATCAACGCCCTGACCTTCGTGGCGATGATCGTCGCCCTCTGGCGGATGGACCCGCGTCACCTGCACGCCGCCCCGATCGCCGCCCCGCGGCGCGGCGCGATCCGGGCCGGGCTGCGCTACGTCCGCGCGACCCCCGAGCTGGCGGTGCCGCTGGGGCTGATGGCGCTGGTCGGCACGCTCGGCTTCAACTTCCAGGTCGTCCTGCCGCTGCTCGCCAGGTTCAGCTTCGACGGCGGCGCGATGACCTACGGGGTGCTGGTCTCGGCGATGGCGGTCGGCTCGATCGCCGGCGCCCTGATCAACGGCGCCCACGGCCGCACCGGCCCGCGCCTGATCGCCGCCGGCGCCCTCGCCTTCGGGGTCAGCGCCCTGCTCTCGGCGCTGATGCCGACGCTGGCGCTCGAGGTCCCCTTCCTGGCCCTGCTCGGCGCCGCCGCGGTGACCTTCGCGGCGACGATCAACTCGACCCTGCAGCTCGCCGTCGCGCCGGAGATGCGCGGCCGGGTGATGGCGCTCTACTCGGTCGTCTTCCTCGGCTCGACCCCGATCGGCGCCCCCCTGGTCGGCTGGCTCTCCCAGACCTACGACCCCCGCGTCGCCCTGCTGCTGGCCGGCATCTCCGGCCTCTCCGCCGCCTGGGCCGCCCGCGTCAGCTTCACCCGCATCGCCGCCCGCAGGGCGAACCCGATCACCGCCGAACACGCAACTATCTAGCTGAACAGCGCGCCCCTCGAATCCCCACCCAGGGCCATCGTCCAGCCCGGTGGGGAGCGCCGGCGAGAGGGGCTCGCCGGACACTCCCCGCTGTTGTCCGCCGAGCCCCTCTCGGCGGCGCTCCGGGCCTCGCTAGCCGGTGTACCCCGCCGATTCGAGGTACGCCGCGGCCGCCTGCTTCGGCGTTTCTTTTTCGAGTTCGACCCGGGCGTCGAGCTCCTGCATGACCGACAGGGTCAGCCCTTCCTGGACCTGGAGGATCGTCTTTTCGTAGTCGGGCCCGGCTGCTTCGACGACCTTCGGCGTGGTCACGAAGATCACGTTGCCGGCCGGGAAGACGTGCTTGTCGTCTTCGAGGATGACGAACTTGCCGCTTTCGGCCGAGAGCTGCGGGTCGGTGGTGAAGAGGATCGAGAGATCCGCCTGACCCTTTTCCAGCACCGTGTAGCGGAGGCCGATGTCGACCGGGTGGAAGGACTTGAACTTCAGCCCGTAGAGCTTTTCCAACCCGGCCAGGCAGTCGATCCGCTGACGACACTCGGGCGAGCCGTAGAGCGAGAGTTCTTCGGAGACGCCTTCGAGGTCGGAGATGTTTTCGAGTTCGTACTTTTCAGCCGTGCTCTTCAGCAGGCCGACCGCGTTGGCGCTGGCGAAGGGGGTCGGTTCGAAGGCGACGAGGCCTTCCTTTTCGAATTCTTCGTTCGCCTTTTCCCAGGCTTCGGTCCCGTCGGCGGGGACTTCTTCCGGTTCGAGCCCGAAGAACGAGGTCAGCGCCGTGCTGGCGTACTCCGGGTAGCCGGAGATGGCACCCTTCTTGACCGCCTGGTGGGCGACGGTTTCGGAGCCGAGGCTGAGGTCGCTCTTGACCTTGTAGCCGGCCGCCGTCAGCCCCTGGGCGTAGATTTCCCCGAGGATTTCCTGTTCGGGGAAGTTCTTCGAGCCGATCGTCAGGTTGACCGAGCCGTTTTCGGGATTGGCGGTTATCGCGCCCCCGCCTTCCGCCGCGGTCGAGCCGGAGCTGCTGCTCGAGCTGCTACCGCCGCACGCGGCGATGCCGATGGCCAGAGCCAGCGCGGTGAGCAGCGCGAACGCGCCCCTCAGCCTCGTTTTCTTGGACGTCACTGGTGGTGCCTCCTTGTGTGGGTTGGACAGCTCATGCGGGCCTCAGCTTCAGGCCCCTGGAAGTCATGCGCCGCTGCAGGGCGGCGAGGGAAAACTCGAGCACGAGGGCGAGGATCGCGACCAGGATCGCGCCCGCCAGCACCCCGTTTGACCCGTAGACGTTTTCGCCGAGGATGAATTCGCCCAGCGTCGCCACCCCGGCGAGCGGCGCGATCGTCGCCGTCGCGACGATCCCGATCGTCGAGGTGCGGATCCCGGTGAAGATGCTGGTTACCGCCATCGGCGCCTCGACCTTGCGGACGATCTCGAACTCGGTCATGCCCATCCCGCGCGCCGCCTGCACGGTGGAACGATCGACCTCGCGGATGCCGACGAAGGTGTTGGTCAGGATCGGCGGGATGCCGAGGACCGCCAGGGCGATCGTCAGGTTGCCGAGGCCGACGCCGATCACCGCCGCCATCAGCGCGATCAGGCCCAGCTCCGGGATCGCCCGCCCGGTGTTGCCGAGCCCGATCGCGAGCCATTCCCCGGCTCCCCTGTGGCCCAAATAGAGGCCCAGCGGCAGGGCGATCAGCAGTGACAGGGCCAGCGCCAGGACCGTGACTTCGAGTTGGGCCAGGGTCAGTTCGATCACCTGGTCGAGGCCGCCGACGGTGTTGCCGCCGGTGACGTTGGAGGTCTGCGGCGTGAAGATGAATTCGATCGCCCCGCCGAAGGAGGCGAAGAGCGGCGCGGGGAGGCTCATGAGGGCCGCGCCCGGCGCCAGGGGGTCGCGAAGTGCTGGATCGTCAGCAGGATCGCGTCGAAGAAGAGCGCCATCGCCATCACGATCGCGATGCTGATCAGGATCGAGGTCGGGAAGGTGAGGTTGGCTTCGCCGTAGATCTGAGTTCCGAGGCCACCCGCGTGGGCGAAGACCGCCAGGGTCGCGATCGCGATCGTGCTTACGACCGCGATCCGCAGGCCGCCGATGATCTCCGGCGTCGCCAGCGGGATCTCCACCCGCCAGAGGATCTGGCGCTCGGTCATCCCCATGCCGCGGGCCGAGTCCTTGGCCGAGGCGGGGACGTTGTCGAGGCCGACGGTGACGTTGCGGAAGATGATCTGCAGGGTGTAGGCGCTGAGCGCGATGATCGCCGTCTCGCGGCCGCGGCCGGTGATCGGCAGCAGCAGGAGGAAGAAGGAGATGCTGGGGATCGCGTAGAGGATTCCGGTCCCGGCCAGCAGCGGCGGCCGCAGCCAGCGGCGGCGGTGGGCAAGCAGTGCCAGGGCGAAGGCGATCGCGAAGCCGACGACGATCGAGATCGCGACCAGTTCCAGCTGCTGCAGCGTCGGCGTCCCGTAGCGGTCGATGTGTTCCCGCGCCCAGTCCCAGCAGAAGAGGTGGCTGCTGAGCTGCTGGCAGGGCTTGGCCGAGTGGTCGCGGAAGAACCCTTCGCCGACCTGCCCCGCCGCCGCCAGCGGCAGCGCCGAGGCTAGCCATGGTCAACTCTCGCGCTTCGCTCAGTCGCGTTCATCATCACTGGCGATCTCGCTCCCTCGCTCCGCGCTCATGGGGCCGCTCCACGGCATTGTGCTCCTCGGTCTTCGCCGCCGGCGATTTGAGGAACTCGGAGATGATCTCGACCGAGAGGACGCCGTCGATCCGCCCCTGGTGGTCGACGACCGCGGCGTACTGGGCCTCGCCCTGGAGCAGGTCGGCGAGCGCGTCGCGCATGATGTCGTCGCGGTCCAGCAGCGGCCCCAGCGGCGAGTCCGGCCGCGCCGGCACCGTCTCTCCCCGCAGGTCGCGCTCCGACAGCCAGCCCAGCGGCCGGCGCTCGCCGTCGACCAGCAGCGGGTAGGGGACTTCGACGTCGGGGCGCTCGAGCTTGGTCCGCACCTCGGCGGTCGGCTGGCCGACGTAGGCGAGCGGCGCCTCCCAGAGGTTGATGTCGGCGACCCGCATCAGCGCCAACCGCTTCAGCGCCCGGTCGGCGCCGACGAAGTCCTCGACGAACTCGGTCGCCGGCGCCATCAGCACCTCGGCCGGGGTCGCGTACTGCTCGAGCCTGCCGCCCTCGCGCAGGATCGCGATCCGGTCGCCCATCTTGATCGCCTCGTCGATGTCGTGGGTGACGAAGAGGACGGTCTTGCGGATCTCCGCCTGCAGGCGCAGGAACTCGTTCTGCAGGCGCTCGCGGTTGATCGGGTCGATCGCTCCGAACGGCTCGTCCATCAGCATCACCAGCGGGTCCGCGGCGAGCGCCCGCGCCACCCCGACGCGCTGCTGCTGGCCGCCGGAGAGCTGCGCCGGGTAGCGCTCGCCGAGCTCGGGGTCGAGGCCGATCAGGGCCAGCAGCTCGGCGGTTCGGGCCCGGGCACGGTCCTTCTTCCAGCCCAGCAGCTGCGGCACCGCGCCGATGTTCTCGGCGATTGTCCGGTGCGGGAAGAGGCCGGTCTCCTGGATCACGTAGCCGACCTCGCGCCGCAGCCGCGCCGGCTCGCGCTCGCGGACCGACTGGCCGCCGATCAGGATGTCGCCCTCGCTGATCTCGACCATCCGGTTGACCATCCGCATCGCCGTCGTCTTGCCGCAACCGGAGGGGCCGACGAGGACGCAGATCTCACCGGCGGGCACCTCCAGGGTCAGGTGGTCGACCGCCGCGACGCCGGAGTGGTCGTAGCGTTTGGTCGCGCCCTCGTAGCTGACCGAGGAGGCTCCGGATTGCGACTGGATGTCGGGCTCGGTTTCTCCGAGGGGCACTGGGTCCGACCCTATACCCCGGCGTTCCCGGAGTCAGTCAGGCGCCGGCGCCGCGTGATGCTCACACTGCATCCGCGACTCGCGCCCGCGGGTCAGCCAGAAGAGGGCAAGGAAGACCACGGTGCCGATGATGTTGAGGAAGAGCTTGTAGTTCACATCGACCGTGCCGAAGATGTCGGTGCGGGTGGGGCGGGGGCCGGTCGGGATCAGGCCGGCGATGCCGAACAGCCCGTCGACGGTCAGCGCCGCGATCACGATCGTGACGAACATCAGCGCCGTGATCCGCAGCGCGAACGCGGTGCCGTAGTACTTGCGGTAGGCGAGCACGATCGGGATCACGATCAGGTCGGCGAAGATGAAGGCGATCACGCCGGCGAAGCTGATCCCGCCGGACCAGAGCACCGCCGCCAGCGGCACGTTGCCGACCGAACAGACGAAGCTGAGGATCGCGATGATCGGCCCGACGAGGACGTTCTCGATCGTCCGCACCAGCGGCGGGGCGTCGGTGATGAAGAGGACGTTGAAGAAGTCGTTGCCGAGCAGGCCGATGAAGCCGGCCAGCAGGAAGCCGAGCGTGATCTCCTTCCAGAGCATCGTCCAGTCGCCGCGGAAGTTGCCGGCGACGTCGCTCCAGGCAGCGCGCGAGGTGAGGCGCGCGCGCCAACTCGGCGCCTCGGCGGCGTCGGCGTCGTGTTCGTGCCCGACCTGCGCCTCTTGGGCGTGCTCACGGGCCTGCTCCTCCAGCCGCGGCGAGACGAAGCGGCGCAGCAGCAGCGCCATCACCGCGATCATGATGATCCCGCCGACGTACTCGGCGAGCGCGAACTGCCAGCCGATCAGGACCCAGAGCACCAGCCCCAGCTCCCAGACCAGGTTGGTCGAGGCGAACTGGAAGGACAGCGCGGTGACCGCCGAGGCGCCCTTCTGGAAGAGCGACTTGGCGATCGCGATCGCCGCGTAGGAACAGGAGGAGGAGGCGGCGCCGAGCCCGGTCGCCTTGGCGATCGGCGTGAAGCCGTGACCGGAGAGCGCGGCTTCGATTCGCTGCCGCGGCACCCAGGCCTGGACGACGGCGGAGATCGCGAAGCCGAGAACCAGCGCCCACCAGACCTCGTAGGCCATCAGGAAGGACTGTTCGAAGCCCTGCCAGATCTTGTCGATCACATTCGTCATCGGCTCAGTATCCGGAACTCGTCAACTCGGGCCCTGGTGGGTGGCGATCAGAGGCCAAGGCGGCGGGCTCGCTCGGCGGCGCGGGCGACGATCTCCTCCAGCTCCGGGATCTCGCCACCGCGCATCAGCACCCGGCCGGCGACGACGGTGGTGTCGACGACCGAGCCCGAGGCGGCGTAGACGAGCCCGGCGGTGAGCTCGCCGATGCCGAGCTCGGGGGAGTCGCCGCGCAGCAGCAGGAAGTCGGCGGCGGCGCCGACCGTCAGCGGCTCGCCCGCCCCGAGCAGCGGCGCCCGGGCGCCGGTGGCTACCGCCCAGGCCTCGGCGGCGTCGATCGCGGTCGGGTCGGCGGCGGCGTGCTTCTGGACGAGGGCGAACGCCTTGAGGTCGGAGATCAGGTCGAGTGAGTCGTTGGAGCCGGCGCCGTCGGTGCCGAGGCCGACCGCCACCCCGGCCCCGCGCGCCGCCGGGTGGGGGAAGATGCCGCCGACCGCGAGCTTCATGTTGGCGACCGGGTTGGTGACGACGGTGGCGCCGCGAGCGGCGATCAGCGCCAGCTCGTCGGGGTCGAGCCAGACCCCGTGCGCCAGCAGGGTGCGCTCGTTCAGCATCCCGAGGCCGTCGAGATAGGCGGCCGGTCGCACCCCGTGGGCGGCGACGCACTCTTCGACCTCGTTGGCGGTCTCGGAGAGGTGGATCTGGATCGGTATCCGGTGCTCGGCGCCGAGCTCGGCGATCCAGCGCAGCGCCGGCTCGCTGACCGTGTAGATCGCGTGCGGGGCGAGGGTCGGGGAGATGCGTTCGTCGAGGCCGGCGAGGTGCTCGATGCTGGTCCTGGCGGTGGCGCGCATCCGCTCGAGGTCGCCGTCGGCGTCGAACAGCGGCGCCCCGACCGCGGCGCGGATGCCGGAGTCGATGACCGCCCGCGCCGTCGCCTCCGGCTGCCAGTACATGTCCCAGAAGCGGGTCGTGCCGGTGCGGATCATCTCCGCGCACGCCAGGCGGGCGCCCCAGTAGACGTCCTCAGCGTCGAGCTTCGCCTCGATCGGCCAGATCCGCTCCCGCAGCCAGGGCATCAGCGGCAGGTCGCCGCCGCTGCCGCGGAAGAGGGTCATCGCGGCGTGGGTGTGGCCGTTGACCAGCGGCGCGACCAGCGGTGCCCCCGCCGCGTCGATCGCCTCGTCCCCGAGCTCGGCCGCGACAGCTGGCCCGATCGCCGCGATCAGCCCGTCCTCGCAGCGCACCCCGACCTCCTGGCCGTCGAGCAGCGCGCCGGTGACGGTCAGTGTCACCGGCCCACCGCCCCGAGCCGCGGCAGGACCGCGGCGAGGCCGTCGCGCAGGGCGGCGGCGTTGGCGGTGCGATCGACCTCCAGCTCGGCGACGCTGAGCGTCTCGGGCCCGAGCCCGTTGGCGAGGTTGTCGACCATGCAGAGCGCCGCGTACTGAAGTCCCAGCTCGCCGGCGATGACGCACTCCGAGGCGACGGTCATCCCGACCACGTCGGCATGGGCGGCGATCAGCCGCACCTCGGCCGGGGTCTCGAAGCGCGGCCCGATCGTCTGCCAGTAGACGCCGCCGTCGCGCGGCGCCTCGCCGCTCGCCGCCCAGGCCTCGATCACCTCGGTGCGCCAGCGCGGGTCGAAGCCGGGCGCCGTGTGGGCGCGAGCGTCGGCGAAGATCGAGCGCTCGAGATGCAGGGCGATGAAGTCGTCGGGGCAGACGAGGCTGCCGACTCCGAGCTCGGCCCGCAGCGAGCCGACCGAGGAGATCGCCAGGACGCGGTCGCAGCCCAGCTCCGCCAGTGGCCGCAGGTTCGCCTCGTGGTCGATCAGGTGAGGGAGGACGTAGGGCTCGCCGCTGTGGCGCTGGACGATCGCCGCCCCGTGCTCGGCCGCCGCCGCGGCGATCTGCTCGCCGCCGGGCCCGAGCGCGCTGCTGCCGAGGATCACCGCCAGTCTTCCCATCGAGCGATCCTAGAGGCCCCGGTGGGCCCGGAAGGCGGCCACGGCCTCGTCGTGATCGACGATCGGGGCCGGGTAGCGCAGGCGCCCGAAGCCTTCCATCAGCCAGGGCCGGAAGATCGCCCTGCCACGCACCGACTCCAGCTCGGGTACGTAGCGCCGCACGTACTCGCCGGCGGGGTCGAAGCGTTCGGCCTGGCGGATCGGGTTGAGGACCCGGTTGGGACGGCTGTCGTTGCCGGTTCCGGCGACCCACTGCCAGTTGCCGGCGTTGTTGGCGATCTCGCCATCGCTGAGCAGGTCCCAGAAGTGGCCCGCGCCGGAGCGCCAGTCGATATAGAGGTCCTTGGTCAGGAAGGAGGCAACCGCCATCCGGGCGCGGTTGTGCATGAAGCCCTCGGCGGCGAGCTGGCGCATCGCCGCGTCGACGACGGGATACCCGGTCAGACCCTGACGCCAGGCGTCGAGGGCGCGCTCCGAGCGCGACCAGCGATCGTGGCGCGGGCGGTAGTCGTGGCGGGGCAGCGAGGGGAAGGCGGCGAGCACCTGGTGGTGGAAGTCGCGCCAGCAGAGCTGACGCACGAAGGGCTCACCGCCGCGGCGGCTGCCGGCCTCCTCCATCAACTCCAGTGCCGAGACGCAGCCGAAGCGCAGGTGAGGGCTGAGGCGCGAGGTGGCGTCGCCGGGCAGGTCGTCGTGGCGGCGCTCGTATTCCTCCAGCGGTCCGCGGACGAAGGCGCGCATCAGCCGCCGGCCCGCGCGCTCGCCGCCGCGCGCTCGCCGCGGCGAGGGGCGCCCGCCGCTCAGCTTCTCGAGAGCCGGCAGGCGGACCGTCCCGAGCCGGCTGGGGACGATGAGGCGACGCGGTGCCGCGAGCCGGCGGCGTGGCGGCAGCAGGCTCCAGGCACGGTGGTAGGGGGTGAAGACCTTGAAGTGATCGCCGCCGGCCGGGGTCACCGCGCCGGGCGGCGCGATCGTCGTCCCGGGGTGGGCGCGGAACTCGATCCGCTCTGCCCGGCAGGCAGCCGCCAGGCGCCGCTCACGCCCGCTCGCGTACGCGCTCCAGTCGGCGCTTACGTGCAGCTCGGTGGCACCGCACTCGCGCGCCACCGCGAGCGCCTCCGCGACCGGATCGCCGCGGCGGACGAAGAGCCGGCCCCCGGCCCGGCGCAGGCTCGCGTCGAGATCGTGCAGCGCCTCGAGCATGAAGGCGACGCGGTTGGGCGCCGCGAAACGGGAGCCGAGCAGGAACTCGTCGAGGACGAAGAGCGGCACCGTCCGATCCGCCTCGGCCGCCGCCGCCAGCGCCGGGTTGTCATGGACCCGCAGATCGCGGTTGAAGAGGACGACGGCGGTCTTCACCCCGCCCATGGTGACCGGATCGAGGACCGGCCGGCTCCTGGTTCGCGAAGCTGACGCCGCGGCGGCGCCTCAGGCAGCCGGCGGCGGCGAGGCCGACTGTCGTTCTGCCTGCAGACCCCTGAGCTGCTCTTCCAGCTCGGCGAGGAAGGCGAGGTCGGCGTAGGCCGAGCGCAGCAGCGCCACGTCGCCCTCCCAGACCTCGCACTTGACGTCGAGCGGCGCCTTCAGCTCGGCGCCGACCGCCTCGCCCTGCTCGGCGTAGACCCGGCGCAGGGCGCGGATGTTGGCGAGCTTGTCGGCCGCGTAGATCGTCAGCGCGTCGCGCCCGGCGGCCGCGACATCGGCCCGGTGGACGTCCTTGCGCTCGGTGTAGGACTCGATCTCTTCGGCGTCGGTCAGCGCCGCGACGAGGTCGGCGACCTCGTCGCCGAAACGGGCGCGGATCTGCCCGACCTCGACGTCGCTCTCCTCGACGACGTCATGCAGCAGCGCCGCGGCGAGGACGCTGTCGGGGCAGCCATGTCCGGCGAGCTGCTCGGCGACCGCGAGGGGATGCTCGATGTAGGGCTTGCCGCCGCTGCCGTTGCGGATCTGTCCGGCGTGCGCCACCTGCGCCAACCCGAGCGCTTCCCCCACCAGCGGCGAGCGCTCCGCGGCCGCCTCGATCCGGGTGGTCGACAGCACGGATATGAGGGTAGCGCCAGGGAGATCTCGACCAGACGGGATTTGACCATCCGGCCGGTCCGCGGGGACGATTTAGGCCGTTGCGGCAGGGTGCGGCGCCCGGACCGGAAGCTCGTACTCGACTCCCTCGGCGCCGATCTCGATCGCGCCCTCGCGCCCGCCCCGCGCCGCCCACTCGCGGCGAGCCTGGGCGCCGAGCTGGTCGAGGAACCGGTCGGAGTGCGATGGGTCGTGGTGGAAGAGGACGGCGCGCTCGGCGCCGGTGCGGTCGGCGAAGCAGACGGTGTGGCTCAGGGCCGAGTGCCCCCAGCCGACGTGGTTCGGATACTCGGCGTCGGTGTACTGGCCGTCGTGGATCAGCAGTGAGGTGTCGCGGGCCAGCTCGAAGCCGGAGATCCAGTCCTCCTCGAGGCGGTCGAGGTCGGCACCGAGCGCCGGCTCGTGGTCGGGGATGTAGGTGAGGGAGGAGTCGCCGTCGTCGATCCGGTAGCCAAGCGTCGGCCCGCGGTGGGAGACCGAGGCGGCGCGGATCCGCGCCGGGCCGATCTCCCACTCGGCTTCCGGGCAGTGGCGGAAGGAGACATCGCAGGGCAGCTCGCGAACCTCGACCGGCGAGAGCGGCGCCGAGATGTAGCGGGCGATGCGGTCGCGCAGCGAGGCCTCCGGCGAGGCCGGGCCCCAGATCACGATCTCGGTCTGCGGCCGGAAGGCGGGAGCGAAGAAGACGAGGCCCTGGATGTGGTCGAGGTGCAGGTGGGTGAGGAGGATGTGCAGGCGGGTCGGCTCGGCGCCGAGCGAGAGGCCGAGGCTGCGGATGCCGCTGCCGGCGTCGAGCGCCAGCAGCGAGCCGTCGGAGAGGGTGACGCCGACGCAGGAGGTGTTGCCGCCGTAGCGGATCGTCTCCGGCCCGGGGGCGGGAATCGAGCCACGCGTCCCCCAGAGCTTGACCTTCACGCCGGCCCCGCCCCGTTGTGATTGGCGCCGGTGGGCCAGAACAGCGCGATCGCCCCCTGCGAGCCGTGGGCGGTGAGGATCGGGAAGGCGGCGACCTCGACCTCATGCTCGGTTCCGTCGGTCGAGCGGATGACGAACTCGGCGTGGGCGGGACGGCCGTTGCGTACCGCGCGGACCAGGGGCAGCTCGTCGTAGACGATCGGCGCGCCGCTCTCGTCGAAGGGGCCGAACATCGCGCCCCACTCCCGCGGGCCGACCGTGCCAAGTTCCTCGAAGTGCTTGCCCAGCAGCAGCCCGGCGGACTCGTTGTAGAAGACGAGGAGGCCACCCTCGTCGACCAGGAAGGCGGGAGTCGAGAGCGCAGACATCAGGTTCCGCGCGAGGATCAGCTCCAGGGGCTTCTGCGTCACAATTGACACTTTAGATCGTTGGATAGCGAGCGAATCATTCAGCCGGGAATTGCCCTGCAGGAAGCCGGATTGGTCAGCCTCCATCGCCGGACTACCCGGATGAGTGACATCCGTCACTCAGAACTCTGTCGTCACTATTTGGCGGCGATGACGATCGGCGCGCAGGCTTCGCCCGGCTTGTTGCGATCGGCCGTGTTGAGGACCGGTTTGCCTTCGATGTTCTTCAGGTTCACCGTCAGCGTGGTCTTCTTGACCGCGACCTGGGCGTAGCTGAATTCGTCGAGTCCCGAGCACGACATCGCGACACCGGTGGGCGGCTGGGAGTTGAAGAAGATCGCGCGGATCGAGTTTGCCGCGGTCGTGCTGCCGACGGTCCCGTTGATCTCGCCGGCATAGGTCTTGGTCGCGACCGGGCCGGTCGTCACCTCGGTGATCCCGGTATTGACGGGGCCGCCTGCTTCGAGCGTCTGCAGCCTGGCGTCGTTGACCATGTTGGCGTGCACGTCGGTGGTCAGGAAGACGACGTTCTTGACGTTGTCGCGGAGGAACGTCAGGAGCTGCGTCCGTTCCGCCGCGTAGCCCTCCCAGCGGTCGTAGGGGAGGGCGTAGAACTGTTGGATCGGAACCTCGTTCATGACCACCTTGAAGGTCGCCGTCGAGTTCTTGATCGCCCGCTCGAAGACTTCCCGCTGGTGGGAGCCGAGCATCGTCCGGTTGGGGTCGTTGATCGCCGCAACGCAGGCCGCGGGCGGCGGTGAGGCGAGCGAGGGCGCAAGCGAAGAGAAGAGGGCGCGGCTGGCTGGGGGAGCGGTCGGCGCGAGGTCCGGCGAGCCGCTGCCCGGCGGGTTGTCGCACTGGCCGCCGTAGTCGGCTTTGGCGCTGCGGAAGGAGCGCTCGTCGAGGAAGAAGATCTGCAGGCTCTTGCCCCAGCGGAAGCTCCGGTAGATCCCGTTCTTGGCCGAGTAGGTGATCGGGTTGTAGGCGCGGAAGGCCTTGACGCCGTTCTTGTAGAGCTTTTCGCCGCTGACTTCGACGTTGCCGCCTTCCTCCGGGAAGACGTTCTCCGAGCGGGCGAAGTCGTTGATGAACTCGTGGTCGTCCCAGTGCGCGTAGTAGGAGGTGGCGCCGCGCAGCTTGGTCCACGACTTCTGGCCAAGGTTGAGGCGGTACTTGGCGAACTTCTGGGCGACGCTTACGGCGGTGCCGGCGACGCCGCCGACCCCGGGCACCTCCGAGTCGGAGTAGATCGTGTCGCCCAGCATCACGTTGAAGTTGTTTTCTTCGTTCTGCATCCGGCGCAGGACTTCGAAGTTGTTCCAGTACGGGGTCTTGGTGCCGGGCAGCGGCGAGGCATCCTGGTCGCCGCTGATCGCGAAGTGAATCGTCTTCGCCTGGTTGGCGGCGGGTGCCGTGTCGAAGCGGCCGACGGCGCTGCGCTTGCCGCCCGCCATGCACCAGCGGTACTGGTACCTGGTCGCGGGTCGGAGCTGGTTGACCCGCAGTTGGACCGTGAGGTCGTTGCCCTTGACGGCCTTCGTCTTCATCTTCTTCGGCGCCGCGGCGATGTCGCAGGGGCCGAAGCCGCCCTTCGACTTGACCTGCAGCAGCGCCGTGCCGGCCTTGTTGGCGCGGGCCCAGAGGATCGCCGAGCTGTTGCTGACATCGCCCGAGGAGACGCCGTACTTGAAGCCCTTCGGCGCGGCGAGGGCCGCCGAACTGAGCGCGAGCAGCGCGGCCGTCGCGAGCGCGAGGACCAGCACTGCGGTGCGGAATCTCCCGGTGGCAACCAAGGGAGGCATCTTAGTCCCACGTGTCAAGTCGCACAAATTCAGATCCGCCGGCGCCGGCGCCGATGCGATCAGCCGGCGGCTTCGGCGCGGCGCAGCCCGCCGCGCGCCCAGAGCGCGAAGAGCACCGGCAGCGCCAGGCCGATCGCGAAGGCCAGGGCGATCACCGTCGGATCGCCGGCGAGGAAGCCGCGCCCGGCCTCGAGCAGCGCCGTCACCGGGTTGACCGAGGCGACCGTGTGGATCCAGCCGCTGAGCAGGGCGAGCGGCACGTAGACGGGGGCGAGGAAGAGGATCAGGAAGACCGGGAACTGCATCAGCGGCCCGCCCTGGATCGAGCGCACCCGCATCGCCACCCCGGCGGCCCACATCGTCGCCGCGACGTTGACGAGGACGGCCAGCGCGTAGAGCCCGAAGAGGTCGACCCCGCTGCCGTAGACGTTCATTCCGGCGAGCAGGGCGACCACCGTCAGCATCGTCCAGGTGATCAGGGCGCGGACGAGGGCCGCGAGCGCGTAGCCGGCGACGATGCCGTTGCGGTTGGAGGCGGCCAGCAGGTAGCGCTGGGCGAAGCCGTTCTCGAAATCCTGGGCGATCGCGAAGCCGGTGAAGACCCCGCCGAAGGCCGCCGACTGAAGCAGGACGAAGACGAACTGGAAGGCGGTGTAGCCGGGCGGGTAGTCGAAGCCGGGCACGTTGGCGATCGCCGAGAGCCCGCCCGCGAAGGAGACGAAGAAGAAGAGCGGGAAGAGCAGGCTCGGGAGGAGGAAGGCCGGGTTGGTGAGGAAGCGGTGGATGCTGCGCCAGGCGACCGCCAGGGCGATCGTCCGCAGGCCGGGGGTGCGGGGCTCGTTCACGTCCGCACCAGCCTCGTCTTCAGCGAGGCGCTGGCCAGGTACATGCCGATCGCCAGGACCGCGAGGGCGATGCCGAAGCCGAGCGCCAGCTGACCGATCTCCCAGCCTTCGATCAGCAGCGATCGGAACGCCTGCAGCAGGTAGGAGACCGGGTTGGCGGTGGCGATTGCCCGGTACCAGTTGGTCTGGATCAGTTCCAGTGGCAACGCCATCGAGGAGAGGAAGAGGAAGACGAAGAAGACCGGGAAGAGGCTCTGGACCGCCTCGCCGGAGCCGCTGCGCAGGGCGGCGAAGAGGCCGATGCTGCCGAAGGCGACGGTGATCGTCACGGCGAGGACGACGATCACCAGGGCGCCGCCCGCCCCGGCGGCGAGGTCGGCGCCGGCGAGCAGGCCGACGCTGAGGTAGACGACCGCCTGCAGCAGGCCGAGGACGACGGCGCCGGCGAGCAGGCCGCTGAGCAGCGCCGCGCCGCGCAGCGGGGTCAGCGCCAGGCGGTTGAGGAAGCCGGTCTCGATGTCGCGGGCGAGGTCGGTGCCGGAGTTCATCACCGAGAACAGCGCCCCCTGCATGAACGGCACCGCGAGGGCGAAGGTCAGGTAGGAGTCGGTCGGGAAGCCGGGCAGCGCGGTCGCGCCTTTGAGCCCGCCGGCGTTCACGGCGAGCAGGAACATCGGGAAGATCAGCGCCGGGACGATCTGGGCCGGCTGGCGCAGCGTCCGCAGCACCGAGCGGCGGGCGAGCTGCCCGACCTGGGTACGCAGGCCGGCGCTCACGCCGGGTTGCCAGCCTCGGCCACGGCGTCCTCCGCCTCCTCCTCGGCCTCCTCGGCGCCCTCCAGCGAGCGGCCCGTCTTGGTCAGGAAGACGTCGTCGAGCGAGGGGGCGTGCAGCTGCAGATGCTCGATCGCGATCCCCTCGGCGTCGAGCGCGCGGACGACGTCGGCGAGCACCGACTCGCCGCCCGCGAGGCGCACGGCGGCGCCTTTGGGCGAGGCCCCGGCGGGCTCGCCGAAGCGGGCGAGGACGCCGAGCATGCGCTCGTGGTCGGCCGCCTCGCGGGGAACCGCTTCGACCGTCGGCCGGCCGATTTCGGCCTTCAGCTCGGCCGGGGTGCCCTCGGCGACGATCTTGCCGTGGTCGATGATCCCGACCCGGTTGGCGAGCGCGTCGGCCTCCTCGAGGTACTGGGTGGTGAGGAAGACGGTGACCCCGTCATCCGCGGCCAGGCGCCCGACCTCCTCCCAGAGCGCGGTGCGGCTCTGGATGTCGAGGCCGGTGGTCGGCTCGTCGAGGAAGAGGATGCGGGGCTGGTGGGCGAGCGCCAGGGCAAGGTCGAGGCGGCGCTTCATCCCGCCCGAGTAGCCGCCGACTTTGCGGTCGGCCGCCTGCGAGAGGCCGACCCGCTCGAGCAGTTCGTTGCCGCGGATTTCGCGCTCGGCCTTGGCGATCCCGTGCAGCGCGGTCTGCAGGCGCATGTGCTCGCGGCCGCTCAGCAGCGGGTCCAGCGCCGCCTCCTGCAGCGCGGCGCCGATCGCCGAGCGGACCTGTGGCCCTTCCTTGACGATGTCGAAGCCGGCGACCCGCGCCGTGCCCGCGGTCGGCGGCAGCAGCGTCGTCAACATCAGCACCGTCGTCGACTTGCCGGCGCCGTTGGGGCCGAGGAAGCCGTAGATCTCGCCGGGGGCGACCCGGAGGTCGATCCCGTCGACCGCCCGCGGCCCCTTCTTGAACTCGCGGACGAGGCCTTCGACCTCGATCCCGGTGCGATCAGCGTCTGCTGCCATGCGTCCTTCCCAGTTGACTGCCAAGCTCGATATTTGAGGTTACCAAAGGTTTGGCTACAATAGCTTCCATGACCGTTGCGAAGAAGCGAGCGAAGGAGGTCGCGGCAGGGGAGACCGCCCGCGAGGCCTGGGGCCTGCTGGCCGGACTTGTCTACCCGCCGCCATTCCTCGCCGCGGCCCGCGACCTCGGCCTACGACCCGCCTCGCTCGGTGCGCTGCGGTTGCTCGACAGGTCGCGGACGATGAGCGAAGTCGCCGACTTCCTCCACTGCGACAACTCCAACGTCACCGGGATCGTCGACGGACTCGAAGAGAAGGGGCTGGCGACGCGCCTGCCCGACGAGCATGACCGGCGGGTGAAGTTGATCGCCCTGACCGCCGACGGTCGCCGGGTCCGCACCCGCTTGATGCGTGTGGTGGAGAAGCCACCGGCCTGGATCTCCGGTCTCTCGGAGACCGACCGGCGCACTCTCCGCGACGTCCTGAAGCGGGCCGTCACCGAGACCGACTGAGCCAAGTTCGGCGCGAAGGCATAGAACTCACGTCCCGATGAGTGAGCGAACCCGCACTTACCGCGCCGTGATGGCGCTCTCCCGGCCCGTCGCCCTCTGGGGCCGGCTGCAGGTGGAGGGCCTCGAGACCCTGCCCGAGAATGGGCCACTGCTGGTCGTCGGCAACCACGACAGCCACTGGGACCCGGTGATGGTCGGGGTCTCGGCGGTCAAGCGGCGCCAGATCCGCGCCCTCGCCAAAGCCGAACTCTGGGACGTCAGGGGCCTGGGGCCGGTCCTCAACGGGATGGGCCAGGTGCCGATCAACCGCGGCAGCGGCGACAAGGAGGCGCTGGCGCGGGCGATCGAGACCCTGCGGGCCGGCGCCTGCATCGGCGTCTTCCCCGAAGGGACCCGCTCGCGCGGCAAGGTCCTGCGCGCGCGCAGCGGCGTCGGCCGCCTCGCCCTCGAGGTGCCCGAGGCGCACGTCACCCTGGTCGCGATCGAGGGCACCTCGGACCTGACCGGCTTCCCGCGCCGGCCACGGATCCGGATCCGCTTCTTCGACCCCGCCGGCGGCCAGCCCCGCCCCGACGAGGATCCCGGCGAGCTCTCAACCCGCCTCCTCGCCGAGCTCCGAGCCCTGGTCCCCCCCTCGATCTCCTACCGCAAGCGCTCGAAGCCGCCGGCGGGCGATTAGCCGGCGGGCCGGCCGCTGCCCTTCAGCGCGAACCAGCCGGCGCCGAAGGAGTCGAGTCCGTTGCCGTTGGCTTCGCCCGGTTTCCTGTCGGCGGCGTAGGTGTACAGCGGGTGCCCGGCGTAGGTGACCTGTTCGCTGCCGTCGCTGCGCTTGATCGTGCCGAGCTTCGAGGCCGCGGCGCCGTTGCTCGGCTGCGGAGGGCCCGCGGTGATCAGCGGCGGCCAGATCCGGGCGCAGCGGCCGTGGCAGGCGGAGTGGGTGCCGCTGTCGGCCGCGAAGCCGTAGAGCACCAGGCCCTCGGAGTTGGTGAGAACGAGGCCGAGCTTGGGAACGCTGCCGAGCGAGACGAAGGCGCTGGGGTTGGTTTCCGGGTTGGGCGGCACGGTCTCCGTCGTGGTGGCGCCGGCCGTGGTGCCGCCACCGCTGCCGCTGCTGCCGGCCCCGCCGCCACAGCCGCCGATCGGCAGGGCGGTGGCGAGCACCAGTAGCGCGATTGTGCCGATCCTCCTACTCAAGCCTCGTTCCTAACCCGCGTGGCGGAAGGGCGACGCCCCCGGCACCGGCTCGGCGCCGGCACCGGGAGGCGGCAGCTTCAAGGGACCGGCTTAGAGTTTCCCGATCTTGAAGATTTTCGTCCCGCAATCTGGGCAGGTGCCCTGGATCGCTGGGCGACCGTTCTTCATGGTCACCTGTTTGGCGTCCTTGATCTCAACCTTCTTACGCTCTTTGACGCAGTAGCCCTCAGGCATGAAGGTCCCTCCTTTCGCTGCCGCTCCGCGGCAAGACTCGCGTTTCACGCGAGGTGGATTGAGGCGAATGTAACGCAGGCAGGGGACGGGACTCGGTTTTTGTGTGCGAAATCGCACAAGACGCCCGACTGGCTGGTCAACTAGCCTCTTGCCCGCACTTAGCAGCCCCCATAAGCGTTCAAGGAGATACCGCATGCCCGAAGCAGTCATCGTCGACACCCTCCGCACGCCGATCGGCCGTGCCTTCAAGGGTTCCCTCGCCCAGCTGCGCCCGGAGGAGATGGGCGCCTTCGTCGTCGACCAGCTCCTGGAGCGCCATCCCGAGGTCGACCCCGGCCTGATCGAGGACGTCTTCTGCGGCGTCGGCATGCCGCAGGGTCTGCAGGCCTTCAACCTCGGCCGGATCATCTCGCTGCTCTCCGAGAAGCTGCCGCAGAGCGTCAACGGCGTCACCGTCTCCCGCTACTGCTCCTCCAGCCTCGACGCGATCCGCCACGCCGGCAACGCGATCAAGGCCGGCGAGGGAGACGCCTACCTGGCCGTCGGGGTCGAGTGGGTCAGCCGCTACAACGAGCGCACCGAGGCCGCCGGGGCCGAGGACCGCAACCCGAACCTGATCGGCGAGAACGGCCAGCCCAACGCCTACATCGACATGGGCCTGACCGCGGTCAACGTCGCCAACAAGTACGGCGTCAGCCGCGAGGCGATGGACAAGTTCGCGCAGCGCTCCCAGGAACTCGCCGTGCGCTCGCAGGAGGACGGCTTCTTCGACCGCGAGATCGTCCCCGTCACCCTGCCCGACGGCACCGAGGTCAGCAAGGACGACGGCCCCCGCGCCTCCTCGACCCTGGAGAAGCTCTCCGAACTGCCGGAGGCCTTCGGGCGGCGGCGGCGTCACCGCCGGCAACTCCTGCCCGCTCAACGACGGCGCCGCCGCGGTGCTGATCATGAGCGACACCAAGGCCAGGGAGCTGGGCCTGACCCCGCGCGCCCGGATCATCACCGCGGCGACCTACGGCAACGAGCCGGAGCTGATGGGCGTCGCCCCGATCGGCGCGATCAAGAAGGTCCTCGACCGGGCCGGGATGACGATCGAGGACGTCGGCCGGGTCGAGCTCAACGAGGCCTTCGCCGCCCAGGTGATCCCGATCATGGACGAATGCGGGATCAGCGAAGACAAGCTCAACACCCACGGCGGCGCGATCGCCCTCGGCCACCCCTTCGGGATGACCGGCGCCCGAATCATGGGCACCCTGCTCAACGTGCTCGAGACCGACGACCAGCAGGTCGGCCTCGAGACCATGTGCGTCGCGGGTGGGCAGGGCAAGGCCATGCTCGTGGAGCGGATGAACTGAGGAATCTGTTGGCGAGTTGGGGGGCCTATAGACCCCCTATCTCGCCAATCGATTTGGGCCGCTCCGATCTGTGACCGATATGTCCGAGATCACGCCGGCGCAGATCGCCGAGTTCGCCCGGGAGAGCTTTCCGGGCGATCTCGGGATCGAACCGCTGGAGATCGAGCAGACGCACTCGCGCGGCCGAATCGTCGTCGACCGCCGCCACCTGCATCCCGGTGGAATCGTCCACGGCGGCGTCTGGGCGGCGCTCGGCGACACCGTCGCCGCTTGGGTCACCTTCCGCAACATCCCGCCGCGCCACGACTTCACGACGATCGAGATGAAGCTCAACGCCTTCGGGTCAGGACTGCTCGGCGACGAGATCCTCGCCGAGGCGACGGTCCTCCACGCCGGCCGCAGCACCGTCGTCGCTGAGGTCAGGATCGAGCGGATCCGCGACGGCAAGGCAAAGCTCGCCGCGAACCTGATCGTCACCCAGTTCGTCATTCCCCCCGCGGCCGTCTGACCGGCGCATTCGATCAGGTCTCCTCTGGCGTTTCCAGGCGTTCGATCTGCGGCAGGCGCCAGAGGGCGCTGGCGATCGTCAGGCCGATCGCGGCGGCGAACATCGCCAGGAACCACTGGACCGAGTTGAGCAGGTCCATTTCGAAGAATTCGCGGACCGGGGCGGCGGCGAGGATCAGCGCGTAGAGGGCGCCGAGGCCGGCGACCAGCGCCAGCATGTAGCTCTGGATCGCGATGTGCTCGCGGCCGGGCCCTCGCTCGAGCAGCAGCACGAAGGCCAGGCCAAGGACGATCAGGGTCGTCGTCGCCGCGGTGCGGCCGGCCTCGAGGCCGGCCCCGGCGACGCTGTCGACGAGAAAGAAGGAGAGGATCGAGCCAAGTGCCGTCGCCAGCCCGGCCGGGACGGCGAAGGCGGCCAGGGACTTGATCAGGTGGCCGCGGTACAGCGGCCCGTCGGAGGGGGCCAGGGCGAGGACGAAGGAGGGAATCCCGATCGTCAGGAAGGCCGCCAGGGTGAGGTGGCGGGGGAGGAAGGGGAAGGCAAAGCCTGGCACCGCGACGAACAGGATCAGCGCCGCGGCGTAGACGGTCTTGGTCAGGTAGAGGCGGCCGAGGCGGTGGATGTTGCGGGCGATCCGGCGCCCCTCGCCGACCGCCTCGGGCAGGCGCGAGAACTGGTCTTTGAGCAGGACGACATCGGCGACGCCTTTGGTCACCTGGGCGCCGGAGCCCATCGCCACCGCCATCCGCGCCCGCTTCAGGGCAGGCACGTCGTTGACTCCGTCGCCGATCATCGCGACATAGCGGCCGGCGTCGACCAGCGCCCCGACCAGGGCTTTCTTCTGCTCCGGTTTGATCCGGCAGAAGATCGTGTTGGCGAGGGCGACCGCCGCCAGACCCTCGGGGTCCGCGGGCAGGTCGGGACCCTCGATCACCCCGGCCTCACGGGGCACGCCGACCGCGTAGGCGACGGCGGTGACGGTGGCGCGGGCGTCGCCGGAGATCAGCTTCAGGTCGACTTCCTGCTCGCGCATGAAAGCGATCGTCTCCGCCGCGTCGGGGCGCAGAGTCTCCTCCAGCACGATCAGCGCCAGCGGCGCCATCCGCGGCGCCACGCCGCTTGCGGGGTCGACCGGCAGCGCCTCGGTCGACTGCCCGAAGGCCACGACCCGGCGGCCGACCTCGGTCTCCGCCTCGAGCTTGCTCGCCAGGTCGGGGGGCAGGGTCAGGGAGCCGCTCTCGCTGAGGATGTCGGGCGCCCCGAGGACGTAGGTGGCGCCGCCCGCTTCATGTCCGTCGAGCGCCAGCCCGCTCCACTTCCACTCCGAGGAGAAGGGGACCTCGGCGCTGACCCGAACCGCCTCGCCCGGGTAGCGCTCGGCGATCGTCTCCAGGGTCCGGTTGCGGTCGCCGGCGCTGGCGGCGAAGCGGGCCAGCGCCGCGGCGCCGGCGGCCGGGTCGACGCCGGCGGCGAACTCGACTCCGGCCAGCCGCAGCTCCCCCGCGGTCAGGGTGCCGGTCTTGTCGACGCAGATCGTGTCGACCGCGGCGAGGCTCTCACTGGCGCTCATCTGCTGGACCAGGGTGTCGCGTCGCGCCAGCCGCACCGCGGCGACGGCGAAGGTGACGCTCATCAGCAGCACCAGGCCCTCGGGGATCAGCGTCACCAGCCCGGCGGTCGCGGTCTGGGCGGCTTCGTCGAGGCTGACGCTGCGGACCCTGAGGGTGAAGATCAGGATCGCCGCCAGCGGGATCATCACGTAGGTGCAGGCGACGATGACGCTGTTGACCTCGACCTGGAGGGGAGAGGGGGGATGGCGGAAGGCGCGCGCCTCGCCGGCGAGGCGGCCGGCGTAGCTCTCCTCGCGGACCGCGTCGACGACGTAGTGGCCGGAGCCGGAGATGCAGAAGGAGCCGGAGAGGACGCGGTCGCCGAGGCCCTTCTGGATGCCGTCGGCCTCGCCGGTCAGCAGCGACTCGTCGAGGGTCATGCCGCGGGTCGCGAGCGTCTCGCCGTCGGCGATCAGCTGGTCGCCGGGGCCGACGGAGACGACGTCGCCGGGGACGACCTCGGACGCGAGCAGCTCGATGACGGCGCCGTCGCGGACGACCCTGGCGCGCGGCGCGACCAGGATCGCCAGCTCGTCGAGGGTTGCCTTCGCCTTCAGCTCCTGGCGGATGCCGATGTAGGAGTTGATCACCGCGATCAGGCCGAAGATCGAGTCCGCGTAGAGGCCCAACGCCAGGTCGAGGACGAAGAAGACGCCGATGATCGCGTTGAAGAGGGTGAAGACGTTGCCGGCGACGATGCTCGAGACCGAGCGCGAGGAGGTCTCCGGCGGCGGTCCCAGCTTGCGCAGCCGCGCCGCCGCCTCGGCGCCGGTCAGGCCCTGCTCGGCGGATGGGTGGCCGTTTCCCACAGCGGTATTCAATAGGGTGCGGGTCGGATGGGGCTAAAGCTTGGACTGAACCTGGGTTACTGGGGCATCGGCCCGGCCGGCGAGGATGCGCTGGAGGTCGTCAAGGCGGCCGAGAGCCACGGCTACGAGTCGGTCTGGGCGGCCGAGTCCTACGGCTCCGACGTGGTCAGCGTGCTGGCCTGGCTGGCGGCGCAGACGACGACGATCAACCTCGGCGCCGCGATCCTGCAGGTCCCCGCCCGCCCGCCGGCCGCCGCCGCGATGGCCGGCGCGACGATCGACAAACTCTCCGGCGGTCGCTTCCTCTTCGGCTTCGGCCCCTCCGGCCCGCAGGTCTCAGAAGGCTGGTACGGGGTTCCCTACTCGAAGCCCTGGGGCCGCACCCGCGAGTACATCGAAGTGGTGCGCGAGATCATCGCCCGCGAGGGCCCGGTCGACCACCAGGGCGAGCACTACTCGCTGCCGCTGCCCGGCGGCGAGGGCAAGCCGCTGAAGCTCAACTTCCACCCGGTCCGCAACGAGATCCCGGTTTTCGTCGGCGCGATCGGGCGCAAATCGGTCGAGATGGCGGCCGAGATCTGCGACGGCTGGATCCCGATCTTCTTCAGCGTCGATGCCTTCGAGGCGACCTGGGGCGAGCACCTGGAGGCCGGCTTCGCCAAGGGCGGTCGCCGGCGCTCGGACCTCGAGGTCTCGCCCTCCCTGCAGGTCGCGATCGACGGCGACCTCGAGGCGGCCAAGAGCGTTGTCAAGGCCGGGCTGGTCCTTTACTTCGGCGGCATGGGCAGCCGCAAGACGAACTTTTACGTCGACCTCGCCCACCGCTTCGGCTTCGGCGATGTCGCCGACGAGGTCCAGAAGCGTTTCCAGGACGGCGACCGCGCCGGCGCCTTCGAGGCGATGCCGGACGAGATCGTCGAGGCCACCTCGCTGGTCGGCACCGAGGCGGAGGTGACGGCGCGGGTGGAGCGATTCCGCGACGCCGGCATCGACCGCCTGATCGTCTCGCCGGTCCATGTCGAGCGGGATCAGCAGCTGCACACCCTCGAGCGTCTGGCCGCCGTGTCCGGGGTCGGCGCGTCGGCCTGACCGATTCGCATAACCTACCGCGCCGCACGGGTATGAAGATCGGAGTTCCGAAAGAGACCGCTGTTGGGGAGCGCCGGGTCGCGCTGGTCCCTGACGTGGTCAAATCGCTGCGGCGCAACGAGCAGGTTGAGGTGCTCGTCGAGCGCGGCGCCGGCGACGCGGCCGGCCACCCCGATGCCCAGTACGAGGCCGCCGGAGCCGAGCTCGTCGACGCCGACGCCGCCTGGGGTGCCGACGCCGTACTGCGTGTCGCCGTTCCCTCCGCCGAGGACATCGCCCGCCTCAAGTCCGGCCAGCTCTTCGTCTCCCACCTCAACCCCTGGGTCGCCGCCGAGACCAACAGGGCGCTGGCCGCCGCCGGCGTCACCGCCTTCGCGATGGAGGCGATCCCGCGCACGACCCGCGCCCAGGCGATGGACGCGCTCTCTTCGCAGGCGGCCGCCGCCGGCTACGCGGCGATGCTGATCGCCGCGCGGGAGTCGGGCCGCTTCTTCGGGATGATGACCACTGCCGCCGGCACCGTGCCGCCGGCCAAGGTGCTCGTCCTCGGTGCCGGCGTCGCCGGCCTGCAGGCGGTCGCCACCGCCAAGCGCCTCGGCGCAATTGTCACCGGCTTCGATATCCGCCGCGCCGCCTGGGAGCAGATCGCCTCGCTCGGCGGCCGGCCGCTGGAACTCGACTTCATCCCCGACGCCGAGGGTGAGGGCGGCTATGCCCGGCCGCTGACGGACGAGGAGAACGCCCAGGTCCGCGACGCCCTGGCCGAGAACGCCGCCAAGCAGGACATCATCGTCACCACCGCCGCGATCCCGGGGCGCCCGGCACCGCTGCTGATCACCGCCGATGCGGTCCGCAACATGGCCGCCGGCTCGGTGATTGTCGACCTCGCCGCCGAGACCGGCGGCAACTGCGAGCTGACCGTTCCGGGCGAGACCGTCGTCGAGAACGGCGTCAAGGTGATCGGCCCGCGCAATCTCGCCTCGGAGATGCCGGCGCCCGCCTCCCAGCTCTACGCCAAGAACCTCGAGAACCTGCTCGGCCTGATGGTCAGCGAGGAGGGCGCGCTGAACGTCGACTTCGAGGACGACATCATCGCCGCCGCCTGCATCGCGACCGGCGGCGAGATCAAAAACGAGAGGGCGGCGAAATAGCTATGAGCCTGATGACCGAGATCGCGATCCTCGTGCTTGCCGCCTTCGTCGGCTTCGAGGTGATCTCCAAGGTCCCGACGACCCTGCACACGCCGCTGATGTCGCAGACCAACGCGATCCACGGCATCGTCATGCTCGGCGGCCTGATCGTGCTCGGCTACGCCAACGATCCGCTCGAGTACGTGATCGGCACGATCGCCGTCGCCTTCGGCGCGATCAACATCGTCGGCGGCTTCATGGTCACCGACCGGATGCTCGGCATGTTCAGCAAAAAGCCGAAACCCAAGGCTGAGGACAAATGACCCCGCTCGCGGTCCTGCAGCCGGGTGGCGAAGCCGCCACGGCGCTCTACATCGTCGCCTTCAGCCTCTTCATCATCGGGCTGAAAAAAGGCACGCATCCGACCACCGCCAAGCAGGGCAACATGGTCGCCGCCGCCGGCATGGCGGTCGCTGTCGTCACCACCCTGCTGCTCGACGGGATGGGCAACTGGGGCCTGATCATCATCGGCCTCGGGGTTGGCTCGGCGATCGGCTTCGTCGCCTCGGTGCGGGTGCAGATGACCGAGATGCCGCAGATGGTCGCCCTCTACAACGGGGTCGGCGGCGGCGCCGTCGCCCTGATCGCCTGGTCGGAGCTTCGTCACGGGATCTCCGCCGGCGGCGACATTCCGCTGGAAGTTCTGATTCCGACGCTGCTGGCGGCGGTGATCGGCTCGGTCTCCTTCTGGGGCTCGAACATCGCCTTCGCCAAGCTCCAGGACCTGATCCCGACGCGGCCGTTGGCGGTGCCCGGCCAGCAGGTGATCAACGTTCTGCTGCTGGTCGCGATCCTGGCGGGCTGCGTCGACATCGCGATCAACAACGGCGACCCCTCCCAGCCGCTCTTCATCGGCATCCTGATCGCCGCCGCGATCCTCGGCAACATGGTCGTGCTGCCGATCGGCGGGGCCGACATGCCGGTCGTGATCTCGCTGCTCAACGCCTTCACCGGCCTCTCCGCCGCCGCCGCCGGCTTCGCGCTCGACAACGTCGCGCTGATCGTCGCCGGCACGATCGTCGGCTCCTCGGGAACGATCCTCACCATGGAGATGGCGACGGCGATGAACCGCTCAGTCGCCAACGTCCTCTTCGCCGGCTTCGGCGGCGCCCCGGCGGCGAGCGCTGAGAGCGCCGAGCAGCGCCCCTACGTCTCGATCGGCGCCCAGGACGCGGCGATCAAGCTCGCCTACGCCGACAGCGTCGTGATCGTCCCCGGCTACGGCCTCGCGGTCGCCCAGGCCCAGCACGCGATCAAGGAGGTCGCCAACGAGTTGGAAAAGCGCGGCGTCACCGTCAGCTACGCGATCCACCCCGTCGCCGGCCGGATGCCCGGCCACATGAACGTGCTCCTCGCCGAGGCCGACGTCCCCTACGAGCAGCTGCGTGAGATGGAGGACATCAACCCGGAGATGCCGCGCACCGACGTCGCCATCGTCGTCGGCGCCAACGACGTCACCAACCCGGCGGCCAAAAACGATCCCAACAGCCCGATCGCCGGGATGCCGATCATCGAAGTCGACCAGGCCCAACAGGTGATCGTGATCAAGCGCTCGATGAGCCCCGGCTTCGCCGGCATCGACAACGACCTCTTCTACGAACCGAACACCTCGATGCTCTTCGACGACGCCAAAAAGGCGGCAGCGGACATCGCGGCGGAGATTCAGCAGCTCTAGGCGCGGTGGGGGAGGGGTCGAGAGACCCTCGCCCTCACGAACAGCGGGAGGTTCGGTTGAGGGTCTCTCGACCCCTCCTCGATGGGCTTAGAGGGGAGAATCTGCCGGCCATGCTCCTTGACCCGCAGTGGAAGGGGAGCGGGGGCAGGGGACGGTCGAGTGGGTCGGGACGCTGCTGTGCGTCTCGTTGCTGCTGGCGGGGCTGATCGCGGTCGGGGTGCGCGTACCGGGCGGTGAGCTGGCGCGGGCGGTGGCGTCGCGGATTCTCTGTGCGGCCTCGCTGGCGGACGGTTGCGGGGACGAGCCGGTGCTGATCGCCACCTACGGGACCGAAGTCGGCAAGCTGGTGCGCAAGCACATGCCGACGATCATCTTCGAGCACGGGTCGCGGGCGGTGCCCGTCGACTACCGTCGCTGTCGCAGCACCACCTGCGGCGACGCTCCCGACGAGGGGCTGGTCCACCGCACCGACCGGCGCCTGCCGGTCTCGGCATTCGTCCACGTCGTCGACTGCCGGGCCGGGGAGATCGAGCACTCGGAAGCCGACGGGGCCGACTGCTCGGGCTCACGCCGCGACAACCTCTACATCCAGTAGTGTGCATTACCATAGGGGCATATGGGCACGTTCGCCGGGTATGTCCGCGTCAGCCGCGTTGGGGATCGCACCGAGACCCTGATCTCGCCGCAGCTACAGGAGCGCGAAATTCGCAGCTGGGCCAAGCCGCGCAGCTTGGAGGTCGAGATGTTGCCAGCCGAGCTGGACCGCTCTGGCGCGGACGATAGTCGCCCGATCCTGCAGGGCGCGATCGAGCGGATCGAACGCGGCGAGCTGGACGGGGTGATCGTCTGGAACTTCGCCCGCTTCACCCGCTCGCTCGGATCGAGCGTCTCCTTCCTGGAATCGATCGAGCAGGCGGGTGGCCAACTCTATTCGACCAGCGAGCAGATCGACCCGGGCACGCCGGCCGGGCGGATGACTCGCAACTTCCTCTTCTCAATTGCCCAGGCCGAGCGCGAGACGAAGGCCGAAGGCTTCGACAAGGCCAAGGCCGATGCGATCGGGCGCGGCATCTGGACGGCGCCGGTCGTCCCCTTCGGTTACCGCAAGAACGCCGAGCGGCGACTTGAACCCGATCCGGTCGAGGGCCCGGTCAGGGCCGAGGTGATCCGCCGCCGCGGTGCCGGCGACTCCTGGCGCTCGCTCGCCGACCTACATCCGCGAGGAGACCGGGCGCTCGTTCCTGCCCGCGGCGGTGCGCCAGATGGTCCGCAGCCGCACTGCGCTCGGCGAGGCCCGTCAGGGCAAGCACGTGAACCCCGACGCGCATGAGCCGCTTGTCGACCGCGCCACCTGGGAGGCGGCCCAGGTCGCGCAGCCGAAACCGGCGCGCGGCATCCACGGCGAGGCGCTGCTCGGTGGCTTGGTCCGCTGCGCGGGCTGCTCGCGGCGGGTGTCCTCCACCTTCCGCAACGGGCGCCGCTACTACAGCTGCCGCCGCTATCACGCCGGCGGCGACTGCCCCGAGCCAGCGTCGATCAGCGCCCCGCTGATCGAGCCCTACGTGACCGAGGCGCTGTTCACCCACGCCCGCGAGCTTTCCTACAGCTCCAGCGAGCGCACGGCGGCGATCGAGCAAGCTGAGAAGCGACTCGAAGAGACCGAGGCGGAGCTTTCCCTCTACCAGGAGACGATCCGCCTCAGCGAGGTCGGTGCCACGCACTTCGAGGCCGGAATGCGCAGCCGCGTCGCCGAGGTCGAGGAAGCGCGGCGCGCACTGGCCGGCCAGCGCCTGGCCGCGCCGCAGCGTCCTACCCGGAACCCTGGCCGACCTCTGGCCGAAGCTCACTGTCACCGAGCGCCGCCAGGTTCTGCGCAGCGCCTTCTCGGTGATCTGGATTCGCCGTGGCCGGTCGCCAGTCGCCGAGCGCGTGCGGCTGATCGCTGACGGCTTTGAGCCGGCGGACCTCAGCGTCCAGGGCCGCCCGGCTGGGCCACCGCTCACGCTCGCTTGGCCCGACGGCGATCTCGAAGGAGAGGTGCGGGTGCCGAGCGTGAAGGACCGCGGCTAGGCCGCGACCGGCGCCGCGTTGTAGGGCTTCGACCGCCTCACGCCGCGAGGCGCTGGCCCGGCGCACCTTCATCGCCCCGGCGCCTCGCCGATCGAGATGACCGTCTCGGCCCTGACCTTGTAGGCCGCCCGCTCCACCGCGCGGCGGGTCTGACCCGGCTCGCAGAGGTAGTGGACCTCCGAGACGACCCGCGCGGCCATCGCCCGACGCCAATGGCGCAGCAGGTTCTCGAGGCGGCGGGGAGCCTTCGGCGTCAACTCAACCTCGATCGCGATCGTCCCCTCCTCGCGCAGAACCGCCAGGTCGGCGCGGTGCATCCGTGGGCGGCCGTGGATCGTGCCGACTTCGATGCTGGCGATCGGCCGTTCCTCGATCGCCTCGGCCAAGGCGATCTCGCGCTCGGTGAGTACGCGGTCCTTGCCGTAGTGCCTGGCGGCCTTGATCGCCACCTCGGTGCAGCGCAGCCAGTGGTCGACCGCGCCCGGCGAGACTTTCGCCACCGACATCCCCAGACCGGCGTAGCGCAGGCCCTCGCGGGTCGCCCGCAGGAGGCTCGGCTCCGAGCGCAGGATGTCAAGGCGCTCCAGCAGTCCGGCTTCGATCAGAGCAGCGGCGCGGCGGTAGGTGGCGGTCCTGCCCACGCCCATCGCCGCCATCGCCTGCTCGATCGTCACTACGCCGTGACGGCCGACGAGCCGGACCAGCTCCCGGTCGCGATCCCTGCTCAGTCGCGGCCCCACCTGCCCCACCGTCCTGCTTGCACTTGCGGTGTCCATCTTCCCGGCGTCCATCTCCCCTCTAAGACGTAACCGACCGTCTTTCCGCCCCACCCCCCGGCCTCATCTTCTCCTCCCCCGTCTCCTCGTCTATGCCCCGGCGTCTTTCCTTCGGTCCCTCTCCCTCCACCCGTCTCTGTTCCCCGGTTCCCTGCACCACTCCGCCAGCAGTCCGCCCCCGTGCCCCTTGCCTCTGCCCTACCAGCATCCCGGCAGCCGACCACGACCGCACACCACCCGATTTCTTTCTCCATGGTGTGTGGGCGTGGTCGGCTGCCGGGATGCGGCCCCAAACGCTCTGACAAGGGGTACGGGGGCGGACTGCTGATCTACGGCTCCGTCCACGGTCTCGTCCACCCCGATCCGGTCCCCTGGCAGGGCTTCCCCGCCGACCTACTTGCAGCGGTAGCGCCCCGCGCTGCGGCAGTCAAGGGCGCTTCGCGCCCGACCCCCGGAGGGGGTTGACGGCCGCAGTGCGGGGCGCTTGGGTCTGGGTAGGTCGGCGGGGGAGAGGGCGTTCTCCTCGTCGGTACAATCGGGTCGATGACAACGCGAGTGGCCAAAAAGGGCAAGGGAACCGACCGGCGGACGGGTGCCGCGTCCAACGGGCATGCCGGCTCGCTCAACGGGGGCTGGCGGGACCGCGTCCAGCCGCCGCGCATCACCGACCCCGAGGAGCGCCGGGCGGCCATCAAGCGGGCCACCAGCCGGATCAAGACTGACGTGCGGGTGAACTTCACCCGCGAACGGCGCGGCCGGTAGTCGGTGGCGCCGCGCGGGCGCCCGCCGCTGCCGCGCGGGATCATCTCCTTCGAGCCCGAGGGCTGGACGCCGCCGGAGGCGCTGCTGCTGGACACGACGGTCGTGGTCGAGGCGTTGCTGCCCTCCCAGCCCCACCACTTAGCCTGCATCGCCTTCTTCGAGCGCGTTGGGACGAGCGGGAGCACGCTGATCTTCAACCGTCTGCTCGAAACCGAGCTGTGCGAGGTTCTGTTCAACATCGCCCTCAAGGAGCAGCACGGCAAGCGATGGAAGACGGCGCGCTACGACGGACGGGCCAGGCGCCGGGCTGGGCGGCTGCTTGACGCCGGCCTGGCGGCGTGGAATGAGCTGCTGGACACGGTGTCGTGGTTGCAGCTTGAGCTGAACGAGGTCAGCGCGGAGGTGCCGGGTTTGATGCGGGCGCACGGCCTGCGCTCCTATGACGCCGTGCACGCAGCCTCGCTCTTCTCCGCGGAGGTCGCCGACATCGCGACCCTGGACCACGGCTTCGCGATGCTGCCGCAGAGCCGGGCGACGATCCACACGACGAGCGCGAGGGTGACGACTATGCGGCGCTGGCGGGGCGGGCCGTAAATACCACGTCGTCGCCGAGGAGCTGGATGCCGAGGTCTACCGGCGCTGAAGCCAGCGCTCCGGTTCTTCCTTGCTCTCGTATCCCCGGGAGGCGAAAGTTGACGTCTTTCGCTTCAAGGCGCAGCGTCGGCCCGTAGTCGCCCTCGCGCAGCCGCGCCGTCCCACCTTCTCAGCCCCGGCCCCAATGGATTGCGTCCGCCCCAGACGCCATCGGAGGAGAGGGGCCGGAAGCGGATGAAGGCGGATTCGCGGTGGAAGGGGCGTTCGCGGTCGGCCCGCACCGCCGCCTGGTGGGCCCCGCTTGCACCGAAGGCGTACTCGCGCATCTCGCCCAGGGTGCGCCAGATCGAGAACGTGGAGACCAGGCGGGGCGGCCGCGCGAAGCCAGTCGAGGCAAGCAAGCCGGGGTGGGAGACGGCCTCCTCTTCGGCGGGAGCGGCGCTCAGCAGGAACGGCCGCGCGCGCCCGGGCCGCAGCCGACCGAGGGTTAGGGCGACGGCCGGCTGATCCTCCTCGGCCGGCAGCGCCTGGCTCGGCAGCCCCGGCAGGCCGGCCCAGGAGCCGAAGACCCGCAGCGGCTGCAGGCACACATGCCAGCCGCCCGCGAGTCGCCGGGCGACGGGGTCCTCGCGCAGGAAGGCTTCGAGCGCAGCATCCTCGCTCCAAGCGGCAATCAAGCCCACACGCCCGAGCCTCGGCCGCGGCAGCAGCCCGCCGTCGAGCGGCGCGGTCAGCACCGGCTCGGCGTAGATCGCGCCGGGCCGCGCCATTAGCCGCCCCTTCGAGCGAAGGAAGCGGGGAACCGCTCGGAAGCCGATGTCGGCGATATGCACAGAGACGATCACGGCGGTACTTCCTCTTCAGGTCTAACCTAGGACTTACTAAGAAGTCGAGAGAGCGTACTTAGCCGCTATTAGGTTGTCAACGCAGAAAACCAAACCCGCCGGGCCACGGCGCCGCATGTCGGCCGCCGCGCGACGCGAGGTCGTTCTGGCCGCCGCCGCGGAGCTCTTCGCTGAGCGGGGCTATCGCGGCGCCTCGATCGACGCGATCGCCTCCCGCTCCGGCGTCACGCCGCCGGTCCTCTACGAACACTTCGCCTCCAAGCAGGCGCTCTACCGGGAGCTCCTCGACCGTCATTTCGCCGAGTTGCGCGAGGTCTGGGGCGAGCACTTCGCCGGTGGCGAGGGCCTCGCCGCCGAGCGGGTTGCCCGTTCCTTCGACGCCTGGTTCGCCTACGTCGAGGCGCACCCGTTCGCCGGGCGCATCCTCTTCCGCCCCACCAACGATCCCGAGATCGACCAGATCCATGCCGACGTCGCGGCCGCAAGCCGCGAGCAGGTGATGCCGCTGTTTGCCGATCAGCCCGGCACCGAGAACTTCGTCGGACCGCTCACCGGAGAGGGAATGGAAATGGCCTGGGTCGTCCTTCGCGGCGTCCTGCAGGGTCTCGCGGTGTGGTGGTCTGACCATCCCGATGTGCCGCGCGAGCGAGTCGTCGCCACGGCTATGAACGCCCTCTGGCTCGGCTTCGAGCGGGTTAGCCAGGGTGAGGTGTGGTCACCGTAGCCCTACGAAAGTCTATTGTCCTATTGAATTTACAGTACTGGACTTACTACGCCGACTCGGCGACCCTGCGACACATCCCCTTCGTCGGCCACTGGGGGTTTCACGAGGACGACTGGGAGGGCGTCCAGATTCGCATCGGAAGCGACGGTAAGGTCGATGAGCGAGCCTCGTCCCACGACGGCTACAACTACTCGCTCAGCATTGCCAACTGGGGGTCGGATATCGGCTTCGGTCTCGCCCGCGGCCTCACCGAACTCGTCGGCGCTCGCAATCCCAACGGCTGGGGCCGGGAGACCCACCTGCTCCTCGTCTCCGGAGGCAGTCACGCCGGCAACGCCGCCGGCGACCACGATCTCGACCGCTTCACCCCGGGCCGCCGCGTCCACCTGATCCCGCTCGAGCCGATCGCCGCCTCCGACCGCACGAACTTCGCGATCAGCCCGCCGTGGCAAAAGCATGTCTGGCGCGACCCCGAGGCGAGCGGGACCGGCTGAGTGCGGGCCGGCCCGGAACGGGCCACCCGTGTCCCGATGGGCGGCGCCGATGGCGCGTTTGGGGTCGGACCAATGAGCAATCATGAGTGCGGTGAATTCGCTCACGCTGAGACGGTCGAGCGCGGCTCTGATACTTGCGCTGCTGGTCATCGGGCCCGCGGCAGCGGCTTCTGCCGGCAGCCTCGACCGCTCCTTCGGCAGCCACGGTTTCGTCGAGGCGCCGGGAACGGCGGAATGGATCGGTGAGCGACCCGCCGCCGGCAATCGCGCCGCCAACTACCCGGGTGGGCGACTCGTCGTCGGCGGCCACGACAGGCACGGGTTCGCGGTCTACCGGTTCCGGGTTGACGGCCGGCTCGATTCGCGCTTCGGCGAAGGCGGGATCGCCAGGGTCACGCTGCCCGGCGAAGGAGGCGCGGGTTCGTTCGGGAGCGTCTCAGCGGTGGCCGTCCAACCTGACGGCCGGATACTGGTCGCCGGCCTCTTCACGCCCTATCCGGTCGACAACTGCGAAGAATGCGAACCGGAATACGGCGACCCGCGGGAATACTCGGCGGTTGCGCGCCTCAATCCCGACGGCGGGCTCGACACCAGTTTCGGCGGCAGCCGTCGCGGCCACAAGAACGAGGGCCTGGTGCTTCTCCACGACAAGAGCATCAACGAGATCACGGTGCACAGCGGCAAGATCTTCATCGCCGGGGAGGCGGTCGAGGGCGGCGGGGAATTCGGCGAAGCGGGTTACGTCGGTCGCCTCGATCTCAGTGGGCGTTTCAGCAGCGGATGGGGTCGGCGCGGCCTCGTCCTGGTTCCTCCGTCGCGGTCCGTTGCTGCTGGGGACTCTTCGGTTGGCGGGATCGCCTTCGATGCCGCCGGGAGGATCTACGCGGGCGGCTATGACCACGGTCGCTTCATGCTCGCCAGATTGACTCGCCGGGGTGGGCTCGATCGCCAATTCGGCAGGCAGGGAATCGTGCGCACTGGAGTTGGTGGCAACTGCGCCTGCGCCTGGGCGAGCGGGATCGCCCGCGACGGCCACGGCCGATTGCTGCTCTCCGGCTCCGTCGGCAAAGGAGGCGACTCCGCGATCGCAATCGCGCGCTACCAGTCCGGCGGTCGCCTCGACCCGAGCTTCGGGCGGGGCGGGATCGTTCGCACCCGGATCGGCCACGCCGCTTACGGAGACGGAGTCGCCGTGATGCCTGATGGCGATATCGCGGTCGCCGGCGCGACCGCGCACCGTCACCGCTTCGTCGCCAAGTTCGCCGTTGTCCGCTACCGGCCCGATGGACGTCGCGACCACGCTTTCTCCGGTGATGGCGTTTTCCAAGCCCGCTTCGTCAAAGGGGGCGATCGAGCAATGCAGCCGCTGGTCGACGCTGCCGGACGTCTCGTGGTTGCGGGCGAAACCGTAATCGCGCGATTCCTGAACACGGCGAGGCGGAGAGGATGAGCGCCCGCCGCACGCGGCGACCCTGCCGAGCTAACGGATCAGCTTGATCGAGCCGTGCTTGTGCGCGGTCTTCTGGCCGGGAGAGGTGACCCAGACGTTGATCGCGACCTTGAGCTTGTGCTGCCTGGCGAGCATCCTCTTTCCCGGCTTGGTCAGCTTCAGCTTCAGCGGGCCGTGGGGCTTGGCGAACTTGGACTTGCCACGGGCGACGACCTTCTTGCCCTTCTTGGCCACCAGCTTGACCCGGCCGCAGGCCGCCGGACAGTTGATGCGCCCGATCTTGGCGACACCCTTCCGGACCTTCGCCTTCCTGAGCAGATGGAACCTGACCGGAGATTTCGCCTTCTTGCTGGTCGGCACTGGTCTCGAGGGGGGAGCCGCGCCGCAGTTCGGGTTGCCCGGGTTTGCCGGCGTCGCGGTGCCGGAGTCGGGCAGGATCGTCAGTTGCAGGGTCTTCACTTCGGGCCCGCTCGTTTGATTGAGGCTGACCGTGACCTTCTTCGAGGCGTCGCTGTACGGGTTGCCGTAGACGTCGCTGTACTGGTTGATCACCGCCGCGTACTGCTCGCAGGTCGGGAAGGGGGAGAGGCTGGTGCGGGCGTCGCCGAAGGACGGCTGGTTGAACCCGTCGGGGCACCAGGTCCCTTCCGGCGTCGTGTTCGGGTTGGAGCAGAAGTCGATCGCGTTGTTGCCGTACTTCCCGCCCCAGAGTCCGGTGCTGAAGCCGGAGAGCACGTCGCGCTTGAGCGCTCCTTCGAGCGTGTTCGGGGTGTTGCCGCCGGTGTAGATGTCGGCGATCAGTTCGGCGCCGGGAATCGTGATCGGAGAGGTTCCGCCGCCCGGAATGGTCGTGCCCTGCAGGGTGATCGAGCCGTCGGCGGCGAAGGTGCCGGAGTAGACGGACGTGGTGAAGGGCGTGCCGAAGAATGCCGTGTGCAGGGTGATCGTCTGACCCGCCATCGACTTCACGTATTCGGTCAGCGGTGGGTAGACACTCGATTTGTTCGGCGAGATCACGCGGATGAATTCAGCACCGTTCTTGATCGTCGCCTGCGAACCGCCCGGTATTCCCTGTAGGGCATTGAAGATCGTGTCCGAGTTGGCCGCACCGACGGTTTCCAGGTGTTCGTCGGCCGCGTTGAAGGTGTCGAGCCGCATCCCGATTCCGAACTGGTCCACCGCGGTGAGGTTGGCGACGTCAGTCGTGTCGCTCGGTGCGACGTTCAACTCGGCCCAGTCGAAGCGGGTCGGCGAGGAGACGGTCGTCGCTTCGGTCACGCCGGCGCCGTAGCCGATGTAGACGCGGCCGGAACCGATTTCGGTGATTTCCAGTTCTTCGCCGGAGATCTGGTCGAGGGGCTTGGGCACATTGTTTTCGACTTTGGTGACATCGAAGGGTTCGCCGACAGGGGCGGCGACGGTGACGAAGACTTCGCTCGGGCTTTTATCGCTCTGATTGACGATCTTGAGATTGATCGTCGCTGCGGCGGCGCTCGGCAGAGCCAGCGCGATCAGAAGGGCGCCGAGCAGCGGCGCTGGGCGGAAGAGGCGGCGGCGAAGGCGGAGAGATCTCATGACGGCCGCATCGACAGCGTCGCGCCTGAGCTTGAGGGCCGCAACCGCGTGCTACTTCGGCGCCATCCGGATCGCGCCGTCGAGGCGGATCGTCTCGCCGTTGAGCATCGGGTTGGCGACGATCTGGCCGACCAGCTGCGCGTACTCCTCTGGACGCCCGAGGCGGGAGGGGAAGGGGATGCCGGCGCCCAGCGACTCGCGGGCGGCCTCCGGCAGCGCCGCCAGCAGCGGCGTGTCGAAGAGGCCGGGGGCGATCGTCATCACCCGCACGCCCTTGGAGGCGACGTCGCGCGCGGCCGGCAGGGTCATGCCGACGATCCCGCCCTTGGAGGCGGAATAGGCGACCTGGCCGATCTGGCCGTCGAAGGCCGCGATCGAGGCGGTGTTGACGCAGACGCCGCGCTCGCCGCCGGCGTCGGGCTCGTTGGCGATCATCGCGGCAGCCGCGAGGCGGAGGACGTTGAAGGTGCCAATCAGGTTGACCTTGACGACGTTGGCGAAGTATTCGAGCTCGTGCGGCCCGCGCGAACGCGCCAGGCGCTCGGCCCAGCCAATCCCGGCGCAGCAGACGGAGATCCGCAGCCCGCCCTCGGTCGCCGCGGCCAGCTCGACAGCCGCGCCGACGGCGTCGGGGTCGGTCACGTCGGCGGCGACGAACTTGCCGCCGATCTCCGCCACCAGCGCCTCGCCGGCCTCGGCGTTGAGGTCGGCGATCGTGACCCTGGCGCCGCCCGCCGCCAGCGCCCGCGAGGTCGCGGCGCCGAGTCCCGAAGCGCCGCCGGCCACCAGTGCTCCTGCTCCCTGAGTCTCCATGGCGGCCAGCGTATCGGTGCGTCGGTCGAGTTAATTTGCCGGTAAGGGCGGCTCGATAGGGTTTTCCGATCGCCACCGAGGTGACCTCAGCGTCGAAGGCTGCGATCGCGGAGCTCCTCGCGGAGGCGCGCCGCTGCACGCTGGAGCTGATCGAGCCACTCGACGACGATCAGCTCAACACCGTCTACTCGCCGATCCTCAGTCCGCTGGCCTGGGACCTCGGCCATATCGCCAACTTCGAGGAGCTCTGGCTGGTCCAGACGATCGCCGACCGCGAGCCGATGCACGGCGAGCTCGGCCGCTTCTACGACGCGATCGAGAACCCGCGCAGGACCCGCGGCGAGCTGCCGATCCTGCGCGACGAAGAGCTGCGCTCCTACATGGCCGACGTCCGCGAGCGCACCCTCGAGGTGCTCGACTCGGTCGAGATCGGGCCGGAGGCCGAAGACCCGCTGCTGCGCGAAGGCTTCGTCTACGAGATGTTGCTGGCCCACGAGTACCAGCACAACGAGACGATGCTGCAGCTGCTGCAGATGGTCGAGGGCTACGAGCCGCTGCGGCCGGTCGGGACCACGGCGATGGCGCTCGCCGGGGCGGAGATGGTCGCGATCCCCGGCGGCGATTACGAGATCGGCGCTCCCGAGAGCGGTTTCGCCTACGACAACGAGCGCTGTCGCCATACCGCCGAGCTGGCCGATTTCGAGATCGACCGAACCGCTGCGTCCAACTCCTCGTATATGCGGTTCATGGAGGAGACGAAAGCCGAGCCGCCGATGTACTGGGAGCGGGACGGGAAGGGCGGCTGGGTCAGCGCGGCGATGGGCCTGCGGGCGCCGATCGAGCCCGACCACCCCGTCATCCACGTCTCCTGGGAGCAGGCCGATGCCTTCGCGCGCTGGGCCGGCAAGCGGCTGCCGAGCGAGCAGGAGTGGGAGGCGGCGCACGGCCGGCTCGACGCCACCGGCCAGGCCTGGGAATGGACCTCCTCGCACTTCCTGCCCTACCCCGAATTCGAGGCCTTCCCCTACAGCGATTACTCCGAGGTCTTCTTCGGCACCGAGTACCGGGTCCTGCGGGGCAGCTCCTGGGCGACCCACCCCCACGTCGCCCGGCCCAGCTTTCGCAACTGGGACCTGCCGCAGCGCCGGCAGATCTTCGCCGGCATCCGTTGCGCGAGGGACGCATGATCGCGATCGATGTCCATCTCGACGCCGACGCCGCCGCGGCGATGGCGCGCGACGTCCGCGAGGGGCTCTCGGCCTCGCCCAAGGAGCTCTCGCCGAAGTACTTCTACGACGAGCGCGGCTCCCTGCTGTTCGAGCAGATCACCGAGCTCGAGGAGTACTACCCGACCCGGGCCGAGCGGGCGATCCTGACCGAGCGCTCGGCCGAGATCCTCGCCGCTGCCGGCACCCCGGGCACACTGGTCGAGCTCGGCTCCGGCTCGGCCTCGAAGACCCGCCACCTGCTGAGCGCGATGCGCGACGCCGGGTGCCTGCGGACCTACGTCCCGGTCGACATCTCCGAGGAGATCACCCACTCGACCGCGCAGACACTGGTCGAGGAGTACCCGGGGCTCGACGTGCGCGGCCTCGTCTGCGACTTCGAGAGCGACCTGGAGCGGATCCACAGCGATGGCAGCGCCCGGCTCGTCGCCTTCCTCGGCGGCACGATCGGCAACCTCTATCCGGGCGAGCGGCGCGAGTTCCTGACCCGGATCGCCGCTCTCTTCGGCCCCGGCGACCATCTCCTGCTCGGCACCGACCTGGTCAAGGACACGGCCCGCCTGGAGGCCGCCTACGACGACGCCGCCGGCGTCACCGCCGAGTTCAACAAGAACGTCCTCGCGGTTCTCAACCGTGAGCTCGCCGCCGACTTCGACCTCGACGCCTTCGAGCACGTCTCCCGCTACGACGCCCGCGAGGAGCGGATGGACATCCGCCTGCGCTCGCTCACCGCCCAGACGGTCCAGCTCGGCGAGCTGGAGATGACGATCCAGTTCGCCGCCGGCGAGGAGATGCGGACCGAGATCTCGACCAAGTTCACCCGCGAGCGGCTCGAGGCGGTCTACTCCGAAGCGGGCCTGGAGATGCGCGGCTGGTTCACCGACCCGGCCGGCGACTACGCCCTCAGCCTCGCCCGCGTCACTAATTCGTGACAGCGTGTTCGTCGCTTGTCGCCCAGAGGGATACAAACGACGAACGGAGCCGGGGGAGCTAGGGAGCCAGCGCGTCGATCGCGTTGCTGAGCTGGTCGGGCGGGACGATCATGGTCAGGATCGGCAGGGTCACGCCGCCGGCGACGAAGGCGTCGATCCGCTCCTTCATCTCCTCGGGGGTGCCGAAGATGAACATTTCCTCGATCGCCTCCCAGGGGGCCGCTTCGGCCGCCGCCTTGCGATCGCCGGCCTTCCAGGCCGCGACCATCGGGTCGATCTGCTCGCCGTAGCCGAGCCAGCGGTAGAAGGCTTCGTAGACCGGGACGGTGATGTAGGAGGAGAACATGAAGCGGGCCAGCGGCTCGACCTGCTCGCGCTCGCCGGGGATGCAGAAGAAGCGGCAGAGCAGCTCGAAGCCCTCGGGCGCGCCGTCGAGCTGGGCGGTCACCTTCGGCAGGCCGGCGAGCGGCAGGAAGTTGGTGAAGGCGCCGTCGGCGCGCTCCATCGCCAGCTCGAGCATCTTGCCGCGCAGCGCCGCGAGCACGATCGGGACCCGCTCGGCGGGGGCGGTCTCGAGCTTGAAGCCGGTCGAGGTCCGCTCGCCGGCCAGCGCGACCTGGAGGAACTCGAGCGTCTCGCGGACCTTGCTCAGCGGCCTCTCGAAGGGGATCCCGTTCCAGCCTTCGATGATCCGGTCCGAGGAGGAGCCGATCCCGAGCACGAAGCGTCCGCGCGATGCGTCGGCCAGCGCCGCCGCCTCCTGCGCCAGCAGCGCCGGGCCACGCTGGAAGACGCCGACGATGCCGGTGCCCAGCCGCGCCCGCTCGGTCCAGGCGGCGCTGAGGGTGAGCGGCGTGAAGCCGTCGGGCCCATTCGTCTCGCCGCTCCAGAAGTCCGTGTAGCCGGCGGCCTCGGCGCGCTTCACGAACTCCTCGTGATCGGCCAATGGAACTCCCGCCAAAGGCAACGTCAATCCCCAACGCCTGTCCACCCGACGACCCTATAGCCTCCGCGCCGATGGCCGAGACTTCTCAAGCGAAGCCGGACCGCAACCTCGCGCTGGAGTTGGTGCGGGTGACCGAGGCGGCAGCGCTCGCCGCCGCCCGCTGGGTCGGGCGCGGCGACAAGCTCGCGGCCGACGGCGCCGCGGTCGACGCGATGCGCTACGTCCTCGACTCGGTCTCGATGGACGGCACGGTCGTGATCGGCGAGGGGGAGAAGGACGAAGCGCCGATGCTCTTCAACGGCGAGCGGATCGGCGACGGCTCGCCGCCGGTCGTCGACATCGCCGTCGATCCACTCGAGGGAACGACGCTCTGCGCGCTCGGCATGCCGAGCGCCCTGGCCGTGATCGCGCTCGCCGAGCGCGGCTCGATGTTCGATCCCGGCCCCTGCGTCTACATGGAAAAGATGGCCGGCGGTGAGGAGATCGCCGACCTGCTCGACCTCGATCGGCCATTGCCGGAGACCCTGAAGCTGATCGCCGAGCGCAAGGGCGGAACCGTCGGCGACGTGATCGTCGTGATGCTCGACCGCCCCCGCCACGAGGAGGCGATGCGCGAAGTTCGCGAGGCCGGCGCCCGGATTCGGCTGATCAGCGACGGCGACGTTTCCGGGACGCTGCTGGCGGTCAGCGAACGCTCTCCGGTCGACCTGCTCTGGGGAATCGGCGGTACGCCCGAGGGCGTGCTCTCGGCGGCGGCGCTGAAGTCGATGGGCGGCCAGTTGCTGGGACGGCTCTGGCCGCGCGACGACGGCGAGCGCCAGGCGGCGATCGACGGCGGCTACGACCTCGACCGGACCCTCACCGCCGATGACCTCTGCTCCGGCGACGACGTCTTCTTCTCGGCCACCGGCGTCACCGACGGCGACGTCCTCCAGGGAGTCCGCTACCGCGGCGTCGGCGTCACCACCGAATCGCTGGTGATGCGCTCGCGCTCGGGCACCGTGCGCCGCGTCCACGCCCGCCACGATCGCGCCAAGCTGCGGGCGATCCTCGGCGACAAGAACCCCTACGGATAGGCCTCCGGCCGTTGATCGCGGCCCCTCCGGTTAGTTTGGGGGTGTGATTGCTGTCGCGGGAGCCACGGGCTACATCGGTGGGCTGCTGTGCGAGCGACTGCGCGAAGAGGGCCAGGAGGTGCGGGCGCTGGCCCGCGATCCGGCCGGCGCCGGCGACCTCGAGCGGATCGGTTGCGAGGTCCGCCGCGCCGACGTGCTCGAGCCGGAGAGCCTCGGCCCGGCGCTGGAGGGCATCGAGGTGGCCTACTACCTGGTCCACTCGATGGGGCGGGGCGGCGACTCGGAATTTGCCGGCCGCGACCACGAAGGCGCGGAGAACTTCGCCGCGGCGGCATCGGCCGCGGGTGTTCGCCGCATCGTCTACCTCGGCGGACTGGGGGAGGGGTCGGGGCAATCCGAGCACCTCGCCAGTCGCCACGCGACCGCCGAAGCGCTGCGCTCGGGGTCGGTTCCGGTCGCCTACTTTCGCGCCGCCGCGGTGATCGGGTCGGGAAGCGAGTCGTTCCGAACCGTCTTCTACCTGGTCCGGCGCCTGCCGCTGATGGTGACGCCGCGCTGGGTCACGACCCGGACCCAGCCGATCGCTGTCGGCGACGCGGTCGCCTACCTCGCCGCCGCGGCGAATCTTGGTCTGCCGGTCGACCGCGAGATCCAGCTCGGCGGCCCCGACGTGACCACCTATGGCGGGATGATCGACGAACTTGCGCGGGCCCTCGGCAAGCGGCCGCCGTTCCGGATCACGGTGCCGATCCTCAGCCCGGCGCTCTCGTCGCTGTGGATCGGGCTGGTGACGCCCGTCGATGCAGGGGTCGCGCGGCCGCTGATCGAGGGCCTGGCGACCGAGACCGTGGTCACCGACAGCTCGGGGATGGATCTATTCGACGGAATCGATCCGGTTCCGCTGGCCAGAGCGTTGCGGGAGGCGGTCGCCAAGCCGCATCACGATTGACATTCCGCCGCTCCGTGCGGATTTTGAAATATGGCTCTGTCTGGCGGTTTTCGATTAATCGTCCGGCAAGGCTCGCGAGCGAGGCCCGATCGGCCGATGAAGGGGGCGTGTCCCCTCCCCGCACAGGAGTTCGCAATGCCTGGGCCACCCTGGTCGGCCCCTCCGGATGGCGGGCGGTCGCCTGGCCGAGCGCCTTCGCCCTCGTCGCGATCGGGCTGTTGGTCTACGACCACCTGCAGCAGCGCATCACCCAACTCGTCTTCTGGCTCTGCGTCGCCCTGATCGTCTGCGTCTTCGCCTGGCTGGTAGAGACCGCCCGCCGCCAGTCGCGGAGCCTCGCCGCCGAGCACCGCCGCGCTCGCCGCGACGCCACCACCGGGCTTCCCAACCGGGCCACCCTGCTTGCCGACCTTGCCGCCCTCATCGCGACGCCACACGAGCGGGTGATGCTGGTCGTCTTCGAGCTGGACGGGCTGCAGGCTTCCTACGACGCCCTCGGCAATGCTGCCGGCGACCGCCTCGTCGGTCAGATCGCCGAGCGGCTATCGGATCTGATCACGCCGCTGGACGGCTCCGCCTACCGGATCGACCCGATCCGCTTTGCCGTCCTCGTGCCCGCCGACGGCCGCACCTCCGGCGAGATCTTGCTCGCGGCGTCGAGCTCTCTGCAGGACGAAGAGGGGAGCGACCACCTGATCGGCCGCTCCTACGGCGAGGTGACGATCCCCGACGACGCCGACGACCCCGAGCTGGCCCTGCAGATCGCCGGTCAGCGTGTCGCGGCCAATAAGCAGCGACAGCAGCGCTCGGCCCGGCGCCAGGCCCACGCGGTCCTGATGGCGGTCCTCGACTCCCGGCGCCCGGAACTGCGCGCCCATCTGCGCGCCGTCGCCTACCGCTCGATCTCGCTATCGCGGCGGCTTGGCATGGATCTCGAAGCGATCGACGACATCTTCCTCGCCGCCGAGCTCCAGGACGTAGGTCTGCTGGCCGTGCCCGAGTCGATTCTCGAAAAGGAGACCCCCCTGACCACTGAGGAGGCGGACCAGATTCGCGAGCACCCGGAAGCCGGTGAGCGGATCATCGCCTCGGCGCCGGGCCTGGCCACGGTTGCCGCCCTGGTTCGGGCGACCTCGGAGCGCTACGACGGCCGCGGCTATCCCGACGGGCTGATCGGCGAGGAGATCCCGCTCGGTGCCCGGATCATCGCCGTCTGCGTCGCCTTCGCGGCGATGACCTCTCACCGGCCCTACCAGCCGGCCCGCAGCGAGGCCGAGGTGGTGGCCGAGCTGGAACAGTGCGCCGGCACCCAGTTCGACCCGATCGTCGTCGCCGCGCTGATCGCTGAACTGGCCGAAGAGAGCGCCGAGCTCAGGGTCGCGGAGGCGACCGACGCCGTCGTTCAGCCTTCGCTCGATCGAGCCTCGCCGCAGCCCGCACAGGGCCCGGCCGGTGCCTTCTCTCCGTAGGGCAGTTCGCCGGTGTCGTGCAGCTCGAAGCGCAGCGAGTTGATCACCGCGCCGGCCAGTAGGGCCAGGCTGAGCACGTAGAACCAGAGCAGGGCGATGAGGATGAAGCCGAGGGTCGAGCCGAGGTGCGAGAGGCTGGAGACGTTGGCGAGGTAGATCGGGAAGAGCCAGTTGGCGAGCCCGGCGGCGACCGTCACGGCGACCGCACCGGGCCAGACCGCGCGCCACGGCATGTGGCCTTTTGGCACCGCCCAGAAGATCACTGTGCAGATCCCGAAGGTGATGAGGAAGGCGGCCCCGAGCAGGAGGATCGTGTCGATCGCCTTGATGTCGGCGAGCCCGAAGGGCAGCCGGTCGGTGCTGGTCACGAGTCCACTCTCGACCGCCGGGACGAAGATGCTGGCGGCGATGAAGAGGAGGACGACGCCGAGCATCGCGAAGGAGAAGCGCTTCTGCTCGACCCAGCCGCGGCATTCGACGTGGTAGATGCGGCAGAAGGCGGTGTCCATCGCCCCCCAGAAGGATGCCCCGATCCAGAGCGAGCCGATGAAGGCGGCGACGCCGATCGTCGTCGAGTTGTTCTCGATCCGGCCGAGAACTTCGGACAGGGTGTGCTGCTCGGTGTTGGGGAAGAGGCGCTGGAGGTCGTTGAGGACGCTGGTTTCGACGCCGCCGATCTTCAGCACCTGGCCGAAGACGAAGAGCACCAGCAGGGCGAAGGGGAAGACCGCCAGCATCAGGTTGTAGGCGACCATGGCCGAAAGGCCGGTGACGTTCTCGCGGTAGGCGCGCTGCCAGAAGGCGCGCAGCCAGGGTCGGGTTTTGCGCGTGGAGTTGGGCATTGACTTCACAAACTGAAGCGACTACCATGCGAACAAGCGTTTGACGTGAGTTGACGCCCGCCCCATGGGGCAAAATGGATGTGCAGGCTTACTTTCGCGGACCAGCCCTTCGGTCCGCTTTTTCATCGTCCGGCGCGACTTCACGCTCGCGACGGCGTTTTATCGCCCAGAACTAAACATTAAGCGCTAGGGAAACGAGTAGATACGGATGCTGGTAGCAGAGCTTCAGGAGTTGGAGGAGGTCAAAAACCTCATCAATCGTGGTCAGCAGCTTGGCGTGCTGACCTTCGGCGACATCGCCTCGGCGGTTTCCGAGGTCGATCTTGACGAGTCTGACGTCGAGGACCTCTACGGCCACCTCGAGAAGTCGGGGATCGAGCTCGTCGAGGACATGGACCCTGCCCAGAAAGCGGCAGCGGACGCGATGCCCGCCGACACCGGCAAAAAAGGTCGCCGGCGCCAGAAAGCGGCGCTCGACCTGAAACCGGACATGACCACGGACTCGCTGCAGCTGTTCCTCAAGGACATCGGCAAAGTCCGTCTGCTGACCGCCGCGGAGGAGGTCGAACTCGCCAAGCGGATCGAGCGCGGTGACCTCGACGCGAAGCAGAAAATGGTCGAGTCCAACCTGCGGCTGGTCGTCTCGATCGCGAAAAATTACCGCAACCAGGGGCTTCCCTTCCTCGACCTGATCCAGGAGGGAACGCTCGGACTGGTCCGCGCGGCGGAGAAGTTCGATTACCGCAAGGGCTTCAAGTTCTCGACCTACGCGACCTGGTGGATCCGCCAGGCGATCGCCCGTGCCCTGGCCGACAAGGCCCGGACGATCCGGATCCCGGTCCACGTCGTCGAGAAGCTGAACAAGATCGGTCGCGCCGAGCGCAAGCTCGTCACCGAGCTGGGCCGCGAGCCGACCCCGGAGGAGATCGCCGAGGTAACCGGCATCGATCCCGAGGAGGTCGACTCGATCAAGCGTTCCGCCCAGGCCCCGGTTTCGCTGGAGAAGCCGGTCGGCGACGAGGAGGAGTCCGAGTTCGGCCAGTTCATCGCCGACGAGAAGGCCGAGTCCCCGTTCGACCGGGCCGCGGACCTGCTGACCAAAGAGGCGCTGAAGGAAGCGCTGGAGAACCTCTCCTACCGCGAGCGCCGCGTTCTTGAGCTGCGCTACGGCCTCGGCGGCGAGCACCCGCGCACCCTCGACGAGGTCGGCCGCACCTTCAACGTCACCCGCGAGCGGATCCGCCAGATCGAGAACCAGAGCTTGAAAAAGCTCCAGTCGCTCGGCGAGGCGCAGAAACTGCGCGAGGTCGCCTGACGACGCGGCTGGCGGCGTCCTCGATCGCTTGTGTGCTGGAGCACACGGCGCTCACTGCGTCCTTGCCAGCCACGCCGTCAGGTCTCCCGCTAACGCATACGCACCCCCGGCAGCTGAAGAACTCGTCGGCCAGGGTCATCCGCGCCTCCCACTCGCACTGGGAGGGGGGGAACTGATGCGCTTCGCGGGAATGTCCGCGAAGCGGCGATATGCAATCTGAGGACCGCGCGGGCGTAGCCCGCGCTCCAACATCGGAGCGAAGGCCGAAGGCCGCGCGACTCAATTCCCGCGAAGCGCATCAGTTCCCCTGCCACGCGCATTGCACGCGGGTTTAAGCCCCGGATGATCCTGGCCGATAGAGGTCGGGATGTTTGACATCGACTCAGCACTTCGCACGCTCGTCGAGCGTGAGGGCTCCGACCTCCATGTGAAGGTCGATTCGCCGCCGGTCGCGCGCATGCACGGCGAGCTGATCCCCCTGGAGGGATTTGGGTCGCTGAGCGAGCAGGACACCGAGAAGGCCTTCCACGACATCGCCGAGGTCCGCTCGCTGACCGAATTCGAGGAGGACGGCGAGGCCGACTTCTCCTACTCGCTGCCCGGCGTCTCCCGCTTCCGCGTCAACTGCTTCCGCCAGCGCGGCTCGATCTCGATCGTCTGCCGTGCGATCCCGTTTGAGATCCGCTCGATCGAGGACCTCGGCCTGCCCGACGTGGTCCGCACCCTGGCCGAGGAGCAGCGCGGCATCGTCCTCGTCACCGGCACCACCGGCTCCGGCAAGAGCACGACCCTGGCGGCGATGATCGACCACATCAACCAGACCCGGGCCCAGCACATCGTCACGCTCGAGGACCCGATCGAGTACCTGCACGCCGACAAACGCTCGATCGTCAACCAGCGCGAAATCGGCTCCGACACGAAGAGCTTCGGCCGGGCGATGCGACGGGTTCTGCGCCAGGACCCGGACGTGATCCTGATCGGCGAGATGCGCGACGAGGAGACGGTGCGCACCGCGCTGTCCGCCGCCGAGACCGGCCACCTCGTCCTCTCCACCGTCCACACCCTGGACGCGACCGAGACGATCAACCGGATCATCGATTTCTTCCCGCCCCACCTGCAGCAGCAGGCGCGGGTGATGCTGGCGGCGACGCTCAAGGGAGCGATCGCCCAGCGCCTGGTCCCCGACATCACCGGCGAGGGACGGGTGCCCGCCTCCGAGATCCTCGTCGTCACCGGCCGGGTCGAAGACCTGATCCTCAACCCCGAGGAAACCGGCAAGATCACCGAGGTCATCTCCGAAGGCGAGTACTACGGGATGCGGACCTTCGACCAGGCACTGCTGACCTACGCGATCGAGGGCCGGATCTCCGAGGAGACGGCGATGGACTACGCCTCCAGCCCGCATGACTTCAGGTTGATGCTCGCCGCCGGCGGCCAGCGCGCCAGCGGCATCGAGCAGCTCAAGGCCGAGCCCGAGGCGGAGCCGGTGGCGCCATGAGAGACAAGCTGAACAACGACCCGAAGTGGCAGATCGGGGCGGTCGTCGTGCTCGTCGTGATCGCCTTCGTGATGCTGACCAAAGGCAGCGGCGGCGAAAGCGCCGAAGAAGCGCCGACGACGGAAGCGACCGTCGCAGTCGCCGGAACCGAAGCCTCGGCGACCGCGACCGGAGCGACGCCGGGCGAAGCCGTCGAAGCCGCCGCCGAAGGCGCCGTCGAAGCCGCGGTGACCGAAGCCGCGGGTGGGGCCGCCCCCGCGTCGATCCCGGCACCGCCCCTGCCGGCACCCGTTGCGCACGCCTACGACGAAGGCCGCACGGTCGTCCTGCTGATCGTCCACGACGGCGGCATCGACGACAAGCTGGTCAAGGTCTCGACCGAACGGCTGGCCGGCTTCCCCGACGTCACCACCTTCATCGTTCCCGCCAAGCAGATCGCCCGCTACGGGGCGGTCACGCTCGGCGTCGACGTAACCCAGGTCCCGGCGCTCGTCGTGATGCGCCCGAAGCGGCTCAGCGGCGGTATTCCCCAGGCGACGGTCAGCTACGGATTCCAGACCGAGCAGGGAATCGAACAGGCGATGCGAGATGCCTCCTACAACGGCCCCGATGCCACCTATCACCCGAACTGAGCCGGTTATGAGCTATGACCCGCGACCCGACTATCTCCGCCCGGTCTCCGATTCAGGGGCCGCGACGGCGTTGGCGATTCCCGAGCCCGAGGAAGTGTCCGTCGGAACCCCCGGCCTGACGCCGCCGATCCACCGCGCTCACTCGCGCGGCTTCACGACCGACGTGATGATCGAGCTCGGCTACGCGACCCGTGAGGACGTGCAGACGGCGACCGCGGAGGCGCGCGGCGCCGGCGTCACGCCGGAGGCGCAGCTGCTGGCCGAGGGGAAGATCAGCAGCGACCAGCTCTCGCGAGCGATTGCCGAGCGCTACGGCCTCGACCATGTCGATCTCTCGATCTACCAGGTCGATCTCGGGGCCTCGGCGCTGTTCCCGGTCGCGATGGCGCGCCGCTACAAGGCTGTCCCCGTCGGCTTCGTCAACCAGGAGACGCTGCTGGTCGCGGCCACCGACCCGGCCAACGTGCTCGCCGTCGACGACATCCAGATCGCCACCGGCCTCGACTGCCGGATCGCGGTCGCCGCCGAGGAGGACGTCGAAGCCCTGCTCTCACGTCTCGGCACCCTGCAGAACGCCGCCGCGGACGCGATCATCGAAGACCACGACGAACACGAAGGCGAGGCCGAAGAGCCGACCGCCGGCGGCGTCACCGACATGAAAGTCGGTGCCGAGGACGCGCCGGTGATCAAACTCGTCTACAGCGTCCTCGCCCAGGCGGTCGGGGAGGGGGCCTCCGACATCCATCTCGAGCCCGAAGAGGGCGAGCTGCGTATCCGCTTCCGGATCGACGGCGTCCTCAAGGAGTCCGCCCACGTGCCGCGGCGGATGATCGGCGCCGTGATCTCGCGGCTGAAGATCATGAGCGAGCTCGACATCGCCGAGAAGCGGGTTCCCCAGGACGGCCGCGTCGGCGTCACCGTCGAGGGGCGGCGGATCGACCTGCGGGTGACGACGCTGCCGACCCAACGCGGCGAGGGGGCGACGATCCGGATCCTCGACGAGGGCAACGCCCAGCGCAGCCTTGACGACCTCGGCATGGACGGCTCCGCCCGGGCCCGCTTCGAGCACTCCTTCAACCGCGCCTACGGCGCCGTTCTCGTCACCGGCCCGACCGGCTCGGGCAAGTCGACGACGCTCTACGCGGCGCTGGCGGCGCTGAACCAGGTCGAGAAGAAGATCATCACGATCGAGGACCCGGTCGAGTACCGGATCGCCGGCATCAACCAGCTCAACGTCAACCGCAAGGCGGGCCTCGACTTCGCCACCGGCCTGCGCTCGATCCTCCGCGCCGACCCCGACATCGTCATGGTCGGCGAGATCCGCGACGCGGAGACGGCGCGGATCGCGATCGAGGCGGCCCTGACCGGGCACATGATGCTCAGCACCCTGCACACCAACGACGCCCCCGGCGCGATCGCCCGGCTCAACGAGATGGGCATCGAGTCCTTCCTCACCGCCTCCTCGGTCGACTGCGTCGTCGCCCAGCGCCTCGCCCGCAAGCTCTGCCCGCATTGCAAACAGTCGACGGTGATCCCCACCTCGGCGCTCTCGGAGGCCGGGATCGGCGCCTACGGCGAGATCGAGGCGTTCCAGCCGACCGGCTGCGGCCGCTGCAACAACAGCGGTTACAAAGGCCGGATCGGGATCTACTCGGTGATGAGCCTGAGCGAGAAGCTGAAAGAAATGACCGTTGCCCACGCGGCCGAGACCGAGATCGCCGCCATCGCCCAGGAAGAGGGGATGTTGACCCTGCGCGAGGACGGCGTCGCGAAGGTCCGCGGCGGCATGACCAGCCTCGAGGAGGTACTCCGTGTCACAACCTGATTTCGACTTCTCCGAGGTCCTGCACCAGATGGTCGAGGCGAAGGCCTCGGATGTCCACATCACGGCCGGATTCCCGCCCGCGGTGCGCGACAAGGGCCACATCAAGGCGATGGAGGGCTTCCCGGAGCTGAACAGCCAGCAGACCCGCGAGATCGTCTACGGCATCCTCAACGACGACCAGCGCAAGCGCTTCGAGAACAACAAGCAGCTGGACTTCGCCTACGCGATCCCGGGTGTCGCCCGCTTCCGCGTCAACTGCTACTTCCAGCGTGGCTCGGTCAGCGCCGCCTTCCGCCTGGTGCCGCAGGAGATCCCCTCGCTGGGCTCGCTCGGCGTGCCGGAGATCCTCCGTGACCTGACCCGCAAGCCACGCGGGTTCGTCCTCGTCACCGGTCCGACCGGCTCCGGTAAGAGCACGACGCTGGCGGCGATGATCGACGCGATCAACCTCGAGCGCGAGGACCACATCCTGACGATCGAGGACCCGATCGAGTTCCTCCACCATCACAAAAAATCGATCGTCAACCAGCGTGAGATCGGCGCCGACGCGCCCGACTTCGCCCTCGGCCTGCGCGCCGCCCTGCGCCAGGACCCCGACGTCATCCTGGTCGGCGAGATGCGCGACCTGGAGACGGTCTCGACCGCGCTGACCGCGGCGGAGACCGGCCACCTCGTCTTCGCCACCCTGCACACCCAGTCGACGGCGCAGACCGTCGACCGGATCATCGACGTCTTCCCGCCCGAGCAGCAGGGCCAGGTCCGGACCCAGCTCTCGATCGCCCTGCAGGGGATCGTCACCCAGCAGCTGCTGCCAACCGCCGACGGTCGTGGCCGCGTCGTCGCCTGCGAGGTGCTGATCCCGACGCCGGCGATCCGCAACCTGATCCGCGAGGGCAAGACGCACCAGATCTACGCCGCCCTGCAGACCTCCGGCGCGGTGGGCATGCAGACGATGGACGCCGATCTGGCGCGCCTCGTGCGCGGCGGCGCGATCACCCGCCAGCTGGCCGAACAGCGGGCCTCGGTGCCCGAGGAGCTCAAGCGGCTGCTGATGGGCGCCGGCGCGGTGATGCCCGGCAACGGGCTCGCCGACGAGGACACGACTCCCGTCTACTCGAACGGAGGCTAGGGGAGGATGGCCGACGCGACGACCTTCGCCTTCAAGGCCATGGACATCTCCGGCGCCCCCTCGAGCGGGGAGCTGGACGCCGAATCCAAGGGCCAGGTCTCCGAGCAGCTGCGCCAGCGCGGCCTGATCGTCCTCGACGTCTCCGAGAAGAAGGAACCGTTCAACATCGAGGACATCTTCGCCCGCTGGCAGGGGGTCGACATGCGGGCCCTGGCCGTCTTCTCGCGCCAGTTCGCGACCCTCGTCGCCTCCGGCATGCCGATGCTGCGGACGCTCAGCACCCTCGAGGAGCAGACTCAGGAAGAGAAGATCAAGAAAGCCGTCGCCTCGGTCCGCAACGACGTCGAGGCCGGCAGCACGCTCGAGCAGGCGATGGAGCGCCATCCGAAGGTCTTCGACCGCCTCTTCCGGGCGATGGTCCGCTCCGGCGAGCAGTCCGGCCGCCTCGAGGACGCGCTCGACCGGATCGCCTTCCAGGTCGAGAAAGCCGACGCGCTGCGGCGCCAGGTCAAATCGGCGCTGATGTACCCGGCGCTGATCTTCGGCTTCGCGACCGTGGTCCTGCTGGCGATCGTCGCCTTCGTGATCCCGGTCTTCGTCAAGATCTTCGAAGAACTGGCGGCCGAACATCCGGGCGAAAGCTCGGCGCTGCCGATCCCGACCCAGATGTGCGTCACGGCTTCGGACGTGATCACCGGCTACTGGTACATCCTGATCCCCGGCATCGTGATCTCGATCTTCGTCTTCTTCAAATGGAAGAAAACCGACGGCGGTCACCAAGCCTGGGACAGGTTCAAACTGCGGATTCCCTTCAAGATCGGCGACGTGATCCAGAAAGTCGCGCTGGCGCGCTGGTCACGCACCTTCGCCGGCTCGGTCTCGGCCGGCGTGCCGATGCTGCAGGCGATCAAACTGACCGGCGAGACGGCCGGCAACACCGTCGTCGAGAAGGCGATGGAAGACGTCTACGCCTCGGTCAAGCGCGGCGGCTCCCTGGCGGCGCCGATCGAGGACAACCCGATCTTCCCGGCGATGGTCGGCCACATGGTCGCCGTCGGTGAGGAAACCGGTCAGCTGGAGAGCATGCTGAGCAAAGTCGCCGACTTCTATGAGGCCGAGGTCGACGCCAACGTGAAGGCGCTGACGGCGCTGATCGAGCCGGTGATGATCATCTTCGTCGGCGGCGTCGTCGGCTTCATCGTGATCTCGATGTACCTGCCGATGTTCAGCATCTACGAAAAGATCCGCTGAGCGTCTTCCGGGCGCCGGTGGGATTCGCCCTGGACGTTCGTACGGTTCGAGGGTCCGAATTCTCGGGACGGTGCGGCATCCACTACCTCCTTTTGCGGGTCACGACCCCAATTTTCGGAGTCGGTCGGGCGAAAAGTCGAACCGCGCGAAATCCGCGCTGCAGGGGCTAAAGGTCGCACCCGGGACGCCCGATGAGGTGTGGGTAATTGCCAGTGTCTCGGAGCACCAAGCCCGGGCAATGGCGCAAACGATAGGTCCACTAGGAGGTACCTATGTTGCTCCAGAATATCCGGGCGAGAATTGGAGCCCGGCTCAGTGGCAACGGCGAGTCAGGCTTCACCCTGATCGAGCTGCTTGTCGTGATGCTGATCCTCGGAATCCTGGCCGCGATCGCGCTGCCGGCGTTCTTCAATCAGCGCGAAAAGGCCGGCGACGCCAAGGCCAAGGAGTACGCCCACAGCGCCGAGGTGGCGATGGAGACGTGTGCTACCGAAAACGCCGGCAGCTACGCGGCACATGCGAAGAAGAAAAGCTCGAAGCAGATTGAGCCGACGCTGAAAAGCGCCGAACTCGAAGTCACTGAACACGTGGCAAAGAAATACGACGCTCGTCTCGAAAGCTGGGACCAACGGAAATCAAATTCGCCTCAAAACAGCGAAGGCACGTTGACGCTTCCCCTGCACCCCCGAAGGCAAGGCGGTTGTCCACGCACCCTCAGTTGGGCCAACGGCTAGCTCGACCTAGTCGCAAGGTTCTGACATGAACCACGATGCAATCGTGACACGCGAGGAGCGGGCCCCAGCGGCCCGCTCCTCGCTGCGTCTCGGTGCTCTCACCTTGGCGATCTGCGCGGTCGCGGCGATCGCCGCCCCGGCCGCCGAGGCTGCCCTGACGCCGTCGCTGACCGGCGACTAACCCCACGATCACCCGGTATTTCTTTCACGCCACTGATTCGCGGTAACGCCGACGGCATCATCACCTCTGCGATTCGGCGTTCGAATGGCATCGCTCCACTCGGGCGGGCGATCGGACCGGTCGAACCTCGATCACCATCTACGCGACAGCCAACTGCAAGGGCGCGATCGTCGGCGGAAGGCACCGCCGGAGAACTGGAGGGCGAAGGGATTGCGGTGAAAGCTGTACCTGCCGACTCGGAAACCACCTTCTCCGCGACGCAGACCGACGGTCGCGGGCCATCCGACTGTTCGAACGCGATCGTCTATCAACAGGTGACCACTCCTCCGGCACCCCCGACCTTCACGGCGACCAACCCGGCGTCGCCCGCCAACGACAACTTCCCCCGGCTGCAGGGCATCGCGGCGGCGAACTCGATCGTCACCCTCTTCACCGATCCGAGCTGCGAAGAAGGTCAGGTCGGCCACGGGCACCGCCGCGGCCTTCGCGGCCGGCGGGATCCAGATTCAAGTCCAGGTGGCCGACAACTCGACCACCACCTTCTACGCGATCGCGACACTGGCGGGGCTCAAGTCGACTTGCTCTGAGCTCGCCGATCACCTACCAGGAGGTCACCCCGCCTGAAGGCGGCGGGGGAGGTGGCGAAGAACCGAAGGGCCAGCCGATTATCAACCCCCCGGGCAATCCCAACCCGCCGAAGCTGAGGACGATTCCCGGCGGCATCGCCAACGATGCGACGCCGCTGATCAGTGGCAGCGCCCCCGGGATGAAGCAGGTGAAGATCTACGGCGCCGCGAACTGCACCGGACCCGTATTGGCGAGGGGCACTCCGGCCCAGCTGCAGGCGGGTTTCCCGGTCCAGATCGTCCCCAACACGACCGTCGCCTTCTTCGGCAAAGTCGGTCGACGGCGGCAACGACGAATCGGCCTGCTCCGCGGGCGTCTCCTACACCGACGACTCGATCGCGCCGAAGACCCGGATCACCGTCGGGCCGGGGGCGAAGACCCGGAAGAGGAAGGTCGTCTTCCGCTTCACCGACATCACCGGCGGGCCGGACACCAGCTTCCTCTGCAAGCTCGACAAGAGGAAGTGGAAGTCGTGCCACGCGCCGCTGAAGCTGAAGAAGCTCGGTCACAGGCGCCACACGCTCAAGGTCAGGGCCTACGACGCCGCCGGCAATCGCGAGAGGAAGCCCGTCAAGCGCCGCTTCCAGGTCGTCAGGCATCGCTAACTGATCTGCGCCCCTGCGCGCTCGGTCGCCGGGGGAGGGGGTTGCGGGAGGTGGTGGCCTGACGGGGTAGAACCTGTCCTTCTATGGTCGCAGTCGTCGTCATCGCGTTCCTCGGAGGCCTCGTCGCCGGCAGCTTCATCACCGCCGTGGCCCACCGGGTTCCGCGCGGAATCTCGATCGCCGGGCCGCGGTCCCAGTGCCCCGCCTGCGGCGCACAGATCGCCGCCTACGACAACATCCCGCTCCTCTCCTGGGCCCTGCTGCGCGGCAGAGCGCGCTGCTGCGGGGCCCGGATCTCGGCGCTGTACCCGCTGACCGAGCTGACCGTCGGGCTGCTGTTCGCCGCGACCGTCCTCGTCTACCGCCATGAGCCGGCCGAAGCGGTGATCGGGCTCGTCTTCGTGGCGATGCTGGCGGCGATAACCCTGACCGACCTCGAGCAGCGGATCATCCCGAACAAGATCCTTCTCGTCGGCTCGGTCCTCTGCCTCGCGATCGCGATCCCGACCGATCCCGCCGGAATGCCCGAGCGGCTGATCGCCGCCGCGGCGGCCGGCGGCCTGCTGTTCGTCGCCGCCCTGGCCTACCCGGGGGGCATGGGCCTGGGAGACGTCAAGCTGGCGGCCGCGATGGGCCTCTTCCTCGGCCGCGCCGTCGCCCCGGCGATTCTGGCAGCGCTCCTGTTCGGCAGTGTCGTCGGCCTGGCGCTGATCGCCCGTCACGGCTCCGGCGCCCGCAAGATGGCGATCCCCTTCGGGCCATTCCTCGCCCTGGGCGGCATCGTCGGCCTCCTCGCCGGCGACCAATTGATCGATCTCTACCTCGGTTGATGCCCCCGACCATGCTCATTGACGGTTGACGAGGTTGACGCTACCCTTGGTAGCCAATGGCAGCCAAACCAGCCCTCCTTGATCGCACCGTCGAAGAGTTCCGTCGAACTCTGACTGAGATCGGTGGGCAGCCGAACTCGGTTGAGGATGCCGAGGTTCTTGGTCGGCGCGCGGCAATGGTCGTGCTTGCCGGCGGTGCCTGGGAGCGAGCGCTCGGAGGGCTGCTGACCAGCGCTGAGGCACGGGTTCTGCTTGGGGGGGTCAGCCGGGAGGCGCTGCGCAAGCGTGTTGTCAGCGGATCCGTGATTGCGCTGCGCGACGACGCCGGGCTGGTTCGCTACCCGCGCTGGCAGTTCGACGCAGCCGGCGGGGCGCCCTTCGGGGCGATCAAGAGGCTCAACGAGGTCTTCGACGATGCGGGGCTCGACTCGTGGACGCTTGCTGCGTTTGCCACCGCGCCTCAACCGGAGCTCGGCAACCGGGCGCCTGTTGACTCGTTCGCCGACGCGGACATTGAGCCCTTGCTTCTCTCGGCTCACCGTACCGTCGCTGACCTGAAGCGTTGAGTCCGCTCGGCCTATCCGCTCCTCCAGACGAGTTGCCCGAGCTTCCCAGCGCCGAACTCGGGGCAGAGCCTCTTTGGCGAATCCATGCTGTCGATGTCGCCCCCTGGTTCTTCGATGTCGGTCCGGATGGCAGATTCAACCTCGTCGAGTCAGGCACCTGCTACCTCGCCGAGGAGCCGATCGGTGCCTTCGTCGAGAAGTTTGGACGCCTGCTGCGACCAGGTGGGGTGATCTCCGAGCCGCTGGTCGATGCGCAGCGGCTATCCAGGCTGCGTCCACCCAGGGCAAACGTCGTCGACCTGACTGACCCGAGCGTCCTCGGACTCATCGGCCTCACCGCCGAGATCCACTCAACTTCCGACTACGACCTGACCCAGGGCTGGGCACTGGCTCTCCGGGAGGCCGGCTACGACGGCGTTCGCTACAAGGCCCGCCACGACCCACGCGGCCAGTTGGTCTCGATCGCCCTCTTCGGGGCGGTCAGACCACCACGGAGCGCTGCCAAGACGACGACCATCCCAGTCGACCTGATCCACGAGGCCGCCACCACTTTCGCGATCACGGTCCTGCCCCGTCGTCACTCGCGGAGGCGCTAGCCGGCATTCTTCGACTTCTGGGGAGATTCCTTGGGCGGGTGCGCTTCGACGACGTGGATGTCGAGCAGTTCGATCCGGAAGATCCGTTCGTTGCCGCCGTAGACAACCGTCTCGGGCAGGCCCTTCTTCAGCTCGAGCAGCTGGCAGGTTTCGCCGCCGGAGACGCAGACGGCTTCGCCGAAGAGTCCGACGACGTTGGCGTTGACCAGCATCAGAGCGCCCTGTTCGTTGCTCGTCGGCTGCATGAAGGTCAGCGCCGGCGTCTTGCGACCGGGGAGCGGGGTCAGCTCGGGCAGGCCGCGGCGGACCGAGGGTTTGGCATTGCTCGGGTGACCGTTGGAGGACACCGGCGTGACCCGTACGTCGATCTCGTAGGTGTAGAAGAAGAGGTGCTGGGTGGTCGTCGTCGTGGCGCCGGTGCCTTCGGTGGTCGCCGAGCCGCCGCCTTCACCCGTCCCCGAGATCGGGGGCGCTTCTTCTTCGCCGTTGGAGGTGTTGTTGGCGCTCGACTTGGAGGCTTGGTACTTCGGACGGAAGGGGTTCTTTGGGGTCCGCTGGGCGAGGCGCCGGTGATAGCTGCGCAGGCTCGGCAGGCTGCGGGCGACGACGACGTCGCGCGAGGCCGCGGCGCTTCCCGACGCGTGTCCGGCCGGTACTGCCGCGGTTACGGCTGCTTCTTCTTCGGAGCCCGATTCGCTCAGCGCGATCGGCACGACGACGATCGCGACCGCGAGAACCGCGACCAGGGGCAGCAGGTGGCGGTCGCGCAGGTCGGCGTAGATGTCGGCCAGGAACTTCGGCGCCTTCAGCTTCGGCATCTTCGACGGCAGCTTGATCTCGGGTCCCTTCTTGAGTGGGTTCATCGCAGGCTCGAGAGGGTCGTGGAGTTGGATTCAGCGGCGGCCGGTTCGGTCGGAGTGGCGCCGGCGGTTATCCCCTGATTGGACGGGACCAGGTAGGTGGTGACCGAGAAGTTCGATTCCAGTGTCGGGAACCCGACGGTCGACGGGGTGAGGACGAAGCCGTTGAGGGTGACCAGCCGGCCGTCGACCGCAAGGTCGGAGCCGCCGGTGTGGATCAGGGAGTCGATCCCGTGGATGAAGTCGGCGACATGGAAGAAGCTGCCCGTGAAGGTGAGGTCATAGGGGAGCACGTTGAGGCCCGCGGGGCCGACGGTGGCGCCGATCGGCAGGCTGGCGGCGGTCGACTCCGTCGCGGTGACCGCGGCGGGCACGCTCGTCGCTTCTGCGGGCGCCGGCTGTTCGCTCGTTTCCCCTTCCGCTTCGCCTTCGGGTTCGGCTTCCGGCGGGGCTGCCGGTTCGGCGGCTTCCGAGCCGTCCGAGGCGCCGACCGCCAGGCTCTGGAAGCGGACCTTTGAGCTCCTGGCGATGTGATTGAGCTGGATCAGGAGGGAGGCGCTTTCGTCGCCGGCCGGGACGGCCTTGCCGAGCACCACCAGCTGCTGGTAATCGGTCGGGAACGAGCGCCGGGATTCTTCGCCGGTCGCGACCGCGCTCTGGCTCTGTGACAGCTTCGACTGGAGCTGTTCGGCCTGCACGCCGAGTTGATCGGACTTTTCGCGCTGCGGCCCGAGGAACAGCATCCAGAAGGCGATCGCCAGCGCCAGGACGGCAAAGATCGCGATCACGGTCCGGGTCGAGTCGGTGGCCTTCATCCGATCAGCCTTCCGCCGTCGCCGCGGGGGCGTTGTCGAAGGCCACGACCAGCTGGAAGGCGGCAAGGAACTTCTTCGTCTGGCATTCGCCGCCGCCGCCTTCTCCGCCCGAGCCGCCTCCGCTTTCGATGTCGCCGAGTTCGGAGGACTGGACCGCGACCCGGGTCACCCCGTCGATGTCCTTGAGGTCGGCGATGAAGCCCGCGACCGCGTCCTGGCCTTTGGCGCAGCCGATCATCTCCAGGGCCGGGCCCGCGACCGAGTCACGCAGGGCGATGCTGGCGGCGCCGTTCACCGAGACGCTCGGGTTGGCGGTTCCGGTCAGGTTGGTCAGCCAGACGTCGGCGGGGACGATCAAAGAGAGTTCGCGCACCACCCGTTCCCAGTCGAAGCGGCTGTCGGCGAGTTCGGTCACGGTCGCGACGCGCTGGTCGTGGACATCGCGCAGCTGGGTATAGGCGGTCAGCCGGGCAGCCTTCGCTTCGGTGGCGTGGACTTCGCGCTGCAGGCGGGTGATTTCGGCTTCGCTGCTGGAGACCTCGTTGTTGGTGACGACGAGCAGGCTGACTCCGGCCAGCAGCGCGACGAGGGCGGCGACGACGATGTAGGCGAGCGGGCCGCCGCGCAGTTTGGCGCTGCCGTCGCGGCGCTCCTCCGGTGGGATCAGGTTGACGGGGCGCATCAGGCGTCCAGGGCGAGGCCGTAGGACAGGGTCAACCGGGCGGCGGCCTGGGGGTCGAACTGACCGAGCGCGGCGGGACGGCCGACCTCGAAGGGAATCCCGAATCCCGCCTCGATCTGCTCGATGAAGCCGGGGATCGCGCTGGCCGGGCCGCCGAGCACGACGCGCTCGACCGCCACCGAGCCCTCCTGGGCGGCGTAGAAATCGAGTGAGAGCCGCAGCTCGCCCTGCAGCGCGGCGGTTCCGGTCTGCAGCGCCTGGCGGGTGGCCGCGACGAGCGCGGGGTCGCCGGCGACGCTCTCAGCCGGCTCCACCAGGCCGACGTGATTGAGCCACATCCTCGCGTGCTCGGGGATCAGGCCGGTGCTCGCCGGACAGCTCGGCCGCGATGGCGCCGAGGCCGACGGGGGCGACGCGGGTGAAGAGGCAGGCACGGCGCCGGGCGACGGCCAGGTTGGTGGTCTCGCCGACGTTGCAGAAGAGCGTCGCGCCCTCCGGCCCGGGCGCGCCCTCCACGTCGTCGGAGTCGGAGCTTTCGGCGGTGGGAGCGGTATCGCCGAGGGCGCGGATCAGCCCGAACGCCGAGAGGTCGATGCCGATCGGCTGCAGGCCGGCCTTGCGCAACGGCTGCAGCGATGCCTCGATCATTTCGCGCCGGGCGGCGACCAGGATCACGTCGATTTTCGCCGAGCTCTCCTCGGTTTCGGCGGCGCCCCCGACCACGCGGTAGTCGAGCACCGCCTCGTCGAGCGGCATCGGGATCTGCTCCTGGGCCTGGAAGCGGACCGCGGAATCGAGCTCGTTGCGATCGTCGATCGCGGGCAGCCTCATCGTCCGCACCACGACCCGTTGGTTGGAGATCCCCAACCGCACCCGCTTGGAGAGCTTGTTCTCCGCGAAGAGGGCGCGCAGGGTGTCGGCGACGGCGTCGGAGTCGACCACCTCGCCGTCGTGGAAGGCGCCGTCGGGCAGCGCCGCGATCGCCGTCTTCGTCAGCTGGTGGGAGCCGCCGACCCGGACCTCGGCCGCGGCAACGCTGCCCGCCTCGATCTCGAGGCCGACCACGGACTTCTCCTTCTTGACGGTGAATTCGAGCATCTGCTTCCTAATCGGTTGGATCGGCCCGGTCCTTTAAGACCGGGCGACCTCAGCCTTCGGTCTCGCGGCCGATCACCCAGGCGGAGCCGGTCGGTTCGATGAAGCTCGGCGGCTCCAGGTAGCGCAGGCGGTCGTCGTAGACGTAGTTCTTCGTGTAGCCGCTGCTGGCGCCATAGGAGCCTCCGGTTCCGACCGGGCCGCGGAACTTCTGGGCGATCGCGCCTTCGACGTTGAGCGAGCCGAGCGGGTTGCCGCAGGAGTAGTTGTCGACGATGAAGGAGTGTTTGATCGCCAGGATCGCGGCGTCGATGGTCGGGTTGCTGAGCGAGCCGCTGCTGTTCGAATCGTTCGAGCAGGGGTGGTAGACACGGACGAAGTTGTTCGCGATCAGCCCAAGCAGGGCTTCGCCGCTGGGGCTTGAGCAGGAGGTCCGGCAGAGGCTGCCGTTGATGATCACGTCGTTCTCGGCGGCGATCGTCAACTGCCCCGTGTAGGTCCCGCTGACGTACGCGTTGCCGCACCCCGAGGTCGATTCGTAGCTGTTGGAGAACGGCGTGTAGACCGCCGAGCAGGCCGAGTTGGCGACGTATACGACGCCGTTGGACGGGATCGAGCCGGAGTAGACCCCGGTGCAGGTCGAGCCGTTGCCGACGGTCATGTTCTTGCCGCTGAGGCAGATCCGGACCTGACCTTTGTACCTGAAGGCCGGTTCGGCGATGGTGGCCAGCTTCGAGTTCGATTCGGGCGGGACGAGGACCGGGGCGGAGGTGATCTTGGTGCCGATGAAGTCCGGATTGCCCGAGCAACCGCTTTCGTACCATCCTTTCGACGCGCCGCTGATCTCGATCATGTCCTGGGAGGTTCGGCCGAAGCTCGGGTTACCGCAGACCAGCAGGGTGTCGTTGGTGTGGAGCGGGCCTTCGATCGAGTCCTTGCTGATGAAGGAGATCGTCGCGCAGTATTCGTTGGTGCCGGCGATCTTCGTGCTCTGCCTTCCCTGTTCGTAGGTGAGTTCGCACTGGTTGTAGGCGCTGGTCAGCTGGGTCGAAGGGTTGGCAAAGCCGTAGGCGATCGGGTCGAGCGTCTCCAGCTGGGTGAAGTAGACGTAGTCGAGGAAGCTGGGCCGCTTGAACGAGGCGACGATCGGGACCTTGGCGCCACCGGAGAACCCGGTCGAGCGGATCCGGAAGGATCCCGCCGCGGGGCCGCTGGTCTGCAGCATGCTCGGACCAGGCGCTGTTGTGCTGCATTGCGAGTAGGTTTCCTGGCTGGTGGCGGGGAGCAGTTCGATCGCGTAGCTGGAGTCGGCTTCCCCCGGCACCGAGCGCTGCTTGGTCGTCGAGCCCGCCGGGTTGACCGCGTTGGGCGTCGCCACGCTGGTGCACTTGGTCCAGTAGAGGCTGTCGGCGTAGAGGTGGGAGGCGTAGTCTTCGACCCCGGCGCGCGCCGCCTCGTACGCCTTTTTGCTGCTCAGGTCACGACTGCTCAAGGGGATGTCGCCGCGGACCGCGGTGACCGCGGCGAGCGCCAGGACGGTGATCAGCGTCGTGCCGATGATCGTCGCGATCATCGTAAACCCGGCCTCGCTGCCTCTTGCCCACCTCATTCGCATGGCAGGTTGGCGGCGTTGACGTTCGCGGACGGGGGGCTGAAGCGCAGGAAGGCGCTGTCCTGGACGATTCCGGGGGCCTTCGCGTCGGTCACCGTGGATTCGGTCGGGCTGACCTTGAGGGCGATGTCGACCTGCACAACGGATGGTGATTCCGCTTCGGTCACGGTCGACGGCATCGCCGTGATCACGCCTTCTTTGTACTTGTAGTACCGGAAGAGCGGTTCGCTTGCCGAGACTCCGCTGACGTTGGTCAGCAGGGTCCGGGTTGAGGTCGGGGTTTCGGAGAAGGTCCATTTCGGGGTCGAGCCGCTGGTCGACGGGTAGGTGCTCTGCATCAGCGTCGTGCCCGAGAGATAGACCTGTTGTTTAACCGGGGTCAGTGCCGGGCCCGAGCCGGTTTGGTAGACGTAGCTGATCGAGGTGCTGGTGTTTTTCCCGTAGATCGGAGCCACCGAGGAAGCGACGCAGGAGGAGTGCAGCTCGGTGACGATTCGCTGCACCAGGGTCCGCGCTTCCTGGGTTGCGTGGACGCGCTTGCTGATCCGGGTCTGCTGGTGCATCGAGGCGACGACGACCATCGTCAGGCCGAGGAAGATCACCGCACCCGCCATCGTCGCCACCACCAACTCGACCAGCGTCGTGCCGCTCTGGTCCCGGAGGTTCAGCTTGGCCATTGGCATGACCCGGTTTCGTCTTCCTTGGTCAGGGCGATTTCTTTGCTGACTCCGTTGGTGCTGTGGACTTCGACCCCTTCGATGGTTTGGTGCACGACCCCGTACTTCTTCTTGCCGTGCTTGGTTTCCGAGGTTACGACCTCCCCGGAGGCGCAGACCGTGTAGGTGCTCCAGGGCAGGCCGGGATTCGTCAGATGGCCCGCGGAGTTGGTCGAGTATTCGCGCCGGATCCCGTGGCCGCCGGCTTCGCATTCGCTGTCGGTGATCCTCACTTCGGCCCCGTCGGCGGCGGTTCCGTCGGTCCTGACGGTCAGCCAGAGAGAGGGGAGGACGATCGTCTGTTCGGCCGCCGTGCCGTCCGCCGGGACGGCGACGCTGACGATCCCGAGTCCCGTTTCGGGGTTGTTGGTCGTGCAGGCGCCGGCGTAGAAGGAGTCTGGGGAGGTGAAGGGGAAGAGCGGCGTCGCGGTTTTCGAGCTGAAGGCCGTCCCTTCCGGCGTCCCGAACAGCTTCGCCGTGCTCATCCCGGTGTTGTAGGCGAGGAAGCTGCTGACCGAGGCGGTCGAGTTCGAGTTGGTGTAGTTGTGGGTCATGAACTTGACCGGCACCGCGCCGGGTTTGTCGAACAGCAGGTTGACCGTGTTCGTGACTTCCGGGCTGACCTTGATTTTTTTCGCCGCCGGGGCGTTGCCGTCCTGATCGACCAGCCCGTTGGCGAGCCCGCTGAGGGTCAGCGTGTATTCGCCCGAGGCCTGTTCGAGGAAGATCACGCAGCCGGCGGAGCTGGTCGAGCCGCTGAAGGTCCCGGCTCCCGTCCCCGAGACGCCGACGCCGGAGGTCGGGGTCCCGGCCGCGTTGGTGGCCATGAAGACGAGGGTCCCGGCTTTGGGATTCAGGGTGCCGCTCGGCGGCGCGATCAGGCTCTGCAGCACCACCGGCTTGTCGGGTCCCATCCCCGGCCAGGTGACCGTCGAGGTGATCTTCACGTAATCGACCGTCGAGCTGCCCGAGCCGCAGGTGAGGTCGCCGCCGGTCGTGTTGTTGATGAACTTGCCGGTCGATTCGACTTTGTAGGCGGTGCCGTCGACCGTGACCGTGTTCGTCGCCGAGTATTTGTAGAGCGTCGGGATCCGCAGGCTGCGGAGGCGGGCCTGGTCGTCCTGCGCGACGCCGTAGGCCTGGCTCTTGCGCCGCTGGTCGGCCGCGGTGCGCTCGGTCGCCCCGAACAGGGTCATCACCGCCGCGGCGACGAGGATCGCGATCAGGCCGCTGACCAGCACCTCGATCAGGGCGAAGCCCGCCTCGTCGGGCGCAGGGATCGGCGGTCTGGCCGGAGTCATGTAGACGCATCGGTCCCCCTGGCCTCTGCCTTTAGCCTCCGCGGGGCGGAATCTCCGATGGGATCTGAGTTTCGCCATTGCTTCAGTAAGTGAAGCCATGTAGCTACACTTGTTGAAGCGGGGTGAACTCAACCGATCCCGAACCGATCTCCGCAAATTGCCGATGAGCGCACTGAGCAACTCCGAATGTCCCGTCTGTCGGACCGCCGAGGTGGTCTGTGGCAAGTGGACGCTCCTGATGATTCGCGATCTGGCGCATGGGAGCAGCCGTTTTTGCGAGCTGGAGCGCTCTTTGGAGGGGATCAGCCCACGGACTCTGTCGTTGCGTCTGCGGGCCCTGGAGGAGGAGGGGATCGTCGAGCGCCACACCTATCCCGAGGTTCCGCCCCGGGTCGAGTACGCGCTGACGGTCAAAGGCGAGGCCCTCGTGCCGCTGATCGACGACATGCGCAGGTACGGAACTCGCTGGCTCTTGGCCGACGAGCCCGAGCCCGCGGCCGTCTAGGCCATCCGTCCAGGCCGGCGGGCCTTGCAAGCGTTCGTGCAAGCGCAGGAGCGCCGCCCGCCGGGCGGAAGCCTGGAGCGTGCGTGACTTCCTGCTCAACGAAGCGCTGAAGCGTCTGGCCACCGAGACCGCGACGCGGCTCAGCACCCTGGTCGCCGGCGGCGACGAGCTGCCCTTCGACGTCGCCGCCGATTCGGGCGAGGACGCCGCCTTCTTCAGCTACGTGCCGCTGACCGGCCAGTACGTGGTCGAGCACAGCGACGAACTGCGCACGCTGCCGAGCTTCCCGGCCGCCCGCGACGCCGCCGCCGAGGCCGGCATCGCCGCCGCCTATCTGGAGTCGCGGGGCGAGCCGGTGCCAGCTGACCCCAGTGCCCGTGCCGAGCTGATGCTGATCACCTTCTTCGCTTCGCTCTGGGAGGGATCGACCGGCTTCTCCCTCGACCGCCAACGACTCGATGACGCGCTCTCGACGCTCGACGCCGAATCGCTCACCGTCGACGACGCCGAGGTCCTGATCGTCCCGATCGTCGGCCTGCGGATGTCCGGCGGCCGGCTGCAGCTGCCACACGGCGTCCGGGTCGTGCGGGCGGACTCGATCGAGGCGCCGGTCGACGCGATGCGCAGCGAGGGGATGGGCCGGGCGGCCTGGGAGCCGCAGTTCCTCGCCGTCGCCGAGCAGCATGCCGACGAAGGCGCCGAGGCGGCGCTGCGCCAGCTGCAGGAGCTGATCAGCGTGATGCGACTCTTCAAGGGTGGCGGCGTCGGGCTCGGCCCGCACGCTTTCGCCCCGACCGGCGAGGACTGCTGGCGGCGGATCGCCACCGGCGCCCCCGCGACCCGTCCCGGCGGCTACCGCCTGAGCGAGGCCGAGGCGGTCGAACTGGCCGAGTTCGCCACCGCTCTCGAGTCCCGTCCCGACCCCGACAGCGCCCTCACCTGGGCGGTCGGACGCTTCGAGATGGGCTGCGAGCGCGAGAGCGCGCTCGACGGCCTCAGCGATCACCTTCTGGCTCTGCGAGCCGTCCTCGAGGGCCACGGACCGGTCGGCGCCTCGCTGCCGCTGCGGGCGGCGGCGCTGATCTCCGACGACAAGCTGGACCGGATCGAGGCCCGCGAGCGGGTCGAGGAGATCCTCGAGCTCGAGCGCGCCCTGATGAACGGGCGCTCGCTGGAGGGCGCCACGGAACTGGCGGCCTGGACCGAGGAGGGCGTGCGCAGGCTGCTGCGCGAGGCCGCCCTCGGTGAGCTCGGCAACGACCTCAGCACGACCGCCGACGAGACCCTGATCAACACCGGCCTCGACGCCGGCGACTCCGAGATCACCGTTTCCGTGGCGGTTGAGGCCGAGCCCTTCCCTGACCCGACCCCGCATATGTCCGCAGCCGAAGGCGAGGACATGGGCGGAATTGATGTCACGTCGCCCTCATTCGGGGCCGATCACGATCTGATTCTCTCGGGCCCGAATGAGGGCTCGCCCAACCACACGAATGGGGAGGAAGATATGCAGGAAACGCGCATCATGGAGCCGATCCCGGCCCCGGACGAGATCCGGATCACGGCGACCCCCTGGCTCGAGGAGGTCTCCGAAGGCAGCTCCGGCGACTCGCTCGAGTGGCCCGCCGCCGACGTCGAGCGCGACCTTCAGCACCGCGAGCGGATCGACACCCCCCGCGTGCGCCATCTCTTCCCCGTGCCCGAGGACGCCGACTGGGAGGTCAGCCACCTCGAGTTCGAGTACTCCCGCCGCTCCTCCTGACCCACTGCGGCGAGGTCGTGGATGTCCTCGCCTGGCATGCGGATCACGCCCTTGTGCTACCGTGACGCACATGAATAAGGTCGGCGTCAGAGAGCTGCGACAGAACCTCTCGCGTTATCTCGCCGAGGTCAAGGAGGGCGAGAGCTTCGTTGTGACCGAGCGGGGACGAGAGGTCGCCCGGCTGTCGCCCTCCGGCCCCGCCGACTCTCCGATCGCTCGCCTCGTCGCCGAGCGGGGGGCGACGCTACCGCGCGCGGACCTCTTGTCGCTGGCGCGAAGCACGTCTACTCCGCCGGCCGTCGGGCCTCCCAGCGTCGAGGTGCTCGACGAACTCCGCGAGGAGCGACTGTAGCCGCTCGGCTTGCCTATCTGGATACCTCTGCCTACGTGAAGTTGCCGCTTCGGGAGGCCGAGGAGGACGCCCTGCTCGGCGAGTTGGCTGAATGGGACGGCTACGTGTCCAGCGCTCTACTCGCCGTTGAGGCAATTCGCGCTTGTGCCCGGTATGGAAAGCGTTACGCCGATGACGCAAGCATGTTCCTGGAGGGTCTGTCGCTGCTTCCGCTCGATGAAGCAGTGCTCGCCGAAGCCGCTTCGCTGCGGCCGGTGGGATTGCGGAGCCTCGATGCGCTTCATCTCGCCACCGCGCTCAGTGTAGGAGACGAGATCGGCAGCTTCGTCACCTACGATCAGCGTCTCGCCGATGCTGCGGGCAACCAGGGCCTGAACGTCATCAGGCCCGTCCCGCCGCCATCGCCACGCGCTCCTCGCCCGTAGCAAACAGGTAGCGGTTGATCTCGGCCAGACCGGCGAGGTCGTGGACGTCCTCGTCGAGGTAGGGGACGCGGATCACGCCCTTGGTGCGCAGCTCCTTGGCGAGGTGTTCGATGTTGCGGGCGTCGCGCTCCGCCAGCGCCTGGTAGTCGGAGAAGTTGGCGACCACGCGCCGGGCCAGGTCGGCGTCGCCGAGCTTCTCGCTCAAGATCGTGGGGAGGTCCTCGGCCTCACCGCGCAGGTGTTCGGCCGGGTAGTGGACCTTGTTGACGATGACGCCGCCGAAGGGGAGCTTCGCCTCGACCAGCTTGCGGTGGAAGTAGACCGCCTCCTCGACCGGCTCCCCCTGCGGCCCGCAGACGACGAGGAAGCAGGTGTCGGGGTCGGCGAGCAGCTTGCTGACCCGCTTGGCGCGGGCCTGGAAGCCGTCGACCATGCCGCTGAAGGCGTTGAAGAACTCGGCCAGGTCGGCGATCAGGTCGAAGCCGACGATCCGCTTCATCACGCTCAGCGCGACCGAGGCGCCGCGGCCGGCGACCTTCGCCGCCAGGCCGGTCGGCTTCATGAAGACGCGCAGCGATTTGCCTTCGATGAACTGGGTCAGCCGTTTCGGGGCGTCGAGGAAGTCGAGCGCGTTGCGGGTCGGCGGCGTGTCGAGGACGAGCAGGTCGAATTCGCCTTCGCTGTGCAGCTCGAAGAGCTTCTCCATCGCCATGTACTCCTGGGAGCCGGCCAGGGCGTTGGAGATCTGCTGGTAGATGCGGTTGTCGAGGACCCGGTCGCGCGACTCCTCATCGGGCGCCTGGCGGGCGATCAGCTCGTCGAAGGTCGCCTTGGCGTCGAGCATCATCGCCCACAGCTCGCCCTTGATCTCGACGCCCTGCTTCTCGAACAGCTTCGGATCGACGCGCCGCGCCTCGTTGCCCAGCTCCTCGAGGCCGAGCGAGTCGGCCAGGCGCTTGGCGGGATCGATCGTCAGCACGCAGACCTTCAGGCCCTGGGCCGCCATCCCGACTGCGATCGCGGCCGAGGTGGTCGTCTTGCCGACGCCGCCGGAGCCGGCGCAGATGCAGATCGTCTTGCCCTCGAGGACGTCGCCCAGGGTCGGCATCAGGAGAGCCTCTTCGCGAGGCGCCGCGCCGCCTCGGGCCCCAGTTCAGGCTCGAAGAGGAAGGGGAGGGTCTTGACCGGCGCCTCGACCCGGCGCCGCAGCCGGGCCAGCTGGGCGCGCTGGGAGCGGGCGCGTCCGTGCTCGGACAGCGCCGCCCTGGCGGCGGCGCGCGGCGCGCCGTCCTCGCCCTCCGCGAGGGAGGCCAGCTTCTCCGCGTCGGCTTTGGAGAAGCGCTCCGGGTAGAGGCCGTTGAGGTAGACGCGGTCGACCGCGACCCCGACCTCGTCGCGCAGGTCCCGCTCCAGCGCCGCCGACTCGTTGACCGGCATCTCCTCCGGCAGGGAGACGATCGCGGTGCCGGTGTGCTCGTGGTCGGTGATCAAGCGGTCCAACTGAAGGGCCTGGGAGTGGATCGGGCCGACGCGGGCGATCGAGGCGAAGGTGCGCGGCGTCTGCAGGAAGCCGACGCCGTGGCCGGTCGCCGGCGCGTCGACGATCACGAGGTCGTATTTGCGTCCCGACTTGACCTTGCGGTCGAGCTGGGCCAGCTCCCAGATCTTGCCGATCGTGACCAGCTCCTTCAGCCCGGGCGTCGCCGCGGCGAGGTAGTTGAAGATCCGGCTGCGGAAGAGCAGGTCGCGCATCGCCCGCACCTTCAGCTGCAGCAGCACGTACTCGCGCATTGACTCGTCGGGGTCGATCGAGATCGACCAGAGGTTCTCCTCCATCTCGACCTCGTGGAAGCCGACTTCGGTGTGGTCGAACATCCGCGAGGCATTCTCCTGCGAGGCGACCTCGCAGACGATCGTCCGCTTTCCTTCCGAAGCCGCCCGCAGGCCGAGCGCCACGGCGACCGTCGTCTTACCGACGCCACCCTTGCCGGTGACGATCACCAACCGCTTGTCGAGGAGTTCAGGGATCGGGCAATTCCTAGCAATTTCGGAGGCCGGCAGGAAAAGCGGCTCACCATACGAATATCCGCGCAATGGGATTTCTAAGCCGCAAGCCAAAGCCCGCACCAGTTATCGAAGAGCCGCACCCGATCGTCGAGGAGCTCGAGCGGATGGAAGAAGTCGTTCCCGAGCATCGCGCCGACGAGCCCCGGCCCACGGGTCCTGTCGTGGGGGACGACTCCTCGTCCTCGCAAGCTGCGGGCGAGGAGCCATCCCCCACGCCACCCGTGGGAGAGGTCGCCGTCGCGGAAGGTACGCACCTTGAGGACGAGGTCGGGCACGCCGAGGACGAGGAGGAGGGCGAGGGGCGGATGCGGGCGGCTGACCTGCTGGCGCCGATGCGCAATGACTTCAGCGCCGGGCGAGAGGCCGCGGAGCAGGCGCCGGTCAAGACGGCCGACGTGATCGCCTTCGCCAACCAGAAGGGCGGCGTCGCCAAGACGACGACGACCCTCAACCTTGCCGTCGCCTTCGCCGAGTCCGGCTACCGCGTGCTCTGCATCGACCTCGACCCGCAGGGCAACCTGACGATGAGTCAGGGGATCGACCCCGACAAGGTCGAGAAGAGCCTTTATGACGTGCTCGTCAACGACATGCCGATCCGCGAGATCATCGTCGAACGCGAGATCGACATCGCCGTCGCCTCGATCGACCTGGCCGGGGCCGAGATCGCGATGAGCACCAAGATCGGCCGTGAGCGCTCGCTCGAGAAGGCGCTGAAGGAAGTCTCTGGCGAATACGACTTCGTCTGCATCGACACGCCGCCGAGCCTCGGCCTGCTGACGATCAACGCCCTGACGGCGGCGAACAAGATCATCGTCCCCGTCCAGTGCGAGTATCTCTCGATGCGCGGGCTGGTTCAGCTCCAGAACACGCTGAAGATGATCCAAGAGAACCTCAACCCCGACGTCCGGATCGAGGGCATCCTGCCGACCATGTTCGACGCGCGGACGGTCCACGCCAAGGAGGCGGTGGAAATCCTCGAAGAGAACTTCGGCGACCTCGTCTTCCACTCCCGAATCCGCAAGGCGGTCAAATTCGCCGAGGCGCCCGTCAAGGGTGCGAGCGTCCTCAAGTACGATTCCGGCAGCAGCGCCGCGAACTACTATCGGGAGCTGGCGAAGGAGGTTCTGGCGAATGGCTCGGCGGAATAAGCGCGCAAGCATGCGCGAGGGTCCCCTCGCCGATCTCTTCCGCTCGACCTCGGGCGACGCCCCGGCGGATCCGCCCGAGGCGCCTCGGTACGGAAGGCTTGATCCGGCTGACGCCAAGAAGGCTGAAGCCGAAACGACCCCGCCCACGGGTCCTGTCGTGGGGGACGACTCCTCGTCCTCGCAAGCTGCGGGCGAGGAGCAATCCCCGCCACCCACGGGAGAGGCGGCTGCGGCTGACGCCGAGGTACCGATCTTCGATCAGGCTTCCGACGAGCCGGTAGCTGAACAGCCCGCCGAGACTTCGGAGACTGCTCCGGAGCGGCTGAAAAGGGTCTTTTCCGAGGAACCGAAGCCGCGGCGGGGGGAAGAGTTCGTGCCGCAGAACCCGCGCTATGGGCGTGAGGAGCCGGCCTATGAGCCGCCGGGGTCCGGTGAGCCGCACCAGCCGGTGATCAAAGTCGTCGGCGTCGGCGGGGCCGGCGTCAACGCCGTCAACCGGATGGTCGACGCCCGTATCCCCGGGGTCGAGTTCATGGCGGTCAACACCGATCTTCAGTCGCTGCAGCTCTGTGTCGCCGACGTCACCGTCCACATCGGCGACGAGCAGACGCGTGGCCTCGGCGCCGGCGCCGACCCCGAGGTCGGGCACCGCTCGGCCTTCGAGGAGCAGGACAAGATCAAGCGCCTGCTGAAGGGATCGGACATGGTCTTCGTCGCTGCCGGAGCCGGCGGCGGCACCGGCAGCGGCGCCGCCCCGGTGGTCGCCCGGCTCGCTCGCGAGGTCGGCGCCCTGACCGTCGGCATCGTCACCAAGCCGTTCACCTTCGAGGGCAACCGTCGCGGCGACCAAGCCAGCAAAGGCATCGAGGATCTCGCCGCCGAGGTCGACACCCTGATCGTCGTCCCCAACGACCGCCTGCTCCAGGTCCTCGACCAGCAGACCTCGATGGTCGAGGCCTTCCAGGTCGCCGACGACGTCCTGCGCCAGGGCGTCCAGGGCATCTCCGACCTGGTGACGCTGCCGGCTGTGATCAACCTCGACTTCGCCGACGTGCGGACGATCATGTCCGACGCCGGCCGGGCGCTGCTCGGGATCGGGATGGCCTACGGCGACGACCGCGCCATCCTCGCCGCCGAAAAAGCGATCTCCTCGCCCCTGCTGGAGACCTCGATGGAGGGCGCCCGGGCGATCCTGCTCTCGATCACGGGCGGCTCGGACCTCTCGCTGGTCGAGGTCTCCGAGGCGGCCAAGGTGGTCGGCGAGGCCGCTCACCCCGACGCCAACATCATCTTCGGCGCCAACGTCGACGAGGAGCTTTCCGACCAGATCTGGGTCACCGTCGTCGCCACCCGCTTCGACGGCCGGCCGAGCGCTCCGCGCCGTTCCGCGGAGCCGACGATCCGCCGCACCAAAGACGCTCCCGCCGGCCGCCAGGGTCGCTCCGACCGCGGTGGTGAGCTCGGCATCGACGTCCCAGAGTTCCTGCCCGGGTAGCCGGAGCGCCCCATGCACGGGGTCGTCGCCGCCGGGCACCCGCTGACCGCCGAGGCCGGGGCCGGAGTCCTGCGCGAGGGCGGCAACGCCGTCGACGCCGCGGTCGCCGCGGTCCTCGCCTCCTTCGCGGTCGAGAGCCCGCTGACCGGCTTCGGGGCAGGCGGCTACATGATGGTCCACGCCGGCGGTGAGACCACCCTGATCGACTTCTTCGTCGCCGCTCCCGGGCTCGACGGAGTGCGGCGGCGGGCGGAGCTGGCGCCGGTCCCGGTCCACTTCGACGCCGAGATCGAGCAGACGTTCTTCGTCGGCCCCGCCTCCTGCGGGGTGCCGGGCACCGCCGCCGGCCTGGTCAGGGCCCTGGAACGGTTCGGCTCGGCGCCGCTCGAGGCCCTGGTCGGGTCGGGGATCCGGCTCGCCCGCGAGGGGGCGCCGGTCAACGCCGAGCAGGCCTACATCCTCGAAATCCTCGAGCCGATCCACGCCCGTCTGGCCGGGACGCGGGAGCTCTACGCGCGCCCGGACGGGAGGCGGCTGCGGGAGGGGGAGACCTTCCGCTTCGCGGCGCTGGCCGAGGCGCTGGAACGGTTCGGCGCCGAAGGGGCGGAGCCGTTCTACCGCGGCGAGCTGGCCGCGACCCTGAGCGACTTCGTCGTCGCGCAGGGGGGCAGCATCGGACCCGGCGACCTGGCCGCCTACGAGGCGATCGAGCGCATCCCGATCGCGGCGCCGTTTCGGGGCGCCGAGGTGCTGACCAACCCGCCGCCGTCCTCGGGGGGATCCTGATCGCCTACAGCCTCGGCCTGCTGGAGCGGCTCGGCGAGCGCAGCGGCCCTGAGCAGCTGGTCGCGGCGATGGGAGCCGCCAACGACCTGCGCGACCTCGAGTTCGCCGAGGCGCTCTACGAGGAGGGGATGGCGGCGGGGACGCTCGACCCGGCCGGTCTCGATCTCGCCGCCGGCGACCTGCTCGGCTCGACCACCCACATCTCGGTGCTCGACGCCGACGGCATGTGCGCCTGCGTCACCTGCTCCAACGGTTCCGGCTCGGGCGTGCTGGTGCCGGGAACCGGGGTGATCCTCAACAACATGCTCGGCGAGGAGGACCTCAACCCGAAGGGCTTCCACCAGATCGAGCCCGGCCGCCGGGTGCCCTCGATGATGGCCCCGACCGTCGTCCTGCGCGACGGCGAGATCGAGCTCGGCCTCGGCAGCGCCGGCTCAAACCGGATCCGCTCGGCGATCCTGCAGACCGTGGTCCGCGTCGTCGAGCAGGGCCTGCCGGTGGCGGCGGCGATCGAGGCGCCGCGGCTGCACTTCGAGCAGGGCCTCGTCCAGGCCGAGCCCGGAATCGACGAGGCGGCGCTGGCGCGACTGGCGGCGCGCGGCCTGCCGGTCGCCAACCGCCCGGAGATCAACCTATTCTTCGGCGGCGTGCAGGCCGTGGCGCGCGATCCCCGAACCGGAGCCCTCAGCGGCGGCGGCGATCCGCGCCGTGGCGGCGCGGTGGCGACGGCGTGACCGACTTCGAGGCCGAGGGCCTGCTCGAAGAGCTCGACGGCGAGGCACGTGCGGCGCGGCTCGCGCTGCTCGAACGGCTCAGCTCCGAAGGGGTCAGTCTCGAGGAGTTGCGCGAAGCGGTTGTCGCCGGGCGCCTGACCCTGCTGCCGGTCGAGCGCGCGATCGCCGGCGACGGACCTCGCTACACGCCGCGCGAGGTCGCCGAGCTCTCGGAAGTCGAGCTGCCGCTGCTGGAGCGATTCTCGGCCGCCCTCGGCATCCCCTATCCGGGGCCCGACGAGCGCGAGGCGACCGAGGCCCAGCTCCAGGCGGCGCGCCGGATCAAAGCCTTCCGCGACGCCGGGCTGCCGGAGGAGGGGATGCTGCAGGTGGCGAGGACGATCGGGATGGGCACGGCGCGGATCGCCGAAGCCAACCGCGAGCTGGTGATCCGCACCCTGACGCAGCCGGGCGACACCGAGCGCGACCTGGCCCTGCGCCTGGCCGCCGCCGCCGAGCAAATGCTGCCGCTGGTCGGCCCGACGATCATCGACGCCTTCCAGCTGCACATGCTGGAGCAGGTCCGCCGCGACGTGATCGGCACCGCTGACCTGGCCTCCGGCGAGCTCGGCGGGACGACGGACATCGCCGTCTGCTTCGCCGACCTGGTCGAGTTCACCAAGCTCGGCGAGGAGGTCGCCGCCGAGCAGCTCGGCCTCGTCGCCGGGCGCCTGGAGGAGATGGCGACGGCGGTCGCCGAGTCGCCGGTGCGGCTGGTGAAGACGATCGGCGATGCCGCGATGCTGGTCGCCGCCGACGCCGAGGCGATGCTGCGCGCGGCCCTGCGCCTGGTCGAGGCGGCCGAGGAAGAGGGCGATGAGTTCCCCAGCCTGCGCGCCGGCATCGCCTTGGGTCCGGTGATCGGCCAGGCCGGCGACTACTACGGCCGCTCGGTCAACCTCGCCAGCCGGATCACCGGCGTCGCCCGTCCGGGCAGCGTCCTGGTCGACACCGCGACGAGGGAGGCGGCCGGGGACGGGTTCGACTTCTCCCGCGCCGGTGAACGCCACCTCAAGGGCATCGACGGCCGCACCCGGCTCTACCGAGCCCGGCCGGCAGGGGCAAAAGACGAGTCTCGCTAGGGATGGGGGCGTGGGGGAGGGTCGGGTGGCCCTCCAACCGCTCCGCATCCCTGATGCAGCTGCGAGCGGTTGTTACTTGTCGCCCACAGGGCTACAAGTAACGAACGGTAGAGGGAAAAAGCTTCCGTCCGTTGGAAGCTTGCTGAGCTAGGTCCTTTTGGAAGCTGTTCCGCTTCACGGAAGATGCCCACCTTGGGAGCCGGGGGAGCTTTCGTTGGGAGGGGTGGGATACCCCCTTCGAACGTATGAGCATTCGGAGGGCCGGAGAGCTCCATGGCACCAGCCGCAACCCGATCCCCCCGACGAAGTGCAGTGAGAAGGGGGTATCCCACCCCTCCATGCCAACCCTCAGGCCGGCTTACGCCCCGAGACCAGCAAGTTGTAGAAGAGCTCCGCGGGGAGCCGGGGCTCCAGCAGGCGGGTGTCGACCTTCTGCAGGGCGATGTAGCTGCGGAAGGCGAAGCGGCGCCAGCGCAGCGGTACCGAGTCCGGCTCGGCGCTCGACTCGACCGTGCGCAGGCCCCAGCCCCAGGCGTTGGAGAGCAGCTCCTCGCCGCCGACGTGGCGGTCCTCGAAGCCGGCGTTGCTGAGCAGCTTGCGCAGGTCGGCGGGGGCGAAGGCGTGGACGTCGACCTCGCCCTCGAGGGCATGGCCATGAGACTGCTCGGCTTCCGGCACGGCGCGGCGGCTGGCCCCGGTGAGGCGACGCCAGACGGGGGCGACGAGCGTCCCGGTCCGCTTCGGCAGCGCCGCCAGTCGGTCGCCGTAACGCGAAGGCTCGCCGGCGAAGGCGATCATCCCGCCGGGACGCAGGACGCGGCGGAACTCGGCGAAGGCGCGATCGAGGTCCGGGATGTGGTGCAGGACGGCGTGGCCGAGGACGAGGTCGAAGCTCTCGTCCTCGAAGGGCAGCTCCTCGGCCTCGGTGGCGACGGTGGCGACCTGCTCCTCGAGGCCGAGCCCGGCGGCGGTCGCTGTCAGCCGTTTCAGCATCCCCGGCGAGATGTCGGTCGCGGTCAGCCGCTCGATCACCCCGAGCTGGACCAGGTTGAGCGAGAAGTAGCCGGTGCCGGAGCCGATCTCCACGGCGTCGCCGAAGCGCTGTCCGTCGAGGCCGCCCAGCGCCTTGACCAGCTTCAGCCGCACCTGCTCCTGGCCGACCTCGCCGAAATCGATCCCCCACTTGGCGTCGTACTCCTCGGCCGCGGCGTCGTGGTAGCGGGTGTTGACGTCCTTGATGTGCGCCGGGGTGGCGGTCGGTGAGGCTGGCATCGGGCGGGAACTCTACGCAGAACGGCGCAATCGATGGCGCGAGTTGCTCACAGCGGTTGTCATTTAGGTCGCCATGCGACCTAAATGACAACCGCGCCGATACGGTGCCCGGCGTGAAGAGCCAATACCTGCAGCTCAACCAGCCCCCCGGAGTGCCGCCCCTGCCGTTGACCGGGGAGCGGACGCTGCCCGACGTGCCGGAGGAGAACTACTGGTACCGGCGCCACCTCGTCGTCTACGAGTGGATCGCCGCCCGGGTCGGTGGGCTGCGGGTCGTCGATATGGCCTGCGGCGAGGGCTACGGCTCCAATGTGCTCGCCGGAGCGGCCACCTCGGCGGTTGGCGTCGACGCCAACCCGGAGGCTCACGAGCACGCGCGGCTGCGCTACACCCGTCCCAACCTGCGCTTCGAGCGCGACCTGGTCGAAGGCTTCTCGGAGCCCTGCGACGCCGTCGTCTTCCTGCAGACGATCGAGCACGTCGAGGACGCCGGCGCGATCCTCGAGCACTTCAAGTCGATGCTCTCTACCGGCGGGGTCGCCTACGTCTCGACGCCCAACCTGCTGACCCTGGCGCCCCCGGGGGCCGAGAAGTCCGACAACCCCTGGCACGTCCACGAGTACCGCGCCGAGGAGTTCCGCCGGCTCTGCGAGGAGCACTTCTCCCGGGTCGAGCTGCTCGGCCTCTTCCACGCCCGCAAGCTGCGGGCCCACGAGCTGGCGATCAAGCTCGGCTGGGACCACGTCCACAAGCGGCTCGGCCTGACCAAGCCCTTCTACGATCGCTTCACCCCGGCGATCGCGGCCTCGGACTTCAAGCTGCGCGCCGGCGACCTCGATCGCGCCCTCGACTTTCTCGCGGTCTGCCACACGGCATGAGCGGCGCGGGGACCGCCGGTGACCTGGCGATCGTCCTCCACTCCCACATGCCCTATGTGGAGGGGTTCGGCACCTACCCGTTCGGCGAGGAGTGGCTCTTCGACGCGGTGATCCGTTCTTACCTGCCGGTGCTCGAGGTGGCGCGGGATCTGACGATGACGGTGACCCCGGTGCTGGCCGACCAGCTCGAGGACGAGGGCGCGCGGCAGCGGCTGCGCGAGTTCCTGATCGAGTGGCGGATCGGCGCCGCCGAAGCCGACCTGGACGACGTGCCGCCCGAGTGCCGGCCCGCCTGCGAAGCCGAGCTGGCCCGCTATCGGCGGGCGCTGGAGCTGCTCGACGCCGCGGGTGGCGATCCTTTGGCCTCGTTCCAGCGGGCCGGGGCGGAGGGGAGGGTGGCGCTGGCCGGCTCCTCGGCCACGCACGCGGTGCTGCCGCTGCTGGCGACCCGGCCCGGTCTCGACCTGCAGCTCGACGCCGGCATCCGCTCCCACCGCCGCCGCTTCGGCTGGGACGGCGGTCTCTGGCTGCCGGAGTGCGCTTACGCCCCCGGCCTCGAGTGGCGCCTGGCCGAACACGGCGTCGGCTGGTTCTGCGTCGACCAGAGCGCCCACGAAGCGCCGCTGGAAGCGCTGGCGCCGGTACGGACGGCGGCGGGCCCGACGGCGCTGCCGATCGACTGGGAGGCGGTCGGCTGGCTGTGGTCGCTTGACGGCTACCCCTCCGACCCGGCCCACGCGCAGTTCGACGGCAAATCGCTACGCGGCATCCGCCTCTGGAAGGTCGGCGGCGGTGCCTACGACCCGGCCGCCGCGGCCGCCGCGGCGCGGCGCCAGGCGGGCGAGTTCCTGACCGCGATCGCGGCGCGGCTGCGCGAGTTCACCGCCCAGCGTGGGCGCCGCGGCCTGATCGTCTTCGCGATCGACACCGAGCTGCTCGGCCACTGGTGGTCGGAGGGGCCGATCTGGCTGGCGGCGGTGCTGGAGGGCGCGGCGGCGGCGGGGGTGCGGCTGGTCAAGGCACCGGACGCGGTGATCGAGCACGAGCCGGTCGAGCGCCCGCTGCGGGCTTCCACCTGGGGCGAGGACAAGGACTTCCGCACCTGGGACTCGCCCCCCGTCGCCGACCTCACCTGGGGAGCGCGACGCTGGGAGCTGCGCCTCCTGCGCGCCCTCTCGGAAGGGCTGCGGGGCGAGGCTGCCGCCCGCGCCGCGCGTGAGCTGCTGGCCCTGCAGGCGAGCGACTGGGCCTTTCTCGACAAGCGCGGGCAGGCCGGCGACTACGCTTACCAGCGCGCCACCGATCACGCGCGGCAGATGCTGGAGGCCATAAACTCCGACCTCGATACCGATCCGCGTATGCGTTCGCTTGCCCCGGACCTGAGCATCGCCCCGTTGCTGCAGCTGTAACCACCCGAATGACCCGCATCCTGATCCTCTCCTGGGAGTACCCGCCTCTGATCGAGGGGGGACTCGCGCGCCATGTGCGCAAGCTCTCCGAGGCGCTGGTCGAGCGCGATGTCGAGGTCCACGTCCTCACCCGCGGCGGCGAGGAGTCGCCGGCCGAGGACCGCAGCGGCGGCGTCCACATCCACCGCATCCTCGAGCCGAAACGGCCGACCGATCTCGGCGAGTTCGTCGCCTGGGTCGAGCGGATGAACTCGGACATGTTGGCCGCCGGGGTCGAGCTCGGCGACCGCTACGACTTCGACCTCGTCCACGGCCACGACTGGCTTGTCGCCAACGCCGGCGACCACCTCGCCAAGCGCTTCGGGGCGCCGCTGGTGACGACGATCCACGCGACCGAGTACGGCCGCCACCAGGGCTGGGTCGACAAGCACCCCCAGACCTACATCCACGGGGTCGAGCGCTGGATCACCAACCGCTCCCAGCGGGTGATCGCCTGCTCGCATTACATGCGCGAGCAGATCGTCGACATCTTCGGCGTCGAGGAGAAGCGGGTGACGGTGATCCCCAACGGGATCGACCCCGACGACCTGCCGATCCAGGAGCCGGACGAGCTGGCGCGGCTGCGCGCCGAGTTCGCCGCTCCCGACCAGAAGCTGGTCCTGCTGATCGGCCGCCTCGTCTACGAGAAGGGCTTCCAGCTGGCGCTGGAGGCGATGCCGCGGGTTATCGCCGAGGCCCCGGGAACGCGCTTCCTGGTCGCAGGCTCCGGCACCCACGAGGCCGAACTGCATCGCCAGGCGCAGGAGCTGGGCCTGATGGAGCACGGCACCTTCCTCGGCTGGATCGGCGACGACGTCCTGCACTCGCTCTACCGGATCGCCGACCTCACCGTGGTCCCCTCGATCTACGAGCCCTTCGGCCTGGTTGCGCTGGAGGCGATGGCCTCCGGCTGCCCCTGCATCGTCGCCGACACCGGCGGCCTGCGCGAGGTCGTCCCGCACGAGGAGGCCGGGCTGCGCTTCCGCGCCCACGACCCCGAAGCGCTCGCCGAGGTCGCCGTCCGCGTCCTCACCGACGAGGAGCTCGGCAGGCGCCTCGTCGCCGAAGCCTACGAGCACGTGCGCAGCTTCGACTGGGGCGACGTCGCCGAGCAGACCGCCGCGGTCTATGCCGACCTGACTAGGCCGGCAGGCGCAGCGTCGTCGGCGCATCCGGGTCGGGCTCGACCGGATCCGGCCAGCTCATCGCGGCCGGCGCCTCGCGCATCCTGATCACCCGCGCCGGGATGCCGGCGACCACCGCGTTGGCGGGGACGTCCTTGGTGACGACCGAGTTGGTGCCGATGATCGAGTTGTCGCCGACGCTGACGCCGCGCAGGATGCAGGCGCCGTAGCCGATCCAGACGTTGGAGCCGACGACGACGTCGCGCATGTAGATGCCCTGGACCCGGATCGGGCGCTCGACCTCGACGACGCCGTGGTCGAAGTCGATGAACATCGCCCGGTCGGCGATCACGCACTGCGCGCCGATCCGCACCCGCCGGTAGGCGGAGATCGTGCACTCTTGGCCGATCACCGTCTTCGGCCCGATCTCGACCAACCCCTCGTGACAGCGGATCTTCGAGCCATCGCCGATCCAGACGAAGCGACCGAAGCGAACCCGCGCTTCGCGGGCGATCTCGATTTCGAGCCGGCGGCCGAAGAAGACGAAGCCGTCGGTCTGCCAGCGCCGCCCCGCCGTGGTCAGCGCCCGGCGCCAGATGTAGCGCCACAGGAGCACCGCGTAGTGGCGGTTCAGCATTCGGTTGCGGGCCAGAAAGCGGATCAAGGCGGGGCAACTTTAGAGCCTGTCCGAAATCCTTAGACTGGCGGCGATGAGTGCGGAACCAGCGAGCGACGCCGCCAAGTCCGCAACCCTCGCCGAGCGCCTGCTGGCCGGCGACAAGCGGGCCCTGGCCCGGGCGATAACTCTGATCGAGTCCGACGACCCGGCCGGCTGGGAGCTCGTCCGCGAGGTCTACCCACGCACCGGCAGGGCCCGGATCGTCGGCTTCACCGGCCCGCCGGGAGTCGGGAAGAGCACCCTGATCGGTGCCCTCACGGGCGAGCTTCGCAAGGCCGACCGCCAGGTGGCGGTGCTCTCGATCGACCCCTCCAGCCCCTTCACCCGTGGCGCCCTGCTGGGCGACCGCATCCGCCTCTCCGAGCACTTCCTCGACAGCGGCGTCTTCATCCGCTCGATGGCCTCCCGCGGCGCCCTCGGCGGCCTCTCGGAGGCGGCGTTGCAGGTGGCGTTGGTGATGGACGCGGCCGGCAAAGACGATGTCCTGATCGAGACCGTCGGCGTCGGCCAGGCCGAGATCGACATCGTCGACCACGCCGACACGATCGTCCTGGCGCTGATGCCCGGCTCGGGCGACTCGATCCAGGCGCTGAAGGCCGGCGTGATGGAGATTCCCGACGTGATCGTCGTCAACAAGGCCGATCACCCGATGACCGACACGATGATCCGCGAGGTCCGCGGCGTGCTGGCGCTTTCCCACGACCCCGAGGCCTGGGAAGTCCCGATCCTGCGCACCGAGGCCGCCCGCGGCGAGGGCGTTGCCGAGCTGGCCGAGAAGATCGACGAGCACCGCGCCTTCATCGAGGCCGCCGGGACGCTCGGGGACCGCCGCGCCCGCAACCTGCGCAGCGAGGTGTTGGGGATCGCCACGGCGCGGATGCGGCGCCGGCTCGAGCAGGTCGTCTCCGAAGACCCCGCCACCGCGGCGCTGCTGGACCGCGTCGTCAGCCGTGAACTCGACCCCGCCTCGGCAGCCGTCGAGCTGCTGGCCCGCCATGTCGATGACTGAGGCCGCGGCAATGCCCGACCTCGCCGAGGCGATGGGCTGGGTCGGCGCCGACGTGACCGCGATGGACGGCTCCACCGTCGGCCAGGTGGAGGGCGTCTTCGTCGACGCGGACAGCGGCGCGCCGGCCTGGCTGGTGCTGCGGTTGGGCCACCGGCGCCGCAAGGCGAGGGTCGTCGCGGTGCCGCTGGGCCTCTGCGCCGGGGCGCCGTTCGGGGTCTGGGTCGCCGACCGCGGGGAGAAGCTCTCCAGCGCGCCGGTGGTGGACCCGACCCGGCCGCTGCGACGCGAGCACGAGCTGACGATCCTCGCCAATTTCGGCATCGGCGAGGCGGTCGGGCGCGCCGCCGAGGTCGCCGGCCGCCCCGCGGGCTCGATCACCGCCGCGCCCCCGGGCGGCTGAGCTCGCTCCGAGGCTGAGTTTCTCTCCTCGTCACATTTCCGTCGTAGCGTCGCCGGCTCAGACGACCTCGACAAGGGAGCGGTGACGATGCGGGTTAAACAGGCGATGGCGATTCCGATGGTGGCGGCGGTTGCGCTTGGCGGCGGGGTCGCGTTCGGCGGCTGCGGCAGCAGCTCCAACGCGGCGACAACCGAACAGGCGAAGCAGCCGACCCAGAGCCAAGACGAAGCGATGAAGCACGACGAAGCGATGAAGCACGACGAAGCGATGAAGCACGACGAAGCGATGAAACACGACGAAGCGATGAAACACGACGAAGCGATGAAGCAGGAAGGCTCCTCCGAAGATCACATGGAAGGTTGAGCCGGATCCGTTATCTCCTCGTAATTCGAGACTGACAGGGTTGACGAGATGGCACTGCTGATCCTCTTCGGGTTCATCGCCGGCGCGGCCACGGCGCTCTCGCCGTGCGTCCTGCCGGTGCTGCCGATCGCGCTGTCCGCCGGGGCCACCGGCGGGCGGCGCCGGCCGCTGGGGATCGTCGCCGGCCTGGCGGTCTCCTTCACCTTCGCCACGGTCGCCGCCGTCTACGCGATCTCGGCGCTCGGCCTGCCGAACGATTTCCTCCGCAAGCTGGCGATCGTGATCCTGCTCGGCTTCGGGATCACCCTGATGATCCCGCCGCTGGCGGCCCGGTTCGAGGCCTGGATCAGTCAGTTCGCCAGCCGTGCCGGAGTCGCCAAAGGCAAGGGCGACGGCTTCTGGTCGGGCACCGCGGTGGGCGCCAGCCTCGGCCTCGTCTACGCGCCCTGCGCCGGCCCGATCCTCGCCGGCGTGATCACCGTCTCGGCCTCGCAGTCGTTCAGCACCGGCCGGCTCGCGGTCGCCTTCGCCTACGGGGTCGGCTCGGCCGTCGTCCTCTACTTCCTGATGCTCGGCGGCCGCAAGGTCGTCGCTCCGCTGGCGCGCCGCGGCGTCGGCCTGCAGATCGCGATGGGCGCGGTGATGGTCGTCATCGCACTGGCGATGCTGGGCAACTACGACATCCGCTTCCAGAACCGGATCGCCGCCGACCTGCCGAGCTTCCTCGTCAACCCGACCGAAAGCCTCGAGGACACCGCTTCGGCCCAGGCGGCCCTCACCGACATCCGCGGCAACTCCTCCAGCGGGATCGGGGCGACCGCGGCCAAGGCACCGAAGCAGAGCGGCACCGAAGCGGTCGAATCGGGCCTGCCGGTGCTGGGCAAGGCACCCGAATTCGTCGACAACCAGCGGTGGTTCAACACCCCGGGCGACAGGCCGCTGACCCTGGCCGGCCTGCGCGGCCGGGTCGTCCTCGTCGATTTCTGGACCTACAGCTGCATCAACTGCATCCGCACGCTGCCCTACCTGAAGGCCTGGGACGAGAAGTACCGCAAGGACGGGCTGACGATCGTCGGCGTCCACACGCCCGAGTTCCCCTTCGAGCGCGATGCGAGCAACGTCCAGGAAGCGATCGACACCAACGGCATCAAGTATCCGGTCGCTCAGGACAACGACCAGGCGACCTGGAATGCCTACGGCAACCAGTACTGGCCGGCCGAGTACTTCATCGACGCGAAAGGCAACGTCCGCTACGTCCACTTCGGCGAGGGTGAATACGGCGAGAAAGAGGAAGTCATCCGCAAGCTGCTGGCGGAAGCCGGGATGAAGGTTCCCGGCAAGGAGACGAACGTCAAGGCGGTTGAACCGTCGAAAACGGTGACCACGCCCGAGACCTACCTCGGCGCCGCTCGGGCCGAACGCTTCACCAACGCCGAACTCTCGCCCGGGTTGCACGACTTCACCGCTCCCGCGGGCCTGCCGGCCAACGAATTCGCCTACCACGGCAAGTGGCGGATCGCGCTCGACTCGGCGACCGCCGCGGGCGGCTCGCTCGACCTCAACTTCGGCGCCCGGCGCGTCTATCTCGTGCTCGGCTCGCCCGGCCATCCGCGTCAGGTGCGGGTCAAGCTCGACGGCAAGCCGATCTCCGCCGCCGACGCCGGCAGCGACGTCCACGGCGGCGTCGTCACGGTCGACTCCCAGCGCCTCTACAACCTCGTCAACCTGCCGCGGGTCGAAGGGCACGTGCTCGAACTCGAACCGCAAGCGGGGGTTGAGGGCTATGCCTTCACCTTCGGCTAGCCCGGCAGCCGCCGCAGGCGCGAGAATCACCTTGATGAGCGCTGACTCCAAGGGCACCGTGCTGGTCGTCGACGACGAGCCGACGATCGTCGAGATCGTCGGCCGCTACATGGAGCGCGCCGGCTATGAGACCTACGAGGCCGGCGACGGTCCGGCGGCCCTGCGGCTCGCCGACCTGCACCATCCCGACCTGGTCGTCCTCGACCTGATGCTGCCGGGGATCGATGGGATCGAGGTGATGCGCCAGCTGCACGAGCGGCCGGGGCCGCGCACCGCGGTGATCATGCTGACCGCCAGGGGCGAGGAGTCCGACCGCCTCGTCGGCCTCCGTCACGGCGCCGACGACTACGTCGTCAAGCCCTTCTCGCCGGCTGAGCTGGTCGCCCGGGTCGACGCGGTGCTGCGCCGCGTCTCGCCTCCCGACGAGGAACGGCCGCCGATCGAGCACGGCGCGCTGCGGCTGGAGCCGGCGACCCGTCGGGTGTTCGTCGACGGCGAGGAGCTGACGCTGACCCAGCGTGAGTTCGACCTGCTCGCCCACCTCGCGGCTCACCCGGGGCGGGTCTACTCGCGCGACCAGCTGATGGAAGCGGTCTGGGGCGAGTCGTTCTTCGAAGACACCAGCACCGTCACCGTCCACATTCGCCGCCTGCGCGCCAAGCTCGGCGACGACGTCGCCGAGCCGCGCTTCATCGAGACGGTCTGGGGCGTCGGCTACAGGTTCAAACCATGAGCGCGGAGCGAGTGAGCAAGATCGCCGGTGGTCATCAGTGCGGGCGAGCGAAGCGCGAGGCATTGTCGTGAAGCGCGCCGCCGTCATCGCGATCGCCGCCTTCCTGGCCGGCGCCGCCGCGGTCGCGGTGCCCGGCCACATGGGCGCCGACCAGATCCTGCTGGTCGTCCTCGCCGCCGCCGGCGCGGCCCTGGCGACGGCGCTGGCGGTGCGCCTGGCGATGGAGGAGCGCTCGCGGACGGAGATCGAGGAGGCGCGCCGTCAGCTGGTCGCGGCCGCCTCGCACGACCTCCGCACCCCGCTTGCCTCGCTGCGGCTGCTGGTCGAGTCGATCGACGACGGGGTGGTGACGGGGGAGACCCGTGACCGCTACCTCGGTGAGATCCGCACTCACGTCGCCGTCCTCAGCGACCTCGTCGACGACCTCTTCGAGCTTTCCCGGATCGAGGCCGGCGACATCTCCTGGACGATGCGCCAGGTCGAGCTCGGCGACCTGATCGGCGACACCGTCGCGGCGATGCGGGCGCCGGCCGAGGCGCGCGGGGTGAAGATCGCCGCCGAGCTGCCGGCCGGCCACGTCCTCGCCCAGGCCAACGCCGAGAAGGTCCAGCGGGTCCTCTTCAACCTGATCCAGAACGCGATCCGCCACACCCCCGCCGACGGCAGCGTCACCGTCCGCGCCCGCAACGACGGCGGCGAGGTCGAGGTCGAGGTCGCCGACGACGGCGAGGGGATCCCGGCGGGCGACGGCGAGCGCGTCTTCGAGGCCTTCTACCGCGGCGACGCCGCCCGCGGCGAGGACGGCGCCGGCCTCGGCCTCGCCATCTCCCGCGCGATCGTCGAGGCCCACGGCGGCAAGATCTGGCTCGAGCCGGGCACTCCCGGAACCAAGGTCCACTTCACTCTCCGCAGCGCTTAGAGAGTGGCTTGGGCGGGGTCGGAGGGGGACCCGCCCTCACGAACAGCGGGAGGTTCGGTTGGATCCCCCTCCGACCCCACTCGACCCGTCCCGAAGCTCGCTGGAAGCACCCCGTCCGGGGTGAGTTAAAGCTGCAGACTCTTCACCTGGAGATACTCCTCCAGCCCGTACCGCCCGTTCTCGCGGCCGTGGCCATTTGGCCGTAGCCGCCGAACGGGGCGAGGGGGTTGAAGGCGCCGCCGTTGATCTCGATCTGGCCGGTGCGGATCCGCTTCGCGACCTCGATCGCCCGCTCGCGGTCGCCCGACCAGACACCGCCGGCGAGGCCGTACTCGCTGTCGTTCGCGATCCGCACCCCGTCCTCGACGCCGTCGTAGGGCTGGATCACCAGGACCGGGCCGAAGATCTCCTCGCGGGCGATCGTCATCTCGGGCGTCACCTCGGAGAAGACCGTGGGGCGGACGAAGTAGCCGCTGTCCAGGCCCTCGGGAGGCTCGGCGCCGCCGGTCACCAGCTTCGCCCCCTCGGCGATGCCCTGCTCGATGTAGCCGCGGACGCGCTCGCGCTGGACCTCGGAGACGAGCGGGCCGAGCGTGGTCCCCTCGGCGAACGGGTCGCCGGGGGTGAACGCCTCGGCGGCGCCGGCGGCGAGCTGCTCGGCCTCGGCCAGCTTCTCGCGCGGCACCAGCATCCGGGTCAGGGCGCTGCAGGTCTGGCCGGAGTTGAGGTAGCACTTGTTGACGCCGTCGGCGACCGCCTTGGCGAGGTCGGCGTCATCGAGGATCAAGTTCGGCGACTTGCCGCCGAGCTCCATCGCCACCGGCTTGACTGTCGCCGAGGCGAGCTCGCTGACTCTTTTGCCGGCTCGGGTGGAGCCAGTGAAAGAGACCATGTCGACGCCGGGGTGGGCGGCGATCGCCTCGCCGACGACCGGCCCGGTGCCGGTGATGAGGTTGAAGACCCCCGCCGGGAGGCCGGCGGCCTCGATCACCTCGGCGAGGATGAAGGCGTTCAGCGGCGTCACCTCGCTGGGCTTGAGGACGACGGTGCAGCCGACCGCGAGGGCGGGGGCGACCTTGCAGGCGATCTGGTTGAGCGGATAGTTCCAGGGGGTGATCGCCCCGACCACGCCGACCGGCTCGCGCAGAACCCGCGAGTTGCCGATCTCCTCCTCCCACTCGATCTCCTCCAGCAGCTTCGGCATCGCCGCGAACTGAGCGGTCGGCAGGCCGGCCTGAATCAACCGGCTCAGCTTCAGCGGCATCCCCAGCTCCTGGGAGATCGTCGCGGCGATCTCGGCGCCGCGCTCGGCGAGGCCGGCCGCGACCGCCGACATGAACCCCGCGCGCTCTTCGCGGGAGGTCTGCGACCAGGCGGTGAACGCCCCGCGGGCGGCAACGACGGCGCGATCGGCGTCCTCCGAAGAGCAGGCGGGAACCGTGCCCATCACCTCCTCGGTGGTCGCGTTGATCACCTCGATCGGCTCGTTGCCGCTCGGCGCCACCCACTCACCGCCGATGAAGACCCGATCCCGAACCTGAAGCTCCGCCGCAGTCGCCATTCCCCGTTCCTCCTCAGTCGCGCTGACCCGCTTTCTCAAGCAAGAAAGCTAGCGCGTCCGGGTATATAGCGTTTTAGCGATAAGCACGTATCAGCTATATTTATGCGATGGAGACTCCCGGTGCCCTCTTACGGGATGCGCGCCGGCGCCACGGCGTCAGCCAGAAGCGTCTGGCGATCCGCGCCGGCACCACCCAGTCAGCGATCTCGCGGATCGAGAAAGACCGGGTCTCGCCCTCGGTGGAGACGCTGCGCGAGCTGCTGTACCTGCTCGGCGAGGACCTGGCATTGGCGAGCCGAATCCTCGGGAGTCGGGGGATCGACATCGGACGCTGAACCGACGAGACGTGTAAGGCTTACGCCCGGCGGCGCCGCGTCGAGCGCGGCCTCGCCTTCGCTGGGCAGGTCATCGAGAACCGCCAGAAGCGCCGGGGAGAGGATCGGCCCGCAAGAGCGAGTCCTTAGCTGGCAAGGCCAACCTGACGACTCGGAAGCAGCTTAGCTGGCGCCGTTGCTGCAGGCGCTGTCCGCCACGGTGTCGATTTCGTCGTCATCGGAGGGATGGCCGGGCTCGCCCATGGCTCCGCACTTCCGACCTTCGACCTCGATATCGCATATGCGCGGCGACGCCGGTAATATCGAGCGGCTGGCCGCGGCACTTGGCGAACTCGATGTCGCCCTGCGCGGAGCGCCTCCCGAGCTCCCGTTCGTGCCGACGACCGGCGCTATCGAAAACGGGTCGAACTTCACCTTCGACACCCCTCCGGCGATCTTCGACGTCCTCGGGGACGTGGCTGGCGTAAGCGGCTATCGGCGAACTCGCCGCGAGGCCGGCAGTCGAGGCACGATCGCCGGCTTCTCGAGTCGCGGTCGCCTCGATCGACAGCCTGATCGCGATGAAGCGCGCGGCCAATCGGACCAAGGACGGAGCTGATGGTCGAGGAGTACATCGTGATGCCGACGATCAGCGGCCGGCGGAAGAAGAGCAGTAGGGCGCGCGCGGGCGCTAGGCCTTGTCGGCTCTCGCCCAGCGAGGCCAGTGCCGCCTCGAGCCCGGGGCCGGCGACCTGGCGGGCGTCGCGGGCGTGCAGCAGCTTGCCGCAGCGCTCGCAGATGCCGCGGTCGGAGATCTCGCCGCCGCACTCCTTGTGGACGATCAGCCGCGGCGGTCCCTCGGGCCCGGAGGAGTACTTGTCGCCCCAGTGCAGCAGGGCGATCAGGGCGGGCCAGAGGTCGAGGCCCTTGGGGGTCAGGAAGTACTCGTGGCGGGCGGGCTTTCCTGGTAGGCGCGGCGCTCGAGGATCCCCTCCTCGATCAGCCGCTGCAGGCGGGCCGAGAGGACGTTGCGGGCGACGCCGAGCGAGCTCTGGATCTCGCCGAAGCGGCGGTTGCCGTTCATGATGTCGCGGACGATCAGCAGCGACCAGCGCTCGCCGATCACCTCGAGGGACTTGGCGACGGAGCAGGCCTGACCCGGGTAGCTGTTGTGCAGCACGGGGTGATCTTCGCACAGTTGGTTGCATCAAACAACTGACTGAGCTAGGCTGGCGCATCAGTTGCTTGACGAAACCATGGTGCTCGCCGATTGGAGGCGTCCAGATGAGGCTGTTCCACAGACACAGGCACAGGCCCGGCTCACGCGGAGTGGCATCGCGGGTCGCGATAAGCCAGGCCGAGATCACCGCTGATCTTCACTACCCGGCGGGCCGGCTCGCCCCCCGGAACGGCGCCGGGACCGGAGTGCGCCGGAGCGGCGCCCGATGAGTGGTGACGGCGTCGTCCTCGCCGGCGAGGCGACCGCCGTCGACGCCGCCGAGGCATTCGCCGCCTCCAGCCCAGAGACCTCGCGCAGTCGCACCCTGACCTGGCAGGACCCGGTCGCGACCGCGGCGGCCGGGGCGACGATGACCGGCATGGAGTACATGTCCGCGATCGTCGCCGGCGAGATACCGCCGCCGCCGATCGCGGTGACGATGCGGCTGCGGCCGGTCCAGCTGGAGGAGGGGCGGGTCGTCTTCGAGGGCGAACCGGGGGAGGAGCACTACAACCCGATCGGCGTCGTCCACGGCGGCTACGCCGCGACCCTGCTCGACTCGGCCCTCGGCTGCGCCGTCCACACGACCCTGCCGGCCGGCGTCGCCTACACCTCGCTCGGCCTCGAGGCCAAGTTCGTGCGGCCGATTGGCCGCGACACCGGCCGGGTGCTGTGCGAGGCGAAGGTGCTCTACCGCGGCCGCAAACAGGCGACCGCCGAGGCCCGGCTGACGGCGGCCGAGAGCGGCAAGCTGCTGGCCCACGGCATCGCGACCTGCATGATCCTCGGCGGTTGAGCGAGTGGTGGCGGTGCGCTCAGCCGGCTTGGCGCCTGGCCAGCTCGACCAGCAGCCGGACGCCGTAGCCGCTGGCGTCCTTGCCGGTGTACTCGCGGCCGACGTCCCAGGCGGTGCCGGCGATGTCGATGTGCGCCCAGGGCGTCTCGGCGACGAACTCCTCGAGGAAGGAGGCGGCGGTGATCGTCCCGGCCTTGCGCTTGGAGGCGAGGTTGGAGAGGTCGGCGACGTTGCCTTTCATCATCTCCTTGAACTCCGGGTGCAGCGGCAGGCGCCAGGTCAGCTCGCCGCTCGCCTCGCCGGCGCCGGCGACATCGGCGGCGAGCGCGTCGTCGTTGGCGATCACCGCGGCGAAGCTGGAGCCGAGGGCGATCACGACCGCGCCGGTCAGGGTGGCGAGGTCGACGAGCCGCTCCGCTCCGAGCTCGACCGCGTAGGCGAGCGCGTCGGCGAGGATCAGCCGGCCCTCGGCGTCGGTGTTGTTGACTTCGACCGTGACGCCGTTGTATTGGGTGATCACGTCGCCCGGCTTGATCGCGGTTCCCGAGGGCATGTTCTCGGTCGAGGGGACGACCGCGATCAGGTCGATTTCCAGCCCGAGTTCGGCGATCGCGGCGACCGACTCCAGCACCGCCGCGGCGCCCGACATGTCGTACTTCATCTCGTGCATCCCGGCCCCGGGCTTGAGCGAGATGCCGCCCGTATCGAAGGTGACCCCCTTGCCGACCAGGCCCAGGGTCGGGCCGCTGCCGCCGCCCGCGTAGCGCAGGACGATCAGGCGCGGATCCTCGGCGCCACCCTGGGAGACGGCGGCGAGGCCGCCCATCCCCTTGGCGACGATCTCCTCGCGGCCGAAGATCTCGACGGTGACCGCCTCGTTGTCGGCGGCGATCTGCTCGGCGCGGCCGGCGAGGAAGGCGGGGGTGGCGAAGTTCGCCGGCGTGCTCTGCAGGTCGCGGGCCCGGTTCTGGGCCTCGGCGCCGATCCGCGCCGCCTCGGCCGCCGCGGCGACGCTCTCCGGTGCCAGCAGCGTCAGCGACTCCGGTCCGGCCGACCTCGGCACCTCGACATCCGCCCTGCGGAAGCGGTCGAAGCTGTAAGCGCCAAGGATCGTGCCGGTGACCAGCGCCGCGGCGGCGGCATCGGCTTCGGGAAGCTCCGGCAGCGCCCAGGCCAGCGAGGTGGCCTCCAGCCGCTTCGCCTCGCCAACCGCGACCGCGGCGGCGACGCGCAGCCGCTCGGGGTCGGCGTCCTCGCGCTTGCCCAGCCCGACGATCAGAGCCCTCGGCCCGTCCTCCGGGAAGACCGCCGCGAGCGACTTGAAGCTTCCCTTGGCGGCGTCGGCGCCCGGCGCGGAGGCGATCTCGGCCGCGACCGTGTCGCCGTCGTAGAGGCCGAGCACGACGAGATCGGCCTCGACCGTCGCCGGCTCGCTCTGTCGCACCTGAACTCTCACCGGCCGCGAGTCTACGCACTGGCCGTTATCGTCCCCACTCGCAGATTCGGCGCTCCCTTGATCGAACCTGACCAAATCGCAGAAGAAAGGCAGTAGATGCCCAGCTCAGTCATTCTCGGAACCGCACGTACCCCGATCGGGAAGATGGGCGGAGGCCTCTCGACGCTCGACGCGACCGACCTCGGCGGCACCGCGATCGAGGCCGCCCTGGATCGTTCGGGAGTCGCTCCGGAGCAGATCCAGCAGGTCGTCTTCGGCCAGGTGCTGCAGGCCGGCCAGGGGCAGATCCCCTCGCGCCAGGCTCAGATCAAAGGCGGCATCCCGAAGGAGGTCCCCTCGGAGACGATCAACAAGGTCTGCGCCTCGGGCATGCGGACGCTGGGCATCGCCGACATGGCGATCCGCGCCGGCGACACCGAGGTCGCCGTCACCGGCGGCATGGAGTCGATGAGCAAGGCGCCGTACCTGCTGCCGGGCGCCCGCTTCGGCTTCCGGATGGGCGACGTCCAGGCGCTCGACGCGATGACCCACGACGGGCTGACCAATCCCTTCACCAAGAAGCAGATGATCAACGAGGCCAGCGAGGTCTCGAACGAGATGGAGATCACCCGGGTCGACATGGATCGCTTCGCCGAGCGCTCCCAGCGTCTCGCCGCGGAGGCGATGGATGCCGGCCGGATCGCCGACGAGATCGTCGGGGTGACCGTCAAGTCGCGCAAGGGCGAGACCACGGTCGAGGTCGACGAGGGCCCGCGCCCGGAAACGACGTTGGAGACCCTCGCGAAGCTGAAGGCCGTCGGCGGCGAGGGCGCGACCCACACTGCCGGCAACGCGCCGGGCGTCAACGACGGTGCCGGCGCGATCGTCGTCGCCTCCGAGGAGTGGGCCGACGAGCGAGGGCAAGACGCCGCTGGCCAAGGTTCTGTCCTACGGCATGGTCGCCGACGACTTCGCCTACCTGGCCCGGACCCCGGGTCACGCCGCGCTCGCGGCGCTGGAGAAGATCGGCAAGTCCCCCCAGGACGTCGACCTCTGGGAGATCAACGAGGCCTTCGCCTCGGTCGCGATCGGCTCGATGCGGATCCTCGGCATCGGCGAGGAGAACGTCAACGTCAACGGCGGCGCGATCGCCTACGGCCACCCGATCGGCGCCTCCGGCTCCCGCATCGTCGGCGCCTTGGTCCACGAGCTCGGCCGCCGCGGCGGCGGCATCGGCGTCGCCGCGATCTGCTCGGGCGGCGGTCAGGGCGACGCGATCGTGATCGAGGTTCCCGCTCAGTAGCGCGGGAACCTTGGATCGGCGCAGCGCATGACCCGCGCCGCTGCTTTTTTCGACCTTGACAAGACCCTGATGGCGGGGTCCTCGGGCATGCAGTTCGCCCGGGTCGCGACGCGGCAGGGGATCATCGGCCGCCGCCAGCTGGCCAGCTGGGGTTTCGAGCACCTGCGCTACCGGCTACGCGGGACGACCGACGAGCGCACCGGCGAGGTGCTGAAGGTCGCCCGCGAGTTGATCACCGGGGTGCCGGAAAAGACGATCGCGCGGATGGAGCCGGAGGTGATGGCGGAGATCCTGCCGCGGGTCTTCCCGCAGATGCTGGACGAGGTCCACGCCCACCAGGACGCCGGCCGGCCGGCCTTCATCGTCAGCGCCGCCGGCAACGGGATCGTCGAGTCGCTGGCGCGGGTGCTCGGCATGGAGGGCGGGATCGGCACCCGCTACGAGGTCGACGCCGAGGGCAACTTCACCGGCCGCCTCGACGGGCCCTTCGTCTACGGCCCCGGCAAGGTCGAGGCGATGCAGCGCTTCGCCGACCAGCACGAGATCGACCTCGGGGCCTCCTACGCCTACTCGGACTCGCTCTCGGACCTGCCGATGCTGCGCGCCGTCGGCAACCCGGTCGCGGTCAACCCCGATCCGCCGCTGGCCGAGATCGCCAAGGCGGAGGGCTGGCAGACGATGCGCTTCGAGCGTCTCGGCCGTCGCCTCGTCGCGGTCGGGGTGACGGTCCTGGCGACGGTGGCGGGCCTCGGCGCCAGGCGCGTCGCCACACGCCGGCGGTGAACCGCGCCGGTTTCTGACTGGCGACTGACGGCAGGCTGCCGAGCGCGCTGCGGCGCGCGACCGATTAGGGTTCCATTTCGCATGGAAGCCGCCACCGCCCGCAAGATCCGCGTCGTCGTCGCCAAGCCCGGCCTCGACGGCCACGACCGTGGCGCCAAGATCATCGCCCGCGCCCTCCGCGACGCCGGCATGGAGGTCATCTACACCGGCCTGCACCAGACCCCCGAGCAGATCGCCGAGACGGTGATCCAGGAGGACGCCGACGCGGTCGGCCTCTCGATTCTCTCCGGCGCCCACATGACCCTCGTCCCCAGGGTCGTCGCGCTGCTCAAGGAGCAGGGGGTGGACGACGTCCTCGTCACCGTCGGCGGCACGATCCCCGCCGACGACATCCCGGAGCTGAAGAAGCTGGGCGTCGCCGAAGTCTTCACTCCCGGAGCCGGGACCGACGAGATCGTCGAGTTCATCCGCGGCGCCGCGACCGAGCGCCACGCGCTCGGCGCCTAGCGCCTTCCGTGCGTTATGCACAGATCGGTGCATAGGTTCCGCCGTTCGCGGTATCATCCTGATTGACTCGTCAGTCAACAGCGGACGGGCAATCGCTAAGATCCCGCCCGCAAACGGGCCGGCGAGGCGCAATCCGCGGCCCGCAAAGACCTGAGAATCGTCCCCCAAGGAGGCTTCACTTGAAGATCTGCGTCCTCGTCAAGGAGGTACCGGACGCCGCCGTTCAGAAGCGCATCGATCCCAGCACGATGCGTCTGGACCGCAGCGGCGAGAAAAATCTCAACCCCTTCGATACGCACGCGCTCGAGGCGGCGATGCAGATCAAGGAGGGTGGAGCGATCCCGGTGGAGGAGGTCGTGGCCGTCACCATGGGCCCCGATTCCGCCGTCCGCGCTCTGCACAAGGCGGTCGCGCTCGGCGCCGACCGCTCGGTGCACCTCTCCGACGCGGCCCTGACCGGCTCTGACGTCTGCGCCACCGGCTACTCGCTGGCCAAGGTGCTGGAGTCCGAGAGCCCGGACCTGGTCCTGCTCGGCCAGCAGTCCGATGACGGCGAGTGCTACACGATCGGCGCCGTCGTCGCCGACCACCTGCAGATGCCCTCGCTGACCCAGGTGATCAAGATCGACGTCGCCGACGGCAAGCTGCGCTGCGAGCGCCAGGCCGAGTACGGCTACGACACCGTCGAGGTCGAGCTGCCCGCCGTGATCAGCGTCGGCGACGCGATCAACGAGCCGCGCTACCCGAGCCTCAAGGCGATCATGGGGGCGAAGAAAAAACCGCTCGACAACAAGGCCACCGGCGACGTCGGCATCGAGGCCGGCATGGTCGGCGAGGCCGGCTCGAAGACCGCGGTCCTGGCGCTCAACCCGCCACCCGCCAAGGAGGCCGGCGAGATCATCGAGGACGAGGACACCAACGAGACGGTCGAAAAGATCGTCGCCTGGCTTGACGAGAGGAAATTGATCTAGATGGCAGGCATCCTGGTTTACGCCCTCCACGACGACGAGGGCAACTTCAACAAAAACTCACTCGGAGCGATCTCCGAGGCCGCCAAGCTGTGCGGCGAAATCGGTGGCGAGCCGGCGGCCCTGGTGGTCGGCGACATCGCTGACGACGCCTGCGCCTCGCTCGGCGACTACGGCGCCGCCAAGGTCTACCGGGCCAAGAGCGTCCCGGAGGGCCTGGCCCAGCCGATCGTCGACGCGATGGCCAAGGTGATCAGCGACAACGGCATCTCCTACGCGCTGTTCGGCGGCGGACTGCTCGGCTTCGAGATCGGTGCCGGCCTGACCGCCCGCCTCAACGCCGGCGTCACCATGGAGGTCACCGAGGTCAAGGTCCAGGACGGCAAGCTGGTCGCCGAGCGGCCGATCCTCCAGGACTCCCAGATCGCCGACGTCGGCTACGTCAGCGAGCCGGGGATCATCATCAGCCGCCTCAACGCCTTCGACGCGAAGCAGAGCGGCGGCACGGCTGAGGTCGTCGACGTCGACGTCGAGCTCTCGGCCTGGTCGACCAAGGCGACGATGGTCCAGCGCGGCGAGCAGCGTGGCGCCGACGTCAACATCGAGGACGCCGACATCCTCGTCGGCGGTGGCCGCGGCCTCGGCGCCGCGGAGGGCTTCAAGCTCGCCGAGGAACTGGCCGAGTCGATGGGCGGCGCCGTCGCCGCGACCCGCGCGGTCGTCGACGCCGGTTGGTACCCCTACGCCGCCCAGATCGGCCAGACGGGCAAGACCGTCGCGCCGAAGCTGTACCTGGCGGCCGGGGTCTCCGGCGCGATCCAGCACAAGGTCGGGATGCAGAACTCGGAGAACATCCTCGCGATCAACAAGGACCCGAACGCGCCGATCTTCGAGTTCTCCGACCTCGGCGTGGTCGGCGATCTGCACAAGATCGTCCCCAAGCTGACGGAGGCGATCAAGGCGAAGAAGGGCGGCTGAGAACATGCCCGCCGTCGCTCCCAGCGAGTTCCCGCCGCCGTTCGACTCGGCCGACGTGATCGGTCCGCCGACCGACGCGCCGGACGATCGGATCGAGGTCGGAGTCGCGATAGTCGGCGGCGGGCCCGCCGGTCTCGCCTGTGCCAACAAGGTCATGCAGCTGCTCGAGAACGAGCCGGAGCTGACCGAGAAGCTGGGCGAAGTCCCGGTCGCGGTGATCGAGAAGGGCAAAGTCGCCGGAGCGCACCTGCTCTCCGGGGCGAACATGAAGCCCTCGGCGATGGAAGAGCTGTTCCCCGACCTCGACAAGTCGGAGTGGCCGGTCTACCAAGAGGTGAAGAAGGACGCGGTCTACCTGCTGACCTCGAAGAAAGCGATTCCGGTCAAGCCGCCGCCGCCCGGGTTCAAAAACCACGGCAACTACGTCACCTCGGTCGCGAAACTGGGCCGCTTCCTCGCCGACAAAGCCGAGGAAGCCGGCGTCTACATCCTCTCCGAGACCGCCGCGACGAAGCTGCTGGTCGAAGACCGGGTCGTCAAGGGCGTGCGCTCCGGCGACCGCGGCCGCGGCAAGGACGGCGAAGAGCTGGGCAACTTCGAGCCCGGCTCCGACGTCGTCGCCAAGGCGACCGTCCTCGCCGAGGGCACCGTCGGCCACCTCACCTACGCCGCCTACGACTACTTCGACATGCACGGCGCCGACCCGATGCGCTGGGAGCTCGGGGTCAAAGAGGTCTGGGAGGTGAAGGAGCCGCTCGACCGGGTGATCCACACGATGGGCTGGCCGCTGCGCAAGGGCGCCAAATACAACGAGTTCGGCGGCAGCTTCATCTACCCGATGGGCGAGGACAAGATCTGCATCGGCCTGGTCGCCGGCCTCGACTACACCGACGCCACCTTCAGCGTCCACGACGCCCTGCAGCTGTTGAAGACGCACCCCTTCATCAAGAAGCTGATCGAGGGCGGCAAGCGGGTCGCCTGGGGCGCCAAGACGATCCCCTCCGGCGGCTACTTCGCGATGCCCAAGCGCCTCGCGGTCCCCGGCATGATGGTCGCCGGCGACGCCGCCAGCATGGTCAACATCCCGACCCTGAAGGGCGTCCACTACGCGATGCACGCCGGCATGTACGCGGCGGAGACGATCGTCGAAGAGCTGAAGAGGGACATCAACTCGGTCAACTTCGAGGCCTACGACGAGAAGGTCCACAACTCGGCGATCGAGAAGGACCTGAAGGAATCGCGCAACATGCGCCAGCCCTTCTCGAAAGGCTTCTTCCTCGGCGGCGCCTTCGCCTCGGCGATGACCGTGACCAAAGGCAACTTCCCCGGCGGCCACTGGAAGCAGGAGGACGACGCCGAGAACGAGATGGAGATCGGCCGGGCCGGCGACATGTACGTCAAGGCCGACAACGAGCTGACCTTCAACAAGCTCGACTCGGTCTTCCTCTCCGGCAACGCGACCCGCGACGACGCCCCCAATCACGTTCGCATCCAGACCCGCGTCCCCAAGGAGGTCGCCCAGACCTGGGTCTCGATGTGCCCGGCGCAGGTCTACGAAATCCCCGAGGACCAGCTCGAGAGCGGCGCCACCACGGTCGACGTCCACGTCACCGCCTCCAACTGCGTGCAGTGCGGGGCGATCACCGCCAAGGGTGGGCGGCTGACCCTGCCCGAGGGTGGGGACGGGCCGCTTTACCAGGAGACCTGAGCTCCGGCCCGCGGGCACTCCGGAGGGAGGCGCCTGCGGGCGAGGTGTTCGTTCTCGCCGCACCTCCCTCCGGACTGACGCCGCGGGCAGGTGCCGTTCCGGCTAGGGTCGCCCAGCGATGCTTGCGCTTGGGATAGCTGCGGCGATAGGGGCGTCATGCCTCTACAACACCTCCATCGCCCTGCAGGCGATGGAGGCTCGGGAGGTGCCGGATGAGCACTCGCTGCGGGTTTCGCTGATCGGGAAGCTGGTGCGGAATCGGAAGTGGCTGGGGGCGACGGCGCTGGGGTTGCTGGGCTGGCCGCTGGAGATTGCGGCGCTTTTGCTGGCGCCGCTGACGGTTGTGCAGCCGTGTCTGGCCAGTGGGCTGGTCGTCCTGCTGTGGCTGGGCGTGACGAAGCTGGGGGAGAGGCCGGGGAGGCGGGAGTACCTCGCCGTGGCGGCGATCGTCGTCGGGGTGGCGGGGGTCGCCTGGGCGGCTCCCGACCGGACCACCGAACATGCCGACACCTGGGCGATCGCCCTGGCGCTGGGACTGGTGGCGATCCCGATCGCGGCGCCGTACCTGTTGCGGGGGAAGGTCTCGGCGGCGGGCACGATCGCGGTCGTCAGCGCCGGCTTCGGCTATGCCTGGACCGCGATCGCCAGCAAGCTGCTGACCGATGAGCTGGCGGCCGGGACGGTGCTGGTCGCGGGTGCCTGGTTGGCGACCGCCGCCGCCTCGGAGGGGCTCGCTCTGCTGAGCGAGATGAGCGCCCTGCAGAACCGCCCCGCGACCCGGGTCGCGCCGGTGATGTTCGCGGTCCAGGTGATGGTGCCGGTGATCCTCGCGCCACTGATCTTCATGGAGAAGTGGTCGACGACCCCAGGCGGCGGCGTGGCGCTGGTCGCCTTCATGTTCTTGGCCCTGGTCGGGGTCGTGCTGCTCGCCGGCTCGAAGGCGGTCGCGACTGTCTTGGAAAGCGCCCACCGAGAGGGGGGCTGACCAAGCAGGTCAAGACCGCAGGGAGCGTGGCGTGCTCGGCACGCGAGCGACCGAGGAGGCCGACAGGCGCCGCATCAGCGCCGCTCTCGGTGCTAGCCTTCCGCCCGCCTTCAGCATCGTCATCGTCCGCTGAGGCACCAAGACCCCAGCCACACCCACCAAGGAGCCATCGTAGGGTCCGCAGAGACAACCCGGCCTGATGCGACCAAGTTCGCGATCGGGTTCGATCACCGCGATCGCGCCAGGCTCTTCGAGCTCTGGACCCAGGTGCTCGATTCCGAGCAGTGGTCCGAGGGCGCGCTGCTCGCCGCCTTCGAGGATCGCTGGGCGCAGTGGAACAAGCTGCCCAGTCTCGGCCTCTCCAGCTGGGCCGGCGGGGCGCTGGCGGCGCTCGAGTTCGCCGGCGTCAAGGGCGAGACCGTGCTCTGCCCGTCCAATACCTTCATGGCCTCGCCGCTGGCCGCGATCGGCGCCGGTGCCGAGGTCGAGTTCGTCGACTGTCGCCGCGACGATCTCTGCATGTCCTTCGAGGACTTCGAGGTCAAGGCCGAGCGCCACAGGCCGCGGGCCGCGATTCTCGTCCACATCGGTGGCCACATCGCCTTCGACTCCGCGCGGATCGCCGAATACTGTGCCGCTGAAGGGATCTTCCTGCTCGAGGACTGCGCCCATGCCCACGGCGCCGATTGGGCCGGCAATCGTCCCGGCGGCTACGGCGACGCCGGCGTCTACTCGCTCTACGCGACCAAGACCGTCTCGACCGGCGAGGGCGGCGTCCTCGTCTCCGGAAACGACGAGCTGATCGAGTTCGCGAAGAAGTTCCGCAACTACGGCAAGTTCGAGCACCAGGTCGACGGCCTCAACTTCCGGATGAGCGAGTTCACCGCGGCCCTGGCCCTGGTCCAGGCCGAGCGGATGGAGGAGATCGTCGCCTGGAAGAACGAGTATGCCCGCGAGTACCTCGACCCGGAGCATCCGGCCCGGCTGGCGCTGCCGGACGGGATGACCTCGGGCTACTACAAGTACATCGTCTTCGAAGAGCTGGAGAAGAGCACCGGCAAGGTCTACGACCAGCCCTGTCACCGCATCATGGGCCGCGCCGACGATCTGCCGAACACCGATTGGGTGGCCGAGAATCACTGGTGCGTGCCGCTCTACTACCGCCCCGAGAGCCGCGAGGCGGCATTGAACAAGGAGGAGGAATCCGCATGAGGGTCCTGGTCACCGGAGGAGGGGGCTTCATCGGCTCCCATGTCGTCGATCGCCTGCTCGACCGGGGGATGACGCCGCGGATCTTCGACCTCAGCGCCTCGCCGTACCACTCGCCGCTGGAGGTCGAGACCTTCACCGGCAGCATCACCGACGCGGCAAACCTCGACCTCGCGATGCGCGACTGCGACGCGGTCATCCACCTCGCCGCGGTCGCCGACGTCTCCCATGTGCTCGCCGACCCGGTCCTGGCCGAGGAGGTCAACACCCGCGGCACGCTCAACGTCCTCGAGGCCGCCTCCGGCGCCAAGGTCAAACGGGTCGTCTACGGCTCCACCACCTGGGTCTACAGCGATTGCGCCGAGCAGAACGTCAGCGAGGAGACCCTGATCCCGGCGCCGCGCCACCTCTACACGGCGACCAAGCTCGCCGGCGAGACCTACTGCGCCGGCTACGCCGAGCTCTACGACCTCGAGAGCACCGTCCTGCGCTTCGGCATCCCCTACGGTCCGCGCGCCCGCGCCGCCGGCGTCGTCGCCAAGTTCACCGACCTCTCCTTCGAAGGCAAAGCGCTGACGATCGCCGGCGACGGCAGCACGACCCGCAGCTTCATCTACGTCGAGGACCTGGCCGACGGCATCGTCGCCGCCCTCGCTCCCGAGGCCGCCGGACGCACCTACAACCTCTCCGGCGACGAGATCGTGACGATTCTCGAAATCGCCGAGGCGGTCCAGGAAAACGTCGATACCTGCGAGATCGAACACACGCCGCCGCGCCCCGGCGACTTCCCGGGCAAGGAAATCTCCAACCGGCGCGCCCTCGAGGAGCTCGGCTGGAAAGCCGAAACCAGCTTCAAGGACGGTGTCCGCAAGTACGTCGAATGGGTCCGCTGCACGACCCGGCCGCCGGACCCGATCCCGGGCAAAAAGCCCTCGCTGAACGGCAACGATCACGCCGCCGGCGCCCTGCTCGCGGGCGCCACCGGTTCCGAGGAGCGGCCGCCGCGGGTGCTGATCCTCAGCGCCGACATCGGCGAGGGGCACGACCTGCCGGCGCGGATCATCAAGGCCGACCTCGAAGAGGAGATTCCCGGGGTCCAGGTCGAGATCGAGAACGGCCTCGAGGCGATGGGCAAGATTTCCGCCTCGGTCCTGCGCAACGGCTCCAAATTCACCTTCCGCTGGGCCCCCTGGCTGTTCGACATCCAGTACTGGCTGATCACCAAGTTCGCCCCGGCCCGCTGGCTCTTCCACCACCTCGGTTACGTCCTCTCCGGCCGCGGCCTGATGCACGTGATCGAGCGCCACGATCCCGACGCCGTGATCTCGACCTACCCCGGCGTCACCGCGGTGCTCGGGATGCTGCGCGAGAACCGTCGCCTCTCGATTCCGGTCCAATCGGCGATCACCGACCTCGCCGGCCTGCGCTACTGGGCCCACCCCGGCGTCGACCTCCACTACGTCACCCACCCGGAGTCGATCGAGGAAGTCGAGCGGCTTGTCGGCCCCGGCTCCGTCGAGTGGGCGCGGCCGCCGATCTCCCGCGAGTTCCTGATGCCGCGCACCCGTCGCGACGCCCGCGAGGCACTCGACGTACCGGCCCACGCCCGGATGGTTCTCGTCTCCGGCGGCGGCTGGGGCATCGGCGACCTCGAGGGCGCCATCGAGTCGGCGCTGACCGGTAACGACACCCTGGTGGTCTGCATCACCGGCCACAACGAGGGCGTCCGCCAGCGGCTCGAGCAGCGCTTCGACGGCGACGAGCAGGTCCGGATCATCGGCTTCACCGAGCAGATGAGCGACTGGATGGCCGCCGCCGACGCGATGATCCACGCGACCGCCGGGCTGACCGTGCTCGAGGCCCACATCCGCGGCTGCCCGGTCGTCTCATACGGCTTCTCGGCCGGCCACCTGCGCGCCAACAACGCTGCCTTCGAACGTTTCGGGCTGGCCGAGGTGGCGCGCTCCGAGCACGAGCTGGAGTCGGTCCTGCGCCACGTCACCCGGGAGCGGCAGTCGCCTGACTCCTCCTTCGCGTCGTTGCCCTCGATCGCCTCGCGGGCGCTGAGCGTGCGGCCCCGGGTCAAGCCGCAACCCGTCTGGCGCCTGCGCTTCGAGCGGGTCGCGGCGGCGGTCGCCGTGGCGGGCGTTGCCCTGGTCTTGATGCTCGCGCTGGTCCACCGCGAGAACCCCTACCGGGTTGTCGCCAACCCGATCAAGAGCAACGTCCACATCGGCGACAACGATCCGACGACCCCGGCCAATCGGGCCGCCACGGGCACGACCGGCGCCGTCGAAACCAGCAGCGGACAAGCGGCAGCCGGCGCGACCCCTTGATCGCGGCCGCGGCCGGCGCCGGCCTGACGGCGGCGGCGGTCGCTTACGCCGGCCCGGCGCTGGCGCCGGTCTCACCCCGGGTCGCCGGGATGCTCGGGCTCAAGCGGCGCGAGGAGGGTTCCGACGGCGTCGCCCTGACCTTCGACGACGGTCCCCATCCGCAGGGCACGCCGTCAGTCCTCGAGTCCCTGCGCGAGGCAGGCGCGGAGGCGACCTTCTTCCTTGCCGGCGAGCAGGTGGCCGAGCGGCCGGCCTTGGTCGCCGAGATCGTCGCCGCCGGGCACAGGGTGGAGCTGCACTGCCACCGCCACCGCGATCAGCTGCGGCTCGGAGCGCGGGCCCTGCTCGAAGACGCAGAGCGGGGACGAGCGGCAATCGAGGAGGCCGGCGGCCAGGCGATCGCCGACTACCGCCCGCCCTACGGTCGTTTCAGCGCCGTCGGCCTGCGGGCGATTCGCGGCCGCGGCTGGCGGCCGGTGCTTTGGTCGCGGTGGGGGAGAGACTGGGACCGACGGGCGACCCCCGAGTCGATCACGCGCCGACTGACCAGCGACGTTCGCGCCGGCGACATCCTGCTGCTGCATGACGCCGATTACTACAGCGCGCGCGGCTCCTGGGTCCGCACGGCGGCGGCGCTGCCGAGGATTCTCGAGGAGCTGGAGGAGCGGGGATTGAAATCGAGGCTGCTCCGCCGCTGAGTCGGCGGCGCCAGGGTCCACACGTCACAGCCCGCGAAGGCTTCGTCGAGTCGCTGCGCCATCGTGCTTTTGGGACGATTCTGGTCGAAGATTTGCTTGGCCACTAGCTCTCCGTCCTGTCGGGGGGTTGAGGAAGATTCCCTCTCCTATCGGACGAAAAACCTGCACTTTGCGGATATTGGGGAACGTATGTTCGTTTTGCTACTTGGGCGACGCCGCAAACTCGGCGATCTCCCTCGCCAGCAGCTCGGGCTGATCGAGCGGAACGAAGGTCCTGGCGTCCGGGATCTCGACGATCCGGGCGTTTCCGGCTTCCGAGGCGAGCCGCTGCGCGTAGGAGATCGGGAAGTACTTGTCGCCCGGCGCCCAGGTCAGCAGGATCGGCAACTGGGAGCCGCGCAGCTTCGCCGCCGCCTCCAGCGTGTAGCGCCTGTTCATTCCGGCCGTGACCTTCTTCAGATCGCGTTTGACCGCGGGGTCGCGCAGGCCCGGTCCCAGCCAGGAGGCGACGAGATCGTCGGGGATCGCCGACTTGGCAAAGGGTCGGAAGGCGCGACGGCCGATCGCCCCGATCCGGAACGGCGCCCCCATCACGGCCATCCCGCCCGGCAGCTTGGCCAGCGGCGGCATCGCCCTGAAGATTCCCGGCGGGAAGTTCTCGTGGGTGTCGCAGTTGGTCAGCACCAGGCGGCCGATCCGCTCGGGGTGGCGGGTGACGAGGACCTGCGACATCGCGCCGCCGGAGTCGTTGCCGACGATCGTCACGTCATCGAGATCGAGCGCCTCGAGGAAGCTCGCGATCGTCGCCGCGACGCCGGGGGGCGAGAGGTCGGCGGTCGGGTTCATCGCGACCTGCTGGGAGCCCATCGGCCAGTCCGGCGCCAGGCAGCGGAAGCTGCCGGCCAGTCGGTCGACGACCCCGTCCCAGAGGCGCCCGTCGACGAGGTAGCCGTGGACGAAGACGATCGGCTTGCCCTCACCCGCCTCCCGGTACCGGATCCGCCCCTGCGGCAGATCGATTTCCTTACGCTGGTTGCCGCTATCGATCTCAGTCATCCCATTAACATACAGACAGTATGGATGTAGGTCCAGACAATCCAGATAAAGCCGGGAGCGGCGAAGGCCGGTCCCGGGTGAGCCCAGGGCGTACGCAGGCCGAACGGACCGACGCGACCAGGTCCGCGCTGATAGCCGCGGCCAGGCGGCTCTTCACCGAGCGCGGCTACGACGCGGTCGGGACCGAGGAGATCGTCCGCGCCGCCGGCGTCACCCGCGGCGCCCTCTACCACCACTTCGGAGGCAAGGCCGAGCTGCTCGAGGCCGTCTACGAGCGGCTCGAGGCGGAGTCGACCGAGCGCGTCGCCAGGGTCGTGCTCGGCTCCGAGCTGGAGAGCCCGCTGGAGGCGATGAAGGCCGGCATCGAGGCCTTCCTCGACGAGTGCGCCGAGCCGGAGCTGCAGCGAATCGCCCTGCATGACGCACCGGCGGTGCTGGGCTGGGATCGCTGGCGCGAGATCGCCGCTGCCAACGGGCTCGGCCTGATCGAAGCCAGCCTCAGCGCCGCGATTGAGGCCGGCGAGATCCGGCCGCTGCCGGTCCGGCCGATGGCCCACCTGCTGCTCGGGGCTCTCGACGAGGCGGCGATGCTGGTCGCCCGCGCCGAGGGCCCCGTCGCCCGTTCGGAAGTGACGACGGTGCTGGTGGTGCTGCTTGACAGCTTCGCCGGCGAGCGCGCCCGGTAGGCGGATCGCCGTCTCTTCACGAGGGCTTCGAACGAGTCCGGGCGGCAGCACTTGCGCACTTCTCTAGACTGAGAGGAGATGAAGACTGGAATTCACCCCGATTACACGCTCGCCAACGTCCATTGCTCGTGCGGCAACCAGTTCTACACGCGTTCCACCAAGGACGATCTCCACGTAGAGCTCTGCTCCGAGTGCCACCCGTTCTATACCGGCAAGCAGAAGCTGGTCGACACCGGTGGTCGCGTCGAGCGCTTCCAGCGTCGCGCCGCAAAGCACCGGGCCGGGAAGTAGGCCGTGAGCCCAACGACGGGCTCCGCACAAGCGTCTCAGGTTCCCACCGCCGACGGCAACGGCGGCGGTGACTCGCTGCGCATGCCCGATGGCGCCCTGGTCGCCAAACGCGACGCGCCGGTCGGCGGGCAGGCGGTCCTCGAGGGCGTGATGATGCGTGGCGTCTCGGTTTGGGCCGTGGCCGTCCGCACACCCGAGGGCCAGATTGAAGTCGAGTCCGAGAAGCTTGTCCCCTGGGCCCAGCGCCACCGGATCTGGCGAGCGCCGGTGATCCGCGGCGTCGTCGCCCTCGGCGAGTCGATGAAGATCGGCTTCCGGGCGCTGGCGATCTCGGCCAACGCCCAGATGGAGGAGGACGAAGAGGGCGAGAAGGAGGAGATCGGCGGCTGGGTCTGGGGCCTGACGATCGTCTTCTCGCTGCTGCTCTCGATCGGTCTCTTCTTCGTCGTCCCGGTCGGCCTCACCAGCCTGATCAAGGACCAACTCGGCTCGCCGCTCCTCTTCTGGCTGATCGAGGGGGTCCTGCGGACGGGGATATTCATCGGCTACATCTGGGCGATCAGCAGGATGCCGGACCTGCGGCGAGTCTTCGAGTACCACGGCGCCGAGCACAAGACGATCTCCTGCTACGAGGCCGAAGACGAGCTTGTCCCCTCGCGGGCCAAGCTCTACTCGCGCCTGCACCCGCGCTGCGGCACCAGCTTCCTGCTGATCGTGATGGTCCTGGCGATCTTCGTCTTCGCCCCGATCGGCCTTCCCGCCTGGTACTGGCTGGTGGCGTCGCGGATCCTCGGCATCCCGCTGATCGCCGGGCTCTCCTACGAGGTGATCAAGTGGGCCGGCAAGAACCGCCGCAAACGCTGGGTCCGGGCGGTGATGTGGCCGGGGCTGATGCTGCAGAACCTGACCACCCGCGAGCCCGACGAAGAACAGCTTGCCGTGGCGATCGCTTCGCTCAACGCGGTCCTTTCCCGGGAGAACCCCGAGGAGGCGGCGAAGCAGCAGCACATCGAGATCGTCGCTTAGCGTCGCGGCTAGGGTTGTCGCCGTGATCGAGCAGCTGGTCGAACAACTGAAGTCGCGCTTCGCGGAGCTCGAGGCGCAGATGTCCGATCCGGAGGTGATCGCCGATCGGGAGCGCTACGCGGAGGTCGGGCGCGAGTATCGGAACCTGCAGCCGGCGCAGAAGCTGGCGGTCGAGTACGCGACCCTGAAGGACGACCTCGAGGGCGCCCGTGAGCTGCTCGCCGAGGGCGAGGATGAGGAAATGCGCGCCCTCGTCGAGGAGGCGCCGGCGCGGCTGGAGCGGCTCGAAGAGGAGATCCGGCTGGCGATGGTCGAGCGCGACCCCAACGACGACAAGAACGTCCTCGTCGAGATCCGCGCCGGAACCGGCGGCGACGAGGCGGCCCTCTTTGCCGGCGACCTCTACAAGATGCTGACGCGCTACGCCGAGGAGCGCGGCTTCACGACCGAGGTCCTCTCGCAGTCGGTCTCCGAGGTCGGCGGCTTCAAGGAGGTCACCTTCGCGGTCAAGGGCGACGGGGCGTACTCGGTCTTCAAGTTCGAGGGCGGGACGCACCGGGTCCAGCGCGTCCCGGAGACCGAGTCGCAGGGCCGGATCCACACCTCGACGGTGACGATCGCCGTCCTGCCCGAGGCCGAGGAGGTCGAGGTCGAGGTCGACCAGAACGACCTCCAGATCGACGTCTACCGCTCCTCCGGGCCCGGTGGGCAGTCGGTCAACACGACCGACTCGGCGGTGCGGATAACCCACAAACCGACCGGGATCGTCGTCTCGATGCAGGACGAGAAGTCCCAGCTGCAGAACAAGGACCGGGCGATGCGGGTGCTGCGGGCGCGCCTGTATGAGCGCGAGCTGGCCGAACAGCAGGCGAAAATCGCCTCCGAGCGCAAGGCCCAGGTCGGCAGCGGCGAGCGCTCCGAGAAGGTTCGCACCTACAACTTCCCCCAGGGCCGGGTCACCGACCACCGGATCAAGCTGACCTCGCACAACCTCGACGGCGTCCTCGGCGGCGACCTCGGCGAGTTCACCGAGGCCCTTTCGGCCGAGGAGAAGCGGCAGCGGCTTGAGGACGCTTGAACTCCTTGACCGCGCACGCCAGCAGCGCCAGACAGGCTTTGGATGCCGCCACGGATGGTCTCCGGGCGGCCGGTGTGGACGCACCGCGTTTGGACGCCGAAGTGATGCTGGCCGAGGCGTCGGGGATCGGGCGGGCGGCCTTGGTCGCCGACCCCGGCGCCGAGGTGCCGGCCGCGGCGGCGCGGCTCTTCGGCGAGATGGTCAGGCGGCGGCTGCGGCGCGAGCCGGTCGCCTACATCGTCGGCCATAGGGGATTTCGTCACCTCGAGCTCGCCGTCGACCCCCGTGTCCTGATCCCCCGCCCGGAGACCGAGCTGCTGGTCGAAGTCGCGCTCGAGCGCTGCCCGGCCCGGGTCCTCGACATCGGCACCGGCTCGGGCGCGATCGCCCTGGCGGTCGCCGACGAGCTCGCGACCTGCGAGGTGACCGCGACCGACACCTCGCCGCGGGCGCTGGAAGTGGCGCGCGCCAACGCCGAGCGTTTGGGGCTGGACGCGAGGGTCCGCTTCGTCGAGGGAACCGTCCCGGCCGGCGAGGAGTTCGACCTGGTGCTCGCCAACCTCCCCTACGTCGCCGAGCGCGACTGGCCGAGCCTGCAGCGCGAGGTGACCGATTGGGAGCCGCGCGAGGCGCTGCTCGCCGGCCTCGACGGACTCGACGCCTATCGCGCTCTGCTCCCGGACCAGGTTCGCGTTTTGTCGTCTCCGGCACCACAAGACGCGAACCCGGCGGCGGTCCTGACGTCGGCGCTGGCGCTCGAGGTGGGAGAGGGTCAGAGCGATGCGGTGGCCGGCCTGCTGGAGGCGGCAGGGTTCCGCTCGGTGCGCCGGCTGCGCGACCTCGCCGGGATCGAGCGGGTCGTGCTGGGGGAGCGGTGACCGCGTCGGGGGGGACGAGGAACGTCTCGGCCGCGGCCGAGACCGTGCGGGAGGACCTCCAGGGCTGCATCGCCGCCGGCGGCGTCGCCGTCTTCCCCGCCGACGGCCTCTACGGCCTCGCCTGCGACCCCCTCGACGCCGCGGCGATTGCCCGCGTACACGAGATCAAGGGCCGCGACGAGGGCAAATCCTCGGCCGTCATGTACTTCTCGCCGCTGGCGATGCGGGAGCTCGTCTCGGGGCTCGACACGCGCACCGCCGCCGCGGTCAGCGCCCTGCTCCCGGGTCCGGTCACCCTCGTCGTCGCCAACCCCGGGCATCGCTACCCGCTGGCCTGTCGGGAGGACGTCGAGCGGCTCGGCGTCCGCCTGATCGACGGACCGCTCGCCGGCACCATGTGCCCGGTCTTCCAGACCTCGGCCAACCTCAGCGGCGAGCCGCCTCCGGCGCGGTTCGGCGACGTCGCCGACTCGGTGTCTGGCCGGCGCCGACCTGGCGATCGACGGTGGCGAGCTGACCGGCCTGCCCTCGACCGTCGTCGACATCGCCGCGATCGACGACGACGGCAGCTGGCAGATCCTCCGCCAAGGCGCGCTGTCGGCCGGCGATCTAGCCAGTGCCCTGGCCTCCGTCGGCCTCGGATAGCGGCTCCTTCTCAGGGTCTCGGGGCCGTGGGGGAGGGTCGGGTGGCCGTCTACCTTCGCTGGGATATTCGCCGGTAGCGTCGCCTCTCTCTTGGAGAGCCGCTGCGAATATCAGGACGCCGCTCGTACGACGGCCACCCGACCCTCCATCCGGGCCCGTGTCCTGCTTCAAAGGTGAGTGGGGGTCAAGCCCGGCGTCGCTCAGAGCGCGGTTGGATGAAGGAGTAGGTCGCGTCTGTCCTTTGTCGCCCACAGGGCTACAAAGGACAGACGCGCTCCGATCCTGCGGCGAAGCCCTTGGAAGCTTTCTGCTTCTCGGAAGCTGTTCATCCTGGGAGTCGGGGAGGAGCTTTCGTGGGGTGGGTGCCGGGTGGCACTCGCCAAGCCTCCCAAGCTGTTGCGCAGGCGAGTGCCACCCGGCACCCACCACGCCAACCCTCCTCCCTCAGCAGCCGGTTTCGCCGTCGAACGGGAGGCGCAGCAGGCGGCGGGAGGTGTTGTCGTGCTCGTTGGACTCGAACAGCAGGTGCTCGGGGTTGACGATCATCACGAAGGCGAAGCAGCCGCGCAGGCCGGTGGCGTTGACGAACTGCTTGTCGTAGTCGGCGGGGTAGATGTCCGACCAGCCGACCGAGGTGCCGAGCACGTCGTGGCTCTGGTAGGGGTTCTGGTTGCAGCCCGGGTAGTGGAAGGTCGTCGGCGAGTGGCGCCCCGGTCGGGTTCGTTGCAGGTCGCGGAGGCAGTAGTTGAGCTTCGATCCAACCCGGACGACCTTGCCCAAGGTGCCGTCGGGCTTGGCGCGGCGAAGCTCGAAGCGGGCGAGCCCGTGGACCTTCCAGTAGGAGCCGCCGAAGCTGTAGCCGACGTCGGTGAAGTGGAGGCTGGCTCCGGTGCGGACGTCAAGGTGACCGCCGCCGGCTCGGTAGATCCGCTGGTTGACGCGCATCGATTTGAACCCGTTGCGGGTGCCGCGCAGCTCCATCGGCCCGCGGCCGCGGCTGCGGACGTCGCTGGTCGCCCGCAGCAGGACCCGGTTTCCCGCGTACTGGGCGTAGATTTCCGACGGCGGGCCGATTCGCAGATTGGGGCAGAGGAGGCGGTGGGCTTCGGGGCCCTGGCAGGGGTCTTCGAACTTGGCCGCGGCCTGGCCGGGGGCCGCGACCGCAGCAACGCCGAGCAGTACCGCGGCAAGGACTGAGAGGCGGGCTCGCACCTGCTCAGACTATCCCTGCCCGTTGCTATCGTCGCCTCCCATGAGCGAGCTGCCCGAGAACTTCCAGACCGCGCCGCTGGGCGATGTCGATCCCGAGATCGCCACCGTCCTCGATCGCGAGCTGCGCCGCCAGCAGCAGACGCTGGAGATGATCGCCTCGGAGAACTTCGTCCCCCAGGCCGTGCTCGACGCCGTCGGCTCGGTCCTGACCAACAAGTACGCCGAGGGCTACCCGGGCCGCCGCTATTACGGCGGTTGCGAGGAGGTCGACGTCGCCGAGCAGCTGGCGATCGATCGCGCCAAGAAGCTGTTCGGCGCCGAGCACGCCAACGTCCAGGCCCACGCCGGCGCCCAGGCCAACAACGCCGCCTACATGGCGCTGATCGAACCTGGCGACACGATCCTCGGCCTCGCCCTCGACCACGGCGGGCACCTCAGCCACGGGATGAAGCTGAACGTCTCCGGCAAGCTCTACAGCCCGGTCGCCTACCACGTCCGCCGCGAGGACTTCCGGGTCGACATGGAGGAGGTGGCGCGGCTCGCCGAGGAGCACAAGCCCGGCGCTGATCGTCGCCGGCTGGTCGGCCTACCCGCGCCAGCTCGACTTCGCCGCCTTCCGCGCAGATCGCCGACTCGGTCGGAGCCAAGCTGATGGTCGACATGGCCCACTTCGCCGGCCTCGTCGCCGCGGGCGAGCATCCCAATCCGGTCGAGTACGCCGATGTCGTCACGACGACGATCCACAAGACCCTCTGCGGGCCGCGCAGCGGCATGATCCTCTGCCGCGAGGAGTACGCCAAAGCCATCGACAAAGCGATCTTCCCGGGCCAGCAGGGCGGGCCGCTGATGCACACGATCGCGGCCAAGGCGGTGGCTTTGAAGATCGCCGCCAGCCCCCAGTTCCGCCTCCGCCAGCAAGAGACGATCGCCAACGCCCGCGCCCTCGCCGCCGGCCTCGAAGCGGGTGGCATCCCGGTCCTGACCGGCGGTACCGACGTCCACCTCGTGCTCGTCGACCTGACCCCGACCGGGCTCGACGGCCAGAGCGCCGAGGACCGGCTCGACGAAGTCGGGATCACCGTCAACCGCAACTCGATCCCCTTCGACGCGCGCCCGCCGATGAATCCCTCCGGGCTGCGCATCGGCACCCCGGCGCTGACCACCCGCGGCATGGGCGAGGCCGAGATGACCGAGATCGCCGGCGTCATCGCCACCGCCCTAACCGGCGACTTCGTCTTCGAGAAGGACGGCCTGCAGGCCCGCACCTCGGCCCTGATGGCCCGCCACCCGCTCTACCCGCAGCTGACTCCCGCCTCTGTCTGAGCGCTTGAGAGTCTGGGTCGACTGCACGGCGGCGGCGCACCCGCTGGTGCTGCGGCCGATCGTCGAGCGGCTGCAGGCGCGCGGCGACGAGGTGCTGATCACCGCCCGCGAGTACGGGCAGACGCTCGGCATCCTCGACCGGCTGGGCCTGCCGTACACCGCGGTCGGCGAGCATGGCGGCGCCTCGCGGGCGGGCAAGGTATGGGCGCTCGGCACCCGCTCCAGCCGCCTCGCCCCGGTCGTCTGGGCGCACCGTCCGCAGCTGGCGATCGGGCACGGCTCGGTCGACCTCGCCCTCGTCTCCGCCTCTTTCCGGATCCCGTCGGTGCAGATGCAGGACTACGAGTTCGGCGGGCTGCAGCGGCAGATCGCCTTCCGCCAGGCCCGGCGGGTCCTGGTCCCCGACTCGATCCCGCTCGAGCGGCTGCGAAAGGTCGGCGCCAGGGAGTCGAAGTTGGTCCGCTTCCCGGGCCTGAAGGAGGAGTATTACCTGGCCGGATTCGAGCCCGACCCGGCTGTTCTCGACGAGCTGGGCATCGACCGCGAGAAGGTTCTGGTCGTCCTCCGGCCGCCGCCGGAGACCTCCGAGTACCACGCGCCCAACGACGTCTACGGCGAGACGGTCCGGCGCCTGGCCGGGGCGCCCGAGGCGCAGGCGGTCCTGATCCCCCGCACCGGGGCGCAGGGGGCGGCGGCGCGGGCGCTCGGCGCCGCCAACCTGATCGTCCCCGAGCGGGCGATCGATGCCCAGAGCCTGATCGCCTACGCCGATCTCGTCGTCAGCGCCGGCGGCACGATGAACCGCGAGGCGGTCGCTCTCGGCACCCCCGTCTACACCACCTTCAGTGGCCGGATGGGCGGCGTCGACGAGGCGCTGATCGCCGCCGGCCGGCTCCAGGAGCTGGCCGATCCCGCCTCCCTGACCCTCGCCAAGCGCACCTCTGCGGTCGGCGTCCTGCATCCTCGCGACCCGGACCTGCTGGTCGACGGGGCGCTCGGCGCGGTCGCCGACCTGATGCTCAAGTAGCCTGACCCGGCCCGTTCTCCGCACGGGCAAAGAGCATGGGCCCGACGACCACCGACGCCGTCCTCGCCTTCGTCGCCGCCGCGGCGATCGCCTGGCTGCTGGTCCCCTATGCCGAGCGGCTCGCATTCAAGGTCGGCGCGATCGACTACCCGAAGCCCCGCGGCCTGCACGACCACCCGATGCCGCGCCTCTCCGGCCTGGCGATCCTGGTCGCGGTCGAGGTCGCCGGCTGGATCTGGTTGCCGGGCGATGGCGAGAGCCGCTCGATCCTGCTCGGCGCGGTCGCGATCGCCGCGGTCGGCGTCGTCGACGACATCTACGGGCTGCCGGCGCTGCCGAAGCTGACCGGGCAGATCGGGGCGGCGCTGATCCCGGTCCTCGCCGGGGTTCGGGTCGACAACCTCACCCTGCCCTTCGTCGGCGGCTTCGAACTCGGCTGGCTCGCCTACCCGTTGACCGTGCTGGGGATCGTCGCTGTCGTCAACGTGATCAACTTCCTCGACGGGGTCGACGGGCTTGCGGCCGGCGTCTGCACGATCGCCGCGATCACCCTGGCGACGATCGCGCTCTCGCTCGAACGCAACGCCGCCGGCGTCCTCGCGGCGCTGACCGCCGGCGCCGCGCTCGGCTTCCTGCGCCACGGCTTCCCGCCGGCCTCGAGCTTCATGGGGGACACCGGCTCCAACCTGCTCGGCTTCCTGCTGGCGACCGCCTCGGTCCAGGGCGCGCTGAAGACGAACGCGGTGATCGCCCTCGCCTTCCCGCTGATCGTCCTCGCGGTGCCGATCCTCGACACCGGCTTCGTCGTCGCCAAGCGGCTCAAATACCGGCAGCCGATCTACCAGGCCGACAGCTGGCACTTCCACCACCGGATGGCCAACATCGGCTTCTCCCAGCGCCGGACCGTCGCCTACCTGTACGCCTGGACCCTGGTGATGGCCGGGCTGGCTCTCGCCCTGCGCTTCGTTCCCTACAGCGACAATCACGGTCACTTCAACGTCCTCTGGACCGTCGTGATGTGCGCCTGCCTGCTGGCGGCGCTGGCCGCCAGCGTCTACCTGATCTTCGTCCTCGAGATCCTCAAGCTGCGCCGCGGGCGGATAAATCCGGAGACCGGGGAATTCGAGGCGATCGAGTTGCAGGACAGGCCAAGTGGCAAGGCTCACTAACCCCTTCACAAAGCCAATTGGGGCGACGGTTGGGTATAGTCGCCACCCGCCTGCTCAGCCCTGAGTCGGGCGTAATTATGTCTCCTCCCAAGTACGTCGACCTCCTGGTGTTGGCCGCCGCGCTCGCAGTTTTTCTGCTCGGAGGATTCCCCCTGCTCGGATACGCCGTCGCGGCCGCCGCCTGGCTCGTCCAACGCGCCGTCCAGGCCTACGCGACGAAGCGCGCGACGGCCGAACTCGCCGCCGGCAACCGCCAGAAGGCGATGGGCATCGTCGCCGCGACGACGCTCGGCCGGGTCTGGCTGATGGCGACCGCGGTCCTGCTCGTCGGCCTCGCCGAGCGCGAAGCCGGGCTCGCCGCCGCGATCTTCGTCCTCGTCCTCTTCACCGTCTCCTTCGCCGCCCAGGGGCTCTCGCACCTGTTCGGTGAACCCGAGGGGCAGGGAGTCGCATGAGCGCCGAGCAGGCAGTGGCCGAGGCGCCTGAGAGCGCCGCGAAGTCGGGTGGGATGAGCACCAAATCCAAGGTCTTCATCGGCCTCGGCGTCTACTTCGGCATCGCGATCCTGATGTTCCTGATCTTCGGCAGCTCCGGCAAGAACGAAGCTTTCAAGCCCCAGAACGAGTTCAAGCTCGAACCGTGGATCTCGATCCATCTCGGTGGACTCGACCTCAGCATCAACAAGGCGGTCCTCTACCTCGTCCTCGCCAGCTCGCTGACGATCGGCACGATGGTTTGGATCTCGCGCCGCATGCAGCAGAAGCCGAACCGGGTGCAGACCGCGATCGAGGTCGCCTACGACATGACCAAGAACACGATCGCCGGCCCCAACATGTCGCCGCAGGTGGCCAGCCGCTGGTTCCCGTTCCTGGCCGCGCTCTTCTTCTGGATCTGGTTCTCGAACATGATCGGCTTCCTGCCGCTGCCGACCAACACCGAGCACACGGTCAACATCTTCGGCGCCGAAATCCCCGCCTTCGCGATCTACGCCGCGACCGCCAACCTCTCGATCCCGCTGGTTCTGACCCTGGTCGTCTGGGTCAGCTACCACGTCGAAGGGATCCGCGCCAAGGGCCTCTTCAAGTACCTGGCCAGCTGGCTGCCGCCGGGCCTGGAGGAGATGAGCCCGATCGGCAAGGCGTTCATCTTCGTGATCGAGGCGATCTCCCACTTCGCCCGGCTGATCTCGCTCTCGGTGCGACTCTTTGCCAACATGCTCGCCGGCCACCTGCTGCTGCTCTTCATGGGCGGCGGACTGGCGGTCCTGCTCGGCATCGCCGCGCTCGGCGCCCTGACCTTCCCGCTCGCCTTCTTCTTCTTCATCCTCGAGGTCGGGCTGATCGCGACCCTGCAGGCATTTATCTTCTCGATCCTCACCGCCATCTACCTCGGCGGAGCAACCTCCGCCAGTCACTAGAAAAGGAGCACTCTTTCCATGGACCTGTCCCCTGTCATCGCCGCCGTCTCCGACGAAGGCGTTGAAGCTGCCGGCAAGGCCGTCGCCCTCGGCGTCGGTGCCGGGCTCGGATCGATCGGCGCCGGAATCGGCATCGGCTTCATCTTCGGTAAGGAGATCGAGTCGGTCGCCCGCCAGCCCGAGATGAAAGACGAGCTCCAGAGCATCCGCTGGCTCGGCTTCGCGCTGACCGAGGCCGTGGCCTTCTACACGTTCATCTTCGGCCTCATCGCCTTCTTCCTCTAGGTCGATGGAGTTGCTCGGGTACATATCGGCGCTGCCGCTCGCGGCCGAGTCCGGCACGGAAGAAGGCGGCAGCTTCCTGGTCTCGCCAGGTCTGGGTCTGATGATCTGGACGCTGGTCCTCTTCCTGTTCACGATGTGGGTGCTCAGCAAGCTCGCCTTCCCGAAAATCCAGGAGGCCCTGGACCGGCGGGCGAAGACGATCGCCGAGTCGCTCGACGCGGCGGAGCGCCAGCGGCGTGAATCCGACGAGCTGCTCGAGGAGTACCGCGGCCGGCTCGCCGAGGCACGGGAGCAGGCCGACGACATCATGGCCCGCGCCCGCAAGGCGGCCGAGACGGCGGAGGCCGAGGCCACCGTCGCCGGTCGCGAGAAACGCGAGGAGCTGGTCTCCGCGGCGAAGCGCGACATCGAGGCGGAGACGCGGCGCTCGCTGCAGCAGATCCGCCAGGAGGTCGCCGACCTGACCGTGCTGGCGACCGAGAAAGTGACCCGCAAGAGCCTTAACGCCGACGATCAGCGCCGCCTCGTCGAGGAGGCCCTCAGCGAGGTCGACTTCTCGAAGCTCTCGGGGTCGGAGAACTAACCATGCAGGACGTCGCCCACGCCTACGCCGACGCGCTCTTCGGGGTCGCCAAGGAGAAGGGCAGGCTGGATCAGGTCCGCGATCAGCTCGGGCAGTTCGCCGACGCCGTCGACGGCAACCGCGACATGCAGGTGTTCCTCTTCAGCCCCTACTTCTCCTCGGCCGAGAAGAGCGCCGGCGTCAAGCGGGCGGTGGAGGGCGCCGAGCCCGAGTTCGCCAACTTCCTCGACCTGGTGATCGAAAAGCAGCGGATGCCGGAGATCTTCCGCATCCGGCGCCAGTTCGAGGAGCTCTGGAAGCACGAGAACCGCCGAATCGACGTGACCGTCACCAGCGCGGTCGAGCTCGACCCTGCCGTGGTCAGCAAGATCGGCGAGGAGATCGAGCGCCAGACCGGCCAGGAGGTCGATCTGGCCAGCCGCGTTGACGCCGAGATCCTCGGCGGCGTCGTCCTGCAAGTGGGAAACATGGTGCTCGACGCGAGCATCCGCAATCGCCTGGAGAAACTTCGAAAAAGCGTCGCCTCGGCGGCATAAGGAGGCATTAGCACCCGATGGAGATCAAGCCGGACGAGATCGCAAGCATTCTGCGCGAGCGGATCGAGGGGTTGGAGGCGGATTCCGCCGACCTCTCCGAGGTTGGAACCGTTCTTTCCGTGGCCGACGGCATCGCCCGCGTCCACGGCCTCGACAACTGCATGGCCCTGGAGATGCTCGACCTGCCGCACGGGGTCACCGGGCTGGCGCTGAACCTCGAGTCCGACAACGTCGGCGTCGTGCTCTTCGGCGAGTGGGAAAAGATCGTCGAGGGCGACACGGTCAAACGGACCGGCCACCTGCTGCGGATCCCGGTCGGCGACGAGCTCCTCGGCCGGATGGTCGACCCGCTCGGCCGCCCGCTCGACAACCGCGGCGAGATCGCCACCACCCAGACCCGCCCGGCCGAGTTCAAAGCCCCCGGCGTGGTCGAACGGCAGCCGGTCACCGAGCCGGTCCAGACCGGCCTGATGGCGATCGACGGGATGATCCCGATCGGCCGCGGCCAGCGAGAGCTGATCATCGGCGACCGCCAGACCGGTAAGACGGCGATCGCGATCGACACGATCATCAACGCCCGCGACAAGGACATGGTCTGCATCTACGTCGCGATCGGCCAGCGGATGTCAACCGTCGTCCAGCTCAAAGAGGTGCTCGAGGAGAACGGCGCGATGGAGAACACGATCATCGTCGCCGCCCCCGCCGACGAGGCCGCCCCGATCAAGTACATCGCCCCCTACGCCGGTTGCGCGATGGGCGAGCACTTCCTCTACAACGGCAAAGCCGCCCTCGTCGTCTACGACGACCTGACCAAACACGCCTCCGCCTACCGCCAGATGTCGCTGCTGCTGCGCCGCCCGCCGGGCCGCGAGGCGTACCCGGGCGACGTCTTCTACCTGCACTCGCGCCTGCTGGAGCGCGCGGTCAAGCTCAACGACGAGCTCGGCGGCGGCTCGCTGACGGCGCTGCCGATCATCGAGACCCAGGCCTCCGACGTCTCCGCCTACATCCCGACCAACGTGATCTCGATCACCGACGGGCAGATCTTCCTCGAGTCGGATCTCTTCTTCTCGGGCGTGCGGCCGGCGATCAACGTCGGCATCTCGGTCTCCCGGGTCGGCGGCAACGCGCAGACCAAGGCGATGAAGAAGGTGGCCGGCAAACTGCGCCTCGACCTCTCGCAGTACCGCGACCTCGAGGCCTTCGCCCAGTTCGGCTCCGAGCTCGACGCCGAGACCCAGAAAGCGCTGACCCGCGGCGAACGGCTGGTCGAGCTGCTGAAACAAAAAGAGCGCGAGCCGCTCAGCGTCGGCGATCAGGTCGCCTCGATCTACTCCGGCACCGGCGGCTACCTCGACCGGATCAAGGTCGAGCGCGTCGGCGAGTTCCTCGCCGACCTGCGGACCCGGATGCACGCCGAGAAGGCCGACCTGCTGAAGCGGATCGAGGACACGGGCAAGCTCGAGGAGGACGACGAGACGGAGCTCGGCAAGGCGATTGCCGATTTCGTCGACGACTTCGGGGCTGACTTCGACGAGCACGGCGACCCGGTTGAGGCCGGCGAATCCGACCGTGTCAAATCAGCTGAGGAGAGGAACGCTCCTTCGCGAACCGCATCCGAGGAGGTGTCGGTCTAGCGGAAACGGCGCGGGGGCCCCGGTGAGGGGCGCCTGCGGGCGAGGTGTTCGTTCTCGGCACCCCTCACCGGGGCCTCCGGGCGTAACCGAAGAATCGACAAAGAGACATGGCTAACCAGAAGGAAGTTCGGAGCAGGATTGCTTCGATCAAGAACATCAACAAGATCACTCGGGCCATGGAGATGGTGGCTGCGGCACGGCTGCGGCGGTCCGAGCAGCGGATTGCGGCGATGCGGCCTTATGCGGAGGGGATGCGGAAGTTGACGCGTCTTGCTGCGGAGCAGGCTGGGGGGTTGCCGAGGGTTCCGGTCTTGGATGAGCATGAGAAGCTCGAGCGGGTGGGAGTGGTTCTTGTCACCGGTGATCGCGGTCTGGCGGGCGCCTTCAACACCAACGTGATCCGCGAGGGCGTTCGCACCAGTGAGCGGGTCCGGGGGGAAGGCGCGGAGACCTCGTTCTCGGTCGTCGGTCGCAAGGGCGTCTCCGCCCTGACCTTCCGCAAGCTCGACGTCCGCACCTCATACGTCGGATTCACCGACCGACCGGCTTTCGCCAACGCCCGTGAGATCGGCGAGGAGCTGACCGCTCGCTACGTCGAGGAAGACCTCGACCGGGTCGAGATGGTCTACAACCGCTACGTCTCGCCGCTGACCCAGCACGTCTGGCGCCAGACCCTGCTGCCGCTGCAGCAGGCCGACGTGATCGGCGAGGGCGCCGCGGCCGAGCAGGAGGGCGCCGAGCCGACCGAGGCCGAGCGCGCCCAGAGCCGCTCGGACTGGGAATACGAGCCCGAACCGGAGGAGCTGCTGGCGCGGCTGATCCCCGAGTACGTGACGATTTCCGTCTACCGCGCCCTGCTCGAGTCCGCCGCGTCGGAGCTCGGCGCCCGGATGACCGCGATGCGCAACGCCGCCGAGAACGCGGAAACGATGATGGACGACCTGACCCTGGAGATGAACCGGGTCCGCCAGGCCGAAATCACGCAGGAGATCTTGGAGGTCGTAGCCGGCGCCGAGGCGCTGGGCTAGGCCCGACGAAACTTGTATTCGAGCAAAGGAACCAATGGCTGAGAACAACGGAACCAACGTAGGGCGCGTCGAGCAGGTCACCGGCGTGGTCGTCGACGCGATCTTCCCCGACCAGCTGCCGGAGATCTACGCGGCGGTCAAGATCGAGATGAAGGGCGACGGCGACAACGAACCGACGGAGCTGATCTGCGAGGTCCAGCAGCACCTCGGCGACGACCGCGTCCGCACCGTGGCGATGGACGCCACCGACGGGTTGCAGCGCGGCGACAAGGTGATCGACACCGGCGGCCCGATCACGGTTCCGGTCGGCGACGCGACCCTGGGGCGGATCTTCAACCTGCTCGGTGAGCCGATCGACAACGGTCCGGCGATCGAGGCCGGCGAGCGCTGGCCGATCCACCGCCCGGCCCCCAAGGCTTCCGACCTGACCCCGACCCAGGAGGTCCTCGAGACCGGGATCAAGGTCATCGACCTGCTCGCGCCCTACGCCAAAGGCGGCAAGGTCGGGCTGTTCGGCGGCGCCGGCGTCGGCAAGACCGTTCTGATCCAGGAGCTGATCCGCAACATCGCCGAGGAGCACGAGGGCCTGTCGGCCTTCTGCGGCGTCGGCGAGCGCTCGCGAGAGGGCAACGACCTCTGGCTGGAGATGAAAGAGTCGGGCGTGATCGACAAGACGATGCTCGTCTTCGGTCAGATGAACGAGCCGCCCGGAGCGCGCCTGCGCGTCGCCCTCTCCGGCCTGACGATGGCCGAGTACTACCGCGAGCAGGGGGGCCAGGACGTGCTCCTCTTCATCGACAACATCTTCCGCTTCGTCCAGGCGGGCTCCGAGGTCTCGGCGCTGCTGGGACGGATGCCTTCGGCGGTCGGCTACCAGCCGACCCTGGAGACCGAGATGGGCGGCCTGCAGGAGCGGATCACCTCGACCGAGCGTGGCTCCGTCACCTCGATCCAGGCGGTCTACGTGCCCGCCGACGACTACACCGACCCGGCCCCGGCCTCGGTGTTCGCCCACCTCAACGCGACCACCGCGCTCTCGCGGGCGATCTCCGAGAAAGGGATCTACCCGGCGGTCGACCCGCTCGACTCGACCTCGACGATCCTCAAGCCAGACGTCGTCGGCGAGGAGCACTACCGCACCGCGACCGAGGTCCAGCAGGTGCTGCAGCGCTACAAGGAGCTGCAGGACATCATCGCCATCCTTGGCATCGACGAGCTCTCCGACGAGGACCGCCAGACGGTCTCCCGGGCCCGCAAGATCGAGCGCTTCCTCTCGCAGCCGTTCTTCGTCGCCGAACAGTTCACCGGCCGCACCGGCGAGTACGTGCCGGTGGCGGAGACGGTCCGCGGCTTCCGCGAGATCCTCGACGGCGAGCACGACGACCTCTCCGAGGGCGCCTTCTACATGCAGGGCTCGATCGACCAGGTCACCGAGAACGCCAAGGCCGCCGCGGCGGCGTAGGGGACTTCGTGGCCGCCGAGCACATGGTCGACGTCGAGGTCCTCACCCCGGAGGGGGAGGTCTTCAACGGCGAGGTCAAGCAGGTCTCGACCCGCACCGAGGTCGGCGAAATTGGCATCCTCGCCAACCACGCGCCGCTGATGGCGGCGCTGGCGCCGACCGAGCTGCGCCTCCACGTCTCCGACTCGGAGACCGTCCGCTACGCCCAGTCGCACGGCTGGTTGCAGGTCTTCGGCAACCGCGCCCGGCTGCTGCTCGAGGAGGCGATCCCGCCGGAGGACCTCGACGCCGGCGCGCTGAAAGAGCAGCTCGCCGACGCCGAGCAGCGCCTCACCGAGAACGAGAAGGGAAGCGCCGACTTCGCCCGGGCGCAGAAAGACCGGGATCGGGCGGAGGCCTTCCTCGCGATTGCGAGCTGAATGAGCGAGGAGCTCGTAGCCCTCGCCAAGCGGCTGATCGGCTACGAGACCTCGGAGCCAGAGGCGATCTCCGAGGCCGCCGGATTCGTCAAGGGCTGGCTGGAGGCGCGCGGGATCGAGGCCGAGCGCGATCAGGTTCGCGGCCTGCCGGTGATCAGGGCCGAGGTCGGGCCCGCCACCGCACCGACCGTCGTCCTCGAGGGTCATATCGACGTGGTCCCCGCTCACGCCGATCAGTTCGAGCCGCGCCTGGAGGGCGACCGCCTGTACGGTCGCGGCGCCTACGACATGAAGGGGGCGCTGGCGGCGATGATGATCGTCACCGCGGCGATGCGCGACCAGGACGGGGTTCGCGTCCGCCTCGGCGTCGTCGGCGACGAGGAGTCCGAGGAGGGCGAGGAGCGCGGCTGCGACCATCTCGTCGACGGCGGCTTCCTCGGCGACTTCGCGATCACCGGCGAGCCGACCGATCTGCACATCGGCGTCGAGGCCAAGGGGGTGCTCGCCCTGCGCCTGGAGGTGGGGGGGAGGGCGGCCCACGGAGCCACCCCGTGGCTCGGCGACAACGCCGTCCTCAACGCGATCGACGTTTTTCGCAGTATCGAGTCGCTACCGTTTGCGCGGCACAGTTCGGAGCTCTTCGATCGTCCCTCGATCAACCTGGGGCGGATCTGGGGTGGAGACGCGCTGAACAAGGTGCCAGACCGATGCGTGATCGACGTCGACATCCGCTATCTGCCCGGCCAGGATCCAGCCGCGATCCTGGCCGAAGTGCGTGGCCTGCCGGTCAGGGAGGCGACCTCGCTGCTGACCCGGCCGCCAGCCACGGTCGACCGCGACTCGGCCTTCGTCCGGGCGCTGCGCGACTCGGCGGCCGAGCACCATCACGGCGAGCCGATGAGCGTCGGGCGCGACGGCGCCTCCGACGCGGTCTCCTTCCTGCGGGTCGGTGTGCCCGCGGTCGAGTTCGGCCCGGTCGGTGCCGGCCATCACGGTCCCGAGGAGTGGGTCTCGGTCTCCTCGCTGCAGGTCTACCAGCAGGCCCTCGAATCGTTCCTGCGGGCGATCCCGAGTCAGCTCGCCGATGAGTGATCAACCGCCGGCGCCCGGCTGGGCGCCGAAGAAGCCACCGCCGAGCGGCGACCCCGAACCGGCGCCGAAGCCGAAGCGTTACTGGTGGCGCTTCCTGCTTGCTTCGGTGATCATCGTCGTCGTCTCCGCGACGGCGACGGCCACCGGGGTGCTGCTCTACGTCACCAGCATCGCCGACGCTCTCGGCCACAACGGCCGGCTCCACAACAAACTCGCGAAGGCATTGGCGCACAACAACCCGGGCGAACCGCAGAACATCCTCGTCCTCGGCTCCGACAAACGGGCCGGGGCCGGTGGCGAATTCGAAGAACCGGGTCGCTCGGACACAACGATGATCATCCGCATCGACCCCGACAAGGGCCGGATCGCGGCGTTCTCGATCCCGCGCGACCTGAAGGTCGAAATCCCCGGCTTCGGGACCGACAAGTTCAACGCCGCCTACAGCGATGGAGGTCCCAAATTGACCCTGCAGGTGGTCAAGGAACTGACCGGGTTGAAGATCAACCATGTCGTCAACGTCGACTTCCTCGGCTTCGTCCGTGCCGTCGACGCGATCGGCTGCGTCTACACCGACGTCGACCGCCGCTACTACCACTCCAACGAAGGCGTGCCGCCCTCCGAACAGTATTCGGAAATCAACATCCAGCCCGGCTACCAGCTGCTCTGCGGCAAAAAAGCGCTCGAGTACGTGCGCTACCGGCACACCGACACCGACATCGTCCGCTCCGCCCGCCAGCAGTCGTTCATCAGCAGCGCTCGCAGCCAGGTCTCGCTGAAGGACCTGGTCTTCGGCCAGAGCCACCTGGTCAAAATCTTCACCGAATACACGACGTCGGACATCAAGGATCCGGTCGAACTGCTGGAAGTCGCGAAACTCCTGGTCGCCGCGCACGGCGCCTCGATCGAACAGATCCACTTCCCGGCCGAACTCGGCCCCAGCTTCGTCTACGCCTCCGACGAAGCAATCCACGGCGCGGTGAAGGAATTCCTCGGCGAAACCGAAGCCGAATCCGGCAACTTCCCGGAACGAGCCAAGTCGGGCAAGAAGAAGAACAAGAAGAAGGGCTCGAAGTCCAAGCAGGGCAAGAAGAAGAAGCCGATCGTCGAAACGGCCCCGCCCGGCAGCGACGGGCTCGTCCCCGCCGGCGAAGCCGGTAAGGCCGAGGCGAAGATCGTCGCCCGCAGGGTCGGCGGCGCCTTCCCGGTCTTCTACGCCACCCGCCTGCCCTCAGAAGCGTCCTACATCGAATCCAACCCCTACGAACACATCCAGGATCCGCGGGTGTACCACCTCAGGTCTCCTGACGAAGAACGCCACCCCGCCTACCGGATGGTCGCCGAATTCCGGCCCGAATACGAATCCAACTTCTTCGGGATCCAGGGGATCCAGGGCTGGCAGGACCCGCCGATCCTCGAAAACCCGAGCGAAACGCGGACGATCCACGGGCGCGAATACGAGATCTTCGTCGAGGGCGAAGAGGTCAAGCTCGTCGCCTGGCACCGAGGCGATAACACCTACTGGGTGTCGAATAGCCTGCAGCACGGCTTGACCGGCGAGCAGATGCTGGGGATCGCCCGGTCGGCGAAGGTGATGCTGCCGAAGAGAAAGCACAAGACGAAACACGGAGGATCCGCGGAATGAGCGAGCAGCGCCAGCCGGTCGGGGTAATCGGGGTCGGTTGGGTCGGTCTGGTGACCGCCGCCTGCTTCGCCGAGCTCGGCCACGAGGTGGTCGCTCGCGACATCCTCGCCGAGAAGGTCGAGGCGCTCTCGCGCGGCGAGGCGTCGATCCACGAGCCCGGCCTCGGCGAGATGCTGCGCCGCAACCTGGAGCGGATCACCTTCACGACCGAGATGCCGGTGCTTCTGGAGCGGGCGCGCCTGCTCTTCGTCTGCGTCGACACGCCGCCGACCTACTCGGGTGACGCCGATCTCACCCGTGTCCGCGCCGTGGTCGACGACCTGCCCTCCGACGGCGGCCACGTGCTGGTGATGAAGAGCACCGTCCCCGCCGGAACCGGAAGCTCGATCCGTCGTGACCTGCCCGGCCTCTCCTACGTCTCCTGCCCCGAGTTCCTCAAGGAGGGCTCGGCCGTCCAGGACTTCATGCACCCCGACCGGGTCGTGGTCGGCTCGGATCCAGGCGATGAGCAGGCGGCGGCGGCCGTGGCGGCCCTCTACGAGCCGCTCGGCGGCACGATCGTGCGGACCGACGTCGCCAGCGCCGAGATGATCAAGCTCGCCTCCAACGCCTTCCTGGCGACCAAGATCTCCTTCATCAACGAGATCGCCAACGTCTGCGAGGAGGTCGGCGCCGACGTCGGCGAGGTCGCCAACGGGATGGGACTCGACGAGCGGATCGGCCCCTCGTTCCTGCGCGCCGGCATCGGCTACGGCGGCTCCTGTTTCCCCAAGGACGTCAGCGCCCTGAAGATGCTGGCCGGCAACACCGGATACCACTTCCAGCTGCTGACCGCGGTGATCGAGGTCAACGAGCTGCAGAAGCGGCGGGTGGTCGGCAAGCTCGAGAAGCACCTCGGCTCGCTGATCGGCAAGCGGATCGCCCTGCTCGGACTCGCCTTCAAGCCCGACACCGACGACATGCGCGAGGCCTCGAGCCTGGTTCTGGCGGCGCGGCTGCAGGGCGAGGGCGCCGAGGTCGTCGCCTACGACCCGGTGGCCGCCGGGCGGGCCGGGGAAATGCTCGACTCGGTCGAGATGGCCGACTCGGCGCAGGCCGCGATCGAGGGCGCCGACGCCGCGGTCCTGGTCACCGAGTGGAAGGAGTTCGCCGAGCTCGACTGGGCGGCGGCCGCGAGCACGATGGCGCGCCCGCTGATCGTCGACGGGCGCAACTACCTCGACCCCGCGGCGCTGCGCGCGGCGGGCTTCGACTACGAGGGCATCGGCAAGCCCGAGGTCGCCGCCGCGGCCAGCGCGCCCGAGTAGATGCAGGCGATCGTCCTCGTCGGTGGTGAAGGAACGCGGCTGCGGCCGCTGACCGCGACGATCCCGAAGCCGGCGCTGACGCTCGTCGACCGGCCCTTCCTCGCTTACATGGTCGAGTGGCTGGGGGAGCATGGCGTCACCGAGATCGTCCTCGCCTGCGGCTTCCTGCCCGACCAGCTGCGCGAGGCGCTTGGCGACAGCGAGGCGGGGGTGCGGCTCAGCTACGTGACCGAGCCCGAGCGCCGCGGCACCGCCGGCGCGATCCGCTTTGCCGCCGACACGCTGGGTGATCGGCTCGAGCAGCGCTTCCTCGCCCTCAACGGCGACGTCCTCACCGACCTCGATCTGACTGCCCTGCTGCGCGCCCACGAGGAGCACCTGGCGCGGGCGACCCTGGCCCTCTACCCGGTGCAGGACGCCGCCGCCTACGGGTTGGTCCACCGTGACGAGGACGGCGCCGTGCTCGAGTTCCTCGAGAAGACCGGCGAGCAGTCCCCCGGCGCGATCAACGCCGGCGCCTACGTACTCGACCGCTCGGTCCTCGACCTGGTTCCGGCCGGGCGCGAGGTCTCGATCGAGCGCGAGGTGTTTCCGCGGCTGGTGGGCGACGGGCTCTACGGGCTGACGCTCGACGGCTACTGGATGGACATCGGGACCCCCGACCGCTACCTGCAGGCGAGCTGGGACATCCTCGAGGGGCGGGTCCACACCGCCGTCAGGCCGACCGCTCCCGGCATGCTGATCGGCGCCGGCGCGGAGATCGCCGCCGGGGCCGTCGTCGGCCCTCGCGCCGTGATCTCTCCCGGCTGCACGATCGCCGCCGGGGCGGAGGTGCGGGGATCGGTTCTGCTCGATGGATGCAGCGTCGGCGAGGGGGCGCGGATCGACGGTTCGATCCTCGCTCCAGGCGTCAGCGTCGCCGCCGGAGCGACCCTGACCGACGCGGTTGCCGGTGAGGATGAAAGAGTCCCGGCCGAGAATCCATGATCGACGACGTCCTCGGCATCCCCGACCAGCTCCGCGACGCCCTCTGGCGGGTCGAAGGAGCGCGCCTGGAGTCCAGCGAGGCCGCCGGGCTGCTGGTCTGCGGGATGGGCGGCTCGGCGATCGGCGCCGACCTCGCCGCCGCGGCGCTGGGCGACCGCCTGACACGGCCGATGCTGACCGTGCGCGATTACTCGCTGCCGGCCTGGGTGACCACCGAGTGGGCCGTGCTCTGCTCCAGCTACTCGGGGGGGACCGAGGAGACGCTCGCCTGCTTTGCGGCGGCCGAGGCTCTCGGGGCGCGGCGCCTCGTCGCCGGCACCGGAGGAACACTGGTCGACGAGGCCCGCGAGGCCGGGGTGCCGGTCATCGGCCTGCCCGGGATCTTCCAGCCCCGAGCCGCCGTCGCCTACATGTTCACGATCGCCGCCGAGGTCGCGGCCTTGGTCGGCGCGGCGCCGCGGATCCACACCGAGATCGACGTCGCCGCGGCGTTCCTCAGCGAGCAGGCGGACGACCTGCGCAAGCGGGCGGCGGCGATCGCGGCCGAGATCGACGCCACCCCGGCGGTGATCTACGGCGCCGACCTGACCGCGCCGGTGGCGCGCCGCTGGAAGGCGCAGATCAACGAGAACGCGAAGCTGCCCGCCTACTGGTCGGAGCTGCCGGAGGCCGACCACAACGAGCTCTGCGGCTGGGCCGGCGCCGGCGACGACGCCCCGGCGGCGGTCTTCCTCGAAGACTCCGACCAGCACCCGCGGATTCGCCGCCGCTTCGAGCTGACCGCGGAGCTGGTCGGCGCTCACGCCGGCGCCGCGATCCGGGTCGAGACCGTCGGTGAGACCCGGACGGAGCGGCAGCTCTGGGCGCTGATGCTGGGCGACCTCGTTTCGCTGGAGATCGCCGCCCAGCGCGGCGTCGACCCGGTCCCGGTCGAGGCGATCGAGGCCTTCAAGCAGGCGATGGGACGGCCATGAGCGCGATGCGCGCGATGGTTCTGGCGGCCGGCCTCGGCACCCGCCTGCGGCCGATCACCTACGAGATGCCGAAGCCGATGGTGCCGGTGCTGAACCGGCCGGTGATGGAGCACATCCTGCGGCTCCTCGCCCGCCACGACTTCAAGCCAGACGATCGCCAACCTGCACTGGTTCCCGGAACTGATCGAAGACCACTTCGGCGATGGCTCGGCTGCCGGCGTGGAGCTCTCCTACAGCCGCGAGGATGCCCTGCTCGGCACCTCCGGCGGTGTTCGCAACGCGGCCGGGTTCCTCGGCGACTCGTTCCTCGTCATCTCCGGCGACGCGCTGACCGACATCGACCTGACCGCGATGCGGGAGTTCCACGAGTCACACGACGGGATCGCGACCCTGGCGACCAAGCGGGTGCAGGACACGAGCCAGTTCGGCGTCGCGATCACCGGCTCCGACGGTCGCATCCAGGGCTTCCAGGAGAAGCCCGACCCGGCCGAAGCGCTTTCCGACCTGGCCAACTGCGGCATCTACATGTTCCGCTCGCGGATCTTCGACTTCTTCCCGGCGCCGGGCACCAGCAAGGCGGCCGGGGCCGGCGATCCAGCCGGCTTCGCCGACTGGGCGATGGACGTCTTCCCGCGCCTGCTGGAGGGCGACGTGCCGTTCTACTCGCACGAGATCGACGCCTACTGGAACGACATCGGCAACCTCGAGGAGCTGCGCGAGAGCAGCCTCGACGCCCTCAACGGCGCCGTCCGGGTCGATTTCGAGGGTGAGGTCGTCGACGGCTACCGCAGCGACCCGCCGGCCGAAGACGAGGGCAAGCTGGTCGGCCCGGTGCTGCTCGGCCCCGGCTGCGAGATCGGCGCCGACGTCCGCATCGACGGTCCGGCGGTGATCGGTGACGGGGTCAGGGTCGGCGAGGGGAGTCGGCTGCGCGAGGTGATTGCTCTCCCCGGCGCGGAGATCGCGCCGGGCTCGGTGCTGATCGGCGCGATCGCCGCCGGCGCGGCTGACGGGTCGTGACCGAGCGAGCAGGCCCACAACAAATCGAGCTCCGTTCGACTTCCGTGAAGGAGTTGGCGCAGAGAAATGGCGTCGTGCGCGCCACGCTTGCGCGGGCAGCCCGCAGGATCGGGGCGTGGAGATTCTGCACCTTGTTGCTACGACGTTGGCGCCGCCGTTGTGCGCCGCTTGTGGACGTTCGTGTCGGCCTGAGGCGGTTGTCTGTAATCGCTGCGGGCGCCGGCTGGCCAAGGCGGAGCCGCTGCTCGGGGGTGGGCCGGCGGGGCTCGATCGGGCCTGGTCCTCGGCCCCCTACGACGGCGTCACCCGCAACCTCGTCGCCGCGCTCAAGTTCCGCCGCCTGCTGCCGGTCGCCGATCTGATGGCGGAGCGGATCCAGTGGCTGGCTCCGGGCCACATGCTGAGCGGCACGGTCGTCCCGGTTCCCGCCGCTTCGACCCGTTTGCGGCGACGGGGGTTCGATCCCGCCGGCGAGCTGGCGGGGGCGCTGGCCGAGCTGCTCGACGCGCCGATCGAGCCATGTCTGAGACGGCGCGGCGGCAGGCGCCAGGTCGGCCGCAGCCGGGCCGAGCGGGTCGGCCACCCGCCCCAGGTTCACGCCGCCGGAACCGCCCCCCGCAGCGTGTTGCTCGTCGACGACGTCCTCACCACCGGCTCCACCCTCACCGCCTGCGCCAAAGCCCTGCGCGCCGCGGGGGCGGCCCGCGTCGTGGCGGTGACGTTTGCCAGAAGGCTTTGAGGCGCGGGGAGGTCGGGTGACCCTCTCCTGCGCAACAGCCTGGGAGGCTTGGAGAGGGTCACCCGACCTCCCCCAACGGAGCCTCCGGCAAGGCTTCCAGAGGCGGGCAGCTTCCGAGCTTGGGAAAGCTGACAGGGGACGGAGGCTCAATTCAGAACAGCTCCGTGACGTAAGGAGGGGAGCGGGTGGGACTCGCCAAGCCTCCACAGCTTTTGCGCAGGCGAGTCCCACCCGCTCCCCTTTATGCGCCGAAGCTGTCTACGGATGCGCCTCGGCCGGCCGCCCGCGCATCTGATCGACCAGCTGCCGCGTCCGCCGCCGCTTGCGCCGCAGATCCCGATGCTTCTTGACCTGACGCCTGACGTCCTCGGCGAGCTCATGCACCGTATGGGTCATCTCCGGCGAGGCCTCGTGGGCCCGCAGTGTCACCCCCTTGAGATAGAAGGTCGCCTCCGCCACCTTGCTGTCGGTGATCGAGGGATTGCGCTCCTCCGACAGCACGACTTCCAGGGTGGCCAGCGGCGAAACCTGCTGGCCGAGGCGCTGAAAGCGTTTCCGCACCATCTCACGCAGGTCATCCGTCATTTCGACGTTTCGGCCCCGAATCTCAATCCGCATGAGTGCCTCCTTGTGGGTTCGAACCTCGATGCTACGCCCGTCACCGACCGGGAGCAAGGGGGGATGTCCACCTGGTTTCGTAGGGGAGCGCCGAAGCGGGCGGGAGGGGATGACGACGGCCCGCACGCCCCCGCTACTCTTGGGCAATGCCAGCGATGGACCTCGTCACGAAGGCGCTGCGCGCGGGGGAGGGTCGGAAATTCAAGGCCTACCAGAAGCGCGCCGACGCGATCAACCGCTTCGAGCCGGAGATGGAAGCGCTCAGCGACGAGGAGATCCTCGAAGAGGCCGACGCGCTGCGCGAGCGCGCCAAGGGCGGCGAGTCGCTCGACGACCTGCTGCCGGAGGCCTTCGCGCTGACCCGTGAGGCTTCGCGCCGCTCGACCGGCCAGCGGCATTACGACGTTCAGCTGATCGGCGGCATGGTCCTCCACGACGGCGCGATCGCCGAGATGCGGACCGGCGAGGGCAAGACCCTGACCGCGACCCTGGCGGTCTTCCTCAACACGCTCGCCGGCGACAGCGTCCACGTCGTCACGGTCAACGACTACCTGGCCCGCCGCGACGCCGAATGGATGGAACCGATCTACAAGGCGCTGGGCGTCACCGTCGCCTCCGTCCAGGACGGCGACGACCACGCGACGCGCCAGCGCAAATACGCCTGCGACGTCACCTATGGGACCAACTCGGAGTTCGGCTTCGACTACCTGCGCGACAACATGGCCGAGGCGCTCGAGCACTGCGTCCAGCGCGACCACAACTTCGCGATCGTGGACGAGGTCGACAACATCCTGATCGACGAGGCGCGGACGCCGCTGATCATCTCCGGCCAGCCCGAACAGGCGGCCCAGACCTACTACACCTTCGCCCGCCTGGCAAAGCAGATGGTCGGCGTCCAGGCGAAAGAAAAGCTGAAATCGCTGGGCGAGTCGAAGGACACCTCCGAGGTCGACTACGACTACGAGTACGACGAGAAGCACAAGACCGTGGCGCCGACCGAGCGGGGTGTGAAGAAAGCCGAGGAATTCATCGGCGTCGACAACCTCTACCTCGGCGAGCACGGCAGCCTCGTCAACCACCTGGTCCAGTCGCTGAAGGCCGAGTCGCTCTACAAGAAAGACCAGGACTACGCGGTGATCGACGGCGAGGTGATGATCATCGACGAGTTCACCGGCCGCATCCTCGAGGGCCGGCGCTGGTCGGAGGGCCTGCACCAGGCGGTCGAGGCGAAGGAAGGCGTGGCGATCCGCGAGGAGAACCAGACGCTGGCGACGATCACCCTGCAGAACTACTTCCGCCTCTACGAGAAGCTCTCCGGCATGACCGGCACCGCCCTGACCGAGGCGACCGAGTTCATGAAGATCTACGAGATCCCGGTGGTCGAGATCCCGACCAACCAGCCGATGGTCCGCGACGACCGCAACGACCAGATCTTCAAGACCAAAGACGGCAAGTGGAAAGCCGTACTCGAGGAAATCGTCGCCCGCCACGAAAAGGGCCAGCCGGTCCTGGTCGGGACGGTCTCGGTCGAGGTCTCGGAGATGATCTCCGAGGCGCTCAAACGCGACGGGATCAAACACGCGGTCCTCAACGCCAAGCCCGAGCACGCCGAACGAGAGGGAGAGCTGATCGCCCAGGCCGGGCGCAAGGGCGAGGTGATGATCGCCACCAACATGGCCGGCCGCGGCGTCGACATCAAGCTCGGCGGCGACCCCGAACATCTGGCGATTCACGAGCTGAAAAAAATGGGCATCACCCACGAGAGCGAGGGCTACCACGAGGCGCTGGCGGAGAAGGCGGCCGAGCTGGCGCCGCAGTGCAAGGTCGAGGCCGAGGAAGTGCGAGAGCTCGGCGGGCTCTTCATCTGCGGCACCGAGCGCCATGAGTCGCGGCGGATCGACAACCAGCTGCGCGGCCGCGCCGGCCGCCAGGGCGACCCCGGCGAGACCCGCTTCTTCCTCTCCGCCGAAGACGACGTGATCCGCCTCTTCTCCGGCGACCGGATCTTCAAAATCCTCGATCGCCTCGGGCCGGTCGACGAGGACGGTACCGAGATGCCGCTCGAGGCGAAGATGCTGACGAAAACCGTCGAGAACGCCCAGAAGAAGGTCGAGGAGCAGAACTTCCTGATCCGCAAGCGCGTCCTCGAGTACGACGATGTGATGAACGAGCAGCGTCGCGTCGTCTACAAATACCGCCGCGAGATCCTCGAAGGGCGCGACATCTCCGAGACCGCCCGCGACGAGCTCGAGGGCGTGATCGAGCGGCTGGTCGACGAGTACACCTCGGCCGAGCTGCTCGAGGAATGGGACATGGGCGAGCTGGAGACGCAGCTGCGGCTGATCTGGCCGGTCAGCGTCGACGTCGCCACCCTGGCGCCGGAGACGGTCGAGCGCGAGGGGCTCAAAGACGAACTCGACGAAGACGCGATGAGCGCCTACGACGAGCGCGAGGAACAGCTCGGCGTCGAGCTGATGCGCCACCTCGAGCGCTCGATCCTGCTGCAGGTGATCGACAACCGCTGGCGCGAACACCTCTTCGACATGGACTACCTGCGCGAAGGGATCCACCTCCGCGGCTTCGCCCAGATCGACCCCCTCGTCGCCTACAAAAACGAGGGCTTCACGATGTTCGAGGAGCTGATGCACGCGATCTGGGACGAGTTCAGCAAGCTGATCTTCCGCGCCGAAATCGAAGTCGAACCGGCCCAGGGCAACGGCAACGCCGCCGCCGATCCGGCCGCCCTGGCCTACTCCGGCGGCACCCTCGAGGGGCAGCCCTCGGCGCTCGAACAGGTCGCTTCGGGCGGCGCCGCCAGCGCCATCGACGTGGCGACCGCGGATGCTCCGGCCCGCGCCAACGGCGACGTGGTCGAGACCGTCGTCAAAGACGAGCACGACAAAATCGGCCGCAACGACCCGTGTTGGTGCGGCAGTGGCAAGAAGTACAAGCGTTGTCACGGAGCTTGAGCGCAGCTGCCGCAAAGCGGCGCATCTCGGAGTCCTCGGTCGTTCTAATTTTGAATTTTGACCTTCGTTGATCCAGTAAGGGAGTTCATCCGGGCCTTCAATGAGCGGGACCTCGACGGGTTCGTCGCGGTGCTCGACCCGGAGGTCGAGATTCATTCCAGCCGGGGGCTGCGCAAGGGGGTTGAGGCGGCGCGGCTGTGGGCGACCCGCAAGCCCGGTGGCGTGCAGCAGACGATCGAGCTGGAGCAGCTCTACGAGGGCGGCACCGAGGGCGGCGGCGGGCGGGCCGTGGCGCTGATCGTCCGCCACTGGCACTGGGCCGAGGACGGCGACAAGGCCCACGAGGATGCGATGGCTTGGTCTTTCGAGCTACACGACCACCGGATCCGCAGCTGGCGGCCCTACGAGGACCGCGAGGAGGCACTGCGGGCCGGCGGCTTCGGCCCGCCCGGCGCGGCCGGGTAATCTGAGGGTATGGCCGACGCCGCACCGACCGAATCGATAGTTCCGCGCCTGGCCGCTGTCCGCGAGCAGCTGTCCCTGCTCTCGGACTACCTTTGACCCCGCTGCGCTAGAGACCGAGGCGGCGCGCCTCGAGGAGGAGATGGGGCAGCCCGGCTTCTGGGACGACCAGGAGACCGCCGCACGGACCTCGGCCGCCCACGCCCGGGCGCAGCGTCGGCTGGAGCTGTTCCGCGGCCTGGAGGCCGATGTCGCCGATCTCGGCGACCTGGCCGAGATGGCCGACGACGACGAGGAGATCGCCGCCGAGCTGGGTGCTCAGCTCGGCTCGGTCGAGAAGCGCCTCGGCGAGCTGGAAGAGGCGCGGCTGTTCAGCGGCGAGTACGACGCGGGCGATGCTGTGGTCACGGTCCACGCCGGGGCCGGCGGCACCGACTCCCAGGACTGGGCCGAGATCCTCCTGCGGATGTACCTGCGCTGGTCCGAACGGCGCGGCTTCGAGGTCGAGATGAAGGAGGCCTCGGCGGGGGAGGAGGCCGGCCTCAAGTCGGCGACCTTCATCGCCCGCGGCGAGAACGCCTACGGCCTCTTTGCCGCCGAGCGCGGGGTCCACCGCCTGGTCCGGATCTCCCCCTTCGACTCCTCCGCCCGGCGCCACACCAGCTTCGCCCAGGTCGACGTCGGCCCGCTGGTCGACTCCGGCGTCGAGGTCGAGATCGACGACGCCGACCTGCGGATCGACACCTACCGCGCCTCCGGCGCCGGCGGCCAGCACGTCAACAAGACCGACTCGGCGGTGCGGATCACCCACCTGCCGACCGGCGTCGTCGTCCAGTGCCAGAACGAGCGCTCCCAGACCCAGAACAAGGCGGTGGCGATGCAGTTCCTGCGCTCGAAGCTGATCGAGCTGGAGGAGCGCAAGCGGGCCGAAGAGATGGCCAGGGCGCGCGGCGAGGTCAAAGACGTCGCCTGGGGCTCCCAGATCCGCAGCTACGTCCTGCACCCCTACACGATGGTCAAGGACCACCGCACCGAGCACGAGGTCGGTGACGTGCAGCGGGTGCTCGACGGCGACATCGACGGCTTCGTGCGCGAATACCTGAACAAGACCGCCGCCTCCTCGGCGAGCAAGTAGTGGAGCCGCTGCGTTTTCTCGACCGTCCCGCCACGGCTGCGCCCGAGGGCCTGCTCGTCCTCCATCACGGTCGCGGCACCGACGAGCGCGACCTGCTGCGCCTTGCCGACCACCTCGACCCCGCCCGCCGGCTGCGCGTGGTGACGCCGCGGGCACCGCTCACCCTGCCGGGCTCGCCGGGCTTCCACTGGTACCTGGTGCCGCGGGTCGGGTACCCCGACCGCGACACCTTCCAGGCCTCGCGCGCCGCCCTCGGTGCGTTGCACGACCAGCTCTGGGAGGAGACCGGGGTCGGGCCCGAGCGCACGGTCCTCGCCGGCTTCTCGATGGGCGCGGTGATGAGCTACGCGATGGGCCTCAGCGCCGACCGGCCGGCGGTCGCCGGGATCCTCGCCTTCAGCGGCTTCGTCCCGACCGTCGAGGACTGGAAGCCTGCGTTCGCCGACCGCCAGGGCACCCGGGTCTTCATCGCCCACGGCAACCGCGATCCGATCATCGGGGTGGAGTTCGCCCAGCGGGCGCGCGAACTGGTCGCAGCCGGCGGCCTCGACGTCACCTACCGCGAGTCGGAGATCGGCCATCAGATCGATCCCTCCAGCCTGGCCGACGCGACGGCCTGGCTGGGCGAAACCCTCTCCGTCTGAGCCGGCTGACCCGCTCAGCCCTGGCGGGCGGCAGTGAGCACGGGGCCCGGGTCCGACCAGGTGAGCCGGCCGGCGGCATTCTTGCGAACCGTCAGGTGTCGGTCGAGCAGGTGATTGCAGGAATGCGGGGCCCGCGCCGGGCGCAGCTGGATCGTGAAGCTCCGGGCGGCCAGGGCCTTGCTCATCTGCGCCGGGCTGAGCCTCGTGGTGTCGCGGATCACGCCGCGAGCGCCGATGCGGTCGTGGTTGTTGCCGAGGCTGAGCGGGCCCTTGCCGCCACGCAGCCAGTACGCGACCTGGATCGATCCGGGTGCGTAGGCGGTGTAGCGAATCACGAGACGGAGCTTGTCGCCGTTGCGGTCGGCGCTGACGGTGGCGCTGGCGCCGGCGAGGATGCACTCACGCGGTGGCGGGGCTTCGGCCCCGACTTCCTCAGCTTCGGCTTCGCATTCTTCTTCTTCGCCTTCTTCTTCGGCGAATTCGCATTCGGAGTTTTCGCCTTCTTCTTCGTCTTCGGATTCTTCTTCTTCGGCCGGGACGAAGACGGAGGCCGTGGCCGGCGGGTCGCCGGCCGGGAGGGTCAGCGCCTGGGCGGAGCGGGCCAGTCCGAGGATTGCGATCAGCGCCACCGTGGCGAAGAACGACGCCCACCAGGCGAGACGGATCAGCTGCCCTTCCTCGAGGTCGGCCGAGTTGCGTTTCCGCTTCATGTCCTGTGAATCGGAAAGAGGCCGCAATCCCTTTAGTGGTGCGGCCTACGCGTCCAGAACGCCCTCCAGCTCCAGCAGCGCCCGCTTCATCGGCAGGCCGCCGCCGTAGCCGCCGAGGCCGCCGCTGCTGCGCAGAACGCGGTGGCAGGGGACGACGAGCGGCAGCGGGTTGCGCCCGCAGGCGGTGCCGGCGGCGCGGACGGCGCGCTCGTTGCCGGCGATCGTTGCCATCTCGGTGTAGTTGCGCGTCTCGCCATAAGGGATCGCGGCGATCGCGCGCTGGACGCGGAGCTGGAAGCCGTCGCTGAGTTGCCAGTCGAGCGGCAGGTCGAAGCGGTCGAGCTTACCCGCGAAGTAGAGGTCGAGCTCGCGGCGGGTACGGTCGAGCTCCGCCGGCGCCTCGAGCACGCGCGGCGAGACCCTGCGCGCCAGCTCGTCGAGCAGCTCGTCGCTGTCCTGGTTGGGCAGCCCGAGCCGGACCAGGCCAAGCTGGGTCTGGGCGAGCAGCAGGGTTCCGAAGGGGGAGTCGGTAGTCGTGTAGGCGACGTCGAGCAGGCCTTCCTCGGCGGCCCGCCGGGCCAGCTTCGTCAGCGCGTCGGTGTTCATGCCAGCTCCTTCCGCAGTCGTTTGATCCCCTCGTGCAGACTGCGGCGCGCGGCCTCGGGCGAGCAGCCGAGCGCCGCGGCGATCTCGGCGTGGGGGAGGTCGCCGGCGTAGCGCAGCGTCACCGCCGCCCGCTGTTTCGGCGGCAGCGAGCCGACCGCGGCCCAGATGCCGTCGTCGGGCAGCGGGTCCTCGACCGCCATCTCCCTGATCTCGGCCACCGGCAGCGGCCGGCGCCCGCGGGCGCGATGGTGGTCGATCGCCTTGCGGTGGGCGATCGTGATCACCCACCCCCGCAGGTTGCCGGCATCCTCCAGCTGCGGATAGGCCCGCAGGGCGGCCAGGAACGTCTCCTGGAAGCAGTCCTCGGCCCCCTCGCGCCCGACCGCCCCGCGCAGCACCGCCATCACGTCGTCGGCGTGCTCGTCGATCAGGATCTGGAATGGCGGCAAAGTAGACACCTCGGGGATTAAACGCTGCGCCAGCCGCGAATGTGAGACGGAAGCCGCGAGAGCTGCATTTCGCGTCATATCCGTGGGAAATGCAGCACTCGTCGGTGATCTAGGCTGCGGCGATGTCCGTTGCCGCCGAAGCGCTGGAGAAGATTGTCGCCCGGGCGCTGGCCGAGGACGTCGGAACGGGCGACGTGACGACCGAGTCGACGGTGCCGGTCGAGGCCCGGGCTCGGGCGCGGATCGTGCAGAAAGCGCCGGGGGTCGTCAGTGGCCTCGCGGTCGTCGCCGAGACGATGCGCCAGTGCGGGGTCGAGGACGTCGACAACCTCGTCGTCGAGGGGCAGTGGCGGGAGGAGGTGCCGGCCGAGGTCCTCATCGCCTCCGGCTCGGCGCGCTCGCTGCTGGTCGCCGAGCGGACCGCGCTGAACTTCCTCGGTCATCTCTCCGGGATCGCGACGTTGACGGCGCGGTTCGTCGAGGCGGTCGCCGGGACCGGTGCCAGGATCCTCGACACCCGCAAGACGACGCCGGGGCTGCGGGCGCTGGAGAAGGCGGCGGTCGCCGTCGGCGGCGGGCGCAACCACCGGATTGGCCTCTACGACGCGATCCTGATCAAGGAGAACCACATCGCCCTCGCGGGCAGCGTCGCCAAGGCGATCCACGGGGCGCGCCGGGAGCACCCGGATCTCGCCGTCGAGGTCGAGGTCCGCAACCTCGACGAGACCGCCTACGCGCTCGGCACCGGGGCCGACCTGCTGCTGCTCGACAACATGGATACCGAGACGCTGCGCGCCGCGGTGAAGCTGCGCGACGAGAACTCAGCCGCCGGGAAGGGACCCTCGCTGGAGGCCTCCGGCGGCGTCACCCTCGAGACGGTCCGGGCGATCGCCGAGACCGGCGTCGACTTCATCTCGATCGGCGCCCTCACCCACTCAGCCCCCTCCCTGGACTTCAGCCTCCTCTTGGACCCAGCTTAGGAGCGACCGAAACGGCCCCGTTGGAGGTGGGGAGGGAGGGCTCGGCGGACACTCCCCGCTGTTGTCCGCCGAGCCCTCCCTCGCCACCTCCCTACTTGAGCAATTTCGACAACCGCCGATCTTTGAGCACGCGGCCGCCCGTCTGCTCCTTGGGGCAGTAGTTCATCTGGTGTTCGGAGAAGAAGACGGCCTCGATCGTCGTCCCGCAGCGCGGACAGGGCTCTCCCTCGTGCCTGTGGACCTGGAGCGGCATCGGCACCTTGTCGGGCACCTCCGGGCCGATCGTCTCCTCGTAGTGATCGATCGCGTCGCCGAGCACATGCAGCGCGCCGTGCAGGCGCTCGACCTCCTCGGGGTCGAGTTCGGAGCCTTTCTTGAAGGGCGAGAGCCGCGCCTCCCAGAGGATCTCGTCGACCCAGGAGCGGCCGATTCCGGCGACGTCCTTCTGGTGGCGCAGCAGCGGGTGCAGGTGGCGCGGCTGGTCGATCGCCGCGGCGAAGACGTCAAGTGGGGGAGGGGGCCAGGCTTCGGGACCGAGCGTCACGACCATCTCGTCGTCGGCAACCCCGTCCGTCGCCAGCAGCTTCGCCCAGGCCCGCTGCTTGGTCCCGAACTCCCGCAGTCGCAGCTCCCGGCCGTCCTGCAGTCGGATCAGCACCCGCGAGGCCCGGTCTTTCAAGCTCGCCCGTTTGTCGAACGCCTTCAGCCGCCCTGCCGACATCAGGTGAACCAGCAGCGCCAGGTCCCCGAACTCGACGACCGGCATCTTCCCGACCCGCCTCACCCCGGTCACCTCACGCCCGACCAGTGCCTCCAAGGGCGGATCAAAGGTCTTCATCACATTCATCCCCGGCGCCACCGCTGATTCCACAGCAGCTCCCAAGAGACTGCTGTTCAACCGCCGCGCGACAATCTCGACCTCCGGAAGCTCAGGCATGGATCAATTCTGGCGGCTCGTGAGGCCGGGGTTGGGGGTGTCCGAGAACGGAGCCAGTCGGCCCCGCCCGCAGGACACCCCCAACCCCGGCCCCGCCAACCCGTGCCGCTAGACTTGTCCCCACGTTCATTCGACCTGGTTCGACCTGTGGGTCTGCCGGCGAACATCAGGAAAGGAAGGGCTCAATGCAGGAGCTCCCGACGATCCAACCCATCGCCCAAGACGCTCTTTCGCGCCAGGAGGTCGCTGCCCTCAGCGCGGAGATCCGCGCGCTCGCGGCCCAGCGCAACGCGGTGATCCTCGCCCACAACTACGAGGTGCCGGAGATTCAGGACGTGGCCGACGTGACGGGCGATTCGCTGGCCCTCTCGCGCCAGGCGGCGGCGACCGACGCCGAGGTGATCGCCTTCTGCGGCGTTCACTTCATGGCCGAGACGGCCTCGATCCTCTCGCCCGACAAGAAGGTCCTGATCCCCGACCTCGACGCCGGCTGCTCGCTGGCCGACTCGATCGACGCCGACCAGCTGCGCGCCTGGAAAGCCGAGCATCCCGGCGCCGTGGTCGTGATGTACGTCAACACCTCGGCCGAGGTCAAGGCCGAGACCGATTACTGCTGCACCTCATCGAACGCGGTCAGCGTCGTCGAGCACATCTGGGCCGAGCGCGGGCCCGAGACGGAGATCCTCTTTGGCCCCGACATGTGGCTCGGCGCCTTCGTCGAGCGCGAGACCGGCCTCCTCAACGACCCCGAGCGCCGCGCCCGCTTCCACATCTGGGATGGCGAGTGCCACGTCCACGCCGGGATCCGCCCCGACGACATCGCCCGGACCCGGGCCGATCATCCCGAGGCCGAGTTCCTGATCCACCCCGAGTGCGGCTGCTCGACCCAGGCGATGGAGTACGTCGCCGCCGGCGACATCGACGCCGACGGGGTCCACATGCTCTCCACTTCGGGGATGCTCAGGCACGTCGAAGATCACCCCGACGGCAGCTTCATCGTCGCCACCGAGAACGGCATGCTCTACCCGCTGCAGCAGGCGGCACCGCAGGCGAACCTGATCGAGGCCAACCGGATGGCCTTCTGCAAATACATGAAGATGATCACCCTGCCGAAGCTGCGCGACGCGCTGGCTGAGATGAAGTTCGAGGTCAGCGTTCCGGCTGACATCGCCGCCCAGGCGCGGATCCCGATCGAACGCATGGTCGCGATCGGGTAGCAAGTACGGCGTCTTGCCGTCATGCTCCAAGGGCATGCGACGGCTCATCAAGCTCGGTCTGATCGGCGGCGTCGCCCTGTTTGTGCTGATCCAGATCGTCCCCTACGGCCACGATCACAGCAATCCGCCGGTGACCCAGGCCGCGGCCTGGCCCGCCGGCCCCGGTGAGCAGCTTGCCGTCCAGTCCTGCTACGACTGCCATAGCAACCTGACCAAGTGGCGCTGGTACTCGAACATCGCCCCGGTCTCCTGGCTCGTCCAGCACGATGTCGAAGACGGCCGCGGCGCGCTCAACTTCTCCGAATGGAACAAGGGTCAACCGGGCCTCGGAGACCTCGTCGAGAAGATCTCGAGCGGTGAGATGCCGCCGACCCAATACACGCTGATCCACCCGTCCGCGGGCCTCAGCTCGAGCCAGGAGGCGCAGCTGGTCGCGGCGCTGACCAAGCTCTACCAGAGAGATCCACCCCCGCCCGGAGGCGGCGGCGGTTAGAGCCTCGGTCCGCTCTCCGCGGACTTGACCAAGTCTTGTCCTTCGCTTGCCCGTCGGCTTGCCCGTCGCGGCGCAGTATGGATCCCCCATCCGCGAAGGAGCGAATCATGAGCAACCGAAGAACGAAGGCAGTGGCGACCGCGACGGTGCTGGGTCTCGGCGCCCTCGGCGGTGTCGCGCTCGGGTCCAACCCGGGTATGCCCAGCGCCGCCCAGCAGGCGGGCAGCGGCGCCACCGCCTCCGTCGTCACCAGCGCCAGCGGCGCCAGCGCCGTACCCACCAGCCAGACCGTCGCCCTGAAGAGCGCCACCAACGGTCGGGCGCCGATCGTTACCCGGGCGAGTGGAGGCGGCCTCGGGGCCGCGCCCCGCGACGACTAGGCCCCAAGGCCAAATCCTCAGGTAACTCTGAGGCGGCGCTTAGGTCGTCGTTACGGACTGCCTACAGGCTGATTTGAACATTCCGCGAGAGGAGACAGCGATGTCGAAGCACAAGGTCTTGATAGTTGCCAACCGAGGTATCGATTCGCCGGAGCTGATCGAGGGACTGCGCCGCCGCGGCGCGGTCGAGTCGGCCCGGGTGACCCTGCTGGTGCCGGCGGTTCCGCGCGGCCTCTCGTGGGCGACCGACATGAAGGCCGGCTGGTCGGAGGCGATGGACCGGGCCGAGGTCGCGGCGGAGCAGATGCGCCACGCCGGGATCGAGTTCGACGGCGCGATCGTCGGTGACCCGGACCCGTTCGCCGCCGTCGGCGATGTGCTCCACTCGCTCGACTTCGACGAAGTGATCGTCGCCACCCCTCCGCCCGGGCTCTCCGCCTGGCTGCGGCCTAGCCTCGCCGGGCGACTGCGCAAGGAGACGCCGATGACGATCGCCGAGATGACGATCCATCCGCGCGCCGAGCGCCCAGTTGCCCGGCTGCGCGAGGCGGTCGGCGCCGCTTCCTGAGGCGGTCAGTCGTCCGAGCCCTCGTGGCCGCCTCCGCCGCCGCCACTGCCGCCGCCACCGTGGTCGTCCGCCGGTCGTTCGCTCGGCTGGGTCGGCACGGTGGTGGTCGGCGGCTGCGTCGGCGCCGTGGTCGCCGGCGGCTGACTCGGAGTCGTACTCGTCCGTTCTTCGCCACCGTTCGTTTCGACCGTCGATTCGCCGCCGCTGCCCTTGTTGCCTTCGGTGCTCGCGGCCCCGATCTTCGGCACCAGCGAGTCACCGGCCGAGACCGACTCCGAGGCGATCCCGATCTGCTGGCTGACCAGGTTGCTGGCGGCGATCGCCACGGCGGCGGCGATCACCAGCCCGAGCAGGGCGAGTCCAATCCATTTGGCGGTTGCCGGCAGTCTCATGGGCGGACCTCGATGATTGCGCGCAGGCCGCCGCCGTCGCGATTGGCAAGGGTCACGTCCCCGCCCCACTGACGGGTCAGCTCGCGGGCGATCGCCAGTCCCAGCCCGGTGCCGGTCGGCCCGCGCTGACCGGCGCTGCCCCGGCTGAAGCGCTCGAACACCGCCTCCTCCTCGCCGGCGGCGAGACCCGGTCCGCGGTCGAGGACCTCGATCCGGCCCGCAGCGAAGGCGATCGTCACCGCCGAACCGGCCGGGGAGTAGACCAGCGCGTTCTCGACCAGGGCGTCGATCGAACGCTCCAGGTCGGGTCCCGCGCACCAGCCTCGCGCGGGCACCTCGCCGCCGACCTCGAGCTCTATGCCCCGCTCGGCCGCGCTCGCGGCCCAGCGATCGGCGGCGCGCCGCGCGGCCAGCGCCAGGTCGAGCTCCTCGCCCGGCAGTTCATGCTCGCCGGCGCGGCTGAGGATCAGCAGCTCGTCGACGATCTGCGAGAGGCGGTCTATCTCCCGCATCGCGGCACCGACCTCGGCGTCGACCTCCGGGTCGCCGCGGAAGCGTTCGCCGAGCCCCTCCAGCCGCAGCCGTAGCCCGGTCAACGGCGTCCGCAGCTGGTGAGAGGCGTCGGCGACGAAGTCCTGCTGGACGCGCAGCAGCCGCTTCACCCGTCCGGTCATCTCGTTGAACGTCCGCGCCAGCGAGCGCTGCTCGGTGCTCCCCTCGACCGCCACCGAGGTGTCGAGGTCACCGTCGGCCACCTGGCGGGCGGCGCGATCGAGGCGGCGGATCGGGCGGGCGATCTGCTGCGCGATCAGGGCCCCGGCGATCATTCCGAGGACGAGGACGATCCCGGCCAGCGCGGCGACGTCGAGGATCGAGGTACGGACCGCCCGGTGCACGGCGTCGACGCTCTGGGTGATCCGCACCGCCCCGCGGGGCCGTCCGTGCTCGAGAACGGGGACGGCGGTGGCGAGGATTTCGGTTCCCAGCGTCTCGCTGTTGCGGGTGATCTGGTCTTTGCGGCCGTGCAGGGCGGTCTTGATCTCGGGTCTGTCGGCGTAGCGCCTCCCCCGCGGAGCGCCGGCGGAGTCGGCCAGCAGGCGGCCGGCGGCGTTGACGATGATCACCCGTCCCCGCACGCTCGCCGCCGAAATTCGCACCAGTTTGTCGAGGGTGCGGAATTCCGGCGGGGTGATGGCCTCCGACGCCGTCGTCGCGACGACCAGCGCCTGGCTCGCCGCCTGGCTCTTGACCTCGGAGTCGACGCGGTCGCGCAGGCTCAGCGCCAGCGGAACGCCGAGCGCGATCAGGGCCAGCAGCAGCACGTAGGCCAGCGCCAGCAGGAGGGTGGCCCGGAGGCTTACGGTCCCTCGACCCCCGGGGCGGCGAAGCGGAAGCCGACGCCGCGCACCGTCTCGATGTAGGTCGGGTCGGCCGGGTCGTCGCCGAGCTTGCGCCGCAGCCAGCCGACGTGGACGTCGAGCGTCTTCGTCGAGCCGAACCAGTTCGTGTCCCAGACCTCCGACATCAGGTCCTCGCGCTTGACCACCTGCCCGGCGTGGCGCATCAGCGCCGCCAGCAGGTCGAACTCCTTGCGCGAGAGCTCCAGCTCCCGGCCGTTCATCTTCGCGATTCGGGCGCCGGGGTCGATCTCGACGCCGGCTACCTCGATCGGCTTCGCCGGCGCCTCGCTGCCGCGGGCGCTGCGGCGCAGCACGGCACGGATCCGCGAGATCACCTCGGCGGCGCTAAAGGGCTTGACCACGTAGTCGTCGGCGCCGAGCTCGAGGCCGACGATCTTGTCCATCTCAGTCCCGCGCGCGGTCAGCATCATGATCGGCACTTCCGAGTGGCGGCGCAGCTCACGGCAGACATCGCGACCGTCGCCGTCAGGCAGGGCGAGGTCGAGCATCACCAGGTCGGGTTCGGTCGAGGCGGCGAGCTCCAGCGCACCGGCCGCGGTCGCGGTCACGATCGCCTCGAAGCCGGCCCGCCGCAGCGCCTCGGCGAAGGGCTCGGAGATCGATTCCTCATCCTCGACGACGAGGATGCGGCCGCCCTTGGGTTGGATCGCCATGAGGCCACTGTAAGGCGTCTCAAGGGCTCGGCTCGGAGTTGCTTCGAGGTTTTGCCAGCTCTTTACCCGTCGCTGACCGGGCCTTGAAGAGGGCGATCGCACAATGCCCCGGCAGCTTCGACCACGAGGACCAAGAGGAGAATGCCGTGAACAAACTGAGGACTCGCATAGCCGCAGGTGTCACCGTGATCGGGTTGGGGGGACTTGCCGGCGTGGCGTTGAGCGCCGGCCAGAAGTCCTCCAGCGCGGCGGTGGCGGAGAAGCCGGTCGTCCGCACCAAAGTGATCCGCCGGACGATCCACGTCACCAAGCACGCCAAACCCAAGCATCCGGCCTGGGCCGGGTCGGGCGGTCGCACCGCGGCCGGCGGTGCCGGTGCCGCGGGCGCCTATGGCAGCGCCACGACCGGTAGCTCCACGAGCGGCAGCTCGTCGGGGTCCTCCTCTTCCTACTCGAGTCCGATCGCGACTTCGACCAGCGGCTCCTCCTCGGCGCCGACCAGCGCCGGCTCTGGGTCCAGCCCCGTCGTCACTCACACGAGCGGCTCGCACAGCGCCGGCAGCACGGGTTCCGCCGGCGGCAAGAAGACGCCGGTCAGCACCCGCACCAGCGGCTCTCACGGTGGCAGCGCGGGCTCCGGTGGCGGCAGCGCTTCCCCGGTCGTCACCCACACCAGCGGTGCGAGCGCCGGCTCGGGCTCCTCCGGCTCCGGCTCCCCGGTCACGACCGCGACCAGCGGTGGCGGCGGTGGCGGCGGCGAGGTCGAGCACGAGTCCCACGGTGGCGGCGATGACTGAGAAGGCCCGCGCCAGCCGCCGGCCGAGCCCCGCCGTGGTTCTCTGGGGCTCGGTCGCCCTCTTCGCCGCCCTCTTCGCCCTGCTCACCTACCAGCTGAGCAATGGCTCGGACCCCTCCCTGGGTGGGGCGACGGCGACATCGGCCCCGGTCCAGGTGCGCAAGGTGATCAAGCGCCGGATCGTCACCACGATCGTCCCGACCCCCGGCGTCAACTCGGTCAGCGCCGGCCCGGCCAGCAGCTCGGAATCCGGGACCACCGAACCGGTCACCACCAGCGCTTCCTGACTCAGCCACCACCCGCCACGAACCAAACGGATAGAGAGATGAGCGAACACGACATCAGCTTCGACGCGATGGGCAGCCACGTCCGGCTCCTGATCGGCGAGCCTGGGCCCGAGATGGTCCCGGCCGCCGAGGCCGCCGAGCAGGCCCAGCGCTTCATCCACGGCTTCGATGCGACGCTCTCGCGCTTCAAATCGGGCAGCGAGCTCTGCGCGCTGAACCAGGACGAGCGTGAGCGGGTGCCGGCCTCGGCGCTGCTGCGCGAGGCGGTCCAGGCAGGCATTGACGCGGCGCGGCGCAGCGACGGCCTCGTCGACCCGACCCTGCTGCGGGAGATCGAGGGCACCGGCTATGTCGCGTCGCGGGCGGGTATGAGCGGCGCGCCGCTCAGCGAGGCGCTCGCCGAGGCGCCGCCGCGCATCCCCGCCCAGCCCAACCCGGCGCAGGCCTGGCGCGGATTCGAGGTCGACGAGGAGGCGGGGGAGGTCGTACGTCCCGCCGGCCTCGGCTTCGACACCGGTGGGACCGGCAAGGGGCTCGCCGCCGACCTGCTGGCGGAGAGCCTGCGCGGCTACTCGCGCTTCATCGTCGACTGCGGCGGCGACATCCGGATCGGCGGGGCCGACGCCCTGGTCAACCCGTATGAGGTCTTCGTCGAGCACCCGCTGACCGGTGAGCGCGCCTACGTGCTGCGGCTCGGCTCCGGTGGAGTCGCCACCTCCGGCCTCAACGTGCGGATCTGGCGCGGCGCCGACGGTCGCTTCGTCCATCACCTGCTGGACCCGGCGACCGGCGAGCCGGCCTGGACCGGCCTGGTCGGCGCCACCGCGCTGGCCGACACCGCGGTCGAGGCCGAGACGCTCTCCAAGGCGGCGCTGCTCTCCGGTCCCGACGGGGCTCGCGAACTGTTGGCCGAGCGTGGCGGGCTGACCGTCCACGACAGCGGCCGCGTCGAGCTGATCGGCCCGCTGGCCGTCGCGCCGCGGATCCGGATCCCCGACCTCAGGCTCGAGGGGGCGGTGGGATGACCGCTGCCGTCTCGACCACTCTGCAGACCCACGGTTGGTGGCTGGCGAGCCGCGCCTCCGGGCTGGTCGCGCTGGTCCTGGTGACGATCTCCGTCGGCCTCGGTCTGATGATGGCCGGCAAGGTGATGCGTCGCCCCGGCCTCTCGCGCAAGCTGCTCGCCGTCCACGAGTACACGGCGCTGGCCGGGCTGATCGCGATCGCCGTCCACGGCATCACCCTGCTCGGTGACCCCTGGCTCAATCCCGGTGTCGCCGGCGTCACGGTGCCCTTCGCGATGAGCTTCAAGACCGCCTTCACCGGCCTCGGAGTGATCGCCGGCTACCTGGCGGCCTTCCTCGGCCTCAGCTTCTACCTCCGCAAACGGGTGGGCCCGAAGCTCTGGCGCAAGGCCCACCGGGCGACGATCCTGGTCTACGTGCTCGGCCTCGGTCACGCGCTCGGCGCCGGCACCGACGCCTCCACCGTCTGGTTCAGGTGGTGGGTGATCCTCACGGCGCCTTTGATCGGCGGGCTGTTCGTCTACCGGGTGCTCTCGGGGATGGCCAAGAAGCGGGCGAAAGAGGCCGGCGCGAGCCGGCCCGCCCGGTCCGCCCTCCCGGAGCGCAACGCTCGCACGATGCCCAGAACCCCAGTCCTAGAGGAGGCATGATGAAAGACCCAGGAGTTGTGATCGTCGGTGGCGGTCTGGCGGCGCAGCGCGCCGCCGAGACCCTCCGCCGCCGCGAGTACGAGGAGCCGATCCGCGTCGTCTGCGCCGAGTCGGAGGCCCCCTACGACCGGCCGCCGCTCTCCAAGCAGGTGCTGGCGGGAACGGTCGGCGAGGACTCGGTCTCCTTCCGGCCGGCTGACTGGTACGCCGAGCATCGGGTCGAGCTGCTGCTCGGCACCCGGGCCGAGTCGCTCGACCCGGTGGCGCGGACGCTGGCGCTGGACTCCGGCGAGGCGCTCGCCTACGGCAAGCTGCTGATCGCGACCGGCAGCGCGCCGCGGCGGCTGCCCTTCCTCGACCACGACAACGTCCACGCCCTGCGCACCCTGGCGGATGCGCGCCGCCTGCGGGCCGAACTCGTCCCCGGCGCTCGCCTGGTGATCGTCGGCGCCGGCTTCATCGGCCAGGAGGTCGCTTCGACGGCCCGCGGTCTCGGCGTCGAGGTGACGATCGTCGAGGCGCTGGCGACGCCGCTGGCGCCGATCCTCGGCGAGCAGCTCGGCGGCTGGTTCGCCGACATGCATCGCGAGGAGGGAGTGACCGTGCTCACCGGCGCGATGCTGGAGAGCGCTCGCGGTGAGGGCAGGGTGGAGGAGTTGATCCTTGCCGACGGCCGCAGGCTCGATTGCGACGTCGTCCTGGTCGGCGTCGGCACCGCGCCGGCGACGGCCTGGCTGGAGGGCAGCGGCCTCGACCCGCGCGGCGTCCAGGTCGACATCTGCGGCCGCACCTCGCTGCCGGACGTGTTCGCCGCCGGCGACGCCTGCATCCCCTTCGACCCGCGCTACGGAGTGCACAGCCGCACCGAGCACTGGGACGCGGCCGCCTGGCAGGGAGCGGCGGCGGCGAAGACGATCCTCGGCGAGTACCCGGGGACGCCGCCGCTACCGAGCTTCTGGAGCGACCAGTACGGGTTACGGATCCAGTCCGTCGGCCATCCCCATCACGGCGACGAGATCCTGATCGACGGCGTTCCCGGAGAGCGCGATTTCGAGGTCCTCTTCAGCCGCGCCGGGGTCCCGGTCGCGGGCCTCGCGGTCGGTAGGCCGCGGGCGATACCGGCTTTCCGCAAACAAATCGAGGGCAGCGATCGATTCGCCGCCGAGCAGGAGGTGGTGGCATGACCTGGATACCCGTCGTCGACCCCAACGAGTGCAGCGCCCACGGCGACTGCGTCGAGGTCGCACCGCAGGTCTTCCGTCTCGACGACGTCGCCGTCGTGATCGGCAGCGGTCCGCCGGAGCTGATCATGGAGGCGGCGGAGTCGTGCCCCGCCGTCGCGATCTCGATCGTCGACCAGGAGACGGGGGAGACGGTCTACCCGTAGGAGGGACGGTGAGGGTCTTTGCGTGGGGAGGTCAGGTGGGCCTCTCCTGCGCAACAGCCTGGGAGGCTTGGAGAGGCCCACCTGACCTCCCCCAACGAAGGCACTCCCGGCTCCCAGGGGAGGCAGCTTCCGCGAAGCGGCACAGCTTCCGCGGGACGGGAGCTTTTCCAGCTCTTCCGCAGATCCCGGGGCCTCCCGCTGTTCGCGCAGGCGAGTCCCACCCAGCTGTTCCTTCTCTCTACGACTGTGAGCGTTTGCTCATAATGCGCTAGCATCTTGCCAATCCCCTCTGGGCGCGTTCTTGCGCTGCCCGCCGGGCGAAGGAGTCACTCTGTGGGTGCAGAACCCCACCTCCGCATGGCCAGATCGAAGAAGAGACAACCCCGTGACGACGAGCCGCGGCGGCCGCGTGGCCGCCGGGCGCCGATCATCGAGCTCGACGACGTCACCAAGGTCTACCCCGGTGGCCACATGGCCCTCGACCGGGTCTCGCTGGCGATCGGCCGCGGCGAGTTCGTCTTCCTCGTCGGCCCGACCGGCTGCGGCAAGTCGACGCTGATCAAGATGCTGATCCGTGAGCTGGCCGCCACCGAAGGCTCGGTCAAGATCGCCGGCCGCGACATCGGCGCCCTGCCGGAGAAGAAGATCCCGCAGCTGCGGCGCAACATCGGCACCGTCTTCCAAGACTTCAAGCTGCTGCCCGACCGCACCGTCTACGACAACGTCGCCTACGCGCTGCAGGTGATCGGCGCCAGCCGCGCCGAAATCCGTGAGCAGGTGCCGCAGACGCTGCGCCTCGTCGGCCTCTCGACCAAGCTCCACAGCTACCCCGATCAGCTTTCCGGCGGCGAGCAGCAGCGCGTCTCCGTCGCCCGGGCCTTCGTCAACCACCCGCCACTGCTGCTCGCCGACGAGCCGAGCGGCAACCTCGACCCGGTCACCTCGATCGGCGTGATGCAGCTGCTGTACCGGATCAACAAGACCGGCACTACCGTCGTCGTCGTCACCCACGACCGCGAGATGGTCGACAACATGCGCCGCCGGGTGATCGAGCTCTACGAGGGTCGCGTCGTCCGCGACGAGGTCAGCGGCGGCTACACGGAGGAATCGACGAGCGAATTCGGCCTGCGGATGCGGGCCGAGATGGGCGTCGGTGCCGAGGGCGAGCTCAAGACCAACGGCCACGGGCACGACGTCCTGCACTGATGACGCGCCTGATCTTCTTCTTCCAGGAGGCCCTGCGGGCCCTGCGCCGCAACGGCGCCCCGAGCCTGGCGGCGATCGTCACCACGGTCGTCACCGTGGTTCTGCTCGGCGTCCTGATCCCGGTCTTCCAGACCGCCCAGGGCAAGAGCGAAGAAGTCCGCGACCAGCTCAACGTCCAGTACGAAATCAAGGCCGGCGCCAGCCAGGCCGAAAAGGACCAGCTGCGCGGCGAACTGGCCGCGATTCCGCACGTCGCCGAAGTCAATTACGTCAGCAAAGAGGAAGCGCTGACCACCCTGCGCGGCGAACTGAAGGACAAATCGATCGTCGAACAGCTGAACTACAACCCGCTGCCCAACAGCTTCGAAGTCAAAGCCGACGACGCCGCCAACCTCGCCGCCATCCGCGCCACGGTCTACCCGGACGGGCCCAAGGGCAAGGCGTTCTCGCCGGTGATCAGCAAAGAATTCGACCGTCAGCAGTCCTCGGCAAAGATCGAGCAGGTGACGAGCGCCCTGAAGATCGTCCTCACGGTGATCACCGTGCTGCTGGTCCTCGCCTCGCTGATGCTGGTCGGCAACACGATCCGGCTCTCGATCTTCACCCGCCGTCGCGAGGTCGAGGTGATGCGGCTGGTCGGCGCGACCCGCTGGTTCATCCGCTGGCCGTTCATGATCGAGGGGGTCGTCGTCGGCTTCATCGGGGGCGCCGTGGCCATACTTGTCCTGTGGATTGGCAAGATCACGATCGTCGACCCGCTGAGCAGCACGTTCAACTTCCTCGCGGCGCAGAACAACAGCACCCTCAGCTTCCCGGCGATGGTGGCGATTCTCTTCGCCGCCGCGGTTCTGGTCTCGACGCTCGGCTCTGGAATCACCTTGCGCCGCTTCCTCAAGGTCTGAGGCGGCTGTGAGGGCTCGCGGGGCCGTGGCCTTCGCCGCGGCGCTGATCGCGGCACTGCTCGTCGGCCTCTGGCTCGGCGGTCACCCCTCCGGCCTGCCCAGCTTCCTGCGGGACCGCTTCGTCGCCGAACCGGCGGGGCTGACGACGGAAGCGGCGGAAGTGATCAGGGACAACTACTACCGCCCGGTCGGCAATACCGAGCTCGCCAATTCCTCCCTGCAGGGGATGGTCCGGGAGCTGCGCAAACGCCACCAGGACCGCTTCTCCGACTACTTCTCACCGGAAGCGCTGGAAAGCTTCAACCAGGAGATCGAAGGCCACTTCTCCGGGATCGGGCTCAGCGTCGCCGAAGTCAAACGCGGGCTGCGGGTGCTCAAGGCGTTTGCCGGCTCGCCCGCCGTCGCGGCCGGGATCGAAGCGGGCGACACGATCGTCTCGGTCGAAGGGGAGTCCCTCACCGGCGTCAACAGCGCCGAAGCGACCGCCAAGATCAAAGGCCCGGAAGGGACCAAGGTGACGGTCGGCGTGCTCGATGCCAAGTCCGGCAAGGTCCGCGAGATCACCCTGACCCGGGCCGAGGTGGCGCTGCCCAACGTCAGCAGCCAGACGAAGGCCGTCAAGGGCCACAAGCTCGGTTACATCCGCATGCTCTCCTTCAGCGAAGGCGTCCACGCCGACCTCGCGGCGGCGGTGGAAAAGGTCGAGGGCGAAGGGGCGGAAGGGATCGTCCTCGACCTGCGCGGCAACCCCGGCGGCCTGCTCGACGAGGCGGTGCTCAGCGCCGGCGTCTTCCTCCCGAAGGACGAAGTCGTCGTTTCGACCAAATCCCGCACCCAGGGCGACAGCGTCCACAAGACCGTCGGCGGCAACCTGCCGAAAGTGCCGCTGGTCGTCCTGATCGACCGCAACACCGCCTCGGCGGCGGAGATCCTCACCGCGGCCCTGGCCGACGATGGCGGCGCGACCGTGGTCGGCACCCGCTCCTACGGCAAGGGGGTCTTCCAGGAGACCGAGGGGCTGGCCAACGGCGGCGCCCTGAAGCTGACCGTCGGCGAGTACTTCACCCCGGACGGGGTCAACCTGGCCCAGGTCCACGGCATCCATCCCGACGTCAGGGTCAGGGACAACCCGCACACCGCGGTCGACGAGGGGAAGCAGCGGGCGCTGGGCGTCCTCGCGGGCCGGGCCGAAGGTTGAGCGGCGGCCGGCGCCGGGCCGCGGCCCCGCGCGAGCGGCGCAAGCAGCTGCCGCGGGCGCGCGACGCGGTCGAGGCGATGCTGCGGGAGCAGCTCGGCTTCCGCGGCTTCAAGGCCTCGCTCGAGGTCGAGGCTGGGCGGGCCGCCGAGGCGGCGGAGCGCGACTCCGGCGCCCGTCGCGACCTGACGGCGCTGCGGACCTTCACCGTCGACCCGGCCACCGCTCGAGACTTTGACGACGCCGTCTCGGCCCAGCGCGAGGGCGACGGCGCCCGCGTCTGGATCCACATCGCCGACGTCGCCGCCCACGTGCGGCCGGGCTCGCCGCTGGACCTCGAGGCGCGCCGCCGCGCCAACAGCACCTATGTCCCCGGCGCCGTCGAGCCGATGCTGCCGCACGCGCTGAGCAGCGACGCCTGCAGCCTTGCCCCGGGAGTCGAGCGGCTGGCGGTGACGGCCGAGATCGAGCTCGGGCCAGGAGCGCAGGTGAGGGCGACGCGCTTCTACCGCAGCCGGATCTGCTCCGACGCCCGGCTCAACTACGAGGAGCTCGACGCGATCTTCTCCGGCCGTACGCCGGCGCCGGAGCCGGTCGCCGAACCGATCGCCGCGGCTCGCGACGTCGCCACCGCCCTCGGCGAGCACCGCGGCGCGACCAGCCTCGACGTCGAGTCCTTCGAGCCCGAGTTCCGCTTCGACGCGAAAGGGAACGTGACCGGCGCCCACGGGGTTGCCCAGACCGAGTCCCACCGCCTGATCGAGCGGCTGATGATCCTCACCAACGAGCAGGTCGCCCAGCTGCTGCAGAGCCGCCGGGTGGCGGCGATCTACCGTGTCCACGCCCAGCCCGACCCGACCCGGATCGAGCGGCTGCTGGAGCAGCTGGCGGCGCTCGGCGTCCCGACGCCGCCGCTCGGGCGGGGCCTGGCGCCGCGCGGCGCCGGCGAGATGGCGGCCGAGGCGAGCCGTCTGGCGCGGCGCGAGGCCGCGCGGCGCGGACATGGGCGCGAGGCGTATACATCTCTCGTGCTCCGCTCACTCAAACAGGCGGCTTACAGCGAGCGAAACAGCGGCCACGCCGGGCTCGGCAGCGAGGCCTACACCCACTTCACCTCGCCGATCCGGCGCTACCCGGACCTGGTCGTCCACCGGGCGCTGCTGGCGGCGCTGGGGGAGGGGGAGGAGGCGCCGCGCCTGAAGGAGACCCGCGAGGTCGCCGCCGACTGCTCCGCCCGCGAGCGCGAGTCGGCCAAGATCGAGCGCGGCGCCGACGATGTCTGCGCCGCCTACCTGCTCGAACGCGAGCTCGGCGAGCGTGGCCTCGACGCCGTCTTCGAGGGCGAGATCTCCGGGGTGATCCGGGCCGGCGCCTTCGTCTCCTTCGGCGGCGAGTTGGGTGACGTCTACGAGGGCATGCTGCCGGCCCGGCGGCTGCCGGGCGAGCGCTGGGAATTGGACCGTGCCGAGGTCGCCCTGCGCGGGCGCGGCAAAAACGCGGCGCTGCGCCTCGGCGACCCGATCGCGGTCCGCGTCACCGGCGTCGAGCCGCTGCGCGGCCGGGCCGACCTGGAGCCGGCCAATGGCTAAGACGGTGAAGAAGAAACGGCTGCCCGCCTCGGGCGACGTCGTCACCAACCGCCGCGCCCGGCACAAATTCGAGTGGGTGGAGAAGATCGAGGCCGGCATCGTCCTCAAGGGCTCGGAGGTCAAGGCCCTGCGCAGTGGTCGGGCCCAGATGACCGACGCCTACGCCGTCGTCGACGACGGCGAGGTCTGGCTGCGCAAGCTCCACATCCCCCCGTATGAGTTCTCCAGCGTCGACGCCCACGAAGCCGAGCGGCCGCGGAAGCTGCTGCTGCATCGTGACGAGATAGAGCGGCTGATCGGCAAGACCGCCCAGAAAGGGCTCACCCTGATCCCCACCAGGATCTACTTCAAAGGCCCGCGCGCGAAGGTCGAGCTGGCTCTGGCAAGGGGCAAGGAAGGCCGAGACCGGCGCCGGGAGATCGCCGACCGCGACGTCCGCCGCGAGGTCGAGCGCGAGTTCAAGGGGCGGATGCGGTGAGTGCCGGGACCCGACTAGAACGTCGGTCCGTTGCAAGTGGCGCCAGGGGCTTGCAACTGCCGCATCTCGTGCAAGGATGCAGGGGAATGCGCACCAAGGTATTCCTTTCAGCCTCGATCGCCGCTCTCGCGTCCCTGGCTCTGGTCGCCCCGGCGCAGGCCAAGGCGGAATCCTTCCCGAGCAACGTGAGCAACTACGTCAGCGATCACACCGCCCTCTTCGTCGGCGCCCTGGTCGTCGCGATCCTCGTCTTGCTGCTGATCGTCAGCGTCACCCAGCGTCGCAACAAGGAAAAGGAGAAAGCGGCCCCCGCGGGGCCGGCCGCCGCCGCGGTTCCGCCCGCGGCCACCCCCGTTTCGCCGACCGCCGCCGCGGTTCCGCCGACCGCGGCGACCGCGGCACCCGGCTTGCCGCCGGCTCCGGGGACCACACCCCCGACCACGGCGCAGATGGCCGCGGTCCCCGCCGGGGTTTCCCAGCCCCCTCCCGGCGCGCCTCAGGCTCCGGGTGGCGCCGCGCCGTTGGGCCACCCGCCGGAGACCGCGCGCGAGCAGCGCAAGCGCGAACGCGACGCCGAGCGCGCCGCCCGCAATGAGAAACGCCTCGCCCGCCGCGAGGAAGTCAAGCGCCGCAAGGAAGAGCGAGTAGCGAAAAAGAAGGGCCTGCCGGCCCCCGCCGCGCCGCCCGCACCCGCGGCCGACCCGGCAGCCGCCGGCGCCGCGGCCGCCGCCGGGACGGTTGCCGCTTCTGGCGACGTGCCGGATGTCCCGCCGGTCAAACAGAAGAAGTTCTTCGGCATCAAGTACGGCGGCGGCAAGCAGAAGCGGGAAGCGGCGCTGGCCGAGCAGCGGCTCGCCGCCGCCCGCGCCGCCAACGAACGGGCCGTCGCGCAGGCCCGGGCCGGCCAGCCTGTCGCCGGCGCCGAGCCCTCCGCGCTCCCGCCGGCCCCGACCGCGCTGGCCGCGGAGAGCGTTCAGAGCGCGCCGATTGCGGCGGTTCCGCCGCCGGTGGGCGGTGCCGTCACCCCGGGCGCCGCCGAGTACGACCCGGTCGCCGCCGAACAGCGTGTTCGCGACAAGGTCGAGGCAATCCGCCTCGAGGAGCAGCGCATCCGCGCCGAGGCCGATCGCCGCATGCAGACGGCCGAGGGCTTCCAGCAGGCCGCGCCCGGCCTGCCGGTGGGGGTCCAGGGCATTCCTCAGCCGTCGGCGCCCGCCGACCTGCAGGGCGCCGAGCAGCAGCTGGCCACCGAACGTCAGGCTCAGGAGCGCTCGATGGCCGAAGCCGAGGAACGACTGAAGCAGATCGAAGAGCGGACCAAAGCCGCTGAACAGCGGGCGAGCGACGCGAAACGGCTCGAGGGCCTGAAGGCCGAAGAAGAAGCGCGCCAGCGCCGGCTCGAGGAGATGCAGCGCAGCGTCGCCGCAGCCGAAGAGCGGGCCCGCGAGGCCGAGCTTCGCGCGATCGAGGCCGAGCAGGCGATCGTCCGCTCGGTCCAGGGTCGGTCCGCGTCGCCGCCGGCCAGCGGAGAATTCGCCACACCAGCCGCACCGCCCGCTCCCGAGCCGCCGATCGTGCCCGTGGCGCCGTTCGCGCCCGAGCGATCCTTCGAGCCGCCGCCCCCCGAGCCGCCTCCCGCGCCCGAGCCGCCGGTTCCGGCCGCCGAGGCGGCGCCTCCGGCTCCCGAGCCGCCAACCCCGCCACCTCCGGCACCGGCTCCCGAGCCGCCGACACCCCAACCAGCGCCCTTCGTGCCTGAGCCGACCCCGCTGCCGCCGGCCGCGGAGGCGCCAACGCCGCCGCCCGCGCCGATCCAGGATGCGCCGCCGCCGGCCCCCGAGCCGGTTGCACCGCCGCCCCCTGCGCCCCCGGCGGCGACCCCGCCTGGAGGGCAGATCAACCTCAACTCGGTCACCTTCGAGCAGCTGCGCGAACAGAACCTCTCGGTGACCCAGGCGACCAGGCTGCTCGCCCATCGCGAGCGGCTCGGCGGCTTCCACTCGGTCGACGACCTCGACCAGGTCGCGGGCTTCCCCGGCGAGGTTCTCGCCGACATCAAGGCCCGCTCGACCGTTTAGTCAGTACCCGGCTTTCTCCAGCAGCCTCAGCCAGATCTCGCTGCGGGTCGGGAAGGCGGCGACGGCATGGCGCAGGCGTGGCAGCGGCACCTCGGCGACGATCGCGATCGTCGCCGCGTGGAGGAAGTCGGCGGTGTCGTAGCCGCTGAAGGTGGCGCCGACGACCGTCTCGCGCGCCCGGTCGACGACAAGGCGTGAGGTGCCGCCGGTGCCCTTGCCCTGGAAGCTGGCTGCCGCGGTCGCGTCGGTGGGGACGTCGACGGCGATCGCGTCGAGGCCCGCTTCGAGGGCCTCGGCGAGCGTCTTGCCGACGGCGGCGACCTGGGGGTCGGTGAAGGTGACACGGGGGGAGCCGATTGCCTCGGCGACCGCCCCGACCTCACGGCCGAGCAGGTTCTCGGCGGCCACCCAGGCCTGGTACTTGCCCATATGGGTGAGCAGCGCCCGGCCGTTGACGTCGCCGATCGCGTAGAGCGACTCGCGCCCTCCCACCCGCAGCCGGTCGTCGGTCTCGAGGAAGCCGTGCTCGCCGCTCCCGACCCCGATCGAGTCGAGGCCGAGCTCGGCGGTGTGGGGCACCCGGCCGACCGCGACCAGGATCTCGGCCGCCGCGATCGTCTCGCCTCCCTTGAGGGTCATGATCACCCCGTGCTCGCCGGCAGTGACCCGCTCGGCCTTGGCGCCGATGCGGACGTCGACCCCGAATCGCTCCCGCAGCGAGGTGGCGACTTCGTCGCCCGCGAAGGGCTCGTCGCGGCTGAGCAGGTGCTCGCCGCCCTCGACCAGCGTCACCTTCGTCCCCAGCGAGGCCCAGGCCTGGGAGAGCTCACTGCCGACCGGGCCGCCGCCGAGCACGACCATGCTCTCGGGCACCTGCTTGGCGGTCGTCGCCTCGCGGTTGTTCCAGGCCCGGACGCTGTCGAGGCCCTCGATCGGCGCCGTCGCGGCGCCGCTGCCGGTGGCGACGACGACGGCCTTGCGGGCCGTCAGTACCTCCCCGCCGACGCGGATCCGCAGCTCGCCGTCGAAGCGGCCGGCGCCGCGGTGGATGGCGATGTCGCGGTTCCGCAGCCACGGGACCTGGGCCGAGTCGTCGAGGTCGTGGATCACCTCGTCGCGGCGGTCGAGGATCGCCTGCGGGTCGAGTTCGCTGTCGGCGTCGACCGGGACGCCGGGCAGCCGCCGGGCCTCGGCGAGCAGGTCGGCGGGCCGCAGCAGCGCCTTCGACGGCATGCAGGCGTAGTAGGAGCATTCGCCGCCGATCAGGTCCCGCTCGACGATCGCCACGGCCAGGCCGCCGTCCGCGAGACGACCGGCGCAGACCTCTCCCGCTGGCCCGGCGCCGAGCACGATCACGTCGTATGAATGCTCGCTCACAGGCCCACCATCCCCGACAACGTACAATCCCAAGCGCAGTGCGCACGGGGGCGACAGGCTTCGACGTGGTCGATTCGTGCGAAAGGTTGCAGGTCGAGGTTGTCGGAGGCCTCGTTAAACCCCGACACAAACCAATACGTGCGGACCATGAGTTCGCCCTCGCCGCTTAGCTAGAACCTAAGCGCTGTGAGAGTCGGTCCACCCTCGCCCGCAGGGTGGGCAGCCGGCTTCAAAATGCGGGCTCACCCAGGCGGATCGCCCCGTCTTCCTAGGGAAATTTCAGAGGGCTGTGTCTTCCGTAGTGCCCGCCGGCGCGGACCCCGGGAGACGAGACCAAAGCGCCGGCTATACCTGTAGACACCCTCGCGCCGCGTCCGCGGATCCGAGTTCGAATCTCGGCGCCTCCATATCAATCAGCAGCGATCCCGGCCCCGCCGGGACGCTGTTGAGGCGGTTGTGGCGGGTCCGGTCGGATGGGCCTGCGGGCGAGGTGTTCGTTCTCGGCCCATCCGACCGGACCCGACTCAGTCGTCTGGATAGGGTCCCGGCATGGAGCGGTACGTAGCTTTCTTGCGCGGGATGAACCTTGGGAACCGTCGCCTGAAGAACGAGGAGCTGCGGGGGGAGTTCGAGGCGCTTGGGTTTGCCGAGGTGGCGACTTTTCGGGCCAGCGGCAACGTGATCTTCGAGACGAAGCGGGCGAGTGAGGCGGCGCTGACGAAGAAGATCGAAACGGGGCTCGGGAAGGGGCTTGGGTACGAGGTGCCGGTCTTCCTGCGTAGCGCCGCCGAGGTGGCGGCGATCGCCGCTCGGCAGCCCTTCGCCGCGAAGCTGATCAATGCCTCGAAGGGCAAGCTGCAGGTCTCGCTGCTGTCCGAGAAACCTGCCGCCGCGAACCGCAAGGCGGCGCTCGCGCTGGCGAGCGCCGAAGACCTGCTGGCGATCGAGGGTCGCGAGCTCTACTGGCTGCCGAGCGGCGGGATCAGCGATTCCGACCTCGACCTCAAGGCGATCGACAGGGTCCTCGGCAAGGGCACGACCCGGACGATGGGAACGATCGAGCAGATCGCCGTCAAGCACTGCGTCACCTAGCTCAGGCCGCGAGATCGGAGCGGGGGAGGGCGGCGAGCTCGAAGTCGGCGCTGACGGCGCCGATCTCGGCCGGCAGCTCGGCGAGCTGAACGTTGGCGACGAACTCCATCTCCTGACCCAGGGGGCGGAAGAAGTTGTCGTAGTGGGTGGGGACGATCGCCCTCGGTTCGAGGATCGGCAGGATTCGTCGCCAGTAATCGTCGGTGAAGCTGCGGCCGGCGACGCCGGCGAGGAAGATGTCGACCTCGCGCTCGCGGATCGCGTCGTCGAGGAGGTTGGCACTGCCCTGGTGGTAGAAGCGCAGGCCGGCGACGGCGATCGTGATTCCCCAGACCTGGCCGCAGCGGTAGGCGCCGGGGGAGAGTGAGTCCAGGTGGTCGCAGGTCAGTTCGCCGTCGTAGGGGACGGCGAGCCCGAGCAGCAGCTTGGAGTGGAGGCTGGGGGTGAAGCTGACCTCGAACGGGCCGAGCTCATAGGTCCGGTAGGGCTCGACCTCGACCGCCTGCTCGGCGAGCCCGTGCAGGTCCATCAGCCGGACCAGCGAGCGCGACCCGTACGCCTTGCAGCCGAACTTCCGGGCGATTGCCGGCGCGTCGACGGCGTGGTCGAAGTGGGTGTGGCCGACGAGCACGCCGACGGTCTCTCCGGGCGCGTTGACGAAGCGCTCCAGCGCCGCCGGGTCGGGCACCGCGGTGCGCCGCAGGACCAGGTCGCGGAAGGGGGCCCGCGAGAGGTAGGGGTCGATGAACAGCGTCTTGCCCTCGTAGCTGAGCCGGTAGCCGGATACCCCCAGCCACTCGACCTCCAGCCCCGCCGGCAGCGCCAGCGGCCGCGCCTCCAGCTCGCTCAGCGCCTGGCCGTCGGCCCGCTCGGAGGAGCGCTTCCTCGCTCGCGCCCTGGCCAGCTCGCCGAGGTGTCGCAGCGGGCCCGCCACCGCTTGCTCAGGCCGCGGCGGTCAAGGTCGCCGAGAGCTTCGGCGGGCTCGCCAGCGTCTGGAAGACGACGCAGTAGCGCTCGGTCAGCTTCAGCAGGGTCGCGAGCTGCTCGGGGTCGGCGTCGGTCTCCAGCTCGAAGGCGAGCTCGATGTTCTTGAACCCGACCGGCGCCTCGCGATCGACCGCCAAGGTGCCGCGGAAGTCGATGTCGCCCCTGGCCTGGACTCGTCCCGACTCGACGGTCAGCCCGATCGAGGTCGCGACCGCGCGCAGAGTCACCCCGGCGCAGGCGACGAGCGCCTCCAGCAACATGTCCCCGGAGCAGAGCTGGCTGCCGTCGCCGCCGGAGGCGGGATGCAGCCCGGCCTCGGCGATCGCCCTGCCGGTGTTGACCGAGCAGGAGATCCCGGCGCCGAGGTCGCCGCTCGCCTCCAGGGTGACGACCGCGCTCTCCGGCGCCTGCTCGTAGCTCTCCTTCAGCGGGGTCTGGATCGCACGCAGCCGTTCCCGGTCCATGGGCAGAGCTTACGCGGACGCGGAGGTTGTCTAAGTTGGGTCGTTCGCATGGCGATCGCAACCGCAACCTCCCTGGACGTCCACGTCGGCGGCAAGCTGCTCTTCGCCGACGTCTCCTTCAAGCTCGAGCCGGGCGAGCGGATGACGCTCTCGGGCCGCAACGGGGCAGGCAAGTCGACCCTGCTGCGGGTCCTGGCCGGCGAGCTCTCGCCGGACTCCGGTTCGCTGACCGTGCAGCGCGGCGCCCGCCTGGCGCTGCACGACCAGCGCCCCCCGCGTGAATCGCAGATGACGCTCGGCGACTACGTCTTCTCCGGCCGCAGCGACATGCTCGAGACCGAGGCCGAGCTGGAGCGCCTGGAGGGGGAGATGTCGAAGGGCGACACCGGCGAGGAGATGATGGCCGCCTACGCCGCCGCCCAGCAGCGGTTGGAAGCCGGCGGCGGCTACCGCTGGCGCGACGAAGTCCTCGCCGTCCTGCGCGGCCTCGGCTTCGTCCCCGAGCAGTCCGAGCGCGCCCTGGCGACCTTCTCCGGCGGCGAGCTGACCCGCGCCTCCCTGGCCCGCGCCCTCGCCGCCAAGCCCGACCTGCTGCTGCTCGACGAGCCCACCAACCACCTCGACATCCCGTCGCTGGAGTGGCTGGAGGGGTATCTGGTCGAGCTCGACGCCGCCGTCGTCCTCGTCGCCCACGACCGCTGGTTCCTCGAGGCGGTCGGCACCTCGGTGCTGGAGCTGGAGGCGCAGCGGGCCCGTTTCTTTGCCGGCCCCTGGCACGCCTGGCGCCAGGAGCAGGCCGCCCGCCAGATCGCGCTCGGCAAAGCGATCGACCGTCAGCAGGCGGAGATCGAGCGGATGGAGCGCTTTGTCGAGCGCTTCCGCTACAAGGCGACGAAGGCCAAACAGGCGCAGTCGCGGCTCAAACAGATCGACAAGAAGAAGAAGACTGGTCCGCGGAGCGAAGCTCGCGACACCCGCAAACTGCGCTTCTCGTTCAAGCCGCCGGAGCGCCCGGGCCGGGTCGTGCTGAAACTCGTCAAAGGACGGATCGAGGTGCCGGGACGGGTGTTGCTCGACAACGCCGAGCTGGAAGTCGAGCGTGGCGAGCACGTCGTCCTCGTCGGCGCCAACGGAAGTGGCAAGACGACCCTGATCGAGACCTTGGCGGGTCGCAAGCAGCCGGCCTCCGGCAGTGTCCGCATGGGCCACAACGTCAAACTCGGCTACCTCTCCCAGCACGCCGACACCGCGGCGGGGGAGGGGACCGTGCTCGACGCCGCGCAGCGCGAGACCGGTCTCGCCGGTCCCAAGGCGCGGGCGCTGCTCGGCGGCTTCCTCTTCTCCGGCGGCGATGCCGACAAGCAGCTGGGCGACATCTCCGGCGGCGAGCAGCGGCGGCTCTCGCTGGCGATCCTGGTCGCCTCCGGCGCCAACGTCCTGATCCTCGACGAGCCGACCAACCATCTCGACATCGAGAGCCGCGAGGCGCTCGAGGACGCGCTGATGGAGTACGAGGGCGCGATCATCCTCATCTCCCACGACCGCGCCCTGCTCGAGGCGGTCGGCAGCCGCACGATCGTCTGCGAGGACGGCAGCCTGAAGAGCCACCCGAGCGGCTGGGCCGAGTACCAGCGCCGCCGTGACGAGGCGGCCTCGGCGACAGCCGCGGCGGCGAAGTCGGAGAGCAGCTCGCGCTCGACCCGCAAACGCCGAGGCGCGGCGCCGGCCGAGAAGGCGGCGCGCAAGGCGGCCAAGCTGGAGGAACGGATCGAGCGCGCCGAAGCCGAGCTGCGCGAGGTCGAAGAGGAGCTCGCCGACCCCGTCGCCTGGGCGACCCCGGAGCGGGCCGAGCAGGCAACCAAGCGCCACGCTGCGGCCAAACGCTCCGTCGAGAAGCTCTTCGCCGAATGGGAGCAGGCCCAGGAGGCCTCCGCCGTTTAGTGGCATCCGAAAACCCCCGCGCACGCCTGGCGGCGCCGGACACACTTCGCGGGGCGTCGTCCTCGGTCGGCCAAATGGCGCTGCCATTGGGCCTCCCTGCGTCCTACCCCCGCTCGGTCCGGCACTCGCCAGCCGCACGCGCGGGTTTTCGGATGCCACTTAGCCGCTCGCGACTTTGACCCCACCAGGGTGTGGTCAAAGTCGCGAGCGCCGCCCGACTAGCCGGCGCGCATCACAACCCTCGCCCCGCGGGCCGGGGCTAGGGTGATGTTGCGGACCCGGACCGCCTCGTCCTTGGCGCTCACGGCGCGCAGGTCGGCGCGCTCGACGAACTCGCGCAGGATCGTCCGCATCTCGTATTCGGCGAAGGCGGCGCCGATGCAGCGTCGCACGCCGCCGCCAAACGGGATCCAGGCGTAGTTGTCGACCTTGACGTCGAGGAAGCGCTCCGGACGGAACTCGCGCGGCGCCGGGAAGGTGTCCTCGCGGTAGTGGAGGGCGGCGATCGCCGGCAAGACGAAGGTTCCGGCCGGCAGCTCGTAGCCGCCGATCGTCGCCGCCGCGGTCAGCTTGCGGGCGACGTCGACGATGACCGGTCGCGAGCGCAGCACCTCCCTGACCGTGGCGTTGAGGTACTCCTCCTCGCCGGCGGCCAGCGAGGCGCGCAGCTTGGCCAGCACATCGGGGTTGCGGACCAGGCGCTCGACCGCCCAGGCGAGCCCGGTCGCGGTCGTCTCGTGGCCGGCGCCGAGCACCGTGACCAGCTCGTCGCGCAGTTCCTGGTCGCTCATCGGCTCGCCGTTCTCGTCGCGGGCGCAGAGCAGCAGCGAGAGCACGTCGTCGCGCTCGGCGATCCCGGCCTCGACCCGCCGCCGGCGGATCTCCTCGTAGATGAACTCGTCGAGCGCCTCGCGCGAGCGGACGAAGCGGCCCCAGGGGCTGAGCGGCCCGAGGTTGCGGCGCATGAAGGGGAAGGCGGTGATCGCCCCGACGCGGCGGGCGAAGTCCTCGATCAGCACCGCGAAGCGCGCCAGCCGGTCCTCGTCGTGGACGCCGAAGACGGCGCGCATGATCACCGCCAGGGTGATCCGCGTCGTGTGCGGCCGCATCGCGAATGGCTGGTCGACCGGCCAGCTCTCCATCTCCCGGCGGGTCATCTCGACGATCAGCTCGCCGTATCCCTGCACCCGCTCGCCGTGGAAGGGCGGCAGCAGCAGTTTGCGCTGGCGCATGTGGGGGGCGTCGTCGAGGGTGAGGACCGAGTTCGGCCCCAGCGCCGGCTCCAGCACGGTGGCGTTCGCCTCACCGGCGTGGAAGATCGAGGGCGCCCCGGTGAACACCTCTTTGACGAGGTCGGGGCGGGCGACGTAGACGATCCGGCCGAAGGTCGGGAAGCGGACCGTGAAGATGTCCCCGAAGCGGCGCTGGTAGCCGGCGAGGAAGCCGAGCGGGTCGCGCAGGTAGCGGACCGCCTGGGTGATCGCGGGCGCCTTCGGACCGGGCGGGTAGGTTGGCCGGGCCTGGGCGAGGCCCGGCTGAGGGACGGTGGCCTGCTCCATTCCGTGCAGAGGTTACGGCAAAACTGGCCAGCCAGCCAGTCCCAGGCCGGTCTCGATCAGGACCAGTGATGCGTTTTACATCTCCTGCATGGAAAACGCATCACTCGTGCCGCTCAGAAGACGATCGTGCGCTCGCCGTCGACCAGGACGCGGTCGTCGAGGTGGGCCGCCACCGCGCGGGCCAGGACCAGCCGCTCGATGTCGCGCCCGATTCGGACCATGTCCTCGACCTCGTCGCTGTGGCTGACCCGGGTCACGTCCTGGCCGATGATCGGCCCCGCGTCGAGCTCGGCGGTGACGTAGTGGGCGGTAGCGCCAATCAGCTTGACGCCGCGCTCGTGGGCGCGCCGGTAGGGGTCGGCGCCGACGAAGGCCGGCAGGAAGCTGTGGTGGATGTTGATCGCCGGCGCGCCGAGCTCGCCGAGGAAGTCGGCGGAGAGGATCTGCATGTAGCGGGCGAGGACCAGCAGGTCGATCCCCTCGAGCAGCTCCAGCTCCCGCCGACTCGGCCGCATCGCGGCTGTCGGGATCGATCGGCACATGGTGGAACGGCACCCCGACCGATTCGACCTGCTCGGCATTGTCGGGATGGTTGGAGATGACGGCGACGAGATCGCCACCGAGCTCGCGATTGCGCCAGCGCCAGAGCAGGTCGGAGAGGCAGTGGTCTTCGCGCGAGACCATGATCGCCACCCGCTTGCGCCGGCTCGACTCGGCGAAGTGGTGCTCCACCTCATAGGGCTTGGCGATCTCCTCCGCGAAGCGCCGCTCCAGCGCCTCGCGCTCGGCCGCGGGCGCCGAGTCGAAGACCATCCGCATGAAGAACCGCCCCTCGGCGGTCGAGTGCTGATCGACATCGACGATGTTGCGCCCGGCGTCGGCCAAGAAGCCGCTGACCGTGGCGATCAGCCCCGGCCGATCCGGGCAGGCGAGGAGCAGGCGTGAGGTCGTTTGCTCGGTCAAGCGGCGAATCATGACGCCTGGCGCCCCGCTCGGGCGCTATGGCTCGTAACCACTTGTGTGATCGGGGCCACACACTGGCGGCGAAATACCCGCAACTCTTCGCCGCTTGCTTACAAAACGCAAATATATTCTCGCTCTTGTCGTTGCCGGACTTGTCTTCCCCGCCGCGGCGCTCGCGGCTGTCGGGGGCGCCTCCGGGCAGGTCGCGGTCGGCAATGCCCAGGTGGCGCCGGCCCCGGTCCACCTCACGATCGATCACTTCGAGCAGACGATTCGCGAGGCGGCCAGGCGGATCCATGCGAACCGGCTGGCCGCCGTGCGCGCCGAGCAGCGCGAAAAGTTCGCCCATCTGCCCGGCGGCGTCTCGATCGAGACGCTCGAATCGATCGCTTCCTGCGAGTCCGGCGGCGACCCGCGGGCCGTCTCCGCTGACGGCAGCTACCGGGGGAAATACCAGTTCGACTACGGCACCTGGGAATCGGTCGGCGGCCACGGTGACCCCGCCGCTGCCCCCGAGGCCGAGCAGGACTACCGCGCCGCGCTGCTCTACTCGCGCTCCGGTTCCAGTCCCTGGCCCGTCTGCGGCTGAGCGGTCAGCGGGGGAGGAGGCCCGACTCCTCCCCTACGATGCGGCCCATGGCTGAGGAGAGCGTTCCGGTTGCCGGCGCGGCGGGGCCCGCCCGCAAACCGCCGAGGGAGGCAATCGCCGAAGCACGGGTCAAGGCGCCGACGCGGGGGAACCGCAAGCTCGAGGGCTTCCTCGAGGCGATCAACGACGACGAGCAGGTGCGGACCTGGTGGTACATGGCCCAGGTCAACTCGCAGCGCCTGGGGATGTCCGACCACTCCTGGGTGCACATGCAGATCGTCCTCAACATCGCCCTGCGTCTGCTGCGGCTGCTGGTCAAGGCCGGGGTGGAGCCGGCCGTCGTCGCCGATCACGGGATGAAGGACCGGGACGCCGAGGTGGTGGTCGCCGGCGGGGCGCTGCTGCACGACGTCGGCCTCTCGATCCACCGCGCCGACCACGAGGCCTTCTCGCTCTTCCTCGCCAGCGGCGCCCTCGAGCGGCTGCTGGCCGACTCCTACAAGCAGCCGGAGCGGACGATCGTCGCCTCGGAAATCCTCCACGCGATCATCGGCCACCGCCGCCGGGGCGAGCCCTACACGCTGGAGGGCGGGGTGGTGCGGGTCGCCGACGCGCTCGACATGGCCCAGGGCCGGACCCGGATCCCGATCGAGGCCGGTCACGAGGGGATCCACTCGATCTCCGCCGCGGCGATCGATGAGGTGCGGATCGAGGCCGGCGAGGAGCGGCCGGTGAGGATCGAGATCCAGCTCAACAACTCGGCCGGGATCTTCCAGGTCGACGACCTGCTGGCGACGAAGATCCGCGACACCCCGCTGGAGGGCAAAGTCGAAGTCGTCGCCACGGTCGAGGGCGAGACCGAGAAACGCCTCTTGTCCGGCTTCCGCTTGTCCTAGATCGAGCTGACTCTGTTTAGAGCGCTTGTCCTAGCCCTGGGCGGTGTCCTCGATCGCTCGTGTGCGAAGCACACTTCGCTCACTGCGTCCTTGCCCAGAACTAGGACAAGCGCTCTAAATCCGTGCGGCGTTGATCCTTGCGCCGCTCGAGCTTGCCCTGGACGAGCGACATGATCACGACCAGGGCGACGAAGAAGATCAGCACGCCCATGCAGAAGAAGGTGACCGTTTTGTCGGTCGTGGGACCGGCCAGGCCGACGCCGTTCTCGGCCAGCGCTGCCGGGGCGGCGATGCCCATCAGGGCGAGGAAGGCAAGGAGGGATACGGCGGTCCGCTTCACGGCCGGGAATCTATCGCAACTGCAGGCGCGTTCGGCCCCGTCGCCGGTCGGCCCCCCGTCGTCGCCGGCCATTTCGGCCCGATTGCCGCAATTTCGAGGCGCCCGGCCTGTGAAAATCCTGTGAACGCAGGCATTTCTGCGGCCGCCGTGCATACAATCGTCCGGTCGCGCCGGTCCGAGTGCAACCACCCCTGACCAGCGGCTGCAAACTTTGAATCCGAATCAGACCATCCGGCTCGGAGTAGTCGACACCGACAGCGGCTTTGTCACGGTCCTCTCGAAGCGGGCGGAGGTGGCGGGCTGGCAGCTGCGCCATGCCGCCGGCGCCGTGCCGCCGGAAGAACTGGTGGCGATGAAGCTGAACGCGGTTCTCATCGACCCGGCGATCCTCGGCGACGAAGGCTGGGAATACCTTGAGCGCGTCTGCGGGTTATTGCCCGACCTCGGCGTGATCGTCTGCTCCGGCCGCTCGACCGTCGCCCAGCGGGTCCGGGCCCTGCGCCTCGGCGTCGACGACTGGATCACCAAGCCCTGCCATCCCGAGGAGGCGATGGCACGGGTCGAAGCGGTTTCGCGCCGTCGGCGCCGTGGCCGTCACGAGGCCGAGGCCGGGCCACTGCTCGCCGCCGACCTCGAGATCCGCCCCGACCAGTTCCAGGCCTTCGTCGCCGGCGAGAGCCTCGACCTGACCCGGCGGGAGTTCGAGCTCCTTCACCTGCTTGCCGAGGCCAAGGGACAGGTCCTCGAGCGCGAGACGATCTACCAGCGGGTCTGGGGCTACGCGATGGCCCACGGCGATCGTTCCGTCGACGTCTTCATCCGCAAGCTGCGCCAGAAGCTCGAGAAGCGCTCGCCGGGATGGGGCTACATCCACACTCACTTCGGGGTTGGCTACCGCTTCGACCCTGAACCGGCGGGCGTCGTTACGGTGCCGCTCACACCGGCCGCACCCGAGGCGGTCCAGGGCCCTGCTGCCGAGACGCCTTCTTCACAGGTCGTTCACAGCAGTTTCACGGCGGGGTAACGGCCTTTCGATCCGGCGTCGCCATGCTCAACGATCATGGTGACGGGAACCGGGCAGTCTCCGCAGTGGGCCGGCGGGCGTCTCGAGATCAGGCCGGAGGAGCATGCGGCGCTGGTTGACGGCCGCCCGCTGAGCCTGACGATGCGCGAGCTGCAGCTGCTCGTCACCCTCGCCGAACACCCGCAGCGGATCATGACCCGCGAGGAGCTCTTCACCGAGGTCTGGGGCAGCCGCCCCCGTCGCGACGATCGCTCGGTCGACGTCTACGTCAGCCGACTGCGCGCGAAGCTGGGCGAAGCGCTGCCCCAGGCGCAGCTGATCCACACCCACAACGGGATCGGCTACCGCTTCTCTCCCGATGGCTGAGGCCGGCGATCCGGCCCCGGCCGGGGCCCTTTCACATCTTTTTTACATTCCCGACACACGGAGATAACAAGCTGCCCGTAGCTCGCTGCGAGTGTGGCCGTCGTAGATATGTCATCAATCAAGGGAGATTTCGTGTCCAAGAGAATCCTCAGCGTTGCCATGGCGCTGACTCTCACGTTTGTCGTAGCTGCCTGCGGTAGCTCGAGCTCTGACAGCAGCAGCGGCGGTTCCGGCGGCGGGCAAGGCGGAACTATCAGCGGCGCCGGCTCGACCTTCGCGCAGCCGATCATCAGCCAGTGGGGCTCCGAACTCAAGAAGAACGACGGCCTCACCGTCAACTACAACTCGATCGGCTCTGGAGGCGGCATCGCCCAGTTCCAGGCCAACACCGTCGACTTCGGTGACACCGACTCGGCGATGACCGACGAAGAAATCGAAGTCGCGGACAAAAACGGGACGACGGTTCACGTGCCGATCGTCTTCGGCGCCGTCACGGTCTCCTACAACCTGCCGGGCGTCGAAGCGGGCCTCAAGCTCGACGGCGAAACGATCGCCAACATCTACCTCGGCAATATCACCAAGTGGGACGACCCGGCGATCGCCAAGCTCAATCCGGGCGTCAAGCTGCCGAGCACCGGCATCACAGTCGTCCACCGTTCTGACGAATCGGGCACGACGGCGCTGTTCACGCAGTTCCTCGACGAAACCAACAAGGAATGGCACAGCAAGGTTGGCACCGACAAGACCGTCAAGTGGCCAACGGGCACCGGCGCCAACGGCAACGAAGGCGTCGCCGGATCCGTCCAGCAGACCGAAGGCGCGATCGGCTACGTCGAGCTCGCCTACGCGCTGCAGAACGAATTCACCACCGCCGCCGTGCAGAACAAAGCGGGCAAGTTCGTCACGCCGTCGCTGGAATCGACCACTGCCGCAAGCGAAGGCGTCAAGTTCCCTCCGGACTTGCGCTTCAGCGCGATCAATGCATCGACGGCCCCCTCGGCCTATCCGATCGCCTCCGGCACCTTCGTGATCGTCTACGAAGACATCTGTAAAGCAGGCAAGAGCGAAGAAGTCGCTAACAACGTCGTCGCCTTCCTTGACTACGGGCTCGGCGAAGGCCAGGAAGTGGCGAAGAAACTCAACTACGCGCCGCTGTCGCCTGAACTATTGAAAGCGTCGCAGGCCAAAGTCGACGGCCTCAAGTGCAACGGCAAGCCGATCAAAGCAGCATAGGCGCGAGAAGACGCTGAGAGAAAAGTAGAGAGTGGAGGCGGGAACGCAACGGATGGCGGGGGGCAAGCGGTCACTGAACCGCTCCCCCCTCTCCCGTCTGCCCGACCGCATTCTGCGGTACGGGCTGACGGCACTCTCCGCCGCGATCCTCGTCCTCCTCGCCTACTTCTTCGTCAAGCTCGCAGCCGAATCGAAGCTGGTCTTCGAAGAATTCGGAGTCTTCGGCTTCATCTTCACCAACAACTGGGATGTATCCGGCGCGATCTACGGGGCTCTGCCGCTGCTGGTCGGGACCCTGATCACCTCGGCCCTGGCGCTCGCGATCGGGGTGCCGATCGCGGTCTCGGTGGCGCTGTTCCTGACCGAGCTTTGTCCTCGCAAGATCCGCGGCTCGTTGACGATCCTCGTCGACCTCCTGGCCGCGGTGCCCTCCGTCGTCTACGGCCTCTGGGCCTTCTATTTCCTGATTCCGAAGCTGAAACCGGCGGAGCAGTGGTTCGCCGACACCTTCCACTTCATTCCCTTCGTCGCGACCGACAACGTCGCCGGCCCCAACTACTTCATCGCCGGCCTCGTCCTGGCGATCATGCTGTTGCCAATCGTCAGTGCGATCAGCCGTGAGGTGCTCTCGACCGTGCCGGCCGATCACAAGGAGGCTGCGCTGGCCCTGGGGGCGACCCGCTGGGAGATGATCCGCACCTCGATGCTGCCTTACGCCCGCCGCGGCATCACCGGCGGCGCGATGCTCGGCCTCGGCCGTGCGATCGGCGAGACGATCGCGGTCACGATCGTGATCGGCGACAACCCGATTCTCGGCCACAGCATCTTTGACCAGGGCTACTCGCTCGCCGCGGTGATCGCCAACGAGTTCGGCGAGGCCGCGTCCAACCCGCTGCACAAATCGGCGCTGATCGGCGCCGGCCTCGTCCTCTTCGTCTTGACCTTGGTTGTCAACTCGATCGCCCGCCTGGCCGTTATGCGCTCAGAGCGCGAGAGAGGGCGCCCGATCGGCACCGGGGCAGGCGTCTGATGGAGGCCGGGTCACTGTCTCCGCTCCTGCAGCCGGTCAGCGCCCGGCGTCGGCGCAAGGACAGGGCGATGCGCTCGATCCTCTGGATCGCGACCGGGATCGCGATCGTGCCCCTCGTCCTCGTGATCTTCTACACGCTGAGCAAGGGGCTCGGCGCCTTCAGTACCGAATTCTTTACCACCGATCCGACGGGGGACTTCCTCGGCGCTCAGGGGGGCGTGAAGAGCGCGATCCTCGGCACGATCGAGATCGTCGGGCTAGCGGCGCTGGTGGCGGTGCCGCTCGGGGTCGCCGTTGCCCTCTACCTGACCGAGTTTGGGCGTAATGGCAAACTCGCGCATGCTGTTCGTTTCTTCGTCGACGTGATGACCGGCGTCCCCTCGATCGTCTTTGGCCTCTTCATCTACCTCGTACTGGTGCTTGGGAACGCCGGTGGCTCGAGCTTCGCCGGCTGGAAGGGCTCGGCAGCGCTTGGCTTGCTGATGCTGCCGATCGTCACCCGCTCGGCCGAGGTTGCCCTGCAGTTGGTTCCCAACGACCTGCGGGAAGCTGCCCTGGCGTTAGGGGCGCCCCGCTGGAAGGTCGTCTTCAGAGTGGTACTGCCGAGCGCGGCGTCGGGAATCACCACCGGCGCCCTGCTCTCGGTTGCCAGGGCGGCAGGGGAGACCGCGCCTCTGCTCTTCACGGCGACGATCGTCAAGGGCACCACCTTTAACCTGAACGAACCGATGAACTCCCTACCGGCGCAGATCTTCCAAGATCTGAAACAGCCCAACAACGAACTGGTCGAACGAGCCTGGGGCGCCGCGATAACCCTTATCGCGATGATCCTGATCCTCACCCTGATCGCCAAACTGATCCAACGGAGAAGCCGTGTCCAAGGAGCCACCTGACATGAACCCCCAGCACACCGACGCGACCGAGCGCGAGGCCGCGAGCGGCGGAGCTGCTCCCCCGGTTGCTGGAGCCGGCGCTTCCGCGATGGCCGAGGCGGTCACGACGCCGGCCGCAGCGTCCAAACGTCAGGTCGAGCTACGTAACCTCAACGCCTACTACGGCGAACACCACGCGGTCAAGGACGTGAACATCTCCTTCTCTCCCTCGGACGTGACCGCGATCATCGGGCCCTCGGGCTGCGGCAAGTCGACGATGGTCCGCTGCATCAACCGGATGCACGAGGAGATCGTCGGCGCTCGCGCTGAAGGCGAGGTGCTGCTCGACGGGGCCGATCTCTACGGCTCGAACGTCGACGTCGTCGCGGTGCGCCGTGCCGTCGGCATGGTCTTCCAGAAGCCGAACCCGTTTCCGACGATGTCGATATTCGACAACGTCGCCGCCGGGCTGCGCTTTACCGGCACCCCTCGCGGCGAGGTGGAGGCGCGGGTCCAGGAGGCATTGATAGGGGCGAGCCTCTGGGGGGAGGTCAAGGATCGGCTGAACAAGCCCGGCGCCGGCCTCTCGGGCGGACAGCAGCAGCGCCTGTGCATCGCTCGCGCCCTTGCGGTCGAGCCAGAGGTCTTGCTGATGGACGAGCCATGCTCGGCACTCGACCCGGTGGCGACGCTGAAGATCGAGGAGCTGATCGCCGAGCTGAAACAGCGGGTGACGATTGTGATCGTCACCCACAACATGCAGCAGGCCGCGCGGGTGGCCGACACGACGGTCTTCATGCTCGACGGCGAGCTGGTCGAGGTCGGTCCGACGGACAAGCTCTTCACCAACCCTGACGACGAACGCACCGAGCAATACGTGACCGGGAAATTCGGTTGATGGCGCCGGAAATCCGCAGCCAATACCAGGAGGAGCTCGCGCGGCTGGAGGCCAGCGCGCTCGATGGCCTCAACCTGGTCAACTCGGCGCTGCAACGGACGCTGGAGGCGGTCGAGCACCAGGATGTCGAGCTGGCGCAGATCGTCGTCGCCGATGACGACCGCATCGACGGCCGCTACCTGGAGGTCCACCAGAGCCTGATCACTCTGCTGGCTACGCAGTCGCCGGTGGCCACCGACCTGCGGCTGATCTCGGCCCTGCTGCACGTGCTGAAGAACGTCGAGCGGATGGGCGATCAGTGCGTGAACATCTGCAAGATGATCCCGTTGACCGGCAACGAGCCGCCGGCCGACGAGGAGATGGTCGGGCTGATCCTCGGCATGGGCAAGCAGACCCGGACGCTGATCGGCCAGGCGAAGCGGGCGTTTGCCGAACGCAACGTCGAGATGGCCCGTGACCTGGTCCGCCAGGACGACTTCGTCGACGATCTCAACCGCAGCTGCTTCCGTCTCGCGCTGGAGATCGGCGATGACGCCGACAAGCGCGAGTGGGCGATGACGATGCTGCTGGCCGCCCGCGCGATCGAGCGGATCGCCGACAATGCCGTCGACATCGGCGAGCAGGTCGCCTTTGTGGTCACCGGGCTGTTCCGCGAGTTCGAGGACGCCTCGCATCCCACTGCTTAGTCGGCGCGCAACCCGGGGAGGGATGCCTGCGGGCGAAGTGTTCGTTCTCGGCATCCCTCCCCGGATTGCCCACGGAAGCTCAGCGGCTGGGTCGAGGGCGAGCTGGGTGTGGGATCCGGTGGGTTTGGGAACATGAGGAAGACGGCCTGATGCTCTGTGCGGCGATAGATATTGGTTCGAATACGACGCGAGTGCTCGTGGCGGAGCCGGTGGATGGGCAGTTGAAGAAGGTGATGGAGCAGCGGGCCTATACGCGGATCAACAGCGCGCTGGGTAAGAAGGGCGAGATCCTCCCGGCCAAAGTAGATGAGGTCTCCGAGCTGGTCGCGACGCAGGTTCGCCTGGCGCGTGAGCTCGGGGCCGAACGGATTCGCGCCGTCGCCACCGCGGCGATCCGGGATTCCAGCAACGGCGAGGAGGTCGCGCGTGAGATTGCTGCCGTCTCCGGAGTCGGCGTCGACATCCTCAGCGACGAGGAGGAGGGTCGGCTTGCCTTCATCGGCGCGACCAAAGGCCTCGGACACCCGGCCGAGGGCAAGATCGGCGTCGTCGACGTCGGCGGCGGCTCGACCGAGGTGATCCTCGGCACCGTCTCCGGCGGGGTCGAGGCGGTGCGCTCCTGGCGGGTCGGCTCCGGCGCCCTGGCCGACGAGCTGATCAGCTCCGACCCGCCCTCGGCGGCCGAGATCCGCCGCGTCCGCGACCGCATCGAGGACATCTTCGAAGGGGTCGAGTTCGAGCATCCCGCCCAGGCCGTCGCCGTCGGCGGCAGCGCCACCTCGCTGCGCCGCCTGGTCGGCACCGTGCTCGAGTACGAGACCCTGGAGCGCGGCATCCGCGTCCTCTGCGGCGACCCCGCGACCGAGGTCGCTCGCCGCTTCGAGCTCGACCCGCAGCGGGTCCGCATCCTCACCACCGGCGTCCTCCTCCTGGAGAAGATCTCCGAGCTGCTCGGCCAACCCCTGCAGATCGGCAAGGGCGGCCTCCGCGAGGGGGTCATCCTCGACCTCCTCAACGGCGACGCCAACGGCAGCTCCCCGGAACGCCTGGCGGCTTAGGAAGAGGGTTTGGCCAGGAGGGACCGGGTGGGTCTCGCCTGCGCAACAGCTGTGGAGGCTTGGCGAGACCCACCCGGTCCCTCCCAACGAAAGCCCTTCCTAGGCCCCAAGTGGGTGGAGCTGCCGTTGGCGATGGGGCCCGAAGGACGGAAGACCCCCTCTGAGCCACTGAGCTTCCAAGGGACGGAAGCTGGGAGGGGGAATCCGGCCCGTATTCACCGGGACTACGGAGCTCGCGCCGTTGCGGCGAGGCTTCCAAGCTCGGGCACTCGTGGCGAACTCCCGCGAGCGTGGCGTGGGGGAGGAGTGGGTGGGACTCGCCAAGCCTCCCGCTGTTCGCGCAGGCGAGTCCCACCCACTCCTCCCTCGCCCCCGATCACGCGAACTTCACACCACGTTTGCCTGAGCTTCACAAGTTTCCCCTGCAAATAGCCGAATCTAGGGGAGACAAAGTGAATACGAAGAGGGAGACACCGATGACTTCCCGAGTTGACATGCATTGCCATTCCACCGCTTCCCAGCTCTCCCGGCTGGGGGTACAGCGATCGCTCGGGCTGCCCGAGTGCGCGACGCCTCCGGAGGAGGTCTACGAGCTGGCCAAGCGGCGCGGGATGGACTTCGTGACGATCACCGATCACGACACGATCGCGGGCTGCCTGGAGCTGGACGGCCGCCCGGACTGCTTCGTCTCCGAGGAGCTGACCGCCCGCTTCGCCGGCGAGCCCCAGGCGGTTCACGTCCTCTGTTACGGGATCACTCCCGGAGACCACGAGTGGCTGCAGGCACATTCCGGCGATGTCGAGGCCTGCGCCGCATACCTGCACGAAAACGGGATCGCGTCTGCCCTGGCGCACCCCTTCTTCAATGTCGCCGCGCCGCTCACCCCGCGGCACCGGCGACGCCTGGCGGAGCTGTTCCCGATCTGGGAGGTCCGCAACGGTTCCCGGGCTGCCGAGCTGAACATGCCCGCCGTCGTCTACATCGAGACGCGCGGCGGCACCGGCATCGGCGGTTCCGACGATCACGCCGGCGTCGACATCGGCCGCACCTTCACCGAGGTGTCCGCCGCTGTTCGATCGCCGGAAGAGCTTCTGCAGCTGCCTGCGGGACGGCGACGCGGTCGCCGGCGGCGAGCAGGGCAGCGCCGCCAAGTGGACCCACGCGGCGATGGCGCTCGCGACCAGGGCGCTCGGCGATCAGGCCGCGGCGCCGGCCGAGGGCGGGCCGAACCCGGCGGCGGTCCTGAAGATGGCCGAAAGGGTGATTCGCGAGGGCGCGGTCCGCGAGGGCAAGGTCGCGACGGACATCGGTCCCGACGACGCCCGCTGCCTGCTCGAGGCCTGGCTGGAGGGGATGGGCCTGGACCTGCGCGGCAGCGAGCTGATCGCCCACCTGCAGCGCGACGAGTTCTGCCACGCCGACCTCTATCGCCGGGCGCGCCGGATCCACGACCGCCGCCTCCGGGTGGCGATCGACAGCGGGACCGCGGCGGTCGCCCGCGGCGACTATCCGGCTGCCGTCAACGGGCTCTTCGAGGCACTCGTGCCGGCGGTTCCCTACGCGCCGTCGACCGCCTTCCTCGGGGCCGAGAAGGCGCAGCTCCGGCGCCGCGAGGGCGAGCCGCGGCGGGTGGCGCTGATCGCCGACGGGATCGGGACGATGCACGGCGTAACCCACACGATCGAGCAGATCCGCGAGCGCGGCGTTCCCGGCTTCGAGATCGACGTGATCGGCACCGACCCCGGCGTCGACCGCCGCCTGCCGGCCGCCGCCGAGCTGGAGATTCCCTTCTATGAGGGGATGCGGCTCGGCGTCCCCGGGCTGCCCGACCTGGTCGAGGTCCTCGCCGAAGGCGCCTACGATCTCGTCCACGTCACCGCCCCCGGCCCGGCCGGGATTGCGGCGACGCTGCTGGGCCGGGTCACCGGCGTCCCGCAGCTCGCCAGCTACCACACCGAGCTGGCCGCCTACGCCGGCATGCGCAGCGGCAACGACGGCATCGAGGCGCTGGCGCGGATCGGGCTCGGCGCCTTCTACGGCGCCCCCAAAGTTGTCCTCTCGCCGAGTCCCTCGGCCGACGCCTCGCTGGTCGGCCTCGGCACCGAGCAGGCCCGGATCGGGCGCTGGGAGCGCGGCGTCGACCTCGACTCGCTTCGACCCGGTCAAGGCCGACCGCAGCGCCTATCCGGGCGAGATCAAGGTCCTCTACGCCGGCCGCATGACCCACGAGAAGGGGGTCGAGCTGCTGGCCGAGAGCTTCCTCCGCGCCCACCGCGCCGACCCACGCCTGCACCTGCTGCTGGCCGGCGGCGGTCCGGAGGAGGACTGGCTGCGGGCCAGGCTCGGCGAGCACGCGACCTTCCTCGGTTGGCTGGGAGGCGAGGATCTGGCCCGCGCCTATGCCAGCGCCGACATCTTCCTCTTCGCCAGCACCACCGATACCTACGGCCAGGTGATCGTCGAGGCGGCCGCCAGCGGCCTGCCGGTCATCGCCGTCGCCGAGGGCGGACCGGCGGCGCTGATCGAGAACCGCCACACCGGCCTGCTCTGCCGACCCGATCCCGACCATCTCGCCGGAGCGTTGCTGCAGCTCGCGGCGGCGCCGCTGCTGCGCAACCACCTCGGGGCCGCCGGCGCTCACGCTGCCCGGGGACGCAGCTGGGAGCGCTCGATGGAGCAGCTCGGCGCCGGCTACCGGCTGGCGCTCGACGGCGCCCCGCTGGCGCTGAGGCAGCCGCTCGCCCAGGTCGCCTGAGCCGACGGGGGAGAGGCGGGTGTCGCAGTACGATGGGCCGATCGACGATCCCGCCAACTACTTCAATCGCGAGCTTTCCTGGCTCGACTTCAATCAGCGGGTTCTCGAGCTGGCCGAGGACACCGAGGTGCCGCTGCTCGAGCGCCTGCGCTTTTGCGGGATCTACGCCTCCAACCTCGACGAGTTCTTCATGGTCCGGGTCGCCGGCCTCTTCGATCAGCTCGACGCCGGCATCGACGCCCGCGGCCCCGACGACCTCGCCCCGGCGAAGCAGATCGACGCGATCCAGGCCCGGGTACTGGAGCTGGACCGCCGCCTGCACGCCTGCTTCGGCGGCGACCTGCGCCCGGCTCTGGAAGAGCAGGGGATCAGGATCGTCTCGCTCGACAACGCCACCGAGGCGGACCGCCGCGAGATCGACGCCCGCTTCCACGAGCAGGTCTTCCCGGCGCTGACGCCGCTGGTAATCGGCCTCGGCCGCCCCTTCCCCTACATTTCCAACCTCTCGCTCAGCCTCGGCGTGCTGCTGCGCGATCCCGAGAGCGGGGTCGAGATCATCGCCCGGGTCAAGGTCCCGAAGGAGCTGCTCGGCCGCTTCCTCCCGGTCGGCGAGGACGGCCAATCTTTCGTCCCGCTGGAGGAGGTGATCGCCGCCAACCTCGATGTCCTCTTCCCCGGCACCGACGTCGTCGACCACGGCTACTTCCGCGTCACCCGCGATGCCGACTTCACGATCAGCGACGAGGCCGACGACCTGCTGCAGGCCGTCCAGGACGAGCTGCGCCGCCGCCGTTTCGGTGAGGTGGTGCGGCTGGAGATCGCCGCCGGGATGAACTCGAAGCTGCGCGAGCAGCTGATCGGCGCCCTGCGGCTCGAAGACCGCGAGGTCTACGACGTCGACGGCCTGATCGACCTCGGGGACCTCAACGACATCGCCGACGTCCCCGGCCACGCCGACCAGCGCTACGCGCCCTGGTCGCCCGTCACCCAGCCGCGCCTGCAGGGTGAGGACGAGGAGCCGGTCGATATGTTCGCGGCGATCCGCCGCGGCGACGTCCTCGTCCACCACCCCTACGACTCCTTCGCGACCTCGGTCGAGCGTTTCGTCGAGCAGGCCGTCGCCGACCCCGACGTGCTGGCGATCAAGCACACCGTCTACCGGACCAGCGACGACTCGCCGCTCGTCCCCTCGCTGATCCGCGCCTCCGAACGCGGCAAGCAGGCGGTCTGCATGGTCGAGCTGAAAGCGCGCTTCGACGAGGAGGCCAACATCCACTGGGCGAAGTCCCTGGAGGAGGCGGGCGTCCACGTCGTCTACGGGATCCCCGGCCTCAAGACCCACGTCAAGGCGATCCTCGTCGCCCGCCGCGAGGGCGAGCGGGTGCGCGAGTACGTCCACATCGGGACCGGCAACTACCACCCGAAGACGGCCCGTCTATATACGGACTTCGGCCTCTTCACCGCCAACCCCGACGTCGGCGCCGACGTCGCCGAGATGTTCAACTTTCTCACCGGCTACGGTCGCCCGGCGGTCTACCGCAAGGTCCTCGTCTCGCCGACGACGATGCGGACCCGGATGATCGAGGAGATCGAGTCGACCGTTGCCGCCCACCAGGCCGGCCAGGAGGCGCGGATCGCGCTGAAGATGAACTCGCTGGTCGACGCCGGCTGTATCAAGGCGCTCTACGAAGCCTCGCAGGCGGGGGTCCGGGTCGATCTCAACGTGCGCGGGATCTGCTGCCTGCGACCGGGAGTGCCCGGGATCTCCGACAACATCCGGGTCGTCTCGATCGTCGGCCGCTTCCTCGAGCACTCCCGCGTCTACACCTTCCGCCGCGGCGAGGAAACCCACGTCCTGATGGGCTCGGCCGATCTGATGCCGCGCAACCTCGACAGCCGGGTCGAGCTGGTCGCGCCGGTCGAGGACCCGGAGCTGAAGGCCGAGATGCTCGACGTCCTCGAGCGTTGCTTCGCCGACAACGCCAATGCCTGGGAGCTCGGCTCCGACGGCAGGTGGACCCGCACCGTCCCGCCGAAGGGCGCCCGGCGCAGCGTCCAGGAGGAGCTGCGCGAGCGCTACGCCGCCCGCGCCGCCGAGCAGCTCGCCGCCGCGACCGGCTGAGCATCCCGCGCTCCGCCCACCGCATTAGGATGGCCGAACGTGGCGCGCTTCTCGCTTCTACCTCGCGATAGCACCTTTTTCGACCTCTTCATCGAGGCTGGGAAGAACACGGTCCAGGCCTCGCGCCTGCTCGACCAGATGATGAATCGGTGGCCGGACGGGGGGACCCTCCCCGAGGAGATCGTCAAAGCCGAGAATGACGGCGACCGACTTACCCACGACATCATCAAGCGCCTCAACACGACCTTCGTGACGCCGATCGACCGCGAGGACATATATGGATTGGCGACCCAGATGGACGACATCGTCGATTTCACCGAGGAGGCGGCAGATTTCCTCGGGCTCTACCAGATCGAGGCGCCGATGGAGCAGGCGACGGCGCTGACCAAGGTCCTCGTCGCCGCCTGTGAGCAGCTCGCCGCCGGGCTCGAACACCTGAGCGACTTCAAGGACCTCGACAAGTACTGGATCGAGATCCACCGACTCGAGAACGAGGGCGACAGGATCTCCCGCGATGCCGTCGCCTCGCTGTTTTCGAACGGGATCGACCCGATGATCGTGATTCGCTGGAAGGACATCTTCGCGGTGCTCGAGAACGCGATCGACGCAACGGAGACCGCGGCCCAGATTCTCGAGGGCATCGTCATCAAGAACTCGTGAGCACCGACCTCGTCATCGCGATCGTTATCGCGTGGGCGCTGGCCTTCGGGTTCACCAACGGGTTCCACGACACCTCGGATCTGGTCGGGACCGCGGTCTCGACCGGGGCGGCGCCCCCCCAGGCCGCGATCGCCCTCGCCGCGGTGCTCAACTTCGCCGGGGCGTTCATCTCGGTCGAGGTCGCCCGGACCATCGCAACGGATATCGTCGACGCCGGGTCGATTACCCCGGCCGTCGTCCTTGCCGGCCTGATCGGCGCGATCTCCTGGAATCTCGCGACCTGGTGGCTGGGGTTGCCATCCAGTTCCTCGCATGCCCTTGTCGGCGGCGTCGTGGGGGCTACCCTCGCCGCGGCCGGCACCGCGGGTATCGATGGCCCAGGGTTGCTCGACAAGTTCCTGATCCCGGCGCTGGTCGCCCCGGTTCTCGCCTTCCTCGCGGCGGCGTCGCTGATCGTGATCGCCTACCGAATCTTCGGCACACGCCGGCCGGGGTCTGTGATTCGGGGCTTTCGCCGCGCCCAGATCGTCTCGGGCGGCTTGCTGGCGCTCGCCCACGGCGCCAACGACGTCCAGAAGACCACCGGGGTGATAGCGCTGGCGCTGATCGCGAGTGGGTCGTTGGCGAGCAATGCCGACCCGCCCCTTTGGGCGACCTTCGCGGTCGCGGGGGCACTCGCGGTCGGCACCTACAGCGGCGGCTGGCGCATGCTCCGCACGACCGGCGCGCGAATCATCAAGATGGACGCCGCGCAGGCCTTCTCCGCTCAGAGCGCGGGCGCCGTGGTGATCCTCGCCGCGACCTTCCTCGGTTTTCCGATCTCCACCACCCACGCGATCAACGGCGGCGTGATCGGAGGCGGGGCCACCAAGCGGGTGTCCGCTGCCCGCTGGGGAATCGCCGGCAACATCGTCACCGGTTGGCTCCTGACACTCCCGGCCGCGGCGGCGATCGGCGCCGCCGCCTACGGCCTGATGCGGATTGCCGGCACCGGCCCGGCCGGGCCGGTGGTGGTCGCGATCGCCCTGCCGGTCTTCCTGGTCCTCGCCTTCATGGGTCGCGCCCGCCGCGGGTCGGCGATGTCCGCCGTTTGAGTGCGTCCTCGGCGGCTCGACCGGGGCGTCGTACAATCGCTCGGTGCGCTACGCCCGGCCCGCCCGCAACGTCGCGATCATCATGGTCCTGGCCCTGTTCGTCGCTTTCGTGCCGTCGGGGGGCAACGCGGTCGATGCGATCGTGACTGCGATCACGATGGGGTTCCTGGCCGGGATCAGCTGGATGCTCTACACCTTCAGCCGCCAGAACCAACTGTCCCTGGCGACGTTGACGGATCGACGACGGGCGATTCTCTACAGCGCCCTCGGGATGCTGGTGCTGCTGATCGCCGGTCAGACCCAGATGTGGGGGACCGGCGGCGGCACGCTGCTCTGGCTGCTCCTCTTCGGCGCTTCGCTGGGGGCGATCTGGAAGGTCTGGATGGACGCCCAGAGCTACTGAGGCTTCCGACCCGCCGGGGGTCACGCTTCCGTTACTGAGATTGGACTGAATTGAGTCTTTTGGCGCGCCACCCGTAGGCCCGGTGCTGGGACGGTTTGGTGGTGCCGTCACCGACCGTCAGCAGCGCAGGCCACCGGGAGAGGGGAACCGCCTCGGTCGAGTTGATCGCGACGCTGCCCTTCCTGCTGCTGGCGGTACTGGTGGCGGCGCAGATCGCGCTGGCCGGCCAGGCTCTGTGGTCGGCCGGCGTCGCGTCGCGGGCCGGGGCCCGGGCGGCGCTGGTGGGCGGTGACGCCGCCGCGGCGGCGCGACGGGCGCTGCCGCCGTCGATGCGCGCCGGCGCCGAGGTCGAGAGCTCGGGGGAGGTCTCGGTGCGGGTCCCGGTCCCGCGGCTGCTGCCGCAGTTGCCGCGGCTGATGGTCAGTGCCGGCTCGAGCCTGGGGCCGGGCGATGGCTGACTCGCGCGGCCAGGCTTCCGTTGAGCTCGTGGCGGCGCTGCCGGCGCTGCTGCTGGCGGCGCTCGTCGCGCTGCAGTTGCTCGCTGCGGGGTACTCGATGACGCTCGCCGACGGCGCTGCCGAGGCAGGAGTGCTGGCGCTCGCCTCGGGGGCCTCGGCGCCGCGGGCCGCGCGCGACGCTCTACCGGGCTGGGCCAGGGAGAATGTCGAGGTCACGGTGAGGGGCGGCACCGTCTCGGTCCGGCTGCGTCCGCCGTCGCCCTTCGCGGCGGTGGCATCGCGCCTCGCGGTCACCAGCACAGCCAGCGCCAGGGTGGCCCGGTGACCGCCTTCGAGAGAGGCGTGGATTCGGAGCTTGTCCTCGTCACTGCGGTGGGTGATGCCGAGGGCGCGCGGGGCGCGGCCGCCGCACTCGCCTGCGCCGGGGCGGACATCGACCGGGCGACCCTCCTCGTCGATCTGGGTGGACGAGCGCCCCGCCCGACGCTCCTCGCCTCGAGTCCGGCACAGCGATTGGAGCAGCGGCTCGCCGTTCATCTCCCGCAGCTGCGCGTCGCTGCCCGCGGTCAGGTCTGCCACGTCTCGGTCCCCGCCGAGCCCGACGCCTTCGAGATCGTCTCGGTCGCGGCGACGGTGGCCCGCGACTCGCTCGTCGTCCTGCACCTGCCCCCGCACCTGGTTCAGCCGCTGTTGCAGCAGGGACTGGGAGCCAGGCTGACCGGGGCGATGCTGCGGGCGGACATCGCCGCCGATCGGGCGTTGCTGGCCCTCGCCGTCGACGATCTCCGCCGCCGCGGACTCGCGGTCGGAGTGCTGAAGCACCGCCTCGGCTGGGTCGCCGAGCGCCGCGCCTTGTTCGGCGCACTGACCCCCGACGCGGCCGGGGGACTGCCCGGTCGCCTGCTCCGCCGCCTTCTGTCGCACGAGTGCTACGCTGACTCGGATGACCCGGGAACTGACCCAACGCGAGTTGCGCAACCAGAGCGGAGAGATCATGCGGGCGCTGGATCGCGGTGAGGACTTCCTCGTTACCCGCAACGGCGTCCCCGTCGGCGAGCTGCGCCCGATCGGACGGCGGCAGTTCGTCCCGACCGAGGCCCTGCAAGCAGCCCTCCGCGGTGTCGGTCCAATCGATCCAGAGCAATTCCGGGAAGAGGTCGACGCCTACGTCGATCAGGACCCGACTCCTCGTGCCAGGCCAGAAGCCGAATCCTGACCGGGGCCTGATCGATACCTCGGTCGCGGTCGTCCTCGAGACGCTCAATCGGTCTCTGCTGCCCGCCGAGCTCGCCATCTCCGCGCTGACGCTTGCTGAGCTGACCGCCGGCCCGTACGCGGCGAGGTCGGGCGCCGAAAGATCTCGGCGCCAGGACCATCTGCAACGGATTGAGGCCAGCTTGGAAAGCCTCGCATTCGACTCCGCAAGCGCCCGCGCCTACGGTCGTATCTACGCGGCGACGATCGAGATCGGCCGTCGGGCGCGGGGTGCGCGGGCGGTCGACCTGATGATCGCTGCCACCGCTCGTGCCCACGAGATTCCTCTCTACACGCTGAATGGGGTGGACTTCCGCGGTTTGGACGACCTGGTCGAGGTGGTCGACCTCGGCCGGTACCGGTAGGGGCCCGGGAGAGATTTGGTCGGCGGGTCGGAATTCCGTCACATCAACGGGCCTGAAACGTTGATCTGAGCGCGCCACGGGTGCGGCCTCTCCCGCCAGGGTTGGTGCATGGCACGGCGACCGGCAGGGGAGGGCGAGGGCGGGGCCGCGATCCGGCTCGGCGACGAGTCGGGGCAGGTTCTGATCCTCGCCCTCGGCGGCGCCTTCGCGCTGCTCGCCGGCGCCCTGGTCCTGGTCGCGATCTCGGGCGCGGTTACCGGCAAGGGCAGGGTCCAGCGGGCGGCCGACCTGGCCGCCGTCTCCGCCGCGCGCTCGATGCGGGACGACCTGCCGAGGCTGCTCTCGCCGCCGACGCTGCCGGGCGGAGTGCCGAATCCGGCCCACATCGACAAACTCGTCTACCTGGCGCGGGCGCGGGCGGCGGCGATTGACGCGGCGCGAGCCAACGGATTCGACCCGTGGCGGGTCCGGGTCAGCTTCCCCGACTCGCTCTCCTTCGCGCCACTGCGGGCGAAGGCCGTCCTCCTCGCCCGCCTGCGGGTCGAGGGAGGGGCGCCGGTCGAGGCATCCGCCGTCGCCGAAGCGGCGGCGCCGCCGAGCGGCGGGGGAGGGATGTCGTCGATGGCAACCGGTGGCGGCTACAGCGGGCCGCTCGTCTACCGGACCGGTGAGGGGATGCGACCCGACGTCGCCGCCGCCTTCGACCGTATGGCAGCCGCCGCGCAGGGCGACGGGATCTCGCTCCTGGTCGTCTCCGGCTTCCGCTCCGACGCCGAACAGGCGGCGCTGTTCGCCGCCCATCCCGACCCCACGTGGGTCGCGCCGCCCGGTCACTCCCTGCACCGTTGCGCGACCGAGCTCGACCTAGGTCCCGAAACCGCCTACGGCTGGCTGGCCGCCAACGCGACCCGGTTCGGCTTCGAACAGCGCTACTCCTGGGAGGCCTGGCACTACGGCTTCGTCGCCGGTCCGGAGCCCTGTTCGGAGGCAGGCAACTCGGCCACGCCAGGAAGCGACGGCGCCCTCTCCTCGAGCTCCCTGCCCGCCTTCGTCCCCGGCGAGTTCCGCGCCCCGATCCTCACCGCCGCCGCTCACTGGAACGTCTCCGCGGCCCTGCTCGCCGGCCAGTTGATGGCCGAGTCGGGTTTCGACCCCAACGTCGGTTCCCCGGCGGGGGCGCAGGGCATCGCCCAGTTCATGCCCGGCACCGCCGCCTCCTACGGCCTCACTAACCCCTATGACCCGGTCGCCGCGATCGACGCCGAGGCCCACCTGATGTCGGACCTGATCGCCCAGTTCGGCTCGCCCGAACTCGCCCTCGCCGCCTACAACGCCGGCCCCGCCCCGGTCGAAGCCTGCCACTGCATCCCCGCCTACCCCGAGACCCAGGCCTACGTCAGCCGGATCCTGGCGCTGCTCGGCGGGGCCGGGGCGCTGGTCGCGCCGATCTTCGAAGTGAGGTTGGTGGCGTGACGGAACGTCGGGGACCGGGACCCGACGCAGGCCTAAGGCGGGAGCTTGGCTAGCAGCCGGCGCTATCCTCTGACTCTCGGAGGGCTTCAGCCGCGAAGTTCGGCCTTCGTCCATGGGCCAGGCAGCGCAGCCTGACTTTCGATTCGCAATCGAGCGATCCAGGAGTCCAGCCTCATCGTGAATCCGATCTCACCGCAAGGGGCAGACCATCGCCGCGGTTTCGATCGCTCCGCGGAGGGAATCTCCCGGAGCTATGGCGATGCGCTGCGAGCGGCTGACGGCGCCGGGGCCGAGCGGGTGGCTCTCGAGTGCTTGCGCGAAGGCATGAGTGTCGAGGCCGTCTATGAACGGGTGATTACGCCGGCGATGTGGCGGATCGGTTGCCTGTGGGCAGAGGGCGCGATCACCGTGGCCGATGAGCATCTCGCGACGGCGCTCAGCCACCGCGTCCTGGCGAGCGTCTACGGATCGAGCCTCGGATATGTCACCGACCGGCCAGGGCGCATTCTGCTGGCCACCGTCGAGGGCCAGCGTCACTCCCTCGGGCTGAGAATGGCGGCCGATGTCCTCGAGCTCGGGGGTTATGAGGTGATCTACCTCGGAGGCGACGTGCCGCTCGATTCGCTTCTCGACACCGTCACCGCTCGTAATCCGGACCTCGTCGGGTTGTCCAGCACGCTTTCCCCGGCAGCGGCCGAATCGGCGCTCGAGCTCTCGGTTTCACGGCTCGCGGCGGAATTTCCCGACCTTCCGATCCTGCTCGGTGGCCAGGGCATCCCGGATAGCGTGCTGGTTGCGAACAGGGTGGTTCGCGCGCCTGGGGTCGAGGGACTCGTGGCCCTGGTCACGGGCATGCTCGTCGGCGTCGACAGTGGCGAGACCTCGCTGCCGCAGGACTCCTCGCAGACGACCGTCGCCCCGGGGCACCCGGCCCCCGCGAGTGGGGAAGATGCGGCCGAGAGCCGCATGCTCGACGCCTCGGTGGACGCCTCGGACCTGGCTCGCCATCACGCCCGCATGGCTCACTCCTACCGCCGACTCGCCTACGAGGATCCGATCACGAAGCGGCCCAATCGGCGCGCCTTCGACGATCGCCTGGCGCTCCTCAACGATTCTCCCGAAGCGGCGCCGGTGACGATCCTGATGCTCGACCTTGACAACTTCAAGGGAGTCAACGACACCTTCGGCCACGCCACCGGAGACGCGGTTCTGGGAACGGTGGCAGCGGCGATCGAGAAATGCCTGCGTGGCGAAGACTTCGCCGCCCGGCTGGGTGGGGACGAGTTTGCCGTACTCCTCGTCCGGACCGATCTGGCCGCCGCCGAGCAGGTCGCCGATCGAATCCTGAACGCGATCAGGACCGGGGCCGGAGAGGAGACTGTCACGGCGACGATCGGCATCGCCCCCCTGCACGGAAGTCCGCGGCAGGCGATGCACGAAGCCGACCTCGCCCTCTACGGGGCGAAGGACGCGGGAGGAAACCAGGGCATGGTCGCGGACGGCACCTGAGGGGGCGCTCGCCGGCGTCGATCCGATCACGTCATCCCGCCTGGATCGAGCTCCGGGCGCATCGCCTCCGTCGTCTGAAAGCATGGGCGGATGGCGGCGATCGAGACGGATGGGCTGACCAAGTACTACGGTCGCCATCGCGGCATCGAGGAGATCTCGATCGCGGTCCAGGCGGGAGAGGTCTTCGGCTTCCTCGGGCCCAACGGGGCGGGCAAGACGACGACGATCCGCACCCTGCTCGACCTCCTGCACCCGACTCGCGGCAGCGCCCGGATCTTCGGCCTGGACAGCCACCGCGACAGCGTCGCGATCCGCGCTCGGCTCGGCAACCTACCGGGCGACTTCGGCTACGGCAAGAGCAGCAGCGGGCGCGAAGCGCTGTCGCTGCTGGCGCGACTGCGGGGGGTCGACGGCACCGACCGCGCCGAGGAGCTGGCCCGCCGCTTCGAGGCCGACCTCGACCGGCCGCTGGGGCAGCTCTCACGCGGCAACCGCCAAAAGGTGGGGCTGATCCTGGCTGTCTTCCACCGACCCGAGCTGCTGATCCTGGACGAGCCGACCAGCGGCCTCGACCCGCTGATGCAGGAGGAGTTCCTGGCGCTGGTCGGCGAGGAACGCGAGCGCGGCTGTGCGGTGATGCTGTCCTCGCATGAGCTGGATGAGGTCGAGCGGGTCTGCGACCGGGTCGGGATCATCCGCGAGGGCAGGCTGATCGCGGTCGAGCGGATCGATGACCTCTTCGCCAAGACGCCGCGGCGGGTCGTGGTCGAGTTCGCCGAGCCGGTCGACCCGGCGCGGCTGCGGGGCTGCCCGGGGGTGAGCGACGTCGTCGCCGACGGGAAGAGGCTCAGCTTCAGGGTCGCCGGCGACGTCGACCCGGCGGTCAAGGCGATCGCCGCCCATGCCGTCGTCGACCTCGAGTTTGCCCATCCCACCCTCGAGGAGGTCTTCCTGACCTACTACCGGGCGGGCGCCGGGGTGGAAGGCGGGGGGTCATGAGGGCGCTCGTCTTCGCTCAGCTCTGGGACCGGCGGCGCTCGCTGCTCTCCTGGGGCCTGCCGCTCGGCCTCCTGGCCGGCTTCGAGGTCGCGATCTTCCCCTCGATCGAAACCGCGCTCGTCAAGACCGTGAACGAGTATCCGAGCGCGCTGAAAGAAGCCTTCGGGATCGCCGAACTGTCGACCGTCGAACAGTTCCTCGGGGCGGAATTGCTTGGCTTCATCATGCCGCTCGCGGTTGGCTACCTGGCGGTGCGCTCGGTCGCCAGCGGCCTCTCGGGTGCGGCGGAAAGCGGCCGGCTCGAGGTCCTGCTGTCGGCGCCCGTGTCCCGTCGCCGCCTCGTCGCCGCCGGGTTCTCGGCGACGGCGATCGAGTTGGCGGTCATCCTCGTCGCCGTCCTCGCGCTCGCGATGATCGCCAGCCTGCTCTCCGGCGTCGGCCTCTCCTTCCCCTCGGCGCTTGCCGGCTTCGCCAACGTCTGGCCACTGGCGCTGCTCTTCGCCGCCCTGGGGATCGTCGTCACCGGCTGGTCTTTGAGGACCGGCGTCGTCACCGGCTCCGTCGCCGGGGTGCTGGTGGGGATGTATGTGATCGACGTGATCGGTCGCCTCGATACCAGCCTGGGGGTTATCCGCTACGCCTCGGTCTTTCGCTACTACGGCCGAGCGATCGAGGACGGCATCGACCCCCTGTCCTTCCTCGGGGTCACCGCGGTGGCGATCATCCTCGCCGCGATCGGGTCGTTGCTGTTCGAACGCCGCGACCTGTCTTTGTGAGGTGGCCGCGCCGACCGTCCCGGTGCTCGTGAAGTGATCGAGGGCCGGTGGAGCGATTAGCGAATAGACTCGCCGGCGATGGCTTCGGTCGAGGTACAGGGTGTCGAGGGAATGCGGGCGCTGGTCGGCCAAGAGGTCGGGCCGAGCGAGTGGCGCCCGGTCACCCAGGCCGACATCGACGCCTTCGCCGCGCTCTCCGGCGACCACCAGTGGATCCATGTCGACGCCGAGCGCGCCAAGTCCGAGAGCCCCTACGGCACGACGATCGCCCATGGCAACCTGACCCTGGCGATGGTCGACGGCTTTCGCGACGAGCTGATCAGCTCGACCGGCTTCGCCCTCGGCGTCAACTACGGCTGGGACAAGATCCGCTTCCCGGCGCCGGTCCCGGTCGATTCCAGGGTCCGCGCCAAGGCCGAGGTCGTCTCGGTCGAGGAGAAGGGCGGCGGCTGGTGGCAGGTCGTCACCCGCTTCACCCTCGAGGTCGAGGGCAACGAGAAGCCGTGCTTCGTCGGCGACTCGGTCACCCGCGTGATGGCGCCTCCGGGCTGATCTAACGCGATCGAGGCCGACTCAGGTCGACGGGTCGACGAGCTGCACCTTTGCCCGCTTGAAATCCCGCTGGTCGAGCGTTGCCAGCGTGAGGTCGTGCGCGAGTGCGGTGGCGGCGATCAGGCTGTCTTTGATCGACATCGGCTTGCCGCCTCGGCGAAGCTCGGCGAGCAGCTGGGCCCAGCGCATGCCGACGGCGGAATCCCAGGACAGACACTCGACCCCCTTGATTCCCTGCTCGAACCAGCTTTCGAGTCGGGTGCGCCGTCCACCGCGCGCCAGGAGAAGGATGCCGAAGCGGATCTCACCCAGGATGATCGGATCGACGACGATCGAGCGCTCGTTGCGTCGCAGCCACTCGACGACGCGGGGATCGGGATTGGGCTTGGTTGCCTCAGAGAGGACGTTGGCGTCGACGAGGTGTCTCACAGCGTGTCGGTCGACTCGGAGTCGATCGCGACGAAATAGCTCTTCTCCGGACAGGCCAGCAACCAGTCCACCAGGCCTTCATTTGGCGCCGGCGAGACGCGTCGCAGCCGATACTCGTCGGCGTCGAGTCGCTCGACCTCGAACTCCTGGCCAGGTTCGATGCCATCCCGCTGGCGAAGCTCCGCTGGCAGCACGATCTGACCCTTGGTCGAGACGGTCGTTTTCATTGACGTAAGATAGCATCTTACTCAGTGGTTCGCGCCCGTGCCGAGGTCGTCTCGGTCGAAGAGAAGGGCGGCGGCTGGTGGCAGGTCGTCACCCGCTTGATGGCGCCTCCGGCCTGACGAGTTCCGGTTCGCTCAGCCGCCGAGGAAGCGGTCGACCACTCGGCTGAAGTGCCGGCGGTCCTGGAAGAGGAAGGCGTGGGCGCCGGGGAAGCGGGCGAAGCGGGAGCGGCGGATCCGGGCGGCGATGCGGCGCAGGTTGAGGGGCGGGACGACCGGGTCGCGGGCGCCCGCGGCGGCGAGGGTCGGCGCGGCGATGCCGACCAGCTGGCGGTAGTTGCGGTTGCTGCGCAGCCATGGGTCCTCGGCCGCGACCTGGGCCTCGGTTGTGGCGGCGGGGACGTGGAAGTCGTTCGGGATCTCGCCGCTCTGGCTGGCGTCTTCGAGGCGGCGCAGGAAGCGGCGGCCCTCGGCCTGGCGAGCGGGTGGGTAGAGCTCGCGGAGGATCTCCGCTTCGGACGGGTCTGGCTCGCTGTCGATCGCCTGCGCCCGCGCGGTGCCGAGGACAGTGCGGCTGCCGCCGGGGTTGGTTCCGGCCAGGATCAGGTGGGCCACCCGCTCGGGATGGTCGATCGCCAGGCGCTGGGCGACGAAGCCGCCCATCGACCAGCCGAGGATGTCCGCCCGCGGCAGCCCGATCGCGCCCATCAGCTCCGCGCTGACGTTCGCGAGCGAGTCGAAGGAGCGACCGTGCCAGGGGCCCGAGAGGCCGAGGCCGGGGTAGTCGAAGAGGATCAGACGGTGATTGCGGGCGAGCAGGCGGAGCAGCGCCGGGTCCCATTCGGCCATCGTCGAGCCGGTTCCCATCAGCATCACCAGCGGCGGGCCGTGGCCGCGCTGGTACCAGGCGACCTGGGTCCGGTCGACCCGGGTGTGATGGACCTGCGCCCGGAACGCCCGCGCCGAGCTCTGCCCGCAACCGACCGAGATCGCGACCAGGCCCAGGCAGATCACCAGTCGCGACCTCACTTACTTGACGGTCAGCGTGCCTTCCATCCCCGCTTCGCGGTGCCCGGGAACGGTGCAGAAGAAGGTGTAGGTGCCCGGTTTGAGTTCGACTTCGGTCGAGTCCGAGCCTTCGGCGGTGATTTCGGTCTGACCGATCACTTCGCCGGCGGCGTTTTCGATCGCGACGTCGTGCGGGATCGGCTGGCCGTTGGTGAAGTCGACCGTCACCTTGCCCGCCTTGGCGGTTGCCGATTTACTGGCGTAGGCGAGGCCGCTGGAGGCCGTTTCGATGTTCAGCGCCGAGCCGTTGGCGGCCGAACCAGCTTCGGCTTCGCCGCCGCCGGCACCGCTTTCGGAGGTCGTTTTCGGCGCCGGTCGATTCGGAGCTGCTGGAAGAGCTGCTGCCGCCGCAGGCGACCAGGGCGAACGATGCGAGGACGAGGGCGAATGCGACTGCGAGCTTCTTCACGGTGCTCCCTTTCACTGGAAAACGGGTCTCAGCTGACTGTAACCCTGATACGACCCGACGGCGTGTCAAGTTCAACGTCCCTCGAAGACGGGAGTGTCGCCCGCGAAGAAGGCGGCGACGCCGTTGCGCAGGTCCTCGGTCGCCATGCTGTCGGCGATCCCGTGGCGCTCCAGCTGCAGGTGCTCGGTGAGGCTGTTCTCGATGCTGACCCCGCAAAGCCGTTTCGCCATCCGCACGTAGTAGGGCGCCATCGCGCCGAGCTTCTCGGCCTTGGCTCGGGCCGCGTCGGCCAGCTCCTCGGGCGCCACCACCGCGGAGACGAGCCGCTCGGCGAGGGCGTCGTCGGCGCTCATGTTCGGGTCCTCGAGCAGCAGCTCCAGGGCCCGGCTGGGCCCGACCACGCGGGGCAGGAAGTAGGTCATGCCGCCGTCGGGAGAGGCGCCGATGCGGCCGTAGGCGCAGGCGAGGAAGGCCGAGGAGGAGGCGATCCGGATGTCGCAGGCGAGCGCCAGCGAGAAGCCGGCGCCGGCGGCGGGGCCGTTGACAGCGGCGATCACCGGGTAGGGGATCCGCCGCAGGTCGACGATCGCCTGGTGCAGCGCCTCGGCGCCGCGCCGCACTTCGGAGGGCAGGTCGATCTCCTCGTCGTCGACCCCTTTGCGGAACCAGGAGACGTCGCCGCCGGAGCAGAAGGCCTTGCCGGCGCCGGTCACGATCAGAGCGCGCAGCGGCGCCCGGTCGGCGAGCCAGGCGAAGGCGACGGTCATCTCGCCGATCATTTCCGGGCTCATCGCGTTGAAGGCGTCGGGGCGGTCGAGGGTGAGGGTGCCGATCTCCCCGTCGATCTCGATCCGCATCGTGTTGAGCTCCGGCGGGCTCACCGTCTGGCTGGTCATCGCGCTTCTCCCGTGTTTGGCGTCAGGTTGGCTGAGTGACGGGCAGCCTACCCTTTGGCAGGTGAGCGAAGCAGCCGAAAACGGGAGCGCCTCGCGGGCCGAGCGGATCGCCGAGCAGCGCCGCTCGCTGCCCGATGCGCCCGGCGTCTACCTCTTCTACGGCGCCGATGGGGAGCTGCTCTACGTCGGCAAGGCGCGCTCGATCCGCAAACGGGTCGCCTCGCATTTCTCCGGCGGCAACGCCCGCATGACCTCGCTCGTGGACCGCATCGACACCCTCGTCACCGCGACCGAGGCGGAGGCGCTGCTGGCCGAGCAGAGCTTCATCAAGCGCCACCGTCCGCATTTCAACATCCGCCTGCGCGACGACAAGTCCTACCCCTACGTCGCGGTCAGCATGGACGAGGACTACCCGCGGGTCTACTTCACCCGCGAGAAGCACCGCAGCGGGCGCGTCTACTTCGGCCCCTTCTCCAGTGCCAAGCGGGTGCGGGAGACGCTCGACCTGCTCGGCAAGCTGTTCCAGTTCCGTACCTGCGAGGGGGCGGAGCCGGGCCGGCGCAGCGGCAGCCCCTGCCTCGACTACTACATCAAGCGCTGCGGGGCGCCCTGTGTCGGCCACGTCAGCCGCGAGGAGTACCGCCACAACATCGACGCGATCGTCGACTTCCTCTCCGGCCGCTACCGCCAGGTCGAGGACGAGGAGGTGGCGAAGATGGAGGCCGCCGCCGGGGCCGAGGAATTCGAGCGGGCGGCGCTGCACCGCGACCGCCTGAAAGCGATCCGCTCGCTGTTCGAGCGTCAGCGGGTCGCCGGCGGCACGGTCGGGACCGCCGACCTGATCGGGGTCGCGGTCGAGGGCGCCGACGCCAACGCCCAGGTCTTCCAGGTGCGCGACGGGATCCTCGCCGAGCGCCAGAGCTTCTACCTCGAGAACCAGGCCGAACGGGAGATCGCCGAGGTCGCCGAGGAGTTCATCGGCCAGTACTACTCGGCCTCGCCGGCGATGCCGGCGATGATCGTCGTCGGCCCCTACCTGCGCGACCGGGTCGAGCTGCTCTCCCAGGCGCTGAGCGAACGGCGCGGATCGCTGGTCGAGGTGCGGGCGGCCGAGCGCGGAGACAAACGGCGCCTGCGGGAGTTGGCCGAGCGCAACGCCCAGCTCGCCCTCGACCAGGACCGGCTGCGCCGCGAGCACCGCCGCGCCCGCCGGGTCGAGTCGCTCGCCTCGCTGCGTGAGGTGCTGGGGATGGAGGAGCTGCCGGTCCGGATCGAGGGCTTCGACATCTCCAACCTCGGCGGCGAGCACACCGTCGCCTCGATGGTGGTGTTCGAGGGCGGTGCGAGCAAGAAGTCCGACTACCGGCGGTTCAAAGTCCGCGGCGAGAACGGCGACGGCCGCGAGCGCGGGCCGGACGACTTCGCCTCGATGGAAGAGATCCTCGGCCGGCGGATGAATCGCTACCTCGAACAGGCGGACCTCTCGCCCCACGACGGCAAGCGCGACGAGAGCTTCGCCTCCCTGCCTTCGCTGATCCTGATCGACGGCGGCAAGGGGCAGCTGGCCGCCGGGATGCGGGCGCTGGCGCCGTTCGCCGAGCGCGGCGTCACCGTGATCGGCCTCGCCAAGAAGCTCGAGGAGGTCTACCTGCCGGGTCGTTCGGCGCCGCTCGACCTGGCGGCCGACAGCGAGGCCTCGAAGCTCCTGCAGCGGGTCCGCGACGAGGCCCACCGCTTCGCGATCGACCACCATCGCGACCGCCGCGACCGTGCCATGACCGCCTCGGTTCTCGACGAGCTGAAGGGCATCGGCCCCGCCCGCAAGCGCGCCCTGCTCCAGCATTTCGGCTCTCCAGAGCGGTTTCTCGCCGCCACCCGCGAGGAGCTCGAGGCGGTGCCCGGCCTGCCTGGCAAAGTAGGCCGCGAGATCCACGAGCAGCTCAACAGAACGAGTTAGACGATGGCCGACCGCGACAGCGTGGCGTTGGTCGTGATTACCGGCCACTCCGGTGCCGGTAAGTCGGAAGCGATCGCCGCTTTCGAGGACGGCGGCTACTTCTGCGTCGACAACCTGCCGCCGCGGATGATCGGCAGCCTCGGGGAGCTTTTCCGCCACGAGGGCAGCGGCGTCGAGCGCGCCGCGGTGGTCTCCGACGTGCGCGGCGGTGAGTACTTCGAGGACCTGATCCAGGTGATGGACGACCTCGAGCGCGACGGCCTGAAGCCGAAGGTCCTCTTCCTCGAGGCCGATGAGGAGACGCTGCTCGACCGCTACAAGGAGACCCGCCGCCGCCACCCGCTGGCGCCGGAAGGGCGGATCGTCGACGGGATCCGGGCCGAGCGGGCGCTGCTGGCGCCGCTGCGCGAGCGCGCCGACGTGGTGATGGACACCAGCGACCTGACCGGCGGCGAGCTGCGACGCCGGATCAGCGAAGAGATGCTGGGGAAGGAGGAGAGCGGCAAGCTGGCGCTGACGCTGCTGACCTTCGGCTTCAAGAACGGCCCGCCGCACGACGCCGACCTGACCCTCGACGTCCGCTTCCTGCCCAACCCGCACTACGACCACGACCTGCGGCCGATGACCGGGATGGACGAGGAGGTCCGCGCCTACGTCGAGTCGGGCACCCAGGCGGGCGAGTTCTACGGCCACCTCCTGCCGCTGCTGAAATTCCTCGTCCCGGCCTACGTCGCCGAGGGCAAGAGTCACCTGACGATCGCGGTCGGTTGCACCGGCGGCCGCCACAGGTCAGTCACCGTCGCCGACCGCATCCGCCGCGACCTCGCCAACCGTGAGGACGTCGTCGTCCGCGTCAAGCACCGGGATCTGGACCTCGACTGACGGGATCGGCTGGTGTGGGGAGGGCTGGCGGGGTCCAACATCGGGAGCCGTGGGCTTTAGCCCACGCGACTGAATTCCCCCAGAGGACGACCGGACCCCTTACGCACGCCGCCACCTAGAATCGCTCAGCTTTGCCAGAACCCGTCATATCCATATCCGGCCTGCGGATGAGCTACGGGGACACCGAGGCGGTTCGCGGCATCGACTTCGAGGTGATGGCGGGGGAGGTGTTTGCCTTCCTCGGCCCCAACGGCGCCGGCAAGACGACGACGGTCGAGATTCTCGAGGGGTACCGCGACCGCAGCGGGGGGGAGGTCAGCGTCCTTGGCGAGGATCCGCGGCACGCCGGGCGCGCCTGGCGCGAGCGGATCGGCATTGTCCTGCAGGAAGGCCGCCTCGATCCCTACCTGACCGTGCGCGAGTCGCTAGGCCTCTACGCCGGCTACTTCCGCGGCCCGCGGCCGATCGACGAGGTGATCGCGTTGGTCGGACTCGAGGGCAAGGCAGACGAGCGGGCGCGGCGGCTCTCCGGCGGCCAGCAGCGCCGCCTCGATGTCGGCATGGCGCTGATCGGCGATCCCGAGCTGCTCTTCCTCGACGAGCCGACGACTGGCTTCGACCCCTCCGCCCGGCGCCAGTTCTGGGACGTGATCGCCGGCCTCCGTGACCTCGGCAAGACGGTCTTCCTCACCACCCACTACATGGAGGAGGCACAGCGGCTGGCCGACCGGGTGACGATCATCGCCGCCGGGGAGATCGTCGCTCGCGGCACCCCCGAGGACCTCGGCGACCGCGAGAACCAGGCGACGACGATCCACTACCGGGCCGACGGCCGCGAGGTCAAGGTCGAGACGAAGACGCCGGTCAGGACGCTGCACCAGCTGACCGGCGAGGCGCTTGCCCGCGGCGAGGATCTCGAGGGCCTCGAAGTCACCAGGCCGAGCCTCGAGGACATCTACCTCGAGCTGACCTCGGCGGCGGAGGTGGCAGAGTGACCGGGCTCGCCCTCGTCAGCCACCAGTTCCGCTACGACCAGAAGGCCTTCTGGCGCAACCCGGCCTCGGTCTTCTTCACGGTGATGTTCCCGGTCGTCCTGCTGTTGATCTTCGGCACCGTCTTCGGCGGCCAGACGGTCAACGTCCGCGGCGGGATCAAGACGACGACGTACTACGTGCCGGCGATCATCACCCTCTCGATCATCTCGGCGACGATGCAGAGCCTGGCGATGTCGCTGGTCATCGCCCGTGAGGACGGTCGCCTCAAGCGCGGCCGCGGCACGCCGATGCCGCCCTGGGTCTTCATCGCCGGCAGGATCGGCAACTCGATCGTCGTCGCCCTGATCATGATGGCGCTGCTGGCGCTGATCGGCTGGGTCGCCTACGGCGTCTCGATCCCCTGGGGCCGGCTGCCGGAGATCATCCTCGTGCTGGTCGTCGGCGCCGCCGCCTTCGCCTGTCTCGGCATCGCGCTGACCGCGGCGATCCCCTCCCAGGACGCGGCGGCGCCGATCGTCAACGCCCTGCTGCTGCCGCTCTACTTCCTCTCCGGCGTCTTCATCCCCGACGACCAGTTGCCCAGCGGCGTCATCCACTTCGCCGACATCTTCCCGATCCGCCACTTCTTCCTGGCCTTCTTCGACGCCTATGTGCCGGCGCACGCCGGTGGCGCCACGGTCTCCTGGGGCAACCTCGCGATCGTCGCGATCTGGGGGATCGCCGGACTCCTGCTCGCGGTTCGGTTCTTCCGCTGGACCCCGCGCTCGGGCTGAGTCGAACGCACCGGACGACTTTCCGGGATGAGCGCATATAGCCTCTTCGCTCGATGCTCCACCACGTCCTCCTGGAGGTCTCAGACCTCGACCGCAGTTCGGCCTTCTACGACTCGATGCTGGCGCCATTGGGATGGCGACGGCATTTCGACGAGGACCAGACGATCGGCTGGGGAATCGCCAAGCCGGTCTTCTTCGTCGCCGCCCATCACGAGCCCAGGCCCGGATTCGGCCTGCTCAGCTTCTCCGGGCTCGGGATCGTCGCCGTCAAGGCGGCCTGGGAGCGCGGGATCGCCGCCGGGGGCGTCAACGTCAGCGAGCCGGGCGAACGCCGCTCGCACGGCTCCGGCTCCTACTCAGCCTTCATCAAGGATCCCGATGGCTATGAGATCGAGATCACGATCGGCTCCGACTAGTCCGTCGAGCCCGTAGGATCGATATCCCCCCAAACGAATTCAGGAGGCAATGACTTCATGTCCGTGAAGGTCGGCATCAACGGTTTCGGGCGCATTGGGCGCAACGTCTTCCGCGCGGCGAACGCGGCCGGGGCGGACATCGAGTTCGTCGCCGTCAACGACCTCACCGACACGGGCATGCTCGCCAACCTGCTCAAGTACGACTCGATCCTCGGCCGCTTCCCGGGCGAGGTCGTCGCCGGCGAGGGGTCGATATCGATCGACGGCAAGGAGCTGAAGGTGCTCTCCGAGCGCGACCCGGCGGCGCTGCCCTGGGGCGACCTCGGCGTCGACGTGGTGATCGAGTCGACCGGTTTCTTCACCGCCCGCGCCGACGCCGCCAAGCATCTCGAGGCGGGCGCCAAGAAGGTCATCATCTCCGCTCCGGCCAAGGAGCCGGACGTGACCGTCGCCCTCGGCGTCAACTTCGACAGCGCTTACGACCCGGCGAGCCACGACATCATCTCCAACGCCTCCTGCACGACCAACTGCCTGGCGCCGCTGGCCAAGGTGCTGCATGAGACGTTCGGGATCGAGCAGGGGCTGATGACGACGATCCACGCCTACACCGCCGATCAGCGCCTGCAGGACATGCCGCACTCCGACCCGCGCCGCTCGCGCGCGGCGGCGCTCAACCTGATCCCGACCACGACCGGCGCCGCCAAGGCCGTCGGCCTCGTCCTGCCGGAGCTGAACGGCAAGCTCAACGGATTCTCGATGCGGGCCCCGGTCCCCGTCGGCTCGGCCGTCGACCTCGTCTTCACCACGCCCAACCCGGTTGACGCCGAGCAGATCAACGCCGCTCTGAAGGCGGCGGCGGAGGGCCCGATGAAGGGCATCCTCGCCTACACCGAGGACCCGATCGTCTCGACCGACATCGTCGGCGACCCGCACTCCTCGATCGTCGACGCCGGCGGCACGATGGTGATCGGCGACGGCCGCATGGCCAAGGTGATCTCCTGGTACGACAACGAGTGGGGCTACTCGAACCGCTGCGTCGAGCTGGCCGGCAAGGTCCTGGCCTAGCACCGCCCGGGGCGGTCGGATGTCCGGTTTCACGAAGGCAAGCGTCCGCGACGCCGACGTCGCGGGCCGGCGGGTTCTGGTTCGGGCCGATCTCAACGTGCCTCTGGCGGACGGCGAGGTTGCCGACGACATGCGGATCCGGGCGGCGCTGCCGACGATCGAACTGCTGCGCGAGCGCGGCGCCGCGATCGTCCTCGCCTCCCACCTCGGCCGCCCCGGCGGCAAGGTGGTCCCGGAGCTCTCGATGGCGCCGGTCGCCAAGCGCCTGGGGGAACTGCTGGGGACCGAGGTCCAGCTCGCCCCCGGAGTGATCGAGGGCGACGTCGACCTGCGCTGTGGCGCCCTCGGCCCGGGCGACGTGCTGCTGCTGGAGAACACCCGCTTCGAGCCGGGCGAGACCGAGAACGACCAGAAACTGGCTGAAACGCTTGCCACGCTCGCCGACCTCTACGTCAACGATGCCTTCGGCGCCGCTCACCGCGCCCACGCCAGCACCGAGGGGGTCGCGCACCATCTGCCCGCCTACGCGGGGCTGCTGCTGGAGCGCGAGATGAGGGAACTGGGGGCGGTGGTCGAGTCGCCGGTCAAGCCGCTGGTCGTCATTCTCGGTGGCGCCAAGGTCTCCGACAAGGTCGGCGTCATCGACCGCTTCCTCGACCTCGCCGACCAGATCCTGATCGGCGGCGCGATGTGCTTCAGCTTCTTCCGCGCCCAGGGGATCGCGACCGGCGACTCGCTGGTCGAGGAGAAGGGGATCGAGCTCGCCGCCGAGGCGCTGGAGAAGGCGAAGGGCTCCAGCTGCGAGCTGAAACTGCCGGTCGACCTGGTGATCGGGGAAGAGTTCGACGCCGATACCGCGCGGCGTGAGATCGACGCCGTCGAGGTGCCCGACGGCTGGATGGGCCTCGATATCGGCCCGAAGACCGCCGCCGCCTACGCCGAGGCGATCGCCGCCGCCGGGACCGTGCTCTGGAACGGGCCGATGGGAGCTTTCGAGATGGAGCCCTTCGCGGCCGGGACCCGGACCGTCGCCGAGGCGGTCGCCAAGGCCCCCGGGACGACCGTGATCGGTGGCGGCGACTCGGTCGCGGCGCTGCGCAGGTTCGGCCTCGACGACGAGGTCGACTGGCTTTCGACCGGAGGAGGAGCATCCTTGGAGTTGCTGGAGGGAAAGAAGCTGCCCGGAGTCGAAGCCCTGATGGACGCGGAGGACTGAGCACCGATGCCTGAGCGCACCCCCTACATCGCCGCCAACTGGAAGATGAACAAGACCGTCGCCGAGGCGGCGCAGTTCATCGACACGCTGCTGCCGCGGATCGCCGCGACCCAGTCCGACGTCGTCGTCTGCCCGCCCTTCACCGCCCTCACCGCGGTCGTCGAGCGGCGCTACGGGACCGCGGTCAAGGTCGCCGCCCAGAACATGCACGAGGAGGACGCGGGCGCCTTCACCGGCGAGGTCTCGGCGCCGATGTTGGTCGAGCTCGACGTCGAGGCCGTGGTCCTCGGCCACTCCGAGCGGCGCCAGTTCTTCGGCGAGAGCGACGAGGCGCTGGCCCGCAAGGTGCCCGCCGCGCTCGCCGCCGACCTCGAGCCGATCCTCTGCGTCGGTGAGAGCGAGGCCGCCCGCGACGGCGGCGAGACCGAGGCGGTGCTGGAGCGTCAGCTGCAGACCGACCTGGCGGCGGTCGACTCACTCGACATCGCCCGCGTCGTCGTCGCCTACGAGCCGATCTGGGCGATCGGCAGCGGCCGCGTCGCCACCCCCGAGCAGGCCCAGGAGGCGTGCGCCTTCATCCGCGACGTGCTGCGCCTGCGCGGCGCCCCGGCCGAGCAGGTCCGGATCCTCTACGGCGGTTCGGTCAAGCCCGGCAACGCCGCCGAGATCCTCTCCCAGCCCGACGTCGACGGCGCCTTGGTCGGCGGCGCCGCGCTGGACCCCGAGGATTTCGCCGCAATCGTCGACGCCGCGGGGTGAGCTCACTATGACCTTGGTTCCCTCGCTGGCGCTGATCATCCTCGACGGCTGGGGGATCGCCGAGCCGGGGCCGGGCAACGCGATCTCGCTGGCGCGGACGCCGGTCTTCGATCGGCTCTGGAGCGAGTACCCGCACACCCAGCTCTCCGCCCAGGGCCGTGACGTCGGCCTGCCCGACGGGCAGATGGGCAACTCCGAGGTCGGCCACCTCAACCTCGGCGCCGGGGCGATCGTCAAGCAGGACCTGGCCCGGATCGACGACGCCGTCGCCGACGGCAGCTTCTTCGACAACGAGGTCCTGCTGGCCGCCTGCGAGCGGGCGCGCAACAGCCCGCGCGGCCGCCTGCACCTGCTCGGCCTGCTCTCCGACGGCGGCGTCCACTCCGGCTGGGAGCACATCGAGGCCTGCATCGAGCTGGCCTCGCAGGAGGGGGTCCCGGACGTCGTCCTCCACGCCTTCACCGACGGGCGCGACACGCTGCCCCACGGCGGCCGCGGCTACGTCGCCGAGCTCGAGCGCTGGCTGCGCCAGGCGGGCCGGGTCGCCACCGTCAGCGGCCGCTACTACGCGATGGACCGCGACACCCGCTGGGAGCGCATCAAGCTCGCCTACGATGCGATCGTCCACGGCCGGGGCCTGCACGCCGCCGGCGCCGCCGAGGCGGTCGAGGCCTCCTATGCGCGTGAGGAGACCGACGAGTTCGTCAAGCCGACGGTGATCGGCGACTATGACGGCGCCGCCGAGGGCGACGTCGCGATCTTCTTCAACTTCCGTCCAGACCGTGCCCGTGAGATGTCCCGCGCCCTGGCCGAGCCGGGCTTCGACGAGTTCCCGCGCGCGGGCGGGCCGACCCTCGACCTGACGACGATGACCGAGTACCGCAAGGGCTGGCCCTACCCGGTCGCCTTCCCCGAGCACCGTCCGGAGACGACGCTGGCGGCGACGATCGCCGCGGCCGGCGGCCGGCAGCTGCATGTCGCCGAGACCGAGAAGTACGCCCACGTCACCTACTTCTTCAACGGCGGCGTCGAGCAGGAGTACGAGGGGGAGGAGCACTGCCTGGTCGAATCGCCCCGCGACGTCCCGACCTACGACCACAAGCCGGAGATGAGCGCCGCCGCCGCCGCCGCGACCTTCGTTGAGCACTGGGAGAAGGGCGCCTACCGCTTCGGGGTCATCAACTTCGCCAACCCCGACATGGTCGGCCACACCGGCGTCATCCCGGCCGCGGTGGAGGCGGTCGAGACCGTCGATGCGCTGCTCGGCGACGTCGTCGCCGCGGTGCTCGCCAAGGGTGGTGCCTGCATCGTCACCGCCGACCACGGCAACTGCGACCACATGCTCGAGCCCGACGGTTCGCCGAACACCGCTCACTCGCTCAACCCGGTGCCGTTGATCGTCACCGCCGAGGGTCTGGAGCTGCGCGACGGCGGCATCCTCGCCGATGTCGCCCCGACCGCCCTGCAGCTGCTCGGCATCGCCCAGCCGGCGCCGATGACCGGCCAATCCCTGCTCACCACCCGGACGAGTGGCGAGTTGTCCCCCTCATAGGGGGGACAACTCGCCAACGGATCGAGATGAGGGTCGAGCCGCAGCGGCTGCGGTATGAGATCGACGCCCGCGACGGCGCCGCCCGCGCCGGGGTGATCCACACCGCGCACGGGCCGATCGAGACGCCGGCCTTCATCCCGCTCGCGACCAAGGGAACGGTTCGCGGGCTGGAATCGGCGGAGGTAGCCGAGCTCGGCTACCAGCTGATCCTCGGCAACACCTACCACCTCTTCGTCTCGCCGGGCCCGGAGCGGATCGCCGCCGCCGGCGGGCTGCACGGGTTCATGGGCTGGGAGCGGGCGCTGATCACTGACTCCGGCGGCTTCCAGGTCTTCTCGCTCGCCCACGGCGGCGTCGCCAACGAGGTCAAGGGCAGCGGCCGCTCCGGGGGGGAGCACGGCTCGAAGGTCGAGATCACCGAGGAGGGCGCCCGCTTCCAGTCCTACCGCGACGGCTCGGAGCTGTTCATCTCGCCCGAGGTCTCGATGCAGGTGCAGGCGGCGCTGGGATCCGACATCGCCCTCGTCTTCGACGAGTGCACGCCGTTCCACGCCGACCGCGAGTACACCGCCCGCTCGACCGAGCGCACCCACCGCTGGCTCGACCGCTGCCTCGCCTGGCACGAGCGCGAGGGCCCCGAGCGCCAGGCGGTGTTCGGGATCGTCCAGGGCGGCGTCCACGAGGATCTGCGGCGCGAATCGGCCCAGAGGGTCTCCGAGGCGGCCGTCGACGGCCTCGCGATCGGCGGCACCCTCGGCCGCGACAAGGCCGAGATGCGCGACGTCCTGGCGATGACGGCGCCGCTGCTGCCGGAAGCGGCGCCGAAGCATCTGCTCGGGATCGGCGAGGTCGACGACCTGCTCGGCGGCATCGCCCTCGGCCTCGACGTCTTCGACTGCGCCGTCCCGACCCGCCTCGCCCGCCACGGCGTCGCCCTCGTCCCCGACCCGGAGAAGCGCTGGCGCCTGGACCTGCGCAAGGCCGGCTGGGCCGGCGACCGCGAGCCGCTGGTCGAGGGCTGCCCCTGTCCGGCCTGCCGGCGCCACGATCGCGACTACCTCAGCTACCTCTCGCGCGCCGAGGAGCTGACCGCGGTCCGCCTCATCGTCCTCCACAACCTGACCTACATGCGCGAGCTGACGAACCACGCCCGTGCCGCGATCGGGGCCGGCCGCTTCGACGCCTACCGCGCCGCGGTCATCGGCGGCGCCGCGCCTTGGAGCGCGGCGGCGGCGCTTTAACCCCACAAGCGGAGGGGAAAGGCGCCCCGCCCTATTCCTTGTTCTTGTTGACCAGGTCCTTGATTTCTTCGGCGATCTTTTCGACCGTGTCGCCGGCGACCTTGGAGATCTTCACGCCGGCCGCCTTATCGGTGGTGACGATCACCGCCGTCGCGACCACGCCGGCGACCAGCGCCAGGGCGATGAAGGCGAGGACGAAGCGCATGAAGCGCGAGATGGCGGAGCGCTTCTGCGGAGTCGCGGCGGCGCGCGGTCGGGCGACGGGCGGGGGAGAGGCGACCCGTGGCTCCGGGCGTCGGGTCTGCGACTGCGCCGGCCGGTACTCGGTCTGGGCGGTGCCGCGGTCCAGGTGCCGGGTCGCCGCGGTGTCGCTGCCGAGGAACCGGGTCGGGGTCCCCTCGCCGTCGTCGGGCAAAGTCACGTCCTCGCCTTCGAGGCCGAGGCGCAGGCCACCGGCGAGCTCGTCGGCGCTGGCGTAGCGCCGGTTCGGGTCGCCCTCCAGCGCTCGCAGCACCGACGAGCCGAGCGGCGCCGGGACCTCCTCGTTGTAGGTGCTGGGCGGCAGCGGCTTCTCGTTCTGCTGGCGCACCGCCAGCTCGGCCAGCGAGGAGCCCTCATAGGGGAGGCGGCCGGTGAGGAACTGGTAGAGGACGACTCCGAGCGCGTAGACGTCGGTGGCCGGCGTCGCCTCCTCGCCGCGGACCTGCTCGGGAGCGAGGTAGGCGGCGGTGCCGACGACCGAGCCGACCTGGGTGATCCGCGTCTGCTCGATCGCCCGGGCGATCCCGAAGTCGGTCAGCTTGACGGTCATCTCGCCGCCGCCGACCGGGCCGCCGACGACCATCAGGTTGCCGGGCTTGACGTCGCGGTGGATGATCCCCCGCCGATGGGCGTAGTCGAGCCCGGCGCAGGCCTGGATCCCGATCTCGGCGGCGATCTCCGGCTCAACCGGGCCGTGGCGCTGCAGGATTTGCGCCCCGGAGCGGCCCTCGACGTACTCCATGACGATGTAGTGGCGGCCGTCGTCGACGCCGGTGTCGTAGACCTGGACGATGTTGGGGTGGATCAGCTTCGCCACCGCCAGCGCCTCGCGGCGGAAGCGGGCGACGAAGCGCTCGTCGTCGGAGAGGTGCTCGGCGAGGATCTTCACCGCGACGGTGCGCTCGAGGATGCGGTCGGTCGCCTTGTAGACGTTCGACATCCCGCCGGAGCCGAGGCGCTCCGCCGTTTCGTAACGGCCCGAGAGGGTTCCGGCCTCCATCATTCCCCCCCCGCCGGTGCCGCCGGCCCGACGCCGCCGGACGAGGTGCCGCCGCCGCTTTCTTCCGGCGGAGTCACCTTTTCTTCTTCGTTTTCTTCAGACGGTTCAACCGGCGGCTTTTCCTGTTCCTTTTCTTCTTCCTTCGGCTTGGCGGGCTTTTCCTTCTTTTCGTTCTTTTTTTCGGCTTCTTCTTCCGCCCGCGCTTCTTCTTCGGCTTCCTGCGATTCGGGTTCTTCGGCTTCTTCGGTCGGCGCTTCTTCGCAGGTGGAAACCACATTCGCCATCTGGGTTGCGCCTTCGCTCAGCGCTTCCTTGAGTTCCGAGTTGACCCCTTCAAGGGCTTCGATCTGGCCCTTGATTTCCGCCGAAGCTTCTTCGGCGCCGGCGCATTCGCCGTTGGCGAACAGTTCCTGGACCTTGTCGAGGTTGGCGTTGATCTCGCTCGCGGTCGACCCCGGCAGCAGGCCGGAGTTGCCGCCGCCGCCGCACGATGCCAGCGCCACCGTCGCGGCGGCGCCGAGCAGAAGGACAAGCAGGGATGCGCTCAGACGGCCCATGATCCGAGTCTAGAGAACACCCGTAAAGGTGGATTTACCCTGCATTTGCATGTCATTAGCGTCCGACCTGGAGACGCTCAGCAAGCGAGCTGGGCAGGCCGGCTGCGAGGATCGAGGCAGCTGCCGCGCCGATGTCGTAGGGGACGCGGTGGAAGCGTGCCGTCCACTCTGCCAGGTCCAGCTCCAGCCAGGCGGCGCGGGCGTCGCCGTCGCGTGGCTGGCCGACGCTGCCGGGGTTGATCAACCAGCCGCCGTCGTCGAGGTCCAGCAGCGCCCCGTCGCCGGCCTGGGCGCCGTGCGCGTAGCCGCGCCGCGGCCCGCCTTCGGGACGGGTGAAGAAGAGCGAGATGTGGGAGTGCCCAATCAGGGAGATGCGCTGCGCCGCGGCGTCAAGGCCGGCTTCGGCCTGATCGATCGAGAGCACGTACTCCCAGATCGGGTCGCGCGGGGAGGCGTGGAAGAGCCCGAGGCCCTCGCGGTCGAGCGCCGGCCCGAGTCCGGCGAGGAATCCGGTGGTCTCTTCGTTGACATGCTCGCGCGTCCACTCGACGGCGGTCTTCGCCGTCTCCGAGAAGGCGCCGATGTCGATCGCGTCGAGCACCGCGAGGTCGTGGTTGCCGACCAGGCAGACCTCGCAGCGAGCCCGGATCAGGGCCGTGCAGGCATCGGGATCGGCGCCGTAGCCAACCAGGTCGCCGAGGCACCAGACCTGGTCGACCCCGGCCTCCTCGACCGCCGCGAGGACGCTCTCGAGGGCGGGAAGATTGGAGTGGACATCGCTGAGGACGGCTATGCGCAAGCGGCCAGCGTACCCTGGGGGAGCCGCGGTCCATACGATTGGCGCGTGACCGCCACCGATTCGATCGCCGAGCTGCGCGGCGCCGTCGACCGGGCCGCCCGGGCCCTGCGCGACGGTGAGCGCACCGAGCCGCCGCCCGGCCTCGACCGCCCGCCGAAGCCGGAGCTGGGCGACTACAGCTCCAATGCGGCGATGCTGCTGGCCGGCCCGCTGGGCGACAACCCGCGCGCCGTCGCCGCCCGGCTGCAGGCCGAGCTGGAACAGAGCCTCGGCGGCACGGGCGACATCGAGCGCATCGAGGTCGCCGGGCCCGGCTTCGTCAACCTCTTCCTCGCCGATGCCTGGTACCGGCGCGCCCTCGCCGTGCTGCTCGGCGCCGGGGACGACCTCGGGCCGGCGCCCACCAGCGCGCCGGAGCGGGTCCTGATCGAGGGCCCCTCCGCCAATCCGACCGGCCCGCTGCACGTCGGCGGCGGCCGCCTCGCCGCCTACGGAGATGCCCTGGCGCGGCTGCTGGAGGCGGCCGGCCACGAGGTCAAGCGCGAGTACTACGTCAACGACGCCGGCGCCCAGATCGGTCGCTTCGCCGACTCGATCGCCGCCCGGATCGCGGGCGAGGAGCCACCCGAGGACGGCTACGGCGGCGATTACGTAACCGCGCTGGCGGCGGAGATCTCCGCCGAGGGCCTCGACCCCGCCGATCGCGACGCGCTGGGGCTGCGCGGCATCGAGCTGATGCTCGACGAGGTCCGCGGCACGCTCGAGCGTTTCGGCGTCGAGATCGACATCTGGACCTCCGAGCGCGAGCTCTACGCCCGCGGCGAGGTCGAGTCGGCGCTCGCCAAGCTCGAGCAGGGCGGGCACTCCTACCGCAGCGATGACGCCCTCTGGCTGCGCACCACCGAGTTCGGCGACGACAAGGATCGGGTCCTGATCCGCTCGAACGGCGAGCCGACCTACCTGACCGCCGACGTCGCCTACCACTGGGACAAGCTGCAGCGCGGCTTCGACCGGCTCGTTGACGTGCTCGGCGCCGACCACCACGGCTACGTCGCCCGGATCCGCGCCGCGATCGCCGCGCTCGGCGGCGACCCCGAGGCCTTCGAGGCGACGATCATGGGACTCGTCCACGTCGTCGAAAAGGGCGAGCGGGTGCAGATGTCCAAGCGCAGCGGCGACTTCGTCTCGCTCGACGAGCTGCTCGACGACATCGGCGTCGACGCGACCCGCTGGTTCATGCTCTGGCGCGGCCACGAGACGACGGTCGACCTCGACCTCGAGATCGCCCGCAGTCAGTCGAGCGAGAACCCGGTCTACTACGTGCAGTACGCCCACGCGCGGATCGCCAGCATCCTGCGCAAAGCCGGCGACGCCGCCGCCGCGGCGGCGGCACCGGCATCGGCGCCGACGGCGGCGCCGCCCTGGAGTCGAGCGAGAAGGCCCTGATCAAGCGCCTACTCGAGTTCCCCGACGAGGTCCGCGACTCGGCCGCGCGGCGGGCGCCGCACCGGATCTGCGCCTACTCGACCGCGGTCGCCGCCGACTTCCACGCCTTCTACCGCGACTGCCAGGTTCTCGGCGCTGAGGGGGAGGGGGTCGAGCGCTCGCGGCTGGCCCTCTGCCTGGCGACGAAGCGGACGATCGCCGCCGCGCTCGGCCTGCTCGGCATCTCGGCCCCCGAGCGGATGTGATGCGGCGCCGGCGCCGCAAGCTGCCCGTGATCGCCGAGATCTCCGCTCCGGCGGGCGGAGACGATCGGGTCTGGTCGCTGCGCCGCGAGGATTTCGACCGGCTCGGCGACGTCCTCGATCGAGTCGGGAAGCTGGGGGTGGTGATGGTCAGCGGCGGCGAGGACCTGGTTCGCGCCCTCGCCGTTGGTGTCGCCGGGGCGGCCTCTGCCGGCGGCCGGCGGACGATCCTGGTCGAGTGCGATCTGGCGCGGCCACGGCTGGCGACCGACCTCGGCCTCTCGCAATCGCCGGGCCTGCACGAGTACCTGCGCTGGGAGGCGACGGCGGCCGAGATCCTGCAGCCGCTGGCGCTGGCCGGCGAGCGAGCCTCGGCGGCGAGCGAGCCGCTGGTCTGCGTCGCCGCCGGTCGTCTGGCTGCCGATCCCGCGACCCTGCTCGGCCTGCAGAGCTTCCGTCACATGGCGGCGAAGCTGCGCAGCGGCTACGACCTCGTCGTCCTCTCCGGGCCGGAGATCGGCTCCGACCCGGCATGCCTGGAAGCGATCGGCGCCGAGGCGGACGGGGTCCTCGCCGCGGTCTCCTCGCAGCAGGCCTCCGACGGTGCCCAGAAGCCCCTCCGCTCCGTGCTCTCCCGACTGCCGGCTTCCGTCCTCGGCACGGTCATCGTCGCCAGCTAAGGCCGACGGGCCGAAAACCGGCCAGATAGTCCGGTTTTCGGCCCGTCGGCCTACAGGTCGTAGCGGTTTAGGTCGGCGTCGAGCCGCTCGCTGTCCTCCGGGCTCAGCCCGGCGCTCGCCGGGCCTTCGCGATCGGATCGCTCGCCGCTGCGGCGCCACTTCACGACGCCGAAGCAGAGGGCGATGACGGCAATCGCGAAGCCGACGATCGGCACCAGATAGGCGGAGAGGCTGAAGCCCGAGCCCTGCGGCAGGGCGAGGACCGCGTCGCCGTACTCGGCGACCAGCGCATCCTTGATCTGGCCCTTGGTGCGGCCGGCATCGACAAGTCGCTGGACGAACACTTTCTCGCGCTGGGCCTGCGGCGATTCGGCCAGCTCGAGCAGGGTGCCGCAGACGGGACACATCACTTCCGAGGAGATCTCGCTCAGCGAGGTCTGGGGTTGGGCCGCGGTGGCGATCGAGCCCGACAGCAGCGCCGCGGCGGCCGCGATCGCGATCGTCCGGGCGGCGCGCGCGATCACGACTCACCCGGCAGCAGCGGCGTGACTTCTTCGCGCAGGGTGTCTTCGCTGACGGGCCCGGGGGTCGACCACGCGACCTTGCCGCGCGGGTTGACGAGGAAGTTCTCGGGCACGCCGGTGGTGCCGTATTCGTGCGCCATGTCGCCGTTGCCGTCGCGCAGTTGCGGGTAGCTGAGTTCGTACTTGCCGGCGAACTGGCGGCCGTCGCCGCTGAGGTCGCGGGTGTCGATCCCCAGCACCGTGAAGCCCTGGCCCCCGTGCTGCTTCTGGAACCGCTCCAGCGCCGGCGCCTCCTCGCGGCAGGGGATGCACCAGGAAGCCCAGAAATTGACCAGCACCCACTGGCCGCGGTGGTCGGCGAGCGAGCCCTGACCGCCGCCTTCGAGCCGGGGCAGGGTCGGGGCCGGCGCCACGTCGCCCACCGCGACTCGCGACGTCCCATGGCTGACCAGCCCATAGGTCAGCAGGCCGACGACGGCCAGCACGGCGAGGACGGCTATGGAAGAGCGCACGCTCACGGATCGCAGAGGTTAGATCCCGGAGCCTCGCGGCAACCCCGCGACCGCCATAGAATCAACCCGGCGCGGACGTAGCTCAGTTGGTAGAGCGCAAGCTTCCCAAGCTTGAGGTCGCGGGTTCGAACCCCGTCGTCCGCTTCTTTTCTCCTTGTAGTGGCAGCACCTGTCGGAGCGGTCTGAGAACCGCTCATCCCATCGCAGCAGCGGGTCTGGGGCCCCGTCGGCACCCCCGACCCGCTGCTTGCTTCCGCTCTACCTCAATCGACGCCGTCCGGAGCGAGCTTGCCGCTCGGGAGCATGCCGATCCAGAGCCCGAAACCGTCCTTGAGGTGGTTGCCTTCGGCCTCCCCCGCCTTCGTGTCGGCCGCGTAGTAGTAAAGGGGGAAGCCGTTGTAGGTGACCTGTTTGCTGCCGTCATTGCGCGTCGTAAGGCCGATGAGGGACGCGTTGGCTTTACCGGTCACCGTCGGGGTGCTGGAGGCGATCACCGGCGGCCACGCCGCCGCGCAAGGGCCATTGCAGGTGCTCGATTTCTCATGCCCGGAAGTGGACTTTTCGTCCGGCTTGAACACGTAGAGCGTCCTATTGTTTTCGCCGGTGATGAGCGTGCCGTCTTCGGCAGTCTTGTAGGTCCCGATGACCACCGACGGCGCCGACTTCGCGGCGGCCGTGGTCGTGCTCGCCGCGCTTGCTGCCGTCGAGGCACTCGTTCCAGAGCTGCTACCGCAGCCCGCGAACGCGGTGGCCACGATGGCGAGCGTGCTCACCACCATGTACTTCATCGATATCCGGTTCAAATTTCGTTCCCTTGCTCGGTTGGTCAGAGCGCACGAAGCTATTGGCGTCGCCTAACGCGGCCCTAACGTCGGGGTAAGAAAGGTCTCACCGCTCTGCGGTCACGCTTGAGGTCCCGCCGTGCCGGTGGTGCCGCCGAACCCCTCGGAAACCGGCGAAACCTCGCTCATCTTCGGCTACACCAGGCTGCACAACGTCTTTCAAGTCGGCATCACGAACGTCCCGATCGCGAAGGAGCTGAGCCTCGTCGCAGGGATCGCCGGAGGGCTCGATGCGGAATGGCTGCAACGGGGACGAAATGGCTGAAGTGGGCGGGTAGATGAGTGAGGGGCATCCTCGCTTGGAATGGGGTTGGGAAAGATGCGCAAATGACGAGTCGCCCGATCCCAAGGCGCACGATCTTGCCCCCGCCGACAATGCGGCGACCATGACCGGGTGGTAAGGCGCTTGCCGCGCCTAGCGGTGCGAAGCCCCCAGAATCTTGACGCAGACGGGTTCCGGGAAGCTGCTTCCCGGTGCCTTGCCGCCTCCGTACTCGATGTACATGGTCTGGAACTGGGTCTGGTCTTCGTAGTTGAACTCCAGCTTGATGCCACCCTGGGGGACCCGCTTGCCGTCAACGAACACCTTGGCCGGCACGGAGATCAGGCGGGAGCTGTCGCCGAAGCGCGGGTCTTCACCGGGCTTGCCGACCGCCCAGAATTGATATCCGCCGGGGATCGTCACTGCTTTCAGCGGGAAGCGACCGATGACCTTGAGCGAGTCCGAGCTTGCTTCGCAGTAGTAGGCACCTGAAGTGTTGGTATGGACGCCGGTGACGAAGAGCTTGCCCTTTCGGGGGACGAGCCGGAAGCCCCCGGGGGTACCGGAGAACTTCCAGGCACCGGTTCTCGGCTTCGGCAGTGAGGCGGCCAGGGCAAGCGAGCAGGCTCCCAGCAAGGCGATGATTGAGATCAGCAGTACGAGACGCTTCAAGGGTGTCTCCTTTGGGGAGGTCGGTGGCTGAGAACCTGCTGCCCGAACCTAGACGGTCGGGGGCGAGGCGACAAGAGACGACGGTGAGACGGGATCGAGCCTCTCGGGGCGACGGACCATTGCGATCAGGCGAAGGCCAAGCAGCGGTAGGGTTCTCGCCGGTCGCGACCCGCCCAAGGAAGCGCCGGACCGGCTGGCCGTATTTTCCCCAGGGTCCGGAGCCCGGCTCAGCGGTATTCGGTGCCACCTTCGGGCTCGACTGTCCCCGGTTCGGTTTCTTCGCCTTCGCTGTATTCGCAGCGTTCTTCAGCAGCTTCGCGTCGGGTCTGGGCTTCTCCTTCTTTCGCCCAGCCTTCTTCTTCGATTTCAAGTTCCACTTCCCAGTTTCTGGACGACGCCTTGATTCGTTCCTGAGTTTCCGCTTCGATCGCTTCGTCTTCGGCTTCTTCCTTCGCCCAGGCGCGTTCGTCGCATTCGTTGATGGCCTGTTCTTCTTCTTCGCGTACGGCGGCTTCGGCTTCCCGTTCCGCCTGTTCCTGTTCTTCGACGGCGACGATTCGACTCTGTTCAGCCCGCCATGCATGAACCCAGACGCTGCCGGTCGGCGCGATGGTTTCGGTCCAGCCTGCGTGAGCAAGTGCTCCGCATATTCGGGTGCCGGTGCTGCCGAACGATTCAGGATTCGATTCGATGTAGGCGGTCCCGCTCTGCTTTTCCTTGGCCGGGACTTCCAGAGCGCAGACGAGTTCAGGTTCCGATTTGGGAAGAGGTGGCGTCCCGATTCGCCAGTAGCTGTTGACGCTGGAGAACTGCTGCGCGAGGGAGATACAGCTGCCCTTGGATTCCTTCTCCGTCACCTTGCCTGCAAAGGTCGGCGAGGATCACGATCACCGCAATGACAACCCCTAGCAGCGAACCGGCCAACGTCGCGGTCAAGTGCACGGTTTATGAGTCCGACGCGAGCGTGAGTCCTTGCGTCGATAGAGATCGCGAACCCGATCGACAATCCCGTGTTCTGCCCCGTTGCCGTCCGTCTCAGCCACGCGGGCAGACTAGCTCGAAATCCGGCTTACGCGCCAACGCGGGGTGGAACGGTCTCGCAGAGATCGGGGTGTATTTACTGGTGTAGTTCGTGGTAGTCTGTACCGACCCGACCAAGGAGCCACCATGCCCATCCTTACGCCTCCAGCGGCCGAGCGACTCGACCACGACGCTACGACGCTGCCAATTTCCGAGGTTGCCGGCTACCTGCAGGATCAGCTCGGCCAGCGGATCGCCGCCCATCTAGCGGGCTTGCGCGACACCAAGCAGGTCGGCCGCTACCGCAAGCCGGACGGCCCCGAGCCGAACCAGACCACCGACCTGCGTCTGCGCGAGGGCTACAAGATCGTCCGCATGATTGTTGAGAGCTTCGATGAGAAGACGGCCCGCGCCTGGCTCTTCGGCACCAACACCCGCCTCGATGACGAGGCCCCAATCGACGTCCTGCGCCGTGCCGAGGACCCGGCGCAGTTCGCCACGGTCCGCGCCGCCGCCAGGCAGCTTGTTAGCTTCGAGGGGTGAGCGGGGGAGAGCTTTGGCGGGTCGGACATCGCGGTGCCCCGCTGGCTTTCACGCCCTTTGAGCTCTGCGCCTGGAACCACCGCTTCGATGACGTGCAGCGGCGCTTCCGGACCATCTACTGCACCGAGAGCCCCGAGACGAGAAGAGCACCTGCTGGCACCCGCAGAAATGGTCCTCGATGGTGAGCTGATCGATCTCACCGATCCGGCGGTCCGCGCCGACCTCGAGCAACGCCACGTCTCGCTCCTGGTCGAGCACGGCCTCGCGCACCTGGACCTGCACGAGATCACTGCGCGGCGGAGAGTCGTCACTCAGACGATTGCCGCCGATCTCTTCGACCGCTGCAACGCGGGTGCCCTGCGCTTTCCTTCACGGCTCGACGGTCAGCCTGCGCTTGTCGTCTTCGAGGGTCGCGGCGAGCTGGTCGAGGCGGGAGACCCCGTAGCGCTCACTGACCCCGCTCCGGAGGTGTTGCTCGCTGTCTGTCGCGAGTGGGGGTTGGAGCTGGAGCCGAGCGGGGAGGCAGATGCATCCAGGTAGGAACACAGGTGGGAACAAAATCGGTTCTGTCGTGTCCCGTCGTCCGCTTCTCGACTCGTCCGTCGTCCATAATTTCGCGATGGCCCAAGCCGCAGATCGATTTGAGATGCTGGACGGCGGCGTCTACGAGGTGACCGAGGCGGCTCTCGAAGGGATCCGGGCGGCTTGTCCCGACGGGCATAGAGTGTCGGCATATGGCGCTTCCATGGTTTGACTGTCAGCCCGTCGAGGAGGAGTTCTTCGACTCGGCACCGATGCGCCTGCGGGCCGGCTTCGCGATCGACCTGCCCGCCGAGAAGGTCTGGTCGGAGCTGACCGCCGACAACCCGCTCTCCTGGTGCCGCATCCTCAAGCGGGTGACCTGGACCTCCGGGCGGCCGTTCGGGGTCGGGACGACGAGGACGGCGTCGGCCCTCGGCGGCGCCAACGTGCTCAAAGAGCGCTACTTCCGTTGGGAGGAGGGCAGGCGGCACTCCTTCTACGTCGTCGAAGCCAGCTCGCCGATGTTCCGGCGCTTTGCCGAGGACTATCTGGTGACGGAGTCTTCGCCGACCTCGTGCGCTTTCACCTGGACGATCGCCGCCGACCCGCGGCCGTTCGCCCGCCTCGGCGAGCCGCTCAACCGCCGCATCCTCGGGTCTCTATTCCACGACACCCGAAAGCACTTCGACGCGACGATGGCTTAGGTCGCTGCAGGGTCTGCTTCAGCAGATAACAGATCTGTTCTATACTCTGGGCCATGGGCCGGAGCCGACGGAGCATCAGTTGCGGATCGCTCGTCCGCGAAGCGCGTATTCGGCATGGGCTCGACCAGGCGGAGCTGGCCCGGCGAGTCGGTACGGAGCAGCCGGCAATCAGCAGGATCGAGCGCAATCTTGTTTCGCCGAGCCTCGACACCCTGAATCGCCTCTTCGAAGCGATGGGGGAGACGTTGGCCGTTACGCCGGTCAGCCTGTCCGGTCCGACGCCGGGTGGTGGCAACCAGTCGATCGCCGAGCTGCGGGCGGATTTCCAGGAGCTGACCGCGGAGGAGCGACTGGTCCAGGCCACGCGGCTCAGCAGGATCGCCACTGAGCTTGCGGCGGGGGCCGATATCCCGTGATGATTCCGCTCGACCCCGAGCCGCTCTTGGGAGTGATGGTGGACCACGAGGTCGATCTGATCGTCGTCGGCGGCTACGCCGTGGCTGCCCACGGGCACGTTCGCGCGACCAAGGACATCGACATCTGCCCAAGCCCGGACGACGCCAATCTCCACCGCCTCGCGGCTGCACTGGAGGATCTCGAGGCTAAGCCGATCGGGTCTGACGAATTCGAACCCGGTGAGTTCGACTTGCTCCCCGACCTGGATGGCCTGCGGGCGGGCGGCAATTGGACTCTGGCGACCCGATATGGGCGACTTGACGTGATGCAGCACCTTGCCGGGCTGGGGAACGACGGAGGCGGTTGGGCGGAGCTCGTCAAGCACGCGGTAAAGCGAAACTTCCTTGGCCACGAGTGCCTCTTTTGCAGCTACGAGGACCTGATCAAGATGAAGCAGGGTGCGGGGCGACCCCAGGACAAGATCGACGTCGCGAGCCTCAAGGCGGCCCGCGGCGAAATCTGACCTCGTTTTGGATGGTCATAGGCATGAAATTACCAAAAATTATTGACTTGGCTAATCGAAATCGGGTAGTGTCGGAGCCGGAATGTTTCCTTGGAGGGGAAATACGGTCGCCGTCCGGTGCTCGATCACCGCGGTCCTGATCGCCGTCCCGGCGCTTGTCAGCGTTGCCCCCGCCGCGGCCGACACGGCTGCGGTCATCGCCCCCAGCGATCCCCACAACCCGGCCGTTGACTCCGGCTGGCAGGCGGGCACCTGCAACGCCGAACCGCCGACCGCCACCGACTTCTGCTCCGTTGCGACTCCGAACCAGTTCTTCGAACGCGCCGCCGCCCATCCCAACTGGGGCTTCACCCAGTTCATCGTTGCCCATAACGAAGTTCTGATCGGCGGCAAGGAACCGGTCGGCGAACTGGAGACCGTCCACGTCGACCTCCCTGTCGGGCTCAGCGTCAACCCCGGCGCGACCGAACGCTGCCCGCTGGCGACCTTTGAAGCCGGCGCGGCCGGCTGCCCGTCCGGAGCGAAAGTCGGCGAAAGCGAAGTCACCGTCGCGCCGCCGCCGCTGTTCGTGCCGCTGCCGCCGACCGCGCCGCTGACCAAGGTCCCGGTCTACAACGTGGTCCCGCCTCCGGGTGAACCCGCTCGCTTCGGCCTCGAACTGGCCGGCAACGAAGTCTTCCTCGAAGCCGACCTCGCCTGGGACAGCGACTACCACGAGGGCTTCACGATCAAGGTGCCGAAAGCTCTGCCGATCCCGTTGATCGAAGGGCTGATCCTGCAGAACCGGCTGGTCTTCAACGGGCGCGCCGGCGACGGCACCTTCATCACCACGCCCAGCACCTGCCTCGGCGAAGCGTTCACCCAGTCGGGCAGCATCTACTCGACCTACCTGTTGGCGGCCTCCTACGAAGAAGAGGCGCAGGCGGGCTACAGCTTCCCGGCGAGCGCCGCGCCGCCGCTCGAGTCGCCGATCCCGCCGGGCACCTCGCCGAAAGAATGCGACTCGATCCCCTACGAACCGGCGGTCGAAGTCGAACCGAACACGCCGGCGACGAACTCGCCGGCCGGTGCCGCGGTCGCGATCGAAGTGCCCCACATCGTCGGCGCGGAAGAACAGGACTCCTCGACGACGAGGCGGGCGCAGGTGACCCTGCCGGCCGGGATGGGGATCAACCCCTCGGCGGCCAACGGGCTGCGGACCTGCAGCGATGCCCAGTTCCACAAGGACAGCAAGGCGCCGGTCGAATGCCCGCCCGAGTCGAAGATCGGCACGGTCACGATCAAATCGGCGCCGCTGCCGGAAGGGAACCTCGAAGGCGACGTATTCGTCGGCGAACAGCTCAGCCGGGACCCGACCTCGGGCGATGAGTACCGGATCTTCGTCGACGCCGAGTCGGCCCGGTATGGAGTTTCGGTGCGGCTGCTCGGCAAGGTCAGCGCCAACCCCACGAGCGGGCAGCTGACGACGACCTTCGACGGCACGCCGCAGGTCCCGTTCACCTCGTTCCGGCTCGCATTCGACCCCGGCGCCCGCGCCGTCCTCAGCAGCCCGCCGACCTGCGGCCCGAACCGGACGACGACCGTGATGACGCCCTGGTCGGGCAATCCCGCCGCGACCCCGAGCGGCGACTTCACCCTGACCAGCGCTCCCGCCGACGGCGCCTGCGCGAAGACGATGGCGGCGCGGCCCTTCGCGCCCGGATTCGGGCTGGCGCCGCAGAGCAACCTCGCCGGCGCCTTCAGCCCGCAGGCGATCAGGATCTCCCGGACCGACGGTCAGCAGGAGCTGAAGGGCGCTGAAATCACCCTCGCGCCGGGGATGACCGGCAAGCTGGCCGGGGTTCCCTACTGCCCGGAGTCGGCGCTCGCCACCGCCGCGGCCGGCGCCGGCAGGGCCGAGGCCGCGAACCCGAGCTGCCCGGCCGCGAGCCTGGTCGGGACGGCGGCGGTCGAAGCGGGCACCGGCCCGGCGCCGCTGCGGATCGGCGGCAAGGTCTTCCTCTCAGGCCCCTGGAACGGGGCGCCTCTCTCCCTGGCAGTGATCACCCCCGCCACGGCCGGGCCGTTCGACCTCGGCACGGTCGTGGTGCGGGTGGCACTGTTCGTGGAACCGGAAACGGCCCAGATCCGGGCCGTCTCGGACCCGATCCCGGATGTCTTCGGTGGCACCCAGCTGAGCGTCCGCTCGGTCGCGATCCAGCTCGACCGGCCCGACTTCACCCTCAACCCGACCAGTTGCGATCCGCTCAGCAGCGGCGGCGCGCTGCGCGGCGGCGGTGCCGATCCCGCCAACCCGGCGACCTTCAGCGCGTCCGCGGTCAGCGTCCCCTTCCAGACCAGGGCCTGCGAACGGCTGCCGTTCCGCCCGAAGCTGACGACGCGGTTGTTCGGCGGCCGCAAAGCGGCCAGGCGCTCCGGCCACCCGAAATTCCGCGCCACCCTCATCGCCCGCGGCGGCGACGCCAACATCCGCCGTGCCGCGGTGACGCTGCCGCACTCGGAGTTCCTCGACCAGAGCCACATCGGCACGGTCTGCGTCAAAGCCAAGCTGGCGGCGAACGAATGCCCGGCGCGGTCGGTCTACGGGTACGCGACGGCGAAGACGCCGCTGCTCGACCACGCACTGGCCGGCCCCGTCTACCTCGTCCCCTCCAGCCAGGGTCTTCCCAACCTTCTCGTCGATCTGCGGGGCCAGGTCGATATCCGCCTGCGCGGCACGATCAGTTCCGCCAAGGCGAGGATCAGGACCGTCTTCGAAACCGTCCCCGACGTCCCGGTCAGCGAATTCGTCCTGACGATGAAGGGCGGCAAGAAGGGCCTGCTCGAAAACTCACGCGACCTATGCGCCAGGCCCAACTTCTCCTTCGCCAACTTCAAAGCCCAGAACGGCAAGCGGACGAAGAAGAAGAGGCTGCCGCTGAAGATGCCGGCCTGCAGCGGATTGAAGCGAGGGCATGGCGGGTAGGCAGCGGGCAGATGAGATGCAGGGGACGCATCGGAGGAGGGTTGGCTATGGCGCTGGCGGCAGCATTGGTGCTTGCCTGCTCGGCTGCTCCGGCGAACGCGTCCTTCGGGGTCTCGAAATGGGAAGCGGGAACTTGCACCGGCGACTTGCCGCAGTGCACCTACTCGAGTCCTGGCAGCCAGTTCTTCACGCAGGCCGCCGGGCACCCTCCGGTCGGCCTGACGAACTTCGTCTTCAACACCACCGGCGGCGTTCCTGACGACAACGTCAAGGATGTCCGGGTGGACCTGCCGGAGGGGCTCAACGTCGATCCCCAGGCGGTTCCTCAGTGTCCGGTGGCGACCTTTGAATCGAATGCCGCCGCCTGCTCCGCGAGCGAAGTCGGGATCAGCGAAGTCACCTCGGAGGTCCTCGGTGCGCCGGCGGGGCCGCTGCCGTTCCCGGTCTACAACCTCGAACCCCCGCAGGGCGTACCGGCTCTGTTCGGCTTCACGGTCGGGCTGCCGCTGATCCCGATCGCCAGCGTCTATCTGGTCGCCGATGTCGCCTGGGATTCCGACTACCACGAGGGGTTCACGATCAGCGAAGTCCCGACGACGCTGCCCCTGGTCCAGAACCGGCTCGTCTTCGACGGCACCAAGGGCGGCACTTTCCTGACCATGGGTAGCCAGTGCAACGGGCCCTCGACCACCGGGCTCAAGGTCGACTCTCACCAGAACCCCGGGAACTTCCTCAGCTACGCCACCAAGCCGCCGGCTGAAATCGACGGTTGCCAATCGGTGCCCTTCAAACCGGCGATCGCGGCCTCCGCGGGAGGCGCCGCCACCGATTCTCCCGCTCCCGTGGCGGTCGACCTCACCGTGCCGCAGGGTCAGCAGCCGCTCAACTCCTCGACCCTGAAGACGGCGAACGTCAGCCTGCCGCGCGGCCTCGGCCTCAACCCGGCCGCGGCAGGCGGCCTGCAGGCATGCACCGACGCCCAGTTCGGCAAGGGGACGAAAAACCCGGTCGGCTGTCCGGCCGGGTCGCAGATCGGGACGGCCTCGATCCAGACGCCGGTTCTGCCCGCGGATTCGCTTCCGGGCAAGGTCTTCCTCGGCCGGCAGCTGAGCCGCGACCCGACCTCGGGCAACGAGTACCGGATCTTCGTCGACGCCGAGTCGCCTCGCTACGGACTCTCGATCAGGCTGCTCGGGCAACGTCAGCGCCGACCCCGCCACCGGCCGGCTGACGGCGACCTTCGCCGAAGCCCCGCAGGTCGCGTTCAGCTCCTTCGAGCTCCAGTTCAACGGCGGCGACAGGGGGCCGCTGACGAGCCCTCCGATCTGCGGCCCGAATACGACGACGACTTCGATCTCGCCGTGGTCGGGCAATCCCGCCGGCTACCCCGCAGGGGGAGATGACCCTGACCAGCGCCCCGGGCGGCGGCGCCTGCGCGAAAACGATGGCCGAGCGCCCGTTCGCGCCCGGATTCAGCGCCCAGCCGGGCAGCTTCAGGGCGAAGGATTTCACGCCGTTCTCGGTCCACCTGACTCGGCCCCAGGGTCAGCAGGAGCTGAAGGCGGTCGACATCACGCTGCCGCCGGGAGCTACGGCCAAGCTCCGCGGCGTTCCGTACTGCCCGCCCGCGGACTTCAATGCCGCCGCCGGGCGCTCCGGCGCTGCTGAGATGCAAACCCCCAGCTGTCCGGACAACAGCAAGGTCGGGGTCGCCTCGATCCAGGCAGGCACCGGCGGCTCGCCGCTGAAGATCGGCGGCACCGCCTATCTCGCCGGTCCATATAAGGGGGCGCCGCTCTCGCTGGTCGTCGTCACGCCCGCGCTCGCCGGGCCCTTCGACCTTGGCACCGTCGTGGTCAGGGTGGCGCTGTTCCTCGACCCGGAAACGGCGCGGATCCATCCTGTCGCCGAAATCCCCGACGTCTTCGGCGGTGCCAAGCTCGACATCCGCTCGATCTTCGTCAACGTCAACCGCAAGAACTTCACCCTCAACGGGACCAACTGCCGCAAGAACGCGACCGCCGGGGTGCTGTACGGCGGCGGGGCGGACCCGACGAACCCCGCGGCCTTCTCGTCCTTCCCGGTCTCGGACCCCGCGCGGTCCAGCGGCTGCCGGAAGCTCAAGTTCCGGCCGCGGTTGAAGCTGCGGCTCTTCGGAGCGACCAGGCGCAACCAGAACCCGCGCCTGCGGGCGGCGCTGAAGACGCGACCGGGTGACGCCAACATCGCCCGTGCATCGGTGGCCCTGCCGCACGCGATCTTCCTCGACCAGTCGAGCCTCAACACGGTCTGCACCCGGGTTCAGTTCGCCGCCGGCCAATGTCCGAAGAAGTCGATCTACGGGCACGCGCGGGCGTTCTCGCCGCTGCTCGGCAAGCCGCTCCGAGGCCCGGTATACCTGCGCTCCTCGAACCACCTCCTGCCGGACCTCGTGGCCCATCTGAGGGGGCAGGTCAACATCGACCTGGTCGGGCGCATCGACAGCTTCAAGGGGGGGATCCGGACGACCTTCGACCGCGTCCCCGACGTGCCGGTGAAGAAGTTCGTCCTCACCCTGCCGGGTGGCAAGCACGGCCTCCTGATCGCCTCCGAAAGCCTCTGCAAACCGGTCCGCGCGATCGTCCAGCTCAAGGGTCAGAACGGCAGAAAGGCCAACAAGCGGACCAAAGTGCGGACGCCGTGCAACGGCAACGGGAAGAAGCGCCGGCGCCACAGGCCGGCGAGGGGTTAGCTGTTCGAATCGACAGATAGTTCCAAAGAGCACTTGATTCTCGCCTGGGTGACCAGCTAGAGTCGTGCGTGGGAAGCGCGTGGGAGAAGTTTTGGGGAGGCGCCAGTAATGCCGTGCAGGGGCGGTTTGTTTTCGCCCAACGGGTTACGAGGAGGGTTTATGGCTAGGCGCTTTCTGATTTTGTTTGCGTTGCTGTGTCTCGGTGCGGTTTTTGCGGTGCCGGGAGCGAACGCAGAATTCGGGATCGAAAAATGGTCGGCGATCACGTGCAGCGAAAACGTCGATACCCCGAAAGTCACCGATCCGGTAGGGACGGTGGCCGGAAAACGGCCGTTGCCGCAAAGCCCGGAACAGTGCAACGAAGGCACTCCGGGTAAGTGGTACAAGCAGGCGGCTGGCCATCCGAAATTTGCCTACACCGACTTCACCTTCAACACGCTGAACAACATCGGCGCGATCGGCTTTCCCGACGGGTTCGTCAAAGACATCATCGTCGACACGCCGGAAGGGCTGAGCGTCAACCCCGAGGCGGTGCCGCAGTGCACGGTCGATCAGCTGGAACACCTCAAATGCTCGCCTGCGTCTCAGGTCGGAATCAACTACTTCACGATCGGCTTCCAGAGTCCCCAACCGGCGGGCTGTGAACCGGTGCCACCGGGCGAATGCACTCAGGTCCGGGTCGCCGTTCCGGTCTACAACCTGGTCCCGTTCGACGGAGTGCCATCGATGGTCGGATTCATGGGAACGACCGGACCGACGTTCATCGTCGGCTCGCTCGACCCGGTGGACCAGCACGTCACCTTCACGATCAGCGATCTCGAGTCCCCTCTCGAAGGCGGCCCGCCGGTCGTCGGCTCGCGTCTGGTCTTCGAAGGTCAAGCAGGCAACGGCACCTATCTGACGATGCCGAGCAACTGCCCCGGTGTCGGCCAGACGACCGGCCTCTTCGTCGACTCCCATGACGAACCGCCGAAAACCGACGAAGATGCGTATACGACGGAATTCCATGCCGAAGGCTGCGAGCTGGTGCCATTCGATCCGAAGATCGACGTGGCTCCGCTTGGCGGTGCGGTCGACTCGCCGGAAGCGACGACCGTGAACGTCGGCATCCCGTTCAACCCGAACGAAGAACTCGCCAACTCCTATCTGAAGACCGCGAAGGTCACGTTGCCCGAAGGCATGGGCTTGAACCCGGCTTCCGCCAACGGCCTGGTGGCCTGCACGGACGAAGAGTTCGCCTACCACACCGATAATCCGATCGCCTGTCCTCAGGCATCCAAGATCGGCACCGTCGAGGTGCAGACCCCGTCGTTGCCGGCCGATTCGCTCACCGGAGAGGTCTTCGTCGGCGAGCCGAAGAGCAACGACCCGAGCACGGGAGAACAGTTCCGGATCTTCATCCACGCCGGTTCTGATCGCTACGGGGTCAACGTGCGCCTGATCGGCCACGTCTTCCCCAATCCCGCCACCGGGCAGTTGACGGCGGTCGTCGCAGAAAATCCGCAGGCGACGTTCAAGTCCTTCAAGCTCCGCCTCTACGGTGGGCCGAAAGGAACCCTGACCTCGCCGCCGGTCTGTGGTCCGAACACGACCACGACGGTGCTGAGCCCCTGGTCCGGTCAGGCCGACGCCGAACCGACCAGCAGCTTCACGCTGACCAACGACCCGTGCGGCGGCAGCTGCCCGCAGACGCTGGCCCAGCGGGCCTTCGCGCCCGCCTACACGGCGAGCTCGGACAACACCCAGGCCGGCGCCTACAGCCCGTTCCGGGTGCGGGTCGCTCGCCGGGACGGCGAACAGGAGCTGAAGGCCGTCAACGTCACCCTGCCGAAGGGCCTGACCGGCAAGCTCGCCGGCATCCCCTACTGCTCCGAGGCTGCCATTGCGGCCGCCGCGGCCAGCAGCGGCGCGGCGCAGGCGACCAACTACAGCTGTCCGGCCGCCAGCCAGATCGGCACCACGACGACCGCCGCCGGCAGCGGCGGCGGCCCGATCAAGATCGACGGCAAGGCGTTCCTCGCCGGTCCTTATAAGGGGGCGCCGCTCTCGATGGTCTCGATCACCCCCGGGGTGGCCGGGCCGTATGACATCGGCACGGTGGTCGTCCGGATCGCGCTCAACGTTGATCCGGAAACGGCCCAGGTCAACGCCGTGTCGGACCCGATCCCGAACGTGTTCGGTGGGGTCAAGCTCGATATCCGCTCGATCGACTTCAACGTCGACCGCAACGAATTCATGCTCAACCCGACCAACTGTGCGGCGCAGGCATCGAGTGGCACGCTCAGCGGTGGCGGCTCCAACCCGGCCGATCCGGCCGCGTTCAGCTCCTACCCGTTCAGCGCTCCCTACTCGGCCAACGGCTGCAACAGCCTGAAGTTCAAGCCGAAGCTGTACGTCCGGCTCAAGGGCGGGACCAAGCGCAACAAGAACCCGCAGTTGCGGGCGGTCTTGGAAGCGCGTAAGGGCGACGCCAACATCGCCCGCACAGCGCTGACGATGCCGCACGCGCTGTTCCTCGACCAGAGCCACATCGGCACCGTCTGCACCCGGCCGCAGCTGGCCTCGCAGACCTGTCCGAAGGCATCGATCTACGGTCAGGCGGAAGCGATCACGCCGTTGCTCGACGAAAAGCTCAAGGGCAACGTCTACCTCGTCTCCTCCAACCACAACCTGCCGGACCTGCTCGCCGATCTGCACGGCCAGGTCAACGTGCAACTGCGCGGTGTGATCAGCACCAAGCACGGTGGGTTGAAGACGGTGTTCAACGGAGTGCCGGACGTGCCGGTGAAGAAGTTCATCCTCAACATGTATGCCGGCAAGAAGAGCCTGTTGGTCAACTCGACCAACACCTGCAAGGGCAAGCACACCGCCGTCCTCAACATCAAGGGACAGAACGGGTTGAAGGTCAAGAACAACAGGTTCGGCCTCAACATCGTCTCCTGCAGGGGGAAGAAGAAGTAGCCCCGAGGATCCGGTAGCGACGTCGATCGCACCGACGCGGAAGGCCGAATAGCCTCCCCGTCGGTGCGCCCGTCGCTCTCAGTCCTGATCGTCGCCTGGAACAGCCGCGAGGAGCTGGGCCGGACGATCCCCGCGCTGCTGCCGGAGTTGAGCGAGGGCGACGAGCTGATCGTCGTCGACAACGAGTCCGAGGACGGCACCGCGGCCGCCGCGCTGGCGCTGGCGCCCGCGGCGCGAATCGTGCGGATGGGGCGCAATGTCGGCTTCGCCGCCGGCTGCAACGCCGGCGCCAGGGCGGCGAAGGGGGACCTGCTTGTCATCCTCAACCCCGACGCGGCCCCGCTGCCGGGGTTCGGCGCGGCGATCCGCCGCCCCTGGCTGCAGGGGCGCGGCTGGGCGGCCTGGCAGGCGCTGATCGCCGAGGCCGGCGCGACGCGGATCAACTCCTTCGGCAACCCGCTCCACTTCACCGGGATCGTCTGGGCCGGGGGTCACGGGCAGCCGATCTCGGAGGCACCGTCCGCCGGCGAGGTGATCTCGCTCTCCGGCGCCTGTCTGGCGATCCCGCTGACTACCTGGCGCGAGGTCGGCGGCTTTCCCGAGCGCTTCTTCCTCTACCACGAGGACGTCGACATCTCGCTGCGCCTGCGGCTGCGCGGCGACGCGCTCGGGATCGAGCCGACGGCGATCGTCGCCCACGACTACGAATTCGGCGGTCGCGAGCAGAAGTGGCGCTGGCTGGAGCGCAACCGCCTCGCCTTCCTGATCCGCGCCTACCCGGCGCCGCTCCTCTTCCTCCTGGCGCCGGCCCTGCTGGCAACCGAGCTGGCCCTGCTCGTCGTCTCCAATCGAGCCGGCTGGGGGAGGCAGAAGCTGACCGCCGACTGGGAAGCGCTGCGCTGGCTGCCGCGCTTGCTGCGCGAGCGGCGCCGGATCCAACGCGCCCGCGCCGTCAGCAGCGCCGAGTTCGCCTCCTGGCTCAGCGTCGACCTCGATTCCCCCTTCATTCCGGCGGCCGCCCGCTCCTGGCCGATCCGCCTCGCCCTCCACGCCTACTGGCGCACCGTCCTGCTCCTCCTCGGCCGCCGCTACCTCGGCTGAACCGTCGGCCGGATCAGGATCTCGTTGACGTCGACTCCGGGTCCCTGTTCGAGCGCGTAGATCACGGCCTTGGCGATGTCGGTGTCGCGCAGCGCCGTCTCGCCGGGGCTGTTGTCGAAGAACGGCGTGTCGACCATGCCGGGCTCGATCAGCGTCACCTTGATGCCGCTGTTCTGGTGCATCTGACGCAGCTCGGCCCGCAGCGACTCGCCGATCGCCGTCGCCGCCCACTTGGTTGCGCTGTAGAGCGAGCCCGGCAGGGCGACGCGGCCGGCGACCGAGCTGGTGACGAGAAAGTGGCCGTCGCCGCGCTCGAGCAGGTGGGGGAGGGTGGCGCGGATCGTCAGCGCGACGCCGTAGACATTCGTCAGGACCATCGAGCGCCAGTGCTCGGGCGACTCCTCGAGGAAGCCGCGGGTGGCGCCGAAGCCGGCGTTGGCGAAAACGGCGTCGATCCGCCCGAAGCGATCCAGCGCCGCCGCCGCCAGGGCCTGGACCTGATCCCACTCGGTGACGTCGCAGGGAACGGCGATCGCCCGCTCGGGCCCGCCGAGCTCCTCCGCGAGCGCCTCCAGCTCCTCCGCCCGCCGCGCCGCCAGCACGAGGCGGTAGTCGGGTGCCGCCGCCCGGGCCGTCGCGGCGCCGATTCCACTGCTGGCGCCGGTGATCAGCAGAACAGGTGTCTCGAGCTCGCTGGATCCCATCTGGCGATTCTCGCAGAGAACCTAAAGATGTCTAAAGGCCCGGCTTGCGATAATCGCCGGGAACGTGGACCCTCAGCGCAAGCGGACGATCCGACTGGTCATGGCGCTCAGCGTTGCCGTGTTGCTCGCGGCGGCGCTGATCTACACCTCGTTCTCCGCCTCGACCGAAGCGAAGGAGCCCTCGCAGCTGCTCAACGCGACACCCGGTACGAGCTACGAGATGACCGGGCGCGTCGTCCCCGGCTCGATCGAGAAGCAGGGCAGCGGCATCGCCTTCCGCGTCGCCGACCGCGAAGGCGAAAGCCAGAGCCTGCCGGTCGTCTACACCGGCACCGTCCCCGACCCCTTCCGCGGTGGCCGCGAGATCGTCCTGACGGGGGCGATGCGCAGCGGCGGCACCTTCGTCGGCGAACCGGAAACGCTGATCACCAAGTGCCCGTCGAAGTTCACCACCAAGAGCAATGACTAGCCTCGGCGGCGCCCTGCTGGCGCTCGCCTTCCTCAGCGCCGCGGCCGCCGCGGTGATCGCCCTTCTCGGCCGTCACGGCGAGCGCCGCTGGATCGACCTCTCGCGCCGCGTCGTCTACGGCTTCTGCGGGCTGGTCACGGCCTGTGTGGTGATCATCGAGGTCGCCTTCGCGACCAACGACTTCTCCTTCAACATCGTCCAGCAGCACTCCTCGATCGAGACGCCGATGTTCTACAAGCTGGCGGCGATGTGGTCGAGCCAGGAAGGCTCGCTGCTGCTCTGGGCCTGGGTGCTCTCGATCGTCGCCAGCCTTTCGCTGCTGGCGACCCGCAACAAGCTGCGCGAGATCGTCCCCTGGGCGACCGCGGTGATGATGGGGGTCGCCACCTTCTTCACCGGGCTGATGCTGTTCGCGCCCGACGTCAACCCCTTCACCCACCTCAGTTCGCCGCCCGCGGACGGGGTCGGCCTCAACCCGCTGCTGCAGCACCCGAGCATGATGATCCACCCGCCGATGCTCTACTCCGGGTACGTCTCCCTGACCGTGCCCTTCGCCTTCGCGATCGGCGCCCTGATCACCCGCCGGCTGGACTCCGAATGGATCCGCTCGACCCGCCGCTTCGCGCTGATCGCCTGGGCCTTCCTCGGCTTCGGCCTGCTGCTCGGCGCCCGCTGGTCCTACACCGAGCTCGGCTGGGGGGGCTACTGGGCCTGGGATCCGGTCGAGAACGCGGCGCTGATGCCGTGGCTGATCGTCACCGCCTTCCTGCACTCGATCATGGTCCAGGAGAAACGCGGGATGCTGAAAGTCTGGAACGCCTGCCTGATCGTCGCCTCCTTCTCGCTGGCGTTGCTCGGCACCTTCCTCGTCCGCTCCGGCGTGCTGCAGTCGATCCACGCCTTCGGCGACAACACGGTCGGCCCCTACATCCTCGGCCTGATCGGGGTGGTCCTGATCGGTTCGACGGCGCTGATCGTCTCCCGTCTGGACGACCTGCGCTCGGAGAAGCGGATCGACTCGCTGGTCTCGCGTGAGTCGGTCTTCCTGGTCAACAACCTGCTGCTGGTCGCGCTGACCGCGGTGATCGCCTGGGGAACCTTCTTCCCGCTGATCTCGGAACTGTTCACCGGCACCAAGGCCTCGCTGGCCGCGCCCTGGTTCGATCGCTACACGACGCCGCTGGCGATCCTGCTCGTCCTCTTCACCGGGATCGGTCCGCTGCTGGCCTGGCGGCGGGTCACCTGGGCCTCGGCCAAGCGCGTCTTCCGGATTCCGCTGATCGTCGCCGCGCTGGCCGCCGCCGCCCTGGTGCTGCTCACCGACACGACCCACAAGCCCTGGGCCTTCGCGCTGTTCGTCTTCGCCGCCTTCGCGATCGCCGGCCTCGCCCAGGAGTTCTGGAACGGCGCCGCCGCCCGGCGCAAGCTCTCCGGCGAGTCGATGCCGGTCGCCCTGGTCGGGATCGTCAGCCGCAATCGGCGCCGCTACGGCGGCTACATCGTCCACATCGGCATCGCCGTGGTCCTGATCGGCATCGCCGCCTCCTCGAGCTTCCAGACCAACAGCGACTTCAACCTGCGGCCGGGACAGAGCACCGTCGTCGACGGTCGCAAGATCACCTACGTGAAACCGACCGCTTCCGTGACCAAGCTCGCGGTGACGCTCGGGGCTCTGATTCGGGTCGAGGAAGGCGGTAAGGCCTTCAGCGAGAATCCGAGCACCAGCTATTACCGCCTGACCGGACAGGGTGCGTCGGGCATCGCCGGCTATTTCGACGGCCAGTCGGACAGCAGCATCGGCCTGCAGGCCGGCCTGGGCCACGACTTCTGGAGCGCGGTGCGACCCGACATCAGCGCCCTGCAGGGTCGCGCCCGGGCCGCCGACAACGGTTTCGCGGCCTGCGTCCGCGGCGGTCCCGGAACCCCGCCGCAATGCAAAGCGCTCGGGGCGATGATGCTTGCGGCGAAAAGCAACCCGAGCCTGCGCTCGACCGCGCTGCCGCAGATCGAAAAAGTGCAGCTGCTGACCGCCGAACGGGTCGCGGCCGGCTACTTGACCGAATCCCCCGCGGCCACCTTCAAAGTCCTGATCAACCCGCTGGTCACCTGGATGTGGATCGGCGGCCTGATCGCCCTGGCCGGTGCGCTGATCGCCCTCTGGCCGACGCGCGGCCGCCGCCGCGGCGCCCTCGTGCGGACCGAGGCCGACGCCCAGAAGGAATCGAAGTACCGCGAGATCCGCGACGCCGAACTGGATCACGCCTCCGGCAAGCTCTCCGACGAGGACTACGCGATCCTCGACGCCGAGCTGCGCCGTGAAGCGGTCGAGATCCTCGACCGGGTCGGCGCCAGCTAGACTTCTCGGCCGTGTACACGTTTCTCAGCGTCATCCAAGTGATCATCTCCGTCGTCCTGATCTTCCTGGTGCTCCTGCACTCGGGCAAAGACGCCGGCCTTTCCGGCGCTTTCGGCATCGGCGGCGGCGGCAGCTCGCTCGGCGGCGGCTCGATGGTCGAGCGCAACCTCGATCGTGCCACCATCTTCTTCGCGATCATCTGGGTCCTGAACACCTTCGTGCTGCTCAAGATCTAACCGCCGCTTCCGCGTCCCTCCCTCTCTTCGTCGTCACCCGGCCCCCGCCTGGCTCGGTCTCAGTTGCGCTACATCGCGGCCACAAATGTCATTGCGCTTGACAAATGTGCTCAGTTTGTAAATAGTGCGGACTTCAGCTCAAGCTTTGACAAGGAGGGACCGTGGAGTCCGCTACCGCACACGCGCATCACCACCATCACGACGAGGTCGAGGTCAACCCGGCGACCTGGACCGACCCCAAGCGCTATGCCTGGCTGCTGGGGATCGTCGTGCCGCTGGCGCCGTTTATGGCCTGGGGCGCCGTCGCGGCGACCGGCTTCGGCGGCTTCTGGCTGCTCGGCCCGCTGCTCGTCTTCGTCGCCTTCCCGCTGCTCGACATCGCCGTCGGCGTCGACTCGTCCAACCCCCCGGACAGCGTCCTCAAGTACCTCGAGCAGGACCGTTACTACCGCTGGTGCACCTACGTCTTCATCCCGATCCAGTACGCGGGCCTGATCTTCGCCTGCCGGCTCTGGTCGAGCGGCGACCTCTCGGTTCTCGACAGCCTCGGCCTCGCCTTCACGGTCGGCGTCGTCGGTGGGATCGCGATCAACACCGCCCACGAGCTCGGCCACAAGCGGGCCAGCTCGGAGAAGTGGCTCAGCCGCGTGGCCCTCGCCCAGACCGGCTACGGGCACTTCTTCATCGAGCACAACCGCGGCCACCACGTCCGCGTCGCGACGCCGGAGGATCCGGCCAGCTCGCGGCTGGGGGAGAGCTTCTGGGCCTTCCTGCCGCGCACCGTTGTCGGCAGCCTGCGCTCGGCCTGGGGGATCGAGACCGCCCGTCTGGACCGGGTCGGCAAGTCGCACTGGACGCTGCGCAACGACGTCCTCGGCGCCTGGGCGATGACGGTCGTCCTCTTCGCCGCCCTGGTGCTCGTCTTCGGCCCGGTCGTCCTGCCCTACCTGCTGATCCAGGCGGTGATCGGCTTCTCCCTGCTGGAGGTCGTCAACTACCTCGAGCACTACGGCCTGCTGCGCCAGAAGCGCGAGGACGGCCGCTATGAGCGCTGCCTGCCCGAGCACAGCTGGAACAGCAACAACGTCGCCTCCAACGTCCTTCTCTACCACCTGCAGCGCCACTCCGACCACCATGCCAACCCGACTCGCCGCTACCAGGCGCTGCGGCATGTCGACGAGGCGCCGCAGCTGCCGACCGGGTACGCCGGGATGATCGTCCTCGCCTGGTTCCCGCCGCTCTGGCGACGGGTGATGGACCCGCGCCTGCTCGACCACTTCGAGGGCGACGTCAGCCGGGCCAACGTCCAGCCGGCCAAGCGCCGCCGGATCCTCGCCCGCTACGGGGCCGCCGCGTGAGTGCCTGGCGCTGCCCCGGCTGCGGCTACGTCTTCGACGAGGAGGCGGGCCACCCGCGTGAGGGCTTCCCGGCCGGTACGCCCTGGAGCGAGGTCCCCGACGACTGGGTCTGCCCCGATTGCGGCGTCCGCGACAAGGTCGACTTCGAGCCGGTCGGGAACGAGGATTGACCGGCGCCGCTGCGACGATGGGGGGCATGGCGAGCACCAGAACCCCCTATCAGGAGGCGGCCCGAGAGCTGCTGCGGCAGACCCTCTTCGGCGCCGCCCGCGATCAACTGGAAGAGCGTCCCTGGTCGGAGATCACGATGTCGGAGATCGCGGTTGCCGCCGGCGTCAGTCGCCAGACGCTCTACAAGGAGTTCGGCAGCCGCAACGAGTTCGGCCTGGCGCTGGTGATCCATGAAGGCGAGCGCTTCCTCAGCGAGGTGGAGAAGGCGGTGCTGGCGCATGTCGACAGCCCGCGGGCGGCGATCGAGGCCGCGCTGGAGCTCTTCCTGCGCACCGCCGGCGAAGACCCGCTGTTCCGCATCCTGCTCAGCGACGACGGCACCGGCGGCCTGCTGCCGTTCGTCACCACCCAGGGCATGCCGGTCGTGCGCTGGGCCACGGCGCGGCTCGCCGGGGTGATCGAGGAGGGCTGGCCGCAGGCGGCCAAGGGCGACGTCGAGCTGCTCTCCGAATCCCTCGTCCGGCTCGCGATCAGCCACATCACCGCCCCCGGCGACTCGCCGGAGACGACCGCCTCCTCGGTCGCCGTCCTGCTCGGCCCGTTCATCGATCGCGCCCTCGGCGCGGCCTGAGGGCAGGCGCGTGGCCGCCGACCCGATCGCGGAGCTGGGTCGCTGGATCGAGGCGGCGCGCGGGGCCGGCGCCCCGCACCCGGCCGCCGCGGCGTTCGTCACCGTCGGGGCCGACGGGGCCCCCTCGGCTCGTACCGTGACCCTGAAGCGGCTGGAGGGCGGCGCCCTGCTCTTCACCTCGGCGCTATGGACCCGCAAGGCGCGGGAGCTGGCGGCCAACCCCAAGGTGGCGCTGCTCTTCCACTGGCCCTCGCTCGGCCGCCAGGTCCACCTCTCCGGCGAGGCGGCGCTGGCCGAGCGGGCACTGGCCGAGGAGCTGTTCGACGAGCGCGACGTTGCCCACCGCTTCCAGACGGTCGTCTCGCGCCAGGGCGAGCCGATCGAGGACCTGGCGCCATTGCGCGACCGGCTCGACCACCTGGTCGCGGTGCAGGAGACGGCGCCGAGCTGCCCCGAGGACTGGGGCGCGATTCGCTTCCGTCCCACGGCGGTCGAGTTCTGGGACGAGGCGGAGGACCGCCTGCATGAGCGCCGGCTCTTCACCCGCGCCGGCGACGGCTGGTCGCTGACCCTGCTGGCTCCGTAGCGGCGGTTTGACGGTGAGCGGCCCCTTGAGGCTCTTGGAACTTGGTGATGAGGAAGTCGTCGTCGTCACCTGGGACCGGGACCTCGCTCACGCGGCCGAACGGGTCGGTCTGGGTCTCGCCGGGGCGAGCTAAATCACGGGCCGCGAAAAGGCGTAGGGCGATATTTGCCTGTCCTCATCGTGCTGGAGGGATAGATCGACGCGTCCCACGATTAAGAAATCCTTCCCAGGCGGCCGATTCGAGGGGCGAAGAAGATGCCCTCTCGAGAGAAACACACCGGCAGTCCGCCCGGAGGAGAGCCTGGGCCGACGATGGCGGTCGAGGCGTTCGAGCACGCGGCGGTCGCGATGGAGACGGTCGACCTCGAGGGCCGGTTCCTCAGCGTCAACGCCGCGATGGCCGAACTGACCGGCTACAGCCGCGAGGAGCTGATCGGCTCGCCCACCGCCGCGCTCACCCACCCCGACCACGCGCTTCGCGACGACGAATTGCGCGGCTCGCTGCTGCGGGGCGACGGCGATCGGTACGCGGCCGAGAAACGCGTCGTCCATGCCGCCGGGCACTCGCTCGAGGTCGCGGTCCACGTCTCGCTCGTACGAGCCGGCGACGGCAGCCCTCGCTACTTCGTCGGCCAGATGCTCGACATCCGCCCCCACAAGCGGCTCGAGCGCGACCTCCAGCACCTCGCCGACCACGATCCGCTGACCGGGCTGCTGAATCGCCGGCGCTTCGAGGCCGAGCTCGACCGCCACGTCGCCCATATCGCCCGCTACGGGAAGCAGGGAGCGACGCTGGTCCTCGACATCGACCACTTCAAGCAGGTCAACGACGCACTCGGGCACGGCCGCGGGGACGAGCTGATCATCGACATCGCGCGGATCCTGCAGGAGCAGCTGCGGAAGTCCGATCAGGTCGCGCGGCTGGGTGGGGACGAGTTCGCGATCCTGCTGCCGACCGCGAACCGCTCCCAGGCGGCGAAGGTCGCGAGCAAGCTGGTCGATGCGGTGCGCGAGGGAGCGGTCATCCTGCCCGGCCGTGGCGGCCGCAGGGTGACGATCAGCGTCGGGGTGATGATGTTCGACGAGTGCGAGGGGCTGACCGCGGCCGACGTGATCATCGACGCCGACCTCGCGATGTACGACGCCAAGGAAGCCGGCCGCGACACCTTCGCCTTCTTCGAGCCCGACGATCACCACCAACCGCGGATCAGGTCGCGGACCAGCTGGTACGAGCGCATAGAGAACGCGATCGAGCACGACGGCTTCACGCTGCAGGCCCAGCCGATCGTCAACCTTCGCTCGGGCCGGACCGAGCAGCACGAGCTGCTGATCCGGATGCTCGACGAGCACGGCGACCTGATCCCTCCCGCGACCTTTCTCTCCGTCGCCGAGCGCTACGGCCAGATCGCCGGCATCGACAAGTGGGTTGCCCGCAGGGCGATCGAGCTGCTCTCCGAACTGGAGGCCGGCGGCCGGGCGCAGCCGCTGGCGATCAATCTCTCACGCCACGCGCTCGGCGACCGCGAGCTGATGGGAGAGCTGGAAGCGGAGATCACCGGTGCCGGCATCGACCCCAGCAACTTGATCGTCGAGATCAGTGAGGCCGCCGCGATCGCCGACATCGGCAGGGCCCGGGTGCTCGGCACCCGGCTGCGAGCGCTCGGCTGTCGGTTCGCCCTGGACGACTTCGGCGCCGGAGTCGGCTCCATCTATCACCTCAAGCACCTGCCGCTCGACTACATCAAGATCGACGGCGAGTTCGTCAACGACTGCATCAGTGATCAGCGTGACCGCCTCGCGATCGGAGCCGTCGTGGAGCTGGCGCGAGGGCTCGGCGTGGCCACCGTCGCCGAGGCCGTCGCGGACTCGCGCGCGGTGAGCATCCTCAGCCGACTCGGTGTCGACTTCGGCCAGGGCAGGCACTTCGGCTGGCCAGAGGATCTCGCCGACGCCGTCCGGCGGCCACGCCGAACGGTGGCTTCTGTGGCATGCGAACTACCCTCGACCGTTCCGGGCGGATCGTGATCTCCAAGGAGCCGCGCTCCGCCCCTCGTTACCTCTCCGCGCGCAGCGGAGGGGGCGGCGGGGATCAACCGATTACGGCAGCGGGACCACCTCGACCCCGAACCTGCTTGTGGCTTCCTCGATCGTCGCCTCATCGACCGATGCGCTTGAGAGGACCGGCAGGTTCTGCTCACCGGCCGAGCCGAACAGTGCGATCCCGGTCAGTGTGGCTGCCGGGTCGTTGCGCAGGAAGTAGCGCACGCCGTCAAAGCTATTGGCATGGAACCAGGCAGCGAATTGCTGAGTTCGCGCATAGTCCGAGCCGGCGCTGAGCGAGAGGTCGGCCCCGAAACTCCTGGCGTGAGAGCTCGTGCAATCCGCCAGGCGCAGCTCTCTGCCCGGGCTGAGGATCGCGACGCGTCGCTGGTCGAGGTCCTCCTGCGGAATCAGGTCGATACCGTCGAAGTGCTCGATCAACGCCCCGAGCGGAGTCTCGGCGAGATAGCTGGTGCCGTTGGGACGCTCCAAGTCAAAGCGCCCGCTGCCGTCGCTTGAGAACCACCAGGCGCCGTGCCCTTCGCGATGCATCCGCGCCAGGGAGTGCTCTCGGGGTATCTCCAGACAAGGAAATCGGGCCGGGTCGCCGCGGGGGGGCTCCAGCTTGGGCCGGCCGGCCGGCACGTCAGTGGGCGAGCCGTCCCGCGATGCGCCGGGCGGCCTCGCTCACTGGCTCCTCATCGCCGCCCGCCAGCAGCCAGGCCTGTGGAGTCTGGCCGTCAAGCTCTCGCTGCGCGGAGCCGAGAAACGATGCGATCGTCCATCCCGAGACACCCGCCGAGCCGAAGGTCTCGATCAGCTGCCCGATGAGCGAGAAGGGGCGGCCGTGGCGATCGAACTGGTTGGCCGGATAAAGGACATGACCGGCGCTGTCCTTGACGCGTAAAAGCCTGCCACGGCGCACCAAGTCGTGGACCGCCTGGCGGCTTTTGACCCCCAGTAGCCGGCGGGTTTGCTCAGCGTCAAGCAGACCGCCCAGGTGCCGTGTCCACAGGCTTCCGGCCGCAACGATGAGCGCGCCACGGCGCCCGGCGCGCTCGGGATCCTCCAACTCCAGGCCACCCCGGTGCTCGAGTCGCTCCAGTTCCTCGGCAAACGCTTGAGTGGCAACCTCAGTCCTCGTCATGTCCGTCACGTTAACGCGACCGAGCGCCAGCGTCAAGTCCGTCACGATTTGGGGCCGGTCAGATCCATGGACTCGACGGATCTGCCGGCATGCGCCTGCGGGTGCTCGCCAACATGGACGCCCACGGCTTCGGCACTCCCCTGGACTGGTGGGAGACAGAGTCGACGCTGTGGATGAGCTGGTCCTTCGAGGAGGTCGAGCGCCTCGATGACATCGAGGTCCCGAGGAGGCCCACCTGAACCAGGTCGAGATCGCTTTCGCCCGACACGAAGCTGCTAGCTTTGCGCCGTCTGGCGAGGACGGGGTGGTGCGCCGGGCGGGTTTTGTCGACGCCGCTGGCAACTCGGCCGGTCGCTGACCAAGGGAGGACATTTGAAGCGCTCGATCGCCTGCCTCAGTTTGCTCCTCAGCATCGGGCTACTCCACACCGGCTCTGCGGTGGCCCACCCGAAGGTTCACGAAACGGCTCGCACCAGAGTCGCGCTGTCCGCGAAAAAGGCCGCCGACGGGACGATCACCGAGAAGGTCACCTTCACCGTCTCCAACCCGCGCTGCTTCTCCGCGAAAAACTTCAAACGGCTGCGGGACGGTTATTTCCATGGAGCTGGTGGGAGCCTGGCCTTCAACAACGGGGCAGGTCTAGCGAATCCTCCCGAAGACGGATGGCTCCATCCCTCGCCGGCCTCGGCCTTCGGAAAGTCCCCCTATATATGGGAAGCCGTCTACCCGGGCATCACCCCGATCTCCGTCGAAGAACCGATCAACTCACATCAGTTCCACGAGTCCACCGTCGGCGATGCGACGGAAGCCAGCATCGAGGGAGAGTTCCCCACCAAGGAAGTCGGCTACGCGAAATACACCGCCGCCGGAAAGCGGCACATCGTCCTCTGCTCTCGCGGCAGCAAAGCGCTCATCATCGGTCTCTGAGCATCGCGTCAGCACCTCGATGAGATCGAGGTCCCGATGATGCCGGGCGCCGCGGGCCAGTTCCCCGAGCGCTAGCGACTCCAGACTTCATCCGCGCCCCGGTGCGGCTCGGATCGACGCGCTTGCAAATCGTCCTTTGCGGGAGCGCGACCCGCGTCCGGCGACGCGCTCGCAAATCGCGAGAAGCGAAAGCGGATCCAAGATTTGTCTGGTGTGATGCGCAACGCGGATCGTGTTTCAGGAGTTTTGGTGAAAACCTAGCCCGCCTTTTTTTGCCCGAAACCCCGTTGTGGTTTCGTTTCCCAGCGCTCAGGCCCCCCGCGCGGGGGGGTCAGTTACGAATCCGCAGGCAGTAACTGGAACGACCCACCCTGGAGCGGCGTTATGGCCCGAAAATGGCGTTCGTCGAAACTGAGCAGGCGCCGGGTTCCAAAGCGCTCCGCGAGAGCCATGATCGAACAGTCGGCGAGGCCCAAGCCGAGATCGGCGTAGCGGGTGTCGAGCTCGGCGACCGTCCGGTAGTCGCCGGCCTCCAAGCAGGCGACGTCGTAACGCTGTGCGGCGAGATCGCTGAGGAAGGCGCGCCGGGCTGCTTCGCCGAAACGGGCGCCGAGCAGATAGTCGACCTCGGCGGCAACCGGCGTCGGTAGGACCAACGAACCCTCCTCCTCGTCGCGAATTTTCAGCAGCGCCTCGAGGCGGGGCTCCCTGGCGTCCGCCAACGCCACCAAGGGCGCGGCATCGAGAATGAGCGTCACTCGCCGAAGCCGCGCATCAACTCGTCCTCGGGGATCTCTGAGATCGGTCGAGAATCGGAATCGATGCGCTCGAAGTTGCCGGCGAGGGCGAAGTTCCGATCCCGCTTGGGCGCAGGCCGGTAACAGGAGATCGCCTCGCGGACGATCTCCGCTTGGGAGCGACCCTCCGCGCGGGCCAGACGGGCGAGGCGCTCGGCCTGCTCATCATTGAGGTAGATGCTGGTCTTGCGCATGACGAGGCAGTATAGGGCAGGACGTAGGGCATGGGTCTCTGTGGCGGACCGACGCGCAGAAGTTGTCCCCGCAAATCCAGTCGATGGTGCTCTTGTCGAGATAAACGAGGAGGTCGCCAACCGCGCGCCCTTGCCCGCTCGCGCCTCGACAAGATCGAGGGCGGCGAATACATCCCCACCCTGGATGTCCTGACCTATGAGACCAGCGGAAGGGAGCGCACGCGAATACGCGAGGGCTCGATGACGACGACGCTTCCGCTGCCGAGGTCGGCTTCGATTGCCTCAAGGTTCGACAACAGGGCCTCGGCTTGTCCCTCGGGCCGTCGCTGGGTGCCGTGGCGGAATCGCTTTTGCTCGCTAGACTCATCAAGGCGACCAGTAAGCAGCCGCTCCGCCCGGCTGCGCGCGTCGGGCAGCAGATGCGCCCAGGCCGGGTCCTCGACGAAGGCCAGCGCCTCAGCGGCGACCTCGTGGTCGCCGGCCCCCCTTGCCTGCCTTACATTCGGACCTCGAGCCGCATCGCGGCCTTCACGCTAACCGGGCTCACCAGTTGGCGATGCCCGACTGCCTCGGCTGTGGCGCGGTCACAAACGATCGGCACCGGCTCTCAGATCCGGGGGCGACAGGATTTCCTCGCCGGCTTGGCTGGAAGCACGCTGCTCAACAGACGCAGCTACCCTGGTCGGAATCGAGTTTGCGCACCACACACCCAGGGCTTGATCACCCGGCGGGGATATTCGACGACGGCGGAGGCTAGGCGCCGCTCGGCGTCGACCCCGGACTTGGCGAGCAGTCCGAGAGGTCGAAGTCGGGGACCACGCCGAGCTCGCGGTTGAGCCGCTCGGCAAGGATCTCGTAACGGCGGACGGCGGCGTCGCGGCGGCCGCGTTCGAGGTGAAGGGCGATCAGCGCCTGGTGCACTTTGGTGTCGAGCGGCCAGAGCGCGACGGCGCGCTCGAGGTAGTCGTGAACGCTGCCGAGGTCGCCCTCCATCCGGTAGTGCTGGACCAGCCAGACGAGCCCGTCGTAGGCCATCGTCTTCAGCCGCTCGCGCTCATGGGATGACCAGGTGTTGTAGATGTCGTCGGCGAAGAGGTCGCCTCGGTAGAGGTCCATCGCCCGTTCTATGGCTTCGGCGCTGCCCTCGCGCTCGGTCGCCGAGCGCGAGGGCCCCCTCAAGCCGCCCCTGATCGCCTCTTCGAACTCGTCGACGTCGAGTCCGACCCGTGGGTCTAGCGCGTAGGTGCTGCCCACGGAGACGATGAAGGAGGAGCATTTGCGCCGTGGGCGCCCCGGCTCGACCCGCTCGCGCAGGACGTGCACGAGATGGCGGAGCCGGTTGCGGCCCATGTCCGCCGGGGCTCCGGGGGAGAGGGCCTCGACGATCTCGTCGACGTGGACCGGTCGGCGCTGCTGGCAGACCAGGAACTTCAGCAGTTCGCCTGGTTTCCGAAGTAGCCAGTCGCCGCTGAGCGCTGTGTCGCCGCTGCGCACGCGGGTCTCGCCGAGCGCGTCGATGTTGAGCTGCGGATCGGTCATCCAGTGCGGTTTGGTCCGCCGCCGCCTGTCGCCGATGCGACCCCGCCGCAGGTGGATCATGACTCGCTCGCTGTCGTCCCCGAGCCTCGAGGCTGCGACCCAGACCGCCAGCGTCGGCTCCTCTGCCGGTAGGTCGAGCCTGATCTCAGGCAGCGGTTTCTCGGCGTCGAGGGCGAGTTCGGTTATGCAGTGTTCGCTGAGGCCGTCGGCCTGGCGGCAGCCCAGGAGGTCACAGCACGTGGTCGGCCCCCGGGGCCAGTCGCCGTTTGCATCGCTGAGCAACTCCCGGGCAGTCGAGTTCGCGGAGGTCAGGCGCCGGTTGCTGCCGACGACGAGGATCCCGAAGGGCATATTGCCGACCACCTCGTGGGCTGTCTGGGCGTCCGGGGAATCGGCTGTCTTCCCATTCCTGCCGGAGGCAGGCTTTGCCGTCGCGCTGGCGCGTCTGGATCCTGCGGAAATTTGGTCGGGTCGACCCATAGCTGAAATGAAGAAGGCGAGCACTCCCCGATGTCCCCTTCAAATAAGGAATTTGCGTAATTGTGAACTTCTATCGGCTTTCGAAAAAGAATCTGTTAGCCATAAATCGATTCTATCCGGGAATTCATTAAAAAAAAGTTCTCCATGTACATAAAAGCACAAAGTCTCAGCTAATCGTTGTCCAATCGGGCACAAACAGCCCTCCGTATTACTCCTTCTCCCGGCGGCGGGAGGTCGCCATTACGAAGGGAGTTCAACACCGTGTCACGCGAGACAGTGCCCGAGCAGTCCGGAGCGGCAACCGACGGAGCGACCAAGGCAACCAACGGGGCGACGCCCGCGGCGAACGGGGCGGGAAGCAGCCACCGTACCCCCTTCGACACCGTCACCGTCACCGTCATCGTCCCGGCCCTCGATGAGGCGGAGAACCTGCCGCACGTCCTGCCTCTGATCCCGTCCTGGGTCCACGAGGTGATCCTCGTCGATGACCACTCGACCGACGACACCGTCAAGGTCGCCGAGGAGCTGCTTCCCAGTATCCGCATCGTTCCCAACACTCGGCCCAAGGGCAAGGGGAACGCGCTGCAGGCGGGCTACGAGGCGGCGACGGGCGACATCCTCGTCCAGGTCGATGCGGACGGCTCCGAGAATCCGGCTGAGATCCACGCCTTCGTCGGTGTCCTCCTCGCGGGTGCCGACTACGCCAAGGGCTCGCGCTTCATCCCGGGTGGGGGCACCTCGGACATGACCTTCCTGCGCAAGTCCGGCAACAAAGCCTTCGTGCTCATGGTACGTGCCCTCTTCGGCTATCGCTTCACCGACCTCTGCTACGGCTACAACGCCTTCTGGACCCGCGTCGTGCCGGATCTCGAAATCGATGCCGACGGCTTCGAGATCGAGACGATGCTCAACCTCCGCGCCGCGCGACAGGGGCTGAAGATCGCCGAGGTCCCGAGCTATGAGGCCGACCGGATCCACGGCGAGGGGCGTCTCGTCACCTTCCCCGACGGTTGGCGGGTCCTCCGCACGATCATGCGCGAGCGGATCGCGGAGTGGCGTAGTCCAACGACGCCGAAGTCGGTCTAGCCATGGCCGGTGCGACGAAGAAGATCCTGGTCGTAATTGGGACCCGTCCCGAGGCGATCAAGATGGCGCCCGTGATCCGGGCTCTGCTCGTGCAACCTGAGATCGAGCTCCGCACCTGCGTCACCGGCCAGCACCGGGAGATGCTCGACCAGATGCTGCGCACGTTCGACCTGCGGCCCGACCATGACCTCGACGTCATGGTCCACGGCCAGTCGACGACCCAGATCACCCGTGCGGTGATGGACGGGCTGGAGTCCGTGATCGCCGCCGAGAGGCCGGACTGGGTCCTCGTGCAGGGCGACACGACCACCGCGATGGCGGCCGGGATAGCGGCCTTCCACGAGCACGTCCTCGTCGGCCACGTCGAGGCGGGGCTGCGCACGGACGACCTCTTCTCGCCGTTCCCCGAGGAGGGCAACAGGCGGCTGACCGCGGCGATCACCGATTTGCACTTCGCCCCGACCGAGTGGGCGGCGCAGAATCTCATGCGCGAGGGAATATCGCCGCGATCGGTGATCGTCACCGGCAACACGGTGGTCGACGCCCTCCAAGAAACCGTCACTTCGCCGCTCGACCCTCGTCAGGAGGGCCTCGACGGCCTCGACGACGACAAGCCTATGGTGCTCGTCACCGCTCACCGCCGGGAGAACTTCGGCACTCCGATCGAGCGCGTCTGCCGCGCTCTTCGTGGTGCCGCGCTCGAGCACCGCGACGTCAGGTTCGTCTGCCCGGTGCACCTCAACCAAACCGTGCGTCTGCCGTTCTTCCGGATCCTCTCCGGCCTGCAGAACGTCAGCTTGCTGCCGCCCCTGAATTACCGGGCAATGGCCTGGGCGCTCTACCGCTGCAGCTTCGTCGTCACGGATTCAGGTGGGCTCCAGGAGGAGGCGGCGGCGCTGCAGAAGCCGGTACTGGTGCTGAGGCGCTCGACCGAGCGGCCGGAGGGCGTGCAGGCCGGCGTCGCCAAGTTGATCGGCACCGACACCGGCCGCGTCCTCGAGGAGATCCATACGCTGCTGACCGAGCCCGACGCCTACAACGCGATGGCCACCTGCCCCAACCCGTATGGGGATGGCCACGCCGGAGTCAGGATCGCCGCCGCGCTGGCGGCGTACCCGGAGCGCGACGCGGGGACCGATGCGACGCCGGCGGTGCCGGTGCCGTTCTCCGGGGCAGGCGAACACGACCCGCGTGTGATCGTCGAGGACAAACCGGCCATCAACGGCTACCCGCGGCATACACGAAGCGGGGGGGATCAATGAGCGCTGAGACATCGGCGGCGATCGATAGTCCCCCTGGCCGGCTGGAGACCGAAATCGATGAGCTGCGGGCGGCGATCCGGGGCTGGCTCGGGACCGGACCGATCGACTCTCCCGGCGGTGCCTTCTACGCCTGGGTCGACGAGGTCAGCGGCGCGCCCGCGTTCGAATACCCGGAGATCACCGGTTACGCGCTCACCTACCTCGCGGGTTGCGACGATCTGACGAGCGAAGAGTTCGAGCGCGCGGTCCGCGCCGCGAACTGGCTCTCCCGGCGCCTCGAGCAGAACAACCTGGCGGCCCGCGACGGGTGGGACGGCGACGCCGCCTATACCTTCGACCTCGGCATGATCGCCGCTGGTCTGATCTCGTTCGGTCGCCGTTGCGAGAGCGAAGGGCACATTGCCCAAGGAATGATGCTCGCCTCCACTCTGCGCGACGCGATCGAGAGCGACAACGGGCTCGGCGCGATTCCGGCCGGCTCGCCCGCGACCGGGCGGGGCGGCTGGTCGACGGAGGGCAAGCCGCACCTGCTCAAGGTTGTCCAGAGCCTTCTGCTCGCCGACGAGGTCGGTCTCACCGGTGCCCGTGACGCGGCCACCGCGCTGGTCGGGGAGGTCTCCGTGATGCAACGCGAGGACGGCTCCTTCCCGACCCAGCCAGGTGACGGCCCGACCATGCTCCACCCGCACATCTACACGCTCGAGGGGCTCTGGATGTGGGGGACGGCGACCGGCGACCAGAGGGCGCTGGACCGCGCCCGCGCCGGTACCGAATGGGCCTGGGCACAGCAGCTCGAGAGCGGCGCGATGCCCCGCTTCGCGCCCTCCGACGGCTCCGGGCCGGCACCGGAACAGGGCGACACCACCTCGCAGGCCATCCGCATGGCCGTCGCCCTCGGCCTGCGACCCGAGGGGTTGGAGGAGGCGGTCAGGCGGCTGCTCGGGTTCTCCCGCTCGGCCCCGGGCGGCGCGGCCCTCATCTACCAGCCCTCCTCGCCGGACCGCCACCACAACGCCTGGGTCTCGATGTTCGGTGGCCAAGCGTTGGACTGGGTCGCAGAAGGGCCCGGAGGATGGGCGACACTGGTCTGATGGGTCCCTTGGCTGCATCCCAAACCGCCGAGGACAAGCCGGCGGCGAGCACCGGCGCCTCCAACGAGCGCGCCACGCGCGTCTGCGTGGTCGGCTCGGGCCCGTATTTCGTCAGTGGCATCAGCTACTACACGAACAAGCTGATCAACGAGCTGGGCCGGGGGCACCTGGTCAGCGCCATCCTGATGCGCACGCTGCTTCCCAAGCGCCTCTATCCCGGCCGCGATCGGGTCGGCGACGACCTGACCCGCTTCACCTACCCGCCCGACTCGCAGGTCTTCGACGGCATCGACTGGTGGTGGGGGAGGAGCATGCCACGGGCGATCCGCCTGCTGCGCGCGGAGCGGCCGAAGGTGGTCGTCTTCCAGTGGTGGAGCGGGACGGTCCTGCACTCCTTCTTGATGCTCGCCGTCATCGCCCGCCTGCGCAACGCCAAGATCGTCCTCGAGTTCCACGAGATCCTCGACACCGCCGAGAGCGCGATCCCCGCCGCCCGCTGGTACGTCGGCGCGCTGATGCCGCTGATGCTGCGGATGACGTCGGGCTTCGTCGTCCACTCCGAGTACGACCGCGACGCGCTGGAGGAGACTTATGGCCTCGGCGACAGGCCGGTGGCGATGATCCCCCACGGCCCCTACGACCAGTACCAGGGGGGCGAGGATATCGTCGAGCCTGAGGAGGATCCGGGGGATAGGCCCATGAACCTCCTCTACTTCGGAGTGATCCGTCCCTTCAAGGGGGTCCAGGACCTGGTCGCGGCCTTCGACTCGCTTTCCGAGGAGGAGGTCGGCGAGTATCGCTTGAACGTCGTCGGCGAGACATGGGAAGGTTGCACCGAGCCAGGCGAGATGATCGCTCGCAGCCCGCACAGGGATCGAATCGATTTCGTCAACCGCTACGTCGCCGACGAGGAGGTCGCGGCGCTTTTCGCCAAGGCCGACGCAGTGGTCCTCCCGTATCACCGCTCCTCCTCGAGCGGCCCGCTGCAGCTGGCGATGGCTAGCGGCCTGCCGGTGATCGTCACCGCCGTCGGCGGCCTGATCGAAGCGGTCGACGGATACGAGGGAACGATCCAGGTTCCGGCGAAGGACCCAGACGCGATCCGCGAGGCGATCCGCGCGGTCCGTTCGATGCGCGGTCAGCGCTTCGCCGACATCCACTCCTGGCAGCGCACCATCGACGGCTACGACCGGCTGTTCGCGCAAATACAGGCTTGACCCTACGACTGACCAACGCGATATTCCTGGCTATTGCCTGTTCCCTTGTGGCGCTTGCTGGGGCTATCGCGATCGCGGGAGTTTCGGGACCGGCCGGGATTGCGGCGGCTACGATCTTCCTATCCGTGCCGGGGGCAGGACTCGCCGCGTCTCTCGGCACCAGCCTAAGGAAGCTCGAGGCCGTCGTACTGTCTTTTGCGCTTTCGTTTTGCCTCACTGCAATCGCGGGGGTTCTCCTCTATGCGGCGGGATTTGCCGTTGACCGTGATTCGATAGCAGCGGTTCTTATCCCGCTATCAGTGGCGTCGTGCCTATTCGGGCTCCGTGTCTGTTCCGTCAAAGGCCGAAGTCTCACTCTTCGACCGCAATTGCCCAGGAAATGGGGCTTTTACATAGTGGCCATCCTGTTTCTGGTCGCCGCGGCAATAATCACGCAACTCAGCTTTGACGGCCAGAGCGAAAGCGTCCCGTTTTCGCAAATCTGGACGACCCACTCCGCGAAGCGTGACACCGACACACTCTTTGTCCACAACCGCGAAGAGAGCGCTCAGACGTTCCATATACGTGCTTATCACGACGGAAGGGCGCTACGCAGCTGGGGTCCGATTGTAGTCCCGTCGGGATCCACCTGGTCTGGCATGGCGACCTCCTCAGAGAAGGAGCAGTCGCCAACGAACTTCGTGGTCACGAGGGGGCGGAATCAAGTCGAAGCGAAAACCGTCGTGAGGTCGCCGTGAAATTTGTGGGACTTCCTGACCGGTGGCGACCTCCTAGGCAAGTGGACGAAATTGGGGTCCCTACTAACGCCGCTCCAGCGCGCGACGCCTCAAGCGAGCGAATAGACGATCGGCGTCCAGCTTCTGAAGGTGGCGCGGGGCTTCTGCTCTCGGTTGCCTGCCTCGGCGTGCTCATTGTTGCCATTGCGTTCGCAGGGGGTCGATCGACCGAGTCTTGGGCTACGCCCTGCTTTTGGATTGGGCTATTAGTGATCTATCTCCCAATCGGATACCGGCTGCTCGACGCTCAGGCCGGGTCTTCGGAGAGACTCTGCCTCGTCGTCATCCTCGGTATGGGCCTTTACGTGGTCAAGGTGATGCAAAGTCCAGCGGGGTTCACGTTTCACGACGAGTTGGGTCAGATGAGAAGTACAAACGACGTTCTGGCAACTGGACAACTGTTCCATTCAAACCCCATTGTTCACGCCTATTCATATTTTCCAGGCCTTCATCTTGTGACCTCGTCGGTTGTCGCCCTGAGTGGTCTAAGCGTGTTCGCGTCTGGAGTGCTCATTATTGGAATGGCGCGGCTGATCCTTGTTGTGGCGCTATTTGGGTTCGTGAGACGGGTGGCAAACTCATCAAGGGTCGCCGGCATTGCCGTGCTCGTATATGCCGCTAACCCTAATTTTGTCTTCTTTGATGCTCAGTACTCCTACGAGACCTTGGCCATATCGCTCGCGGCTGCCACATTGCTTGTGACAGCGCTTCAACACGCTCGCAGCAGCTCCAGCACCGGGATTGTGGTGTCGGCTGGCGTTCTTGCGGCAGGTACCGCGCTGACTCACCATCTGACTAGCTACGCCCTGAGTGCTGCGTTGCTGGTATGGGCAATAGTTGCTGCGTCCGGGCGGCGGGGGAAGCCGAGGAATTGGTCGATCGCGTGGATCGCCAGCATTTCGATCCTTGCATCTGTCGGTTGGTGGTTGTTAGCGGGACATGAAGCTGGGCAAGAGCTCGGGCAGGTGTTAGGGAATGCCGCCACCGGGCTTTGGAATGTGGTCACCGGAAGTGGAGCGTCGAAGGCTCCGTTCTCAGCCGCTCCGGGCTATCAGAATCCGATCCTCGAAAAACTCGTCGGTCTCGCGTCGGTCGGCCTCACACTCTTGGTCCTGCCGCTAGGCCTGATCGCAATCTTCCGTGCGCGGACTCGTCACGCCGCATTGCCAATGCTCGGTCTAGCGGCTGCGGCGTACCCAATCGCGCTTGCCGTGCGCCTTACGGCGGCGGGTACGGAGACCTCCAACCGAACGTCAGAGTTCATATTTCTCGGACTGGGCACCGGTATCGCCTTCGTTGTCGCTAGGCTGATTTCGAAGAGTGTCAGGGCCCCCGAAGCAGTGAATGTGCAAAGACTGTACCTCGCGGCTCTTACCGTGGCTGTGGGAATAGTGTTCGTGGGCGGCATCACGGTCGGCTGGGCGCCGGAATCTCGCGTTCCAGGCAACTACGAGGTCGAGGCCGAAATGCGCTCGATCGATCCAGAGGCTGTGGCCGCGGCAAAGTGGGCCGGCGAATGGCTCCCGCCGCATAGTCGGATCTTGACCAATCGGTCGAATAAGGGGTTGATGGCGGCCTACGGGGCACAGAATCCACTTGGTGGCTATGTACTGCACCGACCAGTCGGAGAGATATTCTCGCTCCCCACTTTGACGCCATGGCAGAAGGCCATGATTCGGAAGGGAAACATTGACTACCTTGTAGTTGATTCGCGATTGGACGAGTCACCCCCGCGGTCGGGTCGATATTTTGATCGGGAGGCAGGTGTATTCGAACCGCGGCTACACGGTGCCGACTTGAGAAAGTTTGGCAATGTGAGCGCATTGAGCAGAATCTACTCCGGCGGAAGTATTAACATCTACGACACACGGCGCCTGCTTCACGGTCCCTAAGTAAGTCAAAAGTCAGGTGAGGGGAACTTGATGCGGTCCATAGTGTCGTCGGCTTTTCAAATAGGCCAGCGGACCTTGAAGAATGCCCCGTCGCTCCGCCCAAAGGAGGTCCTTTGGATACTTCACTGCTGAGGGTACCGCTGCGGCATCGCCGCTTTTAAGCAGGTGTTGGAGCCCAGCGGGAAGCTTTCGCAAAAAGTCCAACGCCAGCGATGGCCTGTGCGTAAGCGTTCGCAGATAGTAGGCCGAAAGACCAACTCCATAGGAGTGAATTTGGCGCTGCAGGGAAGCGTAGTCCGTCCTGTGAGAATGATGGACAAGAGCCCGGGGCTCATAGGCGATAGTGAAACCACTAAGAATGGTACGCAGCAGCAGCTCGCTGTCCTCGCCACCCAAGGTGGGAGTCCCGTTACCAAGCGCAGGGTCGAATGCTCCAATTGATTTGATCGCATCCGTACGAAATGAAAAGTTGTTCCCCGTTCCGAAGACCCCAGCTGTCCAGGGGAAAAGCGGATCGGGCGACCGATGGCGATTCAAGCTGTAGAGCCGACTTGAAAAACCGAGCGTGAAGCCACCGTACTCCTCGAAGAGAAGCTCCGCTTCGGTGTCTAGGGATGTCGGGACGACTAAACCTGAGACGCAGGCAGCATCGGGCCGTAGGCTAAAAGTTAGGGCTATCTGGGCAAGCCAGTCCTGATCCACCTGGACGTCGTCGTCGGTCATTGCTACGAGTCCACTGTCCACGAGACGTATGCCGTGATTCCGGGCGCTCGAGCCTCCCGACACATCCTCTCTGGCGTATCGGACCGGATGGCCGTCCTGCAGAAAACACTCCACGACTCGCTTTGTGCGCGTCGTACTCGGAGCGTTGTCGACGACTATGATCGTCAGTTGGCTAGGCGGATAGCGAGACGCAACGATGGAGGATAGGCAAGTGCGCAGCCGGCCGGGGCGCTCTCGTGTCGGTATCACTACGGAAATGTGCGGGGCGTTGGGCAGGAAGCTTTCAAGTGGTATTCGACACTGGGGCTCTTTGCAATCGACGATGCCAGTCTCTGCCAAAAACGAAATCGGCTCCTGCCCGTCTAATGCCAGATGTTCAGAAATTGAGGTCCCCAATTGCGACCAGATCGCATCGGCAACGAGTGCGGCCGGAGTGCCTGCCTCGAGTAGGTCGATATCGACCAGACCAAGGGGCTGGGAATGGAGGCGCACCAGAATGCGGGCGCGCCGATAGGCCGTGCCGTCCGGCGCCAGAGAGCGCGCGATTCCGGCGAGCGGTTTGGCTAGCTCATATTCCAAAACCTTAATTGGCTTCATATCCAAGCAAATGGTACTGGGCAGGCGGAACTCCAATATGTAGACAAGATACATCCATGGGCCAAGTGAGGGAAGTCAAGGCACATTACGGTGAGGTAGCAAGCACGTCAGCGTATAAGGCCCGCAGCAACGGAAGAGCACTGGCTTCGGTGAAAGCCTGCGACAGGTCGAGGCTCCGGACGGCCATCCGCTGCCTGAGGTCATCATCGTCGATCAGAATCTGCATTGCCGCTGTTAGGCGCGCTACATCACCGGCCGGGACAAGGAATCCATTCTCTCCATCACTGATCATCTCGCCATGTCCGCCGGGAGTGGTTCCAATTACTGCTTTCCCTCTGCTCATGGCCTCGTGAACGACTTTGCCGAGTGGCTCAGGCCACAATGAGGGGAAAACACCGAAGAGCGCCCGATCCCAACAAGCAAGCACCGTCTGGTACGGCACGTCGGTGAGAACCAGTACGGAATCAGGTATCGGCGGCGTATCGGGGGCTTGGGTGCCGATCAACACTAGAGGCGGAGGCCCGTCGAGGGCAGCATATGCGTCAAATAGTTGGCGGAGACCCTTGACGACTCGAAGTGCCCCAACGTAGAGAATAAATGGTGTGTCGGGAAGCCGATCGAGGATCGAGCTATTCGGAGCTGTAGATGGGTCTGAGTCGTCGCGCCAGGAAGGGACAACTTGGTCGGGATTAGGGGGTTGATCCCGAAATAGATGGAGATCGACATTCTGCTGCACGTAGGAGCTGTTGGAGTGCAGCCCGGAGGCAATACGACGCAGGAGAAAACGGCCGCCTGCCACACTTGTGGCGGCTGTGGTGCCCTTGACGATTCCGTAGTGGGTGCTGGCGCATGCAAGGCACTTAGCCATGCCGGGTCCGTCGCAGGGCCTTCCGTTTCGAACCAAGGTGCGAAGGGAGCAAAAATAAGCGTAGTCCCGTGCTGACAGAAGTACCGGAGTGTTACGACCGACTAATGCGACTGCCAACGAATAGGATAGCCAGCCGTAAGAATGGATCAGATCCGGATCGAAGCGCGTTATGATGCGTCTCATCCGCCAGGTCAACTCGGGATCTGGATAGGGTGGCGGACTGGCTTGATAGTGGTCGGTCGACAGTCCAGGTACTCGCTGAGTCAGACTGCGGAGTCGATGGACGGCGACTGGGCCGTCATGCTCATGCATCGGAAGGCCCGGCTGCCACATCGTCATCACTTCTACATCGTCCCCCCGCGCTGCCATTGCCGTGGCGATCTGCTGTGCGGCGCGAGTTGCACCACCTATGAGAGGCGGGTAGGCATCGCTAAGTAGAAGGAGGCGCATCGCGTATCATTTTCCGCCACGCCCTCGGTTCTGGCGGTGTGCCGTTCGCCGAGGAGCACGGTGCAAACGTGGCAAATATGGAGACTACCGTTACGGGCGAGGGCTTTGCCGATGTCTATGCCCCTGATCCGCCAGGCGTTGCTGAATAGCTATGGCCTCCCAATCCGACACGCCCATTACCGATCACGTAGCCGAGGGCCCCAAAACACGCGACGGTGCATCCCGAGCCGCGTTGCACGGCGCAGCGTGGATGAGCTTTGCCACCTGGGTGAACCAGGCAGTGGCGCTGGCCACGTTCGTCGTCCTTGGGAGACTGCTGTCTCCTGAGGAGTTCGGTCTGGTCGCTGCAGCAAGTGTCCTTTTGTGGGTGCTCAGGGTGCTGGTTGATCAGGGATTTGGCCAAGTCCTCATCCAAAAAACTGATCTATCGCCGGTTCACGTCGATACGGCGTTTTGGACCGCGATGGCTACCGGATTGGCGATGGCACTGTTGACAGTGGCGACGGCGCCACTCGTTGCGGCTCTGTACTCCCTCCAGGGTCTGACTGCAGTATTACGGGTGCTAAGCCTGTTCTTCATATTCGCCGCTCTGGACTCAACTCAAAGTGCCCTGCTGGCGCGTGAAATGAAGTTCAGAGTGCAGGCCGTCCGTAGATTAGGTGCCAGCGTTGCGAGCGGTGCCGCTGCCGTGACTCTTGCACTGTCGGGTGCCGGCGTGTGGGCCCTTGTCGCTCAAACCCTAGTGTATGAGGGCTTGACCGTTGCCTTGCTTTGGAGCCTTGTAACCTGGCGGCCAAATAGGCGGTTTTCCCGCAGAGCCTTCGGTGAGTTAGTTCACTTCGGATCTCGGCTCACCGGCATTCGCCTACTTACGAACATCGGCGAGTATGCGGACAATCTTCTCATCGGTATAGTTATCGGTGCCGTCGCCTTGGGTTACTACGTCGTCGGCTTTCGGGTGGTCGTGGTGATCAATACACTGATATCGATCGCGCTCACTCAGGTGGTGCTGAGCACGTTCTCCCGGATCAAGCACGACGGCGAGCTTCTCAATGCTGCATTTTACCGGTCCACCAGACTGGCAGCTGGACTGAGCTTGCCGATCTACGCTGGCTTGGCCCTCCTGGCTCATCCGATTACTGTTCTGCTATTCGGCGACAGGTGGGCGCCAAGCGCACCGGTGATGCAAGCATTGGCTCTTGCGGGGTTTGTTCAAGGACAGCTGATTTTTTCCAGCCAGTACGTGATCGCACTCGGGAAGGTGTCGAACGAGTTGTGGTGGACGAGTGGGTTAGTCGCCGTACAGCTAATCGCGTTTGCGATTGCGGTTAGCTTTGGCATTGTTGCGGTGGCATTGTCGCTAGGTATTGTGCTGTTAATCGCGTGGCCGGCCCGGCTATATTGGCTACGGATGTGGGGAGGAGTTAGTTTTCGCGCATACTTCAAGGTATTTCCAAGGCTGCTTGTCTCCGCGGGCATCATGGTCGCGGCGGTTGCGGGAACGCAGAGCTTACTAGCGGGTTCTGGTGAAGCCGTGTCGCTCGCCGCAGAGGTGGTCGTAGGCGCCATAGCGTATGTGGCGGCGCTCGGTCTTTGTGCGCGGCGCGACTTGCGGGAGATGTGGGTGTGGGCCGAAGGTCTTCGTGGGCAAAGCTAAGTCGACGGCAGCCAGCGTAGGCGGCGCTATTTCCACGTGGAGGTGTCGAGTCCTGTCAAGTCAGCTACCTTCTCCATGTCCGCCCGAAAATAGGCAATGAGTTCTGCCCGAAGTGACGCATCGATGGATGGACGTGCCAGATTTCGATTCTGGGCCGAGAGAAGCCGTCGCTTTACTGGAGCTGGAAGTAGCGGCTCAATCGCCCACTTGAGTCGCTCTGAGTTCCGTGATAGTCGTTGGAGGCTGTTGCTTTTGGGCATACCCCCAACGTTCAGGCGGGCAGTGAGGTCCTGTGTGAACAAGTCGTCGACTTCTAGAAAGCGGTAAATATCAACGATGGTGGAATGCGGAGCGGCGTTGAAGTCCTCATAGAGATACCAGCGAATTTGATCGGCAGCGAACCGCGCGGTATATCGTTCTATTTGGGGGGCATAGAGTCCCTTCTCCCTGTACCGCCAATTTGTCGACCAACCGTCGTTACGTCGCGAGTCTTCTTCGGTGATCGCGATGCCAAAAGTATCGGCGGTCTCTCGGCCGTCGCGAACGAGGTGAAGAAAGTTGGAGTAAGCACGATCAACGGGGTTCCGAAGCATGGCAATCAGTTTCGCGGCCGGAAGCAGTTCTGAAATGCGGCCCGGCGCCCGAGGGGCATAGAGGTAGATTGTCGACGCCTCGCCGATCGCTTGCTCGGGTGCAGCGTCAACGAAAAGCTCTTCGTATGCGGGCAAAGTGTCGACGGTGCCGGCGGTCGAGTCCCCAGGGCCCGCGGCTTCGCTCAGTTCGCTCTCTGATGCAAAATATTGCGGCTCCTTGTTTGAGCTCATGAAGAGTTCTGGATGTTTCGAGAGGGCGTAGTAGAGGGCGGTTGTCCCGGCCTTTTGCGCACCGATGATGAGAAAGTTGGGAAGAGTCACGGTCGGCAGCTCCTGATTCGCGTCAATGGCAAAGCGCACGGTCGGGCTGTTTGGGCAGGTCCACCGTGAGTCGGGAGGATTCTACTAGCCGAGCTGTTCAGCTCTATCGATACTCTGGAAATGCGCCGGTGAGGTGCGACCGAGGAGTCCTCGGCTTATCCGTTGTCCAATCTTTGCGTTGCGAGGCGATGAAAGAACAACCTTGTAGCGTTTAGCGCGAACCTGATTTGTCAATCTAGTTCCGAGCCAGAGACGGGTAGCTCGATGGCCCTTCCGAATCCTGAGGTGGCCCCTTGAGACACGAGAGCGGTGACCTCTGCGCGCGCGAAGTACATACTTCGCGACGACTGTGTGTCGCGCGGGCGCTGTCAAGCTCACCGGGACATACAGGGTATCGGCGTTGCGGGAAGAGCCGCTCGGGTCTCCAACATTAAGTACTGGAAGGGGGGGCGGGGTGGATACTTCGGCTTGGCTGAGCAATTCTGCAACGGTTCCCTGGAGTAGTGAGGACGTCGCGAGTTCGCGAAAGGCCGATTCCGACGCTGGAGTTGAGGTGATCTGCCAGTCAGTCTCCTTGCTGACGTCGAACCAAATAAGGGCACGGACCCGAGGCATTTTCGTGAGAACCGTCTGCAGGATTTCACGGATCCACTGAGCCTTGTTGCCACCGCTCTCGGAGGATGCAGTCTCTGTAATCATCATTGGCTTCTTGGTCAACTGGTTGAGTTCTTCATAGCTCGACATGAATACCTTCGCAAAGGATTGCCAGGAACCTCCCACAGTTCCCCAGTTATATCCATCCAAGCCCACGAAATCGACCCAATCGTCTCCTGGGTAATAGGCATCGAAGGGTTCGGATGAGTGTCCTTGCTTCACATTGGGAGCCCATACCCATTTGACGTTCGTCGCGCCTTCTTCCCTAAAGAGAGTTACTACGTGTCGCCACATGGCAATGTAGTCGGCGGGGGTATTCCCAGGTATCGAGCCCCACGGGGACCAATTGCCGTTCATCTCATGCGCGAGCCGGATGAAAAGGGGGGCGCCATAGGTCGTCGCCTCGTGGGCAGCCCGGCGAATATATTTGTCGTAGGTGCCTTCTGCAATCAGCCCTGGTGCGTAGGAGGAATCGTCTACGGGCCGACCGTCCAACTTAGGCATCCACGTGATCATCGGAACGGACCCGTGTTCTTGGATGGAGTCCACCACGCGCGGGTCGACGAGTGCCGTCTTCCAGCTTTCGTTCCAGTCTTGGTAATACATGGCAATCTTTGGCGTAGCCCCAGAAGTCGCCGCGAACGATTCCAGGGTGGATCCGATTTCAGTCCCGGCCCCCGCGGTGTGAGCGCCTAGTACAACTTGGGCGTCCGCCCTGGGAGAGTCGAGCTGCAGCGGCAGAACGGTCCAAGCAGCCGTTGCTGCAAGCAGCAGAGCGGTCCTCGAAATGGAGGCCGCGATTTGGCGCGATGTCGAATCGTGGGGCATTCGAGCCGCATATCGACCCGGATGCACGATGCAGTGATCTGGCGGACCCTCGTCCGGACGAATGGACGAGGGGGCGCGTCATAACTCGGGTGGGGCGCCGGCTATGGGCGGTTGAATGGCTGGCAGGTTGACGCCCCCGCGAAAGAGAGGCGATCGCACCAGCGCTCGAAATGCGTTCAGGGCACTGCTGGACGAGTTGATGCGCCAATTCCGCTCGCTTGGTTTATCGTCGTCGAACCAGACCACAGCTCTCACTCGAGGCATATCTCGAACCAATACGTGCCGCATGCTTTGGATCCATCGCGCCTTGCTACCGCCGCGTTCGGCTGATGAGACCTCAGAAATGATGATTGGCTTGTTAGACAAACGTCGTAGTGCCTCGTAACTCGACTGGAAGATCTCGTCAAAGCCTTTCCAGGCTGTGCGCCCTGAATCTCCCCAGTTGTAGCCGCTCAGTCCTGTCACATCGACCCACTTGTTTCCAGGATAGAAGGGGGCGAAGGGTCGGACCGAGTTGTTGCCGTAAATGTTTGGTGTCCAGACCCACTTGGCGTTGGTAGCTCCTTCCGCTCGAAAGATAGAAACGACATGCCTCCACATGGCGATGAAGTCGTGGGGGGTGTTCCCCAGCACTCCGGATCCCCACGTGTTCCAGTTCCCGTTCATCTCTCTGGCGAAATTTATGTAGAACGGTTTCCCATATTCGCGCGCCTCTACCGCCGCACGGCGGACATATCCATCAAATGCCCCTGCGGCGATTCGGGCTGGACGATACGCCAGTTGGTAGCGTCCGGCGGTCGCGTCTAGCCCGGGGGTCCAAGTGATCATCGGCACGGCGCCCCGGGCGGTTATCGGTCCCGTCAAACGAGGATCGAGGAGAGCGGTCTTCCAACCTTCATTCCAGTCTTGGTAATACATCGCGATCTTCGGCATGGTGCCGGCTTCCGCCGCAAAGTCATCGAGAGCAGCGCCAGAGTGGACCGTCAGGTCGGCGGTATTTACACCGAGCACCACTCGGGTGCGTGCGGCAGCTACCGCAGGACCACAAGCGCCGACGAAGAGCCCGAACATCATCACGATCAGCGCGGACACGGCACGGGGTCCGAGCGTTGCCGAGCGACGCTTTTGGCCCGCCATACGCTTCGCCGCTCGGTCTCGTGGCGCCTTCACTTAAAGCTCAGCCTGAGCGCACCCATGTGCGTCCCGCAATCGCACCACGTCGTCGAGCTGCGCTGTGGAGACCTCGAGCACGACGAAATCCTAGAGCGCCTCGATCGAGCGCACGACCCCGGGCTCGATACGCCACGACTGACCCTATCCAATTTCGATCTTCCGCAGACTACCTTGGCTCGGTCCTCGGCTCGGGCAGGGCCGTCCGAGAGCAGGTACGAACTCTCGTCCTCCTCGCGATGGAACTGGAGCGACAGGCGGTGGGCGGCGTTGACCCAGGCGATGGCCTGGCTGCTGTCGGGGACCTCCTCGGCGATCCGGTGCCTTCGTGCGGCTGACGCCGGGCAGAACGCTTGACAGCGTTTGGGCGACGTGGTCGAAGGGTTGTAGCTGCCGCTTGGGACGATCACCCGCCAGTTGCCCGGCCGGGCCCGAACCCGGGCCGGCGCTGCGCGGTCGCACAACCGTCGTCGTCGACATCGCTGGAGTCTATGCATCCACTGGCCCAGCGGAGATGCTTAATATTCAAGGAGCCGAGATGACAAAGCTGAAGGGTTGATCACGACATGGGCAAGTCGCAGCACGCGTCCGCTGCATGCCTGTGACTGAGCGCTTCGTACATCCGGGGCCGGCCCGGGGATTCCCCGACCTTGCTCGTCTGTACTCACCGCTTGCCCCGGTCATCGGTAGGGGTGGGCTGCCGTATCCAGCGGCTGCGGTGCCTATGCCGCTGCGCGATCCGCGGAATCTTGTCATCGCGGAGGAGAAGACCCCTCCGCTTGACCCTGTCCTGCGCAAGGGCGGAGAGCCTCATCTTGCCGCCCTCCGAAAATCAGACGTCGCCCTGCACAATGGCGCCGTGCTCGTGCTCACCTCACTCGAAGATGGTGTCCTTCGTGCTGCCCCGTCGACCTACTTCGCCAACGTAGCCACGGCAGATGCGCTTCGCCACGAGTACGTCGAGCGAGGAATCGGCCCACTTCGCGAACGTGCCCATGCCTGCGCCGAGGGCGATCCGCTGCGCTCTGGGGAGGGTCGCGCCGCCGCAATCGGCGTCACGGTGGCCGTAACGGTTCCCTCTGCTGCGGGCCGGGCACTGCTAGTCGGCCGTCGCCGTGATGATCTTGCCGCCGACCCCGGCCTATGGGACGTGGGCCCATCCGGAACCCTGGAACCCGAGACTGCTGGCGACCCGCTTCTCTTAGCTGCGGCGCGAGAGCTGGCCGAGGAGCTCCCTCTTCTACAAGTCACGGGGGCCCAGATGAAGGTGCTTGGAGTTGGCTTCGACCTACTTCGTCTCCGGCCAGAGGTGATTCTGCGACTTGATCTTACGGAGAAGGCGGCGCTGCCACCCGAGGACGCACTCGATCAGAGCGAGTACGTCGAGTCTCAACTTATAGACCTCACGACTCAGGACCTTGAGCAATTCTGGAGTTCGCGAAACCCCTTGAATATCACACCGTCCGGTGTAGCAGCCGTCGCCCTCTTGGAGGCGACCATGTAGACCTCGACCCCTACGCTTGGAGGAACGGCTTTCGACGCACGCCGCAACGCGTTCGGCCCGACGGGTCCCTGCACCACCTCGACCGCAACATTGTCTACGAGGACAGCCAGTAGGATTACGTCAGCTCAGAGTCGGCCTTCGACTACGCCGCGAATTCGATCCTGCGCCTCGCTGCCCTCCAGCGCCACCGACGCCCTCGCGTCCTGCATTCGATCTCTCAGCACGCGCCACCATCGCGCTGATCCCCGTCAGCAAAACGATACCGACCGGGCACGCAAGCCAGGGAATTGCGTCCGGGTGCTGGAGCGGGAACAGCCACCGAACGCCACCCGCAGGTGCGTCGAAGAGCAGATGAGCAACTAGATGATTGATTCCACGGGATTCCCCCTGGCCAAGGGGTTTTAGGCAGAGAGGCCGAAGTCGACGGTGCTGAAGCAACCGTCGACCGAAAGGCCACGATGCACGCCGACCTCGACACTCTCTGCACTGCGGTTTATTGCACGGCGGACGATCTCCTGCCTGAGAAGCCCGGAAACGCCCGTCGCCGAATCACCGACGCCGAGGTGGCGACGCTGTGCGTCGCCCAGGCGATCATGGGCATCCCCTCCGATCGCCGTTTCCTGGCCGTGGCCCGCAAGCGGCTCAAGGAGCTCTTCCCCGAGTTGCCCCAGCAACCGGGATTCCACAAGCGCAGGGCCCGTCTGGCAGAGACGATCGAGTGGCTGATCGGCGTATTCGCTGCCGAGTCCCCGGGCTTCCATGACGACCTGCTGCTGATCGACTCCACCCCGGTGGAGTGCGCCCGCTCGGTCGAGACAACACGGCGCTCGCAGCTGGCAGATGCCGCCGACTACGGCTACTGCGCCTCGCATTCGCGCTTCTTTTGGGGCTTTCGCCTGCACGGTCTCTTCGCCCCCGACGGCACGCCGAGGGCTTTCACCCTCGCCTCTCCCAAGCGTGATGAGCGCGAGGTCGGCTTGGAGTTGCTTGAACGCGCGAACAGGTCTGGCGGGGAGATCGTGATCGGCGACAAGGGCTATGCCGGCAAGGACTTCGCCGCGGCGGTTGGTGAGCTGCAGGCCACGATCGTGCGGCCGGCCCGCAAAGACGAGCCCGACAGCTCCATCCACCTCGCCCCGATCCGCCAACGGATCGAGTCGATCTTCTGGACCTGCAAGGACATCCTCACCCTGGAGCGCCACGGTGCCCGCACCCTGCACAACCTGAGAGTTCGCATCGCCCAGCGCTTCTTGGCGCTGGCCGCCGCCATCGCCCTCAACCACAGGCTCGGGCGCCCCAGCCGGGCTCTGGTCGACTACGTCGCCTGAGGCGTGGAATCAATCATCTAGGACCGCAAACACCGCCCACGCGATCGTCTTGCGTCGCGTAACGGCGAAGGCGATCAGCGCAAGCACGCTGACGAATAGCAGGCTGTGGGTATCGGGACGACGGCCCAGCTGCTCCATACTGTGCGGGTCAAGGCTCCCGGCCGCGGCAGCGTGGTCGATGTCGAGCGCAATGCCACCGAGGAAGGCAAGCAACGCCAGGCGATTACGACGCGGGTTCCGCCAGATGAGTGGCGGCACAACAATCACGCCGAGAAAGCCGTGGGCGAACACCTCCCATAGCGCGGATAGTACTGGGTGGCTCGGCGCTGCCAGGAAGGGCCAGCCATGATCTGGATTCATTGGTTAGCGAGGGTACTGGCATGAAACTACCCCCGGGCGGTCCCGTTCGGCCCCAGCCTTGGCGTCGCTTGAGGTGACAGGGGCTGACCGGGAGACGCAGGCTGGGTTGGCCGCCCGGCTTTATGGGCGGGTCGCAGCGGAAGTTATGGTGGTGCCTCGATCAGCCCAAATCTGAGAAGGCATCGCCGACAACCCGGCTCTCATCCTCCCTTGGTGCGTAGTCGAGGTAGATCATCGTCGTCTTCAGGTCGCCGTGACCCATCCACTCCTGCAGCGTGCGCGGGACCACATTCTCGGCGGCCATCCTGGTCCCGAAGGTGTGGCGCAGATCATGAAAGCGGACGGGGCGAACGGCGGTCCGCAGCGTCTTCTTGAACCGTTGGCCGAGGGCCGAATAGTCGAGGACGGCGCCGGTTTTGGGGTTCGCGAACACCAGATCGTCGCCGGCCTGGTGGGCAGAACGCTTGAAATGCCGGTCCAACTCGCCGGCCAGCTGGTTGGCGAGGGGAACCGCACGCAAGCCATGCCGAGACTTGGGCGTGACCCAGTCCCGCGGACGTAGTTGCGGCGCACCCGGATCTTGCTCGCCTCCCAGTCGACGTCGCGCCAGCGCAGGGCCAGCAGCTCGCCCTGGCGCAGGCCGGTCATCGCCGCGCTCATGAAGATCGCCCGGTCGGTTGCCGGGAACTCGCGACCAGGCGCGCGAGCTGGTCGACGCCTACATGGTCTCGGCGCTGAATGCAGCTGCTTGAGGGCAGTACAGGGCTCTCGGTCAACTTGCATGAGCGGCACGGCGAACCTCGGGAAGCTTGGCCGCCATGCGGCGAGAACTGATGGCATGCCAGGCGCTCCACCGCAGACAGGGACCCTCCGCCCGTGGCCAGCCACGAGGCGGAGGTATATCGACGGTCTATCAGCTGCGCGCGGCTTCTGCCGCTCGCTTAGCGCGCTCGGGAACGTCCCGCGAGAGAAAATTGGCCAGATCTTGAGTGGTCCCGCCTCTGAGGATCTGTGCGGCCTGCTCTAGATCCTCTGCCAAGTCTGAGCGGTGCGTCTCCAGGAACTCGCGCCATGCCTCTCCCAGGAGTTCCCCCGAGGAGACCCCTCGAAGCGCCGCGATGCGCGAGATCTCGCTTTGGATCTCGGTCGAAACGCGAATGGTGGTGGTGTCGGCCATTCGGCACCTTCCTTGCTTTGTGTGGATGTCCACTCCTTACGACAAGTAGCTCATCTCAATGTATTTCCGTATATCGGTTATTTCAACCCAATACTTGAGATAAAGTTTCACGATCTCGTGATCTACAACGAACACAGCGTAGCGATTCGGCTCCACGAGCGGCCATTGCCATCTGTGTGACTCCATAGGATCGCCGCCGTGGATTTGCAAGAGAACGAGTTTTTCTTTGGCACGGGCGTGGTTTTGCCCGACCGCGAGCTGCGGATCACTAGGCGCTGCCTGAGGGATGACCTAGGCGCCGGGGAGTCTGCGAGCTTCGAGGTGGTCGGAAGCCAGCCAATCGTCAAGGCGTTCCTGAGGGAGCGCCGACAGAAATTCGAGGGTTCGAGCCAAGTCGAACCGGTGGAGTCGGGAAAGACGATTTCGGTCCTGCGCCATCAGCACGAACATCGGGGCGCAACCTGGCATGACGAGCTACACCCAGAGGTCGTTTGGCTCGTTGCATATGGCCGTCACGAATCGGGCATGCCGGGCGATTTTTTCCCGTTCTGCAAGGGGCTCGACGAGGCGGGAGTCTTGCTTCCGACTACGGAGGACTATGAAGCGCTCTACCGGGAGCGAGATCTTCGACTGGCTCGCATGCTTCAGGTCGACCCGCCCCGACTATTGAAGCGAGCGCGCGAATCTGGAAAAGAGGAGCGCGCCCAGATAGGTGGCCGATACGGAACCTCGGTCTCCGTCGAGATAGTCGAGGACATCGAGGCGATATCGGTCGCGTTCGACACTCGCGGCGAGAGCTTCTACCGCATTCTTCCGGTGGTTTTGGCGGCTTTCGTTCCCGGCGGAGATTGGGACGACCTAGATCGGATGCCATCACGAGATTTGGAGGGATATGAGGTCGCCTTCACTTATGTAGGAGAAATCCCGTGAGCAATTTCGAAGTCAAGATGGGGTTCAACAACCTTTGGGGAGTGCCGGTGGTGGCAGACGAGTCGGTTCCCGTCAAGCGCGTCCAGATTGACTGCGAGGGGTCGGCGGAGCGAATCGAGGAGGAGCTTGCTGATCACGTGGATGGCACGTAGCAGTGCCAGTCAATGCTGACTGGCGCACCGACTGGCGCACCATCGATCGAGGAGCCTTTTCTAAAACGGCCCTCGGGAACGAAAAAGCCCCCGCAAGCGGGGGCTTTTCAGTGCGGCCGAATGGAGTCGAACCATCACGGGTGTTTCCACCCACAAGGCCCTCAACCTTGCGCGTCTACCAGTTCCGCCACGGCCGCGGGGCGGTCGATTCTAGATGTTTGGCGGCTTTGTGACGGGTTGCCTTGCGAGCATCCGGGGGAGGCGGTAGCCTGCGAACACGTGTTCGGACGGATTTCGACATTCCTGTCGGCCCGGCAACTGGAGGAGAAAGAGACCATCGATGGTTGACCTTGACCTGACCAAGAGGCAGAAGGAGATCTTCGACTTCATCGGCAAGTACGCGGCCAAGACCGGCTACCCGCCGACCGTGCGGGAGATCGGCAAGGCCGTCGGGCTGCACTCTTCCTCAACCGTTCATGCGCACCTGTCGAACCTGGAGAAGATCGGGCTGTTGCGCCGCGACCCCTCGAAGCCGCGCGCGATCGAGCTGCTCTTCGACAAGGCGAAGCGGACCGTGCTGCCCGGCGGCGGCTTGCCGCTGGTCGGCAGCGTCGCCGCCGGCGAGCCGATCCTGGCCGAAGAGAACATCGAGGAGTACATCGAAGTCCCCGACGTGATCGGTGGCGAGGACGGCGACTACATCCTCCAGATCCGCGGCGAAAGCATGAAGAACGCCGGCATCCTCGAATCCGACTACGTCGTCGTCCGTCCCGCCGACGAAGCGATCGACGGCGAAATCGTCGTCGCCTTGATCGGCGAGGAGGCGACCGTGAAGCGCTTCTTCCGCGAAAAGGACCACATCCGTCTGCAGCCCGAGAACGAGGAAATGGAGCCGATCCTCAGCACCGAGGCCCGGGTATTGGGCAAGGTAGTCGGGGTCTTCAGAAAGGTTTAGGCGCGCCGCCTGGGGCCACTTGCGGAGCACGCTTCGCTCCCTGGTGGCCAGCCCTCTACTCCAGGATCTGCCTCGATCAGCTTCTTGTAGCGCCGCTGGCGTCGTCGCGCGTCCCACATCACCAGCGGGATCAGGCGCAGGCCGAGGCGGGGGAAGAGGTCGAAGAGGCGCAGCATCGGGCCGCGCCAGCGGGGGATGATCACGATCGGCCGCGGGCGCCGGCTGAGCTTGCCGACCTCGCGCGCCACCCGCTGCGGGGTCAGCAGCTGGCCCGAGAAGGAGCCGGCGGCGTCCGGGTCGTCGAGCTTGTCCTCCAGCATCGGGGTCCAGATCCCGTCCGGGCAGACGGCGGAGAGCTCGATGCCGCGGTGCCCGCTGCGGCGCAGGTCGAAGAGGGTGCCGAGGGTGAAGGCCATCGCCGCGTGCTTGCTCGCCGCGTAGGTGACCTCTCCCGGCGCGGCGACGATTCCGGCCAGCGAGATCACGTTGATGACATGGCCGTGACCGGCCGGGAGCATCTGCTCCAGCGCGGCGATCGTGCCGTTGATCGTGCCGACGGCGTTGATCGAGAGCATCGCCGCGCGGGTCGCCTCGTCCTGCTCCCAGGCCAGGCCGGTGCGCAGGATCCCGGCGTTGTTGACCCAGAGGTCAAGCGAGCCGTGTTCGGCGGCCGTCGCCCTCGCCAACGATCGGCAGCCGGCGTCGTCGCGGACGTCGAGCACGGCCGAGCCGGCGTTGCCGCCGATCTCCTCGGCCGTCCGTGCCGCGGCCTCGCCATCGACATCGCTGACGGTGACCGCGTAGCCGAGGCCGGCGAGCTCGACCGCGATCGCGCGCCCCAGCCCTCCTCCAGCCCCGGTTATGACCGCGGTTCGCATCCTCGCCACCATATCCCCGCCTCCCCTGGTCGATCGGCGCCGCCGCAGCTACCATCGAGGGGCGGGCCGAGCGGACCGCGGGGGGAGAGAAAACCCCTCGAGGAAAGTCCGGACACCACAGGGCAGGGCGGTGGGTAACGCCCACCCGGGGAAACCCGCGGGAAAGTGCCACAGAAATACACAGCCGATGGCGCGGCCGCACGTGAGTCGCGTACAGGCAACGGTGAAATGGTGCGGTAAGAGCGCACCGGCGTCGCGGTGACGCGGCGGCCAGGCAAACCCCGCCCGGTGCAAGGCCAAGCAGGACCGTCGACCCGGCTCGGCGAGGTCCAGGTGGGTCGCAGGATCGCCTCGGCGATCCCTCCGGGGTTTCGGCCCCGGTGAGATAGATGTCCGCTCACGACAGGATCCGGCTTACAGGCCCGCTAAAGGAAAGGCCCTCGCAAGGGGGCCTTTCCCACGCCCGGAACTCTCCGTGCAGAGTTTGAAAATCGGCGCAAAATGGCCGATCCACTCGGCATGCACAGCCAGCTCGCCGCCGTCTGCAATTTTTCTGTCTTAGCGTTTGCTAATCTGCTGCCAACTTCCGCTGAATCTCCGTCTACATACCACGGAGAGCGGGGGACCCAATTAGTTGGGGCGAATCGCCGGCATCAGCCGCGTAGCGCAACTCTTTCAGCGCGAGCCCGACAGCTAACCCCGTAAGCGCTTGGAAAGAGCATGAAAACTGCGATAAACCGCCTTGCGCGGAATAACGGATCACGAGAGGCGCCCAGCTCCGAGCGGCGCCTGACCTCCCGCCTGCGCTGGGTAATCTCGCTCATGGCGCTGGCGGTCCTGGCCTGCGGGGTCGTTTCCGCCCAAGCGTCGACCGGGGGCGCCTCCAGCTTCACCGCGACCGCCCCTGAAGGCGGGGAACTGACCTTCAGCAGCCCGATGCGGATCGCGGGCGCCAGCTGGTATGGCCCCGGCCTCTACGGCCGCCACACCGCCTGCGGGCAGACCCTGCGCCCACACACGCTCGGCGTCGCTCACAAGAGCCTGCCGTGCGGGACGACCGTCAAGTTCGTCTACCACGGCAAGGCCCTGATCACCCAGGTGATCGACCGCGGTCCCTACGTCAAGGGCCGTGCCTGGGACCTGACCGCCGCCGCCGGTGAAGCCCTCGGCCTCGAAGGAGTCGGCCGGGTCCGCTACGCGATCGCGACGAATCTGGCCCGGCACACCGCCGGCCACTGATTCGCGGCCGGTTTTCCCGGTCCCTCGCCCTCAATAGGCAAAATCTTGCTGCTTAAGCTATTTAAGCATCGATATATTGTCGATATGAGTCCAATCACCTATTCACCACTGACCAAAGAGGCAGCACGGCTGCTCGGCGCCCGGATACGCCTGGGGCGCAAGGAACGGCGTTGGACCCTGCGGCAACTGGCCGAGCGCGTCGGCGTCACCGATGGCACCCTGCGCAAGGTCGAGCAGGGCAACCTCAGCGTCAGCCTCGGCGCCGCGCTCGAGGCTGCCGTGCTGGTCGACGTTCCCCTCTTCGACCAGGACCCGGGTCGTCGCGCCCTTGAGGCGGGACGGGTCGAGGACCGTCTCGCACTGCTCCCCGCCCGGACCCGCGAGCCGCGCCCGCCCAACAATGACTTCTGAGCCTCAACCCCAGGAGGCCTACGTCTGGGTGTGGCTGCCTGGGGCAAGGGACCCCGTGGTCGCCGGGCGCCTGGAGCCGGTCGGTCCGATCGTCAACTTCACCTATGCGCGCAGCTACCTCGCCCGCGAGGAGCGCATCTCCCTCTATGAGCCCGAGCTGCCGCTGGTCGAACGGGAGATCTCACCGCGAGCCGGCGAGATCGCGGGCTGCATCGCCGACGCCGGCCCCGATGCCTGGGGCCAGCGGGTGATCCTCAACCACCGGGTCGGCAAAGGGGCCGAAGACAGCGCCGACCTCAGCTCCCTCACCTACCTGCTCGACTCCGGCTCAGACCGGATCGGTGCGCTCGACTTCCAGTCCTCTGCGGATAACTACGTGCCGCGCGGCAAAGGCGAGGCGCAGCTCGTGGAGCTAAGCCGACTCGCGGAGTCGGCGCAGAAGGTCGAAGAAGGCGAGCCACTCTCCGAGGCACTCGACCAAGCCCTGCTGCACGGGAGCTCCGTCGGTGGCGCCCGGCCGAAGGCCCTGCTCCACGACGGGTCCCACCGCCTGATCGCCAAGTTCAGCTCGAGCAGCGACAAATACGCAGTGGTCAAAGGCGAGTTCGTCTCGATGGAGCTCGCCCGCCGCGCCGGCATCGACGCCGCCAAGGTCGAACTGACCGAGGCGCTCGGCCGCGACGCACTGCTGGTCGAGCGCTTCGACCGGCCGAAGGAGGGGGGACGTCGCGGCGTCGTCTCCGCCCTGACAATGCTCGGCCTCGATGAGACGAGCGGCCGCTACGCCAGCTACGCCGACCTCGCCGACCTGATCCGCGCCATGTTCACCGAGCCGATCGAGAGCCTGCGCGAGCTCTTCGCCCGCATCACCTTCAACATCCTCACCGGCAACAGCGACGATCACGCGCGCAACCACGCCGCATTCTGGGACGGCGCCGAACTGACCCTCACCCCCGCCTTTGACATCTGCCCGCAGCCGCGCGCGGGCGGCGAGACCTCGCAGGCGATGGCGATCGGCGCCGATGGCTGGAGGATGGGCCAGGTTGCCGGCTGCGTCGAGCGAGCCCAGACCTACAGGCTCTCCAAAGCGGAGGCGCGAGCGATCATCGATCGCCAGATCGAGGTGATCGAATCCCAATGGGACGAGGTCTGCGACCTGGCGAAGATGACGAGGGTCGATCGCAGCGGTTTCTGGCACCGCCAGTTCCTCAACCCCTACGCGCTCGAGGGGTACAAGCGGCCCCGAGCGCAGCGAGTGGGTTGACGGCGGACCGGCTCAGGTTCTGATTCACGGCCGCTCCGAAGGCTAACCTGCCGTGTTTAGGCAGTGCCAATTGACGAGAGGAGCAGCAAGATTATGTCGAGGTCGTCGCACGGAACAGATGTCCCGGTTGGGCCGCGGATGGGGCGCTGGTTCGTCATCGCAGTCGTGGCAGCCTCGCTGACCCTCCTGGCAGCCCTCGCGTCCGGATCCAGCGCCGCGCCGGTCAACAAGACCACTGTGGTGCTCGGCCAGACCTCCGCGACCCCGGATCCTTCCTGTCCGGAGCTGCCCTGCCAGGCGATCGGCAGCGTCACCGGCTTCCAGACCAACAACGGTCAGAGCAGCCTGCCCTTCCTCGTCCGCCACAACGGCACGATCAAGGAATGGAGCCTGACCCTGGCGCAGCCGACGAACTCGCAGCGCTCCTTCTTCAACGGCTTCTTCGGCACCCCACCGGAGGCGCGCCTGGCGATCCTGCGCAAGGTCCCGGGCACCAACCCGCCCCGCTACAACCTCCGTCGCCAGGGCGCGATCAAGGTCCTCTCTCCGTACCTGGGACAGACGGTCAAATTCGGCGCCAACCTGAAGGTCGAAAAGAACGACATCATCGGCATCACCGTGCCGACCTGGGCCCCGGCGTTCGCCCAGAAGCTGCCCGCCAACAACATCTGGCGCGCCAGCCGCGCCCCCGGGACCTGTACGAATTCGACTGACATCAGGCAGGGCGAGCCGCAGGAAAAGGTCGGCAAACGAGCGACCTATGGCTGCAAGTACACGACGGCGCGGCTGCTCTACACCGCGACGTTGGTCGAGGGGGAATAGCTCCGAGGGTCTGACAGCGGGGCGGGGATGGTGTCCTGCGGGCGGGGCCAACTGGCTCCGTTCTCGGACACCATCCCCGCCCCGCCCACGGATCCGGGTAGCTGCTTTCGGCGAGTTGCCCTGAACGCCGCTGCTGCTTCAGGAGTGCGGCCCGCACTTTGCTTGAGCTTCAGGGACCCGAGCGTCCTGCCGCCGACGCAACTCGCGCGGGTGCGGTGCGAAGAGGGTGTCCGAGAACGGAGGCCGAAGGCCCCCGCCCGCAGGACACCCTCTTCGTGGCGCGGCCGCGTGCTTACGCCGCTGAGGGGAGAACTCTGGGAGTCGCCTGGTCCTTAGGGAGAGCCGCCGCACTCGCGATCAGGCTCTGGAACTCGTTCAGGGCAAGGTGCCCGACCGCCTCGAGGATCTCCTCGTCGGTCCAGCCGATCTCCCGCGCCTCCTCGTGGAGGTGGAGCGGGGGAGGGCCGTCGGCGTCGAGCGTCTCCTTGAGGAAGATCAGCAGCGCCGCCTCCTTCTCGTCGGCGGAGGTGAAGCTGCGGGCTCGGGAGACCTCGTCGAGGCCGAGGCCGGCCCGGCGTGCCGACTTGGCGTGCTGGGCGATGCTGTAGTTGTCTTCGCGGTGCTCGGCCACCGCGAGGGCGATCCGCTCACGGGTCGCCTGGGGGAGGACGCCACCACGGAGCTCCGACCGCATCCGGGTGTAGGCGCGAAGGACCGCGGGGGAGCCGGCGAGGACGCCGACGAACTTGGTGACCGCACCGCCGGTCGCCTGGATGGTCTTGATCAGGGGCGCGCTCTCGTCGGGCGCCGTCAACTCATCGTGAATCTGGAATCTGCTTACGTCAGTTTTTACCGTCACGTCGATCTCGTCTCTGGCTCTGCTGAAGGCGGTTTTTCGCTTTACAGAGCCTTTACGTGGCCTTTACTTTACTTTGAGCCGCTTACTTACGAGGGGTAAGTTATACCTGCTTTTTGATTGGTATGCAAGCCGCCTCGGACGCCATTCCCCTACCCGCTATACGGCGTTCCGCACCCGTCCGGTTCATTCGCCTATCGTTGCGACCTTCTCGCGCACACGCCTAGGAGGCCGGAATGGCAGACCAACCCCGCAGCGCCGCTGACGTCATCGAGGTCGTCAAGCAGAACGACGTCCGCTTCATCCGCCTCTGGTTCACCGACGTGCTCGGTCAGCTCAAGAGCTTCTCGGTCAACGCCTCCGAGCTCGAGGACGCCTTCGAAGGCGGCATGGGATTCGACGGCTCCTCGATCACCGGCTTCAACCCGATCGAGGAGTCCGACATGCTGGCGGTGCCGGACCCGACGACCTTCGCGCTGCTTCCCTGGCGCCCCGAGGACGAGAACGCGGTCGCGCGGATGTTCTGCGACATCCGCGTCCCCGGCGGCGGCCCCTACGAGGGGGACCCGCGCTGGATTCTGCAGCGGGCGATGAAACGGGCCGAGGAGCTCGGCTTCGACGCCTACAACATCGGCCCGGAGCTGGAGTTCTTCTACTTCCGCTCGGCCAAGCCGGAGGGCGGCGTCCCCGAAGTTCTCGACGAAGGCGGCTACTTCGACCTGACCACCCTCGACGCCGGCTCGGACCTGCGCCGCGAGACCGTTCTGGCGCTGGAGAAGATGGGGATCCACGTCGAGTACACCCACCACGAGGTCGGCCCCTCCCAGCACGAGGTCGACATGCGTTACAAGAACGCGCTCGAGATGGCCGACGACTGCATGACCTACCGGATCGTCGTCAAGGAGTACGCGATGAAATACGGCTGGCACGCGACCTTCATGCCGAAGCCGCTGTTCGGCGAGAACGGCTCCGGGATGCACGTCCACCAGTCGCTCAGCAAAGGCGGCAAGAACGCCTTCTACGACGCCGACGATCCCTACTACCTCTCGCCGACCGCGAAGTCGTTCATCGCCGGCCAGCTCAAGCACGCGCGCGAGATCTCACCCCTCTTCGCCCAATGGGTCAACTCCTACAAGCGCCTGGTGCCCGGCTATGAGGCACCCGTCTACCTCGCCTGGTCGCGGCGCAACCGCTCGGCCCTGATCCGGGTGCCGCTCTACCACCCCGGCAAGGAGGCTGCGACGCGCGCCGAGCTGCGCTGCCCGGACCCCGCCTGCAATCCCTACCTCTGCTTCGCGGCGATGCTGCACGCCGGGTTGGAAGGGGTCGAGAAGGGCTACGAGCTGCCCGAGCCGATGGAGCAGAACCTCTACCACCTCTCCCAGGAGGAGCTCTCTCACCAGGGCATCGAGCAGCTGCCGGCGACGCTCGGCGAAGCGATCGAGGTGGCCGCCGACTCAGAGCTGGTCCTGCGCACCCTGGGCGAGCACACCTTCCGCCGCTTCGTCGAGATCAAGCGCCAGGAATGGGACGACTACCGGGTCCAGGTCACCCCGTTCGAGATCGAAAACTTCCTCCCGATCCTTTAGGGCGCGGGGCGGTAGATGGCGACGCTTCACGTCCTGCGGGTCTTCACCGCGGCCGACGGGGAGTGGGGGAATCCGCTCGGCGTCTTCCTCGACGGTGCTGAGGTGCCGGCGGAGCGCCGCCAGGCGGTCGCGACCGAGCTCGGGTTCTCCGAGACGGTCTTCGTCGACGACCCGCGGAGCGGCGCGATGCGGATCTTCACGCCGGGACTGGAGCTGCCGTTCGCCGGCCATCCGACGGTCGGAGCCGCCTGGCTGCTGGCCCGGGAGGGGGGCCCGGTGGAGGTGCTGCGGCCGCCGGCGGGTGAGGTACCGGTGCGGGGCGAGGGCGATCTCACTTTCGTCGCCGCCCGGGCGGAGTGGTCACCGCCATGGGAGCTGATCGAGCTCTCCTCGCCGGCCGAGGTGGAGGCGCTGGATGGACCGCCCGGCGGGCGCGAGGACGAAATCTACCTCTGGGCCTGGGCCGATGAGGCGGCCGGAGCGGTGCGCTCGCGCTGTTTCTCGCTGGCCGACGGCGTCGGCGAGGACGAGGCGACGGGATCGGCCGCGATCATGCTCGCCGCCGCCCTCGAGCGGCCGCTGACGATCAACCAGGGCCGCGGCTCCCTGCTGCACGCGGTCCCGCTGGGCGAGGGCCGGGCGGAGGTCGGCGGCCGCGTCGTGCTCGATGAGGTCCGGCAGTTCGACGTCTGAAGATCTGTTGGCGAGTTAGGGGGTCTAGAGGCCCACAACTCGCCAATCAGATCGAAGTCAGTCCTTGGGGCCCGGATGGGAGAGCGCCGAGGGCCACCAGAAGCGGTCGCCGAGGGTCAGGGCGATCGCCGGGACGAGGACGCTGCGGACCAGGAAGGTGTCGAGCAGGACGCCGAAGGCGACGACGAAGCCGAGCTCGGTGAGGAAGGTGAGGGGGAGGACGGCGAGGACCGAGAAGGTGCCGGCGAGGACGATCCCGGCACTGGTGATCACCGCTCCGGTTACCGCCAGGGCGCGGAGGATGCCCTGCTTGGAGCCGTGCTGGATCGTCTCCTCGCGGGCGCGGGCGATGAGGAAGATGTTGTAGTCGACCCCCAGCGCGACGAGGAAGACGAAGGCGAAGAGCGGTAACGAGGGGTCTGAGCCCGGGAACCCGAAGACGATGTCGAAGAAGAAGTAACCGACGCCGAGGGCGGCGAGGAAGCTGAGGATCACGGTCCCGATCAGGATCAGCGGCGCGACCAGGGCCCGCAGCAGTCCGATCAGGATCAGGAAGACGACGAGCAGGATCAGCGGCGGCAGGAAGGTCGAGTCCCAGCCGGCCGCGTCGCGGACGTCGAATTCGACCGCGGTCGGGCCGCCGACGAGCGTGCCCGGGGCAACCGCGTGCGCCGCTTCGCGGATCGGGTCGATCAGGTCGAAGGCCGTGGTCGAGTAGGGATTGGGTTCGAGGGTCGCCTGGATCAGGGTCCCCGGCTCCCCTTTCGCCACCGGGGCGGAGACGGCCTCGACTCCCTCGACGCCTTCCACCGCCTTGGCGACCGCCGCGACCTTGCCCGCTTCGGTGATGACGACATCGGTCAGTGCCGTCGTCCCCGATGGGAAGCTCTTGTCGATCAGATGCTGGCCTTCGGTCGAGTCGACTTCGGTCCGGTAGCTGTCTTCGCTGGTCAGGTCGGTCGAGAAGAAGGCGAGGCCGCCGCAGAGGACCAGGAGGACGAGGAGCGAGCCTGCCATCACCCGCCGCGGCGAGACGGCGACGCGGTCGCCGACCCGTTTCCAAAAACCGTGGCTGGCGTCGCTGAGATGCTCACCGCGGTGGCGGCGGATCTCATACGGGGTGAAGATCGCCCGGTCGAGTGGGCCGACGATCAGCGAGGGGATTCGCTTGCCACTGAGCGCGCGCGCCAGCCAGTTGAGCAGGACCAGGGGGAGCAGGACGATGACGAGCAGGCAGGCGAGCACGACCCTCAGCAGGGCACCGGACCCGGAGCCGTCGATGATTCGGCGGCGCGCTCGCGCGGAGACCGAGTCGGCGCCGGGCGCCGTTTCCGGCGTGTGCGGGACGAAGGGCCAGAAGGCACGGCGGCCGAAGATCGTCAGCAGCGCCGGCAGCAGAGTCAGCATCGAGAGCGCCGCGCAGGCGATCCCGATCGCCGCGATCGGCCCCAGCCCGGAGGTGCCGTTGACCTTGGCCAGCATCAGGCAGAGGAGCGCCGCGATCACGGTCGCCGCCGAGGCGAAGATCGCCGGCCCGGCCGAGGCCAGCGCCGTCTTCATCGCCTCGTGGCGGTCGGTCGTGTGGTGCAGCTCCTCGCGGTAGCGGGAGACCAGCAGCAGGGCGTAGTCGGTGCCGGCGCCGAGCACCAGGACCGACATGATCGAGCTCGACTGGCCGTTGATCGTCACCCCCAGCTCGGAGACGCCGTAGCCGATCGAGCGCGAGAGCGTCTCGGCGAACAGCACCGCGGCGAGCGGAATCAGGAAGAACATCGGCGAGCGGTAGATGACGATCAGGAGGAAGATCACCAGGCTGACCGCGGCCAGCAGCAGGGTGCCGTTGATCCCTTCGAAGACTTCGATCGCGTCGGCGGAGAAGCCGGCGCCGCCGGTGACCTTGACCTCGAGGCCGCCGCCCGGATTGCCGATCTGTTCGCGCCAGTACTTGACCGGGTCGAGGATCCTCTCGCCCTTGCCGTTGCCCTTGATGTAGGCGCTGACGATTGCCGCCTTGCCGTCTTCGGAGCAGATTGGACCGACGAACGGCGCGTAGTCGGCCGGCTGGCCCGGGATCGTCGTGCTCGGGCCGCCGCAGCCGGGCGGGTAGCCGGCTTCGGCGCCCGGCCCGCCGTGACCGCCGCCGGCGGCGACCGAGCCGTCGGGGACGACGCCGGGGAACCGCTTTTCGGTCATCTTGCCGACGTCCTCGACGATCGTCCGCTTGTCGGCCGCGGTGAGGCCGTCTTCGCGACTGAAGACGATTACCGCGGGGGCGAGTTCGCCGTCCTGCAGTTCCTCGGTGGCGCTCAGCGCCTTGGTCGATTCGGCGCTGCCGGGCAGGTAGGAAGTGGCCTCGTTGCTTTCGGCTTCTTCAAACTTGCCGGGCAGGTTGGCGGGGCCGGCGGCGATGAAGATCGCGATGAACCAGACGGCGAAGACGATCCACTTGGCCTTGCGACCGGCAGCGAACGTGAACCAGGATCCAGACACTGGGAGGCATGGTTGCAGATGCTCCGGCGCGCGGGGTCGATCCGGTCAGGGGCGCCTGCGGGCGGGGCAAACAGGCTCCGTTCTCCGGCGTACGGGGCCGCTGCGGTCAGGGGCGCCTGCGGGCGGGGCAAACTGGCTCCGTCTCGGCACCCCTGACCGCAGCGGCCCCGTACGAGAGACGTCTACAGCAGGGACGTCAGTGCCGCGGCGGAGGTCACTGGGGTCTTGCAGGTGAAGTGTTCGCAGACGTAGGCGGCAGGACGGCCGTCGAGTTGGGTGCGGTGCTGCAGGAGTGGGGGCTGGTCGGTGCCCTCGGGGCCGGCGGCGAGGACCAGGTGGGGGTGGAAGTGGGCGCGGACCGTGGCGGCCAGCGCGGTTACGTCCTCGCCGACGAGGGCTACCTCTTTGCTCGGGGAGAGGTGGAAGTCGAGGGCGCGGAGGAGGTGGGCGAAGGTCTCGGGATGCTCGACGGCCGGTTTGGCGAACAGGTGGAGAACTCTCCGAGCCTCGGTCGCGTAGCGGTCCTCGCCGGTCAGCGCGCCAAGGCGGAGCAGGCCGAGGGCGGCGGCGCTGTTGCCGGAGGGGATCGGGTGGTCGCCGATCTCCTTGCGGCGGACGATCAGCTCCTCGTGGTCGGCGGAGGTCGAGAAGAAGCCGCCGCGCTCGGGGTCGCCGAAGCGGGCGATCGTCGTCGCGGCCAGCTCCTCGGCCTGCTCGAACCAGCGGCTCTCGAAGCTCGCTTCGTAGAGAGTCAGCAGCGCTTCGAGCAGGAAGGCGTGGTCCTCGAGGTAGGCGTTGAGGCGGGCGTCGCCGTCCTTGTAGGTCCGCAGCAGGTGGCCATCGCCGTCGCGCAGGGAGCCGAGCACGAACTCGGCGCAGCCGCGGGCGGCGTCGAGGTAGTCGGGACGGCCGAGGACGGCGCCGGCCTCGGCCAGAGCCGAGATCGCCAGCGCGTTCCAGGCGGTCAGCCGCTTGTCGTCGAGCCCGGGCCAGACCCGTTTGGCGCGCGCCTCGTAGAGGGTCCGGCGGGCGGCCTGCAGGTTCGGCGGCGGCTCGGCCTCGGCTCCGGCGGCGAGGTGGAGGATGTTGGCGCCCTCGAAGTTGCCGCGCTCGCTGACCCCGTAGTAGTCGATCACCGCCTCGGCGCCGTCGCCGAGCAGCTCGCGGATCTCCGCCGCGGCCCAGACGTAGAAGCGCCCCTCCTCGCCCTCCGAATCGGCGTCGAGGGCGGCGTAGAAGCCACCCTCCGGACCGCGCATCTCGGCCAGCATCCAGTCCAGTGTCTGCTCGCAGACGCGCCGGTAGCGCTGGTGGCCGAGGGTCTGCCAACCGTGCAGGTAGGAGCGCGCCAGCAGGGCGTTGTCGTAGAGCATCTTCTCGAAGTGGGGGACCAGCCAGACGGCATCGACCGAGTAGCGGGCGAAGCCACCGCCGACCTGGTCGTAGATGCCGCCGGCGAGCATCCCGTCGAGGGTCTTCTCGACGACCTCGGTCTCGCCGCGGGTGAGCAGCAGGTCGAGGGCCGAGGCCGGCGGGAACTTTGGCGCTCCGCGGAAGCCGCCGTGTTGTCGGTCGGCGTTCGAGACCAGCTGCGCCACCGCCGCGCCCAGCTCGGCCTCGCCGGGCAGGTCGGGGCTGGGCTCGATCGCGCCGATCGCGCCGAGCCGGGCGCGGATTTCCGGGGCGCGATCGCGCAGGTCCTCGCGTTTGCGCTCGAAGGCGTCGACGATCGCTTCCATCACCATCCGGAAGCTCGGCATGCCGCGGCTCTCATCGGGCGGGAAGTAGGTGCCGGCGTAGAAGGGGACGGCGTCGGGGTCGAGGAATACGGTCATCGGCCAGCCGCCCTGGCCGGTCATCGACTGCAGCGCCTCCATATAGATCGCATCGACGTCGGGGCGCTCCTCGCGGTCGACCTTGACGTTGACGAAGTGCTCGTTCATGTAGGCGGCGGTCTCGGCGTCCTCGAAGGACTCGCGCTCCATCACGTGGCACCAGTGGCAGGCGGAGTAGCCGACCGAGAGCAGGATCGGGCGGTCCTCCTCGCGGGCCCGAGCCAGCGCTTCCTCGCCCCACGGGTACCACTCGACCGGGTTGTCCCGATGCTGCAACAGGTACGGGCTGGTCTCCTGGGCGAGGCGGTTGGCCATCCCGGCCAGCCTACCCAGCAGGGCTGGAAGTCAAATTTTTGCTCCGGCCGCTCGCCGAAATTCGAGTCCGGCGCTCGATCCGCGCGATCCGGTCTCGCCCCCGGAGTCGCTTGGCACTACCTTCATGAGAGTGACGAACCCCGGCAGTTCTGAGAGTTGGGACCCCGCCATCGACGCGGTGCTGGACAAGCTCGCGGGCGAGGATCGCCAGGTAATCGAGGGCGCGCTCGGGGCGGCTGAGAAGACCGAGGCCGAGCTCCGCTACCTGGCCGACCACGACCCGCTCACCGGGCTCCTCAATCGCCGCAGTTTCAGGACCAAACTCGACACCTACGTCTCCTTCTCCGATCGCTACGGCGGCCAGGGGGCGGTGATGATGATCGACATCGACGGCCTCAAGGAGGTCAACGACAAGCTCGGACACCTGCCCGGCGACAACCTGATCCGCCTTATCGCCTCGATCCTGCGCGAGCGAGTCCGGGCGACGGACATCGTCGCCCGCCTCTCGGGCGATGAGTTCGCGGTCCTGATGCCGCAGTCCGACACCGCCGGTGCCCTGCAGCTGGGCGAGGACCTGCGCGCCCAGGTCGCCGAGGGCTTCGCCGACGATTCCGAGCTGGGGACGGCGACGATCAGCGTCGGGATCGCGATGTTCGGCGGCAAGAAGGCGGCCGGTGCCGAAGCGGTGCTGGTCGGCGCCGACCAGGCGATGTACCGGGCCAAGGAGGAGGGACGCAACCGGATCGCCCTCTTCGACGGCCCCGGTGAGCGCGGGCCCGACCCGCGGCGGCGGCAGACGACCAGCGCTCGCATCCGCGACGCCCTGACGGAGGACCGCCTCAGCCTCGCCCAGCAGCCGATCCGCAGCCTCGCCTCCGGGGGGGTCGAGCGCTACGAGCTGCTGCTGCGGATGAACGGCGAGAGCGGCGAGCAGATGCCGGCCGCCTCCTTCATCCAGGTCGCCGAGCGCTCCGGGATGGTGCAGGAGCTCGATCGCTGGGTCGTCGGCCAGGCGCTGGGGATCATCTCCGAGCGTGAGCACGCCGGCCAGCCGGTCTCGTTGCATGTCAACCTCTCCGGCGCATCGCTGACCGACATCTCGGTGCTCGAGTACATCGAACGCCGCCTCGACGAAGGTGACGCCGACCCCGGGCGCTGCACCTTCGAGATCACCCAGACCGCCAGGGTCGATGACTACGAGGCCGCCGCCGGCTTCGCCGACCGGCTGACCGAGTTCGGCTGCGAAGTCGCGATCGACGACTACGGCGCCGGCTTCGGCCCCTTCACCTATCTGAAGCGAATCCCCTTCGACGTGATCAAGATCGACGGGTCCTTCGTCCGCGACATGCCCCACAACGACGCCGACCAACTGACCGTCAAGGCGATCGTCCAGATCGCCCGTGGCCTCGGCAAGACGACGATCGCCGAGTTCGTCGAGGACGACGCGACGGCACAGATGCTGCGGGACTACGGGGTCGACATGGCCCAGGGATTCCACCTCGGGCGGCCGGTGGATACGGCTCAGGGGTTCGCCGAGGCTGTTTAGCCCAAATCCTGCGCCAAGCTCCGCGTTCAAGGGAAGGCTGCAGCGACACGCAGCCACAAAATTCAATTTCCGTCTCAATGCTTCGGTGTAGTCGTCGGTTGGGTAGGCGGATAGAAGCGAACAAAATGTTCTTTTTCGTGTTGGGATGAAATAGAACGTTTTGTGCTATATTGAACCAAATGCCGGGGAGAATCTACACAGAGCTGGCGGAGCTTGCCAACGACAACCACGGCTTCATAACGCCGGATGATGCCCGCGAGGCAGGCGTCAACCCGATGAACCTGGTCCGCATGGCCGAGCGCGGACAACTCGAACGCAGAGGAAACGCCCTCTACCGATTCCCCCTCGCGCCCCCGGGTCCGCTCGACCCATACATGGAAGCGACGCTCTGGCCGCGCGGCGCCGACGGCGTGATCTCCCACGAGAGCGCGCTGGAGCTCTACGAGCTGAGTGACGTCCATCCCCGTCGGATCCACGTAACGGTGCCTCGGGCCTACCGGATCCGTCGCAAGGTCCCGGTGGCCTATCGGATCCATCAGGAAGATCTCAGTCCTCGCGACGTCGGCCGCCTCGAGGGCATCCCGATCGTCACCCCGGAGCACGCGATCCGCCAGGCCTACACGGCGAAGCTGGGGCCGGCGCTCGTCGCCCAGGCGATCGACCATGGGGAACGAAACGGGCGACTCACCGGGCGCGAGGCGAAGAGCCTCCGGGATGAGATCGGCGTGGCGAGGGGCAGCGGGACGCGACGATGAGCGCCGTACATCACCGTAGGCTCCGCGTGTCCGAAATCAACGGCCACGAGCGAGCCGATGAAGCAGAGGCGAAAGGGCCCAACTGGTCTCGGCGTCGAGGATCCCTGCTTCCTTGGCCAACGTCAGGAGGAGCGTCGTCAAGGCGACGACGGTGAGGACGATCCGGCGGCCGGTGCTCTCCTGGGCCTCCTTTCGCGCATTGCGCTGGTTCATCTCAGTCGCCATCAGCTCGTTGACGAAGCCGACGTTGGCGTCGCGGTCACGGTGGGGCGATTCACCGGTCACGGCGTCGGAGCTAGGAGCTGGTTACGTCCTTGGCGAACGCCTCGAAGGCGTCCAGGTAGCGCTGCAGGTCCTCCTCGGAGTGCTCGATCGAGAGGGTCCACTCCTCCTCGGTTCCCGGAGTCATGAAGATGCCGTGATTCATGTGGTAGAGCCAGGCCAGGCGCGAGAGGTCGTCATCGACCTTGGTCAGGTAGTCGCGGTACTCGTAGAGCCGCTCGGAGGAGAAGACGACGCAGCCCTTGGCGCCGAGGCCCTCGGTGTAGGCGGGCAGGCCGTGGGCGTCGATGATCTGCTGGCAGCCGTCGAGCAGGCGCTGGTTGGTCGCTTCGAAGTGGTCGTAGACGTCGTCGGTGAGGACCTCGGTCAGGGTCGCCTCGGCCGCCGCCATCACCAGCGGGTTGCCGTTGAAGGTGCCGTACTGGCTGACGGTGCCGTCGGCGACGATCGCCGCCAGCTCCTCGCTCATCCCGATCGAGCCGCCCGGGTAGCCGCCGCAGCTGGCCTTGGCCAGGGTGACCATGTCGGGGGTGACGCCAAAGCGGGCGGTGGCGCCGCCGCGCCCGATCGTCGCGCCGGTCTTCACCTCGTCGAAGATCAGCTTGATCCCGTACTTGGCGGTCAGCTCGCGGACCCGCTCCAGGTAACCGGGGCGGGGCGGGATGATGTTGATGTTCATCATCGCCGGCTCCATGATCAGGCCGGCGACCTGCTCGCCGATCTTCTCCAGAGCGCCCTCCAGCGCCTCGGCGTCGTTGAAGGGGACGGCGCGGGTCAGCTCGGTGAACGCGGTCGGGATGCCGCCGCCGTAGGGGACGCTGACCGGTTCGTCGCGAGCGCCGAGCGCCTCCAGCGGCGGGTAGACCGAGACCATCACGGTGTCGTGGTGGCCGTGGTAGGAGCCCTCGATCTTGAGGATGATGTCGCGGCCGGTGGCGCCGCGAGCGATGTGGACGGCGTCCATCGTCGACTCGGTGCCGGAGTTGGTGAAGCGCCACTGCGGCAGGCCGAAGCGGTCCGCAAGCTCGGCGGCGACGGCGATCGAGCCGTCGGTCGGGGCGGCGAAGTGGGTGCCTTCGTCGATCCGCGCCTTGACGGCGGCGCCGACGACCGGGTTGGCGTGGCCGATGCACATCACCCCGAAGCCGTTGTGGAAGTCGACGTATTCGTTGCCGTCGACGTCCCAGACCCGGCTGCCCTTGCCGCGGGTCAGGTAGACCGGCCAGGGGTCGTTGGTCTGGAAGGAGGAGGGGACGCCGTTGGGCATCACCTCGAGGGCGCGTTTGTAGGTCTGGGCCGAGGCGCCGGTGCGGTTGCGGAAGGTCTCCTGCTGGCCCTCGCTCAGCGCCGCGATGCGCTTGCGGTCGATCTCCTCCATCGGCCGGCTATCCGCGGCGGGAATCGATCCAGGCGCGCAGGCGCGTTTTCAGGTTGAGGGCGCCGGTCGCCGCCCTTTCGGCGACCGAGCCCTGCGGTGGCAGGGCGCCGAGCTGACGGGCCATCTCGGCACCGTTCATGTAGGCGTCGTTGCGCTGGATGCGGCCGTCGCGGATCGTCAGGACGTCGCAGCCCTGAACGTCGACGTGGGCGCCGTTGGCGATCATGCCTTCGAAGCGGACCGGGCCGGTGAAGCTGCCCCTGGCGCGCCAGCGGACGGCCGCTTTCTCTCCCGTCGCCATCACGTCGAGGATCTCGAACTTGAAGTCGGGGAAGGCCTGGAAGAGGTTGCCGAACCAGGCGCGGTAGCTGTCGGGCACGACCAGCTCGATCAGGCCGTGGATCTCGCCGCTGCCGCCGGGCTCATAGAACTCGGTCATCGCGTCGAGGTCCCGCCGTCCGACGGCTTCGAAGTAGCCGCGGGCGACGGCGGCGACATCGGTTGCCTCGCTCGTGGCCACGCCCGCAGGTTACTCCCCGCGGAGCTGCGCCCGCTTGATCTTGCCGGTGCTCGTGGTCGGCAGCTCGGTGGCGAAATCGATGATGCGGGGGAACTTGTACGGCGCGGTCTCGGCTTTGCAGTGCTCCTGCAGCTCGGCGACCAGCTCCGCGCCGGGCTCGCGCTCACGGAGGACCACGATCGCCCGCACCACGGCGCCGCGCTCGGCGTCGGGAGCGGCGACGGCGGCGGCCTCGGCGACCGCGGGGTGGGAGAGCAGCGCCGCCTCGACCTCGGTCGGCCCGATCCGGTAGCCGGAGCTGAGGATGATGTCGTCGTCGCGGCCTGCGAAGAAGAGGTAGCCGTCCTCGTCGGCGCTGACCAGGTCGCCGGTCGACCACCACTCGCCCTCGAAGCGCTCGCCGTCGAGGTAGCGGGAGAAGAAGGTGGGGGAGGAGGCGGCGCGCAGCTGCAGTTCTCCATCGACCACACGGGTCTCGATCCCCGGCAGCGGTTTGCCCATCGAACCCTCGCGGACGGCCTCGCCGGCGAGGTTGCCGGTCACCTGTCCGGTCTCCGTCTGGCCGTAGCCGTCGGCCGGCTCGAGGCCGGTGGCCTGGCGGAAGGCGGCGATCGTCTCCGGGTCCAGCGGCTCGCCGGCCGAGACCATCCGGCGCAGGGCGGGGAGGGGGCGCAGGGTCGCGCGTCGGGCCAGCATCCGGTACTCGGTCGGCGCCTGGCAGAGGACGTTGACGCCGAGCGCCTCGCAGAGGTCGAGCCGCTCGGCCGGGTCGAAGCGGCCGTCGTGGATCACCGCGGCGGCGCCGGTCAGCCAGGGCGCGATGAAGACGTTGCGGGCCGACTTCGACCATCCCGTCGCCGTCGTGCACCAGGCGAGCTCGCCCTGGCGGGAGCCGAACCAGTTCTCGGCCTGGATCGACTGGCCGAACAGATAGCGGTAGGCGTGGACGACGCCGCGCGGGTCGCCGGTGGTGCCGGAGGTGAAGACGATCAGCGCCGGGTCCTCGGGGCCCATCGCCTCGACCGCCGCCGGTGCCTCCTGCGGACGGTCCTCGTCGAGCACCGTCGCGATTTCGTCGATGTCCATCGCCGCCACTCCCGCCGGCAGGTTGGCCATCAGCGCGGCTTCGCCGACGCAGAGCTTCGGGCTCGCGGCCGCGACTCGCAGCTCGAGATCGTGGCCGCGCAGCTGCGCGTTGCAGGGCAGCGCCACGGCGCCCATCCGCCAGCAGGCGAGCATCGAGAGCACCCACTCGATCCGGTTGCCGACCAGGGTCATGACGACATCGCCCCGCTCGACCCCGCGGGCCGCGAAAGCCCCCGACAGCCCCGCCGAGCAAGCGACCAGTTCCCCGAAATGCCAATCCCGCCGCTGCCCCGCGGCGTCGATCGCCACCACTCCCAATCGCGAGGCCGGCGACTGCTCCATGAGGTCCTCAATCAGGTTCAAGGCCCCGGCAGTCTGCCCTATCGCCGGGGCGGGGTGTCCCCTCCCGGACACTCCAGCGAGGCGAAGCCGAGCGTCCGGGAGGGGATACCCCGCCCCGGTTAACGCAATTCAGCCGAGCTCTTGCCCAGCAGCTGGCGAGCCACAATCAGCAGCTGGATCTGCTGCGTCCCCTCGAAGAGATCGAGGATCTTGGCGTCGCGGGCCCACTTCTCGAGCAGCTCGTTCTCGCCGTAGCCGACGCTGCCGCAGAGCTCGACGCAGCCGAGGGCGACGTCGACGCAGGTGCGGCCGGCCTTGGCCTTGGCCATCGAGGCCTGCAGCGAGTTGGGCTTGCCGTTGTCGGCCATCCAGGCCGCCTGCAGGGTCAGCAACCAGGCCGCCTCGTAGTCGGCCTCCATCTCCAGGAAGCGCGCCGCGGCGGCGTGCTGGCAGAGGGCGGGGACGGAGTAGTCGACCTCGACCCCGGCCTGCTTGAGGCATTTGCGGGTCTCTTCCAGCGAGGCGCGGGCGACGCCGACCGCCATCGCCGCGACCAGCGGCCGGGTGTTGTCGAACGTTTCCATCACCCCGGCGAAGCCCTTCTCCTTGACGTCCGGGTCGCCGAGCAGCGCTTCCTTGGGCACCCGGCAGTCCTGCAGGGTGAAGTTGGCCGTGTCGGAGGCGCGGATCCCGAGCTTGTGCTCAAGCCGGTCCAGCTTCAGGCCGGGGTTGTCGCGCTCGACGATGAACGACTTGATCGCGGCCCGCCCTTTGGAGCGGTCGAGCGTCGCCCAGACGACGATCAGGTCGGCGCGGTCGCCCGAGGTGACGAAGATCTTCTCGCCGTTGAGGACGTACTCGTCGCCGTCGAGCTCCGCGGTGGTGCGGATCGCCGCCGAGTCCGAGCCGGCTTCCGGCTCGGTGATCGCCATCGCCGCCCACTTGCCGCCGTACTGTTCGAGCTGCGCCTCGGTCGCGACCGAGGCGATCGCCGAGTTGCCGAGCCCCTGGCGCGGCATCGAGAGCAGCAGGCCGACGTCGCCCCAGCAGAGCTCGATGATGCCGAGCACGGTGGAGAGGTTGGAGCCGTTGCGGTTCTCGCCGTCGGCGTCTGAGGCGTCGCGGCGCACCCCGGCGGCGCCGGCGCCGCCGATGTCGGAGCCCTCGTTCATGCCGTCGATCAGCGAGGCGAGCATGTCGAGCTCCTTCGGGTAGTCGTGCTCGGCGACGTCGTACTTGCGGGAGATCGGTCGGAAGACCTCGGTCGCGACCTGGTTTGCCTGGCTGGCCAGCGGTTTGAACTTCTTGGGAATCTCGAGGTTGATCATCGTTGCCTTTCGCTTCGAATCTCGGCGGTCGCCTAGACGAGCAGGGCGCCCTCCATCACGCCCGCCGCTCGCAGGTCTCGGTACCAGCGCTCGACCGGGTGCTCCTTGACGAAGCCGTGGCCACCGAGCAGCTGCACGCCCTGGGAGCCGATCTCCATGCCCTTGACGGCGCAGAGCCGGCGGGCGATCGCCGCCTCGCGGGCGAACTTCTCGCCGCGGTCGGCGCGGCTGGCCGCCCGGTAGGTGGCGAGCCGCATCCCTTCGCTCTCGATCCCGATGTCGGAGACCGCGAAGGCGACGCCCTGGCGGTTGGAGATCGGTTCGCCGAAGGCCTGGCGGTCGTTGACGTAGGGGATGACGTAGTCGAGGACGGCCTGGGCGGCGCCGGTCGCGAGCCCGCACCAGGCGATCCGCGAGCGGTCGATGCAGTCGACGTAGTCCTTGGCTTTGGCGCCGCCCTCGCCGAGCAGGGCGCCGGCCGGCAGTTTCACGTTCTCGATCAACAGGCGGCCGGTGGCGGCGGGGCGCAGGCCCATCGCCGGCTCGGCTTCGACCGAGAGCCCTTTGGCGCCGGACTCGACGACGAACAGCGCCGGGCCGATGCCCTCGGCCTCGGCGGCGATCACGAACAACTCGCAGTCGGCGGCCCGGGCGAGCAGCGACTTGGCCCCCTTCAGGACCCACTCGTCCCCTTTCTTCTTGGCCGTGGTCTGCAGCTTCAGCGGGTCGAACAGCGGCCGCGGCTCGAGGATCGCCAGGGCGGCGGCGGGGACGTCCTCGCCGGTGAAGGCGGGCAGGTAGGTCGCCTCCTGCTCGGCGCTGCCCCAGAGCCCGATCGCGGTGGCGACGGCGCCGGGGGCGAGGGCGGCGTAGGCGACGCCCATGTCGCCGTGGGCCAGCGCCTCGCCGATCAGGACGGTGGTCACCGCCGACTGCTCGTGCATGACGCCGCCGAGCTCCTCGGGGACGCCGAGCATGTTGACGCCCAGCTCGCTGGCTTCGCCCAGCAGCTCCGGCGGCGTCGCGCAGGCGGCGTCGGCGTCGTGGGCGGCGGGACGGACCTTCTCCTCGGCGAAGGCGCGGCCGGCTTCCTGGAACATCTGCTGCTCGTCGTCGGGACCGAGGTCGAAGAGGCCCTTCGATTTGCCCTTCTTCTGGCGCGCCGGTTTGCCCAGCTGCTGGGCGGCCTTGAAGGTGCGCCCGGCGGCGGTGGCGGAGCGGAAGCCGTTCTTGGTTCCCTGGAAGAGCGCCCGCTCGACCTGCTTGCGGATGCCGGATCCGGTCGAGCAGGTCGGAGCCGGCGAGCCGGTTCAGCGCCCGCAGGCCGAAGCCCATGCTGCGCTCGGCGACGCTCTTGTCGGTATCGGTCGTGGTCGTCACGATGCCTTCCTCTTGGTCTCTTTGGCGGCCGGGGTCTTGGCCGTGGGTTTGGTTTGCGGCGGCCCGACGCGGCCGTCGAGGTGGGTGGTGCCGCGCTTGGCGTCGCGCACCGAGAAGGCGATTCCCTCGCCCTCCTCGGCGCTGGCGAACTCGACCTTCGCCGGCAGCAGGATCGGCTTGCGGAAGCGGACGTCGGCGCTGAAGGAGTCCGGCAGGCGGCTCTCCAGCGCCGCCAGGCAGCGCGCCTTGGTCCACATCCCGTGGGCGATCGCCGCCGGGAAGCCGAGTGGCTTCGCGGTCAACGAGTGCATGTGGATCGGGTTGCGGTCGCCGGAGACGGCGGCGTAGCGGCGGCCGAGGTCGCCGCCGAGGCGCCACTCGGCGCCGGCGGGCAGATCGGCAGGGAGGGATGGAATGCCGGGGGCAGCGCCGACAGGCTCGCCGCCCTTGCCGCGGCGCAGCATCGTGCTGACGCTCTCCCAGACCTTCTCTTCGCCGACCAGCGCCTCGGTCTCGAGGGTGAAGGTGCGGCCCTTGGGATGGGGCTCCAGCTGCGTCGGCCGGACCCGGATCGTCAGCTCCTCGTCGATCGCGATCGGGCGCAGCTGGTCGATCCGGTTGGCGACGTGGACGAGGCCGACGGCGCCGAAGGGGAAGCCGCCATCGGCCATCACCGCCATGTGCAGCGGGAAGGCGAGCACGTGCGGGTAGGTGGGGGGGAGGTGGTCGCGCAGGGCGAAGCCGCAGACCTTGGCGTAGGCGGCGACCGCCGCCGGGTCGGCCGCGACCCCGCCCAGCTCGAGCTCGATCTCGGGGATCTCGCCGCCGCCGCCGGGCACGAAGGGCAGCAGCGAGGCGCCGGGGATCATCGGCGCCGCCGCGCGGGCGTAGAGCGGCAGGATGTGGGGCGAGCTGTCGAGTGTCCGGGTCGTTCACGTCAGGCCCCCAACAGGCTCTGGCCGCAGACGCGGACGACGTTGCCGTTGACCCCGGTCGAGGCCGGGCTGGCGAACCAGGCGATCGTCTCGGCGACGTCGACCGGCAGGCCGCCCTGGGAGAGGCTGCTGAGCCGCCGCCCCGCTTCGCGCGGCCCGATCGGCATCGCCGCGGTCATCTTCGTCTCGATGAAGCCGGGGGCGACGGCGTTGATCGTCGCGCCGCGCTCGGCGAGCTCGCGGCGCCATCGCTTCGACCATCCCGATCACCCCCGCCTTCGAGGCGGCGTAGTTCGTCTGGCCCGAGTTGCCGGCGATCCCCGACATCGAGGAGACGCAGACGATGCGGCCGTTGGCGGCGAGCAGGTCCTTCTCCAGCAGCGCGTCGTTGATCCGCTCCTCGCTGGAGAGGTTGATCTCCATCAGCTGCGCCCAGCGCTCTTCCGGCATCTTCGCGATCGTCCGGTCTTTGGTCACGCCGGCGTTGTGGACGATGACGTCGAGGCCGCTCGGCGAAGCGCTCGGCGATCTGCTCGGGGGCGTCCTCGGCGGTGATGTCGAGGGTCAGCGACTCGCCGCCGATCCCGTCCATCTCGCGTTCGAGGTCGGCGGCCGCCTGCGGCACGTCGAGCCCGGTCACGGCGGCGCCGTCGCGGGCGAGGGTGGCGGCGATCGCGGCGCCGATCCCGCGCGAGGCGCCGGTGACAAGCGCCGATTTCCACTCCAGCGGCCGCTCCCAGTCGAGCTTCGGCGCCGGCACCACGCCCGGCCCGATCCGCACCACCTGGCCGGAGACGTAGGCCGAGCGCGGCGAGAGCAGGAAGCGCAGGGTCGAGTCGAGCTGATCCTCGGCGCCCGGGGCGACCAGGACCAGCTGCGCCGTGGCGCCGCGGCCGCCGATCTCCTTGCCGAGCGAGCGGGTGAAGCCCTCCAGCGCTCGCTGGGCGGTGTGGGCGCGGGCGGAGCCGGCCTCGGCCGGCGGGGTGCCGAGCACGACCACCCGGCCGCTGCGCGCCAGGCGGCCGACGGCGGGGTAGAAGAAGCGCTGCAGCTCGACCAGCTCGGTCGAGTCGGCGATCCCGGTGGCGTCGAAGAGGAGCGCCTTGGCCGGGCCCTCGGTGCCGGCGCGTTCGGCCTTGATCTGGTCGAGGAAGGCCGCCAGCTGCTTGCCGAGCCGGCCGCCGGGCGCGGCGCCGGAGAGCACGCCGCCGAGGACGACCGGGGCGTTGGGCTTGAAGCGGTCGAGCTCGACCGGCTGCGGCAGGCCCAGCTGCTTGGCGACGGTCGAGACGACCGGGGCGTTGACGAGCTGTGAGTAGCGGTCGCTCAGACTTCGATCGCTCTGGCCCTATCCGGCGCTCCTTCGAGGACCGCGACGACGCCCTGGCCGCCGGCGGCGCAGATGCTGATCAGGCCGCGGCCGCGGCCGTCCTCGCGCAGCTGCTTGGCGAGGCCGGCGACGATCCGCCCGCCGGTCGCGGCGAACGGGTGGGCGGCGGCGAGCGAGCCGCCGTTGACGTTGAGCTTCTCGCGCTCGATCGCCCCGAGCGGCTTCTCACGCCCCAGCTTCTCCTTGCAGAAGGCGGGGTCCTCCCAGGCCTTCAGCGTGCAGAGCACCTGGGCGGCGAAGGCCTCGTGGATCTCGTAGTAGTCGAAGTCCTGCAGGGTCAGGCCGGCGCGGTCGAGCATCGTCGGCATCGCGTAGGCGGGCGCCATCAGCAGCCCTTCGCGCTTGTGGACGTGGTCGACGGCGGCGGTCTGGGCCGTCGGTGACGTAGGCGAGGATCGGCAGGTCGCGCTCCTTCGCCCACTCCTCGGAGGCGAGCAGCACCGCCGAGGCGCCGTCGCTGAGCGGGGTCGAGTTGGCGGCGGTCATCGTCCCCTCGGCGCCGCCGAAGACCGGCTTCAGCTTGGCCAGCTTCTCGAGGCTGGAGTCGGGCCGCAGGTTCTGGTCGCGGTCGAGGCCGAGGTAGGGGGTGATCAGGTCGTCGAAGAAGTCGCGCTCGTAGGCGGCGGCGAGGTTCTTGTGGCTGGCGACCGTCAGTTCGTCCTGCTCGGCCCGGTCGATCTCCCATTCGGTCGGCCATGATCGCGCAGTGCTCGCCCATCGAGAGGCCGGTCCGCGGCTCCTCGTTGCGGGGGATCGAGGGGACGATGTGGCCCGGGTCGGACGCCGGTCAGGGCGCGCAGCTTGCCGGTCGTCGAGCGCTGCCGGTTGGCCTCCAGCAGGGTCGCGCGCAGCTGCTCGTTGAGGGCGATCGGGGCGTCGGAGGTGGTGTCGGCGCCGCAGGCGATGCCGGAGTCGATCTGCCCGAGGGCGATCTTGTTGGCGACCAGGATCGTCGTCTCCAGGCCGGTGCCGCAGGCCTGCTGGACGTCGTAGGCGGGGGTCTCCGGGGCGAGGCGGGTGCTGAGCACGCTCTCGCGGGCCAGGTCGCGGTCGTGGGAGTGCTTGAGGACGGCGCCGCCGGCGACCTCGCCGAGCCGCTCGCCCTGCAGGCCGAAGCGGTCGACGAGGCCGTCGAGTGCCGCGGTCAGCATGTCCTGGTTGGTGGCGTGGGCGTAGGCGCTGTCGGAGCGCGCGAAGGGGATCCGGTTGCCGCCGATGACGGCGACCCGGCGGGTCTCGGTGTTCATTTGGGGGTGGTTCCTCCTTGAGGGGACTGGGAAGTGGGGGGCTGCGAGCGGCCGCGGAGGCCGGGCTCGATCGTCGCGATCAGCAGCTCGGCGGCGGCCTCGGCGCTGAGCGCCTCGGTCCGCAGCCACCAGCGGGCCAGCGCCTCGGCGGCGCCGAGCAGGGCGGTGGAGAGGGCCTCGACTTCGACCCGCGTCGCGTCGCGCCGCTCCTTCGGCAGCTGCGCCAGCATCGATCCGGCGACCAGCTCGGCGATCCGCCAGCGGTACTCGGCGACGCGGTCGGCGACCTCGCCCGCGTGCGGCAGCGTCTCGTCGAAGAGGACGGCCCAGGCGGCGCGGTCGCTGTCGAGGAAGGCGAAGAAGGCGCGGACGCCGGCGCCGAGCGCGTCGCCGGGGCTGGTGGTCGCCGCGACCGCCTGGCCGACCGTCGCCGTCAGCGCGTCGCCGGCCCGTTCCATGCAGGCGATGTAGAGGCGTTCCTTGTTGCCGAAGTAGTTGTAGAGCAGCGGCTTGGTGACGCCGACCGCGGTGGCGATCTCATCCATCGTCACCGCCGCGTAGCCGTGCTCGGCAAAGAGCAGGTGGGCGACACCCAGCGTCTGCTCCATCCTGTCGTCGCGGGAGAGCCGCGATCGTGGCGACGTTGCACTCATCGGTGTAGAGGTTACCCGACTATAAATTTATCT
>CAWHKY010000004.1:0-13279 GCA_963830135.1 uncultured Solirubrobacterales bacterium
TCGTGGTGAGCGCTCCTTCGACATCTACAGCCGTCTGCTCGCGCAGCGGATCATCTTCCTCGGGGAACCGGTGACCGAGGATCTCGCCAATCTGATCATCGCCCAGCTGCTGCATCTCAAGTCCGACGATCCCGAGAAGGACGTCAGCCTCTACATCAATTCGCCCGGCGGCTCCGCCTACGCGGGCCTGGCGATCTACGACACGATGCAGTTCATCAAGCCCGACGTGCAGACCATCTGTTACGGAATCGCGATGTCGGCCGGTTCGTTGATCCTCACCGGCGGCGCCAAGGGCAAGCGGATGGCGCTGCCCAACAGCCGCATCCTGATCCACCAGCCCAGCGGCGGCTTCGAGGGTCAGTCGTCCGACATCGAGATCCACGCCAAAGAGATCCTCAAGCTGCGCGAGCGGCTCGACGGGATCTACGTCAAGCACACCGGGCAGTCGAAGGAGCGGATCACCGAGGACATGGAACGCGACAAGTTCTTCCAGCCCGAGGCTGCCGTCGAGTACGGGCTGATCGATCGCGTGATCGAGTCCCACGACTTCAAAGAGGCGCCGGTCGGCTTCCGCGACTGAGGCGTTCCGGCCGGCGCATTTCGGCGTCCTCGGTCGCTGACGTGCAAAGCACGCTTCGCTCCCTGCGTCCTTGAACTGCTTGCCCGGAACGCCTCAGTCCAAGCGGCGATAGGCCCAGAGGCCGGCGATGGCGGCGGCGCCGCCGGAGAGCAGTCCGGCGAGTCCGGCGCGCCGAGTCTCCGGGTCGCCGGTCGCGAGGATGAAGGTCAGCGCGTCGGCGCCGTCCAGTGCCGCGCCGGCCAGGGCAGCGGCCCGCAGGGCGGCCGGGTCGTCGCGCAGCGCCAGCGTCACCGCCGCCAGCGCCAGGTCGCGCCCGCCCGCGAGCTTGGCCAGGGCCAGGCCCGAGGAGTCGGTCTCGCCGAAGCCGAGCGCGCCGAGTGCGGGGCGCGTCGCGAAGAGCGCGCCGGCGCCGACCGCGATCCGCCCGGCAGCGATCGCCAGCACCATCTGGCGGCCGAGCGGGTCTGACCTTTCGCGCCGGAACACTGCCGTCAATCTAGACCCTGGGCGCCATGGTCATGATGGGGAGATGACCGAGGGCGACACGATCCTGCGCCTCGCCCGGCGCATCGAGGCCGCCAATCGCACCACCTGCCGGCGCCCGCGGTGCCCGTCGTGAGGTGGCGCCGACCCCCGGCCAAACGCCGGCCGGCCGCGGCGATCGCGAGGCGGCCGTCCTACTACGCCGTCGCCGGAGTCGCGCTCGACCGGGAGATGGAGCGGCTGCGCGCCCTGCCGGTCTTCGCCGACGGCCCGCTGGCCGCGCAGGCTCCCCAGCTCAAGATCCGCCGCGCGAGCAAGCGCCCCAACCGCCTCGGCTTCGCGGTCCCGGCCGAGTACCGCCTTTCGGTCACCGCCTATCCCGGCATCCGGACCGGCGACGTGCTCGAGACCTTGCTCCACGAGCTGACCCACCTCCACGTCGGCCGCGCCGCCGAAGCCCACGCCTGGCACGGCCCGACCTTCAAGCGCACCCTCGCCCGGGCAATGCGCGAGGCCTACGGCATCACCGCCGTCAACCCCCGCAGCACTCTGCACGGCACCTACGCCGAGGCGATCGAGCGCCGATCAGGTGCGATTCTGTCCAAACCGTTCGGCTGAGTTCGGTCCAGAACTGCCGAGTCGGGGGACATATTTCGGGACACAGTTCTGTCTTTGGGTACGGATTACCAAAGAGCCCGTGCTCGGCTGGCAGCTGCATCCGCTAGCACTCCATGACGGTCGAGGAACGCGAGCAGGGCACGACGCAGGGCGTCCGCGTCGCCGTCGCCGACCTCGGCGCGAAGCTCATGCTCCATCTGGCGACTGGCATTCAGTGCGGCAAGCCGCACGGCTCGCCCCTTGTCGGTGAGGCGCAGGACCTTCTGGCGCCGATCATCGGGATGGGCCTCGCGTGCGATGAAGTCGCGTGCCTCCATCTGATCGACCACCTTGATCGCTGCCTGCTTGGTGACGTCCAGCAGGCCGGCGAGGTCGGTCAGCGTCCGGTCTCGCTCCGCGAGGGCGCGAATCACGTAACCGAAGGGAGCTTGCATGTCTTCGATCCCCGCTTGTTCGACCGCCTCGCCGAGCCGATCGGCGACCGCCCGTGCTGCTCCCACCAGCAGGATCGCCAGGTCGCTCTCATTGTCATTCACCATAGTTTATGATTCACCTAAGTTAACAACTAGGAGGATATTCGATGCCCGTAGTCTCACCCACCAACGCTCCGACCTTCGATGTCGGCAACGCCATTGTCACCGGTCTTGCCTCGCCGAGCCGGGGAGCCTCTGACACCGCTGCCTGGCGGATTCGGTTCAACTCCGACGCCCCGTCGCCCAAGCACTCGCTGGACCGCGAGGAGATCTTCGTGATTCTCAACGGCGGCGTCACCGCGACCTTCGCTGACCGCGAGGAAACCGCCGAGGCCGGCGGCGCGCTGATCGTGCCGGCGAACGAGGAGTTCTCACTCGCAGCCAAGGGAGGTCAGGCTGAGGCCGTTTGCGTGCTGCCGGTGGGCGGCAAGGCTCTGTCCGACGGAGCTCCATTCACCCCGCCCTGGGCGGAGTAGCGCAGGAGCAAGTTGCGCCGGGGGCCCAGGCCCTCGGCGCGGCCTCTAGAGCCGAATCTGGGCCAATTAAGTGCGATTCCGTCCAGGGAGGTCGGCTGAGTTCGGTACAGAATTGCGGAGTTGGGGACATATTTCGGGACACGAAATTTTCAACCGGAAGCGAAGTGCGGGGCTATCCTGCCCTTTATGTCTAAGGGGTCCCCAGGTAGTCGGCTGATGGAAGCCGGTGCTCGCGCTCGCAAAGCCGAAAGCCGCGGCGACGATGCTCGAGCAGGTGAGGAATGGCGCCGATACCGACTCATTGAGGACGCGTCTCGCGATCCCGACGAGTTGCTCGCGGAGGGCATCGCACTGAGCGTCCAAGCGGCCGAGATCGCATCCGCTCGTTGACCGGCTTCGGTCGCATCCTCCACGACCTCAACGATGCAGGCGTCCGCTATGTGCTGATCGGAGGAATCGCGCTGATTCGGCACGGGGTCGTCCGGGCGACGCGAGATATCGATGCGGTGTTCGACCCCGACCCCGACAACGTCGAGCGGATCCGTTCCCTGGTCGACACATGGGGCGCCACCAGACCGGACGGCTCACCGGTCCCCGACGGTGGGATTGCAGGGGATCGGACGATCCACTTGTCCACCCCACATGGTGAGCTCGATCTTCTCTCGGAGGCAGCCGCTGCGTTTCCCTTTGCCGACCTTCTGGAGCGGGCCGAGACCCGTCGTGTCGACGGCGTGGAGGCCCCGATCTGCTCGCTGGCTGATCTCGTCGCAATGAAGCGGTCAGTCGGACGCGAACGGGATCTCGCCGATCTGGCCGACCTCGAATCCGCCCACGGCAAGTTGCCGGACAGCCGCCGTCCCCACAGCTGACCGGCCGGCTACTGACAGCCAAAGAGCCGACGCCCGGACTTGAACCGGGGACCCCTTCATTACGAACGCGATTCTAGAGCCGAATCTGCGTCAATTAGGTGCGATTCCGTCCAAGGAGTTCGGCAGAGTTCTGTGAAGAACTGCACAGTTGGGGACATATTTCGGGACACGCTTTGTCTCCGCCAGATCGTTCGCTACGTGGAGGCGCGGGCCTTGACCCATTCCACGAATGCCTCCTCCGACAGCGTGCTTGCCGCGAGGGCCTCGATCACATCGGCGGTCTCATCCTGTCCACCTTTGGGCTGAGTGAAGGCCAAGCCTGCTCGATCGAGCTGGATGAGCATGCAGAGGTAGCCGCTTCGCTTGTTGCCATCAGGGAGGGGGTGATTGCGGATGATTCGCGAGCAGACAATCGCGGCGCGCTGCGCCGGGTCCGGGTAGAAAAGCGTGTCGCCGAAACCCATGAATGGGGCCGCCAAGGCCGACTCGGCCGCATCGAGTCTGGCTGCAGACTTGAGCGCCTTGGCGTCCACGCTGAGCACCCGCTCGGCGATGACGAGAAATTCGGCTATGTCAATCTGCTCATCCATATGCTAGATACCAAGATACCTTGACAAGAAGCAGCAAGAAGCCTATGGTGGGGCAATCACCCGAACCGTCTCGCCAGGAGGAAAAGATGGCAAAGGCTTTCACCATGCGTCTTCCAGAGGAGAAGGCCGCCGAACTTGAGACTGTGGCGCGCGCAGACGGCGTGCCCGTTTCAGAGGCCGTGCGCGCCGCGATCGACCATCACATCGACGCTCGACGCAAGGACAAGGCTTTCCAAGCTCGCCTGACTAAATTGGTCGAGGACAACCAGCGGGTTCTGGACCGCTTGGCTGGCTGACTGAGAGCCGACGCCCGGATTTGAACCGGGGACCCCTTCATTACGAGTGAAGTGCTCTACCAACTGAGCTACGCCGGCGGGGGAGAGCATTCTAGGAGAGGCAGGTGAATGGGATCGGCTCGCGGTTCCGTCGCGCCCGGTCTGCATGATCGGCCGATGACGAGGGAAGAGTCGGCGAAGCCGCGTGAGGGGAACGAGATCGAGTTCTCGCGGATCGTCGCCTTCAGCGACGGCGTCTTCTCGATCGCGATCACCCTGTTGGTCCTCAACCTCCTGATCCCCAAGGCCGAGGTGGACGGGAGCATCGGCCAGGCGATCTGGGACGAGCGGGAAAACTTCCTCTCCTACGCGATCAGCTTCGCGGTGATCGGGCGCTTCTGGCTGGTCCACCACCGCTTCTTCGGTGAAGTCACCGCCTTCGACGGTCGCCTGATCGCGCTCAACCTGCTCTACCTGGGCTTCATCGTCCTGATCCCCTTCAGCAGCAGCGTTCTCGGTGACTTCGGCGGCACCACGGCGGTCGTCGTCTACGCGGTCAACCTCTCCGTCGTCGTCCTGGTCGGCCTCTGGATGACCGCCGACGCGCATCGGGCCGGGCTGACCTCGGCCGACGCCATGACGCAGCGAGAAGGACTGGTCCGCTCCAGCTACATCGCCTCGGTCTTCCTGCTCTCGATCCCGGTCGCCTTTTTCGCGCCGACCGTCGCCCAGCTGATGTGGCTCGTCCTCTTCTTCGACCCGACCGACCGGATCGTCGCCCGCGCCGCGTCCTGAGCCGCGGCGCTACTCGCGCCTCGCGGTGAAGGCGATCGAGTGGCCGGGGCGGGCGCAGCTGACCGCCAGGCCACGGTCGGTCGCGGTCGCGATGCAGCGGTAGCCGGCGACGGTGCAACCGGCCTGGGAGCCACCCGCGGGTGGCTTGCAGCTCGCCTCGCGCTGCCAGGCGATCACGGTCTTCTGCCCCTTGCCGCAGGAGACGGCGGTGACCCGCAGGCCGGAGGCGCCGCCGGCGTCGATCGCGCAAGCGTGCGCCGAGGCCCCGGCGGGGGCGCCGGCGCCGTTCGCCTTCGGCGCCGCGGTCGAGCCCGCTTCGTCGGAGCCTTCGGACGAGGACCCGCAGCCCGCCACCAGGGTGGCGGCGAGCGCGGCGATCGCAAGCGGGGCGGCGAACCTCATCGTCCGCCCAACGCTACCCGCTCGCGCGCGCCTCGCGGGCTCGCTGGGACGGCTGCAAATGGCCGCACACAGGACAGTCGGGCTCCGGCACCACCGCCTCGCGTTTGGCGACCATCGTCCGCAGGTCGTAGATCTGGGCGTTGCCCAGGGTCGAGGGCTCGGCCAACCCGGTCAGCAGGTGCATCACCTCCATCCCCACCTGGCCGCCGATCAGGCCGCAGGCCGGCCCCAGCGTCGCCGCCGGGCTGGCCTGGGCGCGGCGCTGCTCGACCGCGGCGTCGAAGAGCGGGTACTCGCGCCGGTAAGCGGTCTCCTGGCAGGCGAAGCAGCCGGTCACGCCCGGCACGTAGAGCGGACCGACCCGGGCGATCGGTGGGAAGTGGCTCATCGTGATGTAGGGGATCCCCGCCTCGAAGCAGGCCGCATTGCACCAGCGCTCGATGTCGTGCGCAGGCCAGTCGGCGGCGTCGATGACGACATCGGCGCCGGCGATGAAGTCGGCGATCTCGTGCCGGCTCTCCAGTCGCCGCGCCGTCGCGGTGATTCGTGCCGCCGAGTTGAAGGCGCGCAGCCGCGTCGCCGCCACCTCGACCTTGAGCAGGCCGACGTCGGCCTCGGTGTAGAGGATCTGGCGGTTGAGATTGCTGATCTCGACCCGATCGCCGTCGACCAGCCAGATCTCGCCGATCCCACAGCAGGCCAGCGCCCAGGCAGACCAGCCGCCGAGGCCGCCGACCCCGAGCACCGCGACCTTCGCCTCGCGCAGCCGCTGCTGGCACTCCGACGGCCCCCGCTCGCCGCCGATGTCGCTGAAGTAACGCAGCTGGCGGTCGAAGCGGGCCAGCTCGGCGGGGTCGAGCAGGTCGTCGTCGGCGGCGTCCTCGACCACCTCCAGATCCTGCAGCTGGGCGATCAGATCGCCTACCGCCTCGACGCCGAACTCCTCGTGCAGCCGCTCAATCGTGTGCTCGCCGTCGAGCGTGTCCAGCAGCCGACGGTCTTCGTCGCCCGGCTTCTCGATCCGGATGTCGCCGTCGGCGCTCGGCCGCAGCAGGTAGAGATCGCCCTCCGGCGAGACGACCGTCTCGGTCGTCCTCTTGATTCTTGGCCGCCTCATCGCCTTCTCCCTCTGAATGTCTCGGCGGCGGGCTCCGCCACACGGACCCCGCCCTGAACTAATGCTGGAGACCGCTAAAGCGATCAAGAGGTTTCTTGCCGCCGGCGTCAGTTGCCGGAGTTTCCCGATTCCGACAGCGCCCGCGCCCGCGCGAAGGCGGCGTCGATCATCGCCACGGTCAGCTTGCCGGTGAAGGTGTTCTGCTGGCTCGGGTGGAAGCAGCCGAGCAGCCGCCAGCGGCCAAGGTCCGCCTCGGCGCCGTGGCCGAAGCGCGGTTTCGGTCGTGGCACCTCGGCGCCCAGCGCGCGGGCAGCCCGCAGCGCCCCGTCCCAGGCGAAGGAGCCGAGCGCGACGATCACCCGGCAGCGCTCCAGCAGCTCCAGCTCCCGCTCCAGGTAGGGGATGCAGTTGTCGCGCTCCTCCGTGCTCGGCCTGTTGGCCGGCGGCGCGCAGCGGACGACCGCGGTGACGTAGGCATCGTCGAGCCGCAGCCCGTCGCCACGCCGCTCGGACTCGGCCTGGTTGGCGTAGCCGGCGCGGTGCAGCGCAGCGAACAGCCACTCGCCGGAGCGGTCGCCGGTGAACATCCGCCCGGTCCGGTTGGCGCCGTGCGCGGCCGGCGCCAGGCCGACGATCGCCAGCCGCGCGTCCGCGTCGCCGAAGCCGTCCAACGGCCGCGCCCAGTACTGCTCGCCGCGAAAACGACGTGGGGGGTCGGCGGCGCAGGCCTCGCGCCACTCGACCAGCCGCGGACAGCGGCGGCAGGCATGCACCTCGGCGGCGAGCGCGGCGAGACCCTTGCCGTGTCCTGACTTGCTCATAGTCTTCGCCGCCCCATGATCCCGAACCGAATCATGCGCGCCGCCGCCGTGCGCCGCGCCCTGCTCCTCGCCTTGGCCGTCGGCGCCCTCGCGATCGCGCTCTCCGCCTGTGGGAGCGGCGGCGGGGGCGCCTCGTCGTCGGCCACCGAAAGGGAAGCCGACGCGGTCCTGGTGAACGAGATCCTCGCCCGCCAGAGCGCCGCGGTCGTCGCCTACGACCACAGCCTGCACGGCCTCGGCGCTCGCTCGCTCGCCACCGCCCGGCTCTTTCGCACCCAGGAACAGGAACACGTCGACGCGACCCTCAAGTCGCTGCGGGCGCTCGGCGCCGCTGCCGAACCGCCGCAGGAAACGGTGGAAGCCGACGGCCTCAGGTCCGAATCCGAATACCTCAACTTTCTCTACGAACTGGAAAGCGCGACGATCGAGGCCGAGCTCTCGGCGATCAACCGGCTGACCAGCCCGGCGGTCCGCTCGATGCTGGTGACGACGGTCGCCAACCAGGCCCAGCACCTGGTTTTGCTGCGGCGCGAACTGGGCGCGAAGTGGCAAGAAACCGTGCCCGCGCCCTTTGAGTCTGGCGCGACGCCCGCACCGTAGGGGATGATGGCGAAATGACGGGGCCCCTCTACGCGATCGGCCGCTTCTGCTCGCGCCACCACTACCCCGTGATCGCCGTCTGGCTGCTGCTTGCGGTCGCCCTCGTCGCGATCTCTTCCGCCGCCGGCTCGAAGACCAGCGAAAACCTGACGCTGCCCGGGACCGGCTCGACGATCGCGACCGAACTACTGGAAGAAAACCTGCCCGAACAGGCCTATGGCTCCAACCCGCTGGTCTTCGAAGCGCCCGCCGGCAAGAAGTTGACCGAACCGAAGTACGCCGCCGCGATCGAAGAATCAGCGCAGAGGCTGGAAGCGCTGCCGCAAGTGAACTCGGCGAAAAGCCCGCTGGTCGAAGGCTCGAGAACGATCAGCAAAGACGAGCGGATCGCCTACATCCCGGTGGTCCTCGGGGTCGGCCCGGGTGAAATCAACGAAAAGGAATCGCAGGAAATCCTCGACGCCGCCAAGCCCGCCGAGGCGGCCGGCGTCCAGACCTCGATCGGCGCCTACGTCGGGCAGCAGCTCTCCAAACCCTCAACCGAGTTCGCCGAGGTCGTCGGCCTCGTCGCCGCGGTGATCATCCTCCTCTTCGCCTTCGGCACGGCGACGGCGATGATGCTGCCGATCTTCTCGGCGGTGATCGGCCTCGCCTGCGCGCTCTCGATCATCAAGTTGCTCGAGCACGTGCTCGATATCCCCGGGGTCGCCACGACCCTGGCGACGATGATCGGCCTCGGCGTCGGCATCGACTACGCGCTCTTCATCGTCACCCGGCACAAACTGCAGCTGGGTGAAGGGATGGATGTCCAGGAGTCGATCGCCCGCGCGGTCGCCACTGCCGGCGGCGCCGTCGTCTTCGCCGGCTTCACCGTGATCATCGCCCTCTGTTCGCTCGCCTTCGCCGGCATCCCGCTGGTCAGCACGCTCGGCTACACCGCGGCGATCGCGGTCGTCGTCGCGGTCTGCGCCGCGGCGACGCTGCTGCCGGCGATGCTCGGGGCGCTCGGGCCCCACATCAACAGCCTCCGCGTCAAGCTCGGCAAGACGCATCCCGACGACAAGAAGCCGCACGGCTGGCTGCGCTGGGCCGACAAGGTCGCCGACCGGCCCTGGACCGCCTCCATCGCCTCGCTGCTGATCCTCTTCGTCCTCGCCCTGCCGCTCCTCCAGCTCGAACTGGGCCAGAACGACATCAGCGCCCTGCCCAAGGACTCGACCTCGCGCGAGGCGTTCGAAGGTATGAACGACGGGTTCGGCCCCGGCGCCTACGGGCCGCTCCTGATCGCCTCCGAATTCGCCTCTCCCGAAGAAGCCAAAGCGGTGCTGCCGGAGCTGCAGAAAGCGATCGGCGGGGCCGAAGACGTCGCCGCCGTCTCCGAACCGAGCCTCGACAAGGCCGGCACCGTCGCCGTCTTCACGGTGGTCTCCGAATCGGAGCCCTGGAAGGATGAAACCGTCGAACTCGTCGAAAACCTCCGCGACGAAGTCATCCCGGCGTCGCTCGAAGGGACGAAGGCGAGCTCCTACGTCGGCGGCCAGACCGCCGGCTACATCGATCTCGCGAGCAAGATCGCCGACAAGCTGCCGCTGATGATCGCGATCGTCGTCGCCCTCAGCTTCATCGTCCTGCTCGTCGCCTTCCGTTCGCTGCTGGTGCCGATCAAGGCAGCGGCATGCAACCTGATCTCGGTCGCCGCCGCCTACGGCGTCGTCACCGCCGTCTTCCAGCTTGGTTGGGGAGTTGAACTGATCGGGCTCGACCACGCGATCCCGATCGTCAGCTTCGTTCCCTTGCTGATGTTCGCGATCCTCTTCGGACTCTCGATGGACTACGAGGTCTTTCTCCTGACCCAGATGAAGGAACACTTCAAAGAAACCGGGGACGCCCGCACCGCCGTCGTTCAAGGCCTCGCCAACACCGGCCGCGTGATCACCTCGGCGGCGGCGATCATGGTCTGCGTCTTCACCAGCTTCGTCCTCGTCGAAGATCCGGTGGTCAAGGAGTTCGGGATCGGCCTGGCGGTCGCGATCGCGATCGATTCGACTCTGGTCCGCTGCCTACTGGTGCCGGCGGTGATGGTCCTGCTCGGTGATCGCGCCTGGTGGCTGCCACGCTGGCTCGACAAGATCGTGCCGCACATCAGCATCGAGGGCGAGGAGTACTTCGCCCGCCTCGACGCCGAAAAGACGACCGCCGTACCGGCTCCGTCAGACTGAGCCGATGTTCCCGCTCAACCTGCCGAATGCGCTGACCCTGCTGCGCATCCTGGCGGTGCCGGTCGTGGTCGTCGCGCTGCTGGGGGAGACCCCCAACGGCGACACCCTGGCCGCCGCCGTCTTCGCCCTGGCGGCGCTGACCGACGGCCTCGACGGCTACTTCGCCCGCTCCCGCGACGCGGTAACGACCTTCGGCAAGCTGATGGACCCGCTCGCCGACAAGCTGCTGATCATCGGCGCCCTCGTCTCCCTGGTCTCGCTCAACCGGCTCGAAGCCTGGGTGGCGATGGTGATCATCGCCCGCGAGATCGCCGTCACCATCCTCCGCACGATCGCCGCCGAGCGCGGCATCGTGATCGCCGCCAGCTGGCTCGGCAAGCTGAAGACGGTCCTCCAGATCGCCGCCGTGATCGCCCTCATAGTCGCCGACCCGGCCCCCCTCGGCGTCGACTTCCTCGTCTACCTCGCCCTGATCGTCACCGTCATCAGCGGCGCCGACTACTTCTTCGGCTTGCGCAAACGCATCGAAGCGCAGCAACAGGAGCACTCCCGAACCAAGTCCCTCCCCGTCGACTGAAGCGAGTCACGAGAGCGCCGTCGGGGTCGACTCGCCGGACTATGAGCGCGAGCGCCGGAGACGCCAACCGCATGGTCGCAGCGGAATCTCGCGCAGTGCGTCCGCCGAGTCGACCCCGACGGCGCTCCCAGGCACTCCTTCAGGCAGCAGGCGCTTCCAGCCACTCGCGCATCGTCTGATGCCGCGCCTGGCGCTCGCCGCTGGCCAGCTCAGCTCGCAGCTCGCCGAGCGTGCCGTAGCGCTCGGCGACGACGTTGTGGCGGTGGATCGTCTCGAGGTTCTCCTGGCGGGCCATGACGAAGGCGTCGGCCGGTAGGTCGGGGTAGCCCTCGACGACCTGGCGGACCATCTCCCGCACGCAGTCCTCGACGAAGCGGGGCTGTTCGTGCGCCTTGACGACGACGGCCATCTCGTCGGGGCGCTTCATCAGCTCGTAGATCTCCGAGCTCATCGAGCTCTCGACGATCCGCAGCAGCTGCGGCGCGTCGATCGATGCCGGCCCGCCCTCGGGGCAGCCGATGTGGAGGGTGCCGATGCCGCGCTGGTTGTGGGTCGCGATCGGCACCACGTCGATGATCCGCTCGATCTCCTCAGCGTCGAAGCCCTGCCCGGCGAGCCGTTCGCGCGAGAGCCCGGCGACCATCTCCTGGGCGCACGGGCAGGCCGTCATCCCCTGGGCCTGGACCCCGGTCAGCGTCCGCGTGCCGCGCTCGGAGTCGACCGCGGTGCCGAAGAGGACGTAGATCTCCTGGGTGCTCTTGCCGCTCTCCGGCGTCAAGACCGTCTCCGGGTAGCGCGCCGTGACCGAGACCTCGGCCCGCAGCCCGCCCTGGCGCTCGCGCACTCGCTGGGCGATGTGGGCGGCCAGCACCTCGGCCTTGAAGGCCTCGTCGAGGACGACCTCGTCGATCGCCTCGCCGACGATCTCCTCGAAGCGCGACATGTGGACGCCGGCCTGCTGCGGATTGAGGTCGACGAAGCACTCGAAGCCGGCGTAGAAGAGGTTCTCGCTGCCGTCGGCCTTGACCCGGATGACCTTCTCGACGCCGGTGACTCCGACCCGCGAGAGGCTGACCTGGGTCTCCGGGACGGAGGCCTGAACATCGGGAGCGGTTGGGGTGGCGGTTTGCCGGCTTGCCATCGACCGGCAAAGCCTAGGCGACCGGAGTTGCCGGCAACCCGGCGGCGCCGTTCGACAGGGCGATCCGCCTATACTTCGCCGCGGCCGGAGCATCAGGGTCGGCCTCCCGGGAATGGGGGAGAGGGTCGCAGCGGAGGCAGTGAATATCGAACCGTTGGAGACGGTCACTGACGTCATGGATCGCGATGCTGGGGAGAGCCCGATTGCCGAGGTTGAGGAGCTGCGCGGCCTGATTGCCCTGGGTCGTGAGCGCGGCTACCTGACCTTCGAGCAGATCGCCACGACCCTCGAGGAGGTGGAGATCACCAAGGAGCAGGTATCCCAGCTCCACTCCCATCTGGTCGAGCACGGGGTCGACGTGATCGCCGAGGACGGCGTCAGCGCCTACAAAGAACAGCGCGGGGCCGACTCCAACAGCGGGCCGAAGAAGGCAGACCTGGATCTCACCGTCGAGCCGAGCCTCGACTCACTGCGCCTCTACCTGCGTTCGATCGGCCAGGTGGACCTGCTGACCGCCGCCCAGGAGGTCGAACTGGCGAAGCGGATCGAGCGCGGTGACATGCTCGCCAAGCGGCAGATGGTCGAGGCCAACCTGCGCCTCGTCGTCTCGATCGCGAAAGGCTATCTGGGCCGCGGCCTGAGCTTCCTCGACCTGATCCAGGAGGGCTCGCTGGGGCTGATCCGCGCGGTCGAGAAGTTCGACTACCGCCGCGGCTACAAGTTCTCCACCTACGCGACCTGGTGGATCCGCCAGGCGGTGACCCGGGCGATCGCCGACAAGGCACGGACGATCCGCATCCCGGTCCACATGGTCGAGAAACTGAACCGCGTCGCCCATGTCGAACGCCAGCTGGTCCAGAAGCTCGGCCGCGAGCCCGAGGCGGCGGAGATCGCCGAAGAGCTGCGCTGGCCGACCTCCGACGTGCGGGACATCCTCCGCGTCGCCCAGCTGCCGGTCTCGCTGGAGAAACCGGTTGGCGACGAGGACGAATCCGAGCTCGGCGACTTCGTCGCCGACGACGCCGTCCTCGAGCCCTTCGAGGAAGCCAGCGAGCACATGCAGAAGGAGGGCGTCCGCAAAGCACTCGACGCCCTGCCCGATCGTGAGCGCCAGGTGATCGAACTTCGCTACGGCCTCTCCGGCGCCGAGCCGCTGACCCTCGAGGAAGTCGGCCGCACCTTCGGCGTCACCCGCGAGCGGATCCGCCAGATCGAGAACAACACGCTGAAAAAGCTGAAGCGC
>CAWHKY010000005.1:0-140264 GCA_963830135.1 uncultured Solirubrobacterales bacterium
TATGCGTGACTGCGGCTGCGTGCAAGGCCGGCCTGAAGGGGGAGAGCGGGGGGAGCTTTCGCTCGGAATTCTCGATTTCGACCTCCGGCCCGATGGGCGGCGTAGCGGTCAACCAGGCAAACGGCCACGTCTACCTCTTCGACGCCGGCAACTTCAGGGTGCAGGAGTTCGACGCGACGGGCCACTTCCTGCGCGCCTGGGGCGACGATGTCGTCTCCTCGGGCCCGAACGACAGCGGCGCCGACGAGCAGCAGAAGCTGACCGTGAAGGCGACCAAAGGCGCCTACTCGCTGCAGCCGGTGACCGCGGCGGGACGGGGCATCGCCACGGCGGGCTCCAACGTCGTGACCGGGGTGGAAGCGACGCTCGGGCAGTTCCACGCCGGGGACTACTTCTCCCCCAACACCTTCGGCTTCTCCTCCGATAAACCGCCGGTCGAGATCGTCGCGGTGGGCCCGGGCACGATCACTCTCTCGCGCAACGCGGCAAGCAGCGGGGACCGAAAGCTGGAAGCGCGCGAGAACACCGGCGCCACCGGCGCGGGAGACCTGGGCGAAGGCTCGACGACGATCGCCAACCTCACCCCCTATACCGGCGCCTTCGCAGTCGGTCAGACGATCAAATCGACCTCGAGCGCGGGGATCCCCTTCGCGACCACGATCACCGCCTGCTCGCCCTCCTGCTCAGAACCCACCTCGCTGACGATCTCCGCGCCCGCCAGCGAAACGGCGAGCGCTGTGCAGCTGAGCGCCGGCGACATCCCCTTCAACGCGAGCGCGAGCGAAGTCGCCGCCCACCTGGAAGCGCTGCCCGCGATCGGCACGGGAGACATCGGCGTCAGCGGTGGTCCCGGTGACGAAGAAGGCGAACACCCTTACACCGTGACCTTCTCGGGGGGCCTTCTGGCAGGCGACGCGCTGCCGGGGATGGCGGCCGACGCCGCCGGAGCATACGTCGAAAAGCTGAACAAAAAAGGCGAAACCAAATACAGCCCGGGGAGCGCGAGCGTGGAAGTGAGCGTCCAGGGCGGCGGGCCGGAGATCTGCGTCCCCGCCGATGGGGACGTGTGCAAAGAGGGCCTGAAAGCCGGTGGGGCGGGGGAGTTCAAACGCGCGGGCTCCTCTCAGCTCGGCTACGCCGGGATTGGCGTCGACAGCTCCGGCAACGTCTACGTCGGCGACGCGGGCAACGCGCGGGTGCAGAAGTTCGACTCCGAAGGCCACTTCCTGGCGAGCGGTGGCTGGGGAGTCGACACGGCGAGCGCGGGCAGCGAATACGAGGTCTGCACCAGCGCGCCCGACTGCGGCCCGGGGACGCCGGGTACGGGGGCGGGGCAGTTCGGGGAAGCGCTGCTGCTGGGGGTGGCGCCGAGCGGGGACGTGTATGCCTCAAACGAAGCGGCTAAGAAGCTGATCCACCTGAGCCCCGCCCTCGCCTACGACGCCTCCTTTGCGCCGAGCGTCCCGCTGGGCGGGGAACTGAACGTGGCGGTGGGCGGCGACGGGCACCCCGTGGTCACGACGAACGCCGACGGCGGCCTGTTCTTCGAACTCGACCCGGCGAGCGGGGCGCTGATCGAAGCAAGCCAGGCGCGCAGCGTCGGCCTGGTGGGCGCGCTGGCGGTCGACTCGGCCGCCAAACGGCTCTATGCCCTCGACGGCACCGGCATTGCCGCCTACTCCCAGGTGGAAACCCTGCCGGTAGCCGCCGCCCTGGCGGCAACGGGGATCGAAGCGGGGGGCAAGGCGACGCTCAACGGCCACGCCTACCCCAACGGCGAAGAACTGAGCTCCTGCGCCTTCGAATACATGAGCAAGGCCGAATACGAAGCGGCGGGCAGCGAATTCAGCGGCGCCGAATCGATCGCCTGCGCGGAGAGCCCGGGGGAAATCGGCGCCGTCGTCGGCCCAGTCGCGGTGCACGCCGACCTCTCCGCCCTTCTCGCCGACACCCAGTACGTCTTCCGCCTCGTGCTGGCGAACACCCACGGGGCGGGGGAAAGCGCGCGGCGGGAATTCCACAGCGAAAAGTCGATCAGCGCGATCACCGAAGCGCCGAGCGAAGTGGGAGCCCACGCAGCCACGCTCAACGGCTCGGTCGGCCCCAACGAAGGGGAAGTGCTCGAATGCGCCTTCGAATACGGCCCCAGCGCCGCCTACGGCTCAGAAGCCCCCTGCGAGGCCCCAGACGCGGCCGAAATCCCCCCCGACACCTCCCTTCACCCCGTCCACGCAGAGCTGGCGGGCCTGCACCTCGGAGCGACCTACCACTACCGCCTGCGCGCCGCCAACTCTGAAGCGACGGCGTTTGGCAAAGACCAGACCCTGAGCACCCTCGGCCCCCGCATCCTCGCCGCCTGGGCTCAGGAAGTGAACGGCGGGGAAGCGACGCTCGTGGCCCAGATCGACCCCGCCGGGGAGCCGAGCGCCTACTACTTCGAATACGGCACCGCGCCCTACGAAGAAGGCCAGGCCCCGCACGGGACGAGGGTCCCCGTCCCCCCCGGAGCGGTGGGCGACGACGAAAGCGCCCACACGGTCTCCGAGGCGCTCGCGGGACTCGCGCCCGGGACGACCTACCACTTCCGCGTACTCGCCGAAAGCGAATGCGAAGCCGGCGTCCAGTGCCTGAACGAAGGCCCCGATCGCAGCTTCACCACCGCCCCGGCCCCCGGCGGAGCCGACGAATGCCCCAACGCCGCCTACCGCGCCGGCCCCGGTGCCTCGCTGCCCGACTGCCGGGCCTATGAGATGGTCAGCCCGGTGGACAAAGGCGGCGGGGACATCGTCGCCCCCGAACGTCCGTTCGCCGGCTCGACCGACTTTACTCAGGCCTCAATCGACGGCGAACGCGTCACCTACACCTCGACGACCAACTTCGGCGACACCGAGCGCGGCGCCTACGCCGCGCAGTATCTCTCCACGCGCGGAGCCGAGGGCTGGTCGACCCACGCGCTCAACCCCCCGCAGGGCAGGACGGTGTTCGACCCCGCATACGAAGACAGCGTCGACCTGCAGAACGCCTTCCAGGCCTTCACGCCCGACCTCTGCCGGGCGCTGATGGTCGACCAGAACTACGAACCGCTGAGCCCAGACGCGATCCACGGATACACCGACCTCTACTGGCGAGACAACTGCGGTGCGGGGGCGGGGAGCTATGAAGCGCTGACCAAAGGCGACCCGCCGCCCTCCTCGGGCTACGGCGCCAACCTCTTCCTCGAGGCGCGCAACTACGCGCAGGAAGGCTGCGAGGTGGTCTTCACCTCGACCGCGGCGCTGAGCGCCGACGCGGCGCCGGGGGACCAGAACAACGCGCAGATCTATGAGGCCTCCTGCACTGGGCCGACGCGGCTGGTGAGCGTCCTGCCCGACGGGACCGCGAGCACCGTCTTCAACCGGGTGGGGACCGGCAAAGGCCCGGGCGAACACGACATCAACCTGGCGGGCGCGGTGGCGGCCAACGGGCGGAGGGTCTTCTGGACGGCCTCCGGGGACGGCCCCGGCGCCCTGTATGTGCGGCTCAACCCGGCGGCCCCCGAAACGGACGCCGAAGACGGCGAAGGGGACTGCGACCCCAAACCGCACCCCGACCTGGCCTGCACGGTGCAGATCGCTGGCTCGGGCGCCCAGTTCTGGGCGGCAGACGAAGCAGGCGAGGCAGCCATATACAGCGCCGGGGGAAAGCTCTACCAATACGACGTGGCGAGCGATACCTCGACCCAGATCGCCGGCGGGGCGCTCGGCGTCCTGGGGGCCTCGGGCGACCTCTCGCGCATCTACTTCACCGCCTCAGAAGCGATCCCCGGCTCGGGCAAAGACGAGCAGGGCGCAGAAGCGGTGGACGGAGCCCCGAACCTGTATGTGCGCGAAGGCGGGCCGGCGCGCTTCATCGCGACGCTGGTCGCGGCCGACCGCACCAACTGCGGTCCCTGCACCGACGCCACCAGCCCCGCCGGACGCCTCAGCCGCCTCTCGGCCGACGGCTCCCACCTCGCCTTCACCTCCCAGAGCGCGGCGCTGGCCGAGCAGGTCGCGGGCTATGACAACACCGACCTGACGAGCGGGCGCCCCGACAACGAGGTCTACCTCTATGACGCCTCCTCGGCCCAGCTGCTCTGCGCCTCCTGCAAACCCTCCGGCGCGCGCCCTGCGGGCGGCGCCCTGGGCCCCCCCGAAGCCCCCGTCCCCACCGCCGCCTACATCCCCGGCTGGCAGTGGTCAAACGTCGCCTCGCGGGTGCTCTCGGGCGACGGCAGCCGGCTCTTCTTCAACTCCTTCGACGCGCTCAGCCCGACCGACACCAACGGCGTGCAGGACGTCTATGAGTGGGAGGCCCCGGGCGCCGGCCCGAGCGGCGGGCGCTGCACCACGGCCTCCCCCCACTACAGCGCCCAAAACGGCGGCTGCGTCACGCTGATCTCCACCGGCAAGAGCTCGGCCCCCTCGCGCTTCATCGACGCGAGCGCCGACGGGCGCGACGCCTTCTTCACCACCGCCTCCTCGCTGGATCCCCGCGACCCCGGGCTGATCGACGTCTATGACGCGCGCGCCGGCGGCGGCTACCCGCCCCCGGCCCCCCAAGCCCCCGAATGCGCCGGCGACGCCTGCCAGTCGGTCCCCGCGCCGCCCGCCGCCGCCACCCCCGCCTCCTCGCTCTTTCACGGCCCCGGCAACGTCCACGAAGGGGCGAAGAAGAAGCACTGCAAGAAGGGCAAGGTCAAGAAGGGCGGCAAATGCGTGAAGAAGAAGGCGCACAAGAAGCACAAGCGCCACCGCCGCAAGCACCACCGCCACTCCAGACGGGGGAGGGCTCGCCGATGACCCTTGGCAGCCCACCGATGAGCCGCCGCTCCTTGCGCGCCGGCTTGGCCTCCCTCGCCGCGCTCCTGGCGTTGGCGGCGTGGGGCGCCGGCCCCGCGACGGCGAGCTGGTCCTTTGACTCGCACTTCGGGACCGAAGGCGTCGCGGGGGGCCAGTTCGCAAACCACGACCCGCGCGCCCTGGCGGTGAACGAAACCGGCGCCGGCGGAGTCGCGGCGGGGACGGTCTATGCGACCGACCCCGAAAGCCGGCGGGTCGAGTCCTTTGCGCCGGGCGGGAGCTTCCTTGGCCTGTGGGGGCGCGACGTGGTCGCCGAAGGGGCGGGGGAAGACACGGGGACGGGCCCGGAGGTCTGCGAGACGGCGGCGGAGTGCAAGGCGGGCCTGGTGGGAGAGAGCACCGGCAGCTTCTACACCTTCGGCGGCCGCCCGATGGGCGGCGTTGCGGTCGATCAGGCAAACGGTCACGTCTACCTCTTCGACGCCGGCAACTTCAGGGTGCAGGAGTTCGACGCGACGGGCCACTTCCTGCGCGCCTGGGGCGACGATGTCGCTTCCTCGGGACCTAACGACAGCGGCGCGGACGAGCAGCAGAAGCTGACGGTGAAGGCGACCAAAGGCGCCTACTCGCTACAGCCGGTTACCGCCGTGGGACGGGGCATCGCCACGGCGGGGTCCAACGTCGTGACCGGGGTGGAAGCGACGCTCGGGCAGTTCCACGTCGGGGACTACTTCTCGCCGAATACCTTCGGCCTCAACCCGGTCGAACCGCCGGTGAGGATCGTCGCGGTGGGGGCGGGCACGATCACTATCTCGCGCAACGCGGGAGGCAGCGGCGACCACAGGCTGGAAGCCCGCGAGAACACCGGAGCGACGGGGGCGGGGGACCTGAGCAACGGCTCGACGACGATCGCCAACCTCAGCAGATATACGGGGGACTTCGCCGTCGGTCAGACGATCAAATCGACCTCGAGCGCCGGGATCGCCGGCCAGACGACGATCACCGCCTGCTCGCCCTCCTGCTCAGAACCGAGCTCGCTGACGATCTCAGCGCCCGCGAGCGAAACCGCGAGCGCGGTGCAGCTGAGCGCCACCGACATCCCCTTTGGCGCGAGCGCGAGCGAAGTCGCCGCCCACCTGGAAGCGCTGCCCGCGATCGGCTCAGGCGACATCGGCGTCACGGGAGGCCCCGGGGACTCCAAAGGAGAACACCCATACACGCTGACCTTCTCGGGCGGGCTTTTGGCCCACGACAGGCTGAGCGCCGTCGGGACCGACGGCTTGGGCCTCGGCGGGCCCGGCAACGGCGCCGAAGCGGAAGTCTCGCTGCCCGGGGGCGGGCCGGAGATCTGCGTGCCCGCCGATGGCGACGTGTGCAAAGAGGGCGTGGAAGCCGGCGGGGCGGGGGGGTTCGGCCGCGCCGGCTCCTCCCTGTTTGGCCGCGCCGGAATCGGCGTCGACAGCTCCGGCGACGTCTACGTCGGCGACGCAGGCAACGCAAGGGTGCAGAAATTCGACTCCGAAGGACACTTCCTGGCGAGCGGTGGCTGGGGCGTCGACACGGCGAGCGCGGGCAGCGAATACGAGGTCTGCACCAGCGCGCCCGACTGCGGCCCCGGGACGCCGGGGAGCGGCGCGGGGCAGTTCGGGGAAAAGCTGCTGCTGGGAGTGGCGCCGAGCGGGGACGTATATGCCTCAAACGAAGCGGCGGGGAAGCTGATCCACCTGAGCCCCGCCCTCGCCTATGACGGCTCCTTCGCGCCGAGCGTGCCGCTGGGCGGGGAACTGAACGTCGCGGTGGGAGGGGACGGGCACCCGGTGGTCGCGACGAACGCCGACGGGGGGCTCTTCTATGAGCTCGACCCGGCGAGCGGGGCGCTCCTGGCGGCAGATCCGGCCACCGAGGGCGTCAACCTGCTGGGCGCGCTGGCGCTCGACACGACGAGCGCCGGCGAACCCCTCTACGCAGGCGACGGCACCGGCATAGCCGCCTACTCCCAGGTGGAAACCCTGCCGGTAGCCGCCGCCCTGGCGGCAACCGGGATCGAAGCGGGGGGCAAGGCGACGCTCAACGGCCACGCCTACCCCAACGGCGAAGAACTGAGCTCCTGCGCCTTCGAATACATGAGCAAGGCCGAATACGAAGCGGCGGGCAGCGAATTCAGCGGCGCCGAATCGATCGCCTGCGCGGAGAGCCCGGGGGAAATCGGCCCGGTCGTCGGCCCAGTCGCGGTGCACGCCGACCTCTCCGCCCTTCTCGCCGACACCCAGTACGTCTTCCGCCTCGTGCTGGCGAACACCCACGGGGCGGGGGAAAGCGCGCGGCGGGAATTCCACAGCGAAAAGTCGATCAGCGCGATCACCGAAGCGCCGAGCGAAGTGGGAGCCCACGCAGCCACGCTCAACGGCTCGGTCGGCCCCAACGAAGGGGAAGTGCTCGAATGCGCCTTCGAATACGGCCCCAGCGCCGCCTACGGCTCAGAAGCCCCCTGCGAGGCCCCAGACGCGGCCGAAATCCCCCCCGACACCTCCCTTCACCCCGTCCACGCAGAGCTGGCGGGCCTGCACCTCGGAGCGACCTACCACTACCGCCTGCGCGCCGCCAACTCTGAAGCGACGGCGTTTGGCAAAGACCAGACCCTGAGCACCCTCGGCCCCCGCATCCTCGCCGCCTGGGCTCAGGAAGTGAACGGCGGGGAAGCGACGCTCGTGGCCCAGATCGACCCCGCCGGGGAGCCGAGCGCCTACTACTTCGAATACGGCACCGCGCCCTACGAAGAAGGCCAGGCCCCGCACGGGACGAGGGTCCCCGTGCCCCCCGGAGCGGTGGGCGACGACGAAGCCGCCCACACGGTCTCTGAGGCGCTCGCGGGGCTCGCGCCCGGCACGACCTACCACTTCCGCGTACTCGCCGAAAGCGAATGCGAAGCCGGCGTCCAGTGCCTGAACGAAGGCCCCGATCGCAGCTTCACCACCGCCAGCCTCCCCGCCGGAGCCGACGAATGCCCCAACGCCGCCTACCGCACCGGCCCCGGGGCGACGCTGCCCGACTGCCGGGCCTATGAGATGGTCAGCCCGGTGGACAAAGGCGGCGGGGACATCGTCGCCCCCGAACGCCCGCTGGCCGGCCCTACCGAATTCAGCCAGGCGGCTGGCGACGGCGAACGCGTCACCTACACCTCGAGCACCAACTTCGGCGACGCGAGGCGCGGCGCCTACGCGGCGCAGTACCTCTCCACGCGGGGAGCCGGGGGCTGGTCGACCGAGGCGCTCAACCCGCCGCAGGGCAGGACGGTCTTCGACCCCCACTTCGACGACATCGTGGACCTGCAGAACGCCTTCCAGGCCTTCACGCCCGACCTCTGCAAAGCATTGATGGTCGACCAGAACGCCGAACCGCTGAGGCCCGACGCGATCCACGGATACACCGACCTCTACTGGCGGCAGAACTGCGGTCCCGACGCGGGGAGCTATGAAGCGCTGACCAGAGGCGACCCGCCGCCCTCCTCGGGCTACGGCGCCAACCTCTTCGCGGAGGCGCGCAACTACGCGCAGGAAGGCTGCGATGTGGTCTTCACCTCGACCGCGGCGCTGAGCGCCGACGCGGCGCCGGGGGACCAGAACAACGCGCAGATCTATGAGGCCTCCTGCGCGGGGCCGACGCGGCTGGTGAGCGTATTGCCGGACGGGACCGCGAGCACGGTCTCCAACCGGGTGGGGACGGGCAAAGGCCCGGGCGAACACGACGTCAACCTGGCGGGCGCGGTGGCGGCGGACGGGAGGCGGGTGTTCTGGACGGTCGGCAGTATCAACCCTCTCGCCCTGTATGTGCGGCTCAACCCGGCCGCCCCCGAAACGGACGCCGAAGACGGCGAAGGGGACTGCGACCCCAAACCGCACCCCGACCTGGCCTGCACGGTGCAGATCGCCGGCTCCGGCGCCCAGTTCTGGGCCGCGGACGAAGCAGGCGAGGCAGCCATATACAGCGCCGGCGGCAAGCTCTTCGAGTACGACGTGGCGAGCGATACCTCAACCCAGATCGCCGGCGGCGCGCTCGGCGTCCTGGGGGCCTCGGGCGACCTCTCGCGCCTCTACTTCACCTCCAGCGAAGCGATCCCCGGCTCGGGCAAAGACGAGCAGGGCGCAGAAGCGGTGGCGGGGCAGCCGAACCTGTATGTGCGCGAAGGCGGGCAGGCGCGGTTCATCGCGACGCTTGCCGCGGCCGACCGCACCAACTGCGGCCCCTGCACCGACGCCACGAGCCCCGCCGGGCGCCTCAGCCGCCTCTCGGCCGACGGCTCCCACCTCGCCTTCACCTCCCAGAGCGCGGCGCTGGCCGAGCAGGTCGCGGGCTATGACAACACCGACCTCTCCAGCGGACGCCCCGACAACGAGGTCTACCTCTATGACGCCCCGGCCGGGCAGCTGCTCTGCGCCTCCTGCAGACCCTCCGGCGCGCGCCCCGAGGGCGGCGCCCTGGGCCCCCCCGAAGCCCCCGTCCCCACCGCCGCCTACATCCCCGGCTGGCAGTGGTCAAACGTCGCCTCCCGGGTGCTCTCGACCGACGGCAGCCGCCTCTTCTTCGACTCCTTCGACGCGCTCACGCCGGCCGACACCAACGGGGAGCAGGACGTCTATGAGTGGGAGGCCCCGGGAACGGGCCCCCCCGGCGGGCGCTGCAGCACCGCCTCCCCCACCTACAGCCACCTGAACGGCGGCTGCGTCTCGTTGATCTCGACCGGCAAGAGCCCGGCCCCCTCGCGCCTGTTGGACTCGAGCGCCGACGGGCGCGACGCCTTCTTTGCCACCGCCTCCTCGCTGGATCCCCGCGACCCCGGGCTGATCGACGTCTATGACGCGCGCGAAGGCGGCGGCTACCCGCCCCCGCCCGCCGAAGCCCCCGAATGCGCCGGCGACGCCTGCCAGTCGGTCCCCGCGCCGCCCGCCGCCGCCACCCCCGCCTCCTCGCTCTTTCACGGCCCCGGCAACGTCCACGAAGGGGCGAAGAAGAAGCACTGCAAGAAGGGCAAGGTCAAGAAGGGCGGCAAATGCGTGAAGAAGAAGGCGCACAAGAAGCACAAGCGCCACCGCCGCAAGCGCCACCGCCACAGCAAGCGGGGGAGGCGAGGGCGATGACCGCCCCTAGGACGTTGCCGATTCGCTCAGGCGCTACGAACCAGTTCGACCAGAACCTCGCCGATCGTCTTGCCCCGCTCGCGGGCCAGTTCGGACAATCGCATCACGTCCTCGGCGTCCATGCCGGCCGGCAGGACCGTCACCCCCGCGTCGGGGCTGAACACATTGCGCTGGATCACGCGCGGGTCCATCGCCTCGATCTCGGCGTCGAAGTCGCCGGGCCAGAGGTTGTCTTGTGGCCCAGCGTGTGCGGCTGGCGAGCGTCGGACCGAGCCTCGCTAGGACGCAGGCCGCAGCGCTTGGTGGCGCCAAGTGCAAGGCCGAGGACGCCGCGAGGCGAAGTGTGTGCGCCGCCGCCAGACGTGCGCGGTGGGTCGCAAGACAACCTCTCCAGGATCGGGGTCTGTCCAGGGATCCTTGCTCATGACTCAGCAGCCGCTTGCCGCAGACAGCGCCCGGCAGACCTCATTCATCTTTTCGGCTCCAAGATCAGTGATCGGCTCGACCAACTGCGCCTTCGGCACCGTCCGCAGGTTGTCGAGGCTGACCACGCACTCGCGAACCATTCCGTCCTCGGGGCCGAGTGCGACCTCGCTCCGCAGCCCGCGCTGCCGCCCGGTGATCAGCGCCACGACCACGTTTCGCAGCCTCGGCATCGCCTCATCGCGGGTCAGTACGCAGACCGGTCGCCTTCCCTCGGCCTCCAGTTCCAGCCAGAAGACCGCCCCGCGGGCTACCAAGGCTCTTCGCGGATCGCCTCGCGGGCGTTGGCCTCGGCCCAGCGGTCCTCGCGCGCGGCGACCTCCTCCTCGGAGAGCTCGGCCTCCTCGTTGAAGTACACCTCGAGCTCGTCTTGCGCCTTTAGCACGCGCAGCATCGCCTCGGCCTGTACTTCGGTCAGCTCCGGCGCCCGCTCCAACAGCTTCTCCTTCGCGGTCATCGACCAGATTCTAGCGCCGTCATCTGAGCTCGCCGAAACCTTTGAAGTCTCAACTCCCATCGTAGTTCCAAGTCTAAATTTCACTGTTGCAGTTAGCGCCCTCGACCCGAACCCGCGTGTGCCGCCGGCGAGCGCCGGGCCGATCTGCCCTGTTGAGGGCGTACGTGGCCAAGCAGCTCAAGGACGCAGGGAGGCCGGCAAGGGGAGCGCACTCCGGTGCGTGACGCGCGGACGGCCGACCGAGGACGCCGAGATGCGCCGCGCCACGTACGCCCTCAACCAGCTTCTCGATCGCCGTCTCGATCAGCACCAGCTCGCGTATTTCGTCGGGCACGGATCGCCTTCGGTTGCGTTCACTTACTTCCCCAAGACGTGGAGCGCCCCCGATTCGCCCCCCTCGGGCATCGAAATTTCCGATCTCTCAATTTCAACCGACAACACCTGGCCGGCTGTGTTCGGTCCGGTGAGACAGGCCCGCGCCTCACGAGCGAAAACCAAGCCTGGGCAGGACGCAGGGAGGGTTAATGGCAGCGCCATTCGCCCGACTGAGGACGCACCCAGGCGCAGGTTTGCAGCCGCGAGGACGGAGTCTGGATCGACGGACAGGACACAGAAGGCCGAACCAAAGGAGCAGCAGTGAACGCGAAGCAAGACGCCAAGGCCCCCGCCACCCGGACCGCCGCCAGGCGCTCCGCCACGACCCCCGGCCTCTTCGCCACCCTCGCTGCCCTGCTCCGCCCCAAAGGGAGTGGTGCGCCCACTTCGCGCCTCCTCGCCCTCACCGGCCTCGCCCTCACCGGCCTCCTTCTCGCCGCCGCACCGGCCTCCGCCGACTTCGGCATCTCCACGCCGCAGATTGAATTCCACGAAGCCGACGGCTCGCAGGCTACCCAAGCCGGCTCTCACCCCTACGCCCTCGACATCTTCTTCGAAGTCAACCGCCACGAGGAGGAAGGCCAGCCCTTCGTCGACGGTGGCGACATCAAGGACCTGCTCTTCGAACAGGCGCGCGGCTTCGTCGGCTCGACCACCGCCGTGCCCCGCTGCTCGACGATCGACTTCGCGACGATCGTCAACCACGAACCCTCCTGCCCCGATCAGAGCGCCGTCGGGGTCAGCGCGGCGACGATCACCGACCCCAACCCCGCCAACGCCCTGCCCGCCGCCGTCTACAACCTCACCCCGCCCCCCGGCGTCCCCGCCCGCCTCGGCTTCGTGGTCCAGGAAACCCCGGTCGTCCTCGACATCGGCGTCAAGCCCGAACCCGACTACAACGTCGTCGGCGGCCCGGTCAACATCCCCCAGCCGCTGACCGTCTTCAGCTCGGCCTTCGAGCTCTGGGGCGAACCGTCTGACCCCGCCCACGACTTCGCCCGCGGGCACTGCGTCTCCTACGCGCTGCCCTCCGCCGCCGGGGTGATCGTCGAAGGGCGGCTGAACTTCCAGCACGAAGGGCCCGAATGCGCCGCCGCCGGCGCCCCCCGCATTCCCTTCCTCACCCTGCCGCGCACCTGCACCGCGCTGCAGACCGCCTATCGCCTCGACCCCTGGAACGAACCGGGCGCCTTCCGCACGGGCTCGGTCCCCACCGGGCCCTTCGAAGGCTGCGGCAAGCTCGAATTCAACCCCTCGATCCAGTCCAAGGCGACCGCCTCCGATGCCAGCAGCGGCGCCGGCCTGGACTTCGAACTCAGCTTCGAAGACCCGGTCGACCACTCCGGCCGCGGCTTGGTCGAACCGGGCGGCATCGCCCAGTCCGACATGAAGCGGATCGAAGTCACCCTGCCCCAGGGCGTGACCGCCAACCCCTCCCTGGCCGAAGGGCTCGAAGTCTGCACCCCGGCCGACCTGGGGCGCGAAACTCTCGCCGCGCAGCCGGGCGAGGGCTGCCCCAACGGCTCAAAGATCGGCACCGTCGCCGTGCAGACGCCGCTGGTCGAAGAAGAAATCACCGGCAACGTCTTCATCGCCTCCTCCTACGAAAACCCCTTCAACTCCCTCCTCGCCTTCTACATCGTCCTGCGCAACAAGAACCTCGGCATCCTGGTCAAGGTCCCGGCCAAGATCGAACCCGATCCCCAGACCGGGCAGCTGCGCACGATCGTCGACGAAACCCCCCAGTTCCCCTTCAACCGCTTCACCTTCCACTTCCGCGAAGGCCAGCGCGCGCCGCTGATCACCCCGCCCACCTGCGGCACCTACACCACCACCGCGAAGATGACCCCCTGGGCGCGCCCGGGCGAAACGATCACCAAGGAAGCCTCCTTCCAGATCACCCGCGGGGTGAACGGAGGCGCCTGCCCGAGCGGCTCCGCGCCGTTTAACCCGGGCTTCACCGCGGGCACGCTCAACAACGCCGCCGGCTCCTACTCGCCCTTCGAGATGCGGATCACCCGCGGTGACGGCGAACAGGACATCACCAAGTTCTCCTCGATCCTGCCCCCGGGCGTGGTCGGCAAGATCGCCGGGGTGGCCCAGTGCCCGGAGTCCGGCATCGCCCAGGCGGCCTCGCGGACCGGGGCCCACGGCGGCACGGCCGAGCTGGCGGACCCCTCCTGCCCGGCGGCCTCCCAGATCGGCACCACCCTCGCCGGCGCCGGGGTCGGCTCGGCGCTCACCTACGTCAAGGGCTTCCTCTACCTCGCCGGCCCCTATCACGGCGATCCCCTGAGCGTCGTCTCGATCACCCCGGCGGTGGCCGGGCCCTTCGACGCCGGCGCGGTCGTGGTTCGGATCGCCCTGACCCTCAACCCGCTGACCGGCGAAGTCGAAGCCGACGGCTCGGCTTCGGACCCGATCCCCCACATCCTCCAGGGCATCCCCTTGAACGTCCGCGACCTGCGCGTCCAAATCGACAAGCCCGAATTCACCCTCAACGCGACCTCCTGCGAAGAAGAGCAGACCAAGGCGACCCTGTTCGGCGGCGGCACCGTGCTGGCGCCGACGGGCGACACCCCGGTCGCCCTGGCGGCCCGCTACCAGGCCGCCGACTGCCAGGCGCTCGGCTTTGCGCCCAAGCTCGGCCTGAAGCTGAAGGGCTCGAAGAAGAACATGAAGCGCTCCGGGCACCCGGCCCTTACCGCGGTCCTCACCCCCAAGCCCGGGGACGCCAACCTCAAGGCCACCACGGTCCTGCTCCCGCACTCGATGTTCATCGACCAGTTCCACATCTCCAACCCCTGCACCCGCGTGCAGTACGCAGAAGGGGCCGGCCAGGGCGCCAACTGCCCGGCGGGCTCGATCCTCGGCACCGTCAAGGCCTGGACGCCGCTGCTCGACAACCCGTTGGAAGGCAAGATCTACTTCCGCACCAACGGCGGTGAACGAGAACTGCCCGACGTCGTCCTCAACCTCAACGGCCAGTTCCACATCGAACAGGTCGGCTTCGTCGATTCCAAGCACGAACGCCTGCGCACCCGCTTTGCCTCGGTCCCCGACGCGCCGATCTCCCGCGTCGTGCTGAAGCTCTTCGGCGGCAAGCGCGGCCTGCTGGAAAACAGCGCCAACCTCTGCGCTTCAAAGCAGAAGGCGCGGGTCTCCCTCGCCGGGCAAAACGGGCGCAAGAACCAGGGCAACACGGTGATCCAGACCCCGACCTGCAAGTCGAAGAAGGGCAAGCGCCACGCCCGTCACTCACGCCGCCGTTAGCCCCAGGATTCGGTTGAGCGCGGCGGTCAAGACGTGATTCTCATCGCCGCCGCGCTCACCGCCGCCGCTCCGGCCGGGGCGCCGGGCTGCCGCCGCCGCGGCGGATCACGGTCGCGACCCCGCCGCCACGGCCGGCGGCTGACGATCTCGGTTGCCAAGACCTGTCGTGTGGCGGGAGGCGGCGAATGAGGGCGCGGGTGCTCGCCCTCGCGCTCGGCGCCCTCGCGGCGGCGCTGCTGCTCGCCGCCTGCGGCTCGGGCAGCTCAACCGGCTTGGGCGGCTCAACCGGCTCGACCGGCGCCGGGGGCGGCTCGAGCGCAGCGAGCGGCGGCGGAAACGGATCGACCGCTCAGTCGGGCCAGGGGGGGAAGGCGGACGCAACCGGCCAAGCCGGATCCGAGACGAACAGCGAACCCTCGCCCGGCCCGCCCGCCTCGGCCTTCCACCCCAAGCCCCATCACGACTCCGGCGGCGGCGCTGCCCAGTTCGAAGTCAAGGGCGCCGACAACAGCGTGCAGGAATTCGGCAGCGAGGCGAGCGAATCCGAAATGCAGGCCGCGGCCGCGGCTCTGCATGGCTTCCTCGACGCCCGCGCCGAGCGCAACTGGGCGGCGGCCTGCGGCTATCTCAGCCGGCCGACGAGGCAGGGGATCGAAGGGCTCGGCGGCTCCGGCGGTTCGCAATCCTGCGCCGCCGCGCTCGGCGCGCTTTCCGCCAACGTCCCCCGCTCGAACCTGCGCGAAGCCGCGATCGCCGACGTCGGTGCCTTGCGCAGCGAAGGCGATCGCGCCTTCCTTATCTACCGCGGCGCCGAAGAAGTTGTCTACGCGATCGCAATGAGCCGGGAAGGCGGCGAGTGGAAGGTTGGCTCGCTGGCGGGGCTGCCGCTCTCGTGAACCCGCCCCGGCCCCGCGGCCGCCTCTCGCTGCTGCGCCGCGCCCTGCCCCTCGCCCTGCTCACGCTTGCGCTCAGCGCCGCCGGCGCCTACGCCCTGCACCTGCAGATCGGCGAAATCGTCGTCACCGCCGACGGCGGCTTCGCGCCGAAGGCGCTGCCCAAGCACGAAAACGCGCCGATCACCCTGCACGGCGGCGGCAAGATCTCGACCGTCTCCGGCGCCCTGCCGCCGATCCTGAAGGAGATCACGATCCTCTTCGACCGCCACGGGGCGGTCGACACCACCGGCCTGCCCCACTGCACCGCCGCCAAGCTCGCCGCCACCGACACCCGCCAGGCGCGCCGCAGCTGCCCGACCTCGATCGTCGGCAAGGGCTTTGGCACCGCCACCATCGCCTTCCCCGACTCGCGCCCGATCCATGCCTCCTCACCCCTGACCCTTTTCAACGGCCCCCGCCGCCACGGTGACCCCACCGTCCTCGCCCACGCTTACCTCGCGGTCCCCGCCCCGACCACCTTCGTCCTCCCGATCGTGATCGAAAAGATCCACCAGGGCGTCTACGGCTACCGCACCGAAGCCACGATCCCGCAGATCGCCGGCGGCGCCGGCGTCCCGATCTCAGGCCACCTGAAGATCGGTCGCAAATGGACCTACAAGGGCCGCCGCCACTCCTACCTAAACGCCCGCTGCGAAAGCGGCCGCCTGCAGGCCGAAGGCCAGTTCACCTTCGCCGACGGCACCCTCCTGCACGGCACCTTCCTCCGCCCCTGCAAGGTGCGGGGCTAGCGGGAACCACCACTGTCAAGCGGGCGACAGCCCCGAGAACAAAGCGGGCCGGGGACCCCGGGCCGCCGCTTGCGATCTCAGCCCGCCACCAGGTACTCGCGCAGCCCCTTTGTCCGGCCGCGTGCGCCCGACACGCTGACATCCCATGTAACTGACAATGAGTGTTGGTAATCTCGGCGGATGTTCGTCAACCGCACCGAGGAGTTGGGCGCTCTCCGCGCCTGGTGGGAGCGGCCAGGGGCGGCGCTGGGGCTGGTCTGGGGTCGGCGGCGGGTCGGCAAGACCTCGTTGCTGGAGGAGTTCGCCCGCGACAAGCGGGTGGTCTTCCACACCGGTGCCGGCAGGCCCCTCGGCGACGAGCTGACGCTGCTCAGCGAAGCGGCCGAGAGGGTCGTCAAGCCGACCACTCGCGATCTTGCCGCCCGTCCGTTCTCCGGCTGGGACGACGCGCTCGACTCGCTGGCCGCCGCGGCGAGGAGGGAACGCCTGCTGCTCGTCATCGACGAGTTTCCGGACCTGGTCGAGGTCAGCCCCCAGCTGCCCGGCGTCCTGCGCGCCTTCTGGGACAGGGCCCGCTCGCATACCAAGCTGAGGGTCCTCCTCTGCGGTTCCGCCGTGCGCACGATGGAGGCGATCCAGGAGGAGCGGGCGCCCCTCTACGGCCGCTTTGACCTGACGCTCCTCCTGCACCCCTTCCGCCCCCACGAGGCCGCCCAGCTGCTCGGGGGCATGGAGCCGGCCGACCGGGCACTGGCCTGGGGGATCCTCGGCGGGGTGCCTCTCTACCTCGACTGGTGGGACGGTGGGCAGAGCGTCAGGCAGAACCTACTCCGCCTCGCCTGCACTCCGGGCGGGCGCCTACTGGACGAGGGACGGCTGGTGCTCGCGACCGAGGGCGACCTCGGCGGCATCGGCGGCCTGGCCCTGCGGGCGATCGCCTCCGGCCGCACCCGCCACAACGAGATCGCGCAGGCCGTCGGCGCCGAGCCGGCCAGGGTCCTGGAGCGGCTGGTCGAGCTGCGCCTCGTCGAACGGCTCGTCCCGGTGACGGAGAATCCGGCGCGCACCAGGCGGCGCGTCTACCGCGTCGCCGACAACTTCCTCGCCTTCTGGCTGGGCGTGCTCGATCGCCACCGCTCGGCGATCGGCCGCGGGCTCGGCAAGCAGATCCTCCCGGTGCTGGTCGAACAGCTGGATGACCACATGGGGGAGCGCTGGGAGGCCGCCTTCCGCGGGCACCTCCTACGGCTCGCAGCAGCCGGTGAGCTGGGTCCGGAGATCCTCGACGTCGGCCGCTGGTGGCGGGACACTCCCGCGGTGGAGATCGACGCCGTGGCGCTGGCCGGACGCCGTCGCGAGGCGGTGCTGGTTGGGGAGGCGAAGTGGTCCAGGCGGGTCGACGGCAGTGCCCTGCGGGCTGAGCTGGAGCGCAAGGCGCTCGCCCTACCCAGGCTCGCCGCCAACCCCCGCTACGCGATCTGCGCCCGGGAGCGGGTCGATCGCCCCGCCGGAGCCCTCACGATCACTGCCCGCGACATCTTCTGACGGTCGGAGCTTGTAGGCACCGCCTACAAGGAACTACAGTTCGTCCCGATCGTGATCGAAAAGATCCACCAGGGCGTCTACGGCTACCGCACCGAAGCCACGATCCCGCAGATCGCCGGCGGCTCAGGCATCCCGATCTCCGGCCATCTCAAGATCGGCAAGAAATGGACCTACAAGGGCAAGCGCTACAGCTACGTCAAACCGCTCGTCCTCGCCGGTGCCCGCCCCCAAGGCAGACCCATCGGCGCCGACGTGCGCTGCCTCGCCGGCGCCGGGGCAGGCTTCACCCGCCCTCCTCGGGGCGCTTGAAGCCGGTGACCTGCGGGCCGCCACCGAGCACTTCTCAAGCGGGGCCTGCTTCCTCACCCGCGACGCCACTGCGATCAACGGCCGCGAGGGCATCGGCTCGGTCCTCACTCAGCTGATCGCCCGCCGGCCCCGCTTTCAGATCGTGCCCCACGGCCTTCTCAGCTTCGATGACCTCGTCCTGGCCGGCGAGCGCTGGGAGATCAACTTCCAGGCCGAGGGTGCCGCCCCGCTGCGGGAGTCGACCAGCGCGACCTTGCTCCTGCGCCGGGTCGACTCCGAGTGGAAACTGGCCCCGCTCGCCCCCTGGGGATGGCAGTAGGCGACCCAGGCTCGCCTCGCCGTCGACCCGCACCCAGGCTCGGGCTGATTCCCCGCGCCCACCGGCCCGCCCCTTCGCCCCCGCGGGTGAGTGTCGCCACTTGCAGTGGCCCCAGGGTCGACCGCTCCGAGCCCCCGGTTGGTAGCCGAAGATCCGCCCGTTGGTCCGGTTGCCGGGCGCCGTCGGTTCGGCGACGCGCAGGCTGGTGCCGGCGCGCTGCCGGGAGGGTCTCAGCCGCCGCCCCGCCGCCCCGCCGGGCCCACCGGGTCGGGCCAGCGCTTGCGCGACCCGCGCCGGGGTCCAGAACCCGGCCGCGGCGCCGGGATCGAGGCGATGGGCACCGGCGGGCGCAGCGACGCCGGCCAGCGCCACCACCGCCAGCCCGGCAACTCCCCCTGTCCACGCGCCCCGTCGCATTCGCCGCCCGCCTCAGGACACGCTGCCGCGCGGCACGACCCAGCGCACTGGCTGCCCGGTCAGCTTCGCGATCCGCTCGAAGTCCTTGTCGTAGTGGAGGACCGTGAGCCCGGCCCGCTCCGCGCAGGCCGCGACCAGCAGGTCGGGGATCGAGGCGCCGCGGTGCTGGGAGCGCGCGGCGAGCATCCCCTGCACCTCCAGCGCTCGGCGAACGGCGGCCTCGGAGACCTCGACTCGCGGCATCGCGCCCAGGGCGTCGGCGACCTCCCTGTAGTTGGCGGGGCTGCTGGCGCTGAAGAGCATCTCCAGCTCGACGATTCCGCAGGTGGCGACCTCGGCACTCAGCAGCAGCGGGTTGAGCGCCTCGCGGACCGCGGCCTGGGTCTCGAGGCGAGCGATCGCGCTCTTGTCGGCGAGGAAGCTCGGCACGACGGCTCAGCGCCAGGCGCCGCGCATCGCCTCGGGGTCGTTCAGCTCGAGGACACCAGGGGTGGACAGCAGCTCCACCAGCCTTTCGCGTCCCCGCAGCTTCACGACCTCCGAGAGCGCCGCATCGACGGTGTCGGTGAGCGTCCTGGTGCCGAGGATCTCCTTGGCGGCCGCGACCTTGGCCGGGTCGATCTCGAACGACGTCTTGCGCTTGGTAGCAGTGCTCATACCTCCAGTATAGCGATGCGCGCCCTCCCAGATAGCAAGACACCCGCCACTTTGCTCTCTCCCGTTCAGAGGGTTATGAGACAGCTTCCGAAGCCAACCAAAGGCGCCGGGCTGCGGGTCGGGGGCGTTGGTCGGAAGCTTGCTCATCGCTCAGCCTCGCGCGCCCTAGTCGCTGTACTTGACGACCAGCTTCAGTCGCGCTTCGCCGACCGAGATCAGGTCCAGCGTCTGCCCGGGCGGGCGCTCGTCGGCGATCTCGACCAGCTTGACGTCGCCGTGATCGCTGACCACCGTGCCCTCGGTTCCCGCCGGCCACTTGCCGACTCCCTCGACTTTGTCGACCGCGTCGAGCAGTTCGACGACGTCATGCTCGGAGATCGCCCGCCGCGCGGCGCGGACGTCGACCAAGTCTTCGACGATCTTGAAGTCCTTGAGGTTATGGGTGAGCAGGGCGGCGCCGTGGACGTTTGCCGTCGCCGCGATCGCCAGGTCTGCCAGCCGCCTTCGCGGCTGCCCGCCCCGCTGAGCGACAGCCGCCTGCAGCCGGCCCCACTCGCGCGCCACCGCGTCATCCAGCGGCAGCGGGTCGGGGAAGCGCGCCTCGATCAAGCCCAGTCGCGAAGTGCGAACGGCGCGGTTCTCCTCGCCGGTCGCGACGAGCAGGCCGAAGTGCAGCTCCGCGACCGAGACGGTGCTGATCGCCGCCGGCTCGCCCGCGGGGATCGCACCGGAGATCAGGACCGACGTGTCGACGATCTTCACTCCGACATCCGCCCCGCGCCCCGAGCCCTACTCGGAATCGGCCCAAGGGTCGACGAGCTCGCCCTGGACCGCTTCGATGTCTTCCATGAAGGTCGGGTCGGGCGGCAGTTTCGCCAGCTCGCCGAGCACCGCGTCGTCGACCCACTGCCGCGTGCGGGCCGGCCCCAGCTTCGCCACCGGCCGGCCGGAGACGGTGATCGTGATCTCCTCGCCGGCCTCGGCCCGGCGCAGCACCTCGCCGACCTGGTTTCGCAGCTCTTTTTGCGGGATCGTCGCCATCGGCGTCATGGTAGCAGTGCTGCTACCGGCTTCTCGTTGCGTCATCTCGCCCCCAAGACGGAGCCGCCCCCGCGGCCGCGAAGCGGTCCGTCGCCCGGACCGGAGTTTCGCCACACTCGCTGCCCTGTTTCGCGGCCAAGGGAGTGGTGCGCCTTCTTTCGGGCGCTCGCGCCTGGCTCTCGGTTGCCTCGTGGTGGCTTCGGGGCTGCTCCTCCTCGCCGCCCCGGCCTCAGCCCAAGCGGACTTCGGGATCAAAAGCCGGCGTCTACAACCTGCTACCCACCCCGGGCTCGGCGACGACGATCGGGCTCTCGATCGACGAAAACGCCTCCCTGCAGGAGGCCTCCCTTCGCCCCGGCCCCGACTTCGGGATCACGCTCGCAGACGTCACGATCCCGACCAGCGTCGAACTGCAGGGCGTGAGCATCCACGTCTGGGGGCAGCCGATGGACGAAAGCCACGACCCGCTGCGCCTCTGCGTGACCGAAGGGACGACCGTGGTCCCCGACTGCCCCTCTGACACCGAACCGGCCTCCTTTTTGACCCTGCCGACCGCCTGCGGGGAAGCGCTTGCGACGACGATGCGAGCCGACTCCCTGCAGGACCCCGGCGCCTTCGTCAAGGAAACGGCGCTGACCCTAGACGAAGAAGGCCAACCGGCCGGGCTCGGTGGCTGCGAAGCGCTCCACTTCTCCCCGACGATCTCCGCCCGCCCGCAGACCACGGCGGCCGATTCCCCTACCGGGCTCTCAGTCGACGTCCACGTGCCCCAAAGCGAGGGCCCCGAAGCGCTTGCCACCTCCCACCTAAAGGACACCACCGTGACCCTGCCGGCGGGGGTTACCCTGAACCCCTCGGCCGCCGAGGGGCGAAGCGCCTGCACGCTGGCCCAGATCGACCTCGCCACCGCCACCTCCCCGAGCTGCCCCGACTCCTCCAAGGTCGCCACGGCGAAGGTGCGGACCCCGCTGGTCGACCACCCGCTGGCGGGCTCTGTCTACCTGGCGGCCCAGCAGGAAAACCCCTTCGGCTCGCTGCTTGCCCTCTACCTGGTCGTCGATGACCCGATCACCGGCGTCGTCGTCAAGCTCGCCGGCGAGGTCGAGCCCGACCCGGCGAGCGGACAGCTCGTGACGACCTTCAGGGAAAACCCGCAGGTGCCCTTCGAAGACTTCGAACTGGAATTCTTCGGCGGCCCGCGCGCGACCCTGACCACCCCCTCCACCTGCGGTACCTACACCACCACCACCCGGATGGCCCCCTGGAGCGGAGGCCCCGACGCCACTCCCTCCGATTCCTTCAAGGTCAGCCAGGGCGCCGGCGGCGGCGCCTGCGCGAGCTCCGAAGCGCAGCTGCCCAACAGCCCCAGCTTCGAAGCCGGGACCCAGACGCCGCTGGCAGGGGCCTTCTCCCCCTTCGTCTTGAAACTGACCCGTGAAAACGGCACCCAGCACTTCGCGGCGCTGAACGTCACCCTGCCGCCTGGCCTCTCGGCCAGGTTCGCCGGTCGCATGGAATGCTCGGATGCGCAGATCGCGCAGGCCGAAGCCCGCAGGAACCCGGGCGAAGGCGCCCTGGAGCAGGCTGCCCCCTCCTGCCCGGCCGGCTCCCAGCTCGGAACGGTCACCGTCGGCGCCGGCTCGGGCTCGCCGTTCTACGTGCAGGGCCACGCTTACCTGGCTGGCCCCTACAAGGGTGCTCCCTTCAGCATCGTCGCGATCACCCCGGCGGTGGCCGGACCCTTCGACCTCGGCACCGTGGTCGTCCGCTCGGCGCTCTACGTCAACGAAGAAACCGCCCAGGGCACGGTCAAGACCGACCCGATCCCGGCGATCTTGCAGGGGATCCCGCTGCAGGTGCGCTCGATTGCGATCACCGTCGACAATGGTGACTTCACCCTCAACCCGACCTCCTGCGAAGCCAAGGCGGTCGGCGGCGAACTGATCAGCACGACCGGTGCGGTCGCCGCCCTCAGCAACCGCTTCCAGGTTGGCGGCTGCGCCGGCCTCGGCTTCAAGCCCAAGCTCGGCCTCAAGCTGAAGGGCTCCAGGAAGAACATGAAGCGCTCCGGGCACCCGGCGCTTACCGCGGTCCTCACCCCCAAGGCGGGCGATGCCAACCTCAAGCGGACCACGGTCTTGCTGCCGCACTCGATGTTCATCGACCAGTTCCACATCTCCAACCCCTGCACCCGGGTGCAGTACGCAGAAGGCGACGGCCAGGGATCCAAGTGCCCCAAGGCCTCGATCCTCGGCACCGTCAAGGCCTGGACGCCGCTGCTCGACAACCCGCTGGAAGGCAAGATCTACTTCCGCTCAAACGGCGGCGCCCGCGAACTGCCCGACGTGGTGCTGAACCTAAACGGCCAGATCCACATCGAACAGGTCGGCTTCGTCGACTCACGCCACGAACGGATCCGCACCCGCTTCACCACGCTCCCCGACGCCCCGATCTCCCGCGCGGTGATCAACTTCTTCGGCGGCAAGCGCGGCCTGCTGGAAAACAGCGCCGAACTCTGCGCCCAAAAGCAGAAGGCGAGGGTCACCCTCGCCGGCCAAAACGGCCGCAGCCAAGCCGGCAACACGGTGATCCAGACCCCCAGCTGCAAGTCGAAGAAGGGCAAGGGGCACAAGCGCCACGCCCACCACGCCCATCGCGGTTAGCCGCAGGAGGGCATCATCCGCGGCGCGTCCTGCGCGGCAGCGAAGGGCGCGAAGTGGTGAGCAGCGACCAGGCGCCGAGCAGCACGGTGCTACACTCGACCTCTGATGCCTACCAGCAGACCTCGTCACACGATCACCGAGACCCCGCCCGTGCAGGAGGCGCTCGACGAGTTGCGCGCGAAGCTGGCGGGCGAGCGGATCGACTACGCCGAGCTGGTCGTGCTCGGCGCCCGGGCGAAGGCGCGCCGGCTGCCCGACGACGAGGAGAGGGCCAGGCGCGCCCAGGAAGAGCTGGCGGCGATGATCCGCACCCGCTCGTTCCCCTTCGAGGTTGACGTCGAGGCCGCCGACGAGGTCAAGCGCCTGGGGCTGATCGCCAACTACGACGAGTAGCGGCGTGCTGCTGTTCGACAACTCCGCCTGGTCGCGGATCGTGGCGGGGAAGCTGTCGGACGACCGGGCGCGGACGGTGGCGGGCTGGGCTGATCGCGGCCAGGTCGCGACCTGCGTTCCCTTCCTCCTGGAGGCCGGCTACTCGGCCCGTTCGGCCGCGCACCGCAAGTCGATGATGGCCACGCTCGATCCTCTTCCGCGCCTCATGATCGACCGCGAGGTCGAACGCCTCGCCCTGCAGGCCCAGCGCGAGCTGGCCGAGGTGGGCCACCACCGGCTGGCGCCGATCGACGTGATGATCGCCGCCTGCGCGCACCGGGCGGAAGCCGGCGTCCTGCACTACGACCGCGACTACGACCTGCTCGCCGAGGACACGGGCCTCGCCTTCGAGAGCGAGTGGCTCGCTTCGCCGGGGAGCCTCTGAGGGTCAATCGCCCCGCTGGCGCGTCTCCCCGGATTCAGGCGGCCTCGGGGCCCAGCAGGCTCGCCACTCCGTCGACGTCCGCACGCACGTAGGGGAGATCCGGGACGGCGGCGAAGTCATCGTCGGCGGAAACCAGCGCGCTCGCGCCGACCTCGATCGCGGCTGCGGCGAGCACGGCGGCGAAGCAGCCGAGGCGCTCCAGGCGCTCGAACAAGGCGAGGCCCTGTCGCAGCTGCTCGGCTGTGACCTCCAGCAACGGTGAGAGCAGCCGGGCGTAGTCGCGCCCCAGGCTTGCCGCATCGGAGCGGTCGCGGCGTCGCGCCCGCACGTGGGTGAACTCCTGGATTGCCTCGACCGACGTGGTGGCTTCGACCTCGCCGGCGGCGATCGCCTCGACCAATCTTCGGCAGGGGTTGCGTAGCGGGTGCTCGGCGCTCTTGGCGTAGACGAGCACCGTCGTGTCGAGGACGATCATGCGCGACGGCCGCGCAGCGCCTCGAGCTCTTCCTTCAGCTCCGCCGGCGCGGGGACCGGCATGTCGGGCGCCTTCAGCAGGCGCCGGCCCGCGGCCCGGCGGGCGCCGTCTCCGTCGGGCAGCCCCCGGTCGATCGCCTCGCGCACGACTGTGGCGACGGAGACGCCGCGCTGCCGCGCTGCCGCCACGATGCGCTCGTGTCGCCGGTCGTCGAGCAGGATCTGGAGACGGCGAGAATACATGCTCATACGTTAGCATGCTAAGTGAAGCGATGGCCAGCGTGCTCGACAGGAGGGAGGATCGATGAACCCCAACCGCAACCCCGGTGCCGCCGCTTGGCGTACCATCTACTCCGATGGCTGCATCTCGGCACAAAACCCTCCTCGAGCCTGGCCACGAGGCGGAGTGGGCGGAGCTCAACCGTGAGAAGCGCTCTGGGATGGCGCCACCAGCGGATACGCCGATCGGCGAGCTCCTCCGCCGCGGCCAGCACCTCTCAGCGCAGGCTGCCAAGCTCTTGCGAGCGGTGGAACGGGGCAGTGGCGGCGGCCGATCCTGAACTCGATGTCGGCGCGGCCGCGATGCTCGCAGCCGGTGCCCAGTTTGTCGTCGTCGGGGGCTTCGCGGTAATCGCAAATCGGTTTGTGCGCGCCACCGAGGACATCGACTTCCTCGTCCCCGACGATCCCGACAACGACCGACGCGTCCTGGCTGCGTTGCGGCAGCTCGACGCGGTCCGCCATCGCGATGAGCAGGCCCTGCGCGACGAGTACCTGCTCGGACAGACGCACCTGAGAACGAAGACCCGCGCCGGTGTGATCGACATCATCCGTGGTGGCCTTCCACCCTTGGACTACGAGACCGTCCGCGAGCGTTCGACGCTCGCGGACTATGGGGAGCTTCAGCTCTATGTCGCCGGCCTGAGCAGCATCGTCGGCTTCAAGCGGCTTGCTGACCGTCCTCGGGACCGCAACGATCTAATCGGATTGGAAGAGATCCACGGTCAGCTGCCGATCGATCCGATCCCCGGCCTCGATGACACCTGATTGCTACTCGCCGACCATCGCCGTCGCCGGGGTCGTGCTGCTTCTAAACGCCGCGGTCTCGGTGGCGGCGGGGTGCCTTTAGTTCACCGGCCAGTGCTCGACCTCGACCTCCGCCATCGGGAAGTGTTTTGGGTTGCCCGTCGCGAGCCTCGCACCGAAGCTGACGGCCGCTGCGGCGATCAGGCAGTCGGCTTGGCTCAGCGTGATCCCCTTGCGTGCGTGATTTCTGCGCCAGCGTCCGGCCAGTTCTCCCTCAGCGCGCCCCAGCGGCGCGATCCGCAGGCCTCCGAGGAAGCGTTTGACCGCTTCCTCATCCTCATCTCGGCTGCCGCGCAGAATCTCCTCGACGTTGATCGCACTGGTCCACGGCGTCTGGCCGGTGCCGCGCAGAGCCCGTACACGCTCGGCGGCCGGGCGGCCGCGCAGGGCATCGATCAGGACGGTCGTGTCGAGCAGCAGCGGCAACACTGGGCGCTGGGTCTAGCCGACCCGCGCGGGGTCGCCGCTGCGCTGAGCCTCGACCCAGCCGGCGGGATCGGCGTCCCACTCGTGCTCGCTGCCGGCGAGCGCTCCGAGTCCGGCTTCGATGTCCTCCCAGCGGCGCTCATCCTCGAGCGCCGCTCGGACGGTCGCGGCGATGAACGAGCTGCGACGCCGGCTACCGACGCGACTGTCGAGCCGCTCGACGAGGTCGTCGTCCAAAGTTATGTGCAGACGCATGGCCACACGATAGCACACGGCACCTCACACAGGTCGTGATCAAGTTCTCCGGCGGCAAGCGCGGCCTGTGGAATGAAGCATCATGACAGCACATGGTGTGCTGCTATGATGCTTTGATGCGCACGACGGTCACCCTCGACGAGGACGTAGCGGCGAAGCTGAAGCGGTTGGCCCGCGAGCGCGACATCTCCTTCAAGGAGGCGCTCAACACCAGCGTGCGGCGCGGCATCGAGCGCGGCGAGGCGAAGCAGCGGCCCTACCGCCTCCCACCTTCCCAGCCCCTGGAAGCCAGGCCCGGGGTCAACCTCGACAAGGCTCTGCAACTGGCGGGCGAACTGGAAGACGCCGAGACGATTCGCAAGCTCCGCCTCGGCAAGTGAAGCTGCCCGACGTCAACCTGCTGATCTACGCGGTCGACGATTCCTCCGCCCACCACGCGAAGGCCAGGCCCTGGCTCGAGCAGGCGCTCTCGGGGACCGAGGAGGTCGGTTTCGCCTGGCTGGTCATCCTCGGCTTCATCCGGATCTCGACCAACCCGGCGCTCTTCGGCAACGCTCTCTCGCCCGCACGGGCCTTCGAGTTCGTCGACAGCTGGCTCGGCGCGCCGGTCGCCACCGTCGTCCATCCGAGCGAGCGCCACGCCGGCCACCTGCGCGACCTGCTGGCGCCGCTCGGCACGGCCGGCAACCTCAGCAGCGACGCGCACCTGGCGGCGCTGGCGATCGAACACGGTGCCGAGCTCTGCTCCCACGACACCGACTTCGCCCGCTTCGCCGGCCTGCGCTGGCGCGACCCGCTCGCCGATTGATGGCTCCGCCGACTCCCGCGCCCTTTCTCCGCGACCCCCGCCCGGACCCGCGTGTAGACTATCCATCTACATGACGCCCGCCGACACGACCACGATCAGGGTTCCGACGCAAACTCGGGATCGACTCAGGGCGCTCGCCGCTCGGCGCGGTGAGCCCGCCGGCGAGGTTGTCGCAAAGCTCGTCAGCGCCGCCGACGAGGAGGCGCTGCTGGATGAGATCGGGGCCGGCTTCGAAAGGCTTGCCGCCGACCCCGAGGTTCTCGCCGCCTATCGTGCCGAGAGCCGCGACATCGAGTCGGCGTTCGGGCCCCCGAGCCCCGAGTGGTAGGCGCTCGCCCCCAGCAGGGCGAGGTCTACTGGGCCGATCCCGACCCGACGCGGGGGAGGGAGCAGGCCAAGGCCCGACCCTTCGCGATCGTCTCCGTCGATCAGCTCAACCAGGCGGGCCTTGGGCTCTCGCTTGCCGTGCCGTTCACCCGCACCGACTTCGGCAGCGACTTGCACCTGGCGGTCCCGGCCTCGGAGGGCGGGCTGAGAGAGGACGGCTTCGCGATGCCCGAGCAGCTGCGCGCGATCTCCCACGAGCGCCTCAGCCGCCGCCTCGGCGCTCTGCGCGCGAGGACCCTGGAGGAACTGCTGAAGCGCTGCCGCGTCCTCTTGCGCTGAGGGCGCCGCTCGGCAGTTGCCGGCAGCGACGAGCTGCTCGGCCGACACCGACTTCGCCCGCGAGCTTCAGGCCGTCGCTGATCCGGTCAAACCTGGGGGTTGATGACCGACATGCTCGACAGGGCAGGTTTGCGACGCCTCGCACGGCTACGATCTTCTGACGATGGCCACAACCGCAAACGACATCCTGATCGCTGAGGCTGGCCGGCGCCTCGCCGAGGCCGCTCCGGATGCCCGCGTGATCCTCTTCGGTTCACGCGCCTGCGGCGAGCCGCGCCCCGACAGCGACCTCGATCTGCTCGTCATCGAGCCGGAGGTGAAGAGTTCTCCGGCGGCAAGCGCGCATCAAGATGCTACGATCCACGCATCATGCGCACGACGGTCGATCTCGCCGACGATGTCGTCGCGGCGGTCGAGAAGGCGCGCCGCGAGCGCGGCATCGGCCTCAGCGAGGCCGTTAACGACCTCGTTCGCGCCGGATTGCTGCCGCGCGAGCCGCGTCCGGCCTTCCGCCAGAAGACCTACAACATGGGGCCGGCGCGCGTCGACTATACGAACGTCGCCGAGGCGATCGAGGAGATCGAGGGTCCGCTGGCCCGCTGATGTTGCTCGACGCCAACCTCCTGCTCTACGCGGTCCACAGGGAGTCCAAGCACCACGAGCGCGCTCTCTCGTGGCTGACCGAGCAGCTCAACTCTTCCCACCGGGTCGGCCTTCCGTGGCAGAGTCTTGGCGGGTTCCTGCGCATCGCCACCAACCGGCGCGCGCTGCCGGATCCGCTATCGCCCGCCGTCGCCTGGCAGCAGGTCGCCGACTGGCTCGCCGCTCCCGCCGCCTGGGTGCCGGCGCCCGGTCCCGGCTACGCTGAGCTTCTCGGCGAACTGATCGCCAGCCATGAGATCGCGGGCAACCTCGTCCCCGACGCGATGCTCGCCGCGCTCGCGCTCGAGCACGGCCTCGCCGTCTGCTCCGCCGACACCGACTTCGCCCGCTTCACCGAGATCACCTGGGTCAACCCGCTGGTCACTTGATCCCCAGGCCGTGCTTGCGCCCGCCCTTCCCCCGCCAGATGCGACCATAGAACGATGAGAAGTCCGTCCCGCAAACGACCGCGCCTCAGGCAGGTATCCGCGCCCCGCGAGGAGGCCGGCCTCGCCGAGCTCGCAAAAAAGGTCAGCTACGTCGGTTCGCCCGAGTCGGTGCTCCCTGGGAGAACGGCTATCCACGCTATGCCTGGTATCGCAAGGACGACCAGCGCTTTGAGGCGCGCCTCGTCAATCGCGGCAACGGCGAGTACAAGGGCTATCCGATCGCCGCGGCCGAATGGCCGCAGGACCTGGCCTGATGGCGAAGATCGATTTCAACATTGAGTGGCTCGACGCCGAGGGGGTCAAGGCGCCCGAGTTGGTTGCAACCTGGGCGCGCCTTGAGATCTGGGTCGACGGCGAGTGCATCACCCAGGTCTCTGATCAGGTCAACCGCTCCACCCGCGAGGGCATCTATTGCTCGCTTTACCCGCTCGCCGAGTGGATCGCCTTCAACTGGTGGTTCCTGCAGGCGGACACCAGGGTTCCGAGCACCTCGGCGGTCGCCTTCGCCAGCCCGGCCCTGAACGGTGCCGGCGCTGCCTGGCGCTCCCGCCATAACTTCCGCGCCAGCGGCGACGGCTTTCCCTGGCCTGACTTCGAGGTCGCCCCCGAGGGTCCTTACGTGCGCCTGCGCTGGAGCGCCGACCGCGACTCGCGCAGCCTACACCGGATTCGCTACCTCACCTCCGGCGAGACCTACCTCGACACGCCGGCGCTGGTCGACTCACTCGCCGCTTTCGTCAAGTCCGTGCTCGCTCGCCTCGAAGATCTCGGCGTCGTTGCGGGCCCACTCGCCCAGGAGTGGGCTTCGATCGCCGGCATGGAGCCCGACGAAACAGATTTCTGCCTTGCCGCCGGCCGCCTCGCCCTCGATCCCTATGACCTCCGATCCACCATCTCAAGGGCGATCGTCGACGCCGAGAAGAGCCTCGAGGCCGGGCTTCTGGAGGAGTTTCTCGATGCTGTCGAGCCGACCGCGATTCCCACCGGCCTGAGCTGGGTGGAGCGCGGCTCCCGCAAGCTCGACAGCGTCGGGGCCGCTGGCCAAAAGAAGCCGCGCACGCTGCTTGGTGGCGCCGATATCGACTCGACCAAGGCCTCCGGCCAGCCGCCCTGGGCCCGGGGTTACCAACAGGCGCGTTCGGTGCGCAAGCAATGCACCGCGCCGCCCGCCGAGAGCTTCAAGGTCGATGAGATGGTTTCCACGAGCACTGTCTCTGGTCAGCAGCAATCCCTCGTCGGCCTCACCGGCTACACATCCGCCGGCGCACCGGGGCTGATCCTCAGCAGCCGCTATCCCTCGCGTCAAACCCGCTTTGCCCAGGCCCGCGCGCTCTGGCACCTGCTTGGCAGCTCTCCCAATAGTCGTCATCTGGTCACCAACTCCAATTCAGGCCCCCAGCGCGCCTCCCGCGCTTTTGCCGCTGAGCTCCTCGCCCCCGCCGATGGAATCGCGAAGCTGATTGAGCCGGGCGAGATCTTCGATCAAGCTGCCCAGGAACGAGTGGCCGAGCACTACGGAGTCTCGCCCTTCGTCGTCCAGCACCAGATCGAAAATCAGCTCTCCGGCCCTTCTTATTTGATGCGCCCCTGACCGTACTGCTTGCCGTGGTATTGGTTTTTGTTGTGCTCGCGCGTCTATGTTCTTTTCGTTGGCATATTCATGCCATGAGAACCACACTGGACCTCGACGACCGCCTGATGGAACGTGTGGTCGACGAGCGCCGCCTCGAGGCCGGCGCTCCGCCCGCCACCCGTTTGCCGTGCGGGCCGAGCTCGGTGCTGCGCCGCCCACCCGCGGCGGCGCCGCTGGGGACGATCAGATCGAGCGGGATCTTCACCGCTTTGCCGCGCAGGATCGCGTCGGTCTGCCAGGAGCCGGGTTCCAGGGCGCCGTTGTGCTCGATGTGTTCGAAGCCGCCCGCTTTCAGCAGCGCTTCGAGATCGGGAGTGGGGGAGAGGAGCGCGGGGTCGAGCGCCAGGTCGGCGTCGGTGGTGAGGTCGGCGATCGGCAGCACCGCGGCGCCGGCGCGCAAGTAGATCGCCTGGGCGCCGGCGACGACGATGGCGGCGCGGTGCTCGCCGAGTGCCTCCAGCGCGTTGAGCAGAACCCGCCGCGCCGCCACGTACTCGGGATCGGGTCCCGCCCCTGAGTTCACGATCCCCCGGTCGGCCGCTTGGCGAGGTCGTGGGCTCGCCAGGAGGCCTCGTTATCGACCATCCACTCCAGCAGCGCCTCGCCCTCGGCCGGCATCCGTCCGTTGCCGGTGAGGCAGTCGACGACGACCTGCGAAGGGGCGGCATAGGCGAGGTGATTGTGGAACTCGGTTCGCTCGTAGACGACGGGGTCGAAGGGAGAGAGCAAGACGACGTTTGCGCCCTCCTCGCTGCGCAGTAGCCCGTACTCGCTCGCCAGCGCATAGGGGCGCTCGCAGTAGGCGAGGAGCAGCGCCGGCGCTGCGATCGGCGCCATCATCTCCGCCGCCGCGAAGGAGCCGGTGATCACCATCCGCGGTTCGGAGACCTCCTGGTCGGCGACCTCTTCCATGAACGCCCTCGGGCCCGAGGGCGCGATCAGACTCAGCTCCTCGTTGGAGGCAAAGACGTCATAGGAGCTCGCCCAGCGGTGAGCCAGTCCGACGAGGTCCACGGACTTCACCGGCCCGCGAGGGGCGCGCTCGATCAGGGCCTCGCGATTGAGGGTGTCGAGAAGTCGTGAGACATAGCCCGGCGCCAGCTTCGTCGCCGCGGCCAGCTCGCCGAGGTCATAAGGCGGCCGCACGTCCATCAGCAGCCGGATCAGGCGGGCGGCTTTCGCCCCGCGCAGCTGGGCCTGGCCGCGCTCTTTGGGCGCCGGGTTGCGACCGGCCCCCACCGTCTGCAGATAGAAGGGCGGATTGTCGATCCGCAGCAGTGCGTTGCCGGTCAGGTCGATGTAGCTGAGGCCCCGTTCGGCCAGTAGGTCCTGGGTGCGTTTGCTGAGCCACGGCGCGACGACGAGTAGTGGCAGGTGGGCGCCCATGCTGCGGGCGGTTTGGACCTGCGGCGAGAGCAGGCTGAGAACGGTCCTGGGAGTGACCGACTCGCGTTCCTCGACGGCAACGGCCGAGCTCGAACTGTTGGGCCCTTTGAGGAAGATCCGCGAGTCGAGCGGTGCTCCGGTCGGGTCGACACTCCCCTCCGGGGTGCCTTCGACGCTCCAGTTCGGCGGCAGGCGTCGCTCAAGCCAGGCAATCGCTTGATCTATGAGAGTAGTTTCTGCTTCGGAGGTATTTGCTGTCATCGCATATAGAGATTATCAGAGATAATTTCCCGGTTTTAGAGATTTTGCCGCAATGGCGAGGACTTCCGCCACGCCGTCCGTGGGTTCCTCGATGCCTTCTCCCTGTGCGGCAGCGACGCCTCGCGTGCGGAGTCGATCGCCGCGCGCCCCGCCCTACCGATGATCGCCGCCACGACGCCTACCTCGGTGCCCTGGCCGAGCACCTCGCGACGGTCCATGAGCTGGATCGCCCATCGTGGTCGCTTCAGCCCGACCGCTTCCTCGATCGCTTCTGGTTCGTCAGCGAGGTGCCGGGGTTCCGCGCGATCGCGATCGCCCAGGCGCCGGCCGCCTTCCGGCGACGCGGCGTCTTCATCCCAGAGCGCTCCCTGCACCGCGTGTAGTAGCCATGGATCGTGGAGAAATAGTCGCTGCTCTCACGTCCCTGGCGGCCGAGCTCGACCGCCGCGGCGCCGTTGCTGAGATGTACGTCGTCGGCGGTGCCGCGATTGCCCTTGCCTTCGATGAGTGAAGACCCCGCTGCGTCGCCTGTCTTGGACCTTCCCGGCCTGCGAGTTCTCGCTGCTTCACCCGAGACCCTGCTGGCTCTCAAGGTGCTGGCTCACAGGGTCGGCGAGGATGAGGAGGACGTGCGACTTCTCGCTTCGCAGCTGGGCCTTGAAAGCGCCGATCAGGTGTTGGCGCTGGCCGAGAGGACTACGACGGGGTGCAAGTCGAGAATCCGTTCCCGGTTCGCCGGCCGCGCTTAAAGTCCCCTTACCCCGACGGCTCCGCTCCCTTCATTAGCATCGGGCTGTGGGTGGGGACTCCGAGAGACGGTCGCGCTTTGGCCTGCGTCACCCGCGCGCCACCCTGGCGGTCGCGGCGGCGGCCCTGATCGTTCTCGGCGTCCTCGGCTGGGGTGTCGAGTCGAAGTTGCGTCCGACCTCCCTCTCGGTGCCCGGGACCGCCTCCGCCCAGGGTGAGGAGCTGCTGCGCGAAGAGTTCGGCGACTCCTCGCCGTTCGTGGTCCTGCTGCGCGGGCCGGCGGCGGCGCTGGACCGGCAGGGGCCGGCGCTGGTGGCGGCGCTGCGGGCCGAAGGCGGGGTGACGACGCTCTCTCCCTGGGACCGCGGGCACCTGGCGCGGCTGCGGCCGGGGCCGCGGCGGGCGCTGGTGCTGGTCGACTTCCACCTCGACACGAGCGCGGCGGTTGAGGAGGGGGTCTCGCGACTCGAGCAAAAGCTCGAAGCCGAGATCCGGCCGCCGGTCCGTGCCACGCAGACCGGGTACGCGACGCTCGCGCGCGCGATCCGCGACGAATCGGTGCGCTCGACCCGGATCGCCGAGCTGGTCGCGGTGCCGATCCTGCTGCTGGTCCTGCTGCTGGTCTTCCGCTCGCCGGTCGCGGCGCTGATCCCGCTGCTGTTCGGCGCCGCCGCGGTCGTCTCCGTCCGCGGCCTGCTCGCGCTCGCCGCCTCCCACCTCGCGATCGACGGCTTCGCGCTCACCGTCGCGACGATGATGGGGCTGGCGCTCGGGGTCGACTACGCGCTGCTGATGGTCTCCCGCTTCCGCGAGGAGCTCGCCTCCGGCCGGGCGCCGGGAGAGGCCGCGGCACTGACGCGCGCCTCGGCGGGGCGCACCACCGCCTACGCCGGCACCGCCCTGATCCTGGCGATGGTCGTGATCCTGCTGGTGATGCCGGGGACGCTGTTCCTCTCCCTCGCCGGCACCGCGATCCTCACCACCGCCGTCAGCGTCGCCATCTCCGGCCTGCTGGCGCCGCCGCTGCTCTGCCTGCTCGGCCCCAACGTCGACCGCTGGCGCTTCGGCCGCGCCGGCGGCGGCAGCGGCGCCCTGATGGCCGCGGTCGGCGCCGCGCTGTCGCGCCCCAAGCTCGCCGCCGGGCTGATCGGCGGCGCCCTCGTCCTCCTCGCCCTGCCGGCGCTCTCGTTGAAGACCGGGCCGCCGAGCGCCACCCAGCTGCCCGAGCACAACCGGGCCCGCGAGGACGCCGCCGCCGTCGACCGCGCGATCGGCGCCGGCTGGGACGCGCCCTTCGTCCTCGTCGCCGCCGGCGAACGCGGCCCGGTGACGACCGAGCGCCGGCTCGCGGCGCTGCGTCGCACTCAGCACCAGGTCGCCGCCGACCCGGGCGTCCAGGCGGTCGTCGGGCCGGGGCAGATCGAGAAAGAAGTCGCGCCGCTGCAGGAAGCCGGCAACGAAGCGCTGGCCGAAGAAGGCGACGCCAACCCGGCCAAGCTCGCCGGCCTCGGCAAGCACCTGGGCCGCGCCGCCGGCGGGGTCGGCCGCGTGCGCGGCGGGCTCGACGAAGCGGCCTCCGGCGCCGGCTTGCTCGCCAACGGCTCGCGCCGGGCCGGCGCCGGCGCGCGGCAGCTCTCCGGCGGCCTCGAAGAAGCCGCCGGCGGCGCCGGGGAAGCGGTCGACGGCGCTGGGCAAGCTCGACAGCGGCTCCGGACGCCTGGCCGAAGGTCAGGGAAGGGCCGAGCTGGGCTCTGCCTCCCTGCGCGACGAACTCGCCGGCCTGATGCCGCTGATCCGCCAGGGCGGCCTCGCCCGCGCCCGTCGCCTGCGCGGCGAACTGCGCCGCGCCGCCGCTACCGACCCGAGCCTTGAGGGCGCCGTGAGCGAAGCCGAACTCCTGGTCACCAACCTGACCCAGGCCCGCAACGAACTGCAGCACGCGCAGAACACCTCCAAGCGCCTGCACGAAGGCCAGCAGCGCCTCGCTCAGGGCGGCAACGAACTGCACGCCGGCGCCGCCAAGCTGAACCGTGAAGCGCAGCCGCTCCCGGCCGGCCTCGACCGGCTCCATGCCGGCGCGAGCGAACTCGCCGGCGGCATCGAAGCGCTGAGCGGCGGCGCCGACGCGCTCTCGGGCCACCTCGCCGACGGGGCCGATCGCACCGCGCCGCTGCAGCACGGCCTGGGCCGCGCCTCGGTCCGGGTCTCCGCCCAGGCCTCCCGTCTCTCCGGCCAGATCGGCGAACTGCGCCGCTCCTCGCCGGGCATCTTCGACTCCGGCTCCTTCGTCCTCTCCGCCCTCGAAGGGGCGCCGCCGGCGCAGCGCCGCCGCGCCGGCCAGGTCGTCTCCCTCACCGACGGCGGCCAGGGCGCGCAGATCCTCGTCATCCCCCGCTACACCTTCGACACCCCCGGCTCCGAAGCCCTCTACGCCCGCCTGCGCGCCGACGCCGCCGCTCTCAGCCGCCGCTCGGACCTGCGCACCGGCGTCACCGGCGGCCCCGCCCAGCTCGCCGACTACACCAGCGCGGTCAACTCGCGGGTGCCCTGGGCGATCCTGGCAATCTCGGTCGCCACCTTCCTCGTCCTCGTCCTCGTCCTGCGGGCGATCCCGCTGGCGGCGATCGCCGTCGCGCTCAACCTGCTCACCGTCGGCGTCGCCTTCGGCGTCCTGCGCCTGCTCTTCGAGCTACCCGCCGGCTGGCCGCTCGGCGGCCACAGCTACGTCGATGCGATCGGCGCCGCCGGCATCTTCGGCATCGTCTTCGGCCTCTCGATCGACTACGCCGTCTTCCTCCTCAGCCGCATGCGCGAGGCCCGCGAGACGGGGGCGACGAATGAGGAGGCGGTCTACTTCGGCCTGCGCCGCACCGCCGCCGTGATCACCGGCGCGGCGGCGATCATGGTCGCCGTCTTCCTCGCCTTCGCGGCGGCGCCGATCGCCACCGTCAGCCAGCTCGGCACCGGCCTGGTCGTCGCCGTCGTCCTCGACGCGACCGTGGTCCGCATCGTCCTGCTGCCGGCGCTGATGCTGGTGATCGGCGAGCGCGTCTGGTGGCTGCCCGCCCCGCTGGCGCGCGTGCTGCCGATCGCGACTTCCGTGACCCCGTCACGTCCGCCAGGCGCCGAGCAGTTCCCGCGGCGATAGGCGCACGTCGAGCGGCACGTCCGCCTCGAACCCCCGCGAGCTGACGCCGACGAGCAGCGTGCTCTCGTCCGCTCCCGGCACCTGCGCTCGTTGCGAGGCGAGCTCCAGCGCATCGGCCCGTCCGAAGCGCCGCCTCGCCCGCCACTTGATCGAGCCGACGAAGGCAACCCGTTTCGCCATCGGCCGTCGGTCCCCTCCGACCAGGTCCACCTCGATCGCGCCGGTCCTGCTCCAGTAGGCGCCGGCGTAGCGGGCGGCGCCAAAGCGCTCCTCGTCGGGCAGCAGTCGCTCCAGTGAGTTGCGCACCACCGGCTCGATCGCCCGCCCCCGGAAGCTGGGCCAGCTCGCCCGGAACTCCTCCAGCAGGAGCGCTCCGCGTCCGCGCTCGATCAGGTCGACCCGGCGGTTGACGAAGCGCAGCCAGAAGCGCATGTAGGGGTCGACGATCTCCCACAGTGCGGTCCGCGGCGCCGCCCGGGTGGAATAGGGGGTGAGCCGCTCGACGATGCGCTTGGCGGCGAGCAGGCGCAGGACCTCGTTGACCGAGGTGGCGCTCATGCCGGCGCGCGCGAGGATCCGGGCATGGGCCCGCGCTCCGTCGCCCAGAGCGCCCAGCACCGTCCGCGCCTGGGTCTGGGGCGGGAATTCGGCGGCCAGGGCTCGCTCGCCGCTGACCACGAGGAAGGACGTCGGGTCGCTGAGGGCGTCGCGCAGGTAGGAGGCCAGCTTGCGCCCCCTGCCCCACTCGAGGGCGAGCACCGGGAAGCCGCCGATCACCAGGTAGGCGTCGAGCGCGTCGGCTCCCTCCAGTCCCAGCAGCTCACCGACGTCGGCCGGGCTCAGCGGCCAGACGACCATCTCCCGCGCCCGGTCATAGAGAGGCCGGCCCTGCTCGGTCAGGGCCGCCATCATCGCTTCGTCGGAGCCGATCAGGATCGTCAGGACCGGCGCGTTCTGGAGACGGCGGTCCCAGAGCATTTGCAGCACCGCCTCGATGCTCGGCTCCTTGGCAGCAAGGTAGGGGAACTCGTCGATCACCAGGATCAACGGCCTCTCCCGAGTTGCTCCGTCCACGGCCAGCGCCAGCGCCGCCTCCCAGGTATCGGGGCGGAGCCCCGCCCGGATCTCGGCAGCCTGAGGCGCGTCGGAGCCCTCGATCGCACGGGCGAAGCGGATCAGCTCGACCTCCCCCTCCTCTTGGACCGCGGTGTAGTAGACGCAGGGGCACTCGTTTGCCTGCGCGAACTCCTCGACAAGCCGTGACTTGCCGACCCGGCGGCGGCCGCGCGGCCGGGGAACTTTACAACGCAAAACTTTACAAAAGTCTCCCGGCCTTATGTAGGGAGACTTCGAACCCCTGGGGCGGGTCAAAAGGCCACAGCGGCGCCTCGACCGGCCTTCGGGTTAGCGGACGCTGCAGCTGCGGCTGATCGTCGTCTGCAGGTGCAGGCCTGGGCCGAGGTAGAAGTCGGCGCGCGCCAGCGGGAAGAGGGCGATGCGAAATCCTGCCGGGGCCGCGCAGCTGGCGCTCAGGTAGCCGACCTCCTGGCCGTGGCGCCGGTAGCTTCGCCCGATCCGCAGGTTGAGGCCGGTGATCGAGCCGCTGCCGCCGGCGATCATCGGCACCTTCGCGCTGAGGACGGTGCCGAGTTCCCGCCCCGGCAGGTGGCTGACGCGCAGGGGGACGACGATCGCCTGTTCGATCGGCAGCGTTCCGTATAAGTCGAGGAGGATCATCTCGCGGCCGCGACGGCTCGCGTTGAAGGCGAGGACCGTGCCATGCAACGGCACCGGGGCCGCCCCGGAGCCGGCGGCGATCCCGCTGAAGCTGCCGTGGCCGACCAGCGCCGGCCGGCAGCGGGCCAGCGCCACCCCGGCGCTCGTCGATTGCAGTTCGCCGGCGCTGCAGCTCGGGAGGCCGCCGGCGGAGATGCGGCCGTGGCGGTTCAGCGCGATCCGCAGCCGGCGCAGGGGCGGCGGCTGAGTGCCGTCGGTGGTCGCGACCCGGCTCCGCAGGTCGATCGTCACCGGCACCCGGCGCGAGCGGGGCAGCGAGTGCGGGGTGAAGCTTGCGGCGAAGGAGACCCGCACGTCTCCCCGCTGGATCGGCTCGGCCTGAGCTGAGCCGATCAGCGCCAGGGCGGCCAGCGCCGTCGACAGTGCGAGTGCTTGGCGCCTCCGAACCATGCGCTCCCAGTGTAGTCGGGCGCCGCTGCCGTCCTTCCCGCACCCCGACCGGCTCAGGTGTGTTTAAGTATTGGCACAGCTACGGGAGGGGAGGGGTACGGGAGGATGATTCGAGTTGACCTGCGGGCGATCGCGGCGCTGGTCGCCGCGCTGACGGTGGCGGTGCTCTGCCTGGCGGCCTCGGCGGCGCTTGCCGCGGAAGGCGAAGTCAGCGTCACCGAATACCGCGAACGGGCGGAGCCGATCTGCAAGGCCAACGTCGAAGCCAACAAGACGATCTTCAAGGGCGTCCAGGGCCTGGTCAAGCGCGACAAGCTGAAGCCCGCTTCGCGGCACTTCAAGCGCGCCGCCACCGCCTTCGCCAAGACGATCGGCCAGCTGGCCAAGATCCCGCGGGCCAGCGGCTACGAAGCCAAGCTTGGCAAGTGGCTCGGGCTGCTGCGAACCGAGAAGGGGGTCATCGCCAAGATCGGCAAGGCGCTGGCCGCCGAAGACAAGCGCAAGGCCGAATCGTTCTCGCTTGAACTGAATCGGAACTCGAAGAAGGCCAACAACACGGTCCTCGACTTCGGCTTCAACTACTGCCGGATCGAACAGTCGCGGTTCGGTTGACCGCGGCCGGCAAGAGCGTCGCTCTCCGACGGCGGCGACACTTGCCGCTCGCCGTCGCCGCTCCGGCCGGGGCGGTCGTCAACCAGCGCGGCGACGTCCGCGCCAGCTTCGACGGTGGCCTCAGCCCGACGGCGCTGCCGCGCACCGAATCCGCGCCGGTCGCCGTCCGCGTCGCCGGCGGCGTGCGCAGCGTCTCGGACGGGGCCGCCGGGCTGCCGCAGCTGCGGCGGATCACGGTCGCGATCAACCGCCAGGGCACGCTGTTCGATCGCGGCCTGGCGGTCTGCCGCGCCAGCCAGATCCAGCCCGCGACCGAAGCCGCGGCGCGACACATCTGCGCGGATGCGGTCGTCGGCCACGGCGCGGTTGATGTCCAGGTCCGCATCCCCGGCCAGCTGCCCTTCGCCGTCCACGCTCACCTGCTCGCCTTCAACGGCCCCCGCCGCCACGGCCGGCGGCTGATCATCGCCCACGTCTACGCCGGCACGCCCCCCGGCTCCTTCTCGCTGATCTTCGCGATCTCCCGCCGTCCCGGCACCTTCGGCACCGTGCTCACCACGACGCTGCCGGCCGCCACCCGCGCCTGGGCCTACCTGACCCACTTCGAAATGACCCTGCGCCGCACCTACCTCTACCGCGGCAGCCGTCGCTCATATGTCTCCGCCGCCTGCAGCGCCCCCGCCGGCTTTCAGACGGCGCTCTTCCCCTTCGCCAAGGCGACCTACGACTTCGCCGGCGGGCCGCGGCTGACGATGTCGGTTGCCAAGACCTGTCGCGTGGCCGGAGGCGGCGAATGAGGGCGCGGGCGCTCGCCCTCGCGCTCGGCGCCCTCGCGGCGGCGCTGCTGCTCGCCGCCTGCGGCTCGGGCGGCTCGAGCGGCGCCGGGGGCGGCTCGAGCGCAGCGAGCGGCGGCGGAAACGGATCGACCGCTCAGTCGGGCCAGGGGGGGAAGGCGGACGCAACCGGCCAAGCCGGATCCGAGACGAACAGCGAACCCTCGCCCGGCCCGCCCGCCTCGGCCTTCCACCCCAAGCCCCACCACGACTCCGGCGGCGGCGCTGCCCAGTTCGAAGTCAAGGGCGCCGACAACAGCGTGCAGGAATTCGGCAGCGAGGCGAGCGAATCCGAAATGCAGGCCGCGGCCGCGGCTCTGCATGGCTTCCTCGACGCCCGCACCGAACGCAACTGGGCGGCGGCCTGCGGCTATCTCAGCCGGCCGACGAGGCAGGGGATCGAAGGGCTCGGCGGCTCCGGCGGTTCGCAATCCTGCGCCGCCGCGCTCGGCGCGCTTTCCGCCAACGTCCCCCGCTCGAACCTGCGCGAAGCCGCGATCGCCGACGTCGGTGCCCTGCGGAGCGAAGGCGATCGCGCCTTCCTTATCTACCGCGGCGCCGAAGAAGTTGTCTACGCGATCGCAATGAGCCGGGAAGGCGGCGAGTGGAAGGTTGGCTCGCTGGCCGGGGTTCCGCTCTCGTGAGCGACGAGTTCGAGGCCCTGCCAATACCGCCGCGCCGCGGATCGTCAGCCCGGCGCAGCTCTCCGAATTCGCCGCCGCGGCCGGCCGGCCGGTCTACTGGGCCGGCGAGCGCCCCGGGACGAAGCTCGAGCTGAGGGAAAGCGGCGAGAGGGTCTACGTTCGCTACCTCACCGCCGGCGCCGCCGCGGGGGACCCGCGGCCCGACTTCCTCACCGTCGCCACCTACCCGCTGCCGCACGCGCTGGCGGCGCTGCGCGCCAACGCCAAGCGCACCGAAGCGAAGCTGCGCCGGGTGCCGGGCGGGGCGCTGGCCTGGATCGACCCCGAAAGCCCGACCAGCGTCTACCTCGCCTGGCCCGGCGCCGCCCCGCAGGTCGAGGTCTATGACCCCTCGGCCAAGCGGGCGCTGGCGATCGCCCTCTCCGGCGCGGTGGAAGCGGTGCGTTAAGGCCCCCCGCGCGCGCGCTCGGCTTTCGCGCGGCAGAAGCTTCCTTTCCGTTCGATTCTGCGCGAGACATGTGGGGGAAGGCCTGCGACAATACGTTTCATGCCGCAGGCCTGGACCGACAGCCGCCTCGACGACCTCAACCACAAGGTTGACCGCATCGATCGCCGCGTCGACGACCTCGGCCGCCACATGGACGCTCGCTTCGACTCCCAGCAGCGGGCGATGGATGCCCGCTTCGACTCCCAGCAGCAGGCGACGAGCGCCCGCTTCGACTCGATGGACGCCCGCTTCGACTCGATGGACGCCCGCTTCGACTCGATGGAGTCCCGCTTCGACTCGATGGAGTCCCGCTTCGACTCGCTCCAGCGCGCCCTGTTCCAGGCCGCCGTCGCGATGTGCATCGCCTTCCTCACCGCCGGCGCCGCGATCGCCGCCACCCAACTCTGACCCGCGCAGTGAGCGCGCCAATTGCCACCCTCGTCCTCGCCGACGCCACCTCTCCGCTACGGCAGCCCGCGCAGGAAGTGCGCCACCGCGGCCCCGAAGTAGGGCGAGTAAAGGCGTTCGGGCTGGACGCTGTAGCCGTAGCTCGTCACCCCGTCGATCGCTTCGCCCGCCAGCCAGGCGCCGCCGCTGGAGCCGCCGCCCATCGCGCAGGCCGCCTCCACGGTCGGCGGCCCACCGGACGGCGCGTGCGGGTCGGCGCCGAGCCCGGCGCCGGCGCAGCTGCGCAGCTGCTGTCCGGCGTCGAGCCCGCCGGCCGGATAGCCGAAGATCGAGAACGATGTCTGGCGCGGGCGACCGCTGGTCCAGGGGCGGGCGCCGACCGTCGCGCTCAGGGTGCGGCCGGCGCTTGGGGCCACCCGCAGGGCGGCGACGTCGAAGTCTGAGTTTTCGAAGGCCAGCCAGCGCGGCATCGCGTAGACGGCGGTGGCGGCGAAGGTCCCGAAGGGGCGGCGGCCGTGGTCGTAGGCGGGGATGAAGATGAGGTTGCGGCCCCAGGTACCGCCTTCGTAGACGCAGTGCCCCGCGGTGAGCACGATCGAGCCACTCGGCGTCGCCAGCGAGGTGCCGGAGCAGGAGTAGGGACCGTGGCGCGGGTCAAAGCCGAGGACGCGCCCGTTGGTGCGGTTTTCCGGCGCGCTCGGTTCGGCGACGCGTAGACTGTCGGCGCTGCCGGCCTGCCGGAGCCGGTTCATCCCGCTTATCGATGCCGGAAAGGCGCCGCGCGGCGGCGCCGCGAGCGAGGCGGGATTGGCGAGGGCCTCGCTCACCCTCGCCGGTGTCCAGTACCTCGCCGCGGCGGCAGAGGGCAGCCGGTGCGCGCCGGCGGCGGCCGGCGCAGCCGCGACGAGCGCCAGCGCGGTAACCACGAGGCCCAAGGCTCCCCTGCAAACGACCCACTTCCTCATCCCTTCAATTCTCCCAGAAGCACCGCGGCGCCGGCGAGTCTCTCGTCCCAGCACCAACCTGTGTTGACGCCCCGCGTCCCTTCAAGCCGGCGACCAGGCGCCCAGGCTCACATCCTGAAGACGGGTGCGGCGGGCTCGGCCAGCGGCGCGTTCGCGCAGGCGCCGAGCGCCAGGCCGAGGACGCGGCGGGTATCGAGCGGGTCGATCACACCGTCGTCCCAGAGCCGGGCGGTGGAGTAATACGGGTTGCCCTGGCGCTCGTACTGCTCGCGCAGCTCGGCGCCGACCTCGGGCTGACCGACCTCGGCCATCACCATCGCCGCCTGCTCGCCGCCCATCACCGAGATCCGGGCGTTGGGCCACATCCAGAGGAAGCGGGGGGAGTAGGCGCGGCCGCACATGCCGTAGTTGCCGGCGCCGAAGGAGCCGCCGACGATCACCGTCAGCTTGGGGACGCGGGCGGTGGCGACGGCGGCGACCATCTTGGCGCCGTCCTTGGCGATTCCGCCGGCCTCGTATTCGGGACCGACCATGAAGCCGGAGATGTTCTGCAGGAAGAGGAGAGGGACGCGGCGCTGGTCGCAGAGCTCGACGAAGTGCGCGACCTTGAGGCTGCTCTGGCTGAAGAGGATGCCGTGGTTGGCGACGATCCCGACCGGGTGGCCGTGGATACGGGCGAAGCCGCAGACGGCGGTCGTCCCGTACTCGGCCTTGAACTCGTGCAGGCGGCTGCCGTCGACGACGCGGGCGATGATCTCGCGCGGGTCATACGGGGTGCGGCTGTCGGGCGGGACGGCGCCGTAGATCGTCGCCGGGTTGACCGCGGGCTCCTCGGCCGCGGCGCGCTGCCAGGGGGCGGCGGCGCGGGGCGGCAGCGTCGCGACGATCGAGCGGACGATCCGCAGCGCCTCGTCGTCGTCCTCGGCGAGGTGGTCGACGACGCCGGAGGTGCGGGCGTGCAGCTCGCCGCCGCCGAGCTCCTCGGCGGTCACGTCCTGTCCCGTCGCGGCTTTTACCAGCGGCGGGCCGCCGAGGAAGATCGTGCCCTGGTCGCGGACGATCACGGTCTCGTCGCTCATTGCCGGCACGTAGGCGCCGCCGGCGGTGCAGGAGCCCATCACCGCGGCGATCTGGGCGATGCCCTGGGCCGACATCGTCGCCTGGTTGAAGAAGATCCGGCCGAAGTGCTCGCGGTCGGGGAAGACCTCGTCCTGCATCGGCAGGAAGGCGCCGCCCGAGTCGACCAGGTAGACGCAGGGGAGGTTGTTGTGCAGCGCCACCTCCTGCGCCCGCAGGTGCTTCTTCACCGTCATCGGGTAGTAGGTGCCGCCTTTGACGGTGGCGTCGTTGGCGACGACGACGACCTCGCGGCCCTCGACGCGGGCGACGCCGGTGATCACCCCGGCGCCCGGCGCGGCGCCGTCGTAGAGGTCCTCCGCCGCCAGCGGCGAGAGCTCGAGGAAGGGCGAGCCGGGGTCGCAGAGGCGGTCGACCCGCTCGCGCGGCAGCAGCTTGCCGCGGGCCGTGTGGCGCCGGCGCGACTTCTCGCCGCCGCCGGCCGCGGCGCGGGCAAGCCGCTCGGCCAGCTCGGCGGAGAGACGGTGGTGCTCGGCCTCGTTGCGCTGGAACTCTGGGGTTCCGGCCTTCGCGTGGGTCGCCAGCTGGGTACTCATCGATCTTCCTCGTCGCCGGGTGGCTGCTGTTCCTCTGCGCGTTCGCGTGGCTCGCTGCCGGCGTCGTGGTCGCCTGGGGAGGACCCCACTGGCGCCAGCACAACGAGCGTCTCGCCTCGGGCGACCTGGCCGCCCACCGTGGCCGGTACCTCGGCAACGACTCCGTCGCGCGGGCTCTGGATCGAGAGCTCCATCTTCATCGACTCCAGCACGACGAGGACGTCCCCCTCGGCGACCGCCGCGCCCGGCTCGCAGCGGACGTCGATCACGCTCCCGGGCATCGGCGCTTCCAGCGAGCCGCCGCCGACGGCCCCGGCCGCCGCGCTGCTCGCCGCGACCAGCTCGAAGCGAGCCGGCTCCGCGGCCCCGTCGAGGATCCAGACCGCGTCACCGTCTCCATATATAGAGAGCGCCCGCGATTCGCCGTCGACCTCCAAGGTGCGCCCGTCAAACCGAAACCGCCCCGAGTCCTCGCCGACTTCCCAGTCCCATTCGACGAGCGATGCGTTTTGCAGGTTATGGATGTACAACGCATCGCTCGTCGCCCGGATCGCGACCTCGACCTCGCCCTCGGGGCCGGCGAGGCGGGCTCGGGCCCAGGCCGCGCCGCTCTGGCGCCAGCCGTCGCGGGCGTCCCAGGGGTCGTCGCTCGGCGGCGGACCGAGCAGCTGCGCCAGCGCCACCGCGGCCAGGACCGGCTGCTGCGGCGACGGCGCGATCTCGTCGCCGAGGCGCTCGATCAGGCCGGTGTCGAGCGCGCCTTCGCGGACCTCGGGCCGGGCCAGCAGCGCTCTCAGGTAGGCGGCGTTGGTCGCCGGGCCGAGCACCAGCAGCTCGGCCAGCCCGATCTCGAGGTCAGCCAGCGCTGCGCCGCGGTCGGGGGCGTGAGAGATCAGCTTGGCGAGCATCGGGTCGTAGTCGAGCCCTACCTCGCTGCCGGCCTCGATGCCGCTGTCGACGCGGATCGCGCCTGCCGGCCCGCTCGGGCCGCCGACCGCCCCGGCCGGCTCGCGGTAGGCGACGATCGGCCCGGCGGAGGGGAGGAAGCCGTGGGTGGCATCCTCGGCGTAGAGCCGCGCCTCGATCGCATGGCCGTCGAGCCGCACGTCCTCCTGGCCGAAGCCCAGCTCCTCGCCGGCGGCGATGCGCAGCTGCAGCTCGACCAGGTCGAGGCCGGTGACTGCCTCGGTCACCGGGTGCTCGACCTGCAGGCGGGTGTTGACCTCGAGGAAGAAGAAGGCGCCGGGATCGTCGCGCTCGGCGATCAGCTCGACGGTGCCGGCGTTGACGTAGCCGCAGCTCTGGACCAGCGCCACCGCCGCGGCGCCCATCCGCTCGCGGAGCTCGGCGTCGACGACGGGGGAGGGGGACTCCTCGACCACCTTCTGGTGGCGGCGCTGCAGGCTGCACTCGCGCTCGCCGAGGTGGACCGCGTTGCCGTGGGAGTCGGCCAGCACCTGGACCTCGATGTGGCGCGAGGCTTCCAGGTAGCGCTCGACCAGCAGCCGGTCGTCGCCGAAGGCGCCCAGGGCCTCGCGGCGCGCCGCCGCCAGCGCTTCCGGCAGCTCGGCGAGGTCGTTGACGACCCGCATCCCCTTGCCGCCGCCGCCCGCCGCGGCCTTGAGCAGCAGCGGCAGCTCGGCTCCGGCGCGCCCACGCGGCGATCTCCTCGTCGCCGAGCCGCTCGCCGCCGAGGCCGGAGAGGATCGGCACGCCCGCCGCCTCGGCGGCCCGCTTGGCGGCGACCTTGTCGCCGAGCAGCTCCATCGCCTCCGGCCCGGGGCCGACGAAGGTCAGCCCGGCGTCGGCGCAGGCGCGGGCGAACTCGGCGTTCTCGGAGAGGAAGCCGTAGCCGGGGTGGACCGCCTCGGCGCCGCTGCGCAGCGCCGCCTCGATCACCCGCTCGATATCGAGATACGACTGCGCCGCCGGCGTCGGCCCGATCCGCAGCGCCCGGTCGGCGCCGCGCACGTGCAGAGCCCCGGCGTCCCCATCGCTGTAGACGGCGACCGACTCGACCCCCAGCCGCCGCAAGGTGCGCAGCACCCGCACCGCAATCTCCCCCCGATTCGCAACCAGAACCCGAGCGAACACCGCTACCTCGCCGCCGACGGGACGATTTGTCGCCTATAGGACGACAAATCGTCCCGTCGGCCCTCGCGGTTCATGCGCCGAGGGCGCGGGCGATGACCATCTGCTGGACCTCGTCGGTGCCCTCGCCGATCGTGAGGATCTTCGCGTCGCGGTAGAAGCGGCAGACCGGGTACTCCTCGATGAAGCCGTAGCCGCCGTGGATCTGGACCGCCTCCTCGGCGCAGCGCACCGCCAGCCGGCCGGTCTTCAGCTTCGCCTGCGCCGCGGTCAGCGAGAACGATTCGCCGTTGTCCTTCTGGCGCGCCGCTTTGTAGACGAGCAGCCGCGCCGCCTCGATCTCGGTCGCCATGTCGGCGAGCTTGATCTGGATCGCCTGGAACTTGGAGATCGACTGGCCGAAGGCCTGGCGCTCCTTGGCGTAGGCGAGCGCCTCGTCGAGCGCCCCCTGGGCGAGGCCGACGCCCATCGCCGCGACGCCGATCCGGCCGATGTCGAGCACCTGCAGGAACTGCTTGAAGCCCATCCCGCGCGGGCCGAGCAGGTTGGCCTCGGGGACGCGGCAGCCGGTGAAGGTCAGCGGCCGCGTGTCGGAGGCGTTCCAGCCCATCTTGCGGTACGGCTCGCCCTGCTCGTAGCCGGCGGTGCCGTTCTCGACGATCAGGTTGGAGATCTCGTCCTGGCCGGTGCGGGCGGTGATGCAGACGACGCCGGAGATCTCGGTGCCGGCGTTGGTGATGAACTGCTTGGCCCCGTCGATCACCCATTCGTCGCCGTCGAGGGCGGCCCGGGTGCGGACGTTGCCGGCGTCGGAGCCGGCCTCGGGCTCGGTCAGGCCGAAGGCGCCGAGGACGCTGCCCGAGCAGAGCTTCGGCATCCACTCCGCCTTCTGCTCCTCGTTGCCGAACAGGTAGATCGGCTGGGTGCCGAGCGAGGTGTGGGCGCAGAGGGTGATCGCGACCGAGGAGTCGACCCGGGTCAGCTCCTCGACGGCGAGCGCGTAGGCGAGCGAGTCGCCGCCCCCGCCGCCGTACTCCTGCGGGAAGGGGATCCCCATCAGGCCGAGGTCGCCGAGCTTGGCGACGATCTCGTAGGGGAAGCGCTTCTCGCGGTCGAGGTCCTCGGCGACCGGCGCCACCTCCTGCTGGGCGAAGTCGCGAACCGTGCTCTGAATCAGTCGGTGCTCGTCTGAGAGATTGAAGTCCATCCGCGATGTATACCGAACGAGCGCTCGAATTTCGAGGGGCCGCTCGGTTTTTCGCTACGGTTTCGACAATGGCGACCGTCACCCCACCGACCCGGCCGGCGCTGCGCGAGCGCTACGAGCGCCGCCGCCGCGAGGTGATCGCCGCCGCCGCCCGTCTCTTCGCCCAGCGCGGCTACCAGGAGACCTCGATGAGCGAGCTGACCGCGGCGACCGGGCTCGCCGCCGGCGGCCTCTACCACTACATCGAGAGCAAGGACCAGCTGCTGATCAGCATCTGCGACGAGCTGCTCGACCCGCTGCTGGAGCGCGCCCGCGAGATCGTCGCCGAGCCGGCGCCGCCGGCCGAGCAGCTGCGCGCCCTGCTGCACGCCTGGCTCGCCCACATCGCCGGCCACCGCGACCACATGCTGGTCTTCGCCCAGGAGCGCCACGTGATCGAGCGCGAGCCGCAGTGGCGCCGCGTCCGCAGCCGCCGCAAGGCCTTCGAGCAGCTGCTCGACGACGTCCTCGCCCGCGGCGAGGCGGACGGCTCGATGCACTTCGCCGACCGCGGCTTCACGCTCCTCACCCTGCTGGGGATGGTCAACTACACGCCGCAGTGGCTCAACCCGCGCGGCCGCCTCGGCCCCGAGCAGATCGCCGACGGCTACTGCGAGATGATCCTGCGGGCGTCGGCGAGCGCCTGAGGCCTACGCCGCCGAGGAGCTCTTGCCGGCCGGGTCCATCGCCCCGGCGAGCAGCTCGACCGAGCGCACCCGCTCTGCCACCGAGCCGGCGTAGTGGACGGTGATCAGCTCGTCGGCGCCGGTCTTCTCCTGGAAGCCGTCGAGGTAGGCGGCGGCCTCGCCCGCGGTGCCGACCCCGGTGTAGGTGAGCATCTCGTCGACGGCGGCGCCCTGCGGTGCGCGCAGCAGCGCTTCGGCCTCCTCGTCGCTGAGTCGCCGGTCGCCGCGGCTGAAGAGGTTCTTCGCCCGCGCCCGGCGGGTCAGCTCCAGCTGCTCGGCGGCGGCCTCCGCGGTCTCGGCGGCGATCACGCCGACGCCGGCGATCAGGTACGGCTGCCCGAGCTGGGCCGACGGCGTGAACCGCTCGCGGTAGATCGCGATCGCGTCGTCAAGCGCCTGCGGGGCGAAATGGGAGGCGAAGGCGTAAGGCAGGCCGAGCATGGCGGCGAGCTGGGCGCCGAACAGCGAGGAGCCAAGGATGTAGAGCGGCACGTGCGTGCCCTGGCCGGGGATCGCCCGCACGCCGGGCAGCGGGCTCTCGTCGCCGAGCAGGCCCTGCAGCTCGACGACGTCATCGGGGAAGCGTTCGGATGCCTCCGGCCCGCGCCGGATCGCCCGCGCCGTCACCTGGTCGCTGCCGGGCGCGCGGCCGAGCCCGAGGTCGATGCGGCCGGGGTGCAGGGACTCCAGGGTGCCGAACTGCTCGGCGATCACCAGCGGCGAGTGGTTGGGCAGCATCACGCCGCCGGCGCCGAGCCGGATCGTCTCGGTGTGGGCCGCGACGTGGGCGATCAGCACCGCCGTCGCCGAGGAGGCGATCGAGGAGATGTTGTGGTGCTCGGCGTACCAGACCCGCTCGTAGCCGCAGCGCTCGGCGGTCTGGGCGAGCTCGACGCTGCCGGCCAGGCTCGCGGCGATCGACTCGCCCCTGCCGACGGCGGCGAGGTCGAGGATCGAGAGCGGGACGGAGGCCATGCCGAGACGATAAGCAACCGGAGGCGCCGGCTCGCTCGGCGCAACATCACGTTGCCGCTCATATGTGGCGGTAGGGAGCGCCCGTCTCAGGGGGTCGAGACGGTCCGCTCGAATTCGTCGGTGAGCGCGAGGATCTCCTCGCACTCCCACGCCCGTCCCCACTTGCGCTCGTTGAGCTTGACCAGGACGCCGGCCTCTTCAAGCTGGTTGACGGCGTTCCCGATAGCGACGTGCGACTTCCCCGTCAGCTGCCGGCCTGCCGCGATGTCGATCACCGGCTGCTCGGGCAGAGCCTCCACCAACTGGCGCACCGCGGCGTCCGCGCGCGGATTGCCGAGGCGCTCGAGCCAGGCTTCCTGCCGTGCTTCGATCTCCGTCGCGAATTGCCAGGCGGCCTGGGCCGAGCGCGCCGTCGCGTCGGCGAAGATCGCGCACCAAGTGCTGACGTCGCCCTGGCTGAAGGCGCCGAAGCCATCGATGTAGGCGTTGGGCTCGGCACCGAGGACGAGGCTGATCGGCGGGATGTAGCGCTCGATCTCACCGGAGCGGCGCAGGGTCGCGTAGATCAGCGCCCGCCCGGTGCGCCCGTTGCCGTCGGCGAAGGGGTGGATGTTCTCGAACTGGGCATGGACGACAGCGGCCTTCGCGACCGGTGGCATGTCCACCCTCTCGATGCAGCGGCAGAGATCCTCAAGCAGGTCGCGAACGTACTCCGGTGGCGGTGGCACGTAGGCCGCGCCGACCGGGTTGTAGTCGTTTCCCCCGATCCAGTTCTGCTCTTCGCGAATGACTCCGGCAATCTCCCGGTCGTCGGTGTCCTTCAACAGGGTGCGGTGGATGTCGAGGATGTCGGCGACCGTGAAGGGCTCGGCCTTCTCGCCCAGCTCGATCGCCCGCTTCATCGCTTCGACGTTCCCGAGCACCTCGGTGGCTCGCCTGTCCGCGCGGGGTTTGCCGACCCGCTCGAAGGTCGCCCGCGCCAGTCGCTTGTTGGAGATCGCGACGCCCTCGATACGGGAGGAGGCGACGCTCTCCGAGCGCAGCAGGTTCTGTGCGACCACCCCCAGCTTGGTCAGCTTCGGGGGGTCGTCAGCCAGGCGCGAGAGCGCTTTAGCCGCGGTGCCCAGCGCGGTGCTGGCCTCGTTCGTCAGCAGGAACTCCCGCTCGGCGATCTCCGCCGGCACGAACGCTCGGTAGGTGCCGCCGCGGCGACCTCTGGCGCCGTAGGCGGTGGGATTCGCGGGCGCGAGGCGCTCCTCGTAGCGTCCCAGTGGCTCCGTCGTTTTCGGTCTACCTTCGGCCAGGCGTTCCTTTCAAAGCTTGGCTTGCTTTGTAAGGTTAACATCTAAAACTTACAAAACCCTGGGAGCTCGGAAACCGTTTCTCAGGACTTCGGGCGCTTCTCCAGTTCCTTCAGCCCCTTCTGGGCTTCGCTCAGCAGCTTCGAGGCCCGGCGCCAGCGGCTCTGCAGCGCTGGTTCGACCGTCGCCGATTCGCAGCCCGGCGTTTCGACGCATTCGGTCCAGGCGTTGCTCGCCTCGATGTACTTGTTGAGGCCGTTCTCGGCCGGGGTGCCGGCCGCGCGCAGGCACCTGAGCGCCAGCTTCGCCACCGGGACGCGGTGGTAGGCGCCGCGGATCCGCTCGACCTCGGCGACGTAGTCTTCGTAGCTCAGCCCGGCGACGAGATCGGTGCGCAGCGTCGCCATCGAGTCGACGAGCTTGCCGACCTGGTCGGCGCAGGATGCCGCCGGCACCGGCTTGTGCTCCTTCTTCGTGGCGGACAGCTCGCCCGAGCCGATCGCGGATTCCCGCTTCGCTTCCGCCGTCGCCTGGCCGGAGCCGCCGCCGCAGGCGCTCAGCGCCAGCCCCGCCGCCAGCGCACAGCCGAGCAGGGCGAAGGCAGCCGTTCGGTTCGAAGCCCTACCGCGCATGCCTGAAGGCTAGCCGCGCCGCCGACCGCACCTTGTCGCGCCACCGCGTGCTGTAGAAAGTCGACGATGGCGAGGACGCGGAGCACAGCGGGGTTTGCCTTGGCGGCGGGGCTCCTGGCGGCGCTGGCGATCGCCGCGCCGGCGGCGCTGGCGGCGCCGCGCGGCAGCGTCCTGGTCGTCGGCGACAGCCTCGAGGAACTGAGCTCGCCCTACCTCTCCCGCTACCTGCCGGGGGTGGAACTGACCGTCAACGCCGTCGGCGGCTCCAACACCTTCGAAATCCTCGCCCTGTTCGAAGAAAGCTATGACCCCTCCCAGCAGGTGATCGTCTTCGACGGCGGCACCAACGACAACCCGAACTATCCCCAGATCCTGGAAGAAAACCTGGCCAAGGTCGCGGCCGCGGTCGGCGACCGCTGCATGGTCGTGCCGACCGTCCACGGCTACACCGTCGAAGGCACCGGCAACCAGGGCAAGAACAGCGTCGTCCGCCGCTTCGCCGCCTCGCGGCCGGGGACCCAGGTGCCGGAATGGGCGCGCTTCGAGCACGAACACCCGGAGCTGATGCAGTCCGACGGCCTGCACCCGATCGAAGCCGGCTCCGAACAGCGGGCGCAGCTGATCGCGCAGGGGATCCTCGGCTGCCTCGCCTACGAGGAATCGGGCGGCGTGACGACGGCGCCGAGCGCCGCCTCGACCGCGGCGACGGCGGAGGTGAAGACGACCCACCTGCGGCCGGTGTCGCGGATGGCGAAGCGCGAGGCGGCGCTCGCCAGGGGAGCGGGCGGCGCGGCGATCGACGAGGCCGCGATCCTCGCCGTCCTGCGCTCCCTCTACCCGGGCGGCTGAGCCCGACTCAGGAGTAGTCGTGCCAGCCGGCGAACTCGCGGCCGGCGAACTTCTGCAGCGCGGCGACGTCCTCGCCGAAGCGGCCGCGGATCGTCTCGAAGAGGTCGTCGGGCAGCTTCGGCTTCGGCGCCGGCGGCTTCTCGGGGTCGTGGACGACCTTCTCGACCAGCCAGCGCATCGACTCCGGCAGACGGTCGAAGTTGCGATCGAAGGAGCGGAAGCCCGGCAGCTTGATCAGCTTCTCCATGAACTGGTATTTGTCGCCCTCCTTCGCCCCCGACTTCTCCCACTCGCGGTCGAACTGCTCGGAGGTGAAGCCCTCGTCGACGCCGGCGAAGGCGAAGGCCTTGCGCATCGTCTCCTCGCGTTCGGTCTGCAGCTCCTCCTGGGTGATGATCTCGATCTGCTCGCGGTCGAAGAGCTCGAGGTAGGGCTGCAGCTGCATCCAGTACTTGGAGCGGTTGATGTACTGCGTGTCGGGCCGTTCCAGGGTCGGGACCATCTCCCGCGTCTCGTAGCCGGCGCCGGTGGCGTGGACCCAGTGCGAGAGGATCCGCTTGATCGGGTCGCGGACCATGTAGAGCAGGCGCGCGTCCGGGCAGTGCTCGCGGATCCGCTCCGGGACCCCCTCGAAGCGCGGCAGGTTCGTGTAGTGGGGCGATGACTCGCCGCGGACCCTGAAGCGGTCGTCGAAGCGGCTCGCGTACCAGTCGAGGCCGAGGTCCCAGTTCATCTCCTCGACGAAGAAGTTCAGCTCCTTGGGCTTCGACATCTGGATCTCCGGATGCAGGCCGAGGTAGTGGTGGATGCTGGTCGTGCCGCACTTGAGCCCGCCGACGATGATCAGGTTCGGCAGCTGGGCATGGCGTTTGCGCCGCCGGCGCCAGCGGCTCTTGCGGTCGGCCGTGTAGCGCTCGCGAGCGCGCGCACACATCGCCTCGTCGGTCGGATGCGGGGTGGCCTGGTTGGGCATCGTGTGCGTCTCGGTGTCCGGCACGAGCGGGCTAGTGTAGCTGCGATGCCGACCGCCGATCTCGGATCCAGCTTTCGCCACTTCTTCGACGCGGCCGCGGAATTCTTCCGCCACCTCTCGGAAATCCACTGGACCGCCTTCGGGATCGCCCTGCTCTGCCTGCTGGCGATGCAGCTGGTCCGCGCCTGGGCCTGGCGCAACGTCCTGCGTGCCGCCTACCCGGCCAAGCCGATCCCCTTCGTGCCGCTGGCCGCCGCCTACCTGGCCGGGGCGGGGATCAACGCCGTCGTCCCGGCCCACGCCGGCGACGTCACCAAGGTCTACCTCGTCAAACGCCAGATCCCCGAGTCCTCCTACCCGGCGGTGACCTCCTCATTCCTGGTCCAGACCGTCTTCGACACCACGGCCGGGATCCTCGTCCTCTTCTACGCGATCAGCCAGGGACTGCTGCCGCCGCTGCCGCAGATCCCCGACCTGCCGGCCTTCGAGATCTCCTTCTGGGCCAACCACCCGAAGACGCTGGCGATCACCACCGGCGTCCTGATCGTCGCGACCATCGCCGGGGTCTTCTACCTCGGCCGCCACGTGCGCCGCTTCTGGGCGCGGGTCAAGCAGGGAGTGGTGATCCTCACCATGCCGCGCCGCTACCTGCGCGAGGTCGCCGCCTGGCAGGGGGTCGGCTGGCTGCTGCGCTTCGCCGCCTTCTGGGCCTTTCTCGAGGCCTTCGGGATCGGCGGCTCGGTCGGCAGCGTGATGCTGGTGATGAGCGTTCAGGCGATCGCCAACATCATCCCCTTCACCCCCGGCGGCGCCGGCGCCCAGCAGGCGCTGCTGGTCGCGACCCTGTCCGGGCCCTCGCGCACCGCCGTCCTCTCCTTCTCGGTCGGCACCCAGATCGCGATGGCCGTCTGGTCGGTGGTCCTCGGCTTCGCCGCGATCCTGCTCGTCTTCAGGACGTCCGACTGGCGCGGGCTGATGCGCGACGCGCAGGCGGACGCGGACAAAGAAGAGCCGGCGGCCGGCGCGCCCTCGATCTAGACCGGCGCGAGTGAGGCGCGTTCCTCTCGGATAACGAGAGGAACGCGCCTCACCGGGCTCAGCTCGACCAGCCGGGGTAGCGGCCGTGGACTTGCCACTGCCAGGGCGGGCGTTCGCCGGCGGGGAACTCGTAGTGGTTGCGGCCGGGGAGGGTCTCAAGCGGGACCAGGGCGGGGTCGTCCCCGACCAGCACCGGGGTGCCGGCGGCGGCCTCGACATCGGCCTCGATCGCTCGGCGCCGTACGGCGCTCCAGCCCAAACCTGGCCGGTAGAGCCAGTAGGTGATCTCGACCCAGCCGTCGGAGCCGCGGCGGTCGTCGATCGCGGTGAAGGCGGTGGTGCGGCGGTTGGAGGCGGTCAGGTGCGGGCCGGCGGCGACGGCGCAGCTCTCGCGGCGGCAGCGGCGGAAGTCGACCGGCACCAGGGGCAGGCCGGAGGGCCCCGGAAGGGCCGTCGGGGGTGGCGCCAGCGCCCGCGCCAGGCGCGCCAGCGGCCAGCCGTAGGCCGGCACCAGCGGGTGGTGGTCGCAGGCGTCGGGCAGGCGTGGGCCGCAGGCGAGCTTGCGGCCGATCGCGGCGCCGAGGCCGCGGCCGGCGTCGATATCGCCGCCGGCGGTGACGGCGGCGATCGCCGCGATCAGGAGGACCGCGACCAGGGCGGCGAGCCCGACCTGCTCGACGCTCGCCGATCCCCGCTGATCTCCCGATCTGTCCATCGCCGAGACGCTAGGCGGGCGAGGCGCACCTGTGGCGCGCTCAGTGTCGAGACTCTGAGCCGGCGAGGTGACAGGTCTGCTTTGATTCGGGCATGGAGGGAAGCCCTTTCAACCTGTTCGGCGATCCCGATGAGTTCCGCGCCCGGATGGAGGAGCTCTCGGAGCAGATGCAGTCCTCCCAGAAGGTCGCCTGGGCCGACAACGCGATCAAGCTCGCGGTCGAGATGACCGTCGCCTCGATCGGCCGCCTCGACCTGACCGGCAACGCCGACGAGCAGGCGATGCAGGTCCGCGACGCGATCCGCGTCCTCTTCCCCGAGGCCGTCACCTCGTGCGAGAGGCCAGAGAAGGCCTCAGCTGAGGCCACGGGACCGGCGCGCTTCGGTGTCCTCGGTCGCTTGTGTGCGGAGCACACGGCGCTCCCTGCGTCCTTGAATCGCTTGGCCCCGCGACCTCAGCTGGAGGTCGTTAGAGCAGTTCGAACTTGACGTTGTAGACCGCGCCGCGTCGCAGCAGGCCGCCGGCGAGCTCCAGCGGGACGGCGATCAGCAGGGCGGGGATCGCCAGGACGATGCTGGCGAGGATGTCGATCCGTCGCTGCCAGGGCTTCTCCGCCGGCGCCGCCTGGCCGCGCCCGAGGGCGCCGAGGGCGACGTTGTGGCCGAGGGTGACGCTGTTGAGCAGCGACTGGCAGGTGATCGCGAGACTCGCCAGCGGCGCCCAGCGGCGCGATCTGACCACCTGGTCGCGGCCGGCGACCAGGCGCCGCACCGACTCGACCGTGAAGAGGTAATGGGATTCCGGCCCGAGCCCCGACCAGCCGGCGCCGCCGAGCGAGCAGGTGAAGCCGGCGCGGTTGACGATCCGGGCACCGTCCTCGCCGCCCAGCAGGTCGAGCTCACGCAGCGCCTCCTCGGTGCCGCTGGAAGCGCCGACGACACCGAGGCCGCAGCTCTCGCAGCGGCTGGTCGGGCCGCGCAGGTAGGGCTTCGCCGCCAGCCAGCCGAAGAGCGGCTCGCCGCAGGCGGGGCAGGGCGGGTTGTCGGGGCCGGCCCCGGCCTCGAGCGGGACGACATGGGTGGGCTGCGAATCGGCCATCGGCGATAGCGTACGGATCGTGAACAAGGCGCAGACCCTCGCTCGCGAGCGAAACTGGATTTTCCGAGCGGGCCTGGCCTCGATGGCCGGTGCGGCGCTGGCGCTCGCCGGCTTCTTCTTCCTGCAGTCCGCGCTCAGCGGCAGCGCCAACTTCGAAAGCCTGGCCGAAGCGCACAAGAACAGCTCCTCGGTCTGGGCCGCGGGGATCCTGACGACGATCGGCTACGCGCTGCTGATCGCGCCGATGCACTTCCTCTTCCGTGCCGTCCAGGCGCGCAGCCCGCAGGTGAAGAAACAGCTGATCGGCGTCGTCGTCCTCGGCCCGCTCCTCCTCGCCGTCTCCGGCGTGGTCCTCTCCGCCGGCACCCAGCAGGCCGCCAACACCTACCTCGACGGCAAGGCGAAGCTGACGCTCTCGCCGAAAGAAGCGAACGAAAAGTGCAGCGCCGAACGCAAGGACAAGGGCGCCAAAAGCTTCGCCAAGGACTTCCCCGCCGCTGCCGGCACGACCTCGCTGCAGGCCTGCGAAGAGAAGAAGACCGAGGAAGACAAGGCCTCGAACGCGATCCGGGAATCGAGCCTGATCAAGATCGGCCAGTTCAGCGGTCTCGCCGGCGACCTGGCGCTGCTCATCGGCCTCATGTACACGGGCCTCTGGTCGATGCGGACCGGGCTGTTGAGCCGCTTCTGGGGGTCGCTGGGGATGGCGGTCGGGGTCGCCGCGCTGATCGGCTTCGCCCCGATCGTCTTCATTTGGTTCTTCTACCTCGGCCTGGTGCTGATCGGCAAGCTGCCGAACGGTCGCCCGCCGGCCTGGGCAGCCGGAGAAGCGATCCCCTGGCCGACCGCCGGCCAGCAGGTCGCGAAGGAAATCGAACCGCCCGAACCCGATGCGATCGACGTCGGCGAGCCGGACCCGTCGGCGAGCCCGGGGCCGAGTAATGGCAACGGCGGCGGCGAACGCCGCAAGCGCAAGCGCCGCGGCCGCGGCTAGGCGGCCTCAGCCCAGCGGGTTGAGGCCGGGCGGGGCCTCGGTCTGCTCGGCGGCGTGGGCCCGCTTCCGCTGGGTCCGGATCTCGCTCATGATCCGCTCCAGGCGCGGCTCGACCGAGCTGTCGACGTGGGTCATCGCGGCGGCGACGCCGGGGTGGATCGCGGCGATGCGCTCGTGCATCGCCTGGGCGACGGCGCGGTAGGTGGGGTGCCCCTCGCGACCGGAGCGCAGCTCGATCAGGTGCATCGCCTCGCGAGCGTTGAGGTCGAGCGTGTAGCGGATCCGGTAGGCGAGGCTGAGCGCGTAGGGGGCCTGCTCGGGCAGGCCCGGCGGCGACCAGCCGCTCGTACTCGTTGCGGGAGATCTCGAGGGCGCGCTCGAACTCGCCGCCGACGCCGGCCTCGTGGACCTCGTCGGGGACGCCGGCGCCGAGGTCGGGCCCGAGCCGCTGCCACTGGCAGGTCAGCATCCGGTGGCGCTGCAGGTCGCGGAAGGCGCCGTAGTCGGAGACGATCTCGAAGCGGTAGCGCAGCGCCTCGAAGCCGCGGCCGGGGCGGTGGCGGCGGTTGGCGCGGTCGCCGGCCATCGCGCCCAGCAGGGCCGCCCGCTCGTCGCGGTCGAGGACGTCGATGCGGGCGAGGATCTCGGTCTCCGAGGCGTTGGCGGCCTCGAACAGGCAGGCGGCGAGCAGGTCCTCTTCGCCGCCGTCGACGTGGATCAGCTCGACCGAGGGGGCGTCGTCGCCGTCCTCGTCACGGCGATCGAGTCCGAGCCGTGCGACCCAGCTCTCGGTCCGCTCGCGACGCCGCTGGAAGTAGGAGATCCACTCGCCGCCGCGCTCGGGGCGGTCGACGCGGCTGACGAAGCTCGGCATCACCCGCTGCAGCTCGGCGAGGATCATCTCGCCGTAGGCGCGCGCCTCCGGCAGCGGCGAGGCCATCAGCCGCATGATCAGCTGCTCGTAGGCCTGGCCGGAGGCGTAGATGCCGACGTGGCTGAGCGTCGCGGCGGGCAGCAGGCCGCGCAGCAGGTCGAGCGCCTTGGCGCTGATCGAGCGCCGCCAGGCGCCCTCCGGCTCCTCGGCCCCGCGCGGCCAGCGCTCCGCCGCCCAGGCCTCGACCGCGGTCAGCGAGCGCGAGTAGATCGCGAAAAGCTCGTCCATCGCGGCGGCGAACTCGGGCCCGAGCTCCTCGTCGCGGTAGAAGCGGTAGCCACCGTCGGGCAGCGGCTTGTCGTAGGCGATGTAGCGGGTCGATTGCTCCAGGTAGGCGGCGAGCCGGCCGCGCTGCAGCAGCTTGGTGAGGATGTTGGAGACCCACTCGCAGGCGATGTGGGCGCCACCGACCTGGGCGATCGAGTCGTCGCCGTAGCCGACGAAGACCCGCTCGTAGAGCTGCGCCGCGCGGGCTCCCTCCTCGTCGTCGAAGGGCCGGCCCCCGCTTGGGGCGTCGGCCGCGAACTCCTCCAGGTAGAGCCGCCTGACGGTCCCGGAATACCTCGAATAGCGGGCAAAAAGCGCGCCTTTGACGGTCTCCGGCAGGTTCACCAGGGCGAAGACGGGACGATCGAGGTTGGTGAAGTGGGGAGCGAGGAGCGCCCGCTCCTCGGGAGTGAATTGTTCGACTGGATAACGCACCCGGGGCATCGTAGTGGCGAGCGAAGACAGGCAGTGCTTCGCCAAATAGTCTGCGGGTACAGAAAGGTCACCTACCGAGAATCAATGACTGCTCGACAAGACCCAGACGCCAGTGCGAATCGCGCCCCGATCGGCGCCGGCCTGCTGGTCGCCGGCCTGGTCACGATCGGCGCCGGCCTGTTGCTGCCGCTGCTGCTCGGGAGCTTCTCCAGCCGGCAGGCCCTCGTCCTCGCCCTCGTCGAGGCCGGCTGCCTGATCGCCATCGCCATCGGCGTCGTCGTCCTCGCCCGGCGCCTGCGCGCCAGCCACCAAGCCCTCTGGGCGCTCGCCCGCCGCGACGAGCTGACCGGGGTCGGCAACTATCGCGGCCTGCACGAGCGCCTGGCCGAGGAGATCGCCCGGCACCAGCGCCACTCGCGTCAGTTCGCCCTCGTCCTCCTCGACCTCGACGGCTTCAAGCAGATCAACGAGATCCACGGCCACCTCGAGGGCGATCGGCTGCTGGCCGAGATCGGCACGGCCCTGCGCCAGGAGATCCGCGGCGAAGACTCGGTCTTCCGCCAGGGCGGGGACGAGTTCGCCGTGATCGTCCCCGAGGCCGACGCCGAAGAGGCGGGCGAAGTCGCCGGCCGCCTGCGCAAGCGCGTCGCCAGGCGCGGCCTCGGCACCGACCAGACCCGCCCGGTCGCCGCCACCACCGGCTTCGCGATGTTCCCCGCCGACGGCACCACCGCCGAGGACCTGCTCGGCTTCGCCGACATGGACCTGTTCGAGGCCAAGCGCGACGGGCGCGACGGCTAGGCCGGCGGGGCCGCCATCAGCTCGACGCGGTGGCCGCCGGGGGCGATCGCGTGGGTGCGGGGGGAGCCCCAGTGCTCGCGACCGGGGCGGGTCTCGAAGCCGTGTTCGCGCAGGCGCTCCAGGGTCGCCTCGTAGTCCGGGACGACGACCGCGAAGTGCGCTCGGGGTGGCACCGTCGGGTTCTCCTCGTGCATCAGGTGGACCTGGGTGCCCTCGCGCTGCAGCCAGGTGAAGTCGCCGGCCGGCGGCGGCGGCGGCTCGACCTGCTCGAAGCCGAGCAGGGTGAAGAACTCGACCGCGCGGTCGAGGTCGGCGGGGGTGACTTCGATGCCGACGTGGTGGAGCATCAGAACGCCAGTGATACCAGGGCGGCGAAGGTCACGAACGCGGTCGACCAGACGATCGCCTCGGCGACGACCCGGTTGTCGAGCCCGTAGGCGTGGGAGACGACCATTGCGTTGATCCCGGTCGGCATCGCCGACATCAGCCGGTAGGCGGAGGGCAGGTCGATCAGCGGCGCGGCGAGCAGCATCAGCAGGGCCGGCGCGAGGAACAGGCGGCTGACGAGGGCGAGGCCGACGGGCCGGGTGATCGGCGGCGGGAAGGGCAGCTCGCCGTGCTCGGCGCCCTCGGCGAGGGTGGCGCCGACGGCGAAGAAGCCGATCGGGAGGATCGCCACGGCAAGGACCTGGGAGGCATCGACGAGGACGGTCGGGGCCAGCGCGGCGGGCGCGATCAGGCCGAGCACGGCGGCGTAGAGCGGCGGGTTGCGGGTGAAGAAGGTGCGGGTCCGCTGCCGCACCCCCGCGCCCGCCCGGTCGCCGAACGCGGCGGCGACGGCGAAGGCGCCGAGCATCAGCGCCGGGCCGCTGACCAGGACGTCGTAGAGGACGCTGGTAGAGAGGTGGTCCTGGCCGAGCAGGGCGACGGTCAGCGGGTAGCCGAGGTAGGTCGTGTTGGCGATCAGGACCGAGCAGATGACGGCGCCGGTCTGGGCCCGGGAGAGGCGCAGCAGCCGGGTCGCGGCGAACCAGGTCAGGGTCGCGACCAGGGTCAGGTTGACCAGCCCGATCCCGATCCCGACGGCGTTGTCGAGGCCGATCGAGGCGCTGGCGAGGTTGAAGAAGATGACGATCGGGACCAGCACGTAGAGGATCACGAGCAGGAACCTGCGCGCCAGGCCGACGGCGGCGGCCGGGTAGCGGCGCTCGGACCAGACGCCGACCGCGGCGCCGCCGATCATCAACACCGCGGTCAGGAGGACGCCCATCGCGCGTCCTTTCTAGCCGTCAGAAGAGCGATGCGCCCGCGTGGGCGGCGAAATCGACCAGCGGCTGCGGGATGATCCCGAAGAAGATCGTCGCCGCGGCGGCCAGCAGGGCGGGGCCGACGAGGTAGATGCGGCGCCCGGCCTCGGGGTCGATCGGGTCGGCCTCCGGGGAGGCCCCGGCGATCGCCGGCTTGCCGCCGACAGCGGTCTCGCCCTCCGGCCGCATCCACATCGCCGCCACCACGCGCAGGTAATAGGCGAGGGAGATCATCGTCCCGACCGCGATGAAGACAGCCAGCCAGGTGTAGTCGCCTTCGACCAGGGCCTCGATCAGGTAGAGCTTGCCGATGAAGCCGGCGGTCGCCGGCAGCCCGGCCAGGCCCAGCATCGAGATCGTCAGCGGCCAGGCCAGCAGCGGTTTCGAGGCGCCCAGCCCCTGGACCGAGCGGATCTCGTCGCCGTAGGGCGTTTCGCGCTCGCGGGCGATGACGACGGCGAAGGCGGCGAGGTTCATGAAGGCGTAGGCGGCGAGGTAGAAGATCAGCGCGCTGGTCCCCGACCGCGAGGCGACGACGATGCCGCCGAGCATGTAGCCGGCCTGGGCGACGCCGGAGTAGCCGAGCATCCGCTTCAGCGAGCTCTGGCCGAGCGCGCCGACGTTGCCGACGACGATCGAGATCGCCGCCAGGACCGCCAGCGCCGGCGCCCACTGGCTGACCTGCGGGCCGAGGGCGACGTCGAAGAAGCGCAGGAAGACGGCGAAGGCGGCGGCCTTGGTCGCGACCGCCATGAAGGTGGTGATCGGGGTCGGCGCCCCCTGGTAGACATCGGGCGTCCACTGGTGGAAGGGGGCGATCGAGGTCTTGAAGGCGAGGCCGACGGCGGCCATCGCGATCCCGAGCAGGATCAGCGGGTCACTCAGCATCCCCCTGTGGGCGATCCCGACCGCGATCCCGGCGAAGTCGGTCGAGCCGGTGCCGCCGTAGAGGAAGGCCATCCCGTAGAGCAGCGTCGCCGAGCCGACCGAGCCGATGATCAGGTACTTGAGCCCGGACTCGAGCGAGCCCTCGCGGCGCAGGTTGGTCGCGCAGAGGATGTAGAGCGGGATCGAGAGGGTCTCGATCGCGACGAAGAAGGTGACCAGGTTGCTGGCCTGGGTGAGCAGGACCATGCCCAGCACCGAGCCGATCAGCAGCGCGTGGTACTCGCCTGAGCCGGCTTCCGCGGTCGCCGGCTCGCGGATCGAGAGGAAGACCGTGAAGGCCGCCATCGCGATCGCGATCAGCGAGAGCGAGATCGCCAGATTGTCGAGCACCAGGGCGCCGGTGATCAGTTCCAGCGATTCGTTCCAGTGCCAGATCAGCAGCCCGGCGGTGGCGCCGAGCGTGAGGAGGGTGAAGAAGGGAGCGGTGCGCCGCAGCGGCTTGAAGACCGAGGTCATGAGGACGACGATCAGGCCGACGGTGAGGGCGATGATCGGGGCGATCCCGGCGTAATCGATATGTGGCTCGTTGAAGTTCATCGCTATTCCTTCGGCTCCTGGCTGCCGAGCGTGTCGACCTTCGGTCCGTAACCGGTCCACTCGGAGCTCGAGTTCCCCGGCTTCTCCGCCAGCTGCGCTTCCGGCGCCTTGCCGCCGTTGAGGTTGGCGATCGTCTGCTGCACGGTCGGCGCGGTGCGGCTCAGGATCAGCTGCGGGTAGAGGGCCAGTCCGAGGATGCAGAGCACCAGCGGCGCCAGGACGACGGCGTCGCGCAGGCCGATCTCGCGCGAGAGCATCCCGTCGGGCCCGCGGTTGTGCATCGTCCGCTGGTAGAGGCGCAGCGCATAGTAGGCCGACATCGCGACGCCGCTGATCGCGACGATGGCGAAGACGATCTTCGACTCGAAGAGGCCGTTGAGGATGTAGAACTCGCCGATGAAGTTGGAGGACCCGGGCATCGCCAGGGTCGCCAGGGCGACGATCAGGAAGAGCGCCGCCAGGACCGGGGCGCGCAGCGCCATCCCGCCCATCTCGCGGATGTCCTCGGTCCCGGTCCGCTCGTAGAGGATCGCGACGATGATGAAGAGCGGCGCGACGACGAGGCCGTGGTTGACCATCTGCAGGATCGCGCCGTCGGAGCCGTCGGCCCGCAGGGCGAAGATCCCGGCGGTGATGAAGCCGAGCTGGGCGACCGAGGAGTACCCGGCGATCAGCCGCACGTTGGTCTGGGTGAAGGCCATCACCGAGCCGTAGAGGATCGAGGCCAGGGCGATCACCAGGATCACCGTCTGGAATTCGATCGTCGCCGCGGGGAAGAGCGGCAGGACGATGCGCAGGAAGCCGTAGGCGCCGACCTTGGCCAGCACCCCGGAGAAGACGACGAGGACCGGTAGCGGCGCCGCCCGGTAGGCGTCGGGCATCCAGCCGTGCAGGAGGAAGGCCGGCATCTTGACCAGGAAGGCGGCGGCGAAGAACCAGAAGATCCAGCGCTGGCTGTCGACGCTGAGGCCCTGCTGCTGGATCGCCGCGATCGAGAAGGTGAGGTGGCCGCCGTGGGCGGAGATGATCGCCGTCGCGATCGCCCCGACCAGCATCAGCAGCGAGCCGATCAGCGTGTAGATGATCATCTTCATCGTCGCCGCGGCGGCCGTCGGACCGCCCTCGCGGTCGCTGCCCCAGGCGCCGAAGAGGAAGTAGAACGGGACCAGCATGAGGTCGAAGAAGAGGACGAAGAGCAGCAGGTCCTGAGCCAGGAACGAGCCCAGCGTCGCCGTCTCGGCGAGCAGCATGAGGAAGAAGAAGAGCTGCGGTCGCTCCTGCGGGCGGAAGGCCGCGAAGGCGATGCCGCCGACCCAGAGCAACGTCGTGAGGATGATCAGGAAGAGGTTGAGGCCGTCGATCCCGAGGCTGTAGTCGACGCCGAGGCCGGAGATCCAGGTGACGTCGACGCTGTGCTGCAGGCCGGAGCTGCCGGAGTTGAAGTCGAAGGCGAAGCCGACGGCCATGCCGAGCGTGACGACGGCGCCGAGCACCGCCCACCAGGCGGTCGCCCTCTTGGGCAGGAAGAGGCCGACGATGCCGAAGGCCAGGGGGGTCCAGAGCAAGGAGTTGATCATGACTGGACGATCAGGAAGTAGAGGGCGAGGCCGCCGATGCCGACGACCAGCAGCAGCGCGTAGCTGCGGACGAAGCCGTTCTGGACGCGGTGGGCGACGGCGCTGGCGCCGCGCACGGTCTCCTCGGTGCCGATGACGAGGCCGTCGACGACGAAGCGCTCGAAGAAGCGGTCCGCGAAGCGGCCGATCGCCAGCACCGGGCGGACGATGAGGACCTCGATCAGCTCGTCGAAGTACCACTTGTTGACGAGGAACGTGTGCAGCCGGCCGAAGCGGCGGATCAGCATCGCCGGCGTCTCCGGCCGCAGGATGTAGAGCCAGTAGGCGATGCCGATGCCGACGATCGAGATCGCGGCGCCGATCGCCAGCCCGGTCCAGGCCGCGGAGTTGGTCGGCGCGATCGCCGCCAGCGGCGAGTCGGCGAAGACCGGGTCGAGGAACCTGGTCACGACCTCGTCGACGCCCGGAACCTGGATCAGGCCGGCGAAGAGCGCGAGGAAGGCGAGCACGCCCATCGCGATCTTCATCGGCGGCGACTGCTCGGCGATGTGGTGCTCAGCCCCCGGGAAGCCGACGTCGGTGTCCTCCTCCTCGCCGGTGGCGGGGTTGCGCGGTGTCTCGTGCGCGAGGTGACCCGTGTCGATCAGCTCCTGCGCCTCCTTACAGGGCCTGCCCGGGATGACGCGGAAGATCAGCCGGAAGGTATAGACGGCGGTCAGCAGCGCCCCGACGTAGCCGAGGATCTGGAAGATGTCGTACATCCCGCCGCGGGCGTGGGCGTAGGCGAGGATCTCGTCCTTGGAGAAGAAGCCGGAGGTGCCAGGGAAGGCGGCGAGCGCGAGGCCGCCGCAGATGAAGGTGATCGAGGTGAACCGCATCGCCTTGCCGAAGCCACTCATTTCGTCGATGTTCTGCTTGTTCGCCATCGCCGAGATGAACGAGCCGGCGCCCATGAAGAGCAGCGCCTTGAAGAAGGCGTGGGTCATCAGGTGGAACATCCCGGCGCTGTAGGCGCCGATCGAGACGCCCATGATCATGTAGCCGATCTGGCTCATCGTCGAGTAGGCGATCGCGCGCTTGAGGTCGGTCATCACCAGGGCGATCGTGCCGGCGACCAGCAGCGTCGCGAGGCCGACGAAGGCGGCGATGTCGGCCGCGGTCGGGGCGAGGACGAAGAGCGTGTGGGTGCGGGCGATCAGGTAGACGCCGGCGGTGACCATCGTCGCCGCGTGGATCAGCGAGGAGACCGGGGTCGGGCCCTCCATCGCGTCCGGCAGCCAGGTGTGGAAGGGCAACTGCGCCGACTTGGCGAAGGCGCCGACCAACAGCAGCAGGCAGATCGCGGTCACGGTCCACTCGTTGGTGTGGAAGACCTGCGGCGCCTTGGCGAAGACTTCGGTGTATTCGAAGGTCCCCAGTTCGCGGAAGATCAGGAAGGCCGCCAGGGTCAGCCCGATGTCGCCGACGACGTTGATCACGAAGGCCTTCATCCCCGCCCTGGTCGCGGTCTTGCGCCGGTACCAGAAGCTGATCAGCGCGTAGGAGGCGAAGCCGACGAAGGCCCAGCCGACGATCAGCAGGACGAAGTTGCCGGCCAGGACCAGCAGCAGCATCGAGAAGACGAAGAAGTTGAGGTAGCTGAAGAAGCGGTGGTAGCCCTGGTCGGACTGCATGTAGCCGTAGGAGTAGAGGTGGATCAGGGTCGAGACGCCGGTGACCACGAGCACCATGAAGACGGAGAGCGGGTCGACGTAGATGCCGAGCTTGATGTGCAGGCCGGCGACGCCGGCGTATTCCCACAGCGAGGAGGCGTGATGGCGGGCGTCCGGGGATTCGCCGAGCAGGCAGAGCAGGGCGCCGATCCCGCAGGCGAAGGCGAGGCCGATCGCGACCGTGCCGATCACTCCGGCGACCCGCGACGGCACCAGCTTGAAGCTGAGGCCGATCGCGATCGAGCCGAGCAGCGGGAAGAGCAGGACGAGCCAGGCCCAGCTGGTGGCGGTCATCCGCGCAGCTCCGTCAGCTCGTCGACGTCGAGCGGCAGCTTGCGGCGGAAGATCGCGACGATCAGGCCGAGCCCGACGACGACCTCGCAGGCGGCGATCACCATCACCACGAGGGCGAAGACCTGCCCCTGCTGGTTGCCGACCATGCGGCTGAAGGCGACCAGCGCCAGGTTGCCGGCGTTGAGCATCAGCTCGAGGCAGAGCAGGATCACCATCGGGCTGCGGCGGATCATGATCCCGACCGCGCCGGTGCAGAACAGGAGGGCCGAGAGGACGATGTACCAGGAGATGTTCATGGGTGGACCCCTGGGGACGGGGGCGCCGTGACCCCCTCCGGACGCGCCTTCGGCGCTGAGTGTCCGGATGGGGTCACGGCGCCCCCGTCTCGGCGGCGACCGGCAAGGACGATCGCGCCCACCGCGGCTATCAGCAGCAGTAGCGACGAGGCCTCGAACGGCAGCAGGAACCGTTCCAGCAGCAGGCGGCCGATCGCCGCGGGGCCGCCGAAGCCGGGGGCGACGTCGGGGCCGTGGGTGTCGAGGGCCAGCAGGGCGGAGGAGAGGATCGCGGCGGAGAGCTCGATGAAGAGGATCGAGCAGACGAGGATGGCGAGGAAGCGCTGCTCTTTGAGCGGGTCGGTGACCGGCTCGCCACCGCCGCCGACGTAGGCGACGACGAAGACGTAGAGGACCATCACCGCGCCGGCGTAGACGACCACCTGGGCGGCGGCGATGAAGGCCGAGGTCAGCAGCAGGAAGAGCGCCGCCAGCGAGAAGAGATGGACGATCAGCGCCAGCACCGAGTAGAACGGGTTGCGCAACGCGACGACCCCGATCGCGCCACCGAGGGCGCCGATCGCCGCGAGGAAGAACAGCACCGCTTCCATCGGCTACTCGCCCTCGCTTTTCAGCGGCGTGCGCTCGATCGGCTCGGCCAGCAGCATCTCTTTGGTGAAGATCAGGTCGCCGCGGTCGTAGTCGGCCATCTCGTAGTCGTGGCCCATCGTGATCGCGTCGAAGGGACAGGCGATCTCGCAGTAGCCGCAGAAGATGCAGCGGCTGAGGTTGATCTCGTAGACGGCGGCGTAGCGCTCGCCGGCGGAGACGCGGTCGCCGGGGATGTTCTCTGCCGCGACGACGCGGATGCAGTCGGCCGGGCAGGCGGCGGCGCAGAGCGAGCAGCCGACGCATTTCTCCAGCCCGGTGTCCTCGAACTTGTGCAGTTTGTGGCGGCCGCGGAAGCGCGGGTAGACGGGGGTCTTCTCCTCCGGGTACTCGATCGTCAGCGGCCCCTCGATCAGCCGCGCCATCGTCGTCTTCAGCCCGCGCAGGGTCTCGCCGAAGGCGCGGTAGGCGCCGCCGACGCCGCCCGGCTCGGGCCCGCGCTGGACGACCACGACGTCGTCGGGAACCAGATATGGAGACGACGCCGTGGTCGTCCCATCAATGGACATGTCCTCCGCTTCGCGTCCGGGCATGTCCGGGTTCTCCGTGGGGCCGTCTTTCACGTCGTCACCACCAGGACGGCGGTGACGAGGACGTTCAGCGTCGCGAGAGGCAACAGAACTTTCCAGCCGAGGCTCATCAGCTGGTCATATCGCAGTCGCGGCAGCGTCGCCCTGATCCAGATGAAGACGAAGACCAGGCCGAGCATCTTGGCCAGCATCCAGATCGGGTCCAGCCAGCTCGGGCCGGGGCCCATCCAGCCGCCGAGGAACATCGCCGCGGCGATCCCGGAGACGACCAGGATCTCCATGTATTCGACCAGCAGGAAGGAGCCGAAGCGCATGCCGCCGTACTCGGTCATGAAGCCCTGGACCAGCTCGGCGTCGGCCTCGGGCATGTCGAACGGGGTGCGGTTGGTCTCGGCGAAGCCGGCCAGCATGAAGATCAGGAAGCCGACGAACTGGGGGATGACGAACCAGATCTTGCCCTGCGCCTCGACGATGTCGACCAGCGAGAGCGAGCCGCTCATCATGATCACGCCGAGCAGCGCCAGGCCCATCGAGACCTCGTAGGAGATCAGCTGCGCGGCCGAGCGCATCGCGCCGAGGAGGCTGTATTTCGAGCCCGAGGACCAGCCGCCCAGCAGCAGGCCGTAGAAGGCGATCGAGCCGACGGCGAAGAAGTAGAGGATCCCGATCGGGACGTCGATCCCGTAGAGGCCGACGCCGTCCTGGACGTTGCCCCAGGGCAGGATCGCCAGGGCGAGGACGCCGGAGAGGACCGGCAGCAGCGGGCCGAGGATGAACAGGGTCGAGACCGCGTTCTCGGGGCGGAAGGACTCCTTGGAGATCAGCTTGCCGACGTCGGCGAGCGGCTGCATCAACCCGTAGGGGCCGACCCGGTTGGGTCCATAGCGGTGCTGGAAGCGGCCGATCAGTTTGCGCTCGACCACGGTCAGGATCGGCAGGATGCCGAAGATCACGGCGAAGATCACGATCGACTTGACGATCATGATCCAGGTCGCTTCGACGAACTGGGTGTCGGCGATCGGGATCACGCCGGGACCTCGCTCAGCTTCGTGATCTCGACCTTGACGGGGCCGCCGTTCAGCAGCGCGTTGGCGTTGCCGGCGAGGGTGCCCTCGGCGAGGAAGCAGACGCCCTCGGCGACGCGCTCGCGGATCTGGACGGTGGCCTCGACGCTGGTGCCGTTCTGGCTGACCTTGACCGGGTCGCCGGTCCTGAGGGACAGGCGCTCGGCGTCGGCCAATGAAATCTCGAGGCGTTGCGTTGGGGCCAAGAAGCGGAGGGGCGGGTTCAGCTCGGTGATCGGGCCGGCCCAGAGGTCTCGGTAGGTGCCCAGGGTGAGTGAGGCGGCGGGGTTCGCGGCGGTGGGGGCGTCCGAGCCTGGGTCGGCGGACGCACGCCGGGAGGAGTCGGATGCGGCCTTCGAGGAGCTGGCTGGCCCGTCGCGCTGATAGTCCGGCGACCCAGGCTCGGACGCCCCATCGGCTCCGACATCCTTGCTCTCGGCGGAGGGGGCGGACGAGGCGGAGGAGGTGGACTGCCAGCGGATGCCGCGGCCGCCGATGGTGGCGTCGTCGATCGAGGCGTAGAAGGGGACGGCGTCCTTCAAAGCTGAGAAAGCGGTGGGCTGGGAGTCGATGCCGGTGGTCAGGCCGAGGGAGGCGGCTAGCTCGGAGAGGACCAGGTAGTTGGGGCGGATGTCGCCGGGACGGGAGGCGGAGGGGCGGACGCGCTGCAGGCGGCCGTCGGGGTGGGTGACGGTGCCGTCTTTCTCGGCGTGGGTCTCGAGCGGGAAGACGACGTCGGCCTTGGCGGAGGTGGCTGTGTCGTGCATCGAGAAGGAGACGACGAAGTCGGCGGCGGTGATCGCGGCCTCCCAGGCCTTGGTGTCGGGGAAGTCGCGCAGCGGGTCGACGCCGAAGAGGATCAGCCCCGTCAGCTCACCCGACTCCAGCGCCTCCCGGATCTCCTCGGTGCCCTTGCCGACGAGCGATGCGTTTTGCATCTGTGGGCTGTACAACGCATCGCTCGTCGCCGCGAGGCCTGGGCCGGCGTCGGGGAGGACGCCCGCCTCTCGCAGGCCGCGGGCGTTGGCGAGGTCGGGGATTTCCAGCAGGCCGGCGCCGTCGGTCGTGGCGATGTTCAGGGCCGAGGCGAGGGCCAGCAGCGCGCCGGCGGCGGCGTCGCCCTCGCGGACGACGCGCTCGCCCCAGAGGACGACGACCTTGCCCTCCTCTCGCAGGCTCTCGGCCAGCGGCGTCGCGACGTTTTCGGCGCCGCCGACCGCCTTCGCCAGCTCGGAGACGAAGTGGGTCGGACTCGCCGGGGGCGAAGCGGGCGATCGCCTCGGCGCCGCCGTCGAGCGCGGTCGGCCGCTCGGTCGCGACGACCAGCTTGGCGCCGTTGCGGCGGATCGCCTTGCGGACCCGGAGGTCGAGGATCGGCGAGCTGTGCAGCGGGTCGGTGCCGAGGACGAGGATCACGTCGGCGTCGTCGATGTCGCGGACCGCGGCGGAGAGGTTGGGCTGCGCCAGCCCGACCAGCGCCTCGCGGCCGGCGCCGCGCGAGGGGCGGGAGTCGATGTGCGGCGAGCCGAGCGCCTCGCGGAGGAGCTTCTGGACCAGGAAGCCCTCCTCGTTGGAGGCGTCGCCGACGATCGCCGCGACCTTGCCCTCGCCGGCCCGCAGCAGGCCCGCGGCAGCGGTCTTGATCGCCGTCTCCCAGTCGGTCGCGGCGCCGCCTTTGAGCCGCGGGCCGTCGACCCGGCCGGCGTCGGCGAACATCTCGAAGCCGTAGCGGCCTTTGTCGCAGAGCCAGCCGTCGTCGACCTCGGCGTTGTCGCGGCCGAGGACCCGTTTGACCCGCTCGTCGCGGACCGTGAAGCTGACGTTGCACTGGCTCGGGCAGAGCGTGCAGACCGAGCCGGCCTGCTCGATGTCCCAGGGCCGGGCGCGGAAGCGGTAGGTGTAGCTGGTCAGGGCCCCGACCGGGCACAGCTCGGTGATGTTGCCGTGGAAGGGGGCGACGTAGGGGCGGTCGTCGAAGGTGCCGACGAAGGTGCGGTCGCCGCGCTCCAGCAGCTGCAGCTGCTCGTCCTCGGCGACCTCCTGGCTGAAGCGCACGCAGCGGTAGCAGAGGATGCAGCGCTCGCGGTCGATCGCGACCAGCGGCGAGAGCTCGATCGGCTTCTGGAAGTGGCGCTTTTCGTCGATCACGCGGCTTTTGCCCGGGCCCCAGCCCTGGGTGATGTCCTGCAGCGGGCACTCGCCGCCCTTGTCGCAGACGGGGCAGTCGAGCGGGTGGTTGACGAGCAGGAACTCGACCACCGCGCTCTGCGCGTGCTTGACCTGCTCGGTGCGGGTGTGGACGACCATGCCCTCGCGCACCGGGGTCGAGCAGGAGGTCTGCAGTTTCGGGATCCCCTCGATCTCGACCAGGCACATGCGGCAGGCGCCGACCGGCTCGCCGAGCTTCGGCTCATAACAGAAGACCGGGATCTCGACGTCGCCCTTGCGGGCCGCGTCGTGGAGCATTTCGCCCTCGTTGGCCGCCACCTCGCGGCCGTCGATCGTCAGCGTGATCTGGCGCGGCTCGCTCACGTCGCCGCCCCCAGGGTCTCGGCCGGAGCCTGCACGGCGGCGAGGCGGACATCGTCGTCGAGGCTCTCGCCGGCGGCCCGCGCCATCACGTCCTCGAACTCGCCGCGGAACTTGCGGACCATGGCGCTGACCGGCATCGCCATCGAGTCGCCGAGCACGCAGAGGCAGTGGCCGATGATGTTCTCCTGGACCGAGCTGATGATGTCGAGGTCGATCGGCGTCGCCTCGCCGCGGACGACCCGCTCCAGCATCTTCACCGTCCAGTTGGTTCCCTCGCGGCAGGGGGTGCACTTGCCGCAGGACTCGTGGTGGTAGAAGCGCGCGGTGCGCAGGGCCATGTGCGGGATCGAGACGCGGTCGTCGGCGACGATGATCGAGCCGGAGCCGAGCATCGAGCCCGCTTCGGCCATCGCCTCGAAGCTGTAGGGAAGGTCCATGCCCTCCGCGGCGGTGAGGACCGGGGAGGAGGAGCCGCCGGGGTAGAAGGCCTTGATCTCGTGCCCGGCCTCGGGGCCGCCGGCGAGGCCGTAGATCAGCTCCCGGGTCGGGATCCCCAGCTCGACCTCGTAGTTGCCCGGCCGCCGCACGCCGCCGGAGATCGAGACGACCTTGGTCCCCGGCGACTGCTCGGTGCCGAAGCCCTTGAACCAGTCGGCGCCCCTGGCGACGATCCGCGGCACGTTGGAGAGCGTCTCGACGTTGTTGATCAGCGTCGGCCCGCCGTAGAGGCCCTGGACCGCCGGGAAGGGCGGCTTCAGGCGCGGGTTGCCGCGCTTGCCCTCGAGCGCGTCCAGCAGCGCCGTCTCCTCGCCGCAGATGTAGGCGCCGGCGCCGCGGTGGACGACCAGCTCGAGGTCGCGGTGGGTGCCGAGGATGTTCGTCCCCAGGTAGCCCGCCTCGTAGGCTTCGGCGACCGCGGCGTCGAGGATGTCGGCCTGGTAGGCGTACTCGCCGCGGATGAAGATGAAGGCGTGGCCGGCGTCGGCGGCGAGGGCGGCGATCGCGATTCCCTCGATCAGCTGGTGCGGGTTGCGCTGCATCAGCTCGCGGTCCTTGAAGGCGCCGGGCTCGGACTCGTCGGCGTTGCAGCAGAGGTACTTGGCCATCTCGCCGCGCGGCAGGAACGATGCCTTTTTCCCCATCGAGAAGCCGGCGCCGCCGCGGCCGCGCAGGCCGGAGTCTTCGAGCTCCTTGAGGACCTCGTCCTGCTCCATCTCCCGGTAGGCCTTCTCCAGCGTCGCGTAGCCGCCGACCAGCCGCCTGTAGCCCTCGACCGTCCGCAGCGCCGGATCCTCGGCGTGCTCCAGCAATACGCGCGTCTCGCGTGCGTCAGCCACCGTCCACCTCCGGGTCGACGGGACGATTTGTCGTCTCAGGGTTGACAAATCGTCCCGTCGGCAGCGGGGTGTCGCCGGCGAGGGGGCGCTTGGCCTGGTCCTTGGCGGGGAGGACCTCGGCGCCGGTCCGGAGCTGCTCGATCGCGACGCCGGCCTCGGCGGCGTCGAGCGGGCCGTAGTAGCGCTGGTCGATCGAGGCCATCGGGGCGATGTCGCAGGCGCCGAGGCACTCGAAGCCGGTGACGAAGAGATCGTCGTCGCCCTCGGCGGCAGCCACGAAGGCGTCGAGCAATTGATCGCCGCCGCGCATCCAGCAGCTGATGTTGGTGCAGACCTCGATCCGGTGGCTCCCGACCCGCTCGGTGTGCAGCAGGTCGTAGAAGCTGGCGACGGACTCCAGGTAGGCCGGCGTCACCCGCATCACCGCGGCGGCCTGGCGGATCCCCTCCGGGGTGCACCAGCCGTAGCGCTCCTGCACCGCCCAGAGCGCCGGGATCGAGGCCGATTTGCGGTCCGGGTAGCGCGCCATCAGCAGCTCGATCCGCTCCCGCAGCTCGTCCGGGCAGCCAACTTCGTGCAGCTCCGGAACCCCCTCTGAGGACCGATCTGGAACCCGACCCTCAGTCAGAGCTTTGTCAACCGGTAGCTCAGCCACAAGCCCACCTCCGCGGCCGGCGCGGGGACAGGGGGTCCGAGAACGGAGCCACCGCACCGCCCGCAGGACCCCCTGTCCCCGCGCCGGCCGCGGCCGCGAGCCTCGTCCCTGACCTCATCGATCGACCCCCCCGAGGATCGGGTCGAGCATCCCGAGACTGCAGATCATGTCGGCGATGTAGCTGTCCATCGCCATGTCCTTGAAGGCCTGCAGGTTGACGAAGGAGGGGTCGCGGAAGTGGACGCGCGAGGGCTTGGAGGAGCCGTCGGCGAGGACGAAGCAGCCCAGCTCCCCGCGCGGGCACTCGATCGCGTAGTAGACCTCGCCGGGCTCGACCCGGAAGCCCTCGGTGACGAGCTTGAAGTGGTGGATCAGGGACTCCATCGAGGTCGACAGCTCCGAGCGCGGCGGCAGCACGTACTTGCGGTCTTCGGCGATGAAGGGGCCCTCGGGCAGGGCGTCGAGGCACTGGGCGACGATCTTGCTCGACTCGACCATCTCGGCGACCCGGACGCGGTAGCGGTCGTAGTTGTCGCCGACGGTGCCGACCGGGATGTTGAAGTCCATCTCCGGGTAGGCGAGGTAGTCGAAGGCCTTGCGCAGGTCCCAGGGCTCACCGGCGGCGCGCAGCAGCGGCCCGGTCACGCCCAGCTCCAGGAGCCGCTCGCGGGAGACGATGCCGACGCCTTTGGTCCGCTGCAGGAAGACCTCGTTGCGGTCCAGCAGCGCTTCGTACTGGCCGACCCGGACCGGCATATCTTCCGCGAAGGAGCGGCACTTCGCCTCGAAGCCGAGCGGGATGTCCTCGATCACGCCGCCGACCTGGAAGTAGCGGGTGTGCATCCGCTGCCCGGTCGCCATTTCGAACAGGTCGAGAATCCGGTCGCGCTCGCGGAAGCAGTACCAGAGCATCGAGATCGCGCCCAGGTCCAGCGCCGTCGTCCCCAGCCAGACGAGGTGGGAGTGGATCCGGTTGAGCTCGAGGAAGAGGGTGCGCAGGTACTTGGCGCGGGGCGGGATCTCGAGCCCGACGAGCCGCTCGACGGCGCCGCAGTAGGCCTCCATCTGGAAGAAGAAGGAGACGTAGTCCATCCGCTCGACGAAGGGGATGACCTTCCAGTAGCTCTTGTCCTCGCAGGACTTTTCGATTCCGGTGTGGACGTAGCCGATCACCGGCTTGAGGTCGCGCACGACCTCGCCTTCGAGATCGACAACCAGCCGCAGCACCCCGTGCGTGGCGGGATGGTGCGGCCCGATGTTGACGGTCATGATCTCTTTCGCGAGATCCTCGGTCAGCTCAGCCATAACGCTTCTCGTTATACGTAAACGTCACAGGCTCCCCGCCTACGGGAAAGTCCCGCCGCTGCGGCCAACCGACGTAATCCTCAGGCATCAGGATCCGGGTCATGTCGGGATGCCCTCTGAAGTTGATCCCGAAGAAGTCAAATGCTTCCCGCTCCTGAGCCTCGGCCGTCGGAAACAGCTCGACGCACGAGTCGATCTCCGGCAGCAAGGCGCCGTCGCTCTGCGGCTGGTGCGGGGTCGGGGGGTCCGAGAACGGAGCGACTGCACCGCCCGCAGGATCCCCCGACCCCGCAGCGGCCGCAGCCGGGTCAGCGAGCATGGCCTTTACGCGGATGCGCTCGACGCGATCGCGGTTGAGGAGCTCGTAGTGGACGCCGAAGCGGGGCTCCGCCGGGAGGTAGTCCGCGACGTGCAGGGAGCTGAGGAAGGCGTAGTTCTGGCCGGGGGTGTCGCGCAGCCAGGTGAGGACGGTGAGGATTTGCTCCGGATCGACGATCAGGGCCGGCTGGTCGCGGTCGAAGGAGGTGGCGAGGATCGAGCCGGGGTGGTTGCTTTCGATGTCCCCCCGGATCAGCTCCAGTCCGGGGGCGTCAGGCACGGGCCAGCTCCCGGGCCAGCTCGTAGGCTTCCGCCGCCTTTAGGCTCGGCGTGCTCGCCGGCCCGCCGCGCGCCCACTCCTCGGTGCCGGCGGCGTTGTAGCGCCGGCGCCAGCCCTGGTCAGGTTCGCCGATGATCTTGCGCTGCAGCTTGCTGAAGCCGTACATGACCGCCTCCGGCCGCGGCGGGCAGCCGGGGATGTGCATGTCGATCGGCATGAACTTGTCGGCGCCCTGGACGACGGCGTAGTTGGCGAACATGCCGCCCGAGGAGGAGCAGGCGCCCATCGAGATCGCCCACTTCGGCTCCAGCATCTGGTCGTAGAGGCGGCGGACGACCGGCGCCATTTTCACCGAGACCCGGCCCGAGAGGATGATCAGGTCCGCCTGGCGCGGCGAGGCGCGCAGCGCCTCGGCGCCGAAGCGGGCGAGGTCGTAGCGGGCGGTGACGATCGCGATCGGCGCCTCGATCGCGCAGCAGGCGAGGCCGAAGGTGAGCGGGAAGATCGAGTTGGCCCGCGCCAGGTTGAGCATTTTCTCGAAGGTCGTGGTGACGACTTTTTCTTCGACGTAGGCGTCGAGGTCGGCTCCCTCGAGGTCGCCGCGCAGCATCTGCCGGGCGGTCGCCTGCTTGGCGGGAAGGCTGCTGCGGCGCTCTATTTCCAATCCAGCGCACCCTTTCGCCAGACATAGACGAAGGCGATCATCAGCAGGACGACGAAGGTGATCAGCTCGCCGAGCACGAAGACGCTGTCGGCTCCCTTGAGGATCACGCCGACGGGGTAGAGGAAGACCACCTCGATGTCGAAGAGGATGAAGAGCATCGCCACGAGGTAGAAGCTGACGCCGAATTTGAAGCCCTTCATCGCTTCGACCGGGATCCCGGACTCGTAGGGCTCGCCCTGGCGGCGGCTGGCAGCGGTCGGGACCTTCGGCTTCTTCGGACCGACCCAGTGGTTGACGATCGCGAAGACGCTCGCGACCGTGAGGCCGAGAAACGCGAAGACAAGGATCGGGAGGTAGCTCTTAAGCACTGGGGGAGTTTTGGTCCGAGCGGTGACCGGCGTCCAATCGCCGTGCCTCAACGCCCGTAGCCGCTGTTATACACCCACCTTGTGACACATTGCTACATAGTGCCTTTCCGCATCAGTAAGCCGAATCCCGACCCTTTTGGGAGGAAATAGCCCGTGATCGGGGTCCATATCGCGGTCGGCTGCGCCGTAATCCTGCTCAACCTCGCCGCCTTCGCCATCGGCGGCGTTGCCTGGTACCGCAATCAGGGCTCGATCCGCTTCTGGTACCTGCTCAGAATCGCCCAGGTATCGGTCTTTCTCCAGGCCCTGCTCGGCGGCCTCCTGCTGGTCACCAACCACAAGGCGGCCGAAAACCTCCACTACCTCTACGGCCTGCTGCCGCTGGTCGTCTCCTTCATCGCCGAGGGAGCCCGCACCGGAGCCGCCCAGCGCGAGATCGGCGAGATCGACTTCGAATCCCTGCCGCCCGACACCCAGCAATCGATCGCCCTGCAGATCGTCCGCCGCGAGATGGGGATCATGGCCGTCAGCTGCGGCGTCATCTTCTTCCTCGCTCTCCGCGCGGCTACGACCAGCGGCTTGTAGGGGCGGCCAGGCAGGGGTCGGCGGACGCCCTTCGGGCTGAGTGTCCGGCGACCCCAGCCCAACCGCCCTCCACGGGCCGCGGCAATCGCCGCCCGCCCACACGAGCGATGCGTTTTACATCCCACCGATGTACAACGCATCGCTCGTCGATCGCCGGCTCACTCGATCCGGAACGCCGGGTGGTCTGGGGCGATGCGGAGGAGCTCCTCGTCGCTGGAGTCGGGGCCGACACCGTCGAAGAAGGCGCCGACCTCCCACTTCCACTTCTCCAGGTAGGCGCGGAGCAGGGGCGGGCGGTCGGCCTCGGGGACTTCGGTGGCGCTGAACTCCTCGGTCCTGCGCCCGACCAGGCGACCGCCGCCGCTGACCCGCATGTTGCGCACCCACTGCGTGTTGCCGCGCGGCGCCACCAGGTAGCGGCCACCCTCGAACTCGAGCGGGTTGACCGGCGTCTTGCGCCACTCGCCGCTCTTGCGGCCCTGGACTTCGAGCACCCGCGAGCCGGCAAGGCTCAGCCCGCGCCTGCTGAGCCAGGCGACCATCGGGTTGAAGACGTTCTTGGTGAACCAGCCGGGCTCCTGGAACTTCGTTTGCTCGCTCATCGCCCGATTGTCGCAAGCTCGCTCCTCCGTCTCAACCGTCCAGAAGCGGCTGGATGTCGCCGGCCGTCAGTCAGTCCAGCGGCCGAAACTCGCCGCCGTGGAAGACGAGCGGGTCGCCCTCGCTCGTCCGCAGGGCGGTGACCTCGCCGGTGACGATCACGTGGTCGCCGGCGGCGAGGACGTCGCGCAGCCGGCAGGTGATCTGGACCAGGGCATCGTCGATCGCCGGTACCCCCTCGCGCTCGCTCCAGGCGACCCCGGCCCACTTCTCGGCCACCGGCTGCTTGGTCGCGAAGGAGCGCGCGATCGGCTCCTGACCCTTGTGCAGGACGCTGACCCCGAAGCGGTCGGCGGCCTGGACGGCGAGCAGGGTGCGGGAGCCGCGGTCGAGGCAGGCGAGCATCAGCATCGGCTCGACCGAGAGCGAGCAGACCGCATTGGCAGTCGCTCCGGCGGGCCCGTCGGGGCCGTCGGCGGTGACGATCGTGACCCCCGTCGGCAGCATCGCCATCGCGTTTCGGAAGCTGTTTGCGTCGGGTGGCGGCATCGTCAGAAGATCGCGATCGGCTCCAGACAATATGATGCGCGCCGCGTGCGTCCTGTACTGGTCATAGCGATGGTTGCCGCCGCCGCCCTCGGGCTGGCCGCCTGCGGCTTCGGCGAAAAGGGGATCGCGGTCTCCAAGGACGACCCCAACCACACCGGGGCCGTGCTCTTCGCGACCCACTGCTCCGGCTGCCACACGCTGGGCGCTGCCGGCACCCAGGGAAGCGGCAATCGCGGCGAGCGGACGCAGGGGCCGAGCCTCAATCAGCGAACCGAGACCTACAACGATGCTCTCTTCGCGATCCAGAACGGCGGCTTCTCCGGGGCGATCATGCCCCAGAACATCGTCGTCGGCAAAGAAGCCGAAGCGGTGGCCAGGTTCGTCGCCAAGTACGCGGGCGAAGAAGCCGAATCCTCGCCCCGCCCCGGCCAGACCTCGCCGTAGCGCGGACTCACATGCTTGACCTGAAGCTGATTCGCTCCGAACCCGAGCGGGTCAAGGCGGCCCTGGCGCGCCGCGGCGCCGCCGATCAGGTCGACGAGCTGCTGGCTCTCGACGCTCGCCGACGCGAGCTGCTGCCGATGATCGAGGGCGCACAGGCGTCCCGCAAGTCGCTCTCCAAGCAATTCGGCGCGGCCAAGCAGAAAGGCGAGGACACGGCGGACCTGACGGTCAAGGTCGAAGGCCTGAAGGCGACGATCGAGTCCGGCAAGGAGGAGCTGGAGAAGGTCGAGGCCGAGCTCGGCGTCCTCGCGATCGGGCTGCCGAACCTGCCCGACCCCGACGCGCCGGACGGGATGACCGAGGAGGATGCCGTCGTCGTCCGCGAGGTCGGCACCCCGCCCGAGTTCGATTTCGAGCCCCGCGACCACCTCGAGATCGGGACCGAGCTCGGCCTGATCGACATGGAGGCCGGCGCCCGCCTCTCCGGTTCGCGCTTCGCCTATCTCAAGGGCGACCTGGTGATGCTGGAGATGGCCCTCGTCCGCTTCGCGCTCGAGACGGCCCGGGCCGAGGGGCACGAGCCGGTCGTGCCGCCCGTCCTGGTCCGCGAGGAGGCGCTGGAGGGAACCGGCTTCCTGCCCGGCGATCGCGACCAGATCTACGAGATCCCGAAGGACGAGCTGTTCCTCACCGGCACCTCCGAGGTCGCTCTCGCCGGCCTGCACGCCGGCGAGATCCTCGATGCCGCCGAGCTGCCGCTGCGCTACTGCGGCTTCTCGACCTGCTTCCGCCGCGAGGCCGGCGCCGCCGGGCGCGACACCCGCGGCATCTTCCGCGTCCACCAGTTCGACAAGGTCGAGATGTTCTCGTTCGTCGAGCCCTCGCGGTCGGCGGCCGAGCACGAACGACTGCTGGCGCTGGAGGAGCGGATCCTGACCGAGCTGGAGCTGCCCTACCGCGTCGTCAACGTCGCCGCCGGCGACCTCGGCGCTCCGGCGGCGAAGAAGTACGACTGCGAGGCCTGGATCCCGAGCCAGGGGCGCTACCGGGAGTTGACCTCGTGCTCGAACACGACGGATTACCAGGCCCGTCGCATGAGCTGTCGCTACCGCCCGGCCGAGGGGGAGGCGCCGCGGGCGGTCCATACCCTCAACGGTACGGCGGTGGCGGTGGGGCGGACGATCATCGCCCTGATCGAGAACCGGCAGGAGCGCGATGGGAGTTTCACGCTACCTAATACTTTGCATAGATACGGCTGTCCTGAAACAATCGGCGGGCAATGAACTCCAGCGTGCGCGAGGCCAAGCGGGTGGTCCTCTGCGATGACCATGAGATCGTTCGTGAGGCGCTCAAGGCGCGGATGGCGAACTCGAGCGTCGTCGAGATCGTCGGCGAGGCCGGAAACGGCCGCGACGTCGTCGACGTCGTCAAGGAGCTCGAGCCCGACGTCCTGATCATCGACGTCGAGCTGCCCAAGCGCGACGGCATCGAGGCGACCAAGGAGGTGCTCAAGGCGCGGCCGCGGACCAAGGTGATCATCTTCACCGCCCACGCCCAGCCCGACCTGTTGGCCCTGGCCCTGCGCGCCGGCGCCTCCGGCTACGTGCTGAAGTCGGCGCCGGCGGAGGACATCGCTCGCGCCGTCAAAGCCGTGACCGGCGGCGGCACCTTCCTCGGCGGCGACTTCGCCGGCGGCAAGCCCTCGGAGGTCGAGAAGCTGCTCGACCTCTCCCCGCGTGAGCGCCAGATCCTCGAGCTGCTGGCCGAGGGCCTGCGAGTCAAAGAGATCGCCGAGCGCTTGCAGCTGAGCCCGGCGACGGTCCACACCCACGTCCGCAACGCGATCGCCAAGCTCGAGGTCGACACCCGCACCGAGGCCGTCGCCCTGGCGGTGCGCTTCAGCTACCTCGGGGCCGGCGGCGGCACTCTATAAGGCGCTGCGTCCGGGCGCGGCTCGCTATTTGGGGTCGAACTCCAGGGCGCAGCCGTTGATGCAGTAGCGCCGGCCGCTCTCTCCGGGCCCGTCGTCGAAGACGTGCCCGAGGTGGGCGTCGCAGGTCCTGCAGACGACCTCGGTGCGCCGCATGAAGTGGCTGTTGTCGGGACGCAGTTCGACCTGCTCCAGGTTGGCCGGGTCGGTGAAGCTGGGCCAGCCGGTGCCGGAGTCGAACTTGGTGCCGGAGTCAAACAGCTCCGTCCCGCAGCCGACGCAGCGGAACATCCCCTCGCGCTTCTCGTCCAGGTGCGGCCCGGTGAAGGCTCGCTCGGTACCGGCCTTGCGGGTGACCTCGTACTGCTCGGGGCTCAGCTGCTCGCGCCACTCCTGCTCGGACTTCTCGATCTTCGTCGCCATCAAGTCTCCTTTCGGTCTATGACCAGGGTAGGCCCTGGTTATTACAGGTCGATGACCCGTTCTAGGATGGCGGCGTGTTCGACGCCTTCTATGAGACCGACGGCGAGGTCTACGTCGCGACCGAGCTGACGCGTGGGCCCTGGGATCCCGGCGCCCAACACGCGGGGCCGCCGTCGGCGCTGCTGGCCCGAGCCTTCGAGCTGATGCCGGAATCCGAGCGCTTCCAGATCGGCCGCATCAGCTTCGAGATCCTGCGCCCGATCCCGATCGCGGCGGTTCGCGTCAAGACCCGGGTGCTGCGGCCCGGGCGCCGGGTGCAGCTGGTCGAGGCCGAGCTCAGCGTCGAGGGGAAGGTCCTGATGCGGGCGACCGCCTGGCGGATCGAGATCGCCCACGTCGACCTGCCGCCCGGGGCGATCGACTCGACCCCGCCCCCGGCGCCACCGGAGCAGGGCGGCGAGGCGGACTTCTTCCCGACCGAGCAGCAGCACGGATACCACTCGGCGATGGACGTCCGCTTCGTCAACGGCGGCTTCATCGAGCTCGGCCCGGGGACCGCCTGGCTGCGGATGCGCAAGCCGCTGGTCGGTGGCGAGGAGCCGACCGCGCTGCAGCGGGTCCTCGTCGCCGCCGACGTCGGCAACGGGATCAGCACCGAGCTCGACTACCGCCGGTTCGTCTTCGTCAACGTCGAGCTGACCGTCCACCTGGAGCGGATGCCGGCGGGGGAGTGGGTCGGCGTCGACGCGGTGACGGTGGCGCAACCGACCGGGGTCGCAACCGCCGAGTCGGTGCTCTACGACCGCGAGGGCCGGATCGGCCGCGCCGCCCAGTCCCTGGTCATCAGCGCCCGCTGACCCGGTGCATGGTGATCAGGATCAGCGCCGCCGAGCCGACGGCGATCGCCGCAGCGAGCACAAAGGCGCCCTCGTAGCTGGTCAGCACCGCCGCCAGCCCGGCCAGCGGGGCGCCGAAGCCGACCCCGGCGTCGAAGAAGGCGGTGAAGGTGCCCATCGCCGCGCCGCGGGCGTTCTCGGAGACGCGGCCGACGGCGATCAGCATCAGCGAGGGGTTGATCAGTGAGAAGGCGGCGCCCATCGCCATCCCGCCCGCGAGGGCGACCGGCAGGCTGTGGGCGAGGGCGATGATCAGCAGGCCGGCGGCCTCGACCAGCGTCGCCCCGATCGCCACCGGGGCGGGTCCCAGCCGGTCGGGCAGATCGCCGGCGAGCAGGCGGGTGAGGACGATCATCGCCGCGAAGGCGGCGAAGACGGTGGCGCCGTGGCCGACCCCGCGGGCTTCGAGGTGGAGGACGATGAAGGTGGCGACCGCGGCGTAGCCGACCGAGGCGAGGGCGACCGCGAGGCCGGGGCGGACCGCCTCGGGGGCGATCAGCGGGTGCGGCTCGCTGTGCTCGAGCGGCACGAAGGGGTCGGCGACGCGGGTTGCGATCAGCGCCCCGAGCAGCGGCATCGCCGCGGCGAAGATCCAGACGGCGCGGTAGCCGCTCGCCTGCAGCAGCAGCTCGCCGGCCAGCGGGCCGACGCTGAGGCCGCCCCAGACCGCCAGTCCGTAAAGGCCGAGGACACGCCCGCGGCGGGCGAGGGGCGCCATGTCGACGATCCAGGCTGAGCCGGCGGTGTACAGCGAGCCCTCGCCGACGCCGACGACGAGGCGGGCGAAGATCAGCCCGGCCAGTCCCAGGCTGGGCAGGTTGAGCAACCCCCCGGCGCTCAGCAGCAGGGCGCCGAGCAGGACCGTCGGCTTGCGGCCCCAGCGGTCGGCGAGGCGCCCCGCGACCGGCCGCAGCAGCAGGCCGGTGATCGCGTAGGCGCCGATCACGATCCCGACCGCGAGGTCGCCGGCGCCGATCGGCCCGCGCACGTAGCGGGGCAGGACCGGCAGCACCGCGCCGACCGCGATCAGGCCGCAGAAGGTGACGGCGAAGAGCCCGGCGAAGCTGAGGCCGGGATGGTGGTCGCTCGGCTCGGCGGCCACGGCGGCGCCGCTCACCGCAGCAGGCCGGCGAGGTTCTCGATCACGTGGTCGGGCCCCGGTTCGGCTGCTTCAGCGTCGGCGCGGTCACTGGTCCCGCTCAGCACCAGGACCGTCGCCAGCCCGGCGGCGCGGCCGCCGTCGATGTCGGAGGAGATCCGGTCGCCGACCATCGCCAGCCGCTTCGGCCCGCCGATCGCCGCGATCGCCATCGCGAAGAGGTGATGCTCGGGCTTGCCGCCGATCACGGCGCTCTTCCCGGAGGCGGTTTCGACCGCGGCGAGGATCGAGCCGGTGCCGGGCCACTCGCCGCCCGGCATCGGCATCGTCGGGTCGTGGCTGGTCGCGAACAGCGCCGCGCCGCGGTCGAGCGCCCGCTTCGCCGCCAGCAGCTCGGTGTAGTCGAAGCCGCGGTGCCCGGAGACGACGACCACGTCGGCCTCGCCACCGCTCTCGGCATCGAGCACGGTTGCCCCCGCGGCGGCGACCATCCCCTTCAGCGTCTCTTCGCCGATCACGAAGGCGCTGCCCCCGGCCGCGGCTTCGCCGGCGAGGCGCGCCGTGACCATGCCGGCGGTGACGATCAGCTCGGCGCCGACCTCGACCCCCATCTCCCGCAGGCGCTCGGCGTAGCGCTGCGGCGGCCGCGCCGGGTTGTTGGTGACGAAGACCAGCTCCTTGCCGGCGGCGAGCAGCGCCACCAGAGCCTCGGCGGAACCGGCGATCGGCTCGCGGCCGATCCAGACGACCCCGTCGAGATCGATCAGAAAGCCGTCGAATTCGTCGGCGAGGGCCATGGCGGCAGGCTAATGTCTCGCCGCCCCCCGCGGGTCCATCTCGATACGGTGGGCCAAGTGAGCTTGAACGGACAGGTTGTTGTTGCCACCGACCTGACCCGCCGCTACGGCGAGGGCGACGCGGCGGTCGACGCCCTGGCGGGCGTCAGCACCAACTTCGAGCGCGGCCGCTTCACCGCGATCATGGGACCTTCGGGCTCGGGCAAGTCGACCCTGATGCACATCCTCGCCGGCCTCGACAAGCCGACGACGGGGACGGTCGTGCTCGACGGAGTCGAGGTCACCGCGCTCGACGACGGTGAGCTGACCAAGCTGCGCCGCGACAAGCTCGGCTTCGTCTTCCAGTTCTTCAACCTCCTGCCGGTTCTCACCGCCGAGGAGAACCTGGTGCTGCCGCTCTCGATCGCCGGCCGCAAGCCCGACCAGGCCTGGGTCGATCAGCTGATCCGCACCGTGGGCCTGGAGGATCGCCGCACGCACCGGCCGGCGGAGCTCTCCGGCGGCCAGCAGCAGCGCGTCGCCGTCGCCCGCGCCCTGGTTTCGAAACCGGCGGTCGTCTTCGCCGACGAGCCGACCGGCAACCTCGACTCGAAGGCCAGCGCCGGCGTCCTCGACCTTTTGCGCCAGGCGGTCGACGAGTTCGACCAGACGGTGATCATGGTCAGCCACGATCCCGTCGCCGCCGCCCACGCCGACCGCTTGATCACGCTCCGCGACGGCAAGCTCGTCCAGGATGCCGCGCCCGGCTCGGCCGACGACGTGATCGAGCTGATGAAGCGGCTTGACTAGGCTCGCCCTCAAGAGCCTCTGGGCTCGCAAGGTGCGGGCGATGACGACCGCCTTCGCGGTCGTCATCGGCGTCGCCTTCATCGCCGGCAGCTACATCCTCAGCGACACGATCTTCGCCGCCTTCGACGAAATCTTCAGCGAGTCGCTGAGCGGCACCAGCGTCGTCGTCAGCGCTCAGAACCCGGTCGAACAGGACAACGGCGAAACGCCGACGATCAGCGCCTCGCTGCTGCCGCGGATCCAGCAGACCCCGGGAGTGAAGCTGGCGGCCGGCGCGATCTTCACGCCGGGCGGCTTCTTCGACTCCGAAGGCAAGAAGATCGGCGCCAAGTTCGCCCCCAAGTTCATCTCCTCGACCCTGCCCGGCGGCCTCGAGTCGCTCAACTACGTCGATGGCCACCGCCCGCGCGGACCGACCGAAGCCTCGATCGACAGGGCGGCGGCCGAAACCTCCGGCCTCGAACTGGGCGAAGAGATCGAGCTGATCGGGCAGGGCAAAGCCCGCAAGTTCGAACTCGTCGGCTTCACCCAGCTCGGCAGCGCCTCCTTCGGCGGCGCCAGCATCGCCCAGGTGACCCTGCCGGTCGCCCAGGCGCTGACCCACAAGGTCGGGCGCTTCGATCAGATCTCGGTCGCCGCCACCGACGGGGCCGCGCCGCGGGCGATCAAACGCCGCATCGCCGCCGAGATGCCGGCCGGGGTGCGGGTCGAGACCGCGCAGGAAAGCGCCGATCGCGGCTCGGAAGAAATCCGCGACAACCTCAGCTTCCTGCAGACCTTCCTCCTCGTCTTCGCCTACATCGCCGTCTTCGTCGGCTCCTTCCTGATCTTCAACACCTTCTCGATCACCGTCGCCCAGCGGGTCAGCGAGTTCGGGATGCTGCGCACCCTCGGCGCCTCGCGGCGCCAGATCCTCACCACGGTGTTGAGCGAAGCGGTGGCGATCGGGCTGTTCGGCGCCCTCATCGGGATCGCCTTCGGCTTCGTCATCGCCGTCGGTCTCAACGCCCTGCTCGAAGCCTTCGAAGTCGACCTGCCGACGACCGGCCTGGTGTTGAAGTCGAGGACCGTGGTCGTCGCCGTCCTGGTCGGGGTGATCGTCACCTTCGTCGCCTCGCTGATCCCGGCGCTGCGTTCGACCCGGGTGCCGCCGATCGCCGCCCTGCACGCCTTCGTCCCGACGCCGAGTCGCCGCCGGCGGATCGTCTTCCTCGTCTTCTCGACGGTGCTGGCTCTGGTCGGGCTGGCGATGATCCTCGCCGGTCTGCTCAGCAACGGCGAAGTCGGTGCCCGGGCCGGAATCATGGGCGCCGGCGCGCTGATCGTCGTGATCGCCGTCTCGCTCTTCAGCCCGCGCCTGGTGCCGCCGCTGGCGGCCGTCGCCGGCTGGCCGCTGGAGCGCGCGCGCCGCCTCACCGGCCGCCTCGCCCGCGAGAACGCCCAGCGCAACCCGAGCCGAACCGCGGTCACCGCGGCGGCGCTGATGATCGGCCTCGCCCTGGTCGCCTTCGTCACCGTCTTCGCCGCCGGCCTGAAGAGCACCGTCGCCACGGTCGTCGACGAAAACTTCGCCGGCGGGCTGATCGTCCAGAACAGCGACGGCTTCTCGCCGATTCCGAACGGGGCCGCGCGGGCGGCGCGCAGGGTGCCCGGGGTCGAATCGGTCGCGACGATCCGCTCGGCCCAGGCGAAGGTGGTCGGGAACGGGGCGGGGGCGCGGGTGAGCGCGCCGACGCCGAACATCGGCGACTCGCTGAAGGTCGAATGGAAGCAGGGGGGACCGGCGGCGCTGCGCGGCCTGCGCGCGGACCAGGCGATCGTCTCGGACTCCTTCGCCTCCTCGCAGGGTTTGGAAGTCGGCGGCGAGGTCCAGCTCCTCACCCAGACCGGGGACGAACCACGCTTCGAAGTCGTCGGCGTCTTCGACTCCAAGCTCAACCTGCTCGGCAGCGTCCTCATCACCCAGCCGGTCCTGGCCCGGGACTTCGCCCAGACCCAGGACACGATCGACTTCATCAACACGGCGCCGGAAGCGGACGCCGCCGCGGTTCAGGCGGTCCTGACCAAAGGGGTCGAAGTCGCCTTCCCGACCGCCGAAGTCCTGAATCAGGAAGAACTGAAGGAAAATCGCGAAAAGCAGGTCGAAACGCTGGTCAACCTCTTCTACGCGCTGCTGCTGCTGGCGGTCGTGATCTCGCTCTTCGGGATCGCCAACACGCTGGCGCTCTCGATCCACGAACGGACCCGCGAGCTGGGGATGCTGCGGGCGATCGGGATGTCGCGCCGCCAGGTGCGGACGATGATTCGCTACGAGGCCGTGATCACGGCCCTGATCGGGGCGATCCTGGGGATGATTCTCGGCATCGCCTTCGCCACCCTGATCGCGCAGCCGCTGAAGGACGAAGGCTTCACGCTCTCCTACCCCGTCGGCTCGCTGCTCGCCCTGCTCGTCCTCGCCGCCCTCGCCGGCGTCCTCGCCGCGATCGCCCCCGCCCGCCGCGCCTCACGGTTGGACGTTCTCGAGTCTCTGCAATACGAGTAGCGTCGGGACCGCTCTCGGGTCGTACGCTGAGACCCATGTCCTCACTGAGATTGGGTGCGCAGACGCCGTCAGCCTGGCTCGGCGTCGCCGCGTCGCTCGCGGTCGTCGCCATCGGCACGTTGATCGTCTATCCGCTGAAGGAAGTCGCGCCCGCCGTCTCGCTCGGCGTCGTCTACATCCCCGGGGTCCTGCTGATCTCGACGATCTGGGGGCTGCGACTGGGGCTGGTCACGGCACTGCTCAGCGCCGGCGCCTTCAACTGGTTTCACCTGCCGCCGGTCGGCCAGATCGACATCGCCGCCGACCACGACCTCGTCGCCCTCGTCGTCTTCGCGATCGTCGCGATCGCCAGCGGCACCCTGGCCGAGCTCGCCCGTGCCCGTGCCGCCGAGTCCGAGCGCCGGCGTGAGGAGGCCGATCGGGCGCTGGCCGAGCTCGAGGAGCTGGAGCGCGAGCGCGACCGGATGCGGGCCGAGGCGATCGAGGCCGAGGCGCTGCGCCGTTCGGATGAGCTCAAGACCTCGCTGCTGCGCTCGGTCTCCCACGACCTGCGGACGCCGCTGACCTCGATCATCGCCGCCGGCGCCGCCCTCGACTCGCCCAGCGCGACCGCGGCCGAGCGGCACGAGCTCAGCGAGGCCGTGGTCGAGCAGGGCCAGCGCCTCTCGCGCCTGGTCGAGAACCTGATCGACGTCTCGCGGCTGGAGTCCGGGAAGGCCGAGCCGAGGCGTGAGCCGGTGGACGTGCCGGGGCTTTTGGAGTCCGCCCGCCACTCGATCGGCCCCGGCGCCGCCGTCGTCCGGCTGGCGCTCGATCCCGGCCTGCCCGCGCTCAGCGCCGACCCGACCCAGCTCGAGCGGGCCTTCGCCAACCTGCTCGAGAACGCCGTCGTCCACGGCGAGGGGGAGCCGGTCCTGGTTCGCTCGCGGTTGGTCGGGCCGCGGCTCGTGGTCCGGATCGTCGACCGCGGCCCCGGCATCGACGAGGCCGAGCGCGAGCGCATCTTCGAACCGTTCTATCGCGGGGGTGCAGGCAGCGGCGCCGGCAACGGCTCGGGCCTCGGTCTGGCGATTGCCCGCGGCTTCATCGAGGCCAACGGCGGCGAGGTCGAGGTCGAGTCCCTGCCCGGCCAAGGCAGCAGCTTCGTCGTCAGCTTCGCGGCCCCCGGTGGCGCCGGGTGACCGACCTGCCACGGATCCTCGTCTGCGACGACGAGCCGCAGATCCTGCGGGCGCTGAAGGTGATCCTCCGCGACGCCGGCTTCGAGGCGGTCGCCGCCGGCACCGGGGAGGAGGCGCTCGACCGCGCCGCGGTGAAACCACCCGAGGCGGCGATCCTCGACCTGATGCTGCCCGACATCGACGGCGTCGAGCTGACTCGGCGGCTGCGCGAGTGGAGCAGGATGCCGATCCTCGTCCTCTCCGCCGTCGGCGAGGAGGACCGCAAGGTCGAGGCGCTGGCCGCCGGCGCAGACGACTATGTGACCAAGCCGTTCGGCCCGCGTGAGCTGATCGCCCGGCTCGAGGCGGCGCTGCGGCGCGCCGAACCGGAGGAGGCGGAACCGACGATCCTCGCCGATGGTCTCGAGATTGACCTCGCCGGTCGCACCGTGCGCCGCGACGGCGAGCCGGTCCACCTGACCCCGACCGAGTTCGGCCTGCTGCGGGCGCTGGCCCGTAACCGCGGCAAGCTGATGACCCATCGCGCCCTGCTGGTCGAGGTCTGGGGCGTCGAGTACGAAGACGACTTCCAGGTCCTGCGCGCCCACATCGCCAACCTGCGCCGCAAGATCGAGCCCCCGGACGGCCCGAAATACGTGCTGACCGATCCCGGCGTCGGCTACCGATTCACCGCCTGAGCGACCTTCACAGGATCTGTATACGAACCGGGCTGTAGTTCATGCGGCCTTGACGGGGGTCGGCGCATGATCCATCCGTGCTCGTCCTCGCAGACATCTTCCCCGGTGGTGGCGGTCCCCTCGCCGACGTTCTGGCGATAGCGATCGCCGTCGCCCTCTTCGCCCTCCTCTACTGGGCGATCGATCTGATCGACCGGATATGACGCTGCCGCTCGCAGCCCTCAGCGTCGCCGACGTCCTCGGGTTGCTCATCGCCGCCGCCGTCTGCGCCTTCCTGTTCTACGCGCTGCTGCGCGGGGAGAACCTCTGATGGCCCAGGGTTTCCTGCAGGTCGTCATCTTCGTCGCGATCGTCATTGCGCTGACCAAACCGCTGGGCGCCTACATGGCGAAGGTCTTCATGGGCCAGCGGGTGTTCCTCAGCCCCGTCTTCGGCGGCGCCGAGCGCCTTACCTACAAGCTGCTACGGGTCGACCCGGCCGAAGAGCACGACTGGAAGGCCTACGCCAAGTCCGTCGTCCTCTTCTCGCTCGTCTCCTGGATCGTGCTCTACCTGATCCTCCGCACCCAGGGGATCCAGCCGTTCAATCCCACCGGCTTCGACTCGGCGCCGTGGGATGTCAGCTTCAACACCACCTCCTCCTTCGTCTCCAACACCAACTGGCAGTTCTACGGCGGCGAAACGACCCTCAGCTACTTCGCCCAGATGGTCGGCCTGACCGTGCAGAACTTCGTCACCCCGGCGGTCGGCATCTGCGTGCTGGTGGCGATGACGCGGGGGATCGTCTCGCGCGGCGGCTCCAGCCTGGGCAACTTCTGGCAGGACCTCGTTCGCAGCATCTACTACGTCCTGCTGCCGCTGTCGATCATCCTCGCCCTGGTCCTCGTCTCCCAGGGGGTCGTGCAGACGCTCGGGCACGCGGTCAGCCTGACCACGCTCAACGGGGGCAGCCAGGTGCTCGCCCTCGGTCCGGCCGCCTCGCAGATCGCGATCAAGCAACTCGGAACCAACGGCGGCGGCTTCTTCAGCGTCAACTCGGCGATGCCGTTCGAGAACCCCAACCAGCTGACGAACTTCTTCGAGCTGCTGGCGATCATCATGATCCCGGCCGCCCTGACCTACACCTACGGCCGCATGGCCGGCCGCCAGCGCGAGGGCTGGGCGATCTTCGCCGCGATGCTGGCGATCTACATCGCCTTCATCGCCGTGATCATCCCTGCCGAGCAGCACGGCACGCCCGCCCAGCACGCCGCCGGCACGCCCACCGCGGCGATCGACGGCTCGACCGGCGGCAACATGGAAGGCAAGGAGCAGCGCAACGGGATCACCGAGTCGGCCCTCTGGGCAACCACCACCACGGTCACCTCCAACGGCTCGGTCAACTCCGCCCACGAGTCCTACACCGGCCTCGGCAGCGCCGTGCCGATGTCGGGCCTGGCGACCAGCGAGGTCGTCTTCGGCGGCGTCGGCACCGGTCTCTACTCGATGCTGCTCTTCGTCCTCCTGGCGGTCTTCATCGGCGGCCTGATGGTCGGCCGCACGCCCTGAGTACCTGGGCAAGAAGATCCAGGCGCGGGAGATCAAGCTGATATCGCTGGGAGTGCTGTTCACGCCGCTGGCCGTGCTGGTCACGTCCGGACTGGCGACGGCGGTCAGGGCGGGCACGAGGTCGATCTACGAAAGCGGGCCGCAGGGCTTCTCGGAGACCCTCTACGCCTACCTCTCCCAGGCCAACAACAATGGCTCGGCCTTCGCCGGCTACACCGGCTTCGTTCAGCCCAACGCGCCAGGCAACGCCGGCTCCTACGGGATCTCCTTCGCCGACCTGCTCGGCGGCGCGACGATGACCCTCGCCCGTTTCATCCCGATCATCCTCGTGCTCGCCGTCGCCGGCTCGCTCGCCAACAAGAAGATCTCCCCGGTCGGGCCCGGCACGATGCGCACCGACACGCCGACCTTCGTGATCCTCCTGATCGGCGTCGTGATCCTGGTCGGCGCCCTCACCTTCTTCCCCGCCCTCCTGCTCGGACCGGTCGTCCAGAGCCTGACCACGAGGCTGTTCTGAGATGCGCCGCATGGCTCTCAGCGCGTTCCTCTCGGTGATCTTCTTCACCGTCGTGCTCGGACTCGGCTACGGGCTTGCCTTCACCGGTGTCGCCCAGGTGCTGTTCCCCGGCAAGGCCGATGGCTCGAAGATCAGCGTCGACGGCACGGTCGTCGGCTCGAGCTTGATCGCCCAGTCGTTCTCGGAACCGAAGATCGGCAAGAACGGCAAGCCGGTGCTCGACGAAGAAGGCGAAGAAGTGCTGGTGGCAAACCCGGCCTACTTCCAGCCGCGGCCCTCGCAGACCGGGTACTCGCCGAACACCACCTACTTCTCCAACCGCGGCCCCAACAGCGTCGAAGCGCGCGAAGAAGTGCGCGAACGCCTCGCCGCATACCTGAAGCTCAACAAGCCCTTTGACAGGTCACTGACGGCCGAAGCCGTGCCGGTCGACGCGATCACGACGTCGGGCTCCGGCGTCGACCCCGAAATCTCCGAAGCCAACGCCCGGATCCAGGCGCACCGCGTGGCCGTGGTCCGCAAGCTGCCGCTTGCCGAGGTCGAAGGACTGATCTCCGACCACACCAACGGGCGCTTCCTCGGCGTCTTCGGCGAGCCCGGGGTCAACGTCCTCGAGCTCAACATCGCCCTAGACAAGGAAGCACCGATCAAATGACCACCGAGACGCAGGCCCGTTCCCTCTTCGACCCCGAGATTCTCCGCCCGGCGATCATCGAGTCCTTCCGCAAGCTCGACCCCCGCGTCCAGGTCCGCAACCCGGTCATGTTCGTGGTCGAGATCGGCGCCCTGGTGACGACCGTCGGCTGGCTGATCCAGGCCTTCGGCGGCGGCTCGCTGGGCGGCGGCCACGAGCCCGGATGGTTCACCTTCAGCGTCACCGTCTGGCTCTGGCTGACGGTCGTCTTCGCCAACCTCGCCGAGGCGCTGGCCGAGGGCCGCGGCCGCGCCCAGGCGGCGAGCCTGCGCTCGATGCGCTCGGAGACCACCGCCCGTCTGCGCGACGGCGGCGAGAAGCTCAGCCGCCGAGCTGAACCGCGGCGACGTCGTCGTCGTCGAGGCGGGGGAGACGATCCCCGGCGACGGCACCGTGATCGAGGGGATCGCCTCGGTCGACGAGTCGGCGATCACCGGCGAGTCGGCGCCGGTGATCCGCGAGGCCGGCGGCGACCGCAGCGCCGTCACCGGCGGCACCCGCGTGCTCTCCGACCGGATCGTCGTCGAGATCACCCAGGAGCCGGGCAAGTCCTTCCTCGACCGGATGATCGCCCTGGTCGAGGGTGCCTCGCGGCGCAAGACGCCGAACGAGATCGCGCTCGGGATCCTGCTCTCGGCCCTGACCCTGATCTTCATCATCGTCGTCGTCAGCCTGCGCCCCTTCGCCCTCTTCGCCGGCACCGAACTCTCGGAGGCGACCCTGATCGCGCTGCTGGTGGCGCTGATCCCGACGACGATCGGGGCGCTGCTCTCGGCGATCGGGATCGCCGGCATGGATCGCCTCGTGCGCCGCAACGTGCTCGCCCTCTCCGGCCGCGCGGTCGAGGCATCCGGCGACTGCGACGTGCTGCTGCTCGACAAGACCGGGACGATCACCCTCGGCAACCGCGAGGCGACCGAGCTGATCCCGATGCCCGGGGTCGAGGCGGCGGAGCTGGCCGAGGCGGCGCAGATGTCCTCGCTCGCCGACGAGACTCCCGAGGGGCGCTCGATCGTCGTTCTCGCCAAGGGCTTCGGGATCCGCGAGCACGACTTCGCCGGCCACGAGCCGACCTTCGTCCCCTTCACCGCCCAGACCCGGATGAGCGGCGTCGACTTCAACGGCACCCGCCTGCGCAAGGGCGCCGGCGACGCGGTCGAAGCCTGGGTCGCCGCGGAGGGCGGCCGGGTTCCCGCCGAGCTGAAGCGGGAGCTCGACCGGATCGGCCGCGAGGGAGGAACGCCGCTGGCGGTCGCCCGCAACGAGCGGGTGCTCGGCGTCATCTACCTCAAGGACGTCGTCAAGGAGGGGATGAAGGCCCGCTTCGACCAGCTGCGGGCGATGGGCATCCGCACGATCATGGTCACCGGCGACAACAAACTGACCGCGGCGAAGATCGCCGAGGAGGCCGGTGTCGACGACTTCCTCGCCGAAGCGACCCCGGAGCGCAAGCTGGAGCTGATCAAGGAGCAGCAGGCCGACGGGCGCCTGATCGCGATGACCGGCGACGGCACCAATGACGCGCCCGCCCTGGCCCAGGCCGACGTCGGCGTGGCGATGAACACCGGCACCCAGGCGGCGCGCGAGGCCGGCAACATGGTCGACCTCGACTCCAACCCGACGAAGCTGATCGAGATCGTCGAGGTCGGCAAGCAGCTGCTGATCACCCGCGGCGCCCTGACCACCTTCTCGATCGCCAACGACGTCGCCAAGTACTTCGCGATCCTGCCGGCGATGTTCGCCGCCACCTACGCGGTCGGCAGCGCCAAGGGGCCGCTCGACGCCCTCAATGTGATGTCGCTGGGGACGCCGCAGTCGGCGATCCTCTCGGCGCTGATCTTCAACGCCCTGATCATCCCGCTGCTGATCCCGCTCTCGCTGCGCGGCGTCCGCTACCGACCGATCGGCGCGACGGCGCTGCTGCGCCGCAACATGCTGATCTACGGCCTCGGTGGCCTGATCGTCCCCTTCGTCGGGATCAAGCTGATCGACCTCGTCGTCCACAACGTTCTGGGGGCCTGAGCGGTGTCGCCGTGAACCGCGGCCGCTACAAGATCTTCCTCGGCATGGCGGCCGGCGTCGGCAAGACCTACCGGATGCTGCAGGAGGGACAGGCCGAAGCCGCCGCCGGTCGCGACGTCGTGATCGGCTACCTGGAGCCGCACAAACGCGATGAGACGACGGCCCAGGCGCGCGGCCTGGAGGTGGTGCCGCGCCGGCGGGTCGCCGTCCGTGATGACGTCAGCGTCGAGGAGATGGACCTGGCGGCGGTCCTCGCCCGCGAGCCGGAGCTGGCGCTGATCGATGAGCTCGCCCACACCAACCCGCCGGGCCTGACGCACCGCAAGCGCCACGAGGACATCGTCGATGTCCTCGCCGCCGGGATCGACGTCTTCTCGACCGTCAACGTCCAGCACCTGGAGTCGCTCAACGACCAGGTCGCCGAGCTGACCGGGGTGCGGGTGCGGGAGACGATTCCCGACTCGCTGCTCGCCGGCGCCGACGAGGTCGTCCTCATCGACCTCACCCCCGAGGCGCTGATCGCCCGCCTGCGCGAGGGCAAGGTCTACCCCGGCGAGAACGTCGACGCGGCGCTGAACAACTTCTTCAAGATCGAGAACCTGGCGGCGCTGCGTGAGGTCAGCCTGCGTCAGGTCGCCGAAGACGTCGAGTCCAAGCGGCTCGTCTACGACGAGGTCGAGCCGCTCGGGACGCCGGGAGGAGGAGCGTGTCGCCGCCGACGCGCCGCGGGCGGTGGGCGAGCGCCTGCTGGCTCTGGTGCGTCCCCAGCCGAGCTCGCAGCGGCTGGTGCGAAGGGCGTGGCGCTCGGCGCAACGGCTCGGCACAGATCTCGACCTGCTCTGGGTGAAGCGGCCGGGTGAGCCGATCGAGGGCGAGCCCGAGCGCCAGGTGACGGCCCTGCGGCGGCTCGCCTCGGTGCTCGGCGCGACGCTGCTGATCGAGGAGCACGACGACCTCGTCGCCGCCGTCGCCCGCGTCGTCCGCGAGCGCGGCAGCACCTACATCATGGTCGGCGAGTCGAACCCGCCGCGCGGCCTGGCCCGTCTGCGCGAGCCGCTGCCCCAGCGCCTGATGCGGGCGACGCCGCCGGGGGTCGACGTCCGCATCGTCGCCCACCGCGGCCTCAGGGAGGAGCCGAGATGATCCACCTCGAGCACGTGCTGATCGCGCTTGCCCTCATTCTCGGCCTGGCCGGCGGCTTCCTCTTCGCCCGCTCGCGGGCCGGCCGCAAGGGCGGCGGCGCCCCTGACACCGTCCACCAGATCCTCCTCCCCTTCACCGGCACTGAGATCTCCCGTCGCGCGGTCGACGCGGCGCTGCGGCTGGCGCGGGCCGAGAACGCGACCCTGATGCCCGCCTACCTCGCCCAGGTGCCAAAGAGCCTGCCGCTGGAGTGCTCGATCCCGAAAGAGGCCGGCAAGGCGATGTCGATGCTGGAGGCGATCGAACAGCGGGCCGGTGCCCAGGGAGTCCCGGTCGATGCCCGGATCGAACGCGGCCGCTCCTACCGCCACGCCCTGGCCCGGCTGCTGGAGCGCGAGAGCTTCGACCGCGTCGTCGTCTCAGCGACCGCCAACGGCGGCGACGGTCTCTCCGGCGACGACCTCGTCTGGCTGCTGCGCAAGGCACCGGCCGAGGTTCTCATCCTGCGCCCGGCGGCGCACCAGGACCAGCGCATTTCGGCGTCCTCGGTCGCTCGCGTGCCGAGCACGCCACGCTCCCTGCGTCCTTGAACTGCTTGGTCCTGCTACGCCGCCAAGCCCATTCTCAGGGCGCCCGCCGCCTCCAACATCGCACCTCGCGCCGTGCGGCTGATCGCGGTGTCGTTGGCGAAGCCGTGGATCAGGCCGGGGTGGCGACGCAGGGCGACCTGGACGCCGGCCGCGCGCATCCGCAGCGCGTAGGCCTCGCCCTCGTCGCGCAGCGGGTCGAAGCCGGCGGTGGCGACGTAGGCGGGCGGCAGGCCGCTGAGATCCTCGATCTCGAGGATCGAGACCCGCGGGTCGTGGCTGTCGGTCCCGGGCGGCAGGTAGTGCGCCTCGAAGAGGTCCATGTCCTCTTTCGTCAGCATGAATCCAGCGGCGAAGAGCCGGCGCGATGGCAGCTCGCCCGCCGAGTCGGTGACCGGGTAGATCAGCAGCTGAAAGGCCGGCGTCGCGCCGCCGGCACCGCGCGCCAACAGGCTGACGACCGCCGCCATGTTGCCGCCGGCGCTGTCGCCGCCGACCGCGATCCGGGCCGGGTCGATACCGAGCTTCGCCGCGTTCTCCGCCGCCCAGCTGAAGGCCGTCCAGGCGTCGTCGACCGGGGCCGGGAAAGGATGCTCGGGCGCCAGCCGGTAGTCGATCGAGAGCACCGCGGTCCCGGCCGCGGCGGCGAGGAAGCGGCAGAGCCCGTCGTGGGTATCGAGGTCGCCGATCACCCAGCCGCCGCCGTGGAAGAAGACGAGCAGCGGCGGCGGGGTCCCGGCGGGCAGGCCCCCAGGGAGGTAGAAGCGGGCGGGCACCGGGCCGGGCTGGGCCGGGATCTCGACCGCCTCGACCTTCGCCATCGGGATCGGCGGGTGGGCGGAGACGGCAAGGGCGCCGCGGCGGTTCTCGATCCGCGCCTTGGCCGGCGGCAGCCCGTTGACGTAGGACCTGGTCCCGGCCAGTCGGGCGAGGGAGATCAGCGCGTGCATGTCGCTCGCCAGCGTCTGTCCGTCGAGGCTCGGCGGCGGCCCGAAGAGGCGGCGGATCAGCCGCGGCGGCAGGCCGCAGACCGCCTTCGTGATCCGGTGCTCGGCGCGGGTGGAGAGATGCGGAAGCTTGGCCATCGGCGTGCTCAGGCTACGCCATCGGTGTAGCGGTGGGGTCGAGGCGCCTTTGTTGCGGACGCCCGCAACAAAGGCGCCTCGACCCGGGGGAGAGTTCGGGTCCGCCGAGCCCTTGTCCCCCAATGCGCTGGCTCCTGGCACTGCTCGCCGCCGCCCTGCTGACCCTGATCGCCTCGTTCCACGCGGGCGGTTTGTCCGAGGTCGCGGCGCCGTCAGTCCCGGCGGTCCGAGCACTCGTCGTCCCCCGGGTCCACTGCGAGCGCCCCGGGACCCTGCGCCTCCGTCGCTTCGAGGACCGCTCCGCGTGGTTGGAGTGCGCCGGCCGCGTCCTCGTTCGGGTCTCGGTGCCCGGCTGAGACCCACCAAGCCCCTAGCCGTAGGAGATCAGCTCGATCAGGCTGCCGTCGGGATCGCGGCAGTAGACGCTGTGGCCCGGACCGCCGGCGCCGACACGGGCTACCGGGCCGGCGACGATCTCGATGCCGAGCCGCTGCAGGTGTGCCACGGCTGACTCGATCGACTCCGGCCAGACGAAGCAGAGGTCGCTGCTGCCGGGCCTGACCGGATCCCGGGCGAGCGGCTGGGCGGCGGTTGCCGGGTCGTGGATTCTGAGCAGCTGATCGCCGACCCGGAAGGCGAACCGTTCTTCCGGCAGAGCGGTCAGTTCGGCGCCGAGGACGTCGCCGTAGAAGTGGGTCGAGGCCTCGCGGTCCGATACGGCGATCACCAGGTGGTCGAGGCGCAGCCCGGGCAGCCCGGCGAGCCGCGCTGCCGGAGTCGGCACGACCGACGGTCCAGCCGACCTTCGCAGCAGACCGAGGACGATCGTGCCGAGGACGTAGAGGACTGCCACCACGGCGATCGCCTTGATCGACCCGCTGTGCGTACCGGGCGAGGAAATTTCGGCGATCGTCGCGGCGACGAACAGCAACAGTGCCAGCAGGGTTCCGGTACGGACCAGTCGGATCGTGTCGCTGTCGGACTCAGCCGCGGCGGCGAGCAGCACCGAGGCGTGCCCGCAGGCGAAGGCGACGATCCCGCTGTAGACGGACGGCCGCCAGCTGTCACCCAGCGACCCAGCCGACCAGATCGTCGCGGCCAGCGCCAGGAACGCGAGTGCCGAGATCCCCGTGGTGAGGAGGCCGAACGGAGCAAGTTCCGGGCGCCGGCGGCCGAGGTCGCTGCCGGCCACCCCCGTCAGGCTGAAGAAGGCGAGGGCGACCGCGGTCCCGATCGCCTTGCCGCTGGTCTTGTCGATCTCGGTCCCCGAGAGGATCAGCACGATGAGCAGCAGTGCTCCACCGCAGAGAACCCCGATCGAGATGCGGATCAGACCCCTGATCGTCTCGTTCGTCTCGTACACGTGGCGCCGGGTCATGTCGGCCGGAGGAGGTGCGCGTCATCGTCGATGGGGAGGGGGCGAAGGAAGACTGCTCCCAGCACCACCCCCGCCACGATCACCGCATCGCGAAGACCCCAAACCCTGCCCTGCCCTGTCTTCATCATCCGCCTCCCCAGGTAGATCGTCTAGGTCAGGAAGGCTACTGAGGTCGTAGGGCCAAGCGGGGTCGTGCACGCGGCGTAGCGGCAGTGCCTCGCACGACGCGCAGCCGCGGGTGCGGCAACGCGCCGTGTCCTACGACCTCAGCCGCAGCCGGTGTTGTTGCCGCAGCTGCTGCAGGTGTAGCAACTGCCCGTCCGCTGCATCATGCCGCCGCACTGCTCGCAGGCCGGGCCGAGGTCGAGGCCCTGCATCCGTGCCGGGACGACCGGCGGGCTGTCGGTGAAGGCCGCGGCCGCGGGAACCGATGCGGCCGCTTTGGGCTTGGCGGTGCCGTTGCCGTTGCCCGCCTTGGCGTGGCCGTTGCCACCGTTGCCACCGTTGGCCGGGCCCGCCGTGTCGGTGGCGATCCCGAGTCCGAGCTGGGAGGTCTCGGCCTCCTTCTTGTTGCGGACCTCGGTGGTCATGATGCCGAGCTCCTCGAGCGTGTCGGTGTCGTCGATGAAGCGGCTCGCGACCCAGCGCATGATGTAGTCGGGCAGCGATTTGGCGAAGGGGATCTCGGGGTTGCCGGTGATGCCCTCCGGCTCGAAGCGCATGTAGCTGAACTTGCGCACGAAGTCTTCGAGCGGGACGCCGTACTGGAGGCCGAGCGAGATCGCCGTCGCGAAGGCGTTCATCAGCCCCCGCATCGTCGATCCCTCCTTGCCGATGTCGGTGAGGAAGATCTCGCCGACCGAGCCGTCCTCGTATTTGCCGGCGGTGATGTAGCCCTCGTGGCCGGCGATCGAGAACTTGTGGGTGATCGATTCGCGCTCGCGCGGCATCCGTTTGCGCTCCGGCGGCAGGACGACGACCTCGGGCTCGGCCTTTTCGTCCTGGGCGTCGGTGCGCAGCGCCTGCGCGGTCTTCGAGCCGTCGCGGTAGATCGCCAGCGCCTTGAGGCCGCCGTTCCAGCCGCGCGTGTAGGCGTCGGCGATGTCGGCGATCGTCGCCGACTGCGGCAGGTTGACCGTCTTCGAGATCGCCCCGGAGATGAACGGCTGGGTCGCGGCCATCATGTCGATGTGGCCGGTATGGGAGATCGCGTTCGCGCCGACCGCGACGTCGAAGACCGGCAGGTGCTCGTCCTTCAGGCCGGGCGCCCCGACGATCGTGTTCTTCTCGGCGATGTGGGCGTTGATCTGGTCGATCTCGGCCTCCGAATAGCCCAGCGTTTCCAGCGCCAACGGCACCGATTTGTTGACGATCGTCATCGAGCCGCCGCCGACCAGCTCCTTGAACTTGACCAGCGAGAAGTCGGGCTCGATCCCGGTCGTGTCGCAGTCCATCAGGAAGCTGATCGTCCCGGTCGGCGCCAGCACCGTCGCCTGGGCGTTGCGGTAGCCGTGCTCCTCGCCGAGTTCGACCGCTTCCTCCCAGGCCCGCTGGGCGGCGCCGAGCAGGTCGCCCTTGATCCCCGTCGCGTCGATGTCGTAGGAGGCGTCGCGGTGCATCCGCATCACCCCGTTGTGGGGCTCGCGGTTGCGCTCGTACTCGTCGTAGGTCCCGGTCGCGCCGGCGGCGATCAGCGCCGACTGGCGGTAGGCGCGGCCGGTCATCAGCGCCGTGATCGCGGCGGCGACGTTGCGGCCTTCGACCGAGTCGTAGGGCAGGCCATTGGACATCAGCAGGGCGCCGAGGTTGGCGTAGCCGAGCCCGAGCTGGCGGAAGGCGAAGGCGTTGGCGGTGATCTCCTCGGTCGGGTAGCTGGAGAAGCCGACGACGATCTCCTGGGCGAGGAAGACGATGTCGACCGCGTGCTCGAACTCGCCGACGTCGAAGCTGCCGTCCTCGCGGCGGAACCTCATCAGGTTGAGCGAGGCCAGGTTGCAGGCCGAGTCGTCGACGTGCATGTACTCAGAACAATTAGCAACAATAAAGCCGTCAACAAGGTACGAGTGATGCAGGGGCTCGGTGAGGTTGTAGACGACCTCCTGGCCGTCGGCCTCGCGCCTGATGAGCTTTGTGTCGGCCTTGGTCGAGTACCGCCCGGTCTCGGCCAGCATCGCGGCGAGCGCGGCGTTCTTACGTGGAGTCGAGAACCCGATCTCAGCGGCGAAGCGGACGAGGTCCGAGCCGGTGATCCGAAGGTCGAAGCCCTCGCGGGACTCGTACTCGACCGCCGTCCCGTCCTTGCGGGTGTAGCTGAACGATGGGCCTTCCGACTCGGAGATCCTGTAGATCCGGCCACGGACGCCGAAGGTGCTGAGCATTCGCTGCACGTCCTCGAGCAGCGCCCGGCTGCGGCTGCCAAGTCCGACGTAGCGGTTCGCCTTGCCGGCGAACTCGACGCGAGAGACGCAGCCGTCGGCGCCGAACAGTCCCCTCAGGAAGGCGGACTGGATGTCCGTGGGGGCGGCGAAGACCGACTCCGGCACCCGCTTGTCGTGGGCCCGCACGGAACGAACGCCGAGTCCGCGGAACAGTTGGCGCACGGCAGAGCTGCCGGCGCGCAGTTGCACCGTGCCGTTCTCCATCTCCTGTCGGGAGACTCCCCCGATCAACTCGGTCAGCTTCTGCTCGTGCCAGTCGGCGAGGCCGTCGGCGATGTCGTCGCCGCCGTAGACCCACTGGGTCTGGGCCTCAGTCAGGCAGCCATCGCCGATCAGGTGTCCCGTCAACTCGCCCAGCGAGGCGTCCCAGCGCGTAGGCAGCTCCTTGTAGGTGACCGAGCCACCACGAGCGAACGACTTGGCCGGCTCGGAGACTCGGACCGGCAGCTCGGCTGAGGCATGCTCGGCGGGGGTCGCCGTGTCGTTGAGCATGACGCGGTCGGCGGTAGTCAGGTCCTCCGCCGCCACATAGCCACGGTTCAGCGTCCAGATCTTGTGGTTGGGAGTGCAGCGGAGGCTGGCTCCGTTGGCGAAGCGGAGGCGGACGATCGACTTGAAGCCGGTCTGCATCACCTGCAGGGGAGAGCTCGTGAGCACCCCGTCGCGCTTCGGACGTCGCCGCGATCCGTTCTCACCTGCGGTTTGCCGATGCGTGTAGACCTCGATGTCCTCTCCGCCTTCGGTGCGCTCATAGAGATCCGCGATAGGCATCAGACCCTTGGTCGTGTGCACCCGAGCATCGCCGGGGAAGCAGGGGTTGGAGGCGTTGATCCGGCCCGACTCCGGGCAGGTGTGCCAGCGGTTGATGATCGTGTCGTACTGGACACCGGGATCGGCGCAGCGCCAGGCGGCCTCGGAGATCTGGTTCATCAGCTCGCGAGCGTCGAGCGTTTTCACCGACTCGCCGGTGGTCCGCGCGGTCAGGTGCCAATCCTCGCCGGCCTCGACCGCCTGCATGAACTCGTCGGTGACCCGCACCGAGTTGTTGGCGTTCTGGTACTGGATCGAGGTGAAGCCCTCGCCGTCGATCGACATGTCGAAGCCGGCTTCGCGCAGCGCTTCGGCCTTCTTCTCCTCGTCGGCCTTGCACCAGATGAAGTGCTCGATGTCCGGATGGTCGACGTCGAGGACGACCATCTTCGCCGCCCGCCGCGTCTTGCCGCCGGACTTGATCGTCCCGGCCCAGGCGTCGGCGCCGCGCATGAAGCTGACCGGCCCGCTGGCGGTGCCGCCCTTCTGCAGCGGCTCCATCGAGCCGCGGATGTTGGAGAGGTTGATGCCGGAGCCCGAGCCGCCGCGGAAGATGTTGCCCTCTTTGGTGTTCCAGCCGAGGATGCTCTCCATCGTGTCCTCGACGCTGAGGATGAAGCAGGCCGAGCACTGCGGCTTCTCCTCGAAGCCGACGTTGAACCAGACCGGCGAGTTGAAGGCCGCCTTCTGGTTGAGCAGGATCCAGGTCAGCTCGTGCTCGAAGGCGTCGGCGTCGTCCTCGGAGGCGAAGTAGCCGCCTTCGCGGCCCCAGTCGGAGATCGTTCCCGCGACGCGGCCGATCATCTGTTTCACCGAGTTCTCGCGCTCGGGGCTGCCGAGTTGGCCGCGGAAGTACTTCTGGGCGACGATGTTGGTCGCGTTCTGAGACCAGCTCTTGGGGAACTCGACCCCGCGCTGCTCGAAGGCCGGGCTCTCCGGGTTGCCGATCACCGCATCGCGGAGCTCCCACTCGATCTGGTCGAAAGGGTGCACGCCGGCGGTCGAAAACCGTCGCTCGATCGAGAGACCCCTGAGACCGTTTTTGGGACTGGCAGTGGCGGTCTTGGACATCGAAACTACTCCTCTCGCAGCGACTTTTCGGGTGAACTGCGCAGGATCGCTCACCGAGCGGCGGCAAAAGTGAGCGAAGGCGCAATTACGGACTTTCAAAGCAATCGAGTCGCCGCTTTCATTCTGGCAACTCCGCAAAGCGGGCCATCGGCGTCCGCGACCCCCGAACCTTTACCCAGCCTTACCCCGTCGCTGTACCCTGGTGAGGATGGCCGAAGACCTACGCCTGGGAGCCGAGCGGATGGGGGAGCGCGCCAGCGCGGCGCGCGAGGCGATGGGCGACCGCGCCAGCGCCGCCAAAGAGGCCGTCGGCGAGCGGGCGACCGCGGCCAAAGAGGCGACCGCCGACGCGATCGCCGCCGTCAAGCCGAAGCTGCGCGGCGTCTCCCACGAGTGGGCCTTCTTCCTCTCGCTCGGGTTCGGCGTCGCCCTGATCCTCTTCGCGAAGACGCCGAAGGCCGCCCTCGCGGTCGGCATCTACGCGGTCAGCCTCTCGGCCCTGTTCGGGACCAGCGCTCTCTATCACCGCGTCAACTGGACCCGGCCGCGGGTGCGGATGGCGATGCGCCGCCTCGATCACTCGATGATCTTCTTCCTCATCGCCGGCACCTACACGCCGTTCGCGCTGCTGGTTCTCAACGGGGCGCTGGCGCTGGCGATCCTGGTCGTCGTCTGGATCGGCGCGATCGCCGGCGCGATCGTCGAGATGGTCTGGATCAACCATCCGAAATGGGCCTCGGTCCTGATCTACATGTCGCTCGGCTGGGTGGCGCTGATCGCCTTCCCCGAGCTCTGGTCGACGATGGGAGTGGCCGGCGCCCTGCTGGTCGCCGCCGGCGGACTCCTTTACACGATCGGCGCCGTCGTCTACGCGACCCAGCGGCCCAACCCGAACCCGGCGGTCTTCGGCTACCACGAGGTCTTCCACCTCTTCGTCATCGCCGCCGCCGTCGCCCACTTCTCGGCGATCGCCTTCTTCGCCCTGCCCCGCGCCTGACCAGCGGCCCGAGTCATGGTCGAACGGCTACGCCGCGACGCGCTCGGGCTCCGCTTCGGCCAGCTCCTCCACTTCGGAGACCAGCTCGGCGAGGATCTCCTCCAGCTGCTGGGACTGCTCGGGGGTGAGCTCCAGCCGGTCGTCCTCGTAGTGATCCTGGGCGCGGGGAATCGGCAGTTCGCCCTCGACCACGCGCCCGCCCAGGGCGCCGAGGACTTTGCGCGCCTCGGCCTGGGCCCAGACGGCGCCGAACATCCCGGTCGAGGCGCCGATCGCCGCGGCCGGCTTGCCGGTCAGGGCGCTCTGCCCGGCGGGCCGGGAGACCCAGTCGAGGGCGTTCTTCAGCTGGCCCGGAAGCGAGTGGTTGTACTCGGGGGTGGCGATCAGGACGGCATCGGCCTCGCGGACCGCCTCGCGCAGCGCCGCCACCGCCGCCGGGGTCCCCAACGCTTCCGCGTCGGAGTCGTAGGGAGGGATCTCGGCCAGTCCCTCGTACTCCACCAGCTCCACCCCCGCGGGCAGCCGCTCGGCGGCCGCCCGCAGGAGGGCGCTGTTATAGGAGTCCCGGCGCAGGCTTCCGGATATGCCCAGGACCTTCATGGCTACGCCTCCTCGGCGACGAACTCGAGCTCGACGTTGATCGCGACCTCGTACTCCAGGACGTTGCCGCCGCTGGGCAGCTCGGCGTTCCAGTCGAGCCCGAAATCACGTCGATCAACCGCCGTCGCCAGCGAGATGCCGACGCGCTCGGAGCCGCCGAGGTCGGCGCCGAGCCGGCCGAACTTGCCGGTCGCGGCGACCCGACGGGTCTCCCCGCGGAGCTCGAGATCGCCCTCGATCCGGACCGTGCCATCGTCCTCGACGTTCAGCTCGGTCGAGCTGAACTTCGCCTGCGGGTACTTCTCGGCGTCGAAGAGTTCGGGGCTCAGCAGGTGGCCCTTCAGCTGCGCCTCGTCGATGTCGATGCTGGCGACCTCGACGCTGCCCTCGAGCTTCGGGCTCTCGCCGCCGGTCAGCGTCGCGGAGTACTGGTCGAAGACGCTGCGGAACGTCGCGATGCCGTTGTGGGTGATCGCGAAGTGGATCCCGGAGTGGACCGGGTCGACGCTCCAGGTGCCCGCCGGAATCTGCTGGTTGATGGTCTCGGTGCTCATCGCTTATGCCTTCCTGTCTAAGTGATTGCCATTGCAAAAGTTGACGCAGAAACAATCATAGCAGAAGTGCTTATATCTACAACTATTGTCACGACAAGGGTCATCTGCGATGATGGGGTGGATGTCAGAGCAAGCGACCGCGACCAAGCCACCCTCCGGGGACATGGAGTGCCCGGCGCCGACTCCCCACGGCGAAGCCTGGGGCGCGCTCTCGCGCACCCACGCCGCGATCAGTCAACGTCTCCAGGACGCCCTTGCCCAGGCCGACATGCCACCGCTTCCCTGGTACGAGGTCCTCGCCACCGTCGCCGAGGCGCCGGAGCAGCGGATGCGGATGGGGGACCTGGCCGAGGCGCTGGTCATCACCCGCGGCGGCCTCACCAAGCTGGTCGACCGCCTTGTCAAAGCGGGCCTGCTGGAGCGCACCTTCTGCGAGACCGATCGCCGCGTCAGCTACGCGACCCTGCTGCCGGCCGGCGTCCAGATGCTGGTGGAGATGCGGCCGGTGATCGTCGGTGAGCTCGAGGTCGCGTTCGCGGCCAACATCAGCGTCGAGAAGGCCAACGAACTGCGCCAGACCCTCGACAGCCTCCGCTCCTCCGCCTGCAGCGGCGTCCTCTAGCCAGGGCTCGGCTCAGGCGAGCGACGCCGCGGCCCGCTCTTTGGCGGACTCGACGATCGCCAGCACGGCCGTCTCCCGGTCCTCACGCAGCAGCTCGATCGGGTCGGGGTCGCCGTTGACGATCCCCTCGAAGAACTCTTTGCGGTCCTGGTAGGTCGGCAGCGTCCCCTTGGCCCAGCCGCGGGCGTCGTTGAGGATGATCGCCAGCCGCGCGTACTCCTCGCCGAACAGCTCCGAGACCTCGCGCTTCATCCGCTTCGCCAGCGCGGGGGAGGCGCCGGCGGTGGAGATCGCGATCGCCAGCGGCCCGGTCCGCACGATCGCCGGCAGGATGAAGTTGCACAGCGGCGGCACGTCGACGATGTTGACCAGCATCGCCCGCCGCTCGGCGTCGTCGAAGACGGCGATGTTGACGTCGGTGTCGTCGGTGCAGGCGATCGCCATGAAGACGCCCTCGAGGTCGGCCGCGCCGCCGTACTCGCGCTTCTCCCAGGCGATCGACCCCTCCCGTGCCAGCTCTTCCAGCTGCGGGTGGGCGACCGGCGCCAGCAGGGTCACGTCGGCGTCGCAGGCGAGCAGTCCCTCGGCCTTCTCGAGGCCGATGTCGCCGCCGCCGACGACCAGGCAGCGCCGCCCGGTCAGTTTCAGGCAGGCGATGTAGAACGGCGTCTCCAGCATGTCGCGGACGCAGGACTGGTCGCAGATCCCCTTGCGGAACTGGCAGACGCACTCCTTGCCGGCGTAGGCCTGGGCGGGCATGTTCGGAAGGTTAGTGACTGCGGTTCTCTGGGCCGGCGCGGGGGCCGGGGGGGTGGAAGTTAGATCGCGTCGAGGGTGAGGCGCAGACCGTCCTCGAGGCTGGTCTCCGGGCTCCAGCCCAACTCCGCCTTGGCGCGGCCGGCGTCGAGCGTGATCCGCTGCACCTCGCCGGTCCGCGGCGGCGCGAATTCCGGCTCGAAGTTCTCGGCGTCGCCGAGCCGTCCCAGCGCCGCCGCCAGCTCGAGCACGTTGGTCTCGATCCCGGTGCCGATGTTGACCGGTCCGGTCGTCGTCGAGGCCGCGCCTGCCAATGCCGCGGCGACGACGTCGCCGACATATATGTAGTCCCGGGTCTGGGTCCCGTCGCCGTAGACGGTCGGACGGTCGCCGGAGCTGAGCAAACCGCAGAAGATCGCGATCACGCCCGCCTCGCCGAGCGGGTCCTGGCGCGGGCCGTAGACGTTGCCGAGTCGCAATGCCAGGCTGGAGATTCCGTAGAGCCGCTCGAACAGCGCCAGGTATCCCTCCGCCGCGTACTTGCTCTGGCCGTAGGCCGAGAGCGGAGCGATCGCCGTCGCCTCGTCGAGGGGGAGCTGCTGTCCCTCGCCCTCGCCATAGATCGCGCCGCCGGTGGAGACGAAGACGACCCGCCCGCACTCGGCGCCGCGCGCCGCCTCGAGCACGTTGGCGGTGCCGCCGACGTTGACGGCGGCGTCGAAGGCGGGGTCCTCGAGCGACTTGCGGACGTCGATCTGGGCGGCCAGGTGGAAGATCGTCTCGGGTCGTCTCTCGCCCGTCAGATCGTCCAGCGCGGCGGCATCGCGGATATCGAGCTCGACCAGCTCGGCGCCCGCCGCGAGACCCGCGTCGAGGTTGGAGCGGCGCCCGGTCGAGAGGTCGTCGACGACCGTCACCTCGTCTCCGCGCGCCAGCAGAGCATCGACCAAGTTCGAGCCGATGAACCCCGCGCCGCCGGTGACCAAGCAGTTCATGAGGAGGCCGATCCTAGAGGGATCGGCTCGCCGCAGGCATGGCAGCGGCTGAGAGCGGGCTGAGAAGGGCAGCCGTACGCCCCTGCTACCTTCCCGCCCCATGAGATTGATCGTCACCGAGAAGAACAACAGCGCCAAGAAGATCGCCGAGGCCCTCAGCAACGGCAGCAACGGCGAGGACAAAACCTTCAAAGTCCCGTTCTACACCTGGAGCGATGCTGAAGGCAACGCCCAGATGACGATCGGCCTCAAGGGCCACGTGCTCGGCCCGGCCTTCCCCGAGGGCTACTCGAACTGGCAGAAGACCGACCTTCACGACCTGATCGACGCCGAGCTGATCAAGGAGCCGACCGACAAAAACGTCGTCAAAGCGATCAAGAAAGTCGCCAAAGAGGCCGACGAGCTGGTGATCGCGACCGACTTCGACCGCGAGGGCGAGCTGATCGGGCTCGAGGCCCTGGAGGAGATGCTCGACGCCAACCCGGCGCTGGGCAACCGCGAGGGCACCGCCGACGGCAGCCTGGAGATCAAGCGCGCCCGCTACTCGGCCCTGACCAAGGAAGAGATCGACCGCGCCTTCAACGAGCTCGACACGCTCTCCTACCCGCTCGCCAACGCCGGCGCCGCCCGCCAGGACATCGACCTGCTCTGGGGCGCGACGCTGACCCGCGCGGTCTCGCTCGCCAGCCGCCGCTTCGGCTCCAACTTCCTCTCCGTCGGCCGCGTCCAGAGCCCGACCCTGGGTCTGATCGTCGAGCGAGAGATGGAGCGCCGCGCCCACGTCGCGAAACCGTTCTGGGAGCTGTTCGCCAAGTTCGAGCACCCCGACGGGACCTTCGAGACCCACCACAGCGTCGACAAGTTCTGGGACAAAGCCGAGGCCGACGCCGCGCTCGCCGGCACGACCGCCCCGGGCGTCGTCAAAGCGGTCACGGCGCGCAAAAACACCCGCAAGCCGCCGACTCCCTACAACACCACCGCCTTCAGCACCGACGCCTCCAGCCGCCTCGGCATCACCCCCGCCAGCGCGATGCGGATCGCCGAGGACCTCTACATGGACGGCTTCATCTCCTACCCGCGCACCGACAACACGGTCTACCCGTCTTCGCTGCCGCTGCGCGAGCTGGTCTCCTCGCTGGTCAAGGTCAAAGAGTTCTCCGCCGCCGCCGGTCTGCTCGACCAGCCGCAGCTGACCCCGACCCGGGGCAAAAAAGAGACCACCGACCACCCGCCGATCTACCCGACGCAGGCGATCCACCCGGGCGCTCTCGAGGGCCCGAAGAAACGCGTCTACGAACTCGTCGTGCGCCGCTTCCTCGCGACCTTCAGCCCACCGATGATCACCGAGTCCACGCGCGCCGACATCGAGGCGGGCTCGGAGACCTACTTCGTCCGCGGCTCGGTCATCGTCGACCCCGGCTACGCCGGCATCTACACCTACGCCCGCTCCGCCGACGAGGAGATCCCGGCGCTGGTCGAGGGCCAGGAGCTGGGGATCGAGGGCGAGCCCTGGATCGTCGACAAGGAGACGCAGCCGCCCTCGCGGATCTCGCAGGCGAAACTGATCGAGATGATGGAGGAGCGCGGCCTCGGCACCAAGGCGACCCGCGCCGACATCATCCAGAAGCTCTTCGACCGCGGCTACGTCTACGGCAACCCGCCGGTCCCCTCCGAGACCGGGATCGCTCTCTACGAGGCCTTCAAGAACTACGTTCCCGCAATGGCGACGCCGGAGATGACCGCCCAGCTGGAGGCGGAGATGGACCGGATCGCCGCCGGCGAGATGACCAAGGGTGCGGTGGTGGGCGAGAGCCGCGACCTGCTGCATAAGACCTGGACCGAAATCGACGGCAGTCGCGAGGACCTCGCCAAGGTGATCTGGAAAGGGATGGACGAGGACCGCATCCTCGGCCCCTGCAAGGTCTGCGAAGAAGCGGGCCGCAAGAAGGAGGACGGTTCGCCGCACATGCTGCGGATCATCCGGGCGAAAAAATCCGGCAAACGCTTCGTCGGCTGCAGCGGCTGGACCCTCGACGATCCCAACTCCTGCGACCAGACCTTCCCGCTGCCCCAGCGCGGCGACGTCTTCAAGCTCGAAGACCGCTGCTCAGTCTGCGGCGAGACGCCGCGGCTGAAAGTCGTCCCCTTCCGCGGGCGGCCCTGGAACCTCTGCCTCAACGACGACTGCGAGTCGATGCAGGAGATGAAGAAACGGCGGGCCGAGCGCGAAGCCGCCAAAGCCGCGAAAGCGGCGATGGAGAAGAAGCCGCCGGTCAAAGGCGACGAGGACGCGCCCGCCAAACCGAAAAAAGCGAAAGTCAAAGCGTCCAAGGCTGACACCGCCACGCGGGGGCGCAAACGCGCCAAAGCCGCGGCCAAAGGCTGAGGTACGCCAGGTTGTTCATTTCCCTCGAGGGAGTGGACGGGTCGGGCAAGAGCACCCAGGCCAGGCTGCTGGTCGAGGCGCTGGGCCCGGAGACGGTCGCGATCCGGGAGCCGGGGGGGACCGACGCGGCGGAGCGGATCCGCGAGCTGCTCGCCGACCCGGGCTTCGAGATCGACCCCTTCGCCGAGCTGCTGCTCTTCTCCGCCGCCCGCGCCGACCTCGTCAGCCGCGTCATCCGGCCCGCCCTGGAGGCGGGCAAGGTCGTCGTCGCCGACCGCTTCGCCGACTCCAGCGTCGCCTATCAGGGCGGCGCCCGCGGGCTCGGCACCAGCCACGTCCTCTCGCTCACCGACACCGTGATCGACGGCCTCTGGCCCGACCTCACCCTGCTGCTCAAGGTCGACCCCGAGCTCGGCCTCGGCCGGGCCGAGAGCGACGACCGCTTCGAGGCCGAGGGCCTCGACCTGCAGCGCGCCGTCGCCGAGGCCTACGAGGAGATCGCGATCATCGCCAGCGACCGGGTCGTCGTGGTCGACGCCACCGGCAGCGTCGACGAGGTCCACGAGCGCGTGATGGAGGCGGTCCGGGGCCGTCAATCATGAGGCGTGGCTGAGCTTTGTCGCGCTATACGCAACTAACCTCAGCCACGCTCCGATGAGCGCGGTGCTCGACAGCGCGACCGAGCACCAGGCGCGGCCACGGGTGGCGCTGACCGCTGCGCTCGCGTCGGGGCCATCGCATGCGTATCTCTTCCGAGGTCCCCGCGGAGCCGGGAAGGCTGCCGCGGCGCGGGCCTTCGCGGCTGAAATTCTCGCCTCGGCGGCTGAGGACCCCGACGACGTCCGCCGCCGGGCGCTGCTCGATCCCTCGCCCCATCCCGACCTCGTCTGGCTGGCGCCGCGCGGCGCCCAGCACCTGGTCGAGGAGGTTCGCGAGCGGGTGATCCGGGCGGCCGCCTACCGGCCCTTCGAAGGCGGCAAGCGGGTCTTCGTCGTCGAGGCCGCCGAGTCGATGCGGGACGAGAGCCAGAACGCGCTGCTGAAGACGCTCGAGGAGCCGCCCGAGTTCGTCCACCTGATCCTGCTCAGCTCCGAGCCCGAGGCGCTGCTGGAGACCGTCGCCTCCCGCTGCCAGTCAATCGACTTCGCCCCCTTGCCCGCCGCAGTCCTGGAAGCCCAACTCGCCGCCGACGGGACGAAAAGGGAATCCATGGGCGACAAATCGGCCCATCGGCCGGAGGAGGGGGAGATCGCGGCGGCAGCTCGGCTGGCGGCCGGGGACTTGGAGCGCGCTCGGTTGCTGCTCAGCGCCAGTGGCCGCGAGCTGCGGGCCGAGGCGGAGCGCGGTGTTACCGCGGCGCTGGAGGGCGAGGTCGCCTCGGCGCCGTGGAAGCGGCTGCTGGACCGCGCCGAGGCGGCGGGGGAGGAGGCCGAAGCGGCTACGCGGGAGATCCTCGAGGAGGAGTCGAAGTCCGGGCTCAAGCGCACCGCGCGCGACATCGCCGACGAGTCCAAACGCGCCGGTCGGCGGCGCCGCACCGAGGTCCTCGACCTCGGCTTCGAGCTCTGCGCCGCCTGGCTGCGCGACCTCGCCGTCGTCGCCTCCGGGGCCGAGGAGGTCGCCTTCAACCGCGACCGCCTCGCCGAGCTGCGCGCCCAGGCCGGCCGTACCGATCCGTCCCGAGTCCGCCAGGGCGCCGCTCTGGTCCAGGAGACCCGCCGCAGCCTCGACCTCAACGTCTCCGAGGAGCTAGCGCTCGAAGCCCTCTTCTTCCGACTCGAGCGCCTGCTCGGGCCGGGAAGCGGTCGCTGACTCGTCTGGGCGTACTCCCTCCAGGGCTCGTTCTTGCGCCAGCCGGGTGATCTGGGCCGCCTGGCGGGACATGATCACGCTGAAGTTGAGCGCCAGGCCGAGCAGCAGCAGGAGCAGGATCGAGAAGAGGGCGACGTTGGTGTCGCGGACGCCCATAAGTTCGGCGACGAACTCGAGCAGGCCGGGGAAGGCGGCGCCGGCGAGCATGCCGAGGCCGGCGACGAACCAGATCACGCTGTAGCGCTCCTGCAGCCGGTTGCTGCGGATCAGCTCGAGGATCAGGAGCATGAAGGCGATCGCCAGGATCGCGGCGACGATCCGCGTCCGCGAGGTCAGGTGGACCTGGTTGGCGCTGGCGGCGAGGACCAGGGAGTTCATCGCTCGGCCTCAACGTGGCGCGGGCGGAACTGGCCGACGAGCAGGACGACGACGCCCTTGAAGATGAAGAAGGCCGAGCGCACCGGGGTGAGGAAGGAGCTGCCGCCGGCCCGCTCGAGCATTCGCACCGGCACCTCCTCGACCCGCAGGCCCTGGCGCACGGCCAGCTGCAGCGACTCGATCTCGGCGAAGTCGGGCGAGTAGTTGGCGCTGAAGAGCGACATCACCCGCCGGTTCGCGGCGCGCATGCCGCTGGTCGTGTCGGTGAAGCGCTGGCGGGTCGCGAGGGTGAGGAAGAAGCGGAAGACGCTGGTCCCGATCCGGCGCGAGAAGGTCGGCTTGTAGTCGTCGTTGCCGGTCTCCGCCTCGGGGTCGCTGTATCGCGAGCCGATCACCAGGTCGGCGCGGTCGGCGGCGATCACCTCGAGCAGGCGCGCAACCTCGGCGGCGGGGTGCTGGCCGTCGGCGTCGAGGTGGGCGCAACAGTCGTAGCCCTCACGCAGGGCGTAGAGGTAGCCGGTCTGCAGCGCCGCGCCGAGGCCCTGGTTGAAGGGCAGGGTGGCGACGAGGACGCCGCGCTCGCGCGCCGTCGCCGTGGTCGCGTCGGTCGAGCCATCGTCGACGACCAGGATGTCCGCCGCCGGCAGTGCCTTGCGCACATCGGCGATCACCTCGGAGATCGAGGTCTGCTCGTTCCAGGCGGGAATGAAGACGAGGGTTCGCACGCCGCCGATTCTTCCATGAAGACCAGCCGCTCCGGATCCGGTTCCAGCGGCGATGCAAGGTTTGTGTTAGTAAGCGTTCATGGCAAGCAGCGTCGAGATGCCCGCTAAACCACGCCTGGTCAGTCCCCGGATCGGGATGCGGCTCTGGCTGACGGGCGCCTTTGCCGCGGTCAGCCTGATCACCGCCCTGGCCGTCTACCTCTTCGGCGACAACGTCCAGGCGCTGGTCGGCGCGGTCCTGATCGGTGTCCTCTCCGGTTTCCTGATCTCCGTCGCGATCTCCCACCGCGTCGTCGGCCTGGCCCGCGCCGCGGGCGAGATGGCGGGCGGCTCCTTCGACGCTCCGCTCAACGTCTCCGGACCTGACGAGATCGGCGATCTGGCCCGTGCTCTCGACTCGATGAGGGCCTCGCTGAAGGAGAGCTTCGGGGTGCTGACCGCGGACCGCAACAAGCTGGCGGCGATCTTCGACGGCCTCACCGACGTCGTCATGGTGGTCGACTACGAAGGCCCGGTGCGCTTCTCCAACCGCTCCGCGACCCGCCTACTCGACGCCGGCGGCCAGCCGCCGGAGGTGATCCTGCCGCAGCTGCACCGCGCTTCGGAGGTCGGCTTCTCGGCCCACCCGGCGATGCGGATCGGCGACCGTGCCTACGCGATGACCGCTCGCTCGCTGCCCGACGAGCGCGCCGTCCTGGCGGTGCTGCGCGACCGCACCGACGAGCTGCGCCGCGAGCTCGCGGAAGCCGACTTCGTCTCCAACGCAGCCCACGAGCTGCGCAACCCGCTGGCGGGGATCTCCGGCGCGATCGAGGTCTTGCAGAGCGGCGCCAAGAACGAGCCGCGCGATCGCGACCACTTCCTCAACCGACTCGCCGACGACGCCGAGCGGATGAACCGCCTGACCCAGTCGCTGCTGACCCTGGCCCGGGTCGAGTCGCGCGGCGCGGCGGAGAGCGAGATCGTCGACGTCCCGGCCGCGATCCGCGACGTCGCCGCCGCCGTGGCGCCGCCGCCGCACGTCGATCTGGTCGTCGAAGTCGAGGACGAGCTGGCGGCGACGGGAGACCCGACGCTGCTGCGCCAGGTGATGATCGGCCTGCTCACCAACGCCTTCAAGAACACGCCACCCCCCGGCAGCGTTACGGTACGCGGCCGCCATGAAGGAGAGGCAGAGGTCATCTTGGAGGTCATAGACACCGGCACCGGAATTCCCCCGGAGGAGATCGAGCGCGTCTTCGAGCGCTTCTACCGCCGCAGTGAGACGCGCAGGCAGGAGGGCTTCGGCCTCGGCCTGGCGATCGCCCGCCGCATGGTCGACGTGATGGGCGGCCAGATCGGCGCCGACTCCGTCGAGGGGGAGGGCAGCACCTTCTGGGTCCGCCTTCCCCTCGCCCAACCGAGCCCGACCCCGGTCGCATGAGCAGCGGACGAATCCTGATCGCCGACGACGAGCCCTCGGTCCGGGACTCGGTCGGCTACGCGCTGGCCCAGGAGGGCTTCGAGGTCACCGCCGCCGCCGACGGCGACGAGGCGACCGAGCTGCTCGGCAACGGCATCCCCTACGACCTGCTGATCCTCGACATCATGATGCCGGGGCCCAGCGGCCTCGACATCTGCCGCGACGTGCGCTCGCGCAGCGCCGTGCCGATCATCGTCCTCACCGCCAAGGACGCCGAGGTCGACAAGGTCGTCGGCCTCGAGGTCGGCGCCGACGACTACGTGACCAAGCCGTTCTCGGTCCGCGAGCTGCTCGGCCGCGTCCGCGCCCAGCTGCGCCGCCGCGAACTCGACCGCTCGCCATTGGCCCAGGCGGTCAAGATCGAGGCCGGGCCGGTCTCGATCGACCTCGTCCGCCATGTCGCCACGGTTCGCGGCCTGCCGGTCAACCTGACCCGCTCGGAGTTCCAGTTGCTGCGCCTGCTGGTCGGCCGCCCCGGCGAGGTCTTCGCCCGCGCCCAGATCATGGAGGAGCTCTGGCAGACCGAGTTCGACGGCGACGAGCGCGCCTGCGACGTCCACATCTCCAACCTGCGCCAGAAGGTCGAGCGCGACCCGCAGCGTCCCGAGCTGGTCCTCACCGTGCGCGGCGTCGGCTACAAGTTCAGCCCCGACGGCAGCTGAGCGCCGCCCTTCTCGAGCAGCTGCTGCAGGCGGCCGAGCCGTTCGTCCCACTCGGCGCCGACCGCTCCGATCCAGGCCGCGGCCTCGGCCAGCGGCGCCGCGTCGAGCTCGAAGAGCGCCTCGCGGCCGTGGCGGCGGCTGCTTACCAGGCCCGCCTCGCCGAGTAGCTTCAGGTGCTTGGCGACCGCCTGGCGGCTGATCGGCAGGCCGGCGGCGAGCCCGGTCGCGGTCGCGCCCGGGTGCGAGGCGAGCGCCGCGACCAGGTGGCGGCGGGTGGGATCGGCGAGCGCCCCGAAGACAGCCCCGACCCGCGCGTCAGGCGCGGCCAAGCCGCCCCAGCGCAATCCGCAGCGACCCCAGCCGCGCCGCCCAACCCGCGGCCGACGGGACGATTTGTCGTGTCTGAGACGACAAATCGTCCCGTCGGCGGGCCGCCCAAGCCTCCGCGGGTGTGGCGGCGAGGAGGACCGAGCGCGTTACGGTGTGTGGTAGATTCAACACGCAACTACATGGTTGCACATCAATCCCCGGAATGGAGGCCCAATTTGCCGCTGGTACCGATGGTCGTCGAGCAAACCGCTCGTGGTGAGCGCTCCTTCGACATCTACAGCCGTCTGCTCGCGCAGCGGATCATCTTCCTCGGGGAACCGGTGACCGAGGATCTCGCCAATCTGATCATCGCCCAGCTGCTGCATCTCGAGTCCGACGATCCCGAAAAGGACGTCAGCCTCTACATCAACTCGCCCGGCGGCTCCGCCTACGCGGGCCTGGCGATCTACGACACGATGCAGTTCATCAAGCCCGACGTGCAGACCATCTGTTACGGGATCGCGATGTCGGCCGGCTCGCTGATCCTCACCGGCGGTGCCAAGGGCAAGCGGATGGCGCTGCCCAACAGCCGCATCCTCATCCACCAGCCCAGCGGTGGCTTCGAGGGGCAGTCGAGCGACATCGAGATCCACGCCAAAGAGATCCTCAAGCTGCGCGAGCGGCTCGACGGGATCTACGTCAAGCACACCGGGCAGTCGAAGGAGCGGATCACCGAGGACATGGAACGCGACAAGTTCTTCCAGCCCGAGGCTGCCGTCGAGTACGGGCTGATCGATCGCGTGATCGAGTCCCACGACTTCAAAGAGGCGCCGGTCGGCTTCCGCGACTGAGGCGTTCCGGCCGGCGCATTTCGGCGTCCTCGGTCGCTCACGTGCAAAGCACGCTTCGCTCCCTGCGTCCTTGAACTGCTTGCCCGGAACGCCTCAGTCCAAGCGGCGATAGGCCCAGAGGCCGGCGATGGCGGCGGCGCCGCCGGAGAGCAGTCCGGCGAGTCCGGCGCGCCGGGTCTCCGGGTCGCCGGTCGCGAGGATGAAGGTCAGCGCGTCGGCGCCGTCCAGTGCCGCGCCGGCCAGGGCAGCGGCCCGCAGGGCGGCCGGGTCGTCGCGCAGCGCCAGCGTCACCGCCGCCAGCGCCAGGTCGCGCCCGCCCGCGAGCTTGGCCAGGGCCAGGCCCGAGGAGTCGGTCTCACCGAAGCCGAGCACGCCGAGTGCGGGGCGCGTCGCGAAGAGCGCGCCGGCGCCAACCGCGATCCGCCCGGCAGCGATCGCCAGCACCATCTGGCGGCCGAGCGGGTCCGATTGTTCGCGCCGGAACACTGCCCCCAATCTAGAGCCTCGACGCCATGGTCATGATGGGGAGATGACCGAGGGCGACACGATCCTGCGCCTCGCCCGGCGCATCGAGGCCGCCAACCGCACCACCTGCCGGCGCCCGCGGTGCCCGTCGTGAGGTGGCGCCGACCCCCGGCCAAACGCCGGCCGGCCGCGGCGATCGCGAGGCGGCCGTCCTACTACGCCGTCGCCGGAGTCGCGCTCGACCGGGAGATGGAGCGGCTCCGCGCCCTGCCGGTCTTCGCCGACGGCCCGCTGGCCGTCGCAGGCGCCCCAGCTCAAGGTCCGCCGCGCGAGCAAGCGCCCCAACCGCCTCGGCTTCGCGGTCCCGACCGAGTACCGCCTTTCGGTCACCGCATATCCCCGCATCCGGACCGGCGACGTGCTCGAGACCTTGCTCCACGAGCTGACCCACCTCCACGTCGGCCGCGCCGCCGAAGCCCACGCCTGGCACGGCCCGACCTTCAAGCGCACCCTCGCCCGGGCAATGCGCGAGGCCTACGGCATCACCGCCGTCAACCCCCGCAGCACTCTGCACGGCACCTACGCCGAGGCGATCGAGCGCCGATCAGGTGCGATTCTGTCCAAACCGTTCGGCTGAGTTCGGTCCAGAACTGCCGAGTCGGGGGACATATTTCGGGACACAGTTCTGTCTTTGGGTACGGATTACCAAAGAGCCCGTGCTCGGCTGGCAGCTGCATCCGCTAGCACTCCATGACGGTCGAGGAACGCGAGCAGGGCACGACGCAGGGCATCCGCGTCGCCGTCGCCGACCTCGGCGCGAAGTTCACGCTCCATCTGGCGACTGGCATTCAGTGCGGCAAGCCGCACGGTTCGCCCCTTGTCGGTGAGGCGCAGGACCTTCTGGCGCCGATCATCGGGATGGGCCTCGCGTGCGATGAAGTCGCGTGCCTCCATCTGATCGACCACCTTGATCGCTGCCTGCTTGGTGACGTCCAGCAGGCCGGCGAGGTCGGTCAGCGTCCGGTCTCGCTCCGCGAGGGCGCGAATCACGTAACCGAAGGGAGCTTGCATGTCTTCGATCCCCGCTTGTTCGACCGCCTCGCCGAGCCGATCGGCGACCGCCCGTGCTGCTCCCACCAGCAGGATCGCCAGGTCGCTCTCATTTTCATTCACCATAGTTTATGATTCACCTAAGTTAACAACTAGGAGGATATCCGATGCCCGTAGTCTCACCCACCAACGCTCCGACCTTCGATGTCGGCAACGCCATTGTCACCGGTCTTGCCTCGCCGAGCCGGGGAGCCTCTGACACCGCTGCCTGGCGGATTCGGTTCAACTCCGACGCCCCGTCGCCCAAGCACTCGCTGGACCGCGAGGAGATCTTCGTGATTCTCAACGGCGGCGTCACCGCGACCTTCGCTGACCGCGAGGAAACCGCCGAGGCCGGCGGCGCGCTGATCGTGCCGGCGAACGAGGAGTTCTCACTCGCAGCCAAGGGAGGTCAGGCTGAGGCCGTTTGCGTGCTGCCGGTGGGCGGCAAGGCTCTGTCCGACGGAGCTCCATTCACCCCGCCCTGGGCGGAGTAGCGCAGGAGCAAGTTGCGCCGGGGGCCCAGGCCCTCGGCGCGGCCTCTAGAGCCGAATCTGGGCCAATTAAGTGCGATTCCGTCCAGGGAGGTCGGCTGAGTTCGGTACAGAATTGCGGAGTTGGGGACATATTTCGGGACACGAAATTTTCAACCGGAAGCGAAGTGCGGGGCTATCCTGCCCTTTATGTCTAAGGGGTCCCCAGGTAGTCGGCTGATGGAAGCCGGTGCTCGCGCTCGCAAAGCCGAAAGCCGCGGCGACGATGCTCGAGCAGGTGAGGAATGGCGCCGATACCGACTCATTGAGGACGCGTCTCGCGATCCCGACGAGTTGCTCGCGGAGGGCATCGCACTGAGCGTCCAAGCGGCCGAGATCGCATCCGCTCGTTGACCGGCTTCGGTCGCATCCTCCACGACCTCAACGATGCAGGCGTCCGCTATGTGCTGATCGGAGGAATCGCGCTGATTCGGCACGGGGTCGTCCGGGCGACGCGAGATATCGATGCGGTGTTCGACCCCGACCCCGACAACGTCGAGCGGATCCGTTCCCTGGTCGACACATGGGGCGCCACCAGACCGGACGGCTCACCGGTCCCCGACGGTGGGATTGCAGGGGATCGGACGATCCACTTGTCCACCCCACATGGCGAGCTCGATCTCCTCTCGGAGGCAGCCGCTGCGTTTCCCTTTGCCGACCTTCTGGAGCGGGCCGAGACCCGTCGTGTCGACGGCGTGGAGGCCCCGATCTGCTCGCTGGCTGATCTCGTCGCAATGAAGCGGTCAGTCGGACGCGAACGGGATCTCGCCGATCTGGCCGACCTCGAATCCGCCCACGGCAAGTTGCCGGACAGCCGCCGTCCCCACAGCTGACCGGCCGGCTACTGACAGCCAAAGAGCCGACGCCCGGATTTGAACCGGGGACCCCTTCATTACGAACGCGATTCTAGAGCCGAATCTGCGTCAATTAGGTGCGATTCCGTCCAAGGAGTTCGGCAGAGTTCTGTGAAGAACTGCACAGTTGGGGACATATTTCGGGACACGCTTTGTCTCCGCCAGATCGTTCGCTACGTGGAGGCGCGGGCCTTGACCCATTCCACGAATGCCTCCTCCGACAGCGTGCTTGCCGCGAGGGCCTCGATCACATCGGCGGTCTCATCCTGTCCACCTTTGGGCTGAGTGAAGGCCAAGCCTGCTCGATCGAGCTGGATGAGCATGCAGAGGTAGCCGCTTCGCTTGTTGCCATCAGGGAGGGGGTGATTGCGGATGATTCGCGAGCAGACAATCGCGGCGCGCTGCGCCGGGTCCGGGTAGAAAAGCGTGTCGCCGAAACCCATGAATGGGGCCGCCAAGGCCGACTCGGCCGCATCGAGTCTGGCTGCAGACTTGAGCGCCTTGGCGTCCACGCTGAGCACCCGCTCGGCGATGACGAGAAATTCGGCTATGTCAATCTGCTCATCCATATGCTAGATACCAAGATACCTTGACAAGAAGCAGCAAGAAGCCTATGGTGGGGCAATCACCCGAACCGTCTCGCCAGGAGGAAAAGATGGCAAAGGCTTTCACCATGCGTCTTCCAGAGGAGAAGGCCGCCGAACTTGAGACTGTGGCGCGCGCAGACGGCGTGCCCGTTTCAGAGGCCGTGCGCGCCGCGATCGACCATCACATCGACGCTCGACGCAAGGACAAGGCTTTCCAAGCTCGCCTGACTAAATTGGTCGAGGACAACCAGCGGGTTCTGGACCGCTTGGCTGGCTGACTGAGAGCCGACGCCCGGATTTGAACCGGGGACCCCTTCATTACGAGCGCGATCCTGGAGCCCGATCTGGCCCGGTTAGGCGCGATCTCGTCCAGTTAGTTCAGCCTGGTTGGGTCTAGAACTGCCGAGTTGGGGACATAGTTGGGGACACGAAACCAGGAGCAAGTCTCGGCGCGAGAGCAACCGGCCACCTTTCCTCGTCTGAATCGACCACCCCAGGCCTGAGTGGTCTACAACAATGCACGAATAGACCGTTTTGAATACGCTCTCGGTTCTTGTCCGGAACTTATGAGTCAATAGCTCAAAGCGTTACGCGGATTGGCGGCTTCGGGTCCTTCGGGGCAGTTATTGGGGCCATTCTTGCTGCGATCTACAATGACTTCGCTAGTGAAACAGCATCTTACGGTGAGTGGGCAGCGTATTCCGCGGCTGTTGCTGGGGCGATCTCTATAGCATTTGAGTTGGGTCATGCACTCTAAAGTCCTACTTATGAGACATAGAAGAATGGCAGGCATAGCATGTGCGTTGGCTCTCGGGTTTGCCACAGGATTTGCCTCCAATATTCTGAGTCTTCCCACCACGGCAACAGTAGGTCTTTGGTTCGTATCGGTTACGAGTGGAATATTGGTGATTGGCCCAAAAGTTCTACGTAGACACTCACAGCCACGCCTGGATGTCTATCTGACGCCCTCATCCGACTTTCGTACAGTCAAGATTTGGAGGGGCACTGAATTGGTCATGTCTGTGGCCAGTGAGCATCCATTTGTAGAGACAGGTTCACCCCACCGTAAGCAGGCGGTGCAGTCTTTGCTATGAGCGTTCTGCCGAGATATGTCTGGCACCCTGCGCTTCATGAGCAATCGGGAGAGCACCTGTTTTTTATCCGCCTCTATTTTGAGCCAGTTTACCCCGATGTAAGAGATGCAGTACGAAAACGACTCGATGACCTACGGGTAGGTTCTTATCACGTTTATGAGTTGATCGGCGCGTATGACCTAATGCTTAGGGTTTGGTATGCGGGGAATATTAACCAACTAGTCGAAACCCTGGACGAACTACCCGAGGTGCGACGCGTCGATTACATGGAGGTAAGACGCATTCATGAGCATTGGGTGCATGCAGACGAGGCCAGACCACCGGGGCTGTCTGATCTAACTCCCGACCTAGTTAGACGAATTAACGAAGAAATCCATAGTTCATCTGGCACAAATCTTCGTAGCTACGAAAAAGCCGGACTAATTGCGCCGCTCAAAGCCCAATCTGGCGTGAAGTTCTTCATTTCAGTTATGGCGAGCGTCGGCAACAGTGCAAGTATCAACTTTAACGACGTGCTGCTAGGACATGTCACGGGAATTGCCGATGACGCTAGGAGATTGGTTACGGGACGCTCTATCTACGCTGGAGACGGATTCGCTCGCCTGCTGCTTATGGGTAGGTTTGATCCCAAGCGGTACTTTGAATTTATGGACGATATTGTGGTAAGGCTCAATGATCGACATATGCGCCAACTGTTCAGCGCGAGGACGTTCACAGCATTTGGAGCGCGAGAGAGCCCACTTCTCGGAAAGGAGATGCTTGATCCAGAACGAGTGTCTAAAGAGAACGGGAGCACCAGTCATCCAAGGAATAGAGCCGATCAGACAGGCGACGACCTAGAGTCGCTGCTTGGCGAAGGAGAGGGCCAGTTTCTGGAGGTAAAGGCGTCTGCATTTCTCAATTTGGATCGGCTCGTGCACGACGCAACCCCGAATTGGGATGATCTGCGACCCGAACTAGTTAAGGCGGTGTGCGGTCTTCTCAATCAACTCGCAAGAGAGCGGGCGACGCTTATCATCGGTGCCGTGGAGACGGAGCGCTACCGGCAATGGCTTGGCGAATATGCGGATGATTTGGTAGAGATTGGCGATTTTACTGTGCTTGGAGTTGAAGAGGACAATCCAAGTGGCGATTGGGATCTATACCAGAGGCGCCTTGCCGACTCTCTCGCAGCGGCGATTGAGCCGTCTCCACTGCCGTATATGACGCTCGCATTGGAGCAGCATATGCGTGGGGAGCAGAAGAAGAGAGTAATGCGACTAGTGCTTACGCCAAGCGGTCAGCCTTTTTATGATCGGAAGGGTTCGAAGTTGTGGGTCAGGCAGGGTGCTCAGGTCAGGGAGCTGGCGGGTAGGGAGCGCGATGACTACGTGAGATCTATGGAGACAGGCAATTAGTGGGCTGTGGACGCTGTCGCGTCAAACGCGCCTATGTAGCTCTGGCATAAGGCAGACGAGGTTCGACATCAACCTGCATCTAGCTTGGCTAGGCCACCAAAGATCTCCACAAGATCTGTTGGCACTTGAGCGACATCGGTTAGACCCTGCACCAATGCCACGAGGTAGCCCGTCTTGCGAGGTGGCGCCTTGGACGAGGCTCCTCTTATCTCGTTCTCGATCGCCTTGCTGAACTTATTCGCCTGGCGAAGGGACGCGAAATGCGCGGCGGTCCATTCCTCGCCATCATCTCGTGGCCAGTGAGTATTTGCGGTGTCTGCCCATTGGCCGTCCTCGAAGAGATCCTCAAGCTCGCGTGTGCCAACGAAATGAATTTCGTCGTCATCGATACCGGCGGCGTGCAACTTGTCGGGGCGAAAGAGCTTGCGGTCGCTTGAGTCAGAATCGACCACGAGGAACGACAGGGTTCGACCGTGCTCCTTGAGAAACTTGACGACATTAAGCGCGCCATCATTGCCGTTGCCTGCAATCAGGGCTATGCCTGCTGATTGAAGGCTCATGCCCGTCGAGAGTCGAAACAGAGCGGGAACCGTTTGCATCTCGGTTGGACCCTCCACCCCGAGGAATGACCGCTCATGCAGGAGTACGCTGTTTCGCAAGCCCATCGCTTCCGATACTCGGCGGAGATGTTGGTCGATGCTCTCGTGATCTGACGTCATCAGCCGTTCGAGCACAGACAGATGGTCTTGGAGCCGCAGATGCACGACGCTCTCAATATCGACTCGATCAATGAGGTTGAGAGAATGCGTTGCGATCGCCATGCCGATTCCCGGCTTTGTGCATTGCTGCTGAATCAACTCGACGAGTTCGCGCTGGTGCGCATAGTCGAGATGCGTATCGGGCTCGTCGTAGGCAATAACTACGGCTCGGTCTTCCGGGCCGGTCACATCAAGAAGATTCCCTGTCCACTCCCAAATGGCGAGGTTTATCCGGCGGCGTCGGCCGGCACCTGACCGATTGAGCGGAATCTCAACCCCTCCCTCGCGCGCGGCAAGGACCTCGACGTTCCGAAACCCTTCCGTAAAAGTCACTTCGGGCGCAACCGCTATCGACTCAAGCTCTGGGCATCTCTCGGCGACGTGATCGCAAAGCTCCTTTGCCTTTTCAGCGAGCTGCTCTTGTACTGCCGACTCGACCTCGCGCACTGGGCCGACTAGCTGAGGATCGTCGAGCAAGTCCTTGAAGGCAGCCCTAAGAGCGGAGTGGATCTGGCCCTCAGGGTCGGGCTCATCCGTCGATGAGAAGAGCATCATTCGTGGGAGTCGTCCGATAAGTTGCGCGGGGGCGGCGACCCAGGCCTCTTCGTGAGGCAGAGTGGTTGCATGGTCTGCCAAGGGCTCCAGCCAGGCAGCCTTGGTATTGCGTGGACCCGTAGGGGCAATTCCTGTGACTTCGCCCAGTTCCCGCAGATCAGCGAGCTTGCGAGCTTCGAGGTTGCGGAAACGCTCGTCGGAAGGCGCTACCTGCCGCAGCTCGTAACGCGCTTCACCGTCTATCTCTGCCACTCGACGGACGAGGACGGCCCCATCCAGGTTAAGGCTCTCGACATCATGGTTGTCAAGGATGAACTTGCCCGTAACCTCGATGCGCTCGTGCCTGAGGGGGTCGGCACCGTCCTCGTTTGGACCGACCATTGTGTGATCGTCGAGCGTCGGCTTCGATCCGCCGAGTAGAAAGGCAAGTGCGTAGAGCGCTGTGCTCTTTCCGCCATCGTTCGCCCCGGTGATGATCGTCGGCGCTCGCACCGGAATATCGGGCACGTCGGCCAAGGAGCGCATCCCGATGACCGAGAAGACTCAAGCTCAATCAAACGCTAAACGTGTGCGAGGAGGCCGTTTGCGTATTTCGGTGAGCCGAGATTAAGGCCAGGCGCAGTATCGAACTCGCCATCTAGCACTTCGATTTGCGTGATCTTGGCAAGACTGAACGGACGCCAATCTGGGAGCGGGCCACCAGAAGAAGTTGGGCCATCAAGCTGATAGCTGTCCACGCAGATCTTCCCAGTCGAGGTGCGGTAAAGCACATGGGGATGCACGGTCCTTGGCGCACTGCTATCTGTTTCGTAGTAAAGCGAGAGAGGCGACCGTGCGTGAATTGCCTCTCGAATGATTTGCTCGATGTCCATGAGATTGAAAAGTCTAGGGCATGAAGAACCAGGCAGCTTCCAAGTACGAACTTCAGCAGTTCCCTAGCTGCGACCGATCAAAGTTGGCTCGTCCGGCAGCTGTCGGTTGAGCCGGCCAGTTCGTGGAGCGTGGAGGTCGCCTGTCGACGGCTGGAAGGGCGACGGGTCCGGCCAGGAAAGGCGTCGACGTGACCACATGTGCGGCGCATTATCTGGTTTGCGATTACTCTAACGCGCGATATGCTCGCCGCAATCCGGGAGGCGCGGGAAATGTTCCAGCAGAACAAGATCGCCAAATCGCAAGCGTGGCTCAACGGTTTGCAAGCGTACGCGGAGTCAGGAGGAGAGGAATCCCTGACGGCTCAGGTGGAGTTGACCGAGTTCAAGGACCGGCCAGCATCGCTTCCCCTTCTTGTGACGGGCGGGGCCGGCCGGCTGTTCTCCACGTTTCGTACCGAGCCCCGGTACGTCGAACCGTTCATGACTCTCGTCGCCGACATCCGCGAGGGCCTGGGCGAGGCTCGGGATCTCTCCGAGTTTCGTGTCAGGGACCACGTTGGGGACCCGGCGATCCTGGCTATGGGAGGGGACGCTCTTCTGCCTGAGGCCGAAGTCGCTGGCATCGTTCCGGTTCTTGAGCACCAGCTTCAAGCAGCCTCTGAGGCCAGTGCGGCGATGACCCTCCGGATTCGAAGCAGCGGCCCGTCCGTGATGCTCACCTTTCACGGCGGGCCGAAGAACCCGTTGATCTCGATCGCGACCTGGACCGCGACCATTGACGAGTGCGCAAGAACCCAAGACGCCCAGGAGTTCGTGCCGCCCACCCTTAGCGGTCTGCAGGCATTGACAGAGGTCTGGGAGCGCGTGGGGAATCCGCAGGGGTATCGGGAGGGCTACAAGGTCGAGCAACTCGTCGCAGCCGAAACGATCGCCAGCGTCGCTTGATGAAGCAGCGACCCGACGACAACAGAGTGTAATTCTTGGGTAGTCTCGGCGAAGTCAAGTCCATGTCTGCGTACCAGCCCCAGATTGCTAGCCGGGAGCGGATTCAACAGGAGTTCGAGACCGCGGCTACCAAGTTCGCTGAGACCGCGGGAGACGCGTATACGCCGGAGGGCCTTGAGGGTACGCTTGCGAGCCTGCGCAACGAGACGCTGATCGCGACGTATGTGCACCACCTGCCCCTCGTGCACCGATTCGTTGTCGCCGAGATGGATACCGATGCGCCGTCGAAGCGCGGGATCGGACGACTGGCAGACGGAGACCCGCCCCCACGGCTCGGCGCCAAGTACCGTAAGCAGCTACGCGACCAAGCAGCTCAGCGAGATATCGGACTCGCTGTGGAGCGTCTCGTACTCTCCGGGTTCGCGGCGCAGGCCGCCTTTTACGAGGAGGCTTTGCAAGAGAGGAGTGACGAGGAAGCCTGGCCGTTGTGGGTTCGTCACCTGAGCGCCTACTACAACGACACCTCCGAGCTGGCGGATAGGGCGAAGGCCGAAGAGCAATCGGCCTTCGGAATCACCGGCGCGATGATGATTACCTTGGGAGATCATGGCGGCTCCGAGCTGATGGAGGGTTACGAGACCCACCGGATAGTCAAGTCGCTCCGCCGGGTCAACGGCTGGAGGAACGCGCGGGCATTGACCTATTTTCTACTGTTCATGGGGGCAGGCCGCGCTTTGCACCACGTTCTTAGCGATCAAGTAGATGAGACCTTTGGCTCGCTTCAGTCGCTGCATCTGCTTGAGGATTACGCTGAAAAGCGCAGCAAACGCCAAATGATCGCCGAAGTCTAAGCATCTTCTGGATTCGGTCGACATTTGCTCGATCACCAATGGCCGACGGCAGCGAACGACCTGCTGGGGTTCTGAGGCTTGCCGGGTGAGCAAGATTGGCGAGGTACTGCCTGCTGATGATGAGGTCGCCCGGTGGGTGTTGGTGCTGGCCCTAGCTGACGAGCCCAGGGACGTTCCGAACGCCATGAGGTAGATCCGGGCCTACCGAGAGGCTGTGGGTGTCAAAGCTCACGACCTCAAGGAGGCCCGGATGCAACACGCTAACTCCCCGCTCACCCCGAAGGGCAGGCACCGCATGGTCCTGCTCGTCGAAGAGGAGGACTTCACGTTCGAGGCGGCCGCGGCCGCCTCGAACGTGGCGAAGTCGACGGCCCACACCTGGGTCTCACGCTGGCGGGAGGCCGGCGAGGAGCAGCGGCGGGACCTGAGCTGCCTGCGCGACCGCTCCTCATGCCCGAAGAGCAGCCCCGCGCAGGTCCCCGATGCCGAGGCTCAGAAGATCTGCGAACGGCGCGAGAAGACCGGCTGGAGCCCCCGCCGCCTGGCCGACGAGCCCGACATCGCCCGCCCCCACTCGACCGTGCACCGCGTCCTGCGCCGCGGCGGCTGCTCGCGCCTGCCCCGGCCAAAGCCGCCGGCGGTGATTCGCTACGAGTGGCCCTGCCCGGGGAATCTCCTGCACATGGACGTCAAGAAGCTCGGTCGCTTCACCGAGCCCGGCCATGCGCTGACCGGCGACCGTCGCAGGCGCTCGCGGCGAGTCGGCTGGGAGTACGTGCACTCGATCGTTGACGACTGCTCGCGCCTGGCTTATTCGGAGATCCACGACGACGAGCAGGCCCTGACCGTCGCCGCCTTCACCCGCCGCGCCTTCGAGTTCTTCGAAGAGCGCGGGATCGCCGTCGAGCGACTGATGACCGACAACCACTTCAGCTACACGAAGAGCAAGGCGCTGGCCGAGCTGCTGGACGGCAGGGCGGTCTCTCACCTGAAGATCAGGCCCTACACGCCGCGTACCAACGGGAAGGTCGAGCGCTTCCACCAGACGCTGATGCGAGAGTGGGCCTACGCGCTCGAATACGCCTCAAGCGACGCTCGCGGCGAGGCGCTGCCACACTGGATCAAGCACTACAACGAGCGGCGCTCCCACTCAGCGCTCGGCAACCGGCCGCCTATGAAGCGCGTTCGGGACGTGTTGGGGTTCGACACCTAGCTCGTAACGATTTAGCACTGAGCCGCGCCCGGCTGGTCGAAGGCTTCGGCAAGGACAGGACGGCGCTGCACTGGTCGCGGTTGCTGGTCGGCCATCTCTACGAGATCGCCCACTTCCTGCGGCGTGAAAGCAGTCGACCGGTGATCCGCGATTTCGCCAAGGGCCTGCCTGACAAACCGAAGCGCGTGTACCGGGAGCTGCTGCGGCCCAATTTTCTCAAGGTGCAGTTGGAGGGCGACCGCAACCGCGTTTTCCACTACCCCAGCGCTGACCTTGGGGCTGAGGACAAGGGCGGTCCGGCCCTGCGAGATGCCCTTGAAGCCGTCCGCGATCTGGAAGCCGCCCTGGTCGTCACGTGGGGAAAGGACGGCAAGGCAGAGGACATGCGCTTCGACTTCGCCGATCAGGTGGCGGTGCAGTTCGCTATGGCCGATTTCGGAACCACGATGGCCGAGCAGAAGAAGTCCATCGTGGCGGTGAGGGAAAATGCGGCCAAGGTGGTCTGGCTGACCGACGCCGTGTTCCGGCACTATACGGAAACGGAGGGCGGGGGTCTTGAGCTGGGCGAGCCGGAACCACTGGATGCCCATTCGCAGGGTTGCTAATCCCGGTTGAGCGTTTGGAGCCCATAGGTATTGGCGGTGATCCAGACGGATAGATCCTGCCGCGTGAACCGCAGTGTGCGCCCGACGCGCACGTGCGGCAGCCCTCGCGAGCGCACCAGCTCGTAGAGGGTGCTCCGCGGCACATGAAGCAGCTTGGCCGCCTCGCGGGCGTCAAGCAGTGGTTCGGCAAGTAGATCGGGCTCGGGCATCTCTTCCACCCCTACTGTCAGTCGAAAACGGGTTTTGCATCGGGTATGTCCCGAAAACCCGGTCGCGGTGCCGGCCATTTTGTCCAGGCCGGGACGGTCGGGCGGAAGCTGAGCCACCGAAAAGCAAGAAGCCAGCCACCTCAACAACGAATTCACAGCAACGAAGCCACCAAGGACGACGACCACCACCACGACCCCGATGTCGACGCAGCTCAGGACTGCCAAGCAGTCCTGAATGCAAACAGCCAAACAGCAACAGCACCACCCCCCACGCCACATCACTTCCGTGATTGAGCGGGACACCGAGCCCGCTTCTTCGACATAGGAGGCGATGCCGCAAAGAGCTGATGCACCGAGCCCTCCGATTGGACAGAGCAGGTAGATGCTCTCGATCGCAAGGCTCGGGCGCGGCCAGGAGCGCTACTACCTCGACAAGGTCGCCGCAGGCGCCGAGGACTACTACGCCGGCGAAGGCGAGGCCCCCGGGGAATGGCTCGGCGACGCCGCGCGCGACCTCGGCCTCGAAGGCGAGGTCGGCGAGGATCAGCTCGTCGCGATGCTGACCGGCAAGAACCCGGTCAACGGCGAGCCCTTGCTCTCGATGCGCGGGGTTCGCGGCGATGGCCCCGTCCCCGGCTTCGACCTCACCTTCTCGGCCCCCAAGTCGGTCTCCCTGCTCTGGGGCCTCGGCGGCCCCTTCGCCGCCCGCGAAGTCCAAACCGCCCACCGCGAGGCCATCCAAGCCGCCCTCAACTACATGCAGCGAGAAGCCTGCTGGACAAGGCGCGGAGCCGGAGGCTCGCAGTTCCTCCAGGGCTCGGGCTACCTCGCCGCCGCCTACCGTCACCGCTCCTCACGCAACGGCGACCCTCAGCTCCACACCCACGTCCTGGTCGCCAACGCGACCCGGGGCCCGGACGGCCGCTGGACCCGGCTCTACCACCCGGCGATCTTCGACCACGCCACCACCGCCTGCTACATCTATGAGGCCCACCTGCGCCACGAGTTGAGCCAGCGCCTCGGCGTGCGCTGGCAGGAGGTCCGCAAGGGCATCGCCGAGATCGAGGGCTTCTCCGACTCCCACCTGCGCGAGTTCTCCACCCGCCGCGCCGAAATCCTCGAGGCGGCCGGGCCGGACGCCTCGGCGCGCTCGATGCAGGTCGCGACGCTCGCCACCCGCAAGCCGAAGGAGGCCGACGTCGGCCGCGGTGAGCTGCTTGAGCGCTGGCGCTCCAGGGCGCAGGAGATCGGCCTCGACCGCGAGGCGATCGAGCGCAGCTTCGACGCCGAGGCGCATCTGAGGCTTGCGCCGGACGCCCCCGCCTTCGACCGCACGGCCTCCTACCGGCAGGTAGGCCGTGCGGTCACGGCGGGGGCGTCTCACTTCGACAGGAAAGAGGCGGTTCAGGCGGTGGCGGGCTTGATCAGGACGGGGGCGCCGGGAGCCGAGGTGGAGCGCCTGGCGGACGCCTTCCTGCGCTCCGAGTCGGTGATCCAGATCGCCGAGTCCGCCAAAGGCCCTCGCTTCACGACCCGGCGGATCTGGGAGCTGGAGCGTGAGGCGCTGGCGGCGGTCGAGCGGATGAAGGCCGAGGGCCCGACCCCGGCCGGTGAGCTGATCGCGGCGCGCGTAATCCATGCCCGCCCGACCCTGAAGGACGACCAGCGCGAGATGGTTCGCTGCCTGCTCAGCGACCCCGAGGGAGTCGCCGTGGTGATCGGCGAGGCGGGCACCGGCAAGACCTTCGCGATCGTCGCCGCGGCCGAGGGCTGGGCGCAGGCGGGTACCGAGCTGCGCGCCGCGGCGCCGACCTGGCGGGCGGCGAACGTGATGCGCGACGAGGGCCTGCCGGCAATCGCCGTCGCCAGCCTGCTCGTCGAGCTGGACCGAGCCGAGCACGAGGGAGTGGAGGGTCTGCCCCGGGGCTCGGTGCTGTTGATCGACGAGGCCGGGATGGTCGACTCCGCGACTATGGCCCGCTTGGTCTCTCGCGCCGAGGTGGCCGAGGCCAAGCTCGTCCTTCTCGGCGACCCCGAGCAGCTGGGGGAGATCGAGGCCGGCGGCCTCTTCCGCGCCATCGCGGATCGGACCGAGCCGATCCACCTCGACGAGGTGATCCGCCACGAGCATGAGCTCGACCGCGAAGCGGCGAAGCGGATCAGGGAGGGCGAGGGACGCGAGGCGCTGGCGCTCTACCGCTCTTCCGAGCGCGTGATCGTCGCCCCCGACGCCAAGGCCCGTCGCGAGGCGATGGTCGCCGACTGGCACGAGTCCTTCGAGCGCGGCGAGGACGCGGTGATGATCGCCAAGCGAAATGCTCGAGGTCGAGAAGCTGAACGCGATGGCGCGCGAAGCTCACAAGCAAGCAGGCAAGCTCGGTGCCGAGGAGGTCGAGGTCGGCGGCCAGCTCTTCGCCGCCGGCGATCAGGTCATCACCCGCGTCAACGACCGGCAGGTAGACATCTACAATCGCGAGCGCTGGCGGATCGCCGAGGTCGACGCCGTGCAGCGCCGCGTCATGCTCGAAGGCGTCGACCAGGCCAAGCGGGTGGAGGTCGGAGCCGACTACCTCGACTCGGACCAACCCGCATTCAGACGCCCCGGCCCTCGAACACGCCTACGCGGTGACGACCTACTCGGCGCAAGGATCGACGGTCGACGCGCGCCTACGTCATGGCCGACCCGTCGATGGACAAGCAAGAGCTCTACGTCGCTGCCTCGCGCGCCCGCGGGGAAACCTACCTCTACGCGACCCCGGAGGTTCAGGAACAGCGTGAGGAGATCGCACCGCGCTCCCCCTACCTGCGCGAGGGACATCCCGCATATCGCCGAAGCCGCCGAGCGGGATCGCGCCCAGCTCGCCGCCCACGACGTGGCGCAGATGGAGGCGCTGCCGAGCGCTGAGCTGATCGGGCGGCGCGATGGCCTTCGGGCGCAGGTACGCCAGGAGCGAACCAATGAGGACGAGCGGGCGGAACTAGAGAAGCGGATCGAGCGGGTGAGCGAGTTTCTCGGCGGCATCGATACGCAGCGCGAACGGGCCAAGGGGCTGTCCCGAAAGCTCCGCCGCTCCGAGCGCGAGCGGATCGATCGCACCGAGACGCGCAGCGAAGCGCAGCTCGCTCAGCTGGAAGCCGAGCTTCGCCGGATGCCGCCGGTCGAACACACCGCGCGCCGAGAGTTGGTAGCCGTCGAGCAGGTTCTCGATGAGCGCCTACGGCTGGCGCTCGTTGCAGCCCACCTCGCTCCGCCCGTCTACATCACCGAGGAGCTGGGGGAGAGGCCGAGCGACCCGACGAAGCGGAAGGCGTGGGAGCGGGGCGTGAGGCAGATCGAGGGCTACCGCCAGGGGCACGGCATCAAGGACAGGGAGCGGGCCTTCGGAGCGATGCCGAAGGCCGCCGCCGAGCGAGCCGCGCGGCGGCGGGCACAGCGGCAGCTGCAACGGCTTCAGCGAAACCTGGGCAGGAAGAAGCTGCTCGGCCGCTCGCGGAACTCGGGGCGGTCGCTCGGGATGGGGCGGTGAGTCGGTGTCAAGAAGCCGTCCGGATTGATCCATCCGGCGATTTTCGGTACCTTCTTCCCATCCCCCCAGTCGCTTCGGTGGCTGGGTGCGAGGCCCGCTTCGGCGGGCCTCAGCGATTTAAGGGAATAGCTACCAGCCGTCCGGCTTGCGAATCTCGCCCAGAGCGTCGCTCAACACCGGCTCGAACTGGCTGGCCGCGATTGGGCCACGACGCAGCTGCTTGAAGAACGTTGGATGCAGATCGAGACTGCGCTTCTCGGGCGGATGGGGGTTGAGGACTCCCACACGGATGCCAAGCTCGTCAATCGCCAGCTCGATCGGGGTCTTGAGATCGGCGTCGTTGGAGACCACGACCGCTACCTCGCAGTCCTTGCGAAAGGCATCGAGCAGCATGTACGAGGCCAGGTTCACGTCCGAGCCCTTCTCCTCGGTCTTGAAGACGCGGACCGTTTTCGGTCCGAGCGGGCGAGGTTTCACCAGCGGCATATGCACCGGCCGCGTCTTGTACTGGCCATAGTGGATCGAGAGGCTCGGGATCGTTTCGAGTGCTCGGAAGTACGCCGCCTGCCGCTCGGGTTGCTGAAAGTCAGGTGGCCGGTTTTCAACCCTCGCCGTGAAATACCGGATTCGGTGGATCTCGTTCCGCGGAAATACCCGCCCGAACAGCGCGGCCAGGTCCAGCCACTTGTCGGGCTTCCCCTTCAACGCTCCGTAGAAGAGGTTGAAGGCGTCGACGTAGTAGTTGGTCTTCATGAGGGCGGGGATTATCGAGATGGGCTCGGAGGGCTCGCCGGAGCGTTCGGCTGGTCGAGTTGGAATGCCTCGGCGACCAGGGCGGCGTCCTCCTCGCGGGGGGCGTAGTGGAGGTACTTCATCGTCGTCTGGATGTCGGCGTGGCCCATCCACTCTTGGACGCGGCGGATGTCGGCCTTGGCGATCATCCGGGTGCCGAAGGTGTGGCGGAGGTCGTGGAAGCGGAGCTTGCGGAGGTTGGCTCGCTTGAGGGCGGAGTCGTAGCGGCGGCGCAGGGCGCGGCCGTCGAGGTAGCTGCCGGCCTGGCCGACGAAGACGAGGTCGTCGTCGGCCGTCCATCCCGTTCGCTGGCCGAGCTTCGCCAGGGCCTCAGCCACGTCGGGCGCCATCGGCACCGAGCGGACCTTGCCGGACTTCGGCGTCGTCAGCGCCCCCTCGGCGTAGCTTGCGCGCACCCGAATGACCTGGCCGCTGAAGTCCACATCGCGCCAGCGCAGGGCGAGCAGCTCGCCACGGCGCAGGCCGGTGAAGGCGGCGGTCAGGTAGATCGCCGCGTCCTGCTCGGAGGCCGCCGCGCGGACCAGCGCCATCACCTCCTCGGGCGAGAACACGTCGATGTCGCCGCTGCGGCGCATCGGCGGCCTCTCCACGTCGGCGACGGGGTTGGTCGGCAGGCCGTATAGCTTCTTCGCCCGCTTGAAGATCCCGTGCATGAGGACGAGCGCCTTGGTCCGCGTCGCGGGCGCCCGGTCGAAGCCGGCGAGCCAGGATTCGATCGACGCCGTGGTTATCGACTCGATCGGCTCCTCGCCGAAGGCGGGGAGGAGCTGCGCTCGGAGGATCGCCTTGTAGCCGGTGATCGTCGACGGCTTGCGGTCGCGGTCGTGCTCGACGTAGCGCAGCCACTCGGCGGCGGCGTCGGTGAAGGTGACGCCGGTCTTGACGAGGCCGGGGAGCGTCCCCCGCCGCGCTTCGTCGAGCACGTCGCGCAGCCACGCTTCAGCGGTGCGCTTGGTGAAATAGCCGGCTGCCGGTCGGCCTCGCTCGGTCCATGCGGGGCCGATGCGACGCTGCAGTTGGCGCCCGTCTGGCAGCCGATACTTGGCGTACCACTGTGGCCCGCGCTTGCGATCCATCCGGAAAACATGCCCCGAAGGGGGTCGAGCGGGGGCTTGCCGTGGGCGCGCCATTGCCCCAGTTTAGCCCGATCTCGGGACATATTGGGGACATATTTCCGTCCGCGCCCGGGGTGCTAATCCGCAAATATGGCTATTTGTTGGGCTTTTAAGAGCCGACGCCCGGATTTGAACCGGGGACCCCTTCATTACGAGTGAAGTGCTCTACCAACTGAGCTACGCCGGCGGGGGAGAGCATTCTAGGAGAGGCAGGTGAATGGGATCGGCTCGCGGTTCCGTCGCGCCCGGTCTGCATGATCGGCCGATGACGAGGGAAGAGTCGGCGAAGCCGCGTGAGGGGAACGAGATCGAGTTCTCGCGGATCGTCGCCTTCAGCGACGGCGTCTTCTCGATCGCGATCACCCTGTTGGTCCTCAACCTCCTGATCCCCAAGGCCGAGGTGGACGGGAGCATCGGCCAGGCGATCTGGGACGAGCGGGAAAACTTCCTCTCCTACGCGATCAGCTTCGCGGTGATCGGGCGCTTCTGGCTGGTCCACCACCGCTTCTTCGGTGAAGTCACCGCCTTCGACGGTCGCCTGATCGCGCTCAACCTGCTCTACCTGGGCTTCATCGTCCTGATCCCCTTCAGCAGCAGCGTCCTCGGCGACTTCGGCGGCACCACGGCGGTCGTCGTCTACGCGGTCAACCTCTCCGTCGTCGTCCTGGTCGGCCTCTGGATGACCGCCGACGCGCATCGGGCCGGGCTGACCTCGGCCGACGCCATGACGCAGCGAGAAGGGCTGGTCCGCTCCAGCTACATCGCCTCGGTCTTCCTGCTCTCGATCCCGGTCGCCTTTTTCGCGCCGACCGTCGCCCAGCTGATGTGGCTCGTCCTCTTCTTCGACCCGACCGACCGGATCGTCGCCCGCGCCGCGTCCTGAGCCGCGGCGCTACTCGCGCCTCGCGGTGAAGGCGATCGAGTGGCCGGGGCGGGCGCAGCTGACCGCCAGGCCACGGTCGGTCGCGGTCGCGATGCAGCGGTAGCCGGCGACGGTGCAACCGGCCCGGGAGCCACCCGCGGGTGGCTTGCAGCTCGCCTCGCGCTGCCAGGCGATCACGGTCTTCTGCCCCTTGCCGCAGGAGACGGCGGTGACCCGCAGGCCGGAGGCGCCGCCGGCGTCGATCGCGCAGGCGTGCGCCGAGGCCCCGGCGGGGGCGCCGGCGCCGTTCGCCTTCGGCGCCGCGGTCGAGCCCGCTTCGTCGGAGCCTTCGGACGAGGACCCGCAGCCCGCCACCAGGGTGGCGGCGAGCGCGGCGATCGCAAGCGGGGCGGCGAACCTCATCGTCCGCCCAACGCTACCCGCTCGCGCGCGCCTCGCGGGCTCGCTGGGACGGCTGCAAATGGCCGCACACAGGACAGTCGGGCTCCGGCACCACCGCCTCGCGTTTGGCGGCCATCGTCCGCAGGTCGTAGATCTGGGCGTTGCCCAGGGTCGAGGGCTCGGCCAGCCCGGTCAGCAGGTGCATCACCTCCATCCCCACCTGGCCGCCGATCAGGCCGCAGGCCGGCCCCAGCGTCGCCGCCGGGCTGGCCTGGGCGCGGCGCTGCTCGACCGCGGCGTCGAAGAGCGGGTACTCGCGCCGGTAAGCGGTCTCCTGGCAGGCGAAGCAGCCGGTCACGCCCGGCACGTAGAGCGGACCGACCCGGGCGATCGGTGGGAAGTGGCTCATCGTGATGTAGGGGATCCTCGCCTCGAAGCAGGCCGCATTGCACCAGCGCTCGATGTCGTGCGCAGGCCAGTCGGCGGCGTCGATGACGACATCGGCGCCGGCGATGAAGTCGGCGATCTCGTGCCGGCTCTCCAGTCGCCGCGCCGTCGCGGTGATTCGTGCCGCCGAGTTGAAGGCGCGCAGCCGCGTCGCCGCCACCTCGACCTTGAGCAGGCCGACGTCGGCCTCGGTGTAGAGGATCTGGCGGTTGAGATTGCTGATCTCGACCCGATCGCCGTCGACCAGCCAGATCTCGCCGATCCCACAGCAGGCCAGCGCCCAGGCAGACCAGCCGCCGAGGCCGCCGACCCCGAGCACCGCGACCTTCGCCTCGCGCAGCCGCTGCTGGCACTCCGACGGCCCCCGCTCGCCGCCGATGTCGCTGAAGTAACGCAGCTGGCGGTCGAAGCGGGCCAGCTCGGCGGGGTCGAGCAGGTCGTCGTCGGCGGCGTCCTCGACCACCTCCAGATCCTGCAGCTGGGCGATCAGATCGCCTACCGCCTCGACGCCGAACTCCTCGTGCAGCCGCTCAATCGTGTGCTCGCCGTCGAGCGTGTCCAGCAGCCGACGGTCTTCGTCGCCCGGCTTCTCGATCCGGATGTCGCCGTCGGCGCTCGGCCGCAGCAGGTAGAGATCGCCCTCCGGCGAGACGACCGTCTCGGTCGTCCTCTTGATTCTTGGCCGCCTCATCGCCTTCTCCCTCTGAATGTCTCGGCGGCGGGCTCCGCCACACGGACCCCGCCCTGAACTAATGCTGGAGACCGCTAAAGCGATCAAGAGGTTTCTTGCCGCCGGCGTCAGTTGCCGGAGTTTCCCGATTCCGACAGCGCCCGCGCCCGCGCGAAGGCGGCGTCGATCATCGCCACGGTCAGCTTGCCGGTGAAGGTGTTCTGCTGGCTCGGGTGGAAGCAGCCGAGCAGCCGCCAGCGGCCAAGGTCCGCCTCGGCGCCGTGGCCGAAGCGCGGTTTCGGTCGTGGCACCTCGGCGCCCAGCGCGCGGGCAGCCCGCAGCGCCCCGTCCCAGGCGAAGGAGCCGAGCGCGACGATCACCCGGCAGCGCTCCAGCAGCTCCAGCTCCCGCTCCAGGTAGGGGATGCAGTTGTCGCGCTCCTCCGTGCTCGGCCTGTTGGCCGGCGGCGCGCAGCGGACGACCGCGGTGACGTAGGCATCGTCGAGCCGCAGCCCGTCGCCACGGCGCTCGGACTCGGCCTGGTTGGCGTAGCCGGCGCGGTGCAGCGCCGCGAAGAGCCACTCGCCGGAGCGGTCGCCGGTGAACATCCGCCCGGTCCGGTTGGCGCCGTGCGCGGCCGGCGCCAGGCCGACGATCGCCAGCCGCGCGTCCGCGTCGCCGAAGCCGTCCAACGGCCGCGCCCAGTACTGCTCGCCGCGAAAACGACGTGGGGGGTCGGCGGCGCAGGCCTCGCGCCACTCGACCAGCCGCGGACAGCGGCGGCAGGCATGCACCTCGGCGGCGAGCGCGGCGAGACCCTTGCCGTGTCCTGACTTGCTCATAGTCTTCGCCGCCCCATGATCCCGAACCGAATCATGCGCGCCGCCGCCGTGCGCCGCGCCCTGCTCCTCGCCTTGGCCGTCGGCGCCCTCGCGATCGCGCTCTCCGCCTGTGGGAGCGGCGGCGGGGGCGCCACGTCGTCGGCCACCGAAAGGGAAGCCGACGCGGTCCTGCTGAACGAGATCCTCGCCCGCCAGAGCGCCGCGGTCGTCGCCTACGACCACAGCCTGCACGGCCTCGGCGCTCGCTCGCTCGCCACCGCCCGGCTCTTTCGCACCCAGGAACAGGAACACGTCGACGCGACCCTCAAGTCGCTGCGGGCGCTCGGCGCCGCTGCCGAACCGCCGCAGGAAACGGTGGAAGCCGACGGCCTCAGGTCCGAATCCGAATACCTCAACTTCCTCTACGAACTGGAAAGCGCGACGATCGAGGCCGAGCTCTGGGCGATCAACCGGCTGACCAGCCCGGCGGTCCGCTCGATGCTGGTGACGACGGTCGCCAACCAGGCCCAGCACCTGGTCTTGCTGCGGCGCGAACTGGGCGCGAAGTGGCAAGAAACCGTGCCCGCGCCCTTTGAGTCTGGCGCGACGCCCGCACCGTAGGGGATGATGGCGAAATGACGGGGCCCCTCTACGCGATCGGCCGCTTCTGCTCGCGCCACCACTAGCCCGTGATCGCCGTCTGGCTGCTGCTTGCGGTCGCCCTCGTCGCGATCTCTTCCGCCGCCGGCTCGAAGACCAGCGAAAACCTGACGCTGCCCGGGACCGGCTCGACGATCGCGACCGAACTGCTTGAAGAAAACCTGCCCGAACAGGCCTATGGCTCCAACCCGCTGGTCTTCGAAGCGCCCGCCGGCAAGAAGCTGACCGAACCGAAGTACGCCGCCGCGATCGAAGAATCAGCGCAGAGGCTGGAAGCGCTGCCGCAAGTGAACTCGGCGAAAAGCCCGCTGGTCGAAGGCTCGAGAGCGATCAGCAAAGACGAGCGGATCGCCTACATCCCGGTGGTCCTCGGGGTCGGCCCGGGCGAAATCAACGAAAAGGAATCGCAGGAGATCCTCGACGCCGCCAAGCCCGCCGAGGCGGCCGGCGTCCAGACCTCGATCGGCGCCTACGTCGGGCAGCAGCTCTCCAAACCGGCGACCGAGTTCGCCGAGGTCGTCGGCCTCGTCGCCGCGGTGATCATCCTCCTCTTCGCCTTCGGCACGGCGACGGCGATGATGCTGCCGATCTTCTCGGCGGTCGTCGGGCTGGCCTGCGCGCTCTCGATCATCAAGCTGCTCGAGCACGTGCTCGAGGTGCCCGGGGTCGCCACGACCCTGGCGACGATGATCGGCCTCGGCGTCGGCATCGACTACGCGCTCTTCATCGTCACCCGGCACAAACTGCAGCTGGGTGAAGGGATGGATCTGCGGGAGTCGATCGCCCGCGCGGTCGCCACTGCCGGCGGCGCCGTCGTCTTCGCCGGCTTCACCGTGATCATCGCCCTCTGCTCGCTCGCCTTCGCCGGCATCCCGCTGGTCAGGACTCTCGGCTACACCGCGGCGATCGCGGTCGTCGTCGCGGTCTGCGCCGCGGCGACGCTGCTGCCGGCGATGCTCGGGGCGCTCGGGCCGCACATCAACAGCCTCCGCGTCAAGCTCGGCAAGACGCATCCCGACGACAAGAAGCCGCACGGCTGGCTGCGCTGGGCCGACAGGGTCGCCGACCGGCCCTGGACCGCCGCATCGCCTCGCTGCTGATCCTCGTCGTCCTCGCCCTGCCGCTCCTCCAGCTCGAACTGGGCCAGAACGACATCAGCGCCCTGCCCAAGGACTCGACCTCGCGCGAGGCCTTCGAAGGGATGAACGACGGGTTCGGCCCCGGCGCCTACGGGCCGCTCCTGATCGCCTCCGAATTCGCCTCTCCCGAAGAAGCCAAAGCGGTGCTGCCGGAGCTGCAGAAAGCGATCGGCGGGGCCGAAGACGTCGCCGCCGTCTCCGAACCGAGCCTCGACAAGGCCGGCACCGTCGCCGTCTTCACGGTGGTCTCCGAATCGGAGCCCTGGAAGGACGAGACCGTCGAACTCGTCGAAAACCTCCGCGACGAAGTCATCCCGGCGTCGCTCGAAGGGACGAAGGCGAGCTCCTACGTCGGCGGCCAGACCGCCGGCTACATCGATCTCGCGAGCAAGATCGCCGACAAGCTGCCGCTGATGATCGCGATCGTCGTCGCCCTCAGCTTCATCGTCCTGCTGGTCGCCTTCCGTTCGCTGCTGGTGCCGATCAAGGCAGCGGCATGCAACCTGATCTCGGTCGCCGCCGCCTACGGCGTCGTCACCGCCGTCTTCCAGCTCGGCTGGGGAGTTGAACTGATCGGGCTCGACCACTCGATCCCGATCGTCAGCTTCGTTCCCTTGCTGATGTTCGCGATCCTCTTCGGACTCTCGATGGACTACGAGGTCTTTCTCCTGACCCAGATGAAGGAACACTTCAAAGAAACCGGGGACGCCCGCACCGCCGTCGTTCAAGGCCTCGCCAACACCGGCCGCGTGATCACCTCGGCGGCGGCGATCATGGTCTGCGTCTTCACCAGCTTCGTCCTCGTCGAAGATCCGGTGGTCAAGGAGTTCGGGATCGGCCTGGCGGTCGCGATCGCGATCGATTCGACTCTGGTCCGCTGCCTACTGGTGCCGGCGGTGATGGTCCTGCTCGGTGATCGCGCCTGGTGGCTGCCACGCTGGCTCGACAAGATCGTGCCGCACATCAGCATCGAGGGCGAGGAGTACTTCGCCCGCCTCGACGCCGAAAAGACGACCGCCGTACCGGCTCCGTCAGACTGAGCCGATGTTCCCGCTCAACCTGCCGAATGCGCTGACCCTGCTGCGCATCCTGGCGGTGCCGGTCGTGGTCGTCGCGCTGCTGGGGGAGACCCCCAACGGCGACACCCTGGCCGCCGCCGTCTTCGCCCTGGCGGCGCTGACCGACGGCCTCGACGGCTACTTCGCCCGCTCCCGCGACGCGGTCACGACCTTCGGCAAGCTGATGGACCCGCTCGCCGACAAGCTGCTGATCATCGGCGCCCTCGTCTCCCTGGTCTCGCTCAACCGGCTCGAAGCCTGGGTGGCGATGGTGATCATCGCCCGCGAGATCGCCGTCACCATCCTCCGCACGATCGCCGCCGAGCGCGGCATCGTGATCGCCGCCAGCTGGCTCGGCAAGCTGAAGACGGTCCTCCAGATCGCCGCCGTGATCGCCCTGATAGTCGCCGACCCGGCCCCCCTCGGCGTCGACCTCCTCGTCTACCTCGCCCTATTCGTCACCGTCATCAGCGGCGCCGACTACTTCTTCGGCCTCCGCAAACGAATCGAGGCGCAGCAAAAGGAGCGCGCCCGAACCAGTCGCTCCCCGTCGACTGAAGCGAGTCACGAGAGCGCCGTCGGGGTCGACTCGCCGGACTATGAGCGCGAGCGCCGGAGACGCCAACCGCATGGTCGCAGCGGAATCTCGCGCAGTGCGTCCGCCGAGTCGACCCCGACGGCGCTCCCAGGCACTCCTTCAGGCAGCAGGCGCTTCCAGCCACTCGCGCATCGTCTGATGCCGCGCCTGCGCTCGCCGCTGGCCAGCTCGGCTCGCAGCTCGCCGAGCGTGCCGTAGCGCTCGGCGACGACGTTGTGGCGGTGGATCGTCTCGAGGTTCTCCTGGCGGGCCATGACGAAGGCGTCGGCCGGTAGGTCGGGGTAGCCCTCGACGACCTGGCGGACCATCTCCCGCACGCAGTCCTCGACGAAGCGGGGCTGTTCGTGCGCCTTGACGACGACGGCCATCTCGTCGGGGCGCTTCATCAGCTCGTAGATCTCCGAGCTCATCGAGCTCTCGACGATCCGCAGCAGCTGCGGCGCGTCGATCGATGCCGGCCCGCCCTCGGGGCAGCCGATGTGGAGGGTGCCGATGCCGCGCTGGTTGTGGGTCGCGATCGGCACCACGTCGATGATCCGCTCGATCTCCTCAGCGTCGAAGCCCTGCCCGGCGAGCCGTTCGCGCGAGAGCCCGGCGACCATCTCCTGGGCGCACGGGCAGGCCGTCATCCCCTGGGCCTGGACCCCGGTCAGCGTCCGCGTGCCGCGCTCGGAGTCGACCGCGGTGCCGAAGAGGACGTAGATCTCCTGGGTGCTCTTGCCGCTCTCCGGCGTCAAGACCGTCTCCGGGTAGCGCGCCGTGACCGAGACCTCGGCCCGCAGCCCGCCCTGGCGCTCGCGCACTCGCTGGGCGATGTGGGCGGCCAGCACCTCGGCCTTGAAGGCCTCGTCGAGGACGACCTCGTCGATCGCCTCGCCGACGATCTCCTCGAAGCGCGACATGTGGACGCCGGCCTGCTGCGGATTGAGGTCGACGAAGCACTCGAAGCCGGCGTAGAAGAGGTTCTCGCTGCCGTCGGCCTTGACCCGGATGACCTTCTCGACGCCGGTGACTCCGACCCGCGAGAGGCTGACCTGGGTCTCCGGGACGGAGGCCTGAACATCGGGAGCGGTTGGGGTGGCGGTTTGCCGGCTTGCCATCGACCGGCAAAGCCTAGGCGACCGGAGTTGCCGGCAACCCGGCGGCGCCGTTCGACAGGGCGATCCGCCTATACTTCGCCGCGGCCGGAGCATCAGGGTCGGCCTCCCCGGGAATGGGGGAGAGGGTCGCAGCGGAGGCAGTGAATATCGAACCGTTGGAGACGGTCACTGACGTCATGGATCGCGATGCTGGGGAGAGCCCGATTGCCGAGGTTGAGGAGCTGCGCGGCCTGATTGCTCTGGGTCGTGAGCGCGGCTACCTGACCTTCGAGCAGATCGCCACGACCCTCGAGGAGGTGGAGATCACCAAGGAGCAGGTCTCCCAGCTCCACGCCCACCTGGTCGAGCACGGCGTCGACGTGATCGCCGAGGACGGCGTCAGCGCTTACAAGGAGCAGCGCGGGGCCGACTCCAACGGCGGGCCGAAGAAGGAGACTCGAGCTCACCGTCGAGCCGAGCCTCGACTCGCTGCGCCTCTACCTGCGTTCGATCGGCCAGGTCGACCTGCTGACCGCCGCCCAGGAGGTCGAACTGGCGAAACGGATCGAGCGCGGCGACATGCTCGCCAAGCGGCAGATGGTCGAGGCCAACCTGCGCCTCGTCGTCTCGATCGCGAAAGGCTATCTGGGCCGCGGCCTGAGCTTCCTCGACCTGATCCAGGAGGGCAGCCTGGGGCTGATCCGCGCGGTCGAGAGGTTCGACTACCGCCGCGGCTACAAGTTCTCCACCTACGCGACCTGGTGGATTCGCCAGGCGGTGACCCGGGCGATCGCCGACAAGGCGCGGACGATCCGCATCCCCGTCCACATGGTCGAGAAACTGAACCGCGTCGCCCACGTCGAACGCCAGCTGGTGCAGAAGCTCGGCCGCGAGCCGGAGGCGGCGGAGATCGCCGAAGAGCTGCGCTGGCCGACCTCCG
>CAWHKY010000006.1:0-25569 GCA_963830135.1 uncultured Solirubrobacterales bacterium
CTATGCGCTTGAGCGGCCGACGAAGATCCGGGTGTTGGCGAGGTCGATGTCGCGTTCTTGCATGTAGCCGATCTCGTGGGCGCGGGGGCTGACGCTAACCTTCTGGCGATGGCTTCCACCGCGAGGAAAAGCATCGAGATAGAGGCCGACCTCTTGGAGCGGGCGCAGCGCGCTGCGCGTGAGCGGGGGGTCGAGGTTCCCGAGCTGGTGCGCGAGGCGTTGGAGCACGAGCTGGCCGGCGCTGGGAGCGAGAGCCTCTCGAGGGCGAAAGATGAAGGCGAGCAGCCGCCGCTGACCTGCATCGGCGCGTTCAGTTCCGGCCGCGGCGACCTCAGCAGGCTCGCAGCCGAAGACGTTTTCGAGCCCCGGCCATCGCGCTAGTCCTCGACACGGCGGTCCTGGTAGGTGCCTTCGACCGCGACGACGAGGCCCACGAGCGATGCGCGAAGCTGCTCGGCGAGACGACGCGCGAGCGGCGTGTCGTCCCCGCCCCGGTCCTGGTTGAGGTCGACCACCTGCTCGGCTCCTACACCCGCGAGGGCTCCTTCGGCGCGGTGCTCGACCAGGTTGGACGGGGCGCACTGGTAATCGAGGATCTGGTCGCCCAAGACTACGAGCGAGTGGACGAGTTGCTGCGCGCCTACGGCGACCTGAAGGTCGGCTTCGTCGACTGCGCGGTTCTCGCCGTGGTGGAGCGACTCGACGAGCCGAAGCTCGCAACGCTCGATCATCGCCACTTCGGCGTCATGCGGCCTCGTCACGTTGAGGCCCTGCAGCTCCTGCCCGCCTGAGCCGTGCAATCGCGACCGATCGCGGGCAATCGCGGCGCTATCTGCCACTAGTGGCAGATAGGCGGAATCGAGAAGGCTAAGAAGCGCCCTGAAATCAGTCGCCGAACCAGCCGATATGCAGCGACTTCAGAGAAGCCCGGAACGAGACTCGAACTCGTGACCCCTTCCTTACCATGGAAGTGCTCTACCAACTGAGCTATCCGGGCGGGCTGGCTCTAGGGAGCCATCGCTCGGTGATCTTAAAGGGTCCGGGGCGGAGCGTTCGCACGCCGTGTCGATTGACCGCTGCCATCGTGGGCGGGCTTGCTCAGGGCGCTGAGGGCGCTCTCGATCGCCGGCCAAGTGCAGGCAATCGCGCCCTCATACCGCGACGACGCGCAGGGCGGGGTGCGCGGCGGCGATCTTTTCGAAGTCACCGTCTTGGCTGACGACGGGAAGACCGTGCTCCACCGCGGTTGCGGCGATCAGGGCGTCGGTCAGCCTGACGGTGCTGTGAATACCCGCGCTGCGGCAGTCGGCGACGAGCCGCGCCCAGCTGACCATCACCGCCTCGGAGATCGGGATCGGGTCGGCCGCCCTGGCGAGAAAGAGGGTGTCGGCGCGTCGGGCTCGGGTGTCCTCAGGGCAGCCCGGCGCTCGGCACGCTCAGAGCTCGTCGAGCGTCTGGCCGGCAAGCTCGTCGCGCAGCGATGGATCGGCGGCGCGATCCGCCAGCTGCTCGCGCAGTTGGGCGCCGGCCAGCCAACGGGTTCGCTCGCCGTGGGGAACGATGTCGGCGGTCGGCTCGCCGTTGACGGTGAGCACGACTCGCTCGCCCGCCTTGACGGCGTCGATCACACGAGCAGTCCTGTTGCGCAGGTCGCGGACCCCGATCTCCATGTGCGACAACGTAGCATGGGATTCTCCATCCGACAGAGGCGAGGGTGAGGCGGTCGCTGGCAAAGGTCGCGGCGGCGCTCGGCGACGACGGCTGCGACGGCGTCTCCGGAAGGTCGGTCAGCATCGCGCTCGACGGTGCCGAGGTGGTGATGCGGGGCGAATTGGCGATGGGCAACGCCGGCCAGCTGCCGGCGCTGTTGCCGAGCTTCGTCTTCCTGGTGGCGCTGCCGGTGGTCGACCAAGGCCGGGCGCTCGAGCTATCGCGGCGAGCTGCGCAGCTGGTCGAGGCGACCCTGCCCAGTTAGCGCTGCGGCGGGCCAGGTCCGACTTTCCGTCCGACGGGGATGCGAACGTGTGTTCTCATCAACGGACCTACGGAGATATCGATGCCTCATTTCGACGCTTACGAAGACTTGGTTGGCAGGTGGCGCTGGCGGCTCGTTGCCGGCGACGAGCGGACCGTCGCGACCTCCGGGGAGTCATACGACTCACACTGGCACGCGATGCGGGCGGCCGAAGGCGTGCGCGGCGTCGCCGCCGCGGCGCAGATGTCGAACGTTCCGGCCGACGGCGTCAAGGACGCGCTCGGCGAGATCATCGAGCGCGAGCTGGCGGAGAGCCGTTAGGGAACTGAGTCGCCAATTCGCGCGCACGCCCGATGGAAGCGCGGAAGGCTCAGACCCGAGAGCGCGCTCGCGACATTGACCACACCAGGGCGGGGTCAATATCGCGAGCGCTCAGATAGGGGTGCCGAGTTGGCGAAGGCTGCCAACGGATCAACGACTCAGGTCACTCGCGGCGCCGCGCCAGTGACCGGCAAGGCGCTGGTGAACCAGCTGAACATCGGACCTCCCTATCCTTCTCACATTGCAGTTCGGTCTCGTCCAGAGAGACCAACCGGATGACCCGCCTCAAGACCATCCCACTCCTCCCCCACGCGACGGCCACGGCTCTCGTCGTGTTCCTGCTCGCTGCCATCGCCGGCTGCGGCGGCGGCTCAAGCTCCAGCTCGAGCACGGCGCAATCCCAGCAAGGGGTTCCGCAGGGCCAGGCGGCGGTCGACAACAGCTCTTACTCGGGCGGCGAGGCGACGCCCCCCAAAGCGGCGCCGGAACTGAAGCTGAAGAACTACCTCGGCGAACCGGTCGACCTCGCCGAATACAAGGGCAAGGCCGTCCTCCTGACCTTCATCTACACCCACTGCCCCGACGTCTGCCCGCTGATCGTCAGCCACCTGAAGACGGCGCAGGCGGAACTTGGCGAGAAGGCGAAGGACATGCAGATCATCGCCGTCTCGACCGACCCGAAGGGCGACACGCCGAAGACCGTCAAGGCGTTCCTGGGAGAACACGGGATGACGGGCAAGATGCAATACCTGATCGGCAACAGGGCGGAACTCGGCCACGTTTGGACCGACTGGAACATCGTCGCGCAACCCGCAAAGGCCGGTCGCGACCTGGTCGAGCACTCGGCGCTGATCTACGGCATCGCGGCCGACGGCAAGGTGACGACCCTCTACCCGGCCAACTTCGACCCCGCCCAGATCGTCCACGACGTTCCCCTCCTGGAGCAGTAGACGGACCGGTGCGGCGCGCGGTCCCGATCCTCGCCGTGGTCCTGGTCGTCGGCCTGATCGCCTTCGAGCTGGCGTCCACCGGCTCGGGCGAAAAGCGGGAGCCGGCGCCGGCACTGCCCGCCGCCGTCCTGCAGGGGCCGAAGACGACGCTGGCCGACCTGCGGGGCAAGCCGGCGCTGGTCAACTTCTGGGCGAGCTGGTGCGATCCCTGCCGCCAGGAGGCACCCGAACTGGAGCGCTTCAACCGCTCACTGCACGGCGCCGCCGCGCTCGTCGGAGTCGACTACACGGACAGGTCGGCGAACGCCCGCGATTTCATCAAGAAGTACGGGTGGACCTTCCCGGTGCTTTCCGATCCGGACGGGATCTACGGCGCTCGCTACCGCTTCAGCGGTTTGCCCACGACCGTCGTCCTCGACCCGCGGGGACGGATCGTCGAGACGCTGCGCGGCCCGCAAACCGCCGCCGACCTGAGACAGGCGCTGGCCTCGGCTTCATAGTCGTCAGCTCCCGAGGCTGAGCGCGGCGACCTGGGTGCCGCGGACCACCGGGGACGCCGATCGGGTACGGTCGGTGCATGGTCTTCGACTTCCGCCACAAGAACATCGAAGGCAAGTGGAAATCGAGCGGCCACCGCAAGGGCGCCGATCGCGACTCCGCTTTCGCCTCTTTGCAGGAGAAGTACGGGCCGATGCCGCCCGGCGCCTACATGTCTCGGCCGCGTGACGGCCGGACCAAGAACTGGGATCTCTTCACCCACCAGCCGGAGCCGACTGAGCAAGTTCCGTCACCGCGTTAGCTTCGGCATAGGCTGCCGGCGGAGGCGGACCGCGAAGCGAAACAGGGCCGGGCTGAGATCGCGATTGCCGCCGGCGTCGATGGCGTAGATGCGGACCGCGTGACGGCCGCGGCCGACGCTGTAGTGGCGGGGAGAAGCGCAGGCCCGGTAGGGCTTCGCGTCGAGCTTGCAGCGGAAGCGCGAGCCGGGCTCGTTGGAGCTGAAGCGGAAGGCGACGCGCCGAGGGTGACCGCCCCTGATCAGCAGGAGCCGGGGCGGACGGTGGCCGATCCGCGTCCGCGGCGGCGTCCGGTCCACCGGCGGCGCGAGATCGACCGGTGGCGGAGGTTCGACCACCGGCGGCAGTTCGGTGCTGGTTTCGTAGTCGTTCGCCGCGCCTTCGCGAACCTTCTCGCAGCCGATCGGCGCCGGGTCAACGTACTGGGGCGAGTGGGCGATGTCGATCACAGCCGAGTCCGACCCTTCGCCGCAGTCGATCAGCGCATCGCTGTCTTCGGAGTTGGCGAGGATCGAGTCGTTGCCCGCGAGAGCCAGGAAGGTATCGGCGCCGAAGTGGCCGAGCAGCTGGTTGTCGGCGCTGTCGCCGACCAGGGTGTCGTCCTGGTTGGAGCCCTCCAGGTCCTCGATTTCGCGCATCGAGTCGGGGCTGCCGCTGGAGCAGGTGACCGTGTTGGCGGGGCCAACCTGGCCCGCGATGCCCTGGTCCAGACGGGCGGCGACCGCCTCACCGTTGAGCCGCGCCCAGGAGGCGTTGTCGCGCCCTTCTCCCCCGTCCAGGGCCTCGCCGTCGCAGATCGAGGTCGAGAGGAAGAGGTCGTTGCCGGCGCCGCCGAACAGGCTGGTCGGGGCCGCCGTCGTGCAGCAGGGCGTCGTCGCGCGCCGAGGGCGGAGAGGGTGTCTTCGCTGCCGCCGCGGCCGTCGACGAGCAGGTCCTCGCTGCCTTCGCCGCCGGTCAGCGTGTCGTTGCCTTCGCCGCCGAGCAGGACGACGCCGACTTCCTGCGGGAAGCCTTCGGCCTCGAGTTTGTCTTCGCCGCCCATCCCGTTGAGCACGATCGAGTCGAGTGAGCCGACCGGGCAGCTCGCCGAGTTCGGCGTCCAGTCGTGCAGCCGGAGGCCGCGGTCGGGCTTTCGTCGAAGCTCGCCCCCGAGAGCGTGAAGCTGACCGACCCGGCCGAGTAGCTCGCCGTCAGGTCGTCATCGCCGCTGCTGCCGTCGACGTAGAGCTGCGAGACGGAAGCGCCGGGGGTCATCAGGCCGACGCTGACCTTGGTCGGGTCGCGGGGCGTCACCGCCTTCGCGCGTGCCCTCGCAGCTCGGTTTCGCCGCTCGGGCTGCCGGCAGTTGTCGACGCCGGCGCCGCCGTCGATCGTGTTGGTTCCCGAGCCGCCGTCGAGGAAGTCGCCGTCGGCGCCGCCGAAGAGGTGGTCTTCGCCGCCTTCGCCGAGGATCACGTCGGCGCCGCCGCCGCCGTAGATCGTCTCACCCGCTTCGCCGCCGACGATGTAGTCCGGGAACGGGGTGCCGATGATCGTCTCGAAGACGCCGGCTTCGACTTCGTCGAAGCCGCCGCCTTCGCCGGCGATGCCGTTGTTGCCGTTCAGTCCCGTCGCGCCGAGGTTGAGATAGACGCCGCGCTCGCCGCTTTCGCCTTCCGGGAAGTCCTCGCCGCCCCGGTGTCGATGCCGCCGCCGAAGCCGGGCGTCACCCCGCTCGCGTAGCTGAGCGTGTCGTTGCCGCCGCCGCTGTCGTAGATGTGGTCGATCGTGCCGTCGCCGCGGACGTAGTCGTCGCCTTCCTGGCCGTCGATCGAGTCGGCGCCGAAGCCGCCGGCCAGCAGGTCGTTGCCGGGGCCGCCTTCGAGCCGGTCGTCGCCGATGCCGCCGTAGAGGCGGTCGTTGCCGGGGCCGCCGCGCAGGGTGTCGTTGCCGCGCTCGCCGAAGATCAGGTCGTTACCGGGGCCGCCTTCGATCGTCTGGCTGCCGACGCCGCCGAAGCAACCGCCGCTGCAGTCCTGGGCCGTCGCGGCGATCGGCGCGGCGATGATCGTGTCGTTGCCTGCGCCCGCGTCGACCCGCGTCACCGAGGCCGGCACGACGATTCGGTCCGCGCAGGGCGTGCCGATGATCGTGGCGCCGCTGCGGACCGGGCCTGCGGCGCAGCTCGGCGCGGCCGGCCCTGCCGCCGCGGCCGAGCCGCCCGGGAGGCAGACCAGTCCGATCAGCCCAGCCAGGGCCGCGATCAGCGACCGCATCGAGAGGGCATATGGGGTGTTCGAACCGGAACAAGCGATGAAGGCATTGTGCCTGGCCGGTCGGCCCGGCTCCGCTAGTCTTCTTCGCGTTGCGCCGGGTTCAGGGTCCAGCGCGCAGTACCCCTCCGGGAGGCAGGGTCGCCTACATACGACGCTGCAAGGAGAGATATGAAGCACTGGTTGGCAGTTCCGGCCCTGGTTCTTGGCCTATGCCTCGCGCTCACCGGCCTCTCGACCCAAGCCATCGCCAAGGGCGGCGGCAAGAAGCAGGCAAAGACCAAGGTCTTCACAGCCTGCAAGCACGGCTGCAAGTTCAACACGATCCAGAAGGCCGTCAACGCCGCCGGCTCCTTCAAGTTCAAGAAGAAGAACAAGAAGGTGAAGGTCAAGGTCGCCGTCAAGCCGGGCAAGTACGTCGAGGGCGTCGTCGTCGATGGAACCGCCGCGAAGAAGAACTTCAACGGCCTGACGATCGAAGGCACGAAGAAGAGCCGCAAGAAGGCGATCCTCGAAGGCAAGAACGCCAAGGGCGAACTGGGCGCCGCCCAGAACGGCATCGAGGCGATCAGCGTCGACGGCCTCGTGCTGAAGAACATGTGGGCTCGCAACTACCAGTCCAACGGCTTCTTCATCCACGCCGCGCGCGAAGAAGGCGAGCACTGCGACGGCTACACGATGGACAACCTGCTCGCCTCCGACAACCGCTCCTACGGCCTCTTCGCCAAGAACTGCTACGGCGGCAAGATGATCAACTCCGCCGGCTATCACCAGGGCGACTCCGCCTTCTACGTCGGCGAAACCCCGTGCGACAAGCAGAGCTGGACCAACCACGGCAGCGCACCGGCGCCCTGCCAGAAGAAGCCGAAGTGGACGCTGCTGAAGAACGACAAGAGCTACGAAAACGTCCTCGGCTACTCCGGCACCAACTCCAAGTACGTGAAGATCGTCGAGTCGGCGTTCTACAACAACGGCGCCGGCATCGTCCCGAACACGCTCGACAGCGAGGGGTTCGAGCCCAACGGGTGGAACATCTTCGAACGCAACGACGTGTTCTGGAACAACTACAACTACTTCCTCTCCAGCGCCGCCTTCCACACGGTCTCCAGCGGACTCGGCGAACTCAGCGGCCAGACGATCAACTACCCGACCGGGGTCGGCATCGTCCTCTACGGCGGCACCAACAACATCGTCCGCCACAACAACGTGTTCGGCAATTACAAGTGGGGGATCTCCTCGTTCTCGGGCCCCGGCGAAGTCTTCATCGCCAACGAAGGCAACGACGCGAAAAACATGAACAACCAGATCGTCGAAAACGTCCTCGGCCGCGAAGGCGCGGATCCGAACGGCGAATACGACATCTGGAACGACGACACCGGCGGCGGCAACTGCTGGTCGGGCAACTCGGCGAACTCGACCTTCGCCCCGGGCAACGGCTCGGTGCCGCTGAGCCAGATCTACCCCGCCTGCCCGCAGCCGGAAGTGACCAACGACCAGGTGCCGAAGGTGCCGAGCATCAACACCAGCGCCGGCCTGCAGGTGATTCTCAGCGACACGGGCAACCCGACCACGATCCTCGGCTACGCGGGCTCGAGCCCGCCCCAGACCCAGCAGTGCACCTGGGTCAGGCGCGTCGCGTCCCACCCGCCGTTCGAAAAGTACGTGCCCGTCGAAGTCCCGGCGCTGCCGGGTGAAGTGACCTGCAAATGAGGCGCCCGGCGAAGTTCACAGCCGGCGTCCTGCTGATTGCCTGCATGACCGCGGTCGCCCTGCTGGGGGCGACCGCGTCGTCGGCGAAGCAGGCGGCGAAGCCGGCCAAGGTGACCGTCAACGACTTCTACTTCGGACCGAGCTCGGTCAAGATCAAGAAGGGCGGCTCGGTCAAGTGGGTCTGGTCCTCACTCAACACCTACCCGCATGACGTCCACCTGAAGTCGGGGCCGAAGGGGCTGAAGAAGAAGGCCTCCTACTCGACCAAGACGACCGCGGTGACGGAAGCTGAGTTCAAGAAGTCCTTCCCGACCGCGGGCACCTACAAGTTCATCTGCACGATCCACCCGACGGAGATGAAACTGACCGTCGTCGTCAAGAAGTAGGAGCTCCGATGGGCATCGATCCGATCGACCGCCGCAGCTTCCTCGGGATCGGCGGGGTGGCGTTCCTCTGCACCCTGGCCGGGCATGAAATCCGCACCGACCAGGGGCAGATAGACATCAACGCGCTGGCCGGCGGGGTGAAGGTACCGCCGCGGGTGCAGGCTGCCGAAGGGCCGGGCGGGGCGACCGTGAGCACGGACCTCGCGGCCCTGGTCAGCGCCGGCCCGACTCGCGAATACTGGATCACCGCCGAGGAACGGCGCTGGAACATCGTCCCCACCCACCGCGACCAGATGATGGCGGAACCGGTCAAGGGCAAGTCGACCTTCAACGCCTACGGCTACCGCCTCTACAGCGCCAACTTCGAGCACCCGATCTCCCCGGCCTCGATCCCGGGGCCGCTGATCGAAGCCGAAGTCGGCGAGACCGTGGTCGTCCACTTCCGCAACAAGCTGAAGGTGCCGGTGACGATGCACCCGCACGGGATGTTCTACGCCAACGAGATGGACGGCACCTACAAGGGCAAGTGGACCGAGCCCGGCGGCTTCGTGCAGCCGGGCCGCACCTTCACCTACGTCTGGGAAGCCCGCGAGGGGACCGAAGGCACCTGGCTCTACCACGACCACGGCCCGCTCGACCCGCTGCCGGTCTTCAAAGGGCTGCACGGCCCGTTGGTGATCCGCAAACCGGGCGAAGCGCGGCCCAATACGGAGTTCTTCCTCGCCTTCCACACCCTGGAACCGGGGATCACCGGGCTGAAGAACATCTACTTCTGCATCAACGGCAAGGCCTATGCCGGCAACACGCCGACCCTGGAAGCGAAGGTCGGCCAGCGGGTCGCCTTCCACGTCTACGGCGTCGACAACTTCTTCCACACCTTCCACCTGCACGGCCATCGTTGGACCGAGCCCGACGGCACGATCATCGACAACAAGACCTTTGGGCCGGCCGACTCCTTCCGGGTCGAATTCACCGAGGACAACCCGGGCCGCTGGTTCTACCACTGCCACGTCTTCCAGCACCTGCACCAGGGGATGAACGGTTGGTATCTCGTCTCCTAGCCAGGTGCGGCAGTCATTTCGGTCGCTATGCGTCCCAAATGACTGCCGCACTGCTGGCGCTGGCCTGCATCTCCGCCGCAGCGGCGCCCGTTGCCGCGGCCAATAACACGCGGGTCTCGATCGCCAACTACGCCTGGTCGAACAAATCGGTCCAGATCAATCTCGGCGAGAAGGTCACCTGGGACTGGCTGGGGCCGGACCTCGCCCACTCGGTGACCGGGATCTCTCCGGACTCGATTGGCCTGGACTCCGACCCGGGCACCGACGCACCCAGCCACACCGCCGGCGACTCGTTCACGCTGCAGTTCAACTCACCGGGCACCTACCTCTTCCAGTGCAAGCTGCACGCGATCGTCCGCGGCGAGGTGGTCGTCTCCGAAACCCCCGGCGACCCCAACTCCGACCCCGGCCCGCAGCCGCCGCTCAACGTCGACGTCAAACCGCCGACGCTGGGATCGATCGCGCTGAAGAAGAAGAGCTTCAGGGGGACCAAGGGGGTCGGCTTCAGCGCCCAGATCAGCGATCGCGGCACGCTCGACGGCGAGTACTACCGCTTCAACTCGAAGGGCAGGCGCGTCTACAACGGCTACAAGACCTGGGACGCCTTCATCGGCATCAACCACCTGACCCTGGCGGCGCGCTGGAAGCACTTCCGCGCCAAGCCGGGCCGCTACCAGGTGGTGCTGCGGGCGACCGACACCTCGGAGAACGTCTCCAAGCCGGTCAAGAAGAACTTCACGATCGCCGGCTGAGCCGGCGCCCGCGGATCAGCGGCGGCGCTTGGCCGACGGCGAGGTCTTGGAGCGGCGGCGCTTGGCCGGTTTGGCGGCGTTGCGGAGGGTCCGTTCGCCGGCTTTCTCGGTCGCGTCGCCCATCGTGACCTGGAACATCGCCAGCAACGCGTCGGAGGCGAGCGGGCGCATCCCGTCGAGCGCTTCGCGGACCTTCGGCCAGTCCTCTTCGGGGCGACCGGCTTTGTCGAACGGCTCCCAGACCTCCTTCACGAAGAGGTCGACGTAAGCGCGGGAGACGGACTCGGCGGCGCGGTGCAGCTTCGCCGCCGTCGCCAGGGCGGCGGCCGGGCTGACGCCGAGCTCGATCAGCGCCTGGCCCGCCTGCTGCAGGCGGGGGCTCAGAACCTCGATGTTGCCGTCGGGGAGCTCGCGGAGGATGCCGAGCTTTTCGCTCTGGTGGACCAGCTTCGGGTCGACCCGGTCGACCTTCCAGCTCGCCGCCAGCTCCTTGGCGTCGAAGATTTCCGGCGTCTCGTCCTCGAATGGGGCGCGCACGGCGCGGGCAAAGTCGACGATCTCCTGTGAGGAGCCGCCGGTGCTCTCCAGCACCCGCCGGATCGCCTCGAGGTTGAGTCCCTCGCCCTGCATTTCGCGGGTCAGCTCGATCCGGGCGACGTGGGACTCGTCGTAGTAGCCGGTGCGGCCGTGGACCTCCGGCGGCGGCAGCAGGCCGCGGGTCTGGTGGGCGCGGATGTTGCGGATCGTCATCCCGGTCCGGCGCGCCAACTCACCGATCGTCATCTTGTCGTCGGGAGTCTTCTTGCCGCTCTTGGCCTGTTTGCTCATCGGCCCATCGTAAGGCGCAGCCGCTGGCCGCTCATCTTCTCGGCCGCGTCCGAACAGAGAAATGCGATCGCTTCCGCGACCTGCTCGGCCGGGGTGAAGGTCGGGAAGTCCTTGCCGGGGTTTTCCTCCCGCAGCCGCGGCGTCAGGATCGCGTCGACGACGACGATGTTGGCGGTGGCGCCGCCGGGCTCGAAGCCGTCGGCGTAGGCCAGGGTCCAGGCCTCGGCCGCGGCCTTGGCGGCGGCGTAGGCGGCGTTGGTGTTCGACGGCTCCTGCGCCTGCTTGGCCGAGACGAGGACGAAGCGGCCATGCTCGCCGGCCGCCAGCTGGGTGTGGAAGGCGCGGGTCGTGTACTGGACCGTGCGGATCAGCAGGTCGTGGAGCAGGTCCCAGTCCGACAGTGGCTCCTCGTGCAACGGCTGGCCGCCGCGCCAACCGCCGACCAGGTGGACGAGCCCGTCGACGCGGCCGAAGCGCTCGACCAGTGCCGCGCACCAGGCGGCGACGGCGGCCTCGTCGAGCATGTCGAGGGCGCGCCCGTCCCAGCGCTCGGCCGGGATGCCGAGATCGCCGGCCAACGAATCGAGCAGCCCCTGGTCGCGATCGGCCCCGGCGACCGTCGCCCCGGCGCCGGCAAGCTCAGCGGCGACCAGCGGCCCAAGGCCGCCGCCAACTCCTGCGATCGCGATGACGCGGCCGTCGAGCTCGTTCAAATGGGCCTAACTGGACGGTCTTCCAACCCCGCCAAGGCAAAAGCGATCAGACGTCTGCACGAGGAGCGGTAGCCGATCCGGGTCGCCGTTTGCATGTCGCGTCCAGGCTACCGCTGCGCCGTGGCCGAGGTCGCGGAGCGGCCATCGTGCATCGCCCGCGGGGTGACGATTACTTGCGCCACTCAGGCCAGCTGGTCGAGCGGCGTTCCCTCGCCGCGGGCGGCCTGCGCCAAGCCCTCCTGCGTACGCTCCCAAGCACCAGGGATCGCATCGAGGATCTCGGTGATGCGAGCAGCGTCCGGGTCTGCGTCATCGAGCGCCGTGGAGAGAAGCGACCTGGCGAGCGTCCCCATCGGATCAGGGTACACGGTTAAACACGGCACGTACAAATGAGGAAAATTGTTTCTTCACGCACGTATTCCTACTTGGGGATTATCTACTTGACAAACCCACGGCCTCAAAGCCGCTGGATATAGCCGCTTTTCCAGTTCACAAGCGGCGAATTTCGGGGCGGGATTAGGACTTCTTCGCGGTCTTCTTCTTGGGCGGCTTCTTGGCTGGCGGCTTGACCTCTAATGCCGCCTTCACCGCGTCTTCGAACGGAATCGGTATTCGAACCTTGTCGCCATTGCGCCCGTTGGGATTCCTGGGAGACACCGTTCAAGGGTACCTCGTGAGGGCAGCGAAAAGGCCAGAGCGGGGCGTGATGGCCCTCGCTCTGGCCGGGGTCTCGCACTACCGAGACACCTTGATCATACTCCGAAATCGGCGTAGCAGCGCCGTTTCTTCTCGGTAATTATCGAATTTTAAGTCATGAGAACCCATGGTGATTCATGAGAGCTTGACCCGCTGCATTGCCTTCCGCCTCATGATCGCCTAAACTGCTCGCAGCTTGAGGGATTGAGTCCCCAAGCGTCACCATAAATCGCACTACCGCTGTTTGGAGGGCTTACCGATGGAGACTTCAGCTACCGAGACGAAACCGCCGTGGGTGGGCTTCCAGACCTTCTGGAACTTCCTCCAGCAGCTTCACGATCACCGCCCGGTTCCGCAGATCCTGGACCGGGCGGTGATGTCGGGCCGTGGGGGAAGCACCCGGACCGAGCTTTACGTCGCACTCCGCTTCTTCGGCCTGATGGACGACGACAAGAAGCCGACGCAGGCGCTTCAGGATCTAGTCCAGAGTCTGTCGCCGGAGACCTTCCGTCCGCTGGTGGAGAGCAGCTACGCGCAAGTAATCGCGCTCGACCTCACCACTGCGACGCCCAACCAGGTCCAAGAGCGCCTGTCCGGCCTCGGCTCTACCCCGAGCACGGTCGTTAGGGCGCGAACCTTCTTCCTCAAGGCTGCCGAGCACACCGGCATCGAGTTCGGCAAAACGCTTCAGACCGCCCCTAGTCCGCCGCCCCGAAAACGGACTTCGCGGAAGTCGCGGAAAACCAATTCTGAGCCGGAGACGCCGCCAGCACCGACGCGGACGCTGCCGACCATCGTGGAGGGCCTGATCGAGCGTCTGCCGCCTAATGGCGACGAGTGGAACGCAGAGGAGGCCGAGGAGTGGCTGGCCCTCGCGCGGCCCGCTCTCGCCTTCTCATACGGCTTCAACTTCGAGAAGAAGAACGAGTGATGCAGATAGACATGTAGTCGGCCCAGCCCTTTAGAGGCGGCCCGAGAGGGCCATGTCGGCGCGGCGGGCGACGTTAAACACCCACTCCGGCCTGGAAGCTTTGACGGGCACCTAGCCGGAGTGGGCCGACACTTCTCATCCGAAATCCTACCGGCAAATCGCCATGACCTTTGAAAGTTGCCTGCCTTGCACGGACAGACGGCCGCATCAAAACCGCCCCAGCCAGCTACCTCGCGGCGAACCATTCACGTAGAGGGTGGAAGGCGTCTTGGTAGGCGAAAGACCCGCATTGCGGTCGATCGCTGGCCGGGACATGGGTCGCATGGTTTTCGAGTCTCCACCACTGAAGCAGTCGACCACGGACGTCAGTTGATCGCAATTGGCTACGCCAACTTCAAGCAGGATGAACAACTTGGGGAAGTGGTCCTCCATGTGCCGGGGAGGAACGAGCCTTCGCTACTGATCACGGATCTTCATCTGTCGGAGAATGCTGTTTCCGAAGATCAGCGTGATGCGGCAGTCGGTTTGATCGCCTGCGCGCTCGAGGTAGCCGCAGAGTTGAAATCGAAGCTGGGCGTTGGGGACGGCTGCCTAGAGTGGCGAGTCTCCGGTGCAAAGGCGAAGGACGCCGAAGACTTGCGAAGGGCTTCAAGCCCATTGACCCCGCGAGTAAGCGGGCGAAAAAGCTTCGCGGTCAGACCCAGCTACGACGCTGCTAGAAGCTGGACGGCAGATTTCGCTCAGACTCGGGAAGTTGATCCCAGGCAGCGAGGGAACTCTGAACAAACTCTTGACTCCTAGAGCCCATGTGCGGAAGGCCCTCAAGAAGCTGGCTCTGGCGGACAGGAGTGCTCCGCTCGCGCGGCGAGCGATTCAAGGGTCGCATTGAGATAAGACTCATTAGCCAGCGCATAATTTGCATCTACTCCTTACGTCTGCGGCCCAGACTACCCGTTTTTCCAGATATGTCTAGGTCTGTTGCTGGATGAGAATTGCATTGCTCTCTGCTTGGTACGACGAGATTACGCATATTTTGACCGGCCCTGGGGAGACGTCGTAGCGCGATAGGTCAGACGCTTGCCCTCGGCCATCTGGAGGGCCGCAACGGTCCGCGCCGAGTCCGAGAGTCCGCGACGGTTGTAGCGGAAGTCAAACTCGCTCAGATAGCGATCTAGATGGTCGCGAGATACGTGGCGGTAGATGCCATTTACGCCGCGCTTGAGGATCGAAAAACGCCCTCAACGGTATTCGTATAGACGTCGCCTACGGCGTATTCGCCTCTCCCATGAGAGATTGATTTGTGGTCGGCGTAGAGCGACCCAACCGTGTCGCAGGAACGCAGCTCGTCCGTCATGAGACGGGCGTTGATGTCTACCCGCTCTTCGATGACGCGCCCTAGCTCTTTGGCGGTGACGTTGGCTACGCGCTGGGAGCGGACCCGCCCACCGCGTTCCACGAGGGCCAGAACTGGAACCTTGGTCTTTAGCCCGTCCTTCTGCGGCGGGCGCCCTCGGGTCTCTTTGCCGTGCTTGTTTTTGCGCTTGCCGCCGACGTAGGTCTCGTCAGCCTCCACGATGCCGCCAAGCTTCGCTGCAAAGGCCGGCTCTTTCATTGCCTCGCGGATGCGGTGGAACATGAACCAGGCGGTCTTGTAAGTCACGTCAAGCATTCGGTGAAGCTGGTGGGCGCTCATGCCCTTCTTGGAGGAGCAGAGCAAGTAGAAGGCCGCCAGCCATTTATTCAGCGGCACGTGGCTGGACTCGAAGATGGTGCCGACGGTGACCGTGAACTGTTTGCGGCAGGCGCGGCACTTCCAGACTCGCCGCCCTTTGAGGCTCTTGCCCTTCAGCAGATAGGGCTCACGCTCGGCCTCGCCGCACTTCGCGCAGACGACCCCATCGGGCCAGCGCAGGCCCTCCAGGTATTCCGCAGCGGCCACCGAATCGGTGAACCTGGGGTCGATCAGTGAGAAGTCTTCGGCCATGCGACAAACCTAGCCAAAAACGGTGGGTTTGTCAAGTATATAATTCCCTCCTACTTAGCCCCAATTTTCTTCCCACCGCTTGATCATTCTGATCGTCGCGAGCCCCCGGCGAGGTCCACCGACCCCCGGCATGGTCGGACCCTAGAAATGCAGAGGCCGCCCGAAGGCGGCCCCCTCTCTAGCCCCCGAAGCAGCTAGAGCAAGTGTCGACAAGCTAGCAACGCTCCGAGACGAATCTCAAGACCGGGTCCGGGCTGTGCTGACCCCACACGAACGAACGGCGCAAGGCTGGCGGCGGGTTTTCAGGCCAGCCCGCGCGATTCGCTGAATGGGGGAGGCAGGATTCGAACCTGCGTAGGCAGAGCCAATCGGTTTACAGCCGATCTCCTTTAACCACTCGGACACTCCCCCAGGGTGAAGGAGTGGCGATTCTAGAGGGAGCGACGGGCTAGGGCTGTGCCGCTTCGAGCCGGGTCTTCATCTGCTCGTTGAAGGCGGTCAGGGCCGAGAGCGGACGCATGAAGACGGTCAGCTCGACGACCTTGCCGTCGGCGTCGAGCTCGAGGAAGTCGATGCCTTCCAATTCGCGGTCGCCGACGCTTGCCTTGAAGCGCAGGGCGACGGTGTCGCCCTCGACCAGCTCGTCGGTGTAGGTGAGGTCTTCCAGCGTGGCGGCGACCTGAGCTGAGGACGAGGCTGACGAGATCCCGGCCGGCGAAGCCGCGGAAGAGGATCGGGCTGTGGAGGACGACGTCCTCGCGCAGGGTCTCGGTCAGCAGCTCCAGGTCCTTGGCTTCGGCGGCGCGGCGAAAGGGATGGGGCTCGGGCATGCCCACCACCCTACCGCCGCGTGGAATACTCGGACCATGCCGAGCGACCACTTCTACTCGAGATTCTCCAACTCCCTGGGCGCCACCGGCCTGCGCTGGGCGGGCAAGCTCAATGTCCCGATCTACCGGGCGACCGGCGGCCGGGTGATGGGCAAGGTCAACAGGGCCCCGGTGCTGTTGCTGACGACGACCGGGCGCAAATCGGGCCAGCAGCGGACCGCCCCGGTCGTCTACCTCGCCGATGGCGAGAAGCTGGTCGTGATCAACACCAACGCCGGCAGCGAAAAGATCCCCGCCTGGTCGCTGAACCTGGCGGCCAACCCCGAGGCCGAGGTCGAGGTCGGGCGCCGGCGGATCAAGGTCCGGGCGCGCGTCGCCGAGGGCGAGGAGCGCGCCGACCTCTGGCGCAAGCACAACGTCCAGTACGCCGGCTTCGACGACTACGACGCCAAGCTGGAGCGCGAACCTAAGGTGATCGTGCTGGAGCCGATCTCCGGTTAGGTAGCTTCGCGCAGCATCTGCGCCTCGGGGAGGCGCTTCAGCTTTTTCAGCGTGTTGTTCTCGATCTGGCGGATCCGCTCGCGGGTGACGCCGAAGGTACGGCCGACTTCCTCGAGGGTCAGCGGCTCGGCGCCGGAGAGGCCGTAGCGAAGTTCGATCACCTGGCGCTCACGATCGGGCAGGGCGTCGAGTGCTTTGCGGACGCCCTCCTTCTGCATGTGCTCGCTGGCTTCCTCGAAGGGCTCGAGGACGGCGTCGTCGGCGACGAAGTCGCCGAGCTCGGATTCGTCCTCGTCGCCAACCGGTTTCTCCAGCGAGACCGGCAGCTGGGCGACGCGGAGGATGTCCCGCACGTCGGAGGTCGGCCAGCGCAGCTCTTCGGCGATCTCCGCCGCCTCGGGCTCGCGGCCGAGCTTCTGGACCAGCTGGCGTTCGACGTGGGCGACGCGGTTCAGTTTCTCGACCATGTGGACCGGGATGCGGATCGTCCGCGCCTTGTCGGCGATCGCCCGGGTCACCGCCTGGCGGATCCACCAGGTCGCGTAGGTGGAGAACTTGTAGCCGCGGCGGTAGTCGAACTTCTCGACCGCGCGGATCAGCCCCAGCGAGCCCTCCTGGATCAGGTCGAGGAAGCTCAGGCCGCGGCCCAGATAGCCTTTCGCGATCGAGACGACGAGGCGCAGGTTGGCCTCGACCATCTGCCGCTTGGCGAGCATGTCGCCGCGCTCGATCCGCTTCGCCAGTTCGACCTCCTGGGCGGCGGTCAGCAGGTCCACCTGGCCGATCGAACGCAGGTAGAGGCGCAGTGAGTCGAGGCTCGGCTCGACGGTGAGATCCAGGTCTGCCTTCTTCGGCCCGCTGTTGGAGTCGGCCCCGCGCTGTTCTTTGTAGGCGCTGACGCCGTCCTCGGCGATCACGTCGACCCCGTGCTCGACCAGATGGGAGTGGAGCTGGGATACCTGCTCCTTGGTGATCTCCACCTCCTCGAGGGTCGTGGCGATCTGCTCGAAGGTCAGGTAGCCGCGCTCACGACCCAGAGCAATCAGGCCGCGCAGCTCCTCAACCTCGGCAATCGGGCTCTCCCCAGCATCGCGATCCATGACGTCAGTGACCGTCTCCAACGGTTCGATATTCACTGCCTCCGCTGCGACCCTCTCCCCCATTCCCGGGAGGCCGACCCTGATGCTCCGGCCGCGGCGAAGTATAGGCGGATCGCCCTGTCGAACGGCGCCGCCGGGTTGCCGGCAACTCCGGTCGCCTAGGCTTTGCCGGTCGATGGCAAGCCGGCAAACCGCCACCCCAACCGCTCCCGATGTTCAGGCCTCCGTCCCGGAGACCCAGGTCAGCCTCTCGCGGGTCGGAGTCACCGGCGTCGAGAAGGTCATCCGGGTCAAGGCCGACGGCAGCGAGAACCTCTTCTACGCCGGCTTCGAGTGCTTCGTCGACCTCAATCCGCAGCAGGCCGGCGTCCACATGTCGCGCTTCGAGGAGATCGTCGGCGAGGCGATCGACGAGGTCGTCCTCGACGAGGCCTTCAAGGCCGAGGTGCTGGCCGCCCACATCGCCCAGCGAGTGCGCGAGCGCCAGGGCGGGCTGCGGGCCGAGGTCTCGGTCACGGCGCGCTACCCGGAGACGGTCTTGACGCCGGAGAGCGGCAAGAGCACCCAGGAGATTTACGTCCTCTTCGGCACCGCGGTCGACTCCGAGCGCGGCACGCGGACGCTGACCGGGGTCCAGGCCCAGGGGATGACGGCCTGCCCGTGCGCCCAGGAGATGGTCGCCGGGCTCTCGCGCGAACGGCTCGCCGGGCAGGGCTTCGACGCTGAGGAGATCGAGCGGATCATCGACGTGGTGCCGATCGCGACCCACAACCAGCGCGGCATCGGCACCCTCCACATCGGCTGCCCCGAGGGCGGGCCGGCATCGATCGACGCGCCGCAGCTGCTGCGGATCGTCGAGAGCTCGATGAGCTCGGAGATCTACGAGCTGATGAAGCGCCCCGACGAGATGGCCGTCGTCGTCAAGGCGCACGAACAGCCCCGCTTCGTCGAGGACTGCGTGCGGGAGATGGTCCGCCAGGTCGTCGAGGGCTACCCCGACCTACCGGCCGACGCCTTCGTCATGGCCCGCCAGGAGAACCTCGAGACGATCCACCGCCACAACGTCGTCGCCGAGCGCTACGGCACGCTCGGCGAGCTGCGAGCCGAGCTGGCCAGCGGCGAGCGCACCGCGCGGCATCAGACGATGCGCGAGTGGCTGGAAGCGCCTGCTGCCTGAAGGAGTGCCTGGGAGCGCCGTCGGGGTCGACTCGGCGGACGCACTGCGCGAGATTCCGCTGCGACCATGCGGTTGGCGTCTCCGGCGCTCGCGCTCATAGTCCGGCAAGTCGACCCCGACGGCGCTCTCGTGACTCGCTTCAGTCGACGGGGAGCGACTTGGTTCGGGCGCGCTCCTTTTGCTGCGCCTCGATTCGTTTGCGGAGGCCGAAGAAGTAGTCGGCGCCGCTGATGACGGTGACGAATAGGGCGAGGTAGACGAGGAGGTCGACGCCGAGGGGGGCCGGGTCGGCGACTATCAGGGCGATCACGGCGGCGATCTGGAGGACCGTCTTCAGCTTGCCGAGCCAGCTGGCGGCGATCACGATGCCGCGCTCGGCGGCGATCGTGCGGAGGATGGTGACGGCAATCTCGCGGGCGATGATCACCATCGCCACCCAGGCTTCGAGCCGGTTCAGCGAGACCAGGGAGACGAGGGCGCCGATGATCAGCAACTTGTCGGCGAGCGGGTCCATCAGCTTGCCGAAGGTCGTGACCGCGTCGCGGGAGCGGGCGAAGTAGCCGTCGAGGCCGTCGGTCAGCGCCGCCAGGGCGAAGACGGCGGCGGCCAGGGTGTCGCCGTTGGGGGTCTCCCCCAGCAGCGCGACGACCACGACCGGCACCGCCAGGATGCGCAGCAGGGTCAGCGCATTCGGCAGGTTGAGCGGGAACATCGGCTCAGTCTGACGGAGCCGGTACGGCGGTCGTCTTTTCGGCGTCGAGGCGGGCGAAGTACTCCTCGCCCTCGATGCTGATGTGCGGCACGATCTTGTCGAGCCAGCGTGGCAGCCACCAGGCGCGATCACCGAGCAGGACCATCACCGCCGGCACCAGTAGGCAGCGGACCAGAGTCGAATCGATCGCGATCGCGACCGCCAGGCCGATCCCGAACTCCTTGACCACCGGATCTTCGACGAGGACGAAGCTGGTGAAGACGCAGACCATGATCGCCGCCGCCGAGGTGATCACGCGGCCGGTGTTGGCGAGGCCTTGAACGACGGCGGTGCGGGCGTCCCCGGTTTCTTTGAAGTGTTCCTTCATCTGGGTCAGGAGAAAGACCTCGTAGTCCATCGAGAGTCCGAAGAGGATCGCGAACATCAGCAAGGGAACGAAGCTGACGATCGGGATCGCGTGGTCGAGCCCGATCAGTTCAACTCCCCAACCAAGCTGGAAGACGGCGGTGACGACGCCGTAGGCGGCGGCGACCGAGATCAGGTTGCATGCCGCTGCCTTGATCGGCACCAGCAGCGAACGGAAGGCGACGAGCAGGACGATGAAGCTGAGGGCGACGACGATCGCGATCATCAGCGGCAGCTTGTCGGCGATCTTGCTCGCGAGATCGATGTAGCCGGCGGTCTGGCCGCCGACGTAGGAGCTCGCCTTCGTCCCTTCGAGCGACGCCGGGATGACTTCGTCGCGGAGGTTTTCGACGAGTTCGACGGTTTCGTCCTTCCAGGGCTCCGATTCGGAGACCACCGTGAAGACGGCGACGGTGCCGGCCTTGTCGAGGCTCGGTTCGGAGACGGCGGCGACGTCTTCGGCCCCGTCGATCGCTTTCTGCAGCTCCGGCAGCACCGCTTTGGCTTCTTCGGGAGAGGCGAATTCGGAGGCGATCAGGAGCGGCCCGTAGGCGCCGGGGCCGAACCCGTCGTTCATACCTTCGAACGCCTCGCGCGAGGTCGAGTCCTTGGGCAGGGCGCTGATGTCGTTCTGGCCCAGTTCGAGCTGGAGGAGCGGCAGGGCGAGGACGAAGAGGATCAGCAGCGAGGCGATGGAGGCGGTCCAGGGCCGGTCGGCGACCCTGTCGGCCCAGCGCAGCCAGCCGTGCGGCTTCTTGTCGTCGGGATGCGTCTTGCCGAGCTTGACGCGGAGGCTGTTGATGTGGGGCCCGAGCGCCCCGAGCATCGCCGGCAGCAGCGTCGCCGCGGCGCAGACCGCGACGACGACCGCGATCGCCGCGGTGTAGCCGAGCGTGCTGACCAGCGGGATGCCGGCGAAGGCGAGCGAACAGAGGGCGATGATCACGGTGAAGCCGGCGAAGACGACGGCGCCGCCGGCAGTGGCGACCGCGCGGGCGATCGACTCCTGGACATCCATCCCTTCACCCAGCTGCAGTTTGTGCCGGGTGACGATGAAGAGCGCGTAGTCGATGCCGACGCCGAGGCCGATCATCGTCGCCAGGGTCGTGGCGACCCCGGGGATATCGAGCACGTGCTCGAGCAACTTGATGATCGAGAGCGCGCAGGCGAGGCCGATCACCGCCGAGAAGATCGGCGGCATCATCGCCGTCGCCGTGCCGAAGGCGAAGAGGAGGATGATCACCGCGGCGACGAGGCCGACGACCTCGGCGAACTCGGTCGCCGGTTTGGAGAGCTGCTGCCCGACGTAGGCGCCGATCGAGGTCTGGACGCCGGCCGCCTCGGCGGGCTTGGCGGCGTCGAGGATTTCCTGCGATTCCTTTTCGTTGATTTCACCCGGGCCTACCCCGAGGACCACCGGGATGTAGGCGATCCGCTCGTCTTTGCTGATCGCTTTCGAGCCTTCGACCAGCGGGCTTTTCGCCGAGTTCACTTGCGGTAGCGCTTCCAGCCTCTGCGCTGATTCTTCGATCGCGGCGGCGTACTTCGGTTCGGTCAGCTTCTTTCCGGCGGGCGCTTCGAAGACCAGCGGGTTGGAGCCATAGGCCTGTTCGGGCAGGTTTTCTTCAAGCAGTTCGGTCGCGATCGTCGAGCCGGTCCCGGGCAGCGTCAGGTTTTCGCTGGTCTTCGAGCCGGCGGCGGAAGAGATCGCGACGAGGGCGACCGCAAGCAGCAGCCAGACGGCGATCACGGGGTAGTGGTGGCGCGAGCAGAAGCGGCCGATCGCGTAGAGGGGCCCCGTCATTTCGCCATCATCCCCTACGGTGCGGGCGTCGCGCCAGACTCAAAGGGCGCGGGCACGGTTTCTTGCCACTTCGCGCCCAGTTCGCGCCGCAGCAAGACCAGGTGCTGGGCCTGGTTGGCGACCGTCGTCACCAGCATCGAGCGGACCGCCGGGCTGGTCAGCCGGTTGATCGCCGAGAGCTCGGCCTCGATCGTCGCGCTTTCCAGTTCGTAGAGGAAGTTGAGGTATTCGGATTCGGACCTGAGGCCGTCGGCTTCCACCGTTTCCTGCGGCGGTTCGGCAGCGGCGCCGAGCGCCCGCAGCGACTTGAGGGTCGCGTCGACGTGTTCCTGTTCCTGGGTGCGAAAGAGCCGGGCGGTGGCGAGCGAGCGAGCGCCGAGGCCGTGCAGGCTGTGGTCGTAGGCGACGACCGCGGCGCTCTGGCGGGCGAGGATCTCGTTCAGCAGGACCGCGTCGGCTTCCCTTTCGGTGGCCGACGACGAGGCGCCCCCGCCGCCGCTCCCACAGGCGGAGAGCGCGATCGCGAGGGCGCCGACGGCCAAGGCGAGGAGCAGGGCGCGGCGCACGGCGGCGGCGCGCATGATTCGGTTCGGGATCATGGGGCGGCGAAGACTATGAGCAAGTCAGGACACGGCAAGGGTCTCGCCGCGCTCGCCGCCGAGGTGCATGCCTGCCGCCGCTGTCCGCGGCTGGTCGAGTGGCGCGAGGCCTGCGCCGCCGACCCCCCACGTCGTTTTCGCGGCGAGCAGTACTGGGCGCGGCCGTTGGACGGCTTCGGCGACGCGGACGCGCGGCTGGCGATCGTCGGCCTGGCGCCGGCCGCGCACGGCGCCAACCGGACCGGGCGGATGTTCACCGGCGACCGCTCCGGGGAGTGGCTGTTCGGGGCGCTGCACCGCGCCGGCTACGCCAACCAGGCCGAGTCCGAGCGCCGTGGCGACGGGCTGCGGCTCGACGATGCCTACGTCACCGCGGTCGTCCGCTGCGCGCCGCCGGCCAACAGGCCGAGCACGGAGGAGCGCGACAACTGCATCCCCTACCTGGAGCGGGAGCTGGAGCTGCTGGAGCGCTGCCGGGTGATCGTCGCGCTCGGCTCCTTCGCCTGGGACGGGGCGCTGCGGGCTGCCCGCGCGCTGGGCGCCGAGGTGCCACGACCGAAACCGCGCTTCGGCCACGGCGCCGAGGCGGACCTTGGCCGCTGGCGGCTGCTCGGCTGCTTCCACCCGAGCCAGCAGAACACCTTCACCGGCAAGCTGACCGTGGCGATGATCGACGCCGCCTTCGCGCGGGCGCGGGCGCTGTCGGAATCGGGAAACTCCGGCAACTGACGCCGGCGGCAAGAAACCTCTTGATCGCTTTAGCGGTCTCCAGCATTAGTTCAGGGCGGGGTCCGTGTGGCGGAGCCCGCCGCCGAGACATTCAGAGGGAGAAGGCGATGAGGCGGCCAAGAATCAAGAGGACGACCGAGACGGTCGTCTCGCCGGAGGGCGATCTCTACCTGCTGCGGCCGAGCGCCGACGGCGACATCCGGATCGAGAAGCCGGGCGACGAAGACCGTCGGCTGCTGGACACGCTCGACGGCGAGCACACGATTGAGCGGCTGCACGAGGAGTTCGGCGTCGAGGCGGTAGGCGATCTGATCGCCCAGCTGCAGGATCTGGAGGTGGTCGAGGACGCCGCCGACGACGACCTGCTCGACCCCGCCGAGCTGGCCCGCTTCGACCGCCAGCTGCGTTACTTCAGCGACATCGGCGGCGAGCGGGGGCCGTCGGAGTGCCAGCAGCGGCTGCGCGAGGCGAAGGTCGCGGTGCTCGGGGTCGGCGGCCTCGGCGGCTGGTCTGCCTGGGCGCTGGCCTGCTGTGGGATCGGCGAGATCTGGCTGGTCGACGGCGATCGGGTCGAGATCAGCAATCTCAACCGCCAGATCCTCTACACCGAGGCCGACGTCGGCCTGCTCAAGGTCGAGGTGGCGGCGACGCGGCTGCGCGCCTTCAACTCGGCGGCACGAATCACCGCGACGGCGCGGCGACTGGAGAGCCGGCACGAGATCGCCGACTTCATCGCCGGCGCCGATGTCGTCATCGACGCCGCCGACTGGCCTGCGCACGACATCGAGCGCTGGTGCAATGCGGCCTGCTTCGAGGCGGGGATCCCCTACATCACGATGAGCCACTTCCCACCGATCGCCCGGGTCGGTCCGCTCTACGTGCCGGGCGTGACCGGCTGCTTCGCCTGCCAGGAGACCGCTTACCGGCGCGAGTACCCGCTCTTCGACGCCGCGGTCGAGCAGCGCCGCGCCCAGGCCAGCCCGGCGGCGACGCTGGGGCCGGCCTGCGGCCTGATCGGCGGCCAGGTGGGGATGGAGGTGATGCACCTGCTGACCGGGCTGGCCGAGCCCTCGACCCTGGGCAACGCCCAGATCTACGACCTGCGGACGATGGTCGCCAAACGCGAGGCGGTGGTGCCGGAGCCCGACTGTCCTGTGTGCGGCCATTTGCAGCCGTCCCAGCGAGCCCGCGAGGCGCGCGCGAGCGGGTAGCGTTGGGCGGACGATGAGGTTCGCCGCCCCGCTTGCGATCGCCGCGCTCGCCGCCACCCTGGTGGCGGCTGCGGGTCCTCGTCCGAAGGCTCCGACGAAGCGGGCTCGACCGCGGCGCCGAAGGCGAACGGCGCCGGCGCCCCCGCCGGGGCCTCGGCGCACGCTTGCGCGATCGACGCCGGCGGCGCCTCCGGCCTGCGGGTCACCGCCGTCTCCTGCGGCAAGGGGCAGAAGACCGTGATCGCCTGGCAGCGCGAGGCGAGCTGCAAGCCACCCGCGGGTGGCTCCCGGCCGGTTGCACCGTCGCCGGCTACCGCTGCATCGCGACCGCGACCGACCGTGGCCTGGCGGTCAGCTGCGCCCGCCCCGGCCACTCGATCGCCTTCACCGCGAGGCGCGAGTAGCGCCGCGGTTCAGGACGCGGCGCGGGCGACGATCCGGTCGGTCGGGTCGAAGAAGAGGACGAGCCACATCAGCTGGGCGACGGTCGGCGCGAAAAAGGCGACCGGGATCGAGAGCAGGAAGACCGAGGCGATGTAGCTGGAGCGGACCAGTCCTTCTCGCTGCGTCATGGCGTCGGCCGAGGTCAGCCCGGCCCGATGCGCGTCGGCGGTCATCCAGAGGCCGACCAGGACGACGACGGAGAGGTTGACCGCGTAGACGACGACCGCCGTGGTGCCGCCGAAGTCGCCGAGAACGCTGCTGCTGAAGGGGATCAGGACGATGAAGCCCAGGTAGAGCAGGTTGAGCGCGATCAGGCGACCGTCGAAGGCGGTGACTTCACCGAAGAAGCGGTGGTGGACCAGCCAGAAGCGCCCGATCACCGCGAAGCTGATCGCGTAGGAGAGGAAGTTTTCCCGCTCGTCCCAGATCGCCTGGCCGATGCTCCCGTCCACCTCGGCCTTGGGGATCAGGAGGTTGAGGACCAGCAGGGTGATCGCGATCGAGAAGACGCCGTCGCTGAAGGCGACGATCCGCGAGAACTCGATCTCGTTCCCCTCACGCGGCTTCGCCGACTCTTCCCTCGTCATCGGCCGATCATGCAGACCGGGCGCGACGGAACCGCGAGCCGATCCCATTCACCTGCCTCTCCTAGAATGCTCTCCCCCGCCGGCGTAGCTCAGTTGGTAGAGCACTTCACTCGT
>CAWHKY010000007.1:0-77291 GCA_963830135.1 uncultured Solirubrobacterales bacterium
ACCGAGATGCTCGGCCGGCCGGCGGCGCGGCCACCGTTCTCGGCCCTGACCAGCCAGCGCGAGCACGCGATCCGGCTACCTTCCTGGCACGACGGACTGGCCGGCTATCTGGCCCAACGAGAAGCGGAGATGGAGACTCAATGAAGCTCTTGGTTACCGGCGCGGCCGGGTTCATCGGTTCCACCTACGTGCGGATCGCCGGCGCCGAGCACGAGATCGTCGTGCTCGACAAGCTGACCTACGCCGGCCGGCCTGAGAACCTGCCCGACGGCGTGCGGCTGATCGAGGGGGCGATCGAGGACCCGGCGATCGTCCGCGAGGCGATGGACGGCGCCGAAGCGGTCGTCAACTTCGCCGCCGAGTCCCACGTCGACCGCTCGATCGACGACCAGGACGCCTTCGCCCGCACCCACGTGATCGGCACCGGCACCCTGCTCGACGCCGCCCGTGAGCTCGGCGTCCCCCGCTACCTGCAGGTCTCGACCGACGAGGTCTACGGCTCGATCGAGTCCGGCTCCTTCACCGAGACCTCGCCGCTGGACCCCTCCTCGCCCTACTCGGCGACCAAGGCCGCCGGCGACCTGCTCGTCTCCGCCCACTTCCACACCTACGGGACCGAAGCCTCGATCGTCCGCGGCTCCAACAACTACGGCCCGCGCCAGTACCCGGAGAAGCTGATCCCGCTGATGGTCCTCAACGCCCTGCACGGCGACTCGCTGCCGATCTACGGCGACGGCAGGCAGGTCCGCAACTGGCTCTACGTCGAGGACTTCTGCCGCGGCATCCACGCGGTGCTGATGAACGGCCGCCCCGGCGAGGCCTACAACGTCGGCGGCCCCGACGAGTGCGAGAACCTCGAGGTCGTCAGGCGGGTGATCGAGCTGACCGGCGGCGACGAGTCGCAGATCGAGTACGTCACCGACCGCCCCGGCCACGACCGCCGCTACTCGCTCTCCTCCCAGAAGCTGCGCGACGAGCTCGGCTGGGAGGCCCGGGTCCACTTCGCCGAGGGCCTCGAGCAGACCGTCGCCTGGTACCGCGACAACGAGGAGTGGTGGGGCCCGATCCGCTCCGGCGAGTACCGCGAGTACTACGAGAAGCAGTACGGGAAGTCGCTCGGCTGATGGCGCGCAGCCTGCCCACCAAGCTCGACGGCGTCGTCCTCGTCGAGCCCCAGGTCCACGGCGACGAGCGCGGCTTCATGCTCGAGAGCTTCAGCCGCGACGCCTGGGCGGCGCTCGGCGTCGACGTCGAGTTCGTCCAGCACAACCACTCGCGCTCGGCCAAGGGGACGCTGCGCGGCATCCACTTCCAGACCGAGCCCGGCCAGGCGAAGCTGGTGCGCTGCGCCCGCGGCGAGATCCTCGACGTCGCCGTCGACCTGCGCCGCGAATCGCCGACCTACGGCCAGTGGGAGGCCCACCTGCTCGACGACGTCAGGCACCGCCAGCTCTTCGTCCCGGTCGGCTTCGGCCACGGCTTCGCCGTGCTCAGCGACGTTGCCGACGTCGCCTACCTCGTCTCCAGCCTCTACGACCCCGCGACCGAGTCCGGGATCGCCTGGGATGACCCCGACGTCGGCGTCGACTGGCAGGTCAGCGAGCCGCTGCTGAGCGCGCGCGACAAGACCGCGCCGCGCCTCGCCGAGATCGCCGACTCGCTGCCCTACTGAGTGCCGTAGAAGGTCGGCATCCCGTCCCCGACCTCGGCGGTGATGTAGTCGAGCCAGGGCGGCTCGGCCTCGGTCTTGCGGGCGAGCACGATCGTCGTGTGGCCGGCGCTGCGCCAGAGCGACGAGAACGGCGCGGTCCATTTCGCCGGCAGCGGGTAGAAGCCGGCGCTCAGGCGTCGCTCGATCGCGTAGGCGCCGCCGCGCTCGACGAAGTCGCAGAACTCGCCGAAGGCGTAGCCGCGAACGTGCGGGCCGAAGAGCCGGATCGAGGTCGGCTGGCGCCCCAGCGCCAGCAGCACCCGGTTGTGGAGGCTGGCGAGGTTTGGGACCGAGAGGATCGCGTGGCCGCCGGGACGCAGGACCCGGTGCATCTCCGTCATCGGCAGCCAGACGTTCTTCAGGTGCTCCAGGACCTGGTTGCAGACGACCACGTCGACGCTGCCGTCGGCCCAGGGGAGCCGACCGGTTTCGAGGTCGACCCGCGCCACCTCCAGGCCCCGCCGCTCGGCCGTCGCGGCCGGCCCCTCGTAGACCTCGACGCCGAGGATCCGCTCCGCTCCGAGCGCCGCGCCGCAGCGCCGGCTGAAGCCGCCGTCCCAGCAGCCGACGTCAAGCAGCGTCGGCCCGGGACGCTCGCCGGCGAGCCCGCGCAGCAGGCGCTCGATCTCGCGGCCGACCTCGATCAGCGCCCGTTCGCAGAGCGGGAAGCTGCGCGTATTGCGGTCGGCGTCTGACCTGGTATCCCTGCTCATCCCGGCAGCGTATTAGGGGATGAAGTCGCGGCCCGGCTCGATCGGCTGCAGCTCGATGCCTTCTTCGTCGACCAGGTAGTCGTAGCCGATCGCCTGGAAGACGTGGTCGGGGTCGAGGCGGTTGTACAGGTCCGCTCGGGCCTGCCGGTCCTCGGACCTGATCATCTTCAGGTGGTAGAGGCGGAGGTCGCCGGTCGGGTATTCCCCGTTCGCCGGCGGCCAGGGTGCCCAGATCGCGTGCAGTCGCCGGACTTCATGGTTGGCGTCCGGGTCTGCCTTGAAGAGCGCGGCCTTGCGCTTGCGCCCCCAGGCGCCATCCACCCGGAACTGTCTCCGCGAGCCCCACAGCTCTTTGAACGGGATCCAGATCGCCGCTTGTCCTGCGGCTTCGGCACGGTCGATCTCCCGTTCCGCCCGCTTGCGGAAGCCCAACTCGACCCGCTCGTCGGCGTCGATCCCGAGCAGCCAGTCGGCGTCCAGGTCCCAGGCCATCTCGCGCAGCGCCGCGTGGTTGAGCCCGTCCTCCAACTCCTCCTGCGCGCCCAGAGGGATGCTGCGGAGGGCGACGACGAGCGGGTGGCGTTCGAGGAACTGCCGCGAGTCGTCGGTCGAGCCGTCGTCCAGTGCCACCACTCCGTCGACCTGCCCGTCGAGGTTGGCGAGGAGGTCGGGGAGCTGGCGGATCTCGTTCCTGACCGGGAGCAGGGCGAGGATGCGCCGCCGCTGGCGCGCCGCAGCCGGAAACGAGCGCTCGCCGACTTGAGCCATCGTCGCCGCCACCAGCTCGCGCATCCCGGCGACGAAGCGCGGGCGGGAGAACTCGGCGGCGCGGGCGGTGAGGCGGTCGCGGTCCCAGTCGGTGGCCGCGACCCGCTCGACGGCGGCCCGCAGCGACGCCACCGTCGGCTGCTCGACGAGGACGCCGTCGACGCCGTCGCGGACGATGTCGCGGGCGCCGCCGGCGTCGAGCGCGATCACCGGCGCTCCGGCGGCGAGTGCCTCGACCATCGTGATCCCGAAGTCCTCCTCGCCGACGTGGAGGAAGCCGGTCGCCTCGCCGTAGAGCCGGACGAGCTCCTGGCGCGAGATCCAACCGCGCAGCTCGACGTTGTCGGGCAGCCGCTCGCGCAGCTCCTCCTCCAGCGGGCCGATCCCGACCATCGTCAGCCGCTGCGGCAGGCCGCGGAACGCCTCGGCGACCTCCAGCGGGCGCTTGTAGGGGACGAGGCGGCTGACCCAGAGGAAGCCGTCGCGCTCCCCACCCGTGGCCGCCGCCAGCTCGGCAACCTCGACCGGCGGGTGGACGACGTCGGCGTCGCGCCCGTAAAAGCGGCGGATCCGGTCCCGCACGGCGCTCGAGTTGGCGACCATCCGATCGGGGCGCTGCGCCGCCGCGCGGTCGCCTCGCCGCAGCCGGCCGGAGAGCGCCCGCAGCGCCGTGCCGCGGGCTCCGCCGAGGCGTCCCCGCTCGGTGTCGACCAGCCAGGCGTAGCGCATCGGCGTGTGCGAGTAACAGACGCAGGGGACCCCGGCGGGCGGGTCGGCGTTGATCGCGCAGGCGTGCGAGGAGATCACGACCGCCGCGTAGCCGGAGAGGTCGAGCGAGCGGAAGTAGTGGGGCATGTAGGGCAGGAGGTAGCGCCAGCGGCCGGGGTCGTGGCCGACCTGGCGCAGGCCGGGGAGCCGCGACGGGCGCGACTCGCGCACGATCCGGGCGGCGAGCTTCGGCGGCAGCAGCTCGCGGGCGGCGTGGAAGGTGTAGATATCGACCAGGCCGGCCTCGGCGAAGACATCGTCGGCCAGCACCTCGACCACGCGCTCGGAGCCGTGGTAGCCCTGGAACCAGTCGTGCACGATGGCGACCGGCCGGCCGGCCCATGGAGCGGCATCGCTGCTCATCGGCGCCAGCGTAGAGCAGCGCGCGCGGCGGCGATCTGCCAAGCTCGCGCACTCGATGGATCCCGACCCGCCCGCCGTCACGGTGCTGATCGGCGCCTACGACAACGAGAGCACCGTCGCCCGCGCGATCTCCTCGATCCTCGGGCAGAGCGAGCGGCGGCTGGAGCTGATCGTGATCGACGACGGCTCCAGCGACCGATCCGCCGCGGTCGCCGCCGAGGCGATCGGCTCCGACCCGCGCGGCAGGGTGATGCGGCTCGGGCGCAACCTCGGGATCGCCCGCTCGCTCAACGCCGGGCTGCAGGCCGCCGCCGCGCCGATCGTCGCGATCCAGGACGCCGACGACCACTCGGCGCCCGAGCGCCTGGCGCGGGAGCTGGCGGCCCTGGCGGCCGACCCGGGCGTCGCCGTCGTCGGCGCCCGCATGCGCGAGGTCGACGCCGCGGGCCGTGAGCTGAGCCCCCGCACGACGTTCGCCGCCGGCGACGTCGGCCCGGTCCTGCCGCGCTTCAACCCGATCCCCAACGGCTGCGCCGCCTTTCGCCGAGAGGTCGCCCTCGGGCTCGGTGGCTACGACCCGCGCTACCGCTACGCCGCCGAGCACGATCTCTGGCTGCGGATCGCCGAGCACCATCGCGTCCTCGCCCTCGACGAGGTGCTCTGCACGCGGGTGATGGGGGGCGGCAACGTCGCCGCCCGCGCCGAGCGCGCCCAGCTGGCCGAGGGGATCGCGATCCGGGCCCGGGCGCTGCGCCGCCGCCGGACCCTGCGGGGCGCCGCCGGCCTGGCTCGCCCGGCGCTTTCCTACGCGCTGCCGCTGCCGGTGAAACGGGCGCTGCCGCCGGCGTCGCGGTCAGGCGGCCTGAGGCCCCGCCCCGCGCTCGAGGACGGCCTCGTACTGCGCCCGCGTCCGGGCCCGGAACCGCTCGACGCCGAACTCGGTGAGCAGCCGCTCCCGGGCGGCGGCGCCGAGTCGGGCGCGGGTCGCGGCATCGCCGGCCAGCTCGACGATGCGATCGGCCATCGCGCCTTGGTCGCCGGCGGGGAAGACGACCCCCGTGTCGGCGACCGTCTCGGCGTTCCCGGCCCCGTCGGCGACGATCGGCGCCAGGCCGTGTGCCATCGCCTCCAGCAGGGCGATCGACATCCCCTCCCGGTGGGACGGCAGCAGGAACAGGTCCGCGGCCGTGTAGAGGGTCTCGATGTCCTCGCGGTGACCCAGCGGCCGCACGGCGGCGCTCTGACGGGCGAAGACCTCCGCTTCGAGCGGCCCCCCACCGGCGATCAGCAGCACCACGTCGGCCCCGCGCGCCCGCGCCGCCTCGGCGGCGGCGGCGGCGCCCAGCGGGTCCTTGCGCTCCTCCAGCTGGGCCGCGAACAGGACCACGACCTGATCGTCGCTCAGCCCCAGCGAACGGCGCGCCTCGGCCCGCTGCTCGGCGCTCGCCGGCGCCGCGACCGGGACGCCGTTGGAGACGACGACGAGCCGCTCGCCGAGCTCGGCGGGGAGCACCGCGGCGAGGTCCACGCGCTCGGCCTCGGCGCAGCAGATCGTCCGCCCCGCCGCCGCGATCGCGGTGCCCAGCCGGCGCCGGACCAGCCAGGCGCCCGGCCCCGTCGCGCGCCGCAGGCGGTGCAGGCCGTGGGAGGTGATCAGCAGCGGCCGCCCGCGCAGCGCCGGGGCGGCGAGCATCGCCGCCATGTCGCCGTGGACGTGGACCAGGTCGGCGCCGCGGCTGGACCGCACAATGCCCCGCCGTCGCGAGACCACCGAGAGCATCCCCTGCCGGCGCGAGCGGGTGAGGCTGAGCGGGACGCGCTGGTGGGTGTACCCCTCGAGGCCTTCGAGCAGGTCGATGTAGGTTTCCGCGCCGCCGCCGGGATGGGGGAGGACGTGGAGGACGGTGGGCATGACTGGCGAGGCTACTTACCCCCGCCGCCGGCCGCTCGCGACATTGACCCCCCTCAGGTGTGGTCAATCTCGCGAGCGCGAGTCAGCCTGCCGGCCGCCGGCGCCCGAGCCGGTCCCGGGCGCCGGCGAGCCGGTGCCACCAGATCGCCGCGAAGAGGGAGAGCTCGATCCCCATCGTCTCGTTGCGGCCGGCAAAGCCGCGCAGCCGGCGCAGCGCCAGCCAGGCGGTCGGCTCCGGCGGCCGGCCGAGTCGTGCCACCCGCCGCACCGCCCGCGCCTTGCCCGCCGGCATGCTCGCCCCGGCCCGCGCTTCGATCGTCTCCGCGTTGAGGGCGATGCGGCGCACGTTGTCCTCGTAGGAGCGGCGGCCGTGCTCGGCCAGCCTCCGCACCGTCCCCCGCGGGTCGCGCCGGCTCAGCAGCCGGGCCGGGTCCCACGCCCGCATCGCCGCCTCGTGACCGCGGGCGGCGGCGCCGTGCTGGGTGTAGTCGTAGAGCGGCCGGTCGACGTAGGCGATCGAGCCGGTGGCAAGTGCCACCGAGGCGATCCACTGGTCGTGGAAGGGATCCCCGATCGGCGCCGGGAAGGGCAGGACGAGGTCGAGCAGCTCGCGCCGGAACAGCGAGGCGGCGCCGGTCACCGTGTTGGCGAGCAGCAGCGAGGCCAGGTTCGTGTGGTTGTTGCGTCGCCCGCGCCAGAAGCTGTCGGCGATCACCGCGCCGCCCTCGTCGACGATCCGCATGTCGCTGTAGGCGAGCCGCGCCCCGCGGCAGGCGGCCAGCAGCACGGCCAGCTTCTCGGGGTACCAGCGGTCGTCCTGGTCGGCGAGCGCGACGAAGGCAGCCTCGGCCGGGACCATCTTCAGCGCCCGTTCGAAGTTGAGGTAGAAGCCGAGGCGCTCCTCGCCGCGGGAGAGGCGGAACCTCGGGTCCTCCGCGGTCAGCTCCCGCAGCAGCTCGAAGCGCTCGGCGCAAGAGCCGTCGTCGCTGATCAGGCAGAGCCAGGCGGTGTGGGTCTGCTCGCGAATCGAGTCGATCTGTCGCTTCGCCAGCGCCGGGTCGGGGTCGAAGCTGGCCATGCAGATGGCCACGAGCGGCGGCTGGGCCGGCATCGGCTCAGGAAGCGCCGTCGCCACGGACGATTGCCCGCGGCGTGCGCAACAGAATCGCCAGGTCGGTGAAGATCGAGAGGTTGTCCAGGTAGTCGCGCTCCATCGCCAGCCGCTCCTCGAAGGTGAGGTCGCTGCGCCCGTAGACCTGCATCGGCCCGGTCATCCCCGGCTTCACCGCCAGGCGGCCGCGCTGGCGCTCGTCATAGAGGGCGACGACCGCCTCCTCCTCGGGCCGCGGGCCGACCAGCGACATCTCGCCGCGCAGGACGTTGAACAGCTGCGGCAGCTCGTCGAGGCTGCTGCGGCGCAGCTGTCGCCCGATCCCCGTCACCCGCGGGTCGTCGGGGATCTTGAAGGCGGGCTCGTCGAGGGTCGAGAGGTCGATCAGCTCCGGCAGGCGCTGCTCGGCGTCGGTCACCATCGTGCGGAACTTGAGCACGCTGAACGGCTTGCCGGCTTCGCCGATCCGGCGCTGGCGGAACAGCACCGGGCGGCCGGAGCGCACCAGGATCGCCAGCGCGATCATCGCCAGCAGCGGCGAGAACAGCGCCAGCAGCAGCGCCGAGCCGACCACGTCCATCGCGCGCTTCATCGCGATCGTCGAGCGCGGCGGGTCGCTGAAGCGGAAGTCGAGCACCGGCAGCTCGGCCAGCCGGTTGAGCTCGATCCCACGGCCGAGCAGGCCGTAGTGCTGGGGGAGGAAGGTGAGGGCCAGGCCCGCCGCCTTGCACTCCTCGATCAGCCGCTCGGTTCCCGGCTCGCTCATCTCTTCTTCGGAGACGACGACCCGCTCGATCGCGTGCTCACGCGCCATCCGCGCGATGTCGGCGACCGCGCCCAGGCGCGGCAGCTGCACGGCGGTCGGCTCGGCTCGCGAGGAGAGATAGCCGACCAGCGCCAGCCGCGTCTCCGGGTGGGTCGAGACCCGTCGCGCGACCACGTCGACCGCCTCGGGCGGCCCGATCACGATCCCCGCGGCGGGCGGGGTCAGGCGGTGCCAAAGCAGGCGCAGGACGCCGCGCAGGACGAAGCTGCCGGCCAGGGCGCCGACCCCGACCCCGATCGCGGTGAGGGGGGAGAGCGGTCCGACCGGGCTGAGGGCGAGCAGCCCGTCGAGGACGAGCACCCCGATCAGGTTGGCCGAAACCAGCGAGGGGAGCTCGTCGAGGGTGCTGTGGCGGATCCGCCGGTGGTCGTTGTCGTAGAGGCCGTGGAGCTTGACGACGAGGATCCAGATCGGGCTGAACAGCATCGCCCAGAACAGGGTTCCGACGTCGGTGCTGGCGCTCGTCGCGGTGGCGAGGAACAGCGCGGCGGTCAGCGCTATCCAGTCGGCGAGCGCCAGCAGGCGGCGCAGCAGGGCGCCGCGGCGACGCGCCTCCTGGGCGGCGGGGCTCGGCTCCGGCGAGGACGCGGACGAGGCGACCGGCGGCGCATCGCCGACGCCCACGGGTCGAGTCGCCCCCGCGGCGCGCCCTCCCTCGGTGTGCGGCGCGCCGCTCATCCGCAGCCTTCGAACCCTTGCTGGAGGCACGGTTCTTCCGGGTTGAGGCGCAGCGCTTCGCGCCGGTCGGCGCCCGCCGCCGCCGCGTCCCCCGCCTTGTGCTCGACCCGTGCCCGCAAGTAGTAGAGGAGCCAGCTCTCTTCTTCGCGCTCGATCGCCTTGTCGAGCCAGGCGATCGCGGCCGGGTAGTTGCCTTCCAGCTCGGCCAGCAGGCCGAGCTGCTTGTAGGGCGAGGTCGCCCAGGGCTCGATCGAGCGCGCCGCTTCGGCGTTGCTCACGGCGCTCGCCAGGTTCCCCGACGCCGCCGCCGAGTTGCTGGCGTCGATCTCGCGGTCGACCAGCAGCGGCCCGACCAGCGCCACCGCCGCGATCCAGGCGATCACGAGGCCGCCGATCGCCAGCCCGAAGCGGCGCCGCGGCGGCTGGCCGTTGCCGTCGACCCGCGCTCGCGCCAGCTGCGCGCAGCGGGCGGCGACGAGCACGCCGCCGGCGAGGAAGAAGATCGCCCCCATCGCCGCGATCTGCCAGAACCAGTCGATCGCCGAGCAGACCGCGAAGGCGAGGGACGCCCCGAGCAACGCCGCGTAGAGGTCGCGTCGTGACCCCCGCGCCCCGCGCCAGGCGGCGATGCCGGTCCCCAGCAGGACCGCGACCATCGCCAGCACCAGCAGCCCGCCGACGATCCCCAGCTCCGCGAACGCCTGCAGGTAGAGCGAGTGGGCGTCGAGGTTGGCGACCGAGTTGTGCCGCAGCAGGTGCCAGGAGATGCGGTAGGTGCCGGCGCCGTGGCCGAGCAGGGGCTTTTCGTCGAAGGCGTCGATCGCGACCCGCCAGAATTCGGTGCGACCGCTGCTCGAGAGCTCCGTCAGGTGTCCCTGCGGGCTCCCCGGCGGGCTCACTTCGTTGCTGGAGAACTGGTGCCAGGCGCGGCCCCCGACCGCGATCGCCGCGCCGATCGCCAGCACCGCGATCGCCAGCGCGACCCCCCGCAGCACGCGCGGGTTGCGCGAGGCGGCGACGGCGCGGCCGGCAAAGCCATCCTCGCGCCGCTCCAGCCGCCCCAGCCCGGCGAGCAGCGCCGCCGCCAGCAGGCAGCCGGCGGCGAGGATCGCCAGCGTCGCCAAGCCCTGGCCGGCGAGGTGGGAGTCGTTGAGGTTTTCGGCGACGCTCGGGTGGGCCTGCACGAACAGCACCGCGGGCAGCGCCCCGAGCGCCCCGATCGCGAGTGTCCCCAGCAGCCAGAGCCGGTCGTGGGAGAGGACGATCAGGCAGCCGGCGGTGACCACCAGCGCCAGCAGGCCGCCGCGCGAGTAGGTCAGGTAGAGGGCGAGGAGGAGCGCCGGCAGCGCGACCACCGCGAGCCGGCGCAGGCCGGCGCTGAGCGAGCACCTGCTCAGCCACAGCGAGAGCCCCGCGCCGATCCCGAAGACGACGCCATCGCCGTTCCAGTAGCCGAGCGGGTAGCTGAGCCGGTAGGCCGGTCCCGAGCCTTCGCTGACCGAGAGCAGATCGGGCAAAAGCCTCGAGGCCAGGGCCAGGGCGGCAATGAAAATCAGGGCGATTGCGATCCCTTCACCGAATCGTTGCCGCGCCTGGCCGGTTTGGGCGATCAGGAAGGCGGCAAGGAAGAACCCCAGGTAGACGAGTACCCGGTCCGCCTCGATCACGCTCAGCTCGACCGATCCAGACCAGAGGGATGAGAATGCGGAAAAAAGCGCCAGCGCTCCGATCAACCCGATCGCCCAGTAGAACGGGCGGGCCGGCTTCGCCCGGCTCGCGGCACCAAAGACCAGCAGCGCCGCGATCAGCAGCCAGACGGCCAGACCGGCGATGTGGCGATCGCTCAGCCCAAAGCCGCCACCGGCAAGGGCCAGGCCGCCGATCAGCAGCAGCGGGGCTAATGCCGCGCCCGCATCCTCTAACCTTGTCCGCCATGCGACGGAGCCGCCATCGAACCCATCGCCCGGCCCGGCCGGTTTTCGGAGTTCTTCTAGCGCTTGGTCTGCTGGCATCTGCGTGCTTTCCGGTCGCGGCTCACGCCGAAACCGTCTACGAATACGAAGAAACGACGATCCCCAGCGAAACGCCGCCGAGCCATCACAAGCCTACGAACAACCCTTCGAAGGAAAGTTCCGGGGGCGAAGGCTCCGAAGCAAATAGTTCCACGGTGCCGCCGGGGAACGGCGGCACGGGCGGGAATGGCAGCGGATCTTCAGGTTCGGGCTCATCTCCTGGGACGGGCGGCGAAGGGGGCACCGGCCAGAGTAGCCCAGGCAACGGCTCCAACGGTGCTCAGCAGACGCCGGCGCAGCTCGCCGAAGGCAAGCCGGTGAGCTCGACCGTGAGTACGGCGGGCGCTTCCTCCTCACCCCTGGTCCCGATCCTGATCGCGATCGCCGCCCTCGCCGCGATCTCGATCGGCGCGGTCATCGTCAGGCAGCGGCGCCAGCGCCGCGGTCCCGACGGCCAGGTCTCGCCGAAGGCCAGCTGACCCGTGGCGGTACGGGAGCTTCACCTCGGGAGGAAGACGCGTGCGCTGGCGCTGGCAGTGGTCTTGGCTGCGACCCTGACGTTTGTCGCCGGCGCCCAGGCGCTGCCGGCGAAGTTCTGGGGCGTGGTGCCGCAGGCGGGCCCCAGCCCCGAACAGTTCCAGCGCCTCGGGCGGGGAGGGGTGGAAAGCATCCGCATCGCCCTCGACTGGGGCTCGTTGCAGCCGCAGCGCGGTGGCGCGATCGATTGGAGCGGTCCCGACGCGCTGATCGAACGGGCCGCTCGGGCCGGGATCGACGTGCTGCCGACCTTCACCAGCGCCCCGAGCTGGGCGGTTGCGAGCGTCAACGTGCCCGGCGGCGGCGGGACCAGGGCACCGGCGCATCTGCCGGTCCGTGGGGTGGCCGTCCAGGGCTGGAAGAGCCTGCTGACGCAGGCGATCGAGCGCTACGGCCCCAACGGCGAATTCTGGGCCACGCACCCCGCCGTCCCCGTCCGGCCGATCCGCACCTGGCAGATCTGGAACGAGCCGAACTTCAGGTTCTTCGTCGCCAGGCCCAACCCGAAGGAATACGGGCTACTCGTCAAGCTCTCCTACCGTGCGATCCGGGCCGCCGATCCGGGCGCCCAGGTCGTCCTCGCCGGGCTCTTCGCGCAGCCGAACAACAGCCGTCATCTGGAAGTCGTCAGGGGCAGGAAGAAGCTCATCCACCGTTCCAGCCGCGACTACTTCGCAAGCTACTTCCTCGAACAGATGTATAGGACCAATCGGGGGATCAAGTCGAGCTTCAGCGGCGTCGCCCTGCATCCGTACACGGGCAACTGGCGGCACCTCACCCCCGAGATCGAAGAAGTCCGGAAGGTGCTGAAGGCGAGCCATGATCCCGGCGTCGGCCTCTGGCTGACCGAGCTCGGCTGGAGCTCCGGAACCGGCAACGCCTTCGCCAAGGGGGTCGCCGGTCAGGCCCGGGAACTGAGGGGCGCCTTCAGGCTGCTGCTCAAGAAGCAGGCGCTGTGGCGAATCAAGCGCGTCTACTGGTTCTCGGTCGACGACGCGCTGGGCGTCTGCAACTTCTGCAACGGCACCGGCCTCTTCTCCGAAGGCTTCAAGCCAAAGAAGTCCTGGTACGAATACGTCAGATTCGCCGGCGGCCGCCCCTAACCGGGGGCCGACGGGACGATTTGTCGTCTCAGGGACGACAAATCGTCCCGTCGGCCCGCTCTGGGCCCGCGGCGGCGTCCGCGTAAGATCGGTGGGTTGACCACCGCGCCGAAACAAGAGCACGAAAGCTGACCCGCTGGAGCCGTTCAGCGCCCCGGTGCGGCGCTGGTTCGAGGCCTCCTTCGCGGGGCCGACCCCCGCCCAGATAGGAGGATGGGAGGCGATCTCCGGCGGCGACAACGCCCTGATCTGCGCCCCGACCGGGTCCGGCAAGACGCTCGCCAGCTTCCTCTGGGGGATCGACAAGCTGGCGCGGGAGCCGAATCTGGGCACCGGCGTCCGCCTCGTCTACGTCTCGCCGCTGAAGGCGCTCTCCTACGACATCGAGCGCAACCTGCGGGCGCCGCTGCGCGGCATCGGCGCCGACATCTCCGTCGGCCTGCGCACCGGCGACACCTCCCAGGCCGAACGGCGGGCGATGCGCAAAACCCCGCCGGACATCCTGATCACGACCCCCGAGTCCCTCTACCTGATGCTCTCCTCCGGAGTCCGCGAGATCCTCGCGACCACCGAGGCGGTGATCGTCGACGAGATTCATGCGGTGGCGCAATCCAAGCGGGGGGCGCATCTTGCGTTGACGCTCGAGCGGTTGGACGACCTGGTGCGATCCGCTCCGGGAGGGCGATGCGGTGGGGGAGGAGGGGGAGGCCTCGCCCTCACAAAAGCGGGGAGGTTCGGTTGAGACCTCCCCCTCCTCCTCCGCGGAACGCGCGCCGGGAGGGACGGATGGTCCGGGGATCCAGAGGATCGGGCTGTCGGCGACCCAGCGGCCGCTGGAGCGGATAGCTCAGTTTCTGGTGGGGCCGAAGCGCGAGTGCAAGGTGGTGGATGCGGGGCGGGTGAAGAAGCTCGACCTCGAGATCGTCGTCCCGGTCGAGGACATGGCCGACCCCGGTGCCCCCGCCTACCCCAGCGAGGACGGCCTTCCCGCGACCGAAGTAGAGCCCTCCGCCCACATCCGCTCGATCTGGCCCGCGATCTACCCCAAGCTCCTGGAGCTGGTCCAGTCCCACACCTCCACGATCATCTTCGTCAACAACCGCCGCGCCTCCGAGCGGCTGGCCAAGCGCATGAACGAGCTGGCCAACGGAGAAGGCGAGCAAGAGCTTCCGGCCACGGAGCACGCAGGGGGAGGGGAGGGGGAGGCCTCGCCCTCACGAAAAGCGGGAGGTTCGGTTGAGACCTCCCCCTCCCCGCCGTCCGCGGGCGGCCCCCCATCTAGTGAGACCACGGCCCCGGAGTCGGGAGAGCCGGGGGATGGTCCGAGCACGGAGGCGCAGCCCCCGCCCGCAGGACCGTCCCCCGGCTCTCCAGGCCCCGGCCCGTACGTCGAGATAGCGAGAGCGCATCATGGGTCGCTATCCCACGAAGAGCGCACCGTCGTCGAGGAGCTCCTCAAGTCCGGCCAACTCCCCTGCCTCGTCGCCACCAGCTCCCTCGAGCTCGGCATCGACATGGGCGCCGTCGACCTCGTGATCCAGGTCGAGTCGCCGAAGTCGGTCACCCGAGGCCTGCAGCGGATCGGCCGCGCCGGGCACGGCCTGGGGGAGGTCTCCAAAGGCCGGATCTTTCCCAAATACCGCGGCGACCTGCTCGAGTGCGCGGTTGTCGCCCGCCGCATGCGCGAAGGCGAGATCGAGGAGACCACGATCCCCCAGAACCCGCTCGACGTGCTCGCCCAGCACCTGGTCTCGATGGCGGCGATGGACGAGTGGAAGGTCGACGAGGTCGAGGCGCTGGTCACCGCGACCGAGTCCTTCCGCGAGCTCTCGCGCGAACAGCTGGAGAACGTGCTCGACATGCTCGACGGCCGCTATCCCTCCGACCGCTTCGCCGAGCTGCGGCCGCGGATCGTCTGGGACCGCACCGAGGGCACGATCCACGGCCGCAAAGGCGCCCGCTCGCTGGTCGTCACCAACGCCGGGACGATCCCCGACCGCGGCCTCTACAGCGTCAACCTGCCCGACGGCCGCCGGGTCGGTGAGCTCGACGAGGAGATGGTCTACGAGGCCCGTCCGGGCCAGACCTTCCTGCTCGGCGCGACCAGCTGGCGGATCGAGGAAATCACCCGCGACCGGGTGATCGTCGTCCCCGCCCCCGGCGCCCCCGGGGCAGTGCCGTTCTGGCGTGGCGACGGGATCGGCCGCCCGGCCGAGCTGGGCCGGGCGATCGGCGAGTTCTCCCGCGAGGCGGTCTCCCGCGAGCCGGCCGAACTGGCCGCCGAGTACGACCTCGACCCGCGCGCCGCCAACAATCTCGTCACCTACCTGCGCGAGCAGCAGCAGGCGACCCGCGTCGTCCCCTCCGATGAGTCGATCGTGGTCGAGCGCTTCCGCGACGAGATCGGCGACTGGCGGCTCTGCATCCTCTCCCCCTTCGGCGGCCGCGTCCACGCCGGCTGGGGGCTGGCGCTGGCCGCCAAGATCCGCGCCGAGTACGACCTCGAGGCGGACGCGATCTGGTCCGACGACGGGATCGTCATCCACCTCCCCGACGCCGACGAGGCGCCGTCGGCCGACCTCGTCTTGATCGAGCCCGACGAGATCGAGGACCTGATCGTCAGCGAGCTCTCCGGCTCGGCCCTGTTCGGCGCCCGCTTCCGCGAGAACGCCTCGCGCTCGCTGCTGATCCCGCGTGCCTACCCGGGCAAGCGCACGCCGCTCTGGCAGCAGCGGCTGAAGTCGCAGAGCCTGCTCGAGGTCGCCCGGGACTTCCCCCGCTTCCCGGTCATCCTCGAGACCTACCGCGAGTGCCTGCAGGACGTCCTCGACCTGCCGTCGCTGGCGGACCTGCTGCGCAAGCTGCACTCGCGCCAGATCAGCCTGGTCGAGGTCGAGACGCCGACCGCCTCGCCCTTCGCCTCCTCGCTGCTGTTCGACTACGTCGCCACCCACATGTACGAGGGGGACACGCCGAACGCCGAGCGGCGGGCGGCGGCGCTGGCGCTCGACCGCGACCTGCTGCGCGAGCTGCTCGGCCAGGAGGAGCTGCGCGACCTGATCGACCCCGCCGCCCTCGACGAGGTCGAGGAGCAGCTGCAGCACCGCACCGAGGCGGGCCGCGCCGGCGACCGCGACGCCCTGCAGCAGCTGCTGCGCAACCTCGGCGACCTGACCGCCGAGGAGTGCGCCGAACGCGTCGCGGAGGGCTACTCGGCCGCCTCGATGCTGGAGAAACTGGTCGCCGAGCGGCGCGTCGCCAAGGTCCGCGTCGCCGGCGAGGAGCGCTACATCGCCGGCGAGGACGCCGGCCTCTACCGCGACGCCCTCGGGGTGCCGCCGCCGGCCGGGCTGCCGGAGACCTTCCTCGAGGAGCACCCCGACGCGATGCGCGCCCTGGTCCGCCGCTGGGCCCGCACCCACGGCCCCTTCCCGACCGCGCGGCCGGCCGAGCGCTACGGCGTCGACCCGCTGCCGGCGCTGCGCGAGCTGGAGCGCGAAGGGGCGATGGTTCGCGGCGAGCTGCTGCCCGGCGGGACCGAGCGCGAGTGGTGCGACTCCGAAGTCCTGCGCCGGGTCCGGCGCGCCAGCCTGGCGCGGCTGCGCAAGGAGGTCGAGGCGACCGACACGACCGAGCTGGCCCGCTTCCTGCCGAGCTGGCAGAACGTCGACGCCTACCGCCCCGCCGGCGCCGGCCCCGACCGCCTGCGCGAAGCGCTGGTGCCGCTGCAGGGCGTGGCGCTGACGCCGAAAGTCTGGGAGCAGGACGTCCTGCCGCGCCGGCTCGGCGCCTACTCGCCGACCTGGCTCGACGAGCTCTGCACCAGCGGCGAGCTGGTCTGGGTCGGCGCCGGCTCCCTCGGCCGCTCCGACGGCCGCGTCGCCCTCTACTTCCGCGAGGACGTCCGCCTAGCCGGGCCGCCGCCGGCCAACGCCAAGCTCGAAGCCGTCGCCGGCGAGGTCCACGACGCGATCCGCGAGCGCCTCGCCGCCGGCCCCTCCTTCTGGCTCGACCTGCTCGCCGACCTCGACCAGCCCGCCGAGGAGCTGCACAACGCGCTCTGGGATCTGGCCTGGGGCGGCGCCGTCACCAACGACGCCTTCTCGCCGCTGCGGGCGCCGCGGCTGCGCGCGGTCCAGTCCAACGGCCGCCAGGGCCGCCGCTTCGCCCGCCGCCGCTCGACCGCCGGCGCCGCCGTCCAGGGCCGCTGGTCGCTGACCGACCAGCTCTTCGCCAACGCCCCCGGCCCCGGCGCCCGCCTGCGCGCCCAGGCGGAGCTGATGATGGAGCGCTACGGGATCGTCACCCGCGAGACCGTCCTCGCCGAGGGCGTTCCCGGCGGCTTCTCGACCCTCTACTCGGAGCTCGGCAACCTCGAGCTGCTCGGCACCGCCCGCCGCGGCTACTTCGTCGAGGGCCTCGGCGGCGCCCAGTTCGCCCTGCCCGGCGCGGTCGAGCGCCTGCGCTCGCTGCCCGAACGCGACGGCTCCTACCTGCTGCTGGCGGCAACCGATCCCGCCAACCCCTATGGCGCCTCGCTGCCCTGGCCGAAGCTGGAGGGAGGCCGGCGCCCGGGCCGCACCCCGGGCGCCCACCTGCTGACCCGCGACGGCGAGCCGGTCGTCTTCGTCGAGCGCGGCGGCCGCGGCCTCCTCCGCCTGCGGGCGATGGACGAGGCCGAGCTCGGCGCCGCGATGCGCGCCCTCGCCGAAGCCGTCTCCGCCGGCAAGCTGCCGAAACTGGCGGTCGAGAAACTCGACGGCGAGCCGGTGATCGGCTCCGGCCACGAGGACGTCCTGATCGCCGCCGGCTTCAACCGCGGCCCGCGCAAACTGACCGCCTCCGCCTAAAGTCGATCGACGTCAGGCGCTGGCGAGGAACGGCGAGGCAGTCTCCACGGCATCAAAGTAGTGCGCGTGGGTGCGCATGATCGTCTCGATTGAGTCGGCACCGACGAGGACGATCTCTAAATCATTTCGACCTTTGAATTGCCGCTCGAGTGCGGCGTAGGCAGCAGCTGCCTCGTCACCGTCGTCGAACTCCTGCTGCTTAATTAGATGCTGCGCACCTAGGTCGTAGACAAGAAGGAAATGTTGAAGTGCCATTCAGACAGGCTACTTGTCGACAGTCAAGTAGTGGTCAATACGGGCTTTGAAGCGGAAGAGGACTTCCATAAAGGCGTCGTCCGGTCTATGTCCCTGCTCGTCGGAAGCTATGGCCCAAGCGACCAAATCGAGATAGGTGAGTAGCTCGGTGGGTCCCTCTCCGTCCTTAAGAGGGAAGCCGGTTCTGGCGGCAAAACGCTCTACTGACTCCGCCCATTTCGCAAGACGCCGGCGACCTGAGGCGCTCCGCCAGGGAGAATCGCACGGCAGCCAGCGATGTCCTCCATCTGCGTCAGTCGCATAGACCCGAAGCGATCCAGCTTGTTCAAGATTTGAGGGTTACGCTTCAGTCTCTGGCCGACCGTCACCTCCAGTGACTCTCGTTCGACGAACTGCCGCAGGCCGACGGTGACCTTCTTCAACGGAGCCTGGAAGCCATTGCGGTATTCGACGATGACGCCAAAGGCATCAGTCAATTCGTCTTCGTCAAAGCCCTCCTCCTCCGGACTTCCACTGGGCGTTCGCCACCAAGCACGCAGAAGCTTTCCGGCTCGGTCGACACTGGTTCGCGAAGGACTCACGACGCGATTATCGCTATCGGCAAGGATGGTTCTCCAGAGTCCAGCAGCATTCATTTTGTCTCTGCTACGTGCGGTCGGGTTGGTCGCGCAGTGCGATTTCGGATGCGGTTCCGGGCCACCCTCGGCGACCGTTGCCATAATCCCGCCCCGGGTGTCTGATCAGGAGCAGAGCGCGGTTGAGTTGCTGAAGAGCGTCACGCTCTTTGCCGATCTCGAGGCGGCCGAGCTGGAGCGCTTCTCCCACGTCGCCGTCCCCCGCACCTTCCCGGCCGGCACCAGGGTCTTCCACGAGGGCGACAACTCCGACGCCTGTTACATCGTCAAGGACGGCAGCTTCCGCGTCACCCGCGAGCACTCCGACGGCCGCGCGATCACCCTGGCGACGCTCGGGCCGGGGGAGATCTTCGGCGAGCTGGCGATGCTCGACGGCGACAAGCGCTCGGCCAGCGCCGAGGCGCTGAGCGACGGCGAGCTGCTGGCGCTGCCGGCCGGCGACGTCCGCGCCCTGCTGGCCCGCCACCCCGAGATCGCGCTGAAGCTGGTCGCCGGCCTCGTCCGCCGCCTGCGGGCCGCCAACGTGCGGCTCTCGCGCCAGTCCTTCCAGACCGTGCCCAGCCGCGTCGCCGGGATCCTCTCCCAGCTCAGCCGCGACGGCCAGAACGACAGCGAGCCCGGCGAGGAGGTGACGATCCGGATGAACCAGACCGACCTCGCCCAGCTGGCCGGCACCTCGCGGGAGAGCGTCAGCCGCTTCCTCGCCGAGCTCGAGCGCGCCGGCGTCGTCCGCTCCGGCCGCGGCCGCGTAACCGTGCTGGACCCGCCGAAACTGCGCAACTACATCTACTGACCAGGCGTCCATCGGTCCAGGCAGGTCTTTTTCAGACCGGTGGGCGGGATATACCTCCAGGCGTGAACGGGGAGTACCAGCGTTACAAGGTGCTGTGGCCGCTCGTCCCGGCGATGGCGATGGTGATGATCGACTTCACGATCGTCAGCATCTCGGCGACGACGATCCAGAGCGACCTGCACCTGTCGGAGACCGCGGTCCAGTGGCTGGTCACCGCCTACGCGCTCTCAACCGCCGCCTTCGTCGCCCTCGGCGGCCGGCTCGGCGACATCCTCGGCCACCGCAAGATCGTCATCACCGGCGTGATCGTCTTCGCCGCCAGCTCGCTGATGTGCGGGCTGGTGCCGGACGGCGCCGGCATCTCGGTCGCCTGGCTGGTCTTCTTCCGCGTCCTGCAGGGCGTCGGCGCCGGCCTGCTGATCCCCTCGGCGACGGTCCTCGTCCTCGACGCCTTCCCCGGCACCGAGCGCGGCAAAGGCCTGGCGATCTTCTTCATCGTCACCGGCCTGTTCACCGCGATCGGCCCGATCGCCGGCTCCTACCTGACCGAGTACTGGACCTGGCGGGCGATCTTCTGGATCAACGTCCCGGTCGCGCTGCTGGCGCTGATCGAGTTCAAGTTCGCCAAGCTCAACGACGTCAAGCGCCCGGCCAAGCTCGACGTCCAGGGGGCCGTCCTGATCGTGATCGGCATGGCGCTGACCGTGCTCGGCATCCAGCAGTCGACCGAATGGGGCTGGGACAGCCCGGCAACCATCGGCTCGATCGTCGCCGGCCTGATCGTCCTCGCCGTCTTCGTCAACGTCGAGCGCAAAACCGAGGATCCGCTGATCGACGTCAACGCGATGATCGCCAACCGCCCCTTCGCGGTCGACAACGTCCTCACCTTCCTCGCCTTCGGCCCCTGGCTGGCCGTCTTCTTCTTCGGCAGCATGTACTTCCAGGTCGCGGTCGGCCAGGAACCGACCCAGGCCGGGTTCTCGATCCTGACGATGTTCTACTCGTTCTTCATCGCCGCCCGGGTCGGCGGCGGCTGGATGGACAAGTACGGCGCCAAGAAACCGGTCTGCGTCGGCTTCCTGCTGGGGACGATCGGAATGATCGTCTGGGCCGGTGAGCTCTCCGAACTCGGCCACGTCGAAACCCTGGCCGGGATGCTGCTGACCGGCGCCGGCTTCGGCCTCGTCTTCTCGCCGCTCAACACCGACGCGCTGAACCGGCTGCCGGACGAGATGCGCGGCCAGGGCTCGGGCGTGATCCAGACCTTCCGCAACTTCGGCTCCGCGGTCGGGATGGCGATCATGGGCAGCATCGTCGCCGGTGCCACCGACCTGACCGGCGCCGCCGGGCCCGGCAACTTCGCCGCCGCGATGGAGAAGGCGTTCTACGTCGGCGCGGCGATGCTCGGTGCCGGCTACATCCTCGCCAAACTGCTGATGCCCGAGGGCAAGCAGGAGGGCATCGAGTAGGAGCCGTGCGGCTGCCTGGCGCGACGCCCGACTTCGCGGCGGCCCGGGCCCGGATGGTGGAGCAGCAGCTGCGGCGGCGGGGGATCGCCGACGAGCGGGTCCTGGCGGCGATGGGGGAGGTCCCGCGCGAGGCCTTCGTCCCGCCCCGCCGGCGCAGCCACGCCTACGCCGACTCGGCGATGCCGATCGGCGAGAGCCAGACGATCTCCCAGCCCTGGATCGTCGCCGCGATCTGCCAGGCGCTGGCGCTGCGCGGGCCCGAGCGGGTGCTCGAGATCGGCACCGGCTCCGGCTACTCGGCCTGCGTCCTCTCGCTGCTCGCCGCCGAGGTGCTCAGCGTCGAGCGCCACGCCTCGCTCTCGCGCCAGGCCGGCGCGGTCCTGCGCACGCTCGGCGTCGCCAACGTCGAGCTGGTCGTCGGCGACGGCAGCGCCGGCCTCCCCGAGCGCGGCCGCTTCGACGCGATCGCCGTCCACGCCACCGCCCCCGCGCCACCGCCGGGCCTGCTGTCCCAGCTGGCCGACGGCGGCCGCCTCGTGATCCCGATCGCCGCCGAGCCCGACGACCTCCTCACCCTGATCCGCCGCAAAGGCGATGAGATCGAGACCACGATCCTCAGCCCCTGCCGCTTCGTCCCATTGATCGGCACCGAGGGCTTCTGAGCCCCGTCCCAAGCAAGCTGTTCCCCACACGAATACACCAACCCTAAGCTGAGCCGGCGCTTCCGTTGGGAGGGTGCGGGTGGCCCCTTCTCGGGACTGCAGCACGAGCCGGGCCGGGGTGCGCCGAGGCGCCAGCCGCTATCCGTTCCTCCCGGGGAGGTGCCCCGAGAAGGGGCCACCCGCACCCTCCCCGCGAACCCCTACTCAGCAGCTGATCGGCTTGGGGTCGTTCCGGTCCTTCTGCACCTCGTCGTTGCCCGCGCCGCAATTGATGACCTTGTCGTGCTGGCCGTCGATCGCGTCGATGAAGTCGTTGCCGCCCTTGCCGATGAAGGTGTCGGCGCCGAGGTGGCCGAGGAAGCTGTTGTCGCCGTTGTCGCCGATCAGTACGTCGGGGCCGTCGGATCCCTCCAGGCTCTCGTTGTTGCCGAGCACCTGGTCGGGGGTGCCGCAGCCGGGAGGGCCGCCGGTGCCGCCGAGGGTAACCCGCATGTGGGCATCCGAGCGCGCGTAGGAGACGGTGTCCTCGCCGGGGCCGCCGTCGAAGGTGTGCCCCTGGCAGACGACGACCGAGGAGACGAGCAGGTCGTTGCCGGGGCCGCCCCTGAGCACGTCGGCGCCGGGGTCGGCGTAGAGGACGTCGCTGCCGCCGTTGCCTTCCAGCGTGTCGTTGCCGTTGTCGGGGCCGTTGTAGTTCTCGCCCGCTTCGAGCACGTCGTCGCCGTTGCCGCCGACCAGCGTGTCGCTGCCGGCGTTGCCGTTGATCCTCACATGCGCCGTCGCCGGGACGCTGGGGTCGACGACGATGTCGTCGTTGCCGTTGCCGCCGGTCACCGTGACCAGGGCCAGCGACGAGGTGCCGCCGCAGGTGACCAGGTTGGCGTTGCCGGGCGGGTTGGCGCAGCCGCCGCCGGCGAAGATCGGGACGCTGTCGGAGACGGTCCAGCCGCCGGCGCCGAAGGAGATCCGCATGTCGTCAGCGGCCTGGCCGCCCTGGACGACGAGGCTCGATTCGTCGAGCCCGGCGTTGAGCGTCACGTAGGCGCTGCCGGGGGGAGGCCCGGCTTCCGGGCCGCAGGAGTTTTCGACCGCGAAGCCGGTGCATTCGTCGCTGCCGGGGCCGCCGAAGGCTTCGCCACCGCCACCGCCGCTCTCGAGCGTGTCGTTGCCGACACCGCCGTCGAGCTTGTTTGCTTCGCTGTCGCCGATGATCATGTCGGCCTGCGGGGATCCGACCACGTTCTCGAAGCCGCTGAGCTGGTCGTGGCCGTCGCCTTTGGCGAGGTCGGCTTTGAGGTTGACGTCGATCCCGTCGCGGGTGGCGCTGGCGTAGGAGACGATGTCGTTGCTGCCTTCGCCGCCGGAGAGGACGTCGGTCCCTGCGTCGCCGCGGACGATGTCGCCGTCGCCGGGGCCGCCTTCGACGTGGTCGCTGCCGGAGCCACCGAAGACCGAGTCGGTGCCGGCGCCGCCGTTGAGTTCGGGGTCGTCGCCGGGTCCGCCTTCGATCCGGTCGTTGCCTCCTTCGCCGTCGATCGTGTCGTTGCCCTTGTCGCCGAGCAGTTTGTCTTCGCCGCTGCCGCCCTCGATCTTGTCGCTGCCCTGTTCGCCGTCGATGTAGTCGTTGCCGGATCCGCCTTCGAGCGTGTCGGGGCCCTTGGAGCCGAGCAGGATGTCGTTGCCGGGGCCGCCGTGCTCGGTGTCGGAGCCTCTCGAGCCGGACAGCTGGTCGTTGCCGGCGCCGCCGCTCAGCATGTCGGAGCCGGTTTCCCCGTACAGCTTGTCGTCGCCTGCTTCGCCGTAGAGCGAGTCGAAACCGCGCCCGCCCCTGATCACGTCGTTGCCGGGGCCGCCGCAGATCGTGTCGTTGCCGTTGCGCCCGCCGTAGATCACGTCGTTGCCGCCGCCGCCGTAGATCACGTCGCTGGCGCCTTTGCCGACGATCACGTCGTCGCCGGGGGTGCCCATGATCGTCACCCGCTTGCCGCCGCAGGTTTTCGCCGCCGCGCCGGCGGCGAGCGGAATCAGCAGCAGGCCGGCGGCGCAGAGCAGTGCCAGAGCCAGCACTCGGGTGAGGCTTTGCACCGGACCGCGGAGGTTTTGGGCGGGAACCATTGCCCTCCCATCGGTCCTCCACGCACAAACCTCGACCAGATTGGACGAACGTCCAGAGGCGCCTTCCTATACGCTCGCGGCGCTGATGAGGGCCGGAATCTACGTCTTGAACTTCTACTCAGCGGTCTTCGTCGACCAGCTGAAGCGTGGCCGCAAGACCGCAACCATTCGGCTTGGCGACAAGAGCGGCAAGTACGAGCGCGGCCAGGTGGTCTGGATCACGGTCGGCCTCCGCCACAGCCCGCGCGAGAAGATCTTCACCGCGGTGGTCGACGACGTCGAGGTCAAGCGCGTCGGTGAGCTCTCGCGGCGCGACATCGAGCACGACAATCCGGAGTTCCGTCGCCTCGAGGACGAGAAGAAGTTCCTCGAACAGATCTACAGCCGCCCGGTCGATGACGACGACACCGTCACCGTGATCCGCTTCTCGCAGATCGTCGAGCCGCCGCGCGCGCACCTCGGCAACGGGGAGACGCCGCATCACAACTGAGGTCATGTTCGCGACCGTTGCTGCGACGTGACCGAGTACGCCTTCCTCACCACCTGGCTGCTGGAGTCCCCACGCCAGCCGGTCTGGGACGCGATCTACGACCAGGCGAGCTGGCCGAGCTGGTGGCGAGGAGTCGAGGCGACGGAAGAGCTGAAGCCCGGTGATGGGAACGGCGTCGGCACCGTCTCGCGGCTGGTCTGGAAAAGCCTGCTGCCCTACCGGGTCGAGTTCGAGGTGACGTCGACCCGGGTCGAGCATCCCAACCTGATGGAGGGCCGCGCGGTCGGCGAGCTGGAAGGCACCGGCCGCTGGCGCTTCTACGAACGGGACGGCGTCACCGCGGTCCTCTACGAGTGGAACGTGACGACGACGAAGCCGTGGATGAACCGGCTGGCGCCGCTGCTGCGGCCGGCCTTCGAGTGGAACCACGACTGGGTGATGGCGCGCGGCGGCGAGGGGATCGCCGGGCTGCTCGGCTGCCGCCTGCTCGCCGCCGACTGAGCGAGACCGCTATCTTTACATCTGTTGGCACTCGCGCTACTAGAGTGCCAAATGCCGTGAGGAGCTGAAACGGCTTCAGAACGGCGTTTTCTCGACTTTCCACCAGTAAACACTTACCGACAACGGAGGTTCACGGATGAAGCTGAAGCCCCTCGGGGACCGGCTGATCGTCAAGGCGATCGAGGAGGAGGCGACGACCGCCAGCGGCATCGTTCTCCCCGACACCGCCAAAGAGAAGCCGCAGAAGGGCAAGGTCGTCGCGGTTGGCGACGGCGCCATCAACGAGGACGGCAGCCGCCGGCCGCTCGACGTCGCGGAGGGCGATGAGGTCCTCTACTCCAAATACGGAGGCACCGAGGTGACCGTCGAGGGTGACGAGCTGCTCGTGCTTCGCGAGTCGGACGTCTTGGCCAAGCTCAGCTAGGCCCCGTCGCCAAGTCTTAGAACCAAGGAGGAGTAATCCATATGGCTCACAAGGAGCTGAAGTACGCAGAGGAGGCCAGAGGGGCCCTGCAGGCCGGCGTCGATTCCGTCGCCAACGCCGTCAAGGTCACCCTCGGTCCCAAAGGCCGTTACGTCGTGCTCGACAAAAAGTTCGGCGCGCCGACGATCACCAACGACGGCGTCACGATCGCCCGCGAGGTCGAGGTCGAGGACGTCTTCGAGAACCAGGGCGCCCAGCTCGTCCGCGAGGTCGCCACGGCGACCAACGACGTCGCCGGTGACGGCACCACCACGGCGACCCTGCTGGCGCAGGTCATCGTCCGCCAGGGGCTGAAGAACGTGGCCGCCGGCGCCAACCCGCTGGCCCTGCGCCGCGGCATCGAGAAGGCCGTCGACGCTGTCGTCGAGAACCTTCGCGAGAAGCAGTCCAAAGAGGTCGCGGGCAAGGAGCAGATCGCCCGTGTGGCCGCCATCTCCGCCGGCGACGACGAGATCGGCAACGTGATTGCCGACGCGATCGAGAAAGTCGGCAAAGACGGCGTCGTCAACGTCGAGGAGGGCCAGACCTTCGGCATGGAGCTGGAGTTCACCGAGGGCATGCAGTTCGACAAGGGCTACATCTCGCCCTACATGGTCACCGATCAGGACCGCATGGAGGCCGTGCTCGAGGACCCCTACGTCCTCATCGCCAACCAGAAAATCGGCTCCGTGCGGGACATCCTGCCGGTCCTGGAGCAGGTCATGCAGGGCGGCAAACCGTTGCTGATCGTGGCCGAGGACGTCGAGGGCGAGTGCCTGGCGACCCTGGTCGTGAACAAGCTGCGGGGCACCTTCACCGGTGTCGCCGTCAAAGCCCCCGGCTTCGGCGACCGCCGCAAGCGGATGCTCGAGGACATCGCGATCCTCACCGGCGGCGAGGTGATCACCGAGGAGATGGGTCTCAAACTCGAGAACACCCAGCTCACCCAGCTCGGTAAGGCCCGCCGCGTGGTCGTCTCCAAGGACACGACCACGGTGATCGACGGCGGTGGCGCCGGCGACGACATCAAAGGCCGGATCAAGCAGATCAAACAGGAGATCGAGAACACCGACTCCGACTTCGATCGCGAGAAGCTCCAGGAGCGCCTCGCGAAGCTCGCCGGAGGTGTCGCGGTCGTCAAGGTCGGCGCCGCCACCGAGACCGAGATGAAGGAGAAAAAGCACCGCGTCGAGGACGCGCTGCAGGCGACCCGCGCCGCCCTCGAGGAGGGCGTCGTCCCCGGCGGCGGTGTGGCACTGCTGAACGCGCAGTCCTCGCTGGACCCGGAGAAGCTCGCCGAGGAGCCCGACGAGGTGACCGGCGCGCGGATCATCCACCGCTCGCTCGAGGAGCCGGTCCGGCAGATCGCCGAGAACTCCGGCCTGGAGGGCTCGGTCGTCGTCAACAAGGTCCGTGACCTGAAGACCGGTGAAGGCCTCAACGCCGCCACCGGTGAGTACGGCGACCTGATCAAAGCCGGCGTTATCGACCCGACGATGGTCACCCGCTCGGCGCTGCAGAATGCCGCGTCGATCGCCAAGAACATCCTCGTCACCGAGGCGATCATCGCCGAGCCGCCAGAGGAAGGCGGCGCCGGTGGTGGCATGCCCGGCGGCATGCCGGACATGGGCGGCATGATGTAGGCATCCCTCTTCCGAGGGAGCTTCGAAAGGGCCCGGCTAACGCCGGGCCCTTTCTTTTGCCCGCGTCGCCCAGCCCGCCCCCCGGAAGCGCCCGCGAGCGCCGCGTCGATGGGAGCGGAGCAAATCTCGCCACCTCCAGGCGACACATCCGGCACTCCATGCGCACCACACACGCGCCCTTCCCTGCCACCGTCGTGCCATGACCGCCGACGGGACGATTTGTCAACCCAGAGACGACAAATCGTCCCGTCGGCGGGGCGGCTTGGATTGGGGGATTGCGACGATTGCGGGTGAGCAGCAGGGGCTTATTGCGCTCTGGCAGCTGGAGGGGCTCGGGCTCGAGCGGCGGGCGGTGCAGGCGCGAGTATCGAGCGGACGGTTGCATCGCGTTCACCAGGGCGTCTTTACGGTCGGCCACACGGTGCTTTCGGAGGAGGGGCACTTCCTGGCGGCGGTCTTGACCTGTGGGCCGGGGGCTGTGCTCTCGCATCGCTCCGCGGCGGCTCTATGGGGGATCGGCCCACGGGAAATCGGACCGATCGACGTGACCGCCTCGAATCGCCGCGGCCGGGCGCCCAAGGGCATCCGCGCCCACCGGGACGGGGCGCTCGCGGTAGGCGAACGGACCGAGTTCCGCGGGGTCCCGTGCACCACTCCGGCGCGGACCCTGCTGGACCTTGGCGGAGTCGTGACGACCGACCGGCTGAAGCGGGCCCTCGCGGAAGCGGAAGTTCGCCGGCTGATCCGGCACGAGGCGGTCAGACTCCTGATCCGGCGGCACCGAGGCCGTCGCGGCGTCGCGAGACTGCGATTGCTGCTCGACGAAGTCCATCCCTCTGCGAAACGCACGCGGAGCGAACTCGAGCGCATGTTCCTCGAGATGTGCCGCAGGAGCGAGCTGCCGCAGCCTGAGGTGAACGTGAAGCTCAAAGTCGAGCGCGGCCGCCTCGAGGCCGACTTCCTCTGGCGTGACGCCGCCCTGATCGTGGAAGCCGATAGCCGCGAATACCACGACACCGATAGCGCCTTCCTCAACGATCGACGCCGAGAGCAGGAACTGCAACTTGCCGGCTGGCAGGTCTCCCACTGCACCTGGGCACAGGTCGAACATGAACCGAAACGCCTGGCGCACACCATCCGCGGCCTCCTCGCCAGGTGACCTTGGCCGACGGGACGATTTGTCAACCCAGGGACGACAAATCGTCCCGTCGGCCTTCCCGTCGGCCTATTTCTGGCTCTCCAGGACGGTGCTCATCGTTCGCGGCTCGACGCCGAGGGCCTGGGCGTCGGCGCCGCCGCGCTTGCTGACCATCGAGACCTCCATCAACTCGGCCTCCTCCCAGGTCGCGAACACGGCCTCGCCGAACACAGAGCGCAGGGCGATCAGGCTGGAGCGGACCAGCGGCAGCGGCAGGTGGAGCAGCGGCCGCGGCCGGCCGGCGATGCGGCTGACCAGGTCCGACATCTGGTCGTAGGTCAGCGTCTCCGGCCCGGCCAGCTCGTAGCGCGGCCGCGCCTCCCCGGCTAGGGCCGCGACGACGCAGCGGGCGATGTCCGCCGCCCATATCGGCTGGAACCTGGCCTGGCCGTCGCCGGAGACCGGCAGCACCGGCAGGAAGGAGAAGCGCCGCAGCAGCGTGATCCAGGGGTCGCTGTGGTCGTAGACGATCGAGGGGGCGAAGACGGTCGTCTGCAGGGGCGAGGAGTCGACCGCCTGCTCGGCCAGCCACTTGGCGCGGAAGAAGCGCGTGCGCTGCGCGGCGCAGGCATCGAGGGCGCTGAAGAAGTGGAAGCGCTGCACCCCGCTGCGCTCGGCGGCCCGCAGCAGCCGCACCGTCGCCAGCCCGTTCAGCTCCTCGATCCGCTTCGGCGGCTGGTCGCGGATCGTCGCCGCCAGGTGGATCACGGTGTCAACCCCGCGCAGCGCCTGGCGGACCAGGTGCGGGTCCGACATCTCGCCGAGATCGCCGAGCGCGATCTGCACGTCGACCCGCCGCTCGCCCAGCCGCCGCGGCTCCCGCACCAGGCAGCGCACCTCCTCGCCGCTCTCCAGCAGCAGCGGCAGCAGCCGCGACCCGATGCTTCCCGTTGCCCCCGTCAGCAGCAGCATGTGCCGACGATGCTAGTGGGAGCGAACAATCCCTAGAATGGGCGCTCGCTTTTGGCGGGGGCCACCAGCCTCTGTTCCGGCACCGAAAACGACTTAGGAGACCCTGCGAATGACCTACGTCATAGCCGAGCCATGCATCGGCACCAAGGACAACTCGTGTGTCGAGGTTTGCCCGGTCGACTGCATCCACCCGACGCCGGACGAGCCCGACTACGACTCGGTCGAGATGCTCTACATCGATCCCGACGAGTGCATCGACTGCGATGCCTGCGTCGAGGCCTGCCCCGTCGACGCCTGTTTCGCCGAGGACCAGCTGCCGGCCGAGTGGGCCAAATACGCTGAGATCAACGCGACCTACTACAAGAGCAAGGCCGCCTAGCCTCGCTCTTCACCAGCTTCGAAAAGGGCCGCCTCGAGGGCGGCCCTTTTCGTGCCTGGACCGGGGACCAGCTCTCAATACCCTTCGGGGTGCCTGGCGACGAAACGGCCACGGGCGGCCGCGGCGGTGCTTTCGTGCCAGCGGGGGCCGGTGCCGTGGGTGTTGCCGGCAGTGTCCCAGCGCAGGCCGGCGATCACCGCGTAGGCGTGTCCGGCGTTGGCGTAGACGGTGATCCAGCGGCCCTTGCCGGGGTGTCCCCACCTCTCCATCGGGCCGGAGGGAAGGGGGCTGTCGATCAGCCTGCCACCGTGCAGGGCGTAGCTGACCGCACCCGAGCAGTCATAGCCGCGGTCCCACCAGCGGGCGTGGCCGCCGCCCCAGATGTAGGGCTTGGAACGGATCTTGTTGGCCGCCGCGATCACCTTCTTGACGGCGGGCGGAGCATCGAGCGGGGCGATCGCCCGGCCGCGGACGATGATCGCCTTGCTCGTCGCCGCGGTTGTGTCGCCGGCGGACGGCTTGGTCGGTTCGGATTCCGGGTGATGGACCGAGATCCCGCCGGGGGCATTCGCCGCCCAGGCGCGCGCTCCGGGCATCGCCGCGACCGCGGCCACCGCGGCCACGGCTAAGACGCTGCTGAGGGCGCTGAGCAAAGCCGCCCGTCGGACGATCGGCATTCGGTACCTCCTTCGTCGGCCGACGGGGTTAGCTGACGGGCTGGCGCTGAAGGAGCTCGCGCCCCCACCCGTGGGTGGGTTCGCCCCGAAAACATGGTTCCCCCGTTCCTCCGTGTTGGTGGAGGATTAGGCGTGTATGTGCAGTCGCTAATAAAGAACAATAGCCGGACGCCGAGGTTGCGGCGTCGCGGTCGCCCTATTGAACGACCGGCAGCGGGATGCCGCTGACCGGGGGCGCTTCGGCGGGGCTCGGAGTCGACTGCAGGACCGGCAGCTCCTGCGGCGTCGAGGCGATGATCCCCCGCGCCGCCTGGCGGATCGCCTGCGAGGCGGGGGCGTCGGGCTCGGCGATCACCAGCGGGTCGCCGGCGTCGGCGTGCTCGCGCAGCGGCTCCGAGAGCGGCACCTTGCCGAGCAACGGCACGTCGAGCTCGTCGGCGAGCAGCTGCCCGCCGCCCTCGCCGAAGATCGTGAAGCGCTCCCCGTCGGGGGTCGTGAAGCCCGACATGTTCTCGATCACGCCGATGATCTCGAGGTCGAATTTGGCCGCCATCTCGGCGCCGCGGCGGGCCACCGACTGGGCCGCCGGCTGCGGCGTGGTGACGACGACGAACTTGGCCTGCGGCAGCAGCTGGGCGAGCGTCATCGAGACGTCGCCGGTCCCCGGCGGCAGGTCGAGCAGCAGGTACTCCAGCTCGTCCCAGGCGACGTCCTCGAGGAACTGCTGGATCGCCTTGTGCAGCATCGGCCCGCGCCAGACGACCGCGGCGTTCTCCTCGACGAAGAAGCCGATCGACATCACCTTGACGCCACTGGGGGAGTCGAGCGGCAGGATCTTGCGCTCGCCATTGACTTCCGGCTTGGCGTTGACCCCGAGCATGCGCGGGATCGAGTAGCCGTAGACGTCGCAGTCGAGGGCGCCGGCGGGGTGGCCTTCGGCGTTCAGCGCCGCGGCCAGGTTGGCGGTCATCGTCGACTTGCCGACGCCGCCCTTGCCGGAGGAGACGCAGATCACGTTCTTGACCTTGGCCAGCGCGCCCTGCGGCAGCTTGTTGCGGCCGAGGGTTTTCTGCAGCTCGCCTTTCTCCTCGTCGGAGAGGACGTCGAAGCCGACTCCGCAGGCGCTGACGCCGTCGAGGTCGGTGACCGCCTTGGCGACGGCCTGTTCGAAGTGGGAGCGGATCGGGCAGCCCGCCGTCGTCAGCGAGACGACGACGTCGACGCGGCCGTCCTCGTGGATGTCGATCGAGCGGACCATGCCCAGCTCGACGATGTTCTTGCGCAGCTCCGGGTCGATGACGACGCGCAGCGCCTCGGTTATCTGGTCCTTGCTCGGGAGTGCCATCGCGGCCATTCTCGCAAAGCCGAGCGCCCGGCACGGATTTGCCTCCGTGGGGGGAGAGTTTCCGCCGTCGCTCCCTTGGCCCCGAACGCAAACGGATCTGAACGGAGGCAGGATGTCGGGAACGCGAGGTGGAGTTGGACGGATCGTCGCGATGGGGATCGCCCTGGCGGTGGCGCTGCTGCTGGTGATCGTCGGCCAGGCGCGGGGAGCCAAGTACGCGGTCGCCCAGTGCGGCTGGTACGTCGGCGCCGACGCCGACTGGGCCGACTCCACCGGCGGCGCCAAGTTCCGGTCCGACGCCTACTGCGTGCCGCCGGCCGGCGCCGACCCCTTCGACGGTGCCCACCTGAAGAGCTTCACCCGCGACGGCCAGGCGACCGTCTCCGGCACCCGCTTCGCCCGCTGGCGCTGGACCGCGCCCGCCGGCACCGGGATCACCCAGGTCCGCGGCACCTGGTGGCACGCGCTGCACGACGGCCTCGAGCAGCGGGTCGGCGTCGGCACGCCGGGCGGCGGCTTCGAACCCTTCCTCAGCGCCGCGGGCACCGACGTGACCCCGCGCGACTTCGTCGCCGGCTTCCCGACGCCGATGCCGGCGCTCGAGGATCGGCTGCTCTGCGCCCGTGCCGAAAGCAAGTGGTGCTCGCTGGAAGCCGGCTCCTGGTCGGGGCTGCGGGCGCTGACGATCACCCTCGACGACACCAGCCCGCCGGCGGCCGGGATCGGCGGCGAGCTGTTCAACGGCGGCTGGCGCCGCGGAGCCCAGCAGGTCGAGATCTGGGGAGGCGAGCTCGGTTCCGGGATCCGCTTCGGCGACACCTCGCTGGATGGCGCCCGGGTCGCCGAGACCGAGTACCCCTGCGCGATGGCTTCGATCGGCGGCGAGTGGCGCGGCACCCGGATGCAGCCCTGCGAGCTCGGCGTCCGCGCCTCCCAGACGATCGCCACCACGACCTTCAGCGACGGCCCGCACGCGGTCGTCCACTGCGTCACCGACTTCGCCGGCAACTCCGGCTGCACCGCGCCGCGGACGGTCCAGATCGACAACAACGCTCCCGCCCATCCACGCTCGCTCCAGCCGGCGGGCGGCGACAGCTGGCGTCGGGTCGACGACTTCGACCTCTCCTGGGCGAATCCGGACCAAGGGCCGGCGAGCCCGATTGCCGGCGCCGCCTGGCGCCTGACCGGCCCGGCCGGCTTCGACTCGGGAGTGAAGTTCGCCGCCGGCCGTGACCGCGTCGCCCTGAGCAACATTTCGGTGCCGGCCGCGGGCACCTACTCGCTGGCGCTCTGGCTGCGCGACGAAGCCGGCAACGAGGCGCCCTCTTCGGCGGTCACGGTGCCGCTGCGCTTTGACGACGTGGCGCCGAGCGTCGCCTTCGCGACGGACTCGGCCGATGCCGCGCCCGGGCAGCTGCGGGCAGACGTCGCCGATGCCCACTCGGGACCCGCCGCCGGCACGATCTCCTACCGCCGCAGCGACTCCCAGGCCTGGATCGAGCTGCCCACCAAGCTGCACGGCGACGGCGCGGGTGCCTCGCACCTCCTGGCCCCGCTCCCCGATCTCGGACCAGGCACCTTCCTCTTTCGTGCCGAGGCGAGCGACGCGGCCGGCAACACCGCCGCCACCACGCTGCGAAGCGACGGCACCCAGATGGCGCTCCGCCGCGTCGCGCCGGCCGAGGTCGCGAAGGCGAAGTCCCGCCTCTTCGCCAGGCTGCGCGGCGGCCACGGCCGCGGCGACGCGCTGACCGTGCCGTTCGGGGCACCGGCGATGATCAGCGGCCGCCTCACCCGCGCCGACGGCGCCGGGCTCGGCGGGCGCGAGCTGCGCCTCCTCGCGCGGCCCTCGCGCGGAGCCCTGGTCCCGGTCTCGGCGCTCTCCGTCACCACCGGTGAGCGCGGCGGGTTCGAGCTGCGGCTGCCGCCCGGCCCCTCGCGGCGGATCTCGGTCTCCTTCCCCGGAGACGCGACGTTCGAGAGCGCGGCCCGGCCCTCGCTGGGGTTGCGGGTCCGCTCCGGGGTCTCCCTGCGGGTCACGCGGAGGCACCTTCGCACCGGCGAGGTGCTGCATCTCAGCGGCCGCGTCCGCAGCCGCGGCGCCCCGGTTCCCCGCCGCGGCAAGCTGGTTGCGATCCAGTACCTGGAGGAGGAGACCCACCGCTGGCGGCCGGTGCTGGTCACCCGCAGCGACCACCGTGGCCGCTTCCGCGCCCACTACCGCTTCCGCTACGTCAGCGGGACCGCCTCGATCCGGCTCCGGGCCACGGCGCTGGCCGAGGAGCGCTGGCCCTACGCCCCCGGATCCTCGCGCCCGGTGACGGTCGATGTCAGCGGTCGCTAGATGATCGGTTGCCGATCATCTAGGGTTCCGTCCCATGTCGAAAGCCACCCTTCACACCAACGCCGGCGCGATCGTCGTCGAGTTCCACGACGAGGACGCCCCGAAGACGGTCGAGAACTTCCGCAAGCTCGCCGCCGACGGGTTCTACGACGAACTGGTCTTCCACCGGATCATCCCCGACTTCATGATCCAGGGCGGCTGCCCGGAAGGCACCGGCACGGGCGGGCCCGGCTACACCTTCGAGGACGAGTTCAACGACCACAAGGTCGTGCGCGGCGCCCTCGCGATGGCCAACGCCGGTCCCAACACCAACGGCTCGCAGTTCTTCATCGTCACCACCGCCGCGGCCCCGTGGCTGGACGGCAAGCACACCGTCTTCGGCGACGTCGTCGAAGGGATGGATGTCGTCGACGCGATCGAGGCGACCCCGACCGACGGCCGCGACAAGCCGGTCGAGCCGCAGACGATCGAGCGCGTCGAGCTCTCCGACTAGCCGGTTCCCGTCAAGTCACTGAGGGGCCGGCTTCGCTTCGGCCCGTTTCTCCTGGCGGCGGCGCATCGCTTCGCCGGGCCGCCAGAGCGCGACCAGGCCGGCGACCAGGGTGACGAGGAAGATCTGGCCGATCATCATCTCCAGGCCGGAGATCATCCGCCCCGGCTGCCCCCCCGGCACCAGGTCGCCGTAGCCGGTGGTCGTCAGCGTCGTGTAGCTGAAGAAGAGGAAGTCGTTGCCCTGCGGGTGGGTGACACCTTCGAAGAAGGCACCGCCCTGGATCCGCTCGACCGTGCCGTAGACGAAGCTGAAGAGCAGGCCGAGGACGACGTAGACGCTGATCGCGCCGAGGATCGTCCGCGAGCTGACCTTGTCGGCGTTGACCACCCGCCGTAGCACCGCCCCCATCGCCACGGTCAGCAGCAGGATCTGGATCAGCGAGGCGAAGTTGAGCCAGAGGTGGGCGCCGCTGGCGGCGCCGATCGCCGCCAGCAGGATCGTCAGGCCCGAGAACCAGATCGCGATGTGGACAAAGCCGGGCTTCACGTGCGAGCTGGTCAGGGCGATCACCGAGGTGGCGCCGCTGGCGGCGGTGATCGCCACCGATCCCCAGCCGCGGTTGTCCAGCAGCGAGGCCAGGACATAGGTGAGGATGACCAGGAGGAAGACGAGGCCGAACGCATCCCTGACCCGTTCGGCCCGAGCCCGCCACAGCTCGCGTCGGCGGGCGCGCATCGCGGCCGTATCCATGGTGGATCGTTCGGTCGCGGCGGCGGGAATCCTGCCTGGCCCTTCTACAGCGGAGGGGGTGGGATTCGAACCCACGAGACCCCTTGCGAGGCCCAACGGCTTTCAAGGCCGCCGCATTCAACCGCTCTGCCACCCCTCCGGGGGTGCATGCGGGCGAATGCTAAAGGTCGCGCCTCCAGCCCAACTTCGCTTGCTGATTGGATGGAGTCATGCGGCGCCTGTTGCTCCTTGCCTCGGCGATGATCTTCTTCGACGTCGCCTTCTTCGCGGCGATCGCGCCGTTGCTGCCGACCTACGTCGACGACCTCGGCCTCAGCAAGGCGCAGGCGGGAGTCCTCTCCGCCTCCTACGCGGCCGGGACGCTGCTGGCCTCGCTGCCGGCCGGTTTCGTCGCCAGCCGCTTCGGGCCGCGGCGGACCGTGATCGTCGGGCTGCTGCTGCTCGGGGTCGCGAGCCTCGTCTTCGGCCTCGTCAACCAGATCTACCTGCTCGATAGCGCCCGCTTTATCCAGGGCTGCGCCGGGGCGCTGATCTGGTCCGGGGCGCTGACCTGGCTGATCACCAGCGCGCCGGAGGAGAGCCGCGGCTCGGTGATCGGGACCGCGCTCGGCACCGCCGTGGCGGGGGCGCTGCTCGGTCCGGCCCTGGGAGCGCTGGCGGCCACGGTCGGCACCGGGCCGGTCTTCGGCTCGGTGCTGGTGATCACCGCACTGCTCGCCTACGGCGCCTCGCGGATCCCCGAGTCCCACGTCGCTGAGCACCAGTCGCTGCGCGAAGTGAGGGAAACGATGCTGAGCCGCCCCGTCCGCGACGCCGCCGCCTTCGTCGCCGTCCCCTCGGTGATGTTCGGGGCGATCGAGGTCCTGGTGCCGCTGCGGATCGATTCGCTCGGCGGCGGCCACGGGCTGATCGCCGCCGGGTTCATCGCCGGAGCCGGGCTGGAGGCGGTGCTGGCGCCGCTCGCCGGCCGTTACTCCGACCGGGTCGGCCGCCGCAACCCGTACGTGGTCGGGCTCTCGATCTGCGCCGCCGCGATGATGGTCGTCGCCGCCGCCCAGACCCTCGGCGGCGTCCTCGCGGCGCTGATCGTCACCTCGCTCGGCGCCGGGCTCTGCTTCGCGCCGGCGCTGACCCTGCTCTCCGACGTCGCCGAGGCCAGCAGCCTGCACCAGGGCTTCGCCGCCGGGCTCTCGAACATGGCCTGGGCCTCGGGCCAGGTCGTGGGTGGCATCGGCGGCGGGGTGATCGCCAGCCTGACCGGCAACGCGGTGCCGAGCGTGGTGATCGCCGGCCTCCTGCTGCTGACGGTCGCCTACGCGCTGCGGACGATGGAGCCGGGCACCGAGCCGCCGCCGGTGGGAAGCTAGGGCGATGGCGGCAGGCGCGCAGCGGAGCTGGACCAACTGGGCCGGGGACCAGACCTGCCGGCCGGCGCGGATCCTCGCCCCGGCGAACCGCGATGAGCTCTCCGCGGCCCTCGCCGCCGCGGCGGCGGCAGGGGGCAGGGTCAGCGTCGCCGGCTCCGGACACTCCTTCACCGAGGCGGCCCTGAGCGAGGGGACGCTGATACGGATCGAGGCGCTGCGCGGGAGTGATCGACGCCGACCCCGGCTCCGGCCTGGTCAAGGTCGGCGCCGGCACGGTGCTGGCCGAGCTCAACGAGGAACTGGCGGCTCTCGGTCTGGCGATGGAGAACCTCGGCGACATCGACCGCCAGACCGTGGCCGGGGCGATCTCGACCGGGACCCACGGCACCGGCGCCCGGCTGCGCAACATCTCCGCTCAGGTCGAGGGGCTGGAGCTGGTCCTCGCCGACGGCAGCGTCCGCCACCTGACCGCCGCGACCCACCCGGAGCTGCTGCGGGCGGCGCGGGTCGGGGTCGGGGCGCTGGGCGCGATCGCGGCGGTGACGCTGCGCTGCGTGCCGGCCTTCACCCTGCATCGGGTCGACAGCCCGCGGCCGCGGGAGGAGGTCCTCGACTCCTTCCAGGAGCTCGCCGACGCCAACGACCACTTCGAGCTCTTCACCTTCCCCTACGCCGACAACGCCCTGGTCCTGGAGCGCAACCGCAGCGACGATCGAGCCGCACCCGCGGGGCCGGGTCGCCGACTACCTCAACGACGTCGTGCTCGAGAACTGGGCGCTGGGGGCGCTCGCGGCGACCGGCAGGGCGCTGCCGTCGAGCATCCCGGCGCTCTCGCGGCTGGCGGGCCGCCTCGCCTCCGGCAGCCGCACGACCGACCGCAGCGACCGCGTCTTCGTCAACGACCGCCGCGTCCGCTTCACCGAGATGGAGTACGGCGTCCCCCGTGAGCACGGCCCCGAGGCGGCGCGGCGGGTGATCGAGTGGGTGCGGGACAACCGCTACCCGGTCTTCTTCCCGATCGAGATGCGGGTCGCCGCCGGCGACGACGCCCTGCTCAGCCCCTCGCACGGCCGCGACACCGCCTACATCGCCGTCCACCAGTACCGGGGCATGGAGTGGCGCCCCTACTTCGAGGCGGTCGAGGCGATCATGGACTCCTACGGCGGCCGCCCCCACTGGGGCAAGCGCCACTTCCAGACGGCGGAGACCCTGGCGCCCCGCTACCCGGCCTGGGCCGAGTTCCAGGCCGCCCGCGACGAGCTCGACCCGGGCCGCGTGTTCAGCAACGAGTACGCGAGCCGCGTCCTCGGTCCCTGACCGTTCGTCGCTTGTAGCCCTCTGGGCGACATATGACGAACGGTTAGAGGAAAGCCTGGCCCTCTCCCCTGTAAGTCGGGACGACGTCGACGATCTCCTCGCCCTGGACTAGGTGGAGGGTGTTGAAGCGCTCGCAGAGCTCGCCCGCCTTGGCGTGGCGGAAGTAGACGCGGTCGCCGACGCCGAGCGCCGCGGCGGGCGCGCCGAGCAGCGGCGTCTGTACCTCGCCGGCGCCCTCCTCCGCGTCGAGTGCCAGGCCGGCGGGGAGCCAGGGGCTCGGCAGTCGCGCCGCGTCGCCGCTGCCGGAAGCGAGGTAGCCGCCACCGAGCGCGGTCGCGACCTTCGCCGCCGGCTTGCGGACGATCGGCAGCGCGAAGCCGGCCGCCGGGGTGAGGCTGAAGCGGCTGTAGTGGTCGAAGAGGGTGGGGGCGTAGAAGCCCGAGCCGGCCGTGAGCTCGTTCACCGCCGGCTCGGACGCGGTCAGCTCGAGGCTGCCGGTGCCGCCGCCGTTGACGATCTCCAGATCGCAGAACTCGCCGATCGCGGCGACGATCGCGCCGCGGCGCTCGGCCAGCTCGGCGGCGGAGCGGCGCTGCATGAAGCGGATCGCCGCGCCGCGCAGGCGTCTTCCGGGTGGGCGGTCGCCGACCCCGGCGATCTGCCCCTCGTAGGCCATCAAACCGTCGAGTTCGATCTTCGGCCGGGTCTCGATCTCGCGCGCCAGCGCCACCGCCTGCTCGACCGTGCGGACCGGGGAGCGCTTCGGCCCGATCTTGATCCGGCCGCCCAGCGCCCACCAGCCGGCATCGATGTCGATGCAGACGCGGACCGGCGCGGCCCCGGCACCGAGGACCGAGTCGATCGCGTCGAGGTGCGCGGCGCAGTCGACCATCACCACCGGCGCCCCGGCCGGATTGGCGACCGAGCGCAGCGCCAGCTCGCCGAGCGCCTCCTCGTCGGCGGTCGGGTAGGCGAGCAGCAGGTTCTCGAAGCCCTGATCGGCGAGCCAGAGGGTCTCCGGCAGGGTGTAGGTCATCAGCCCGGCGAAGCCCTGGTCGTGGCGCAGGATCTCCTCGATCAGCGCCCGGCAGCGGATCGACTTGGTCGCGACCCGGATCGGCTTGCCCCCCGCCCGCTCCAGCATCGCCTCGGCGTTGGCCCACATCGCGTCGAGGTCGACGAAGGCAAAAGGCGCCTCGACCGCGGCGAAGATCCGCTCGTAGCGCTCGTGGGACTGAGTGGACGGAGCCGACACCCGCATCAGCCTATCCCCGCCATTCCCGGTTAATTCCTACAATCGGGAGCGCAGTGCCCGGAGAGGTGGCCGAGTGGCTGAAGGCACTCGCCTGCTAAGCGAGTAGGGGGCGCAAGCTCTCTCGAGGGTTCGAATCCCTCCCTCTCCGTTTTCCGGCGCTCTGGGCGGCGCCTGGCGGCGTCCTCGCTCGCTTATGTGCAACAGCACACTGCGCTCACTGCGTCCTTGCCATGCTTGCCCAGAGCACCGGAAAAGGAGTTGGGAAAAGGAGCGGTCCTTGAAGGTCGAGATGCTGTGTTGCGGGTGGATGACGGCGGCGGCGGGGCTTTGGCGGCGGGGTGATGAGGAGCCTGAGAAGGCGGTGCGGTTGCCGGTGCCGGTTTATCTGGTCGAGGCCGGGGGCGAGCGGATACTGATCGACACCGGGCTGCATCCTGGTGCATCGGATGGGCAGTACGACGATGTGCCGACGATGGCGTTCTTCAGGTTCGAGCCGGGGGAGCCGTTGGGCGAGCAGGTCGATCTCGGGTCGTTGACGATGGTCGTGCTGACCCATCTGCACTTCGACCATGCCGGCGGGCTGACGGAGATCCCGGCCTCGGTGCCGATCGTGGTCCAGCGGGCCGAGTGGGAGGCGGGGCAGGACCGAGCGGCGATCGAGCGCAACTTCTTCATCCCCTCCGACTACGCGGCGACCGAGTCCGAGCTGGTGCTGGTCGACGGCGACCATGATCTGCTCGGCGACGGCTCGGTCGAGCTGCTCAGCACCCCGGGGCACACTCCCGGTCACCAGTCGGTGCGGATCGGCGACCTCGTCCTCGGCATCGACGTCGCCTACTTCGCCTCCGGGCTCGACGACCACCGCTTCCCGGCCTTCGCCGACGACTACGAGGCGCAGGCCCGCTCAGCGCAGCGGCTGCGCGCTCTGCGGGAATCCGGCCTCACGGTTCAGCCCGGCCACGACCCCGAGGTCCTGCGGCCGGGACCGGTCGGCGCTTGATGCGGAAGCGATTCGGCCGACCGCGGCTGTCCTTTGTCGCCCAGAGGGCGACAAAGGACAGCCGCGCTCCGGTTGTCAGCTAACGCCGGGCGCGCACGACGACCCGGCCGCCCCGCGCCGGGATCATCGTCACGTTGCGGTGCAGAGCCTTCTCGGGCTCGGGACGGTCGGCCTCGAGGTCGAGGCGGCGGGCCATCGTCGCGAGCACGACGCGCTGCTCGGCCATCGCCAGGGCGGCACCGAGGCAGCGGCGGATGCCGCCGCCGAAGGGGATCCACTCGTAGGTGCCGGGCTTGCGGTCCAGCCAGCGCTCTGGGCGGAAGGCGAAGGGATCTGGGTAGAGGTCCTCGCGGTGGTGGACGAGGAGGATGCTCATCGAGATCGGGGTGTCGGCCGCGACGCCGTACTCGCCGAGGCGCCAGGGAACGGTGACCCGCCGGCCGATCATCGGGATCACCGGCCGCGAGCGCATCGCCTCGACGATCGTCGCCTCGACCCGCTCCTCGGCGCCGTCCTCGTCGCGAACCGCGGCGGTCAGCGCCTCGTGGGCCGTGGGATTGCGAACCAGCCGCTCCCAGGCCCAGGAGAGCGAGTTGGCGGTCGTCTCGTGACCGGCGAGGACGAGGGTCAGCAGCTCGTCCCGCAGTTCTTTGTCGCTCAGCTCCTCGCCCTCCTCGGTCCGCGCCTGCAGCAGCAGCGAGAGGATGTCGCGGCGCTCCTCGAGGTCGGCGGCACGGCGGCGTGCGGCGATCACCGCGTAGGTCGGCCGGTCGAGGATCGCCATCGCCAGCTTCAGCGGGCCGAACGCCTCCTCGCGGCCGATGTGGAGCATTTCGGTCAGCTGCGCGTCGGGCCGGGTCGAGGCCGCGACCAGGCGCTTGATCGTCCGTCGCAGCCCTGCCTCCGGGGTGCCCGGCGCCGGCCGGCCGTCGATGCCGAAGATCCCGGCCATGATCACGTCGAGGGTGATCGCCTGCATCCGCGGTGCCAGGGCGAAGGGGGTGCCGATCGGCCAGCGGTCGATCTCGCGCTCGGCCGCCGCCGCGATCATCTCCGTGTAGCGCTCGATCGCCTCGCCGTGGAAAGGGGGCAGCAGCAGTTTGCGCTGGCGCAGGTGGCGTGGGCCGACCGCGGTGAGGACCGAGTTGGGACCGAGGATCGGGCGCAGCGGCGACTCGCCGGTCAGCGAGGGGGCCAGCTCCGGCTTGGCGGTGAAGAGCGAACGGACGTGGTCGGGGTGGCTGGTGATCACCGGCCCGCCCGGGATCGTGCCGCGCATCCGGAAGACTTCGCCGAGCTCGCGGCGGGAGCGGAACATGAACTCGATCTGGCGCTGGTTGAAGCGCAGCGACTGGGCCAGGCGCGGCAGCGGGATCCGCGGCGGCGACGCCAGCTCGGCCAGCTCTGCCGGCTCGATCGGACCGGCCGGCGACGGCGGTGCCGTGCCGACCAGCTCGGTGACGACGGGATCGGGTGCGATCACGGTGCTCGGCATTCGGATGAGTGTTACACAAATCGATGTAATGATCCGTGTGACGCCCCGCGTCCGGGAGGTTTCGCACAGACTCACATCGCCTTTACGTAGGCGACCGCACCCGCCCTCTACAGTCACAGCCGTGCACCCGACTCCGATCGCCAAAGACGCCGCCCACATCTCCCGCCGGACCAAGATCGTCGCCACGGTCGGCCCGGCGAGCTGGGCGCCGGGCGTGCTCGAGCAGATGATCGCCGCCGGCGCCGACGTCTTCCGCCTCAACTTCTCCCACGCCGGCCCCGACAAACAGGCCGAGACGATCGAGACGATCCGCGCCGCCGCCGAGACCGTCGGCCGCGAGGTCGCGATCCTCGGCGACCTGCCGGGCCCCAAGCTCCGCATCGGCGAGCTGCGCGGCGACTACGCCGAGCTGGAGACCGGCATGCACGTGACCCTGACCCCGAGCGAGATCGAGGGCGACCGCGAGCGGATCCCGGTCTCCTGGCCGGGGGTCACCGAGCTGCGCGAGAACCAGCTCGTCTACCTTGCCGACGGCGCGATCCGGCTGCGCGTCGCCGATCCCGAGGCCGACGGCGTCGATTGCGAGGTCGAGGTCGGCGGCACCCTCTCCTCCCACAAGGGGATGAACATCCCCGACGGCGCCGCACTGCCCGCGGCCACCGACGGCGACCTTGTCTGGGTGCGGTTCGCCGCCGAGCACGGCATCGACCTGCTCGCCGTCTCCTTCGTCTCCACCGCCGACGATCTCCTCCCGGTCCAGGAGCGCCTCGACTCCCTCGGTTCCAGCATCCCGCTGATCGCCAAGATCGAGCGCCCCCAGGCGGCCGAGAACATCGAGGCGATCGTCGCTGCCGCCACCGCTGGGATCATGGTCGCCCGCGGCGACCTCGGGATCGAAGTCCCGCTGGCCGAGGTGCCGGTCCTGCAGAAGCGCCTGATCCGCGCCGCCGGGCTGCGCTCCAAGCCTTCGATCACCGCGACCCAGATGCTGGCCTCGATGGTCACCGCCCGGCGCCCGACCCGGGCCGAGGTGACCGACGTGGCCAACGCGATCTACGACGGCACCGACGCGATCATGCTCTCCGAGGAGACCGCCGTCGGCCAGCACCCGATCGAGGCGGTGCGGGTGATGGACCGCATCGCCCGCGCCACCGAGCCCGACCTCCCCTACGGCGAGTGGCTGTTCTCCCGCACCGACCAGCAGACCCAGGACGTCTCCGACTCGGTCGCCCAGGGCGCCGTCGGTGCCGTCTACCGGCTCGGCCTCAAGGCGATTCTCGTGCCGACCAGCACCGGGCGTAGCGCCCGCCTGGTTTCCGCCCACCGCCCCGACGTGCCGGTACTGGCGATCTCGCCCTATATAGAGACCGTGCGCCGACTCAGCCTGCTCAGCGGGGTGACCGCAGTGCAGAGCGACTTCGGCACCGAGCTGCGCAGCCTGCTCGGCCACTGCGCCGCCCTCGCCGCGCACCACGATGTCGCCGCGCCCGGCGACCTTGTCGCGATCACCGCCGGGCTCGACGGCCAGGAGCTGGGCACGAACCTGTTCGAGGTTCACCGCGTGCCGGAGAAGCCGCGGTAGGGACTGCCGGTACGCTGCTGCGATGTCCGCAGGCGACAGAGCGGTCCGGGTCGAGCGCGACGGCGGTCTCACCGTCCTCACTCTCGACAGCCCGCCGCTGAACCTCTTCGACCAGCGGATGATCGACGACTTCCAGGCCGCGGTCGCCGCCCTCGCCGCCGAGCCGCCGCGGGCGGTCCTGATCCGGGCCGAGGGCCGCGCCACCTCCGCCGGCGTCGACGTCCACGTCTTCGACGGGCTGACCCCGGCCCAGGGCAGCCGCCTGTGGGACGAGCTGCTGGGGACGATCGACCAGCTCGAGGCGCTGCCCGCGCCGATCGTCTTCGCCGCCCACGCGCTGACCCTAACCGCCGCCTTCGAGATCGCCCTCGGCTGCGACCTGATCGTCGCCTCGCCGCAGGCCAAGTTCGGCCTGGTCGAGAAGGTCGTCGGGCTGACCCCCTCGATGGGCGGCACCCAGCGCCTCGCCGAGCGCGCCGGCTCCGGCCGCGCCCGCCAGTTCGTGATGACCGGGGAGCTGTTCGGCGCCGAGGAGATGGAGCGCTGGGGAGTCGTCAACACGATCTTCGCGGCCGACGAGTTCGAGGCTCGCTCACGCGCCCTCGCCGCCGATCTCGCCGCCGGCCCGACCCGGGCCCACGCGATGACCAAGCATGTCCTGCGCCGCTTCCGCGAAGGCGGCATCCCCGCCGCCGACGAGGCGATCCGGACCGAGGCGGCAGAGCTCTTCGCCACCGAGGACCTGCAGAACGCGGTGAAGACCTTCCTCGAGCACGGCGGTCCCGGCCATGCCACGTTCGAGGGTCGCTGATCCCGCACCGGCCGGGTAGGATTTCGGAATGCCCGGAGTGCCTGGAATGCCGAACGTGGACTTCGACGTGATCGCCAAGGGGCTGGCGATGGCGGTGCCCTTCGTCGGCCACCTCGGGATCGAGATCGTCGACGTCTCCGCCGGCGAGGCGACCGTCCGCCTGCCGCGCCGCACCGACCTCACCAACCACGTCGGCAGCCAGCACGCCGGTGCCCTCTTCACGGCCGCCGAGACCGCCTCCGGCGCCGCCTTCGTCGGCGCCTTCGCGGTCCGCATGGGCGAGGTCACGCCGCTCGCCCGCAGCGCCGAGATCGACTACCTCAAGGTCGCCAACGGCCCGATCACCGCCAGCGCCAAACTCGGCGTCGACGCCGCCGAGGCGCTGGCGATCCTCGATGCCGAAGGCAAGGTCGAGTTCCCCTGCGAGGTGGAGCTGACCGACGAGTCCGGCAACACCGTCGCCACCGCGACGGTCAGCTGGCACGTCCGGCTCAAAGACTCCGCCGCCTGAGCGCAGAGCCGCGGGCCCGCTGACCCCCGAGGATCTCGGCTCGCAAATCGCGGGCGTCCTGCTCGCCGGGCTGCGCAGTGGTTGGCGCCGGCCGGCCGACCGACCCGCAACTATCGCATCCAGATAGGGTTTCGCCCCGGTAGAGAGGCAGGCGCGACAGCGGTTCGCTGCGTGGTCCAGGGAGGCGTCGCCAATCGAACCGAAGGGGATGGGATGAAGGGACGCTGGAAGTTTGTCGTGCCGCTGCTTGCACTGGCACTTGGAATCGCGATGCTCGGCGCCGGTGGCGCTTCAGCCGCCAGTTCGCACAAGGGCGGCTCGTCGGGGCTCAAGGTCCGGATCACGGGCAAGAGCCAGACGGCGATGTTGCACAAGGGAGTGTTCGTCAAGGTCCACTCGAGCAAGCGGCGCAAGCTGAAGCTGAGCGGCGTCTCGGTCACCTATGACGCGGGCTCCAAGCAGCTGACGAAGAAGGTCGTCGTGCGCTTCCGCAAGCCGGGCACCAGGACGGTCAAGCTTCCCCTCCTCAGGTCGGTCAAGAAGAACGTCAGGGGCTGCACCGCGCGGACGATCCGGGTCCACGCCGGCGGGGCCAAGAGCCAGGTCGAGATGAACCGGACGCTCGGCAGCTGCAGGCTGCCCTCGATCGACATGGCCAACGCCGAAAAGTGCGACTTCATCTCCAGCCCGGTCAACGCGCCCTGCATGGTGCCGTTCCCGGACAACTACTACACGGTCGCAAGCCCAACCAGCGAAACCGGCCGCCAGATCAACTTCCAGACCGAAGCGATGCCCGCCAACGCCTACGCCCAGCACATCGAAGCCGGGCCCTACAACGCCTCCAACGGCTTCAGCCAGGGCTCGACGATCCTGGTCAAGATTCCCGGGATCGAATCGGTCGGTGACGTCACCGCGATGGGCGGCACGCCGATCTCCCATATCGGCCAGTACACGGCGAAAAACGCTCCGGTGGTCGTGATCGACGCCAGTACCGGCAAGCGCCAGCCGATCTGGACCGAGATCGACTCCAACGCCAAAGAACCGTCGAAGCGACTGCTGGAGATCCACCCGGCGGTCAACTTCGAATCGGGCCACCGCTACATCGTCGCCCTGCGCAAGCTCAAGAACGCGGCCGGCAAGAAGATCGAAGCGCCGGCGGCCTTCCGCTACTACCGCGACGAAGTGCCGACCAAGCAGGGTCGGATCAACGCCCGGCGCAAGAGCTTCAAGGGCATCTTCAGCAAGCTCAAGAAGGCCGGCATCCGCCGCGAAAGCCTCTACCTCGCCTGGGACTTCACCGTCGCCAGCGACATGAACAACGCCCGCCGAGTGCTCTCGATCCGCGACAACGCGTTCGCCCAGCTCGGCGACACCAACCTCGCCGACGGCATTCCGCAGGGGGTCTCACCGACCTTCAACGTGGAAAGCAATGAAAAAGAAACCGGGTTCCACCGGGTCAAGGGCACGGTCACCGTTCCCTGCTTCCTGTTCCCGAGTTGCGGGCACGGCGGCACCTACCAGCTCGGGGCCGGCGAAGCGCCGAAACAGAACGGGACCTGGGCGGCGAACTTCGACTGCATCATTCCCGACTCGGCGCAGACCACCGCGGCGCGACCGTCGCTCTACGGCCACGGCCTCTTCGGCAGCGCCGGCGAGGTTGCTTCCTCGCCGCAGAAGGCGCTGGCCGAAAAACACAACATCGTCATGTGTGCGACCGACGAGATCGGGATGTCAGAAGAAGACGAAGGCCCGACGCTGGGGATCCTCAACAACCTCTCCAGCTTCCCCAAACTCGCCGACCGGCTGCAGCAGGGCCTGCTTGACGAGCTCTTCCTGGGCCGGGCGATGATCAGCCCCACCGGGCTCTCGACCGACCCCGCCTTCCAGAACGGCGGCGGGAAATCGGTGATCGACACCGCCCACCTCTACTACAACGGCAACAGCCAGGGCGGGATCGAGGGAGGGGCGCTGACCGCGCTCTCACCTGACTTCACCCGCGCCTCGCTCGGGGTGCCGGCGATGAACTACTCGGTGTTGCTGCCGCGGTCCGTCGATTTCGACGCCTTCGCCGAACACCTCTACCCGGCCTATCCGGAAGAAGAGATCCGGCCGCTGGCGCTCGACCTGATCCAGATGCTCTGGGACCGGGGGGAGCCGAACGGCTACGCGCACCGGATGACGACCAACCCGCTGCCGGGCACCCCGGCGCACCAGGTCGTGATGAACGTCGCCCTCGGCGACCATCAGGTGACCGATTACCAGGCCGACGTCGAGGCTCGGACGATCGGCGCCTCGGCTCACAGCCCGGGTCTCTACAACGGGCGCTGGCCGAACACCGAATACCTCTGGAACGTGCCGGCGATCGGCAGCTACCCGTTCACCGGCTCGGCGATCTACTACTGGGACACCGGCCCGATCCGCCCCGGCACCAACCCCGGCGAAACGATCGGCACCGAACCGCCCCCGTACGAAAACGTCCCCAATCGCCTTGGTCAGGACCCCCATGGCGCTCCCCGAGCGGCGGCGGCCGAGCAACAGCTCGTCTCCGACTTCTTCGACGGAGCGATCCAGGCGACGGACAATTGCGGCGGCGGTCCCTGCTACGCCGGGACCTTCACCGGCCCCTAAGCGGGCGCAGCCCCTAGAATCCGCGATCCCCGCGGCGGGGCCATCTCAGATGGCCCCGGCTCGCCGGGCACGCGCGCCAGTAGCTCAGTTGGATAGAGCGTCGGTCTACGAAACCGAAGGTCACAGGTTCGAATCCTGTCTGGCGCATCGCAGCGTTCCCGCTTGGGAAGCGGATTTGCGGGGATTTGAGGCTCGGCCGGGGAGGCCAAAAAGAGCGCTGGGGCAACGGCTGGGGCAACACGAGGTTCGAGAGAGGGTCGGCCGAAGGCCTTGAGATGGGTCTCCAGTCCACCTACGTTCGGCCGCGACAAGCTGAAATAACGGCCCCGGCGACGTTGTAGCGCCCCGGGGCCCGGCACCGAAGTAGAAGCCTTCGATGCGAGAGAGACGGTACCGCCGCAGCCCTCCCTGGGCGGACATCGCGGCTGCTCTTTCGGTGCCCAACCGGAAGGGAAGGCGCGATGCCCACCACGCAACACCGCCAGGATCGACCGCGACCAGCGCGACGGTCTCTATGAGTTGGTCCGCAACCACCTCGGGGCAATCGGCGACATCTGGATCGCGCTGGAGGAGAACGAGGACTTCGCCACCGCCGAGCAGCTCGGCCTGGAGTTTGGCGAAGACTTCCGCCTGCTTGAGGACATCGGCTGGGCGCCCTGCGAGAGCTGTGAGTCCTTCGCGCTGACGATGCCCATGCACGACCTGATGGAACTGCTCCAGCGCCTGCATGGCGAAGCCGAGCGGGTTCTCGTCCAGTCGGGCGCGGAGCGCAGGGCGAGCGAAGACGAGGCTAGGACCACCGAGCGTTTCCAGCTCGGCTACGACGCCTGCGAGGAAGTTCTCGCCGACCTTGATCCCCGAGAGGGGTGATCCGTCGCTACCGCCTACAGCTCTTCGAGGGCCGAGGCGCAGGCCACAGGGGAGGTGAGGGTCCAGCAGGCCCTTACCACCTGCCTTGGCCCTCGAAGAGCTGTAGGCGGTAGGTCTGCCACTGCCGATCGAATGGAGGCCGGTCGGCGCTCCGAACGGAGCCCGGGCGGTTGACTCACCAGGCGAAGGTCAGCAGAGCCAGGCGAGGCTAATGGCCCGGACGTTCCGGGAGCAGGCGGCGACTGAGATCGAACTGGTTGACGGCAGACCCCCAGTTGGGGATACATGTCAGCGGAGCGTGGCCGCCGCGAAAGCTGGTGCCAAGCGACCTTGCGCAGCCGTCGCCTTGAGGCGATGCGAAGTGCAGTGCGAGCCACAGTGCGAAGTGCAGTGCGAGCTACAGAACGAAGTGCAGTGCGAAGCTCTCCGGCGCGTCGCAAACCCCATGAGAATGGGCTTTCAGGCCCGACCTCCTGTTAACGTTTTGTCCGACAACGTCAAATGGGGCGGCACCGCACCAACGGCCCGCCCCCGGCTCACGAGGTTTGAGGCTCATGAGCATTTCCCAGGTTACGTTGGGCCCTGAGGCCGTTCCAGGCTGCGGTGACGAGCGGCGGCTAGTCAAGACCAAGACGCCCGGCGTCTTCAAGCGCATCGACGGGCGGGGGCGGACGATTTGCTACGTCTGCGTCTTTCGCGCCGCTGGGCGCCAGCGAAAGCGCCATGCCCGCACCTACGAGGAGGCGCGGCGGATCAAGCGCGAGAGCGAGACCGATCGCGACCGCGGCGAGCTGCAGGAGCGCACGACAATCACCCTCCTCCGCTATCTGGACGAATGGGTCGAGCGCTACCGCGGCCAGGGCCGTCGCGGCTTCCGCGAGAACACCCGCGAGGAATACCGGCGGCTGATCGGCGCCTACGCCCATCCCTACTTCTCGGGCAAGCTGAAGCTAACCGAGCTAACCACCTTCCAACTCGCGCGGTTTCTCGACTGGCTAGCCGACGGGGAAGAGCAGGGCCGTAGCCTCAGCGACCGAACGATCTCCAACGCTGTGATGCCGCTGCACGCCGCGCTGGCGACGGCGAAGCGCGAGGGTCTGGTCCGCCACAACCCTGCCCAGGGCCTCGCCCTGCCCCACCGCGAGCAGATCGTTTCCGATGGGGACGAGATCAAGGTCTTCAGCCGCGAGCAGCTCGCGGCCGTTCTGGCGATGGCGCCGGAGCGCCACAAGCCTCTGCTCGAGCTCCTCGCGACCAGCGGCCTGCGGATTAGCGAGGCGATCGCCCTCCAACGCCTGCATCTTCAGCTCGACACTGAGGAGCCCGAGGTCTGCATCCGTCGCGCAATCGTTCGCGAACGGATCGAGCCACCCAAGAGCAAATACGGCCGCCGCGAGGTCCGCCTACCGGCACCGCTGACGGCGAAGCTGCGCGTCCACCTGGCCGTCCAGCCCGACCAGGACTCAACCGCCCTCGCCTTCCCCAGCGAAAGCGGGGGAGCGCTCGATCCCAACAACCTCCGCCGTCGCGTCCTCAAGCCCCTCGTGGAGGAGGTCGACGCTCCCTGGGCGGGTTTCCATACGTTCCGCCACACCTTCGCCTCGCTCCACCTCAGCCAGGGCACCAACCTCCTCCAGCTCAGCCGCGCCCTCGGTCATCACTCGCCCGCCTTCACGCTGACCCGTTACACCCATCTACTCCCAGGCGATGAGGCGCCGGCCCTCGATATCTAGAGGTTCTCCTGCGCTCTCTCCAGCCAGGTGGCTTTCGGAGGCGTTTGCCGGTAATTGCGGGTTAGTTAGCGGTTCCCTCCGGCGAGCGCTCTATGGTTGTCACAGTTCCGTATCACTTGCGTGACAGTCGCTCGGGTAGCTCCGACCCACTAGTCGCAGGCAGGTCCGGAATCCATATCTAGGCGGCCCTGCCGCACGATCAAGGAGAACTAGAGTGTCCAAGGACATCCCGCCCGTGGAGAGCGGGTTCCCCCAGTCCGTCTTGCCTCTTGGTGATGACCCTGACCAGACCATGGTCATGAAGGTCGCCAACCTTGGCTTCCTGTTGGAGCGGCTCGGCGAGGATTGCGACGACCTCCAGTACCTGAGAGAGCTCACCGAGAACGCGCTGGAGGCAGGAGCTAAGCAGGTGGTCTGGGATGTCGATCAGAAGCTGTTCGATCTGACCGGCCAGCTCAAGCTTTGCTGCATCGATGACGGCCACGGGATGACCGGAGCGGAGATGATTCAGCACATCAATCATCTTTCTTCGTCTGGCCACATCCAGTCAGTGGACGGCAATTTCGGTGTGGGCGCCAAGATCGCCGCTGCCACTCGCAATCCGGCCGGGGTCGTCTACCAGTCCTGGGTGGGCGGCAAAGGAACCATGATCCAGCTATGGCGGGACCCCGAAACGCAGCAGTACGGTCTCAAGCAGTTCCAGTTCTCGGATGGCTCCTACTCTCATGTGGTACCGCTCGGCGAGGGGGCTAAGCCCGAGCAGATCGATCAGCACGGCACCAAGGTAACTCTGCTGGGCCAGGGTCCGGAGGATCGGACTATCGATGGTCCTCCCTGGGTTTTGACTCGCTCTCGCTGGTTCAACCGTCAGCTGGGCTCTCGTTACTTCCGGTTTCCTGACGGCGTTGCTGTGCGCGCCAGGGAGGGGTGGGACCAGCCGCGAGAGAGCACCGACGTGAATGTCCTGCGCCAGGTAAAAGGCATGCAGTGGCTCCTCGGCAAGTACTCAGACCAAGACGGTGTGGTTCCGCTGGAAGGTTGCGATGTCCATTGGTGGATTCTTGACGATTCCGATGCGAGGCGCAGCTACTCGCTGCCGAATTCCGGCCACTTCGCGGCTCTTCACAAGGACGAGCTTTACGAGCTGACGACGGGACGAGCTGGGACTGCTCGCCTCCAGCAATTCGGTGTGATTTTCGGCGCCGACCGTGTGGTTCTCTACGTCGAGCCGAAGAACGGAGGTGCCCGGCGCCTCACCTCCAACACGGCCCGGTCACAGCTTCTTCTTGACGGCAGCACCCTGCCATATGCGGATTGGGCTGCCGAATTCCGAGCGGAGAAGATGCCGCAGGAGATCCGTGACTACATGGATGCAGTGATCTCGGGCGCCCGAGGGGCTGATCATCGGCAGTCCATCGAAGAGCGGCTCAAGAACTACTCAAAGTTGTACCGGCTTTCTCGCGTGCGACCCAGGTCCGGAGGAAGAATGCCGCTGGCGCGACGACCGAGTCCACCGATCTACCTGAGGCAGGAGGGGGAGGTAGCTCAAAGCCGGAGCGCTCCAAGAAGACGAAGAAGGCGCGTGACACGACCGGTGACGTCCTTGCCTCTGCTTTGGCGGCGGAGGGGTTGGATGCGGAGGAGGCGGAAGAAGGTCCACCCCCTCTGCCCAGAATCAAGTGGTTGTCGGAAAACGATGATCCTCCGTCACGCGCTCCGGAGGAACTGGAGGATCGTGCTGCGAAGCATCTCCCCGAGGTAAACATGCTCCAGATAAATGCGGACTTTCGGGTGTTCGTCAACATGGTGGAGCACTGGTGCAACGAGTATGAGCTTGAGTCGGATAACGAGTTCGTCATTGAGATAGTTCGGGAGTGGTTCGAGCAGACCCTCATTGAGACGGTGATCGGCTGCCAGCAGCTACAGGGCGACCGGAACTGGTCTAGCAGCGACCTTGAAGAGGTCCTGTCGGAAGTCGCGCTCACTGCTGCGGTGATGCCGCGCTACCACGTTGCCAACGCGATCAAGAGGGCGCTTGGGGCGAAGCTCGGGACTTTGAGAGACAGAACGGAGGCGACGGCGGCCGCCTGAATCGTCCATCGAATCGGAGGTCAAGGTGTCCGCCGGTAGCGTTCCATCTCAATCTCAGAGTCGCTCTGCAGCTGACGGTGCCTTGCGGCTTCTCATGGCAGCGGTGGGAGTGGTGATGGCAATCGGACCGGGCGGCGCAGTGATCGTGGTGGGTGGATGGGCTTTCGGACTCGTCCCCATTGCGGCTCTAGGAGTGTGGCTCATAGCCCTAAGCGCGTTTTATGACCGCATAGATGGCCCGATCCGCTGTCTCGGCCTACGTATGACTGTGCGGGGAGAAGGAAACCACGAATGACCCTTAGCTCTTATGGATCACCTCCTGAATCTGTTGAGCAGCGAGATCTATTGGCTCGTGCTCCCACACTCGGATCACGGTCCATCCGTCGGCACGGAGGGCTTTGGTCACTTCATCATCTCGCAGGACATTGCGTGCTAGCTTCGGCTTCCAATACGCCCGATTTGCCTTTGGAAGCTGTCCGTGCTCCGGGCAGCAGTGCCAAAAGCATCCATCTACATAAACCACAACGCGGGCCCTAGCGAAGACGATGTCTGCCTTAGTGCGCAGACCTCCGATTCGGAGAAGAACATCCTTGCGAAAGCGGAGGCCTCGCTGATGCATGGCGGACCGCAGCCGAGCCTCTGGTCGAGTATCAACTCGACGATTGGCCTTCATCGTTGCCGTAGCAGCTGGACTTGAAGGGAATGGGTAGTCGGCGGGTCGTGAACTCACGCTGCAATCTCTATTGGAGCCTCGGCCTCAATGGTGGCTGCTTGCGCCTGGGCGTCCCTGGCTTCCAGGTAGAACCGAACTTGCTTCGCTAGCGCCAACGACAGCAGCGGCGGTACCGCGTTACCAATCTGGCGAAACTGAGACGCGGTGGTTCCCTTGAACTTGAACCAGTCCGGGAACCCCTGCAGCCGGGCTGCCTCGCGAACATCGATTCGACGGCGTCGCCCATCCTCAAGGCGAATGCGCATCATGTCGCCAGTTGCCCCACCTAGATTTCTGCACGTCAACGTTCGGGATGGCTGGTCAAGCTTGAGATCCCGTGGCTGACGGCATTTGGAAGCAGCCTCGTATTTTGCAACGTAGGCATCCATCGTGGGAGTGAGGAAGCGCGCATCTTTCGGTGTCCGCTTTGCGAGTCGGCCCATCGCTTGACCCGCCGTGATCGGTGTCTCATGGGTTGCTTCAGGGAACTCGAACCCTCCGTGATGAGCGACGAGAAATACACGCCGCCGATTCTGTGGAACACCGAAATCAGCAGCATTGAGGAGTTGATGCTCAACTAGATAGCCAATCTTTTTCAGGGCTGCCACCGTCTGATCAAAGTAATCCCGACGATGTCCGACCAGCAGGCCTGGAACGTTCTCGATCAATGCAAGCTCAGGTTTCCCGCGCTCTATAGCTGCAAGAAGTGCCGGGAACCCACTCGCTGATCCTGATCGGCCTCTCGCTTGCCGCCGACACTGAATGGCTGGCAGGGAGGCCCTCCAACGATGACTGAGGCGGCAGGAAGGAGAAGATCGGTCGTAACGCGAGCTACTTTGCACGAGCCGCGGAGATTGGCGTTGTAGGTAGTGGCGTAGCTTTCGGACAACTCGTAGCCGACCGTCTCGAAGCCAGAGGCCTCGAACCCGAGGGCCAAGCCGCCGCAGCCTGCAAATAGGTCAAGGACAACAGGGGCCAGTTCGGGCGCGGGTCGAAGAGACTCCTCGGTCTGCTTGATCCAGGAAATCTTCTTCTTGCTTTTCGTTGTAGCTGACTCCCGTAGCACTAGCCTTGCCTGAATCGCGGGTTCTCAAGCCGTATCCCGTGCGGCATCTACGCTCCGGAGCGCCTCGCCGCACGGCGACGCATCATAGGTGGAGCGCTTCGGCGCAGACTGTGGCCTGCTCCCAGAAGAGCTGCGCAGGAGTTCGGATGATCCGCCGGGCGAGGATCGGCGTCGGGCCAGGGTCTTGGCATCCAGTCTTGAGTTGGATGTCGACCGTCGCAACCGGCAACTACGATCTGAAGTTATGGCGATGACCGATGAGGCTCTGATCGAGGAGGCTGGACGCCGGCTCGCGGCAGCTGCCCCCGAGGCCGATGTCATTCTCTTCGGGTCGCGGGCGAGGGGCGAGGCTCGGTCTGACAGCGACCTGGACCTGCTGGTAATCGAGCCTGATTTCGCGCGCCGGGGGGAGGAGTACGGGCGGCTCCGCAGGGAGTTGCGAGGGCTCGACGTCGCGATCGATCTGGTCGTCTACCGCAGGCGTGAGGCGGACAAGTGGAGCGGCGTGCCGGGCACCTTTCTCCATCGGGCCCTCGGGGAAGGCCGCGTCCTTGTCGCAGCGTGATCTGGGCGAGACCTCTCGGATCCTGCTTCAAAAGGCGGAAGAGGACGCTACCGCGGTCCGCGAGTTCGCGGCCAATCCAGAGATAGCCGACAGCATCATCGGCTTCCACGCTCAGCAAGCGGTCGAGAAGTGGCTGAAGGCGGTAACCGCAGCGCGGGGGGTCCGCCATAGCGGTATCCACGACCTCGATCGCTTGATGGAAATCCTTGAGGGAACGGGCGTTGAACTGTCACTCGATCGTGATCGCCTTACGGTGCTGACGCAGTATGCCGTCCCGCTGCGGTACGACGAGCTGCTCGATGCGGAGTCGCTGGAGCGAGAGACCTTGGTCGTTCTGGTGGACGAAGTCGCAGCATGGGCGATGGTCCAGCTTGGCTCGGCCGGTGAGTAGCTGGGGCAACAAATGGGGCAACATGCCCCACGGATCTCAGCCGATCCCAGCCGATCTCGATCCGCCGCAAACCGCTTGAAACGCGCGCTCCACGTAACCCAGCCGATCCACAGGTCGGACTACGAAACCGAAGGTCACAGGTTCGAATCCTGTCTGGCGCATCGCCGGTTCGAAGCGTTGAGTCATCCGCCTCCGGTAGGGGGCCACAGGCGCTTCAGTTCGTTCGCGTACACGCCGTAGATATAGGGGCCGGGCTTCCGGGCCTGACGAAGTATCCGGTCCCGGTTCGCGACGAAGCGGGCCGTTTGCTCGGCACCTCGGGGATTGCGATTCGTCAAGCAGAAGACTCTGGCGGATGCCTCGATCAGCGCGTCTCGCTCAGCTGGGCGACGGCGGATTGCGTCGTCCTTGGTGAGGATGGCCCAGTTGTGGAGGCTCGCGTCGCGTAGCCAAACCTCATCAGCAAGGAGCTGGCCTGGCTTCTCGCCGTAGATCCCAGACATCGTGTGCACGACGAGACCCTCTGCGCGCAGGCCGATCGCAATGCTCTTGCCGAGGCTGCGGTCGATGAGGAATTCCGCAGGGCTGTCACTCTGAGTTGCCATCGCCGCCGACTTTCGGACGAGGCCCCTCGATGCGGCCCGCTAGGCCGCTGCGCGGGTTGCGACGCGAATCACGTCTTCCACCTCAGCGGGAGGAACGCCGAAATCCTCAGCTATCTCTTTGAACGAATCTCCCGCGTCGAATCGATCAACGAGATCCTCGACGCGAGCTCCGCCATGAACCACGAGGGGCAGGCCAAACGCGACCTTGGGATCGACGATGACCTCGGCATTGGCGTAGGCGGGAAGTCGGACCGAGTCGGCCCAGCCATCGCCGCCGTAGCGGATGCGCTTGAGGTAGCCCTTGACGACTGCCGAGAACTGTCGCTGCTGGGTGCGCACCACGGTGAGATCCTCGAGCTCGCGCTCGCCGTGCCTGTTGGCGTAGTCGAAGAGCACCTCGGCGCCGTCGGTGTAGAGGCGCTCAGATGCGAGGGCATGCTCGACACCGATCTCCTTGGCCAGGACCTCTACCGCGGGTCGAATGCGCTGGAGGGGGACGCCGGTGCGCCTGAAGCTTGAGAGAACGAACGCCTCAGCGAAACCGATGAACGGGACCGTTGCCTGGCCTCCCTGACGGGGGAAGCACGTGATCAGCGACTGCTCGGCGCGAGGTGGGCGCGCCCACCATTGGACAGTCGACTTCGGGACGCCCAGATACGTAGCGGTCTCGTGCAGCGTGAAAATGGCGCGGGCGACTCGCGGGTCGTCAGCGCCGATTCGGGCCTTCTGCTTAGCGTGCGTCGTGATCGGAACATCCTTGGTCGCGCGGATTTGCCTAACCGATCCTAGCGGCGCCCGCGGTCAGGCCAGCCTTGCTGAAAAGAGCCTGCATGAGCCTTGAAGCTAGGCGCCCAGGGAGGCGATGCGCTCGGCTTGAACCCACGAGCGGTTGTCTCTGCGGCGCTGTGCCTTGACGTTGGCCGTCAGCTTCTGGGGCTTGCAAAGCAAGCAGCCACTGCGGCGATGCTTGGGGCGTTTGCGCTTGTGATTCGCCATCGCCAAAGGGTCGCATGTCACGGCCCGTAGTCACAGCTTTGGTCCAGCGACTTCAGGTCACTGGGCTTCCGGCGGCGGCTTCGGCGCCGGCCCGAAGCGGTGTCGCGCCTTTGATCAGGTCGGCGGCGCGCTCGGCGACGGCGATCACCGGGGCGTTGGTGTTGCCCCGGGGCACGCTGGGCATCACCGAGCAGTCGACGACGCGGATCCCGTCAAGCCCCTGAACCCGCAGATCCTCGTCAACGACTGAGCCGATCGCGCAGGTCCCGACCGGGTGGTAGATCGGGAAGACGGTACGAGCGACGTGGGCAGCGATCGCCTCGTCGGAGTCGCCGTCGGGCGTCCAGTCCGGCTCCGAGCAGAATCCCCGCAGCGCGGGTCGGCCGCAGATGTCGAGGGTCAGCCTCATCCCGGCGACCAGCCGCTCCAGGTCGGAACCGTCGCTGAAGAACCCGTTGCGGATCACCGGTTCGGCGGTGGGGTCGTTCGAGGCGAGGGTCACCGAGCCGCGGCTCTCGGGCGTCAGCAGGCAGACCGTGGCGACTACGCCGTGGCCGTCGGGGTCGGCAAAGCCCTCGTCGACGATCTGCACGGGCACCGTGTGGAACTGGACGTCGGGGGCCTTGGCTCCCGCGCCGACCCTGGCGAACCCTCCCGACTCGGCGAAGTTCGACGTGAAGACGCCGGTCTTCGAGGCTTCGAACTGCTCGAGGGCGGCCGGCTCCATCGCATCCAGCAGACTCGATTGCTCGGTTGCTGTCCAGACGCCGTAGGTGCAGGCGTGGTCGCTGAGGTTCTGGCCCACCGCGGGCTGGTCGAGCAGCAGCTCCACTTCGCGCATCGCCAGGTGCTCGGCGGGGCCGACTCCGGAGAGCATCAGCAGCTGCGGCGAGTTGAACGTGCCGCCGGAGAGGATCACCTCGCGCTCGGCGCGCAGCTCCTGCGCCTGGCCGAGGTGAGTCGCCTCGACGCCGACGGCGCGGGTGCCCTCGAAGAGCACCCGGTTGACGTGCATGAAGGGCATAACGGTCAGGTTCGGCCGCTCGGCCATCGCGGGATGCAGGTAGGCGACCGCGGTGCTGGCGCGCATCCCGTCGCGTTGGGTGACCTGGTAGCTGCCGACGCCGTCCTGCTCGGCGCCGTTGAAGTCATCGTTGAGATCCAGCCCGGCTTCGGCGCCGGCCTCGGCCCAGGCGGGGCCGAGGGGCATGCCGGAGCGCTGCTCGGAGACCGGTAGCGGCCCGCCGACCGCGTGCCACTCGGACTCGCCGCGCTCGTTGTCCTCGGCCTTGAGGAAGTAGGGGAAGAGGTCGTCCCAGGCCCAGCCGGGAGCGCCCCATTCGTCGTAGTCGCGGCGGTTGCCGCGGATATAGACCATCGCGTTGATCGAGGAGCTGCCGCCGAGCACCTTTCCGCGCGGCAGGGCGATGCGGCGGCCGCCGCAGTTGGGCTCCGGCGCCGAGACGTAGTTCCAGTCGACGTCGGTGCGCTGCAACTGCAGGTAGCCGAGCGGGACGTGGATGTTCTCCTTGGTGTCCGGGCCGCCGGCCTCGAGCAGCAGGACGGTGGTATCGGGGTCTTCGGAGAGCCGAGCGGCGAGCACACAGCCGGCCGAGCCGGCTCCTACGATCACGTAGTCGTACATCGGGTCCTCCTCCGCCGATTCCACTCGGCCGGTTTGGGTCCGCCTAGCCTACGCCCTGGCCTGGCTTTGCACTGGCGCAGTAAGGCGACCGCGGCGGTAGCGTTGACCGATCTCCCGGCCCTGGCCCGACAGCCCTCCCGGCGCCGCCGACCGCGCTCGCTTTGCGGAGGCCGAGCTCGCCCCCTACTGGGTCGCGGCGCTGCCGCCGCGCGAGCCGTCGCCCCCCTTGCGCGGCAGCGCCGAGGCCGACCTCTGCATCGTCGGCGCCGGCTTCACCGGCCTCTGGGCCGCCCTGCAGGCCAAGGCCGACGACCCCGGCCGCGACGTCCTGCTGCTCGAGGGCGAGCGGATCGGGGGCGCGGCCAGCGGTCGCAACGGCGGCTTCGTCGAGGCCTCGCTCACCCACGGCCTCGCCAACGGGCTGTCGCGCTTCCCCGCGGAGCTGGAGGCGCTGGAGCGGCTGGGGCTGGAGAACTTCGCCGGCCTGCGGGCGGACCTCGAGCGCCACCGGATCGATTGCGACTTCGAGGAGACCGGGGCGATCGCCGTCGCCCTGGAGCCGCACGAGGTCGAGAGCCTCGAGGGGGATGCCGAGCTGCTGCGCCGCTTCGGTCACCGGGCCGAGGTCCTCGACGGCGAGGCGATGCGGGCGGAGGTCTCCTCGCCGACCTACCTCGGCGGGGTCTGGGACCGCACCGGGGCCGGGATCGTCGACCCGGGCAAGCTCGGGCGCGGCCTGCTGGAGGCGGCGCTGCGGGCCGGCGTCCGGGTCCACGAGGGCAGTCCGGCGACGGCCCTGCGCGAGCGTCCCGGCGGCATCGAGGTGGTCTGCGCCGAGGGTTCGGTCAGCGCCCGCGGCGCCCTGCTGGCAACCAGCGCCTCGCGACCCCTGCTGCGGGAGATCCGCCGCTACGTCGCGCCGATCTACGACTACGTCCTCGTCACCGAGCCGCTCTCGGAGGCCCAGCGCGAGGAGATCGGCTGGCGCCGGCGCCAGGGCCTCTCCGACATGGGCAACCGCTTCCACTACTACCGGCCGACCGCCGACGGTCGCATCCTCTTCGGCGGCTATGACGCCGTCTACCGCTACGGCGGCCCGGTCCGCGCCGAGCTCGACCAGGACGACGCCACCTCGGCCCGCCTCGCCCAGCACTTCGGCGCCACCTTCCCCCAGCTCGACGGCGTCCGCTTCGCCTACCGCTGGGGCGGGGCGATCGACACCTGCAGCCGCTTCTCGGTCTTCTTCGGCAGCGCCCACCGCGGCCGCGTCTCCTACGCGGTCGGCTACACCGGGCTCGGCGTCGGCGCCACCCGCTTCGGCGCCCGCGTCGCCCTCGACCTGCTCGACGGCAGGGAGACCGAGGCGACCCGGCTGCGCTACGTCCGCGAGAAGCCGTTCCCCTTCCCGCCCGAGCCGCTGCGCAGCGCCGTGATCCAGCTCACCCGCAACCGGCTCGCCGCCGCCGACCGGCGCCAGGGGCGGCGCGGCATCTGGTTGCGGACGCTCGACCGCCTCGGGCTCGGCTTCGACAGCTGAATCGCTGACGCTTAGGCTGACGCCGGCGGGGCGGCGCTGTCGGTTTCACCAAGATCGGGTCCGCGAGCGCGCGAACGCTTGCAAGTGTCTTACGCCTCAAGTAGGGTCTTCCCGCAGCCAGGAATTGATCGTGACTCGTCCGGGTTTTTGGGCGCCGCAATCGGGGAGATCGTGGCGCAGGGGATGTACAAGGAAGGTCAAGTTCAGGTGAATTCGGTCGGGTCGAGACTTGTGGCGGTGCTGGTCGGGGTGGTCGTAATCGCGGCCCTGATCGGCCTCTACATCGCCAACTTCCTCAGCGGGCCGCCGACCGTCGAAGCAGCCCGCGCGAAGGGCGGGCGCAGCGCCCAGCTGACGCTCAAAACCGAGGCTGCGGTCGGCCCCCAGGGATCCAACCCGCCCTGGGTCTCCTACCTGATCAAGAACGACCAGGGCGAATGGATCCACAGCACCATCTACAAGGTCCCGGCCAACGCCCTGGTCCACGTCACCGTCTACCAGTTCGACGGCGACAGCGGCCTGCGCAACCCCTTCCTCTCCCAGGTGCACGGCACCGTCGGGAACACGATGCGAGTCGGCGGCAAGTCGATGATCTCGATCCCGCCCGATGAAGCCTCCCACACCTTCGCCGTGCCCCAGATCGGGTTGATCGTGCCGCTCAAAGGCGTGCCCGACGAAGCCGAAAACCAGTGCGAAGAAGGCCCCTGCTCGCTGAGCCAGGCGCACGAAACGATCACCTTCACGATCCGCACCGGCAAGCCCGGCCGCTACCGCTGGCAGTGCTTCGTCCCCTGCGCCGCCGGCTTCCTCGCCGGCTTCGGCGGGCCGATGCAGACGATCGGTTACATGGACGGCTTCCTCGAAGTGGTGTGAGGTGAAGGAGCCCAACCACATGCGCAGGATCGTGATCGGCTCGCTGCTGCTGAGCGCGATCGCGACCCCGATCGTCGTCGCCGTGATCGCCCCGACGCTGCCGCCGGGCAACGCCAGCAGCGCCAGCGCCGGTCAGCTCTACGACAACACCGTCCTGTTCGGGATCGTCACCCCGATCGCGGCGACCCTGATCGTCTTCTTCGCCTACAGCCTGGTCGTCTTCCGCCGCCGCGAGAGCGGCCCCCAGGAAGGGCTCGCGGTCGGCAGCGACAGCCGCGTCAACGCCGCCTGGCTGGCGGTGACCACGGTGATCGTCCTCTTCCTCGCGGTCTTCGGCACGGTCGAGCTCACCAAGGCCGGCTCGGGCGGGGGCCAGGGTCCCGAACCCGCCTTCAAGCCCTCCGGCAACGACGTCCTGCCGGTCCAGGTGATCGCCCAGCAGTGGGAGTTCACCTACCGCTACCCGACCTACGGTGGGATCGAGACCGCGCACCTGGAGGTACCGGTCGACCGGCAGATCGAATTCCACGTCACCTCGCTCGACGTGATCCACTCCTTCTGGGCCCCGAGGATCGGCGTCAAGGCAGACGCCAACCCCGGCGTCGACAACATCGCCTTCACCGAACCGACCCGCGAACAGAACTTCGAAATCCACTGCAATGAGCTCTGCGGGCTCTGGCACGGCTACATGTTCGACACCGGCCAGGTGGTCAGCGACGCCAGGTTCCACACCTGGATCCACAACCAGGCCAAGGTCTTCGAAGCGGCCAACAAGGTCTTGCCCCCCTACGCGACCCACTACTTCCCCGAACCCGACAGGAGGGCCGGATGAGCGACGCGGCAGTTGTCAAGCCCCTCTGGCGGCGGCTGATCGGCTTCAACCTGCTCGGCGGGATCGTCCTCGGGATCGTCGGCTTCTACTTCGGCTGGTGGCTGGGCCACCAGATCAAGGCCGACAGCCTCGACTTCTTCGCCGACACCAACCAGAACGACGTCGCCCTGATGCTCGGCTACCTGTTCGCGGTGGTCGGCTTCCTCGCCGGCCTCGGCTTCCTCAACTACCCGCTCTCGCGGATGGTCGGCGCCCCGGTGACGCTGGCCGAAAAAGAGCGCGGCGGCACCGGGCGCTACTTCACCAGCTGCACCGACCACAAGGTGGTCGGGATCCAGTACCTGGTCGGCGTCGGCTTCTTCTTCTTCATCGCCGGGATGAACGCGATGCTGATCCGCACCGAGCTGCTGCAGCCCTCCCCCCAGCTCTTCGGCGCCGGCAACTACCTGACCCTGGTCGGCCTGCACGGGACGATGATGATGGGGATCATGACCTCGGGGGTGCTGGGCCCCTTCGCCAACTACTTCATCCCGCTGATGATCGGCGCCCGGCGGATGGCCTACCCGCGGATCGAGTCGCTGACCTTCTGGCTGCTGATGGCGGCCGGGACGATCCTCATGACCACCCTGCTGTTCGGCGGCTTCCCGACCGGCTGGACCGGCTACGCGCCGCTCAACGTCCAGGCCAACTACGGCTTCGACTCCTACATCTTCTTCTTCGCCCTGGTCGGGATCTCGATGACCCTGTTCGGGCTGAACATGATCACCACGGTCGTCACCATGCGGGCGCCGGGGCTGACCTGGAGCCGGCTGCCGATGCTCTGCTGGGGGGCGATCAGCACCGGGGCTCTGATGGTGCTGGCGGCGCCGGTGCTGGTCGCGGTGCTGCTGATGACCGGCTTCGACCGCGCCGTGCAGACGTCCTTCTTCCTCTCCAGCGCCGGCGGCAGCCCCTATCTGTTCCAGAACCTGTTCTGGTTCTTCGGCCACCCCGAGGTCTACGTGCTGGCGCTGCCGGGGATGGGGATCCTCCTCGAGATCCTCCCGGTCTTCGCGCGCAAACGGCTCTGGGGCTACCGGATCGCCGTCGCCGGAATCCTCGGCATCGCCCTGCTCAGCTTCTTCGTCTGGCAGCACCACCTCTTCGTCAGCGGCCTCAACTCCTCCCTGCGGCCCTTCTACATGTTCTCCACCGAGGCGATCTCGCTGCCCACCGGGCTCGTCTTCCTGGCCGGGATGGGCACCCTCTGGAGAGCGAAGATCCGCTACACGGTGCCGATGCTCTTCTGCCTCGCCTGGTTCTTCAACTTCTTCATCGGCGGCGCCTCCGGGGTCTTCCTCTCCGACGTGCCCAGCGACGTCGCCACCCACGGCAGCTTCTTCGTCATGGCCCACTTCCACTACACGATCATGGGCGGGCTCGTCTTCGTCTTCTTCGCGGCGATCTACTACTGGGTGCCGAAGATGTTCGGCGTGATGCTGAACGAAAAGCTCGGCAAGATCCACTTCTGGGTGATGTTCATCGCCTTCAACTCGACCTTCTTCCCGCTCTTCGCGCTCGGCCTGATGGGGATGCCGCGCCGCGTCGTCACCTACCCGGACCATCTGCATGCCCTCAACGTCTGGGTCTCGGTCTCGGCCTTCGTGCTCGGCGCCTCGATGCTGCTCTTCCTCTTCAACGTCATCTACTCGCTCGTCTTCGTCCGCAAACCCGCCCCCGGCAACCCCTGGGACTCGCACTCGCTGGAGTGGCAGACGCCGACCCCGGTGCCGGTCGAGGACTTCGAGCGCCGGCCGGTGATCGACACCGATCCCTACGACTACGGCCTGCCGCCGGCGCCGCTGACGCCCTCGGGGTCGGCCGAGGCCCCGGCGACGGGATGAGGAGAGCACGATGAGCGAGGCCCCGACCCAACTGCAGGCCGACGACGGCTTCGCCGAGACGCCGGAGCTGCATGAGCGCATCGACCGCGTCGGCTTCGGGCTGATCGGCGGCGCCACGGTGATGTTCTTCCTCGGCTTCGTCTTCGCCTACTTCTACCTGCGCTCGATCAACGGCAACGGGCTCTGGCGCCCGGCAGGGGTCACGCCCCCCGACGGCTACGGCATCGCGATCGCCGCCGCCCTGGCGCTCAGCGCTCTCGCCTTCGGCTACGCGGCGCGGGCCGCCAAGCGGCGCCAGGGCGGCTGGGTCGCCGCTTCTGGCATCGCCCTGGCGCTCGGCCTCTTCGCCTGCGTCGCCCAGTGCGTCGAGTACGCGCACCTCTCCTTCGGCCCCGAAAGCGGCGGCTACGCGAGCGTCTTCTTCGGCTGGACGGCGCTCTACGTCGTCGTCGCCCTGGTCGCCCTATGGCGGGTCGAGACGACCTTCGCCCTCGGCCTCCGCCACCGCGGCGACGCCGCCAGGGCGGTGCCCGAGGGCTTCGTCCCGGGGGCGCTCTACTGGGCCCTGCTGGCCGCGATCGGGATCCTCGCCTGGATCATCCTCTACCTGGTCTGAGCGAGGGTGGCGGCGCTGACCACGCCCCAGGGATGGACCGGCGACCCGGCCCTGCTCTGGGTCGCCTGCGCGGCCCTGCTCTTCTGGCTCGGGGGCCGGGGGAGAAGCGCCTCGAGCCCCGGCGAGCGCTGGCGAACCGCCGCCTTCGTCGCCGGCCTGGCGGCGATCGTCGCCGCGCTCGGCACGCCGATCGACGCCCTCGCCGACGAACTCTTCTGGGTCCACATGGTCCAGCACATCCTGCTGATCTCGGTGGCGGCGCCGCTGCTGGCGCTGGCCCGGCCCTGGAACCGGATGTGGCGGGGGTTCCCGCTCGACTTCCGCCGCGCCGTCGCCCGCGAGGTCAGCGCCGCGCCGCGCTGGGCGCCGCTGCGGCGGGTGGCTGCGATCGCCGCCGGCGCCGGCGCCTCCTGGCTGATCTTCAACCTCAACTTCTGCGCCTGGCACCTGCCCGTCCTCTACGACGCGGCCCTGCGCTCGCCGCCGGTCCATGCGCTCGAGCACCTGCTGTTCTTTGCCACCGCCCTGCTCTTCTGGACCCGGGTCGTCTACTCGCCACCCTGGCGCTCGCGCCTCAGCCAGCTGGGCAAGGTCGTCTACCTCGGCTCGACGATGGTCGTCGGCTGGGTGCTGGCGATCGTCCTCGCCGTCGCCGGCTCGCCGATCTACTCCGCCTACGCCGAGCGGGCGAGCCGCCCCGGCCACATCTCCGCCTTCACCGACCAGCAGTTCGCCGCCGGCGTGATGTGGGTGCCGGGGTCGATCTCCTACGCCGTCGCGATCATCGTGATCGCCTATCGTTGGCTGGAGCCCGCAGACTCGCGCAGGCGAGCGAGGGCCCCGGCCAAGGCCCTGCCGAGAGGAGTTGGATGAGATGCAGATGAACTGGCAGTTGTTCGCGGATGCGGGCTGGACGAGCTTCTCGGGCGTCTTCTCGACCGTCTTCCCGCTTGCCGTCCTGATCCTGGTGCTCGCCTGTTACGCGGTCACCAGCAGGAGGCACTCATGAGGTCCACGGTGGGGGCGGCGTCCTGCTGAAACGGGGGAGGACCAACCTCCGCGTCGCCGGCCTCGCGATCGCGGTGGCTGCGATTGTGGGCGTTCTGCTCGGGCTCGGGCTCCATCAGCTGTCCGCCGGCGCCGCCGGCACCGGCAAGCAGCTGACCGAGGTTCGCGGCCAGGCGGTCTGGCCCGCCGGCCGCCGGCCGGCGCCGAACTTCTCCCTGACCGACTCGAAAGGCAAGCGGTTCTCGCTGGCCTCGCTGCGGGGTCGGCCCGTGATCGTCACCTTCATGGACTCCCAGTGCCATCAGGAGTGCCCGCTGGAGGGACGGGCGCTGGCGGCGGCCTTCCGCGCTACCCCGGTCGCCGAGCGGCCGGTCGTCGTCGCGGTCAGCGTCAACCCCTGGGAAGACACCCCGGCCTCGGCCCGCCGGGCGATCCGCCGCTTCGGCCTTGCCCCCTACGAGTGGCGCTGGCTGCTCGGGTCCAAGGCCGAACTGGAACGGGTCTGGGACAAGTACCGGATCGAAGTCCGCAAGGCGACCGGCGACATCGAACACACCGACGCGCTCTACCTGATCGACCGCAACGGTTTCGAGCGCGCCGGCATGGTCTATCCCTTCCTGCCCACCTGGGTCAGCACCGACCTCAAGACCCTGGGAAGCGAATCCGATTAGCCCGAACGCCCCGCTGCCTGCCGCTCGCGATATTGACCCCCATCAGGTGTGGTCAATGTCGCGAGCGCGACTCGGGCCGGCGTGCTGAAGCAGGGCCTGATCGTCGCCGCCGCCGCGATCGTCGCGATCGTGCTGGCCGTCGGCGGGGCCTCCGAACCGGTGGAAACGCAGGAAGCGAACCTCGCGCCCTGCGGGTCTGACGGCGGGGTCGCGGCCCGGCCCTCCGACTGGCGGCAGGCGACCGAGCGGGCCGGGCCCCTCGCCGTCTCGCCCCGACCCCTGCAGGCGATGCGTCGTGGCAGGGAAGGCAACCTCTACGCGCGGATGCCGGTCCTCCTCAGCGGCCACCGCTTCGTCGTCCTCAGCGTCCCGCTCGAGCTCCGCAACCGCGTCTTCCTCTACTACGGCCAGATCACCGACAACAGAGACCACAAGCCGAGCTCGCTATTCCGCGCCCCCGGCTACGCGGAAACCGAGTTTCAGCCCTGCCGCCACGCCTCTCACACCGTCTGGTCGGGCGGCATCAGGGTGATCGGCCAGGGCCCGGTCAGGCTGCTGGTCACGGTCGAGGGCCACCCCCACTCGATCCCGCTCCACCTGGGGCGGCCGGCAATCGCCGTGCCCGCTACCTGATCACCTTTCCGGACGGCGAGATCAGGTACCAGTAGCCGCCGTTGAGGTTGACGTTCTGGCCGTTCGTTTCACCCGGTTCGGTGTCGGAGACGAAGCTGTAGAGGGGCCAGCCGGCGTAGGTCGCGACCTCGCCTCCTCCCGGCCCCGAAGCGGTCCCGAGCAGGCTCTGCCTGACCGTTCCCGAGGCGCTCGGCTTCTCTCCGGGCGGCACCGTCAGTGGCGGCCAGGCGACGGCGCAGGCCCCTGCGCAGGTGACCGCGGTGGCCCGGTCCGGGGCGAAGACGTAGAGCGTCACCCCTTCGTCGACCAGCACTTCGCCCAGTTCGGGGAGGTTCGCGGCGGAGAGGACCACCGGTTGGCTGTGCCGGCCTGACCCGGAGTCGGCGTTGCCGCACCCCGCAATCGCCAGGACCGCGAACAGGGCGGCGAGTATGTAGGTCATCCTTCGCATGGAACCCCCTTCTCGCGGCGCCGACGGCGTACGAACGCGCCGCGACCGACGACCACGATCGAGGCGCAGATGCCGATCAGCAGCAGCGCCTGACGGTCGGAGCGGGCAAGGTAGTAGAGCAGGCCGACGGCCGCCGCGAAGCAGGCGACCGCGCCGAGGTAGGCGAGACGCCTGTCCCAGCCGGCCCGGGCGGTGTGGCGCGCATGCAGCAGGTTGATCAGGCCGAAGACCAGGAGGAAGGTCAGCGAGCCGAAGGAGACGATCTCGGTGATGCCGGGCAGCAGCGAGAACGCGGCCCCGAATAGCGCCAGCCAGGCCACCGCCCCGACCGGCAGCCCACCCCGCTCACGCGCGAGGCGGGCCGGCAACTCCCGTGCGGCGCTGACGTCGCGGACCAGGCGGGCGGTCGAGAACAGGGTCGCGTTGATCGCCGAGCTGGTCGAGAAGACCGCACCCAGGGTCGCCGCCCAGAGGCCGAAGCTGCCGAGCGCCCTTTCGCCGACCACGGCGAAGGCGACCTCCTTCTCGCCGACGATCGCCTGGTCGGACAGCAGCATCTGGGAGGCGAGGGTGACCGCGACGTAGACGAGGACCACCACGCCAACCGACAGGTAGAGAGCCCGGGGCACCGTGCGGCGCGGTTCGGAGATGTCGTCGTAGTCGTAGGGCACCAGCTCGAAGCCCTCGTAGGCGACGAAGATCACCGCGGCGCCGAGGAAGACGCCGAGCAGGCCCATGTTGTCGAGCGGGGCGAGCCGGCTCGGCGAGAACATCCCGATCCCGATCGCCGAGATCCCGGCCAGCACCGCCAGCTTGGTGAAGACGATCACGTCCTCGGTCAGCCCCGAGGTGGCCACCCCGCGCAGGTTGATCGCGGCGAAGATCACCATGATGCCGACGCCGCTCAGCCGCGCGACGAGCACCGGGGCGCCGAGCACGTTGGCCAGGTAGTGGCCGAAGGTGAAGGTGTAGACCGCCAGGGCGAAGACGTAGCCGACGATCAGCAGCCAGGCGACCCAGGCGGCCGCCTGGGTATGGCCCTCCTCGCGCAGGTAGGTGAAGGGGCCGCCCGCGCGGCCGGCGTGCAGCGCCAGGCGGGCGTAGGCGTGGGCGGTGAGGCCGGCGATCACGCCGCCGAGCAGGAAGGCGGCGAAGGCGAGGTGGCCGGCGAGGTCGATGGTGACGCCGAGGACACTGAAGATGCCGCCGCCGATCATCCCCCCGATCGCCATCGCGCTTGCCTCGCGCAGGCCCAGCAGCCCTTCGCCGCGCCGCCGGCGGGCGTGGCTGCGGGGGTGGTACGGCGGCCTCGGACCGGCGGTCGCGGACCCGCGCGCTGGTGAATCGCCGCTGTCCTCGGCTCCTCGCAACCACTTGGATTATGGTCGCTCAGAGGGCCGGGCCGCCGGCCCGTTCGGGGGCCTCAGACGTTGTGAACCGGGCGCCAGGCGGGCTCGGGGCCGTCGTGCCCGCGGCGCGGCCGATGTGCCGCTGCCGTCGCGACCTTCTGGCGAAGGGTGTGCCCGGTGGCGAAATGGGGGCGCAGGCGAGTTGGGGACAGCATCACCGCGGCGAGGATCGCGACCAGGATCGTGGCGACGCCGATGTTGAGCATGATGATCGTGGACAAAGTCATGGCTGGTTACCTCCTTCTGGACGAGGGGCGGGGGAAGCGCACCTCTGGGTTTGTGGGCCAAGCTGGGGATGCCTGAGCCTCGTCCCAGACCTTGCCGAGTTCGGCTTAAAGGCCCGGCTAAGCCGAGTTCAGAGCCCGGACAAGCTTTGAAACCGATGAAGGTCGCGTCGCCGCATCCCCGGCCTGCTAGAACTGATCCATCTTGCCGAGGAGTGGAGTTCTCCGGGGATCGAGGAGGCGGCGCACGGCGCTGGGGTTCCTGGCGCTCGCTTGCGGCCTGCTCGCCCTGCTGCCGGCGGGGGCGTGGGCCGGCGGAGGTTCCCCGTCGTTCGAGGCGCATGGGAGCGTCGAACAGGTATATGTGACCGGGCTCAGGTCGGGGGCGAAGGTCGCTCTCTTCAGCCGCAAGGGGCGGAAGGTCGCCACGCAGCGCGCCGACGGTCTCGGCGGGGCTCTGTTCCGCAAGCTGGCGCCGGGCAGGGGCTACCGCGTCGTCCTCGGCTCGAAGGGACCGCGGTCGGGGCCGCTGCGGGTGCTCCCGAACAGGTCGGCGCCGCTCAGCACCGCGATCTACGAACAGCCGATCGCGGCGAGCGGCTACCAGTACCTGACCACCCGCGACGGGACCAAGCTGGCGATCGACGTCCACCCGCCGGAGGGCCTCAGCGAAGCCGCCGCCGGGGGTGGGGCGCCGGTCCCGGCGCCGGCCGGTCCGACGCCGACCCTGATCGAGTACTCCGGCTATGGCTACGCCGACCCGGCCGGGCCGCAGAGCGGGCTGGCGCTGCTCGCCAACCTGATGGGCTTCACCGTCGTCGACGTCAACATGCGCGGCACCGGCTGCTCGGGCGGCGCCTTCGACTTCTTCGAACCGCTGCAGGGCCTGGACGGATACGACGTGATCGAGACGATCGCCCGCCAGCCGTGGGTGGCGAACCACTCGGTCGGGATGATGGGGATCTCCTACGGCGGCATCAGCCAGCTCTTCACCGCCGCGACGAGGCCGCCCAGCCTGTCCGCGATCGCGCCGCTCTCGGTGCTCGACAGCCCGCAGGCGACGCTCTATCCCGGCGGCCTGCTCAACACCGGCTTCGCCGTCCCCTGGGCCGAAGAGCGGGTCCACGACGCCAAGCCGGCGTCGGCCACCGAGGGCCAGGCCTGGGCCTACAAACGCATCCAGGAAGGCGACCGGACCTGCGCCGAAAACCAGGCCCTGCACGGCAAGGCGGTGAACCTGCTGACCTCGGTCAAGGCCAACAGCCACTACCGGCCCAAGGTCGCCGACCCGCTCTCGCCGATCACCTTCGTGCACAGGATCGACGTGCCGACCTTCATGGCCTGCCAGTGGACCGACGAGCAGACGGGCGGGCACTGCCCCGACCTGGCCGAGCACTTCACCGGCACCACGCGCAAGTGGTTCACCTTCACCAACGGCACCCACATCGACGCCCTCGACCCGGCCACCGCCAACCGCTGGTTCGACTTCCTTGAGCTCTACGTCGCCAGGGAAGCGCCGATCGTCCACGCCGCCACGATCCGGACCGCGGCGCCGCTGATCTACCAGGAGGCGATGGGCATCCAGGGGATCGCGCTGCCGCCCGATCCGATCCAGGAACAGCCGACCTACGAGGCGGCCCTGGCCGCCTACGAAGCCCTGCCCTCGATCCGCGTCCTCTTCGACAACGGCGCCGGCGGCTCGCCCGGGAAGCCCTATCCGGGCTTCGAGCAGTCCTTCGCTGGGTTCCCGATCCCCGGCACCCAGGCCCGGGCCTGGTACCTCGCGCCCAAGGGCGGCCTGCGCGATCTGCCGCCCGCCGGGGCGCACGCCGACGGCTTCACCTGGAGCCGGCGCACGGTGAAGAAGACCGACTTCACGGGCGACGCCGGCTCGGGCGCCGGCGGCCTCTGGACCGCCACGCCGGAATACCACTGGGCGCAGAACCGGCCGGGCACGGCGGTCTCCTACCTGACCGCCCCGCTGGCGCAGAACACGACCGTGATCGGCGCCGGCGCCGTCCAACTCTGGGTCCGCTCCTCGACCCCCACCGTCGACCTGCAGGCGACGATCAGCGAGGTTCGCCCCGACGGGGTGGAGACCTTCGTCCAGAACGGCTGGGTGCGCGGCAACGAGCGCAAGCTCGACGCGAAGAAGAGCACCCCGCTGGAGCCGGTCCTCAGCCTGCGCAGGTCCGACGTCGCGCCGTTCCCGCGCGGGCGCTTCGTCAAGGTCACGATCCCGCTCTACTACGAGGGCCACGCCTACCGCGCCGGCTCGCGGATCCGGATCACGATCGCGGCGCCGGGCGGCAGCCAGCCGATCTGGGCCTTCGCCGACAGCCGGCCGAAGGGCAAGGCGAAGGTGGCGATCGCCTACTCGAAGAAGATGCCCTCGAAGCTGCTCCTCCCGGTCGTTCCCGGAGTCGAAGTGCCGACCGCCCTGCCGCCCTGCCCGGGCCTGCGCGGCGAGCCCTGCCGGGCCTACCGGCCCTTCGCCAACCGGGCCGCCAGGCCCTGGCGGTAGTCGACCCGATGAGCAGCCTGACCCCGGTCGTTTGGGGAGGGGTGCGGCCCGCTGCGCCGCTGACCAGGACTTGTTTCCTCAGATCAGAGCTGCGACCTGCGTGCGATCCAAGTAGCGATAGCTCTGTGGCGGCTGGAAACCCGCGAGGCGATGCCGAAGATCGGTCAGCGGCCTGGGGATGCTGAGGCGCTGAACGTCGAGCAGGGTGATTGCCACAGCCTGGGCTGCGCCGACGAAGTATTCGTCGAACTCCTGCCTGACGATGCCGGTGGCGTCACCGTGGTCGCGCCAAATTCTGTCGGGGCTCGCAGCGTGTATCTCTCCGACCCGGGCTTGGCCAACCAGCTGCATCGTCGGCGACGAGGCGTAGAGAAGGACCAACGTGCCCTCCGGGCCGATGGGCGGACTCGCCGCAGCTCCACCGTCTTCTCACCGTCGAGCAGCAGCTCGACGAATCGTGGACGCAGCGACAGGAAAAGCGCGTTCTCCTCAGCGGGCATAGCGAGGGCACACGGCGTACACGGTTTCCGTCGAACCCGGCATCTCAGCCGGAGCCTATTCGGAACTCAAGAGCCGAGAAGACGCATCGCTGCGGCGCTTCGTCGCGACCGCAGCCTCGCTAAGTTTGAGGCAGTGACCCACGTCGACCTCACCGACCAGCTGCTGGCCTTCGTCGAGATCCCCAAGGGGGGCCGCAACAAGTACGAGTACGACGAGGAGAGCGGCCGGATCGTGCTCGACCGGTTCCTCTCCTCCTCGATGGTCTATCCGGCCGACTACGGCTTCCTGATCGGCCACCGCGGGCTCGACGGCGACCCGCTCGACTGCCTGGTCTGCGTCTCCGAGGCGACCTTCCCGGGCTGCGTCATCCCGGTCAACCCGGTGGCGATGTTCGAGATGCGCGACGAGGCCGGGGTCGACGACAAGATCGTCTGCGTCCCGGTCAGCGACCCGGGCTGGAACTTGGTCACCAGCCTCGAGGAGCTGCCCGAGCAGCTCAAACTCGAGATTCCCCACTTCTTCTCCGTATATAAGGACCTCGAGCACAAGGAGGTCGAAGTCGGCGGCTGGAAGTCCCGCGAGGAGGCCGAAGCGACAATCGCCCAGGCGCGGGAGTTGCAGATCGAGCACGAACGCGGCTCGTCGTCGTCCTGAATCGGCTCGCCCTCAGCCGCGCCCGCCAGGCCCGCCGGCCGCGACTGCCGCGTTTGCTTCAATTGCTGGACCAGAGAAAGGAGGTGGTCCTAATTTCGAGTCACATGCTTGAGGGGACTCTGGAGGTGCAGGGCCGCTAGGCGCCGCACTGTTTCGGGCGCCCGGCGGAATCCACCCCGGGCACCGGCGAGCAAAGGAAGACCGGGCGTTGTCCCACCCGGCCGAGGTTTCCGCGTTCGTTCACATGCACCTGACAAGGGCCGCCTCCGGGCGGCCCTTGTCTTGGCCCACGTCGCTGCGGCCCGGGAGCCGGTCGCGCGCTGAGCGGTTGTCGCTTGTCGCCCTGTGGGCGACAAGCGACAACCGGACGACAACCGCTGCCGGCGCCCCGAGTGCGCAGGTAGACTCCCGGCAATGAACTCGCCGGGCCGGGTGGCTCAACGGGCGCTGGCGGGATCGTCACTCCTCCTCGCGATCGCCCTGACCTCGATCGCCTGCTGCGCGCCGGCCGCGGCCGCGAGCGCCCGGCGCGGTGGCCCGGTGGGGCGCTTCTCGGCGCGGCAGAGCCTTCGCTTCTGGACGCCCGCCCGGATGAGGCGGGCGGTGCCGATCGACGCGACGACCGCGGGCCGGGCCGGAACCTCCCGACCGCCAACCGCCGCCCCGGCCGCGGGCCGGGCCGGAACCTCCCGGCCGCCGACCGCCGCGCCGACCGCACCGCCGGCCACCGCCCCGACCCCGGCGGCGCCTCGGCGCGTTCCCCCGCTCTCCCCGCGCCTCGGCGCCTCGGCCAGCTCGAGCTTCGAAGCGGTGACCGACCCGACGGCCGCCGGGATGCGCCAGAACGGCGCCATCTTCTTCGAAGCCGAAGGCGGCCTCTACCGCTGCTCGGGCACCTCGGTCAGCGCCCCCAACCTCAGCCTCGTCCTCACCGCCGGGCACTGCGTCGACAGCGGCGGGCGCCGCGGCCACGGCTACACCGGGCGCTGGATCTTCGTCCCCGGCTACCGCTACGGCCAGCGCCCCTTCGGCGTCTTCGCCGCCAGGTGGCTGGAAGCGACGACGGGCTGGGTGGCGACCGGCAGCGAGAACGTCGACGTCGGCGCTGCCGTCGTCGGGCGCAACGAAAAGGGCCGGCGCCTGGCCGCCGCGGTCGGCGCCGCGGGCATCGCCTTCAACCTCAAGCCGAAGCAGCTCTTCGACATCCACGGCTACCCCGCCGGCCCGCCCTTCGACGGGGAAACGCAGCAGCTCTGCTCCCAGACCTCGTTCCTCGGTCACGACCCGGAATCGTTCTTCGCGCCCGGGCCGCTCAACCTCGCCGTCGACTGCAACGTCACCGGCGGCGCCTCCGGCGGCGGCTGGACGATCGCGGGCAACCTGCTCAACAGCGTCACCGACTACGGCTTCCCGGAGGACCCGGCGACCGACTACGGCGCCTACTTCGGCAAGGAAGTCGCGCGGCTGTACCGGCGCGCCCGGAGCGTGCGGTGACGGCCCGGCCCCGGCGCTGCCTGTCGCTGCTCGCCGCGTCGGCGACGCTCGCCCTGCCGGCCGCTGCGGCCGCCCAGCCCCAGCCCCTGTCCGGCCCGCTGTCGAGCGCCGCCCCGCGACTGAGCGCCCCGGCGCAGCTGCGCGAACTGGTTCGGCAGCGCACCGCCCAGGCCGGCGGTCAGCCCTCTCTCCATCCCGCCTTCCTGGTCAAGTCGAGCGACGGGTATCTGGTCGAGGTCGTCGGGTCCGGGGATCAGGTGGTCATCTATGTCGTCCGCGGGCGGCATGCCAGGGCGGCCACCGCCTATGTCGCCCGGGGGACCGGGACCGGGAACCGGATCGCGGCCGGCTTCGGCAAGTTCGGCAAGGTCTCGATGCGCTTCAAGGAATCGCGGCGCCGGTCCTGGGCCAAGCCCAATCGCGTCTGCGAGGGGAGCGGCCGGTTTGAGAATCGGCTCGGCACCTTCGTCGGCGAATTCACCTTCCGTGGCGAAGGCGGCTATCTCTCGGTTCAGACGCGGCGGGCGAAGGGGCAGGTCAGCGAGGTCGCCCCGCGGTGCCGCGCCGGCGCCGGCCGGCGCGCGAAGCTCGCGACCCATCCCACCCAGGAAAGCTTCTGGGGCCCCGAACGCCCGTACCTGCTGTCGGATTGGCGCCACGGGGTCAGCTCGGCCCGGTTCGCCGCGGTGCGGGACAAGAAGACGATCTTCCTCGCCAGCACCGAACAGGCCCATGGCAAGTTCGCGATCTTCCGCCTCGCGCTGCGGACCGCGACCTCGCCGCAGGCGCTCAAGGTCAGCAACGCTTTGACCTCGGCGCGGGTCTCGCCCCCGGCTCCGTTCAGCGGCGTCGGCAGCTACCGGGCCGCCCCGGACGGGACGGTGTCCTGGACCGGCCCGCTGACTGTCAACTTCCCCGGCGCCCCGCACTACCCGCTGACCGGCCCGCCGTTCGAAGCCTCGGTCGGCACCACCGCGGATCCCTTCTTCCCCTTCTTCTGATCCGCTGCCGCCCGCGTATCTGAGTCGACATGCAGAGTCGCCCGTGACCCCGCCTATCCTTTCGGACGTGGCGACACAAATCGACGACGCCCTCTCCGCTGCCGCCCTTAACGACACCGAGCGCCGTGCCGTCGCGCGCATCGTCGCGCTGCTGGAAGAAGAGCTTGGCGACGACCTCCTCGCCGTGTGGCTCTACGGCTCCCGCGCCCGCGGCGAGGCCGACCCCTACGAGACCCACCACGACCGCCGCTCCGACATCGACATGATGGCCATCGTCGATCCGGGCCGCGACGCCTCCGCGGAGAGCTGGGAGGCTCAGCCCCGGCTGGAAGCGGCTGTCGTCGCAGAGGGCGACAGCCCGCCCTATTACTCGCTGCGCTTCTATGACTCCGACTTCCTCCGCGACCGCCGCCGCATCCGCTCCTTCTTCTTCGCCGAGGTCGACCGCGACAAGCGCGTCCTCGCCGGTGGCGATCTGGAGGGCGAGGAGTACCGGTGAGCCCACGCTCGGAAGACTTCCTCGAGTCAGCCCGTACCAGGTTGGTCGGCGCCCGCCATGCGCTTGTCGCGGGCGACCTGGACCTTGCGGTCAGCGCCGCCTATTACGCCATGCTCTACGCCGCTCGCGCCGCCCTCTCCGAGCACGACGAATACGCTCGCCGCCACGGCGGCACCTGGGGCCTCTTTCACAAGCGCTTCGTAGCCACCGGCGCTTTCGACGAGAACCTTCACTCCTTGGCTCAACGCGCTCAAAAGGCCCGCGAGGGAGCCGACTACGAGGCGAGGACTCCGGACCCCGCAGTCGCTGAGGCATTTGTCGACGGCGCGAGCGAGTTCATCGCCGCCGTGGAGCACATGCTGGCTATCTAGGGTCTATGGACCCCTCACTTTCCGGCTTGCTGCATGTGAATGCTAGAATGCAGCCCATGCGCACGACGATCGAGCTCAGCGACCGCGCCTACACGCGCCTGCGTGCCCGGGCGGCTGAACGTGGCATGCGGGGCTTCTCGGCAATCGTCGAGGAAGCCCTCGATCGCTTCTTCGACCAAGCGCAGCCCGAGGGCCTGACCCCCGGGCTGATCGAGGCCGAGGGGGCCTGGAGTGAGAGCGACGTGCGGGAGTGGGAGCACGAGCGCGAGGAGGCATGGGCGACGTGGCCGAGCAACCGGTCCTCGACTCCGACGTCCTGATCGACTTCCTGCGCGGCGCCGGCCCCGGCCGCGATCTGCTGCGCGCCCTCGCCGCCGGCCGCGGCTACCGGGTCACCGCGGTCACCGCCTTCGAGCTTGCACTCGGTCGTTCCTATCGCGCCAATCCCGGCCCGGTCCACGCCCTGCTGGCCGCGCCGCTTCTTACCCTGACGCGTAAGGCCGGCCTGCGCGGCGGCGCGATCCTGCATGAGCTGCGCCGCGGTGGGCGGCCGATCGACGTCCGCGACGCGATGCAGGCCGGGATCTGCCTCGAGGCCGGCCTGCCGCTCGTCACTCGCAACCTCGGCCATTTCGAACGCGTCGAGGGCCTGGCGCTCCTGCACCCGGCCGAGATCCTCTGAGGCGGCCGACTTTGGGTCAGCGTCCTGCCTCGGCGCAGCTCGCCGCGAGGCAGGGTCACCGAGCAATGCTTGCTATATCGCTAGCGCGCTCATTGCTATATTCGAGCCGTGGAGCGAGCTATAAAAACACACAGGACCACGATTGAGATCGAGGTTTCTGCCTTCGAGGGAGCCCGGGACGCGTTGGGCACCGCCGGGTACAAGCAGACCGTGAACGAGGCGTTGCGCGTCGTCAGCCGCGGCGAGCTCCTGCGCCGGGGGGCCGTGGCGATTCGCTCTGGCGCTCTTGACCTGATTACGCCGGCGGAGCTCGAGGCCCAGCGCCGGGCCCGCGCGTAGGTGCTCCGCTACCTCGCCGATACGTCGATCTGGGCCTGGGCGCAAAAGTCAGAGCGCCCCGACATACGCGAGAAGCTCGCCGATCGCTATGAGGCGGGCGAGGTTCTCACCTGCGTCCCCGTCGTCCTCGAGGCCATGCACCGACCCGAGACCGGGGCGGGATACCGGGAGCGATTCGATGCTCTGTTCGCGCCGCTCGAGCGGATCCCACTCGGGGATTCGAGTGTCGAGCGGGCACTGGAAGTGCAGCGTGAGCTCGCCGCCACCACGGACGGAAGCCACCGCCGCCCAGCGATCGACTTCCTGATTGCCGCCGCCGCGGCGGCCGCCGGCGCCGAAATCCTGCTCTGGTCCTTCGATCGGGATCTCAGGGTGATCTGCGAGCACACCGGTCAGCCGGCCGAGCACGAGGAGTCCACGGGGGCCGGGCATTGACCCTGGAGCTACCCGTCTTCGCGAGCCTCTCGAAGTTTCTTCAGGTCGGCGTCGAGGGGCGAGATTGCGGTCAAGTCTGCGCCGACCTGCGTGCCGCCCCTCGCGCAGCGAGCTTTGTCAGCTCTCGGCTCAGGACGATCGCCTGCTCCACTCGCTGCCCGGCGGTCAGCTCGCGGTATTCGCGCCGCGCAATCGCCCGCTCCACCTCACCGTCGGGCGTCCAGTTGCCGATCCGCTTTGGCTCTGCTGCCACGGTCCTGCATCCTACTCAGGCCGCTTCGCGGACCAGTTCGACCAGGACCTCGCCGATGGTCTTGCCCCGCTTCGCGGCAAGCGCCGCCAGCCGATTCACGTCCTCGGCGTCCATGCCGTCGGGCAGGCGCGTCACCTTGGCCCTGTTGCCGGCCTCGACCACTTGGACGTCGCGCGGGTCCATCGCCTCGATCTCGGCGTCGAAGTCGCCGGGCTGGGGATCGGGGTCTGTCCAGGGATTCTTGGTCATGACTCAGCCTTTCTTCGCCAGCATCTTACGCTCCCGCTTGCTCGAGTTCCAGCCGGTGATCACCAGCCAGATGCTCGGCTCGGTCGTCCGCTCGACCACCAGGGTCAGGGTCCGGCCTCCGTCGGTACGCCCGATCAGCGGTTGCGCATGACGCGTTCACTGCGTCGACGTCGCCCTCGGTTCGGCGTGATCACGTAGCGGTTGTCGGTCAGCTGTTCGGCTTCCTCGCCGGAGATGTCGCGGGCCGCGAGCTTTTCGCTCGCCGTGTCGATTACTGCCAGCTCGTGTACTACGTCGGGCACGGGTCGCCTCTATTTGCATCCATCACCCCCCAAGACGCAGACCGCCCTCGTTTCGCCCCTCAGGCCAAACTTCCGCCACGCCTTCAGACGGGTCACCGCTGCGACGAGGACCTCGTTCAACGTGCCGATCGCGCTGTTGCGAGTAACCGTCGGGCTCGAACTGTGGCGTGCGCTCGTAGGAATCCCCGCCGAAGCCGGCGAACCCGCCGCGGTACACCGCCCCCCGATCGCGATTTCTGCGAGCTTCCCCAAGCCCCTGAAACCCCGCTCACAGAGCCGCTTCCCCGCACTCGAGCCACCACCGCTGCCTCCAGAAACACGGTGCCCTCTTGACGAATCGGTCACTGATCGGTTACGGTTTCGCTCGCCGACCGCAACTCCTCGGGAAACAGGGAGTTCTAGTCCGCGAAGCAGCAACAGGGAAGTAGCACGACAGGGTGAGTCGCCGGGAAGCGGCTCAAGAACAGGGACATGGGAGAGGTGAGTTGTGACCAGAGTTTCGCCGTCAGACGCGGGCAGTGGCTGTCTCCCCCTGCCTGCCAATCTCGCCGACCACACCTCCGACCCGGCCCCCGCGGCTCTCCCTGGCTCGCGGGGCCGCACGGACGGCGCGGGCGGCCCCCAGTCCAACGGGGCCTGTCCCGGCACCGTGGCCAGGGCCGCCCGCGGCCGCTCCACTGCACCCACCCGGTCCAGTCGCACCGCGCTCACCGCCCGCGCCTCGCAGCACCGGC